>NZ_CP088083.1:0-3823900 GCF_040784895.1 Cupriavidus sp. Agwp_2
GTTGCGCACAACCCCGGCAAGTCCTACAACCCGCTGTACCTGTACGGCGGCGTGGGCCTGGGCAAGACCCACCTGATCCACGCCATCGGCAACAACATGCTGCTGGAGAACCCGCGCGCGCGCATCCGGTACATCCATGCCGAGCAGTACGTGTCCGACGTGGTGAAGGCGTACCAACGCAAGGCGTTCGACGAGTTCAAGCGCTACTACCACTCGCTTGACCTGCTGCTGATCGACGATATCCAGTTCTTCTCCGGCAAGAACCGCACGCAGGAAGAGTTCTTCTACGCCTTCGAGGCCCTGATCGCCAACCGGGCGCAGGTGATCATCACCAGCGATACCTACCCCAAGGAAATCACCGGCATCGACGACCGCCTGATCTCGCGCTTCGACTCCGGCCTGACCGTGGCGATCGAGCCGCCCGAGCTGGAAATGCGCGTAGCGATCCTGATGAAGAAGGCCGCCGCCGAGAACGTGAACGTTCCGGAAGAAGTTGCCTTCTTCGTTGCCAAGCACCTGCGCTCCAACGTGCGCGAGCTGGAAGGCGCGCTGCGCAAGATCCTGGCGTTCAGCAACTTCCATGGCAAGGACATCACCATCGAGGTGACGCGTGAAGCGCTGAAGGACCTGCTGACGGTGCAGAACCGCCAGATCTCGGTGGAGAACATCCAGAAGACCTGCGCGGATTTCTACAACATCAAGGTCGCTGACATGTACTCGAAAAAGCGGCCTGCCAATATTGCCCGTCCGCGCCAGATCGCGATGTACCTGGCCAAGGAGCTGACGCAGAAGAGCCTGCCCGAGATCGGCGAACTCTTCGGCGGCCGCGACCACACCACCGTGCTGCACGCCGTGCGCAAGATCGCCGACGAACGCAGCAAGGATGCGCAGCTCAACCACGAGCTGCACGTGCTGGAACAGACGCTCAAGGGCTGACGGAAGGACGGACAGGTTCAGTCCTGATTAGAAGCCAGTTTTGAAGGCCGGCCCCCCGGGGCTGGCATACTGTAGGGTGCGCGTCACGGGAAACCCGTGCCGCCTGGGAATTAACGTCAGCGTCGCCGGAGCAAAAGTCCGGAAAATGGCCACCGATAAGGCTTTGCGGTGAGTCGGGACGGGATGGCAAGTGCGGAACAGCGCACCAAGGCACCAGCGTGGCTTTTTGTGCACAGCTGGCCCGCCCGCCGGTCCCGCCCCGCTTCACCGCAGCGGCTTATCCTTGGTACAATGGCACATTAACTCCTTGATTCCTAAGTGAATTTGGAGTTGTTTGCGTTCTGCGGTCGCCGACTACAAACGACGAAGGATAAATTCAATGCAATTGGTCAAAACCTCGCGAGACAACCTGCTGCGTCCGCTGCAAATCGTGAGCGGCATCGTGGAGCGCCGCCACACCCTCCCGATCCTGGCCAACCTGCTGATTCGCAAGTCCGGGTCGAACGTGTCCTTCCTGTCGACCGACATCGAAATCCAGATCACCACGCATGCAGAATGCGGCGTCGGCAACGACAGCGTCGCCACCACCGTGGCCGCGCGCAAGCTGCTCGACATCCTGCGTGCCATGCCTGACGGCGACGTGGCCCTGTCGCTCAACGACAAGCGCATGACCGTGCAATCCGGCAAGAGCCGCTTCGCACTGCAGACGCTTGCCGCTGAAGAATTCCCGACCGTTGCCGAGGCCAGCGAATTCAACGCCAGCGTCACGCTGCCGCAGAAGACCTTCAAGCATTTGCTGGCGATGGTCCACTTCGCCATGGCGCAGCAAGACATCCGCTACTACCTGAACGGCATGCTGCTGGTGGTGGAAGGCAAGAAGGTCATGGCGGTCGCCACCGACGGCCACCGCCTGGCCTATTGCGGCGTCGAGCTTGAGAACGAAGCCGCCGGCGTCGGTGCGCGTCAGGAAGTCATCATCCCGCGCAAGACCATCCTGGAACTGCAGCGCCTGCTGGAAGACAACGACGATCCGGTCACGGTGCAGCTGGCCGCCAACCAGGTCAAGTTCACGTTCGCCAATATCGAACTGATCTCCAAGCTGGTGGAAGGCAAGTTCCCCGACTTCCAGCGCGTGATCCCCAAAGGCTACAAGAACGCCTTCGCGATCGACCGCGTGCGGCTGCAGCAGGCGCTGCAACGCACCGCGATCCTGACCACCGACAAATTCAAGGGCGTGCGCTGCATCCTCGACACGCACGTCCTCAAGATCAGCTCCACCAACGCCGACCAGGAAGAGGCGCAGGAAGAGCTGGAACTCGATTACTCGGGCGACGCGCTCGATATCGGCTTCAACGTGACCTACCTGCTCGACGTACTCGCCAACCTGAAGAGCGAGCAGGTGCAGGTCAGCCTCGGCGACTCGAATTCGAGCGCGCTGATCACCGTGCCGGAAGACGACAACTTCAAGTACGTCGTCATGCCGATGCGCATCTGATGATCCGGTAACAGGACACGCAGAAGACGAGCTACCGGAGCAGCAAACGGCACGCATAGACACCCGGCCCGGCCGGGAAGTCCTGGGGATAGGCATCCCGCAGCGGGGGCAGGATCGACATGACGATCCGCCCCTTTTGCCGTTTTTAGTAACCCGCCATGCGGACCCTTCGCGCCCCGCTGCCAGCATAAAAAGCATGCCGGCCCGGCCCGAAATCCGTATTCGCCGCAAGTAGGAAAGACATGACCGAACAGCAGAAACCGCAACAGGAAAACACCTACGGAGCCTCCTCGATCCAGATCCTGGAAGGCCTGGAGGCGGTACGCAAGCGCCCGGGCATGTATATCGGCGACACCTCCGACGGCACCGGCCTGCACCACCTCGTCTTCGAGGTGCTGGACAACTCCATCGACGAAGCGCTGGCCGGCTACTGCACCGAGATCCAGGTCACCATCCACAGCGACAACTCGATCTCCATCGTCGACAACGGCCGCGGCATCCCGCCCCTGGTCAAGTTCGACGACAAGCATGAACCCAAGCGCAGCGCGGCGGAAATCGCCATGACCGAGCTGCACGCCGGCGGCAAGTTCAACCAGAACAGCTACAAGGTATCGGGCGGCCTACACGGCGTGGGCGTGTCCTGCGTGAACGCACTCTCCAAGTGGCTGCGCCTGACCGTGCGCCGCGACGGCCAGGTCCATTTGATTGAATTCGCCAAGGGCGATGTGCAGAACCGCATCATCGAGACCGTGCCCGGCCCCGACGGCCAGCCCGTTGAAGTCTCCCCGATGAAGGTTATCGGCGCCACCGACAAGCGCGGCACCGAAGTCCACTTCCTGGCCGACGAAGAAATCTTCACCAACGTTGAGTTCCACTACGAGATCCTCTCCAAGCGCATTCGCGAGCTCTCGTTCCTGAACAACGGCGTCCATATCAAGCTGGTCGACCAGCGCACCGGCAAGGAAGAAGACTTTGCCTTCTCCGGTGGCGTGAAGGGTTTTGTCGAGTATATCAACCGCGCCAAGACCGTCCTGCACCCCAACATCTTCTACGCCAACACCGAAAAAGACGGCATCGGCGTGGAAGTGGCCATGCAGTGGAACGACGGCTACAACGAGCAGGTGCTCTGCTTCACCAACAACATCCCGCAGCGGGATGGCGGCACCCACCTGACCGGCCTGCGCGCCGCGATGACGCGCGTCATCAACAAGTACATCGAAGAAAACGAAGTCGCCAAGAAAGCCAAGGTGGAAACCACCGGCGACGACATGCGCGAAGGCCTGGCCTGCGTGCTGTCCGTGAAGGTGCCCGAGCCCAAGTTCAGCTCGCAGACCAAGGACAAGCTGGTCTCGTCAGAAGTGCGCCTGCCCGTGGAAGAACTCGTCAGCAAGGCCCTGACCGACTTCCTGCTGGAAACGCCCATCGACGCCAAGACCATCTGCGGCAAGATCGTAGACGCCGCCCGCGCCCGCGAAGCCGCCCGCAAGGCCCGCGAAATGACCCGCCGCAAGGGCGTGATGGACGGCATGGGCCTGCCCGGCAAGCTGGCCGACTGCCAGGAAAAAGACCCCGCCCAGTCCGAGCTCTTCCTGGTGGAGGGCGACTCCGCAGGCGGCTCCGCCAAGCAGGGCCGCGACCGTAAGTTCCAGGCCATCCTGCCGCTCAAGGGCAAGATCCTGAACGTAGAGCGCGCCCGCTTCGACAAGATGCTGTCCAGCCAGGAAGTGCTGACGCTGATCACCGCGCTGGGCACCGGCATCGGCAAGGACGACTACAACCTGGAAAAGCTGCGCTACCACCGCATCATCATCATGACTGACGCGGACGTGGACGGCTCGCACATCCGGACGCTGCTGCTGACGTTCTTCTATCGTCAGATGCCTGACATTATCGAGCGCGGGTATGTGTATATCGCGCAGCCGCCGCTGTACAAGATCAAGCATGGCAAGGAAGAGCGGTATATCAAGGATGATGTTGAGCTCAATGCTTATCTGTTGAAGCTGGCGATGGAGAAGGCGTCGTTGGTGCGGCCGGATGGGTCGGAGATCAGTGGAGATGCGCTGGCTGAGCTGGCGCGGCAGTATCAGCTCACGGAAGGCGTGATTGGCCGTCTGTCACGTATTGTGGATACGGACGCCCTGCGTGCCATTTCGGACGGCGTGACGCTGGATCTGGACAGTGCTGCTGCGGCGGAAGCCTCGGCCGTGGCGCTGAAGGCCAAGCTGGCTGAGATGCATGCGAAGACGCTGCTCGGCGCGGCCGTGAATGATGATGGTACGGCTGATGTGTATGCGCAGTTTGATGAGAAGACTGACAAGCATCGGCTGATGATTGCGCGGCGCCATCATGGCAACGTGCGGTTGTCGCATCTGGATGCGGATTTTGTTCATGGGGCCGATTATGCGGCGCTGTCCAACGCGGCCAAGACGTTCCAGGGGCTGACGCCTGAGGGGACCAAGGTGCAGCGCGGGGAAGGGGACAAGCTGAGGGATCAGACTGTCAATGACTTCCATGGGGCGATGCAGTGGTTGCTTTCTGAGGCGGAGCGCGGGGTTTCTCGTCAGCGCTATAAGGGGTTGGGTGAGATGAACCCTGAGCAGCTGTTTGAGACGACGCTTGACGTTACCCAGCGGCGCCTGCTGAAGGTGCAGATTGAGGATGCTATTGCGGCGGATCAGATTTTCACCACCCTTATGGGGGATGAGGTGGAGCCGCGGCGGAATTTCATCGAATCTAATGCGCTGGTGGCGCGGAATATTGATGTTTGATATTTCCCGTGTTGTAGGCAATCGGAATTAGTGAGACTACGTACGGCTTTGTGAGACTGAAGATTCGCAATTAATGCGACTAGCGTGCACGGACCAAACTTGCGACATCTAGAGCGCTGAAGGCGTGGAGACTAAGCGGTTGAGGAGTGTAGAGCTGGACCGTGCCACGCGGCGATGGCCGCAGCGCGGTGCGCAGACATTGCAGCCAACAAACGAACTGAGCCGTGCCTGAACTCGATTCGCTGCGTGCCCAGCTTGGGCATGGCAGTGAGGGGACGGCAGAGTCAAATCACTACGGAATGGACCATGGAGAAGGGGTAACTATTCCAAGCGCCCCACTTGGCGCAAGGTCCCATCTGTCGATGGACGCAAAGACGCAACACCGATCGCCCGTAGGACTTTTGACTACCTGACTCGAATCCTAGGATTAGTTCATCCTGGAATCCAGCAGGGGGTCTTTTGCACCTCTGCGACCTGAGTGGCTCAGTCCATCAGTCCAACAGC
Organism: Cupriavidus sp. Agwp_2; assembly: GCF_040784895.1. Classification (NCBI taxonomy): domain Bacteria; kingdom Pseudomonadati; phylum Pseudomonadota; class Betaproteobacteria; order Burkholderiales; family Burkholderiaceae; genus Cupriavidus; species Cupriavidus sp. Agwp_2. Next base: position 5,704 of record NZ_CP088083.1, read on the forward strand.
GGGCGAGCGCACAGCAGGCGTTGACAGTTCTTAGCTGGGCGATTAGCTGCTGTTCTGGAACGGCAGGAATACCGCGCTCCAGCTATCACCTCCGGATTTCTAGTCCAGCAAGAGCGCTCCTAGTCCAGCTAATCTCGGCCTCCTGCAATTCTCGGTAAAAGCCGCAAAGACCGCGAAGTAGAAAGCGGGCCAAAAAAATCAAGGATGCGATGCACAGTCAGCACCTTGATCTTGATTGGGCGCCGCTGCAAAGCACGTCACCCGCGAAATCCAGCGACGGCAAGGTTTAGGCCGACAGCACGACAGGCCGCTAACTTGCCCACCACGCTATTCAATTTCCTAATGAGGGAAGCGAACCGTAGGAAGGTGGTCCCCTATGTAGCCTATGACGAAATCACGGGCTTTCCTGTCCTCGACGAAGTGAATGCGATGTCTGCCTGTGAAGTAGACGTGATTCTCGAAAATTGCTAATTCGCCCTCGGGCATTCGAAATTTTCGCGCATCCCGATACGCCTCGTTATCCATGGTTGGCTTGCTTTCTCCGCTCCACTGAAAGCGATAGTCCGGCACTGCCGTCCCATTATTTGACCAATTTGTGGCCGTCTCATTGATTTTCGCAAGTTTGGCAATAGCATTAGCCAACTGATGTTTATCAAGCCTATCTATCTGGTCATCTACATCGGGCGAGAAGCGCAGATTCGGAAACAATGTTTCTTTTGATTTTTTGAAATCTTCCGCTGTTTCGACTGAGGCTAAGCGTCGCCCGTTGAACAGTGTTCTTAGCAGGTCACTGTGCGACGCTCTACTCGCATGATCTATCACGATATTTCTTTCTTCGTGTATCTCGTGCGTTACACAAACCTGAAGCTGATGTGTGTCCCAAATCGGCGAGGTCAAAATGCTTACTAGTACATCGCCAATGCAAGCACAATATCCGGCCGGAAAACAATCTGGTCCATTCGCCTGGCCCGCGTTAAAATTAAATGAAAGTAATTCGTTCTCTTGATCGTCTTTTAAAATAAGTCCTTCCTCGATTGGAACCTTAGTGTCAAGTGTCAGTGCGAGGTTTCGTAAGTCAAAGTCAACGTTTCGATCCTGAAACCAATCGGCAGCATTCCAAGTCCCATTATGGTTGACGCAAATTGTTACGTCCTGAAGGCAACATGATGAACGGATAATGCTATTGCAGATGTCGTCGTCAATAAGACTCCCAACGGTGCATACAAAATCTTCGAATGCTTTTTGTGCCGCCGAATGATCGGGTACATTGACGTTGATAATCGATATATCGTTAAAAACAATATCCGGCTTTCGCATTTGGATTACGTTCTGGTTTTTCGGACGAGAGCGGAGAGAGTGCGTTCGTATTCGTCAAAGAATCCCTCGGGCCAAAAAGAGAGTCGTCCATTCTCGTCGATTGTTGGAGTTTCCACCGATGATGACACTCCTTCTCTTCGGAAACAATGAAAGGCAATGTCATTGGGCGACAGGTCCTTTTTTTTCACTGCTAGCCGGAGTCCATTCAAAATATGATCGCTATGGGTCTCTACGATAATCTGCGTCTCGTTGCCTGCCAGTGCTATTAATTGTGCCAGTCGAACTTGACCTCGCGGGTGTAGATGCGCTTCAGGGTTTTCTAATAACAGCACAGTTTCCCTATTGCCCGCTAGCAGCGCAACGAGAAGCGGCAGAGAGTAAGTAAGGCCAAAGCCTACGTGCGTTGGACGATAGTAACGCGAGGCAATGTCCGATTTTCGGTCAAAGCCGAATCCTGCCACGGAAATGCCTGCGTCACGCAACGGCTTTACATCCAGTCTCACCCCAGGACTTAGCTCTCCGAGCCACGCTTGCACTTGATGTATCAGGCTGCTTCCCTTCGCTGAGGGGTGCCTTGCCTTAAGGTTGCGAACCGGGTCATCGCCATGATCAATCAGATATCGAATGGCATATTCGCCATAGTTGCCGAGTCCTTCAATGCTTTCACTGTCCTCATATGGATAAGTTAGTCGCGGTCCCCAACGTTCAGCGCTCAAATATGCGAATCGCAGGCCCGCTAGGCTTGCGAGTTCTTCTCTCTCACAAGTCCACCGACTAATAAGTCGATGAGTTTTGTCATCATACTTAAAACTCCAGCTATGAGCGTGCCTATCGGTTTCGCAAGCTATTACAATCTCATCGGATTCAGCGAACTCATGCAATAGCTCTCGCCCGCTTCCCTGCGATACATATTGTCCGTTTGGAAAAAGTTCTGCATGATCCGTACTTGGATCGCGTTGATAGCCAATTTGCTTAAGAAGCAAAAGTGCTTGAATGATGGAGCTTTTTCCGGAGCTATTAAGGCCGGCCAGCAAAGTAATTTGCTGGAAACCAATATCAATAGAGCTGAAGCCCTTGAAGTTCTCAAGATGAAGGCTCTTAAGCATGCAGGGCTCCCTGAATCAATTCCCCAATGGTATTAAATCGAAGCTTGACGTTCGCCGATGTGCCGGTTGATGTCGAGATCGAATCAATAAACCGATAATTCGTCATTAGGTCCGCAAATTGCAAAAGCAATCCATCCTTATTCGCTTCAAGTGCTGTCGCTTCTTCTGTGGACAAGTTAGCCAAGTGGATTGACCAAGATTCGAAAAGTGCTTTATTTATGGGGCTAAGACGAAATTGAATGCCATAGTATTTTCTAAAGGCAAACTTTCCAAGAATAGCCTTTGCTCGATTCATCGCTCGATCGAATGCTTGGGATAGATCTTCGATTTCTGTGCTGGACGCGAAATTTATCCGATCCATCGTCTGAAGTAGAAATGCATCGAGATCACCTGAAGTATACTGTTGCGGGGAGGTGAGATAGAACGCGCAGAATCGAAGCACACATTCACGATCTGCCATGCGTTCATCATTAATGCTTCCACGTGTGGCTTCCTTAAATGGTCTTGAGTCGGCCAGCTGCTTCAAAAGACGTGTCGACGGGCCTTGTTTGATTGCATGTCGAATTTCCTGTGCAGAAAGGGGTAATCCACCTGTGTTGATCCGCTTGAAGATGTTGAACATCACCGCGGAGGGAGTTCCGGGCTGAATGATGTGGACCGTAATTTCCGTCTCTTGAATCCGACGTTGCATCTGTCGACTCAAATCTGAAAATCGCTTTCCCTTTAGATCGTGGAGAAACTCCAGGCCTTGAAGTGCGAGTACCTCGTCATGAATGAATTCCTTCAATGTCGTAATACGTTGAAGTCCATCTACGACCGACCACCTGTCGTTCTGGTCTGCAGCAACATAGAAGACAGGTAGAGGGATGCGAAGCAACAAGGACTCGATAAGGCGAGATTTTCTAGTCTCATCCCATATCCCGGCGCGTCGCTGAAAGTCCGGCATGAGGTCTATTTCCCCATCGCCCTCTCTTACTCTGGCCATAATTAGATCGACGGTCATCGGCTTGGTCTTGACGTCGATCTTTTCTGGATCAAAAGGCTCTCGAATCTCTGCAGGCGCTTCAATTCCCAACTCAACTTCGATACCAGATCCACGGTGATCAGAATTTAGATCCTCCAGATAATCTGGCTGCGGCGCGTTTTCCTGGTTCTTCATGCTCGTCGGGGTTCCACTTGGCTGAGGATTGATTTGCGTATTCTATCTGCTGCGCCTGGAAGCGGCAGTGCCAGTTGGAGGCGCCCTTCTGCACTCCGGCGACGAGTTATCTTCGTAGCACTTTTCCACGCCCGTGTGAAGAACATCTGCTTCGCTCTGTCCGTGGCCCAACCCGTGGTCCATGGCGCTGCCAGGACTCCCTTCTGTTCTGCGTTGATTGACTTCTGATTCTGACGGCCGAGGAGGCTGTCGGACTCCAATGATGCCGATGCGCTACAGGCGCCGAATGTTGGAGGCACGATGATGTTGCCGAAGACAACTTTCCTCTCTAGCGCGCAGGATCTGCTCAACATTTAAGCAAATGCTTGTTCCGGCAGCGAAAGCCCGGCGGACCCGTCGAGTCGAAACTTCGGACAAAGCAGACGCGCCAACCCCAAGAATGGCCGCGCAGCCCGCTAGCTTCTTTGCGAGGGTCTATCTTCTGCCGAGTTCAGACCGAAAGTTGCCACCTCGATATCACATCCGTCCGGTAAAATGCGTGTTCACAACAAAGGTGAACAGCTAAGAAAACATGCCCAGGCCCGGATTCGATCAACCTTCCACTCATGAAACTCATCCCGCAGACGGCGAATCGGTGTTGCCGGGCAATGCTTGTGGCCGCCTTCTTCGTGATCGTCGTCAAGAAAGGGGACTCTCCCTCACGTCTCTTGCCAAGACTCTCGGTATCGCGAAATCCCATCTCAGCATGATCGAAAGTGGAAATCGGCAGCCTACCGACGAGCAATTTGAAGCGCTTTCGATTGCGTTGGAAGTTCCTGCTGATGTTCTCCGTGTTGCCGCTGGGCGCCTCCCGCCGGATGTAGCAAGCGCAGTTCCGGGAAGGGCCGACGCTATCGTATCTGTGATTCGGCGCGATGACTCCGGGGCGAAGGTACACTTCTCACGAGAGCTATCTGACACGTTCCAGAGGACAATTCGGGAGCAATTGGCTGATGGACCATCTGTTGATATAGCTCCATACCTCGACCACTTGCGGGCCGGAAAAAATTCGCAGGCGTATCGAGCGCACAGCTACCACACAAAGGTACCTCCAGAGGCTATCGACAAACTCGTTCGGCATCACACCAACGAAGGGCAGATTGTTGCAGATCCATTCTGCGGAAGTGGAATGACCGGTGTCGCATCGATACTTGCAGGACGTCATGCTGCTCTTAGCGACTTGTCCCCGGCTGCGGTACATATTGCTCGGAATTACGTGACACCGTGCGAACCGGAGGCCTTTATGAAGGCGGCAGGCAGGGTCATGGAGCGCGTGCGCCCAACGCTGAGTTGGCTTTATGAAACCGGGACTCCCGCCGCACGCTCGCGCATCGAATATACGGTCTGGAGCGATGTCTTCCAGTGTCGCCACTGTGGTGGTGCGATCGTCTACTGGGAGGGCGCTCGAGATCCCAAGACTGGTGCTGTTGTCGATGGAGTGACATGTCCTACATGCCGCCGCAGTAGCCAGAAGCGGGAGCTCACGTGGATTGGTGAGCGCCCTGTTGAGACTAATGCGAAGGGGCCGACGTCAAGGGACGCCCACTCCCCAACCAATGCTGAACTCGAACTGATTCAACGGGCGAATGCTGGCGAGATCCTCTATTGGATCCCTCAGGTGCCGTTTACTGCCGATCGTGAAATGTGGCGAGCGGGACACTCTGCCCAGGGCGTCAACTCCGTCGCTGATTTCTACACCAAGCGCAACCTTCATGCGCTTGCGGCCATACGTCACACCATTCAGGAGGAAAAAGACGAACGAATTCGTTCGGCTCTGCTTTTTGCATTTACCGGAATGGTAAATCGAGCCTCTAAAAGGTACCAGTGGAATGTCAAGCGTCCGACGAATGTGATGACGGGCACTCTATACATTTCATCTTTGCGCTACGAATGGAATGTCGGGAGTTTGTTTGAACGGAAGCTTCGTGATGCTGCTAGATATTTCAAACATCTCGCGGTGCCAAGCGGTCGCGCTGAGGTAGTTCAGTCGTCTGCTACAGGACTACATCACCTTCCAGATGGTTCGATTGACTATGTCTTTATGGATCCTCCATTTGGAGCAAACATCTTCTACGCCGACAGTAGCCTCCTTTGGGACGCCTGGCTGGGAGCCTTAACTGATGAGCGAGAGGAAATCGTAGTCAATAAACATCGGTCACCGAGCGACGGGGGAAAGACCGTCTCTGACTATCAGCGCCTAATGACCGGTGCCTTCCGTGAGGTCTCGAGAATTCTAAAGCCGAACGCATACGCAACGCTTCAGTTCAACAATTCAAGCGACGAAATTTGGTGTGCGATTCAGGATGCTCTCAGCGATGCAGGTTTAGAAGTTCGACACGCGATTGGGCTCGATAAGGTTCATCCGTCCATCAAGGGCGTGAAGGGATTGCAGGCGAAAGAAAACGTAGCTTCGTTGGACGCCTTGATCGAGCTACGGCGCAGACCAACAACACGCATCGGGGGGGTGAAGACCTTGGTCTCTGACAATGCGGTCCGATCTGTGCTGGCCAAGTTCGCTCTCGCGCAGAAGGGCCTTTTTAGTACTGACGAGGCTTTCTCATTTGTTGTCCGCTCTTCGCTCAAGAACGGTAACTCGCTAAATGGCCTGTCTCTACAGACAGTAAAGGACCTTTGTGCACAAATGTTCAGTCCGTGCGGGGCAAAGTGGGCCGCGAGCAATTCGGTAGCCGATGGACGCCCTTCGCCAAATTTTGACGGAGTAGGTTCACCTTTTGGTTGTGCTGCAGATCATTACCTGTCAAGTGATTCCGATCTCGCAGATCTACTGGATCCTTATCGACCTGCACCAGATGTAGGTGGTGAGCCGCCGAGAGTTGTCTCTGGGCAGCGCAACACTGCGCTCTATAACGCGCATAGCTATCACACGAAGGTGCCGCCCGAAGCCATAACACCGTTCATCAAGCACTTCACTCGTCCTGGAGACGTTGTCTTGGATCCGTTCTGTGGAACGGGAATGACCGGGGTCGCCGCCCAAATGTCAGGACGTCGGGCCGTGTTGAGCGACCTATCCGTGGCGGCAACACATCTGGCTTATAACCACACGCGCCCGTGTGATCCGAAGGCTCTTCAAAATGCATTCAACGAGATCGCTGCCGATCTCGACCAAGAGTTCCGAAAAATCTACGCGTGTGCGGATGGGCGCGACCGAGGATACATCCTCTACACACTCTGGGGGCGGGATGCAGTTTGCCCTCATTGTCAGACATCATTCTCCATCTGGGAATCAATTGATCGTCAGACAGGGCGGATGCCGGCCACACTTGCGTGCCCAAAGTGCGGACGAGAAACGGCGAAGCAAGGGCTGAAATATGCAGGGAATAGGCCGGTCCTGTTGAGCTACCAGCGAGCTAATGGTCAGCGAGTTGAGCGTGCGCCAACAGCTGAAGACATTTCGCTTATTCAGGAACAGGCAAAGTTGGCGCCGACAGCATGGTACCCCGAGGTCGAGATTGATCCGACTCGAGAGATGTATATTCGATCTGCCCTTCACCTGCAGGGAATTGAGCGTGTGGCGGACTTCTACATGCCGCGCAATCTTCGAGCGCTATCTAGCCTATGGACCCGCATTCAAGAAGTGAGCGATGAGCGAGTGCGCGCCGCACTGATGTTTGCATTCACTAATACCGCGTGGCACGGAACGCGAATGCGGCGCTTTAATGCTCGCGGAGGACAACGACCACTTACTGGTACTTTGTACATCCCTCAGTTGTCGTCAGAGGCCAATGTCCTTGAAGTTATGCGCAACAAGATCAGGCAGCTTCGTTCTTACTATGAGAGCCTGGGGGCACCGTGTGAGCCACTTCCTGCCATCCGGCTCGGATCCGCTACTAGGCTCGATGGCATTCCGGATGCGAGCGTCGATTACGTTTTTACAGATCCTCCCTTCGGCTCAAACCTGTTTTACGCAGATTGCAATCTTATTTGGGAGTCTTGGCTTGGAGGGCTGACGCCTCAACAGGAAGAAGCTGTTGTTAACCGTTCACGCGATACAGCCAAAGGCGGTAAGACAGTCGCAGACTATGAGTTGCTGATGACGCAGTCGATGCAAGAGATATTCCGCGTACTCAAACCTGGAGCATGGGCAACACTTGTATTCCACAACACGGACCCTGCGGTCTGGAGGGCAATCCAGTCCGCGGCGGAGGTCGCAGGATTTCAAATTGACGATGCAGGCGCCCTCGATAGAAAACAGCAGAGCCACAAGGGCTACAAGGGGCGCGCCGAGAAGGAGGGCGTTGCACACTTCGATGTAATCATGTCTATGCGCAAGCGAGTTACGCCGGCAAGGCGCTCCCGGACATCTGGGCTAGAAGCGAATGCGAAGCAGCTGGTCGTGGATGCCTACTTGGCTTTGCCACACGCTTCGCGGACCGTGCAACGAGTACATTCCGAGGTGATTCAGCGTCTAGCCAGGGAGGGCTATGGTCTCGACGCGGTGTCATTCGACGACGTTAAGAACCACATGCCACGACCCCCTGCAAGATCTAAGAAGACTCCCGGCACAGTAGATTGCTGAGATCGGAGAGGGGCTGCCATGCAGCCCTCCTATCAAACATTGCCTAGCTTAGCTATGCTTGACCAAAGATGGTTTCGTAAAGATCCTCACCCTCGTTGAGCTTTTTGACGAGGTGCCTGACACCCTCATTTATCAGATGCTCTGCCAGCCGATACGGCTCTAAGCAAGCTGGAAAGAGCGCCTCCAATAGGGAGCGTAGCGAACCATCAGGATCCACGCTCCCTACGTTCCATTTTGTTTCGGTTCCGTCTGAGGTGCCAGCTGGCAGGCCGAGCTTGATCGCATACGCCATAGCGAATCTAGCGGCATCGAGCTCAGAGCCAAATCGTCCTGCGGCGACCAGTGTATTTAATGCGCCAGCGTTGGCTTTGCTGATTCCAATAGTTTTTTTGTCGGAGGCCATGTTTTCAATCCTTTCGAGGAGCTAGCTCCGTATGTCTTGCGGATCGTCGTTCCAGCATCCATTCTCCGCGCAGCTTGCTCCTGAGTTCATCTCGTGCCAACTCCGGTGGCAGTTCGTCGTCATAGACCAGAAGGACGACTTGCTTCGCCATTGTCGGTAGTGCCCGAACAATATTTCTGGTGTGACCACGATCCAAGCGTCCGAAAGGTGAATCGATGACGATAGGGCCGCGTAATGGAGCGTTGTTCTGTAACGCGCCCATCAGGCACAAGGCGACAACATGCTCGGCACCCGCCGATCGCACCGGAATATCAGAGCCGTCTTGATGAACGATGGTCAGACCATAATTATCGTTGATGCGTAACGCGGAATAGTCTGGCTCCGTAGTGAGCGCTCTGAAATGACGGCTGGCATCAGCTTCAACGCGCTTCCGTAACTGTTCTCGGTAAGCACCGACTCCGTCGTTGAAGAGCCGATGGAGATCCGACAACAGCTCTCGCCGCCGCCGCTCAGCCGCGAGGTTTCCGCCGGCCAGCTTGTCTAACCTCTTCTGGATGCTTTCGGCATCAGATTTGTTCTGATCAACGGTGTCCCGGGTTCGGGCAACTCCCTTCTCGAGGACATCAATCTGCCGAATCGTGCTCTCGATGTCGGTCTTGGTCTTTCGAAGAGATTCCTCGTCTACGCTTTCCAGCTGTTTGGCGATCTCATCTCGTTCGCCCTTCTTGGCTGCATAATCAACCGCCGCTTCCTCAACTGCATCCCACAGTAGTCGGAGAACATCAACGGGCGAAGTGCCGGCATATTGCTCCAGAGCGGCAAGCTTGCGCCGAATCGATCCTAGTTCCCGATCTCTTTCGGCTCGATCCATACTGTTTGTTGCGTGGATGCTTGATTCGATGCGCTGCCGGGCCTCCGGAGACACCTGCTGAAGGCAAGCTGGACACTCCGAGCCCGCATTGACATGCAGGCTTCTAAGCACGTCTGCACGCAGCAACTCTGTTTGGAGCGCCACTTCCGATTCTCGAAGGGACTTCATTGCGACTTGAACCGGCTCGGCGAGGAGCGAACACCATGCTCCAGACATCGCTTGCTGGAGCTCTACCTCCTTTGCTGCACGGCGTGTCTCAATCTCTTTCAATAGACGGTCAAGGAAATCTCGCTTGTCGAGCAGAACAGCCAATCGCTCCTTCTTCTTCATTGCTTCCTCAAGCGACGCCTTCTGCGAACGAGCATCCTCTAGTTCGCGTTCAAGGCGTTGAAGATCCTCGTTGAGAACTTGGCGCTGAGCGTGCAGATCTGCGAGCTGGTTCCCGAACTCCCTGGTCTTCTGATCGCCCTGAGCTGCGGTAGCTTCTCGATGTTCAGACTTTTCCTTGAGCCGAAGCAGAGATGCGCGAGCGGACGTTAGTACCGGAACCCCAAGAATCCGCTCTATGGCCTCACTTATCCGGCGGCCCATATCGGTTTCGCTGCTGAGAAGATCTTCGTACTCTTGGAGTAGTTCGCCGTCGAAAAGGAAGAAACGGGAGATTTGCTCCGGAAGGATTCGTTTCAATTCGGCTTCCGCTTGCTGTGGACCGAGAACGCTATTATCCCTTTCCAGGTAATAATCAACCAGATAGTCGTCGTCATTACTTGGCGACGTGACCCCCTTCCTGGGATGACAAGAGCGCGTCAGCTTGTAGGCGTGCTCATCATCCTGAAATTCGAGCTGTACCTGAAATCCAAATTTTCCATTCGCGGCCTGCTCCCAATTTCCGACTTTATGGAGGGGCATCGCCTTAGTGCCGCGCCCGATCACCTTTCCGAAGAATGCAAACCGTATCGCATTAAGGAGAGACGTTTTTCCACGCATATTCTCGCCGTAGATGACCGTTACGCCTTCCTCGCGCGCAAGGTCAACCGTCTGATGGCCCTTGAATGGGCCAAAGTCCTCGATATGCAAAGCCTTAAGATGCAGCATGACTAGTCCCCCTTAGCGAGGTAGCGCTCGACTGCCTGCTCGACACCGCGCGCAAGCTCGCCATCCCCGGCGGCGCTGTCCGCATGCAAGCGCAAAATATCGCGGACCAGGGTGGAATCCAACGTCGGAAAGTTCTCGCATCTGAGGCGCTCTACGGTGTCAAGTAGCGATTGAAACTGGTCTTCGCTTCGTGTTTGTACAATTTTATTCATGGGGCTCCTTATCGTTCTCATCGTCCTCAATGCCCGAATTGAGGAGGCGCGTCCAATCCAAGCCATGCTCGATTGCCAAGCGCTGAAGATCCGTAATACAACCGGGGTTGATTGCGTGCGTTCCGAATTCAATAGCGCGCGCAAGCTCCCCCTCTAGAATTGCAAGCGCTGGCGGCTCATCGGGGTCGAAGAGAGGGGTAACCAGCACGTCGTAGACGTGTGAGATCGATTTTGCTGGCGACTTTCTCAGTACTCGTCCACGTCGCTGTATGAACTCTCTCGGGTTCTTTGACGAAGCAAGTATGAGGGCGTGCGATACCGCTGGAATATCAACGCCTTCATCTAGGCAACGGATTGAGACAACAATCCCACCTTGTGCTTCGAACAGGTCAAGCGTACGACGTGGGTCTCCGGTCATCGCCGTGTGATATTCGAAGATGTCGGCACAGCCCGCAGATCTAAGTGCATCTCGTACGGCGGCAAGTTGAACTTGATCGTCGCAATAAACAATCCAGTGCTGCCCGCGTTTATAGGCTGATGTAACGGTGGTAACTGCTGCCTCAACCTTCTGCCTGGCGTTCTTAACGATTCGTGCTCGGCGAATCAATAGCATCTTGAGGCGCAACTCAAGGTCAGCTTCTGAAGTCTTGGCGCCAATTGATCGAGCCATCTGCTTTCGAATTTCCTTTGACAGCCTATTCCAATCCTCCTGCTCCTCTGCATCCAAACAGACACGTCGGACGTTATACGCATAAGGGGTTAGCGTTCCGGCCCTTATAGCGTCGACCAGTGTGAACGGAGGGGGCACGACACCATCAAAGTATTCAAAGATTGCAGCCGTGCCCGCAGGGTCTCCCGATCGGACTGGGGTGGCACTTAGGCCAAGGCGCGGGCCGGTGTCCAGTTCGAAAACCCTACGTGATTGTGGTGCACCGAGTCTGTGTACCTCGTCTGCCACCAAGAATAAGTGGGGACCCCCGCGGCATGCCGCTAAGAACCCAATAGAGGATGCGGTCTGCATTGTTGCGAGCACGAGCCTTGGAGCGCCGCTACCAGTTCGTGTCCACGCTCTTAGCCGCCCATCTTCCTTCCAGTCTGAGTGACCGCCACCACAAAGGAGAAGCCGAATACCAAGCGAGTCAAAAGTTGTCCGAAGTTCCGTGGCCCATTGGCGAAGCAGGAGGTCGCTCGGTACAAGTACCAGTACAACTTCGTTGCGCGCGAACGAATCCTTGATTGCGCAAAGGGCGGTGAACGTCTTCCCTGATCCGGTGGCGTGCTCGAAGATCCCTCGGCGACCACGTGTCTCCCACGCATCAAGCGCAGCTACTTGATGAGCGCGCGGTGCTCGCCCATTGGGCCGTGCTTCCGGCGACCACCTCGTAGCGGTCTGGATCTCAATGCATATTTCCTCAACAAGTTCGCGCCAGTGCTCCGGATCGGCCGCTGTCACCAGTGCGTCGCGCGCAACTTCCGGGAGAGGAATGGTGGTTACGCCAGGAAACTGATTATCCCAAAGCCTGACAAAGTAGGCCTGCTCGTCAGCTACTCGTGCGAGTTCACGTTCGCCAGCCCAACTCAGATACACATCAACGGATTCCAAGTTACCGTCGAGGGCAAGGCCTGGCCAAGTCTCGTTCATTGATCCTTTGAATGCGACGGCATTGCCTGCGACGTCTTCAAATATTCCGAGCTTGTCGTGAAAAAGTCGCTTTGGCTTACCTCCTGCGACATCGCCCACCCATGCGACGCGAATGTCAATCACATTCAGTGCAACCAGTGAAGCCAGAACTTTGGCTGGCTTTACAGTACCAGGTGTGGCCAGCAGCCGACGGAACTCTTCCTTGATGAGGGTACCTTGGGCGTCGTCATCGCGAGCAGAGTAGCCTACTGCCATCGCGTTAACGTCGTCATCGGAAAGTACAGGCGAGCAGATCAGTCGAATCCTGCCCTGGTTTTCGACAAACTCTCGCAGGCTTGGCCATGCCAATGCATAGATTGCGCTGCTGAAGTAACCAACTGCACGGTCATAGGCATGCGCGGCTGCCATGCACGGCAGGTAGAATGCCCCGGCAATATCGTCCTCAGGTTTGTGATACGCCTGCTTGAGCTGAATATCCGCAAGGGAGGCCAAGTCCTACTCCCGAAGTAGGCGCTCACGCGTTAGCTCCATGCGGCGGGCTATTGCCTCCGCAACCCCACGCGGCTTCACGGCAAGAACTGTTTCGACAATAGGCCGTCCGCTTGGGGGCCGCAATTGGCGCTCTTGCGTTGCCAGCTTGCCTGCCGAAGCTTGAATAATGGTTTCCGCCTTAACCTGGACGTTCCTTGACCAGGCGAAATCGGTGTACAGACCGGCGTCCCATAGAACAAAAACATCTTCCTCAGCAGCGTAGCCCACCAGCAAGACGATGCGGCCGTCCCCATTATCGAACGATCCACGCTGGCCACGACGCTGCCCAGGCACGATCAGCTGCACCTTGTGTTCACCTAATGGACGGCCACCAGGAGGACGGGTGGCGTTGTACATGTACACGCGTACTTTATGCGGCAGTGGAGAGTTCAGATCCATCTCGAAGGGTTTTTCATCCCAATGCGAGTGAGAGCGCACGCTTGAGGAGCCGAGAGCGTGGACAAGACGGCGATGAAGCTCGCCTGGAGACACGCGTTCCGTCAAGTCCTCAATTACTCGCTCTTCCGGGCAGCCTAAAACTGGGGCCTCCGCACTGTTGCACGCCGCTTGCTCTATCGTCTCAACTGCCGCCGCGGCAGGCTCAATTGAAACCGAACTCCTCCGCTGCATGCCAGCTTGCTGCGACAGCCACGTTTCAAAATCACTTCTTCGCACCCGCCATTGCCCTCGGATCTTGAATGCCGGTAGATCACCATCGCTTGCCATGGCGTAGACCGTCTTCTCGGCAAGCTTCAGAGCGCTCGCTACCTCGCGAATTGTCATGACCGGATTATTCATGGGTGCCTTAGCTTCCAGTGCGTGGGACTGTGTTCCGGTATATTCTACAGCTTAGAATGCTGCGCACTCCATCTGGAGCGCATCATGTTCGCAACACATACCCCTTTCGGGCAGTGGCAATATTCCGAGGAATTCTCCACCGTTTTTCGGGGGATTAAGCTGGCCCACAGTCCAAACCAATCCATATCGTGTTCTAGCTCCATACGCTGGCTCTAGGTGCTACAGTTTTAAGCACCATGCTCAATGGCTTCTGCCACTGCGACACGGTGGAAACTCTTCTCGGTGATGGAGCTGAGGATGATCTGGAAACAATGGGCTGCCGGAAGGCGGCTGCGTGCTCAGCGATGAGTCGTGGCTGGTGCGCTCATCGACCGCGTGCTGCATCACCGCAATCTGGTCAACATCTGCGGCAACAGCTACCTGCATGAACACGATGAGCTGTACCCTGAATTGCAGGACAGGTTCCTCGTCACCTCGTCTCACTAGACCCAGAAGGGGGGCTCGCCGCATCAATTTGAAAATAGTTGAGTTGATGAAGGTGCACTTTTTTGGGGCCGCCTTGGCCATCCCTACCTGATTTCTCGAGCCAGCTAGCCCCGAACGAAACCCATGATGTGATCCATCTTACGAATTTTGGGAAACGGCGAAACGGCGGCGGCCAGGTAGAAGAAGGAGGCACACGTGTCAGATCCCTTCAAACAGTTCAGAAAAGGCAGCAAGCAGGAAATTGATGTGCTCCTCACATTCTTCCTGTCGGAGTGTCCAGCGTCCATGATCCCCTCCGTGGAGGAGGTGCGCGAATGGGGAAAAATTCTCTACCAGCGGGGGCCAGAATTCCGCCCGTACGCAGAAGCCTGCTTACGTTGGCCGAATGATGAGCCGTAGTTAGCCTGACGCGCACGAGTATCAACGCGTACCAACGCGAGGAACCGGGGCATTAGCTGATCATTTCTGACTCTGCAACCTCCGCTCGCCCTCCGCTCGCGACCGATATAGCCGACGTCAAAGTGATGATAGATCCGCTTTTTTCTGTATCGAGGCAACGATACGAAAAATACTTAAAAATCAATGGGTTGGGCTGAAATTCTGCCTTGGCATGTGGCACAACATGTACTTTAATCTCTGCTGAGCACCATCAGCCGGTCGTTCCCAAGGCCTTAACGAGATTTGGTACATGAGTAGTCCATTCGCCACTTTCTTGCGGACGCTACGCCTGCGTAGCGGCATGCGTCAGCACGAGTTAGCCAATCTGCTCGGCTACGAGCAGACCTACATCTCGGCCATCGAACTGGGTGTGAAGCCACCGAGCGAAGAATTTCTGGGAAGACTTCAGAGGATCCTGTCTCTCAATGATCGAGACAGCGTCGAAATGCGACAGGCGATAGAAAAGTCGAGGCGGCGCTTCGTGCTGCCCACGGATGTACCAACCGAGACGTACCTGCTGTGTCACGAACTTTGGGAAAAGATTGACCGGCTGTATCCGGCGCAGATCCGCGCCATACGTGAGTTGGTTCGGATTGATGAACTTCTTGCGGACGAGCCTACGTACGGTCCGGCACGCTTGCGTCGACGTCAAGCAAAGGAGGATGCCGAAATGTAAAAACGGGACAAACCTTGGCGGCTTGCCCCGTCGTTGACCTCGCTTGGAGGGCAGTACTTCTAGTTGGCGCTTGAAGTATCCCTCCGCGTAGTCGGCAGGTCAAGGCCGCCCATTCATCGATCACCGGTTCGTTACGGTTTTTCCCTTGGCATAACAACCTTGGGGCGGGAGTTATTACGCCCGAAAACCGGAACTGTTCTAGGCGACATCCTCATGGATTGCCGCCGGGCCGGCGGTCGCCTCGAAATAGCGCTAACCGACTGACCAACAATGGCCGACTACATCGCCTCTTCACCGCGATTCCTGCGGACTAATCCACTTCCGATAAACCCGCCATACCACGGTACTCGCAATCCTGTGCGGCCTTCTGGCCGAGGGTTTAGAGGTAAGTTCGCCTCGCGCAAGATGGGCCGAATGGTTCGGTGCGAAAGTTTGCTGGAGATGTGGTGTCTTCACCTTGCTGAATTTGCGAAGGGCATCGCCTCCTACCAGGAACAGCCCATCTGCATTTCATACCGCTGCGGCGGTCGAATGAGGCGCTACACACCCGATTTCAGATTCTCCTGGGGCGCCGACAGGGAGTGGTATGTCGAAGTGAAACCTCGCAGCCGGGCGCAAACGGACGAAAACCAGGAGCGGTTCGCCGAGATCGAACGGTACTTTGACGGACACGGCGCAAAGTTCGTCCTTCTAACTGAAGTTGAACTGAAGCATCCGCATCGTCTTCCTCAGGTCCAATATCTGCTGTCAAAAATCTCGTCAGACAGCACGTACGAAGATTCGCAAATCGCTTTGGCCTGGGAGGGCCGCGATCAAGTGACCTTCGCAGAGGCGGAAGAGCTTCTAGGCAGTAGGCTCAGGGTGATCGAGGGTCTAGCTCGTCGCGAACTTGCTTGCGACCTCACTCAGCCCATCGAGGGACATACGGTTATCCGCCTTTTTCGGGAGGACGACGATGTCGCACTCTTTATTTAGGCGGGGCGCAATCCTACTGATCGATGAGGCGTACCTCAAGGTCACTGAGATAGTTGGCGACAAATTTCAGCTGCGTACCGCTGCTGACGGGGCGCTTCGTGACTACAGTCGGCAAGACCTGCTTCGCCTATATGAAACCGGTCGCCTCAGGCTTACGAACTTGAGAAACTTCCCGGTGGACGACACCGAACAACAACCTCCGGGGTGGGTGCAGCGCAGCATCGAGGACTTCCCTGAACCTATACGCAAGAACGCCTTGTGCAAGTGGAGGTACCTCACTGCGATCTGCCCGAACGGTGTGCTTGGCATGAGTCGACGCCTTGTCGCTGAATTGATCAAAGAGTGTGCGGCGGCAATCAGCCCTGACCAGACGCCGCCAGACGTGTCGACGTTCTATCGTTGGCGCAAGCGGTGGGTGATGGGTAACTTCGATATTCGCGCCCTCATCGATAAGTGGGAGCTAAGAGGGCGTGCCCCAAAAACAGACTATCCGCAGGAAGTGCTGGACCTCATTGTTGAAGGTATCGAAAAGGTATACCTGACAGAGGAACGCGAGACCAAGAAAGAGCTCCGAGATTGGATCTGCGCCAGTATTAACAAGTTGAACAAAAGCCGCCCACGTTCCGATGCACTGCTATATCCGTCAGCGAGACTAATAAACCGTGTGCTAGATCAGTATGACAAGTATCACGTGCTCAAGCGCAGATACGGGGCGCGTATTGCACGGCAGAACCTTCGACTTTATGGGCGAGCCTCCGAATCTCTACGACCACTACAGCGTGTAGAGGTTGACCATACACCCTTCGATGTCTTGGTAGTTGATGAAGTTCTCAAGATGCTGCTGGGCAGGCCCTGGATCACGGTCATGATCGACCACTATTCACGTATGGTCGTGGGTCTCTATGTCAGCTTCAGAAAGCCAAGCGTAGATTCGGTTCTCCGCTGCCTGCGCCACGCCATCCTGCCTAAGACCTATATCAAAGAAAAATTTCCGGCGATCGCTGGCGAGTGGCCATGTTACGGCTTTATTGAACTGCTCGTGTGCGACAACGGCCTCGAGTTCCATGCTAGTCATCTTGAGACCGCGTGCGCTGACATTGGGACGCACATCGTTTACTGCGAGCCTCGTGCGCCATACCTGAAAGGATCCATCGAGCGCTTTTTGAAGACGCTCAACTACAACTTCACACATATGTTACCGGGCACGACCTATTCGAAATACGACAAAAGGCTCGGGTACGACTCGGAAGGACGTGCCGTCCTCACTTTGGGGGAGTTGAACGAGGCGCTGCACAGATGGGTTGTGGATATCTATGGCTCCGAGTTCCATCGAGGAATCCAGGCGGCGCCATTGCAGAAGTGGAACGAAGGCGTACGCGTGGATCCGCCGACACTTGTGGAAGATCCCGAAACTCTGAAAGTCTACCTAGGGCGGTCCGAGGTACGTAAGCTAGGGCGGAATGGCATTCAGATCAATTCGCTGTTCTATGTCTCCGACGAACTGCAGCACATACGCGGAAATAAGCGATCGGTAAAGGTGACTGTCAGGTTTGATCCCGATGATTTGGGAACCATATATGTCTTGGATCAGGCGAGGAAGCAGTACATAGCGGTTCCGTGCACGGACTCGGCCTACGCGAGTGGGCTCACTTTGGAACAGCACAACTATCTCAGCAAGAAAAGACGGCAAGACTACGCGAACCTGCCCTACAGAGATGGTCTGATGGCAGCGAAGCTAGAGCTTAGGGAGTTCACCGAGCAGCTCCTCAAGATGCGCAAGGTGCCTAAAGCAGGGAGAAATGTCGCCGCACGGGCGAAGGAAGCGCTTCAGCAGCATGCAGAGACGCCACCGCGTCCCAAGCCGGACAAGAGGGACGACAGCGAACAGCAAATCGAATCGATTTCGTCCCTTGTGGAGGACTGGATACTGAGCGAGGAGGTCAAAAATTATGACGCGGAATAGCAGGAGGATGTTGGACGAAGCAAAGCTAACTACCGCGAAGGACGAGAGGGCGAGGAGGGCGGAGAGTCAAGCATCACCAGGGCCAGCGCAGCATAGCCAAGAGAAGCCCCTAAGTCAGATTGATCTTGCATTCGAGCGTCAGCATGGTGAGTTGAGAGCTAAAGCGGAACGCTGCTACGTCGAATTCCGCAGCCGCCTAGTACGCTATCCAGTGTTTGAAAACGCCATGCAAGCCATTGAGTGTTGTCATTTCGTTGGCAGGCATATGCTAGTGGAACCAGATTGTCTACTCATCACGGGAGTATCAGGCAGCGGAAAATCCACGCTTCGCGAGGCATACGAGGCGCGCTATCCGAAGGAAGAGCTGGAAGATCGAACTGTAATCCCGGTCCTTGGTTTGGAACTCCCTTCACAGCCAACAGTGAAGAACGTGGCGGAGCGAATCCTCATGACCATGAAGGATCCGTATGCGGACAAGGGATCAGCGGAAAGCAAGACAGCGAGGATTATCACGCTCTTTCGCGAGTGCAGAGTAGAAGTCGTGATGCTAGATGAATTCCAACAGTTTGTTGACAATTCAGGCGAAAAGGTCGAGTACAGGGTGGCTGACTGGCTAAAGCAGTTAATCAATGCAACGCGCGTTCCTTTCGTACTCCTGGGATTGCCTCACTGCACGAGCATTCTCGAAGTGAATGAACAACTCCGTCGCCGGTTTTTACCTAGAATACATCTCGATCCGTTCTCGCTTGATCGTCGCAATGACCTCTTTACGTTTGTTAGTCTACTGAAGACTCTGGACGAGAGACTTCCGTTTAACGTCCCTTCGGCGATCGGTAAGCCGTCTTGCGTCGAGCCTATGTTCTACGCGACATATGGCTTGATCGACTTTGTGATGAAAATTGTTAGTGAGGCGCTGCGAATTGCCCTGCTTGGCGGACACGAGACTGTCGACATGGAGATATTGGCGCGGTCCTTCAAAAGCATCATTTGGGATCGCGCTGATAAAGAAACCAATCCGTTTAGCCCAGCATTCGTTAAGCGCGCCCTCACCAGACGAGGAGAGCCATTCTATGGCTATTAGTCTGCGGGAAAGATATGGGAAGCTGCTCGTCCGCCCTAAACCAGAGCGAGGTGAAAGCCTGTATGGATACCTTTCTAGATTGGCGGAACTGAACGGGCTGGAAGGAATTGGTTCGGAGGCGTGTCCTCGAGGAGCGTTGACAGATGCTGAAGAGACGCCTGACGGAACCTTGCGGTATCTTGCTGAGGCTGTGGCACTGTCGGATGCCGACCTGCTGGAACTGTCGTATCGCTTGGAAAGTGAGCCCGGTTCAGGCTCGTGGCGTTTCATGGGGCGATGCATTCGAATCGACTTCTTCAGAAGGCGCCGGTCAGCAGTCTGTCTCGAATGTCTAACTGAGCATCACAGCGCCCCAGCGTTGTGGGATCTTCGGTTGATTACTGCATGTGTTCATCACGGGCAGTGGCTAGTGGACCGCTGCCCGACTTGCAGGGTCGCACTCTCATTGCGCCGGCGCAACCTGAAGCGATGCCCTCGAGGGCATGTCCTGGAGACGAGCCATGGCGGCGTCCCCGCACCTACGAAGTCCGTCCTCGAATTTACCCAGATGCTCGAGGATGAACTTCGCGGCGACCTTCGACCACCGCCCGGCCGGATTGATGATCTCATTGAACTCGCATTGTCCGCGTTTGAACGGTCGCGCAAGGACGTTTTGAAAGGGGCCATACCTTTGGAGTTAGATAGCCCTCATATGACATGTACCCAACGATTAGACGCCCTCGCCATTGCTCATATGGCGCCAGCCGTGACGAACTGGCCAATGCCGCTGTTCTCTTTGCTTCGCGAGGAGCGGAGGAGCGATGTCGACAGAAAATGTCTTGGGCGATCTGAGATTCATTACGCCAATAAGTATCCGATATTCCGACGCTTACTAGGCGATGACCATGTGGAGAAGGCCTGCGCTCAGTTTGCGAACCTCTATCGCGTCGACCTCGCCGGTCACCTTGACCGTCTGACGAAATGGATGGCAACTGCCGAGTCATGAGGCGATGGTGAAAATGTAGTAGCACATGTCGCGAAGGCGGATCCATCGCGTGAGCGGCCGTATGAGATTGGAGGGTGTGTTGCACGAGAACTCTTCAACTGTCCGACCGCTCGTCAGGCCGGCTCCCTTGCCGTTGGAATCGAAACAGGGCTATGTGGCTCGCTATTGCACCCTTAACGGCTTCGACCATCAGCGATGGCTACTGCCCGTTAGCACGGGTAAGTGGGCTGGCACGCCGGGCGCGATACAAACGCCGCTTGGATTGAAATCGTCCGCCACGCGAGGGCCAATTTGCGGGATAGCAGGCCTTAACTCTGGTGATGTTGGTGGCATCGGACTGCGATACTGGAATACGCGGTTCTTGCGCTACTGCCCCATCTGCCTTGCGGATGCCCCTTACCATCGCGCTGTATGGCAGTTGGTCTTCGGTGTAGCTTGTTACACACATAAAGTTTGGTTGCGCGACGAGTGTCATGTCTGCAAGCGGAAGACGCGCCTGACCGATTTGCCCTTGGGTGTTTGCCCTTGCGGTGAATCGTTGAAGTCCGCTCCGGCGGAGCCTTGCTCTACCGGTGTCGCGGCATATGCGGGCATCCTTGCTTCCGCACTGCATCCGGAAACGGAAGCGATAGATGCGATCGATTGCCCCTTGCAACGTCTCGATGTCCATCAACTGCTTCGGGCAACGTGGTTCTTGGGTGCGTACTCGACATGCGATGCTGCTAAGGCACAAAAGATCGCCGGTGTGATGGAATTATCTCGCTCCATCTCGCTTGTCCAGGGAACAGTCGGAGTCTTGTTCCATTGGCCACAAGGATTCAATTTGCTGCTGGACCAACTAGGCGCATCGGAAGGACTGCAGCTCAGCGGTAATCGGCTTTCCGCTAGATTCGGGCGGTTCTATCCCTCATTGTATCGAGACTTCCCCGAAGCGGCATTCTCATTTCTTCGAGAAGCTTTCGAAGCCTACGTCACCAGTCAATGGACGGGGCAACTTGCCAAGCGGAACAGGAGGCTTTCTTCGACGTCGCGTGAGTGTCACGAATGGGTGTCTATCAAGGAAGCCGCGAAAGTACTGAAGGTTCGAACTGAGATGGTAAGAAGCCTTGTTGAGAGTGGCGTACTTACCGGTAAGCTATTTCTCACAACTCGTGGCAGGAAAATGGGCACAGTCCTAAGGACAAGCCTCCACGCCGAGCGAGACCGCCGTGATGGCTTGGCTACGTTGGACGAAGCCAGACGCATCCTCGGCGTTTCCAAAAAAAGAATGTACAAGATGGTGGCCGACGGCACACTTCGGGCCGTACAAGGACCAATGATCAACGGGGCCGCCGTGTGGCAATTTGATAAGGCAACTCTTTTGGGTATCAAGGACATCTTGTTATCCGCGGACTAGGCGTCCCCGTACGCCTGTACCCCAAAACGTCCCACGGCGTCGCTGCTAACTGGCGAGATGCAAGCCTAAGATCTCGGAGAGTGAACGAATACTCAGTACACCTGGCTGTGGCTCCTCAGATCGAACGAGGTGCCGGGCTTGCAATCCGGCGCCCACGGCGCCCACGTAATCCGCCTTATAGGTGTCGCCCACCATCAATGTCGCTCCTGCCGGAACTCCGAGTTTCTCGATGGTCCATTCAAAGATCTCTGCCTGCGGCTTCAAATACCCGACGTCGAATGACCAGGCATACGCATCCAACTGGAAAGGGAGTAGGGCGAGAAGCGGGGCGGCATAAGGGGCGGCCAAGTTCGACGCTATGGCGAGCTTCATCCCGCGACGTTTCAACTGCATGAGAGTGGGGATGGTGTCGTCAAACAAGCGAATACTCGCGAGTTCCATCTCCAAACGTTTCTCGAGCGAAGCGACATCAAGATCAGAGAGGCCGAAGTGCTCGATTGCCTGACGGATACCAACGGGACGGGTCATCAGTGCCATCCGCGCGTCGTTGCGATGGTGACCTGCACGAGCGATCTCAGCAAACGGGTGAAGGGGATTGCCGATTTCGCACAGTGTATCGAACGCGTCAAAGATCACTGCTTGGATAGGTGTCGAAGGGATCGCGGACATAGTTGTCGTTCATGCTGAAGGAAAGGTCGCTCTCACGAATCTGCAGCGCGCTTCGATTCATCCTATACGTAAAAGAATTGAACTCGCAAGCATTATCCGGTACGTTAGCGCCCACGTTGGCTGTACGTTCGCCGAACTCGAGAGATGAGTTATGAAGCGCAGCGAGTTGTACAAAAAAGTGTGGTCGATGCCGATCGTGCGCCTGGCGAAGGAACTGGGGATTT
This sequence comes from Cupriavidus sp. Agwp_2, assembly GCF_040784895.1. NCBI lineage: Bacteria > Pseudomonadati > Pseudomonadota > Betaproteobacteria > Burkholderiales > Burkholderiaceae > Cupriavidus > Cupriavidus sp. Agwp_2. Next base: position 28,307 of record NZ_CP088083.1, read on the forward strand.
CCGACGTAGGGTTAGCGAAGGCCTGTCGCCGGCACGCAATACCGGTACCTCCGCGTGGCTACTGGGCGAAGCTTAAAGCTGGGCAGACGCCGTCGATGCTCCCGCTCCCCGCGCCGGAACTGGATGTGATCGTGCACTTTGCAACGAGTGATCCCGAGGAACTGGCAAGGCAGCGTGCCCTCGCTCAGCACCGTGCTGAGTTGCTTCAGGCTCGAGCAGTGGAGGCCACGAAACTGCCGCCGATTGAGTTCGCTACGAGCCTTGAGGGTGCACACCCGCTCGTCAAGGCAACCCAGAGGTACTGCGAGCGTATGCCAAGACTTATTGAGCGGTCGCAGCGTCGCGGGGGCTCCAACTGGAGAACCGACAATCCGCAAGATCGTCTTCCGCTTGAACAGCATGGCCGATACAGTCTGCTCGACCGTGACTGTCTCGATATCTGCGCGTCACTGGAGGCTATGAACTGGGTTCTCCTTTTCCATGCAACACTGCTGCGTGGCCTCTTGCATGGAGGAATGACCGTCGTCCGGCGAGAAGGACACCGCGATCGCGCTTCCGGTCGTGCAGACGGCCCGGCAATTGAGATGCGGCTGAAGGATGAGGTGCTCACTTTCAAGTTCTCTGAGGGGTACCGCCGAGTTCGGCTCACTCCTGAAGAATTCGAAGTCAAGCGGAAAGATTCTCCCTGGGCACGGGAGTATGAGATGCGGCCTTCGGGGAACTTTACTTTCAGTATTGAGGGGGCCGAATTTCACGCGCGCAAAGCTTGGCAGGGCAACAAGGAGCGGATGGAGGGACAAGTCAATGAGATCATACGAACGGCGTTTCATTTGGCCTTGTCTCAACCACAATTGAGAACCGAACGAGAGGCTCGAGAGGCCAACAGCCGCCGAGAAGAGGAGATCCGAGCGCAGCAACGCCGCCGGCGAGAAGCCAGAGCGGAGCAACTGAAGCAGGCGTTTCTGATGATGGAGGCGGATGCCCGCGTACGGCAATTGGAACTGTTCCTGGATCGACTTTCACAGACCTGCTCAGAGTTGTCACCCCCCTATGATCAGCGGGCTAGAGTATGGGTAGACGTTGTAAGGGGCGAACTTTCAGTCTCCAATCCTGTTGATGAGATATTGCGAAAGTGTCTGACTGTTCCGTCCTGGGCAAGCTGGCCGCCCGCGTGGTGGCCCGATGAATCCTCGTCTACATAGAGTGCCAGGCTTTTGGGGTTGTCACGCATTGGAACTATTCCAAGACGGCTGACTTCGCTGCGCAACAATAGCGACGAAGTACTTGCGGGAATTTCAACAGGGGAGATGCTCTTGCGTTCATGATTGCCTAGGTTTCCTTGCCTGCGCTACGGCCTTTCACCCAGAGCAATATTGCGGCGAGTGAGGTAGCTTCAGCGCTCCTGTGAAGGTTGTAGAAGAACACGTCGATCGTCACCAGCCACACTGCAGCGCGCTCCGTGTTGCTTGCCATAGCTGTCGCCGGCGCTCGCCGGTATCCCTACAAGATAACTTCGGATAATGTGTGGGGCTAGCAGCTTGATGGGTGGTGCGCTGGTCAGATATGCTTTGAAGGCCGAGATCAACTGATGCCACTATGGACAAGCCTCTTTCCGACGCACGCCGTCAACTTCTAGCAAAACTTGAGAGCATCATCGGGAATTCTTGTTACAACGCAAACATTCAAAACTATGGACCTGGTGGCGCGCGGATTTCAGACGGTCGCGCTTTTCGCTATCCCTTGTCCATCCGATCCAAGGATGGTGAGGTTACCAAGGTAAGGTCCCACGCAGTTCCTGACAGCACGCCGTCTGACGCTCTGTTGAGCGGCTATTACGCGTTTGGAGCCAATCAGCTCGACGTTATGAGCAGCCTTGAGGAGATATTGCGCTACTTGGAGCGTCACCATGATCTGAAGATAAAGGAATAGGTCGCGCGGCGAACTAGCATAAGGTTCGCCTGCTTCCGGCAGTCCCGAGCGTCGTGCAGCGCGGTTCAGATCGATTGCAGACTATTGGTCGAGCGATACAGTTTGCACGATCAATTCGAACTCCGCGAGCAGATCGGGATCTCTTTGGCGAAGAAAGGCGGACACCGACACGTTCTCGAGCAGCTTTGCTAGATAGCCCTTCGCCAAAACAAGGTTCAAGACGTCTTGGCCATAGGTCTGCTCAACGAGCTTGTATTGGCCCTGCAGATTTGTCATCTCCCTTTCCATTTTCGCCATCTGCTCCTGCGTGACGCCGGTAAGCTTTCGTGGCTTCTTGCCGTCGACAAGTAGACTGGCTGGTGTGGCGACAAGCAATGCCTCGGCGTATGCGATCGTAAGATTGTTCGCAGACGCCATTAGCTCCACACACTCGACTTGCCGGGTTGGCTTCATCTTTCTGATGGCGCGGACGAGCTCCGGTGAAAATTGCCGATCCTTAAGTAGCTCGGTCGCCTCTGGGCAGATTCCGTTCAGGAGATTGGCCTTCTTCTGTATGTGAGTTACATCGACGCTGAGCGCTTTGGCCAGGCGCTCCGGTGAGACGCCGCGATCTATCGCTCGTCTCAGCATGAAGTGCTCTTGAATGGTCGAGAGGCGATTTATGCGATTGTTGTATGTAAAGCTTTCATCATCGGTCGCAACAAGGCAGGACGCCTCGACGAAGCCTAGTTCACGAAGGGCGATCAGCCGGATGTGCCCGTCCAGTAGTACATGCTGGCCAGACTGCTGATCAGCCGGCGTGACGGAGAGAGGCTCTATCAGTCCGATTTCTTCTATCGATGACTTGATCTGCATGAATTTCCGGGAGGTGCCAACGCCTTCCGGCGCACGTCGAGATGGCAGAATGCAAACCACTGGCACACTCAACGGCTCGGGAATGAAGCCCAGCGTAACACTGCTCATCTCAATGCACCTCCGGGCCAAACTCGTTCTGACAGGTACTTCGGGAGCGTTGCAAGATCTTCGGCCCGAAGAAGATTCACAAAGTTTTCATCCGCGAAGAGCTGTCGTAGGGCACCGACCACGAAAATTAGCCGTTGTTGCGCGAACTCGGCCTTGCGGACCATGGACTTTTGGCGTTCGACCTCGTTCTGATATGTACGGATCAAGCTGGACGATGAGACGTCGCTAGCTTGCCGCGGCATCCTACGGGAGCTTGTCCTGCCCAGTGTCTGGCGACGCTCGATCACTCGTCGCGCATCCATGAGTTGCTTGCCTCTCAACTTACCTGATTCGTATGCCTCCTGTAGAGCCGCCTGAATCGCCTTGTCATCGTCGCCAGCACCTACAATCGCAAGTGCGGCGTTCAGCGGAATGCTGCCTTTCTCGACAGCGACTAGCAAGCGCTCTTCACCTTGCTGAAGCAGCGTCAGGATGCCCTGGATGTACTGTTGAGTTAGTCCTGTCTTTTCGGCGATGACTCTCGGTGTATAGCCTTGTTCATGTAGCTGGCGAATGCCCGCTAGCAGTTCCAGTGAACGACACTGGCGGCGAGCGATGTTCTCAGCCAGGCTCATGAGGAAGGCATCTTCATCGCTAACATGCACGACTAGAGCGGGAATCGTTGTTTCACCGAGAGACCGAAATGCTTTGAGACGACCCTCACCACAGACAAGCATGTACTTCTCCCCGCCATCTGCAGCCATGCGCGGGGTGACAGTAATTGGCTTCTTCAGGCCAATGGTTTTGATGTTCTCAACGATCTCGCCGAATACCTTTCCGTTCCGTTCTCGTGGATTCAGGACTTCGACCCGATCGATTGGAATCATGCGAACCTCGCCTGGCTGCCGCTTTTCGCTCATGCTGCTCTCCTGAGCTTCGAGCGAGCCGCCATGCCATAAAGGTAGTCCAGGTTATCAAAGCGGTAACTCTCAAGTTCTGCTGGATTGCGTTCGGCCAGGCTGATACGTGGCCTGCAGAAGTCGAGTCGGGGGAGCAGGTAGTAGTCCAGTATCGAGCTGTTCTCTTGGCCTAGGCGGACTGCGACAGTAATGTCGGGGGCGAGACTGGTGTCGAATCGTACCTTCCAGCGGTAATGGCCAGTCGCGGGAGATTGGCATCGAGCTAGGACGATCGAAGCATTGAACTCACCATTGAGCATAAGTAGGTCCGTAGCAGGATCGCGAACTACGGTGCCACCAAGCGCGGCGATTCTACGCTCCGTCTCCGTCACCATTTCTGGATGCAGGCGGCGTAGGAAACGATTGGTCTCTACGTACCGGTAATCACGGTCGGGCGTAAAGCCCACCGTCTGATAAGCACGGATGAGGCTTCCGAAGTGATAAACGTAGACAGAGGTCGATGGCATTCCCTCCGTTTCATCGATAACTAGGCCGGATAGATAGCCACGGCTCTTGTACAGTGCGCGTAGCCTGTCGATAAGCTCGCTATCCGAGTAGCGGCGAGCCCTTGCGCGCATGATGCCTTGAGCGGTGTAGAAGATATCGCTTGCGACTATTGGTTCAAAGGCATGCTCCTTCCGAATCCACATATCGGGGGTGTTCGCGACCCGAGTCTTCTTCAACTTGAATGAGACGCGGTTGTAGACGTTGTTGCCAATATACTTCTCGTTCGTCAGGACCTCCCTCACTGTAGATCGACCCCAAGGCCGACCGAGTTCCGTCTCGATTCGCATTGCGTTCAGGCGTGCAGCAATTTCATGCTCATTTAGCGACTCCTCGATGAACCACGAGTAGATGAGATTGACAGTACGCACCTCACTTTCCGGGCCAGGCATCAAGATCACGCGGTCAGTCTGAATGCTCTTGTGCTCGCCACGTGCGAGCGGCGCTTTCATGACACCGTGCTGGTCCACTAGTACCCGCCGCAGCCCATATCCGGCGGGCCCCCCTTGGCGAAAACCCATCTCAATAAGGCGGCATTGCCCAGCGAATACCTTTGACGAGAGTTCGCGGCTGTACTCGCCAGCCATTGCACGCTTTACACCCTTGACGATTGTGGACACAGGCGAGCCATCGTTCTCGAACTGCTCGGCGCAGTAGGCCACCTGTAAGCCGGCCCTTCGGCAGATGTACTCGTAGTACGCGCTTTCGTCCGCGTCCTGGAAGCGGCCCCACCGGCTTACGTCGTAGACCAGGATGACCTGGAAATCCGCGGCGCCGGATTCGACGTCATGAATGAGGTTTTGGAGCGCCTGCCTGCCGTCGATGCGTAAGCCGCTCTTTCCTTCGTCGGCATAGGTACGGACTATGCGAAGGCCACGCCGTTGAGCATATTCCCGGATCTTGTCGCGCTGATTCTCAGTCGAGTACTGCTGATGTTCAGTCGACATGCGGACGTACTCGGCCGCTTGTACTTCGGCGCTCGGCGTTTCGCCATTGCGTTGAGGGACTGTCAGCATGATTTCGACTCACTGTCCAAATCGAGTGCCGTGCCCATGCTCCGCCAGCCCCCAAGTTGGCGATCGTTGGGACGTGCACACCGTCATTTTTAGCAGGTCCAAACGCCTGGCGTGACACGTCCTCTCTTTGCAATCATGACGCGATCTGCACTCTCCCGCGCCAGGACTGTAATTCGGACGATCCACGGGTCCATCTTTGCAATCAGCGTTTGTGGCGCTGGAGACAGAGCGTAAATGCCTGAGCGGACGGCTGTAAGCCGTTTCCACACGTCCATCTTTGCAATGCGATTCGTGACGTTCCGCCGCTTTTGCTGCTCCCGGTTGCGGGCGGCATACGCTGGGTGAAGCTCACGGTACTCACGCCAATACTCCGGGTGCCCCGCAGCCCAGCTGCGTTGGGCCTGCGCTTGGTTCCCGCGGTAATCGGCGTCGGTCGCTAAGCGCTGCCGCTGCCATTCGCGGCGCCGGCGCCGCTGGCACTGAGGCGCTGGGCAAAAGCGCTGCCCAGGCGTTTGGGGGCGAACCTCGAATGGCAGTCCGCACGCCTGGCACTGCCTCACGATTTTCATACGTCACTCCCCGCCGGCGGCAAACGGAAAGAGACGGCAGGTCATCGCGAGCGTTCGCCGTGGCAGCCCTATTAGTTAGCCAGATACTTAAGTCATCTGCCCCAGGCTACCTTAAGATTCTCCCAGACTATCGGGACGCGCCTTGCGCGACAGTCAAGGCAGTGGCAGACCGGAGATTTCCAGACGGGTGGGGCGGAAGGCTATGAATTGTGCGCAAAAGGGCGCCTGCAGAGCAGTCGCACCAATTGATGCTTCTTGTCAGGGTAGTCTCACTAATTCCGATTCTTAGATTGCCGAAAAGCGACGGAATTAATAGATAAGTGCTTGATTTTTCTGGAAACACAGTCTCACGAATTCCGGTTCCTCACACGTGTGGCCGCTACGAGGTAGTGGCGAAATGGAAAAAGGTCGACCGGGGACGCGCTACGAGCTTCCGGGGTTCAGTTTGGCGATCAGCATGATTTGCTTGTCTCAGCTTTTGTTTCCAGCCTAGTTACCAAACCGCTGGTTATCCTGACTGGGCTTTCCGGTTCAGGCAAGACTCAGATCGCCATGCGCTTCGGCGAATGGCTTGGAAAAGACCACCTACACGTTGCCGCAGTGCGCCCAGATTGGACGGGCGCCGAGGCGTTGTTTGGCTATGAAGACGCGCTGAAAAGAGAGCTCGATGGGCGTGCTGCATGGTCTGTTCCCGGAGCGCTTGAATTTATGCTGAAGGCGGTGCATGACCCTCAGCATCCCTATGTGCTCCTCCTCGATGAAATGAACCTTGCACACGTCGAGCGCTATTTCGCCGATGTTTTGTCGGGTATGGAGTCAGGTAAGGCATGTCTGCCGAACTTGCAAAAAGGAATCGACGGTTGTTGGCGTATTCGCAGTGGCGATGAAGCCAGGATTCCATTTCCAAGGAATCTCTGGATTGTTGGCACCGTTATCCTCTCGTCTTTCGCCTATGCACGACCCTACGGGCGGGCTGCGGCGGGGGAGCCTTCGGGCTCGCCGGTGGTACGTGCCGGTCTGTCAACCCTGCCTCGTGCTCGCCCACCCGATTGACAGCGGACGACGAGCCTCCATCATTCACGTACCGGAGGTCGCAATGCCTAGCACCACCCCAGCTCCCCAAGAGCCCACCCTCGTCCAAAAACAAGCCCAACTAGCCGAGAACCTGGCCAAAGCCGACCGCGCCCAGTTCCGCCGCCACGCCAAGCCCATCCCACCGCAACCCAGCAAAGCCGCAACCCTCGAGGACCACATCCTCGAAGCCAGCGACGACTTGCTGCGCGTCAGCGCCGGCCTTCAGTCCGTCCTGACCTTGCTGGACCTGCAGGCCGGCGATATCCCCGATAGCATCGGCCTCCACGCCCTGCTTTCGCCGCTCAAGCGGCAGATCGACCAAAGCGCCGACCGCCTGCAGGCACTTGTCTGACGAGGGACAGGTCCGCGCAATGCGGGGCCTGAAAGCAAAACGGCGCGAACCCACTGGTCTCGCGCCGTTCTGGTTCCGACACCGCGAAGTGCCGCAAGCTGAAGCCTCAGTACTCCCTCAACACCCAACTACTGATCGCCGCGAAGTACTCACGCAACCATGCATTAAAGCGAAGGTACAAAGGCGTCTCGGCTCCCACGCCGAATGCTTCGCTGAACCCAGCCTTCCGCGCAATCCCCGCCGCCCGCCGCACGTGGAAATCGCTGGTCACTACCACCATCGCACCCGCAGCACCAACACCCTGCCCCTCCAGCAACCGCCGGCTGAACACCAGATTCTCCTCAGTACTGGTACTGCGTCCTTCGCGAATCACCTTGTCAGCTGCTATCCCACGCGCAATGAGGTAGTCCGCCATGATGTCCGCCTCAACACACCGCAGCCCAAAGTCCTGTCCACCGCTCACGACAACCTTGGCCTCCGGCCACCGCCGCGCCTGCACCAATCCCTGATCCAGCCGCGCAATCAACGTCGGCGACGCCACACAGTTAGGCGTACCAGACCCAAGAATGACAATCGCCTTCACCGGCGTCCCCGCCGGCACGGACACGCCCATGCCACTGCGGATGCCATAAAAGAACACCCCGACAGTCACCAGCCACACAGCAAACGCAGCCCACCCCGCACGCCAAAGCAACTCCCGCCGCCGATCAGCCTTCCGCCACCGCGCCACGCCATCCCAACACAACGCGAGCAACAGGAAAGCAATCCCAATACACCCCGGCAACGTGATGCCGAGGCTGAACAACCCCATCCCCATCAGCCCAACAGCATCCCCAAGCAGCACAGCACCAACCAGCGCCAGGCCAATGCGCATCCAATGCCTGCTGCGTTTCACCGCCGGCCCTGCTTCCACCACCTCAGCTAAGACACGCCGCATTCACCACCCCCACCGACAACGAAATCACCCCCATCACCGCCCCAACCCCCCGGTTGTCATTGGAGATCGCCTCACTGACACCCCCCAACGCCCGCGCCGCCACCAGGTAAGCCACCACCTGCACAGCAAACGCCCCAAACGCCCACAACAAGAACATCCCAAACGTAGCGTTATGCTGAATGCTCGACGACAACGTCAGCGAGAACCCCAGCGCCGCCCCGCCCAACGACAACGCCGCCGCCATGTTCCCCTCGCGAATCAGCCGGAATTCCCGATGCGGCGTCACCCGCGTATAGACCAGCAGGAACAACCCCAGCAAGCCAAAGCTGGTGACGATATAGATCAGGTAGGCAAGCGCCGGATGCATGGCATTGACCATAGGTTCGACTCGTTGTCAGTGGATCAGGGAAGGAAATAAGACACAGTGAAAGCGCAGCAACACTCAACCGCCACCAGACCGCCCGGAGCTGCCAAAGCGGCTGGCAAAGCCACCACGCGACACCACCGGCGCGCGCGACACGGCGGCGGTGCGCATGGACAGCCCCATGGATTGCCCGCGGCCGAGCGAGCTGCGGCGCACGGTGGCTTCTTCCACCATCGCGGCGTTCGGCGTGGATGGCGCCCATTGCTGCTGCGTGCGCATGCCGTTGCTGTCGTAGGCAGTCTTCGGCCGCACCGGGCCGGCGGACATGTCGCGCTGGGTCTGCGAGCCATCGGGGTGATAGACGGTGCCGCTGGCGGTGTAGTACGGGCCGTACCAGCGCGCGTAATAGGCGGTGCTGCCATGGCCGCTGCCTGAACTGCCGTTGGCGCTCGGGCTGCTGGCGACGTCGGCCAGGCTGGAGCTGTAGAGGTTGCGCGTGTCGTCGGCCGGCACGCTCTCGCAGTCGTTGGGCGTGTTCCAGTCGGCTTCGCAGTCCTGCAGCGTGGCGTAGCTGGCGCGGCGGACGGTCACGCCGGGATCGTCGTCGGCGTCGTCGGTGCATGAGCCGAGTGCCGCTACGCCGGCGACCACGGCGCAGGCGCCGATGATCCACAGCGTGGGCGACTTCTTCGGCTGGGTGTCGTAGGCCTGCGTCTGCCATGACACCTTGGCGGAGCGGCTGGGCCTGGGGCTGTAGGGGCTGTCGTACTTCGACGGCCGTTGGCTGCCCGGCTTCTTCTTGGCCATGTGCTTACGCGTTCGTGAAGTAGTGTGGAACGAAGAAACTGGTGTTCTTGGCGATGGGCCCGGATTCCTCGCGCACGCACAGGCCGCTGGGCACGTCGTCGACGATCCAGACGCCCAGCGTGGTGTAGCGGCCGTCAAAGCGCCGCGCCGGCGCGTAGGCCTGGTAGATGAAGCCTTCCTCGCCATACTCGCCGGGGTTGTGGACGTGGCCTTCCGGGGTGAGCAGGGTCACGCTCTCGCCTTCGCGCGACAGGAAGGGTTTTTTGGCGTGCGGCTGGCCGGCGATGCGGTCGGGGTCGAAGCTGGCTTCGAGCAGGTTGGTGTGTCCCGGGAACAGCTCCCACAGGATCGGCAGGATGGCCTTGTTGGACAGCACGGCCTTCCACGGCGGCTCGACCCAGCGCACGGGGCTGTGCGCAAGCTGGTCGCGGTAGTCGGAGGTGGCCATCCATTCCCACGGGTAGAGCTTGAAGACGACTTCCATCGGCACGTCGTCGGCGTCATAGAAGCCGCCGCGGCCGTCGGTGCCGATGTCTTGCAGGTCGACCAGCTTGACGGACCAGCCGGCCTGCAGCGCGGTGTCCATCAGGTACTCGGTGTTGCAGATGTCTTCCTGGCTGTCGAACATGCAGGCAAAGTGCAGCACGCTGGCGTTGCGGTAGTGCTGGCGCAGCCATTGCCAGCGCGCCACCAGTGCCTCATGCAGGCTGTTGAACTGGTCGGCCTGCGGCTGCACGGTGTCTTTCCAGTACCACTGCGCCACGGCGGATTCGATCAGCGAGGTGGGGGTGTCGGCGTTGAACTCGTACAGCTTCGGCACGCCGTGCTCGTCCAGCGTCATGTCGAAGCGGCCGAACAGCGTGGGCTCGTCGCGGTCCCAGGAGGTGCGGATCAGTTGCGCGAAGTCCTGCGGGATGGCCAGGCGCGCGAACAGGTCGTGGTCGATCACGTGCTGCACGGCTTCCAGGCAGCGCTGGTTGAGGTCGTACGCGGCGGCGTACAGCGTTTCGATCTCGTGCTTGCTGAAGGCGTAGGCGGCGTCTTCGCGCCAGTAGAAGAAGGTGTTGTCATCGACTTCGCGCGGGACATTGAACTCATCCAGCGAATGGAAGTGGAAGCCGACCTTCTCGAGTTCGCGCGGCCAGTTGCGGCGCGGGGTCTGGGGGATGCGTTGCATCAGCAGGCCATTGTCGGTGACGTTGCAGGTTGGCAGGCGACGGGTTGCGCGGTGGCGTCGTCGAGCAGGAAGTCGGTGAAGGCGAGCGACGTGGCGCCCGGCCGCGGGAGCCAGTCGGTGAAATGCAAGCTGAGCGGTGCCCACCAGTGCGCGGCATCGGCCAGCACGGGGCGGAAGTCGAGCGCGTCGGATCACCACGCCGCGCGCGGGGTTGGCCAGCATCCACTGCATGCCGGCGACCAGGCTCGATGCCACCTGCAGGCTGGTGGCGGTGTTGTACGGCGCCAGCGAGCGCGCGCGCTGCACGGACAGGCGCGAGCCGTACCAGAGCGCGCCGTGCCGGCCGCTCATCAGCAGCACGCCGAGTTCGTCTTCGCCGCACCGGATCTCGTCGCGCAGGATGCGTTCGCCGCGCACGCGCGGTGCGGCGCGGTCGTCCAGCCATTGCATCGACACTTGCGTGGCGGTGGTGGGGCGATAGGCATAGTAGACGGTGGGGCGGTATGGCGGCTGGCCGGTGGTGGTGTTGCCGGTCAGGGTCAGGTACTCGGCGATCGAGATCGATTCGTTGTGCGTGATCAGGTACGCGTCGAAGGGACCATGCTGCGGCGACCACGACCGCACGCGCGTGCGGTGCCCGGGCCGGTCCAGCGCGATGGCCGCGCCGCTGCCGTAGCCATGGCGATAGCCGTCGGGCGGCAGCGCGGGCTCGTGCGTGCCCCAGCCGAGTTCGGCGTCCTGCAGGCATTCTGTGATGAAGCCTTCGGCGGACCAGGTGTTGGCGAACTCGCCGTCGCGCGGGTAGCCGGGGGCTTGCTGGCTGTCGTACTCGGCGACCTGGATGACGCGCACGTCGAGGGCGCGCGCGAGTGCGGCCCAGTCGGCGCGGTCTTCAGGCTCCGGCAGCCGTAATCCCACGTTGCCGGCCAGTGCCATCAGCGCGGCCTTCACCAGCACGGACACCAGCCCGGGATTGGCGCCATGCGCGATCAATGCGGTCGGCAGGGATTCACGGCCGCGGGCGAAGGCGAGCATCTCGTCGCGCAGCGCGTAGTTGCTCAGGTGCGAGGCTTGCGGGTCGGCTTCGTAGTCCCATGGCTCGATGCCGGCGTCGACGTAGAACGCGCCGCGCGCCTGCGCAAAAGCGATCAGGTCGCGGCTGCAGACGGATGGGGCGAGGTTCAGCAGGAAGGTGCCGGGGCTCAGCAGCGGGCCAAGTACCGTTTCATGGTTGCCGGCGGTGATGTTGGCCTCGATGGCATGCAGGCCGTGTCCGGCTACGAGCTGCATGCGGGTGTGGTCGAGCACGCGGTCCACTACGGTTATCGCAGCCTCTGGCCAGGTTCGCTCCAGCAGTGGCAGCACGGCCTGGCCGATGCAGCCGAAGCCGACGATGACGATTTGTTCGATCACGCAGACCTTTATGCCCGTAATGACGAGCGGCCGGGCCGCGCGCCTGGTTTTATTCGTTCTGTCTGGATTTGCCAGAAATGGCGAAGGCAATACTATAGCGGGCAGTGGTTGCTGCCAAGCATGCGTGCAAGCCGTGTCATCGCAGGCGGTATGACGTCGTAGGCAACACCCTAGTACACCCCTGGCACCATCCGCCATGTCCGTCCACAGTACGCCGCATACTCATCCCCAAATTGATCAAGCAACAACGCCTCTTCCGCCCGGATCCGCGCCACCAGCACCGGCACCGTCGCCAGCGTCAGCACCACGCCCACGCCTGAACGGAATCCGAGTACCCATCCCAGCGAACTGACCACGAATCCGAGATAGCTCGGATGCCGGATCACGCCATAGATGCCGGTCGTCACCAGCGTATGCCCGGGCTGGATCGCCACCAGTCCGCTGAACCGATGCCCGAGCACGAACACCGGCCATAAGCGCAGCACGCCGCCGGCGGCAAACAACGCCACGCCAATCCAGCGCACGGTATCCCCATCCAGCGTCCAGAAGCCGATGCGGTCGGTATAAGCCGGCAGGTAAGCCGCGAGCAGGCCGAGCACACCGAACGCGGCCAGCACCCAGCGGTTGCCGCGGTCTTCGCGCATGCCGCTGCTGACGTTGCCGCCGGAGAACAGCGCGGCCACGGCCAGGGCGAACAGCACGATGGTGAGGGCCACGCGCGCGGGATGCGCAAAGAAGGCGCCGATGCCGCCCCAGCCCGCGATTGCGATGGCGAGGTAGGCAACGGTGCCGGCAAGGGTGGCGAATGCCAGGCCAGGAGTCGGACGCATGAAGACCTCCGCTGCGACGATCGATGCACCTGTGTAGCGTAAGCCCGGCATGGCGGGGCTGTCGAGCGTGCGTGGCCGTGCTTAAATTGCGGTTTCGCCCCGCTGCCGATGCCCTGACGTCGCAGGGGCACCGTGAAACGCCAACGCCATCCGCCATGCCACTGATCGATATCCAGAACCTGCAGCAAGCCGCCTATGACTTCGGCAAGCTCCGTAACTGGGGCAAGTACCACAGCCCCAAGAACCTGGCGATGGCGTTGAGCGTCGAGGTGGCCGAGCTGGTCGAGATCTTCCAGTGGCAGACCGAGGATGAGTCGCGCCAGGTCATGTCGACGCACAAGCGCGAGCATGTGGAGCAGGAGCTGGCCGATATCACCATCTACCTGACGCAGCTGGTGACGGCGCTGGGCGTCGATCTTGACGCCGCGGTCCGCGCCAAGATGGAGATGAATGCCAGGAAGTATCCGTTGCCGGAGTGAGTGGACGGGCAGGATGAACCGACGCCGGAAGCCCAGGCCTGTGTGGCATTGCGCGACGGCGGCCCAGGCCTCATGAGGCGGATGCGCCTTGCGCCAGGATGCATACGAACAGCACGGCATTCAGCATCAACAGCCCGCAGACCGTCAGCGCCATGGCGGACGCGTCGCGCAGGCGCTCGCGCATGCGGTGCGCGCCGGGCAGCCATTCCCCCCGCGTCCTGCGGGACCAGCAGCAAATGCCTGCGCTGCACATGCCCAGCCACGCCAGCGTGCCAAGCGATTCCCAACCGGTTTGCCGTGGTGCCAGCGCGCGCGGCGGCGACGTACGCAGCGGGATGGAAGCCGGGCGCGGTCGATCGATCGCGACAGGAGGCAGGCGGTCATCAAGGCTTCCCGACTCGACTTCGTGAGCAGGCGCAGGCTGCGGCACGAGGACCGGCGGAGCGGGCTGCGGCCGGCTCGCCAGCGTTGGCTGGGGCGCCATCTTTGGTGCCGCTTGCGGCTCGTTCTTTGCAATGTTGCGCACAGGCGCCTCGGCTCCGTTCGGTTGCGGCGCGGGGGCGCGAGGTGCCGGTTTGCGGTTTCTGTGCGGTTGCCAGCTGGCAAAGACGCTGTCCAGGCATGCCACCGACGTGCAGGCATCCCGGCGCCGTCGCCATGCGGCGATGTCGTCCTGCGCGATTACCCCGGTGCGCAGCAGTCGCTGCTGCTGTGCATGAATGCGTTCGTGATTGCGATAGAGCATCGCGTAGTCGCAGATCAGCGTGGCAGCGTTTGCTTGCCTGTTTTCCCTGCATGGGCTGGGGGAGGCATACAGATCGTCGCAGCGGGCGGCCGGGGAGCGCAGCGTGTTCTTGCAGGCGATATCCGACGCCTGCGCACCGGCGGTGAGCAGAAGGTTGATCGAGATGCAAGCGACCAGAGGGCCGGGAAGCCTTTTCATCCTGTCGCCCCGGGGGCAAGCCGAGGGAGGCGGCGCAGGGACGGCGTCGATGGGGTCCTATTCTGGCGCCCTGTAGCGGATGTTCGGTACGGTGGCGCACGGAAGCGGCAGGGGTGTCCGGGCAGGGCTGTGCGCGCGGCTGGCGATGGCTTCCTGCGCGGCTTGATCATTGGATCGGAAGCCCGCTGGCGGTTGATCTTTTCATGAAGCCGACCGCTCCGGATGCGGCGGCGCACGGCCCGCGCTCCGCAGGCTGTGTCTGCTTGCGTCCGCATCCGGACGCTCCACGCGTTTCCCGCTGCACCTGGCCCACTGTCCGGCGTTACGCCAGGATCCAGAACAGCACGATGCTGTTCACGGCGATCAGTCCGGCCGATACCAGCACGATCCGCGCCGCGGTCCGCGTCCGCTGGCGCCGGCGCGCGGCATCAGGCAGCCATGGAACCTGCCGCCGGCGGCACCAACGGACCATGCAGGCGCCGCACAGACTCAACCACGCCAGCGCGCCAAGTGGTTCCCATCTGCCTGGCAAGGATCCATCCACTGGGTAGGCGGGAGTCCATAGCGTGGCGGGGCCGGGGGACGGCTGACTGATCGCCGGCGCGGCGATGGGGCGCTCCGGGGTTTCGCTCTTGGTCACGGCCTGGGGCCTGGACTGTGGCGTGGGAAGGGGGGCGGAATCCAGGAGCGGCCGGTCAATCGTGGCCGGAGCAATCGGACTCTCGTTAATTTTCCTGTCGGCCGTGGGGTCAGGCGAAAGCTGCGGCGCAGGTGGCGGGACGGTATCCGGAAACGGCTGGCTTTTCGCGACAGGGTTGACGGGTTGTGGTGGGCTTCCTGACGGCACCACGGCCACAGGCGACGACTGCGGGTTAGCGGGAGAAGCAAGCTGCGTCGGGGCTGTCTGCGTTTCCGGCTGCTTCTTCTCCTGCTGCGTCTCCTGCTGCTTCGCCTGCTGTTTCTCCTGCTGCGTCTCCTGCTTCTTCTCCTGTTGCGTCTCCTGCCGCCTCTCCTGCTGAGTTTCCCGCGGCACCGGCTTCACCACAGGCGGCGGGGGACGGACCTCAGCCCTCGGCCCGGCAGCCTCCGTCTTGCTCTTCCTGGCATTGCGCGCGGCTTGGGCGGGCATCGCCGGCGGCGCCTGGGCAGCGGGGGGAACCGGTTTCTGGCTCCTGTAGTCGCGCCAATTGGCAAAGGCCCTGTCCAGGCACGGCACCGACGTGCAGGCATCCCGGTGCCTTCGCCATGCGGCGATATCGTCCGGCCCGATCTCCCCGGTGCGCAAGAGCTGCAACTGCTCTGCGTAGACGCGTTCATACGCACCGCGGAGCATCGTGTAGTCGCAGATCAGGGCGGCGCCACTGGGCGGCTTGTCCGCATGCCTGCAGGTATTTCCCGCGACCGGCTGGCCGTCGCAGCGGGCGGCCTGCGAACCCAGCCCATGATGGCAGGCAATATCCGACGCCTGCGCAACAGTGGTGAGCAGAAGGCTGGATGCGATGCAGGCGGCCAGTCGGCCAGTAAGCCTTGCCATGCAGTTGCCCCGCGGTAGCGGAATGCGGTGCGCGATGGCGCCGAAGGGTTCCTATTCTCGGCCTGCACAACGGATGCTCGGTGCGGTAGCGCACTTAACTTAGGCTTCCTGGCGATGGAATGCGGCAGGCCCCGTAATTACGGCGTCAGCCATGACCACCTGTCTCCCCTGTCTCCGAGCCAGTGGGCGCCCGCGCGGCAATCATCCAGCAGGCAGCGGTGAAGTGCACGGTCTGGCCACGCATATAGGGCCTGAAGGCGTTGCCGACGGCTTCGACAACCTGGTCACGCGTGCCTGCGTCTGCGTCCCGCAGCGCCAGGCCGACGGGGCCCAGGTTCGTGAAATAGTCTTCCAGCGCGTGCGCCGGCAGCGCGCATGCCACGTCGATCGGCGTGATGTCGATGGCGGTCCAGCCGCTGTCCTCGAGAATGGACCGCACCAGCTGACGATCGCCGAACGCGAACTGCCCAGGGCCACCCGGCTGGCGGGGTGGCAGGTTCCGCAACAACGGCGCAGCGGCGCGCTCTGCAGTGGTCATGAACGGGTTTTCCGCCGCGCCGCGCCATGCGATGCAACGCAACGCGGCGCCCGCCTTCGCGGCAAGCCGCAGGTTGGCAAAGGCGGCGACCGGGTCGGTGAAGAACATCACGCCGAGGCGCGACACGATGGCGTCGAAGGTGCCAGGCGCGAAGACATGGGTTTGCGCATCCGCCTGGACAAAGGTGGCTGGCACGCCTTCCCGTTGCGCGCGCGCCCGTGCCACGTCCACCAGCGGGCCGGAGATGTCGATGCCGGTGCATTGCCCGCGCGCGCCGATGCTCCGCGCCAGCGCCAGCGTCGTCGCGCCCGCACCGCATCCGACGTCAAGCACATGCCGCGCCGCGCCGGCATCGACCGCGCCGACGAGCAGCGCTTCCAGCGGCTGTAACAGTTGGTCGAGCAGCGCCTGCTGCGCTACCCATGCCTGGCCGGACGGGCCGTTCCACAGCGCGGCCTGTTCGCCGGCACCATTGCTCGTTGACTGCTTGTCACCCATGGTTGTGTCCTCCCGCACGCCATCATGGCGTCGAAGCTACACTGTGCCAGTTCAAGTCAACTTGAGGTCAAGCGGTGAAAAGCCTGGATATCGCCGAAGTGGCGCAGCAGGCGGGCGTGCCTGCGTCGACGCTGCGTTTCTATGAGGAAAAGGGCCTGATCGCCCCTATCGGCCGTCGCGGGATGCGGCGCGTGTACGACGCCGGTGTGCTGGAACGGCTGGCGCTGATCGCGCTGGGGCGGGCGGCAGGATTCTCGCTGGACGACATCGCCCGGATGTTCTCGCCGGAAGGCGGGCCACGGATCGACCGGAAGCTGCTCGCGGCCAGGGCCGATGAACTGGACCGCACGATCCGCAAGCTGACGGCAATGCGGGATGGCTTGCGGCACGCGGCCGTGTGCCCGGCGCCGAGCCATATGGAATGCCCGACGTTCCGGCGGATTCTGGGCGCGGCGGCAGCGGGGGCGATCGGAGGCAGGAAAAAGGCAGGCGTTGCCACGAGGTGAAGGCATCGCCGTGGAACGCGCCGGCCCTCTTCCCCGGCGCCTCTTTCGCCGCGGGAGAGGGGAAAAGACCAGCGGTGCTTAATCGTGCGCGATGTTTCCGATTGCGGCGCGAACCCAATCGAACCCGACGCGCTCCTGCTCAAGCCTCAGGTTCTTGCGGATACGGTTATCCCGCAGGTCATCGTAGAGTGCCTGTTCATCGGTGTTCAGCCGGGGCAGATTCCGCAGCATCTGGCAGTCCTCCACGCCCCATTGCCCCTCGAATGCCATCAACGTTTCGCGGTCCATCAGGATCGATTCGGCATGCTCAAGCACGCCGCGCAGCTGGCTCAGGATGGCAAAGCCGTGGGTGTCGATGTCGCCCCAGTAGTAAATCCGGCAATCCGACAGCCAGCACGCGCCCGCGAGCAGGCTGAAGCCATAGCCCGCGCCAAAGATCACCAGGCCTTCGGGCACTTCCGGGAAGGCCAGGAAGTTGGTCTCGTTTTCCGTGATGAACACGCGCGAGACACCCGGTGCCAGCGCCGCAAAGCTGTCGGTATCCAGCGTGACATCGTGCGTCGGCGCATTGCCTGGCAGCGTGCGGTTGTTGCGGTCGAGGAAGCGGAAGCGAATGCGCATCGGCTTGTCGAGAAACCCATAGCGCGTGGAAAACTGGTGGACGCCGGAGTGCTGCGCGGCGATGGCGTCAGGCCGCAGCGCCAGGTCCAGCAGCTCGGCCAGCACGCCGCGATGGGCCTCAACGAACTTGGTATGCACGCCTGGGAGATCGACCTGGCGCAGGTATACGCCAGGCCTCGGGTGCCGCTGCAGCCATCCGACGATGGCAAGGAGCCTGTCCCAGGCGTCGTGGAATTCCAGCGCGCGCAAGGGCCGCTGCGTCAGCCAAGGTAGCAGCAACGGCTGCGTAGCGCGCGTTGCTGCAACCATGGCGGCGAAGCGCTCGACCTCGCGGCGTTTGCCCAACAGTGCGACGGCATCGTCCAGCGTGTCGATCCACGCCGCGCATGGCATGGAATTGGCGCCAAACGTTCGATGGCGGAATTCGCGCATTTCCAGCCGGAAATACGCCATTTGCCGCAGCTCGCCAATCCAGGCGCGCGCTGCCTCGAAGCGCTCCGTCAGTTCACCCGAGGATGGTGCGCGCAGCGTCAGCCGCCTCGGAAACAGCACGTCCTCCGGAACCGAGCTGACCATTGCGCGCAGGATGTCGCCCTTGTCCCAGAGCCTCTGCACCTGGGCACGCAAGTCGGCGGGGAGGCTCCAGTTCATGCGGTCATCCTGGCTTTTTCGGCGCGGTACTCGTCGATCGTCAGGTTGCGCACCTTGGAGGCACGCCCTTCGTCGTTCTGCACGAATGCGACGCTGGACACGTACGGCTCGATGATGTGGATCTTCTGCAGCGGCGTCACGATCAGCAGTTGCAGGTTGAGCTTGGCGAACAGCCGCAGGCCGTATTGCGCCGACTCGTCCGAGCCGCGCCCGAAGGCTTCGTCGATGACGACGAAGCGGAACGAGCGCGAACGCACCGCGCCCCATTCCAGCCCGAACTGGTAGGCCAGGCTCGCGGCGAGGATGGTGTAGGCGAGCTTTTCCTTCTGGCCGCCTGACTTGCCGCCGGAGTCAGAGTAGTGCTCATGCTCGGCATTGTCTTCACGCCAGCGTTCGCTTGCGCCGAAGACGAACCAGTTGCGCACGTCGGTCACCTTGACGGTCCAGCGCCGGTCCTGGTCAGTCAGGCCGGTGCGGCCGCGGAAGCGTTCGATGATGTGCTTGACCTGCAGGAACTTGGCTTCGGAGTACTGGCTGTCCTCGGAGCCGGTCAGCGCACCTTCGGTGCAGGCGCGCAGCTCGGACTGGAAGTCGCGGATCTCGGCATCGGGCGTAACCTGCGCCTCCAGCCGGATGTAGCGCCCGGTGTTGTAGTCGATCTGCGTCAGCGATTCGTTGATGCGCTCCACGCGCTCGCGGATGGTCTGCTGTTCCTTGCCGAGCTGCGCGTTGAAGTTGGCGATCTCGTTGATGGTGTTGACGTTCAGCAGTTCCTTGAAGCGGGCCTCGAAACGGGGCAGATCGTCCGTGCGCAGCTTATCGAGCATGCTGCGGTATTCAAAGCCGGCCGAGACACTGGCATCGACCTCGCTGGTTTCCAGCTTGAACG
Organism: Cupriavidus sp. Agwp_2; assembly: GCF_040784895.1. Taxonomy (NCBI): domain Bacteria; kingdom Pseudomonadati; phylum Pseudomonadota; class Betaproteobacteria; order Burkholderiales; family Burkholderiaceae; genus Cupriavidus; species Cupriavidus sp. Agwp_2. The sequence continues at coordinate 47,839 of NZ_CP088083.1, forward strand.
CTTCCTTATATGCTGACATCGCCTTGACGATGCTCTCGCTGAGCCGCACCAGCCGCTTCGCCTCGGCGTCGAGGCGCTCCTGTAGTGCCGTCCGCATGTCCCGTTCGCGGCCGTCGCAGGACTCGACCGTCAGGCTGTGTTCGCCGAGTATCTCGGCACGCAGCGCATCGATGGATGGCGTCGGGACCATGTCTGCAAAGTCGGCAGACGCGTCCAGCGTTGCCTGCGTTTCGGCACGCAGCGCCAGCGCGTCGGTCCTGCGGCCCTCGGCTTTCGAACGCTTGTCTCGGTGGTCTTCCAACTGCTGCTCGGTCTCCTGCAATGCAGCCCCGAGCTCGTCAAGGCGGATCGTCAGCTGCCGCAGCACATCCGACGCTGATTCCAGCTGGCGTTTTTCTTCGGCCAGCCGGGCGGCCTCCCGCGCCGGCGCCTGCCAGTCGAGCTCCTCGAAGTCGGCAAAGATATCCAGCTGGGACAACGCCGTGACCTGCCTCCGCAGCACGTCTCGCTCGTTCATCAGCTTGCCCATCAGCGCCCCCAGCTCCGCAAGCCGGTTTTGCAGCGTGCGAGCCTCGCTTTCCAGCGCGGCGATCTTGGCGGCGTTGTTCCAGCCCAGCACATAGCGGCTGCGATCGTCCAGGCGGTGGCGGTCGTCCTTCTCATGGCGCTCGCCGGGCATCTTGACCTGACCGGCGCGCGTGACGGCACGCGTTTCGCGGCGAAACTGTTCATGCGTGGCACAGCACGCGACGTCAAAACGCGCGGCCACCTCGCGTTCCAGCCAGCCGTACAACGGGGAATCGGGCTTGATGGCGAGTTTGCGCGCGAGCGAATCACGGTGCAGCGCCGCGACGTCCGTCCTGGAGCCTTCGCGAACGCGGAAATAGACCAGCCGGCCTTTCAGGTGGGTGCGGTCCACCCAGGCCGATACCTCCGGATACAACACATCTGGCACCAGCAGCGACAGGCCGAAGTTGTGCAGCAGGCGCTCCGCCGCACCTTCCCAGTCACGCTCATCGTCCCGTACTTGCAGCAGTTCGCCGGCAAAGGGCATATCGTCTTCGGAGAGAGACAGGGCTTCGCCCAGGGCGTTGCGCATGGCGATCTGGGCAGCCGGGATATTGCTGCGGCGCGACTTCAGGCTGCGGATTTCCCCGTCCAGCGCGTCGTGGTCGGCCTTGCCCTGGCGCAGCGTGACGCCGTGCTCGGTAAGATCGTTTTCCAGTGCGGCTTCGCGGGATTTCGCCGTCTCGGCCAGTGCTGCAAGGCGCGCTCTTAAAGCCAGGAAGGCGGACGCTTCCTCCGGGGGCGCCTCGCCGACCGCGCGGACCAGCTCGCCATAACGTTCTGACTTTTGCTGCCGCCTGGAGCTTTCGTCGGTCTGCAAGCGGATTTCCTCGGCCAGCCTGCCGATGCGGTCGCCTCCGTTCTCGGCGATATGACGGCGTAGTTCGGCTTCGTCGCGGCGCTGGCTTTCGTACCGCTCCTGCAGTCTGCGCACCTGGTTGTCCTGCCGCTCAAACTCCTCGGTGAGGCCGGAAATGCGCTTGTCCAGCAGGCCCAACTTGAGCTGCGCGAAATAGGGGCGCAGCGCCTCGCGGCAGGCACGCAGCTGCTCGGATGCAGCGGCCACTTCGGCATGGCGCTCACAATCGGCGACCAGCGGCGTCAGCATTGCCTCCTGGCGCTTGGCCTTGAGGACTGCTTCATGGGCGCGATCCAGGTCATCGAAGTGCCCCAGCAAGGCCTCGATGCGCGGTGCCACATCGAACGGCTCCAGCATGTGGCTGCGCACGAAGTCGGTCAGGTTGCCGACCGATTTCATCGACACGGTCTGGTGGAAGAGTTCGAGCGCCTGCTCGTTATCGATGCCGAAGCGGCGCCGGAACCAGGCGCCATAAGGATTGAATGCGTCAAACAGCTCCACCTTCAATGCGCGCAGCTTCTTGCGCAGCGCGGCGATGTCCGTCCCGAAGTGGGCGAAGTCCTGTGCGATCGAGAGGTCTTGCTCCGCGCCGACATAGAAGCGGGCGGGCTGCCCGTGGACGTCCTTCATCCAGAACACTTGCGCCAGCGTCACGGTCTGGTCGTAGCCGGCGTTGTGGAAGACGCCCAGGATAACGGAGTAGTTGTTCTGGTCGCGCAGCGCCACGGGACGCGTCGTGCCGGTGACCTCGTTGCGCTCGGATTTGTAGTGGCCGAGAACGTAGCTGCGCAGGGTGCGTTCTCGGTTTTCGGCACCCGCCGCCTTGTTGTAGGCGATGCGCTGGGCAGGTACAAGCAGCGTGGTCACGGCGTCAACCAGCGTCGACTTGCCTGAGCCGATGTCGCCGGTCAGCAACCCGTTCCGGCCTTCGGGATGGATCACCCAGACACGCTTGTCGAAGGTGCCCCAGTTAAAAACTTCGAGCCGGGACAGGCGAAAGCCCGACAGCGTGTCGTCGCCGGTGAAATCCAGGCCGAGATTTTGGGGTTCATGCATCGGCTCGCCCCCCGTTCAGTACGGACGTGGGGCCCCCTTGGCCGCTCAACTGGATTTGGTAGGCCGCCAGCCGGGCATCGAACTCGGACAGCCATTGAGCATCGACAAAGGCCTTCAGGATGCGTCGGACTTCGAAGCCGGCCTCGCCGCCGGCGCGGGCATTGCCGTCCGCCTTCAGCCGCCTCAAAAAACCCAGCTCCACGATCTTGTTCACATGCAGTTCGATCTGGTCGATCAACTTGGCTTCATTGGTGCCGCCGGGCAGAAACACCCGCAGCAGTTCAGCGATTTCATCGAGCGTCAGTACCAGCCGCGTGTCGCCGCCGGTGGCGTCGAACTCAGCCAGCTTCTTGCGCAGCAGCGCCAGCGTCAGGCTGACCGGGAACGACAGCTGGCGCCGCGCGATCAGGCGTGGCGGACGCTGCGCGCCGTCGTCCTCGATGTCCGGCTGCGAGCGCAGGAACGCATAGCCTTCCGCCTCCTCCAGTATCAGTTCGAGGCCCAGCACCGCGACGTAGTCGCGCACGGTGGGTTGCAGGTTCAGCAGCGCATGCCAGAGGGCGGCATCGCCTTCGCGGTAGAGCACGCCTTTCAGCAACGGCACGACCAGCGCCGACAGGGCGAGGTTGGCCGGCAGGCCCGCGGCGGGCGCCGCCACGTCATTGGGATCCTGGTCTTGCATCATGCTTATCGCATAAAAATGACCCGGGGCAGCCGGGCCTGTCTTACCAGTGTGCCGGCATCCTGTGTCTGCACCGTCCAGCTGACGGCATCGATCTCGGATTCGTCAATCACGGAACGGAAGGAATCGCCGGACAGCTGCAGGTAGGCGACCAGCTCGGCCAGGCCATGCTGCAGGGGCCGCAAGTTGCACAGTTCCTGCAGCGTGACCTGTGTGCGGCTTTGCAGCGCATGGCGGACGTGCGCCGCCAGTTCCGCCTTGTCGATGACGACCTGCGAGAACAAGGCGTCGGCGGCGACGTCGGCGTCGCCGGCTTCGATATCGGTGTCGGCGATGCGGGCCTTGAGGGCCGGCACGAACAAGGGGCGTTCCATCGGCAGTTCGATGTCGGCGGCGGTGTCGTCCACGGCCATCATAAGGTCTGGCGGCGGCGCGTCTCGCACGGCCAGCGCCCGGGCCTCGATGCCGCGCAGGAGGTCCATGATACGGCGGTTCTCCAGCCAGGCCTTGTCGTCGAGGAAGCGCCGCAGCTGTTGCGAGAGCTGGGCCACAGTGCGCTGGGTATGCTCGCCGGCTTCCAGCCAGTCGTAATGCACGCGGCGCAGTCGCGTGTCAGGATTCAGTTCTGAAACCGTCGGCAGTGCCAGCACATGCTCGAGCAGGGACGAAAGCTCTTCCTGGCGGCGGCTGCTCATCACGAAATCCCAGAATGCGCGGAAGCTGCGGCCTTGGTCGGAATCGGCGATGGTATCGCGCTCGCCCATGATCTCTTCCAGCAGTGCGCCCTTGGAGCCTTCCCAAAGCGCAATGCGCTCTCGCACGCGGCGATCCAGAGAGCGGAAATTGTCTTCCACTTCGCGGAAATCGGTCAGTAGTTCGCGTGCCAGCGCGACGAATTGCTGGAAGCGGTCTTTCAGCGCGGTGTCGTCAAGCAGCGGCAAGTCGCCGCCGGTGACCCGGGCGATCTCCGCATCCAGTTCGTCGCGGCGCCGGTGCAATTCCATCAGGCGCGCCTGCGGGTCGGTCTGCGTGCCTTCGTGCATTTGCTTGAGCAGATCGAACAGCGTCAGCAAGCGCGACTCCGTGCCGACGAAGCTGCGCTCGGCCAGCGTGCCGAGCCACGCGATCGCCTTTTCGGTGGCCGGTGTCAGGTCGAACTGCGGTTCGTCCGACCCCTGCCGGTAAAACTTGCGCAGCCAGCCCTTCTCGTTGGCCGCCCAGTCGTTCAGGTAATCGAGCGCCGGTTTGGGAAAGGTGTCCTGGCCGAGGCGTTCGCGCAGCGCGAACAATGCATCCTCCAATGCTTCGGCGAGGTCGGATTGCCCGATCGAACGGCGGTTGGGTTCGACGAATGCGCGATGGAGGAACGCCGCGACCAGACTGGCGTGGTCAGAACGGAGCAGGCGCCATGCCGGATGGCTTTGGCGCAAGCGCTCCAGGGTGTCGAAGTCTAGGTTCACGGCAGGAGCCGGGCATGTCCCGGCGGAACAGGCGGAATCGATGCTGATTGTAAGGCGTAATTCCACCATGTGATCTCTGATTACCTTCCCAAGGTTGTCCCTGCAATTTCGAAAGCTGCGGTGATCCTTCGTTGTAATCTCCGCAAAGTACGCGGTGAAAAATTGCCTATACGGAGATTTCGCGACATAATTTCCGCATGAAACGCGGAGATTGGCTCTACATGTGGCAGGCGCCTGACTGGCCTGCATTGCGCTATGACCTGACAGCCCTGGCGCAGCCGCTGTCGGAAGTGACGCGGGCGCAGGGGATGCTGCTCGGTCGGCTTTCGGACGTCGGCATGGCGCTGCGCGACGAAGCAAGCTTGGCCGCGCTGACTGAAGATGTCGTCAAGACCAGTGAAATCGAAGGGGAAAGGCTCAATGTTGATTCGGTGAGGTCGTCAATTGCGCGCAGGCTCGGCGTTGACATCGGCGCATTGGCCCCGGTAGATCGTCACGTGGAAGGTGTTGTGGAAATGGTCCTCGATGCCACGACGCACAGCAACGCGCCGCTCAGCAGGGAAAGGCTGTTCGGATGGCATGCGGCGCTGTTCCCCACAGGCTACAGTGGCATGTCCCGGATACGTGTCGCACAGTGGCGCGATGACGCAAAGGGCCCCATGCAAGTTGTCTCCGGACCCTTAGGCCGTCAGCGCGTGCATTTCGAGGCTCCGCCGGCTGATTGTCTACCGTTGGAAGCGAAGCGATTCCTGGATTGGGTCAATGACGACCAGTCCGATCCGCCGGTGCTGAAGGCAGGCCTTGCACATCTTTGGTTTGTCACGCTGCACCCCTTCGACGACGGCAATGGCCGTATCGCCCGCGCGATCGGAGATCTTCTGTTGTCCAGGGCCGATGCGAGCCCGCAGCGCTTCTATAGCCTGTCGGCGCAGATCCAGCGGGAGCGCAAGGACTACTACGACATCCTGGAGCGCACCCAAAAGGGCTCGCTGGACGTGACCGCTTGGCTGTTGTGGTTTCTGGACGCTCTTTACCGCTCCGTTCAGAATGCTCAACACACGCTTGATGCTGTGCTGGGGAAAGCCCGCTTCTGGCATCGCTGGGGTGCGACGCCTATGAACGAGCGGCAAACGAAGATGCTGAACCGTTTGCTCGACGGCTTCGACGGGAAGCTGACGAGCAGCAAGTGGGCCTCAATCGCCAAATGCTCCGCTGACACGGCGCTGCGGGATATCAATGAACTGGTAGCCCATGGTGTCCTGCAGAAGTCGGGGGCCGGCGGGCGGAGTACGTCCTATATGCTCGCAGCCCTTGAAAGTTGAATTGGCCGAAATTTGCGGTGCTCGCTCTCCTCTCCCCCAAGCGTGAGTGGAGAGCGAGCTGGCAGCGTAGTGGATTGTCTGCCCGCTGGGATAGCCAGAGCCACTGCTCATTGGGTAGCAGTGCGCGCCCTTATCCCAACCGTTACCCCAACCTGTTACCCCAACCTGAACTGCCCCACCGCCCCCGCCAGGCTTCCTGCCTGCGTCTGCAACGCTGCCGCCGCCGCCGTCGACTGTTCCACCAGCGCCGCATTCTGCTGCACCATCTCGTCGAGCTGGCTGACCGCCTTATTCACCTCTTGAATGCCGCGTGTCTGTTCCATCGTCAGCAACGTGTCGAAGGTGACTGGGATTATTAACGAGATCACTCACGCATCGGAGCGGCCGCTGCCGACTTGAGGCAGCAATGCGCGTTGCCGGGACATTCGCTGAAGTTGACGACGCAACCCGTCAATTTGGTGCGTGATCGGGCCGTCACGCGGATGATCGGGAGCGTCTTCTTTGCAACGCTTTACAAAGGCTTACACCGGTTATGCGACCGGCAACATATTCTGCGGTCACCTCACAACTACAAGCGGAGAGCACCGTGCTGAACCTTTCATACTCATCCACGCCGCTGCGCATCCTGGCGCTGAGCGGCGCCCTGGCGCTGGCCGCCTGCGGCGGCGGCGGTGGCGATGATTCCGGTGGCGGCCAGGGAACGCTGAAGGTCTCAATGACCGATGCGCCCGCCTGCGGCTATGACCATGTCTTCGTGACCGTCAACAAGGTGCGCGTGCATAGCAACGCCAACGCCGATCCGGGCGCCGGCGGCTGGGTCGATATCGACGTCGTGCCCGCGCGCAAGATCGACCTGCTGTCGCTGACCAATGGCGTGCTGACCACGCTGGGCCAGACGGTGCTGCCGGCCGGCAGTTATCAACAGGTACGGCTGCTGCTCGACGCGAACCGCGGGGGCGGTTCGGGCGCACTGGCCAACTCGGTAGTGCCCACCGGCGGCACCGAGCAGCCGCTGGATACGCCGAGCGCGGTGCAGTCCGGCATCAAGATCAACCGGCCCTTCACGGTCGCGTCCGGCACGCTGACCGACCTGGTGCTTGACTTCGATGCGTGCAAGTCGGTGGTGACGCGCGGCAACGGCAGCTACGGCCTGAAGCCGGTGGTGACGGCGATCCCGATGGTGGTCAGTGGCGCGGTCAGCGGCGTGGTGGCCTCGGCGCCGGGCGCGCGCGTCTATGCCGAGCGCAACGGCGTGGTGGTAAAGGCCACGGTGGCCGATGCCAATGGCAACTTCACGCTGTCGCCGATCGAGCAGAGCAGCACCGCCGGCGCGGTCGACGTGGTGGTGGTGCCGGGCGCGGCCAATGGCCGCGGCACGGGCATCGTGCGCAGCGTGCCGGTGGTGGCGGGCGGCAGCACGGCGATCTCGACCTCGGCGTCGCCGATGTCGCTGCCGACTTCCGCGTACCGGCGCGTCTCGGGCACGGTCACGCCGGCTTCGGCCGAAGCGACGCTGCGCGCGCTGCAACTGGTCAACGGCGGCACCTTCGAGATCGCGGCAACCGCCGCGGCTACCAATACGGGTGCCTACAGCTTGTACGCGACCGAGCCCGCGCTGCCGGTGGCGGCGCCGGTGATCGGCACTTACCAGGCCTTGCTGCCGATCCCGCTGCTGCCGGACAGCGCCGCGGGCGGCAAGTACAGCGTGCAGGCCACCAGCACCAGCGGTGCGGTGGTGACGCAACAGGTCGACGTGAATACGGCTGATGTAACCCAGAACCTCTCGTTCTGAGCCAGCTCGGCTGGAGCAAGACAGCCGGAAGCGGGCGGGGGCCTGCTTCCGGCTTTGTCGTTTCTGGCGCTCAGACGCCCCACCCGCTTGCCGCGGTTTCCCGCTAGACTTTGACTCTCGCGTCCCGGGAGATCGCGCCATGGCAGCACGCACCGCGGCCAAGTCCGCACCTGAGCCAGCAACCAAGGCAGCAGCCGAGCCAGCATCGGCAGCGGCGCCCACAGCGCGGCGCAAGTCTGGCGGCAGCTTCCGGGTTGGCATCGGCGGCTGGAATTTCGCACCGTGGCGCGACAATTTCTATCCGGCCAAGCTGCCGCAATCGCGCGAACTGGCCTACGCCAGCCGACATCTCAGCGCGATCGAAATCAACAGCACTTATCACGGCACGCAAAAACGTTCGTCGTTTATCAAATGGCGTGATGAAACGCCGGAAGATTTTGTGTTTTCAGTCAAGGCGTCGCGCTTTGCCACCAACCGGCGCGTGCTGGCGGAATCGGGCGAATCGATCGAGCGCTTTATCGACAGCGGCATCGCCGAACTGGGTCCCAAGCTGGGTCCGCTGGTCTGGCAGTTCGCGCCGACCAAGCAATTCGATGCGGAGGACTTCGAGGGTTTCCTGCAATTGCTGCCGGCTTCCGTCGAAGGGGTGAAATTGCGTCATGTTCTGGAGGTGCGGCACGACAGCTTTATGTCGCCGGACTACCTGAAGCTTGCGCGCAAGTACAAGGCTGCGACCGTCTTTACCGATTCACCGAAATTCCCGTCGATGGCGGACCTGACCGCGGATTTTGTTTATGCGCGCTTGATGGAAAGCAGCGAGAAGCTGAAGACCGGCTATGGTCCCAAGGCGCTCGACGAATGGGCGGCGCGCGCGCAGTCATGGGCGCAGGGCGCGCAGCCGGGCGACCTGCCGGTGCTCGAAGACCGCAAGGCCGCCGCAAGCAAGCGCGAGGTCTTTCTCTTTTTCATCAACGGCGCCAAGGAACGCGCCCCGGCCGCCGCGCAGGCGCTGCTGGAGCGGCTGGGCTGGACACCGCCCGCCGACGCGGAAGCCTGACGCCGGATCGCTATAATCCCGCATGAACTCGACCCCTGTCCAAGCACCCCCCCAGCCGCAAGCCGGCCCCGCTTTTTCCACCCTGCCGCTGTCGCCCGCCATGCTCGCCACGCTGGCGCAACTCGGCTATGACGAGATGACGCCGATCCAGGCGGCCAGCCTGCCGATCACGTTGGCCGGCCAGGACCTGGTCGCGCAGGCCAAGACCGGCAGCGGCAAGACCGCGGCGTTCGCGCTGGCGCTGTTGAACCGGCTCGACCCGCGCCGCTTCGATGTGCAGGCCATGGTGCTGTGCCCCACGCGCGAACTGGCCGACCAGGTCACGCAGGAAATCCGCCGCCTCGCGCGCGCCGAAGAGAACATCAAGGTGCTGGCGCTGTGCGGCGGCTCCCCGATGCGCCCGCAGGTGGATAGTCTTATTCACGGCGCGCATATTGTGGTGGGCACGCCGGGCCGAATTCTTGATCATATCGATCGCGGCAGCCTGGACCTGGCGGCAATCGGCACGCTGGTGCTCGACGAAGCCGACCGCATGCTCGACATGGGTTTCTTCGACGATATCGCCTACATCGCCAGCCGTTGCCCGAAGGAACGCCAGACGCTGCTGTTCTCGGCGACCTATCCCGAGGGCATCGACAAGCTCGCCCACAAATTCCTGCGCAAGCCGCAGTCGCTGAAGCTGGAAGCGACGCACGACAACGCCACTATCCGCCAGCGCTTCTATGAAGTGGAAGAAGGCGAGCGCCTGGGCGCGGTCGGGCGGCTGCTCGATCATTTCCGCCCGGCCAGCACGCTGGCGTTCTGCAATACCAAAGCGCGCTGCCGCGAACTGGTGGAGCTGCTGCGCGCGCAGGGCTACGAGGCGCTGGCCCTGCATGGTGACCTGGAGCAGCGCGATCGCGACCAGGTGCTGGTGCAGTTTGCCAACCGCAGCTGTTCGGTGCTGGTTGCCACCGACGTGGCCGCGCGCGGGCTGGATATCGCCCAGCTGGAAGCAGTGATCAATGTCGAGATCACGCCCGACCCCGAGGTGCACGTGCACCGCATTGGCCGTACCGGCCGCGCCGACCAGGAGGGCTGGGCGTTCAGCCTGGTCAGCATGGACGAGATGGGGCGTGTAGGTAACCTGGAACAGCACCACGGTGGCGAGTTCGAATGGCATCCGCTGGCCGAGCTGACGCCCGCGAGCAGTGATCGGCTGCTGCCGCCGATGGTGACGCTGCAGATGCTTGGCGGCCGCAAGGAGAAGATCCGCCCCGGCGATATCCTGGGCGCGCTGACCGGCGAGGCTGGCTTTACCAAGGAGCAGATCGGCAAGATCAACGTGCTGGAGATGTCGACCTATATCGCGGTGGAGCGCAGCATCGGGCGCGAGGCGGTGAAGCGGCTGAATGCGGGCAAGGTCAAGGGCAAGAAGGTGAAGGTGCGTCTGATGACGGAGTAAATGGAGGCCGGCAGTAGTGGGTGCGCCACAACATCGCTACAAAGATTCGCGTAAGTCACCCTGTAAGCCGGCGCATTCCTTTGCTACTCTGGTTCCATTGGTCGCAAGGCAGGTAGCGCCAGCCGCATGATTTCTCGACGGAAGAGGAGTTGGTGATGAAAACTGCACGCCAGGTTCTGGAATCCAAGCCGACTCAGGCCATCTACAGCATCCCCCCGACGGCGACGGTGTATGCCGCGCTGCAGCTGATGGCCGAGAAAGGGATCGGCGCCCTGCTGGTCATCGAGCACGGTGACATCATGGGCATCCTGAGTGAGCGCGACTATGCGCGCAAGGTGATCCTGATGCAGCGCACGTCGCGCGAGACGCTGGTGCGCGACATCATGACCAGCTCGGTGATCTACGTCAGTGCCAGCCAGAGCACCGACGAATGCATGGCGCTGATGACCAAGCACCGGCTGCGCCATCTGCCGGTGATGGACAACGAAGAGCTGGTCGGCATGCTGTCGATCGGTGACCTGGTGAAGGACATCATCTCCGAGCAGCAGTTCATCATCGAGCAGCTGGAGCATTACATCCATGGGGGTGGGCATTAGGCAATTTGCGTTGGGCTGGTGGTGAATTGATCCGCCGGCCCTCTCCCCCGGCCCCTCTCCCGCGGGCGGGAGAGGGGAGAAAACCGTAGGGGTTTGACGACAGCCCCTGGGCCTCCCTCAGCGCGATATGCGCTAACCGCATATAATTATGCGGTTACTGAATTACGGTCACTCCGCTGCGGCTTCCCAGCCGTTCCTGGCGGAACTTCCGGCCGGCAATTCCTCCTTCCCCAAGTCTGCTTCGCGGCACGATGCCGCGTACCCGTCTCTGCAATGTCGTCGTCCGCATCCGCCGCCCAGGCCATCCCCGCTCCCGTCCACGACCATCGCGCCATCATGCGTGTGATCGGCGGCATCGTGCTGTGCATCCTGCTGGCGGCGCTGGACCAGACCGTGGTGATCCCGGCGGTGCCGGCCATTGCCAATGACCTGAACGGATTTGGCCACCTGTCGTGGATCGTGACCGCGTACCTGATCGTGTCGACGGTGACCACGCCGCTGTACGGCAAGCTTTCCGACAGCTTCGGGCGGCGCCGCCTGCTGATGGTGGCGATCACGCTGTTCATCGGCGCCTCCGTGGCGTGCGCGCTGGCGCAGACGCTGGGGCAGCTGATCCTGTTTCGCGCGCTGCAGGGCGTGGGCGGCGGCGGGTTGATGTCGCTGGCGCAGGCGGCCATCGCCGACGTGGTGGCGCCGCGCCAGCGCGGGCGCTACCAGGGCTACCTGGCCACGGTGTGGGCGGTGGCGTCGATCGCGGGGCCGCTGGTGGGCGGCTGGGTGTCGGACCACATGTCGTGGCGCTGGCTGTTCTGGGTCAACGTGCCGCTGGGCCTGCTGGCGATGGCGATGTGCTATCGCGGGCTGGCGATGCTGCCGCCGCGTGGCGGCCGGGCGCGCGTGGACTGGCTGGGCGCGCTGCTGCTGGCGGTGGCCATCGTCGCCTTCCTGCTGGCAATGAGCTGGGGCGGCGATGTCTATGACTGGCTCTCGCCGGAGCTGGCCGCGCTGCTGGTCGCCGCGGCCGTGGCGGTGGCGCTGCTGGCGTGGCAGGAGCGCCGCGCCGCCGACCCGATGCTGCCGCCGCGGCTGTTCGGCAACCGTGCCTATGTGATGGGCGTGGCGGCATCGGCGCTGTCGGCGCTCAATATCTTCCTGTGCATCTTTGCGCTGCCGCTGCATTTCCAGCTGGTGCGCGGCGCCGATGCCTCGACCTCCGGCCTGCTGGTGATGCCGTTCCTGCTGGCGACGGTGGCGGGCAACTTCATCGTGGCCTGGGTCGCGCCGCGCGTGGGCCGCATGCGCGGCATCCTGACGGCGGGCTATGTTGCCGGGGCGCTGGGCCTGATCGTGCTGGCGCTGGTGACGCCGGCGGTGCCGCTGGCCGTGGTGCTGGCGGCGATGACGCTGGCCGGCGTGGGCCTGGGCATCACCATGGTGGCCACGCTGATGAGCGTGCAGAACGTGCTGGAGCGCCGCGATACCGGCGCCGGCACCGGCGCGCTGCTGGTGCTGCGCTCGCTCGGCAGCGCGCTGGGCGGGGCGCTGGCGGGCACGCTGCTGACGCTGGAATTCCGCCATGCGCTGGCGGCTTCGGGCGTGACGCAGGCGCTTGACCTGGGTGCGCTGCGCCATGGCAGCGAGGCGCTGGCACAGTTGTCGCCGGCGGTGCGGCACGTGCTGGCCGGCGGTGTCGAGTCGGGCTTTCAGCTGATCTTTGCGGTCGGCGCGGCTGCGTCGGTGCTGGCGCTGCTGGTCGTGCGCAGCATGCCGGACCTGGAGTTGCGCAGCAGCGTCACGGAGCATGCGGCCACGCTGGCGATGGACTGAAGCGGCGGGCGGCAGCCAGCCCGTCATCGGCGTAGACTACGCGTACCCGATACAGCGAGCCGACCCTTGGAGCCCCGTCGCCATGTTCCGTCGTTCCCTGATTTCCCGCCCCTTCGCTTTCGCCTTCGCCTACGCCGCCGTGGCGCTCGCCGCGTCGGCCCTGCTGCCCTCGCCCGCCCGCGCCGCCGAGAAGTCCGCAGCGCCCGCCGCCGCGCAGGCCGGTGCTTGCCCCGCATCGCTCAACTTCACCTTCCCGCGCCTGCAGGATGAAGCGCCGCAGAACCTGTGCCAGTACGCCGGCAAGGTGGTGCTGGTGGTCAACACCGCCAGTTATTGCGGCTTTACGCCGCAATATGAAGGGCTTGAGGCGCTGCACGCCAAATACAATGCGCGCGGGCTGGTGGTGCTGGGATTCCCGTCCAATGATTTCTCGCAGGAACCGGGCTCGGAGAAGCAGATCGCGGACTTCTGCTACAACACGTACGGCGTCAAGTTCCCGATGCTGGGCAAGTCGCACGTGCGCGGCAGCGACGCCAATCCGATGTACGCGCTGCTGGCCAGACAGACCGGCACCGCGCCCAAGTGGAACTTCTACAAATACCTGATCGGCCGCGACGGCAAGGTGGTCGCCAGCTACGACAGCCGCACCAGGCCGGACGACAAGGAACTGGTGGCGAAGATCGAATCGCTGCTCGGCGCGCAGCACTGAGCAGCGCCCTGCACCCTTCGCTCAGTCCCGCACTAGCCCTTCCGCGCGCATTGCTTCCTGCACCGCGGGCCGTGCGGCCACGCGCGACAGGTATTCCTGCAACGACGGGTACGCGGTCAGCGGCATCATCAGCATGCGCGCCCAGCCGAGGATAGTGAAGCAATACGCGTCGGCCACGGTGTAGCGGTCCCCCGTCAGGTATTGGCGGGTTTGCAGGTGGCGGTCGAGTTCGGCGAAGCGCGCCTGAAGCTTGGCCTTGCATGCCTGCTGCGTGCTTTGCGCGGTTTCCTTGTGCCACAGCCACGGACTGAACACCTTGTGCAGCTCGGTGGAGACCAGCGTCAGCCAGCCGGTGGCTTCCAGCCGCTCGCGCGTGCCGGAGGCGGGCAGCAGGCCGCGCTCAGGCACGAGATCGGCGATGTACTGGAGCAACGACGCCACTTCGGTATGGCGTGAGCCATCATCCAGTTGCAGCAGCGGCACGTAGCCGCGCGGGTTGATCGCGTAGTAGTCGTCGCCGCCGTTCTCGGGCTGCGCCAGCTTGTGGTGCGGGAGGTCGACATGGGCCAGCGTGACCGGCAGGCCGGCTTCGCGCAGCGCGATATGGACGGACATCGAGCATGCGCCTGGGGAGTAATAGAGCTTCATCGCGATCCTGTTTGGGGTTGGCTGGCCGCCACGTCGTTGTGGGGCCGTGCGAGCAGTCTAGGATCGCGTTTGCGGTGCGGCAATGCGCGGGCTTGCGGAGGGGGATTGCAGATTTGCACAGCCCGCGCCAAGTGCGATCGGGCGATGGTGCGATGGTGCGATGGCGCGACCTGTCGACCGTCGCGCCGTCGCCCTTCAGGTACTTATTCCACTTCGCGGAACAGCCGCCCCCATCCTTTCAGCTCCCGCGTATCCACGCCGCACAGCCGCAGCGATTTCCACACCACGGTAGAAATGGTGTCGTACAGCGGAATCCCCGTCTCGGCCTCAAGCTCTTCCGCCAGATGCGCCGCACGCAGGTTGGTGCAGAACGTGGTGATCGCCTGCGGCCCATGCTGCGCGAGGCCGCGCACCATCTCGCGGATGGTGTCCGCCTCGACTTCGGCAAAGCTGTAGTTCACGTGCAGGTCGAGGTGGCTTTCGGCCACGCAGTGAAAGCCGCTGCGTTCATAGTTGGCGATGATGCGCTGCTGCACGTCGTCCAGGTACGGCGTGGCCAGGCCGAAGTTGCGCGCACCGGTCTTTTCCAGGATCTCGTTGAGCGCCAGCACCGAGGTGGTGGCCGGGATGCCGGTCGCCTCGGTGATCTGCCTGCACAGCGCTTCATCCTTGTCGAAGCCGAGCCAGCCGGACGAGGTGCCGTTCCAGGCGATGACGTCGACGCGCGCATCGGCCAGCAGGCTGGCGGCGGCCAGGATCTTGTCCAGGTTGAACTGCCCCAGCGCCTGGTCGCGCAGCGAGATCTCGGTCACGGTGAAGCGCGAGAAATGCGCGCTGACGTTGGGCAGGCCGGCAACCATCGCGCTGGTGATGGGCTCGAGCGCCGTGTTGGAAGACGGCGTGAGCATGCCGAGTCGGATTTGCTTGGTCATGTGGTGGTCTCAGGAGTCAATGCGGGGGACGGGACGTTGCCGGCCCCCTGCTCGTCTTGGAATTCGGTGATCGCGGCGATCCGCGAGGATCAGACCGGAATCTTGGTCTCGTAGTCGATGGCTGTCGAGGCCATCAGCAGCCCCACGCCCGCCGCCGCGAAGAACATCAGCGCCAGGAAGTACGAGCCGGTGAACTGCACGATCATGCCGACGATGATGGGCACGGTGATGCCGCCGATATTGCCGCCCAGGTTCATCACGCCGCCCAGGAAGCCGACCTTGTTGCGCGTGCCGAGCATCGACGGCACGCACCAGAACAGGCCGCACCAGCGCAGGAAGAACAGCGTGGACGACAGCAGCACCACCACGATGATCGGATCGCTGACATAGGCCACCGAGAAGATCGAGGCCGTGGCCACCACCGCGGCGATGCCGAACAGCGTGCGCATCACCACATTGGGACGGCCGCCCGCCTCTTTCCACTTGTCGGCGATCCAGCCGCCGATCAGTTCGCCGATAAAGCCGCTGAAGAAGATGATGAAGCTGGCGCCGCCCATCTGCTTGATGTCGAAGCCATGCACCTTGTTCAGGTAGTTGGGCATCCAGGTCAGCAGGCCGTAGAACACCGTGTTGAAGCACATCCAGCCAGCGGCCATGCACCACACCGAGCGGTACTTGAAGAAGTCCATGGAGCGGCCCGACAGGTTGGCCGGCTCGGCGCGGTGTTCGTTGGCTTGCGCTTCTTCGATATAGCGCGCTTCCAGCTCGTTCACGCCGCGGTGCTCGCGCGGGGAATTGCGCACGTAGTACCAGGCCAGCACGCCGGCCAGCACGGTGCCCACGCCGGCCACGATAAAGGCCAGCCGCCACGAGCCAAGCGAGGCGATCAGCCACGTGATGATGATCGCGCCGAGCGCCGCGCCCAGCGGTGCGCCGCCATCAAGCAGCGTGGCGCCGCGGCCGCGTTCGTTCTGCGTCATCCAGATCGCGTTGAGCTTGCCGCCGGCCGGGTAGATCGGCGCTTCGGCGGCGCCCAGGCCAAGCCGGGTCAGCATCAGCGAGGTGGCATTGGTGGTGAACGCCGCGATGGTCTGGGCGAGCCCCCAGAACACGGTGGCGCAGGCGATCACGATGCGCGGCTTGTACTTGTCGGCCAGCATGCCGCCCGGCACCTGCATCAGGGCGTAGGTCCAGAAGAACGAACTGAGGATCAGGCCCTGCATGGTGGGACTGAGGTCGAACTCCTTTGCGATCAGTGGCATGGCCACCGAGAGCGAGGCGCGATCGATGTAGTTGATCGCGATGAGGAACAGCATCATCAGAAAAATCTTCCAGCGCACGGAGGTCTTGGCCTCCGTTAACACCGTCGCCTGGCTTGTCGTTTGCATGGCGGCGTCTCCTTGTCTTGGTCCTTTGGATGGGCAGTTCTAATTGGGTGTCGCGCAACAGGGCCGAGTATAGGATACGTAATCTGTAATTACAACGCGTGTAAGTCATTGATTTTACGATGTTGCGAATGCACAATTTTGGGATGTGATAGCCTTGCTGTGGTGCATTTCCCCATTCTGGTGACGTCTTTGACACAATCGCTTCCCAAAACCACGCGCCTGCGCACGCTCGGCATGTCGGCCGAGATCGCCGTCCGGCTGCGCACCATGATCGAAGAGGGCGAGTTGCCGCCGGGCGCGCGCATCGATGAACGCGCCTTCTGCGAAGCCTTCGACGTCTCCAAGACGCCACTGCGCGAGGCGCTCAAGGTGCTGGTGTCCGAGGGACTGGTGCTGCACCGGCAATACATCGGCTACCGCGTGGCGCCGCTCGACCTGGAGGAGTTGCGCGCCACCTTCGAGACCCTGCACGGGCTCGAGGCGCTGGCCGGCGAACTGGCCGCGCGGCGGCTGGGCGACGCCGCGATGGCGAAGCTGGAGCGGCGCCACCAGGCCATGATCGACGCGCATGCCGCGGGGCGGCGTACCGACTATTTCCGCATTAACCAGGAAATCCACCAGTTCATCATCGACGGCGCCGCCAACCCGGTGCTGGCTGGCGTCTACGCCACGCTGATGAGCAAGGTCCACCGCGCGCGCGGCGCCGCCAATGCCGACACGCTGCGCTGGCAAGAGTCGCATGAGGAACACGAGGCCATCATGGCCGCGCTGCGCGAGCCCGGCCGCCCGCGCCTGGCGCAGGTGTTGCGCCAGCATTCCGAGAACACCGCGAAAGAGGTGCTGGCCGTGGTGGCGCGCTCGCTGGCCGAGGCCGGCGCACGCGACCCTGGCCTGAAGCAGTCCGCATGAGTCATCCCTGACTCAAACGCAATCCCTGACGAAGACAACGACGATGAAACTGGTTCGAGTAGGCAATCCCGGCGCGGAGCGCCCGGGCGTGATCGATGCAGAGGGCCGCGTGCGCGACCTGAGCGGCGTGGTGGGCGAGATCGGCCCGGGCGAACTGGCGCCTGCGGCGCTGGCGCGGCTGGCGCAGGTGGACGTGGCGGCGCTGCCCGTGGTCGAGGGCGCGCGCGATGGTGTGCGTTTCGGCGTGCCCTGGACGGGTATCGGCAAGATCGTGGCGATTGGCCTGAACTATGCCGATCACGCCGCCGAGGCCGGCATGCCGCTGCCGGCCGAGCCGATCGTGTTCCTGAAGGCCAACAGCTCGCTGAACGGCCCGGACGACGCCGTGATGCTGCCGTTCGGCTCCGAGAAGTCCGACTGGGAGGTCGAGCTCGGCGTGGTGATCGGCACCACCGCGCGCAATGTCTCGCGCGAAGAGGCGCTGAACCACGTGGCCGGCTACTGCGTGGTCAACGACGTGTCCGAGCGCGAGTTCCAGATCGAGCGCGGCGGCACCTGGGACAAGGGCAAGGGCTGCGACACCTTCTGTCCGGTCGGCCCGTGGCTGGTGACGCGCGACGAAGTCGCCGACCCGCAGGCGCTGGGCCTGTGGCTGGAGGTCAACGGCGAACGCGTGCAGCGGGGCAGCACCGCGACCATGGTCTTCGACGTGGCTACGGTGGTCAGCTATGTCAGCCGCTTCATGACACTGCTGCCGGGCGACCTGATCGCGACCGGCACGCCGCCGGGCGTAGGCATGGGCTTCAAGCCGCCGCGCTTCCTGAAGGCGGGCGACACCATGCGCCTGGGTGTCGACGGGCTTGGCGTGCAGAGCCAGCGCGTGGTGGCCTACGGCGAGCGCTGAACGCACCGGCGCAAGCCGGGCAGGGCGCGGCGTCACCCGGCAAGGTGACGCCGTCGCGCGTCGGGCAAAGCTGCAAAGCCGGTAAAAAGCGCCCGTTTCAATGGTTCCCCATCGAAACGCTTTCATACAAAGCGTTGGGTTTCCATACAAAGCGTGCCGTGCGCGCAACGGTTCCGGTGGCGAAAACGCCCGGATCGCATCGATTTACGCGAAATCGCACACTTGGCATTTCGCTTGCGTTTTCTGCGTGAAATACTGGTTATACAGGTTTCGCCAGAGAGCAAACGCCATGTCAGAGCACGCCCCCGAGATCGAGTCCTACCTCGGTACCACACTCAAGCGCCGCTACTGCGGGCTGGCCGACACCCTGGACAGCCGCGCTGAACTTGAAGCGATCCGGCGCAACATCCACCAGAATCCCGAACTTGCCTTTGACGAGGTCCGCACCTCCGGCCTTATCGCCAGCCTTCTGGAAGCGTGGGGCTTCACGGTCACGCGTGGCGTGGGCGGGACCGGCGTGGTCGGGACGCTGAAGTGCGGCGAGGGCGCGCGCAGCATCGGCATCCGCGCCGACATGGACGCACTGCCGATCCACGAGCGCACGGCGCTGCCTTACGCGAGCGTCAATGAAGGTCGCATGCATGCCTGCGGCCACGATGGCCACACTGCGATCCTGCTCGGCGCTGCGCGGCAGCTGGCGCGTACGCGCACCTTCGACGGCACCGTGCACCTGATCTTCCAGCCGGCGGAGGAAATCGGCGCGGGCGGCGGCGCGGAGCGCATGCTGGCCGACGGGCTGTTTGAACGCTTCCCGTGCGACGCGATTTTCGGCCTGCACAACCATCCAGGCGTGGAGCAGGGCAACTTCCTGTTCCGCTCGGGCCCGTTCATGGCGGCGTGCGACACCGTCACCATCACCATCCGCGGCAAGGGCGGCCACGCGGCGCGCCCGCACCAGTCGGTCGATCCGATCCTGGTCGCCGGCAGCCTGGTGATGGCGCTGCAGTCAGTGGTATCGCGCTTCGTGGACCCGAACGAGGCCGCGGTGGTGAGCATCGGCACGCTGCACGCCGGCCACGCACCCAATGTGATCCCGGACAGCGCGCGCATGGAGATCAGCGTGCGTTCGTTCAGCCCGGACGTGCGCGCTTCGCTGGAGAACCGCATCCGCCAGCTTGCAATTTCGCAAGCCGAGGGCTATGGCGCGGTGGCGGAGGTCGACTACGTGCGCGGTTATCCGGTACTGGTGAACAGCGAACGCGAGACGGAGTTCGCGCGCCAGGTGGCCGAGGAACTGGTCGGTGCCGACAAGGTGGTGTCGCAGGCCGCGCGCATCACGGGCAGCGAGGATTTTGCGTATTACCTGCAGCAGCGTCCGGGCTGCTTCGTGCGGCTGGGCAATGGTGCCAACCAGCCGCTGCTGCATAACGCGGGCTACGACTTCAACGACGAGAACCTGACGGTGGGGGCGGCGTACTGGACCAGGCTGGTGGAGCGCTACCTGGGGCGTTGAGCGGGGAAAACGCCAGTGGTTTTCTCCCTTCTCCAACAAACGCCTAGCGGAAAAACCCGCTCGGCGGCACGCCGAACTGCCGCCTGAACATCGTTGCGAACGCGCTTGGGCTGTCGTAGCCCAGGTCCAGCGCCACGTCGACCACCTTGCTGCCCGCGGCCAGCTTTTCCAGCGCCGCCAGCAGCCGCGCCTGCTGGCGCCATTGCCCGAAGGTCATGCCGGTCTCGCGCGCAAAGCGGCGCTGGATGGTCTTGGGATCCACGCCCAGCTGTTCGCCCCAGTCCGCCAGGGTCAGGGCGGTGTCGGGCGCTTCCACGATCGCGTCGCAGATCTGCCGCAGGCCCGCGTCCGACGGGCGCGGCAGGTGCAGCGGCAGCGATGGCACCAGCAGGACTTCATCGAGCAGCAGCCGCATCAGGCGCGCATCGCGCGTATCCGGATCATAGGGCAGGGGGATGTCGATCGCGGCCAGGATCAGCTCGCGCAGCAGCGGCGAGATGCCGAGCACGGTGCAGCGCTGCGGCAAGCCGGGCGCGGCATCCGGGCGGATATAAGCGGTGCGCATCTGCACGTGGCCGACCATGCGGATCCAGTGCATGGTGCCGCCGGGCATCCACATGCCGCGCGTGGGTGGCACGATCCACTGGCCTTCCTCGGTGGCCACCACCATGACGCCGTGCACCGCGTGGATCAGTTGCGCATGGGGGTGCTGGTGCCGCTTGGTCACTTCGCCAGGCAGGTAGTCGGCGGCCATCGCGGCGACCGGCATCGGGCTGCGATCGTAGCGGACGTAGCGCGGGGGATCGCTGTAGGTGTCGCCCGGCGTGGCGACGGGGGGTACCGGCAGGTCGCGGACACGCCGCCGGGCGGTGGGATCGGGCGGGGCGGTGTCGCCGGGAGCATGGGGGGCGCGCGGCATGTCCTTTTCTCCAAGGTTGCGGACTTATTCTCGCAGGACAGGCGCCTGCGCGCCAGCTAGCATCCATGCTCACAGTCCTGACTGGCCAGCGCCCCCGCTGGCCGCTTTCCGTTTGTCGAGAGCCGCCAATGAGCACAACCATCGACTCCGCGCCGACCGGCGCTGCAGCTTCCAGCACTTCTAGCACCCCCACCACGCCCGCGCAGGCCGAACGCACCGGCTTCCGCGTGCTGTCGGCAATCAGCTTCGCCCACTTCCTCAACGACATGATCCAGTCGTTGATCCTGGCGATCTACCCGATGCTCAAGGGCGGCTTCAACCTGAGCTTCACGCAGATCGGGCTGCTGACCATGACCTACCAGGTCACCGCATCGCTGCTGCAGCCGGTAGTGGGGCTATACACCGACAAGCATCCCAAGCCGCATTCGCTGGCGATCGCCATGGCCTTCACGCTGGCGGGCCTGCTGCTGCTGTCGGTGGCGCCGACCTACGGCGTGCTGCTGGTAGCGGCGGCGCTGGTGGGTACCGGCTCGTCGATCTTCCACCCCGAGTCGTCGCGCGTGGCGCGCATGGCGTCGGGCGGCAAGCACGGGCTGGCGCAGTCGATCTTCCAGGTCGGCGGCAACGGCGGCAGCGCCATGGGCCCGCTGCTGGCGGCGCTGATCGTGCACCAGCAGGCCAGCCTCGCCTGGTTCTCGCTGGCGGCGCTGGTGGGCATCGTGGTGCTGTGGCGCATCGGCGGCTGGTACTCGCGCCAGCTGGCGCAGGGCGCGCGCAAGCGCAAGGCTGCAGGCGCCGCGGCCAGCCCGGTGCCGACGCGCGTGGTGATGCGGGCGATGGTGGTGCTGATGGTGCTGGTGTTCTCCAAGTACTTCTACATGGCCAGCCTGACTTCGTACTACACGTTCTACCTGATGGAGCGCTTCGGGCTGGAGCGCCAGAACGCGCAGCTGCACCTGTTCCTGTTCCTGTTCGCGGTGGCGGCGGGCACCATCCTGGGCGGGCCGATCGGCGACCGCATCGGCCGCAAGCGCGTGATCTGGGCGTCGATCCTGGGCGTGGCGCCGTTCACGCTGCTGCTGCCGCACGTGGGCCTGTTCTGGACCACGGTGCTGACCTTCATCATCGGCTTTATCCTGGCGTCGGCGTTCTCGGCGATCCTGGTGTTCGCGCAGGAACTGATCCCCGGCAAGGTCGGCATGGTGTCGGGGCTGTTCTTCGGCTTTGCCTTCGGCATGGGCGGCATCGGCGCCGCGGTGCTGGGCGGGATGGCGGATACGCATGGCATCCGCGCGGTGTATGAGTACTGTGCCTACCTGCCGCTGCTGGGGCTGCTGACTGTGTTCCTGCCGGACCTGCGCGAGCGCGCGCACGGCTGACGCGGCTGGATTTCCGAGGCGCCGGGCCAACAGGGCTCAGGCGTCGTTTGTCTCCCCGCCGCCGCCAGGCGGCGGTTCGAACTGGTGCAGCCAGCGCCGCAGCAGCGTGGCCAGCTGGGCCCGTTCCGCGGCGCTGAGCGCCTCCACCAGGCGGTGTTCGTTTTCGACGTGCGGGTGGCGCTAATGTCGCCGCTTCTGCCGCCGCCTTTGCCGGCCCGGCTTCTCCGGCCCCGGCGTCCTCCACGCCCGGCAGGCTGCCGCGCATGCCGTCGTCGGCGGTGTCGGCGTTGGGGCTGCTGAGCCCGGTCAGCGCCTCCGCGCTCGGCTTCCTGGTGCTGGGGCAGGCGCTGACCGTGGTGCAGGCGGTCGGGGCGCTGCTGGTGCTGGCCAGCGTCTGGCTGGGGCAGCGCGCGCCAAACTGAGTGCATGGGCACTGCCGCGGCGGCCGTGAACTGCTGCGGGCGGGCGTTTTGCGGCATCATGGCGGGCATGAAGTCCGCCGTGCCCACGATGCCCCCGCTTTCTCCGGTCACCTCCCAGCCTGTCGCGCCGCCGGCCAACCCCAAGCCGGCCTGCGAGCGCTGCCTGGAACTGGCCGCCGACCCGCGCCGACGCGAGCCGCCGGCTTGCCTGGCGCTGCGCAATACGGCGCCGCTGGTCAGCAAGAGCGAGGCGGGCGTGCCTTTCAGCATGCTGACCTTTGCCTGTCGCGACTGCGGCACGGTCTGGCGCCTGTATGACCGTGCCAACGAACTCTTTGTCTCCTGGGTGCCGGAGCGCCCGCTGGTGCGTTGAGGGGGGCGCGGAGTTGTTCGTGGAGTTGAGCGTGGAGCTGGGCGCCCAACACCGTTGAGCGCGCAACCGATCGGCTAAGATAGCGGCTGTCGCGCGCTGGCCGGCAGGCCGCTCGCCCTGCGAGGCGCGCCCCAGACACTCTCCCCGTATTCCCGACACTATGGCCTTCCCGTTCCGCCCGACTTTGCTGGCAGCCACCGTTGCCGCCGGCCTGCTGGCCGCCGCACTCCCCGTCGCCGCCGCCGCCGCAGACAACTACCCCAGCCGCCCGATCCGCCTGATCGTCGCCTATCCCACCGGCGGCATCAGCGATACCGTGGCGCGCGCGCTCGGCGAGCGCCTGTCGGCGCAGATGGGTACCTCGGTGGTGGTCGAGAACAAGGCCGGCGCCGGTGGCAGCATCGGCATCGACGCCGTCGCCAAGGCCGCACCGGACGGCTATACGCTCGGCTTCGCCTCGACCAGCCCGCTGACGCTGAACCCGCACGTCGGCCACGTCAACTACGACCCGCAGAAGGACGTCGCGCCGGTCATGAGCGTGATGTACTCACCGGTGCTGGTGATCGCCACCAACGGCTTCAGCGGCAAGGGGTTCGCCGACGTGGTCGGCCAGGCCCGCGCCAAGCCAGGCTCGGTGCGCTGGGCGACGTCGGGCCTGGGCACGGTCGGCCATGTGGTGCTGGAACAGGTCAAGCAGAAGTCGAAGGCCGACATCACGCTGATCCCGTACAAGGGCGCCGGCCAGCAGATGAACGATGCGCTCGGCGGCCAGTTCGAGGTGATGAGCACCAACGCCAGCCCGGCGCTGACCCAGCACATGCAGGCCGGCCGCCTGCGCGCGCTGGCGGTGGGCGCGCCCAGGCGCCTGGAGAGCCTGCCGCAGGTGCCGACGCTGGCGGAGCTTGGCTACCCCAAGGCCAACCTGACTTCGACCTTCGGCATCTTCGCCCCGGGCAAGACCCCCGTGGCGATCATCGACCGCCTGAATGCCGAGCTGAACAAGGCACTGGCAGAACCGGAAGTCCACGAGCGCCTGCTCAAGGGCGGCGAAGTGCCCACCGGCGGCACGGCGGCGCAATTTGCCAAGGCGATCCGCGAGGAGTACGCGGAGAACGCGCGCATCGTCAAGGAAGCCGGCATCAAGGCGGACTGATCCGGCGACTGCCGGCTCAGGCAGTATCGAGCCGGCACCCCAGCCCATATACCGACGACAGCCGCACGCCGTTGTGCGGCCACAGCGACAGCTTGGTGCGCACGCGCGACAGATGGCTGTCCACCGTACGCGACGTCGGCTCGACATGGTAGCGCCAGACCTGGTCGACCATGGTCTGGCGCGGCACCACGGTACCGAGATTGCGGAACAGCAGCACGGCCAGGTCGAATTCCTTGGGCGCCAGCGGCACCGGCCTGCCGTGCACCCAGGCACGCCGCTCCGCGGGGGCGAAACGGAACGCGCCATGCGCAACGTCGCAGGCTTGCGCGGTCGGCCGCGCAAGCCGCAGCAGCGCCTGCACACGCGCAGCCAGCTCGCCCAGCCGCAACGGCCTGGGAACATAGCTGTCGGCGCCCTGCGCAAAGCAGGCCGCGACGAAGTCGTCTTCGTTCGAGCCGCCGGTCAGCATCACCGGCAGGTCATGGCCCAGCGAGCGCCGCACCCACGCCAGCACGTCCAGCGTCGGGATCCCCGGCGTTTCGCAATCGAGGATCAGCAGGTCGAACGGCTCGGCGTGCAGCGCGCCCAGCAGCGTGCGGCCGCTGAGGTAGCGCCGGCACCGGTGGCCGTCCAGGCGCAGGCTCTGTTCGATACGGATGGCGAGGGTCGGATCGGCCTGCAGCGAGGCAATCTTCACGGTCGTGGCTCCTCCTGCCGGCGCGATGCCGCCGGCAATGAATGCGGGCAGGGAACGGGAACAAGCGGGAAGCAGGGGCACCGGTTGCCCGGTACCGCGGCGAAGCCATGTTATTGGCCGCCTTGCTGAGGCAAGAAGTAAAAGATTGTTGAAAGCCTGAATTGAGGTCTTTCCTATTCGTCCCGCCGGTTGCGCGGTCTTAAATGACTCGCTACGGCCGGCAGCCACGGTGTGCTGCCATGGCCGGCAACATCGCCGGAGATCAAATATGGGAAAGAAGATTGCATCGCTAGAGGACGCCCCCGCCGACGCGGCGCTGATCCGCCGGATCATCGCCGGCGGCGGGCATGAATGCGTAACCTTCACGGAAAGCCGCAAGCTGCTGCTGGCGCTGCGTAACGCGTGCTTCGACCTGCTCTTGCTCGACTGGTCGATGCCGGACCTGTCCGGGCGCGAGGTGCTGGGGTGGGTGCGCACGCATCTCGACCGGCGTGTGCCGGTGATGTTCCTCAGCGGCCGCGACGCCGAGCAGGATATCATCAGCGCGCTTGCCGCCGGCGCCGATGACTACATGGTCAAGCCGGTGCGTCCCGCCGAACTGTCGGCCCGCGTCGAATGCCTGCTGCGGCGCGCCTATCCCGCGGTGCAGTCGCCGCACGCGCCGCTGCGGCTGGGCGAATATGCCTTCGACTGCGCCATGCGCACGGCCACCTGCAACGGGCATCCCATCTGCCTGACGCCCAAGGAGTTCGACCTTGCCGTGCTGCTGTTCCGCAACGAGGGCCGCATCGTCACGCGCGACCACATCACCGCGGCGGTCTGGGGGCGCGAGATCTCGTCGCTGTCGCGCACCATCGATACCCATGTGTCGCGCGTGCGCAGCAAGCTAGGCCTGCAGGCGTCGCAGGCGCTGCGGCTGACGCCGGTCTACACGCATGGCTACCGGCTCGAGCGGATCGAGCGCGCCGCCGCATGAGGGCAGGCGCATGCCGATGAAAAAAGGCACCCGAAGGTGCCTTTTGCCAGGGACTGCTGATCGGGTAACGATCAGAAGATGTGGCGGATACCCAGCGCAGCGCCGGTCTGGTTGTTGCGGCCCGGCATTTCGGTGATGGTGCCGCCCGAGACCTTGTTGAAGTCCACGGTGCCGTAGACCTGGGTGCGCTTGGACAGCGAGTACTCGGCCAGCAGCACGCCGGTGTAGCGGCGGCCGTTGTTGTCGTTCACGCCGTTGACGTTCTCGACGTAGTCGCCGTAGAACACGCCGGTCAGGGCCAGGGCCGGGGTGGCCTGGTAGGTCAGGCCGATGTAGCCGATGGTGTCCTTGCGCGGGTTAGCCGCGAAGTTGCCGCCAGCCGGAACCGGGTTCTGCGTTGCGCCGCCGGTGAAGTTCAGCGAAGCGTCGACCGAGCCGGTGCGGTCCTGGCCGCCGATGTAGCCCAGGAAGACCTTTGCCGGGCCGATCGAGTACTTACCGGCAGCGCCCCACATTTGCTGCTTCTGGCCGGTGGTGTTGCGGACTTCCTGGTACACGCCGCCGATGCCGAACGGACCGTAGGTGTAAGCGGCACGAGCGCCCCAGTACTGGTTCTGGCTCATGCTGCCCGGCTGCTCGCCGAAGCCGTAGCTGGCGCCAACATCCAGGCCGCCGAACTTGCCGCCGTAGCTGACGACGTTGTCGTTACGGAAGTTGGTCAGGAAGAACGGCCAGGCGTTGTTGGTGTAGTTGCCGATGGTCAGCGGATCGTAGTCGCCGAAGAAATTAAAGCCTTCGGTGTACTGGCGGCCCAGCTTGATCGTGCCGAAGTCGCCCGACAGGCCCACATAGGCTTGACGGCCGAACAGGCGGCCATTCTGGTTGGCACGGCCGGTGTCCGGATCGAAGCCGTTCTCCAGCTGGAAGATTGCCTTCAGGTTGTTGCCCAGGGCTTCGCTGCCCTTGATACCCCAGCGGCTGTTGGTCACTGCGCCGTTGGTCAGTTCCCACGAGTTGTCGTTGTTGGCGCTCGAGTTCGTCTGGAAGCGAATGCTCTGGTCAACGATACCGTAGAGGGTGACGGACGACTGGGCGAATGCCGAGCCCGCCAACAGGCTGCCGGCTGCGAGGACGATGGCCGATTTCTTCATGGTGCTCCTTTTCTGTCTTGTACTGTTCTCTGCCGGATCACGGCAGGAAGAAGGTCTACGTTTCGTGTAAACGCCGCGAAAATTTAACAAAACGTAAGCAGTAAGGACACAAAACTCCGCGAAGCCGCGCTTTCAAGCAGGATTTTGGTGGAATTCCGTTGTCGCGCCGCTACACAATACCGTGATGGTGCGGTGCGTCAGCATGGACTGGCGGGGAGCGCGAGTGGTGCGAGTGAGAGCGTAAAGCGACAACAGGCCAGGACGCAGATACGCGTCCTGGCCTGTGGCAAAGATGGCATGAAAACCGGCCGGCCCGTGACGGCGCGGCCGGCGGATCAGCCTTGCGGGATCTCGATCTTGACTTCGAGCACCTCCAGGTTGTCCTGGCGTTCGAGGCTGACGCGCAGGTCCTGGTCGCTGATCTTGACGTACTTGGAAATCACCGCCACCAGTTCGCGCTGCAGCGCGGGCAGGTAATCGGCGGGTGCGGAATGGCCGGTGCGCTCGTGGGCGAGGATAATCTGCAGCCGCTCCTTGGCGACCGACGCGGACTTTTTCTTCTCCCCCAGCAGGAAGGAAAGGATCGACATGGGGATGGGCCTCCGGACCGTTTATTTGTTGCCGAAGATGCGGGAGAACAGCCCCGGCTTCTGGTAGTCAGTGAAGCGCATCGGCTTGTCCTTGCCGAGGAAGCGGTCCACCACGTCGCCATAGGCGTCGGCCACGTCGCTGCCTTCCAGGTGGATGGCGGGCGTGCCCTGGTTGGATGCGTGCAGCACGGCTTCGGACTCAGGCACCACGCCGATCAGCTTGATGCGCAGGATTTCCTGGATGTCGGTCAGCGACAGCATCTCGCCGCCATGCACGCGCTTGGGGTTGTAGCGGGTGATCAGCAGGTGTTCCTTGATCGGGTCGCCGCCTTCGCTGGCACGCTTGGTCTTGGAGGCCAGGATGCCGAGGATGCGGTCCGAGTCGCGCACCGACGACACTTCGGGGTTGGTGACGATCAGCGCCTCGTCGGCAAAGTACATCGCCATCAGCGCGCCCGACTCGATGCCGGCCGGCGAATCGCAGACGATGTAATCGAAGTCCATCTCGATCAGGCCGTTGATGACCTTCTCCACGCCTTCCTTGGTCAACGCGTCCTTGTCGCGCGTCTGCGAGGCGGGCAGGATGAACAGGTTCTCGCACTTCTTGTCCTTGATCAGCGCCTGGCGCAGGTTGGCTTCGCCCTGCACCACGTTGATCAGGTCATACACCACGCGGCGCTCGCAGCCCATGATCAGGTCGAGGTTGCGCAGGCCGACGTCGAAGTCGATCACGGCAGTCTTGTGGCCGCGCAGGGCCAGGCCGGCGGCAAAGCTGGCGCTGGTAGTGGTCTTGCCGACGCCTCCCTTGCCGGAGGTCACAACGATGATTTTTGCCATGGCTCTTTGGTCCAGTAATTAGGTTGAAGCTTGCGCTGCTTGATTGGGGTCCCCGATGCCGGCGCGGTTACTTGAGCCGCAGCGCCTCGAGGATCAGTTTTTCTTCGGCCAGGCGCACCTGGGCCGTCTTGCCGAGCACGTCGGCCGGGAACGCCTGCTCCGCGGTACGGTAGATGCCGGCAATGGAAATGAGTTCGGGCTCCATGCACGTGCTGAAGATGCGCGCGCCGGTATTGCCCTTGACACCCGCCAGCGCGCGGCCGCGCAGCGGGGCATAGATATGGATGTTGCCTTCGGCGATGACTTCGGCGCCATAGCTGACCACGTCGAGGATCACCACGTCGCCGTGCGCGTAGACCTGCTGGCCGGAGCGCAGCGGCTTGTCGATCACCATGGTCTGGTGCTGGCGCAGCGCGGCGGCGACCGCGGCGTCGGTGGTGGCCTGCGCGGCGGCGCGGACGGCGTCCTCGCGCGCGGCCTGCTCGGCCGCGGCTTGCGCGGCGGCCTGTTCCGCCTCGGCGGCGGCCTTGGCCTCGGCGGCACGATCGACCCCGCTGCCGCGGCGGCTCTGGCTGTCCAGCAGCGGCAGGCCGAAGCGCTCGGCCCATTCACGCTGGCCCGCGCGGGCTACCACGCCGATGGCGCGTGCCTTGAGCGTGGCCAGGGTCTCGATCACCGTGCCGAGCGCGACTTCTTTATCGTCCTCGAGCGCGCGCAGGTCCAGTGCGATCACGTCGTTGGAGAAGAAATCGGGAGTAGCTTCGAACCGGGAGAGGAGGTCATCCCTCAGCGCTGCCATGTCGGCGGTCTGGAGGGCGAGAAGGAGGGCGTCGACGTTGCCACTGCGCAGCTCGAATCGTGGCGATTTCTTCTGGGACATAGCCGGTGACCGTGGAAATGCCACATTCTAACGTTCTCTTACTCGCGAACTGTAACAATTGGCGCGATCCGTGAGATCAAGGCGCATTGGGTGGC
This sequence comes from Cupriavidus sp. Agwp_2, assembly GCF_040784895.1. Lineage (NCBI taxonomy): Bacteria > Pseudomonadati > Pseudomonadota > Betaproteobacteria > Burkholderiales > Burkholderiaceae > Cupriavidus > Cupriavidus sp. Agwp_2. Next base: position 76,976 of record NZ_CP088083.1, read on the forward strand.
CTGTGCGTTCCATCCGCGCGGGCGTTGTGCGTCAGGCGGCTCGCAACGCCTGCCGCGTGTGACGGTCGACACGCAGCGCTACCACGCCCGGCGGTAGCAATTTGCAAAGGCTTGTTACGATTGCGCCATCTGATAGCGGAGTTCCCATGGGCGCCATCGTCAATTGCGTGGCCTACCGGCAGGGCAAGCGGCTCGGTACGGTCGGCATGGAGGAGATCCCTGCGGTGCTGGGCGTGCCCGGCACCTTTGTCTGGCTGGGGTTGCATGAACCCGACCTGGCGCTGCTGCGCCAGGTGCAGCTCGCCTTCGGCCTGCACGACCTCGCGGTGGAAGATGCGCTCGACGCGCACCAGCGGCCCAAGCTCGAGGCCTACGGCGATTCGGTCTTTGTCGTGCTCAACACGGCGCAACTGGTGGAAAACGAAGTGGTGGTCGGCGAGACGCACCTGTTCGTCGGCCCCAACTACGTGGTCTCGGTGCGCCATGGCGCGAGCAGCGCCTACACCCCGGTGCGCGAGCGCTGCGAAAGCGATCCGCAGGGCCTGTCCAACGGGCCGGGTTATGTGCTGTACGCGCTGATGGATTTCGTGGTCGACCACTACATGCCGATCGTCACGCGGCTGGAAGACACGCTGGAGGAGCTGGAGCAGGGCATCTTCCGCGACGAGTTCGACCGCGGGGCGATCGAGGACCTGTACAAGGTCAAGCGCCAGGTGCTGCGGCTGCGCAATGCGGTCAGCCCGGTGGAAGACATGTGCAGCCAGCTGATCCGCCTGCACGAGGAACTGGTGCCCAAGGAACTGCGCGCCTACTTCCGCGACATCGAGGATCACGCCAGCCGGCTGGTGCGCACGCTCGACGTGATCCGCGAAATGCTGACCACCGCGGTGCAGGTCAACCTGGCGCTGGTGACCGTGGGCCAGAACGAGGTGGTCAAGCGGCTTGCCGGCTGGGGCGCGATCCTGGCGATTCCCACGGTGGTGTTCAGCCTGTACGGGATGAACTTCGATTTCATGCCGGAACTGAAATTCCACTATGCCTATCCGGCGGTGATCGGCGTGACGGCGATGGCGTGCGGGCTGCTGTGGCGGCGGCTGCACCGGGCGGGATGGATATGATCCGATCGGTTCTTTATCGACTCAATGAATAATCCGTTCTATTTTTCTTGATGGTTGATTATTCGCGTTGATAAATGGCCGCCTACCGGGTGCCCTCGCTGACTCCTACACTGGAGCAAAGAAGGCGCCGCACCCGGAGTCCGCCATGTCGAAAGTCCGTTTCCCGCATGCCGCCGTGCTGGCCGGCATCCTTGCCACATGGCTGTGCCTGCCGCTGGCCGACGCCGCACCCCAGCCGCCCGCTCCCGCGCAGGCACAGACCCGCGAGGCCGTTGCCGCCTATGAGTCGGGCCGCTTCGACCAGGCCTTGCAGGGTTTCTCCAGCGCCGCGCGCCAGGGTAACCGCCTTGCGCAATTCAACTACGCGATGATGCTGCTGCGCGGCGAGGGCACCGCTGCGCGGCCGCAAGAGGCATTGGTGTGGCTGCGGAAGGCGGCCGACAATGGCATGACGCATGCGCAATACACCTGGGGCGATCTCTATGAACGCGGCGAGCTGGTGCCGAAATCGCTGGAAGAGGCGAACCGCTGGTATGAGCGCGCGGCGCAAGGCGGGCACGTGCAGGCGCAGATGGAGCTGGCGACAAATTACTTCACCGGGCGCGGCGTGCCGCGCGACTATGCGCAGGCGTTTGTCTGGTACCGGCGCGCGGCAAGTGCGGGAGATGGCGGGGCGCAGTACATCGTCGGCAGCTTCTATGAGCACGGCGAGCCTGGCGTGGTCGACCGCGATATCGAGCAGGCGAAGATCTGGTACGCGCGCTCGGCTGCGCGCGGGGATCCCGGGGCGCTGGCGAAGCTGAGGTCGTTGCTGGAAGAGACGGTGAAGGGGAGGGCGGGGATGTAGGCAAGAATTGCCCAACACAAACTGCCCAACACACAAAGGGGGGAGCGGTTTTGGGTGCTCCGGAGTGGCCCGAGCTAGCCTAAGCAAGGTGTTCTCCCTCTCCCCTCAGCGACCTCAGCGGGAGAGGGTTGGGGAGAGGGGGGTCTGGCAAGCGACCACATCAAGCGGGGCCAACGGTTTTAACCCACGGGCGTCAGCCTTTGATCCTCCGGCCCTCTCCCCCGACCCCTCTCCCGCAAGCGCTTGCCTTTACCCACATCTCGATTGGAAAGGTTGTAAACCGGATTGGACGGTGTTAACTTCGTGTGAAGTTGACAATCAGTGGTGGCAATTTTGCCGGATACGGAAGATCTCGAAGACTGGGCCAGCGACGAATTCAGTGGCGCACAATTGGGCGATGCGCGTCGCACGCGGCGCCTTGTGGCATTGGCGCGCGGACTGGCGCAAAAGGCCCATGTTTCGTTCCCGCAGGCCTTGAGTGGTGCCCAACTCAAGGCGGCATATCGCTTCTTTGACAATGAGGCGGTCGACCCGGACGGAATCCTGGCGAGCCACGTCACGCAAACCGTGGGTCGCATGCAGCAGGTACCTGTCGTATTGGCGGTGCAGGACACCACGGAATTCAATCTGGCAAATTTGCCCGCGACTGAGAGGCTTGGTCACGGCACGGGCGGCAATTTGCACGGATTCATGTTGCACAGCGTGCTGGCGGTGACGCCTGAGGGCCTGCCACTGGGCGTGTTGAGCATGAAGACGTGGGTGCGTGCGCCGCAAGCATCGGGCAAGGCCGGGCAGCGCCGGGCGCTGTCCATTCGTGACAAGGAAAGCGTGAAGTGGCTGGAGGGGCTGGAATGCCTTGAGCCGCTCAAGATGCAGTGTCCGGACACGCACCTTGTTGCCGTCAGCGATCGCGAGGGCGATGTGTACGACGTGTTCCTGGCGCCGCGCCCAGCGGGGGTGGACTGGTTGGTGCGGGCCGCCTGGAATCGAGGCGTGGACCACCCAGAGAAGTATCTGTGGGAGACGGTTGCTGCGGCTCCTGTACTTGGAGAGACCGTATTGCACGTGCCCAGGAGCGGCGCCAGGCAGGCGCGTAGCGCCCGACTGGCTTTGCGTTGTGTGCCCGTCCAACTGCGACCGCCGCGCAGCCGCGGTGCAGAGGATCTACCGAGTCTCGAAGTGTTTGCCATTCACGCGCTGGAGATCGAGCCGCCCCAAGGCGTTGAGCCGCTCGAATGGATGTTGCTCAGTTCAATGCCTACCCAAACGCTGGAAGATGCGCTGGAGCGACTGAGCTGGTATGCCCGGCGCTGGACCATTGAATCCTGGCATCGTGTCCTGAAGAGTGGCTGCCAGATCGAAGCGCGGCAGTTCGGGACGCTGGAGCGGTTCCTACGTGCTACGGCGCTGTTCGCCGTGATCGGCTGGCGCATTATGTACGCGACCATGCTGGGCCGGCTCGAAGCCGATATCCCTTGCTCGGTGCTACTGCAACCGCTCGAATGGCGGGCCTTGTACTGCCGCACGCACGGCACAACCAAGCCACCGGAAGAGGCGCCAAAACTCAGCGACGCGGTCCTTTGGATCGCCAAGCTCGGTGGCTACCTGGGTCGCAAAAACGACGATCCCCCGGGAGCCACCGTCCTCTGGCGCGGCTTCCTCGCCCTGCACGAAATCACCGAAATGTATCGGATCTTCCAGAAAGACGAGTAAGCCGCCGCAAGTTGTGGGTAAAGGCAAGCCCGCAAGCGGGAGAGGGGAGCAAACCGGCGGCTTGGAGACTGGTCCTCAGCCCAATTTCTTCCGCAGCAGCTCATTAACCTGCGCCGGATTGGCCTTGCCCTTGGTCGCCTTCATCGCCTGGCCGACCAGCGCGTTGAACGCTTTTTCCTTGCCCGAGCGGAATTCCTCCACCGACTTGGCATTGGCCGCCAGCACGTCGTCGATGATCTTTTCCAGCTCGCCGCTGTCCGACATCTGCTTCAGGCCCTTGGCGGCGATGATCGCGTCGGCATCGCCGTCGTGCTCGCCCGCCCACATGGCCGGGAACACGTCCTTCTTGGCGGTGTTGTTCGACACCGTGCCGTCGGCGATGCGCGCCAGCAGCCTGGCCAGTTGCGCCGGCTTGACCGGTGCGTCGTCGATGGCCATGCCTTCGCGGTTCAGCTGCGACGCCACATCGCCCATCAGCCAGTTGGCGGCGGGCTTGGCGCTGGCGCTGCCGGCATCGGTGACCACGGCCTCGTAGTAGGCGGCGAAAGCCTTGGTCGCGGTCAGCGTGGTCGCGTCATACGCCGACAGGCCGTATTGCGACACGAAGCGCGCCTGCATCGCGGCAGGCAGTTCGGGCAGTGCATTGCGCACGCGATCGACCCATGCCGGTTCGATCTCCAGCGGCATCAGGTCGGGATCGGGGAAGTAGCGGTAGTCGTGCGCGTCTTCCTTGGTGCGCATCGCGCGGGTCTCGCCGGTGTCCGGATCGAACAGCACGGTGGCCTGCTGGATCTTGCGGCCGTCCTCGATCTCGGCGATCTGCCACTGCACTTCGTATTCGATGGCCTGCTGCAGGAAGCGGAACGAGTTCAGGTTCTTGATTTCGCGGCGCGTGCCGAATTCCTTCTGCCCGTACGGGCGTACCGACACGTTGGCGTCGCAACGGAAGCTGCCTTCCTGCATGTTGCCGTCACAGATGCCCAGCCACACCACCAGCGAGTGCAGCGCCTTGGCGTAGGCCACGGCTTCGGCGGCGCTGCGCATGTCGGGCTCGGTCACGATCTCGAGCAGCGGCGTGCCGGCGCGGTTCAGGTCGATGCCGGTCATGCCGGCAAAGTCCTCGTGCAGCGACTTGCCCGCATCCTCTTCCAGGTGCGCGCGCGTCAGGTTGACGGTCTTCTCGTAGAACTCGCCCTTCTTGCCTTCGACCTGGATGGTGATGGTGCCGCCCTGGACCACCGGGATCTCATACTGGCTGATCTGGTAGCCCTTGGGCAGGTCGGGGTAGAAGTAGTTTTTGCGCGCGAAGATGCTGCGCGGCGCGATGGTGGCACCGATCGCCAGGCCGAACTGGATGGCGCGCTCGACCGCGCCCTTGTTGAGCACCGGCAGCACGCCGGGCAGCGCCAGGTCCACCGGCGAGGCCTGCGTGTTGGCCTCGGCCCCGAAGGCGGTGGAGGTACCGGAAAAAATCTTGGAGGCCGTCGAAAGCTGCGCGTGCGTTTCGAGGCCGATCACCACTTCCCATTGCATGGCGGTATTCCTGTTCGGTTCTTTCGTTCTGTCTGTTGCGGCGGGGCGGCGGGCCGCCCCGGGTTCGGTCTGTCTGGTTGCGGCCCTCGGTGCGGCCTCAGTGTGGGCTCAGTGCGGTCTCAGTGCGGGCTCAAGGGTCGGGGCTGGCAAGCCAGGAATCGAGTTGCGCGAGTGCCGCGGCGCGCGCCACCGCGTCGCCGCCGACGGTCACCGCGCGCGCCTTGCGCACGCCGCCGTTGCCGTTGCTGCTGCCCGGGACGTCGCGGCGGACGTGCAGTTCGCTGGTGCCGTCAAAGCCGTGATGGGCGCCGGGATAGATCTCAAGCCGGAAGCGCGCGTTGGGCTGGCGCGCCAGCACGGCGGACTGCAGCATGGCGCAGCGCGTCGCGGGCGTCCAGTCGTCGGCGCCGCCGATCATCAGCAGCATGGGCGTGCGCAGCCGGTAATCGTGCTGGCGCACCGCGCGCTTGCAGCCCGGATAGAACGCGACGGCGCGCTCTACCTGCGGCGTGCCGGCCGGCCATGGGCGGCTGGCGTCGACGCTGGCAAGCACCGCCTGCGCGCCGTTGGACCAGCCCAGCAGCACGATGCGCGCGGGGTCGACGCCCGGCTGGCTGCCCAGCCAGCGCAATGCGGCAAGCGCATCGGCGCGGCGGGTGCGGTCGTCGATGCCGCGGTTGTCGACGGGTTCGGTACAGATGCCGTGGGGTTTGCCGCGGGCACTGAAGCTGTCGGGCATCAGCACGGCGTAACCGCGCGCGGTCAGCCACTGGGCGTATTCGCGGTAGCGCTGCTGCAGCAGTGCTGACGCGTCGGCGGCGTCGCCGGTGGCCATGGGGTCGTGCGCGGACAGCAGGCCGCCGCAGCCATGCAGCGCCACCACCACCGGCAGCGCGCGCGGCGTGGCACCCTCGCGCGGCACGAACCAGTAGGCGGTCAGCGCCGGCGTGGCGGCGTCGCCGCGCAGCAGCACGCGTTGCGCAGGCACCGGGGCGGAGCTGGTGGCCGCGGTTGCCGGCGTGGCACCGTGGCGCGTCACCGCGCTTGGCGCCAGCGCGCCGGCCGGCGACATCAGCGGAGGCTGCACCAGCGACGGCGCCGGCAGGTCGGGCGTATGCGCCGCGGCGCCGCCGAGCCACGCCACCAGGCCGAGCGCCAGCACCGCTGCCGCGGTGCGGCGTGCGGCGGGGATGGCGCTGGCGGGGTGGGGCTGGATGGCGGGCGTACGCGGCATGGTCGTTGCGGTCAGCGCGTGGCGGCGCAGCCGCCGCTGCCGGGCTCGAACATCACGGGCCAGGCCTGTTCATAGATGCCGGGCGTGCAGCGCTGCTGGCAGTTGGCATGCGCCAGCGTGACGCGGCGCGGGTCCTGCCAGACCATCAGCTTGCAGCCGCTGCCGTCGTTGGCGCGCAGCTCGATATGCGGCTTCTTCTGGACCTGGCGGAAGTCCGCCAGGTTGAAGGTGCACGAGCCGCGCCGTCCCACCCACAGCTTCCACGACAGCTGCTGCACGGTGTTGTCGGACACGCGCAGCTGGGCATCCTCGCGGAAGCCGTCTTCCTCGGTGCGGCGGCAGTCGCCGGCCAGGTCGATGTCGCGGCTGGCAATGGGCGTCGGCTTGCCGATGATCGGCAGCTGGATACAACCCGCCACCAGCGTGGCGAACACCGCGGCGGCAAGCAACCGGAGGAAGGTCGGCGTCATGGTCAGGCCTTGGCGGGGCGGCGCAGGTGCCAGTCGGTCGCCTGCTGGAACGCGTGCGCGGCCTGCAGCAGGCGCGCTTCGTCGAAGTAGTTGCCGATCAGCTGCAGGCCGACAGGCATGTTGCCGTCGCCGAAGCCGCACGGCACGCTCATGCCGGGCAGGCCGGCCAGGCTGGTCGACAGCGTGAAGATATCGGCCAGGTACATCTGCACCGGGTCGGAGGTCTTCTCGCCAAGCTTCCACGCCACCGTCGGCGCCACCGGGCCCATGATCACGTCGCACTGGGCGAAGGCGCGCTGGAAGTCGTCGGCGATGATGCGGCGGATCTTCTGCGCCTGCAGGTAGTAGGCGTCGTAGTAGCCGTGCGACAGCACATAGGTGCCGACCATGATGCGGCGCTTGACCTCGGCGCCAAAGCCTTCGGCGCGGCTCTTCTTGTACATGTCGAGCAGGTCGCGGTACTCGGCGGCGCGGTGGCCGTAGCGCACGCCGTCGAAGCGCGACAGGTTCGACGAAGCCTCGGCCGGCGCGATCACGTAGTACACGGGGATCGACAGCTCGGTCTTGGGCAGCGACACCTCGACCAGCGTGGCACCGAGCCTTTCATATTCGGCCAGCGCGGCGCGCACGGCCTGCTCGACGTCGGCCGACAGGCCCTTGCCGAAGTACTCCTTCGGCAGGCCGATGCGCAGGCCCGCCAGCGGGCGCTCGGCGGTGGCGCCGGCGCGCGGCTGGCCCAGCAGGCGGGTGTAGTCCTCGTCCACGCCGCCTTGCTCCGGCGGGATGCTGGTCGAGTCCTTCGGGTCGAAGCCGGCCATGGCGTTGAGCAGCAGCGCGCAGTCCTCGGCCGAGTGCGCCATCGGGCCGCCCTGGTCCAGCGAGGAGGCGAACGCGATCATGCCGTAGCGCGACACGCGGCCGTAGGTCGGCTTGATGCCGGTGATGCCCGAGAACGACGCCGGCTGGCGGATCGAGCCGCCGGTGTCGGTGCCGGTGGCGGCGGGCGCCAGCCCGGCGGCAACGGCCGCGGCCGAGCCGCCCGACGAGCCGCCGGGCACGCGGCTGGTGTCCCACGGGTTCTGCACCGGGCCGAAATGCGAGTTCTCGTTGGACGAGCCCATCGCGAACTCGTCCATATTGGTCTTGCCCAGCGTGACCATGCCGGCGGCGGCCATGCGCTCGACCACGGTGGCGTCGAACGGGCTTTCATAGTTGCCCAGCATCTTAGAGCCGGCGGTGGCGCGCCAGCCGCGGGTGACGAATACGTCCTTGTGCGCGACCGGCACGCCGGTCAGCGGCGCGGCCTCGCCGCGCGCGCGGCGCTCGTCGGCGGCGCGCGCCTGCGCCAGGGTGCGCTCGGGGTCCACATGGATAAAGGCGTTGAGCGCGGCGGCTTGCTCGATGCGCGACAGGTACTCGCGCGCGAGTTCCTCGGCGGAGACGGTGCGCGCGGCCAGGGCGTCAGCGAGCTGGCGCAGGGAGGTCACGGAATCAGCGGAAAAGGGCATGACAGTCGGGTTGGCATTCGGGTGGCGTACTGGCTGGGGCGGCCGGCGCGACGAGCTGGTGCGTAACTTGTAACCGGCGGTGTAACCGGCGCGACCGGCGCAGGTCACTCGATGACCTTGGGCACCAGGTACAGCCCGTTCTCGGTGGCCGGGGCAGGGCGCTGGTAGTCGATGCGGCGGTCGCTCTCGGTGACCGCGTCGTCGCGCAGGCGCTGCACCATGTCGCGTACGGCCGACAGCGGGTGCGCCAGCGGTTCGATGCCGGTGGTGTCGACCGCCTGCATCTGCTCGACCAGCGAGAAAAAGTTGTTCAGCTGCGCAAGCGTCTGTTCGGCTTCGGCATCGCTGGTTTCGATGCGGGCCAGGTGGGCGATGCGCTTGACGTCGGATAGGTCGAGGGCCATGGCGTGGTGGTTCTGATGCACGGATGCGGAAGGTGCCGGCAGGGCCGGCGTCCGGCCGTGCGGCGGTGGCGTCGCGCGGCCCGGACAAGGCGGCTCCGGGGCGCGGCAACGGCGCAACGGAGTCGTCGGAATTACAGGGTTTTTCAGGCCGTAAACGCCCGAAGCAGCAGGAATTATAAGGTATCATTGCGTGTTCCCGACCTTTGGCAACGCCTTCGTCACATTGCCGCCAACGTCGCCGCAAACCGGTCCCCGGCCGGCCTGCCGCGTCTGCCTGCCGAAGGTGCCCGAAGGGCGAAATCTGGGTCCTCTGATTAGGCCTCCGCCGCCGGCCACGACATCCCTCGAGAGACGGGACATGCCGAGCCGGCCACTGCACATTTTCGCGAACTTTTTCGCGAGGCCTAATCAAAGGTTCCCGTAGGGCTGGCCCGCGCGGCATGCCGGCGGCGGCGCCGAACCCGACTCCAATCTAGCACCCCGGCCCGGGTTCCCCCGCGCCGGAGCGTGGGCGGGCCGGGAAGCCGAGAACCATTCCGTATTCAACACCCAAGCAATTCGTGGCCGGGCCGCCCGCGGCGCCGGCCGCTTCGCCTACCCGCGAACACCACCACAGACAGGATTCCTGATGTTCGGATTTCTCCGCAGCTACTTCTCCAACGACCTGGCGATCGACCTCGGCACCGCCAACACGCTGATCTACATGCGCGACAAGGGCATCGTGCTGGACGAGCCCTCGGTCGTCGCGATCCGCCAGGAAGGCGGTCCCAACGCCAAGAAGACGATCACGGCGGTGGGCAAGGAAGCCAAGCAGATGCTGGGCAAGGTGCCGGGCAATATCGAAGCGATCCGCCCGATGAAGGACGGCGTGATCGCCGACTTCACCGTCACCGAGCAGATGCTCAAGCAATTCATCAAAATGGTGCATGACAGCAAGCTGCTGCGCCCGAGCCCGCGCATCATCATCTGCGTGCCGTGCGGCTCGACCCAGGTCGAGCGCCGCGCCATCCGTGAATCCGCCCTGGGCGCCGGTGCCAGCCAGGTGTACCTGATCGAGGAGCCGATGTCGGCAGCGATCGGCGCCGGCCTGCCGGTGTCGGAGCCGTCGGGCTCGATGGTGGTCGATATCGGCGGCGGCACCACCGAGGTGGGCATCATCTCGCTGGGCGGCATGGTCTACAAGGGTTCGGTGCGCGTCGGCGGCGACAAGTTCGACGAGGCCATCGTCAACTACATCCGCCGCAACTACGGCATGCTGATCGGCGAGCAGACCGCCGAAGCGATCAAGAAGGAAATCGGCTCGGCCTTCCCGGGCTCCGAAGTCCGCGAGATGGAAGTCAAGGGCCGCAACCTGTCCGAGGGCATCCCGCGCGCCTTTACCGTTTCGTCCAACGAAATCCTGGAAGCCCTGACCGATCCGCTGAACCAGATCGTGTCGGCCGTGAAGATCGCGCTGGAACAGACCCCGCCGGAACTGGGCGCCGACATCGCCGAGCGCGGCATGATGCTGACCGGTGGCGGCGCGCTGCTGCGCGACCTGGACCGCCTGCTGGCCGAGGAAACCGGCCTGCCGGTGCTGGTCGCCGAAGACCCGCTGACCTGCGTGGTGCGCGGTTCCGGCATGGCGCTGGAACGCATGGACAAGCTTGGCAGCATCTTCTCCTACGAGTAAGCACCAGGAACTGCACGTGGCGATGCGCGGCCTGCCGGATCGTTGGATCAGGGCGGCGCCGCGGCGCCGCATCCGCCGGGGGATTGCCCCGGCAACGCCCGCCGCCCTGCGGCGCCGTGCCCCCGCCGGGCGCGGCACCGCGGGCGGCGCGGTGTTTGCGGCATTCGCATGCGTGCACCGGCCTGCGTTCGGGTAAATGGATTACTCTCCTCCGCCGCTCTTCAAGCAAGGCTCCTCGGCTGTCGCCAGGCTGGTGCTCTACGTGGGCATCGCGCTGGCGCTGCTGGTGGTCGACGCCCGTTTCAACGCGCTCAGCGTGGGCCGGCAGGTGGCCGCCACCGTGCTGATGCCGGTCGAGCGCCTGGTGCTGGTGCCGCGCGACGCGCTGCGCACCGCGTTCGACTACGCGCAGTCCTCGGCGATACTCGCCTCCGAGAACCGCGAGCTGCGCCACAACGCCGTGCAGCAGGCCGAGGCCTCGGTGCGCCAGGCCCAGCTGGAAGCCGAGAACAACCAGCTGCGCAAGCTGCTGGGGCTGGCCCGGCAATCGGCCACGCCGGTCACGTCGGCTGAAATTCTCTATGACGCGCGCGACCCCTACAGCCAGCGCATCGTGATCGACAAGGGCAGCCAGCAAGGCATGCGCGCCGGCTACCCGGTGATCGACGAGCGCGGCGTGGTCGGTCAGGTCACGCGCGTGTCGCCGTTCCAGTCCGAAGTCACGCTGCTGACCGACAAGGACCAGGCGATTCCCGTGCAGGTGGTGCGCAACGGCCTGCGCAGCGTGGCCTTCGGCGGCGCGCGCGCGGGCCACTTGGACCTGCGCTTCATGGCCGCCGCCGCCGACCTGCAGCAGGGCGACCTGCTGGTGACATCGGGGCTGGACGGCACCTACCCGCCGGGGCTGCCGGTGGCGAAGATCGTACAGATCGAGCGCAAGGCCGATACCGCCTTCTCGCGCATCTACTGCGAGCCGGTGGCCGGCGTGCGCGCGCACCGGCAGCTGCTGGTGGTGCGCTATGACTCCGCCATCCCGCCGCGCGAGTCCGTCGAGGCCAAGCCCGAGGCGCCGGTCAAGGGCGCCAAGTCCGCCGCGGCACGCGCGGCCGCGGCCAGCGCCGCGGCGGCCAGGGCGCCTTCCGCCAAAGAGGCCAGGGACGCCAAGGAGGGTCAACGGTGACCAACCCCCAATACCTGCTGCGGCCGGTCAACCCCGCGTTTATCGCGCTCAGCTTCGTGCTGGCGTTCCTGTTCAACCTGATGCCGTGGGGCGACACGCTGTGGATCCCCGACATGGTGGCGCTGGTGCTGGTGTTCTGGAACATCCACCAGCCGCGCAAGGTGGGCATGGGCGTGGCTTTCGCGCTGGGCCTGCTGATGGACGTGCATGATGCGCGCCTGCTGGGCGAGCATGCGCTGGCCTATACGCTGCTGGCCTACTTTGCCATCACCATCCACCGCCGCGTGCTGTGGTTCACGGTCTACACCCAGGCGCTGCACGTGCTGCCGCTACTGTTCATCGCGCACGCGGTGCCGGTGCTGATCCGCCTGGCGATGGGCGCGCCGCTGCCGGGCTGGCAGCTGCTGCTGGCGCCGGCGATCGAGGCGCTGCTGTGGCCGCTGGCGACCAGCCTGCTGCTGGCGCCGCAGCGCCGTTCGAGCGATGTCGACGAGACGCGCCCGATCTGACGCCACTCATCCCTAACAGGCCCCGCGCAGTACCATGACCGAAATCCGCAACGTCGAACTGGAAATCGGCCGCTTCCGCATCCGCGTGGCGGCCGCGGCCCTGTTCACGGTGATCTGCTTTGGCCTGCTGTTCTCGCGCTTCCTGTGGCTGCAGTGGTACAAGCATGACCAGTACTCGGCCAAGGCCGAGGACAACCGCATCTCGGTGGCGCCGATCGAGCCCAACCGCGGCATCATCATGGACCGCAACGGGATCGTGCTGGCGCGCAACTATTCGGCGTACACGCTGGAGATCACGCCGTCCAAGCTGACCGATACCCTGGACAACACCATCGAAAGCCTGTCGGGGCTGGTGGAGATCCAGCCGCGCGACCGGCGCCGCTTCAAGCGGCTGATGGAAGAGTCGCGCAGTTTCGAGAGCCTGCCGATCCGCAGCCAGCTGACTGACGAGGAAGTGGCGCGTTTCTCCGCGCAGCGCTTCCGCTTCCCCGGCGTGGACGTGCGCGCGCGGCTGTTCCGCCAGTACCCGCTGGGCGAGTCGGCCTCGCACGTGATCGGCTACCTGGGCCGCATCTCGCAGCGCGACCAGGAGCGGATCGAGGCCATGGACGAGGCCAATGACGCCGACAGCGCCAAATACGATCCCCGCAAGGACGCCGACAACTACAAGGGCAGCAACTACATCGGCAAGATCGGCCTGGAGCAGAGCTACGAGACCGAGCTGCACGGCCTGACCGGCTTCGAGGAAGTCGAAGTCAGCGCCGGCGGGCGCCCGATCCGCACGCTGTCGACCTCGCCCGCCACGCCCGGCAACAACCTGATCCTGTCGCTGGACATCCGCCTGCAGCAGCTGGCCGAGGCGCTCTATGGCGACCGCCGCGGCGCGCTGGTGGCGATCGAGCCGACCACCGGCGACATCCTGGCGTTCGTCTCCAAGCCGACCTTCGATCCCAACCTGTTCGTCGAAGGGATCGACACCAATACCTGGAACGAGCTTAACGGCTCGCCCGACAAGCCTCTGCTGAACCGTCCGCTGCGTGGCACGTATCCGCCGGGCTCGACCTACAAGCCGTTCATGGCGCTGGCGGCGCTGAGCACCGGCAAGCGCACGGCGGCGTGGGGCATGTCGGATCCGGGCTTCTTCACGCTGGGCAACCACACTTTCCGCGACGACAAGCCGGGCGGGCACGGCTGGGTCGACATGCACAGTTCGATCGTGCATTCCTGCGACACCTACTACTACGCGCTGGCGCGCGACATGGGCGTCAACGGCATCCATGACTTCATGAAGCCGCTGGGCTTCGGCCAGATCACCGGCATCGACATCGAGGGCGAAAGCCGCGGCATCCTGCCGTCGACCGAGTGGAAGCGCAAGGCCTACCGCAAGCCCGAGCAGCAGAGGTGGTATGACGGCGAGACCATCTCGCTGGGCATCGGCCAGGGCTACAACAGCTTCACCATCCTGCAGCTGGCGCAGGCGACCTCGGTGATCGTCAACAACGGCAAGGTGATGAAGCCTCACCTGGTCAAGGCGGTCGAGGACGCGGTCACGCGCAAGCGCACGCTGACGGTGCCCAAGGAAAGCTACACGATCCCGTTCAAGCAGGCCGACATCGACGTGATCAAGCGCGCCATGGTGGCGGTGACGCACGCCGGCACGGCCGCGCGCGTGTTCGCCGGCGCGTCGTACGAGTCGGCCGGCAAGACCGGCACGGCGCAGACCTACAGCCTGTCCAAGGGCGAGAAGTACAACCACCACGCGCTGGCCGAGCACAAGCGCGACCACTCGCTGTACACCGCGTTCGCGCCGGCGGACCAGCCGAAGATCGCGATCGCGCTGATCGTCGAGAACGCCGGCTTTGGCGCCGCGGTGGCTGCGCCGATCGCGCGCAAGCTGATGGACTACTACCTGACCGGCAAGTGGCCGGCCGACCTGGAGGCGATGGCGCCACCGGCCAGTGAGCGCGTGGCCGGCCGTCCGCCGGTGGATACGCCGAGCGTGTTCACCACCGGCCAGACCGCCAGCATTGCCAGCGCCACGGTGATGTCGTCCGGTGCCGGCCCCGCCAGCGGCGCCGCCGCCAGCGCGGTGGCCGCGGCCTCCGGCGCGCAGCCGGTGACGCCGGAGGCCATCGCCGCCGCGCTGAACGCCGGGGCAATCGCGCCGGCCTCGGCCGTGGAGACGCTGGACCAGCGCATGCTGCAGGCCCTTGGCCATAGCAAGCCCGCTCCGCAGCCGGCCTCCGCCCCCGCCGTGCAGCCCGTCAGGGCGCCCGCGCCCAAACCTCGCGTCAAGCCCGTGTCCGCCAAGGCGGCCAGCGGTGCCGACGCCACCCGCTGAAGGAGACGCGCATGGATCGCCGCCGCGTCATGTCCCTGATCAAGACCGCGCTGACCGGTTTTGACAAACCGCTTTCGCTGATCGTCTTCCTGCTGTTTGCCACCGGCATCGTCGCGCTGTACTCGGCCGCCATCGACATGCCGGGCCGCGTCGAAGACCAGTTGCGCAACATCCTGCTGTCGTACGTGGTGATGTTCGTGATCGCCTACCTGCCCACGCAGACGCTGATGCGGGTGGCGGTGCCGATGTACACGGTCGGCGTGGCGCTGCTGATCGCGGTGGCCATGTTCGGTTTGATCCGCAAGGGCGCGCGCCGCTGGCTCTATGTCGGGATGGTGATCCAGCCGTCCGAGATCATGAAGATCTCGATGCCGCTGATGCTGGCGTGGTACTTCCAGAAGCGCGAGGGCGTGATCAAGTGGTTCGACTTCATCGTCGCGCTGGGGCTGCTGGTGATCCCGGTCGGCCTGATCGCCAAGCAGCCCGACCTCGGCACCGCGCTGCTGGTGATGGCGGCGGGCCTGTATGTGATCTACTTCGCCGGACTGTCGTGGAGGCTGATCCTGCCGCTGTTGGGGCTGCTGGTGGTGGCGATCACGCTGCTGATCACGTTCCAGAACGACATGTGCGCGCCGGGCGTGAACTGGCCGGTGCTGCACGACTACCAGCAGCACCGCGTGTGCACGCTGCTCGACCCGACCAGCGACCCGCTCGGCAAGGGCTTCCACACCATCCAGTCGATCATCGCGATCGGCTCGGGCGGGGTCGAGGGCAAGGGCTTCCTCAAGGGGACGCAGACCCACCTCGAATTCATCCCTGAAAAGCACACCGACTTCATCTTCGCGGTCTACTCCGAAGAGTTCGGCCTGATCGGCAATGCGCTGCTGCTGGTGCTGTACCTGCTGCTGATCTTCCGTGGCCTGTTTATCGCCGCCAACGCGCCGACGCTGTTCTCGCGGCTGCTGGCGGGATCGATCACGCTGATCTTCTTTACCTATGCGTTCGTCAACATGGGCATGGTGAGCGGGATCCTGCCGGTGGTGGGCGTGCCGCTGCCGCTGATGAGCTATGGCGGCACCGCGCTGGTGACGCTGGGGGCGGGGGTTGGGATCCTGCTTAGTATTTCGCGGCAGAAGCGGCTGATCCAGACGTAGGTTTTTGCATAGCGCTGGTTTGCTCCCCTCTCCCCATGAGCCCCATGAGGGGGAGGGAGAACACCTTGCTTAGGCCAGCTCGGGCGGCGTTGGAGCACCCAAAACCGTGCGCCCCTGCGCAGGCAAGTGTGTTTGCTAAACTGCCACCCAATTTTCCTCTACCGGTCCAAGCCCCATGAACGCCCAAGACGTCGCCGCCTACCTGCAGAGCCACCCCGAATTCTTCGAAGAGCACGCCGAGCTGCTGGCGGCGGTGCAGCTGACCAGCCCGCACAGCCACCGCGCCGTGTCGCTGCAGGAGCGCCAGATGGAAATCCTGCGCGAGAAGAACAAGGGCCTGGAGCTGCGCCTGGCCGACCTGGTGCGCCATGGCCACGACAACGACCGCACCCAGCAGCGCCTGCACGACTGGCAGCTGCGGCTGCTGGCCGAGGCCGATTCGCACGCGCTGCCGTATGCCGTGCAGGACGGCCTGCAGCAGGTGTTCGACGTGCCGGCCGTGGCGCTCCGGCTGTGGGACGTGGCCGAACAGTACGTCCACATGGAAGTCGCGCAGGGCGCCAGCGAAGATATGCGCCTGTTCGCCGACGGCCTGCGCGCGCCGTATTGCGGCGCCAACAGTGGCTTCGAGGCGGCAGCGCTGCTGGAGCGCGACGATATCGTCTCGCTGGCGATGGTGGCGCTGCGTGTGCCCGTGCGCGCGGCCGATGCCGGTGCCGACGTGCAGGGCGCCGCGTTCGGCCTGCTGGTGCTGGGCTCGCCCGACCCGCGCCGCTTCCATGAAGGCATGGGCACGGCCTACCTGGCGCAGATCGGCGAAGTCGCCGGGGCCGCGCTGAACCGCCTGCGCGACTGAGGCCGATGCCGTGAGCGCACGCCGGCCATCGCGCCAGCCCGCTCCCGCGCCGGTGGATGACGGCGCGTCTTCGTCGACCGATCTGCCGGCCGATCCGCTGGTCGTGCGCTATCTCGACTGGCTGCGCGGCAGCCGCAAGCTGGCCGACCATACGCTCGCCTGCTATGGGCGCGACCTGCGCGTGCTGCAGGCGCATGCCGCGCGCTACGCGCCCGGTGTCGCATTGCTGGCGCTGCAGACCCAGCATATCCGCAACTTCGCCGCCCGCCTGCATGGCAGTGGGCTGGTCGGCACCAGCATCGCCCGCACGCTGTCGGCGTGGCGCGGCTTCTACCAGTGGGCGGCGCGGCATGGCCATGGCGTGACGGTCAACCCGGTCGAAGGCGTGCGCGCGCCGCGTTCCGGCCATGCGCTGCCGAAGGCGCTGTCGGTCGAGCATGCGGTGGCGCTGGTCGCCCACACCGCCGGCACCGATGCGCAGGCCTTGCGCGACCATGCGGTATATGAACTGTTCTACTCCAGCGGGCTGCGGTTGTCGGAGCTGGTGCAGCTGGACCTGCGCTATGCCGCCGTTGACGGCTACCAGTCCAGCGGCTGGCTTGACCTGGCCGGCGCCGAGGTGACGGTGACCGGCAAGGGCGCGCGCCGGCGCACGGTGCCCGTCGGCAGCAAGGCGATCGAGGCGCTGCGTGCCTGGATCGCGGTGCGCGACACGCTGCTGCGCCCCGGCGCGACGCCTGAAGACGCGCACGCACTGTTCCTGGGGCCGCGCGGGCGGCGGCTGTCGATGCGCACGGTGCAGTTGCGGCTCAAGCAGCAGGCGCTCGGCGCAGGCGTGCCGGCCGACGTGCATCCGCATATGCTGCGGCATTCGTTCGCCACACACGTGCTGCAGTCGTCGGGCGACCTGCGCGCGGTGCAGGAGATGCTGGGGCACGCCAGCATCTCGACCACGCAGATCTATACCTCGCTGGATTTCCAGCACCTGGCGCGGGTCTACGACAAGGCGCACCCGCGCGCGGGACGGCGTTCGGCGCCTGCGTCGGAACCAACAGGCGACGAGGCCGACAAGACCGGCGCCGCCGACGAAACCGGGGACTAATTCACTCCCACTGCGCCAGCACTTCGCGGAAGCGCTCGATCTCCGGCATCAGCCAGCTGCGGAAGGCCTGCACCTTGGGCAGGTTCAGCGACCCCGGTGCGCACACGAAGTACAGCAGCCACGGACACGGGATGCTGACGTCGAACAGCCGCACCACGCGCCCCGCCAGCAGGTCGTTGTAGGCCAGCGACGAGCGGATCAGCGCGATCCCCTGGCCCTCCGACGCGGCCTGCAGCAGCAGCGACGAATCTTCCATCAGCAGGCCCTTGCGCGGCTCGGGCCAGTCCAGCCCGGCGGCCTCGAACCACGGCTTCCACGGATCGCCCTCGCCGCGCAGCAGCGGCATGCCGGCCATCTCTTCCGGCTTCTGCGGCAGCCGTCCGCCGTTGAAGCTGGGGCTGCACATCGGAAAGAAGACGTCGTCGAGCAGCTTTTCCACATACAGGCCGGGATAGTCGCCGCTGCCCATGCGCAGCGCGATATCGACTTCTTCATGCGCAAAGTTGACCAGCGTGTTCGACGACAGCAGCTCGACGTCCAGCTCGGGATGGCGCTCGATAAAGCTGCCGATGCGCGGCGTGAGCCAGCGCGCGGCGAACGAAGGCATGGTGCTGATGGTCAGGCGCTTGTCGCGGTTGCCCGCCTGCAGCACGCGCGTGGCATCGGCGATCTGGAGCAGCGCGTCGCGCACGCGTTCGGCGTAGACGCGGCCTGCCGGGGTCAGCGCCACGCGTTTGCCGTGGCGCTCGAACAACGGCAGGCCCAGCTCGTCTTCCAGCCCGCGGATCTGGTGGCTGACCGCGCCGTGGGTGACGAACAACTCCGTCGCCGCGCGCGAAAAACTCTCATGGCGCGCCGCCGCCTCGAACGCGCGCAGTGCGGTCAGCGCCGGCAGGCGCGGCAACTCGCGGTGCCAGCCGCGCGGCAGGTCTTTTTCCCAGGCGCTCTTCCAGGCCATGGCTGCCTCCGGTGAAGTCGGGTTTATGTGAATCTGACTAACAAGAACAAAGAAAATATATCGTTTTGATAGTGTCCGGGCAATCACTAATATTCCATCACCGGCCCCCGCTGTAGCGATTCACCTAACGACGAATTCCACAGGATTTAACTGGCATGGTCCTCTTGCCGGGCCAATTGCATGGATTCGTTGCCCATAAGCGACAGCGTGGCGCAACTGCCTCCGGGCCGGCTGAACGGAGAACTTCGATGAAAACCGTGCTCACAACGACCGTGTTCACCCTGAATCCTGGCGAAGTCACCGCGCTGTCGGTGCACGCCGCCCAGCGCCTGCATGTCGAGAAAGCCAATGGCATGGATGTATGGCTGACGCGCGAAAGCGATTCGGAGGACTACTGGCTGCGTTGTGGCGGCAGCCTGTTGCTCCGCACTGGCGACGAGGTGGTGGTCAGCATCGACCCGCGCGCGCAGGAACCGGTACGCCTGGCGTTGATCGCCGAGGCGCGCCGTCCGGCGCTGGCGCTGGCCGATGTGCCGCACCTGGTGTACCGCAGCCTGCGCCGACTGGTTCGAGGCACGGAATGGACGCCTAACCAGGACCAGGCCGCCGCATCCTGAAGCCGAAGCGGACGGGACATCGTCCGCGTCACACCGGCGCCGCGCGCATCTGCGCCTGGCCTGGTCGCGTGACGCAAACGACGATTCCCCGGCGCCGCAAGGCTGACAGGGCAAGGCAGGGGCCGGCGCAAGCCGGCCCTTTTCGTTACACTCTCGCCATGCATCCGATTCAGATCATCGAACGCGGCCGCGAGGACTATCAGCCGTGTTTCGACGCGATGCGCGCCTTCACCGCCGCACGCTCCCCCGAGACGCCAGACCAGATCTGGCTGGTCGAGCATCCGCCGGTCTACACGCTGGGCCAGGCGGGCGATCCCGCACACCTGCTGTCGCCTGACGACAACATCCCGGTGGTGCAGATCGACCGTGGCGGCCAGATCACTTATCACGGCCCAGGCCAGGTAGTGGCTTACCTGTTGCTCGATTTGCGCCGCCGCCACCTGATGGTGCGCGAGCTGGTCTACGCCATCGAGCAGGCAGTGCTGGACACGCTCGCGGCGTATAATCTCGCAGCCGAACGCAAGCCCGGCGCCCCTGGCATCTACCTGTCCGAGGGGCCGCACCAGGGCGCCAAGATTGCCGCGCTCGGCCTCAAGATCCGCAACGGCTGCAGCTACCACGGCGTCAGCCTCAACGTGCAGATGGACCTGTCGCCGTTCCTGCGCATCAATCCCTGCGGCTATGCCGGACTGGAAACAGTCGACATGGCTACCGCGGGCGCCACCTGCCCGGTGGCGGATGCCGATGGCGCCCCCCTGCCCGTGACCGCGGCAAGACAAACCGACATCGCACAGCGCCTGGCGGCTGCATTGTGCGAAGTGCTGGCAGCGCACGAATCCCGCGTGCTGGCGGCTGAAGCCGCCGACGTGAATGCCGACCCGGCCCTGGCCTCCTAGTCAAAAGCGAAATGCACGCTGAGCGCGTGCGGAGAAATGTATGAGCGACGCCCTGATCGCCACTTCCAGCGAAGCCCCGCAGTCCCCCGCGGAGGCGTACGACCCGACCCGCAAGCAAAAGTCGGCCGACAAGACCGCACGCATCCCCATCAAGATCGTGCCGGCCGAAAAGCTCAAGAAGCCGGACTGGATCCGCGTGAAGGCTGCAACCGGCAATTCGCGTTTCTATGAGATCAAGGACATCCTGCGCGCCAACAACCTGGTGACGGTGTGCGAGGAAGCCAGCTGCCCGAACATCGGCGAATGCTTCGGCAAGGGCACGGCCACCTTCATGATCATGGGCGACAAGTGCACGCGCCGCTGCCCGTTCTGCGACGTCGGCCACGGCCGCCCCGATCCGCTGGATACGAACGAGCCGGGCAACCTGGCCCGCACCATCGCCCAGCTCAAGCTGAATTACGTGGTGATCACCAGCGTCGACCGCGACGACCTGCGCGATGGCGGTGCCCAGCACTATGTGGATTGCATCTCGCAGACGCGCGAGCTGTCGCCGGCCACCCGCATCGAAGTGCTGGTGCCGGACTTCCGCGGCCGCCTGGACAAGGCGCTGGACATCCTGCAAGCCTGCCCGCCGGACGTGATGAACCACAACATGGAAACCGTGCCGCGCCTGTACAAGCAGGCGCGCCCGGGCGCGGACTACGCGCACTCGCTCAAGCTGCTGCAGGAATTCAAGCGCCGCAACCCCAACGTGCCGACCAAGTCCGGCCTGATGGTGGGTCTGGGCGAGACCGACGAGGAAATCCTGGAAGTCATGCGCGACATGCGCGCGCACGACATCGACATGCTGACCATCGGCCAGTACCTGGCGCCGTCGAACCACCACCTGCCGGTGCTGCGCTACGTGCACCCGGACACGTTCAAGATGTTCGAGGACGAGGCGTACAAGATGGGCTTTACCCACGCTGCCGTGGGCGCGATGGTACGCAGTTCGTACCACGCTGACCAGCAGGCGCATCAGGCGGGGTTTGCCTGATCAGCATCGGGTTCAATGCGTTTTCAAAACGGCCGGGATTGACCCCGGCCGTTTTGCATTGCGCTGGCCTGTTTTCTGCATCGCATTCCCCTGGCCGCCAGCCTACACTGGTAAAAAGTGCGCTACCAGGAATCCCATGAGCCTCTGTACGATCCACCGCCTCGCCGAACAAGCGCTGCTCTACAGCGTGGCGCCCCCCGCATCGCTCGAGGTCCAGCGCCGCATCTGGGCCATGGCATCCCGGGCGGAAGGCTGGCGCGGCGTGGTCGACGTGGTGCCCGGCATGAACAACCTGACGGTGATCTTCGACGGCAGCGCCGATGTCGAGACGCTGGAGCGCGGCCTGAAGCAGGCCTGGTCCTCGGGCGAGGCGCGCAACACCACCGGCAAGGTGGTCGAGATCCCGGTGCGCTACGGCGGTGAGCATGGGCCGGACCTGGCCGATGTGGCCGCGCATACCGGGCTATCGCCGCGTGAAGTGGCGCGCCGTCATGCCGCCGGCGAGTACGTTGTCTACTTCGTCGGCTTCCAGCCCGGCTTTGCCTATCTGGGCGGGCTGGCGCCGGAACTGGCCACGCCGCGCCGGCGCGAGCCGCGGCTGGCGGTGCCGGCCGGGTCGGTCGGTATCGGTGGCGAGCAGACCGGCATCTATCCGGCGGTGCTGCCGGGCGGCTGGCAACTGATCGGCCACAGCGATGTTGGACTGTTCGTCGCGGACCGCGATCCGCCGTCCCTGTTGGCGCCCGGCGACACCGTGCGCTTTGTCGCCGAGGAAATCATCGCGTGATCGAAATCA
Source organism: Cupriavidus sp. Agwp_2 (assembly GCF_040784895.1). Classification (NCBI taxonomy): domain Bacteria; kingdom Pseudomonadati; phylum Pseudomonadota; class Betaproteobacteria; order Burkholderiales; family Burkholderiaceae; genus Cupriavidus; species Cupriavidus sp. Agwp_2. Next base: position 98,920 of record NZ_CP088083.1, read on the forward strand.
TCCGACCTGGCGCGCTCGCCTCGGTGCAGGACCTGGGCCGTACTGGCTTCCGCCGTTTCGGCGTGGGCCGTTGCGGGGCGATGGATATGCTGGCCGTGGCGGTCGGCAACCGGCTGGTGGGCAATTCACCCGAGTGCGCCGCGATCGAGTTCACGCTGGGCCGAGCCGCGGTGCGCTTCCATGCGGACATGCGCGTCGCGCTGTCTGGCGCGGAGTGCGGCGCGACGCTGGACGGAACACCGGTCTGGTCCTGGCATGCCTTCGACGTGCACGCGGGCGAGATCCTGGTGCTGCCGCCGGCGCGCGGCGGTACGCATGCCTACCTGTGCGTGGCCGGCGGCATCGCGGTCGACCCGGTGATGGGTTCGCGCAGTACCGACCTGAAGGCCGGTTTCGGCGGGCTGAACGGGCGCGCGCTGCAGGAGGGCGACCGGCTGCCGGCGGGAAGGCCGGGCTTGCGGGCCGACGGGGACTGGATCGGCGTGCAGGCGCCCGCTTGGGCGCTGCCGGCCGCCGTCGACGGCAGGGCTACGCCGGTGCGCATGCTGCAGGGACCCGAGTACGATGACTTCGAGGTGGAATCGCAGCAGGCGCTGTGGCAGGCCGACTGGATCGTCACGCCCAACAGCAACCGCATGGGCCTGCGGCTGAATGGGCCGGCGCTGGCGCGCCGCGCAGAATGCAGCGCCGACCTGCTTTCGCACGGCGTGATGCCGGGCGTGATGCAGGTGCCGCCGGCCGGGCAACCGATCGTGCTGATGGCCGATGCGCAGACCACCGGCGGCTATCCGAAGATCGGCGTGGTGATCGGCGCTGACATGTGGCGGCTGGCGCAGGTGCCGCTGGGCGCGGCCGTGCGTTTCGTACCGGTCACGCTGGCACAGGCCGCCGCCGCGCAGGCGGAGCTTGACCGCTACCTGCGGCAGATCGAACAGGCGCTGCAATGGCAGGGCGACGGCATGGCCATCGCCGCGCGCCGGCGCACGCTGACCCGCGCGGCGGCCTGAGCCTCGCGCTTGTACACATCGACAGAAGGCGGCATCGCGGTCCCCTCGCCGCACCGCCCAGGAGAACGGCAATGCAGATCGACCTGAACGCCGACCTCGGCGAAGGCTGCGGCAACGACGAAGCGCTGCTGGCGCTGATCAGTTCCGCCAACGTGGCGTGCGGCTGGCACGCGGGCGACGCCGCCACCATGGTGCAGACGGTGAAGTGGGCGCTGCAGCATGGCGTCGCCATCGGCGCGCACCCGAGCTACCCGGACCGCGAGAATTTCGGCCGCACCGAGATGCAGCGCGATCCCGAGGACGTATATGCCGACGTGCTGTACCAGATCGGCGCGCTCGACGCGATCGTGCGTGCGCAGGGGGGCGAGTTGCACCACGTCAAGCCGCACGGTGCGCTGTACAACCAGGCCGTGCGCGACCCGGCGCTGGCCCGCGCCATCGTGCGCGCGGTGCGGGATTTCGATGCCGACCTGGTGTTCTTCGGCCTGGCCGGCAGCCAGATGATCGACATCGCCAAAGAGGCCGGGCTGCGCGTCAAGCAGGAAGTCTTTGCCGACCGCGGCTACAACCCCGATGGCACGCTGGTCAGGCGCGGCACCCCTGGCGCACTGCACGACGACGAGGAAGTCGCGCTGAACCAGACCCTGACCATGGTGCGCGAAAAACGCGTGCGCGCCATCGACGGCACCTGGGTCCCGATCCAGGCCGAGACCGTTTGCCTGCACGGCGACGGTGCGCATGCACTGGCCTTCGCGCGCCGCATCCGCGAACGGCTCGGCGCCGAGGGCATTGCCATCCGCGCCGGCGACTGACGGCCCTTCAACCGACGGCGCCGCGCGTCGTCACCGTTCCTGCGTCCCGGTAGCGGCCGCCTCACGGCGCGCCGCGGCCTTCTTCATGGCGTGGCGGCGCAGGCTGACCTGCTCGAAGCGCCAGATCACATAGCAGAACGCAAGGAACGGCCATAGCCAGCCCAGCCATTGCGCCAGGCTGTTGAAGTGGATGAAGCGGCCCATGCGCCAGCCCTGCTCGGAAATCCACGCGTAGGGATTCGACGGCAGGACATTGGTCAGCGCCACCAGTGCGAGCAGCGCCACCATCGCCAGCACGGCGCGCACCCAGCGCGGCAGGTACAGCAGCAGCGCCAGCACCAGCGAGCTCGTCAGCAGCGCAAAGCGGCCGCCTTCGGACAGCCAGTTGAAGGCGCTGTCGGCCGGGAACTGCAATTCGGCCGCGGTGGCCTTGATCAGCAGCGCGGCGGCCAGCAGGCCAGCCAGGATGCGCAGCATCGGCGCGTTGCGGCGCATGGCGATCGAGGCGAACAACCCGGTGCCGATCCAGCTGCTGGCGGTCACCAGCGATTCCAGCAGTTGCTGGCTCTGCATGTCTTCGGGCCGCAGGCCGATGTGGTCCTGCCACGCCTCCAGTTGCGGGAACAGCATCTGCAGCACCTGCATCGGCCAGGACTCGGGATCGGTCAGCCATTCGCGCACGATGCCGCCCATGCCGAACAGGTGCTCCTGCGGGAAGATCTGCGCGAACGGCCACAGCATGAGCAGGATGATGGCAAAGCTGGCATGCGGCTCGAACCACGCATGGCGCAGCCGCGTCAGGCGGCCGCCGTCGATCAGCGCATGCGTGAAGGGCGCCACCACCGCGCCGCCCAGCAGCGCGCCCAGCGCATTGGTGATCAGGTCGATGTTGGAAGAGATGCGGCTTGGCAGCCAGGTCTGGAACGCTTCCATGCAGGCCGACAGCAGCGCACCGGCGACCAGCGCCACCAGCGTGGCGCGTCCGCCAGACATGCGCGGATGCAGCGACAGCACGACCAGCGCCCCGAAGGGAACGTAGCCGATGACGTTGGTCAGCAGGTCGAAGTCGGTGATATAGCGCGGCTTGGGCGCGGTGACGAAGGCGAACGGCGAAATGCCGTTGTCGACCCAGCCCGAGAACGGGTAGAGGCTGGCATACACCACCAGCAGCGTGAAGCAAAGCAGCCCAACGCGGGCCAGCGGCGAATACTGGGGCTCGGCGGGTCCGCTCACAGGCGGTACCGCCGCCGGTTGCGCGGCTGGCGCCGGGGGCGGTGCGGAGGGCGGCGGGACAGCCGGCTCCATGGCAATTCTCCTTGTCTGCCTTACTTTAGCGGCAGCGTGGCGGTCCAGTCGAGCAGCGCGGCGATGGCGGCGTCGCTGGCATCGGCCAGCGCCTTGACCCCGCCGGCGCCGTCGGCGCTGGGCGCGGGACGGCGCACCTCGAAGGTCTGCTGGCCGAGCCGGCCGCGGTGGTACACGGTGGCGCGCAGGCGCACCACGCCCTGGCTGGTGGTGGCACTGTCGAACACCTGCTCGAAGGCCAGCAGGTCTACTTTCAGCCCGGGTGCGCTGGGGTCGCCGGACCAGGCCAGTCCGCTGCGTGCCGACACCGCCTCGCGCAGACGCTCGTCGAACAGGCGCGTCGGCGACATCACCCACCGCTGCGTGGCATAGGGTTGCAGTCGCTGCGCCTGCGCGTACAGCAGGCGGTAGTAGAGGGCATTGCCTTCGAGCCAGTCGGGTCCGTCGGTGTGCGATACGCGCAGCTTTGGCAGCGGCGTGGGCGCTGTCGTGGCCGCTGTCGTTGCCGCGTGGGCAGCGGTGCCCGCCGAGCCGCCAGGCGCGGCGGACGGCCCCAGGTCGTACGTGACGGTCGGCGTGCCGCGCGACAGCGCGCAGCCTGCCAGCACCAGCGCGGCGCCTGCCAGCGCCAGCAGCGTGGCGGCGGTGCGGGAGCGGCTGCTCCGGCATGAATTCTCGGTGGCAGGGTTCACGGCGGGGCCTCGGCGGTTATCGTTCTTCGGCATGGCGATGGGTCGTCGATACGTCAGGGGGCGAAACCCGGTTCGCCCGGGCCCGGCGCGGGCGCAGGCGCGCCGAACAGCACGCTGGTCGGGCTGTCGTTGAACTGACCGGCGGCGCGCTCGAAGCTGCGCGCGGTCTGGCGCGCATCGCGGGCCAGTCCGTTGAGCTGTGGCAGGGTCTCGTCGCTGAAGGTGCCGGCGGCCGTCTGCACCGACGCCGCCGCGCCCTGCAGGTCGCGGCCGACGCTGTCGACCGTGCGCAGCACCGTGCCATTGGGGCTGGCCAGCTCCTGCGTCAGGCGCCGCGTCGATTCCAGCGTGGCGTTGAGGTTCTCGGCCACGCGCGGCAGCCGGTTCACGGCGGGCGCCAGCGATTCCGACAGCTTCGAGTAGTCCTCGGCGGTCTTGCGCACGGATCGGATCGCCGCCATCAGTTCATTGCGGTTGGTGGTCTGGAACATGTCGTTGAGCGAGGCCATCAGCGTCTCGGCCTGCGTCAGCAGCGAATCGCCGCGCTTTTCCAGCTCTTCGAAGAAGCCCGGGCGCATGGCGATGCGAGCCACCGCCTTGGGCGAGGTGCGCAGCGGCGGCGAGGCTTCGGCGCCCGCATGCGCGGCGGTGTCGTCCAGCTGCACGTAGGCGATCCCGGTCACGCCCTGGAAGCCCAGCGTGGCATAGGTGGTGCGCGTGATCGGCGTGTCCTGGTTGACGCTGATGCGCACGATGATCTGGCCCGGCACCTGCGGGTCGAACTTGATCGACTCCACCTTGCCTACCGCCAGCCCACGGTACTTGACGTCGGCCTGCGGCCCCAGCCCGTTGACGGTGGACCGCGTGATCAGGTCATACGGCACGCGCACGGCGTGGTCGCTGCTGAACCAGAACAGCGCGAACAGCACCAGCACGGCCAGGCCGATGGTGAACACGCCGGCAAGGAATGCGTGTGACTTGTTTTCCATCATGCTTCTCCGGGGGGCGCCGCGGGCTGAGGGGGCTGAGGGGGCTGAGGGGGCTGAGCACCCTGCGGCAGCGCCTGCAAGGCGCGCTGGGCGCGGTCGCCCAGGAAATATTCGCGGATGAAGGGGTGGTCCACTTTCACCACTTCAGGAATCGGCGCGGCGGCGACGACCTTGTGGTCGGCCAGCACCGCGACGCGGTCGGACAGCGCCACCAGCGTGTCGAGATCGTGCGTGATCATCACTACCGTGAGGCCCAGCTCGCGCCGAAGTTCCCGGATCAGCGCAACGTAGTCGTCCGACGCCATCGGGTCCAGCCCGGCGGTGGGCTCGTCGAGGAACAGCAGTTCCGGCTCCAGCGACAGCGCGCGTGCCAGCGCCACGCGCTTGATCATGCCGCCGGACAGGTCCGACGGCATCTTGTCCGCATCGCGCGCCGACAGGCCCACCAGCTGCAGCTTGAGCAGCGCCGCCCGGCAGATCAGGTTGTCCGGCAGCGCGCGCAGCTCGCGCAGTGGCAGCGCGATATTGTCGATCACCGACAGCGCCGAGAACAACGCGCCGCGCTGGAACTGCAGCCCCCAGCGGTTGCGCAGCGCCTGCAGCTGCGCCGGGCGCAGTTTGGCCGGGTCTTCGCCAAACACCTTGATGCTGCCCGATGTGGGCCGCTCCAGCCCCACGATCTGGCGCAGCAGCACGGTCTTGCCGCTGCCCGAGCCGCCCACGATCGACAGCACCTCGCCACGCCACACGTCCAGGTTGACGTGGTCGTGCACCAGGGCCTTGCCGAAGCGCTTTACCAGGTTGCGCACCTCGATCACCGCGGTGCGTTGTGCCGGGGCCGCTGCCGATGCGGGTTCCGTTGGCGCGTTCACAGGCCCACGTCCTTAAACAGGATGGCAAACACCGCGTCGGCCAGGATCACGATGGTGATGGAGGTCACGACCGACGCGGTGGTGCCTTCGCCCAGGCTTTGCGTATTGGGCTTGATGCGCAGCCCGAAGTGGCACGCCGTGAGCGCGATCAGGATGCCGAACGCCACGCCCTTGCCCAGCCCCAGCCACAGGTTGGCCACCGGCACCGCGTCGGGCAGCTCGCGCAGGAAGAACGCGGCGCTGATGCCCAGTTGCATGCGCGCGGCCACCATGCCGCCGGCCAGTGCCATCACGTCGGTCCACGCCACCAGCAGCGGCATCGAAATGGCCAGCGCGATCACGCGCGGCATGATCAGCCGGAAGCCGTGCGAGATGCCCATCACGCGCATGGCGTCAAGTTCCTCGGTGACGCGCATCACGCCGATCTGCGCGGTAATGGCCGAGCCTGACCGGCCCGCGATCAGGATCGCCGCCAGCACCGGCCCCAGTTCGCGGATCACCGCCATGCCGAGGATATTGACGATAAACGTGCTGGCACCGAACACACGCAACTGGTTCGCCGACAGGTACGACAGCACGATGCCGATCAGGAACCCGACCAGCGCGGTGATGCCAAGCGCCTTGTAGCCGACGTTATAGATATTGGCCGAAATCTCGCGCCAGGGGCCGCGCTGCGGCACGCGCGCTAAGCGCAGCAGGTCGAGCGCCAGCTGGCCCAGCATGGTGACGCCGATGGCCAGCTGCGCGCCGAACGAAAGCACGTTGGCGCCGAACAGCGCGACCGGGTTGAAGCGGTCCACCATGTGCTTCTTCCAGCCTTCATCCTGCACCGCGGCGATGCGCTCGAACACGCGGCGCTGGCCGTCGCTGGCCTCGATCTGCTGCGGCATCTTGCCGTTCCAGGCCTGCCATAGCAGCTGTCCGCCGATATGGTCCAGACGCTGCACCTCCGCCAGCGACCATTGCGCGTGCTCCGGATCCTGCGCCAGTTCGTGCAGCTGCGAGCGCAGCTGGCGCGCCTGGTGGCAGCCGGCCAGCGCGAGCGCGGTCCAGTCGCCACGCAGCGCTACGCTGACGGTCCCGTCCCCGCGCGTGATATGGAAGTCTGGCGTTGTCTGGCGTTCCAAGGGCATGCGATGTGATGGCCGAGTCTCGATTCTAAGCCACCCGCCCGGCTGGCGCGACCGCGGCCATGCCGGGCCAGGGGGCAGGGCCGGGGGAACCGTCCCGCGCGGCTACAATGCGGCAGTCGCGCAGGCGTCATGCCTGCCAGCCCTTGCAACGCCTTTCATAACGCTTGCACCGTCGATTGCCACCAGCGCAGCTTCCCATGCCAGACGCCCCTGACACCTCTCTCACGCCCGCATCGGGCCCGTCCGCCCCCTGGCGCATTGATCCCGCCGCCCTGCGTGCCGCGCTGTCGCCGGCGCTGCGCGACTGGACGCTGGAGCTGGTCGAGGAAACCGGCTCGACCAACGCTGACCTGACCGCTGCGTGCCGTCAGGCGCCCTGGTCCGATGCCGGCTGGCTGCGCCTGGCCTACCGCCAGACCGCGGGACGCGGGCGCCTGGGCCGGCCCTGGCAGGGGCAGGCGGGCATGACCTTCTCGGTGGCGCTGCCGTTCGCACTGGCGCCGGCGCAGCTCACCGGCCTGAGCCTGGCGGTGGGACTGGCGCTGGCCGAGGCCCTCGGCGATGTCGACGCGCGCCTGGGTGCCCGCGTCGGCCTGAAATGGCCGAACGACCTGCAGATCGATGGCCGCAAGCTGGCCGGCATCCTGATCGAATCGGTGCCCGCCGGGCCTAACCGGATCTGGGCCGTCGTCGGCATCGGCCTGAACCTGGTGCGCGATGCGCAGATGGAAGTCGCGCTTGGCCGCGAACTGGCCGGCGTGGCCGAGGTTATTCCGGGCTTCGACGCCAATCGCGACACGGCGCGCCTGCTGGCCGCGGTGCTGGAGCGGCTGGCATCGATGCGCACCGCGTTCCTGGCCCACGGCTTCGGACCGATGGCGCGGCGCTGGTCCGCCGCCGATGCCTACCGCGACCAGCCGGTGCGGCTGCTGCACGACGGCAAGGTGATTGCCGAGGGCATGGCGCGCGGCGTCGACGAGGCCGGCCAGCTGCTGCTGGAAACGCCCACAGGGCTGGAGCGGGTCGCCAGCGGCGAGCTGTCGCTGCGCGCCGCGCCGGGGCAGGAGGATGGCGCATGAGCGTGCCGCAGCTGCTCATCGACATCGGCAACACGCGCCTGAAATGGGCATGGTGCAAAGCCGGCGCGCCACTGCCGGCCGGCGCGGGTTTGCCCACGCCGTGGCAGCACGGCGGCGCGGTCGCACATGCCGATGACGATGCGCTGAAGACGCTGGCCGCCGACCTGCGCGCGCTGCGCGGCAGCGGCCCGATGCCGGCGGTATGGATCACCAACGTGGCCGGCCCGGTGATTGCCGCCGCCGTCGATGCGGCGCTCGCCGACGCCTTCGGCGGCTGCGCGCCGGTGCAGTGGGTGCGCAGCACCGCGGCGCACGGCAACCTGGCCAATGGCTACCGCGAGCCCACGCAGCTGGGCGTCGACCGCTGGGTCGGCGCCATCGGCGCGCACCGCTGGCTGCCGCACGACACGCTGCTGGTGGTGACCGCGGGCACCGCCACCACGCTCGACATCGTTACCGTCGCCGCGGATGGCCGCGCACGCTTCGAAGGCGGGTTGATCCTGCCGGGGCTGGCGCTGATGCTCGGCACGCTGGCGCGCAATACTGCGCAGCTGCCGGCGCTGGAAGTGGACGAGGCCGGCACCGTGGCCGGCGCGCACCTGCGCTGGGCTGACAACACCCACGACGCCATCGCCGCCGGCTGCCTGGCCGCGCAGGCGGGGGCGATCGAACGCACCTGGCGCGCGCTGGGCGAACGTGGGCCGACGCGCTGCCTGCTGTCTGGCGGCGCACGTAGCGCGCTGGCCGGCGCGCTCGCGGTGCCTTTCGAGATGCACGATAATCTGGTGCTGCTCGGCCTGCATGCGATGGCGTCGGCCGAGGCCTAGCGGCCATCGCCTTCACCACGGAATTTCCGCACGCTCCGCCGCCGTTCCATGCCCGTCCCACGCGCCCTGCGCATTGCCCTGCTGTTGCTGTTGCTCGCCAACACCTTGTTGCTGGTGGCGCTGGCCGGCCTGTTTGGAAAGAATCCGTTGGGCGGGTGGTTCGGCACGCCGCGCGAGCCGCACCGGCTGGAGCAGCAGGTGCGTGTCGAACGCATGCAACTGCTGCCGCCGGCACCGTCGCCCGCGGCCAATGGGGCGCCGCGCGGCGCCTTGCCGGTGGTTCGGCGCCAAGGCTGAGCGCGAGGCTCAGCCGGCCTGGCGCACCTTGGTCAGCAGCTTGGTGGTGGAGCGGTCGTGCAGGAAGGGGATGGCATAGGCCTGGCCGCCCCAGCTGCGCACCAGCCGGGTTTCTTCCAGCGTATCGATGTCATAGTCGCCGCCCTTGATATAGATGTCGGGGCGCACCAGCCGGATCAGCTCGACCGGCGTCTGCTCGCGGAACATTGCCACCAGGTCGACCGATGCCAGCGCGGCCAGCAGCGCCATGCGGTCGGATTCATGGTTGAGCGGGCGGTCGTCGCCCTTGCCCAGCATCTTGACCGAGGCATCGCTGTTGACGCCGACCACCAGGCTCGCGCCCAGCGCGCGCGCCTGCGCCAGGTAGGTGGCATGGCCGCGGTGCAGGATATCGAAGACGCCGTTGGTGAACACCAGCGGACGCGGCAGCGCGGCGATGCGCGCGGCCAGCTCGGCGGGGTTGTCGGCGGGAGTCAGCTTGGATTCGAAGGCGGGTACGGACATGGGTAAGGGATCGGAAGGTGGAGGCCGGCGCTGGCGGCGCCGGCACGCTTGTCCGAATGGTACCCCGTTCGATGCGCGGTTCGCCGCCCGTCAGCGCGAGTTCGCACCTTGCTTGCCTTGCTTAGCCGACCAGCGCCACCGCCGCGTCGTTGGCGGGCAGGGGCACCGTGGCCGCGGCAATGCCGCGCAGCACCGAGACCAGTGCCTCGCGCACCGCATCGACGTGCGCCGCCTGGGCGCGGCCGCCCAGGTACAGCAGGCTGACGTCAGCCCAGGCCGGGAAGCCCTCGGGCACCTGCGCCACGTAGGCGCTGTTGGCCCCGTCGATCCATGGCACGTTGAACTTCAGCACCGGCGTCACGCCGCCGCGCGAGCGCCACAGCGCGACCTGGCCGTTCCATGACGGCGCCACGGTCAGGCGGACCTGGTCAGACATATCCGCCAGGAAGCGCCGCACCGGGCTTTCGGCGTCGGCATCGTCGCTGAGCAGGGTCCAGTGCTCGGGCAGGGGGATGTCGTTGCCCGCGGCCTCCGCCTCCACGGATGGCAAGGATGGCAGCCGGATCAGGCTGCGCTGCGCCATCATCACGTGCTCGGCCAGCACGCCGCCCGCGCCCGGCAGCGCGTCCACGGTGACGGCGCAGTCGATCTGCCCCTTTGTCAGGGCCTGCCCGACCAGGCGGCCGTTGCCGATCACGCCCGAGACGATATGCACGTCCGGCAGCGCTGCCGAGAGCCGTGCCAGCACCTGCGTCAGCGCGGGATCGCCCAGCGCCATCGAGACGCCGACGCGCAAGGTCTGGCGCGGGCCGCCGCGCGGTACGCGTTCGCCCGCATTTGCCACCAGCCCGTTCCAGCGTTCCAGCATGCCGGCCGCGGCGCGTTCCAGCTTCAGCCCGTACGCGGTGGGCACCAGGCCGCCGCGCCGCTCGAAGAACAGCTCGTCGCCGGTCACGTCGCGCAGCTTGCGGATGGCGTAGGCCACGGTGGGCTGGCGCACGCCGAGCGCCTGCGCGGCGCGGCCGATGCCGCCGTAGTGCATGACCTGGACAAAGACGCCCAGGGCCTTGAAATCGATATGACGCAATCTTTACCCCTGCCAAGACGTTGCCGCGCGCCGTCGTCGCTGCCCCAGGCCCGTACGTTGCGGGAGCGCGGCGAGGGCGCACCCGGGAAGCGGGTGGCACCTTGCCGGCGGGGCCGAGCGGCGCTGCGGATAATCGCCAGCCGCGACTGGCGGATTTTTCGGGGATATTATCGGAATTACAGTCTATTACAAAATGATTTGCGCCAATAACTAAAGTCCGATCAATAACACATGAGGCAAAAAAGATAATCACGCACTGTGATTTAAGTATTTTATTTTCGGAATTAAAAGTTTTAGGAATGGCGCGCCACGGCTGGCATTGCGGCCAATGCGGGGGAGAGCTTCCGGATAACCTGGCCGTCTTGCCAGCGGTGTAGTAACGGGATACCACCCGACCCGTTGCAAAATCTGGCAGGCACCGTTGTTTCCGAGTATTCGGGAATGGCGGTGCTGGCGCGCCAATGAAAAAACCCCGCCGTAGCGGGGTTTTTGTCGGGGTGGCAGCAAGCTGCCGGATCAGGCCTGTGCCGGCTGGGCGCCGCCGGCGCCGGGCAGGCGGGCGTTCAGCTCCTTGCGGTAGCGGTTCAGGTCCTGCACCGATTCAAAGGTGCGTTCGAACAGCAGCGACATATTGTGCAGGATCCGTTCGATGACCTTCTTTTCCCAGCCTTCGTCGAAGCGGATCTGTTCGTCCAGCCATTTTTCCAGCCAGTCCGGGTCGGGCAGGCGCGACTGCACGGTGTCGTTGGGGAACAGCGCCTTGTTCACGTGCAGGTTGGTCGGGTGCAGCGGCTTCTCGGTGCGGCGCGCCGATGCCATCAGCACGCCGATCTTGGCGAACGCGGCGCGCGCGGTGTCACCGAACTGGGCCAGGTATTTCTTCATGTAGCGCAGGTAGGCACCGCCGTGGCGGGCTTCGTCCTGCGACAGGGTGCGGTAGATATGCTTGATCACCGGTTCCGAGTGCCATTCGGCGGCGCGCCGGTACCAGTGGTTCAGGCGGATCTCGCCGCAGAAATGCAGCATCAGCGTTTCCAGCGGCGGCGCCGGATCGAATTCGAAGCGCACCGCGTGCAGCTCTTCCTCGGTCGGCACCAGGTCCGGGCGGAAGCGGCGCAGGTACTCCATCAGCACCAGCGAATGCTTCTGCTCCTCGAAGAACCAGATGCTCATGAACGCCGAAAAGTCGGAATCGTGGCGGTTGTCACGCAGGAACATCTCGGTCGCGGGCAGGGCGGACCATTCCGTGATCGCGTTCATGCGAATGGTCCTGGCTTGGTCGTCCGTCAGCAGGCTGGGGTCGAAGCTATCCCAGGGGATGTCCTTGTCCATGTGCCAGCGGACCGCTTCCAACGATTTGAACAGTTCGGGGTAGAGCATGGTAAGCCTTTGAAATTACGGGCAGATTCTACCAGATGCGAATTATTCTCTTCTCCCTTTTTTAGTGCGGATCGGGGCAAATGCAACGACTTTTATGGATTTTGGCGCAGTCCACTGCATATTACGGGCGATCAGCGGCGCGGCGGGCGGGCCAAGTGCCAGCAACGACGCCTGGCGGCAGGCTGCTCAGGGCGAGACCGCGCCCTCGGGCAAGGCAGCGGGTGCCGTACCCGGCACCACACCGTACAGGAAGGCGGCCAGTTCGGCGGCCTGCGCTTCGGCGTCGCGCTCGCCCAGCGCCATCAGCGCCTGGGTGAACTCGGGCTCGAACAGCAGGTAGCTGGCAAAGGCGGCGCCGCGCGCCTCGGTGCCGCCCAGCGGCGCCAGCAGCGCGCGCACGGTGCGCGGCAGCTGTTTCAGGTGCTCGGCGGCGAGCGCTTCGATCGGTTCGCTCGGGGAGATCGTCATGACCTGCACCGGACGCCAGCCCTCGCGGTCGCCCGCGAGCTCCGGCATGCGTGCCAGCAGCCGGTTGATATGCAGCAGCCGCTCCAGGTCGGCGTTGAGCCCGTCCAGGAAGATGCTGGCCAGCGCCTGGCCGCCTACCTGCGCCAGCGACGGATAGCCGCCGGCGGGCACGGTGTCGAACCAGCCGGAGCGCTGGCGCGAGGCCGCGCCGATCGCCAGGACGCGCGACGCGCCCAGGTGGATGGCCGGCGAAAGCGGCGACATCTGCCGCATGGTGCCATCGCCGAACCATTCGTGATGGCCGTCGATCTCCAGCGGCATCGCCGGGAACAGGAACGGGATCGAGGCCGATGCCAGCAGGTGGTCCACCGTGATCGACGCCGGCACCGCGATGCGCTGGCTGCGGTGCCATGGATGGATACGGTGGTGCGACTGGTAGAAGGTGACGTGGCGGCCGGTGCTGTAGGACAGCGCGGTGACCGCGAACGCCTGCAGCGCGCCGCTGTCCAGGCTGGCCTGCACCCGCGCGGGCTCGAACAGCTCGCCCAGCATGCTGCCCAGCGGGGTGTTGTCGAATAGCGCGCGCGGCGCCCTGCGCTGCGTGGCCCAGCCCAGCGCCAGCGTCGACAGCCAGCGCGCGCCCGACACGCCCACGCGCAGCACGTCGGTACGATAGACGTCGTCGGCGTGGATGCCGTGCCACAGCGCACCCAGGCTTTGTGTGGCGGCCTGGAAGTCGCTGGCGTGGATGGCCAGCCCGGCACCGTTGATCGCGCCCGCCGAGGTGCCGGCGATAATGCCGAACGGCAGCCCGCCATGCGCCTTGCCGTGGCGCGCGGCGATCCGCGCCAGCCCGCACAGCACGCCGGCCTGGTAGGCGGCGCGCGCGCCTCCGCCCATCATGATCAGCGCGGTGGCGGCGGGGTTGGGGCCGCTATGGCCATTTGCGCCGCTGCGTGGGGCGGTCTGGTGTCCTGGCAGGGAATCGCGGTGCATGGCGGGGGCGCGGCGTAGCGACAGGTCAGGCGGTGCGGTGAAGCGTCATTCGTCGCCGCCGTTGTTGTCGTCCCTGGCGTCGTCGTTGCCGGTGCGCGTGGCCTTGGCTGTCTTCCCGGCAGCGGGCTTCTTTGCGGCCGGTTTCTTTGCAGCGGGCTTGGCCGCAGCCTTGGTCCCGGACTTGGCCGCACTCGTGGCGCCGTTCTTTGCCGTGGCGCTCGCCCTGGCGCCGTCGCCATTGCCATTTCCGTTGCCAGCGGCCTTGCGTGGCGCGGCGCCGGCGTCCGGCGCGGTGCCCGGCTGCGCCGGCGTGCCACCGGCACCGAAGCCGCCCATATTGAACGGCGCGATGCTGGCCGCGGCGGCGCTGCTGGCGATCTGGCTGAACTGATGCTGCAGCAGGTCCCACCACACCGCGGCGTTGGGTGCGCTTTCGGGTGTGGCCTCGGCCGACGGCTCGGGCGCCGGCTCGGGCTCGCCCGCCGGCTGCGCCGCGGGCGCTTCTTCGCCCAGCCCGGTGCCGGCGCGCTGCGGCGGCGAGGCGCTGGGCGCATTGGCCGCGCGCGCCACGTTTTCCATTGCCGCCTGCATGGCGTCAGGCGAGAGCGCCTTGCCGAAGGTCTGCAGCGCCACCAGCGTGGCGCGCTGGACTTCCAGGCCCTGGATCGTGGTGCGCAGCAGGTTGGTATTGAGTTGCAGCCAGCTTTCCACGGCCTGGAGGTCGGCGATGCGCTTGTCGAGGTCGTCGAGGTCCATCGGCGGCGTCATTGCCTGCAGGCCGGGCATCAGGCCGCCGGGCATGCCGGCGCTGCCGCCCCACAGGCGGCGCATGAAGTCGAAGCTGTTGGTGAAATCGGGAATCTGTCCGAACATGGTCGCGTGCTCCGTGTGCGGCGCAGCCCGCGCCCGGATGCGGGCTGCTCGGCTGCGTCGTCGTTACCTGAATTGTGGCGGCCGCTTCTGGCGCAGGCTCGCCATGCCCTCGTGCACGTCGGGGCCGGCAAAGCCCATGAATTCGAGCGCCAGCGAGGTATCGAAGGCGGGACCGGCCATGCGCAGCCAGTTGTTGAGGGCGTACTTGGTCCAGCGGATCGCTGTCTGCGATCCTGCCGCCAGCCGGTTGGCAACCTCGAAGGCGCGCGCCACCAGTTCGTCCTCTTCCACCGCCAGCGAGACCAGGCCGATCCGCTCGGCCTCTTCGCCGCTGACCGACTCGCACAGCATCAGATAGTACTTGGCCTTGGCCATTCCGCACAGCAGCGGCCACACGATCGCGGCATGGTCGCCCGCGGCCACGCCCAGCCGGGTGTGGCCATCGACGATGCGCGCGGTCTTCGCGGCGATCGAGATATCGGCCAGCAGCCCCGCCACCAGCCCGGCCCCTACGGCCGGGCCGTGCATGGCCGAGACCACCGGCTTGTCGCAGTTGATGACGTTGTAGACCAGGTCGCGCGCTTCGTGCCACACGCGCGTGCGGGTCTCGAAGTCGTTGGCCATGTCCTCCACCAGCGCCAGGTCGCCGCCGGCGGAGAAGCCCTTGCCCTCGCCCTCGCCGCGGATCAGCGCCACGCGGATGTCGGGGTCGGCGGAGACGTCGCGCCAGATCTCGGCCAGCTCGCGGTGCATGTTGGCGTCGGCGGTGGCCAGCTTCTGGTTGGCCGACTGGGCCGCGCCCATGATGATCTCGAGGATGGGGCCGTGGCGGCGCAGCGTCAGAGCCCGGTAGCGGGCGTAGCGTTCGGACAGTTCAGTGGAAGGCGAGTCGTTGGAAGCAGTCATGGGGGGCCTGTCAGGTAAGAGGCGCGAGCTGCGCGCCGGGTGCATCGCGAATTTACCAACCGATCGGTCGGTTAATTATATGCGTATCCGTCTATGCAAATCCGGCGGCAGGACCTTCCTGACAGGCGCGGCCGGTTCAGGGCGCCGCCACCAGCTGGTCGATCGCACCAAACACCGAATGCCCCTGCGCGTCGAACATCTCGATCTTGACCGCGTCGCCGAATTTCATGAACTCGGTGGCGGGCTTGCCGTCGTCGATGGTCTCGAGCATGCGCTTTTCGGCGATGCAGCAGTAGCCCTTCTTGCGGTCGACATTGGAGATCGTGCCCGAGCCGACGATGCTGCCGGCGCGCACGTTGCGGGTCTTGCAGATATGCGCGATCAGCATGCCGAAGTCGAACACCATGTCGGTGCCGCAGTCGGGCTGGCCGACCTTCTTGCTGTTCCAGTGCACCGTCATCGGCAGGTGCACCTTGCGCTCCCGCCAGGCCTCGCCCAGCTCGTCGGGCGTGACGGCGACCGGCGAGAAGGCGGTTGCCGGCTTGCTCTGGAAGAAGCCAAAGCCCTTGCCCAGCTCGGCCGGGATCAGGTTGCGCAGCGAGACGTCGTTGGCCAGCATCACCAGTCGGATCGCGTCGCCGGCCTGCTCGGGCGTGGCGCCCATCTTCACGTCGCCGGTGATGACCGCGACCTCGGCCTCGAAGTCGATGCCGAAGGCTTCGCTGGCGCACACGATGTCGTCCTGGGGGCCGAGGAAGTCGTCCGAGCCGCCCTGGTACATCAGCGGGTCGGTCCAGAACTCGGGCGGCATCTCCGCGCCGCGTGCCTTGCGCACCAGCTCGACGTGGTTGACGTAGGCGGAGCCGTCGGCCCACTGGTAGGCGCGCGGCAGCGGCGCCATGCAGTCCTTGGGATTGAACGCGAACGGATGACGCGCGCGGCCGGCACTGAGCGCGTCGTACAGGTCCTGCAGCTGCGGCGCGAAGAAATGCCAGTCGTCCAGCACGGTCTGCAGCTTGCCGGCGATATCGGTGGCGAAGTGGGCTTGCTTCAGGTCGCGCGACACGACCACCAACTGGCCGTCGCGCGAACCGTCCTTCAGGGTTGCGAGTTTCATGGGATGCGATGCGGTAGAGAGCGGGGCGTCCGCGCGGCGGACGCAGTGCCCGCTAGTCTACCGCGCCGTGCAGCGCGCCCCTGCGACAATGGCTCAGTCGACCGTGATGCCCTTGGCCTTGATCAGCTTGCCCCAGCGCTCGGCTTCCGCGCGCGCGTAAGCGGCGAATTCCTCGGGCGTGCTCGACACCGCCTCGACGCCGACGCCTTCCAGCTTCTTCTGCACTTCGGGGGTCTTCAGCGCCTTGACCAGCTCGGCGTTCAGCCGCGTGACCACCGCCTTGGGCGTGCCCGCCGGCGCCACCATGCCTTGCCAGGCATAGGCCTCGAAGTTGCTCACGCCGCCTTCGGCCACGGTCGGCACGCCGGGCAGCACCGCCAGGCGCTTGGGCGTGGCCACGCCCAGCGCGCGCAGCTTGCCGGCGCTCACGTTCTGCTGGCCCGAGGCCAGGTCCAGGAACATCAGGTCGACCTGGCCGGCCAGCAGATCCTGCACCGCGGGCGCAGCGCCCTTGTAGGGCACGTGCGTCATCTTGACCTTGGCCTGGTCCATGAACAGCTCCATGGCCAGGTGGTGCGGGCTGCCGGCGCCGGGCGAGGCGAAATTGACCTTGCCCGGGTTCTTCTGCGCGTACTCGATGGCTTCCTTCAGCGTGCGCGCCGGGAAATTGGGATTGGCCACCAGCACCAGCGGGAAGCGCGCCAGCTGACCGATATAGACGAAGTCCTTCTCGGGGTTATAGGGCAGCTTCTTGTACAGCGACGGGTTGGCCGCGAGCGTGGCGGTGTCGGCGGTCAGCACGGTGTAGCCGTCGGGCTTGGCGTGGGCGACGGCATCGGCGCCGACGATGGTGGCCGCGCCCGGGCGGTTGTCGATCACCAACTGCTTGCCCAACCCGGGAGTGATGGCCTGGGCGACGGTGCGCGCCACCACGTCGGTGCCGCCGCCGGCCGGGTAGGGCACGACCCAGCGGATCGGTTGGGCGGGCCACTCTTCGGCTTGTGCGGGCGCGCTGGCGGTGAACAGGGCGCCGGCGGCAGCCGTAGCGGCCAGCATGAGATGGGCATAACGACGCCCAAAGAAGGGACGCAGGGGGCGCATCGGTAGTCTCCGTGTTAAAAAGGGGCCCGGCTCGGCAGGCATCGACACGCGCGCCGCCGGGTCTGTTGCGAAGGAAGTCTACCGACGGCTTAAAAATTGGTAAATCGATTTCGCTATAGTAAATTTACCTACGAACTTGCCCGGGTCTCCGGGCGCTGATTCCCCGCCCCAATCCGCCCTTGCCGCTGGTCCACGCATGTCACGCATTGCTGAAAACGAAGAAGACGACGCCAAGCTGCGCTCCGGCATCCAGTCCATCGAAGTGGGCTTCAAGCTGCTCCAGGCGCTGGCCGCCTCGCCGCGCGCGATGATGCTGCGCGACCTCGCCGCCGCCGCCGGCATGAACCCGGCCAAGGCGCACCGCTACCTGGTCAGCTTCATGCGGCTGGGCGCGGTGGCGCAGGACCCGGTCAGCGGCCGCTATGACCTGGGGCCGTTCGCGCTGCAGCTGGGACTGGCGGGGCTCAATCGGCTCGACCCGGTGAAGAAGGCGCGGCCGATCCTGTCGCAGTTGCGCGACGAGATGGATCTCACCGCCGGCATCGCCGTGTGGGGCAACCACGGCCCGACCATCGTGCACTGGGAGGAATCCAGCCATCCGGTCACGGTGAGCCTGCGGCTGGGCGACGTGATGCCGATGCTCAACTCCGCCACCGGGCGGCTCTACGGCGCCTACCTGCCGCGCAAGCAGACCCTGCCGCTGGTCGAGCGCGAACTTGGCGCGCGCGGCAACGGCGCCGTGCCGGACATGCCGGCTTCGTTGGCCGAATACGACGCGATCTGCGCCGACGTGCGCGCGCATGGCGCCGCGCGCACCCTCGGCGGCGTGCTGCCGGGCATCAACGCGTTCTCGATGCCGGTGTTCGATGCCAACGGCCACCTGGCCATGGGGTTAATCGTACTGGGCGCGCAGAGCCTGTTCGATGCAGAATGGGGCGGTACGATGGATCGTCGCGTCCGCGATATCGCCCAACAGCTCTCATCGGAACTCGGCTACCTTGGTGCCGCCCCTCCGGCCGGAGAAACCGGCCACCCCTGATCCTCGCGCCCGCGCGGGCGCGGAGTCCCCCGTCTGGCGCCGCCGGCGCTGGGTGATCGCGGTTGCGCTGGTGGTGCTGGTGCACGTGCTGGCGGTGGTGGGATTCCTGCGCATGCCGGGCCCCCTGATCCCGCTCGACGTCACCGACACCCCCACGCTGGAGGCGGTCCTGCTGCCGCCGCCCAAGCCGCCCGCCCCGCCCAAGCCGCGCCCCGCGCCGCAGCCGCGCCCGAAGCCCGCGGCGCCGGTACCGGCGCCCGAGCCGCAGCCCGAACCGCCGGCCCCGCCGCTGGCAACCAGCCCGCAAGGCCCCACCGAGATGGCAACGGGTCCCGGCGGCACCGGGGCGGCCCCGGCGCCACCCGCCGCGCCGGCTCCTGCGCCGTCTGGCGGCCCGCAGGGTGGCGTCGACGGCGTTGTCTACAGCGCGCCACCGCCCGCCACCTACCATTACGCCAGCTACGTCAACGGCGTGCAGAACCCTGATGGCCTGATCCGCTGGGAGCACGACGGCCGCCGCTACCGGCTCGCGGTGGAAACGCGCGTGCTCTGGTTCCGCTTCGCGTTCCAGAGCAGCGGGGCGCTGTCCGAACAGGGACTGTTGCCAGAACGCTACGAAGAGCACCGCCGCAACAAGGCCGAGTCATCGCGCTTCGACCCCGCCGCCGGGACCGCTGTCCTCGGCAACGGCACGCAGTCGCCGTTCCCGGCCGGGGCTCAGGATCGCTTCAGCGTATTCCTGCAACTTGTCGGCCTGGTGCGTGGCAATCCGCAACGCTATGTCACGCCCGGTGTGACGGAAACGTTCCAGGTGGCGGATACGCGCAATGTGGAACCGATGCAGGTGCAGTATGTTGGAGAGGAGGACATCGACACGGGCAGCGGTGTGGTACGTGCAAAGCACTTCTTGCGGATGCCGCGCCGCGCCAATGACCGTCGCCGGGTCGAGCTATGGCTGGCGCAATCCCTTGGCTGGATGCCGGTGCGGCTGCGGCAGACCGAACCCGACGGCACCCAGATCGACCTGGTCTACCGCGGTAACGGAAGCTAAAAGCCACGGGCCGGCGCCCAGTCGATCACCGATAACCGGCCGGGCGAATGTCAACAATCGTCAAAAGATTTGTCGCCCGGGTCAACGCCGCCGCGTTTGGCGCATTCTTACTGACAGGAGCCCAGCCATGACTGTTGCCACGCCACCCGCCGAAACGCACCGCGTCCATGCCGACGGCGCCGAGCTTTACGTGCGCATCGACGGCACCGACGGACCGTGGGTGATCCTGGCCCATGCACTGGCCGCCAGCCACGCGCTGTGGGACCAGACCGCCGCCCACCTGGCGTCGCGCTACCGCGTGGTGCGTCCCGACATGCGCGGGCATGGCGGCAGCGATGCGCCGCTGGGGCCCTACACCATGACGCGGCTGGCCGACGATGTGATCGCGGTGATGGACGCGCTGGAAATACCGCAGGCCCATTTCTGTGGCATTTCGGTCGGCGGCATGATCGGGCAGACGCTGGGGCTGCGCCATGCGGAGCGGCTGCTGTCGCTGGCTTTGGTCGCCACCAACAGCCAGACTCCGATGGAAGCCCACCCGATGTGGCATAACCGCATCGGCCAGGCCGAGGCCCATGGCATGGCCGGGATGGCCGATGCCACGCTGGAGCGCTGGCTGACGCCGGCCTTCCGCGCCGCCCATCCCGATGCGGTGGCGCGCATCCACGCCATGCTGGTGGCCACGCCGGTGCGCGGCTACGTGGGCGTGGCCGAGGCGATCATGGCTTTCGATCTCGCCGGCGCGCTTTCCCGCATCCATTGTCCTACGCTGGTAGTAGCAGGAGAGAACGATCAGGGCGCGACCGTGGCGATGGCGCAGAGCATTGCGGCCGCCATCCGAGGCGCCCGGCTGGAAGTGATGCCGCAGGCGGCGCACCTGGTGCATGTGGAGCAGCCCGAGAGCTTCCATGCGGCGCTGGACGCCTTCCTCGGCAGTGCGGCGTGCGGTGGCCAGTGCGACGTTCCGTGACAGACAACACACTGATGCACCAGGCTCAAGAAACTTGTTAAAAGGGCCGATGCCCAATCTATGCAGGCAGCAATGACGTGGCAACACAGTGACCCGCATAACTCCTTGATTTCGCGAAGGTCACCCCAAGTTTGTAGGTAAAGCCGCGGCGCCCCCCTCACGGCAACATCGACGAGGCAAGAATCACAAGGGCATGCCGCCCAACCATGACGCCCAGGAGGTGTGCCATGCAAATGATCTACAACAGCGACAATTACTGCATCGTCGAGTTCGGCGCGGATGTCGAGCAGGCGCCGCTTGAGTTCGGCGGCTATGAAATCGTCGACAAGAACCTGAAGCGCGAAATTTTCCTCGGCGGGCATCTGGCCGAAAGCTTCCGCGCCGACGTCAAGCGCCTGATCGAAAGCGAGCCATCCGTGGAGGAGGTCGACGACTTCCTCGGCAAGTTCGATAACGTCATGACGCATCCACTGGTGATGCACTGAGCGGCTTTGCGCGGCTGCCGGCCACGGCCGGCGGCACGCCATCGCGCCCGCCCTGGCGGGCGTTTTTATTTGGCGGCCCGGGTCGGCATCGTTGTCCAGTACTGTTCAGTACTGTTCCCACGGCAGCCCTTCATGCCGCCAGCCATTGAGCGTGTTGCGGTGGCGCTGCGGGTCCAGGTCGCCCTCGAAGCCGTGCAACACGTTATAGACATTCGCAAAACCCGCACCCTCCAGCGCCCGTGCCGCCGCCGTCGAGCGGTTGCCGCTGCGGCAGATCAGCAACACCGGCCGCGCTGACACATGCCCGGCCAGCTTCTTCACCATCTGCACGAAATGCGGGTTGACCTCCCAGTCCGGGCCGTCGTTCCACGGGACGTTGTGCGCACCCTTGGGGTGGCCAACGAACAGGTATTCCATCTCGCTGCGGCAGTCGATGAACAGCGTGTCGGGCGATTGCGCCAGCAAGTCGTTGGCGTCGGCGGGGGCTAGGTGTTGCATGGTCGGCTGGGCGAGGGTGCGCGGGATGAGCGGCGTGGTGACGCGTGGTGACGAATGGTGACGGTTACGCCTCTCAGTGTAGGCGTCGACGGCCCCGGCAGGCAACCGTGGGGCACCGCAAGGCCTTGATACACCTGATAAAATCGACCCTCTTTGGCCAGCATCGGCCACAGCAGCGCCCGCCGCCGATCCTCCGATCGAGCGCCCGGCCGCCTTTCCAGAGTTCCCCGCCATGAGTGCCCCTGAATCCCGCGCGGCCGCACCGCGCCCCTACACCCGGGCTGCCGAGCTGCCCCGGCTGCTGCAAGAACGCATCCTGATCCTGGAT
Organism: Cupriavidus sp. Agwp_2; assembly: GCF_040784895.1. Lineage (NCBI taxonomy): Bacteria > Pseudomonadati > Pseudomonadota > Betaproteobacteria > Burkholderiales > Burkholderiaceae > Cupriavidus > Cupriavidus sp. Agwp_2. The sequence continues at coordinate 120,736 of NZ_CP088083.1, forward strand.
GGCGCCATGGGCACCATGATCCAGCGCTACAAGCTGACTGAAGCGGACTACCGTGGCGAGCGTTTCACCGAACACAAGATCGACGTGAAGGGCAACAACGAACTGCTGTTGCTGACGCGCCCGCAGGTCATCAGCGAGATCCACGAGCAATACCTGGCCGCCGGCGCGGACCTGATCGAGACCAATACCTTCGGTGCCACGCGCGTGGCGCAGGAAGACTACAAGATGGCCGATCTGGCGTACGAGATGAACGTCGAGGCCGCGCGCCTGGCGCGCGCCGCCTGCGACAAGTACAGCACGCCCGACAAGCCGCGCTTCGTTGCCGGTGCCTTCGGCCCGACGCCCAAGACCGCCAGCATCTCGCCCGACGTGAACGACCCGGGCGCGCGCAATGTCACCTTCGAAGAGCTGCGCGAGTCCTACTACGAGCAGGGCAAGGCGCTGCTCGAAGGCGGCGCCGACGTGTTCCTGGTCGAGACCATTTTCGACACGCTCAACGCCAAGGCCGCGCTGTTCGCCATCGACCAGTTGTTCGAAGACACCGGCGAGCGCGTGCCGGTGATGGTCTCCGGCACCGTGACTGATGCCTCCGGCCGAATCCTGTCGGGCCAGACCGTGGAAGCGTTCTGGAACAGCCTGCGCCACGCGAAGCCGGTCACCTTCGGGCTGAACTGCGCGCTGGGTGCCACGCTGATGCGCCCGTACATCGCCGAGCTGGCCAAGGTGTGCGACGCCGCGGTGTCGTGCTATCCGAACGCGGGTTTGCCGAACCCGATGAGCGATACGGGCTTCGACGAAACGCCGGAAGTCACCTCTTCGCTGGTCGAGGAGTTCGCCGCCTCCGGCCTGGTGAACCTGGTGGGCGGCTGCTGCGGCACCACCCCCGAGCACATCGCCGCCATCGCCCAGCGCGTGGCCGACAAGAAACCCCGCACCTGGCCCGGCCAGTACCGCGACGCCGCCTGAGCCCGGAGCCTTAGAACATGAGCGAGAACAAACTGCCCCCGCGCCCGATGCGCCTGTCCGGCCTTGAGCCCTTTAGCATCGACGACGACACGCTGTTCGTCAACGTAGGCGAGCGCACCAACGTGACCGGCTCCAAGGCCTTCGCGCGGATGATCCTGAACGGCCAGTTCGACGAGGCGCTGGCGGTGGCGCGCCAGCAGGTCGAGAACGGCGCGCAGATCATCGACATCAACATGGACGAGGCCATGCTGGACTCGAAGGCCGCGATGGTTCGCTTCCTGAACCTGATCGCCTCCGAGCCGGACATCGCGCGCGTGCCGATCATGATCGACTCGTCCAAGTGGGAAGTGATCGAAGCCGGCCTGCAGTGCGTGCAGGGCAAGCCGGTGGTGAACTCGATCTCGCTGAAGGAAGGCGAGGAGCAGTTCCGCCACCACGCCGAGCTGATCCGCCGTTATGGCGCGGCCAGCGTGGTGATGGCCTTCGACGAGAAGGGCCAGGCCGACACGTTCGAGCGCAAGACCGAGATCTGCAAGCGCAGCTACGACGTCCTGGTCAATGAAGTCGGCTTCCCGCCGGAAGACATCATCTTCGACCCGAATATCTTCGCGGTCGCGACCGGCATCGAGGAACACAACAACTACGCGGTCGACTTCATCGAAGCCACGCGCTGGATCAAGCAGAACCTGCCGTACGCCAAGGTGAGCGGCGGCGTCTCCAACGTGTCGTTCTCGTTTCGCGGCAATGACGTGGTGCGCGAGGCGATCCATACCGTGTTCCTGTACCACGCGATCGGCGCGGGCATGGACATGGGCATCGTCAACGCCGGCCAGCTCGGTGTGTATGACCAGCTTGACCCCGAGTTGCGCGAACGCGTTGAAGACGTGGTCCTCAATCGCCGCGAGGATTCCACCGACCGCCTGCTGGAAATCGCCGACCGCTTCAAGGGCGGCGGCGCGAAGAAGGAAGAGAACCTCGCCTGGCGCGGCACGCCGGAGCAGCCGGTGCCGGTGGGCCAGCGCCTGGCGCACGCGCTGGTGCATGGCATCACCACCTTTATCGTCGAAGACACCGAGGAAGTCCGCCAGCAGGTAGAGGCGCGTGGCGGCCGCCCGATCGAGGTGATCGAAGGCCCGCTGATGGATGGCATGAATGTCGTCGGCGACCTGTTCGGTGCCGGCAAGATGTTCCTGCCGCAGGTGGTCAAGAGCGCGCGCGTGATGAAGCAGGCGGTGGCGCACCTGCTGCCCTACATCGAGGAAGAAAAGCGCCTGCTGGCCGAGGCCGGCGGCGATGTGCGCGCGCGCGGCAAGATCGTGATCGCCACCGTGAAGGGCGACGTGCACGACATCGGCAAGAACATCGTGTCGGTGGTGCTCCAGTGCAATAACTTCGAGGTCGTCAACATGGGCGTGATGGTCCCCTGCAACGAGATTTTGGCCCGCGCCAAGGTCGAGGGCGCGGACATCGTCGGCCTGTCGGGACTGATCACGCCGTCGCTGGAAGAAATGGCCTACGTCGCGTCCGAGATGCAGCGCGACGATTACTTCCGCGTGAAGAAGATCCCCCTGCTGATCGGCGGCGCGACCACTTCGCGCGTGCATACCGCGGTAAAGATCGCGCCCAACTACGAGGGGCCGGTGGTGTACGTGCCTGACGCCTCGCGCTCGGTCAGCGTGGCATCGAGCCTGCTGTCCGATGAAGGCGCGGCAAGGTACCTGGACGAACTGAAGACCGACTACGAGCGCATCCGCGTCCAGCACGCCAACAAGAAGGCCACGCCGATGGTGACGCTGGCGCAGGCACGCGCCAACAAGACGCCGGTCGACTGGAGCGCGTACGCGCCGCCCAGGCCGAAGTTCATCGGCCGCCGCGTGTTCCGCAACTACGACCTGGCCGAGCTGGCCAACTACATCGACTGGGGCCCGTTCTTCCAGACCTGGGACCTTGCCGGCAAATTCCCCGACATCCTCAACGACGAGATCGTCGGCGAGTCGGCGCGCAAGGTGTTCTCGGACGGCAAGGCGATGCTGTCGCGCCTGATCCAGGGCCGCTGGCTGACTGCCAACGGCGTGATCGCGCTGCTGCCGGCCAACACCGTCAACGACGACGATATCGAGATCTACACCGACGAGACCCGCAGCAAGGTCGCGCTGACCTGGCACAACGTGCGCCAGCAGAGCGAGCGCCCGGTGGTCGATGGCGTGCGCCGGCCCAACCGCTGCCTTGCGGACTTTGTCGCGCCCAAGGACAGCGGCATCGCCGACTATGTCGGCATGTTCGCCGTCACCGCGGGCCTGGGCGTGGACAAGAAGGAAGCCCAGTTCGAAGCCGACCTCGACGACTACAGCGCGATCATGCTGAAGGCGCTGGCCGACCGCCTGGCCGAAGCCTTCGCCGAATGCCTGCACGAGCGCGTGCGCAAGGACCTGTGGGGCTACGACGCGGCCGAGCAGCTTACCAACGAGCAGCTGATCGCCGAGTCGTACCGCGGCATCCGCCCGGCGCCTGGCTACCCTGCCTGCCCCGAGCACACCGTCAAGGGCCCGATGTTCCAGTTCCTCGACGCAGCCGAGATCGGCATGGGCATCACCGAGTCGCTGGCGATGACGCCGGCCGCTTCGGTCAGCGGCTTCTACCTGGCGCATCCGGAGTCGACCTACTTCACCATCGGCAAGATCGGCCAGGACCAGCTCGACGACATGGTGGCGCGCCGCCATGAAGAGCGCGCCACGCTGGAGCGCGCACTCGCGCCCAACCTGTAACCGCGTGCGACGGCGCAGCGGTGCCGGTATCGGCACCGCTGCGCAGCGCGGAGCCTTGATGCAGCAGGGAAAACCTGCGTGGCAGGCCGCATCCGCCCCATGTCAGCGTTGTTTGCGGTGCATCACAACTCCTTACACAGCCTTTCAACTCCTCACAGACCGGTGCCGGCAGCGTCCCTAGACTGAAGGCTCGATTCACGCACAACACCACGGCGTGAACACCGCGGCGAATGTTTCGCTGCGGGGCACCCTGAAAGGAGTCCTTCCATGAAGAAACTGCTGATCTCCCTGTCCGCTCTGTCGATCGCCGCTGCTTCCTCGCTCGCCATGGCGCAAGGCACTGGCGCCTCCGTGGGGACCAAGGCTGATGTGGGCGCTTCGGTGACCACGCCGGCACCGTCTGCCGGCGGCGCGCTGGGTGGCGCGACCGGCGCCGCGACTGGCGCCGCGGACAAGGGCCTGTCGACAGCGGGCTCGGCGGCCGACAAGGGCTTGTCGACCGCGGGTTCGGCAGTTGGCTCGGCGGCCGACAAGACCACTGGCGCGGCCGCCGATGTGGGCGCAGGCGCCAAGGCCGAAGCCGGCAGCAAGGCCAAGCATGGCAAGCAAGCCACCAAGTCGGCCAAGAAGTCCAAGGCTGACGCCAGCGTCGGCACCGAGGCGGGCGCCAAGGTGCAGTAAGCTCGCCGCCAGTCGGCACAGGCGCGCAGGCCATGGTGGCCTGACGCGCCGCAGCAAAGCGGGACGGACTCCAGGCCGTCCCGCTTTGCTTTTGTACGTCAGGCCTCGCAACGTGGACCGCAGGCGTGCGCCATGTGCGCTCGACGCGTTGTGGCCGCGCGTCATGTCAGCCTGACACCGACAGCCCGCGCGCGCGGCCGGCACTACAATGACAGCAACGCAAGCGGTTCCGCCTGCACCCGACTGCACCGGGCAATGTGCCGGTCCGTTCAACCCCGTGGAGCCCCACATGATCCGCGTCTTGATCGCTGACGATCACGAGATTGTGCGTGCCGGGCTGCGACAGTTCATTTCCGAAGAGCCCGATATCCAGGTGACTGGTGAAGCCGGCAGCGGCGACGAAGTCATGGCGCGGCTGCGCGACGCCGAGTTCGATGTGCTGGTCCTGGATATCTCGATGCCCGACCGCAACGGCATCGACGTCCTCAAGCTGATCCGGCAACGCAAGCCTGAACTGCCGGTGCTGATCCTGTCGACCTACCCGGAAGACCAGTACGCCATCAACCTGATCCGTGCCGGTGCTTCAGGCTACCTGACCAAGGAAAGTGCCCCCGACGATCTCGTCAAGGCGATCCGCACGGTGGCGCAGGGGCGGCGCTATGTCAGCGCCACGGTGGCCGACCTGCTGATCGGGGGGCTCGACAAGCCGACCGAGCAGCCGGTGCACCAGATGCTGTCCGAGCGCGAGTTCCAGATTTTCTGCAAGCTTTCGCGCGGGCAGTCGGTGTCGGTTATCGCCGACGAATTATTCCTCAGCGTCAAGACCGTCAGTACCTATCGTTCCCGCATCCTGGAGAAAATGGGCATGAAGACCAACGCTGACCTGACTTACTACGCCATCAAGAACGGCCTGGTCGAGTAGCGGCACGCCGCGGGCCGCATCGCGGCCTGCGGCGGATCGCACCGGACCGGGCCTGCAAACGAGAACATGTCGGAGCAGGCTTCGAACACTTCCTACCGGGCGCTGAGCATACTGCTGATCGAAGACTCGGCGGTCCTGCGAGGCATGTTGCTCGAATACCTGAAGGACTTCCCGTTTATCGAGAACGTGGACTGGGCCGACACTGAAGCCATGGCCCTGCGCCTGCTCGACGCCGGCAAGTACGACGTCGCCATCGTCGACCTGCAGCTGCGCCAGGGCAACGGCATCAATGTGCTGCGCGCAATGCAGCGCAAAGGCACGGACACCGTGCGCATCGTCTATACCAACCACGCCCAGGTGCAGATGTATCGCAGCCAGTGTGCCGATGCGGGCGCCGATTATTTCTTCGACAAGTCGCTGGAGCTGGAACAGGTGTTCCGCGTGATCGAGGAACACGCGGCGACGGCGTCCTGATCCCGCAAGGCATCCCTCAGGCAGCGACCCTCAAAGCTCCCATCAAGCTTCCCATCAAGCTTCCCATCAAGCGCGCGCAGGCTCTTCGCCTTCCGGCTCTTCCGCCGGAGCCAGCACCGACGCCGTCAGTGGCACCTCGATGTGGATGCGCACGCCCGCATGCGCCGACGAGTCGATCTGCATGCTGCCGCCCAGCGCGGTGACGCGCTGCTCCATGCCCAGCAGGCCGTGGTGGCCGGCGGTGCTGCCGGCGTCGAAGTCGGGCGGCAGGCCCTTGCCGTCGTCGCGCACGGTCAGCGTGAGCAGGTCGTCGCGGCATGCCAGGCAGACCTCGACGCGCCTGGCTTCCGAGTATTTGCTGGCATTGGTCAGCGATTCCTGCACGATCCGGTATAGCGCTATCGCCGCTTCGTCGCGCAGCGCAGGCAAATCCTCGGGCACGCTGACGTCGATCTCCCAGCTGTTGCGCGCGCCGACATCCTCCACCAGCTGGCATACCGCGGCGCGCAGGCCGAGGTTGAGCAGCACGGTGGGGCGCAGGTCCTCGATCAGGCGGCGCTTGATCTGGATGCCCTGGTCGACGTGCAGCATCACGCGCGTGAGGCGCTCGGCGCCTTGCGGATGCGCCTCCTGGATCTGGCGCCGCACCCAGTGCAGGTCGAGCTTGATGGCGGTCAGGATCGCGCCCAGCTCGTCGTGCAGCTCGCGCGCCAGGCGCGTCTTCTCATCCTCGGTGACGCGCTGCAGGTGGGCCGCCAGCGCCGAAAGCTGGCGCGTGCGCGCGCGCACCTTGCGGTCCAGCTTGGCGCTTTCGTCTTCCAGTTGCGCACGCACCGCGTCGGCCATGGACAGGCGCTTGGCGTGGCCTACGCCGACCGCGAGCATCAGGACGATGTTGATCGCCGTCAGCAGGCCGATGCCATAGCGCGACAGCTGCACGTCGTTCTCCGCGCCTTCCAGCCGATGCGAGACCGAGCCCGCCTCGCGCGCCTGCAGCTGGTCGAGCCCGCGCCGCGCGTTGTCCATGGTCTGCTTGCCGTAGTCGGTACGGACCAGGTCCAGCGCCACTTCCAGGTCGCGCTTGCCATAGACCAGCGTCAGCGCCATCTCGTTGAGCTTGCTGTTGATCAGCTTGGAGGTGTCGCCGAACATCTTCAGCCCCTCCGCGTCGTTGGCGTAGTCCGCGCGGATCTGCGCCATCAGCTCGGCGATGCGCGGCAGTGCCTTGTAGTAGGGTTCGAGATAGGTTTCCTTGCCGGTCAGCAGGAAGCCGCGCTGGCCGGCCTCGGCATTGACCAGTTCGCCGTTGAGCGCGGCCAGCTCGGTCTGCACGCGCTGCGATCGGATCACGTCGGTGTAGCTCTCGCGCAGCCGGATATTGCCCGTTTCCGACGCCACCAGCACCGCCAGCGTCAGCACGATGCCACCCGCCAGCAACAGCGTATGAGGAAGAAATGACTGCTTGAACATGGGGGCAGATTTCCTGTAGTTGAGGCGCGCCGCTTGCCCGCGCAGCGCCAGGGAGCGCTCATGGAATCACATCGATCCGCATGGGTCAACCTTGATGCGTCGGGCGTGCCGCACCCGTATTGCCGTGCTGTAGGACTCGGCTGACAGCCGAATCGGCTCGCTGTCGGTATTGGTGCGGCGGCTGGCTTCCTACGATGAGGCTATGAGCTTGCACCTTGTGGCGCAAGTCTTCACTTGGGCCCCGGGCCAGTGCCGGCCCGGTCAGCCATCTTCGGGAGCCTAGCCATGCTGCACTATGCACTCGTATTTTTTGTTATCGCCCTGATTGCGGCGATCTTCGGCTTCGGCGGTATCGCTGCCGGCGCCGTGGAAATCGCCAAGATCCTGTTCTTCATCTTCCTGGTCGTGGCGCTGGTGGCCGCGGTGATGGGCCTGGTCCGCAGGCGATAGCGCCGGCCACGTGCCGGCTCCTGTGCCGATCGCAACCTGAGGAGACCCCATGCTGACGCAAAACCCCAAAGTCCGGAAGGAACTGAACCACTTGACCGACAGTGCCGACAGCGCCATCCGCCATATCAAGCACGCCGCGCGCGATTCGCGCGAGGCCGCCGCGCCGGTTTCCGGCGAGGTCAAGGCGCTGATCGCCCAGCTTGAGCACACCATTGAAGTGCTGGCGCGGGAAGGCTCGGCCGAGAGCCTGCGAGCGGGCCAGCGGCTGCGCGACCGTGCCAGCGAGATGGCGCACAAGCTGCGCGACCAGACCACCGACAGCATGATGCGCGCCCGCGACCGCATGGACGGTGCGGTCGAACACTCGCGCCAGCGCGTTGTCGAATCGCCGCTCAAGGCTGTGGCGATTGCCGCGGCCATCGGCGCGGTGATAGGCCTGCTGCTGGCCAACGGCCGCCACCACGAAGAAGAGTAGGCCTGGTGGCACCGGGCCCCGCCGCGGCGGGGCCACTGAAAGCATTCCCCCCCTTTCCGGCGCCCTCGTCCGGAAGCCCGGCAACCTCAACGCGGTGCCGGGCGCTTTTTTTTGCGCGCGCCGCGCGTGCGGCGTCGCGCAGGTGTGCCGCCAGCGGCTACACGCCCCACAAGACGTTGGCCCCTTCCCGCTGCGAGGCGCGCAGCATGTCCAGGAAGGGATAGGCGCGCTGTCCCAGGTGCAGCGGCTCTTCCTCGTCCTCGTCGGCGGCGGCCCGCTCCTCGACCGCCGAGCTGGCGGGGTGGTCGCGGCGGGCATCGACCACCGCCGCTTCCAGCTTCTGGATCGCGCGTGGCAGTTCTTCGACGGTGATCACCCCCCGTTCCCCGAGATGCTTGCCGATGATGCCCAGCAGCGTGATGGCCAGATCCTTCATCATGATCAGGTCTTGCGCAGCATGGGATTTGAAGGTGATCAGCATGGTGTGGTTTCCTTTTACGGACATGCGGGGGACGGCGTTCCCGGGGGCGGGCCGCCGCATGGATTGTGGCCCGGGGCCATCTTCGCGCATGATGTCAGCATAGCACCTGATAAAATTCCGCGTTCCCGATTCCAATGCCTGATATGCGGCGCGGCGTACCGTTGCCGTCACATGCCGTTTCAGGGCGTTGGTGTCGCGTTTAAGTGGCTTGGACCAGCCGTCCAACGCCGTCCAGACGCGGCGCCTGAATACTTGCCCACAGGGCTTCCGACATCCATGCTGCCTGTTCAGACCTCCAATCTCGCCGCCGCGTTCACCGATGCCGTGCGTGCGCTCGCCCCGGCCGATGCCACCCTGCCCGCCGTCACTTTCGAGCGGCCCAAGGCGGCCGCCCACGGCGACCTTGCCTGCAACGTCGCCATGCAGGTCGCGCGCGCGCTCAAGAGCAATCCGCGCGAGCTGGCGCAGCGCATCGTCGCCGCGGTGCAGGCCGATGCGCGTGCGCAGGGCCTGGTCGAGGCCATGGAGATCGCCGGTCCCGGCTTTATCAACCTGCGCCTGACCCCCGCCGCCAAGGCCGAGGTGCTGCGCGCGGTGCTCGCCGAGGGCGACCACTACGGCGCGCGCGAGCGCGGCGTGCACGGCCAGGTGCTGGTCGAGTTTGTTTCCGCCAACCCGACCGGCCCGCTGCACGTCGGCCACGGGCGCCAGGCGGCGCTGGGCGACGCGCTGGCCAACCTGCTGTCGTGGCAGGGCTTCCACGTCCACCGCGAGTTCTACTACAACGACGCCGGCGTGCAGATCCAGACCTTGGCGCTGTCGGTGCAGGCGCGTGCGCGCGGCCTGAAGCCGGGCGACGCCAGCTGGCCCGAGTCCGCCTACAACGGCGACTACATCGCCGACATCGCGGCCGACTTCCTGGCCGGCAAGACCGTCAGCGCCTCGGACGGCGAGCCGGTGACCGCGTCGGGCAACGTCGAGGATATCGACTCGATCCGCAAGTTCGCCGTGACGTACCTGCGCAACGAGCAGGACATCGACCTGCAGGCCTTCGGCGTCAAGTTCGACCGCTACTACCTGGAGTCGTCGCTGTACAGCGACGGGCGCGTGGAAGCCGCGGTGCAATCGCTGGTCGCCAAGGGCAAGACTTACGAGAGCGAAGGCGCGCTGTGGCTGCGCACCACTGACGACGGCGACGACAAGGACCGCGTCATGAAGAAGACCGACGGCACCTACACGTACTTCGTGCCGGACGTGGCCTACCACACCACCAAGTGGGAGCGCGGCTTCAGCAAGGTCATCAACGTGCAGGGCAGCGACCACCACGGCACCATCGCGCGCGTGCGCGCCGGCCTGCAGGGCCTGGACATGGGGATCCCCACGGGCTACCCCGACTACGTGCTGCACAAGATGGTCACCGTGATGAAGCACGGCGAGGAGGTCAAGATCTCCAAGCGCGCCGGCTCCTACGTCACCGTGCGCGACCTGATCGAATGGTCCAACGGCCAGGATGACACCTGCGAGACCATCCGCGGCTGCCTGGAGCAGGGCGTGGCCGACTGGCCGGAGCACTTCACCCGCGGCCGCGACGCGGTGCGCTTCTTCCTGCTGTCGCGCAAGGCCGATACCGAATTCGTGTTCGATGTGGACCTGGCGCTCAAGCAGAGCGACGAGAACCCGGTGTACTACGTGCAGTACGCCCACGCCCGCATCTGCTCCATCTTCGAGTCGTGGGGCGGCGCAGAATGGGAGAGCCGCCTGGCCGAGCTGGCCGGCGCCGACCTGTCGGCCGTCACCGGCCCCGAGGCCAGCGCCCAGGCGCAGGCGCTGGGCCGCCGCCTGGCCGAGTTCCCCGACATGCTGTCGGCCGCCGCCTCGGAGCTGGCACCGCATGCGGTCGCCTTCTACCTGCGCGACCTCGCCGGCGATTTCCACGCCTTCTACAATGCCGACCGCGTGCTGGTCGACGACGAAGCCGTCAAGCGCGCCCGGCTGGCGCTGCTGGCCGCGACGCGCCAGGTGCTGCGCAACGGCCTGGCGGTGATCGGCGTCTCGGCGCCGCGCCGCATGTAATCGATGGGCGCAAAGAAGGGCGCAAAGAAGGGCGCAAAGAAGGGCAAACAGGGCCGCCCGGCGGTGGCCCTATAATCCCGGCATCACCTAAGAGGACTTCATGCAACAGCAACGCAAGCGCGATGTGCGCAAGGCCCGCCGCAGCCAGCAGCGCGGCGGAACGTTCCTGGGCCTTGTGCTCGGGCTGATCGTCGGGCTGGCCATCGCCGTGGTGGTCGCCCTGTACATCACCAAGTCGCCGACGCCGTTCCAGCAGAAGAACGCGCCGCGGCCGAGCGAGCCGGGCAATGTCGCCAGCCAGTTGCCGCCGCCGGCCAAGCGCGCCGACGAGGGCCCGACCGACCCGAACAAGCCGCTGTGGAGCAAGACGCCGGCCAAGCCGGTGGGCCAGGCCCCGGAGCCGGAGCCGAAGCCGAGCGCCCCGCAGAGCCAGTCGAGCCAGTCGAGCCAGCAGAACGGTCACCAGAATGGCCGCCAGAACGGCGAGCCTCCGGTGGCGGTCACCCGCCCGGCCGAGAAGCCGGTGGAAAAGCCGGTTGAAAAGCCCGCCGACAAGCCCGTGGCCACCAAGCCGGCCGAAAAGCCGGTGTCCGACCCGATCGCCGAGATCGCCCAGGCCGACGCCAACAAGGTCGGCTACCTGCTGCAGGTGGGCGCGTTCCGCTCGTCCGACGATGCCGACCGCCAGAAGGCCAACCTGGCGATGCAGGGCTTCGAGGCCCGGATCACCGAGCGCGATGTCAACGGCGTCAAGATGTACCGCGTCCGCATGGGCCCGTACAACCGCATCGAAGACATGAACAAGACGCGCGACCGGCTGCAGTCGTCGGGCTTCGAGGCATCCGTGATCCGCTTCACCAAGCAGTAATGGTCAGCGGGAACCCCGGCTCGGGCGTTATGCGCCTGGGCGGGTACGCCCGGGCCACGAAAGCGTCATAAATACGCCGTAACCAACGCAACACCCTTGTCACCACCGCGGTCGGCGCCCGGGCTGAACCGGACGTCGCCGCCGCGGTCATACGCTCATCGACCCAACTGCAAGGCCGCACCAAGATGAAGAAACTCGCCGCACTGTTCGCCATGTTCGCCGCCGTGGGCGGCCTGCTGATGTCCGCGCCGTCCCAGGCCGCGCCCACCGAGGGCAAGGAATACCAGGTCCTGAAGGCGCCCCAGCCGGTCACGCCGGGCAAGATCGAGGTCACCGAGTTCTTCTGGTACGGCTGCCCGCACTGCTTTGACTTCGAGCCCGACCTGGAAGCCTGGGTCAAGAAGCAGGGCAACAACGTCGTGTTCAAGCGCGTGCCGGTTGCCTTCCGCGACGACCTGCTGCCGCACACGAAGATCTTCTATGCGCTGGAAGCCATCGGCAAGCTCGACGCCATGAACATGAAGGTCTTCAACGCCATTCACGTCGAGCGCAAGCGCCTGCTCGACAGCAACGAGATCGCCGACTTCATGGCCAAGAACGGCGTCGACCGCAAGGCGTTCCTGGACGCGTACAACTCGTTCACGGTGACCACCAACGCGCAGCGCGCCAACAAGATCGCCGACGCCTACAAGATCGACGGCGTGCCGACGGTGGTGGTGCAGGGCAAGTACGTGACCTCGCCGTCTATCACCGGCAACAAGCAGGGCGCGATCCAGGCCATGGATTACCTGGTGGAGCAGGTGAAGGCGAAGAAGATGTAAATGTGACTGGCGGCCTTGTGCAGGCCGGTGGTTAGCCAAACGGCTGGTATCCTGTACCAGCCGTTTTTTCATTTCGGACAGCCTTCTTCCTCCCATGCGTCCCCTCAAAGTCTTCCTCACTGGCGCCTCCAGCGGACTCGGCCAGGCACTCGCGCGCGAATACGCATCGCAGGGCGCCATCCTCGGCCTGGTCGCCCGGCGTGAAGACGCGCTGCGCGAATTCGTGGCGACGCTGCCGAACCCGGGCGCGGTGCGCGTCTACGGCGCCGACGTGCGCGACGCCGACGCGATGGCGCGCGCGGCGGAGGACTTCCTTGGCCATTTCGGCTGCCCGGACGTGGTGATCGCCAATGCCGGCGTCTCGGTCGGCACCGTCGCTAGCGAACGCGAGGACCTGGACGCCTTCCGGCAGGTGATGGACACCAACTGGTTTGGCGTGCTGACCACCTTCCAGCCCTTCCTGCACGCGATGCAGCAGCGCGAACCCGGTCCCGGCGGCAAGCGCGGCACGCTGGTCGGCATCGCCAGCGTCGCCGGCGTGCGCGGGCTGCCGGGTGCCGGTGCGTACAGCGCATCCAAGTCGGCGGTGATCAAGCTGCTGGAAAGCCTGCGGCTGGAGCAGCGCCCGCTCGGCATCCGCGTGGTGACGATCGCGCCGGGCTATATCCGCACGCCGATGACCGCGAAAAACCCGTACCGGATGCCGTTCCTGACCGATGCCGACGTGTTCGCGCGCAAGGCCGCGCGCGTGATCGCCGCCGGCCGGGGCTTCCGCGTGATTCCGTGGCAGATGGGCGTGGTGGCGGGGCTGATGCATGTGATGCCGCGCTGGCTGTACGACATGCTGGCGACCGGCGCGCCGCGCAAGCCGCGGCGTGGAGAAAGCAAGGAGCCCTGAACATGTGGACCGATGCCATTGGCCAGCAGCACGCCGCCGCAAGCGGCGAGGTGCGCATCGCCTCGCTGGTGCCATCCGTGACCGAACTGCTGTTCGCGCTCGGGCTGGCGCCGCAGATGGTGGCGCGCACCGGCTTCTGCATCCACCCCGAACCGGCCGTGCGCGCGGTGCCCAAGGTTGGCGGCACCAAGGACGTCAGGGTGGCGCGGCTGCGCGAACTGGCACCCACGCACGTGGTGGTCAATATCGACGAGAACCGGCGCGAGACGGTCGACGAGATCCGCGCCTTCGTGCCCAACGTGATCGTCACGCATCCGTGCGCGCCGGAAGATAACCTGCCGCTGTACCGGCTGCTGGGCGGCATTTTTGGCCGCCATGCCGAGGCCGAAGCGCTGTGCGCGGCCTTGCAGGCCGAGCTGGATGCCATCCACGCGCGCCCCTGGCCTGCGCGCCGCGTGCTCTACGCGATCTGGCAGGACCCGTGGATGACGGTGTCGCGCAACACTTATATCAGCCGCATGCTGGCGCTGGCCAACTGGCAGACGTGGCCGGGCGATGCAGGCAATGCAGGCGCCGTGCAGGCGTGCGCGGGCGGCGACTGCAGCCGCCCCAATGCCCCCGGCGAACGCTATCCCACTTTCCGCTGGAGCGATGCGCTGGTGCGCGAGCTCGACCTGGTGCTGCTGTCGACCGAGCCCTATCGCTTCACCGAAGACCACGCCGACGCGCTTGAGCGCCAGCTCGGCAAGCCGGTGCTGCTGGTCGACGGCGAGATGCTGTCGTGGTACGGCAGCCGCGCGGTGGACGGCGTGCGTTACCTGGCGGCGCTGGCGGCCGCCAACTGACTTGCGCGATCAGGCGGCGCGGAAGCGGTACACGCCGTCGTCATCCAGCTGCCGCACCAGCTCGCCGCGGTGCCACAGCAAGTGCAGGTGCGCCAGCGATTCACCCATGGCGAAGGTCATCTGGTGGATGTCGAACTGGCGCTTGAAGATCACGCTGACGATATCGTGCGCGCAGCACGGCTTCTCGCCGCAGGCTTCCAGCGTTTCGGCAAGGCGGTCGGCGTGGTGCTCGCGCAGCTGCATGATGCGGGTATGCAGGTTGCGGAACGGGCGGCCGTGCGAGGGCAGGATCAGCACGTCCTGCGGCAGCGGCTCATACTTGCCCAGCGAATCCAGGTAGAGCTGCAGCGAGTTGCCTTCGGGCTCCATGTCGAACACGCTGACATTGGTCGAGATGCGCGGCAGCACCATGTCGCCGGACACCAGCACGTTGGTTGCTTCGTTGTACAGCGCCACGTGCTCGGGTGAATGGCCGAAGCCGGTGATCACGCGCCAGCCCGAGGTGGCCGTGTCGGTGCCGATCCGCACCGTGTCGCCTTCCATCAGGCGGCGGTACTGCATCGGCAGGTCGGGCACCAGCGACGGGTAGTAGGTCTTGCGCGCGCGCAGCTTTTCCTGGCTGTCGGGATCGGTCAGGCCATGCAGCGCGAAGTGCGCGGCGGCCGCGTCTCCGCCCGCGCTGGAACCGGCGCCGGTGCCGGTGCCCATCACGCGCGCGCTCATGTAGTCGCCCAGGCTCATCCACAGCCGCACGTCGAAGCGCTTGCACAGCCAGTGCGCCAGGCCAACGTGGTCCGGGTGGCTGTGCGTCACCAGCACGCGCAGCACCGGCAGGCCTTCCAGCTCGTTGGCGAAGATGGTTTCCCAATGCGCCTTGATGGTGTCGTTGGTGATGCCGCAGTCGATGATGGTCCAGCCGTCGCGCCCGTCCAGGCGGTCGCGCAGCAGCCACAGGTTGATATGGTCGAGGGCGAACGGCAGCGGCATGCGCAGCCAGTAGACGCCGGGGGCGACTTCCTGCCTGGTGCCGGGCTCGGGCATGGTGTCGCCGAACGGGTATTGGAGCTGGTGTTCGAGTGCGTTCATGAGGAGTCTCTTGTTCGAAGCCTTGTGCCGCGCCGGATCAGTGTGGTGCCGTGCGGGGGCAGGCGGGCTTTCTCGTTGCCGGTCATGGCGCCTTTCCGCCTTTCCAGAATCTGGAGGGCGTAAAAGCGCCAGTTGCCAGTCGCCGGGGTTGACGCTAACGTAAACGTCAACTCTGGCGGTTCGTCTCCATCTTAAGCGAAAACTTGACTTCGCAACGAACGACCGTTCACTTTACTGGGCGCACCCATGGCAGTCACGCAAAATCCCGCCTCCGCAACCTACACCATCACCGACCTCGCGCGCGAGTTCGATGTCACGCCCCGCGCTATCCGCTTCTACGAGGACCAGGGCCTGCTGTCGCCCGAGCGTGAAGGCCCCGGCGGCCGCAAGCGGGTCTACAACAGCCGCGAGCGGACCCGGCTGAAGCTGACGCTGCGCGGCAAGCGGTTAGGACTCACTCTCAATGAGATCCGCGAGATCCTGGATCTGTACGAGTCGCCGCGCGACACCACCCCGCAACTCGAACGCTTTCTGCACGCGCTCGCCGCCCACCGCGGCGCGCTGGAGCGGCAGATGGAAGACCTGCAGGCGCAACTCGCCGAGATCGACCAGCACGAGCGCCACTGCCGGGACTTGCTGGCTGCGCAGGCCGGCGGCAAGCCCGCGGCCACGGAGGGCGGCGATGCGCCGGCCCGGAAACGATCGGCCTGATGCATCACCTGGCACGGCTTCCGTGCCGATTCGGATTGACGTTTACGTAAACGTAAATAGAATACTCCAACGCCCTCACCCCGGAACCCTGCCATGACGCCTGCCAACGCCAGTGCCCTGCCAGCCGAACGCGCTGAACTCGCCGAACCCGAAGCGCTGTCCGCAGCGCGCGCCGATGCCATCGCCACCAGCTTCTCGCGCCAGGGGCTGATGACCAGCTTCGGCGCCACGCTGCAGCGGGTGGAGCGCGGCGAAGTCGAGATCGCGATGCCGTGGTCCGACGGCGTGACCCAGCAGCACGGCTTCTTCCACGGCGGCGCGGTTGGCGCGCTGGCCGACAGCGCCTGCGGCTATGCCGCGCTGTCGATGGTGGGCGAGGGCGAGGCGGGCCTGACCGCCGAATACAAGATCAACCTGCTGTCCCCCGCGCAAGGCGAACGCCTGGTCGCGGTGGGGCGGGTGCTGAAGCCCGGGCGCACGCTGATCGTGGCGCAGGGCGAGGTCTATGTCGAGCAGCAGGGCCGCCGCAAGCAGGTGGCCACCATGCTGATGACGCTGTGCGTGGTCAAGACCCTGGACCACGTCTGAAGCACGAATACAAACCGAATCCAAACAGGAGACCGACATGACCGAACTGCCAGGCCTGAAATTCGATCTGGGCGAAGACATCGAGATGCTGCGCGATTCCGTGCGTACGTGGGCCCAGGCCGAGCTGGCCCCGCGCGCGGGCGAGATCGACCGCACCGACCAGTTCCCGATGGACGCCTGGAAGAAGATGGGCGACCTCGGCGTGCTCGGCATCACCGTGGCCGAGGAATACGGCGGCGCCAATATGGGCTACCTGGCGCACATGATCGCGATGGAGGAGATCAGCCGCGCGTCGGCGTCGGTCGGCCTGTCGTACGGCGCGCATTCGAACCTGTGCGTGAACCAGATCCACCGCAACGGCACGCCGGCGCAGAAGGCCAAATACCTGCCGAAGCTGGTGTCGGGCGAATGGATCGGCGCGCTGGCGATGAGCGAGCCCAACGCCGGCTCCGACGTGGTCAGCATGAAGCTGCGCGCCGAGTTCAAGGGCGACCGCTACGTGCTCAACGGCACAAAGATGTGGATCACCAACGGCCCGGACTGCGACGTGCTGGTGGTGTACGCCAAGACCGAGCCCGAGCTGGGCGCGCGCGGCATGACCGCATTTATCGTCGAGAAGGGCATGAAGGGCTTCTCGGTGGCGCAGAAGCTGGACAAGCTGGGCATGCGCGGCTCGCACACCGGCGAGCTGGTGTTCGAGGACGTGGAAGTACCGGCCGAGAACATTCTCGGTGCCGAGAACAGCGGCGCCAGGGTGCTGATGAGCGGGCTGGACTACGAGCGCGCGGTGCTGTCGGGTGGCCCGGTCGGCATCATGCAGGCGTGCATGGACGTGGTCACGCCCTACATCCACGACCGCAAGCAGTTCGGCCAGAGCATCGGCGAGTTCCAGCTGATCCAGGGCAAGGTGGCGGACATGTACACCACGCTGCAGGCGGCGCGCAGCTACCTGTACACGGTTGGCAAGAACCTGGACGCGCTCGGCAGCGACCACGTGCGCCAGGTGCGCAAGGACTGCGCCGCGGTGATCCTGTACACGGCGGAAAAGGCCACCTGGATGGCGGGCGAGACCGTGCAGATCCTGGGCGGCAACGGCTATATCAATGAATACCCGGCCGGGCGCCTGTGGCGCGATGCCAAGCTGTACGAGATCGGCGCCGGCACCTCGGAGATCCGCCGCATGCTGATCGGCCGCGAGCTGTTCGCGGAAACGATGTAAGGGGTGCCGGGGGTGCCGGGGGCGCCGGAATCACCTCCGGCGCCCCCGGGCATCCGGAGCGCTCCCCCAGAACCCATTTACAATCTCACTACCCGTCGCAAGACCGTCACGCAGTCGCCCCCGTCGACCCATGTCCCACTTCCCCAAACTGCTTTCCTCGCAGATTGCCTTCGATGTGGCGAGAACGATGCTCGACGGGTTCGACAAGCACTACCGGCTGTTCCGCGAGGTCAGCCACCAGGCCAAGCTCAAGTTCGAGGGCGGCGACTGGCACGGGCTGCAGCAGATCCAGCGCGACCGCATCGCCTTCTACAACGAACGCGTGCGCGAATCGAGCATCATCCTTGAAGACGAGTACGACGCCGAGAACATCGACGACGAGATCTGGCAGCAGATCAAGCTGCACTACATCGGGCTGTTGACCAATCATCACCAGCCTGAGCTGGCCGAGACCTTCTTCAATTCGGTCTGCACGCGCATCCTGCACCGCTCGTACTTCAACAACGATTTCATCTTCGTGCGCCCGGCGATCTCGACCGAATACATCGAGAACGAGGAATCGCCGACGCGCCCGACCTTCCGCGCGTACTATCCGGGCAGCCGCGCGGGCATGGCGGGGTGCTTCGAGCGCATCGTGCACAACTTCCAGCTGGAGCGCCCGTTCGAAGACCTGGAGCGCGACATCGGCTACGTGGTGCGCGCCATGAGCGAGCATTTCGGCGATTTCCGCATCGCGCCGAATTTCCAGATCCACACGTTGTCGTCGCTGTTCTTCCGCAACAAGTCGGCCTTCATCATCGGCCGGATCCTGAACGGCGACCGCACCTTCCCGCTGGCGATCCCGATCATCCACGGCCCGTCAGGCAAGCTGGTGCTGGACACGGTGCTGCTGAAGAAGGAACAGCTGCTGATCCTGTTCTCGTTCACGCATTCCTACTTCATGGTCGACATGGAGATCCCGTCGGCCTACGTGACCTTCCTGCGCGACATCATGCCGCGCAAGCCGCGCGCGGAGATCTACACGACGCTGGGTTTGCAGAAGCAGGGCAAGAACCTGTTCTACCGCGATTACCTGCACCACCTGCAGCATTCGTCGGACAAGTTCATCGTCGCGCCCGGCATCCGCGGGCTGGTGATGCTGGTGTTCACGCTGCCGTCTTACCCGTACGTGTTCAAGGTCATCAAGGATTTTTTCCCGGCGCCCAAGGAAACCACGCGCGAGCTGGTCAAGTCCAAGTACCAGCTGGTCAAGCAGCACGACCGCGTCGGCCGCATGGCCGATACGCTGGAGTACTCCGACGTGGCGTTCCCGCTGTCGCGCTTCGACGAAGCGCTGGTGCGCGAGTTCGAGCAGCATGCGCCGTCAATGATCGAATACCAGCGCGGCAAGCAGGGCGGCGAGGAGATCGTGGTGCGCCACGTCTATATCGAACGCCGCATGACGCCGCTGAACATCTACCTGCAGGAAGGCTCCGACGAGCAGGTCGAGCACGGCGTGCTGGAATACGGCAACGCCATCAAGGAACTGATGGCCGCCAACATCTTCCCGGGCGACATGCTGTACAAGAACTTCGGCGTCACGCGGCACGGGCGCGTGGTGTTCTACGACTACGACGAGATCGAGTACCTGACCGACTGCAATATCCGCCACGTGCCGCAGCCGCGCAACGAGGAAGAGGAGATGTCGGGCGAGGTCTGGTACACGGTACGTCCGCACGATATTTTTCCCGAGACCTTCCGCACGTTCCTGCTGGGCGACGCGCGCGTGCGCGCGGCGTTCCTGCGGCACCATGCGGATTTTTTCGACCCTGCCATGTGGCAGGGCCACAAGGACCGGCTGCTTGCCGGACATGTCCATGACTTCTTTGCCTATCACCCTACAGAGCGATTCATCAACCGCTACGGCGCTGCCGCCGTGCTGCCTGCCGCCGACCCTGCAAGGAGAGTCGCATGAGTGACGCCATCGCCCAACTGTTCCGCAACAACCGTGACTGGGTGGACCGCGTCAACGCGGAAGATCCCGCGTTCTTCACTCGCCTGGCCAACCAGCAGGCGCCGGAATACCTGTGGATCGGCTGCTCCGATTCGCGCGTGCCGGCCAACCAGATCCTGGGGCTGGCGCCGGGCGAGGTGTTCGTCCACCGCAATATCGCCAACGTGATCGCGCACAGCGACCTGAACGCGCTGTCTGTGATCCAGTTCGCCGTGGAAGTGCTCAAGGTGCGCCATATCACCGTGGTGGGCCACTACGGCTGCGGCGGCGTCAAGGTCGCGCTCAAGCGCGAGCGCATCGGCCTGGCCGACAACTGGCTGCGCCATGTGCGCGATGTGGCCGACAAGCATGAGGCCTACCTCGGCACCATCCTGCGCGAGGAAGACGCCCATACCCGCCTGTGCGAACTCAACGTGATCGAGCAGGTCAGCAATATCTGCCAGACCACGGTGATCCAGGACGCCTGGGACCGCGGCCAGGCCGTCACGGTGCACGGCTGGATCTACGGCGTATCCGACGGATTGCTGCGCGACCTGGGCATGGCCGCCAGCAACAACGACGAACTGCACGAGCAGCTCGCCGCGGCCTACCGCCAATACGGCGATCCGCCGCAGGCGTCGATCCGCTGAGAGCGCGCATACCGGCCACCACATCCGCCACCACATCCGCCACCACTTCCGCACACATACACCGATCCAGGAGACCCGACATGGAAGAGATCGTCATCGTTTCAGCCGCCCGCACGCCGATGGCTGCGTTCCAGGGCGAATTTGCCAGCGTGACCGCGCCGCAGCTCGGCGCCGCCGCCATTCGCGCCGCCGTGGAACGCGCCGGCCTGAAACCCGAGCAGGTTGAAGAAGTGGTGTTCGGCTGCGTGCTGCCCGCGGGCCAGGGCCAGGCACCGGCACGCCAGGCCGCGCTGGGCGCGGGCCTGCCGCTGGGCGTGGGCTGCACCACCGTCAACAAGATGTGCGGCTCGGGCATGCGCGCGGCGATGACCGTCTATGACGGCCTGATCGCCGGCTCGTTCGATATCGCCGTCGCCGGCGGCATGGAAAGCATGACCAACGCGCCGTACCTGATCCCGAAGGGCCGCGGCGGCTACCGCATCGGCCACGGCATGATCTACGACCACATGATGATGGACGGCCTGGAAGACGCCTACGACAAGGGCCGCGCCATGGGCACCTTCGGCGAGGACTGCGCCGCCAAGTACGGCTTCACGCGCCAGCAGCAGGACGAATTCGCGATGGAAAGCGTGCGCCGCGCGCAGCAGGCCACCGAGAACGGCGACTTCCGCTGGGAGATCACGCCGGTGACGGTGTCGGGCAAGGGCGGTGACACCGTGATCGACACCGACGAAGGCCCGCGCCGCATCAAGCTCGACAAGATCCCGTCGCTCAAGCCGGCCTTTGCCAAGGACGGCACCATCACCGCCGCATCGTCGTCGTCGATCAACGACGGCGCCTCGGCGCTGGTGATGATGCGCGCGTCCACCGCGAAGCAGCTGGGCCTGCAGCCGATCGCCCGCATGCTGGGCCACACCACGCACGCGCAGGCGCCTGGCTGGTTCACCACCGCGCCGGTGGAAGCGATTGCCAAGCTTTACCGCAAGCTGGACTGGACCACCGACAGTGTCGACCTGTTCGAGATCAACGAGGCCTTTGCCGTGGTGCCGATGGCCGCGATGCACGACCTCAAGATCCCGCGCGACAAGGTCAACATCCACGGCGGCGCGTGTGCGCTGGGGCATCCGATCGGCGCTTCGGGCGCGCGCATCATGACCACGCTGATCGGCGCGCTGCGCAAGACCGGCGGCAAGCGTGGCGTGGCGAGCCTGTGTATCGGTGGTGGCGAAGCGACGGCGGTGGGGATCGAGATCCTGTAACGCTTTTCCTTCCCGCTTGTTGTCTCCCCTCTCCCATAAGTGGGAGAGGGGAGTAAAACCAGAAAAAGGAGCCCAGCCTTGCCAACCGTCCTGATCCTCGGTGCCTCCCGCGGCATCGGCCTTGAATTTGTCCGGCAGTACCGCGCCGACGGCTGGCGCGTCATCGCGGCGGCACGCTCGCCGGAAGGCGTGGGCGAGTTGCAGGCGCTCGGCGCCGAAGCCCACCAGGTCGATTTGTCAGACCCCGGCGCGGTCGCCGGGCTCGGCTGGAAGCTTGACGGCGAAGCGCTCGACGTGGCGATCTACAACGCCGGCGTGCTGGGCCCGCGCACCGAAGGCGCGCAACCGGTGACGCCGCAGGAGTTCGACCAGGTGATGCACGTCAACGTGCTCGGCCCGATGATGGCGCTGCCGCTGGTGCTGCCCTACGTCGAAGCCGGCCAGTCCGGTCATGGCGGCGTGCTGGCGGTGCTGTCCTCGCGCATGGGCAGCATCGGCGGGATGGAGCACAACGGCAGCTGGCTGTACCGCGTCAGCAAGGCCGGCGCCAATGCGGCGCTGCGCGCGGTGTCGCTCGACGCGCGCCACGCAACCTGCGTCGCGCTGCACCCGGGCTGGGTCAAGACCGACATGGGCGGCCAGGAAGCCGACCTGACCGTGCAGCAGAGCGTCAAGGGCATGCGCCAGGTGCTGGCCGGCGTCAAGCGGCGCGACAACGGCACCTTCCACAACTACGACGGCACGCCGATCCCCTGGTGATCCCGGCGCGCACGACCAACCGACCATCGACATGCTGCTGACCCCCGAACAGGAAATGATCCGCGACGCCGTGCGCCAGTTTGCGCAGGAGGTGATCGCGCCGCAGGCTGCGCAGTGGGACCGCGACAAGACCTTCCCCAAGGACGTGCATCGCGAACTGGCGACGCTGGGCGCGTATGGCGTGGCCGTGCCCGAGGAATACGGCGGCGCCGGCCTCGACTACCTGTCGCTGGCGCTGATCCTGGAAGAGATTGCGGCTGGCGACGGTGGCACTTCCACCGTCATCAGCGTCAACAACTGCCCGGTGTGCAGCATGCTGATGTCGTTCGCCAGCGAAGCGCAGAAGCAACAGTGGCTGGTGCCGCTGGCACGCGGCGAGATGCTGGGCGCGTTCTGCCTGACCGAGCCGCACGTGGGCTCTGACGCCTCGGCGCTGCGCACCTCTGCGGTCCGCGACGGCGACGACTACGTGCTCAACGGCGTCAAGCAGTTCATCACCAGCGGCAAGAACGCCGATGTGGCGATCGTGCTGGCGGTGACCGACAAGGCCGCCGGCAAGCGCGGCATCAGCGCCTTTATCGTGCCGACATCGACGCCGGGCTACGTGGTGGCGCGGCTGGAAGACAAGCTCGGCCAGCATTCGTCGGACACCGCGCAGATCCTGTTCGAGGACTGCCGCGTGCCTGCCGCCAACCTGCTGGGCGACGAGGGCGGCGGCTACAAGATGGCGCTGTCCGGGCTGGAAGGCGGGCGCATCGGCATCGCCTCGCAAAGCATCGGCATGGCGCGCGCGGCGTTTGAAGCGGCGCTGGCGTATGCCAAGGAACGCGAGAGTTTCGGCCAGCCCCTGTTCCAGCACCAGGCGGTGCAGTTCCGGCTGGCCGAGATGGCCACGCGCATCGACGTCGCGCGCCAGATGGTGTGGCATGCCGCGGCGCTGCGCGATGCCGGCCGGCCGTGCCTGAAGGAAGCCGCGATGGCCAAGCTCTTTGCCAGCGAGATGGCCGAGCGGGTCTGTTCCGATGCGATCCAGGTGTTCGGCGGCTATGGCTATGTCAGCGACTTCCCGGTCGAGCGCATCTACCGCGACGTGCGCGTGTGCCAGATCTACGAGGGCACCAGCGACATCCAGAAGATCCTGATTGCGCGCGCACTGGCCTAATACGGGCTTAAAAAGCGTACGATGATGCCATGTGCCGCCGGCGCCCCCGGCAACAGGCGCCACGACCCCCGTCTCCGGTATCGCCAACCGAATCGCCAACCGAATCGACACAAGAACAAGGCCCCCGACATGACCGCAGCGATCGACTTCTACTTCGATTTCTCCTCGCCCTACGGCTATTTCGCCAGCACCCGCATCGATGAACTGGCGCAGAAGTACGGCCGCATCGTCGCCTGGCATCCGATCCTGCTGGGTGTCGTGTTCAAGACCACTGGCGCGTCGCCGCTGCCGCAACTGCCGCTCAAGGGCGATTACAGCTGGCGCGATTTCGAGCGCACCGCGCGCTTCCACGGCATCGAGTACAAGCGGCCCACGCATTTCCCGCTGCCGACCACGCATGCCGCCCGCGCGATGCTGTGGCTGCAGAACCATCACGGCGACGATATTGCCGCGGCCTTCGCCAAGGCGGTGTACCGCGCGCTGTTCGTCGACGACATCAATATCGCCGAGCCGGCCGAGATCATGAAGCTGGCCGAGCCGCTGGGCATCGACGTGCAGGCCATGGACGCCGGCGCCACCAGCTACCAGATCAAGGACCAGCTCAAGGCCGAGATCGACGTGGCCATGGCCAAGGGCGTGTTCGGCTCGCCCTTCGTCATCATCGACGGCGAGCCCTTCTGGGGCTTCGACCGTTTCGAACAGGTCGAGGCGCACCTGAAGGCGCGCCGCCAGACTGAACTCCGGGCCGTACCTGGTGTGGCAAGCAGCCTGGACAACAAGGAAAAGACATCCGCATGACCGCAGTAACCCCTGGCCACTCCGGCCGTTTCGATTGCGTGATCTTCGACTGCGACGGCGTGCTCGTCGACAGCGAGCCCATCGTCAACCGCGTGCTCAACCAGATGCTGAACGAACTCGGCATCGAGATCTCGGTGGAAGACTCCACGCGCCTGTTCCTCGGTCGCGCCGTGCGCGAGGAACTGGGCATGATCGAGCGCATGCGCGGCGCGCCACTGCCCGAGAACTGGCTGTCGACCTGGCTGGCGCGCCGCAACGCGGTGCTCGAGGCCGAAGTGGCGGCGGTGGAGCACGTGCGCGACGCCATCGCCAGGATCGCGGCCACCGGCATGCCGGTGTGCGTGGCGTCCGGCGCGGACCGCATCAAGGTCAAGCTGCAGCTGACCAAGACCGGGCTGGTCGAGCTGTTCCAGCAAGATGAGCGCGAGCATATCTTTTCCGCCACCGAAGTGGCGCGCAGCAAGCCCGCGCCCGACGTGTACCTGCTGGCTGCGCGCACCATGGGCGTTGAGCCGGCGCGTTGCGCCGTGGTCGAGGACAGCCCCACGGGCGTCACCGCCGGCGTGGCGGCCGGCATGACGGTGTTCGGCTACGCCGCGCGCAACGACGCCGCGTCGCTGCGCGAAGCCGGTGCGCATACGCTCTTCACCGACATGCGCGACCTGCCGGAGCTGGTGGGATGACAGCGCGCCGCCCGCCCAAGGCCGGTCCGGCGCCGTGCCCCTGCGGCGGCGCCGACTATGCCGCGTGCTGCGGCCGCTTCCATCGCGGCGAGGCGTTGCCGCCCAATGCCGAGGCGCTGATGCGCTCGCGCTACAGCGCCTATGTGCTGAACGACACCGACTGGCTGCGCCAGACATGGCATCCGTCTACCTGTCCGGCCGATCTTCTGCCGGATACCGCCACGCGCTGGCTCGGGCTGTCGGTGAAGACGCACGCGCAGCAGGACGATACCCATGCCGAGGTGGAGTTCGTCGCGCGCTACAAGGTTGGCGGGCGCGCCTGGCGGCTGCATGAGCGCAGCCGCTTCGTGTGCGAGCCGCGCGCGCCCGACGAAGCGCCGCGCTGGCTCTATGTGGATGGCGACATGATCGGGGAAGCGCCATGAGCATCGCCACATAGCCGGGCCTCCACCCCACGCCCGCAGCGCAGGCTGGACAGATCCCCACCAAGACCCAAGCACGAAGAGACGATACGATGCCCACGCTGGAAACCAAACTGAACGCCCGCTCAGAATCGTTCAAGGCCAACGCCGACGCGATGCGGGAACTGGTGGCCGACCTCAAGGCGAAGATCGCAAAACTGGCGCAGGGCGGCGGTGACGACGCGCGCAACAAGCACCTGTCGCGTGGCAAGCTGCTGCCGCGCGACCGCGTGCAGATGCTGCTGGATCCTGGTACGCCGTTCCTGGAGCTGTCGCAGCTCGCGGCCTACGACATGTATGACGATGCCGCGCCGGGCGCCGGCATCATCACCGGCATCGGCCGCGTGGCCGGGCAGGAGTGCGTGATCGTCTGCAACGACGCCACCGTCAAGGGCGGCACGTACTACCCGATCACGGTCAAGAAGCACGTGCGCGCGCAGGAGATCGCCGAGCAGAACAACCTGCCGTGCATCTACCTGGTCGATTCCGGGGGCGCCAACCTTCCCAACCAGGACGACGTGTTCCCCGATCGCGACCACTTCGGCCGCATCTTCTACAACCAGGCCAACCTGTCCAAGCAGGGCATCCCGCAGATCGCGGTGGTGATGGGTTCCTGCACCGCAGGCGGCGCCTACGTGCCGGCGATGAGCGACGAGTCGATCATCGTCAAGAACCAGGGCACCATCTTCCTGGGCGGCCCGCCGCTGGTGAAGGCCGCCACCGGCGAGGAAGTCAGCGCCGAGGACCTGGGCGGCGCCGACGTGCATACGCGCCTGTCCGGCGTGGCCGACTACTTTGCGCAGAACGACCACCACGCGCTGAGCCTGGCGCGCAATATCGTGCAGCACCTGAACCGCCGCAAGCCGGACCAGATCCGCCTGCACGAGCCGGCCGAACCGCTGTACCCGGTGGAAGAACTGTACGGCGTGATCCCCACCGACACGCGCAAGCCCTATGACGTGCGCGAGGTGATCGCGCGCATCGTCGACGGCTCCGAGTTCGACGAGTTCAAGGCGCGCTACGGCACCACGCTGGTATGCGGCTTCGCGCGCATCTGGGGCTACCCGGTCGGCATCGTCGCCAACAACGGCATCCTGTTCTCCGAGTCGGCGCTGAAGGGCGCGCACTTTATCGAGCTGTGCTGCCAGCGCAAGATCCCGCTGGTGTTCCTGCAGAACATCACCGGCTTCATGGTGGGGCGCAAGTACGAGAACGAAGGCATCGCCCGCAACGGCGCCAAGATGGTGACCGCGGTGGCGACCGCGCAGGTGCCCAAGTTCACCGTGATCATCGGCGGCTCGTTCGGTGCCGGCAACTACGGCATGTGCGGCCGTGCGTATTCGCCGCGCTTCCTGTGGATGTGGCCGAACGCGCGCATCTCGGTGATGGGCGGCGAGCAGGCCGCGAGCGTGCTGGCGACGGTGCGCCGCGATGGCATCGAGGGCAAGGGCGGCAAGTGGAGCGCGGAAGAGGAAGACGCCTTCAAGCAGCCGATCCGCGACCAGTACGAGCACCAGGGCCACCCGTACTACGCCAGCGCGCGGCTGTGGGACGACGGCGTGATCGATCCCGCGCAGACGCGCACGGTGCTGGGGCTGGGCCTGTCGGCCAGCCTGAACGCGCCGATCGAGGACATGAAGTTCGGCGTGTTCCGCATGTAGTGCCGGCAGGGCATCGGCCCTGTCTGCTTTACTGGTTTCATTGGCTTTATCGGTTTCATCGGTTTTTTGGCTGCTACTCCCATGCGTTGCGTGACCCGCCTGCTTTCCTGCCTTGCCACGGTGCTGGCCTTGCTGCCGGCCCTGCCGGCGCCGGCGCAGACCGGGGCCGGCACCGGGCAGGCTGTGCCGCGCATGCGCTTCACCGAGCAAGTGGTGATGCTGCCCAAGGCTGCCATCCCGTCACGCATCGACCTGGAGGCGACGGTGTTCAAGCCGCCGGGAGAAGGGCCGTTCCCGCTGGTGGTGATCAACCACGGCAAGGCGCCGGGCCGGCCCTTCACCCAGGGGCGCGCGCGGTTTCCGGCGCAGAGCGCCGAGTTCCTGCGCCGCGGCTACGTGGTGGTGCTGCCGATGCGGCAGGGCTTCGCGCGCTCGGGCGGCGCCTATGTGGGCGGCAGTTGCGACATCGAGGCCAACGGCATGATGCAGGCTGACGACGTGGTCGCCACGCTCGACTACATGGCCACGCTGCCCTATATCGACATGGAGCGCATCGTGGTGATCGGGCAATCGCATGGCGGCCTGACCACGATGGCCTTCAGCACCATCGGCTATCCCGGCGTGCGCGGCGTGGTCAACTTTGCCGGCGGGCTGCGCAACCTTAACTGCGCGGACTGGGAAGACCGGCTGGTGGACGCCTTCGCCAGCTACGGCGTCGCGGCGCGCTACCCGTCGCTGTGGGTGTACGGCGACAACGACAGCTACTGGCCGGTGCCATTGCCCGGCCGCATGTTCAACGCATACAAGGCGCAGGCCAAGGGCGAAGCGGCCAATGCACGGCTGTTCGACGTGGGCGAGTTCAGCAACGACTCGCACCGGGTGTTCAGCGCGCGCGAAGGTATCCCGCTGTGGCTGCCCGAGGTCGCCGACTTCTTCCACTCGCTCGGCCTGCCGTTCGAGACCGGCTCCTGAGCCGTACCCGCCAACCATTCAGACATCCGCCAACGGAGCGAACCATGGACTTCACCACCCTCACCGTCACTATCGCCAACCACGTCGCCACCGTGACGCTGAACCGGCCCGACGTGCGCAACGCCTTCAACGAGACCGTGATCGCCGAAGTCACCGGCGCCTTCCGCGCGCTCGGCGACATGGACGAGGTGCGCGCCATCGTGCTGGCCGGCAACGGACCGGCCTTCTGCGCCGGCGCCGACCTGAACTGGATGAAGAAGATGGCCGGCTATTCCGACGACCAGAACCGCGCCGATGCGCTCACGCTGGCGCAGATGCTGCATACGGTCTGGTCGTGCCCGCGCCCGGTAATCGCGCGCATCCAGGGCGACACCTACGCCGGCGGCATGGGACTGGTCGCCGCGTGCGACATCGCCGTGGCCGCCGAGCACGCGCATTTCTGCCTGTCCGAAGCGCGCCTGGGGCTGCTGCCCGCCACCATCAGCCCGTACGTGATCCGCGCCATGGGCGAGCAGGCGGCCCGCCGCTACTTCATCACCGCCGAGCGCTTCGACTCGGCCGAGGCGCTGCGGCTGGGATTCGTGCACGCGGTAGTGCCGGCTGAAGCGCTTGACACCAAGGTGGCTGAACTGGCGGCCGCGCTGGTCGGCAACAGCCCCAACGCCGTGCGCGAGAGCAAGCGGCTGGTGCAGGATATTGCGGGGCAGGTGATCGACGACGACCTGCTGGCGGATACGGCGGACCGGATCGCAAAGATCCGGTCGTCGGAGGAAGGGAAGGAAGGCGTGCGGTCGTTCCTGGAGAAGCGGTCGCCGGCGTGGCGTCCGGCCTGAGGCCTTAATCCAGCCGCGAGTTTGCTCTCCTCTCCCGCCTGACGGGAGAGGGAAGTCATGCTGCAGCACACCGGACGCTTGCAGCACCGAAAAAAGCTCGCGGAATTTTGCGTGAAGATCGCTGCACGCTAACCGCAAGACTGGTGCTTCACCCCAATAACATCCCCCAAGTCCGGCTAAACCACCCCCAAACCAAAAAAACCGGCAACATTGCCAACCGCAAGGGGACATTCATAACATGACCCTCCCGAACCCGTCCGCCCACATCGCGCACCCGGCCCAGCCGGCAACGCCAGGCACCCGGACGGTCAACAAAGGAGGGCTACCTTGGATCACCCGTCCCTTTTTCCAGGCGAAGCGCCGGCGCAGTCGCTAGGCCAGCGCAGCCGCAACGCGGTCTGGCACCCGTGCACGCGGCTGCGCCCCGATGACGATGCGCTGCCGCTGGCGATCGTGCGCGGCGAAGGCCCGTGGCTGTTCGATGCCGACGGCCGCCGCTATTTCGACGCCACCAGCTCGTGGTGGGTCAACCTGTTCGGCCACGCCAACCCGCGCATCAGCGCCGCGCTGGCCAGCCAGCTGGAAACGCTCGAGCATGTGATGCTCGCCGGCTGCACGCATGCCCCCGCGGTGGAACTGGCCGAGCGCCTGTCCGCGCTGAGCGGCGGGGCGCTCGGCAATGTGTTCTACGCCTCGGACGGCGCTTCGGCGGTCGAGATCGCGCTCAAGATGAGCTTCCACTACTGGCGCAACACCGGTCTGCCGGCCAAGCGCGAGTTCGTCTGCCTGCGCAATGGCTATCACGGCGAGACCGTGGGCGCATTGGCGGTGACCGACGTGGAAATCTTCCGCGACGCCTATGACCCGCTGATCCGCCGCGCCCACGTGGTGATGTCGCCCGACGCGCGCCAGGCCTTGCGCAGCGAATCGGCCGCCGACGTGTCCGCGCGCGCGCTGGCTGAACTGGAAGCGCTGCTGCGCGAGCGCGCCGGCCAGGTCGCCGCGCTGATCGTCGAGCCGCTGGTGCAGGGCGCCGCCGGCATGGCGATGCATGACCCGTCCTACCTCGACGGCGTGCGCGCACTGTGCGATCGCTATCGCGTCCACCTGATTGCCGACGAGATCGCGGTCGGCTGCGGGCGTACCGGCACCTTCTTCGCGTGGGAACAGTCGCGCGGCGAGACCTCGGCCGAGACGCCGCTGCCCGCGCATGCGTGGCCCGATTTCCTGTGCCTGTCCAAGGGCATCAGCGGCGGCTACCTGCCGCTGTCGCTGGTGCTGTCGCGCCCGGAGATCCAGCGCGCCTTCGTCGCCGACGAACTCGCGCGCAGCTTCCTGCATTCGCATTCGTACACCGGCAACCCGCTGGCCTGCCGCGCCGCGCTGGCCACGCTCGACCTGTTCGAGCAGGACAACGTGATCGAACAGAACCGCCAGCGCGCCCGCTGGCTGGCCGACGCGATGGCGCCGCTGGCTGCCGACGCGCGCCTGCAGCACGTACGCCAGCGCGGCCTGATCTGGGCCGCCGATGTGCGCGACGATGTGGCCGGCGCGGAATTCTCATCGCGTTTCCACCATGCCGCGCGGGCGCGCGAGTTGCTGGTGCGGCCCATCGGCAACACGCTGTACGTGCTGCCGCCCTATGTATTCGATGCCGCGCAGGCAAGCTGGCTGGGCCAGCAACTGCTGGCCACGCTCGACGATGTCACCACCAGCGCGGAGGTTCGCCATGCTGCTTGAACAACTGAAACAGGCCGCCGCACAGCGCCAGCAACTGGCCCTGACGCGCCGCCGCCGCATCGCGCACACCGCGTGCGCGCCGCACCAGGCCGTGGGCGCCGTCGATGCGCAACCGCAGCCGCTGCTGACTTTCTGCAGCAACGATTACATGGGACTGGCCAACCATCCGAAGGTGATCGCCGCGCTGGCGGAAGGCGCGCACCGCTACGGCGCCGGCAGCGGCGCGTCGCATTTGGTCAGCGGCCATTCGCTGGCGCATGCGCAGCTGGAGGAAGAACTGGCACGCTGGTTCGCGCCGCATATCCCGCACGCGCAGACGCTGTACTTCTGCACCGGCTACATGGCCAACATGGCGGTGCTGACCGCGCTGGGCACGGCGGGCGCAACGCTTTTCTGCGAATCGCTCAACCATGCCTCGCTGATCGACGGCGCCCGGCTGGCACGCGCCGACGTGCAGCGCTACCCGCATTGCGACACCGCCGCGCTGGAAGCGCTGCTGGCGGCCAGCACCAGCGAGCGCAAGCTGATCGTCACCGACAGCGTGTTCAGCATGGACGGCAATGTCGCACCGCTGCGCCAGCTGCTGGCGCTGGCCGAGCGCTACGACGCGTGGATCATCGTCGATGACGCGCATGGCTTCGGCGTGCTGGGCGAGCAGGGCCACGGCGTGCTGGAAGCGCTGGGACTGTCGTCCGAGCGCTTTATCTATATCGGCACGCTGGGCAAGGCAGCCGGCGTGGCGGGCGCATTCGTCGCCGCGCATGAGACCGTGATCGAGCACCTGGTCAACACCGCGCGGCCATACATCTACACCACGGCCGCGCCGCCGGCGGTGGCGCATGCGCTGCTGGCCAGCCTGGCGATCATCGAAGGCGAGGAAGGCCGGCAACGCCGTGCGCAACTGACGCGCTGCATCGCGCTGCTGCGCGAGGGGCTGGCACGGCTGGCCGCCAGCGCCGGCTGGTCGCTGGGCGAGAGCCAGACCGCGATCCAGCCGCTGATCATTGGCGACAACGCCGCGTCGCTGGCACTGTCGGCGGCACTGGAGGCCGGCGGCATCCGCGTCGGCGCGATCCGGCCGCCGACCGTGCCGGAAGGCACGGCGCGGCTGCGCATCACGCTGTGCGCCGCGCATGACGAGGCCGACGTGCGTCGCCTGCTCGACGCCCTGTCCGAGGCGATGCCGCGCAAGGAGGCAGCATGATCGCCCTGCGCAACTTCGCCTGCTTCGTCACCGGCACCGATACCGGCGTCGGCAAGACCCACGCCAGCGCCACGCTGCTGCATGCGTTGAACGGCGCCGGCTACCGCAGCGCGGGCATGAAGCCCGTCGCCAGCGGCAGCGACTGGCGCGACGGCCACTGGCACAACGACGACGTGGCGCAGTTGCGCGCCGCCAGCTCCGTGACGGTGCCGCTCGGCCATACCTGCCCGTTCCTGCTGCGCACGCCGTGCTCGCCGCACCTGGCCGCGGCGCAGGAAGGGGTGCGCATCACCCGCGCGCCGATCCGCGCCGCCTTCGACGCGCTGCGCCAGCAGGCCGACGCCGTGGTGGTGGAGGGCGTGGGCGGTTTCCACGTCCCGCTCGATGCCGGCGCGGTGCGCTGGAGCACCGCCGACCTGGCCGTGATGCTGGGCCTGCCGGTGGTGATGGTGGTCGGTATCCGCCTGGGCTGCCTCAATCACGCCGTGCTCACCGCCGAAGCGATCCGCGCGCGCGGCCTGTTGCTGGCCGGCTGGATCGCCAACCGGATCGACCCCGACATGCTGCTCGCCGACGAGAACATCGCCACGCTGCATGCATCGCTGGACGCGCCGTGCCTGGGCGAGCTGCCCTGGCAACTGGAGCCCGCCGCCGCCGCGACACGCCTCGACCTCGCTCCGCTGTTCGCCGCCACCGCCAAATCCCAGGCCGAGGCCGCCGGCCTTGCCGCCTGAACCAGAATTCGACTGAAAAAAACATGACCCAAGCCCACACCGTTACCACCATCTCCGCCGATTCGCTGCGCCAGACCGCACGCCAGCACGCATTGCCTGACGACGCCAAATGGCGTGTCGACGACGTCGCCGCGCTGTTCGCGCTGCCGTTCAACGACCTGCTGTTCCGCGCCCAGCAGGTGCACCGCGAGAATTTCGACGCCAACACCGTGCAGCTGTCGACGCTGCTGTCGATCAAGACCGGCGGCTGCGAGGAGGATTGCGGCTATTGCCCGCAGAGCGCGCACCACGATGCCGGCGTCAAGGCCGAGAAGCTGATGCCGCTGGACGAGGTGCTGGACGCCGCGCGCGCCGCCAAGGCCAACGGCGCCACGCGCTTCTGCATGGGCGCTGCCTGGCGCAGCCCCAAGGACCGCCACCTGGAGCCGGTGATGGACATGGTGCGCGAGGTCAAGGCGATGGGCCTGGAAACCTGCGTCACGCTGGGCATGCTCAAGGCCGAGCAGGCGCAGCAGCTCAAGGACGCCGGGCTGGACTACTACAACCACAACCTGGATACCTCGCCTGAGTTCTACGGCAAGATCATCACCACGCGCACCTACCAGGACCGGCTCGACACCATCGGCCATGTGCGCGACGCCGGCATCAACGTCTGCTGCGGCGGCATTGTCGGCATGGGCGAATCGCGCGAGGCGCGCGCCGGCCTGATCGCGCAGCTGGCCAATATGGACCCGTATCCGGAGTCGGTGCCCATCAACAACCTGGTCCAGGTCGAAGGCACGCCGCTGGCCGGCACCGAGGCGCTGGACCCGTTCGAGTTCGTCCGCACCATTGCGGTGGCCCGCATCACCATGCCGGGTGCCATGGTGCGCCTGTCCGCCGGCCGCGAGGCCATGGACGAAGCCTTGCAGGCGCTGTGCTTCATGGCCGGCGCCAATTCCATCTTCTACGGCGAAAAGCTGCTGACCACCGGCAACCCGCAGGCCGACCGCGATCGCGCCCTGCTGGCCCGCCTGGACATCCGCGCGGAGGGTTACGCCGGGTAGTTGCGCGGGGAAGTTACGCGATAAAGCGACATCGGAAATAACCCATTGGACATCTCCCCGCCGTAAGATGCCGATAACGGCATAACAAGGAGGGAGCCATGTTCAGCAAGATCCTGATCGCCAACCGCGGCGAGATCGCCTGCCGTGTCGCCGCCACTTGCCGCCGGCTCGGCATCCGCACCGTCGCGGTGTACTCGGATGCCGACGCCAATGCCCGCCACGTCGCCTTCTGCGACGAGGCGGTCCATATCGGCGGCGCCGCCGCGCGCGACAGCTACCTGCGCGCCGACCACATCATCGAGATGGCCAGGGAAAGCGGCGCCCAGGCGATCCACCCGGGCTACGGCTTCCTGTCCGAGAACGAAGCCTTTGCCGAGGCCTGCGCCGCGGCCGGGCTGGTCTTCATTGGCCCGCCGGCCTCCGCCATCCACGCCATGGGCAGCAAGAGCGCGGCCAAGCAGTTGATGGAAAAGGCGTCGGTGCCGCTGGTGCCGGGCTACCACGGCGAAGACCAGGATCCGGCGCTGCTGCGCCGCGAGGCCGACCGCATCGGCTACCCGGTGCTGCTCAAGGCCAGCGCGGGCGGCGGCGGCAAGGGCATGCGCGTGGTCGAGTCGGGCGATGGCTTCGAGGCCGCGCTGGCGTCGGTCAAGCGCGAGGCCAGCGCCAGCTTCGGCGACGACAAGGTGCTGGTCGAGAAGTACCTGACCCGCCCGCGCCATATCGAAATCCAGGTGTTCGCCGATACCCACGGCAACTGCGTCTACCTGTTCGAGCGCGACTGCTCGGTGCAGCGCCGCCACCAGAAGGTGCTGGAAGAGGCGCCCGCGCCGGGCATGACGGAAGAACGCCGCCGCGCCATGGGCGAGGCCGCCGTGGCTGCCGCCAAGGCGGTGGGCTACGTTGGCGCCGGCACCGTCGAGTTCATCGCCGATTATTCCAACGGCGAGGACGGCTCCTTCTATTTCATGGAGATGAATACGCGCCTGCAGGTCGAGCACCCGGTCACCGAGATGATCACCGGGCAGGACCTGGTCGAATGGCAACTGCGCGTCGCCGCCGGCGAGCCGCTGCCGCTCACGCAGCAGCAACTGCGCATCGACGGCCATGCGCTGGAAGCGCGCATCTACGCCGAGAACCCCGACAAGCAGTTTCTGCCGTCCACCGGCACGCTGCGCTTCCTGCGCACGCCGGCGGCGGTGCAGTTCATGCGTGGCGAAGATGCGCATGGCCCGGCCGGCATACGCATCGATGCCGGCGTGCGCGAAGGCGACACCATCAGCCCGTACTACGACCCGATGATCGCCAAGCTGATCGTCTGGGGTAAGGACCGCGACGAGGCGCTGGCGCGCATGCGCCAGGCGCTGGCGGCATACCATGTGGTCGGCCTGTCGACCAACGTGGCGTTCCTGCAGCGGCTGGTGTCGTCGCAGGCGTTCCGCACCGCGGACCTCGATACGGGACTGATCGAGCGCAACGAGAAGACCCTGTTCCCACCGCGTGCGCCGGTCGGCATGGAGATCATCGCGCTGGCGGTCGCCGCGCTGCTGGATCGCGAGGCGCGCGAGCTGCGCATCGACGCCGCCGATCCCCACTCGCCGTGGACCCACGGCGGCGCGTGGCGGCTCAACGGCGGCGTGTCGCGTCAGCTGCGCTTCGGCTACGGCGACCATGTGCTCGACGTGACGCTGAACACCAATGCGCGCGGCAGCACGTTGATCTACGCCGACCAGGCCGCGCCTTTCGCCAGCACCTGCCAGGCCGACGACCTGCGCGTCAACCTTGGCACCCGCCGTGCGCATGGACAGGTGCACAGCGATGGCGAGACCTTCCATGTGTTCTATGCCGGGCGGCATGTCGCGCTGGCTTGGCTCGACCCGCTGGCCCATGCAGGCGAAACCGAAAGCGAGGGCGGCAAGCTGACCGCGCCGATGCCGGGCAAGGTCATCGCGGTGATGGTCGAAGCCGGCAGCACGGTCACGCGTGGCACGCCGCTGCTGGTGATGGAAGCGATGAAAATGGAGCACACAATCAGCGCACCGGCCGACGGCGTGGTCAGCGAAGTGCTCTACGGGGTGGGCGAGCAGGTGGCCGAAGGGGCGCAACTGCTGGCGTTCGAAGGCAAGTAAGGAGCGCGCACGACGGGGTCTGGCCCGAAGCCTGACCCCGATCGCATTCCTCTGCCAAAATAGCTTTTTGAGCGATCAACGCCTGCCGTCAATCCCGCGCGCGCGGAAACGGCACGGACGCCGCTTCTCCCCCGCAATATCCCTGGAGACAAAATGAAGTTGCAGTTGTACGTCCCCGACGGCCGCTATGACCCGTGGATCGAAGGCTTTGCCGAAGCCCTGCCTGAAGCCGAATGCCTGACCTGGGAGGGCAGCCGCGACGAGCCAGCCGACTATGCCGTGGTCTGGCGCCCGCCCGTGGAAATGCTGCGCGGCCGCACCGACCTGAAGGCGGTGTTCAACCTCGGTGCCGGTGTCGACGGCATCCTGCGGCTGCGCGACGAAGCGCCCGATGCGCTGCCCGCCGGCGTGCCGATCGTGCGGCTGGACGATGCCGGCATGGCCGCGCAGATGGCCGAGTACGTCACCGCCGCCGTGCTGCGCTATTTCCGCAAGCTCGACGCCTATGAGGCGCAGGAGCGCGCCGGCAACTGGAAATTCCTCAAGCCGCATCGCCGCGCCGACTTCACCATCGGCGTGATGGGCGTGGGCACGCTCGGCACGCATATCGCCCGCACGCTGGCCGGCTTCGGCTTCCCGGTGCGAGGCTGGAGCCGTACCGCGCGCGCGATCGAAGGCGTCAGCGGTTTCTACGGCGATGCGGGGCAGGCGCCGTTCCTGGACGGCCTGCGCGTGCTGGTCAATGTGCTGCCGCTGACACCGCAGACCGAGAACATCCTGAATGCCGGCCTGTTCGCGCGACTGGCGCAGGGCGCCTATGTGATCAACGTGGCGCGGGGGCAGCACCTGGTCGAGGAAGACCTGCTGGCCGCGGTGCAGTCCGGCCAGGTCGGGGGCGCCACGCTCGACGTGTTCCGCACCGAGCCGCTGCCGGCCGACCATCGGTTCTGGCAGGAGCCCCGCATCACGGTGACGCCGCATATCTCGGCGCTGACGCTGCGCGAGGACAGCATCGCCCAGATCGCCGGCAAGATCCGCGCGCTGCGCGCGGGCCAGCCGATTGCCGGCGTGGTCGACTTGCAGCGCGGGTACTGAACCCGGCTGCTGAGCACGGCACCCCACATAACGAACAAAGGACAGGAGACGGCCATGACCATCCCGAACTACGTGAAGATCGTCGAAGTCGGCCCGCGCGACGGCCTGCAAAATGAAAAGGCCATGGTGCCGACCGACGTCAAGGTCGCGCTGGTCAACCAGCTGACCGATGCCGGCTTCGTCAATATCGAGGCTGCATCGTTTGTCTCGCCCAAGTGGGTGCCGCAGATGGCCGATGGCGCCGACGTGATGGCGCGCATCCAGCGCCGGCCCGGCACGCTGTACTCGGTGCTGACGCCGAACATGAAGGGTTTCGAAGGCGCGGTCGCCGCCGGCGCCGACGAGGTGGTGATCTTCGGCGCCGCCAGCGAGGCGTTTTCGCAGAAGAACATCAACTGCTCGATCGCCGAGTCGATCCAGCGCTTCGAGCCGGTCGCAGCCGCGGCGAAAGAGAAGGGCGTGCGCCTGCGCGGCAGCATCTCGTGCGCGCTGGGCTGTCCCTACCAGGGCGAGGTCCCGGTCAGCGCCGTGGTCGACGTGGTGCGCCGCATGCGCGAGCTGGGCTGCGACGAGATCGATATCGCCGACACCATCGGCGTGGGCACTCCGGTGCGCGTGCAGGAAGTGATGCGCGCCGCCTCGGCGGAGTTTGCGATCGACCGGCTCTCAGGCCATTTCCACGATACCTACGGCCAGGCGCTGTCCAACATCCTGGCCAGCCTGGAAGTCGGCATCGCGATCTTCCACGCGTCGGTCGCCGGTCTGGGCGGTTGCCCGTATGCGAAGGGCGCGACCGGCAACGTGGCCACCGAAGATGTGCTGTACATGCTGCACGGCATGGGCATCCATACCGGCATCGATCTGGAAGCGGTGGTGCGCACCGGCGACTACATCTCACAGTCGATCGGCCGCGCCAACAGTTCGCGCGTGGGCCGGGCGCTGCTGACCAAATGGGCCGCCGCCAGCGATGCGGCGCCCGCCTGCGTCTGAGCACAGGGAATAAGGAGAACGCATGACGGCAAGTAACGAAGCGCTGCCCGAATCCGCGCAGCGCGTGGCGGACCTGCTGGCCGGGCTCGGGCACGACCGCCCGGTGGTGATGCTGCCCGCCACCGGCAAGACCTCCGCCGAAGCGGCGGCGGGGCTGGGCTGCAGCGTGGCGGAGATCGCCAAGTCGATCATCTTCCGCCGCGTCGAGGACGATGCGCCGGTGCTGGTGATCGCCAGCGGCAGCAACCGCGTCGACGTGGCCAAGGTGGCCGCGCGCGTGGGCGCGCTGGGCAAGGCCGATGCGCGCTTCGTGCGCGAGAAGACCGGCTATGCCATCGGCGGCGTCTGCCCGATCGGCCATGCGGTGGCGCCGGTGATGCTGCTCGACCAGGACCTGTTTCGGTACGACAGCCTGTGGGCCGCCGCCGGACATCCGCACGCGGTGTTCAACCTGACGCCGCGGCAGCTGCAGCAGATGACCGGCGCGGAAGTTGCCGACGTGGCCGCCGGAGCGCCGGCGTGAGCCCCGGGCTACGTGCAGGGCTGAGCTTCAGCTGGCAATACACGGTGCCGCCCAAGGCCACCGTGCCGCGCCTGTACGACGATATCCCCTGCTGCCCGGAGATGCCCGACGTGCTGGCCACCGGCTACATGGTTGGCATCATGGAATGCGCCTGCCTGCAGATGCTGCGCGAGCACCTGGACTGGCCGCGCGAGCAGTCGCTCGGCACGCTGGTCAGCTTCTCGCACCTGGCGCCGACGCCGCCGGGCATGACGGTGACGGTCAAGGGCCAGCTGGTCGAGGTGGACGGACGCCGCCTGCGCTTTGAACTGAGTGCCTGGGACGGCGAGGACAAGATCTCGGAGGGCGTGCACGAGCGCCACCTGATCGACGCGGGCCGCTTCAACGAAAAGGTGGCGGCCAAGGCGGCGCGCCAGGCAAAGCATGCCTGAAGCGCGCGCATCTGCGACGCTTGCGGCATTGGCCGCGGAGCTCGCGGCACAGGCCGCCCGGCTGGCAACGCCGGTGCCCTCGCCGTGCCGCAACGTCTGCCGCATGGATGCGGCCAGCGGCTACTGCGAGGGCTGCCTGCGTACCATCGAAGAGATTGCCGGCTGGTCATCGGCCGGCGACGAAGACAAGCGCCGCATCTGGGCGCAACTGCCCCAGCGCGCCGCCTGGCTGGCGGGCGAGGAGACACCCCCTTGAGCGAAGCATCGATGCCGACGTTGCCCGAGACCATGCGCGTGTTCGAGCGCGGCTGGCTGTCGGCCAACAACATCCTGTTCGTCGATGGCGACGATACCGCGCTGGTCGACACCGGCTACGTCAGCCATGCACCGCAGACCGTGGCGCTGGTGGCCTCAGCGCTGCAGGGCCGGCCGCTGGCTCGCATCCTCAACACCCACCTGCATTCCGATCACTGCGGCGGCAATGCCGCGCTGCAGGCGCGCTGGCAACCGCGCACCGCGATTCCCGCTGCCGAAGCCGCGGTTGTGGCCGCGTGGGACACCGAGGCACTTACCTACCGCGCCACCGGGCAGCAGTGCGACCGCTTCGGCTTCGACAGCGTGCTGCACGACGGCGATGCGGTGACGCTGGGCGGCATGGAATGGCGGGTTGTGGCCGCGCCTGGCCATGATCCGCATGCGGTGATGCTGTTCGCGCCGGGGCCGCGCATTTTGATTTCCGGCGATGCGTTGTGGGAAAACGGCTTCGGCGTGATCTTTCCCGAGCTGGAAGGCGAGAGCGGCTTCACCGAGCAGGCGGCGGTGCTGGCACGCATCGCGGAGCTGGATGCGCGGCTGGTGATTCCCGGCCACGGACGCATGTTCACCGACGTGGTCCCTGCGGTCGAGCGCGCCACCGCCAGGCTGCGCCACCTCAGCGCCGATCCCGCGCGCAATGCCAGCCATGCGGTCAAGGTGCTGGTGAAGTTCAAGCTGCTGGAGCAGCAGCGGATGACGCAGGCGGAACTGGCGCAGTGGATGGCGGAGGCGCCGTTGATGGTGCGGATCCGCGACCGGTTCATGCCGGGGCAGGAGATGGCGGAGATTTCCGCGCAGACGGTGCGGGCGCTGGTGGGCGCCGGGGCGTTGGCGGTGGAAGGGGAGTGGGTGGTGAATCGGGATTGAGGTGGTTGCAGGCCTTCGCGATTGAAAGCGTCTGCAGGCGCCTCAACGAAGTCCTGCCAGCCGCTAAGCCGCCAAGCCCCAAGCGGCCTCAGAACGACGTCCTGAACCCCACCTTCACACTCCGCCCTGCCAGCGGCGCGATATCCCGCAGGATCGAGGTCGCATTGCGCGCATCCTGGTTGGTCAGGTTATCGCCGCGCAGGTACACCAGCGTCTGCGTCCCGGACACCTTGAACTTGTAGGTCAGCGCCAGGCTCAGCAGCGTATAGGCATCGGTCGGCGTGTCATTGCTCGGCACGCGCGTCTGCCTGGCCGCATACGTGACATCCACGCGCGCGCCCCATGGCCCCGCGCCGTACACCAGCGCTCCGCCCAGGCGCAGCGGCGCCAGCCGCGGCAGCGGCTCGCCGGTGTCGCGGTTCTCGCCACGCACGTAGTCGGCGCGCGCCTCGAAGTCGAGCGTGTCGCTGCTGGTCAGCATCTTCTGCAGCAGCCGGGTCTTGCCTTCGGCCTCGAAGCCGTAGAGCGTGGCCGGCACGCCCAGGTACTGGAATTCCGGCAACGCGCCCGGGCTGCCGATGGCGACGACGTCGCCGGCCTCGTCGCGCGCGCGGCCCGTGGCCGACAGCGCCAGGTAGTTGGCAAAGCGGCTGTAGTAGCCCGATACGCTCGCGCTGTGCGCGCCCGACTTGAAGCGCGCGCCCAGGTCGATCGAGGTGGCGCGTTCCTTGTTGGCGTTGGGGTCGCCCACTTCCCACGAGCCGGTGGCCACGTGGGGGCCGTTGGCGTACAGCTCGTAGAAGGTCGGCGCGCGTTCCGTGTAAGACAGGTTGCTCGTCAGCGACCACGCCGGGTTGACCTTGTACAGCAGGCCGGCCGAGGCGCTGGTGGCGTTGAAGCTGCGGTTGGCGTCGGCAAAGCGGTCGTTGCCGTTGGCGCTGGCTTTGATGCTGCTGTGGTCGAGCCGGCCGCCGAAATTCAGCTTGAGGTCGCCCGAGGCGTTCAGCGGCAACTCTTCGAACAGGAACAGCGCGGCGTTGTCGGTATTGGTGCTCGGCACGAAGGCTTCCTCGCCCAGCGCGGAGAAGTCGGTGTGGCCGAACTGCGTGCCGATCACCCCCGTCATGTTGCCGATCCTGGCGTGCCTGGCCTCGAAGCGCGCATCCCAGCCGCGGTTCTTGAAGATCGTGCCGGTCTCGCCGTCCTCGATCTCCTTGTGCTCGTAGTCGGTGTAGCTGAACTTGCCCTTGACCGATTCGATCCAGCCGCCGGTGTTGCCGGCCAGGTTGCGCGCCTCGCCCTCCAGCGCCAGGCGGTCCTGCCTCATCTTCAGCCGCACGTCGTCCTCGGCGGGCGTGCCGTAGTCGTTGCGGTAGGCGCTGTAGTTGGCGCCGAGGAAGCCATCGGCCCAGGTATAGGAGCCGCCCAGCGAGCCGCCCTGCTGCTCGGCGCTGGTGTTGGGCAGGCGGCCATAGGCTTCGCTTTCGCCCTCGGGCAGCGGCTCGGCGGCGCGCAGGCGGTCGCTGCGGGCGTAGCCGGGGATGCGCAGGTCGCTGGTCTTGCGTGCGAACGCATCGGCATGGACGCCGAACTGGCCGTTGCCGGCCTCGATCAGCGCGCTGGCATTGCGGGCCTGGTCGCCGCCGATGGTGCCGCTGGCATCCACGGCGCCGCCGACGCCTTCGATCGGCTCCTTGGGGATGCGGTTATCGATCACGTTGACCACGCCGCCGATGGCGTTGCCGCCGTACATCAGCGCCGCCGGACCGCGCACCACCTCGATGCGTTCGGCCACCAGCGGGTCCAGCGCCACTGCGTGGTCATAGGACAGCGTCGAGGCGTCGACGGTGCTGCCGCCGTTCTGCAGCACCTTGATGCGGTCGCCATCCAGGCCGCGGATCACCGGGCGGCTGGCATTGGGGCCGAAATACGTCGACGACACGCCAGGCAGCTTGTCGAGCGTCTCGCCCAGCGTGCTGGCCTGGCGCACGGCCAGCGCGTCGCCGCCCAGTGTCGATACCGGCGCGACCATGTCGTTCAGTTCGCTGCCGAGCGGGTTGGCGGTGACGACGACTTCGCGCAGCGTGCCGCTGGCGGTGGCGGTGGCCGGCGCTGTTTCGGCGGTGGGCGCAGGCGTGGCGGTCTGCGCGTGCGCAGGCGCCGCCAGGGCAGCGAGCGACGCAGTCAGGGAAGCGGCAATGGCCGCGAGCGGGGTCAGGCGGGGGGCGCTGTTTTTCGAGCGGTTCTGTTTGGACATGGCGCGCATAGCGAGGCGTGGCAATCGGCCCCGGCTGGCCAGCAGGCACGGCATGGCGCGCCACGCCCAACGGGTATGGCCGCGCCGCGCAGGCGGCAGGCGTTCAGCTCGGGAAAAATTCGAAAGCCGGACACGCGGCGATGGCCGCGTCCCGGATCAGGCGAGGGCGATGGCCGGCGCCGGTGGCGCGCGCGAATGGAAGGGGTGGGCGGCAGGCAGGTCGGGCCAGCGCCAGGCGAGATTGGCCGGCTTGGCCGGCTTGCCGAAGGCGAGCCGCGGCAACGGCAGCTTGCCGCACAGCGTGTCGGCGACCGTGGCGCCGTCGAACAGCACGCAGGAGTGGCCGCTGAATTTCTGTGCCAGCGAGTGGGAGTCGGTATCGGCGTCAGTGCCGGCGTCAGTGCCGGCATCGGCCGCGGCCAGCGTAGCTGCGGCAGGCGGCAGCAGGCCGCCGTGCACGATGCGGTGGGTCAGCCCGGCATGCTGCGCCAGCAGCAGGCATAGCGCCAGCCACAGCGCCGGCCAAAGGCCCGGGCCGTGCGTGCGCAGGCGGGCGAACCAGTCAGTGCGCATGGGGATGGTGCGGCGCGCCGCAGCCGCAATCGTCACCATGGTCATGATCGTGGTCATGGCCATGGTCGTGCTCATGGTCCTCGTCCAGATCGTCGACCCACGCCGGGAACGGGTCCGCGTAGGTGGCCCACGCCGCTGTGCCGGCCGCCATTTCTGCGTCGTCCAGCAGGCAGGCATCGAGCCGCGCCGCCAGCGCGGCCGCGTCGAGGTCCATGCCGATCAGCACCAGTTCCTGGCGGCGGTCGCCAAACGGTGCCGGCGCCCCATCGACCTCCATGTCGGCCTCGATCTCGGCGCGGTCCGCGTCACCGGTCGGCCACTCGGCCGGGTCCAGCGCGGCCCACCAGGCGCCAGCGCCGCCGTGGCGGCACACGCCGCCGGCCTGGTTCCAGTCGCCGGCAGTGTCCATGCGGCTCGCCAGCCAGAACAGGCCCCTGGAGCGCATCACGCTGCCGTGTTCGCGCAACCATTCGGTATGGATCAGGTCGGCAAAGCGCTGCGGATGGAACGGGCGGCGGCGCCGGTACACCAGC
Organism: Cupriavidus sp. Agwp_2; assembly: GCF_040784895.1. Taxonomy (NCBI): domain Bacteria; kingdom Pseudomonadati; phylum Pseudomonadota; class Betaproteobacteria; order Burkholderiales; family Burkholderiaceae; genus Cupriavidus; species Cupriavidus sp. Agwp_2. Next base: position 164,176 of record NZ_CP088083.1, read on the forward strand.
GTCGACACGCCGCGGTCTGGCTCCGGCGCCATGCCCTGCAGCGCGGCCAGCCAGCCCGGGGCATCAGCGGCGGCGGCAAAGTCGAAGCGGCCGGTGCCGGACACGCGCTGCGGTGGCACGTTGCCGAAGCTGGCCTCGACGATATCGGCGCGCGGGTTCAGCGCATGCAGCACCGAGCGCAGCCGCGCCAGCGCGTCTGCACTGGCGAGGTCGGTCTTGTTCAGCAGGATGACGTCGCAGAACTCGACCTGCGCGGCCAGCACTTCGGCGACGGTGCGGTGGTCTTCCGACCCCTGCGCCAGGCCGCGGTCGGCCAGGAAATCGGCTTCGTTGAGGTTGGCCAGGAAGGTGGCCGCGTCGACCACCGTCACCAGCGTGTCGGGCTGCAGCGCGGCATCGGGGCCGGCGCCGTGCTCGGCCTCGAACAGGAAACCCTCGGCGATGGCGAGCGGGTCGTCCCGGCCGTCCGCCTCGACCAGCAGCGCATCGAAGCGGCCTTGCGCGGCCAGCCGCGCGGCCTCGGCCATCAGCGTGTCGGCGTCCGGCAGGACCGTGGCCTCGCAGCCGGGCGGCAGCGGCGCCAGCGTCTGGCCGTCCTGCGCGCCGCAGACCAGCACGGCCACGCGCCCGCCGGCGCCTTGCGCAAGCAGGTGGTTCAGCAGCGTGGTCTTGCCGGCGCCGGTAAAGCCGGACAGCACGGTGACGGGCAGGCGATCAGCCATGGCGGGAGAGTGGAGAAGGTGACGGACCGGTCGCGAACAGGTCGCGCATGCGGTGCGCTTCCGGTTATTGCAACAAAGTTGCGAATTTACCAGAAAGGCCCCGCCGGCGACAGCCGGACGATTCTCACAATGGTAGGCCGTGGCCGCGCCACGACAAGTGCGGCAGCGCCCGGCAAGCGCGCGCCAATGCAAACGGCCCGGTCAAACCGGGCCGTTGTGGTGCGGCAACGCCGGCAGGCCGGCGCGCCCGGGGATCAGTCCCCGAACAGCTTCTGGCGCAGTTCGCGGCGTTGCTGCGCTTCCAGCGACAGCGTCGCGGTGGGCCGGGCCAGCAGGCGCGGCACGCCGATCGGCTCGCCGGTTTCCTCGCACCAGCCGTAGTCGCCGGACTCGATGCGCTGCAGCGACTGCTCGACCTTCTTCAGCAGCTTGCGCTCGCGGTCGCGCGTGCGCAGTTCCAGCGCATGCTCTTCCTCGATGGTGGCGCGGTCGGCCGGATCCGGCACGATGACCGTTTCGCGCAGGTGTTCCGTGGTCTGGTCAGCGTTCTTGAGGATTTCGTCACGCAGCTGTTCAAGCCGATGCTTGAAGAAGGCGAGCTGCGCTTCATTCATGTAATCCTTGTCGCTCATCTTCAGGATTTCAGCTTCAGTCAGAAGTTTGTTGCTGCTCATGGTTGCTGCTGATTCTCTTGTTGAGGCGGCCGGCGGCGTCTGGGTCCGCTCGGATTCGCTGTCCGTGCGCTTGCGCGCCACGGTCGTCGTTTCACTCTGGCTGGCTGCAGTCTTGCTGCTTCGCGGGCCTCCCTTCGTTGCGCCCGCTTCGGCGTTCGCCGTACTGCCGCGGGGAGCGGGCGCGGCCTTCACAGGCTGCGCCTTGAGCGTCTCTGCCGCGGCACTACCTGTCTTGCTGCGGCTTTCTTTCGTCTTCGTTGCGGCTGTCATGGGACACCTCTCTCTCGCGTCAGTCAGTGACGGCGCGTGCCGAGGCACCCCAAGCGGAAAGGCGGTCTCCGCACGAAGCACTGCGACCGCACCTGCCCGGCGGCCTGCCTCGTGCTGACGACAACCGCCGCCCTGCAAGATCCCGGGGCGGAAAAAAGGTGCGCCACCGGTATCAAATCCGGCCTATTGTACTTGAACAAATTTTTCCGAGATACGGGGGAAAGCCAGCCTGCACTTCGGTATTTCCCCGGTACCCCGAACGGGGGTGGCCGTGAGAGGGTGTCCGGTGGCAGGAGCCGCCCGTGCGGCGGCCCGTGCACTCAGGCCAGGCAGTTCTCCAGCCCCTTGAGAATGGCGTCCCGCGGCAGGTCCACGCCGATAAATACCATCTTGGTGCCCGGCGTCTCGTCTTCCCACTTGGCGCCGATATCGCTGCCCATCAACTGGTGGACGCCCTGGAACACGACTTTCCGGTCCACACCCTCCATATATAGTACGCCCTTGTAGCGCAGCAGTTTTTCCCCGTACACCGCCAGAATCCCCGACAGGAATTCTTCCAGCTTGCCGTAGTGGAAGGGCTTGTCGCTGCGGAAGACGAACGACGCGATGCGGTCGGTGTGGTGATGGTGATGGTGGTGGTCGTGCCCGTGGCCATGGTGGCCGTGGTCGTGCCCATGGTCGTGGCCGCAGTCGTCTGCGCACTGCTCACCGTGCTCGTGGTCATGATCGTGGTCGTGACCATGTTCGTCGGCGCGCAGGAATTCGGGATCCAGTTCCAGCTTCTCGTTCAGGTTGAAGCCGCGCAGGTCGAAAATGGTGTCGATCGCCGTCTCGCCGAAGTTCGCCGTGCGGATCGGCGCCCGCGGGTTCATGTGCAGCAGGCGGTGGCGCAGCTCGGCCACGTCGTCCTCGCTGACGAGGTCGGACTTGGTGATGAAGATGGCATCGGCAAAGCCGACCTGGCGCTGCGCCTCTTCCTGCTTGTCCAGCTGCATGTGCGCATGCTTGGCGTCGACCAGCGTGATCACCGCGTCGAGCAGGTAGCGCGAGGCGATTTCCTCGTCCATGAAGAAGGTCTGCGCCACCGGGCCCGGGTTGGCCACGCCGGTGGTCTCGATCACCACGCGGTCGAAGTCGATCTCGCCGGCGTCGCGGCGCGTCAGCAGCCCGGACAGCGCCTGCACCAGGTCGCCGCGGATGGTGCAGCAGATGCAGCCGTTGCTCATCTGCACGATCTGCTCGCGGCCATCCTGCACCAGGATCTCGTTGTCGATGTTTTCCTCGCCGAACTCGTTCTCGATGACGGCGATCTTCATGCCGTGCTGCTCGTTCAGGATGCGCTTGAGCAGGGTGGTCTTGCCGCTGCCGAGGAAGCCGGTCAGGATCGTGACCGGGGTCAGTTTGGACATTTGTTGTTCTCCGGGAAATAAGAGTGCCGGTCAGTGGGCGGCGGGCGTACGCTTGCCGCACTCGGCGCAGACGCCGTTCACGGTCAGTTCGACATGTTCGATGGCAAAGCCGCTGGGCACGCGCGGCGCGGCCGGCTGGGCCGGGGCGCTGGCGTCGTCCAGGCAGAAGGTACGGTCGCAGCGGGTGCAGTGGAAATGGCTGTGCTGGCGATGTTCCTGCGCGCGCGCGGCCTCGTGCTCGACCAGGCTGAAGCGGAACACGCGGTCGTTGCCGGCGCGCTTCTGCGCCACGCCCTGATCCACCAGCCAGTCCAGCACGCGGTACACGGTGACGCGGTCGATGGTCTCGCCCTGCTCGGGCAGGCGGTCGATCACGGCCTGGTGGGTCAGCGCTTCGTCGCTGCCGATCAGGCAGGCCAGGATGCACAGCCGCGGCTGCGTCACGCGCGCGCCCAGCTGGCGCAGGCGCTCGTGGGCGGCTTCTAGGATGGCGGGCGCCAGTGCGGCGGACGGCCCGTCCGGGCTAATGCGGGTCATGGGCCGATTTAACCATAGGCCCACGGTTGATGCAATTCAGTTGCAACGGTCCATGGATGCACCCCGCGGTCACGGCTGGCGCCGAAGCCGGGGTTTGCGCCTATGATCGACAAGCGACCCAGAAGCGGAGACACGCCATGCTGAACGACGCCAGCGCGTTGCTGTTCCCCAATTTCGAACCCTTCCGGCACCGTATCGGCGAGGTCGAGATCGCCGGCGTGCAGGGCGGTTCGGGCCCGCCGCTGCTGCTGTTGCACGGCCATCCGCAAAGCCACCTGATCTGGCACCGGGTGGCGCCGAGGCTGGCCGACCACTTCACCGTGATTGCCACCGACCTGCGCGGCTATGGCAGCAGCTCGGCGCCGCCGGGCAACGCCGGGCATGAGCGTTACAGCAAGCGCGCCATGGCGCAGGACCAGGTCGGGCTGATGGCGAAGTTCGGCTTTACGCGCTTTGCGCTGTGCGGCCACGACCGCGGCGCGCGCGTCGCGCACCGGCTCTGCGCCGACCACCCCGAGGCCGTGAGCCGCGCCATGCTGCTCGACATCGCCCCCACGCTGGCCATGTACGAGCGCACCAGCATGGCCTTTGCCGCGGCCTACTGGCACTGGTTCTTCCTGATCCAGCCCACGCCGTTCCCCGAGACGCTGATCAACGCCGAGCCCGAGTTCTACCTGCAGAAGCTGGTCGGCCTGCGCCAGGCCGGGCCGAGCCCGTTCGCCCCGGACGCGATGGCGGCCTACGTGGCGGCCATGCGCGACCCGGCGCGGGTGCATGCCATGTGCGAGGACTACCGCGCCGCCGCCACCATCGACCTGGAGCATGACCGCGCCGACCGCGAGGCCGGGCGCCGGCTGGCGCTGCCGCTGCGCGTGCTGTGGGGCGAGCACGGCGTGGTGGCGCGCTGCTTCGAACCGCTGGCGTTGTGGCAGGAGGTGGCGACCGACGTGAGCGGCGAAGCCCTGCCGTGCGGGCACTACATCCCGGAAGAAGCCCCAGAACCGCTACTTGAGGAAATGCTCGGTTTTTTCCGTTGAGCAGCTCCCGGTGTCGCAAACACGAGCCTTTATAGCCGATCCCTGCATAACTACCCGGTTTCCCGCCATATGCCGCTGATTGCAGGCGGGTTAGCACCTATACCTGCGTATTGTCTGGTGTTGTTAACATCATCCTCCCCCCTTGCGTTTTACGGCAGGGGTAGCGGCGCCAGTCGGTCATGTTCCAAGCGCGGCCAGTGAGACCGCGCCAGATGCGCCCCCGCATGAGCAGGGGCCGGGCCGGCGGCAATGCATTGCTTGACGGGTATTTGAAGGAACCAGGAGAAGAGAGCATGAAACGAGTGGCAAAGACGATCGCGGCCGCGCTGGCAGTCAGCGCGATGGGTGTGGCGGCAGGCGCGTACGCGCAGGAATTCCCGGGCGGCAAGCCCATTTCGGCCGTGGTGCCGTTCTCGGCGGGCGGCCCGACCGACAAGGTTTCGCGCGAGCTGACCGCGATCATGTCCAAGCACCTGGGTGCGACCATCGTGATCGAAAACCTCGGCGGCGCCGGCGGCACCATTGGCGCCAAGAAGGTGGCCCAGGCCAAGAACGATGGCCATACCGTGCTGATCCACCATATCGGCATGGCTACGGCCCCGGCGCTGTACCGCAACCTGGGCTTCGATCCGCTGAAGGACTTCGAGATGGTCGGTGAAATCGCCGACGTGCCGATGATCCTGGTCGGCAACAAGCAGCTGCCGCCGAACACCTTCAAGGACCTGCTGCCGTACATCAAGGCCAACGCCGCCAAGCTGTCGCTGGCCAACGCCGGCATCGGCTCGGCCTCGCACCTGTGCGGCCTGCTGTTCCAGAGCGCGATCCAGACCGAGCTGACCACCGTGCCGTACAAGGGCGCGGCGCCGGCGCTGACGGATATCCTGGGCGGCCAGGTCAACCTGCTGTGCGACCAGACCACCAACCTGGCGGGCCACCTGAAGGCAAACTCGGTCAAGCCGTACGCCGCCATGCAGGCGCGCCGCGTGGAAGCCTTCAAGGACATCCCGACCGCGGGCGAGCAGGGCATGCCGAACGTGGAAGTGAAGGTCTGGCACGCCATGTACGCACCGAAGGGCACGCCCAAGCCGGTAATCGACAAGCTCACGGCCGCGCTGCAGAAGGCCGTGACCGACCCGGCCTTCCGTGCCAAGATGGCCGAGCTGGGCGCCGAGGCGGTGCCGGCACAGCGCGCCACGCCGGAATCGCTGCGCACCTACCTGACCGCCGAAATCAACAAGTGGACCCCGGTGATCAAGAAGGCCGGCGTCTACGCGGACTGATCGGGTGGATCGCTGGAAGTGATGCGCCAAGCGCGCGGGCCACTGGCTCGCGTGCGGCAACACTGGCATAAAAGAATGGGCCATGCGGCAACGCATGGCCCTTTTTGCTTTGGGGCCGGACGCACGGGGCGGGCCGGCAGGCCGGCGTCCGGCATCCTATATTGTTCAGACGCCCGCGCGGCGCGTCGCCTGTGTGGCCCGGCGCACGAAGGGGCTTGAAACCGGCCGGGGGCGTCGCCAACTACGGTCGTGACATATTCACGGAAGCCACCATGGAACAGTATCACGGCACTACCATCGTCAGCGTCCGCCGCGGCAACCAGGTCGCACTTGGCGGTGATGGTCAGGTCACTCTCGGCAATATCGTGATGAAGGGCACCGCACGCAAGGTGCGCCGCATCTACAACGGCAAGGTGCTGGTCGGGTTTGCCGGCAGCACGGCCGATGCATTCTCGCTGCTGGACCGCTTCGAGGCCAAGCTGGAGAAGTACCAGGGCAACCTGACCCGCGCCGCGGTCGACCTGGCCAAGGACTGGCGTTCGGACCGCGCGCTGCGCCGGCTTGAAGCCATGCTGATCACCGCCGACCGCGACACCACGCTGGTCATCACCGGCAACGGCGACGTGCTCGACCCCGAGGGCGGCATCGCCGCGATCGGCTCGGGTGGCGCGTATGCGCAGTCGGCCGCGAAGGCGCTGATAGAGAACACCGAGCTGTCGCCGAAGGACGTGGTCGAGAAAGCGCTGACCATCGCCGGCGAGCTCTGCATCTACACCAATACCAACTTCGTCATCGAGACGCTGGAATAAGCGAAGGCGGCAACGCGCGCCCTACTGAACGGATACCATGTCGCACACCATGACCCCGTCGGAAATCGTTTCCGAACTCGACAAGCACATCATCGGCCAGGACAAGGCCAAGAAGGCCGTGGCGGTGGCGCTGCGCAACCGCTGGCGCCGCCAGCAGGTGGCCGAGCCGCTGCGCCAGGAAATCACGCCCAAGAACATCCTGATGATCGGCCCGACCGGCGTCGGCAAGACCGAGATCGCGCGCCGCCTGGCCAAGCTGGCCGACGCGCCGTTCATCAAGATCGAAGCGACCAAGTTCACCGAGGTGGGCTACGTCGGCCGCGACGTCGACACCATCGTGCGTGACCTCGCCGAGATGGCGATCAAGCAGACGCGCGAGTCCGAGATGAAGAAGGTGCGCACCAAGGCCGAGGACGCGGCCGAGGACCGCCTGCTCGACGTGCTGCTGCCGCCGCCGCGCGACATCGGCTTCTCGCAGCCGGAAGAGAAGGATTCCAACACGCGCCAGGTGTTCCGCAAGAAGCTGCGCGAAGGCCAGCTGGACGACAAGGAAATCGAGCTGGAACTCGCCGCCGGGGTGCCGAGCATGGACATCATGGGGCCGCCGGGCATGGAAGACATGACCGAGCAGATCCGTTCGATGTTCGCCGGACTGGGCCAGGGCAAGAAGGCTCGCCGCAAGATGAAGGTAAAGGAAGCCTTCAAGCTGCTGATCGACGAAGAGGCCGCCAAGCTGGTCAATGACGAGGAGCTCAAGCACAAGGCCATCGCCAATGTGGAGCAGAACGGCATCGTGTTCCTGGACGAGATCGACAAGATCGCCAGCCGCAGCGATATCGGTGGCGGCGAGGTGTCGCGCCAGGGCGTGCAGCGCGACCTGCTGCCGCTTGTGGAAGGCACCACGGTGAACACCAAGTACGGCATGATCAAGACCGACCACATCCTGTTCATTGCCTCGGGCGCGTTCCACCTGTCCAAGCCGAGCGACCTGATCCCCGAGCTGCAGGGCCGTTTCCCGATCCGCGTGGAACTGGAATCGCTGTCGGTGCAGGACTTCGAGGCCATCCTGACGCAGACCGATGCCAGCCTGACCAAGCAGTACCAGGCGCTGTTGAACACCGAAGAGGTCAACCTGGTGTTCGCGCCGGATGGCATCCGCCGGCTTGCCGAGATTGCGTTCTCGGTCAACGAGAAGGTCGAGAATATTGGCGCGCGCCGCCTTTACACGGTGATGGAGCGGCTGCTGGAAGACCTTTCCTTCCACGCCACCAGGTCGTCGGGCGAGACCGTGACGATCGACGCGGCGTACGTCGACCAGCGCCTCGGCGATCTGGCCGGCAACGAGGACCTGTCGCGCTACGTGTTGTAAGCGGGCACAGGCCGGAAGAAGAAGGCGCACTACGGTGCGCCTTTTTTGTGCCGTTTTGGCCGGAATCTGTTGTCAGTAGGTATCCGCCTGCCACATCGCGGTAAGCATCGTAAGCATTGGTAAGCACACTGGCGGAGCCGCGTCTCGCAATGAGACCCTTGCGCACCTTGACGGTCGATTGACCGGTGCGGGAGCCACCGCATCCCACTCAACTACTGGCAGGAGAAATCAATGGTCAACTACAAGACCCGCCGCGTGGTGCTCGCCACCGGAGGCCTGCTGGCCGCACTGGCCGCGGCCACCGCATTCCTTTGCATCCGTCCCGCGGTGCCTTCCGTGCAGGCAGCCGAAGCCGCGCAGGCTGCACAGGCCACACAGGTCAATGCGCGCGGTGCCGCCGCCAAGGCTGCCGCCGCGACGCTGGCGCTCGATGCCGGCGCGCTGTTCTCGCTGTCGGACCGGCATGCGGGCGACGCCATGCGCATCGTCGCGCAGGGCGACACGGCCGAGGCCAGCGAAGGGCTGGACTGGGAACACGTGCAGCTGCGCCTGTAAGCGCGCGGCTGCCGCAATCCACCTTCCTTACCCTTCTACCGCGACACCGGCCGCTTCCCCAGCTTGCGCTGCAAGGTGCGCCGGTGCATGTTCAGCGCCCGCGCCGTGGCGGAGATATTGCCGCCATGCTCGGCCAGCACGCGCTGGATATGTTCCCACTCGAGCCGCGCCACTGACAGCGGCACCGGCTCTTCCAGCGCGGCCTGCGCCGCGTCTTCCGACACCCCCGCCATCAGCGCCGTCAGGATCGAATCGACATTGGCCGGCTTGGCCAGATACTCGTCCGCGCCTTGCTTGACCGCCGCCACCGCGGTGGCGATGCTGGCATAGCCGGTCAGGATCAGGATGCGCGCGTCGGGCAGCGCCTGGCGCAGTGGCGCGACCAGCTGCAGGCCGGATTCGGCCGGCGCGGTGCTGCCGGCTTCGGGCGGCGGTTCCAGGTGCAGGTCGAGCGTGACATAGGCAAAGTCGGTACGGCCCGCCAGCGCTAGCGCGGTGCGGCCGTCATGGGCCACTTGCACGGCGTAGCCGCGGCGCATGAGCGCGCGCGCCAGCGTGCCGGCAAAGACTTCGTCGTCGTCAATGACGAGGAACGGCGTGCCCGCCGGTGCGGTGGCTTCAGGAACCGTCTGGAAGGTATCGGTCATGGTCAGGTGTGGCGCGTGGGTTCAGGATGCGCTGCGCGCAGGCGGCGCCGATAGCGAGGACAGCGCGGGCAGCCGCAGCTCGGCCACCGTGCCGCCGCCCGACCGGTCGCGCCAGGCCAGCTCGCCGCCCATCTGGCGCGCGCCACTCTGCGCCAGGTACAGGCCGATGCCCTGGCCGCCATGCTGGCTGGCCACCGGCATTTCGCCGAGCTGGCCGCGCAGTGCTTCGGGAATGCCCTCGCCATGGTCGGCGACGCGGAACGACAGCCACGGCGCCACTTGTCCCGGCTCCATGGCGATCTCCAGTTGCAGCGGCTTGCTGGATCGGCCCGCGTTCTGCTGGGCGCGCGCGGCGTTGTCGAGCAGGATGGTCAGGATCTGGCCGACCCGCGCGGTTTCGACCGGCTGCGCGCCGGCACCCGGCGTGGCGCTGGCCTGCAGGCTGGCGTTGGGATGGCGCAGTTGCCAGCGCTCGGCGAAGGCCGGCAGCCAGGCAGCGAGGCGCTGCGGCGCGAGCGTCGCCGAATCTTCGCGCAGCCGCGCCAGCGTGGTGCGGCAGAGCGCCAGCTGCTGCTCGACGGTCTGCAGGTCGGGCAGGTAGCTGCGGATCGGCGTGGTGCCGAGCGCCGCGTCGGAGGCATCGGCGCGCAACTCGCCGGCGATCACCGCCAGCGTCGCCAGCGGCGTGCCGATCTCATGCGCCACCGCGGCGGCCTGGCCGTTGAGGTCTTCCACGCGCGCCTCGCGCAGCAGCTGCTCGCGTGCCAGGTTCAGTTGCGCTTCGCGCTGGCGCAGCACGCCCGACAGCCGTGCGACGAACAGCGCGATCATCACTGCGCTGGCGACAAAATTCAGCCACATGCCCGCCAGGTGGTAGTTCACGGCGTTGTCGGGGTTGTGCAGGTCCAGCGGCACGTACTCGAACAGCAGCACCGTGTAGCAGGCGAGCGCATACACCGACAGCGCGATCACCTGCCGCCACGGCAGGATGGCCGCGGCGATCGCCAGCCCGGGCAGGTAGAACGACACGAAGGGGTTGGTCGCGCCGCCGGTATAGAACAGGATCGCCGACAGCGCGGTCAGGTCCACCAGCAGCTGGCCCATCAGTTCGGCTTCGCCGGGCGCGCTGTTGCGCCGCCTGTGCTGGCGCAGGCGCAGGGCGGTGATCAGGTTGAACAGCGCCTGCAGCCCGAGCACCACCATCAGCGGCTTATACGGCAGCCGGATGCCGGCGATCGGGTCGCATGCCAGCAGCGTCAGCGCCTGCCCCGACAGCAGCGCCCAGCGCAGCCAGAACAGGCGGCGCAGCGTCACCTGGCCATGGCGGGGCGAACTGGCGGCCGGCAAGGGCGACAGGAAGGGCAGGTCAGGCAAGCGGGGCGAGGGGGGCACGGCTGCGGCAGTGGTCATGGCGCGAGTGTATCAATGCGGCTGGAAGGTGCCGGCGCGTGCGACACCTTGCCGCATTGGCGGCGCGGTGCCGCCGCTGCCAGACTAGCCGGCTTTGGCCGGTACCCGCGTGCCACCCGCGCGCCGCGTACCTGCCCCGGCGGGCCTGCACGCGGCGCGCGACGCCATGTTCTAATGTCTGCTTTCAGGAGAGACAAAGATGCAAGCCAAATTCCGCGCGGCCACGCTGGCCGCATCGATTGCCGCACTGGCCACGGCGCTGGCGTCCGGAGCCGCGCTGGCCCAGGTCGACGTCAGCAACGCCTGGGTGCGCGGCACGGTGCCGACCCAGGCCGCTTCGGGCGCGTTCATGGTGCTGCATGCGCACGAGAACGCGAAGCTGGTGGGCGTCTCGTCGCCGGTTGGCGAAGCCGAGATCCACGAGATGAAGATGGAAAACAACGTGATGCGCATGCGGCAGATCAAGTCGCTGGACCTGCCCAGGATGCAGAACGTCGAACTGAAGCCCGGCGGCTACCACGTGATGCTGATGGGCCTGAAGAGCCAGCTCAAGAAGGGCGATACCGTGCCCATCACGCTGAAGATCGAGCAGGGCGGCAAGGTGACCGAGCAGAAGGTCAACGCCGAAGTGCGCGACATGGTGCCGGGCGGCAGCCACGGCGAGCACAAGCACTGATCAGAAGGGGGCCAGGCATCGCCCTGGCCGCCAGCCATCATGGCCAACAAGCAACACGGCACGCGCCAGAAACTGGTTTTCCGCGGAGGCACGCCGCCCGCACCGCCCGCACCACCCGAAAAGCCGACAAGGCGCCCTGACGCCCGGCCGCAGCCGCCAGTGCCGGGTGCCGCCAAGCCGGCGCGGCGGCGTCAGCCGCGCAAGCTGATCGGCTCTTCCGATTCCTGACTGGCCGCCGCCGCCAGCATGCGCTCGCGCAGCCAGGCGTGGGCGGGGTCGGCATCGGTGCGCTCGTGCCAGATCATGCTGAAGGTGAAGTCCTCCAGCGCAAACGGCGGGTCGAACACGGCGTAGCGCGAGTCTTCCTCCAGCGCGGCCAGGCTGCGCCGCGCCGTGGTCAGCACCAGGTTGGTCCCGGCGATCAGCGCCGGCGCCACGCTCCAGTGCGGCACCACGCAGGCGATCTTGCGGCGCCCGCCCAGCCTGGTGACCGCAGTGTCGATCGCGTCCATGCGTTCGCTGTGGGTTGCCACCAGCACATGCGAGCGCGCCAGGTAGGCCACCTGGTCGAGCCGGCCGGTGTCCCGCACCGTGGCCGCGTCCACCGCGCAGGCATAGCTTTCGCGGAACAATTCGGCTGACTGCACGCCTTCAGGCTGGTAGCTGAACACGCCCAGCGCCATGTCGATCTCGCCGTCTGCCACTTGCGCCGTCATGCCCTCGCGGCTGGCCTGCGACACCACCAGGTCGATATTGGGCGCGGCCTTGCGCACCGCGCGCAGCAGCCGCGGCAACACCACCAGCGCACCGTAGTCGGACATCGCCAGCCGGAAGGTGCGGCGGGTGGTGGCCGGCTGGAAGCCGCTCGGCCCGAGCAGGATGCGCACCTGCGACAGGGCTTCGGCCAGCGGGCCGGACAGTTCATGGGCGCGCGCGCTCAGCACCAGGCCGCCCTTGCCGCGTACCAGGATGGGATCGTCGAGGAGCTGCCGCAGCCGCCCCAGTGCATGGCTGACCGCCGGCTGGCTCAGGTGCAGGCGCAGCGCGGCGCGGGAGATGTGGCGCTCGGCGAGCAGTGCTTCAAGCACCACCAGCAGGTTCAGGTCGATTCCGCGTAGGCTATTCATTCGACGAATATTAAACGTATGAAAGCAGAATTGGGAATTCGCTTTGCGATATTTCAAACTGTCAGGCATCGCAGTTTGCCCTACGGAGCGTGACATGTCAGGCATCCAGTTGCCGAATTCCTTCCCGATTACCTTGCTGTTGCCCCTCGCAACCGCCGTGCTGGCGGGCGCCGTGATTCCGTTCCAGGCGGGTGCCAATGCCACGCTGGGGCGTTCGCTGGGCCATCCGCTGGCGGCAACGCTGGTGTCGCTGCTGGTCAGCCTGGCGGCGCTGCTGCCGCTGCTGTGGCTGCTGCGCGTGCCGCTGCCCGCGGCATCGATCCTGGCGCGGGCGCCGGCGTGGACCTGGATCGGCGGCGTCCTGGGGGTGTTCTATATCTCGGCCGCCCTGGTCATGGCGCCGAGGCTGGGCGCGGCAGGCTTTATCGCCGCGGTGGTGGCGGGACAGGTGCTGGCCGCGCTGCTGGTGGACCAGTTTGGCCTCGCCGGGTTTGCGGCGCGGGCGATGACGCCGGGGCGGCTGGCGGGCGCGGCGCTGATCGTGGCGGGAATGCTGGTGATGCAGTGGGGCGGCGCCGCTGCGCCCGCCGGCGCGGCGCCGGCGGCTCAGTCCGCGGCGGGCTCCGGCGCCTGAGCGCCGCGCTGGCGCGCCGCCAGGCAGCCGGGACACAGGCAGTGTTGGCCCGGCACGATGCGCCGCGCCGGCAGCAGCGGCTGGCTGGCGCACCAGCACTCGCGCAGCCCCGCCACGTAGCCGCACACGAAGCCGGCGCCGCATTGGCTGCAATGCTCGACAGGACGGAGCTGGCCGGTCAGGACGGTGGCGGGATCGGTCATGGTGCGGGATTGGGAACTGGTGCGCCGGGGAGCGGGACAAACGGTCAAAGACGGCAAAGATGGCAAAGGCCGTGGGCCATGCCGGATTGCCCGCGCTGTTGCGCGAACGGAACGCTGGCGGGCCGCCGTGGTGCCCCGTGCGGCGCTTGCAGGCGGATGGCCGGACCTGCCCGGGCCGCGGGACTCGCGCCCCGCGCGGTTTCTTGTAAAATCGGCGCCTGCCATAGCCGGATGGCGCACTTTCGGGCGATCCCTGTTGCGCGCTGTTGCGTTTTCCCCCGGCTACGCGGCTGTTAGCCATCATACCTGTTGAATCTCACGGATGTCCCCCATGAACGCCGACAACCCCGGGCCTGCCGCGACTGCGGTGGCCGCCATCGCTCCCGCACTGAAAGCCGAGATCCTCGCCGAGGCGCTGCCGTATATCCGCAAGTTCCACGGCAAGACCATCGTGGTCAAGTACGGCGGCAATGCCATGACCGAAGAAAAGCTGAAGCACGGCTTCGCGCGCGACGTGATCCTGCTGAAGCTGGTTGGCATGAACCCGGTGGTGGTGCACGGCGGCGGCCCGCAGATCGATGAAGCGCTGAAGAAGGTCGGCAAGATCGGCACCTTCGTGCAAGGCATGCGCGTTACCGACGAAGAGACCATGGAAGTGGTCGAGTGGGTGCTCGGCGGCGAAGTCCAGCAGGACATCGTGATGCTGATCAACCAGTACGGCGGCCAGGCCGTGGGCCTGACCGGCAAGGACGGCGGCCTGATCCGCGCCAAGCGCCTGCAGATGCCCGACCGCGAAAATCCGGGTGCCTTCATCGATATCGGCTACGTGGGTGATATCGAGGCGATCAACCCGGCGGTGGTCAAGGCGCTGCAGGACGACGCCTTCATCCCGGTGATCTCGCCGATCGGCTTCTCCGACGACGGCCAGGCCTACAACATCAACGCCGACGTGGTCGCCGGCAAGATGGCCGAGATCCTGAAGGCCGAGAAGCTGGTCATGATGACCAACATCCCCGGCGTGATGGACAAGAAGGGCAACCTGCTGACTGACCTGACCGCGCGCGAGATCGAAGAGTTGTTCGCCGACGGCACCATCTCGGGCGGCATGCTGCCGAAGATCTCGTCGGCGCTGGACGCGGCCAAGAGCGGCGTGCATTCGGTCCACATCGTCGATGGCCGCATCGAGCATTCGCTGCTGCTGGAAATCCTGACCGAGCAGGCGTTCGGCACCATGATCCGCTCGCACTGAGCGGCACCGCCGGGGCGCGGGCCACGACCGGCCGCCCCGGCATCCCCATCATCACCAGAGCTGCCCGGCGTGACTTCCAGTCTTCCTCCTCCGCGCCGTGTCCGCGCTCGCCTGCGCCGCCGCCCGGCCGGGGACAACTCCGGGCGCACGGTCTGGCTGTTCGACCTCGACAACACGCTGCACGACGCCTCGCACGCGATCTTCCCGGCGATCAACCGGCTGATGACCGCCTACGTGGCGCGCGTGCTCGGTTGCGACGATGCCACTGCCAGCCGCGTGCGCGTCGATTACTGGCAGCGCTACGGCGCAACGCTGCTCGGCATGATCCGGCACCACGGTGTCGATCCCGCCGACTTCCTGCGCGCCGCGCATGAATTCCCGGCGCTGGCCGAGATGGTGCGCGTGCAGCGCGGGCTGGCGGCGCACCTGCGGCGCCTGCCGGGGCGCAAGATCCTGGTCACCAACGCGCCGCAGGACTATGCGCGCGCGGTGCTGGACATCGCCGGCATCGGCCACTGCTTCGAGCGCGTGGTGGCGATCGAGCAGATGTGGGTGCATGGCCACCTGCGCCCCAAGCCGGACCGCCGCATGCTGCGCCGGCTGCTGGTGCAGGCGCGCGTGGCGCCGCATCGCGCGGTGCTGGTGGAAGATACCGTGTCGCACCTCAAGCGCTATGCCGGCACCGGTATCCGTACTGCCTGGGTGACGGGCTACCTGCGCACGATCGCGCCGTCGCGCCCGCACGACGTACCTGGCGTGGCCGCTTCGGCGCAAGATGACGGCAGCCGGCGCGATGCGGCGGTACGCTCGACGCTCGAGGCGGAAGAAGACCGCCGCGCCGGCCATGCCGTGCAGGAGCAATCGGTCACGCTGATTGCCGCGGAAGCACAGGTACCGCAGGCACCGCAGGCGCAGCCCGACAACGTGCCGCGCGTGCGGGCCCGCGTCCCCAACCGGCCGGCCTATGTGGACATAAAAGTACAATCGATGCATCAACTCCAACGACGAATGCGGAGAAACGGGTCATGACGCAAAGCAACGGGGACCAGCCGGAGGCAGTCATTACAGGCGGGGCCGATGAGATGGACACACCCGCGGACACACCCGCCGCGCCTGCCGCGCCGGCGCGCAAGCGCCCGCGCCCGGGCGAGCGGCGCATCCAGATCCTGCAGACGCTGGCGACCATGCTCGAGCATCCGCGCGGGGAAAAGATCACCACCGCCGCGCTGGCCGCGCGCCTGAGCGTGTCCGAGGCGGCGCTGTACCGCCACTTCGCCAGCAAGGCGCAGATGTTCGAGGGCCTGATCGGCTTTATCGAGCAGACCGTGTTCGGCCTGATCAACCAGATCACCGCCAAGGAAGAACACGGCCTGCGCCAGGCGCATGCGATCGTGCGCATGCTGCTGTCGTTCGCCGAGAAGAACCAGGGCATGACGCGCGTGCTGACCGGCGAGGCGCTGGTGGGCGAGCATGAGCGGCTGCAGGAACGCATCAACCAGGTGGTGGACCGCATCGAGGCCTCGCTGCGCCAGTGCCTGAAGGTGGCAGTGACGCAGGCCGAGTTTCCCGCGGACGCCGATATCCCGGCGCGCGCGGCGCTGATCATGGCGACGGTGCAGGGCCAGTGGCACCGCTATGCCAAGAGCGGTTTCCGCAAGTCGCCGTCGGACCATGCCGAGGCGCATCTGCGCGTGCTGCTGGGCTGAAACCGACACGCCGGGCCGATTGCTCTATAATTGCCCGGTCGCGCCGATTTGATGACTGGCTTGCGGGCGCGCGGCAGCCACGGGAACACCAAGGGACCAAGGTCCGGGCTGCCACTATAAATGCGGCTAAAGAGGTTGGGTCGGCGCCCCACGTCACCACGACGATGATCGGCACCGGCACGCGGAATCCCGCAAGGAATCCAGTGAATCCCGACTTGGCTGCGATGCTTTACACGCAAATGCCGGTCGGGTTTTTTTATGCCCGTTCGCCGCGGGCCCGGATTCCATGACTGATGTCGCCCTGCCGTCTGCCGCGCCCAGCGCGCCCAACGCGCTCTCCCTGCCGCCCGATTCGGTCGGCGTGGTCACGCCGCAGCGCATGCACTTTGCCGAGCCGCTGAAGCTGCGCAACGGCACGTCCCTCGCCGGCTATGACCTGATGGTCGAGACCTACGGCACGCTCAACGCGGCGCGCTCCAACGCGGTGCTGGTGTGTCACGCCCTCAATGCCTCGCACCATGTCGCTGGCGTCTACGCCGACGACCCGCGCGACGTGGGCTGGTGGGACAACATGGTCGGCCCCGGCAAGGCGCTCGATACCAATCGCTTCTTCGTCATCGGCGTGAACAACCTGGGTTCGTGTTTTGGCTCGACCGGGCCGATGAGCGTGAATCCGGCGACGGGCCAGCCTTATGGCGCGACGTTCCCGGTGGTGACGGTAGAGGACTGGGTCAACGCGCAGGCGCGCGTGGCCGACGTGTTCGGCATCACGCAGTTCGCCGCGGTGATGGGCGGCAGCCTCGGCGGCATGCAGGCGCTGGCCTGGAGCCTGATGTACCCGGACCGGCTGCGCCACTGCATCGTGGTTGCGTCCACGCCCAAGCTGTCGGCCCAGAATATCGCCTTCAACGAAGTGGCGCGCAGTTCGATCCTGTCGGATCCCGACTTCCACGGCGGCAACTACTACGCGCATGGGGTCAAGCCCAAGCGCGGCCTGCGGGTGGCGCGCATGATCGGCCATATCACCTACCTGTCTGACGAGGACATGGCGGAGAAATTTGGCCGCGAACTGAAGGCGGAGGACATCCGCTTCTCGTTCGATGTCGAGTTCCAGGTGGAGAGCTACCTGCGCTACCAGGGAGACAAGTTCGCCGAGTACTTCGACGCCAACACCTACCTGCTGATCACGCGCGCGCTGGACTACTTCGACCCGGCGCTGGCCTTCGGTGGCGACCTGACCCGCGCGATCGCGCAGACGCAGGCGAGCTTCCTGGTGGCGAGCTTCAGCACCGACTGGCGCTTCGCGCCCAGCCGCAGTCGCGAGCTGGTCAAGGCGCTGCTGGACAACAAGCGCCCGGTCTCGTACGCCGAGATCGACGCGCCGCACGGCCACGATGCCTTCCTGCTCGACGACCCGCGCTACCACAACCTGATGCGCGCCTACTACGACCGCATCGCAGAGGAGATCGGTGCATGAACGCCCTGGCCAATCCCAATATCCTGGCGCTGCGCCCCGACTTCCGCGCGATCGCGCGCTGGATCGAACCCAACTCCACCGTGCTTGACCTGGGCTGCGGCGACGGCAGCCTGCTGCGCGTGCTGCAGGACGAGCTCGACGTGCAGGCCTACGGCATCGAGATCCGCGACGAAGGCGTGCTGGCGTGCGCGCAGAAGGGCGTGCATGTCATCCAGCAGAACCTGGAAGGCGGACTGGCGCTGTTCGAGGACAAGAGCTTCGATACGGTGATCCTGTCGCAGACGCTGCAGACCATCCACAACACCGCGCAGGTGCTGCGCGACACGCTGCGGGTGGGGCGCGAGTGCATCGTGTCGTTCCCGAACTTCGGCTACTGGCCGCACCGGCTGTCGGTGTTCCGCGGGCGCATGCCGGTGTCGGAGTCGCTGCCGTACCAGTGGTACAACACGCCCAACGTGCGCGTGCTGACCATCAGCGACTTCGAGGAACTGGCGCCCACGGTCGGCTTGCGCGTCATCGACCGCGTGGTGATGCACGAGGGCATTACCGTGAACTGGGGCGTCAACTGGCGCGGCAGCCTGGCGGTGTACCGGGTCTGCGCGGCCTGACCTCGCACGGCGGGCGGCGCCTGGCCGCCTGCCTTATTGCGGCAGCGCGCCGGCCTCATACTGCGCCGCATACTCCTCCGACGGCGGGATCGGCTTGATCACGTCGATCAGCACGCCGTTGGGATCGGCGGTGATGAAATGCCGCTGGCCGAAGGCCTCGTCGCGCAGCGGCAGCAGGATCGGCAGCCCCGCCGCCTGCAAGCGGTCATGGACCGCATCCGGGTCTTCCACTTCAAAGTTCAGCAGCAACCCCTGGGCGCGCTGGCCGCGTGCCGGCGCGGGGATGGTTTCGTGGCTGCTGTCCAGCACGGCGAGATTGACCGATGGATCCCCGGCCAGTTGCAGGTGCACATACCAGTCGCTGGTGAACAGCGGCACGAAGCCGAGGTGGCGCTGGTAGAACGCGGCGGTGCCGGCGACATCGCCGGTCATGATGACGGGGTAGCAGCTGGTGACTTTCACGGGACGAGCTCCTTTTTTCTGCATACATACAGCTTGTATGTAAATTGATATTAAGATACAGGCTGCATGTATGCAAGGAGAAAACCGCGTGGCCCGATCCAACCGCGAACGTACCGAGGCTACCCGGCAGGCGTTGCTCGACGCGGCTCGCACGCTGTTTGTCGAACGCGGCTACGGCGAAACCTCGACCCCCGACGTCTGCGCCGCGGCCGGCATCACGCGCGGGGCGCTGTACCACCACTTCGCCGACAAGCGAGACCTGTTCCGCCACGTGCTGGCTGACGAGGCCGCGGCGGTCGCCGCCGATATCGAGGCCGCCGCGCCCGCCGGCCTGGATCCCGCCGAAGCGCTGATGGCCGGCGCGCAGGCCTATCTGGATGCGATGACAGTGCCCGGCCGCACCCGGCTACTGCTGGTCGAGGGGCCCGCCGCGCTGGGCCTGCGCGAAACGCTGGCGCTGGACGACGCCAACGCCGCGCGCACACTGCGCGAAGGACTTGATGCTGCCGGCGTGGGCGGGCAGGGCGAGGTGGCGCTGCGCGCGCTGGCGCCGCTGCTGTCCGCGGCCTTTGATCGTGCCGCGCTGGAGATCGAGGCCGGCGCCGATGCCGCGCGGGTGCGCGAAGCCATGCTGTGGCTGCTGCGGCGGGCGCTGGGCAAGGATTAGTCAGGCAGGAAGCTCGCTGGCGGTGGCGGCCAGGTGGTCGACAAAGGCGCGCACCTTCGGCGGCACGTGGCGCGTCGGCGTATACACCGCGTAAGCTGTGCCGATATAGGGCTCCAGGATGTCCCACTCCGGCAGCACCGTGACGACGCGGCCCTCGTCCAGGGCGCTGCCGAGCGAGAAGTCCGGCACCAGCCCGATGCCCGCGTCGCCTTCCACCATTGTCATGATCGCCAGGCTGTTGTTCAGCGTCAGCCGTGGCGGGATACGTACCACCACGGTCTCGCCGCTGGCATGGTGGCGCAGCGTCCAGCGCTCGCCAAAATTGCCATAGCCCAGGTACAGGCAGCGCGCCGCCGGCAGTTCGGCCGGCGCAGCGGGCGTGCCGTGCTGCGCCAGGTAGCGCGGCGAGGCCACCAGCCGGTAGCGCACCTCGCGCAGCGGCCGCGCCGCCAGGCCGGGCGCCAGCTCGCGCGCGATGCGCACGGCCACGTCCAGGCCTTCCTCGACCAGGTCGACCATGCGGTCGATCAGGGTCAGCTGCAGGTCCAGTCCCGGGTATTTCTGCAACAGGGCGGGCAGGCGCGGCGCCAGCCAGGCCTGCCCGAACGAGACCGGCGCGCTGACGCGCAATACGCCGTGGGGCGTGCCGCCATGTTCGCCTGCCAGCGCGGTGACCTCGCGCGCGGCGGCGGTCATGCGCGCGCAGGCGGCGTAGACCGACTGGCCCAGCTCGGTCAGCGCAAAGGCGCGCGTGGTCCGCTGCAGCAGGCTGGCGCCGAGCGTCGCTTCCAGCCGAGACACGTGCCGGCTGACGCCCGACGGCGTCATGCCGAGATCCTGCGCCGCCGCGGAGAAGCTGCCGCATTCGACCACGCGGGCGAAAACGGCCATCGCGTTGAGTGGTGTATCCGACATGCGGCGTCTCCCATCTTTGATCACAGCTCAAATACTAATTGAGCTTCAGCGGGATTGTTGAGCGGATGGCACGGTGGAACAATGCCGCCATTGCATCCCCCGGAGCGCTCCATGCCTTCACCCCAATCCCTGCCCGGCGGTGCCTGGCGCATGGTCGCGGCCATGGTGTTGTCAGGCACCATCGGCTGGTTTGTCGTCACCAGCGGGCAGCCGCCGCTGGACGTGGTGTTCTTCCGCTGCATCTTCGGCGGCGCCGCGCTGCTGGGCACGCTGACGCTGCAGCGCGGCTGGGTGCGCATGAGCCGCGCGCAGCTGGGCTGGCTGGCGCTGGGCGGCGTCACGCTGGTGCTCAACTGGCTGGCACTCTTCTCGGCATACGCCCATAGCGGCATCGCGATTGCGACCGTGGTCTACCACACGCAGCCGTTCTTCCTGCTGCTGCTGACCTCGGCGATGCAGCGCGAGCCGTTCCCGTTCGCCAGGCTGCCGTGGCTGGTACTGGCCTTTGCGGGCGTGATGCTGATCACCGGGCTCGAGCACGGCACCACCGGCACGGCGATGCTGGCCGGGATCGGCCTGGCGCTGCTGGCGGCCTTGCTGTATGCGGTGACGACCATGGCTACGCGCCGGCTGCAGGCGATCCCGCCCGGGCAGATCGCGGGCCTGCAGATGGTGCTGGGCGTGCTGATGCTGGCGCCGCTGGCGCATCCCGCGGCCGGCAGCTACTGCACCGGCACCTGGGCCGCGCTGCTGGCGCTGGGACTGGTCCACACCGGCATCATGTACACCTTGCTTTACGGCGCTTTCCAGCGGCTGAGCGTGGTGTCGATCGCCACGCTGTCGTTCGTCTATCCGTTGGTGGCGATCGTCATCGACGTGATGGTGTTCGGCGTCGTGCTCGGCCCGCTGCAGGTCGCGGGCATGCTGCTGGTGCTGCTGGGCGTGGTCGCCAACCAGCTCGGCTGGAGCCTGCCGTGGCGGCGCCCGGCACAAGGCTGATGCGACGCCGGGGTCGCTTGCACGCAGCGCCGGTTGACCGAACTCCTGACTACGGTTAGTGTAGGCAGCTATCGAACGACCGTTCTATTTGCGCCCTCGCCATGACTGCTTCCGCCGCTTCCCTGTCCGCCACCGCTCCCGTCGCGCTGCATGCGTTCGACGAGGCCATCGCCCTGGAGGCCGCTGGCGAGAACCGTTTCCTGGGCCGCACCACGCCGGCCTACTGGAACATGATCGGCCCGTTCGGCGGCATCACCGCCGCCACGCTGCTGCAGGCGGCGCTGCTGCACCCGCAGCGGCTGGGCGACCCGATCGCGCTGTCGGTCAACTTTGCCGGCCCGATCGCCGAAGGCCCGTTCGAGATCGAGGCACTGCCGGTGCGGACCAACCGCTCGACCCAGCACTGGAACCTGACGCTGCGCCAGGGCGATTCCGTGGCCACCACAGCCACCGCGGTGTTCGCGGTGCGCCGAGAGACCTGGGCCTGCGGCGAGGCGGTGATGCCCGAGGTGCCGGCCGCGGACACGCTGCCGGCGATGGGCGGCTTCGCGCCGGTGCGCTGGCTCAAGTCCTATGACATGCGCCCGGTGCGCGGCGCCAAGCCGACCGCCGAGGCCGGCACCGAGCACCCCGACAGCCTGACCCAGTTCTGGCTGCGCGATGCGCCGGCGCGCACGCCGGACTTTGCCGCGTTGGCGTCATGGGCGGACAGCTTCTATCCGCGCATCTTCCTCAAGCGCGCGGGCTTCGTGCCGGCCGGCACGGTGTCGATGACCACGTATTTCCACGCCGATGCGCCCACGCTGGCGGCGCTGGGCGACAGCCACGTGCTGGCGAGCGCGCAGGCGCAGGTGTTCCAGCAGGGGTACTTCGACCAGCGCGCGCAACTGTGGAGCCCGGCTGGCCAGTTGCTGGCCAGCTCGCACCAGATCGTCTACTACAAGGAATAAGAAGGGGCGGGCTCAGGCGATCGCTTCGCGCGCCTGGGCCTCGTAGCGGTGCACGGTATTGCGCATGGCCCAGAGCAGCATCACGCCGGGCAGCGCCACCACCACGGTGCCAAGGTAGAACGGCGCCCAGCCCCAGGCCTCGACCATATAGCCCGAGGTCGGCCCCACATAGACCCGGCCCACCGACGCCAGCGCCGACAGCAGCGCGTACTGCGTGGCCGAGAACGAGCGGTTGCACAGCGTCATCAGCAGCGCCACGAAGGCCGCGGTGCCCATGCCGCCGCACAGGTTTTCCACCGCGATGGTCGCGCCCATGGTCCACAGGTGCGGCGGCGTCACGGCGAGGATCCAGTAGCCCAGGTTCGATACCGCCTGCAGCACGCCGAATACCATCAGCGAACGGTACAGCCCCAGCCGCACCATCAGCGTGCCGCCGAACAGCGCGCCGATGATGGTCGCTGCCAGCCCCAGCGTCTTGTTCACGATGCCCACCTCGCCCGCCGAGAAACCCACGCCGCGGATCAGGAAGGTGGTCGACAGGCTGCCGGCAAAGGCGTCGCCCAGCTTGTACAGCACGATCAGCAGCAGCAGCCACCACGCGCCTGGCCGCGCGAAGAAATCGCGCAGCGGGCCGAGCACCGCCTCCTCCAGCGAGCGTGGCGCGCGCGAGGGCACGTCGGGCTCGGGCGCCCACAGCAGCGTGAGGATGCCCACGGCCATCAGCGCCGCCATCAGCAGGTAAGTCTGCTGCCAGCCCAGCACGCGGTCAGCCAGCCACAGCGCCAGGCCGCCGGAGACCAGCATCGCCAGCCGGTAGCCCAGCACCTTGACCGCCGCGCCGGCGCCGCGCTCGGCCGGGCGCAGCACGTCGGTGCTGTAGGCGTCGAAGACAATGTCCTGCGAGGCCGACAGGAAGGCCACCAGCGTGGCCAGTGCCGCCAGCGTCCACAACGCCTCGCGCGGGGGGCAGAATGCCATCGCGGCGATGCCCGCCACCAGCCCCAGCTGCGTCACCAGCAGCCAGCCGCGGCGCCGGCCCAGCAGCGGCGGCGTGTAGCGGTCCATCAGCGGCGCCCACAGGAACTTGAAGATATAGGCCTGGCCTACCAGCGAGAAAAAGCCGATGGTCTTGATATCCAGGCCCTCGACCGTCATCCAGGCCTGCAGCGTGCCGGAGGTCAGCGCCAGCGGCAGCCCGGAAGCGAAGCCCAGGGTCAGCATGGCGCCGATGCGGCGGTTGCGGAAGATGTCGAGGTAGGCCTGGAAAGTCATGGATGCGCGGGGGGTGGAGCGCCGCGCGGCTGCGCGGGCGCCGTGTATTATTGCATCACCTGTTTGCCGCCCCGCCACTTGCGCTGCGGCGGCGTTGCCGCGGATCGCTCCGGTCCGCCGCTACGATCCCTCCACTGCGCCCGAGGAACCGCAAATGCTCCGCCCCCAGCATCGTGTCCAGCGTCCGATTCGTGTCCGGCTTGCCCGCGCACTCGCGCTGGCGGCGGCGTTGCTGGTCTGGTCGGGGGTGCCCGCCCAGGCGCAGGAAGCCGAACCGGGCGGCATCAAGATCCAGCGCGGCGGCTCGGCCGTGCGCAACATCGTGCCGGCCGAGGCGATCGAGCAGCAGGCCGCGCAGGAGTACGAGCAGCTCAAGCAGGAAGCCATCGCCAAGCGCGCGCTGGCCAGCGACGACAACCCGCAGCTCAGGCGGCTGCGCGCGATCGGCAAGCGGCTGCTGCCGCAGACCGTGCGCTGGAACGAACGCGCGCGCAACTGGCCTTGGGAGATCAACCTGATCGGCTCGAAGCAGGTCAATGCGTTCTGCATGCCGGGAGGCAAGATCGCGATCTACACCGGCCTGCTCGACCAGCTCAAACTGACCGACGACGAGATCGCGATGGTGATGGGCCACGAGATCGCGCACGCGCTGCAGGAGCATGCGCGCGAGCGCGCGGCCAAGTCCGAGATCACCAATCTCGGCGCCAATGTGATTTCGCAGCTGTTCGGCTTCGGCAACCTCGGCAACATGGCGCTCGGCACCGGCGCACACCTGCTGACGCTGCGCTTCTCGCGCGCCGACGAGACCGAGGCCGACCTGATTGGCATGGATATCGCCGCGCGCGCCGGCTTCGATCCGCGCGCCGCGGTGTCGCTGTGGCAGAAGATGGGCAAGATGTCGCAATCGGGCACTGAATTCCTGTCGACGCACCCGTCCGGGCGCAGCCGCATTGCCGACCTGGAAAAGCACATGCCCGAGGTGCTGCCGCTTTACGCACGCGCGATCAATACCCCGGTCGACAGGCTGCCGCCGTACCGCGCCAATATGGCGGGACTGGGCGATGCGCCGGTCGACGCGGGCGACGACGACCGAAGCAAGCCGCTGAAGCGCTAGCCGCTGCTCCTGGCGCCTGCGCCTGGCGACAGTAACCAGGGCGGCCACCGGATCGAAGGACAATGCGACAACCGTCTGGGGAAGGGGAACCCGCATGAACCTGAACCGCATGAGCCCGTCGGAGCAACGGGCCGCCTATATGCTGATCTTCGCGGGCTGCGAGGCCGAGCCCGACCGCTTTACCAGCGACCTGCCGGTCAGCTCGGAAGTCTGGCTGCTGTATGCGTCGGGAGAATCGTTCGAGGTGCCGCGCGGGCTGTTGCTGACCCCGCACCACGCCGCCGGCATTGCCGCCCTGCGCACGGCGGTTCTGCGGCGCCTGCCGGCGCTGGCCGAGCCGGCATCGGCTGCAACCGGCCAGCGCTTTCTAGCGGCCAATGAATCGTACCTGCTGGCGCAAATCGATTTCTTCGACATGCTCCGGCTGCTGCCGCTGACGGCCTGGTGGCACCGGCAGGTTCGGCTGCCGATGGCCGGCGTCAGGTGGTCGGCCGCCGCCCGCCACGCGCTCGAGCACAGCCTGACCGGCGATGCCTTTGTGCGCTGGCTGGGCGAGTCGGTGCTGGCACATGTCGGCAGCGAGGCGGCGCTGGCGAAGTTCAAGGATATCGGCTACACGGCGTCGCGGACGCGCTTCGGCGGGATCGCGGCACCGGCTGGCCAGGCGCTGGGGCAGTTGGTCAATGTTGCCGCGCAGTACGTCGCGCTGACGCTGCTGGGGCTGGACGACGACAGCTTCCCGCCCGGTGGCCTGACCCGGCGCGTCGCGCAGGCCAGCCGACAGGTGCTCGAAACCTTGTGGGCCTGCCTGCAGGACGACCATGCGGCGCTACCAACGGCATTGGCCGAGGCGTCGGGAGCGTTGGAGGGTGTTGCCGCTGCGGCCGCGGCGCCGCTATGGCGCATCTCCGTCAACCGCCCGGCCGAGCACGCGGTGTTTGCCTCGCGCAAGACCGTGAAAGCGGATGCCGCCATCCGCGTGTTCGATACCGGCGGTCAGGGCGTGCGCTGGGCGGTGATCGATTCCGGCATCGATGCGCGCCATCCGGCTTTCTTCGATCCCGCCAGACTGGAAGGACCGTTGCCGGTCCGCGACGGCCTGATCGCGCCGCGCCTGTCACGCGTGGTCAGGACGCTGGATTTCACCCGCCTGTCGGCCATCACAAGCGGCCGCCTGCCGCCCATGCCCAAGGGCAAGCGCGGTCCCGGCGAGGCCGAGCTCAGGGAGCGCATCGCGGCGATCGCCGACGACCTGGCCAACGGGCGCATCATCGACTGGTCCGTGATCGAGCCGCTGCTGGAAATCAGCCAGGAAGACCCCGCGCAGTACGTGCCGCCGGGCGGCAGCCACGGCACGCATGTGGCTGGCATCATCGGCGCGGGCTGGCCGTCGTCGGCGTATCTGGCGCGCCCCGACCCCATGCCGCTGCCGCCCGAACTCGCCGAAGCTGGCGACGTCAGCGGCATCTGCCCGCGCATCGAACTACTGGATCTGCGCATCTTCGATGCGCAGGGCAGGGGCGACGAGTTCGGCATCCTGGGCGCGCTGCAATACGTGCGGTGGCTCAACCAGAGCCGCGACCGGCAAACCGTGCATGGCGTCAACCTCAGCGTGGCGCTGCGCCATGACGTGCGCAACTACGCCTGCGGCAGCACGCCGGTCTGCGTCGAGTGCGACCGGCTGGTGGCAAACGGCGTGATCGTGGTGGCAGCGGCGGGCAACTACGGCTACGACGAGGCATTCGCGGCTGCGCACATGGGGGCGGGCTTTCGCGGCCAGACCATCACCGATCCTGGCAACGCGCGCGCCGTGATCACGGTGGGCGCGACCCATCGTACCGATCCTTACCGCTACGGCATCTCTTACTTTTCCAGCCACGGTCCCACCGGCGATGGCCGCATCAAGCCCGACCTCGTCGCCCCCGGGGAGAAGATCACCTCCACCGTGCCCGGTGGCACGCTGGCGTCGATGGACGGCACCAGCATGGCGGCGCCGCATGTGTCCGGCGTGGCCGCGCTGCTGCTGTCGCGCAACAATGAGCTGATGGGCCAGCCAGAGAGCGTCAAGGCCATCCTGTGCGACGCGGCCACGGATCTTGGGCGCGAGCGCGCCTTCCAGGGTGCGGGACTGGTGGATGCGTTACGGGCGCTGCAGCGCGTGTAAGCCGCGCCCGTAAGCCGCGCCCGTAAGCCGCGCCCGTAAGCCGCGCCCGCCGTCAGCCAACAAAAAAGCCGGCAGTGCCGGCTTTCTTGTGTTTAGGAAGCAGCTTTATCAGGCCTGCAGCCCGGTGGCCTCGTCGGCGCCGACATGCACGTTCATGCATTGCACCGCCGCGCCGGCCGCGCCCTTGCCCAGGTTGTCCAGGCGCGCGACCAGGTTCAGGCGCTCGGGCGTGCCGAACACGAACAGGTCGACACGGTTGGTGTCATTGTTGGCCTGCACATCGAAGAAACCGTCGTCGAGGTTGTCGTCGCTGTTGTAAGGCATCACGCGCACGAACTGCTCGCCTTCATAGTGCTTGCGGTAGATGTCGACGATCTGCTCGGGGCTCACCTTGCGCGCCAGGCGATCCGCGAACACCGGCACCGTCACCGCCAGGCCCTTCAGGAAATTGCCGACGATCGGGTTGAAGATCGGGTCCGACGACAGGCCGCCCTGCACCCGCATCTCGGGCAGGTGCTTGTGCTGCAGCCCCAGTGCGTACTTGCGCGGGCTGTGCAGCTTCGGGTTACCGCCGGCCTCGAAGTCGGCAATCATCTTCTTGCCGCCGCCGCTGTAGCCGGTCAGCGAGAACGCCGACACCGGGTAGTCGCGCGGCATCACGCCGGCATCCACCAGCGGACGCACGGCCAGCACGAAGGCGCTGGCGTGGCACCCCGGCACCGCGATGCGCTTGCTGGCGCGGATCTTCTCGCGCTGGCCGCGCACCAGCTCCGGCAGGCCATAGGCCCAGCTGTCGGTGGTGCGGAACGCCGTGCTGGCGTCGATCACGCAAGTATTCGGGTTGGTCACCAGCGATACCGCCTCGCGCGAAGCCACGTCCGGCAGGCACAGGAAGGCGACGTCGGCGGCGTTCAGGAAGCGTGCTCGCTCGGCCGGATCCTTGCGCTTGTCATCGGCAATGCGCAGCAGTTCCACGTCGGAACGACCGGAAAGATAGTCAAGCAGCCGGAGACCGGTCGTGCCTTCCTGACCATCGACGAACACTTTGAAAACCATGGCGGACTCGCTCTATGAAATGCGGGGATACGCGGAGAAAACGCGTGAATGCGCGCGTGAATGCGGAACATCTCCTGCCGGGCAGGGGAGAACCTGCATTGTAGCGGGGATGGGGGTCGGTCGCAGGGGTTTGTACCGATTGGATTATTGCGATCTGCCTCTGGATCAGCGCAAAGCCGCCGGGATCTTCGGCGGCGGTGTCAATGCTGCTGAAGTTGCTCGACCGCCACCCGGCACTGCTCGTGCAGGTCCGGGCGGCCTGCTCGCCGCGCTCAGAGCGGAAAGTCGTAGTCGATTGACAGCGGCGCGTGGTCGCTGAACTTCTCGTCCTTGTAGATCGAGCACAGCTGCGCGGTGTCGGCGATCTTTGGCGTCGCCAGGTGGTAATCGATACGCCACCCCACGTTCTTGGCGTAAGCCTGCCCGCGGTTGCTCCACCACGTGTACTGGTCCGGACGCGGGTCGAGCTTGCGGAACACATCCACGTAGCCGTGAACATCGAACAACTCGCCGATCCAGGCGCGTTCTTCCGGCAGGAAGCCCGAGTTCTTCAGGTTGCCCTTCCAGTTCCTGATGTCGATTTCCTTGTGCGCGATGTTGACGTCACCGCATAGCACGATCTCGCGCCCGCTGGCCTTCAGCTGCAGCAGGTGGGGCAGGAAGGCCTCCATGAAGCGGAACTTGGCGAGCTGGCGTTCCTCGCCGCTCGAACCGGACGGCACGTACACCGAGATCACCGCGAGGTGCGGGTACTGCACTTCCACATAGCGGCCTTCGCCATCGAACTCGCTGTTGCCGAACCCGGTGATGACACGCTCAGGCTTGTGTCGGGTGTACAGGCCCACGCCGCTGTAGCCTTTCTTCTCCGCATAGTGGAAGAAGCCATGGTAGCCATGTGGCGCCAGGAACGCTTCGGTCATGTCGGCCGCCTGGGCCTTCAGTTCCTGCACGCAGACCATGTCCGCGTCCTGCTTGCCCATCCAGTCGAAAAAGCCCTTCTTGGACGCGGAGCGGATGCCGTTGAGGTTGGCGCTGATAATCCGTAACATTCGGGGAAATTTTGAATTCAGAGAGAAATGATGACGCAGCAGAACACGCCGGCCGCCTTGTCCGAGGGCATGCAGGGTACCGACCTGAGCCAGACCTTCATCCGCTTTGCGCTCGATGCCGGCGTCCTGTCGTTTGGCGAATTCGTCACAAAGGCCGGCCGCAAGTCGCCTTACTTCTTCAATGCAGGCCTGTTCAACCAGGGCGCGATGCTCGGCGAGGTGGCGCAATTCTATGCGAAAACCCTGCTGGCCTCGGGCGTGCAGTTCGACGTGCTGTTCGGGCCGGCCTACAAGGGCATCACGCTGGCCTCGGCAACCGCGGTGGCGCTGGCGGGCATGGGACGTGACGTCGGCTTCGCCTACAACCGCAAGGAAGCCAAGGACCATGGCGAAGGCGGCACGCTGGTCGGCGCCAGGCTGCAGGGCAAGGTCGTCATCGTCGACGACGTCATTTCCGCCGGCACCTCGGTGCGCGAATCGGTCAACCTGATCCGCGCCGCCGGCGCCGAGCCGGCCGCGGTGCTGATCGCGCTGGACCGCATGGAGAAGAGCGGGACGGCCGAGCAAGTCGGCACGCATTCGGCAGTGCAGGACGTGCAGCGCGAATTCGGCATCCCCGTGATCGCGATCGCCAGCCTGAAGGACCTGCTGGCCTACCTCGACGCGTCGCAGGACCAGTCGCTGGCAACTTCGCGCGAGGCCGTGTCGGCCTACCGCCAGCGCTACGGCGTCTGACGGCGCCTTGCGCCCGCGCGCGCTGACGCGCCGGGCGCTGCAACGATCCAGGGCAGGCGGAGTATCCATTCGGCAGGGGGCGTGGCGTGGCGGCAAAAGAGCGGCAGGAACGGGCAGGGCGGCAACCGGCATCGGCAGCAGCGAAGGAGACGGAACGGGAAGCGGCAAAGGCCATCGGCAACGGCAACGGCAACGGCGATTCGCTCGCCGAGCGCGGCGCGCAGGTGCGCCCGCGCAAGCCGGTGCGCCAGGACGCGAAGGCGCCCGACCGGCCGCCGCATGAAGCCTACGCCGTGCGCGCGCTGGTGCTGCAGGGCGGCGGTGCGCTCGGCGCCTACCAGGCCGGCGTGTACCAGGGCCTGGCCGAAGGCGGCATCTACCCGAACTGGGTCGCGGGCATTTCCATCGGCGCGCTCAATGCCGCGGTGATCGCCGGCAATCCGCCGGAGCGCCGCATCGAACAACTGCGCGCGTTCTGGGAACACATCTGCGCGCAGCCGTGGCTGCCCAGCCTGTCGCCCACCTGGCTGACCGATAGCGCCGAGAGCTGGCCCGAGCCGCTGCGCATCTGGTTCGATGGCCTGCACGCAGCGCGCGCGATGGTCGAAGGCCAGCGCGGTTTCTTCCAGCCGCGCAGCTGGCCGGAGCTGGTGACGCGCTTTGCCGATCCCACTCGCGCCAGCTTCTACGACACCTCGCCGCTGAAGGCGACGCTGGAGCGCTTCGCCGACTTCGACCTGATCAACCATCGCCCCGACCTGATGCGGGTCTCGGTAGGCGCGGTCAATGTACGCACCGGCAATTTCGCCTACTTCGACAACACCCGCGACAAGCTCTGCCCCGAGCATTTCATGGCCTCGGGCGCGCTGCCGCCGGGCTTTCCGGCGGTGGAGATCGACGGTGAGTACTATTGGGATGGCGGCCTGGTCTCCAACACCCCGCTGGCCGAGGTGCTGACCGCGCAGCCGCGTCGCGACGCGCTGATCTTCCAGGTCGACCTGTGGAGCGCGCGCGGCAAGCTGCCGCACGATCTGGTCGACGTCGCCGAGCGGCAGAAGGACATCCAGTATTCCAGCCGCACCCGGGCCATCACCGACTACATGCGCGAGCAGCAGAACATGCGCCGCATGCTCAACGAAGTGATGGCGCTGGTGCCGCAGTCCAAGCGCAACAGCGAGTGGTACCGCCGCGCCGCCGAGCAGGCCTGCGACGCGCGCCGCAACGTGATCCAGCTGATCTACCGCGACAAGTCATTCGAGAACCTGGCCAAGGACTACCAGTTCGGCCTGCTGACCATGAACGAGCACTGGAGCAGCGGCCTGGACGATATCCGCCAGACGCTGCGCCATCCGCACTGGCTGGCCATGCCCAGCCGCGAGCACCCGTTCGTCACGCACGACGTGCATCGCGGCAACGGCGGCTGAGCCCGGCCGCCATCCGTCGGCCAGGCGCGCTACTCGACCTTGACGTTCGCCAGTTCCGGCTTGGGCGGCGGGTAGGCGGGCTTCAGGTCCTCGAACACCTGCGTCAGGATCTCCGCCACCATCAGGTTGCGGTGCGTCTTGGAATCGGCCGGCACCACGTACCACGGGCATTCCGGCGTGCTGGTCGCCATGATCGCGGCCTCGTACGCATCCATGTAGGCCTTCCAGTACTTGCGCTCGGCGAGGTCGCCGGTGTCGAATTTCCAGTGCTTTTCCGGGTCTGCCAGCCGCGCCTCCAGCCGCGCCTTCTGCTCGTCGCGCGAAATATGCAGGAAGCATTTGACAATGGTGGTGCCGGTCTCGGTCAGCATTGCCTCGAAGTCCCGGATCTGGCGGAAGCGCCGTTCGGTTTCGGTATTGTCGATCCAGCCATGCACGCGCGTGACCAGCACGTCTTCATAGTGGCTGCGGTTGAACACCACGATCTCGCCGGCCCTGGGCACCTGAAGGTGGATGCGCCACAGGTAGTCGCGCGCCAGTTCAATGGGCGTAGGCGCCTTGAAGCCGACCACGCGGATGCCGAGCGGATCGAAGCTGCGGAACACGCCGCGCACCGTTCCGTCCTTGCCGCTGGTGTCCATGCCTTGCAGCACGACCAGCAGTTTGCGGCGGTGTTCGGCGTAGAAGATGTCCTGTTGTGCGTCCAGGCCCTCGCCCAGTTCGGCGATGCGGGCCAGGTCCTCGGCCTTGTTGCCGCTTGACAGCGGCTTGCTGCCGGGGGGGAAGTCGGCAAGGCGGAATCGCTTGCCCGTCGTGATGCGGAAATCGTCCAGCGGCATGGGCGCTCCATCGGTATGACCTGCAAGATCAGGGAATGGGCGCCCCGCGTGGGCCGGAATGGATGCGGGCGGTGTCGTGGGGCGCGCTGCCCCTATGGTCAGGCCGGCAGGGTCGCCAGGTCAATGGTGCCTTCGAACACCGTGGTCGCCGGGCCGGTCATGCGCACCGGTTCGGCGCCGCCGTCCCAGGCAATGCTCAGGTCGCCGCCGTGGGTATGCACCCTGACCGGCGAATCCAGCAGGCCGCGCCGGATGCCGGCGACCACGGCCGCGCAGGCGCCGGTGCCGCAGGCCAGCGTCTCGCCGGCGCCGCGCTCGTAGACGCGCAGGCGGATGGTGTTGCGGTCCTGCACCTGCATGAAGCCGGCATTGACGCGGTTGGGGAAGCTGGCGTGCTGCTCGATCACCGGGCCGTCCTGCAGCACCGGGAAGTTCTCGACGTCTTCGACCACCTGCACCGCGTGCGGGTTGCCCATCGACACGGCCGAGATCCAGGCGGTGCGGCCATTGACCTCCAGGCCGTAGGCCGTATCCACGCCTTCCGCCCGGGTCGGCAGGCCCTCGGCACGAAACGGCACCTGGGCTGGTTCCAGCTCGGGCGCGCCCATGTCGACGGTGACCTGGCCGTCGTCCTGCAGCGTCAGCGTAATCACGCCCTTCATCACCTCCACGCGCACCGAGCGCTTGTCGGTCATGCCCTTGTCGCTGACAAAACGCACGAAGCAGCGCGCGCCGTTGCCGCAATGCTCGACCTCGCTGCCGTCGGCATTGAAGATGCGGTAGCGGAAGTCGACATCGCCGCGCGACGGTTTCTCGACCACCAGCATCTGGTCGGCGCCCACGCCGAAATGCCGGCTGGCGAGCGCGCGCCACTGCGCGGGGGTCAGGTCGATCTGCTGGTGGATGCCGTCGAGCACGACAAAGTCGTTGCCGGCGCCATGCATCTTGGTGAACTGGAGTTTCATGGTGGGGATTGTAGCCGCGGGCCGCGCGAATTGCTGCCGCCCTCGGCCGGCGCTCAGTAGATATCGGGTTCGCCCGGCAGGCGGTGCTTGAAGCGCTTGTGCACCCAGTAGTACTCATGCACGCGCGGGCGGATGCAGTCCTCGAAGAAGGCGTTCATGCGGCGCGTGTCGTCGGTGACGCTTTCTCCGGGGTAGTTGTCCCAGGCAGGCAGGATGCGCAGCACGTAGCCCTGGTAGTCGGGCAGCATCTCGGTGTAGATCGGCACCACCTTGGCGCCGGTCAGGCGCGCCAGCCGCGACACCGAGGTCAGCGTCATCGCCTGCACGCCAAAGAACGGCACGAATTCCGAATCGCGTTCGCCGAAGTCCATGTCGGCGATCAGCTGCAGCGCTTCGCCCTTCTTCAGGCAGCGCAGGATATCGCGCGCGCTGTCGTTGCGCGAAATCATGTTGGCGCCGAAGCGGCCGCGCGCGTGCTTGAGGAAGCCATCGAACAGGTCGTTCTTCTGCCTGGTGTACAGCGAGGCGCCGGAACGCCCCACGTGCTCGCGCAGGTGGATGGTCAGCCGGATCGCGCCGGCCTCGACGCCCGACAGGTGCAGCGTGACCAGGATGTGCGGCGTGCCGTCCAGCGACACCAGGTCGGCCTGGTCGTCGATCTGGACCCAGCGGCGCATCTGCGCTTCGTTGCCGGTCCAGAAGATGCCGCGCTCGGCAAAGCTGCGGAACAGGGTGCGGAAGCTCTGGCGCGCCAGTTCGTCGATCTCGGCCTCGGTCTTGTCCGGAAAGCACAGGCGCAGGTTGGCCTGCACCACGCGGCGGCGTTCGCCGGGAACCAGGTAGAGCAGGCTGCCCAGCCCTTCGCCGAAGCGGGCGACGAACGGATATGGCAGCTTGCCCAGCACCGTCAGCAGGCCGATGCCGAGCCAGGTGAACACGCGGCTCATGACATCGATTGGTCGGTGCTCGGCTCGGTGCTGCGGCTGGGGGCTGCTGCGGGTCCCTTGTAGCGGCTGTATCCCCACAGGTACTGGGTGGGACACAGCCTTACCAGGGTCTCGACGGCCTGGTTGATCACCGCGGCCGCTTCGGCAGGGTCATCCGGCAGCATGGCGCCCTCGTTGAGCACGTGCAGGTGCGCGCGATAACCCGCGCCCTTCGGCAGCCGCTCCGCAAAGACCGCGACCACCGGCGCGCCGGTCAGCTGCTGCAGCCGGTGTACCAGCGCCATCGTGTAGGCCGGCTTGCCGAAGAACGGCGCCCAGTTGCCCTCGCCGCCGCTGGGTACCTGGTCCGGCAGGATACCCACCGCCTGGCCTCGCTTGAGCGCCTTGACCAGCATGCGCACGCCGCGCGGCGTGGCCGGCGCCATGTGCATATTGGGCCGGGTGCGCATCTTTTCGATCCAGTCGCGCAGCCAGGGCTGGTGTGGCGGCTTGAACAGTGCCGTGACCGGGCGCACCAGCGCGTGGGACTGCGGCAGCACTTCAAAGCAACCCAGGTGGGGCGTCAGGATGATCAGGCCCTTGCCGCGGGCCTGCAGCTGTTCCAGTGCCGGCCACATGTAGTCGTCGAAGCCATACAGCCGCGCGCCAATCTTCTTGCGGCTCCAGAAATAGGGCATCTCGATCATCATGCGCCCGGCGGAGCGGGCGGCTTCATCGAGCATCTCTTGCGTGGCGTCAGGGAACGCCAGGCGGAAATTTTCACTCAGGCGCTGGCCGTAGCGGCCGGGCAGCCGTGCTGCGAGTAGTCCAAGCGCGCCGCCTGCGGCATGCAGTACGCGCAGCGGGAAACGGGAGATCAGCCAGAAAAGAAAGGTCATCGGGCGTGGCTTGCAGTCCGGGCTGCAACAGGTCAAAACCGGCGTTTTTTCGGCGCGGTATTCAGTTCCGCGCCGACTTGCCGTAATCCGGGCAAACGGCATGCCGTGGCGGCAGCGTGTTGCGTCGGCGCCTTTGGCGCGCTGCAACGAGCCCGGCAGGCGCGTATAATAGCGTGTATCGCCGAGTTAACTGACAACTTGCGGGGCGATGCGGCTCTAACCGGGCTGCCTTAAATACCGCTAAAGCGTCGCCGCCATGAACCCGACCGGGTGGCACGCAATAGCCAACCTGGAGAATAAGTTCGTGGCAAACGACTTCCTTTTTACTTCGGAATCGGTTTCCGAAGGCCATCCCGACAAGGTCGCCGACCAGATTTCCGACGCCGTCCTGGACGCCATCCTGGCGCAGGACAAGTACGCGCGTGTGGCTGCCGAGACGCTTTGCAACACGGGGCTGGTGGTGCTGGCAGGGGAAATCACCACGACCGCCAACGTCGACTACATCCAGATCGCGCGCGACACGATCAAGCGCATCGGCTACGACAACACCGAATACGGCATCGACTACAAGGGCTGCGCCGTGCTGGTGGCCTATGACAAGCAGTCCCCGGACATCGCCCAGGGCGTGGACCGTGCCTCTGACGACTACCTGAACCAGGGTGCCGGCGACCAGGGCCTGATGTTCGGCTACGCGTGCGATGAGACGCCGGAACTGATGCCTTTCCCGATTTATTATGCGCACCGCCTGGTTGAACGCCAGTCGCTGCTGCGCCGCGACGGCCGCCTGCCCTGGCTGCGTCCGGACGCCAAGTCGCAGGTGACTGTGCGCTATGTCGACGGCAAGCCGCACAGCGTGGATACCGTGGTGCTGTCGACGCAGCATTCGCCGGATATCACCCAGGCGCAGATTCGCGAAGCCGTGATCGAAGAGATCATCAAGCCGGTGCTGCCGGCCGAGATGCTGAAGGAAACCAAGTATCTGGTGAATCCGACCGGGCGTTTCGTGATCGGCGGCCCGCAGGGCGACTGCGGCCTGACCGGGCGCAAGATCATTGTCGATACCTATGGTGGCGCTTCGCCGCATGGTGGCGGTGCATTTTCGGGCAAGGATCCGTCCAAGGTGGATCGTTCGGCTGCCTACGCGGCGCGCTACGTGGCGAAGAACGTGGTGGCCTCGGGCCTGGCGCGCCAGTGCCAGGTGCAGGTGAGCTATGCCATCGGCGTGGCGCGTCCGATCAACGTGACGGTCTACACCGAAGGCACCGGCAAGATCCCGGACGCCAAGATTGCCGAGCTGGTGCAGGAGCATTTTGACCTGCGGCCGAAGGGCATCGTGCAGATGCTGGATCTGCTGCGTCCGATCTATGAGAAGACTGCCGCCTATGGCCACTTTGGCCGCGAAGAGCCGGAATTCTCGTGGGAAGCTACGGATAAGGCGGCTGCTTTGCGAGCTGCTGCTGGGCTGTAAGTGGTACTTCGGAGTCCGGACGCTGGACTCCGGCGCTTCTGACTTCGGCAAGCCCTGCTGGCCCGTTAGGGTTGGTGGGGTTTTTTGTTTTTGGTGGTCGGTCGATGCATCGTGACATGCTGTTGGCTGTTTAAGCGCCCGCTGTCGGTGTTGATGACATGCTGTCGGCCGTTGAACCGCCTGGTTCCGCCCTCCTGGGCGGGTCACTTTTTGTCCGAGCGACAAAAAGTAACCAAAAAACGCGTCGCCTGAGCGGCTGGCTAGCAATTTGGCGGCGTGGGTGGGTCGGGCGGTGGTGATTGCCGTTCGATGTGGCAAGTGGTTCGGACCTGCTACGCCAGGTGAGTTTGGGATCGTGGCTGCGTCGACCCACTATTGGACGATCCCCATGCAGGGCGTAGGCCGCCTGCTGCCGGTGTCAACGCGGGGACGCCTACGGCTGCGCTGCGCGCGCTCTGTATAGGTCGGGGGTTCGAGCACGGAGTGCGTCGCTGCGCTCCCACAGCGCCGTTGTGAAAGACGCCGCGCCCGAAGCCGGGGCGAGGACGTGGGCGGCAGCCCTGCCCTTAGGGCCGGCGCGCAGCGCAGCCGTAGGCGTTCCTACCATGCCGCCAGCAGCAGGGGCCACGCCCAGCTCTGGGCTAGTTCAAACATCGCTTTAATCCCAGGCCACCGCGGCGCACCACGGCGTCAGGCAGTCCTGCCCTGCAACGAAGCAAAGCCCCGTACGAAAGCCCCGCCCACTACCATAAGAGTGGCCGCCCGCAGGGCCGTAAACGCGCTTTTTGGTTACTTTTTGTCGCTCGGACAAAAAGTGACCCGCCCAGGAGGGCGGAACCAGGCGGTTCAACAGCCGACAGCATGTCACCAACAGCGATAGCAGACGCTAAAACAGCCGACAGCCTGTCACCAGGCCAGAACTCCACCATGCAAGAAAACCCCACCCCTGCGCCCCAATCGCCACCCAAACAACCAGGTAGTAAAATCCCATCACCATAAAATTCCTTCACGGGGGCCCGTCCCCAGAGGATTGCCATGCCCGCAGCATCAGCCATTTCCACTGCCACCGCGCCGGCCCGTTCCGCGGCCGGAGGCAATCTCGACCTGATCCGCCCGCAGCCCTACACCGACTGGGCCCCGCAGGTGTCGGCCGAGGTTCGCGCCACGCTGCGCCGCGAGCTGGAGCAGGGCGCCGTGCTGTACTTCCCTGACCTGAAGTTCCACTTCGAACCCGGCGAGGAACGTTTCCTGGACGCCCGCTATTCCGACGGCAAATCCAAGAACATCAACCTGCGCGCCAACGACACCGAGGTGCGCGGCGCGCAGGGCACCCGGCAGGACCTGTCCGACCTCTACACGCTGATCCGCCGCTACGCCGACAACAGCGAGTCGCTGATCCGCACGCTGTTCCCGGAATACATCCCCCACATGACCCGCGCCGGCACCTCGCTGCGCCCCAGCGAGATCGCCGGTCGCCCGGTCAGCTGGCGCAAGGACGACACCCGCCTGCACGTCGATTCTTTCCCGTCCAACCCCATGCTGGGCAAGCGCCTGCTGCGCGTGTTCCACAACATCGACCCGGCCGCGGCGCGGGTGTGGCGCGTGGGCGAGCCCTTCGGCGATTTCGCGCAGAAGTTCGTGCCGAAGACGCACGGCATGTGGCCGGGACAGGCGGCGTTGATGAAGCTGCTGCATATCACCAAGCGCAAGCGCTCGGAATACGACCATCGCATGCTGCAGCTGCACGACCTGGCAAAGGCCGACCTGGACTACCAGCGCGACGTGCCGCAGCAGGAGTTCCACTTCCCGCCCGGTTCGACCTGGATCGTGTTCAGCGACCAGCTGCTGCACGCCGCCATGCGCGGGCGCGCGATGATGGAGCAGACCATCTACCTCGATCCCCAGGCGATTTCCGACCATACCCACTCACCCGAGGCGGTGCTGGCGCGCATGCTCGGGCGGCCGATGCTGGTGTCCTGACCCGCAGGCCAGAAGCGCAGCGGTCGCGTCACCTCCGGACATCGGGATGGCGCGCCGGCTGCCGCGCGCAGCACATGGAGGCCAGCGGCGATCGCCGGCCCCAGGACCACGCCACAATCGCCGCACGGTAAAGCGGCATGCCGGCCGAGGCCATGGAGGCCTGGTTCCCATCGGCATTTCAACCACCCCGCCTGGCCGACAACGCCGGCACGCCGCAACCCTTCACCCCCGCTCAGGCTAGCGCCTACACTGAATTTCACGGCTTGCCATCCGCTGGCCCGGCTGACTCTCGCCGCCTGCGGACACGCGGGGAGACAGATGGAAACCACCTACGACTACGTCATCGTCGGCGCGGGATCGGCGGGCTGTGCGCTGGCCGGACGCCTGGCCGACAGCGGGGACGACACCATTGCCCTTGTCGAAGCCGGCCAGCACGACCACCATGTGCTGGTACGCACACCCGCCGCATGCGTCGCCATGCTGCCGCGCGCCGGCGCGCGCAACTACGCCTACGAAACCGTGCCACAGCCAGGACTCAACGGCCGCCGTGGCTACCAGCCGCGCGGCCGCGGCCTGGGGGGAAGCTCGTCGATCAACGCGATGGTCTACACGCGCGGGCGTCCCGCCGATTACGACGACTGGGCCGCCGCCGGCTGCGACGGCTGGTCATGGGACGACGTGCTGCCGTATTTCCGCCGCTCGGAATGCAATGAACGCCTCGCCGGCAGCGACGACGATCCGCTGCATGGCGGCAATGGCCCGCTTCATGTGTCGGACCTGCGCACGCCCAATCCCTTCGCCGAGCGCTTTATCGAGGCCGCGCAGCAGGCAGGCATTGTCCGCAACGACGACTTCAACGGCGAAGAGCAGGAGGGCGTGGGCTGGTACCAGGTCACGCAGCATGCCGGCGAGCGCTGGAACGCGGCGCGCGCCTACCTGCACGGCGGCAACGCGCGCGACAAGGCCTGCAACGGCGGGCGCGCGCGCCTGCAGGTGCTGACCGGCACGCAGGCACTGCGCATCGTCTTCGAGGGCCGCCATGCGGCGGGCGTGCTGGT
The DNA here is from genome assembly GCF_040784895.1 of Cupriavidus sp. Agwp_2. Classification (NCBI taxonomy): domain Bacteria; kingdom Pseudomonadati; phylum Pseudomonadota; class Betaproteobacteria; order Burkholderiales; family Burkholderiaceae; genus Cupriavidus; species Cupriavidus sp. Agwp_2. The sequence goes on from NZ_CP088083.1 coordinate 203,517, forward strand.
CACGCGTGACGGACGCCAGCAACTGCTGCGCGCACGACGCGACGTGATCGTCTGCGCCGGCTCCTTCGGCTCCCCGCAGTTGCTGATGGTGTCGGGCGTCGGGCCCGCGGCGCAGCTGCTCGAGCTGGGTATCGACGTGGTCCACGACCTGCCCGGCGTGGGCGCCAACCTGCAGGACCATCTCGACATCATCCTGCACAAGCGCGTGGCGGCGCCTGAGTTGTTCGGCGTGTCGTTTAGCGGATTGATCACCCTGTTGTCGGAAATCCTGCGCTACCGGCGCGAGCGCACCGGCATGCTGTCGAGCAACTTTGCCGAGGCCGGCGGCTTTGTCCGCAGCCGCCCCGAACTGGCCGAGGCCGACCTGCAGCTGCATTTCGTCGTCGGCATGGCCGACAACCACATGCGCCGGCTCAACTTCGGCCACGGCTATTCGTGCCATGTGTGCGTGCTGCGTCCGCGCAGCCGCGGCGAGGTGCGGCTGGCATCGGCCGATATCCGCGAGGCGCCGCTGATCGACCCGCGCTACCTCAGCGATGTGCGCGATCTCGACGACATGGTCGCCGGCGTGCGCATCGTGCGCCGGATCTTCGCGCAGCCGCAGCTGGCCAGCTTCGGCGGGCGCGAGCTGTACTCCGGGCACCTGCTTGCCGACGGCAGCGACGATGCCGATGTGCGCGAGATGATCCGCGCGCATGCCGACTCGATCTATCACCCTGTCGGCACTTGCCGCATGGGCATGGACGCGATGGCGGTGGTCGATCCGCAGTTGCGCGTACGCGGCGTGGAGGGGCTGCGCGTGGTCGATGCCTCGGTGATGCCGACGCTGGTCGGCGGCAACACCAACGCGCCCGCGATCATGATCGGCGAGCGCGCGCATGACCTGATCCGCTATGCGCCGCGGGTGATGCTGCGCGCGCTGGAGTCGATGGAGGCGTGAGGCAGGGACTGGAACGCGTGCAGGGTTAGCCTTCGAAGCCGCGAGAAGCCACCCGCTTCAGGGCCTCCGCCTCGGCATCCAACGTGCCGAACACGCGCCCATGCTGCCGCCCCAGGCGGCTGGCGACGAATAGCTCCGCATTCTCCGCATCGGCATGCGCCAGCATCAGCGCCGCCTGCGTGGTCAGCACCAATCCTTGCGCAAAGCGGCGCGCGTTGGCTTCCAGATGCTCCGGCGCCTCGTGCAGCAGCGCCTGCAGCGACGCCAGTTCAGCGCGCACTGCGGGATGGCCGCCGGCGCGGCGCTGCAGGTTCTGCAGCAGGCGCGAACCGTCGTCGGGGTTGCGCTGGATCGCCCGCAGCACGTCCAGGCACATGATGTTGCCCGAGCCCTCCCAGATCGAGTTGACCGGCGCTTCGCGGTACAGCCGCGCCATCGGGCTTTCTTCCACGTAGCCGTTGCCGCCCCAGACTTCCATCGCCTCGCCGGTGGCCTCGATGGCGCGCTTGCAGATCCAGAACTTGGCCGCGGGCGTGACCACGCGCTTCCACGCTGCGGCGAGCGGGTCAGGGTTGTCGCCCTCGGCCTGCTCGAAGGCATGGCCCAGTTCCATCATCAGCAGCGAGGCCGCTTCGGATTCCAGCGCCAGGTCGGCCAGCACGTTGCGCATCAGCGGCTGGTCGGCCAGCAGGCGGCCGAAGGCGCTGCGGTGGCGGGTATGGTGCAGCGCCTGCACGAAGGCCGCGCGCAGGATCGCCGAGCTGCCGATCACGCAGTCGAGCCGTGTGTTGGTCGCCATCTCGATGATGGTGGGGATGCCGCGCCCTTCCTCGCCGATCAGGATGCCGGTGGCGTCGCGGAACTCGACTTCGCTGCTGGAGTTGGAGCGGTTGCCGAGCTTGTCCTTCAGGCGCTGGATCTGGATCGGGTTCTTGCTGCCGTCGTCGCGGAAGCGCGGCACGAAGAAGCACGACAGCGGGCCGTCTTCGGCGCCCATGCGCGCCACCACCAGGTGCGCATCGCACATCGGCGCCGAGAAGAACCACTTGTGCCCGGTCAGCGCATATTCCGCGCCACGGCCTTCACCGCGCACGGCGCGCGCCACGGTGGTGTTGGCGCGCACGTCCGAGCCGCCCTGTTTCTCCGTCATGCCCATGCCGATCATGATTGCTGTCTTGTCGCGCCAGGGCAGGTCGCGCGCATCGTGCTCGTTCGCGTACAGGCGGGGTTCGAGTTCGGCGAAGAGCGCGGTTTCCTTGCGCAGCACCGGGATGCTGGCAAGGGTCATGGTGGTCGGGCACAGCGAGCCGCATTCCACCTGCGCCTGCAGGAAGTAGCCCGCGGTGCGCGCGCTCCACGCGCCGGCGCGCGGCTGCGCGAAGGGCAGGGCCTGCAATTGCTGGCTGCGCAGCAGCGACAGCAGCGCGTGCCAGCTCGGGTGGAATTCCACCGAATCGATGCGCTCGCCGGTGCGGCTGTGCGTGTGCAGTTCGGGTGCATGGCGATTCGCGTCGGCCGCCCATTGCTGCACTTCCGGCTCGCCCAGCCGCGCGCCGAACTGCCCCAGCGCATCGGCATGCCAGCCGCCACCAAGGCGTTCCAGCGCGGCGCGAACGAAAGGATCGCAGCCGAAGAGGTTGTAGTGCGCAAGGTCCGGCACCTGGTTGAAGACGCGGTGCGTGGCGGCGTCGGTCATGATGGGTGTCTCCTGGATCGGTTCAATGCTTGCCGTTTTTCTTGCATGGTAGAGCACGTGACAGGCGTTTGAGTGCATGGTCGTCCGCTTGGTGGCGGCTTTTGCGATGCAGCATGCGCGATTCGATACCTTTGCGCACAGGTGTGGCACCACAAACGACGCGGAACTGGCACTGGCGCCCACCGGTGCTCTGTGCTTAAATTCACCCCGTTGGATGAAACAGGGGTGCCGTACGGATGGGCCGTGCGGCTGAGAGAGTCCCTTAGAACCCGATCCGGTTAGTACCGGCGTGGGAAGTTTCAGCAAGACCAAGCCTCTTGTCCCTCCGGGACTCGCCGCCCAGGCCACCACGCCGCAGGCAGCGCTCACAGGGCTCCTGGTTTCGTCCACCCCGCAAGAGAGAGAGGACGACACCCATGGCCCGTACTGCCCCCGCTGCATCTTTCGAATCGCTCGAGAGCGATCTCGACCAGAAATTTGCCTACCCCGCTTCCAGCAAGACCTACCTGACCGGCAGCCGTCCGGATATCCGCGTGCCGCTGCGCACGATCCTGCAGACTTCCACGCGCACGGAAAAGGGCGACATGCCCAATCCGCCGATCCCGGTGTACGACACCTCGGGCCCGTACAGCGATCCGGACGTGCATATCGACCTGAAGGCCGGCCTGCCGGCGGTGCGCGCCAAGTGGATCGACGAGCGCGGCGACACCGAAGTTCTTTCGGGCCTGTCGTCGGAATACGGCCGCGACCGCGCCAACGACCCGGCCACCGCGCACCTGCGCTTTGCCCAGCTGACCAACCCGCGCCGGGCCAAGGCCGGTGCCAACGTGTCGCAGATGCACTATGCGCGCAAGGGCATCATCACGCCTGAAATGGAGTACGTGGCGCTGCGCGAGTCGCTGAACCTGCAGGCGCTGTACGACAAGCCCGAGTACAAGGCGCTGCTGCGCCAGCACCCCGGCAACGCGCTGGGCGCCGGCCTGCCGCTGCGTCCGGAAGACATGACGCCGGAATTCGTGCGCCAGGAAATCGCCTCGGGCCGCGCGATCATTCCCGCCAACATCAACCACACCGAGCTGGAGCCGATGGCGATCGGGCGCAATTTCCGCGTCAAGATCAACGGCAACCTCGGCAACTCCGCCGTGACCTCGTCGCTGGCCGAGGAAGTGGAAAAGATGGTGTGGTCGATCCGCTGGGGCGCGGACACCATCATGGACTTGTCCACCGGCAAGCACATCCACGAAACCCGTGAATGGATCCTGCGCAACTCGCCGGTGCCCATCGGCACGGTGCCGATCTACCAGGCGCTGGACAAGACCGGCGGCATCGCCGAGGACCTGACCTGGGAGATGTTCCGCGACACGCTGATCGAGCAGGCCGAGCAGGGCGTCGACTACTTCACCATCCACGCCGGCGTGCTGCTGCGCTACGTGCCGCTGACCGCCGACCGCGTCACGGGCATCGTTTCGCGCGGCGGTTCGATCATGGCCAAGTGGTGCCTGGCGCACCACAAGGAAAACTTCCTGTACACGCACTTCGACGAGATCTGCGAGATCATGAAGGCCTACGACGTGTCGTTCAGCCTCGGCGACGGCCTGCGTCCGGGTTGCATCGCCGATTCCAACGACGATGCCCAGTTCGGCGAACTGCGCACGCTGGGCGAGCTGACCGCCAAGGCCTGGAAGCACGACGTGCAGGTGATGATCGAAGGCCCGGGCCACGTGCCGCTGCAGCGCATCCAGGCCAACATGGACGAAGAACTCAAGCATTGCTACGAGGCGCCGTTCTATACCCTGGGACCGCTGGTGACGGACATCGCCCCCGGCTACGACCACATCACCAGCGGCATTGGCGCTGCCAATATCGGCTGGATGGGCACGGCCATGCTGTGCTACGTCACGCCCAAGGAGCACCTGGGCCTGCCGGACAAGGAAGACGTGCGCGAAGGCATCATCACCTACAAGATCGCTGCCCACGCCGCGGATCTTGCCAAGGGCTGGCCGGGCGCGCAGCTGCGCGACAACGCGCTGTCCAAGGCGCGCTTCGAGTTCCGCTGGGAAGACCAGTTCAACCTGGGCCTGGACCCGGAACGCGCGCGTTCGTACCACGACGCCACGCTGCCGGCCGAAGGCGCCAAGATCGCCCACTTCTGCTCGATGTGCGGGCCGAAGTTCTGCTCGATGAAGATCACGCAGGAAGTGCGCGACTACGCGGCGTCGCTGCCCAAGGACGCGCAGCAGGGCATGGAAGAGAAGTCGATCGAGTTCCTGAAGAAGGGCAGCAAGATCTACTCGTAAGGCCACGGCAGTACGGGCATGGCGTCGCAACCGTGCCCGCGTATGTTCCGCCGCCGCGCAGCGCCCCGCGCGGCGGCCCTGACAACAAGGAGGCCGGCGCGGCCGCATGCCCGCATGCCCATGCCCCGGCACAACATCCCTCATGACAGCAGTACAGTCGTTTGACGTCGCCATCCTCGGGGCCGGACTCGCCGGCCGCCTGGCTGCCTGGCAACTGGTGCGCAGCGGTGCCCGCGTGGCACTGGTGGAGCGCGCGGGGCCGGACGGCGCGGGTTCGGCCGCCTACGTGGCCGCGGCCATGCTGGCACCACTGGCGGAGTCGGCCATTGCCGAACGCCGCATCGTCGACCTCGGCATTGCCAGCGTCGACCTGTGGCGCGCGTGGCTGGCCGAGCTGACCGAGCCGGTCTTTTTCCAGGAAGACGGCACGCTGGTGGTCTGGCATGCGCGCGATCGCGCCGAGATGTCGCTGTTCACCAGCCGCATGCGCGCGGTAGCGCCGCCCGAACTGGTGTCGCAGCGGCTGCGCGCGCTGGACGGCAAGGGCGTGGGCGAAGTCGAGCCGGCGCTGGCGGGCCGCTTCCCGCAGGGACTGCTGCTGGCCGGCGAAGGCCAGCTCGACAACCGCGGCGCGCTGCGTGCGCTGCTGTCGTGCGCGGTCAGCGAGGGCGTGCATTGCGTCTGGGAAGCCGGTGAGGTCGAAGCCGACACGCTGCCCACGCTGGGCATCCGCGCCGACGTTGTGCTGGATTGCCGCGGCCTGGGTGCGCGCACGGCGTGGCCGTCGCAGCCCGGCGGCACCACGCCCGGCCTGCGCGGCCTGCGCGGCGAAGTGGTGCGTGTGCATGCGCCTGACGTGAAGCTGCACCGTCCGGTGCGGCTGCTGCATCCGCGCTACCCGATCTATATTGCCCCCAAGCCCAATGACCTGTACGTGATCGGCGCGACCGAGCTGGAAAGCGAGGACGATTCGCCGATGAGCGTGCGTTCCGCGCTGGAGCTGCTGTCGGCGGCCCATTCGCTGCATCCCGCCTTCGGCGAGGCGCGCGTGCTGGAACTGAACGTGCAACGCCGCCCCACGCGCCCCGACCACCTGCCGGCGATCCGCGTCGACCAGCGGGCACGCGTGGTGCGCGTCAACGGCCTGTACCGCCATGGCTTCCTGATCGCCCCGGCGGTCACCGAGGCCGCGTGCGCGGTGGTGAACGCGTTGCTCAAGGGCGATCCTGCCGCCCACGCCGTGCCTGCCGCGCTGCGCTGGCCCGGCATGATCGAGGCAGTGACGCAAGCGCCGGCGGCCGCGCAGCACGCGCGCACCGGGATGCTGCACTAACGCAAGACTGACATGGAAATCCTGCTCAACGGCCGACCCCTCGCCCTTGCCGAATCCGCCACGCTGGCGGATGCGGTGGTCGTAGCGAAGATCGCGCCCCCTTTTGCCGCGGCGGTCAACGGCCAGTTCGTGCCGCGCGCCGCGCATGCCAACACCCCCCTTGCGGCCGGCGACCGCATTGACCTCGTGCAACCCGTGACGGGAGGCTGACCCCATGACATTCGAACCTTCCGAAACCCTGCGCGACCCGTTCGTGCTGTATGGCGAGTCGTTCGGCTCGCGCCTGCTGCTGGGCACCGCGCGCTATCCGTCGCCGGCCACGCTTGAAGCCGCCGTGCAGGCATCCGCGCCGGCCATGATCACCGTCGCACTGCGCCGCCAGGGCGCGGTGGGCGACGGCGAGGGCGGCCAGGCGTTCTGGCAGATGCTCAAGGCGCTGAACGTGCCGGTGCTGCCGAACACCGCCGGCTGCTTCACCGCGCAGGAGGTCATCACCACTTCGATGATGGCGCGCGAGGTGTTCGAGACGCCGTGGATCAAGCTGGAACTGATCGGCGACGACTACACGCTGCAGCCCGACACGCTGAACCTGCCCGCCGTGGCCGAGACCCTGATCAAGGAAGGCTTCAAGGTGCTGCCGTACTGCACCGAGGACCTGGTGCTGTGCCGCCGGCTGCTCGACGTCGGCTGCCAGGCGCTGATGCCGTGGGCCGCGCCGATCGGCACCGGCCGTGGCGCGGTCAATCCGCATGCAATGCGCGTGCTGCGCGAGCGCCTGCCGGATACGCCGCTGATCGTCGATGCCGGCCTGGGCCTGCCATCGCATGCGGCGCAGGTGCTGGAGTGGGGCTACGACGGCGTGCTGCTCAACACCGCGGTGGCGCAGGCCGCCTACCCGGTCAACATGGCGCGCGCGTTCGCGCAGGCTGTGGAAGCCGGCCGCACCGCGTACCTGGCCGGCCCGATGCCCGAGCGCGAAGTGGCGCAGGCCAGCACGCCGGTGGTCGGCATGCCGTTCTGGCATGCGGAGGCGGAGCAGCGGGAGCAGCGCGCATGACCCGCCGCCCCGTCCACGCCCCCAGCGACGGCCCGCTGCGCGCGGCAGTGCTTGAGCACTATGGCGAGACCTTCGGCATCGACGACAAGCCGTGGCAGGCCTGGCGCCTGGAAGACGCGCCCGCGCAGCCCGGTGCGCATGACGTGCTGCTGTCCGACGGCGAAGCCACCGGGGAAATCATCGCGCGCGTCGCCGCCAGCGGCGCCACGCTGATCGAGACCGACCGCGAAGGCGGCCAGTGGATCGACACGGTGCGCTCGCCGATGGGCACCTGGGTGTTCTCGGTTGCCGCGGACAGCGACCAGCCGCATTCGGCCGCGTTCGTCGCGGTGCTGCTGGCGAGCCTGTCGCTGCATTTTCCGGCGCATGACGCGCTGGCGCTGGCGCGCGCCTGGGCGCCGGGCTCGGCCGACTGGCCATCGGATTTCGCGCGTTTCCCGCGCGTGCGCCATGCCGCGCTGGTGGCGCCGGAGCAGGCCGTCGAGCCGTTCGCGCCGTGCCCCGCGCTGGGGCTGTACGTGGTGGTGCCTAGCGCCGAATGGATCGAGCGCCTGGCGCCGCTGAACGTGCCGACGGTGCAGCTGCGCTTCAAGTCCGACGATCCCGCCGCGGTGCGCGCCGAGATCGCGCGCGCGGCCAGGGCCATGCAGGGCTCGTCGTCGCGCCTGTTCATCAACGACCACTGGCAGGCCGCGATCGACCATCACGCCGCCAACGGTGCGCAGAGCGGCATCTACGGCATCCACCTCGGCCAGGAAGACCTCGACGACGCCAACCTCGACGCGATCCGCGCGTCCGGGCTGCGGCTGGGCGTATCCACGCACGGTTACGCCGAGATGCTGCGCGTCGCGGCGATCCGCCCGAGCTACCTGGCGCTGGGCGCGATCTTCCCGACCACGACCAAGGTGATGCCGACCCAGCCGCAAGGCATGGGCCGCTTCCGTGCGTATGCAAAGCTGATGCAGCCGGTGATCCCGTCGCTGGTCGGCATCGGCGGCGTCAATGCCACGAATATGCGCGAAGTGCTGGCCGTGGGCGTGGGCAGCGCCGCCGTGGTGCGTGCGGTGACCGAGGCCGACGATGTGCAGGCGGCGGTCGCGCATCTGATGAGCTTGTTCCCGGCGGTCTGAGCGCGCGATCGCGTGCAGGGTTGTGCCCGGGCCGGTGTGCTCCCCTCTCTCCTTGATGGAGGGGGGCACACCGCACTTGGAGAGGGGATCGCGTCGCCAAGATTTGTGCGACATTCGCCCAGCTGCGGGAACCGAACCGGACCCCGCCGCTATGATGTTGGGCAGCATTCCCCGCCAACCATCCAGCATCGCCCACCATGTCGACCCAGCTTCCCGAAATCATCCCCGCCGCCCCCGGCACGCCTGAAAAGCCCTATTTCGGCATCGATGTCCCGCTGATGCGCTATTTCGGCCTGCAGCCGGAGGTGATCGAGGAGGGCTACTGCCGCACGCGGCTCCCGGCGCACCCGCAGCTGGTGAACAGCCGCGGCGACGTGCACGGCGGCACGCTGATGGCGACGCTGGACTTCACGCTGAGCGGCGCGGCACGTTCGCATGCGCCCACGGAAACGGGCGTGATCACCATCGACATGTCGACTCACTTCCTGGCCGCCGCGCGCGGCGAGCTGACGCTGGAGGCGCGCTGCCTGCGCCGCGGCGCGCGCATCGCCTTCTGCGAAGGCGAAGTGAAGGATGCGGCTGGCACCATGGTGTGCGTGGCGCGGGCCGCGTTCAAGCTGGTGCCGCTGTCCAGCGGCGGCAACTGATTCCCGCCTGAAAATCCGGCCGCTCAGTCCTGCAGCGGCCGGTACACCTGTTCGAATCTCGCGCGCTCGGTGATGCCATAGTCACCGGGCGCGTATTGCATCAGCCAGTCGCCCGGATTGCCATGCAGCACGTCGCCACCGGTGCTGCGTTCGATGCTGAAGGCCTGGTGCATCTCGCGCGCCAGTACCGGGATCGGCTTGTTGCGATAGGCGCCGTCCTGGCCGTGCGCCAGCGGCGGGATGGCTTCGTACTTGGGGTCGAAGCGGTCGCGCGACACGCACCAGCGGTCGCCGCTGGCGCTGGTGATCAGCGCATCGCCGGGCTGGTAGCGGTTGGGGCCTTCGCGGCTGATCAGCTCGCCGGCCTCGGTGGCGAACGTCACCTCGACCACTTCGTGCTTGAGGTAGAAGGCGGCGTCGGGATCGCTGCGCAAATCGATATGGGTGAGCATCGGCATCTGGCGCTCAGCCCAGCGCACGCGGCGCGAAGGCGTGGTTCAGCGGGCCATTGCCGCTGCCCAGCCGCAATCCCGCGCCGGCCGCGATGGCCTGCGCCACATAATCCAGCGCCTTGCCCGCCGCATCGGCCAGTGCATCCCCACGCGCCAGCTGTGAGGCGATCGCCGCTGCCAGCGTGCAGCCGGTGCCGTGCAGGTTGCGGGTATCGACGCGCGGGTGCGTGAACACGCGCACGGTGCCGTCCTTCAGCATCAGCAGGTCGTCGAGCCCGCCGGCGATGCCGGCCGCGCCATCGTCTTCCAGGTGGCCGCCCTTGAGCAGCACGGCCGGGCAGCCCATCGCGATCAGGTCGGCGGCGGCCCGTTCCATGTCGGCGCGGCGCGCGATCCTGCGGCCCAGCAGGTAGGAGGCCTCCGGCAGGTTGGGCGTGACCAGCAGCGCGCGCGGGAACAGCAGCCGCACCATCGCCTGCGTGGTGGCGTCGTCGGACAGCGTCGCGCCCGAGGTCGAGATCATCACCGGATCCACCACCAGCTTGCGGATGCCATGCCGGTCCGCCGCGGCGGCCACGGCCTCGACGATGGCGGCGGTGCCCAGCATGCCGGTCTTGGCCGCGTCCACGCCGATATCGCCGGCCACCGCGTCGATCTGCGCGGCCACCATGTCGGCGGGGATGGCGTGCACGCGGGTCACGCCCAGCGTGTTCTGCGCGGTGATCGCGGTGATGGCGCTCATGCCGAAGCAGCCCAGCGCGGAAAAGGTCTTCAGGTCGGCCTGGATGCCGGCGCCGCCGCCGGAATCGGAACCGGCGATGGTCAGGGTGCGAGGTGGCGTTGGGTTCATCTGTCAGGAAATCAGGGGCAGCCAGTGCGCAAGGCGGCCGGGCACGCTACAATACCGCCACTCCGAGGAGCGTTGCAACGGATGCGGGACGAGAGCGCCACACAGGCGATCCCCGCGCATCCGCCAGGCTCGGACTGTCTTCAACGGCGCTCGCTGATCCGTGGTTCGCACGGAGGCGAGTCGACCTATCCGCCCGCTGCGCATGTGCCCCCTGCCATGCTCTGCAGCCCCCGGTTTCCCGATCTCGTCACCTGCGTGCCACTCTTCACCGGAGTGAAACATGAACGCCGTGACCGACCTGAAGCAAGACTACCTCGTCGCCGACATCAACCTGGCCGGCTGGGGCCGCAAGGAAATCGCCATTGCCGAGACCGAGATGCCCGGCCTGATGGCGATCCGCGATGAATTCGCCGCCGCGCAGCCGCTCAAGGGTGCGCGCATCGCCGGCTCGCTGCACATGACGATCCAGACCGCCGTGCTGATCGAGACGCTGCAGGCGCTGGGCGCCGACGTGCGCTGGGCCTCGTGCAACATCTTCTCGACGCAGGACCACGCCGCCGCCGCCATCGCCGCGGGCGGCACGCCGGTGTTCGCCTTCAAGGGCGAATCGCTGAAGGAATACTGGGACTTCACGCACCGCATCTTCGACTGGGCCGACGGTGGCACGCCCAACATGATCCTCGACGACGGCGGCGACGCCACGCTGCTGCTGCACCTGGGCGCCAAGGCCGAGAAGGACGCTGCGCTGATCGCCAACCCCGGCAGCGAGGAAGAAACCTACCTGTTCGCCGCGATCAAGGAAAAGCTGGCCAGGGACCCGAGCTGGTACAGCCGCAACCTGGAAGCGATCCGCGGCGTGACCGAGGAAACCACCACCGGCGTGCACCGCCTGTACCAGATGGCCCAGAAGGGCGAGCTGCGCTTCCCGGCGATCAACGTCAACGACTCCGTCACCAAGAGCAAGTTCGACAACCTGTATGGCTGCCGCGAATCGCTGGTGGACGGCATCAAGCGCGCCACCGACGTGATGATCGCCGGCAAGATCGCCATCGTGGCCGGCTACGGCGACGTGGGCAAGGGCAGCGCGCAGGCGCTGCGCGCGCTGTCGGCGCAGGTGTGGGTCACCGAGATCGACCCGATCTGCGCACTGCAGGCCGCGATGGAAGGCTACCGCGTGGTGACCATGGACTACGCCGCCGAGCACGGCGATATCTTCGTCACCTGCACCGGCAACTACCACGTCATCACCCATGAGCACATGGCGAAGATGAAGGACCAGGCCATCGTCTGCAACATCGGCCACTTCGACAACGAGATCGACATCGCCTCGATCGAGAAGTACGAGTGGGACGAGATCAAGCCGCAGGTCGACCACGTCAAGTTCCCGGACGGCAAGAAGCTGATCATCCTGGCCAAGGGCCGCCTGGTGAACCTGGGCTGCGCCACCGGCCACCCGTCGTACGTGATGAGCAGCTCGTTCGCCAACCAGACCATCGCCCAGATCGAGCTCTGGCAGGAGCGCGACAGCGGCAAGTACCCGGTCGGCGTCTACACGCTGCCCAAGCACCTGGACGAGAAGGTCGCGCGCCTGCAGCTGCGCAAGCTGAACGCGCAGCTGACCGAGCTGACCGAGCAGCAGGCCGCGTATATCGGCGTGAAGAAGGAAGGCCCGTACAAGGCGGACCACTACCGCTATTGATCGGCCTGTGCGTCCCTAGCCTGCCTCCCCTCTCCCGCGTGCGGGAGAGGGGAGGAACCACCAATCAAGGAGCCGTCATGAGACTACTGGTCGTCTGGGTCATCAACGCTGTCGCGCTGTTCGTGCTGCCGTACATCATCCCGTCGATCCACATCAAGAGCTTCGGCTCGGCGATGCTGGCGGCGCTGGTGCTGGGCCTGGTCAACACCCTGATCCGTCCGATCCTGGTAATCCTGACGCTGCCGGTCACGCTGCTGACGCTGGGGCTGTTTATCTTCGTCATCAACGCGCTGCTGTTCCTGTTCGTCGGCAACCTGCTGTCAGGATTTACGGTTGGCGGATTCTGGGCGGCGCTGCTGGGCTCCATCCTGTACAGCGTGATCTCGTGGCTGCTCGCCAGCCTGCTGCTGGGCAACCGCGACGACTGACCATATTTCGCGCGCCGCGGCAACGCGGCGCGCCACCATCATGCAAGACCGCTACTTCAGCTTTGAATTCTTCCCGCCCAAGACGGCGGAGGGCACGGAGAAGCTGCGCAACACGCGCGCGCAGCTGGCCCCGCTCAAGCCCAAGTACATCTCGGTGACGTTCGGCGCCGGCGGCACCACGCAGCAGGGCACGCTCGACGCCGTGCTGGAAATCCAGCGCGAAGGCATCGAGGCCGCGCCGCACCTGTCGTGCGTGGGCTCGTCGCGCGAGAGCATCCGCGCAGTCCTGCAGCAGTACCGCGACGGCGGCATTCGCCATATCGTCGCGCTGCGCGGCGACATGCCCTCGGGCATGGGCGAGATCGGCGAGTTCCGCTACGCCAACGAGCTGGTGGAGTTCATCCGTGCCGAGACCGGCGACTGGTTCAATATCGAAGTCGCGGCTTACCCCGAGTACCACCCGCAGGCGAAATCGCCGCGCCATGACCTCGACAACTTCGTGCGCAAGGTCAAGGCCGGTGCCGACTCGGCGATCACGCAGTACTTCTACAACGCCGACGCGTACTTCCGCTTTGTCGACGATGTGCGCGCGCAGGGCGTGGAGGTGCCGATCGTGCCGGGCATCATGCCGATCACCAACTACTCGCAGCTGATGCGCTTCTCCGAGATGTGCGGCGCCGAAGTGCCGCGCTGGGTGGCCAAGCGGCTGGAGAGCTTCGGCGACGACCGCGAATCGATCCGCGCCTTCGGCCTTGACGTGGTCACTGCGCTGTGCGAGCGGCTGCTGGCCGCGGGCGTGCCGGGGCTGCATTTCTACACGCTCAACGCGGCCGGCGCGACCAAGGCGATCTGGCAGCGGCTGAAGCTGTAAGGCACCAGCACGCGACATGGCCACGCGCCGCCCCGATCCCTTCATCGAACACCTGCTCGAGCTGATGGGGCCGCTGGCGGCGCGCATCGGGCCGGTCACGGCCAGGCGGATGTTTGGTGGACATGGGCTGTTCTATGACGGGCTGATGTTCGCGCTGGTGTCGGGCGGCACCTGCTACCTGAAGGCGGATGACGCCACGCGCGGCAAATTCGAAGCCGAAGGCAGCGAGCCCTTCCGCTACCAGTCCGCAAAGCGCGAGGTCACCATGCGCCACTACCTCAGCCTGCCGCCCGCCGCGCTGGAATCGCCGGCGGCGATGACGCCATGGGCGAAGCTGGCGGTGGAGGCGGCGCTGCGGCTGGGGAATGTGGGCTGAGGGTGCGCCCAGTGCGCAATCCATGCCAAATCGGTGCCATACTCGCCCCCATGGTCACCGCCACCTTCCGCTTCTACGAGGAACTGAACGACTTCCTCGCGCCGGACCAGCGCCGGCGTGACCTGCCCTGCGCGTGCGCGCGCGCCGCGACCGTCAAGCACATGATCGAGGCGCTCGGCGTCCCCCACACCGAGGTCGAGCTGATCCTGGTCAACGGCGAATCCGCCGTCTTCGAACGCCAGCTGCGCGACGGCGACCGGGTCTCGGTCTACCCCAAGTTCGAACGCCTCGACATCACGCCGCTGCTGCGCGTGCGCGAGCACCCGCTGCGCCTGATGCATTTCGTTGCAGACGCGCATCTGGGCGGGCTGGCGCACCTGCTGCGCATGACCGGCTTCGACACTCTCTACGACAACCACTTCGAAGACAGCGAGATCGAGCGCATTGCGGTCGACGAAGGCCGCATCGTGCTGACGCGCGACCGCGAACTGCTCAAGCGCCGCGGCATCACGCACGGCTGCTATGTGCGCGCGCTCAAGCCGCGCCAGCAGGTGCGCGAGATCTTCGCGCGGCTGGACCTGGCGCGCAGCGCGCGGCCGTTCTCGCTGTGCCTGGACTGCAACGTGCCGCTGCACGCGCTGGATGCGGCCGATGCGGCGGGGCGGGTGCCGGACGGCGTGTTCGAGCGCCACCGCAGCTTCGTCACCTGCGACCAGTGCCGGCGGGTGTTCTGGGAAGGCTCGCACTGGCGCTGCATGCGCGCGCTGGTGGATGAGCTGGTGCAGACCGGCTGAGCGCAAGCCTTGCCCGCGCGCTGCCGTCACCCTATCGGGCTAGAACGCCCCCGCTTCGGTCACGATCCAGTCCATCGCCACGTCATGCGGCTGCGCGGGCAGCGCGATGCGGCACGCTTCATGGCCAACGCCGATCGCCACCGGCCGGTGCGCCATCGCGGCCAGCGTGCGGTCGTAGAAGCCGCCGCCGTAACCCAGGCGGAACTTGTCCGGGCTGAAGCCGACACAGGGGATGAGCAACGCGTCGGGCATCACGGCCTCGGTGCCGTCGGGGACCGGGATGCCGTAGTGGCCCTTGGTCATCGGCGTGTCCGGGTCCCACAGGTGGAAGTCCAGCGGCGCGCCGGGCCGGCTTACCGCCGGCAGCGCGGCCTGCCGACCGGGCACGGCCGCGAGCCATTGCGCAACCGTGGCGCGCGCATCGAACTCCTGCTGGATCGGCCAGTAGAAGCCGAGGCAGCGCACGGCCAGGCCCGCCAGCAGCTCGGACAACGCGGCGGCGATGCGCGCATCGGCATCCGCGCGCGCGGGCAGGCCGGCACGCATTGCCAGCAGGCGCGCACGCTGCGCGCGGCGGTCGGGGGGCGAGGTGGCAGGCAAGGTAGCGTCCGAAGTGACGGAACTTGAAGACATGGCGTGGGATAATGCCCGCGTCCGAACCAACACGGACGGCGGAAGCTGCGGCGGCCCTTGCCTTGCATGGCGGGCACCGGCGCCGCCGTCAACGACAAGGAAGCAAAGAATGCTGAAGGGAGTATATCTGCAGCGTGCAGGGCGGGCCGCCTGGATCGCCATGGCATGTGCACTGCTTGTCACGCCGGTCCATGCGCAGAAGCGCCCGCAGGCGCCCGTGCGCCAGCAGCAGCCGGCGGTGATCCCGAGCGATCCGGACGAGGCCTTCGCCGCGCTGCGCGAAGCGGCGCGCAAGAACGACGTCGAGCGCGCCTATGCGATCTCGGCCACCCTGGTCGACTACCCGATTCCGTCGTACGTCGAGTACTTCCGCATCAAGCCGCAGATGTTCGACGCCAGCGGCCTGGCGCGCATCGACGCGCCCGACGATCAGGTGCGCGCCTTCCTGCAGCGCTACAAGGGCCAGGCCATCGCCGACCGCATGCGCAACGACTGGCTGCTGGTGCTGGGCAAGAAGCGCGACTGGGCCAATTTCGATGCCGAGTACCCGCAGTTCGCGCTCAAGGACGACACCCAGGTCGAATGCTATGCGCTGCTGTCGCGCGCGCTCAAGGGCCAGAACGTTGCCGCCGAGTCGCGCCAGGCGCTGAGCGATCCGCGCTATTTCGGCGAAGGCTGCGTCGACCTGATCGGCTACCTGGTGCAAAGCCAGCAGATCCAGCGCAGCGATGTCGCCTTCCAGGCGCGGCTGGCGCTGGAGCAGAACTACCTCACGCTGGCCGGCAAGATCGCCGCGCTGCTGCCCGACGCCCGCGTCGACGGCGACGCGCTCGCCACCATCGTCAAGATGGCGCGCACCGACCCCAACCAGGCCGTCGCCTACCTGGGTACCGCCCAGGGCACGCTGTCGCGCGACGAGCAGGGCGCCGCCTGGGGCGTGATCGGCCAGTTCGCGGCCAAGAAGCTGATGCCGGAAGCGGCAAACTACTACCGCCGCCAGATGGACCTGGGCGGCAACCAGTGGCTGTCCGACGACACCCAGGAATGGCGCGTGCGCGCCGCGCTGCGCCAGGGCGACTGGAAGCAGGTGCGCCAGGCGGTCGAGCTGATGCGTCCCGAGCTGCGTGCCAAGGATCCGGCGTGGCTCTACTGGTATGGCCGCGCGCTCAAGGCCGAAGGCCGCGACACCGAGGCGCAGCAGAATTTCCAGCAGATCGCCGGCCAGTTCAATTTCTACGGCCAGCTCGCCAGCGAAGAACTGGGCAACCGCATCACGCTGCCCGCGCGCACGACGGTCAGCGATGCCGACGCCAATGCCATGCGCTCGCGCGCCGGCTTCCAGCGCGCGCAGAAGTTCTATGCGATGAACATGCGCTTCGAGGGCAACCGCGAATGGAACTGGGAGCTGCGCGGCATGAACGACCGCGAGCTGCTCGCCGCGGCTGAATACGCGCGCCGCCTCGAATTGCTCGACCGCACCGTCAACACCGCCGACCGCACCCGCAACGAGCATGACTTCGCGCTGCGCTTCCTGATGCCGTACCGCGACATCATGCAGCGCGCGACCGACGATGTCGGGCTCGACATGGCGTGGGTCTACGGCCTGATCCGCCAGGAATCGCGCTTCCTCATGAGCGCGCGTTCGTCGGCCGGCGCGCACGGCCTGATGCAGGTGATGCCGGCGACGGCCAAGTACGTGGCGCGCAAGATCGGCATGAACGATTTTTCGCCGTCGATGATGGGCGATCCGAACATCAACATCCTGCTCGGCACCAATTACCTGAACATGGTGCTGACCGACCTGGACAGCTCCTGGACGCTGGCGTCGGCCGCGTACAACGCCGGTCCGGGCCGGCCGAAGACCTGGCGCAGCACGCTGGCGCGGCCCGTGGAAGGCGCGATCTTTGCAGAGACCATCCCGTTCAATGAAACGCGCGGCTATGTGAAGAATGTGCTTTCCAACGCCACGTACTATGCTGCATTGATGAGTGGCCGGCCGCAGTCGCTGAAATCGCGCCTGGGTACGGTCGCGCCGTCGCCGGTGACCACCACCAGCCTGCCCTGACGGGCACCCGACGGGACGGGCCGCTGGTGTGCAGTGCCGGGCGCGTTGCGGCGGCCCGGCTGGCGCAATGCGCCGCGACGTGCAGTTCACTTTGCACGGAGGCATCATGCAGACCAGCAACGTCCTCGTCATCGGTGGCGCCGGCTTTATCGGCAGCCACCTTGTCTCGCGCCTGGCCGGCGCCGCCTCTGCCTCGGGTGCGCCTTTAGCCCCGGGCAGCAATCCGGATTCACCGATCGCCCCCGACCGCATCGTGGTCGGCACCCGCAACGTCGAGCACGCACAGCACCTGTTGCTGCTGCCGCGCGTCGAGGTGGCGGAGCTGGGGCTGGCCGACAATGCCGCGCTCGATGACGCCATCGGCTCGCTCGGGGTTGACGGCATTGTCGTCAACCTGGTGGGCGTGCTGCACGGCGAGCGTGCCGATCCCTATGGCGACGCCTTTGCCAGCGCCCATGTGGAAATGGTGCGGCAGATCGTCGCTTCGTGCCTCTCCACCGGCGTGCGCCGGCTGTTGCATATGAGCGCGCTCGGCGCCGACAGCAAGGGGCCGTCGATGTACCTGCGCAGCAAGGGCGACGGCGAGCGCATCGTGCGCGCCAGCGGGCTGGAATGGACCATTCTCCGCCCGTCGGTGGTGTTCGGCCCCGATGACCATTTCCTCAACCTGTTCGCTCAGATGCAGCAGATGGCGCCCATCGTGCCGCTGGCCTGCGCGCAGGCGCGTTTCCAGCCGGTATTCGTACAGGACGTGGTGCAGGCCTTCCTCAATGCGATGGTCAACCCGGCCACCATCGGCCGTGGCTATGAACTGGGTGGCCCGCAGGTCTATACGCTGGAAGAACTGGTGCGCTTCGCCGGCCGCGCTTCCGGCCATCCACGCCCGGTAATCGCGCTGCCGGATGCGCTGGCGCGGGTGCAGGCGACCATCATGGAACACATGCCGGGCGATCCGCTGCTGTCGCGCGACAACCTCGACTCGATGCAGCTGGACAACGTGCTCGAACATCCGGTCGCGCCGGAGCTGGACCTGCATCCGGCCAGCCTGGAATCGGTGATGACCGACGCGCTGGCCGGGCGCAACCGCGATGCAGCGCTGACCTCGATGCGAGCCAGCGTGCACCGCTGAAGGGCGGGTGGGCGGCGGGCCGCGGGTGGCCTATGTGACCCATTTTCGGATCGTTTGCGAGTGCAATTCACTTTGAGGCAGGCTGGCGCGCTGGCAAAATGACCGGTCCGGCGCGCCGCCGCCGCCGTCTCCCTTCGCCTCCTCCCCCAAGGACCTACGATGAAGCTCGTCATCGGCAACAAGAATTACTCCTCCTGGTCGCTGCGCCCCTGGCTGCTGCTGCGCCAGGCCGGCATTGAATTCGAAGAGGTACAGGTGCGCCTGTTCACCGGCAGCTTCGCCGCCGAGATCGCGCGCTATTCGCCGGCCGGCAAGGTACCGGCGCTGGTCGATGGCGACGTCACCGTGTGGGACTCGCTGGCGATCGCCGAATATGTGGCCGAGCGCTTCCCGGAAAAGACGCTGTGGCCCGCCGACCGCGCCGAGCGTGCGGTGGCGCGCGCGGTTTGCGCCGAGATGCATTCCGGCTTCGGCAACCTGCGCAGCCAGTTGCCGATGAACGTGACCGCGGTGCTGCCCGGATGCGGCTGGAACGTGGCCGTGCAGCGCGACGTCGACCGCATTGCCGCGATCTGGGGCGGGCTGCGCCAGCAGCATGGTGCGCGCGGGCCGTTCCTGTTCGGCGAATTCACCGTGGCCGACGCCTTTTTCGCGCCGGTGGTGAGCCGCTTTGCCACCTACGGCATCCACCTGCCGGAAGACGCCAAGGCCTATGCCGACTTCATGCTGGCGCTGCCGACCATGCAGGAGTGGATCGCCGCCGCGCACGAGGAGCGCGATTTCCTGGCCGACGACGAGCCCTACCGCGTGTCCCCCGACCGGCCCGACGCGATCATCGTCAACCACTGAGCCATGCAGCCGGCGCCGGGCATCTGCCCCGTGCCGGCACCAGAAGAGGCCACAACGATGCAGGTGTATGCCGTCGGCGGCGCGATCCGCGACGAACTGCTGGGCAAGCCCAGCCAGGACCGTGACTACGTAGTCGTCGGCGCGACCCCGCACGAGATGGAAGCCGCGGGCTATCGTCCCGTCGGCAAGGATTTCCCGGTCTTCCTGCATCCGCGTACCCATGAGGAATACGCGCTGGCACGCACCGAGCGCAAGACCGCGATGGGCTACAAGGGCTTCGCCTTCTACTGCGAGCCCGATGTCACGCTGGAAGACGACCTGGTCCGGCGCGACCTGACCATCAATGCGATGGCGCGCGAGGTCGATGCCGACGGCAACCTGGTCGGCCCGGTGATCGACCCGCACGGCGGCCAGCGCGACCTGCAGGCCCGGCTGTTCCGCCACGTCTCCGATGCCTTCGCCGAAGACCCGGTGCGCATCCTGCGGCTGGCGCGCTTCGCCGCGCGCTTCCACGGGTTCACCGTCGCCGCAGAGACCCAGCGCCTGATGCGCGAGATGGTGACGGCCGGAGAGGTCGATGCGCTGGTGCCCGAGCGCGTCTGGCAGGAGCTGGCGCGCGGCCTGATGGAAGCGCACCCGTCGCGGATGTTCGAGGTGCTGCGCGACTGCGGCGCGCTGGCGCGCTTGCTGCCCGAGCTTGACCGCCTGTGGGGCGTGCCGCAGCGCGCCGACTTCCATCCGGAAGTCGATACCGGCGTGCACGTGATGATGGTGATCGACACCGCCGCCGCAATGGGCGTGCCGCTGCCGGTGCGCTTTGCCGCGCTGGTGCACGACCTGGGCAAGGGCACTACGCCCGAAGACGTGCTGCCGCGCCATACCGGCCATGAGCTGCGCAGCGTCAACCTGCTGGAAGAGGTCTGCCTGCGGCTGCGCGTGCCCAACGATTGCCGCGACCTGGCGCTGGTGGTGGCGCGCGAGCACGGCAATATCCACCGCTCGCTGGAATTCAGCGCCGCTGCGGTGGTACGGCTGCTGGAGCGCTGCGACGCGCTGCGCAAGCCCGGCCGCTTCGCGCTGGCGCTGCAGGCGTGCGAGGCCGACAAGCGCGGGCGCAAGGGCTTCGAGCACAGCGACTATCCGCAGGCGACGCGGCTGCTGGCGGCGCGCGAAGCCGCCGCCGGCGTCGATGCCGGTGCGATCGCGCGCGCCTGTGCGGACGACGTGGGGCAGATCAAGGACCGCGTCCATGCGGCCCGCGTCGCGGCCGTGGCGCAGCGGCTCGGCGAGCACGCACCGGATTGAGAAGCCGCGGCGCCGTTCCTACAAGAGCTTGCCGATCACCAGCGCCACCAGCGACAACAGGATCGTCGAAGCAAACGGCAGCACGAACTCCCGCCCGAACAGGCGGAAGCGCACGTCCCCCGGCAACCGTCCCAGCCCGATCTTCTGCAGCCACGGCAGGGCCGCGGACAGGATGATCACGCTCAGGAAGATGGTGACGGTCCAGCGCAGCATGGCGTTGCCTTTGGCTTACAGGGTGTGGCAGCGGTCGCCGCGGGCGAAGCCGGCCAGCGGCTCGCTCTGGTCCGTGCCGTCGTCGAGGCCCCGCGTCAGCGCGATGACCTTGAACAGCTCGCCCATCTCCGCTTCGGACAGCAGCTTTTGCACGGCGTTGGCTTGCGGCAGGAAGGCGCGCGCATCGGACGGGTCCAGCGCCATCAGCAGCTCGGTGATGCCCGCGTTCATCAGGAAGCGCGCCTGCGAGGCAAAGCCCGATACGGTCAGCCCGGTTTCCACCGCGGCGGCGGCGATGCCGCTGAAATTGACGTGCGCGGTGATGTCCTGCAGGCCGGGGTAGAGGAACGGGTCCGGATGCGCGTGATGGCGGTAGTGGCACATCAGCGTGCCGCCGGCGCGCTGCGGGTGGTAGTACTCGGCGGCGGGAAAGCCGTAGTCGATGAAGAAGGCGGTGCCGCGCGCCAGCATCGCGCCGACGGCACGCGTGAAGCCCTCGGCTTCGGCATGGGTCTCGGTGACGACATCATGGTCGCCGGCAATGTCGCGCAGCATCGCGGGCACGTCGGCATCGGCGAGCAAGCGGTCCTCGAAGCGGAATGCCGTGGCCGCGCCGGTTTCGGCGCGGGCCACGCCGCGTTCGTGCCAACGGCCACCAACGCGTGCGTAGAGCTGCACCGGCATCGCATCGAGCACTTCGTTGCCGACGATGACGCCCTCGAAACTGTCGGGCAGCGCGTCCAGCCAGCGCACGCGCGCTGCCAGGTGCGGGGCGCGCTGCGCCAGCGTTTCCTGCTGACGTGCGCGCAGCTCGCCGGACAGTTCGACGATCGCGTATTCCCGCGGCAGCTGGCCTTCCTGCTCCAGCCCCAGCAGCAAGTCCGCGGCCAGGCGGCCGGTGCCGGCGCCGAACTCCATCATCCGCGGCAGGTCTTGCGCCACCAGTGGCGCGAACTGGCGCGCCAGCGTGCGCGCGAAGAACGGGCTCAGTTCCGGTGCGGTAATGAAGTCGCTGCCGTCGCGGGCATCGCGCCCGAACTTGGCCGAACCGCCGCTGTAGTAGCCCAGGCCGGGCGCGTACAGCGCCAGCGCCATATAGCGGTCAAAGCCGATCCAGCCGCCGGCCGCATCGATCGATTCGCCAATACGGGCTGTAAGGGTATCGGAAGCGGCCTGCGCGTCGGCGGGGGGAAGGGGTAAACTAGCGGCTTTCTGCATCCCGCGATTGTAGCAATGCCCGCATCCGATACCCCGGCACCCGCTGCCGCCAATCCTGCCGCCGCCCAGACCGCTGCCCGCGGCGTCGCCCTCGTCACCGGCGGCGCGCGTCGCCTGGGCCGCGCCATTGCGCTGGAACTGGCAACGCAAGGCTGGGACGTGGCCGTGCATTGCCACCGCTCGGTCGACGAGGCCGAGGCGCTGGCAACCAGGATCCGCGCGCTCGGCCGCCGGGCCGCGGTGCTGCGCGCCGACCTCGCAGACGAGGCCGCCACCGGCCGCCTGATCGCGGACTGCATCGCCGCGCTGGGCTTGCCGACCTGCCTGGTCAACAACGCCTCGCTGTTCCAGTATGACGTGGCGACCAGTTTCTCGTATGCGTCGCTCGATACGCATATGCGCACCAATGTGGCGGCGCCGCTGCTTCTGGCGCGCGAGCTGCACAAGGCGCTGGCCGCCGCTGCCCCGGGCGGCGACAAAGACAAGGCGGCCGAACCGCGCGGCGTGGTGATCAACCTGCTCGACCAGAAGCTGGACAACCTGAATCCCGATTTCCTGTCGTACACGCTGTCCAAGGCCGCGCTGCAGACCGCCACGGTGCAGCTGGCGCAGGCGCTGGCGCCGCGCATCCGCGTGGTCGGCGTGGCGCCGGGCATCACGCTGGTGTCGGGCGAGCAGTCGGAGCAGAGCTTCCGCCGCGCGCATCGCGTGACGCCGCTGGGCCAGTCGTCGACGCCCGAGGATATCGCCCAGGCGGTGGCCTATATGGCGCAGGCGAAAGCTGTCACCGGCACCACGCTGTATGTGGACGGCGGCCAGCACCTGATGCCGCTGGCGCGCGACGTGATGTTCCTGACCGAGTAAGCTGGCGCCTGTACGCCAAGGCACGCCGGAAAACCGTACCCTGATGTGCCGTGCCCGCCCGGCGCGGCGTTTCCATTTCTAGTCTTTTCTCCCAGCCATGACCATGCTCGCCGCTCTTTCCCACCCCAGCCTGCAGGACTGCCGACGCATGTTCCTGCGCAACTATGAAGTGCAGATCAATATCGGCGTGCATGAGTTCGAGAAGAAGGGCGAGCAGCGCGTGCTGATCAATATCGACCTGTTCGTGCCGCTGGAAGAATGCACCCCGCACGCCGACAAGCTCGACGAAGTGGTTGACTACGACTTCATGCGCAACACCGTGGCCGAGCGCATGGCGCAGGGCCACGTCCACTTGCAGGAAACGCTGTGCGACGACGTCGCGCGCGCCATGCTCAAGCACCCCAAGGTGCGCGCCGTGCGCGTGTCGACCGAGAAGCCCGACGTGTACCCGGACTGCGATTCCGTGGGTGTCGAGGTGTTCCAGATCAAGCAGGGCGCCTGAGGCGGTATTTGCCGTATCTGCGGTATTTGCGGCATTTGCAGTATCTGCGGCATTTGCCTGGCGCCTGCAGCGTGCGGGCGCCTAAAGTAGAATGTTGCCCCTTCGCGCGCTGCCGGCCATTCCATCCGGCAGGCGCCATGCAACAGGATGCTCCATGAGCCACTCGAACAATTTCTACCGCCTCGAGACGAGGCTGCAATCGCAAACCGGCAAGGCCATCGGCGACTTCGGCATGATCGAGGACGGCGACACCGTGCTTGTCTGCATGAGTGGCGGCAAGGACTCGTACACCATGCTGTCGGTCCTGATGGCGCTGCAGAAGCGCGCGCCCATCAAGTTCAAGCTGATCGCGATGAACCTGGACCAGAAGCAGCCGGGTTTCCCGGAGCATGTGCTGCCTGAATACCTGAAGTCGGTGGGCGTGGAGTACCTGATTGTCGAGGCGGACACGTACTCGATCGTCAAGGAGAAGGTGCCCGAGGGCAAGACGACCTGCTCGCTGTGCTCGCGCCTGCGCCGCGGCGTGATCTACCGCACCGCCAAGGAGCTGGGCGCCAACAAGATCGCGCTGGGCCACCACCGCGACGACATCGTCAACACCTTCTTCCTGAACATGTTCTTCGGCGGCAAGATGAAAGCCATGCCGCCCAAGCTGGCCACCGACGACGGCGCGCATATCGTGATCCGCCCGCTGGCGTACTGCTCGGAGAAGGACATTGCGTCGTACGCGCGCGCGATGGAATTCCCGATCATCCCGTGCAACCTGTGCGGCTCGCAGGAAAACCTCCAGCGCAAGAAGGTCAGCGAGATGCTGCAGGAGTGGGAGCGGCAGAACCCAGGCCGCATCGACAATATCTTCTCGGCGCTGCGCAACGTGGTGCCTTCGCACCTGGCCGATACCGAGCTGTTCCCGTTCACGGGGCTGGCCACGGGCCTGGCCAAGGTGGACGAGGCCTCGCTGTTCGGTGAGACCACCTTCCAGCAGCAGCCGCTGGTGTTCGCGGGCAGCCTGGAAGAGAACCGGATGGAGTTCGTGCGCTTCGAGCGTCCGCCGGCATCCGCGCCCGAGGCGGAGCAGGCCGGCGCGCCGCAGTAACTGCCGCCACATAGCAAAATGCCCGCGCGAGCGGGCATTTTGCATTGAGGGTGGCCGAAACCCGGTGGCCGAATCCTAGTTCGTCGCCGCGGACTGCACCGGGGCGTTCGCCTTTTCCCGCATCAGCGCGTTGGTATCGTCGATCCACTTCTGGAACCGGTCCTGCGCATGCGCCTTCTGTTGCGGCGTGGTCATGTTGGCGATTGCCACCGTCAATGCGATCCCGGCGGTGGTGCTGGCATCGTGGCGCGCCGCCTGCTTGGCCGGCGGGTTCTGCCAGTAGTCGCGGAAGCGCCGCAGCAGGTCTATCACCTGCGGCTTGGACGGCTGCGTGGTTTGCACGTAGCGCACCATCTTCAGCCATTCCTGCTGCCGCGCCACCCGCTCGGCATAGCGCGCCTCGGCGCTGTCGACCACGGGCAGTATCGCCTCACGGATCTGCTTTTCCTGCTCGCCGGAGAAGCCGCCATAGACCAGCCGCGCGTAGTCCATCACCTTGTCGAAGCGGGCATCGACCCGCTCGGCCGGATTCGGGTTCAGGAATTTCTTGCGGTACTTGGCGTTGCCCTCGGCGAATTTCTTCTCCATGCGGGCGATCTGTTCGGGCGTCAGGGTCAGCAGCAGGTCGGCCATGTCGGGCATGGCCTGCTCGTAGGAGCGGCGTGCAAGCTGCTGCGAGGCGTCCTGGAAGTGCTCGACCATGGCCGGCGTCACCGGCTGGCGGACCTCGGCCTTGGCCTGCTGCAGCAGGCCCGAGATTTCAGGCAGCTGAGCCTTGCGGTGCCAGGCAAAGAAGCGCGCGATCGCCTCGCGCGTGAGCGGCTCCTGGGCGGAAGTGACGTCGACATAATTGTCGATCCACCAGTACGCCAGCCGGTCACCCTGCTGGTACCCGAGTTTCATCGCGTTGCACGCGCACAGCGCCGCCGCGCTGAAAATCACCAAAATCCGCCGCGCCCACCTATTGTGAAATTCGGAAACAGCGCGGCCTTGGGCAGAAAACGCCATGTTAAAATCGGCGCGCATTGCAGCAGGGCCCTCCCGAGCGCCGCCAGCCCAAGACTGGCAAGGGTTTGCGGGTTTCCGCACCGACTGGGCCCGGGCCTGCAGCCAAGCTGGGCGGCGCAGTCCGCGAATCACCCGGTTGGCGTTTTCCAGAATATTTTCGGACACACTCACTTAGGGGTCTCCTTGTGAATATCGTCATTCTCGCCGCCGGCATGGGCAAGCGAATGGTTTCCGATTTGCCCAAGGTACTGCACCCGGTTGCAGGGCGGCCCATGCTGGCGCACGTCCTCGATACGGCACGCGCGCTGTCGCCGTCGCGGCTGGTGGTCGTGGTCGGCCACGGCGCCGCGCATGTGCGCGAGGCGGTCGCCGCCGACGATGTCGCCTTCGCGGAACAGGCCCAACAGCTTGGCACGGGCCATGCGGTGATGCAGGCACTTCCATTGTTGGACGACAGCCAGCCTACATTGGTTCTATACGGTGACGTGCCGCTCACAACCGCCGCCACGCTGAAGGCACTGGTGGCCGAGGCCGGCACCGAGCGCTTCGGCGTGCTGACGGTCGAAATGCCCGATCCGACCGGCTATGGACGTATCGTACGCGACGCCGCGGGCAGCATCGTCCGCATCGTCGAGCAAAAGGACGCCAGCGAGGCCGTCAAGGCCATCCACGAGATCAATACCGGCATCATCGTGGGCCCGACGGGCCACCTGCGGCGCTGGCTGTCGACGCTCGGCAACGACAATGCCCAGGGCGAGTACTACCTGACCGACACGGTCGAGCGCGCCGCCACGGAGGGCGTCGAGATCGTCTCGGCCCAGCCCGCGGCGATCTGGGAAACCCTCGGGGTCAACAGCAAGCTGCAGCTGGCCGAAGTCGAGCGCATCCACCAGGGCAACCAGGCCCGCCGCCTGCTGGAAGCCGGCGTGACGCTGCTGGACCCGGCGCGCATCGATGTGCGTGGCGAGCTGACCTGCGGGCGCGATGTCACCATCGATGTCGGCTGCGTGTTCGAGGGCCGCGTGCACCTGGAAGACGGCGCCAGCATCGGCGCCCATTGCGTGATCCGCAACAGCACCGTGGGTGCCGGCGCGCAATTGCACCCCTTCTGCCATGTCGATAGTGCCAAAATAGGCCCTGCCGGCCGCATCGGGCCCTACGCGCGGCTGCGCCCGGGCACCGAACTGGGCGAAGATGTCCATATCGGCAACTTCGTCGAGGTCAAGAATGCCCAGGTGGCGGCCCACAGCAAGGCCAATCACCTTGCATATGTTGGAGACGCCACAGTGGGTTCGCGCGTCAATATTGGCGCCGGCACGATCACCTGCAACTATGACGGTGTGAACAAGCACCGGACGGTGATCGAGGACGACGTCTTTATCGGCTCCGATACGCAACTGGTCGCGCCAGTGACGGTACGCCGCGGCGCCACGCTGGGCGCGGGCACTACGCTGACCAGGGAAGCACCCGCGGACAAGCTGACGCTGTCGCGCGCCAAGCAGATGACCATCGATGCCTGGCAGCGTCCGGTCAAGCCGCCGAAGAAGTAATCGTCAGGCCGCCGCGTGAGCGGCCATGGAAGCGCCGACCCGGCACGGGCGGCGCGATTGGATTGGATAGTGCGCCGCAGTGGGCGCCAGCAACGGGGGTTCAGCATGTGTGGCATCGTCGGCGCGGTTTCGACGCGCAATATCGTTCCGGTCCTGATCGAGGGTCTGCGCCGCCTGGAATACCGCGGCTATGACTCGTGTGGCGTCGCCGTCGTGCGCGACGATGCGGTCGAGCGCGCCCGCACCGTGTCGCGCGTGGCCGACCTGGATGCGCAGACCCAGGCCTCGGGCCTGTCGGGCTTGACCGGCGTGGCGCACACGCGCTGGGCCACCCACGGCAGGCCCGACACCGTCAACGCCCACCCCCACCTGTCGGGCGAGACCATCGCGCTGGTGCACAACGGCATCATCGAGAACTACGAGCCGCTGCGCGAGGAACTGCGCGCGGTCGGCTACGGCTTCGAGTCGCAGACCGACACCGAAGTTGTCGCCCACCTGATCCACCAGGCCTACTCCTATCCGAGCAGCGCCACCCGCGGCGACCTGTTCGGCTCGGTGCGCGCGGTCACCAAGCGCCTGCACGGCGCCTACGCCATCGCCGTGTTCGCCAAGGACCAGCCCGGCGTGGTGGTCGGCGCGCGCGCCGGTTCGCCGCTGGTGGTGGCGCTCGGCGAGAACGAGGCCTTCCTCGCGTCCGACGCGCTCGCCGTGGCCGGCACCGCCAACCGCATCATCTACCTGGAAGAGGGCGACGTGGTCGAGATCTCGCTCGACGGCGTGGTCATCCATGACGCGCAAGACCACGCGGTCGAGCGCGAAGCCCGCCTGGTTGAAGCCCATGCCGCATCGGTCGAGCTGGGCCCGTACCGCCACTTCATGCAGAAGGAAATCTTCGAACAGCCGCGCGCGCTGGGCGACACGCTGGAAGGCGTGGAAAGCATCACGCCGGCGCTGTTCGGCGACAAGGCCGCCGAGGTCTTTGCCGGTATCGACAGCGTGCTGATCCTGGCGTGCGGCACCAGCTACTACTCCGGCTGCACGGCCAAATACTGGCTCGAAAGCATCGCCAAGATCCCGACCCAGGTCGAGGTCGCCAGCGAATACCGCTACCGCGAAACCGTGCCGAACCCGCGCGCCCTGGTGGTGGTGATCTCGCAGTCGGGCGAAACCGCCGACACCATGGCCGCGATGCGCCACGCGCGCGCGCTGGGCCATGTGCACACGCTGGCGGTCTGCAACGTCGCCACCAGCGCCATGGTGCGCGAGACCGAGCTGCGCTTCCTGACCCGCGCCGGCACCGAGATCGGCGTGGCCTCGACCAAGGCCTTCACCACGCAGCTGGCCGCGCTGTACATGCTGACGCTGTCGCTGGCCAAGGTGCGCGGCCTGCTGACCGAGGAAGCCGAAGCCAGGGACCTGGCCAACCTGCGCCACCTGCCGGCCGCGCTGCACGGCGTGCTGGCGCTGGAGCCGCAGATCATCGCCTGGTCCGAAGACTTCGCGCGCCGCGAGAACGCGCTGTTCCTGGGCCGTGGCCTGCACTATCCGATCGCGCTCGAAGGCGCGCTCAAGCTCAAGGAAATCTCGTACATCCACGCCGAGGCCTATCCGGCCGGCGAACTGAAGCACGGCCCGCTGGCGCTGGTTACCGAAGCGATGCCGGTGGTCACGGTCGCCCCCAACGACGCGCTGCTGGAAAAGCTGAAGTCCAACATCCAGGAAGTGCGCGCGCGCGGCGGCCGGCTCTATGTGTTTGCCGACAGCGATACGCAGATCCAGTCGTCGGACGGCATCCAGGTGATCCGCATGCCCGAGCACTATGGCGACCTGTCGCCGATCCTGCACGTGGTGCCGCTGCAGCTGCTGGCGTATCACACGGCTTGCGCGCGCGGTACTGACGTCGACAAGCCGCGCAACCTCGCCAAGTCGGTGACGGTGGAGTAAGGTCGCGACAGCAGCTTGAGTGCCATAAAAAGGAAGAGCCGGCCCTCATTGGCCGGCTCTTTTTTTGTCAAAGCCATTCGTGCTCCATGGCGTTTCGACCGTAGGGCGCAGGGGCTGCAAAGGGCAGCCCCTGGTTCGCCGTTACTCAAACACCCTGGCCTTGCGAGGTGATCCGGCGGTTTCAGGTCCGCGCGGGCTGCGCGAGCCGTCGTAGTTCTCTGCTCCCATGGCCAGGCGGCCACCGCCCACACTGAACTGGTCGCCGAGCTGGCGAACCACCTCTTCAGCCAGCGAGCGCGACACGGCCTGCATCACCCGTGCCTTGTTGGGCGTCAGCGCGGCGCCGGATGACCAGATCTTGTTGTCATTGCCTTCGCCAACGGCCGAGAACGCGGCACGCACTTCCATGGTCCGGGTGTTGATGAGGCTGAATTCAGCGCCGACTTCCAGGCTGTAAAGCAGCATCGAGTTGCGCGTGTGCTGCACCGGCTGTACGTCGTTACGCCACTCCAGGCTGTTGACTACGCCGAAGAGCACATAGTCTGCGCCGGCGAAATCGCCCTGGCGGATGCGCTCGCGGACATTGAAGAGCGCCTCGGAAGGGTCGCCGGTGTACTGCCTGGCCTGTACGACCCGTATCGCGCCACTGCTGACGAGTTGTCCCTTGATGTCAGCGGTGAAGCGGCGCAGTTCGCCGTATTCGATGCGCGTGAGTTCACCGGATGCCTTCACATAAGCCGACTCGCTGGATGACGAGTGGTTTGCGTGGCCATTCGATGACCCCATGCCGCCGCTGTAGTTCATTGCCCCGCTGTTGTGGGACTTCTGGTAGCCGGACTCATAAGAGAACGCTTCCCGGATGGTGTCCTTATAGGCCAGGTCTGCAACGGCGACCTTCACCTGGGCGATGGCCCCGGAGCAGGCCAGGGCGGCGACTGCCGCGGTCAGGAAACGTAGCATCGCAGCCTCGCTCAACGATACGACGTCTTGCGGATTTCCTTCTCGTCAGCCCACTCCAGCATGCCGGACTCGTTGTCCACCAGCGTCAGGTTGAACAGGTAGTACACGTCCTTCACGTTCGAGGTGCGCTTGGTGATGGACGTGATGTTGCCCTCGAGGCGGTACCTGGCTGCCTGCATCTGGCCCATGCGGGCCTTGCCACTGTTCTTGTACAGGCCCGTCTGGTTCTGCCGCTGCAGTTCATCCACCTGGCCCTGCATGTCCACGCCCGCGGTAGCAAAGCGCACCGAACCGCTCTTGAGCAGCTGGTTGCGGATCTTCTCCGTGATGGCGCGGGTGTCGATGTATTCGCCCGTCTTGTTCTTGACCTCGGCCAGCGTGACAACCGGCGCCTCGCGCGGCGCAGTGATGGGGCGCGATTGCAGCAGCGAGCGCGTCATGGCTTCGGCAATCGTCTGCAGGTCGGTAGAGCCGAATTCATTGGTCAGGGCCTCGACGGCCCTGGCGTCGCCATACTGGACGTTGCCATCCATGCGCGGGCCGGCAACGGTGGTACAACCGCCCAGCAGCGCACCGGCGGCGAGCAACGCGACAATAGGAGAACGAGCAAAAATCGGATGCATGACTGGATTTCCTTGATGAGTCTTCGGGTAAGGCAAAGGCTGTATGGCGGGTGACGCTGGCTGGCGTTACCTCGACGGGCCGAACAGCGACGCGGTGTTGTCGACAGCGTGCAGTTCAATGCGGAAGTCTGTCGCCGCACGGGTGGGCGCCAGGGACTGGATGTCGGTGGACTGCACGCCATGCAGCATGACCGGCTTCCAGGCTTCGTCTTCCCACACGCTCATCTGGTCCTGATCAAGCCACTTGAAGCGATAGGCAAAGTGCTGCGGGTCCGTCGAGGTATTGGCGAACTGCGCCTGTACCAGCAGCCGGCCGTTGCGTTCCACGGCGCGAAGCGCGCTCACGCGGATCTTGTTCGCTTCGCCCAGCTGTACCACCCTGGACGCAATGGTTTCGGCGTGTGCCAGGCCTGGCAGGAGCGCGCTTGCACCCGACAGGGCCAATGCCGCCACGGCAGATACGGAGAAGTTGCGGAATAGGTGGTTCATTCTTCAGGGTGCGTCAGACGTGCAAAAGGCCGGCACAGGGCCAGCCAGGATTTGAGGCCGCGACGCGCGCGGCCTCATTCGAAAAGTCAACTTAAGGCCTTACTGTCCTTTTGCCGCGCCCTTAGACGCCACCGTGGTACTGGCGCGGCGCGCATTGCGCTTGGCGGGCTCGGGCTTGGCTGGCGCGGCAGCAACCAGCCC
Organism: Cupriavidus sp. Agwp_2; assembly: GCF_040784895.1. Lineage (NCBI taxonomy): Bacteria > Pseudomonadati > Pseudomonadota > Betaproteobacteria > Burkholderiales > Burkholderiaceae > Cupriavidus > Cupriavidus sp. Agwp_2. The sequence goes on from NZ_CP088083.1 coordinate 234,736, forward strand.
AGCCCCTGGCTGCGAAACCAGCGCGCTGAGGTCGCTATTGCCCAACGGGCGCAGGACCACGAGCGCATAGGTGCCGTCGACCTTGACCTCCTGGCGGAAGGTACCTTGCGGCGTGGTGAACGACACCGGCAATGCGCCGCTGGGTACCACGGCGCGCGCCAGCGAGATGTTGGCCGGCAGCGTGCGCCATTGGCGCGTGTCTGCGCTCTCCGTGGCGGCGCTGGTCAGGCCAACCGCAAGGCTCATCAGGGAGCCGAAGGCGCCGCCATTGCGCTGCAGCGCCTCCTGAGCGGCGCCGGACACAACCATGCGAACCATGCTGCGCGCTACCGCCCCGGGCATCTCGTCCTTCAGCGCACGGCGAGCCATGGCATCCAGGCTGGTGACCATGGCCGCGGGCACGGAAGCATCGCCGACCTTGATCGAGGTCGGGATGAAGGTGTCTTTAGCCGGACGAATCACAGGATAAGAGGTGGACAGCAGCTTCACCCCCGCCCCGATCGGCACAGGCAGCGTGATCTTCACGGTTTCCCGCGCCGGCATGCTTCCGGACTCGATGACGAACAGCACGTCGGTCTTGCCGGCCGGCACACGCTTGCTGGTGGCAACGCCTTCCAGGCCCTTCTGCAGCATCGGTACGTCAGGGCGCAGCTCGATAGCCTGCCGATAGCCCGCCGTGGCAAGGCTGGGCTCGTTCAGCGCCTCGAAGACGAAGCCGGCCAGGTAATGCGATGAGCGCTCTGGTAGGCATTGCGCAGGCCGGTCACTTCGGGGTCGTCGAAGATCTCGACCGGATACCCCTTGATGTCCTTGAGCTTGACTTCAGTGTCCTTCGCCCCTTTCTCTTCCGCCGCATCCTTGAGTGCCTGCACCTCCTTCTCGCGCAGGGAGGCAATCAATGTCTCGCGCTCGTACATGCGCCGGATTTCGATACGTGCGTCGTCCCAGCGGCCAGCCATCAAATGGTTCTGTGCCAGCCGGGTGCTGAGCATGACTTTCTCGTAGTCCTGCCCGTCATAGCGGTTGAACGACTCCGAAAGCAATGCGGCGCCGAGCTCGCCAGCGCTCTTGGTCAGCTTGCTCCGGCTATCCTCTTCCCATACCTGGATCTTTTCGGTCGCCTTGAACCATGCGTCGGTACTTGGCTTCAACCCGTCCTTGCGCAGGCGCATCAACTCGCCGCGCTCCAGGAAATACAGCAGGTCCAGGTCTTCCGGCTTGACCCCCTCATGGGCCTTGTCATGGGCTGCGATGGCGGTCTCGATGCCCCCTGCGCGAAAACTATCGGAAGTCGCGGCTACACGGTTTCCATAGTTCTGCGCGCAAGCGCCAAGCAAAGTGGCGCCGCACACGAGCGCCGTCGTGCGAAGAGTTGCTCCCCACATTTTTGATATTTCCCCGTATCGTTTTGGTTTTAAGCGGGGACTGAACTGCTTTGACCGCCCCGCACCGCCTATATCGACAGGCGCGCGTGCGCTCTTGAGAGCGTCTGGGCGTGCCTGTTGTCAGCGGCGGCAGGAGCATAGCGTGCACCAAGGGGATTCGACAATAACCGGTTCATGGTATTGCCGCGGGGAATGTTCAGGCTGGGATTGGCCAGTGAGTTGGGATCGTACTTGCCGGTCGGCGCCCAGATGGGCAGGCTCAGCGCCACATGCCCGGTCTTGGAGAAGTGGTAGCCCGCGATCAGCGGCGTGAAATAGATGTCGAAGAGGTCGCCGCCGTGTCCTGCGAAAGTTTCTAGCGAACCGGGACGATGCTCGCCCCCGCCCCCGGGTAGCCCGCCAGCGCCGCTTGCACCTCCGCCACGAACGCGCGCGTCGCCGGCGACGGGGTATGCCCGGCCAGCGACACAATGCCGTACTGCGCGCGCAGGTCGTGGGGCGGGCGCATCCGCAGCGGCACCGCCGCGCCCCGCGCGCAGGCCTCGGCCATCATCGCCACCGGCACCAGCGCGACCGCGTCACCGGACAGCATCAGCGCGCGCAACGCGTGCATGTCATTGCAGGTGACGGTGAGCAGGCCGGTGCTGTCGTCCCCGGGCGTGCCGTCGCCTGCCGCCTGCAGCGCCTCGCGGAAGTACTGCTGGATACGCGCCGGCAGCCTCGGGCCTGCCACCGGGTAGTCGCGCAGCGCGGCGAGGCTGATGTCGTGCTGCTGCGCCAGCGGGTGCGCCGCGCGTACGAAGACGCCGGTTTCCAGCGCCGGCAGGCGCTCGATCTGCAGGTGGCCGAGCGGCGCCAGGCTGCGGCTTTCGCCGACAAAGACATCGAGCCGTTCTGCTTCCAGCGCGCGCAGCATGGTGGTGGTGTCGGCGGTTTCCACGTCGATGCGCAGGCGCGGGTAGCGCCGCACCAGCGCTTCCAGCACCGGGTCGAGCAGGAACGATGCCGCGAACGGTCCGAAGCCGGCGCGGATCTCGCCGATCTCCACATCGTCCAGCAACTGCAGGTCGCGGCGCAGTTCGCGGCTTTCGCGCAGCATGCGGCGCGCGCGCTCGAGCACCAGCGTGCCGGCGGCGGTGGGGCGAACCTTGCCGTAGCTGCGGTCGACCAGTGTGCCGAGGTCGGCCTCCAGCGCCTGGATGCTGCGCGTCAGTGCCGGCTGCGACAGGTGCAGCGCCGCGGCCGCGCGCGCGAAGCTGCCCTGTTCCACCAGGGTGACGAAGTGATGCAGCTGTCGCAGGCCCATTGATCTAACTGTTTACGCATCGAAACCTGAAAAATATTGCATTGGACGTACTTTCTCAAGCCCGCTACCGTTGTCCTTCAAAACCATAAAGACGATCTGGAGACGACATGAAACGACGCGCATGGCTCGCGCTCGCAGTCAGCGGGCTTTCGCTCAGCCTCGGGCTGCCGGCCGCGGCACAGACCTATCCGGCCAAGCCGATCCGCCTGGTGGTGCCCTACGTGGCCGGCGGCGGCACCGACACCATCGCCCGCGCCATGGGCGAGAAACTCAGCAAGCGGCTGGGCCAGCCGGTCGTGGTGGAGAACAAGGCCGGCGCCTCCGGCATCATCGGCACCGATGCCGTGGCCAAGGCTGCGCCTGACGGCTACACGCTGCTGATGACGCTGACGCAGTCGGTACTGACCAACCAGTTCCTGTTCGACAAGCTGCCGTACGACCCGCGCAAGGACCTGACCATGATCAGCGTGCTGGCCGACGCGCAACTGGTGCTGGTGGCGCACCCGTCGGTGCCGGCACGCACGCCGCGCGAGCTGGGCGACTATGCGCGCGCCCAGGCCGGCAAGGCTACCTATGCCTCATGGGGCGTGGGATCGCTGTCGCACCTGAGCGGCGCCTACCTCAGCAAGCTCACGCGCGGCAACGCCACGCACGTGCCCTACAAGGGCGAGGCGCCGATGCTGCAGGATCTGCTCGGCGGCCAGGTGCAGTTCGGCTTTGCCAGCATTCTGACGGCCAAGCCGTATATCGAGAGCGGCAAGCTCAAGGCGCTCGCCGTCACCGGCACGCAGCGCAGCAGCGCGTTGCCCGCGATGCCGACCTTTGCCGAGCTGGGCATGCAGGACAGCGCGTTCAAGACAGTGGGCTGGATCGGGCTGGTGGCGCCGGTAGGCGTGCCCGCGCCGATCTTGGCCAAGCTCGAAAGCGAGGTGAAGGCGATCCTGCAGACCCCCGACATGCAGGCGCGCATGGTCGCGCTGGGGCTGCGCCCGGTAGGCAGTTCGCCGGCCGAGGCGCAGGCGCTCTATGCGCGCGACTGGCCGGTGCTGAAGACGCTGGTGGCGGATTCGGGCGCGCGCCTCGACTGATTATTCCTTCTGATCCTCTCATGGCGGGCGGCGCGGCAATATGCTGCGTACGCCCGCTTTTTTATGGGGCAGGCATGTGTCCGAAATGCCCGCATAATAATGGCGGAAGCGGCTTTCCATACGCAAGGGAAAACCGAATGGAAACCATTGCCATTCTCATCCTCAATAACCACGGATAATCGGCGAATATACGCTGAATTTGCTTGATGTCCCCCTTGGCCGGTCTACCATGAAAGCCACGGCGCGATATTCACAACTATTCGCCGCAGCAGCGCGCTGGCCGCGATAATGAGAATTGATCCACCCAAATCGAGGGGTCGTTGGTGCTGTCATGAAAAGCGATAAAAAGGCGATTCAGATGCTCAATGGCCAGCTCCGGCATGAGCTGACCGCAATCAACCAGTATTTCCTGCACGCGCGCATGTACCGGCATTGGGGACTCAATGCCCTGGGCAAGCACGAGTACGAGGAATCAATCGAGGAAATGAAGCATGCCGACAAGCTGATCGAGCGCATCCTGTTGCTCGACGGCTTGCCCAACCTGCAGGACCTCGACAAATTGCTGATTGGCGAGAACACCGAGGAAATGCTCGGCTGCGACCTGAAGCTGGAACAGGTCTCGCAGGCCAGTTGCAAGGATGCGATCAAGTATCTGGAGTCGATCGGCGATTATGTTTCGCGCGAGGTGGTGGTCGATATCCTGGAGGCCACTGAATCGCATATCGACTGGCTCGAATCGCAGATAGAACTGATCGGCAAGGTCGGCTTGCAGAACTACGTGCAGTCGGCCATGGGCGAGATCGGCGACTGACTGCCCGCCGCGGGCGCTCGCGCAGCGCCCTGCAGACTTTTCCATTTCCCGCTACACTGCGGCCCGCAGCACGACGCGCCGGTATGGCGCGCCATCCACGGCGGGGTGGCAGAGTGGTGATGCAACGGCCTGCAAAGCCGTGTACGACGGTTCGATTCCGGATCCCCGCCTCCAGTTTTCTTCTCCCTTCTTCGCACCTGCTCGCACCTGCGCCGCGTGATGCACGCGACGGCGCGCCGTTGCCGCAGCCGCCCCTGTGCGGAATGCGGCGGGCAATTGCCGACACCCGTTTGCCCTGTTCTTCCCCAATAGTACAAAGAGATCGATTCAGGTAGTGTTGCGCGGTCAGGCCGGACCGGCCTGCGTGCACAGAGCGCCGCCAGCAGGGCGGCGCAACCATGCCGGGCTTCCATGGTGTTCCCGTCGCCAAGTGATGTGAAGAAGAGAGGCTCCTGATGATGAAAGACCTGCGAATCCGGGCGGCGATGCCCTCGGACGCGCCAGCGGTGGGGGCGCTGCTAGAGCGCTGTGGCCTGCCGAGCGACGATGTGTTCCGCGTGCTGGAGCACTTCCATGTCGCCATCCTCGAATCGCGGATCGTCGGCTGCGCCGCCGGCGAGCCGTTCGGCCAGACCGTGGTGATCCGGTCGGTGGCGGTGCTGCCCGAGCACCGCGACCAGGGCGTGGCCACGCACGTGGTGCGTGCCGCGCTGATGCGCGCGCGGTCGAATGGCCTGCAGCGTGCGGTGCTGCTGGCATCGAGTTGCCCGAGCTATTTCGCGCGCTACGGTTTTTCGCTGGTGCCGGCATCGAAGCTGCCGGAGGAGGTGCTGTCCTCCAGCGAATTCCAGCGCCATACCGATACGCCGCCGCTGTGCATGTGGTGCGAGCTGGGCTGAACTGAACTGAGCTGAAGAGAGCCGCGCGCCAGGTCTGGCGCGCTGTTTTGCGTTCGGCGGGTGTTCAGTGCGCGGCCGCGCAGCGGCTGATCTCGACGGTAACGTGCACCAGTTCCTCGTGCACGGACAGTGCCTGGCGCACGCGCTGCGGCGTCAGCGCGGCGTCATGCGTGACCAGGCAGACGATGCAGGCAAAGTGGTGCCGGCCGACGCGCCAGACATGCAGGTCGGTCACGCGGGTGCCTTCATCGCCGTGACCGCCATCACCGCCATCACCGCCATCACCGCCGTCGCGGTTTAGTTCGGCCAGCACCTCGCGCACTTCTTCGACCACCGGGTGGTCCATCTCGCGGTCCAGCAGCACGGTGCCGCTCTGGCGCAGCAGGCCGATCGCCCATTTGCCGACCAGCGCCGCCCCTACGAGTCCCATCACCGGGTCTAGCCAGGCCCAGCCCAGCCACCAGCCGCCGGCCAGCGCCACGATCGCCAGCACCGATGTGGCGGCATCGGCCAGCACGTGCAGGTAGGCCGCGCGCAGGTTGATGTCATGGTGGTGGCCGTGGCCGTGGTGATGATCGTGGCCATGGTGGTGATGCCCGTGCGCGTGGTCATGCCCATGCCCGTGCGTATGGCCACCCAGGATCAGCGCGCAGCCGAGGTTGACCAGCAGCCCCAGCGCCGTCACGGCCATGGCCTCGCGGTAATGGATGTCCTGCGGGCTGAACAGCCGCTCGACCGAACCCGCCGCCATCAGCGCGGCAATGCAGAGCAGGAACACCGCGCTGGCAAAGGCGGCCAGCACTTCGATCTTCCAGGCGCCGAAGGCAAAGCGCCGGTCGCTGGCATAGCGGCGCGCGGCCGCGTAGGCAAAGGCGGACAGGCCGATGGCCAGCGCGTGCGAACTCATGTGCCAGCCGTCGGCCAGCAGCGCCATCGAGTTGAACCAGAGGCCGGCGGCGATTTCCACCACCATGACGATGGCGGTGATCACCATCACCAGGCGCGTGCCGCGCTCCGCGTCACGGTTGCCGGCGTCAAAGGTATGGCTGTGGGTCCATGCGGACAGGTCTTGGCTATGCATGGTCGGATCTGGCGGTTGCTTGAAATCGGGCACTGCGGATGATGCAAGGGTAGCAGACCGCCGTTGTGCACCCCGGGGGCATCCCTGCCGGCGGCAGGGGCTGGCGGTATCCGGCAATTCATGAATCCACCGACCGAATGAGTGTCGTGGCAGGAAATCCTGTCGCGCTGCTTAGTGATTACACTTGCCAGCACGGATGCAGACGGCCGCCGTTTCGGCCATGGAGACAGACGATGTTCGAAGGATTCACGCCGCACCGCATCGACTGCGGCGACGTTGCCATCCACGCGGTGGTCGGCGGCCAGGGGCCGGCTTTGTTGCTGCTGCACGGCCACCCGCAGACGCATGCGATCTGGCACAAGGTGGCGCCGGTGCTGGCACGGCATTTCACCGTGGTGGCCGCCGACCTGCGTGGCTACGGCGACAGCGACAAGCCCGCGGGTTTGCCGGACCACGCCAACTACAGCAAGCGCGCCATGGCCGCCGACCAGCTCGCGCTGATGCGCGCGCTGGGCTTCGAACGGTTCAGCGTGCTGGCGCACGACCGCGGCGCGCGCGTGGCGCACCGGCTGGTGCTGGATCATCCGCAGGCAGTCGGGCGGCTGGTGACGCTGGACATTGCACCCACGCTGGCGATGTACGCGCAGACCAGCGAGGCCTTTGCCCGCGCCTACTGGCACTGGTTCTTCCTGATCCGGCCGGCGCCGTTCCCGGAAACGCTGATCGAAGCGGATCCCGCGCTTTACCTGCGCCAGACCATGGGCGCCCGCAGCGCCGGGCTGGCGCCATTTTCCGAGGCCGCCATGGCCGAGTATCTGCGCTGCCTGAGCCTGCCCGGCGCGGCCCACGGGCTGTGCGAGGACTACCGCGCCAGTGCCACCATCGACCTCGAGCATGACCGCGCCGATCTCGCCGCGGGGCGCATGGTCGAATGCGAGATGCTGGCGCTTTGGGGCGAGCAGGGCGCCGTCGGGCAGTGCTTCCGCCCGCTGGACGAATGGCGCAAGGTGGCGCGGCGTGTGCGCGGGCATGCGCTGCCGTGCGGCCACTACATTGCCGAAGAGATGCCTGAGCGGCTTCTGGAAGACGTGCTGCCGTTCCTGCGCGGCTGAAGCTGACAGCCTGCCGGGCGGCGCGCCATGCCGTGCCGCCGCGGCCCCATCGTCATGCCGCCAATGTGTCGCAGTCCGCGGCAGATCGCCGCAGGGCGCCTGCCACATGCGGCAAAAGGCGCTTTCTTGCCTTCCCACGTTGCGAAAAATTCCAAAACATCTCAGGGAAATCCCATTGCGCCTTACATACATTCATGAATGGATGTATGATTTCGCGAAAAATTCATATTCCCGCAACGACTTTATTGTCGGTTTTGAGATGACATATCGTTTTATCACCATCGCACTCGTGACCTGGGTGGGCATCTGCGCCACCGCAGGCTGGGTCGTCGAGCGCCTCTGGAGCTGAGGCAGCGCCGTGCGCGCGGCACCGGCCCGCGCCAGCGCCGTGCCCTCCGCACCATTTCCCTACCAGTTGCCTGCGCTACCGCTGCTGATGTCGCGCGTTTCAGGCAGCGGCACGCGGCGCCTGCGCCAGGCCGTCGAAGAACTGCCACAGCTGCGGCGCATCGCCGGTGGCCACGTTGAAGCGGATCCACGGCGAATCGGTCTCGTCTGGCTCGAAGTACGAGCCCGGTGCCAGCCAGATGCCGTGCTCCAGCGCCAGCATGGCCAGGCGGTTGCCGCCCAGCGGCTCGCCGCGCCGGGTTGCCTGCAGCCGCTGCTGGATGTCTTCGCGCAGCCGCGCCCAGGCGAACATCCCGCCCTCGGGGCGCAGCAGCACCTCCAGGCCGTGGGCCTCCATCTTTTCCGTCACCAGGTCCTGCTGCGCGCGCAGCCGCTCGGCCAGCGCGGCCACGTGGCGGCCGTAGTGGCCGCTGGTCAATACCGAGTAGACCAGGCGCTCGGTCACTTCCGACGACGTCAGCCCGACCGCCATCTTGGTCCGCGCGAAGGCCTTGGCGAGGTCGGGGCTGGCGGCCAGGTAGCCCACGCGCAGCGACGGTGTGATGGTCTTGGAAAAGCCATTGACGTAGACCACCTGCGACAACCCGTCCATGGCGGCCAGCATCGGCGAGCCGGCCGGTGCCAGTTCGCGATAGATATCGTCCTCCACCACCAGCAGCCGGTGCTGCTCGGCGAGCTGCAGCACGCGGAAGGCGTTCATGCTGCTGAGGCTGGCGCCGGTCGGGTTCTGCAGCACGGTGTTGACGAACAGCGCACGCGGGGCGTGGGCGCGGATCGCGTCGTCGAGCGCATCGGTGTCGAGCCCGGCCGCCGAGCGTGGCACGCCGACCACGCGCAGCCCCGCCAGCCGCAGGATCTGCAGCAGGTTGCAGTAGCAGGGCGATTCCACCAAAACGGTATCGCCGGGGCGCAGCAGCGTACGCACCACCAGGTCCAGCGCCTGGGTCGCGCCTTGCGTCAGCACTACCTGCTGCGCCTGCAGCGGGATGCCGTACTGGCCCAGGCCGGTGGCGATATGCTCGCGCAGCGGCGCGAATCCGTAGGGATGGCCGTAGCCTGACAGCTGTGCCGCCGGCACCCGGCCAGAGGCCCGCATGGCCTGGTGCAGCCCTTCCTCGTTGAGCCAGTCGCCGGGCAGCCAGCCGGCGCCGGCCTTGATCGGCACGGAATGATCGGCGAATACGTCCGACAGCAGCCACGCCGCGTTCAGTCCCGGCGCTTCCCACTGCGGCGCGCGGGCGCTGCCTGTGGGCGCATGACGGTGCGCCACGGTGTAGCCCGAGCCCGGCCGCGCGGCCAGGTAGCCCAGCGCCGTCAGCCGTCCGTAGGCCTCGGCCACGGTGAAGGTGCTGACCTGGTGGTGCTGGGCAAAGCGGCGTACCGATGGCAGCGTGGTGCCGGCGCGCAGCGCGCGCTGCTCCACCAGCGCGGCGATGCCGGCGACGATCTGCTCGGTCAGCGTTTCGCCGCCGCGGCGGCTGCGGGTCAGGTTCAGGGTCAGCATCAGAAGCGTTGCGTCAGGCACCCGGAAGGGCGCGAACCTGTACAGTTTAGCGGGCCGCGCAGGGCGCCGGGCGCCGCGTCATGCCGGTGCCATTCCGGCTGGCGAAATTTGCCGCAGTGCAGCGTGGGATGCCGTACGGCGCTGGCAAGCGCGACGTGGCAGCGGGTCTGGCCCCGCGCGTGCCACGGTAGCTTGCCTGTACGGTTTGTCGTGATCAAACTGTACGGTAAGGCGGTGCTGTCCGGACTGTATATTTTGTCGGCCAGACGCCGCCGGTAGAGTGCATTGTCGCCGTTCCGGTACCCGCTTCAGTGCTCGCCACTCGCAGCGGTGCCGCACCGGCATCAGCCAACAGACCCGCCCAATTGCCCCGAGGAGGACGTATGGACGCCGCCAAGACCGTGATTCCCGATCTCGATGCGCTGTGGATGCCCTTCACCGCCAACCGCCAGTACAAGGCGGCGCCGCGCCTGCTCGCGTCGGCAAGCGGCATGTACTACACCACCCACGACGGCCGCCAGATCCTGGACGGTTGCGCCGGCCTGTGGTGCGTGGCCGCGGGCCACTGCCGCAAGGAGATCGCCGACGCCATCGCGCGCCAGGCGGCCACGCTGGACTATGCGCCGCCGTTCCAGATGGGCCACCCGCTGTCGTTCGAGGCCGCCACCAAGGTGGCCGCGATCATGCCGCAGGGGCTGGACCGCATCTTCTTCACCAACTCGGGCTCGGAGTCGGTCGACACCGCGCTGAAGATCGCGCTGGCGTACCACCGCGCGCGCGGCGAAGGCCAGCGCACCCGCTTTATCGGCCGCGAGCGCGGCTACCACGGCGTGGGCTTCGGGGGCATGGCGGTGGGCGGCATTGGCCCGAACCGCAAGGCCTACTCGGCCAACCTGATGCCGGGCACGGACCACCTGCCGGCCACGCTGAATATCGCCGAGGCTGCCTTTTCCAAGGGCCAGCCGCAATGGGGCGCGCACCTCGCCGACGAACTCGAGCGCATCCTTGCGCTGCATGACCCGGCCAACGTCGCCGCCGTGATCGTCGAGCCGCTGGCCGGCTCCGCCGGCGTGCTGGTGCCGCCGGTCGGCTACCTGGAAAAGCTGCGCGAGATCACCAGCAAGCACGGCATCCTGCTGATCTTCGATGAAGTGATCACCGCCTTCGGCCGCCTCGGCGCGGCCACCGCGGCCGAGCGCTTCAACGTGACGCCCGACCTGATCACCATGGCCAAGGCGATCAACAACGCGGCGGTGCCGATGGGCGCCGTGGCCGTGCGTCGCGAAGTGCACGACACTGTGGTCAACAGCGCCGCGCCGGGCGCGATCGAACTGCTGCACGGCTATACCTACTCCGGCCACCCGCTGGCCGCCGCCGCCACCGTGGCCACCCTCGACCTGTACCAGCGCGAGAACCTGTTCGGCCGCGCCGCCGAGCTGGCGCCGGTGTTCGAGGCCGCGGTGCATGGCGTACGCAGCGCGCCGCATGTGAAGGACATCCGCAACTTCGGCCTGGTGGCGGGGATCGAGCTGGAGCCGCGTCCGGGCCAGCCCGGTGCGCGCGCCTACGAGGCCTTCCTCAAGTGCCTGGAGCTGGGTGTGCTGGTGCGCTACACCGGCGACATCCTGGCGTTCTCGCCGCCGCTGATCATCTCGGAAGCGCAGATCGGCGAACTGTTCGATACGGTGAAGAAGGCGCTGCAGGACATCAAGTAAGCGGCGCACGCCGCATCGCATTGCCGCCGGGCCTTCGGGTCCGGCTCTCTGATTGCAGACCGCGGCGCGCGCTGACGTGCGCGCGCCGTGGCCATCGAAGGAAATCCCAAGTGAGCATCGCAGAAAACCGGCAACTGGCCGAAATCCATCATTACATCGGCGGCGCCGTGCGCCGCGCCGGCGGCCAGCGGCTGGCGGACGTGTTCAATCCCGCCACCGGCGAAGTCGCCGCGCGCGTGGCGCTGGCTACCGCGCAGGACGTTGCCGATGCCGTCGCCGCCGCCAAGGCTGCCTTTCCGGCTTGGTCCGAGACGCCGCCGCTGCGCCGGGCGCGCATCCTGTTCAAGTTCAAGGAACTGCTCGACCAGCACCACGATGACCTGGCCGCGCTGATCACGCGCGAGCATGGCAAGGTGTTCTCCGATGCCAAGGGTGAAGTCACACGCGGCATCGAGGTGGTGGAGTTTGCCTGCGGCATCCCCAACCTGCTGAAGACCGATTTCACCGACAACGTCGGCGGCGGCATCGACAACTGGAACCTGCGCCAGCCGCTGGGCGTGGTGGCGGGGATCACGCCGTTCAACTTCCCGGTGATGGTGCCGATGTGGATGTTCCCGGTGGCGCTGGCTTGCGGCAATACGTTCGTGCTGAAGCCGTCGGAGCGGGATCCGTCGCCGAGCCTGCTGATCGCCGATCTGCTGCGCCAGGCTGGCTTGCCTGATGGCGTGTTCAACGTCGTGCAGGGGGACAAGGAAGCGGTCGATGCGCTGCTGGCGCATCCGGATGTGCAGGCGTTGTCGTTTGTCGGATCGACGCCAATCGCCGAGTACATCTATACGGAAGGCACTAAGCACGGCAAGCGGGTGCAGGCGCTGGGCGGGGCCAAGAACCACCTGGTGGTGATGCCTGACGCGGATCTCGACCAGGCGGTCGATGCGCTGATCGGTGCGGCCTATGGCTCGGCGGGCGAGCGCTGCATGGCGATCTCGGTGGCCGTGGCCGTGGGCGAGGTCGCTGACAGGCTGGTGCCGCGGCTGGCGGAGCGGGCGCGCTCCCTGAAGATCCGCAACGGCATGGAGTCCGACGCCGAAATGGGTCCGCTGGTGACCGGGGCGCACAAGGCCAAGGTCGAAGGCTATATCGCCAAGGGCGTGGAAGAGGGCGCGACGCTGGTGACCGACGGGCGGGGACACAAGGTCGAGGGGCACGAGAACGGCTTCTATGTCGGCGGCACGCTGTTCGATCACGTCACGCCCGACATGACCATCTACAAGGAAGAGATCTTCGGGCCGGTGCTGTCGGTGGTGCGCGTGGAAGACTTTGCCCACGCGGTTACGCTGATCAATGCGCATGAGTTTGGCAACGGCGTGTCCTGCTATACCAGCGACGGTGGGATTGCGCGTGCGTTTGCCCGGCAGATCCAGGTGGGCATGGTCGGCATCAACGTGCCGATCCCCGTGCCCATGGCCTGGCATTCCTTCGGCGGCTGGAAGCGCTCGCTGTTTGGCGACCATCATGCCTACGGCGAAGAAGGCGTACGGTTCTACACGCGCTACAAGAGTGTGATGCAGCGGTGGCCGGATTCCATTGCCAAGGGGGCGGAGTTTACGATGCCGGTGGCGAAGTAAGGGTTGGTTTGGCGGCGCGCGCTTGTCGGTAAGCCCTTGGCGTGGCCGCCTCGGCCTTGTTCCAGCAGGCACGAAAGGCCTGCACGCTGGCGAAGCCGCTTTTCAACGCAATCTCTTCCACAGCCAGGCTCGATGACGCCAGCAGCTTGCGCGCGCGTGCCATGCGCAGCGCGAGCTCCTGACCTCGATGTTCTGCTTCGAGCGCTATGGCAGCCGGATCAAGGGCAAGGTGTTCGGGCTGCTGTTCCTGGGCCACCAGCTCGGCGCCTTCCTGACGGTGCAGCTGGGCGCGTGGTCGTTCGATGCCACGCGCAGCTACCAGCAAACCATCGTCGCGCTGGTCGGGATCACGCTGTGTTCGGCGGCATGTTCTTGGTTCGGGCTGCGCCGTGCGGGGGCCTTGCCGGTGGAGGCCGCAGGCCAGCCGCAGCCTGTGGCGGCTAGCCGTTGAATCGGCACCATGTTGTTGAAGCTTCTCCTGCTGACCGGCACGCTGGCTCCGCTGGTGGCGGCGGCCTGCACGATACCGTGCCCGCGGCACGCCCGGATCATCGCCCTCGCGGTGCTGGCGCTCGCCGGCACCGCCATGCTCATGCTGGACCCGCTCTCCACCGCGCTGGCGCGCGTGGACGGCGTCCTTTCCGCGCCCGGCTGCGGCGGCTGACGACAGCTTGTCTCCGGTCAGCACCGGACGATCGCGCGTTCCCTATTATTCCGATGTCGTGCCCGCCGGGCGCGGGCGCCGAATGTGACGTCTGCGCAGTAAGGCAGGCGTAAACTAGCGCGCTTTTTCCGGGCCGCCGCCAATGCAGAAGCAGGCGCCCCGGCTACTGCTGCAGGAGTCTGAATGAGTTTGTTCCGCACCAAGGACATCGACGCGATGCTGGCTGTCGCGCGCGATGACGGCCTGAAAAAGGTGCTGGGTCCGGTCGACCTGGTGATGATGGGAATCGGCGCGATCATTGGCACCGGGATTTTCGTGCTGACCGGCACCGGCGCGCTGACCGCCGGGCCGGCGCTGACCGTGTCCTTCATCATTGCCGCGCTGGCGTGCGGCTTTGCCGCGTTGTGCTACGCGGAGTTCGCTTCGGCCATCCCCGTATCGGGGTCGATCTATACCTACAGCTATGCCACGCTCGGCGAGATCGTCGCGTGGATGATCGGCTGGGACCTGCTGCTGGAGTACGGGCTGGCCACCTCGGCGGTGTCAGTGGGCTGGTCGGGCTACTTCCAGTCGCTGATGGCGGGCTTCGGGCTGAAGCTGCCGGCGGCGCTGACCGCCGCGCCGGGCTCGGTGCCGGGCGTGGAGACCATGATCAACCTGCCGGCCTGCCTGATCATGCTGGCGATCACCTGGGTGGTGTCTTACGGCGTGCGCGAGTCCACGCGCATCAACAACCTGATGGTCGCGGTCAAGATCGGGGTGGTGCTGCTGTTTATCGCGGTCGGCGTCTGGCACGTGCAGCCGGCCAACTGGGAGCCGTTCGCGCCGTTCGGCTTCACGGGGATCTTCAACGCCGCGGCGCTGGTGTTCTTTGCCTTTATCGGCTTCGACGCGGTGACGTCGGCGGCGGAAGAAGTGCGCAACCCGCGCCGCGACCTGCCGATCGGCATCATCGGCTCGCTGGCGGTATGCACGGTGCTGTATGTCGTGGTGGCGGCGATCATGACCGGTATCGTGCCATTCGCCAAGTTCGCCGGCGTCGACCACCCGGTGTCGCTGGCGCTGCAGTACGCCGGGCAGAACTGGGTGGCGGGCTTTGTCGACCTGGGCGCGATCCTGGGCATGACCACGGTGATCCTGGTGATGACCTACGGCCAGACCCGTGTGATCTTCGCCATGTCGCGCGACGGGCTGCTGCCGGAACGGCTGTCGTCGGTGCACCCCGTGCACGCGACGCCTTACTTCGCCACCTGGACCGTGGGCCTGATCTTTGCCGCGATCGCCGGCTTCGTGCCGCTGAACGTGCTGGCCGAGCTGATCAATATCGGCACGCTGGCCGCCTTTACGCTGATCTCGGTGGCGGTGCTGGTGCTGCGCAAGACCCGTCCCGACCTGCCGCGCGCATTCCGCTGCCCGGGCGTGCCGGTGGTGCCGCTGCTGTCGATCGGCTTCTGCCTGTTCCTGATGGCGCACCTGCAGGCACTGACGTGGATTGCCTTCCTGGTGTGGCTCGCGCTGGGGCTGGTGATCTACTTCGCCTACGCGCGGCGCAACGCCGTGCTGCATAACCACGGTGGCTAAGCGTCAGCGCGTGCGGCGCTCCGCTGCCGCCTTCATGAAAGCCACCGCGCGCGGCTCGTTGGCATAGGCGGCGTTGATGCGGATCCAGGCCGAGGCCTCGCCGCCGGGCCGGAAGTAATTGCCCGGCGCCAGCGTCACGCCGTATTCCTCGCCCAGCGTCACCAGGTCGCGCGAATCCTCGATGAAGGGCGGCCGCGCCCACAGGAAGTTGCCGCCGGCCGGTTCGCAGAACACTTCCCAGCCGCAGCCGGTCAGCTGCCGTACCGCGTTGGCCGACGCCTCGCGCACGCGCAGGCGCAGCCGTTCGATGTATTTGCGATAGCCGCCGCGCTCCAGCAGCGCCGCGGTCACCGCTTCCGCGAAGTGCGAGCCGGCGACGCTGGTCAGCACCTTCACGTCGACCAGGTCCTTGATCAGCGCCTTGTCGGCCACCAGGTAGCCGATCCGCAGCGACGCCGACACCGTCTTGGAAAACCCGCCGATGTAGATCACGTGCTCGAGCTGGTCCAGCGTGGCCAGGCGGTCGGTGAAGTGCGTCTGGAAGTCCGAGAAGATATCGTCCTCGACAAAGCGGAAGCCGTGCCGGCGCGCCAGCTCCAGCAGCCGGAAAGCGACCGGCGGCGCCAGCGTGGAGCCGGTGGGGTTCTGCAGCACGCTGTTGGTGAAGAACAGCTTGGGCTTGTGCTGGCGCAGCAGCGCCTCGCACGCATCGGGGTCGGGGCCGTGGGGCGTGTGCGGCACGCCCACCAGCTGCACGCCGTGCAGCCGCAGCAGGCCGAACAGGTTGTAGTAGCCGGGGTCTTCCACGAACACGGTGTCGCCCGGCTTGAGCAGGTGGCGCACCACCAGGTCCAGCGCCTGGCTGGCGCCGCTGGTGATCAGCACCTGCGACAGTTCCGCCGCGATGCCGAGCTGGCGCACGCGCAGCAGCACCTGCCGGCGCAGTTCCGGGTGGCCAAGCGGCGTGGCGTAGTGGATCACGCTGTCGATCTCGGTACGCGAGACCGCGCGGATCGCCTGCTGCAGCCCTTCCACGTCGCGCCAGGTCTCGGGCACGAAGCCGCCGGCCAGCTTGAGCGTGCTGCTGGGGTGGTTGAACTGCTCCAGGATGTGGTCGGAAAGATCCTCCGCCAGGCTGGGATCCGACCAGCCACACGCCGAGCGCCCCGCGAGCGGGCTGTCCGCCACGTAGAAGCCCGACCCCTGCCGCGAATCCAGCAACCCCTGCGACACCAGCCGGTCATAGGCCTCGATCACGGGGAAGCGGCTGATGCCGTTTTCTGCCGCCAGCTGGCGGATCGAAGGCAGTTTTGCCCCCGGCCGGGCCTCGCGGTTGCCGATCCACGACTTCACGCCATTGACGATCTGATCGGTCAGTGGAATTCCGGTGGAAGCATCTAAGATGAGTTTCATAGGCAGGCAGCCGGGGGAAACCGGAATACGCAACTGTCAGGGAAAACTACTGAACAGTTCATCGAAAACTGTTCACAACTGTACATGGGATTGTAGTGAGGGAGGCGAATAATGGAAGCGTGGCGGAGATAACGGAGACCGCCAGGCTGAAGAGGAATGCATCATGCGCGAACTACGGACTTTCGAACTGGACCAGCCCGGACAGCCAGTGAGCTGGCGCGCCGGTTACGGGCAGACCGTCTGCGCGGCGGCGGGCAGGCTGTGGGTGACGGTCGAGGGCAATCCCAACGATATCTGGCTGGAGCCGGGTGCCGAGCTGGCACTGCCGGAGGGCTACCGCGTGTGGCTGTCGGGCGATGGCGCGGAAGCGCGCTTCACGCTGGCGCAGACGCCGGCGCCGTGGTCGCTGCGGCGGCTTGGGGCGTGGGTGCGGGCGTTGCAGCATCGGGTGGAAGAGCATAGTACGGATGCGTTTGGGGAATGCCCGCGGATTTGGGCGTTGTGCCGGTGACCCGGCAGTCAATCCGGATGCAGCGCAAAGGCCACCGACAAGGTGGCCTTTTGTTTGCCCGTAGCCCGCAGACACCTACTCTATAAGGACACCGGCACCCCGCCTTCGGGGTTCCGCCTCATTGATTTACGTTAACGTCAACGTCATATAATCGACCAGCCCCAACCGCGGGGCGCAGCCCGCGCGTTTCCAGCCAAGCCGGCACAGAACGGCACCTCCGGCGGATGCCGCGGTCGCAGCCAACACCAGAAACGGTGGAGACAATGACCGACCTTTCCGATGTGCATGATGTGCGCCGCGGCGCGCCGCAGCCCAAGCCGGTCGTGCAGGGCCGCGGCCCGGCCAACAAGGTGCGCTTTGTCACGGCGGCGTCGCTGTTCGACGGCCATGACGCCTCGATCAACATCATGCGCCGCATCCTGCAGTCGCACGGCTGCGAGGTGATCCACCTGGGCCATAACCGCTCGGTCGAGGAAGTGGTCACCGCGGCCTTGCAGGAAGACGCGCAGGGCATTGCCATCTCCAGCTACCAGGGCGGCCACGTCGAATACTTCCAGTACATGGTCGACCTGCTGCGCGGCAAGGGCGGCGAGCACGTGCAGGTCTTCGGCGGCGGCGGTGGCGTGATCGTGCCGGACGAGATCCGCGAATTGCAGGCCTACGGCGTGGCGCGCATCTACAGCCCGGAAGACGGGCAACGCATGGGCCTGGCCGGCATGATTGCCGACATGGTGCAGCGTTGCGACATCGACCTGTCGCGCTACGCGCCGACGTCGCTCGATCCGGTTGCAGGCGGCGACCGCCGCGCGCTGGCGCAGCTGATCACCGCGCTGGAAAACGGCAAGGCCGATGCCGCGCTGGTGCAGGCGATGCATGCGCAGGCGAACCAGGCCGCGATTCCCGTCCTTGGCATCACCGGCACCGGCGGCGCTGGCAAGTCGTCGCTGACCGACGAACTGATCCGCCGCTTCCGCCTCGACCAGCAGGATGCGCTGTCGATCGCCGTGATCTCGATCGACCCGTCGCGCCGCAAGTCCGGCGGCGCGCTGCTGGGCGACCGCATCCGCATGAACGCGATCAACCATCCCAGCATCTTCATGCGCTCGCTGGCCACGCGCGAGGCGGGCTCGGAGATCTCGCAGGCGCTGCCGGACGTGATCGCGGCATGCAAGGTGGCGGGCTTCGATCTCGTGATCGTGGAGACCTCGGGCATCGGGCAGGGCGATGCGGCGATCGTGCCGCACGTTGACCTGTCGCTGTACGTGATGACGCCGGAGTTCGGCGCGGCCAGCCAGCTCGAGAAGATCGACATGCTGGACTTCGCCAACTTCGTTGCCATCAACAAGTTCGACCGCAAGGGCGCGCAGGATGCGTGGCGCGACGTGGCCAAGCAGGTGCAGCGCAATCGCGAGCAATGGCACGGCAAGCCGGAAGACATGCCGGTGTACGGCACGCAGGCATCGCGCTTCAATGACGATGGCGTGACCATGCTGTACCAGGGTTTGCGCGAGGCGCTGGCCGAGCGCGGCTTGAAGTTGCGGCCCGGCACGCTGCCCGAGCTGTGGGGGCGCATTTCCACCGGGCGGAACGTGATCGTGCCGCCTGCGCGCAGCCGCTATCTGGCCGAACTGGCCGATACCTTGCGCGCCTACCACCGCCGCGTGGCCGAACAAAGCCGCCTGGCGCGCGAGCGCCAGCAGTTGCGTGAATCCAGCCGCATGCTGCAGGCCGCGCAGGGAGATGGCACCGCGCTCGATGCACTCGCCGCCGAACGCGACACTGCCCTCGGTCAGGTCGAGCGCAAGCTGCTGGCAATGTGGCCGCAGATGCGCGAGGCCTACAGCGGCGACGAATACGTGGTGAAGATCCGCGACAAGGAGATCCGCACCGGGCTCGTCACGACTACGTTGTCAGGCACCAAGGTGCGCAAGGTCGTACTGCCGCGCTTCGAGGACGACGGCGAAGTGCTGAAGTGGCTGATGCGCGAGAACGTGCCCGGCAGCTTCCCGTACACCGCCGGCGTGTTCGCCTTCAAGCGCGAGAACGAAGACCCGACGCGCATGTTCGCCGGCGAGGGCGACGCCTTCCGTACTAACCGCCGCTTCAAGCTGGTGTCGGAGGGCATGGATGCCAAGCGCCTGTCGACCGCTTTCGACTCGGTCACGCTGTACGGCGAGGACCCCCACGTGCGGCCCGATATCTACGGCAAGGTCGGCAACTCCGGGGTGTCGATCGCCACGCTCGACGACCTGAAGGTGCTGTACGACGGCTTCGACCTGACCAGTCCGTCGACGTCGGTGTCGATGACCATCAACGGCCCCGCGCCGACCATCCTGGCGATGTTCATGAACACCGCCATCGACCAGCAGCTTGACAAGTTCCGCGCCGACAACCAGCGCGAGCCCACCGCCGACGAAGAAGCCAAGATCCGCGCCTGGGTGCTGCAGAATGTGCGCGGCACGGTGCAGGCGGACATCCTCAAGGAAGACCAGGGCCAGAACACCTGCATCTTCTCCACCGAGTTTTCGCTCAAGGTGATGGGCGATATCCAGGAGTATTTTGTCCACCACCAGGTGCGCAACTTCTACTCGGTGTCGATCTCGGGCTACCACATCGCAGAGGCCGGCGCGAACCCGATCTCGCAGCTCGCCTTCACGCTTGCCAACGGCTTCACCTACGTGGAGGCGTACCTGGCGCGCGGCATGCATATCGACGACTTCGCGCCCAACCTGTCGTTCTTCTTCTCCAACGGCATGGACCCGGAGTACAGCGTGCTGGGCCGCGTCGCGCGCCGCATCTGGGCGGTGACGATGCGCGACAAGTACGGCGCCAACGAGCGCAGCCAGAAGCTCAAATACCACATCCAGACCTCGGGCCGCTCGCTGCACGCGCAGGAGATCGACTTCAACGATATCCGCACCACGCTGCAGGCGCTGATCGCGATCTACGACAACTGCAATTCGCTGCACACCAACGCCTACGACGAGGCCATCACCACGCCCACCGGCGAATCGGTGCGCCGCGCACTGGCGATCCAGCTGATCATCAACCGCGAGTGGGGCGTGGCCAGGTGCGAGAACCCCAACCAGGGCAGCTTCCTGATCGAGGAACTGACCGACCTGGTCGAAGAAGCGGTGCTGCAGGAGTTCGAACGCATCGCCGAGCGTGGCGGCGTGCTGGGCGCGATGGAGACCGGCTACCAGCGCGGCAAGATCCAGGAAGAATCGCTTTACTACGAGCAGCTCAAGCACGACGGCACGCTGCCGCTCATCGGCGTGAACACCTTCCGCAACCCGGACGGCGACCCCGTCCCGCAGAAGCTGGAACTGGCGCGCTCCAGCGAGGCCGAGAAGCAGAGCCAGCTGGACCGCCTGCACGCGTTCCAGCAAGGCCATGCCGATGAGGCGCCGGCGATGCTGCAGCGGCTGCGCCAGGCGGTGATCGACAACCAGAACGTGTTCGCGGTGCTGATGGACGCGGTGCGGGTCTGCTCGCTGGGGCAGATCACGCACGCGCTGTTCGAGGTCGGCGGGCAATACCGGCGCAATATGTAGACCCCGATTCACGTAGTGCCGGGGTAGTGACCGGTAATCGCGCAGGGCGGCCGCAGTGAAGGGCCGCCCTGCGTTACACTCGAATGCTGCGCCGCACCCTGACCGCAACATAGCGCTGGCGGCAACAAATTCCGAGACAACCGCAAGACAAGACCATGGACAGCCAGTACAACCCGAACAATATCTTTGCCAAGATCCTGCGCGGCGAGATGCCGTGCATCAAGGTGTACGAGGACGATGACACCATCGCTTTCATGGACATCATGCCGCAGGCCGACGGCCATACGCTGGTGGTGCCCAAGGAAGCCGCGGTCAATCTCTTCGACCTGTCGGAGCAAGGCGCACAGGCGGCCATCGTGGCCACCCAGCGCGTGGCGCGCGCGGTGCGCGCGGCCTTCAGCCCCGACGGCATCTCGATCGGCCAGTTCAACGGCGCAGCGGCGGGCCAGACCGTGCCGCATATCCATTTCCATATCGTGCCGCGCTACAACGACCAGACGCTGCGCGGCCACGCGCGCGACATGCAGGAGCCGGAAGTGCTCAAGGGACATGCCGAACGCATTATCGCCGCGCTGGGCAAGCAGGCGGGCTGAAACCAGACATCCATAAGCATCCAGCAAGCAACCAGCAAACAGAGGAAGAGAAGATGGCAATCAGGACAGTAGGTATCGTCGGTGCCGGCACCATGGGCAATGGCATCGCCCAGGCCTGCGCGGTAGTGGGACTGAACGT
Organism: Cupriavidus sp. Agwp_2; assembly: GCF_040784895.1. Taxonomy (NCBI): domain Bacteria; kingdom Pseudomonadati; phylum Pseudomonadota; class Betaproteobacteria; order Burkholderiales; family Burkholderiaceae; genus Cupriavidus; species Cupriavidus sp. Agwp_2. The sequence continues at coordinate 256,128 of NZ_CP088083.1, forward strand.
GGTGATGGTCGACATCAGCGACGCTGCCGTGCAGAAGGGCGTGGCTACCGTGGCGGGCAGCCTGGACCGGCTGATCAAGAAGGAAAAGCTGACCGAGGCGCAGAAGGCCGACGCGCTGGCGCGCATCAAGGGCAGCACGTCGTATGACGAGCTCAAGGCCACCGACATCGTGATCGAGGCCGCTACCGAGAACTACGACCTGAAGGTCAAGATCCTCAAGCAGATCGACGACATCGTCGGCGAGAACGTGATCATCGCGTCGAACACCTCGTCGATCTCGATCACCAAGCTAGCTGCGGTGACCTCGCGCGCCGACCGCTTCATCGGCATGCACTTCTTCAACCCGGTGCCGGTCATGGCCCTGGTCGAACTGATCCGCGGCCTGCAGACCAGCGACACCACCCACGCCGACGTGGAAGCGCTGGCCAGGGAACTGGGCAAGTACCCGATCACGGTCAAGAACAGCCCGGGCTTCGTCGTCAACCGCATCCTGTGCCCGATGATCAATGAAGCCTTCTGCGTGCTGGGCGAAGGCCTGGCGTCGCCGGAAGAGATCGACGAAGGCATGAAGCTGGGCTGCAACCATCCGATCGGACCGCTGGCGCTGGCCGACATGATCGGCCTGGACACCATGCTGGCCGTGATGGAAGTGCTGTACACGGAATTCGCCGATCCGAAGTACCGCCCGGCGATGCTGATGCGCGAGATGGTGGCCGCTGGCTACCTGGGCCGCAAGACCGGTCGTGGCGTGTACGTCTACAGCAAGTAAGTCAGGCGGCGTTCGCCGCACTTGACTCGTTGCCCCATGCCGGGGTGACGCCAGTCATACCACCAGGGGCCGCCGCGTGCGGCCCTTGTGGTTTCGGGATTGGCGACCCCTTCGCCAAATCCCGCTTACACGCCGTTATAAATGGAAACAATCCGCCGCATCCAGTAACAGGAATGCCGGGTACAGTGCACCCATTCCAATTACGACAAAACGAAACCCAATGCTGCCTCCGGTTCTTGTTGCCGCCCTGCTGGCGGGGGCGATGTCGCTGCTTGCCGCCCGCTCCGCCATGGCCCATGTTGATGTCGGCGTGCATATTGGCGCGCCGGTCTATGTTGCCCCTGCGCCGGTCTACGTGGCGCCGCCGCCGCCGGTGGTCTATGCGCCGCGTTATCACGGCTGGCATGGTGACCGCTACTGGGACGGCCGCCGCTGGTATGGGCGGCATGAGTGGCATGGGCACCGCCACCACCATCGCCACCATCGGCACCACCACCATCGCCACGGGCATGGACACGGCCACGGCCACGGCCACGGCCATCACGGGCACCGCCACTGAGCGGCCGCAGGGGTGAGGTGCCGCCGCTCAGCGCAGCAGCACCAGCCGCGGCACCGCGTCGGCGCCGCTCCACACCACCGCGTTCTGGCCGTATTTCTTGCCCAGCAAGCGCGCATCCGCGAGCGACAGGCCCGGCACCAGATAGCTGGGCTCGGCCGGCCAGCCGTTGGCGGGATGCTCGCCGGCGGCCTCGATCGCACGCAATCCCATTTCCGCGACGTCCTGCGCCAGTGCCTGCTGGCGCGCTGCGTTGGTGTTGTCGTCGCAACGCTGGCTGAACGGATTGGCGGCGGTAATAAAGGCGCTGCACGTTACGCCAAGCAAGCTGTGCAGCGTTGCCAGCGGCGCGCAGGTTTGCTCGATCCGCAAGGTCATCGGCGCATTGCCCAGCACGCGGTAATGCGTCTCGCGATAGGCCCGCAGCGTGGCCGCGTCGATGACGGTGGCCATCGCTACTCCCCGTACTGCCGCAACCCGTCGAGGTCCAGCACCTCGATCACCCCGTAGTCGACCCGCACCAGCCGCTGTTGCTCCAGCACCTTCAACGCCTGGTTGGCGCGCTGGCGCGAAATGCCGGCGAGCAGGCCGATCTCTTCCTGCGAGATCTCCAGCGTCTTGCCGATGCCCGGATACAGGTGCTCATTGAACAGCGACGACACCGCGCGCGCCACGCGTGAATCGATGTCGAGAGAGCGTTCATATTCCACCGCCGCGATGAACTGCCCGAGGCGCTCGTTGAGCTGCGTCAGCAGGAAGCGCGTGAACGGCAGGCTGGTCTCCAGCAGCCACTGAAAAGTCTCGAGCGGCAGGAAGGCGATGGTCGAGCGGCGCAGCGCCATCACGTCGTACTTGCGGATCTCCGACTTGAGCACCGCGCCTTCGCCAAACCAGCCGCCGGTGGGCACGCCGGTAAAGGTCACCGACTTGCCCGACGGCGAGACCGTGGTGATCTTGACGATGCCCTCCAGCACGCCCATCCAGTGCTCGGCCCTGTCGCCCTTGTGGCAGACGTAGTCGCCCTGGCTGTATTCATGCACGCACATGGCACGGCGCACGCGCTCGCGCTGCTCGGGGCTCAGGTCTGCTGCCCACACGCAGCGGTCGACAAAATCGTTCAGCATGGCCTGCAGAAGCTCCGGTAGGGATTAACCCGGAATTGTCACCGGCGTGACAACCCGGGTGGTTGGCATGGGCTATCGTACGATCACAACGGAACCGCGGGTGCCAGAGAAGGGCACGCCGGGAAGGCAGAAGACGCTTCCCCCGGCCCCTCCAGACCAGGCACAGACGGGCTTGATGCGATGCGGCAGATGCCGCCGGGCAAAGCAAGCCAAGTATAACGACCGGACCGGCAGCTTGACACCGGGCGTGGACCCCCACGCCGGAGGGACAGGAGACAGCGATGCAGGAATCGTCGGCGACGACCTTCCCGCGATGGCTGCTGGCGCATGCCCAGCAGCGGCCGGAGCATCCGGCTCATCGCGAGAAGGATCTCGGCATCTGGCAGACATACAGCTGGGCCCAGGCGGCACAGCAAGTGAGGGCGCTGGCATGTGGTCTTGCCGCGCTCGGATTCAAGCGCGGGATGAACCTGGCAGTGGTTGGCGACAACCGCCCGCGGCTGTACTGGGCCATGACCGCGGCGCAGGCGCTGGGTGGCGTGCCGGTGCCGCTGTACCAGGACGCTATCGCCAACGAGATGGTGTACGTGCTCAACGATGCGGAGATCGAGTTCGCCATCGTCGAGGACCAGGAGCAGGTCGACAAGCTGCTTGAAGTCGAGGCGCAACTGGCCGCATCCGGCCGCGTCGTGCGCCATGTCATCTATGAAGACCCGCGCGGCCTGCGCGACTACGAGCATCCTTCGCTGATGTCGTATGAGCGGCTGCAGGAGCTGGGGCGCGAGTTCGACCAGGCGCATCCAGGCTTCTATGAGGAAGCGATTGCCGCGGGCCAGCCCGACGATACCGCGATCATCCTCTATACCTCCGGCACCACCGGCAAGCCCAAGGGCGTGTGCCATTCGCACGCGGGCCTGATTGGCTCTGCGCGCAATGGCTGCGCGTTCGACGGCCTGACCGCCAAGGACGATGTGCTGTCGTACCTGCCTATGGCATGGGTCGGCGACAACCTGTTCTCCTATGCGCAAGCGATGGTGGCGGGCTTCACGGTGAATTGCCCGGAGTCGCGCGAGACGGTGATGACCGACCTGCGCGAGATCGGCCCCACCTATTACTTTGCTCCGCCGCGCATCTATGAAGGCTTGCTGACGCAGGTCATGATCCGCATGGAAGATGCGGGCTGGATCAAGCGCAAGGTGTTCCACTGGGCGATGGACGTGGCGCGCCGCTGCGGCGCGGACATCCTCGACGGGCGCCCGGTGTCCGTCATGGAGCGCGCGCGCTATGCGCTGGGCGAAGCGCTGGTCTACGGCCCGCTGCGCAACGTGCTCGGCATGAGCCGCATCCGCGTGGGCTATACCGCCGGCGAGGCGATCGGGCCGGACCTGTTCCGCTTCTACCGCTCCATCGGCGTGAACCTGAAGCAGTTCTACGGCCAGACCGAGACTTGCGCCTACGTGTGCCTGCAGCCCGACGGGCAGGTCAAGTTCGATTCCGTGGGACCGGCCGCGCCGGGCATGGAAATCCGCATCGCCGACAACGGCGAGGTGCTGGTGCGCGGCGTGGGCCTGCTCAAGTCCTACTACAAGCGCGACGACGCCACGCGCGAGGCCATCAATGACGAGGGCTACTTCATGACCGGCGATGCCGGCGTGATCGATGCCGACGGCCACCTGAAGATCATCGACCGTGCCAAGGACGTGGGCAAGCTCGCCGACGGCTCGATGTTCGCGCCCAAGTACATCGAGAACAAGCTCAAGTTCTTCCCGTACATCAAGGAAGCCGTGGCCTTCGGCAACGGCCGCGGCGAGGTCTGCGCGTTTATCAACATCGATTTCGAGGCAGTCGGCAACTGGGCCGAGCGCCGCCACCTGCCGTACGCGGGCTATGTCGACCTGGCCGCGCAGCCGGACGTGATCGAGATGATCGGCGAATGCGTGAACCAGGTGAACGCCGATCTCGCCAACGATCCCATGCTGGCCGGCTCGCAGGTCGCGCGCTTCCTGATCCTGCACAAGGAACTGGATCCCGACGACGACGAGCTGACGCGTACGCGCAAGGTGCGCCGCGGCTATATCGCCGAGAAATACGGCGTGCTGGTGGATGCGCTCTATGCGGGCAAGTCCGAGCAATTCATCGAGACGCGCGTCAAGTTCGAAGACGGACGCGAGGGCAGCGTGTCGGCCACGCTGAAGCTGGTCGACGCGAAGCGCCAGCCCCCGGCGGCGCGCGCGGCATAAGAGCATAGGGCGGAGGCATCAACATGACGCAAGTGGCCTGGCAAGGCACCGGCAAGCCTGAATGGACCGGCACGGCACGTACCGACGCAAGTGCGGCCGGCGGCAGCGGCGCGATGGCGCCCGCGGGCCCGCTGTCCCCGGCGGGACTGTCGGACGACGGAGGGGCGCAACCCGGCACGCATCACGCGCAGCGCACCGGCGAGCAAGCCCGCACCGGCGGCGAGGTAATCCTGGACCTGCAGCATATCTCGCTGTCGTTCGGCGGGGTGAAGGCGCTGACCGATATCTCGTTCGACGTCTGCGAGCACGAGATCCGCGCCATCATCGGCCCCAACGGCGCCGGCAAGAGTTCGATGCTGAACGTGATCAACGGCGTGTACCACCCGCAGCACGGGCGCATCGTGTTCCGCGGCGAGGAGCGCAAGCAGATGCACCCGACCGCCGCCGCGCGGCAGGGCATCGCGCGCACGTTCCAGAACATCGCGCTGTTCAAGGGCATGACGGTGCTCGACAACATCATGACCGGGCGCAACACGCAGTTCCGCACCGGGCTGCTCGCGCACGCGCTGTGGTGGGGACCGGCACGCAACGAAGAGATGCGCCACCGCCAGAAGGTGGAAGAGGTGATCGATTTCCTGGAGATCCAGTCGATCCGCAAGACCCCGGTGGGACGGCTGCCGTACGGCCTGCAGAAGCGCGTGGAGCTGGCGCGCGCGCTGGCTGCCGAGCCCTCGATGCTGCTGCTCGACGAACCCATGGCCGGCATGAACGTGGAAGAGAAGCAGGACATGTGCCGCTTCATTCTCGATGTGAACCGGCAGTTCGGCACCACCATCGTGCTGATCGAGCACGACATGGGCGTGGTGATGGACATCTCCGACCGCGTCGTGGTGCTGGACTACGGCAAGAAGATCGGCGACGGCACGCCCGAGGAAGTCAAGGGCAATCCGGATGTCATCAAGGCGTATCTGGGCACATCGCACTGAGGGGTTTTCCACCATGACGTTCTTCTTTGAAATCCTGCTCGGCGGTCTGCTGTCCGGCCTGATGTACTCGCTGGTGGCGCTGGGCTTCGTGCTGATCTACAAGGCTTCGGGCGTGTTCAACTTTGCCCAGGGCGCGATGGTCTACTTTGCCGCGCTGGCGGTGGTGGGGCTGATGGACAAGGGCATGCCGATGTGGGCGGCGGTGATCGGCGCCTTCGTGGTGATGATCCTGGTCGGCATGAGCACCGAGCGCTTCGTGCTGCGCAAGCTGGTCAACCAGCCGCCGATCACGCTGTTCATGGCGACCATCGGGCTGTCGTTCTTCCTGGAAGGGCTGGGGCCGCTCTTGTTCGGCAATGAAGTGCGCCCGATCAACCTGGGCATCGTCGACGAGCCGATCGAATCGATCCTGACCAACTTCAACATCGTCATCTCCAAGTTCGACCTTGCCGCCGCTGCCATTGCCGGCGCGCTGGTGGGATCGCTGGCGCTGTTCTTCCAGTACACCAAGGTCGGGCGCGCGCTGCGTGCGGTGGCGGACGATCACCAGGCCGCGCTGTCGCTGGGCATCCCGCTGCAGAACATCTGGGCGATCGTGTGGGGCGTGGCGGGCTTTGTCGCGCTGGTGGCGGGCATGTTGTGGGGCTCGCGCAATGGCGTGCAGTTCGCGCTGACGCTGACCGCGCTGAAGGCGCTGCCGGTGCTGATCCTGGGCGGCTTCACTTCGGTGCCCGGCGCCATCGTCGGCGGGCTGATCATCGGCGCGTCGGAGAAGCTGGCCGAGATCTACATCCCGCCCGTGTTCCAGTCGGTGTTCGGCGGCAATTTCGGCGGCATCGAAGGGTGGTTCCCGTATGTGTTTGCCCTGCTGTTTCTGCTGGTGCGGCCCGAAGGGCTGTTCGGCGAGAAACATATCGACCGCGTCTGACCGACTTCGCACAGGAGACTTGCCATGTTTTATCGTGAAGCCGGCCAGTTCAAGACCAGCTACGTTGCCGACAGCCAGATCTTCCCGATCCGCCAGGACCGCATCGGCTTTGCCGTGCTGATGGCCGTCGCCTTCGTGGCGATCCCGTTCGTCGGATCGGAATACTGGTTCTCGGCCATCCTGATCCCGTTCCTGATCTTCTCGCTGGCGGCGCTGGGACTGAATATCCTGACCGGGTATGCAGGGCAGCTGTCGCTGGGCACCGCGGCCTTCATGGCGGTGGGCGCCTACGCGGCCTACAACTTCCAGTTGCGCATCGAAGGCATTCCGGTGCTGCTGTCATTCCTGCTTGCGGGGCTGTCGGCCGCACTGGTGGGCGTGGCCTTCGGGCTGCCGTCGCTGCGCATCAAGGGCTTCTACCTGGCCGTGGCGACGCTGGCGGCGCAGTTCTTCGTGGTGTGGGCGCTGACCAAGTTTCCCTGGTTCTCGAACAACAGCTCGTCGGGCGTGATCACGGCGCAGCGGCTGGACCTGTTTGGCATCGCCATCGATACGCCGGTAAAGAAGTACCTGTTCGTGCTGGCCATCGTGACTGTGCTGGCGCTGCTGGCCAAGAACCTGGTGCGCTCGGCCACGGGACGCGCCTGGATGTCGGTGCGCGACATGGACGTGGCCGCCGAAGTGATCGGCATCCCGCTGATGCGCACCAAGCTGCTGGCGTTCGCGGTCAGCTCGTTCTACTGCGGCGTGGCCGGCGCGCTGTACGCATTCTGCTACCTGGGCTCGGTCGAGCCGGACGGCTTCTCGCTGGACCTGTCGTTCCGCGTGCTGTTCATGATCATCATCGGCGGCGTGGGCAGCATCCTGGGCTCGTTCCTGGGCGCGGCGTTCATCCTGCTGCTGCCGATCTTCCTGGACAACGTGCTGCCGCCGCTGGCCGGGCTGCTGCACCTGCCCTTTACCAATGCCACGGTGTCGCACATCCAGCTGATGGTGTTCGGCGGGCTGATCATCTTCTTCCTGATCGTGGAGCCGCACGGGCTGGCCCGGCTGTGGCAGATCGCCAAGGAGAAGCTGAGGCTGTGGCCATTCCCGCACTGACGGAGCGGGATTCTTGTCTCACCGCATATACCGCAGGTCCTGAGCGAAGTACTGAAGCTTACGCATAACGAAACGCCCCACCGAGGGCGAAGGAGACTGTCATGACCAACCTGATCCGCAACGTGCAACGCGCCGCCCTGGTGGTCAGCGCCGCGGCTGCACTGCTGGCGCCGGCGGTGCCGGCACTGGCGCAAAGCAATGAGCAGTTCGTCGCGCTGCCGAGCTATCGCGTGGGGCCGTATGGCGCCAACGGGCAGTCGTGGTATGGCGGTTTCATCGACTACCTCAACTACGTCAACCTGAAGGACGGCGGGGTCAACGGCGTCAAGCTGAGCTGGGAAGAGTGCGAGACCGAGTACAACAACGCTAAGGGCGTCGAGTGCTATGAGCGCCTGAAGTCCAAGAACGCCACCACCAAGGGCACGGCGTACCACGCCATGTCCACCGGCATTTCCTACGCGCTGGTCGACAAGACCGCCGCAGACAAGGTGCCGCTGGTGATGATGGGCTACGGCCGCACCGATGCCGTGGATGGTTCGGTGTTCCCGTATGCGTTCCCGCTGGTGACCACGTACCAGATGCAGGTCTCTGCCATCGTCAAGTACCTCGCCTCCAAGAGCGGTGGCTCGCTGGCCGGCAAGAAGATCGTCTACCTGTACCACGACTCGGCCTATGGCAAGGAGCCGATCGTGGCGCTGCAGGCCGAGGCAAGGCTTAACAAGTTCAACCTTGTCGAGATCCCGGTGGCGCACCCGGGCAACGAGCAGGGCGCGCAGTGGCTGAAGATCCGCCAGGAGAACCCAGACTATGTGATCTTCTGGGGCTGGGGCGTGATGAACCAGACCGCGTTGAAGGCCGCTCAGAAGGTGGGTTTCTCGCGCGAGAAAATGATCGGCTCCTGGTGGGCGGGCTCCGAGGAAGACACGGTGCCGGCGGGCGATGCCTCCAAGGGCTACATGAGCGCGACCTGGAACGTCGCGGGCAAGAGCGTGCCGCTGATCGCCGATATCGAGAAAGTCGTGTACGGCGCCGGCAAGGGCAACATGCAGGACAAGAACAAGATTGGGTCGATACTGTACAACCGCGGCGTTTCCGCAGCGGTGGTGACGGTGGAGGCGGTGCGCGTGGCGCAGGCCAAGTTCGGCAAGGGCAAGCCCATGACCGGCGAGCAGATGCGCTGGGCGTTCGAGAACCTGAACCTGACCAACGCGCGCCTGCAGCAACTGGGTGCGACCGGCCTGTTGCCTGAGATCAAGACCAGCTGCGAGAACCACGAGGGCTCGGGCAAGGTGAAGATCCAGCAGTGGGACGGCAGCAAGTGGGTGGTGGTGTCGGACTGGATCGAGGGCAACAAGAGCCTGATCCACCCGCTGTTCAAGGCCACGGCGGCGCAGTATGCAAAGGAGAAGGGGATTACGCCGGGGTGCTCGAAGTCCTGATGCCTCTTGAATCCTGAAGGTTTGCACCCCTCTCCCATTTGCGGGATAGGGGTGCAAACCGACAGGAACGCGAACTACCGAGTAACAGCAACACCAATCCGAGCCGCACCATGAGCCTCCTGTCCGTCAACAACATCGAAGTCATCTACGATCACGTGATCCTGGTGCTCAAGGGCGTTTCGCTCGAAGTGCCGGAAGGCAAGATCGTGGCGCTGCTTGGCGCCAACGGCGCGGGCAAGACCACCACGCTGAAGGCGATCTCCAACCTGCTGCACGCCGAGCGCGGCGATGTCACCAAGGGCTCGATCCAGTATCGCGGCGACCGCGTCGACCAGCTCACCCCCAACGACCTGGTGCGCCGCGGCGTGATCCAGGTGATGGAAGGGCGCCACTGCTTCGCGCACCTGACCATCGAAGAGAACCTGCTCACCGGCGCCTATACGCGTGGCTTGTCGCGGTCGCAGACGCGCGACGAGCTGGAGAAGATCTACAACTATTTCCCGCGCCTGAAGACGCGCCGCAAGTCGCAGGCGGGCTATACCTCGGGTGGCGAGCAGCAGATGTGCGCGATCGGCCGGGCCATGATGGCCAAGCCCGCGATGATCCTGCTCGACGAGCCGTCGATGGGCCTGGCGCCGCAGATCGTCGAGGAGATCTTCGAGATCGTGCGCGACCTGAACTCGCGCGAGAACGTCAGCTTCCTGCTGGCCGAGCAGAACACCATGGTGGCGCTGCGCTATGCCGACTACGGCTACATCCTGGAAAACGGCCGCGTGGTGATGGACGGCGACGCCGAGTCGCTGCGCACCAACGAGGACGTGAAGGAGTTCTACCTCGGCGTGGCCGCCAACGACGCGGATGGCGGCGCGCGCAAGTCCTTCCGCGACGTGAAGAGCTACCGCCGGCGCAAGCGCTGGCTGGCCTGAGAAGGGCGCATAGACCGGCTGCGCGGACCGTATCGAGCCCTGCGATGCTCGCCGTACCGGTGTACGGCTGCGCTCTCGGACTCGCTACGGCCCGCTCGCTGCGGTCTCTGCGCCCTTCTCGGACGCGCCCGACCAAGAATGCAAACATTTGCCACTCACGGCAGCACTAATCATGCCCGAACACTTCGATTCGCTCGAAACCCGCGCGCCGGCAGTCCGCGAGCAGGCGCTTCTTGCCGCCCTGGCACGCCAGGTTGCCCACGCGCGCGACAACGCGCCGTACTTCGCGGAACTGCTGCGCGACGTCGACCCGCGCACGCTGACCTCGCGCGAGGCGCTGGCGGCGCTGCCGGTCACGCGCAAGTCCGATTTGACCGCGCGGCAGCGCGCGCTGCCGCCGCTGGGCGGCCTCAACGCGACGCCGCTGGGCAGGCTGCGCCATGTATTCCAGTCACCGGGCCCGATCCACGAACCCGACGGCCACGACGCCGACTGGTGGCGCACGGCCCGCGCCATGCACGCCGCGGGCTTCCGTGCCGGCGACCTGGTCTACAACACCTTCTCCTACCACTTCACGCCGGCCGGCATGATGATGGAAACCGGCGCGCACAAGCTGGGCTGCTGCGTGTTCCCGGCAGGCGTCGGCCAGACCGAGTCGCAGGTGCAGGCGCTGGCCAGCCTGCAGCCGGCGGCGTACGCGGGCACGCCATCGTTCCTGAAGCTGCTGCTGGAGCGCGGCGACGAGATGGGAATGCCCTGCACCAGCCTGGCCAAGGCGCTGGTGTCCGGCGAGGCGCTGCCGCCGTCTTTGCGCGCGTGGTTCCAGCAACGCGGCGTGCGCGTGCAGCAGATGTACGGCAGCGCGGATCTCGGACTGATCGCCTATGAGTCCGAGGGCGGCGACGGCTGGGTGGTGGACGAGGGCGTGCTGGTCGAGATTGTCGAGCCGGGCGGCACGCGGCCGATGGCCGAGGGCGAGACCGGCGAGGTGGTGGTCACCGTGCTGGGCAACGGCGACTATCCGCTGATCCGCTTCGGCACCGGCGACCTGTCGGCGGTGGTGGCGGAGTCCTCGCAGCGGCCGAGCCCGTGCGGGCGCACCAATATCCGGCTCAAGGGCTGGCTGGGCCGTGCCGACCAGGCGACCAAGGTCAAGGGCATGTTCGTGCATCCGGGGCAGGTGGCCGACGTGTTGCGCCGCCATCCGGAAATCCGCGCGGCGCGGCTGGTGGTGACTGGCGCTCCGGGCGCGGACGTGATGACGCTGCGCTGCGAAGCGACGCGCGAGGACGCGGAGCTGCAGCGTGCAGTGGCCGAGTCGCTGCGCGAGGTGATGCGGCTGCGCGGGGAGGTGGCGTTCGTGGCGGCGGGATCGTTGCCGCAGGATGGGAAGGTGATCGAGGATGCGCGACGGTATGAATGAGGTCGGGGTGCGCTTGGGCTGACGGACTTCGTCGATACGCCGGCCCTCTGCCCCGGCCCCTCTCCCGCACGCGGGAGAGGGGAGCAAACCGACGGTATGCGAGTGCGTTAGCGCTTGCCGCCACCCCATGCAGTCGCACCCCTCTCCCGCTAGCGACGCTAGCGGGAGAGGGGTGGGGGAGAGGGCCGAAGCGCCAACGAAGTCAGTCGCCGCAATCGACCACGGTCAAGTATTCCCCCCATCCTCCGGCCGCGTCGGCAACCGGATCATCCACACGCTAACCCCCACCGCACAGGCCAGCAACGCCGCGGACGCAACCGGCCGCCCCCGCAGCAGCCATGCCGTCGTCCCCATCGACACCCACATCATCGACAGCGCCAGGCACTTCGCCTTGAACGGGATGCTCCGGTAACGCTGCCAGTCGCTGACCAGCGGCCCGAAGCGCGGATGCTCCATCAGCCAGCCGTGGAAGCGCTGCGATCCGCGCGCGAAACACGCCGCGGCCAGCAGCACGAACGGCGTGGTCGGCAGCACCGGCAGGAAGATGCCGATCACGCCGAGCAGCAGGCTAAGCCCGCCCAGCAAGACCCAGACGGCGCGCAGCACGCGCTGGCGGCGGCTCAGCACGGCTTCAGGATCGGGCGAAAGGTCGGGTGAGGAAGGCGGCAATGGTCGGACAAAGGGCCGCTAAGCGGCCCTGGTGATGGATCGGTCAGCGCGCAATCCCAAGCCGCGCCTTGGCCGCATCGTACTCCGCTTTCATGCGCGAGACGATTTCGCCGGTGCTCGGGATGTCGTGGATCTGGCCCACGCCCTGGCCGGCGCCCCAGATGTCCTTCCATGCCTTTGCCTTGGAGCTGCCGCTGGAGAAGTCCATCTTGGTCTTGTCCGCCACCGGCAGGTTGTCCGGATCCAGGCCCGAGTTGCTGATGCTCTCGCGGATGTAGTTGCCGTGCACGCCCGTGAACAGGTTGGTGTAGACGATATCCGCGGCGGCCGAGCTGGTGATCGACTGCTTGTACGTCTCCGCCGCGTGGGCCTCCTGCGAGGCGATAAAGCGCGTGCCCACGTAGGCGAAGTCGGCGCCCATGGCCTGCGCGGCCAGCACCGCCTCGCCGGTGGCGATCGAGCCCGACAGCGCGATCGGGCCGTCGAAGATCTTGCGCACCTCGCCCACCAGCGCGAACGGCGACAGCATGCCGGCGTGGCCACCGGCGCCGGCTGCCACCAGGATCAGGCCGTCGACGCCGGACTCGATCGCCTTCTCGGCATGGCGCATGCTGATCACGTCATGCAGCACGATGCCGCCGTAGCTGTGCACCGCGTCGATCAGTTCCTTGGGCGGGGCGCGCAGCGACGTGATGAAGACCGGCACCTTGTGCTCGACGCAGACCTTGATGTCGTGCTCGAGCCGCGCGTTGGACCCATGCACGATCTGGTTGACCGCGACCGGTCCCACCGGTGCGCCAGGGTTGGCGGCCTTGAACGCGGCCAGCTCTTCCTCGATCTGCGTCAGCCACTCGTCGAGCAGCTCCGCCGGACGCGCATTGAGCGCGGGGAACGAACCGACGATGCCTGCCTTGCACTGCGCCAGCACCAACTCGGGATAGCTGACGATGAACATGGGCGAGGCAATCACGGGCAGGGCCAGGTTCTGCAGGACCTGGGGCAGTTGCTTGGCGGCGGGCATGGTGTCTCCTGAACCACTGAGGGGCACGTTGGCGGTGCCCTAAATGAACGGTCGTTCGATTATAGGGAGTTTCTGGGGTGCGTCGCTAGAAGCCCCAGTCTATGCCGATCCGCGCGCCATGGCAGGCGGGTCAGGCCGCGGGCAGCGTCAGCTCGGCCAGCGCGCCGCCGCCCGGCCGGTTGGCCAGGGTTACGCTGCCATGATGCAGCGCCGCCACCTCGCGCGCAAAGCACAGGCCCAGGCCAGTGCTCTTGTCGGCGCCCTGCGGGCGCGGCAGCGAGTAGAAGCGCTCGAACACGCGCGGCAACGCGTAGTCGGGGACGCCGGGGCCGTCGTCGGCGACGGTGACCGCCAGCTGCACGCCGCGCCGCTCCAGCCGCACCGCGATGGCACTGTCCGCGGGCGCGAAGTCGATGGCGTTCTCCAGCAGGTTGGCGATGGCCTGGCGCAGCAGGAAGGGGTCGCCCGCCACCACGTCGGGGCCCGGCATTGCCTCCAGCCGCAGCGCCACGCCACGTTGCCGCGCGCGCGGCTCCAGCCCGGCGCACAGCTGCGCCAGCAGTTCGCCCAATGGCACCGGCTCGCGCGCTTCCAGCCGCTGGCGCTGCTCCACCTCGGCCAGTGCCAGCAGCTTGCGGATCGTGGTTTCGAGCCGGCCCGACTGCGCGCGGATATTGGCGACGAAGCGCTCGCGGTCCGCCGCCGGCATGTCTTCCTGCAGCAGTTCGGCGGCGCCGCCGATCGCCGCCAGCGGGCTCTTCATCTCGTGCGTCAGCGTGTGGATGTAGTGCTCGACATACTGCTTGTCTTCCAGCCGCTCGCGCATGCCCTGCACCGCGCGGCCGAGGTCGGCCAGCTCGCTGGTGCCGCGCAGCGGCATCTCGGCGCGCTCGCCGGCGGCCACCGCGCGCGCATAGCCGCGCAGCCGCCGCAGGCCATGCACCAGCCACAGCGTGCAGGCCAGCCCGATCACGCACGCGGTGCCGATCAGCAGCCCGCCGTACAGCAGGATGCGGTGCTGGCTGCGCGCGATAAAGGGCGCCATCGTGGCATTGGGCTTGGCCACCGTGAGCGCGCCGATGATGCGGTCCCCATCGCGTATCGGGGCGGCCACGTACATCACGGTGCTGGCCTCGTCGTCCGGGTCGCTGCGCGTGCTGCGCGCGCCGTACTGGCCGCGCAGCGTCAGGTAGACATCGTTCCAGCGCGAATAGTCGCGGCCCAGGTCGGTGCCGGTGGAGTCGTAGCGGACGGTGCCGCTGGCGTCGGTGACATAGACGCGATAGCCGATGCTGTCCTTGTGCAGGCCCCATACGTTGGCATTGACCGGCGCCTCACGCAGCGCCGCCATGCGCCGCGCGAAATCGCCGTCGGCGATGCGGCCGGCCTTCATGTCGTCGGCGGCCAGCGCGGCCAGCACGTGGGCGGTGTCGATCAGCGTGTCTTCCATCGCCTGCCGCACGCCGGGCTTGACCTCCTGCACGAAGACGCGCAGCGTCAGCACCGTCGCCAGGCCGACAATCAGGAAAAAGCCGAAGAAGATGCGCAGGCCGATCCGCATGGCGCGCGCTCAGGGCTGCAGCGGGTCGAGCGAGTAGCCCATGCCGCGATGCGTGCGGATACGCTCGGCGCCTTCACCTTCCGGCGTGGCGTCGCGCAGCTTGGCGCGCAGCGTCTTGATATGGGTGTCGACGGTGCGGTCGCTGGTGTCGAGCGCATCCTGCCAGACCAGTTCCATCAGCTGCGCACGGGTGTAGATGCGGCCTGGGTGCGCCACCAGCAGTGCCAGCAGCAGGTACTCGTAGCGGGTCAGGTCGAGCCAGCGGCCGCGATAGGCCAGGCGTGCGCCGTCCTTGTCGTGGGTGAAGGCGGCATCGCCAGAAGGCTGGGCAGTGGGGGCGCCGCCGCCGCGCGCCCGGCGCAGGATGGCGCGCACGCGTGCGGCCAACTCGCGCGGCGAGAACGGCTTGACCACGTAGTCGTCGGCGCCGATCTCCAGCCCGACGATACGGTCGATCTCTTCATGGCGCGCGGTCAGGAAGATCACCGGTGCATCGCAGAAGGTGCGCAGCGTGCGGCAGACCTCGAAGCCGTTCGCATCGGGCAGGCCCACGTCCAGGATCACCAGGTCGGCCGGATCGGCGCGCATCCGCGCCAGCGCGGCGCTGCCCAGGGTGCAGTGCTGCGCATGCATGCCGTCGGTGCGCAGGGCGTAGAGGATGGTATCGGCGATGGCTTGCTCGTCTTCCACCACCAGGATGCGTGGTTGTTCCATGCCCGGCATTCTATTCCACGTCACAAGCTGGGCACCGTGCGCGGCGGCGGCGCGGCCTGGTCGCCGCGGCGCTTGTGGAAGTAGATCTGCTCGGCGGCCCAGCGCAGCGGCGGCGAGTACAGCAGCAGGTCGAAGGGCCAGTCGCACTGGAAGCGGTCGAACATCCAGCGCAGCGCGCGCTTGCCGCGAAAGCGCGGCGCGCTGGCGGTGGCCACGGCTTCCGGCGCCGGGCCGTTGTGCAGCAGGTGTTCGGCGATGGCGTTGCCGACTGATTCGCCATGGGCAAAGGCGTAGTGGATGCCGCCCGCGGTCAGCGGGGAGACGATGCCGGCGGCATCCCCGGTCAGGATCACGCCGTCGCGCGCGAGCGGCATGGCGGGGCCGCCGCATGGGATCAGCCCGGCGCGCGTGGCGGCGGGCTGCGTCAGTTCGGGCAGGCCGGCGCGGGTGCGTACATGGGCGAGCAGGCCATCGAGATCCGGTGCGCGGCCGTGGCGCGGCAGGTAGCGCAGTGCCAGGCCGGCCTGGACTCCGGTGGGATTCTGTGCGATCCAGCCTATGTAGCCGGGCGCGAAGCGGCGGGTGATGAAGCAATGGAGCATGGCGGGGTCTGGCAGGGATAGCCCGGGGAATTCGTATTCGATGCCATACAGGAAATTGTGTGTGCGGCCGAGACCTGCGCATTGCGCCACGCGCGATTTGGCGCCGTCGGCGCCGATCAGGTAGCGGGTGGTGCCGACGCCGGTTACGTGCCAGCCGCCGTGGCGTGGGATTGCGCGGATGAACGACTGGCCCAGGCGCAGCGTGGCCCCGTGGCGCACCAGCTCGTTGGCTAGCCAGCGCATCAGATTGGGTGTGTCGGTGGTGTGGAAGTAGTAGCCTGGGGCGGCCAGGTCGAGGCTGCGTAGGCGTGGTGAATAGAGTCGCACGCGTTCGACGCGGTGTACGCAATCGGCGGGGGCGCGGCCCAGCCAGGTTTGTTCGATGGCTTCCTTGACCAGGATGCCGGTGGTATGGAGTTTTTCGCCGGGGTCGGTCTTGCGTTCGAGGACCAGGACGCGCAGGCCGGCGCGGGCGGCGGCCAGGGCGCAGGCTGCGCCGGCGAAGCTGGCACCGGATACTACGAGGTCGTAGTCGAAGGATGGCATTTTGGAGTTGCTTCTGAGGGAAAGGTTCTCCAGTGTTGCCTTGCTGGGTGAGGGGAATGTGGAGGGGATGTGAAGTGGTTGGCGATTTTCGCGGCGGTGGCTTGCTGCTTGTGACATGCTGTCGGCCGTTGAACCGCCTGGTTCCGCCCTGCTGGGCGGGTCACTTTTTGGCCGAGCGCCAAAAAGTAACCAAAAAGCGCGTCGCCTGAGCGGCTGGCTATCAATTCATCGGTGTGGGGTGGTTCGGGCGGTGGTGATTTCCGTTCGATGTGGCTAGTGGTTCGGGCCTGCTAACGCCAAGTGATTCAGGGCCTGTGCCTGGCGTTAGCCGGCTTTTGAACGATCCCCATGCCGGGCGTAGGCCGCCTGCTAGAAGCATCATCGGTGGGACGCCTTCGGCTGCGCTACGCGCGGGCCCAAGATGGCAGAGCGGCCGATTTCGATCGGTTACCAACAGCGCCCTGCGAGCGCAGCGACGCAGGTCCGTGCCCGAGCATTTCACCGACGAGACTGAGCCGCGCGTAGCGCAGCCGTAGGCGATGATGCGATACCGCAGGCAGCAGGCGGCCTACACCCGTCCTGGGGATTGTCCAATAGTGGGTATTCGTCAGGCACCCACACTCACTCACCTGGCGTAGCAGGCTGGAATCGCGACCACGCCTCATTGAGACCAAAATTGCCAATATCACCAGAAGCACCAAATTGGCTCAGCCAGCCGCAGGCGACGCGCTTTTTGGTTACTTTTTGGCGCTCGGCCAAAAAGTGACCCGCCCAGCAGGGCGGAACAAGGCGGTTCAACGGCCGACGGCACGTCATCAACAGCGAAAGCGGGCGCTTCACCGGCCGACAGCATGTCCCTAACAGCGACCACAGCCGGAATCAGCCCGCATAAAAAAACGCCCCGCATACTGCGGGGCCATCAATTACCACGAAGATTGATACAGCCGGTCAGGCACCTGCCAATGCCGCAACCGCATGCGAAGCATAGAAAACCAATGTGACGCCCGCATGGCAACAAGGTGAACGCCCAATGACACCCAACAATCAAAGCCCATACCGCTTGATCTTGTCATACAGCGTAGCCTTGCCAACCTGCAGCAAATCAGCCGCCTGACTGACAGCGCCACCCGTCCGCGCCAGCGCATCGGCAATCACCGCCCGCTCATACCGCTCCATCCGCTCCCGCAGCGGCGCGGTCTCGTCTGAAGCCGCGGCATGCCCGCCAGCCTGCCCACCCTCAGGCACCCCCAGCACCAGCCGGTCAGCGGCATTGCGCAACTCCCGCACATTCCCCGGCCAAGGCCGCTGCTGCAACCCCTGCCGCTGCGCCTCCGACAGGATCGGCGCCGGCCGCTGGTAACGCACTGCTGCCACCAGCATGAAATGCTCGAACAACGCCACGATATCCTCGCGCCGCTCCCGCAAGGGCGGCAGCGCGATCGTGACCACGTTCAGCCGGTAATAGAGGTCCTCACGAAAGGAACCCTGCGCCACCAGCGCATCCATATCACCCTTGGCCGCCGCCACGATCCGCACATCGATCTTCACCGACGCATTCGACCCCAGCCGCTCCAGCGTCCCCTCCTGCAGCACCCGCAACAGCTTGACCTGCAGCGCCAGCGGCATGCTCTCGATCTCATCGAGAAAAAGCGTCCCGCCCGAAGCATGCTCCAGCTTGCCGATACGTCGCTTGCCCGCGCCGGTAAATGCGCCGGCCTCATGCCCGAACATCTCGCTCTCGAAGATCGCCTCAGGCACCGCCCCGCAGTTCAGCGCGATAAACGGACCGTCGGCGCGACCGGACAACGCGTGCAGGCTGCGCGCCACCAACTCCTTGCCGCTGCCAGTCTCCCCGTTGATCATCACCGGCACGTCTGTCGGGGCCACGTTGGCAACTAATGCCCGCACCTGCTCAATTGCCGGCGAACGCCCGATGATCCGCGTTCCCGCTGCCGGACCAGCCAGCTCACGCCGCAATGCCTGGTTCTCCAGCTCGAGCGCACGCCGCTCGAGCGCCCGGCGCACGGTGTCCGTCAGCCGGTCGGCGCCAAAGGGCTTCTCGATAAAGTCATAGGCGCCTTCGCGCATCGCCTGCACGGCCATCGTGATATCGCCGTGGCCGGTCACCAGCACCACCGGCACGCCCGGCGCGCCGTTGCGGCAATGGTGCAGCAGGTCCAGGCCGCTGGCACCGGGCAGGCGCACGTCGGTCACCAGCACGCCAGGAAAGCCCGCATGCAGATGCGGAATCGCGGCTTCAGCCGATGGCAGCGCCAGCACGGTAAAGCCCGCCAGCTCCAGGCTTTGCGCGGTAGCCTGCCGCACCAGCGGCTCGTCTTCGACAAACAGGACACGGAGACCGTCTTGCATGGCAATGCTCATTGAGGTGTGGATACCGGCAACGCGGCTTCGCTGGCCGGCGCGCGCGCCAGCACCAGCGTGAACTGCGCGCCGCCGCCGGGCACGTTGGCCACGCTGAGCTGGCCGCCGAACTCGCGCATGATCGACGACGAGATCGCCAGCCCCAGCCCCAGGCCCTGCCCGGTTTCCTTGGTTGTGAAGAAGGGTTCGAACAGGCGCGGCAGCGCTTCCGGCGCAATGCCGGTGCCGTTGTCGCGCACGGCGAGGGTGACGGTGCCGCTGTTGGTGCCGCTGTTGGTGCCGCTGTTAGTGCCGGCATCGGCCTGCACCTCGATGTCGATGCGGCCTTGCGCCGGCGCCGCCGAGCCGATGGCATCGAGCGCATTGCCGATCAGGTTCAGCAGCACCTGTTCAAGCTTGAGTTCGTCGGCGCGTACGGACAGGCCGGGCTGTTCGTCGAGGCCGGCCACGCTGACCGTCACCGCACCCAGCCGCGGCGCCAGCAGCGCCAGCACGTGGTCCAGCGCGGTGCGCACCACCACCGGCCGCCGCACCGGGCGCGCCTTGCCGGCGAACAGCTTGAGCTGGCTGGTGATCTTGCCCATGCGCTCGGTCAGGTCGGCGATGGCCGTCAGGTTGCCTTCGGCGGCAGCAAGCTGGCCGCGTTCCAGCAGCACGCGCGTGTTGTCGGAGAAGGTGCGCAGCGCCGCCAGCGGCTGGTTCAGCTCATGCGTGATGCCGGCCGCCATCTGCCCCAGCGCGGCCAGCTTGCTGGCCTGCACCAGTTCGTCCTGCGCCGCGCGCAGCTCGCTCTCGGCGCGGGTGCGTACGGCGACCTGTTCTTCGAGCTTTTCGTTGATCGCCATCAGGTCGGCGGTGCGCGCTTCCACGCGGCGCTCCAGCTCGTCATAGGCCGCTTCCAGCAGGCGGCGGCTGTACTGCATGTCGCGCGCGCGCTGGCGGCGCTGGCGCCAGTTGACCAGCAACAGGCACATGCAGGCATAGGCCAGCGCCGCCGCCACGGTGGCGTTGCGCGCATTGGCCAGCACCGGCTCCAGCGGAGCCATCACCTGCATGGTCCAGTCGGCCGGGCCCACGGTGCGGCCCAGTTCCAGGTAGCGGTCGGCGCGCCGGGTGCCGTCGGAGGTAAAGGTGGTAGGGGCCGAGGGCGACTCGTTGCGCACGCGTACCAGCCGCGCGTTGGCGCCCAGCGTGGTCTCGGCGAGCCAGCGCGTGACGAGCGAGTCCAGCGGCTCCAGCGGCAGCGGCGTGACAGCGCGGCCGTGGTACTGGCGCGTGTTTTCCATTTCGGCCTGGAGCGCCGGCGGCAGCGGTCGCAGCGTGCGGTACTGCCAGGCCTGCACCGACGACAGGAAGATCACGCCATGTTCGTCGCTGACCATCAGCGGCTCGGCACCGCTGCCGGCGCGCTGGAACCACTCCAGGTTGAGCTTGACCACGGTGACGCCGATGACCTTGCCGTTGGATTCCACCGGCTGCGCGATGTAGTAGCCCGGTTCGTCGCTGGTGATGCCGATGGCGTAGAAGCGGCCCATCTTGCCACCCGCGGCGATCTGGAAGTAGGGGCGGAAGCGGTAGTCGGTGCCGACGAAGCTGCCGGGCAGGCCATGGTTGCTGGCGGCCAGCGCGATGCCGTTGGCGGCGATCACATAGGTCGCCGAAGCATGCGCGCGCCGGTTGACCTCGGCCAGGTAGTGGTTGGCGGCAGCGACGCGCGTCGGGTCGTGGGGGGATTCGAGCAGCCCGCGCACGAAGGGGTGCAGCGACACCAGCGCGGGCAGGAATTCGTAGCGGTCGAGGGTGCTTTCAAGCGTGGCGGCGTAGCGGTCGGCACGCGTGGCGGTGCTCTGCTGCAGCGTGGCCAGGCCGCGCTGGAACGACACCAGCCAGGTCAGCCCGCACAGCAGCAGCAGGCCCACCGTCAGGGCGATGGCAAAGCCCCACCACCGGCTGCTGCCGGTGTCCGGCGCATGCACCGCGCGGGTGGCGGCGGGATCATGCACGGCGAGGAAATCGTCGGAGTGTGGCATCGGCGCGCGCAAGGGCTGTCGCGCCGATGATACCCGCTGGCGGGCGGCCGGGGCAGCCACCTACGCGGCCACCCACGCAGCCCCCCGCGCAGCGGTGCACTTAGCGGGCGCCCTGGCCGGCCTCGGCAAGCTCGTCGGCAGCGCCGCCGCCCTGCAGCACCTGCGCCAGGCGCTTGCGGTCCAGCTCGCGTTCCCAGGCAGACACCACCACCGTGGCCACGCCGTTGCCGATGATATTGGTCAGCGCGCGGCACTCGCTCATGAAGCGGTCGATGCCCAGGATCAGCACCATGCCCGCCACCGGGATGGTCGGCACCACGGCCAGCGTCGCGGCCAGCGTGATGAAGCCCGAGCCGGTCACGCCGCTGGCGCCCTTGGAGGTGATCATCGCCACCGCCAGGATGGTCAGCTGCTGCATCCACGTCAGTTCGATGCCCGTGGCCTGCGCGATGAAGATCACCGCCATCGTCATGTAGATGTTGGTGCCGTCCAGGTTGAACGAATAGCCGGTAGGCACCACCAGGCCCACCACCGACTTGGAGCAGCCCAGGTTCTCCAGCTTCTCCATCATGTGCGGCAGAGCGGCTTCCGACGAGCTGGTGCCCAGCACGATCAGCAGTTCTTCCTTGATGTACGAGATAAAGCGCACGATGCTGAAGCCGGTCATGCGCGCGATCGTGCCCAGCACCACCAGCACGAAGATGATGGCCGTGAAGTAGAAGGTGCCGATCAGCTTGAGCAGCGGCACCAGCGAGCCCAGGCCGTACTTGCCGATGGTGAACGCCATCGCACCGAAGGCGCCGATCGGGGCCACCTTGGTGATCACGTGGACGATGTGGAAGAACACCTTGGAGACCTGCTCGATCAGCTGCACCACGAAGCGGGCGCGTTCGCCGAGCGTGGCCAGCGCGGCGCCGAAGAACAGCGACACCAGCAGGATCTGCAGGATGTCGCCGTTGGCGAAGGCGCTGAAGACCGTCTCCGGGATGATGTGCATGAAGAACTCGACCGTGCTCTGGCCGTGTGCCTTCGACACGTATTGCGCGATCGCCTTGGTGTCCAGCGTCGACGGGTCGATATTGAAGCCCACGCCCGGCTTGAGCAGGTGCGCGGCGCCCAGGCCGATCAGCAGCGCGAAAGTCGACACCACTTCAAAGTAGAGCAGCGCCTTGCCGCCGACGCGGCCGACCTTTTTCATGTCGCTCATGCCGGCCATGCCGGTCACCACGGTACAGAAGATGATCGGGCCGATGATCATCTTGATCAGCTTGATGAAGCCATCGCCCAGCGGCTTCATGGCCACGCCCGTATCGGGCCAGTAATGGCCCAGCAGGATGCCGACCAGGATGGCGAACAGCACCTGCACGTACAGGATCTTGTAGAAGGGTTTCTTCATGGTGTCGTCCTCGGTGTTGACCGTACCCGGGGCGATGGCGCCGCGGGCGCGCGCCGTCACGGTTGCGGCGCGTTCAGGGACGGGAATTTGCAACCGGCATGCCAGTCCAAACGGTATTGCTAACTGATTGATTCACAAGGAAACGCGGGCTTTGCCGGGGCGCGCGGCTTCCGGGATTCCGGAAATCCGGACGCCGTGCCTCCGGGGATTCGGAATGCCGGAGCCGGCCCAGGTGGCTGAGGCGCCACCTGGGCCGTGGGCAAGCGGTGGTCAATGGCATGGCGCGGGTGCCGGAAGGCGCGGGCGGGCCGCCATGACGCCGTATAATTCCGAGCTTCCGTTCAATGTCCTGCGGCCATGCCGCCGCGCGGGCGCCCTCCTTGTCACCGCATCGCATGAGCAGCTACTACCAGCACCACGTCTTCTTTTGCCTGAACCAGCGCGAGGCCGGCGAGAACTGCTGCGCCAACCACAACGCCAAGGCCATGCAGGAATACGCCAAGAAGCGCTGCAAGGAACTCGGCATCGCTGGCGGCGAAGGCCGCGTGCGCATCAACAAGGCGGGCTGCCTGAACCGGTGTGAACTCGGACCGGTGCTGGTGGTCTACCCCGACGCAATTTGGTACACCTTTGTGGACGAGCACGACATCGATGAAATCATCGACAGCCACCTGCTCAATGGCAAGCCGGTCGAGCGGCTGATGGTGGACCGCTGAACGAGAACGAACCCGCGGCGCCGCCGATGACGCAGCGCCGATGCCAGACACCGCCGCCCGCACGCCGGACGGTTTTTTCATTTTTTGCCCCGGGATTTCCGGGTCTTGAGCCAGCCGGCGTATCACCATCCTGAATCGCCATCCTGCACGCCTCCTGATTGCCCTGACCGTCCTATGAACGCGCATACACAGGTACTTTCCATCGCCGGCCCCGTCGGCGCGATCGACGTTTCGGTGGACCTGCCGCAAGGTCTGCCGGACACACCCTTGCGCGGCCTGGCGCTGGTCGCGCACCCGCATCCGCTGTTCGGTGGCACCAAGGACAACAAGGTGGCGCAGACGCTGGCGCGCGCCTTCGTGCAACTGGGCTATGCCACCGTGCGCCCCAACTTCCGCGGCGTCGGCGGCACCGCCGGCGAGCATGACAACGGCATCGGCGAGCAGGACGACCTGCTGGCCGTCGCCGCCTGGATGCGCGAGCAGACCGCGTGGTCGGCGCAGGCCGCGACGCTGCCGCTGGCGCTGGGCGGCTTCTCCTTCGGCAGCTTTGTCAGCACGCACGTGGCCCGGCGCCTGGCCGAGGCCGGCACGCCGGTGCAGCGCCTGGTGCTGGTCGGCACCGCCGCCAGCCGCTGGCAGGTGGCCGAGGTGCCCGCCGACACCATCGTCATACACGGCGAGCAGGATGACACCGTGCCGCTCGCGAGCGTTTTCGACTGGGCGCGCCCGCAGGAGCTGCCGGTGATCGTGATCCCCGGCGCCGACCATTTCTTTCACCGCAAGCTGCACCTGATCAAGCAGCTCGTCGTCAACGCGTGGGACCGGTGAGCGGCGCAGCTTCGCCACCGCGCCATCCCGTCCCGCACGATCCCTTTCTTGTCGGAAACAGAAACAATGCTGAATAGAGCCACGACACGCCTTTCCTCCGCCTTTGCACCCGCCGCCATCGTCGCTGCCGTCGCCATGGCCACGGCGGCCGCCGCGCCCGCCGCCGTCCTTGCGCAGGGCGTGCCGATGCCGCAGGTCGCCGCCAAGTCGTGGATGCTGTTTGACGTGACCAGCGGCCAGGCACTGGCCTCGCAGAACGCCGACCAGCGCATCGAGCCGGCCTCGCTGACCAAGCTGATGACCGCCTACCTGGCGTTCGAGGCACTCAAGGAAAAGCGCCTGACGCTGGAACAGACCGTGGTGCCGACCAACCTGGTGCTCAAGGTCAAAAGCGACGAGTCGCGCATGTTCATCGAGCCCAACAAGCCGGTCAGCGTGCAGGACCTGCTGCTGGGCCTGATCGTGCAGTCGGGCAACGACGCCGCGCTGGCGCTGGCCGAGGCCGTGGGCGGCTCGGAAGAGGGCTTCGTCGCGATGATGAACCGCGAGGCCCAGCGCATGGGCATGAAGAACACCCACTTCACCAACACCGACGGCATTCCCGACCCGAACCATTACACCACCGCGGTGGACCTGGCGACGCTGACCACGCACCTGATCAAGGACTTCCCCGAGTACTACGCCATGTACTCACAGAAGGAGTTCACCTATAACAAGATCAGGCAGCCCAACCGCAACCGCCTGCTGTACATCGACCCGACCGTGGACGGCGTCAAGACCGGCCACACCAAGTCCGCCGGCTATTGCCTGATCTCGTCGGCCCAGCGCCCGCTGGCCAATGTGCCCAACGGCCAGCGCCGCCTGATCTCGATCGTGATCGGCACCACCACCGAACAGGTGCGCACGCAGGAAAGCCTGAAGATCCTCAACTACGGCTTCCAGTTCTTCGACACGCTGCGCCTGTATGACAAGGGCCAGGTGCTGGCCACGCCCGAGATCTACAAGGGCAAGGCCGGCACGGTCAAGATCGGCGTGCAGCACGAGACCTTCGTCACCGTGCCCAAGGGCACCGGTGGTCGCCTGAAGCCCGTACTGGAGCGCCAGGAACTGATGATCGCCCCGATCGCGGCAGGCCAGCAGGTGGGCATGGTCAAGCTGATGGACGGCACCAACAAGGTGGCCGAGTTCCCGGTGGTGGCGCTGGAGGAAGTGCCCGAGGCCGGCTTCTTCGGCCGCCTGTGGGACACCATCCGCCTGTGGTTCAAGCGCAAGTGATTGGAATGCGCGGCCCTGGCATGCGCCGGGCCGCGCCGGAGAAAACGACATGACAGCCGACAACCAGGGCAGCGGCAACAAGCCCGGCGATATCCCGCCGGAGCAGTCGCTGATCGAATACCCGAGCCATTTCCCGATCAAGGTGATGGGCTCGATGCAGGATGGCTTTGCCGAGGCCATCGTCACGCTGGTGCAGGAGTTCGATCCGGACTTCCACGCGGGCAAGATGGAAATGCGGCCCTCGAGCAAAGGCAACTACCTGGGCCTGACCGTGACGGTGTGGGTGACCAGCCGCGAGCAGCTTGATGATCTGTATCGGGCGCTGACTGCGCATCCGATGGTGAAGGTGGTGCTGTAAGGCATCGCTCCCGCATCGTTTTCTCCCCTCTCCCGCGCGCGGGAGTGGGGCCGGGAGTGGGGCCGGGGGAGAGGGCAGGCCCTGGCATACCGACACGCGTTGCTTCGTTGACGCTCCCGCCGCCCTCTCCCCCAACCCCTCTCCCGCAGGCGGGAGAGGGGAGCCCGCCCGCAGGCACGGCAACGCATCCGCTGCGGCATGCATTTTCCCTGATCGACATGAACACCATCACCCTGAAACCCGGCAAGGAAAAATCCCTGCTGCGCCGCCACCCGTGGATCTACGCGACCGGCATCGCCACCACCGAAGGCCGCTGCGAGCCGGGCTCGACCGTGACCGTGCGCGCCGCCGACGGCCGCTTCCTGGCCAAGGCCGCCTACAGCCCCGAATCGCAGATCCGCGCGCGCGTGTGGACCTTCGACGAGAACGAGCCGGTCGACCACGCGCTGTTCAAGCGCCGCGTGGCCGCGGCCATCGCGTACCGGCGCCAGTGGGTGAAGGACAGCGACGCCGTGCGCCTGATTTTTGGCGAATCGGACCGGCTGCCGGGCCTGATCGTCGATTACTACGGCAATGGCGCGCAGGGCCAGCTGGTGTGCCAGTTCAATTCCGCCGGTGTCGAGCAGTGGAAGACCGCGATCGTGCAGGCGCTGGTCAAGGAAACCGGCTGCCCTAACGTCTATGAGCGTTCCGACGCCGCCGTGCGCCAGCGCGAAGGGCTGGAGCTGGTGACCGGCGTGCTGGCCGGCGCGGAGCCCGATCCGGCGCTGTCGGTGACCGAGCATGGCGTGCGTTATTACGTCGATGTGCGCAACGGCCACAAGACCGGCTTCTATGTCGATCAGCGCGACAACCGCAAGCTGGTCGGCGACCTGGCCGAAGGGCGCGAGGTCCTGAACTGCTTCTGTTATACCGGCGGCTTTTCGCTGGCCGCGCTGCGCGGCGGGGCCAAGTCGGTGACGTCGATCGATTCGTCGGGCGAAGCGCTGAAGATCGCCGCGGGCAACGTGACGCTGAACGGGTTTGAGCCGGAGCGTGCGGCCTGGCTCGACGCGGACGTCTTCAAGACACTGCGCGAATTCCGCGCGGAAGGGCGGCAGTTCGACCTGATCGTGCTGGACCCGCCCAAGTTCGCGCCGTCGGCACAGCATATCGACCGCGCCGCGCGGGCTTACAAGGAAATCAACCTGGTCGGTATGCAGTTGCTGCGTCCGGGCGGGCTGCTGTTCACGTATTCGTGCTCGGGGGCGATCAGCATGGAATTGTTCCAGAAGATCGTGGCGGGGGCGGTGACGGATGCGCGGGTGGATGCGCGCATCCTGCGCAGGCTGTCGGCGGGCACCGATCACCCGATGCTGGCGGCGTTCCCAGAAGGCGAGTACCTGAAGGGGTTGTTGCTGGAGAAGGTGGCGTAAGCCAGCAAATTGCAGGCGGCGAGGCTGCAACTCACCGCCACATATTGCGCATCCGACTGGCCAGGTCCACCGGCGCCAGCGCCGGCTTTGCCTTCCCTTCGCCTGGCATCGGCGGCGGCGGCCATGCCCGGCTGTGGAAATTCGGCATCACGCGATTCGGAATGAACCGCGTGCGCGACGCATACACATGCCGATCGCCAAATCCCACCTGCTGGTGCACGTAGAAGCGCTGCGGCACGATGACGTCCAGATGGTCCTTGGCCCGCGTCATCGCCACATACAGCAGCCGCCGTTCTTCCTCGATCTCTTCCGTCGTGCCCGTCGCCAGATCGCTCGGCATGCAGCCATCGACGGCATTGAGCACATACACGGCCTTCCACTCCTGCCCCTTGGCCGAGTGGATGGTCGACAGGATCAGGTAGTCCTCGTCGCGCGACGGTACGCCGGACTCATCGCTGGATGCGCTGGGCGGATCGAGCGTCAGTTCCGTCAGGAAGCGCTCGCGCGCGCCGTAAGTGGCGGCGATGCGCTCCAGCTGCTGCAGGTCGGCCTGGCGCGCGGCGGCGTCGTCGTGCAGGCGTTCGAGGTGCGGCGCGTACCAGGCCAGTACCTGCTCGAATTCCGAGGGCCACGGCGAGGTCGGCGCCATCAGCGCGCGCGCCAGCGTCAGCAGGTCTGCCCAGGCGGGCGCGGCGGCCGGCGGCGGCTCGAATTCCTGCAGCGAGAACAGCGGCTCGGTGGCCAGTGCCATGGCGTCGAGCACGCGCGCCGCGGTCTTCGGGCCGATGCCCGGCAGCAGTTGCAGCGTGCGGAAGCCGGCCATGCGGTCGCGCGGGTTTTCCAGCCAGCGCACCACGGCCAGCACGTCTTTCACGTGCGTCGATTCCAGGAATTTGAGCCCGCCGAACTTCACGAACGGGATATTGCGGCGCGCCAGCTCGATCTCCACCTGCGCGCTGTGGTCGGCGGCACGGAACAGCACCGCCTGCGCCATTAGCGCCAGGCCGGCCTCGCGCCGCGCCAGCACCTGCTCGACCACGTAGCGCGCCTGGTCGGCCTCGTCGTTGACGACGATGATGCCGGGCTTCTCGGCCGACAGCCGCTCGGACCAGAGATCCTTGGTATAGCGCTCGGCAGCCAGCCCGATCACCGCGTTGGCTGCCTGCAGGATCGGCTGCGTGGAGCGGTAGTTCTGCGACAGCGTCACCTGCTGCGCGTGTGGTGTGAACTGTTGCGGGAAATCGAGGATATTGCGCACGGTCGCGCCGCGGAACGCGTAGATCGACTGCGCATCGTCGCCGACCACGGTCAGGCCGCGGCCATCGGGCCGCATGGCCAAGAGGATCGACGCCTGCAGCGCGTTGGTGTCCTGGTATTCGTCGACCAGGACATGGTCAAAGCGGGCGCCCATGTCCTGCGCGATGGCGGGCTCGGCCATGGCCTGTGCCCAGTACAGCAGCAGGTCGTCGTAGTCGAGCACGTGCTGTTTCTGCTTGGCCTCGACATAGCCGGCAAACAGCGTGCGCAGCGCATCGACCCACATGGCGTAGCGCGGAAACTGCTGCTTGAGCACGACTTCCAGCGGCGCCTGCGTGTTGACCACGCGCGAGTAGATCGACAGGCAGGTCTCTTTCTTGGGAAAGCGGCTGGCGGTCTCGGACAGGCCCAGGTCGTGGCGCACCACGTGCATCAGGTCGGCGGCATCGCCGCGGTCGCTGATGGTGAAAGCGGGCGACAGGCCCAGGGTCTCGGCGTACTCGCGCAGCAGGCGCGCGCCGATGGCGTGGAAGGTGCCCGACCATTGCAGCGCCGCGCGGCCCGCGCCGGTCTGCGTGCCCAGCGCCTGGTCGACGATGCGCTCGACGCGCCGGCCCATTTCGGCGGCGGCGCGGCGCGAGAACGTCAGCAGCAGGATGCGGCGTGGATCGGCGCCGCCCAGCACCAGGTGCGCGACCCGGTGCGCCAGCGTGTTGGTCTTGCCCGATCCCGCGCCGGCGATGATCAGCAGCGGGCCGTCGCTGCCGTGCTCGACCGCCGCGCGCTGCTCCGGGTTGAGTTTGGACAGGTAGGCCGGGCCTGCGTCGGCCGCATCGGGGGCAAGGGCGGATGCGAGATCCGCGGCGGGGGCAAGGTCCAGTGACACAGGCAGCAAAGAGGCAGGGGGAAAAAGCGGGCAGGGCAAAAAAGCTGGCGCTAACTGTATATCCATACAGCCCCGCAGTGCAAGCCGCTTCGCGCGGGATCGGGCACGAACCAACAAAAAAGGTGCTCGATGAGCACCTTTTCCTGGATGTTGCGGGCGACAGCGTTACGCAGACTTTGCCAGCGCGCCATCAAGCAGCTTGTGCAGCGCATCCCACTCGGGCTCGCCGACATAGCGCTTGAGGATGCGGCCCTCCTTGTCGACCACGAAGGTGGTCGGCGTCAGCTGCACATTGCCGAAGGCCTTGGCGGCGGAGCCGTCCGAATCCATTGCCACCTTGAACGGCAGCCCGCGCGTCTTGGCGTAGTTCATCACGTACATCGGCGGGTCATAGTTCATGGCCACGGCGACGAATTCCAGCCCCTTGCCCTTGAACTGCTCGTAGGTCTTGACCATGTCGGGCATTTCCTTGATGCAGGTGGCGCAGCTGGTGGCCCAGAAATTGACCAGGTAGACCTTGCCCTTCAGGTCGGCGGTGCTGAGCTTCTCGCCCGACAGCAGCGTGAACGTGGCGGCCGGTGCGGCATTGGCCGGCGCCAGCGCGCGGTAGCCGAACCAGCCCAGCAGCGCCAGCACGACGATGGCGGCGACGATGGGCCAGGGCTTGCGGGAGGACTTGGCGGGAGCGGAAGTGGTCATGGAAGGCGGGGAATGCGAATTCTCTTCGGGCAACGCCACATTCTAATGCCGCTGGCGCCGGGGCGCTGCGCGGAGCCTGGGTGCGGCAATCTGCCGCAATGCCGGCGGTGACCGTGATTCAACGCCGGGTGGCGACGGCGGCGCGTGCCTGGTCCAGCGCCTGTTCCAGGTAGGCGCCGTAGAAGTCGGGCTGCATGCCGCGCAGCGGGCTGGCGGCGGCGCGGCCCTGGCGATCGAGGAACAGCACCGTCGGCGCCACCCGCACCTGGTGCGCCCGCGCCCAGTCGCGCGCCGTGGTCACGGTACCGTCGGCGTCGCGCAGCGGCGTGACGGCGGTCAGGTCCAGCTCGCGCACCGCGATCTCGCCGGCGGCAGCCTGCGGACCGAGGTAGTTGCGGCGCACCGCATCGCAATAGCCGCATCCGGGCATCGACACCAGCAGCACCAGCGGCTCGCCGCGCTGCGCGGCTTCGGCGCCGTGAGCGCCCAGGTCGGTGGCGGCAGGCAGGTGCGCCGTGCCCGCGGCCAGCGCCGTGCCGGCGGCTGTTGCCAGCAGCGCGCACGTGGCCAGACGGAACAGTGCGGTCCGGGCTGGTAGCGCTGGTAGCGCTGGTAGCGATGGCAGGGCGAGGCGGGGCAGGGTGGGGGCAGGCATGCGGTCAGGAAAAACTGTCAGGCGGCGCACCATGCACCGGGGCGCCGCTTCCGCGATAATACCGGTTTCCGCCCGCAGGCTCTGGCGGCCGCCAGAGCCGCTCCATGGCCTGCGCGCGCTGTCCGCCACACGCTTCCCCATGCGTCCTCTTCCACCCACGCCGAGCCCTGCCGCTTTCATTCGCAGTCTCGCCCCCAGTCTGGCCCGCAGCCCCATGATGCGCTGCGCCGCCCTGTGCGTGGCGCTGGCCCTGTGCGCCTGTTCGCCCCGCTATGACTGGCGCACGATCCAGTCCGGCGAGGGCGCCTATGCCGCGCTCTATCCGGGCAAGCCCAGCAGTGCCGCGCGCGACGTCACCATCGCCGGCCGCAAGCTGCCGATGACGATGGAGGCCGCGCGCGTCGACGACACGCTGTTCGCCGTGGGCGTGGTCACGCTGCCCGCCGACGACGAAGGGCTGCGGCGCGAGGCGCTGGCGGCAATGCAGGCGGGGCTGCTGGCCAACCTCGGCACGGTCTCGGGCGAGCCGCCGCGCACGCGGCCGGTCACGATCACGACCGCCGACAAGCCGGGGCGGCCGCTCGCCGGCGTCGAAGTGCAGGCCAGCGGCGTGTCGCCGCAGGACCAGGCGCCACGGCGGCTGACCGCGCGACTGGTGGCGGTGGGCGCGCGCGCCTACCAGGCGGTGGTGCTGGAGTCTGGCGACGCCGCGCGCGACCAGCGCCAGGCCGAGCAGGTGGAGCAGTTCCTCGGCGGCTTCCATCCGTTCTGAGGCCAGGCACCGCGGGAGCACAAGGTTTGCGCCGTGGCCGCGGCAATGCGGCGGCGGCAGTTGTCGTCAAAGGAGAATCGAAATGCGTTGGGAAGTGTGGCTGGCTTATTTCGCCGCGTGCTGGGTGATCGCGGTGTCGCCGGGATCGGGGGCGGTGCTGTCGATGAGCCACGGCCTGTCATATGGCTTGCGCAGGACCAGCACCACCATCTTCGGCCTGCAGACCGGGCTGGTGATCGTGCTGCTGATTGCCGGCGGTGGCCTGGGTGCGCTGCTGCTAGCCTCGGAGCAGGCATTCATGGTGGTCAAGACCGTGGGTGCGCTGTACCTGATCTACCTGGGCGTGCAGCAGTGGCGCGCCAAGGTCGAGAGCGGCGCTGACGGGGCCGCTGACGGGGCCGCGGGCGCCGGACCCGTGCGCGTGTCGGTCATGAGCGCGCGCCGACGGTTCGCCACCGGGCTGCTGACCAACGTGACCAACCCCAAGGGCATCATCTTCATGGTCGCGGTGCTGCCGCAGTTCATCGACCCCAACCACCCGCTCGCGCCGCAGCTGGCGATCCTGGCGCTGACCATGTGCTGCGTTGACCTGGCGGTGATGCATGGCTATGCGCTGCTGGCCTCGCGCATGCAGGGCCTGTTCCGCAATGCCCGCGCGGTGCGCTGGCAGAACCGCTTCTTCGGCAGCGTGCTGATGGCGGTGGGCGCGGCGCTGTTTTTCGTGCGCCGGCAGCACGCCTGAGCCGCGACACTGGCGCGTGCGCGCCGGGTTTGCTTCAATGAGGGAGTGCCCCCGGTCACGGAGACCCTCGTATGCCCGTCTCGCCGAACCCCCGCGCCGGCGCGCGCGTGATGCCGCGCCATACCGTGCCCCCGGTGGAAGAGCCATCGCCGCCCGGCGTGCCGCCTGACTTGCCGCTGCCGCCAGAAGAGGACCCGATCCCGCCGCCGGTGGAACCGCCGGTGGCCGCGCCTTACCGCTGAAACGACTGTTAGAGCGATTGACTGTCAGGCGATTCGCCGATAGCGCTGGCATCGGGCAGCACCGTCCGCGCCAGCATGGTGACTTCCATCCGGAAGCTCTGGCCGTCGGCCATGCGCAGTCGGGTCAGCCTGACGATTTCTTCCCCCTCCTGCCATTGCCGCGCCGGGGCTCCCTGCGGCGTGGCGCGGTGGCGCCCTAAGGTCACCAGTTCGCCGGCTACAACCTGTCGCTGCTGTCCGGCGTCTGCCACGTCAGCTGAACGAAAGCGGCGGGCATGGCACGCTTGTCACACCCGGCGCAAAGTATGACCTGCCGCAGCACCCTGCCGCGGCCGGGGCCAGCCAGCAGGGCGCGTATGCCGGCATCGTCCACCTGTCCTGAAGGCGCGCGCTGGTGATATGGAGAGGACTGCCATGAAAGGAAACATCCTGACGCCGGCAGGCTGGGTCTTCGGCGAGATCCGTGCCGGCCCGGACGGACGCATCGAGCGCATCGACGGCGTGTCTGCCACCCCCGACGGCAACGATGCCCCGTACGTGCTGCCGGGGTTTGTCGACCTGCTCAACCACGGCGGCGGCGGCAAGGACTTCATGGACGGCGAGGAGGCGGTGCCGGCGATCTTGCGCGCGCATGTGCGCTTTGGCACCACCAGCCTGCTGGGCAGCACCATGACCGCGCCGCCGGAGGTGCTGCTGCCGGCACTGCAGGCGCTGGACCGTGCCAGCCGCGCGCGGCCGACTGGCGCGGCGCGCATGCTTGGCGTGCATCTGGAAGGGCCGTATATCAATCCCGGCAAGCTTGGCGCGCAGCCCGACGCATCGGCCATCGCCACGCCGGCCCAGCTGGAGCAGTATCTGGACGCGGCGCCGATCCGCGTGGTCACGCTGGCGCCTGAGCTGCCCGGCCACCTCGACATCATCCGCGCGCTGGCCGCGCGCGGCGTGCGTGTGCAGCTGGGCCATACGCTGGGCACGTATGAAGACGCGGTTGCCGCGCTCGAGGCCGGCGCGTCCGGCTTTACCCACCTGTTCAACGCCATGACGCCGCTGCAGCATCGCGCGCCGGGCATGGTCGCGGCGGCGCTGGCGCATGCCGAATATGCCGAGCTGATCCCGGACTTGGTGCATGTGCATCCCGGCGCCATCCGCGCCGCGCTGCGCGCGATTCCGCGGCTGTATGCCGTGACCGATGCCACCGCCGCGGCGGGCATGCCGGACGGCGTGTATCACCTCGGCAGCCAGACCGTCTACAAGTCGGACGGCAGCGTGCGGCTGGCCGATGGCACGCTGGCCGGCAGCGTGCTGACCATGGACCAGGCGTTGCGCAATCTCGTGGCGATCGGACTGGATCTGGCCGATGCCGCGAGGCGCGTGTCTCTGTATCCGGCCCAGTACCTGGGCTTGTCCGATCGCGGCGCGCTCGCCGCCGGCTGCTGGGCCGACGCGGTCGTGCTGGACCGCGCACTGGCGGTCCGCAGCGTCTATGTCGAAGGAGAATGCTGTGTCGAGAATGCCTGAGACCCGCTGATCGCCACCGATGCCAACGATTCCCGCTTGTGCCGGCGCCCCCGGCATGCAAGGAGCCCGCCATGCCATCCACCCGTTCCGCCTCTTCCTTTGGCAGCGCCGACCCGCGGCCGCTGGACCTTGTCATCTTCGGCGGCGCCGGCGACTTGTCGGCGCGCAAGCTGCTGCCTTCGCTGTACATGTGCCATCGCGACGGCAACCTGCCTGACGGCACCCGCATCATCGGCGTAGGCCGCCACCCGTGGAATGCCGAGGCCTTTGTCAATTTTGCCAACGACAGCGCGCAAGGCTTTGTCGATGCCCGCTATCTCGATCCGGCCAGGTGGCAGGCCTTCCTGCAGCGGCTCGACTACGTACGCCTGGATGCATCGCAGCCCGGAGACTATCCCGCGCTGGCCGCGCAGCTGCGCAACGACGCGCTGCGCATTTTCTACATGGCGATGCCGCCGGGGCTGTTCGCCGCGACCTGCGACAACCTGGCCGGCCATGGGCTGATCGCCGACGACACGCGCCTGGTGCTGGAGAAACCGCTGGGCGTCGACCTGGTCTCGGCCATCTCCATCGGCGAAGTGGTCAGCCGCTACTTTACGGAAGACCGCACCTACCGCATCGACCATTACCTCGGCAAGGAAACGGTGCAGAACCTGATGGCGCTGCGCTTCGGCAACTCGATCTTCGAACCGCTGTGGCGCACGCCGTTTGTGCGCAGCGTGCAGATCACCGTCGCCGAGACCGTGGGCGTGGGCACGCGCGGCGGCTTCTACGACGAAGCCGGCGCCATGCGCGACATGGTGCAGAACCACCTGCTGCAGCTGGTCAGCATCCTGGCGATGGAGCCGCCCGCGTCGCTGAACTCGGACGCGGTGCGCGACGAGAAGCTCAAGGTGCTGCGCTCGCTGCGGCCGATGTCGGCCGAGGACGTGCGCCGCAATACCGTGCGGGGCCAGTACACCGCGGGCGCGATCGCCGGCGAACTGGTGCGCGGCTACCTGCAGGAAGCTGGCATCCCGCCCGACAGCCGCACCGAGACCTTTGTCGCAATGCGCGCCGAGCTGGGTACCTGGCGCTGGAACAAGGTGCCGTTCTACCTGCGCACCGGCAAGCGCATGCAGGAGCGCGTGACCGAGGTGGTGATCCACTTCTCCGAAGTGCCGCATTCGATCTTCGACAGCGGTAGCACGCTGCAGCCCAACCGCATGGTGATCCGGCTGCAGCCGGAAGAATCGGTGCGGCTGACGCTGATGGTCAAGCAGCCGGGCGAGGGCATGAAGCTCAAGCCGCTGAGCCTGGCGCTGAACCTCGACTCGGCCTTCACCACGCGGCGCGCCGAAGCCTATGAGCGGCTGCTGCTCGACGTGATCCGCGGCCGGCTGGCGTTGTTCGTGCGGCACGACGAGCTGCAGGCCGCATGGACCTGGGTCGATCCGATCCTGGAAGCGTGGCGGCAGCAGGATGAAGGGCCGCGGCCTTATACCTCGGGCACGTGGGGGCCGGCGGCATCGTCGGCGTTCATGGCGCGGGAGGGCGTCCAGTGGTCGGAGGAAGCATGACCGGGTAGATGGAGCTGGCGGTCGTGCAGCAAGGCCCGGCGCGCGCCGGTGCGGCTTGACCGCTCGCCTAGCCGGATGCCATCCGCAGCGCGCGCCGGTACTGGATCGCCTCGGCTACATGCTCGGCGCTCAGTACCGCCGCGCCTTCCAGGTCGGCAATCGTGCGCGCCACCTTCAGTACACGGAAGTAGGAGCGTGCCGACCACGCCAGCCGCGTCATCGCCCCGCGCAGCAGCGCCTGTGCGTGCGGCTCCGGCACGCAGTGCTGCTCGATCTCGCGCCCGCCCAGTTCGCTGTTGGGCTTGCCTTGCCGGGTCAGCTGCAGCATGCGCGCCGCCAGCACGCGTTCGCGCACCGCGGCGCTGGGTTCGCCGGGCGGGCCGTCGAGCATCTCGCCCTGGTCCTGGGCGGGCACTTCCACCTGCAGGTCGATCCGGTCGAGCATCGGCCCGGAGATGCGCGACTGATACCGCCGCACCTGATCGGGCGTGCAGCGGCAGGGGCGGTCAGGATGGCCCAGGTAGCCGCACGGGCACGGGTTCATCGCCGCCACGAACTGGAAGCTGGCAGGGAAGTCGGCATGCCCGTTGGCGCGCGCGATGGTGATGCGCCCGGATTCCAGCGGCTCGCGCAGGACTTCCAGCACGCGGCGGTCGAACTCCGGCAGTTCATCCAGGAACAGCACACCGTGGTGCGCCAGCGAGATCTCGCCGGGGCGCGGGTTGCCGCCGCCGCCAACCATGGCCGGGCCCGACGCGGTGTGGTGCGGCGCGCGGCAGGAGCGCTGGCCCCACAGCGCGGTACGGAAGCCGCCGGGCGTCAGGCTCATGACCGCGGCGGATTCCAGTGCTTCCTGCAGCGACATCGGCGGCAGCAGGCCCGGCAGGCGCTGGGCCAGCATCGACTTGCCGGTGCCGGGCGGGCCGACCAGCAGGGCCGAGTGCTTGCCTGCGGCTGCCACTTCCATGGCCCGGCGCGCCTGCGCCTGGCCGCGCACGTCGCGCATGTCGGGGCCGCTGGCAACCGATTGCGGCAGCGCGGCGGGGGCGGCGCGCGGCAGGCGGGCGTCGGGCAGGGCGCCGAGGTGCTCGCACACCTCGCGCAGCGTGGCGGCGGCGTGGACCGCCAGGTCTTCGATCAAGGCCGCTTCGGAGCCGTTGTCGCGGGCCACCAGGAACGCGCGTGGGGCGGCGCCGGCCCCGTGGCGCGCGGCGTTGTCCTGCGCCAGGCCCATCGCCATGGCCAACGCGCCGCGCACCGGCCGCAACTCGCCGGACAGGGACAGCTCGGCGGCGAATTCATGGTGGTCGAGCGCATCGGCCGGGATCTGGCCGCTGGCGGCCAGGATGCCCAGCGTGATCGCCAGGTCGAAGCGGCCGGACTCCTTGGGCAGGTCGGCCGGCGCCAGGTTGACGGTGATGCGGCGGTTGGGGAACTCGTAGCCGCTGTTGAGGATGGCGGCGCGCACGCGCTCGCGGCTCTCGCGCACGCCGGTGTCGGCCAGCCCGACGATGGTGAAGACCGGCAGGCCGTTGGCCAGGTGGGTCTCGACGCGCACCGGCGGCGCCGCGATCCCGGTCAGCGCCCGGCTACCCAGGACGGCGAGGCTCATGCCGGGTCTCCCACGACAACTAACCGTCGCCGATTTGTTAACGAAAAAGGCCGCCAGAATTGGCGGCCTTTGGACAGGCTGGCTTGAGTGGGCCGGAGCGGCGGTCTCATGCGCCCCCGGTCGAATCCACTGCGCCGGCGCCCGGCGGGATGCCCGCACGGCGCTCCAGTTCGGCCACGCGGGCTTCCAGCTCCTCGAGCCGGGAGCGGGTACGGGCCAGCACCTGCGACTGGACGTCGAATTCCTCGCGGGTGACCAGGTCGAGGCGGGCAAAGCCCTGCGTCATCATGCTGCGCACGTTTTTCTCGATGTCCCTTGCCGGCGAATTGCGCAGCGCCTCGCTGACCTTGTTCTGCAGGTCGTTGAAGAGATCGGTCGGTTTCATGGTTTCTCCTTTGTGCACCTAACTGGTGCCAATCCCGGTGGACATCTGGCGTATAGCGCGCTTTCGCACAGGTTTTGGGCGCCCCCAATGCGGGCGGGATCCCGTGGCATGGCCGCACGCAGCCACCGTCAGGACTCGATTATCGCCCCTGCGGCACGTGGACGAAAGCTCCGGCGTGCCCGTCTTTACACCTTTTAACGTGATTTGCCTTTGCTGCAAGGCAGATTCAAGCGGGGCGTGGGTCACTGGGGTTCGCTCCGGCAACGCGAGGCGTGCCTGCGCCGGCAACTTTTCGATCGGCTGGCACGGCAGTTGCAGTAGTGATGCCGCCTGCCTCACCGAAATTCAAACAAACGAAATCCGAGCCACAACGAAAAGGAGAAGAAATCCATGAAGAAGTTGGCCCTTGCAGTCAGCGCGGTCGTCCTGTCCAGCGCCGCCGCCACCGCCGTTGCGCAGAGCACCGACGCGGCCCCGGCGCCCGCTGCCGCCGCTGCCGAGCCGGCATCGCCACATACCTTTACGGCCAACGTGTCGCTGGTCTCTGACTACCGCTATCGCGGCATCAGCCAGACCAACCTGCGCCCGGCCATCCAGGGTGGCTTTGACTACGCGCATGAGAGCGGCTTCTACGTGGGTAACTGGAACTCGAGCATCAGCTGGCTCGAGGACGCCAACCCGGCCGTGTCGGCGCCGGTCGAGATGGACTTCTACGGCGGCTTCAAGAACACCTTCAAGGTTGCCGGCACGGAATTCAACTATGACCTGGGCGTGCTCGAGTACTACTACCCGGGCGGCTACAACAATCCGCGCCCGTACACCACCGAGCTGTATGCCGGCATTGGCTGGGGCCCGGTGTTCCTGAAGTACTCGCACTCGGTCACCAACCTGTTCGGCTGGGCCGACAGCAAGAACAGCTACTACGTCGACCTGACGGCCAACGTGCCGCTGAACTTCTGGGACCTGACGCTGAACGCGCACGTCGGCTACCAGGGCGTGAGGCACAACAGTGACGCGTCCTACACCGACTGGAAGATCGGCCTGACCAAGGACCTGGGCAAGGGCTTCGCGCTGGCGGTGGCCTATGTCGACACCAACGCCAAGGAAGTGGCTTACACCAGCGTCAACCGTGGCCGCTACCTGGGCAAGGCGACGGCCTGGGCCTCCATCACCAAGACTTTCTAATCACCGTCGCAGGTCCGGCAGGCCGGAGCAGAGCCTGCCCCAAGGAGAATCCGGATGAAACTCATCATCGCAGTCATCAAGCCGTTCAAGCTCGACGAGGTGCGTGAAGCGCTGTCGGACGTGGGCGTGTCCGGCATCACCGTGACCGAAGTGAAAGGCTTCGGCCGCCAGAAGGGCCATACCGAGCTGTACCGCGGCGCGGAGTACATCGTCGACTTCCTGCCCAAGGTGAAGATCGAGGTGGCGGTGCCCGACGACGTGGTCGAGCGCGCCATCGAGGCGGTCGAGAAATCGGCCCGCACCGGCAAGATCGGCGACGGCAAGATTTTCGTGGCACCGATCGAGCAGGTCATCCGCATCCGCACCGGCGAGACCGGCGGCGATGCCCTGTGACCCAAGACAGCATAGAGACAGAGGTTAATCACATGAAAACCTGGATCAAGCGATTCCTGACGGCCGGTGCGATGGCGCTGGCCATCGGCACGGCGGGCGTGGGCATGTCCGCGCCGGCCGCCGCACAGGACAAGCCGGCGGCGGAGGCTTCGGCCCCGGCCGCCTCCGCCGCCGCCCCCGCTGCTGCCGCCGCGGCACCTGCAGCCGCCCCCGCCGCAGCTGCCCCGGCCGCCGCCCCCGCGGAAGCCGCTGCCGCCGCACCGGCCGCGCCGCAGCCCAACAAGGGCGACGTGGCCTGGCTGCTGGTGGCCACCGCCTTCGTCATCCTGATGACACTGCCCGGCCTGGCGCTGTTCTACGGCGGCCTGGTCCGGTCCAAGAACATGCTGTCGGTGCTGATGCAGTGCCTGGTGATCTTCTCGCTGGTGGCGCTGCTGTGGGCGATCTACGGCTACAGCTTCGCCTTCACCGAGGGCAACGCGTTCTTCGGCGGCACCGACCGGCTCTTCATGAAGGGCCTGACGGTGGAAGCCATGGCGGCCACCTTCAGCAAGGGCGTGGTGATCCCGGAACTGGCCTTCTTCGCCTTCCAGTGCGCCTTCGCCTGCATCACCTGCGGCCTGATCATCGGTGCCTTTGCGGAGCGTGCGCGCTTCTCTGCCGTGCTGGTGTTCGTGGTGCTGTGGTTCACCTTCGCCTACATCCCGATGGCGCACATGGTCTGGTTCTGGCCGGGTCCTGACGCCTACACCGACGCTGCCGCCGGCGCTGCCGCGACCGCCAAGTCGGGCTGGCTGTTCCAGAAGGGCGCGCTCGACTACGCGGGCGGCACCGTGGTGCACATCAACGCCGCCGTGGCGGGGCTGGTGGGCGCGTACATGTTCGGCAAGCGCATCGGCTTCGGCCGCGAGGCGATCCGTCCGCACAGCCTGACCTTCACCATGGTCGGTGCCTCGCTGCTGTGGTTCGGCTGGTTCGGCTTCAATGCCGGTTCGGGCCTGGAAGCCAGCGCCGGTGCCGCCCTGGCCTTCGTCAACACGCTGCTGGCCACCTGCGCCGCGGTGCTGGCGTGGACCTTCGGCGAATGGATCAGCAAGGGCAAGCCGTCGATGCTGGGCGGTGCCTCGGGCGCGGTGGCCGGCCTGGTGGCGATCACCCCGGCAGCCGGCTTCGTCGGCCCGATGGGCTCGATCGTGATGGGCCTGGTGGCTGGCCTGCTGTGCCTGTGGGGTGTGAGCGGCCTGAAGCGCATGCTGGGCATGGACGACTCGCTGGACGTGTTCGGCGTGCACGGCGTGGGCGGTATCGTGGGTGCGCTGCTGACCGGCGTGTTCGCCGCGCCCAGCCTGGGCGGCACCGGCATCTATGACTACGTGGCCAACAAGGTGGCGGACGATTATTCGATCGCCGGCCAGCTCTGGATCCAGTTCGAGGGCGTACTGACCACGGTGGTGTGGTCGGGAATCGTCTCCTTCGTCGCCTACAAGCTGGTCGACATGCTGATCGGCCTGCGGGTGCCGGAAGACGAAGAGCGCGAAGGCCTCGATATCACCTCGCATGGCGAGACCGCATATGAAGTCTGATCGCAAAGGTGTTGTGCTGGAGAGCTGATTGGGAATCTTCTCTCAGGAGTTTCGCCCGGCCGCGTGCCGGGCTTTTTTCTTTGTCTTATCAAGCGGGCATCAGGTCCGGGCGGATCGCCGTCCCGGACCGCGGCGGGGCGCCCGGAGAAAACTCGCAAAAGGCGCCAGCCCAATGCCCGCATGGACTGGCGGCAGATCTCCCCGCACCGCGCACGGGCTTTTCGCAAAGTGCTTAACTCCGATCTTAAAAAGCTTCAATTGTCTTTAATGTGCGGGGCACATACATTGCCAGTGAGGCAGTTTCCTCCACCTGCAGAACGCTCCCCGTATCTGTCAGGCCATTTAAAAGCGCGGCGCTTGCCGCGCTTTTTTTTTGCCCG
The DNA here is from genome assembly GCF_040784895.1 of Cupriavidus sp. Agwp_2. Taxonomy (NCBI): domain Bacteria; kingdom Pseudomonadati; phylum Pseudomonadota; class Betaproteobacteria; order Burkholderiales; family Burkholderiaceae; genus Cupriavidus; species Cupriavidus sp. Agwp_2. The sequence goes on from NZ_CP088083.1 coordinate 297,001, forward strand.
CGGCAGCGGCCCTTTATTTCCCGCGCGGCGTCCCCATATCGTTATCCCTAATGCCAAGGCCTGCATATCCTTATCAGGAGTGTGCCTGCGCCTGTTTGGCCGTTCCTCTACAATCGGGGCGAACGATAAAGACGATCTATAGGATGGATATGGTCCCGCATCTCATCACCGCGCTGAACGGTCCTCTGCTCGAACTGGAGAAGAAGATCCTGGACGCCACCCCGTCGATCGAGCGTTGGTTCAGGCTGGAATGGCAGGAGCACACGCCTCCGTTCTATTGTTCGGTGGACCTGCGCAATGCCGGCTTCAAGCTGGCGCCGGTCGACACCAACCTGTTCCCGGGCGGCTTCAACAACCTGGCCCCGGAGATGCTGCCGCTGGCTGTGCAGGCGGCGATGGCGGCGATCGAGAAGATCTGCCCGGATGCCAAGAACCTGCTGCTGATCCCCGAACGTCACACGCGCAACATGTTCTACCTGCAGAACGTGGCGCGGCTGTCGCTGATCATGCGCCAGGCGGGGCTGAACGTGCGCCTGGGTTCGCTGTCCGAGGAAATCACCGAGCCGACCCCGATCGAGCTGCCCGACGGCCAGACCCTGGTGGTCGAGCCGCTGGCGCGCCTTGGCACCAAGGGCCGCCGGCTGGGGCTGAAGGACTTCGACCCCTGTTCGATCCTGTTGAACAACGACCTGTCGGCCGGGATCCCGCCGATCCTGGAAAACATCAACGAACAGTACCTGCTGCCGCCGCTGCATGCCGGCTGGTCGACCCGACGCAAGACCAGCCACTTTGCCGCCTACGACGAGGTGGCGAAGAAGTTCGCCAAGCTGATCGATATCGACCAGTGGATGGTCAACCCGTACTTTGCCCGCACCACCGGTGTGAACTTCCACGAGCGCGTGGGCGAGGAAGAGCTGGCCGATGCCGTCGAGGGCGTCCTGAAGAAGATCGCCAAGAAGTACCGCGAGTACGGCATCAAGGAAACGCCGTACGTGGTGGTCAAGGCCGATGCCGGCACCTACGGCATGGGCATCATGACCGTGCGCGACCCGTCCGAGGTCAAGGGCCTGAACCGGAAGGAGCGCAACAAGATGAGCGTCGTCAAGGAAGGCCTTGAGGTCAGCGACGTCATCATCCAGGAAGGCGTGCACACCTTCGAGAAGGTCAACGAGGCGGTGGCCGAGCCGGTGGTCTACATGATCGACCGCTACGTGGTGGGCGGCTTCTACCGCGTACACACCGGCCGCGGCAACGATGAGAACCTGAACGCCCCGGGCATGCATTTCGTGCCCCTGGCGTTCGCGCCCAACGGCATCCCCGACACCCACGCCAAGCCGGGCGCGGCAGTGCCGAACCGCTTCTATATGTACGGCGTGGTGGCGCGGCTGGCGCTGCTGGCGGCGTCGATCGAACTCGAAAAGACTGACCCGAACCCGATTCTGTGACGAGCCCTGACGAGCCCTGACTGATGCGCATCCTCTTCATCACCGATCCGCTGGAGACCTTCAAGACCTACAAGGACTCCACCTACGCCATGATGACCGAGGCCGCCGCGCGCGGCCACGAGCTGTACTGGTGCCTGCAGCCGCAGTTGTGCCTGTCGGGCAGCATTGTCGAGACGCTGGCCACGCGCCTGCACCTGACAGGTGACGACAAGGACTGGTACCGCGAAGGCAACAGCGCGCTGGAGCCGCTGTCGGCCTTCGACGCGGTGCTGATGCGCAAGGACCCGCCGTTCGACATGGAGTACGTCACCAGCACCTGGCTGCTGGAACTGGCCGAGCAGCAGGGCGCCCGCGTGTTCAACAAGCCGCGCGCGATCCGCGACCATTCCGAGAAGCTGGCGATCGCCCAGCACCCGCAATTCATCACGCCGACGCTGGTCACGCGCGACCTGGCGCGCATCCGCGACTTCCATGCCGAGCATCGCGACATCATCGTCAAGCCGCTCGACGGCATGGGCGGCATGGGCGTGTTCCGGGTGGGCGCGGACGGCATGAACCTGGCCGCCATCGTCGAGACGCTCGGGCAGGACGGCGCCCGCACCCTGATGGTGCAGCGCTATATCCCGGCGATCAAGGATGGCGACAAGCGCATCCTGCTGATCGGCGGCGTGCCGGTGCCGTATTCGCTGGCGCGGGTGCCGATGGCCGGCGAAGTGCGCGGCAACCTTGCCGCCGGCGGCAGTGGCCGCGCCCAGGAGTTGAGCCAGCGCGACCGCGAAATCGCCGAGACGCTGGCGCCGGGACTGTGGGAACAGGGCCTGCTGCTGGTCGGCCTGGACGTGATCGGCGACTACCTGACGGAAGTCAATGTGACGAGTCCGACCTGCTTCCAGGAGATCACCCAGCAGACCGGGTTCCACGTCGCGGCGATGTTTACCGACGCGCTGGAACACGCCGTGGGCGCCGCCGGCAGCTGACCGGCAACCATCCCGGCTGGCAGCAGGAGCGCGGGGGGCCGCCTGCTACAATCTGGGCAATCCAACGGATTCACCATCATGGCAGGCATCCTGATCATCGCGCACACCCCGCTGGCTTCGGCCCTGCGCGATTGCGCCGCCCACGTCTACTGCGGCCAGCCGCAGCGGCTGGAAGCCATCGACGTCCTTCCCGACGCGGACCCCGCCGCGGTGCTGGCCGAGGCGAAGCGCCGCCTGGCCGCCGTCTGCGAAGACAACGGCGCGCTGGTGCTGACCGATATCTTCGGTGCCACCCCGGCCAATATCGCCGCGCGCCTGGCCGAGCCGGGCCGCGTGCGCGTGCTGGCCGGCGTCAACCTCCCAATGCTCGTGCGCGCCATCTGCTACCGCTCCGAAAAGCTCGACCAGCTTGCCAGCAAGGCGCTGGCCGGCGGCTCGCAGGGCGTGCTGCAGATTGGCACTACCACCGTACAGAACCAAATCGCCAACCATCCCGACAAATATGCTGCAGAGGGACACCACCATCATCAATAAGCTCGGACTGCATGCACGCGCGTCCGCAAAGCTGACCCAGCTCGCAGGCAGCTTCGTCAGCCAGGTCAAGATGTCCCGCAACGGACGCCAGGTCGATGCCAAGAGCATCATGGGCGTGATGATGCTGGCGGCAGGGATCGGCTCGACGGTGACCCTGGAGACCGACGGGCCCGACGAGCAGGACGCCATGGACGCACTGCTGGCGCTGATCGCCAACCGGTTTGGTGAGGGAGAGTGAGGCCGGCGGCGCCGGTCCCGCAGCTTCGAATTTTTAAACGTTCCTGACGGAGCGGTACATGCCTTTCGCCCTGCACGGCATCCCGGTCTCGCGCGGCGTCGCCATCGGGCGCGCACACCTGCTCGCGCCCGCGGCGCTGGACGTGTCGCACTACCTGGTCGACGAAGAACAGCTCGATGCCGAGGTGGAACGGCTGCGCGCCGCCCGGGCCGCGGTGCGCGCGGAACTGGCGGCGCTCAAGCGCGACCTGCCGCGCGACGCGCCCGAGGAGCTGGGCGCTTTCCTCGACGTGCACGCGATGATCCTCGACGACGAGGCGCTGGCGCGCGAGCCCGAGGCACTGATCCGGGGCCGCCGCTACAACGCTGAGTGGGCACTCACCACGCGGCTCGAAGAGCTGATGCGCCAGTTCGACGAGATCGAAGACGAATATCTGCGCGAGCGCAAGGCCGATATCCAGCAGGTGGTCGAGCGCATCCTGAAGGCGCTGGCCGGCGCCCCGGTGCTGGTGCCCGCGCCGGTGCCGGCGCTGGCCGCGGACGGCGAGCCGGCGCCGGGCGTGATCGTGGTGGCCCACGACATCGCCCCGGCCGACATGCTGCAGTTCCGCCACACGGTGTTCCACGGTTTTGTAACCGACCTGGGCGGGCGCACCTCGCACACCGCCATCGTCGCGCGCAGCCTGGATATCCCGGCGGCGGTGGGGGTGCAGAGCGCGAGCGAGCTGATCCGCCAGGACGACTGGATCATCATCGACGGCGATGCCGGGCTGGTAATCGTCGACCCCACCGCCATCATCCTGGAGGAATACCGCCACCGGCAGAGCGAGCGCGCGCTGGAGAAGAAGCGCCTGCAGCGGCTGCGCCATACCCCGGCGGTGACGCTGGACGGGCTGGAAATCGAGCTGCTGGCCAATATCGAGATGGCCGAGGACGCGGGCGCCGCGCTGTCGGCGGGCGCGGTGGGCGTCGGCCTGTTCCGTTCCGAGTTCCTGTTCATGAACCGGCGTGGCGATCTGCCGGACGAGGAAGAGCAGTTCCAGGCCTACCGCGGCGCGGTCGACGCCATGCACGGTCTGCCGGTGACCATCCGCACGATCGACATCGGTGCCGACAAGCCGCTCGACGGCCGCGACGGCCGCGATGGCCGCGGCGATGGCCGTGGCGACGATTTCGAGACCGCGCTGAACCCGGCGCTGGGGCTGCGCGCGATCCGCTGGTCGCTGTCCGAGCCGGGCATGTTCCTGACCCAGTTGCGCGCGCTGCTGCGTGCCTCCGCCTTTGGTCCGGTGCGGCTGCTGGTGCCGATGCTGGCGCACGCCAGCGAGATCGACCAGACCCTGGCGCTGATCGCCAAGGCCAAGCGCCAGCTGGACGAGCGCGGCGAGCCGTACGACCCAGGCATGAGGGTCGGCGCCATGATCGAGATCCCGGCGGCGGTTTTGCTGCTGCCGCTGTTCCTGCGCAAGATGGATTTCCTGTCGATCGGCACCAATGACCTGATCCAGTACACGCTGGCGATCGACCGCGCCGACAATGCCGTGGCGCACCTGTTCGACCCGCTGCACCCCGCCGTGCTGCAACTGGTGGCGCGTACCATCCGCGAGGCCAATCGCGCCGGCGTGCCGGTGGCGGTGTGCGGCGAAATGGCGGGCGATCCTTCGATGACGCGGCTGCTGCTGGGCATGGGCCTGCGCGAGTTCTCGATGCATCCGGCGCAGTTGCTGCGGGTCAAGCAGGAGATCCTGCACGCCAATTGCGAGCACCTCGAGCCGCTGGTCGACCAGGTGCTTAACGCCTATGATCCCGAGGACCTCGCGGTGGCACTGAGCCAGATCGCCAGACCCTGATGAGAGCAGGGTTTTCTAAGGGAACGGGCCACAGAAAATGCACTTTTTACCACAGTCAAGTGCCCTTCACGCCGCCTCCTTTTCGCGCCTGACGGTGTTGTCCCGACGGATGTGCAGAGACGTTCCCATGTCGCTAATGGGAATTGTTATCATTTTCGATCTCTGATATTCTGACGTTCATTCGCAGTGGCATGCCGGTGCCACGCGCCGCAACGGAGGGACTTGTGTACGTCTGCATCTGCAACCAGATCACCGATCGTGAGATCCACGGTGCCGCGCACCTTGGCGTCGAGACTCTCGACGAACTGGCCGAGACGCTTGGCGTCGGCACGTGCTGCGGACGCTGCCGCGACTGCGCGCAGCAAGTGCTGCAGGAAGGCGTCGCAGCGGTGCGCAATGTCACCGTGGCCACCCTCGCCAGCATCCAGGTTGTGGAGATTTCTTCCTGTTCCGTGTCGGGCCCATGTACCATAATGGACACTCGGGACCCGGCAGTCGCGAACGACCAGCGCAAGGCGATGGTTGCCTGAACGCGCCCATGTGAGCTGAAAGTCAGTTCACGGCGCGTTTTGCGCATTTCTATTCTCACCGACTGCACGCGGCGCCTTTTGGCGCCGCTTCGTGTTTTTGCGCGGGCCCGATGACAGGAGCCGCCAATGAAAGGTGACAAGAAGGTCATCCAGCATCTGAACGCCCAGCTCAAGAACGAGCTGACCGCGATCAACCAGTATTTCCTCCACGCTCGCATGTACCGCCACTGGGGCCTGAAAAAGCTCGGTGACGTCGAGTACAAGGAGTCGATCGGCGAGATGAAGCACGCCGACCGCCTGATCGACCGCATCCTGATGCTGGACGGGCTGCCCAACCTGCAGGACCTGCACAAGCTGCTGCTGGGCGAAGACACGCCCGAAATGCTCAAGTGCGACCTGAAGCTGGAGCAGACCGCGCACCAGACCGTCAAGGAAGGCATCGCCTACTGCGAATCGGTCGGCGACTACGTCAGCCGCGAAATCCTGGTCGATATCCTCACCGACACCGAGGAACACATCGAATACCTGGAGACGCAGCTGGACCTGATCGACAAGGTCGGCCTGCAGAACTACCTGCAATCGCAGATGGAACCGGGCGAGCAGTAAGCCGCCCGTCCCAGGCGCGGCCGCCGCTGCAGTATCCTGCAAAGGCGGCCAGCCCCACCGCGCGGCGCCACCCGGCGCTGCCATGTTGTCCGGCTGTAGGCAGTAACCCTTCTCATTCCAATTCCTTTCTTCATCCAGGCGCGCCTGGTCGGGTAGTGGCTCCTCCCCGGCCGGCGCGCTGCGACGGAGCCAGCCATGACCACCGGTCCCATCCGCCTGACGCAATACAGCCACGGCGCTGGCTGCGGCTGCAAGATTTCCCCGAAAGTGCTCGATGTGATCCTGGCCGGCAGCGGTGCGCAGCACCTCGACCCGCGGCTGTGGGTCGGCAATGCCTCGCGCGACGATGCGGCGGTCTATGCGCTGGATGGCGCGGATAGCGGAAGGGGCGTGGTGTCGACAACGGACTTCTTCATGCCCATCGTCGACGACCCGTTCGACTTCGGGCGCATCGCCGCCACCAATGCGATCAGCGACATCTATGCAATGGGCGGCGACCCGCTGATGGCCATCGCGATCCTCGGCTGGCCGGTCAACGTGCTGCCGCCCGAGGTGGCCCGGGAGGTGGTGGCGGGTGGACGCCGCGCCTGCGATGACGCCGGCATCCCGCTTGCCGGCGGGCATTCGATCGATGCGCCGGAGCCGATCTTCGGGCTGGCCGTTACCGGCATCGTCGAGCGCGCGCACATGAAGCGCAACGACACCGCCACGCCTGGCTGCCGGCTGTTCCTGACCAAGCCCCTGGGCATCGGCGTGCTCACCACAGCCGAGAAAAAAGGCCTGCTGCGGACCGGCAACCGCAACCTCGCGCGCGACTGGATGTGCATGCTGAACCGCCCCGGCAGCGCCTTCGGGCGCCTGCCGGGGGTGCGCGCCATGACCGATGTGACCGGCTTCGGGCTGCTCGGCCATCTGGTCGAGATGGCCGACGGCAGCGGCCTTACCGCGCGGCTGGACTACGCCGCGGTGCCGGTGCTGGACGACGTGGTGGACTACATCGGCCAGGGCTGCGTGCCGGGCGGCACGCAGCGCAACTTCGACAGCTACGGCCACCGCATCACGCCGCTGACGGAGGCGCAGCGCGCAGTGCTGTGCGATCCGCAGACCAGCGGCGGGCTGCTGGTGGCGGTAGAGCTGGCTGGCGAAGCGGAGTTTGCTGCCGAATGCCAGCGCCTGGGCTTGTCGCTGGCGCCCATCGGAGAAATGGTGGCGCGTGCCGCGCTGGCGGTCGAGGTCACCTGATGCCAGGCAGCATGCGCGCCGATACCGCGGACTTCCGCAGCCTGTTCCTCGGCGGCGTGCCGATGCTGGACGTGCGCGCGCCGCTGGAGTTCACGCGCGGCGCCTTTCCCGGCGCGGTCAACCTGCCGCTGATGGACGATGCCGAGCGGCACGCCGTCGGCCTGTGCTACGCCGGGAAAGGGCAGCAGGCCGCGATCGAGCTTGGGCACCAGCTGGTGTCGGGCGAGCGCAAGGCGGCCCGCGTCGCCGCATGGTCGGACTTTGCCCGCGCGCATCCGGACGGCTACCTGTATTGCTTCCGCGGCGGGCTGCGCTCGCAACTGGTGCAGCAGTGGCTGCACGATGCCGGCGTCGACTATCCGCGCGTGACAGGCGGCTACAAGGCGATGCGCACCTTCCTGATTGCCACCCTTGATGCGGCGGTCGCCGGGCAGCAGTGGCTGGTGCTGGGCGGCATGACCGGCAGCGGCAAGACCGACGTGCTGGCTGACGTGCCGGCCGCGCTCGACCTCGAGGGCCATGCGCGGCACCGCGGCTCGGCCTTTGGCCGGCGCGCGCTGGCGCAGCCGCAGCAGGTGGACTTCGAGAACGCGCTGGCGATCGATGTGCTGCGCCGTATCGACGCCCGCTTCCGCGCGCTGGTGGTGGAAGACGAGGGCCGCTTTATCGGCAGCCGCGATGTGCCGCAGGCGCTGTCGCAACGCATGCAGGGCAGTCCGCTGGTGTGGCTGGAGGCGTCTTTCGAGGAACGCGTGGAGCGCGTGCTGCGCGACTATGTGCAGGGGTTGGCGGCGGAATTCATCGCCGAGCATGGCGACGGCACGGGTTTCGACGCTTATTCCACACGGCTGCGCGACGCCATGGCGGCGATCGCGCCGCGGCTGGGCGGGACGCGCTACGGCAAGTTGTCTGCGTTGCTGGAGCAGGCGCTGGCGCGTCAGGCCGAGTCAGGCGACGTCGCGCTGCACCGCGGCTGGATCGAGATACTGCTGCGCGACTACTACGATCCCATGTATGTCTATCAGCGCGCGCAGCGCGAGCCGCGCATCGTGTTCCGCGGCGACCGCGCCGCCGTTACCGACTGGCTGCTCGCGCATGCAGCGCCGCAGGACTAAGCGGCAGCCCCATTCGATCGTTCAGTGCCCGGCACACACCGGGCAGTCCGGCGTGCGGGCCAGCCGCATCGTGGTCCATTCCATTGTCAGCGCGTTGACCATCAGCAGCCGGCCCGCCAGGCTCTCGCCCACGCCGGCCAGCAGCTTGAGCGCCTCGGCTGCCTGCACCGTGCCGACCATGCCAACCAGCGGCGCGAACACGCCCATGGTGGCGCAGGCCACTTCGGGCGCGGGCTCGGCCGGCGGGAACAGGCAGGCGTAGCAGGGCGCTTCGGGCTGGCGCCGGTCGAACACGCTGATCTGGCCGTCGAAGCGCAGCGCGGCGCCTGACACCAGCGGCACGTTGTGGTGCACGCAGGCGCGGTTGACCGCCTGGCGGGTAGCGAAGTTGTCGCAGCAGTCGAGTACCACGCTGGCCGAGGCGACTAGCTGTTCGAGCTCCGTATCGCCCACCCGTGCCGGCACCGTGACGATGTCCAGCCCCGGGTTGATGCGCAGCATGCCTTCGCGCGCGGAGTCGACCTTGGGCCGGCCCACGTTGGCGGTGGTGTGGATGATCTGGCGCTGCAGGTTGGTCAGGTCGACCTCGTCGTTGTCGACGATGGTGATGCGGCCTACGCCGGCCGAGGCCAGGAAGGGCAGCGCGGCGGCGCCCAGGCCGCCGGCGCCGATCACCAGCGCATGGCCGGCGAGCAGGCGGCGCTGGCCTTCGATGCCGAGCTCGTCCAGCAGGATGTGCCGGGAGTAGCGCAGCAGTTGTTCGTCGTTGAGGCCGTCGTCGCTCATGAAATCTCTCTACTGCGAGTTCGAAAGTGGAGGCCATTGAGACCCCCGCCCTCTCCCCCGGCCCCTCGCCCGCAAGCGGGAGAGGGGAGGAACACGCTCAGGGCGCCTTGCCAGTCGGCGTCCCCAGCGGCTCGCCGATCGGCGCGCTCGCCGGCGGCTGCTTGCCCGGGGCCGGCGCGGCCGGCTTGGCGGCCGGAGCGCTGGTACCCTTGGTGCTGCTCTTGCCCGACGGCTTCGCCGCCTTGCCGTTGTCAGCCGGCGGGTTGGTCTCCAGCTTTGACTTGGAGCGCTTGACCGGCTGGCCGTTGAGCTGTGCGATCGCCTGCTGCAGCATGAAGTCGTCGGTCGAGCCGAATTCCACCGGCTTCTTGCGGCGGTCCTTCTCGCGCTCTTCCGGCGTCTTCTTCGCGTTCTCTTCTTCCAGGCGGCGCAGTTCCTCGACACGGCGCTGCTCGCGTTCGGTCATCTCCGGCTCTTCCGATTCCTGCTTGTTATGCAGGTGGCGCTCGGTGTCGATCTCGCGCGTGATCAGCGCGTCGTCCGGATCGCCCTCGGGGTTCTGGTCGACCGGGATGTCCGGGCGGATGCCCTTGGCCTGGATCGACTTGCCGCTCGGCGTGTAGTAGTACGCGATGGTCAGCTTGATGCCGGTGTCATTGGTCAGCGGCCGCACCGTCTGCACCGAGCCCTTGCCGAAGGTGGTCTTGCCCATGATCTGCGCGCGGTGGTGGTCCTGCAGCGCACCCGCGACGATCTCGGAAGCCGAGGCCGAGTAGGCGTTGGTCAGCACTACCATCGGGATCTTCTTGTACAGCGCGGGCAGGCTCTTGAGCGGATCGTCTTCCAGCGACGACAGGCGGTAGTTGTTGTACGACGCCTTGTAGGTACGCTTTGCATCGGGCACCTGGCCGTTGGTCGAGACCACGGTGGCGTCTTCCGGCAGGAAGGCCGCCGCCACGCCGACCGCGCCTTGCAGCACGCCGCCGCCGTTGTTGCGCAGGTCCAGCACCAGGCCCTTCATGTTGGGGTTCTTCTGCGCCAGCTCGGCCAGCTTGCGCGACAGGTCGGCGACGGTGCGCTCCTGGAAGCTGGTCAGGCGCACCCAGCCGACATTGTTGTCGAGCATCTTGGCCTTGACCGACTGCACGCGGATCTCGGCGCGCGTGATCGAGACCGGGAAGGTGCGTTCCTCGCTCTTGCGGTAGATGGTCAGCGTAACCTTGGTGCCCGGCTCGCCGCGCATGCGCTTGACCGCCTGCTCCAGCGGCAGGCCGCGCACCGGCTTGTCGTCGATGCGGGTGATCAGGTCGCCCGGCTGGATGCCGGCACGGAACGCGGGCGTGTCCTCGATCGGGTTAATCACCTTGACCAGGCCTTCTTCCTGCGAGATCTCGATGCCCAGGCCAGCGAAGCGGCCGCGGGTGCCTTCCTGCAGTTCCTTGAAGTCCTTCTCGTCCAGGTAGGACGAATGCGGGTCGAGGCTGGCGACCATGCCCTTGATGGCTTCGGTCAGCAGCTTCTTGTCATCGACCGGCTCGACGTATTCGCGCTTGATTTGCCCGAAGATATCGGCCATCAGCCGCAGCTGGTCCAGCGGCAGGGGGCCTGATGTGTTCTGTGCGGTCGCCGAGATCTGCAGCGTGGCGAGCACGCCGGCGACGAGTCCGACAGAAACTAGACTGATGTTCTTGAGCGTCTTGCGCATGAGGGCTGCCTGAACGTGTACGGAATGTACGTTTGGGGATTATGCCGGCTGCGGGCGCCCGGCGCCGGGGAGACCGGCATGGCGGGGCGCTTGTGTCCGACAGTATAAGGGCGAGCGGAAAAATGGACCTGCCACGTCCCGGTTCAGGGTGGGCGGCCGCACACCGGCGCACAGGCGCCGCCACGGCTGCCCGGGCGGGCGTCAGCGCGCCTTGCCCTGGTTGGCCACGGCTGCCAGCGAAGCGGCGATGGCGTCCTGGTCGCCCAGGTAGTAGTGGCGGATCGGGCGCAGGTCGGCGTCCAGCTCGTACACGAGCGGGGTGCCGTTGGGGATATTGAGTCCAACGATATCGTCATCCGAAATCTGGTCCAGGTACTTCACCAGCGCGCGGATGCTGTTGCCGTGCGCGGCAATGACCACACGCCTGCCGGATTTGATGTCGGGAGCGATAGATTCGTTCCACAGCGGCATCACGCGGGCCACCGTGTCCTTCAGGCATTCGGTCAGCGGGATCTCGTTGCGCGGCACGTTGGCATAGCGCGGATCGTCGAACGAGGCACGCGGATCGGTCGGTTCCAGTGCGGGGGGCGGCGTGTCATAGCTGCGGCGCCACACCAGCACCTGCTCGTCGCCGAACTTGGCGGCGGTCTCGGCCTTGTTCAGGCCGGCCAGTGCGCCATAGTGGCGTTCGTTCAGGCGCCATTCGTTGCGCACCGGGATCCACATCAGGTCCATTTCATCCTGCACGTGCCACAGGGTGCGGATGGCGCGCTTGAGCACCGAGGTGTAGGCGATATCGAAGTCGAAGCCGGCTTCCTTGAGCAGTTTGCCCGACTGGCGGGCCTGTGCGGCGCCGGTCTCGGTCAGGTCGACGTCGACCCAGCCGGTGAAGCGGTTTTCAAGGTTCCAGGTCGATTCGCCGTGGCGGATAAGGACAAGCTTGTACATGTTGCTGCTTCCAGAGAGTAGGTAACCTGCGTGCGTCCGCGCCGTCACCTGTTCCAAAGTGCTCCATGGGCGCCCCATGTCTCGGACAGGCGACAATGGCGGGTGGCCCGCTGCGGCAGGCCCCGGACGCCAAACCGCGTATTTTATAATGCCGCCGACCCAACCTACCGGAAAGCCAACGTGAATTTCTTTGCCGACTACAACAACCTCGCCCTGATCGCCCTGGCCGTGGTCTCCGGCGGCCTGCTGGCCTGGCCTGCGATCTCGCGCAGCACCGGCGCCAAGTCCGTCAATACGGCCGCCGCCACCCAGCTGATCAACAAGCGCGGCGCGGTCGTGGTCGACATCCGCGAGCCCGCCGAGTACGCCAAGGGCCACTTGCCCCAGGCCAAGAGCGCTCCGCTGGGCGACCTCGCCACGCGCGCCGCGGGTCTTGCAAAGGACAAGGCGGCCCCCATCATCGTGGTATGCCAGAACGGCCAGCGCGCAAGCAAGGCCCAGGCAGCGCTGAAGGAAGCCGGTTACAGTGAGATCTATGCGCTCGAAGGCGGCATCGCCGCCTGGCAGCAGGCAGGTCTGCCGCTGGTCAAGTAAGCCGCCGATGGCGCGGCTTTTGCATTGATCGCAGAAGCCGGGTGCCGGCCCTCGTGGTTGTCGGCAACCGGTCGCCGGCGCTGATCGGCCGTATTCCGCCGTATCCGCCACAAGGCGCACCGCCCGCCGGGTCGTGCGCCGCACTCGCATTAAAGGAGAACCCACATGGCCCGCGTCGTCATGTACAGCACCATGGTGTGCCCGTATTGCAATATGGCTGAACGCCTGCTCAAGTCCCGCGGGGTCGAGACGATCGAGAAGATCCTGATCGACCGTGAACCGGGCAAGCGCGAAGAGATGATGTCGCGTACCGGGCGCCGTACGGTGCCGCAGATCTACATCGACGAGACCCATGTGGGCGGCTTCGACGATCTCTCGGCGCTGGACCGCAAGGGCGGCCTGTCGCCGCTGCTGGCGGCCTGATCGCGCTGCCGGTCGGAACTCTCTGATTCCTGGCCGGCCGGGGCGCCGGCGCGGGTGAAATCGCCACCCGCGTCATGTACCATATGCGCTTTCGTGCGACACGCACTCTCGTGTCCGGGTAGCTCCAACGTAAGGAGCATCGACCTTTGTCGGGACAAGGGGAAGGCTTCGGCCCTCTCCGTCCAATCCCGACCATTACTTGCTTAGACGAACCCGGCCGGTAAAGCCGTGGGGAGTCCGTTGTGTTGTGGGAAGGCCGGCGTATTGGCTGACCTGCAGCTTGCTTTCTGCTGGATGAACATCCAGCCATTGCCCAAGGGCGGGGACACTCGCCTTTGGGCGAGTTCTCTGTCTGATTAGCGCAGCGGCATCTTTGCTACGCTATTAGTACATTGCATTCAAACCGATCCAGATGGGTCGGCGCTACGTCCTTTGGGATGGTGGTCCGGCTCGTACGAGCCCTCCGCCGTCAAGCGCTCGCCTGTACGGGAGCACCTGAGTAGGAAGTGAGGTACCGGAGCGCAGCTCCATGCTTTATTGTTCGGTCGAGTACGTCCGCGAGGGCGCCTTGATAGAGAACCTGCTATGCGACTAGCAGTAGCCTAGGGAGACATGCGTCACTGATAACGGTGGGGTGTGAAGCTCTCCTGACAACGTAGCCCCCGAAAGGGTGTCCATGGACCGTGAGGTCCGTGGGTAGAAAACCGAAGCAGCATCGGTTTAGGAGCTAGGCTGGCTGGTATGGGCAACAGATGTGAACTGCTGATAAACGCCGTGAATATGACGGTGCTTAAGCTACTAAGTGGCACTAACCAAAACGGTATGTGGTCGGATATTCCGCTGGAAGCTCGGAATACGTCGTCACTCGACCACCGGCGAAGAGGCAGGTCCTAACCCAGTCGTGTAAGGCATGGGGAACGTGGTAAGCCCGTATGGCTACCCGAGTGCCGTTTGGCTCGGGCAGGCGAACCGCAAGGAACGCTGTTGGCTGTGCGGGTATGGGAGGTTGGAAAAAGCGAATGCCGGGCTGTAATGGTCCGGATAGGGGTTGAGACATCATCCCACGCGAAAGCGGGCAGACTTCCAACTGGTCTACTCGTCGCAAGACGACTGACTGAACTCGCTTGTTTAACTTTTCTTCCCTTGTGGGACAACATGTCCCGCAAGGGGCATGTTGTCTCTCGATGTTGGGGAAGATCCTCAAGATAGGAGGGCAGCATGGGAGCATTGATCCGCGAGGATGAATCTGCGCCTTCCGGCGTACCGCAAAGATGGGGCGACATTGACTGGCGCCGCGTCGACCGGAACGTTCGAGCAATGCAGATTCGAATTGCGAAGGCAACACAGGAAGGGGACTGGCGTAGGGTGAAAGCCTTGCAGAGGTCCCTGACCCGCTCGTGGTCCGCCAAGGCATCGGCGGTACGGCGAGTGGCGATGAACCAAGGTGCGCGGACGGCGGGAGTCGATCGCGTAGAGTGGGAAACGCCTGAAGACCGATGGGAAGCCATCGGGCGGTTGAAGCGCCGGGGGTACCGACCTCTGCCATTGCGGCGGGTTTATATCCCCAAGGCGAACGGGAAGAAACGCCCTCTGGGCATTCCGACCATGCACGACCGAGCCATGCAGGCGCTGTATCTGCTGGCGCTGGAACCGGTGTCCGAAGGGACGAGCGATCCGAACTCTTACGGGTTTCGTATCAATCGTTCGACTCATGATGCCATGGTCCAGCTATTCGTATCCCTATCCCGGCGCATCTCCGCGTCGTGGGTTCTGGAGGCGGATATCAAAGGGTGCTTTGACCATATCAGTCACGACTGGCTGGAGCGCTATGTCCCAATGGACAAAGCAATCCTTCGGAAGTGGTTGAAGGCTGGCGTGGTATTTCAGGGCCAGTTTCAGGCGACCGACGCTGGAACACCACAGGGGGGCATTATTTCCCCGACTCTGGCAAACGTGGCGCTGAATGGGTTAGAGCAGCAACTAGTGGAGTTTCTTGAAGCAACACTAGGAGTTAATCGAACCCGGAAGTTGAAGGTGAATGTTGTGCGCTACGCGGACGACTTCGTGATCACTGGCAGTACGCCGGAGATCCTAGAAAACGAAGTGAAGCCGTGGGTGGAACAGTTCCTGGCAGTACGGGGGCTGACGCTATCTACGGAGAAAACGCGGATCGTCAACATCGCCGACGGCTTCGACTTTCTGGGGTGGAATTTTCGGAAGTATTCGGAAAAGCTGCTTATCAAGCCGAGCAAGAAGAACGTGAAAGCGTTCTACAGCAAGGTTAAGGGGGTCATCAGTGTCAACAAGACGGCCAAGCAGGAGAAGCTGATTCGACTGCTGAATCCGATGCTAAGGGGCTGGGCACAGTATCACTGCCCGGTGGTCGCGAAGGCGGCGTTCACCCGAATGGAGAACCTAATCTTTAAGGCTCTATGGAGGTGGGCAAAACGGCGACATCGAGGGAAGAACTCCGAATGGGTGCGAAAGAAGTATTACGCCTCAGCGGGAGACCGGAACTGGGTGTTCGGAACCACTGCAGTGAACAAGGCGGGTGAACGCTACCGGTTGGAGTTGTACTCGATCCCGGGTACGCCCATACGGAGGCACAAGAAGGTGCGGGCGGACTACCATCCGTTCGACCCGGCGCAGGAGATGTATGGCGAGAAATTGCGGCAGGAACGCATGGCAGATCGCATGTCGTACCGAAAGCAATGGGCAAAGCTGTATGTTTCTCAGCGAGGCTTGTGCGCGGTGTGTCAAGGCGAGCTTACCGACGAGACTGGATGGGATGACCATCACATCGAACCCCGGATTCTTGGGGGCTCAGATGCTCTAGGAAATCGCGTATTGCTGCACCCCGATTGCCATGTCCAAGTTCATCACTACGGTAAAGTAGCTGTGAAGCCGGTATTTGATTAGTCATATATTTTGAGAGGCTTGAGCCGTATGCGGGGAAACTCGCACGTACGGTTCTTAGGGGGGAGCATAACCAGAAATGGTATGCTCCTACCCTCCCACTTTTCCAACCGGGCACCGGCCAGTCCTTGCGCCTAGCAGACGCTGCCGCCGCCGCGCCCAACGCCCATCCTCCCGGAAGCCTTTCATGAGCGACCAGCAAAACACCCAGCAGGACGATCAACCCTTCTTCAACATCCAGCGCGTCTACCTGAAGGACATGTCGCTGGAGCAGCCCAATTCGCCCGGCATCTTCCTGGAATCGGAAGCCCCGTCGGTGGAAGTGCAGGTCAACGTCGGCGCTTCGCAGCTGCAGGAAGGCATCTTCGAGGTGGTCGTGACCGGCACCGTGACGACCAAGGTGCAGGACAAGGTGGCATTCCTGGTGGAAGCGCACCAGGCCGGCATCTTCGATATTCGCAACGTGCCGGTGGAGCAGCTGGACCCGCTGCTGGGCATCGCCTGCCCGACCATCCTGTACCCGTACCTGCGCGGCAATATTGCTGACGTGATCACCCGCGCCGGCTTCCAGGCCATCCACCTGTCGGAAATCAACTTCCAGGCGCTGTACGAGCAACGCCTGCAGGCGGCCATGCAGGAAGCCCAGACGGCCGAAGGCGGCAACAGCGGCATCGTGATGCCCGACGGCAGCCAGGCCCGCCACTGAGCGAGCGGCCCGACGCGCCATGCTACGGAACGGGGCTGCGGCCCCGTTTTGTTTGTGCGCATGTTTGAGCGCCTGATTTCTTTCCGATCGAGCTGCCATGAAACTGACCTTTCTCGGTGCCGGTGCCTGGGGCACCGCCCTCGCCAGCCATGCCGCGGCCACCAATGACGTGGTGCTGTGGGGGCGCGATGCCGCGCAACTGGCGGACATCGCCGCGAAGCGTGAAAACGCTGCCTACCTGCCCGGTGTGAAGCTGTCCGGGCGGCTGGCGGTGCAAGCCGATTTCGAGCAAGCGGTGGCCCATGCCGCGGACGACCCGGGCGGCATCGTGGTGGTCGCCACGCCGGTCTCCGGATTGCGTGAAATGACGCGCCGGCTGGCCACGCGCAGCACGCGCGCGGTGTCGATGCTGTGGCTGTGCAAGGGCTTCGAGGCCGGCACGCACCTGCTGCCGCACCAGATGGTGCGCGCCGAACTGGACGCCGCCGGCCGCACGGAAGGCTTCGACTACGGCGTACTGACCGGTCCCAGCTTTGCGCGCGAAGTCGCGCAGGGCTTGCCGTGCGCGCTGACGGTGGCGGGCAACGTGCCGTCGCTGGCGGAGCGGGCGCAGCAGGCTTTCCACCACCACGCCATGCGCATCTACGGCAGCGACGACCTGACCGGTGTCGAAGTCGGCGGCGCGGTCAAGAACGTGCTGGCGATCGCCACCGGGGCCAGCGACGGGCTCGGCCTCGGATTGAACGCGCGCGCCGCGCTGGTAACGCGCGGGCTGGCCGAGATGACGCGGCTGGGGCTGGCGCTGGGCGGACGGGTCGAGACCTTCATGGGGCTGGCCGGTGTCGGCGACCTGATCCTGACCGCGACCGGCGACCTGTCGCGCAACCGCAAGGTCGGGCAGCAGCTGGCCGCCGGGCAGAGCCTGGAGCAGATCCTGGCCGGCCTGGGCCACGTGGCCGAAGGCGTGCGCTGCGCGCAGGCCGTGACCGAGCTGGCCGCCGCGCATGGTGTCGAGATGCCGATCGCGCGCGCGGTGTGCGCCGTGCTGTTCGATGGCCTGGGCGCCGCCGATGCGGTTGCGCAATTGCTCCAGCGCGACGCGCGCGATGAATGACGCCGTGCGCGCTCCAATCCCCCTGAAGAAATATTCCGCATGCCTACCCGCCGACACGCGCTGATCGCGCTTGCCGCCGCCTGCGCTGCCGGCGCTTCCGCCGGCGTGCTGGCGCAACCATGGCCCGCGCACCCGATCCGCATGGTGGTGCCGTTCCCGCCGGGCTCGTCGCCCGACCTGATCGCCCGCATCGTCACCGAGAAACTGGCCGCCGCGCTGGGCCAGCCGGTGGTGATCGAGAACCGGCCCGGCGCCGGCGGCAATATCGGCACCGGCTTGGTGGCACGCGCCGCGCCGGACGGCTATACGCTGCTGTTCACCATCAACGGCCCGCTGGTGACCGCGCCAACGCTGTCGCGCAACCTGAACTATGACCCGTTCCGGCATCTCGCCCCGGTGACGCTGGTGGCCACCTCGCCCAATGTGCTGGTGGTCGACGCGCGGCTGCCGGTGCATAACCTGCGCGAGTTCATCGCGCTGGCCAAGTCGAAGCCGGGCGCGCTGAACTATGGCTCGCCCGGCAACGGCAGCGCGTCGCACCTGGCGATGGAGCAGCTTAAGGCCATGGCGGGGGTCGACCTGCAGCACGTGCCGTACCCCGGCTTCCCGCAGATCACCACGGCGATCGTGGGCGGGCAGGTGCAGGCGGGCTTCATGGTGCCGGCCATTGCGATGCCGCAGGTCAATGCGGGCAAGCTGCGCGTGCTGGCGGTGACGACGACCGGCCGCACCGCGGTGCTGCCGTCAGTGCCGACGGTGTCGGAGTCGGGCTATCCGGGTTTCGAGGCGATCTCGTGGCAGGCCGTGCTGGCGCCCGCCGGTACGCCACAGCCGGTGATCGATCGTCTCTATCGTGAGCTGGTGGCGATCATCGGCAGCGCCGACGTGCGCGACAAGATGCGGGCGCAGTATTTCGTGCCGGCCGGGACGGCGCCGGCTTCGCTGCGGCAGACCATGGTCAGCGAGAAGGTGCGCTGGGACAAGGTGATTCGCGCTGCGGGCGTGCAGCCGGAATAAGCAGGGCAGGGCGTTTAGCTACCGCCCGCGAACCCGTTCTGCCGCCACGCCTCGAACACCACCACCGCCACCGTATTCGACAGGTTCAGGCTCCGGTTGTCCGGCCGCATTGGCAGCCGGATGCGCTGCGCGGGCGGAAACCACTCGCGCCGCTCCGGCGACAGCCCGCGCGTTTCCGAGCCAAAAACAAACCAGTCGCCCGGCCTGAATTCCACCTGTCCGAACGGCGTCGAGCCGCGCGTGGTCAGCGCGAACATGCGCGCGGGATCGGGTTGCTCGCTGGCCATCAGCGCGTCCCAGCTCTCATGCACGCGCATGGTCGCGTACTCGTGGTAGTCCAGCCCGGCGCGGCGCATGCGCGCGTCTTCCAGCGGGAAGCCCAGCGGCTTGACCAGGTGCAGCTGCGCGCCGGTGTTGGCGCACAGGCGGATCACATTGCCGGTATTGGGCGGGATTTCGGGTTCGACCAGGACGACGTTGAACATGTTGCGGAGCTTCTTGAGAACGGTGCGCAGCTTAACGCGCGCACCAGGCGCTGTCATCCGGGCTAGGGCGTACGCAGCGCGACGATCACGCTGACATGTGCCGCGCCGTGCGCCTTGAGCGCAAGCGCCGCCTCATGCAGCGTCGCGCCGGAAGTCATCACATCGTCCACCAGCGCCACGTGCAGTCCATCCAGCCGCACGGACCGGGTCAGCCGGAACGCATCGCGCAGGTTCACCTGCCGCGCGGCCAGGTCCAGCGCGCGCTGGCTGCCGGTATCGCGCCGGCGTAGCAGCAGCACGGGGTCGGCGCGCAGGCCGAGCCGGCGCGCCAGCGGGCGGGCGATTTCCCAGGCCTGGTTGAACCCGCGCGCGGCGAGCCGTTGCGGCGCCAGCGGGATGGGGGCGAGCAGGTCGGGCGGCGCCAGCCGCTGCGCCGCCCAAGCCGCCGGCAGTACGGCAGCGAGGCGGCTCGCCAGCCAGTCGGCCAGCGGCAGCGCGTGGCCGAACTTGAGCGACAGCACCAGGTTGTCCTGCGGGCTGGCGTAGTCGCCCAGCGTGCAGGCATGGTCGAACGCCGGAGGCATGGCGGCGCAGGCCGGGCAATCCACATGGCGGCCCAGCGCCAGCGCGCAAACGGGGCAGCGCCGCACCGGCCGCAGCAGGTCGGCGGCGCAGGGCGCGCACACCACATCGCGCTGCACGCTGCCGCACAGCGCGCAGGCGCTTGGCAGCAGCGCCGCAACAGTGGCCCGCCAGGCGCCGAGGGCCTTCTCTGCGCCCATCCCCGCGCCCATCCCTGCGCCCATCGCGGCCCGCGCGTATACTTGCCGTCCGGCCGCGGCCCATCGGGCGCGGCGGCCGCGTTCGTCCGGCGCGCGCGCCGGTTCCTGGTCTTTTTTCTGCCCTGCCTGTCCGTGTCCCTGCATGCCGCCAATCCTCCCGATGGCTCCGCTAGTCCCGATGCCCTCCTGCCGCCCGCGCGCCTGACCCGCCTCGCCTTCGACCGGCGCAGCCGCAACTTCGGCCAGCTGGATTTCCTGCTGGGCGAGATCGGCCGCCGCATGCAGGAGCGCATGGAGGTGATCCGGCTGGCGCCGCAGCGCGCGCTGGACATCGGCTGCGGCCACGGCCAGGGGCTGGCGGCGCTGCGCGCCCGCTTTCCGGATGCGCAGATCGCCGGCATGGACATCTCCGGGGCGATGCTGGCCGAAGCCGGCCAGCGCGACCCGCAGCGCCGCCCGGGCTGGCTCGGCCGCATGCTGGGCAAGCGGCCGTTGTTCGACCTGGTGCAGGGCGATCTTGCCACACTGCCTTTTGCGCCCGCGAGCTTCGAACTGCTCTGGTCCAACCTGGCGCTGCACTGGCACCCCGAGCCACACCGCGTGTTTCCGGAATGGCACCGCGTGACGCGTGACGAAGGGCTGGTGCTGTTCTCGCTGTTCGGCCCGGATACCCTCAAGGAATTGCGCACAGCCTTCGCCGAAGTCGACGAGGCGCCCCATACGTTGCGCTTTGTCGACATGCACGACATCGGCGACATGCTGGTCCACGGTGGCTGGTCCACGCCGGTGATGGACATGGAAACGCTGACCGTGACCTACGAGTCGCCCGCCACGCTGCTGCACGAGGTGCAGGCCTTCGGCGGCCTGCGTGGCCCGGCCGGCGCGCTGCCGCAGGGCCTGCGCGGCCGGCGCTGGTATCAGGCGCTGACGCAGGCGCTGGAGCGGCGCCGCAACGCCGACGGGGTGATTCCGCTGACCTTCGAGATCGTCTACGGCCATGCGTGGAAGCTGCCGGCGCGCGGTGGCCAGGTACTCGACGATCAGGGCCGCGCCGTGGTGCCGCTGGACCAGATCGGGCGTGCAAAGCCCCGTCGGGCAAGTTAAAACAGAGTTAACTTGCGCGTGCGGCAGATTGCCGCAGGCCGAGGGCTGGCGCGGCATCCCGGGCTATTCCCCATGCACAGAATCGAGCGGCGCGCAAGCGCCATGGTCAAGAACCGCCCTTGTCCGTGTATGGGAAGCGCCCTATAATGCGCCAGTTTGTCGCAGTGGTCCCCTGGCACAAGAACGTCCTGGTTTTGCACCTGCACTGTGCAGCCCGGGCGCCATCGTCCCGGGTGTGCATCCGATGCAGAGTGGTTGGCGATGCAAGACTTGGGTATCGCATTCCAGACGGCAGGTGGTGACTCCGGCGGAAATCTCGACGGACCTCCCCCCACGCCCCACGACTGGCTGATGAAGCGGAATTGCTCGCTGAGTCCACGCCAGGTCGGCTGGTTTTACCTCTCGATCCTCACTGTCTCGCTTGCCATCGCGTTGTTTTTCGCGTGGCAAGGGTCCTGGCTCGTGCTGCCGTTTGCCAGCATCGAGCTGGCCGGGCTGGGGATCGCACTGCTTGTGTATGCGCGCCATGCGACAGACTATGAGCGCGTCAGCATCACCGACGGCATGCTGGTCGTGGAGACAGCCAGCGGCACGCGGGTGACGCGCCAGGAATTCAATCCGCACTGGGTGCGGATCGAACTGGGTGAATCGTTCCGCGCGCTGGTGACGTTGCGCTCGGGCAAGCGTGCGGTACAGGTGGGGTGTTACGTGGACCCGTACCGGCGACGCAAGTTCGCGCAGGAGCTCGCAGCGGCCTTGCGCCACCTCTGAGAGGGGGCAGGGGCGGCGGCGGGGGCAGATTTGAATCTGTAAATTGGGTAGATAACAAATGAAAATGTGGAAGAAGGCATCCGCAGTTTGTCTGGCAGGTGCGTCCCTGCTTGCCAGCCACGCGGCGTTCGCGGTCAGCGACATGCCCGGCGGCCCCGCCGTGCGCCAGCTCAACCTGACCGAGCCCGTTACCAAGATCGCCGAACAGATTCACTGGCTGAACTGGATGATGCTGATCATCTGCACGGTGATCTTCGTCGCGGTGTTCGCCGTGATGTTCTATTCCATCTTCACGCACCGCAAGGCCAAGGGCTCCAAGCCCGCTTCCTTCCACGAAAGCATCACGGTCGAGGTGGTCTGGACCATCGTCCCGTTCCTGATCGTGATCGCGATGGCGCTGCCGGCGACCAAGACCGTGGTCGCGATGAAGGACACCACCAACTCCGACATCACCATCAAGGCCACCGGCTACCAGTGGAAGTGGGGCTATGACTACCTGAAGGGCGAAGGCGAGGGCATCTCGTTTGTGTCGACCCTGACCACTCCGCGCGAGCAGATCAACAACGAGCAGCCCAAGGGCAACACCTACCTGATGGAGGTGGACAACGAGCTGGTCGTGCCGGTCAACAAGAAGATCCGCATCGTTACCACTGCAAACGACGTGATCCACGCCTGGATGGTCCCGGCCTTCGGCGTCAAGCAGGATGCGATCCCCGGCTTCGTGCGCGACACCTGGTTCAAGGCCGAGAAGATCGGCGTGTACCGCGGCCAGTGCGCCGAGCTGTGCGGCAAGGAACACGCCTTCATGCCGATCGTGGTGCGCGTTGTCTCTGATGCCGACTACACCAAGTGGGTCGACGGCAAGAAGAAAGAGCTGATGGCCAAGGCCGACGATCCCAACAAGACCTGGACCCTGGATGAATCCAAGGTGCGCGGCGAGAAGGTCTACGCCGCCAACTGCGCGGTCTGCCACCAGCCCAACGGCAAGGGCGGCGGCGCGTTCCCGGGGCTGGATGGCTCCAAGCTGGTCAATGGCCCGAAGGCCGGCCAGATGCATATCCTGCTGGAAGGCAAGGGCGGCATGCCGTCGTGGAAGCAGCTGTCGGACACCGAGCTGGCAGCGGTCATGACCTATACGCGCAACGCCTGGAGCAACAAGACGGGTGAAGTGATCCAGCCGAGCGACTTCGTGGGTGCCCGCGCGGGCAAGTTCCCCGAAGGCGGCGGCGCGGCCGGCGGCGACGCTCCCAAAGCCGACGCCAAGCCCGCAGACAAGACCGGCGCCAAGCAGGCCAGCCTCGCGGACAACCGCGTTGCAGGCTGACCCGCTGAAGACAGAACAGGATTAGAGGAGCATTTGCGATGAGTACTGCTACCCCGGACGCACTCGGCCATCCGCACGATCACGCGCATGACGACCACGCGCACGATCACCCGCATGGCTGGCGCCGCTGGCTGTTCGCCACCAACCACAAGGACATCGGCACGCTGTACCTGCTGTTCTCGTTCATCATGCTGCTGTCGGGCGGCTTGCTGGCGCTGCTGATCCGCCTGGAGCTGTTCGAGCCGGGCCTGCAGTTCTTCCGCCCCGAGCTGTTCAACCAGTTCACCACCATGCACGGCCTGGTGATGGTGTTCGGCGCGATCATGCCGGCCTTCGTCGGCTTCGCCAACTGGATGATCCCGCTGCAGATCGGCGCGTCCGACATGGCGTTCGCGCGCATGAACAACTTCAGCTTCTGGCTGATGCCGCCCGCCGCGCTGCTGCTGGCCGGCTCGTTCTTCGCCCCGGGCGGCGCCACCGCCGCCGGCTGGACCCTGTACGCGCCGCTGTCGGTGCAGATGGGCGCGGGCATGGACATGGCCATCTTCGCGATGCACATCATGGGCGCGTCGTCGATCATGGGCTCGATCAACATCATCGTGACCATCCTCAACATGCGCGCCCCCGGCATGACGCTGATGAAGATGCCGATGTTCTGCTGGACCTGGCTGATCACCGCCTACCTGCTGATCGCCGTGATGCCCGTGCTGGCCGGCGCCATCACCATGGTGCTGACCGACCGCCACTTCGGCACGAGCTTCTTCTCGGCCGCCGGCGGTGGTGACCCGGTGATGTACCAGCACATCTTCTGGTTCTTCGGCCACCCCGAGGTGTACATCATGATCCTGCCGGCTTTCGGGATCATCTCGCAGGTGGTGCCGGCGTTCGCCCGCAAGCGCCTGTTCGGCTACAGCTCGATGGTGTACGCCACCGCCTCGATCGCCATCCTGTCGTTCATCGTGTGGGCCCACCACATGTTCACGACCGGCATGCCGGTGACCGGCCAGCTGTTCTTCATGTACGCGACCATGCTGATCGCGGTGCCGACGGCCGTGAAGATCTTCAACTGGATCGCCACGATGTGGCGCGGCTCGATGACCTTCGAGACCCCGATGCTGTTCTCGATCGGCTTCATCTTCGTGTTCACCATCGGCGGCTTCACCGGCCTGATGCCGGCGGTGGCACCGATCGACATCCAGTTGCAGGACACCTACTTCATCGTGGCGCACTTCCACTATGTGCTGGTGGCCGGCTCGCTGTTCGCGCTGTTCGCGGGCTTCTACTACTGGGGTCCGAAGTGGAGCGGGTTCATGTACAACGAAGCCCGCGGCAAGGTCCACTTCTGGGGTTCGCTGATCTTCTTCAACGTGACCTTCTTCCCGATGCACTTCCTGGGCCTGGCCGGCATGCCGCGCCGCTACGCCGACTACCCGACCCAGTTCACCGACTTCAACGCGATCGCGTCGATCGGTGCGCTCGGCTTCGGCCTGATGCAGGTGTATTTCTTCTTCTTCGTGGTGCTGCCGTCGTACCGTGGCGGCGAGAAGGCCGCGGACAAGCCGTGGGAAGGCGCCGAAGGGCTGGAATGGACCGTGCCGTCGCCGGCGCCGTTCCACACCTTTGAAACGCCCCCGCAGGTTCGCTAAGCGGCCAGCGTAACAAGGCGTGGTGGCGGCAATGTCCGCCGCCACGCCAGCCAGTCACACAATATGCAGGCTCCAGACAAAAACCCATCACACCCGGACCCGAAGGCCGCCAACCGGCGCCTTGGACTGATCCTGCTGTCGATCGTGGTGGTTTTCTTTTTGGGGTTCTTCGCCAAGATGGTGTTCCTTGGCTGAGGTGGCAGGGTAGCGAGATGAGCGTCGACCAGCAGGGCAGGGAAGCACGGGAAGCGCAGGAAGTCGACAAGCGCTTCAACCGCGGCATGATGGTGCGATTGATCGTGATCGTCGCCGTGATGTTCGGCTTTGGCTACGCGCTGGTTCCGCTGTACAAGAAGATCTGCGACATCACGGGCATCAACGTGGTGACCACGCGCGAGCTGCATGGCGGCTCGGTGAAGAACACGCAGGTCGACAAGAGCCGCACGGTCACGGTGGAGTTCGACTCCAACGCGCGCGGGCCCTTCGCCTTCCGTCCGGTGAAGAACAGCATGGAAGTGCACCCGGGCGAGATGATGACGATCGTCTACGAGGTGGCCAACGGGCAGTCGCGCGATATCTCCGCGCAGGCCATCCCGAGCTACGCCCCCAAGCAGGCGACCCAGTATTTCAAGAAGCTGGAGTGCTTCTGCTTCAAGCAGCAGACGCTCAAGGCGAACGAGGCGCGCGAGATGCCGGTGGTGTTCGTGATCGATCCCGCGCTGCCCAAGGATGTGAAGAGCATTACGCTGTCGTACACCTTCTTCGAGGTGGGCACGCCGGTGGCGCAGGCCCCCGAGGGCCAATTGGCACCGACACCGGCGCCGGCGCCGGTGGGCAAGGGCAGCTGAGGCGAGGGGCGCATGGACGAGATGAAGGACGCCGTCAAACGGAAGATGTCCT
The DNA here is from genome assembly GCF_040784895.1 of Cupriavidus sp. Agwp_2. NCBI lineage: Bacteria > Pseudomonadati > Pseudomonadota > Betaproteobacteria > Burkholderiales > Burkholderiaceae > Cupriavidus > Cupriavidus sp. Agwp_2. Next base: position 322,758 of record NZ_CP088083.1, read on the forward strand.
TCGCGCAGACCATGCGCGCGGTGCTGTGGTCGTTCATCGGCCTGCGCAAGGGCGCGGAGCACGAGCGCGACATGGCACGGCTGAACCCGGTGCATGTGATCATTGCCGGGCTGATCGCCGCGGCAGTCTTTATCGCGGTGCTGATCGTCATCGTGAGGATGGTGGTCAGCCAGGCGGCAGGGTAGCAGGGCAGGAAGGGTAGACAAGAAAGCAGTCGCAGAAAAACAACCGCGCCGGCGCGGCCGTCCACAGGAGGCGGACGGCCCCGGGAAACCGGCACGGATAACGAATACTGAATCAAAGACTCTGAGCTGGAGATAAAAGAATGAGTGCGAATCGCGCAAACGCTCCGTACTACTTCGTACCGGGCCCGTCGCGCCACCCGATCACGGCAAGCTTCGGCCTGCTGATGACAGGTGCGGGCGCCGCCGGTTGGGTAAACGGGCAATCCTGGGCGCCGTACCTGTGCGTCTTCGGCCTGCTGTGGTTCCTGTTCGTGCTCAAGAGCTGGTTCGGCGACGCCATCAGCGAGTCCGAAGGCGGGATGTACGGCAAGAACATCGACGTCTCGTTCCGCTGGTCGATGGGCTGGTTCATCTTCTCCGAGGTGATGTTCTTCGCGGCCTTCTTCGGCGCGCTGTTCTATGCCCGCGCCATCGCCATGCCGTGGCTGGGTGACCTGAACAACAAGATCCTGTGGCCCGACTTTGCCGCGGTATGGCCTAACCTTGGGCCGGCCGGCGTGGTGGAATCGTTCCAGACCATGGGTCCGTGGCCGATCCCGACCATCAACACCGCGCTGCTGCTGATGTCGGGCGTGACCCTGACCTGGGCGCACCACGCGCTGCTGGCCGGCAAGCGCAACCAGTTGATCCAGGGCATGGTGCTGACCATCCTGCTGGGCGCGATCTTCATGTGCCTGCAGGTGTATGAATACATGCACGCCTACCAGGACCTGAACCTGAAGCTGACCTCGGGCATCTACGGTTCGACCTTCTTCCTGCTGACCGGCTTCCACGGTTTCCACGTGACCATGGGCGCGATCATGCTGGCGGTGGTGCTGGGCCGCGTGCTCAAGGGCCACTTCACGCCCGATCACCACTTTGCCTTCGAAGGCGCCGCCTGGTACTGGCACTTCGTTGACGTGGTGTGGCTGTTCCTCTACGTCGTGGTGTACTGGCTGTAAGCTGCCGTACCCGCCGGTCGTCCCAGCAGTGGGGCGCCCGGCGCCAACGCAAAAGAGAAACGCCGCAGGAGGCCCGGCAGCCTGCGGCGTTTCTCTTTTGCGTTGGCCTCAAGCCATGCGGCTTGTCAGGGCGCCATGTGGATGCCCGTGCTGTGGATCCAGCCCATCCAGCTCGAGAACAGGATGAACAGGAACAGCGCCACCGAGAAGCCCACGCGCAGCATCAGCGAGCGCATCATGTTGGGCGTCTTGCCGCGGTCGCGCATCATGAAGAACAGGGCGGAGGCCAGGCTGGCGATGATCAGGATGAAGGCGACGATGATGACGAAGCGCATGGCGGGGCGGGTTGGCAGCGGAGCTTGCCGCAGTCTCGTAGATGTGGCCGCGATGGATGACGGTGCGACACATTATCGCACCGGCCCCGCATGCATGCCGCTGGGCCTGTTGGTGCCATGAAGGCAGGCCGCATCCTCGGCGCGCTGCCGCTGGCCGCGGCGCTGGTGGTGATCGCCGTGACCGCGGCGCTCGGCAACTGGCAACTTAACCGAGCGCACGAGAAAGAGGCGCGCGCCGCGCGGCTGCAGGCTCTGGCGGCGCAGCCGCCGGTGGTGCTAAACACCGCGCGCTTGTCACAAGATGTGACCGACCGAAGGGTGCGGGTGACGGGGCGTTTCGACACGGCCCGCACCGTATTGCTGGATAATCGCCCCCACGGCGCTGGCGGCCGCAGTGGCGACAGCCGTGCCGGCTTCCTGGTGGTCACGCCGCTGGTGATCGGCCCGGCACAGGACCCTGCCGGCGCCACGCGGGCGGTGCTGGTGCTGCGCGGCTGGCTGCCGCGCGATGCACAGGATCGCACCCGGATCGCCCCGTTTCCGACACCCGAAGGCGAAGTGACCATCGAAGGCACGGCACTGGCGACCGTGCCGCGGGTCTATAGCCTGGGCCAGTCCGCCAGTGCCGAAGCCGGCGGCAAGATCCGCCAGAACCTGGAAATCGCGGACTACGCCGCCGAAACCGGGCTGGCGCTGCAGCCGCTGGTGGTCGCGCAGCGCAACGACACCGAAGACGGCCTCGCGCGCGACTGGGCACCGGCTGACGCGGGCGCGGACCGGCACTACGGCTATGCCTTCCAGTGGTTCGGCCTGGCCGCGCTCACGGTGGTGCTGATGGCCGTGCTGGGCTGGCGCGCACGCCGGCGCGCGGCATCGTCAGCGGCCCGCAACAACGCATGAACGGATGGCAGGCTCGCCCGGGCAGGTTCCCGGACGGGCTCTGACTGCAGATGAAAAAGGACAGACGTACTCCCATGGCACAGCAAGACTCCGCCCCGGCGCCCGCCGGGACTCCGGCGATCCCGGCCTCGCCGCAGGATCCCCGCATCGACGCGCGCACGCGCCGCGGCCGCCTGCAGATGCTGATGCTGTTGCTGGTGTGCGCCTCGCCAGTGATCGCCTCTTACTTCACCTACTACGTCATCAAGCCCCGGGGCGGCGCCACCAACTATGGCGCGCTGGTCGACCCGCAACGGCCGATGCCGCCGGTGCGCGTCAACGACGAGCAGGGCAACGCCGTGCCGCTGGAGCAGTATCGCGGCAAGTGGCTGCTGGTGACGGCCGATCCGTCCGCGTGCGGCGAGGCCTGCGCCAAGAAGCTTTTCACCATTCGCCAGATCCGCGCCGGGCAGGGACAGGACCGCGAGCGCATCGTGCCGGTGTGGCTGATCACCGATGACGGCAAGGTTGACGAGCGCCTGAGCGCCGCCTACAACGAGCCCTACGCTGGCGTGCGCTTCCTGCGCATCGACCGCCAGGTGGCGCAGCAATGGCTGCCGGCCGAAACTGGCAAGCGCGCCGAGGACACCATCTTCCTGGTCGATCCGCTCGGCAACCTGATGATGCGCTTCCCGCAGGACCCCGATCCCAAGAAGGTGAGCGGCGACCTGAAGAAGCTGCTCAAGGTCTCGCGCATCGGGTAAGGGGACGGGCATGCTGCTGCAACTGGCCATCATTGGCGTCCTGATCGCACTGCTGCCGCTCAGCTACGTGCTGGTCAAGGGCGATCGCAACAAGTACCGCAAGCTGGTCTGGATCACCGCTTTCCTGACGCTGGACCTGATCATGTTCGGCAGCTTCACGCGGCTGACCGACTCCGGCCTGGGCTGCCCGGACTGGCCGGGCTGCTACGGCCACTCTAACCCGCATGCCGCGATGGAGCCGATCCGCGCAGCCGAGACCGCGCTGCCCAGCGGCCCGGTGACGCTGATGAAGGCATGGATCGAAATGATCCACCGCTATTTCGCCATGGCGGTGGGCGTGCTGATCATCGCGCTGATGGTGCTGGCCTGGGTCAAGCGCCGTGAGCTGAAGCAGTCGCCGTGGTTTGCCACCGGCGTGCTGGTGCTGGTGTGCGTGCAGGGCGCGTTCGGCGCCTTCACGGTGACCATGAAGCTGCAGCCGATCATCGTGGTCACGCACCTGATGCTGGGCATGGGCCTGCTGGCGGCGCTGATCTGGCTGGGCTCGCGCAGCGACCCGCCGCACCCGGTCGCCCCCCAGGCGGGGCGGCTGCACTGGTCGGTGCGCATCGGCCTGCTGCTGCTGGTGATCCAGATTTTCCTGGGCGGCTGGGTCAGCACCAACTACGCGGTGCTCGCCTGCACGGACTTCCCGCTGTGCAACGGCCAACTGGTGCCGGAAATGGACTTCAGGCACGGCTTCACGCTGTGGCGACAGCTCGGCATGACGGCCGATGGCGACTACATCCCGCACGCGGCGCTGGTGGCGATCCACTGGGTGCACCGGGGCTTCGCTTTCGTGGTGCTGGGCTATCTGGCGTGGTTCGGCTTGCGCGCGCGACGGCTGGAGGGGCTGCACCGGCAGGCAGGCTGGCTGCTCGGCATGCTGGTGCTGCAACTGGCAACCGGGATGTCCAATATCGTGTTCGATTGGCCCCTGGTGGCGGCGGTCGCCCACAACGGCGGCGCGGCGGTGCTCCTGCTGCTGCTGGTCCGCCTCCACTACAATATAGGGCTCGCCGGGCTCACGATCGGGGCCGCCCGCGCCACTGCCCCTGCACCGAACGCCGCCCGCGCCACATGAAAGAAAAGACCCCTTCCGTGGTTACCGCTACACACCCTCATTCACTGGGCAAGTTGAGCCGGATACGGCACCTGACCCGGCAATATGCCGCCCTGACCAAGCCGCGCGTGACGCAGCTGGCAGTCTTCTGCGCCATCATCGGCATGTTCCTGGCCACGCCCGGCATGGTGCCGTGGCGCGTCCTGATCGGTGGTGCCGCCGGCATCTGGCTGCTCGCCGGGGCCGCCTTCGCCATCAACTGCCTGGTCGAGCAGAAGATCGACGCGCTGATGCGCCGCACCGCCTGGCGCCCGTCCGCCACCGGCGAGATCACCACGGCGCAGACGCTGGTGTTTTCCGCCCTCCTTGGCGGCGCCGGCATGTGGATGCTGCACGAGTTCGCCAACGACCTGACGATGTGGCTGACCTTCGCCACGTTCCTGGGCTACGCGGTGGTCTACACCATCCTGCTCAAGCCGGCCACGCCGCAGAACATCGTCATCGGCGGCCTGTCCGGCGCGATGCCGCCGGCGCTGGGCTGGGCCGCCGTCGCCGGGGAAGTGCCGGCCGAGGCCTGGTTCCTGGTGCTGATCATCTTTACGTGGACGCCGCCGCACTTCTGGGCGCTGGCACTGTACCGCCGCGCCGATTACGCCAAGTCCGGCCTGCCGATGCTGCCGGTCACGCATGGCGAGCGCTACACGCTGCTGCATATCCTGCTGTACACGCTGATCATGATCGCGGCGACGCTGCTGCCGTTCGTCTACGGCATGAGCGGCTACATCTACCTGGCGGCCGCGCTGGCGCTGGGTGGCGGCTTCCTCGCCTACGCCTGGAAGATGTATCGCAACTATTCGGACGAGCTGGCGCAACGCACCTTCCGCTTCTCGATCCTGTACCTGTCGCTGCTGTTCGCGGCGCTGCTGGTCGACCATTACTTCAAGTTCGTGCCGCAGGTCTGACCTGCAATCGCCACGCTGCGGGCTGCGGCATCTTGTCGCGGCCGGCGCAGCGCGGCGGCACCATCGGCGATACTGGGTGCCTTCGCCGACGTTTTCCACTGCTGACCGCTCCACACAAGCTTTCGCGCATGCCCAGACCCGCTTCCGGCCTGTTCGCCGCCTTCCGCCGCTTTTCCCTTTTTGCCGCGCTCGCGCTGGCGCTGGCCGCCTGCGGGCAGCAGAAGGCGTCGTTCCGCAATGTCGATATCAGCGGCGCCGCGGATTTCGGCAAGGATTTCTCGCTGCCTGACCATACCGGCAAGGTCCGCACCATCGCCGACTTCAAGGGCAAGGCAGTGGTGATGTTCTTCGGCTACACCCACTGCCCGGACGTGTGCCCGACCACCATGGCCGAGCTCAAGGCGGTGATGGAGCAGATGGGCCCCGATGCCGACCGGGTCCAGGTGCTGTTCGTCACGGTCGATCCGGAGCGCGACACGCAGGCGCTGCTGGCGCAGTACGTCCCCGCATTCGATCCGCGCTTCCTGGGGCTGCGCCCGGCCGACGACGCCGCGCTGCAGAAGCTGGCCAAGGACTTCAAGGTGTTCTACGCCAAGGTGCCGGGCAGCTCGCCCAACAACTACACGGTGGATCACTCGGCGGGCAGCTATGTGTTCGACCCGGAGGGCCGCCTGCGGTTGTTCATCCGCCACGGCCAGGGTCCGGAGCCGATCGCGCACGACCTGAAGCAGTTGCTTTCCTGACGTCCCGGGTGTCTGAATGGTGCGGCATAACGTCGCACCGCCGGAGTCAAGACGAAATCAAGACAAATTCAAGACGAAAAAAAGCCGGTCCAGATGGACCGGCTTTTTGCATGGGCCGTGCGGCATCAGGCAAATGCCTGCAGCGCCCCTTTCATCTTCTTCATCGCCGCGGCTTCGATCTGGCGGATGCGCTCCGCCGAGACGCCGAACTCGGCGGCCAGCTCATGCAGCGTGGCGCCGCCCGAGCCGTCGTCCTCGACTTGCAGCCAGCGTGCCTCGATGATGCGGCGGCTGCGCTCGTCCAGCCGTCCCAGCGCTTCTTCCAGGCCTTCGACCTGCATGCGGTCGTTGCGCTTGGCTTCCAGCACGCGCGTGGGTTCGTTGTGGTTGTCCGCCAGGTAGGCGATGGGGGCGAATTCCTCTTCGCCGTCGTCGACCTGGCCTTCCAGCGCGAGGTCGCCGCCCGACAGGCGGGTTTCCATCTCCATCACTTCTTCCGGCTTCACGTTCAGCTCGCGCGCGACGGCCTCGACCTGCTCCGGCGTGAACGTGTGCAAGCCCTGCTTGTGGCTGCGCAGGTTGAAGAACAGCTTGCGCTGGGCCTTGGTGGTCGCCACCTTGACCATGCGCCAGTTCTTCAGCACGTACTCGTGGATCTCGGCCTTGATCCAGTGCATCGCATACGAGACCAGGCGTACGCCCTGCTCGGGGTCGAAGCGCTTCACGGCCTTCATCAGGCCGATATTGCCTTCCTGGATCAGGTCGGCGTGCGGCAGGCCATAGCCCAGGTACTGGCGGGCGATCGACACCACCAGGCGCAGGTGAGACATCACCAGCTGGCGTGCGGCATCGACAGAATCGTTATCGCGGAGATCGCGCGCCAGGCGCTGCTCTTCCTCCGCGGTCAGCAACGGAATTCGGTGGACAGCCTGGATATAGCTGTCGAGATTACCCACGGTCGCCGGGAAGGTCAGCGCAAAGCTGCTCCCGCTACGCGGCGCCGTCGGCAGACGGTTGGTCGTCAGGGTTTGGTCGGCAGACAAGACTGCGTTCACTCAATTGCTCCTTTCGCATCCGGCGGTTGGATTGCCGGGTCATGCCCCGCGCTTCTTGTGGGAGCGGCGGCGGCACTGCAACACATCTTAGCACTCCAACCGGGTGAGTGCTAATTGGAGTCCCAATGCCCTTGATAGTTCCCGTCGATTGATTAGCCGCATCGCATAGCGGTAACACTCTAAAGCGGCGCCGGGGATACTCTTGGCTGGACACACTTCTGTTAGAGCGAGTGTGTGCCCGGCGGTTCTGCACGCCAGTGGAATGATCCGTTGCGCCAACAGCTACACTCGACGCAAGCGGCGGCAAGTTGGCATGCTTGCAGCCTCTCTCATACCCCGGAGGAGTTATGTCTGCTATCGAACACTTGTTGAAGCCGCATGTGCGCGACCTGGGCGATTTCACCGTGCGCCGCCTGCTGCCGGCGGCTGCGACCCAGACGGTCGGCCCATTTATCTTCTTCGACCATATGGGGCCGGTGCAGATGCCGCAGGGCGAGGGCGCGGATGTGCGTCCGCATCCGCATATCGGGCTGGCGACCGTTACCTACCTGTTCGAAGGCGAGATCATGCACCGCGACAGCCTGGGCAGCGAGCAGGCGATCCGCCCGGGCGACGTCAACTGGATGACCGCCGGCCATGGCATCGTCCACTCCGAGCGCTCGCCCGACCATGTCCGTGCCGCGGGCGCGCGCCTGCACGGCATCCAGACGTGGGTGGCATTGCCGAAGGCGCACGAAACCGCCGAACCGTCCTTTTTCCACCATCCCGCGGCGACGCTGCCCCGCATCGAGCAGCCGGGGGTGCGCATGGTGGTGATCGCCGGCGACGCTTTCGGCAAGACTTCTCCGGTCAAGGTCTTCAGCCGCACCCTGTACGTAGCGATCGAGCTGGACGCCGGCGCGAGCGTGGAGATACCGGCCGAGCATGCGGAACGTGGCATTTACCCGGTGGACGGCGCGGTGGCGCTGGACGGCGAGCCGCTGCCGGCCGAGCACATGGTGGTGCTGACGCCCGGACGGCCGGCCACGCTGATGGCGACGGCGCCGTCGCGCGTAATGCTGCTGGGCGGCGACCCCACCGACGGCCGTCGTTTTATCTACTGGAATTTCGTTGCCAGCAGCAAGGAGGCCATCGAAGCTGCCGCCAGCCGCTGGGAGGGCGACCAGTTCCCGCACGTGCCGGGTGACGATCGCGAGCGCATCCCGCTTCCGGCGCGCAAGCCCTGAACCGGGCAGTCCGGGCGAGAGCGCGCTCGGACCGCGCTCAGACCGGACTGGCCCAGGTGACGCGGGTGCCCAGTTTCAGGCACTCGCGGATGGCTTCGACCTGCGTGGCGATCGGCACCGGCACCGGTACGGCGCCATCGAGCACGCGCCGGATCCATGCCGCGGTCAGGCCGGCATCGTTGCCGGGCGGCAGTTCCGGCACTTCGGCCAGCGAGCCACCGGCCGGATCGACCAGCGTCTGCTGATGGCCTTCATGCAACCAGTCGATGCGGCCGCTGCGGCGCGCATCGGCCACCACTTCGCCTTCGGTGCCGCGTGCCAGCAGCACGTTGGCCGGCTCGTGCGAGAAATAATCGGTCAGCGTCTCGCGGTATTCCGGGTGGGTATAGCTGTACAGCCGCAACCCTTCGCCCGGGCTGTGCTCACCCACCGGCTGCAGCATCTTGGCCACGGTATGCGACGAATTGCGCAACCCGATCACGGTGCGCCGCTCCAGCAGCCGCGACAGGCCGGGCGACAGCACATCTACCGGCAGCACCGCCAGCGGGCCGTCGCCGCCGGTCTCACGCAGCCGTGCCGAGGCTTCTGCCGTGCTGGTGCACAGCGGAATGCCCAGCGCCTCGAACAGGGTCATGCTGGTGACGCGGTCATTGAAGAGGCGAGTGCCGTGCACCAGTACGGGGATGCCTTCGCGCGCCAGCAGCAGCGCCAGCAGCGGCACCAGGTTCGGTTGCTTGCGTGCGCCGTTATAGCTGGGGATCACCACCGCCTGGCGGTCGGGCGGCGCGGGCAGCGGCTGGCAGTGCGCATGGGCGGCTTCGAGCATGCCGGCCAGTTCGTGCGGGGCCTCGCCCTTGATGCGGTAGGCCATCAGGATCGCGCCCAGTTCGATATCGGACACGCGCCCGGCCAGCATCGCGTCGAACAAGGTCTGGGCGTCGTCACGCGGCAGCGCGCGCGCGCCGTTGACGCCACGGCCGACCTCCTTGATATAGCGGGCGGCGGGGAATGGGCTGGCTGGCGTGGTCATGGCGGCGTGGGGAGGAGTCTGTTCTTGGTTCATGATAGCGGAGCAGCGCCGTTGCGCCCATCGCCGCCGATGGGCGCAACGGCGGGAGGCAAGGTCATGCTGCCTCTTGCAGCGCCGGGTTACGCTGCTTGCGGTAGAGGAAGTCCAGTACCGCCGTGCGGCAGGCGTGGTAAGCCTTGTCGTCGGCCAGCGCCACGCGGTCACGCGGGCGCGGCAGGTCTACCTTGAGGATCTCGCCGATGGTGGCGGCCGGGCCGTTGGTCATCATCACGATGCGGTCGGCGAGCAGCACGGCTTCATCGACATCGTGCGTGACCATCACCACCGTGCTGCGCGTGCGCGCCACGATCTTGATCAGCTCGTCCTGCAGGTGCGCGCGCGTCAGCGCATCGAGCGCGCCGAAGGGTTCGTCCATCAGCAGCACCTTGGGCGCCATCGCCAGCGCCCGGGCAATGCCGACGCGCTGCTTCATGCCGCCGGAAATCTCATGCGGGTACTTGCCCTCGGCGTGCGTCAGGCCCACCAGCGCCAGCGTCTCGTGCGTACGCGCCTTGAGTTCGGCCTTGCCCTCGCTGGCGGCAAACACGCGTTCCACGCCCAGGTAGACGTTCTCGAAGCAGGTCAGCCAGGGCAGCAGCGAATGGTTCTGGAACACCACGGCGCGCTCCGGCCCGGGCCCGGCGATCTCGCGCCCGGCGCAGATCAGCGCGCCGGTGGTTGGCGTGGCCAGCCCCGCGATCAGGTTCAGCAGCGTGGACTTGCCACAGCCGGAGTGCCCGATCAGCGTGATGAACTCGCCCTCGGCAATCTGCAGGTTGATGTCGCGCAGGGCGACGAAGGGCCCCTTGCGCGTCTTGAAGGTCTGTCCGACGTTCTCGATGCTGACGAACTTTTCCATGGCGTCTCTCCCTCGCTTTTAGTTGGCGCCGTAGCTGAAGCGCCGTGCCAGTGCCAGCAATGCATGCTCGAGCATCAGCCCGATGACGCCGATCACGAAGATCGCGATCACGATGTGCTCGACCTTCAGGTTGTTCCACTCGTCCCACAGCCAGAAGCCGATGCCGGTGCCGCCGGTCAGCATCTCTGCCGCCACGATTACCAGCCATGCGGTGCCGATCGACAGCCGCACGCCGGTCAGCATGTAGGGCAGCACCGCGGGGAACAGCACCCGCGTGAACACCTTCCACTCCGACAGGTCGAGCACACGCGCCACGTTCAGGTAGTCCTGCGGCACGCGCGTGACGCCCACGGCGGTATTGATCACCATCGGCCAGATCGAGCAGATAAAGATCGCCCAGATCGCGGCCGGGTTGGCGGCCTTGAACAGCAGCAGCCCGATCGGCAGCCAGGCCAGCGGCGAGACCGGCCGCAGCAGGCTGATCACGGGCGACGCCATCGCGTTCAGGAACGCAAAGCGCCCGATCAGGAAGCCTGCCGGGATGCCGATCACGGCGGCCAGGCCGAAGCCCGCGGCCACGCGCGCCAGCGACGCCAGCACGTTCCAGCCGATGCCCTGGTCGTTGGGGCCGTTGCGGTAGAACGGGTCGGAGAACAGCGGCACCGCCGCGTTCCAGGTTGTGCCCGGCGTGGGAATCGCCGGGATCAGCGTGGCGATGCCGTGCCAGGCCAGCACGAACAGGGCAAAGCCCAGTACCGGCGGCACGGCCTTGCGCACCAGGGCGCCGAGCGCGTCGCGGCGTTGCGCGCGCCGTTCCTGCGCGGCGATCTCCAGCTCGCGCCGCCGTGCGCGTTCCTTGGCATCGGTGTCGATGGCGGCGGCATGGGCCGCATTGGCGCCGTCAGGCGCGGTGTGGGCGATGGCATTCACGTCGGGCTCCTTTGTCCAGGGGCGCTGCGGATCAGCGGGGAGGTGGCGGCCTGGCGTCAGGCGTTCTGCGCGCCGGCCTTGATCTTGAAGCCGTCGGCGTACGCCTTCGGGTCCTTGGTGGCATCCCAGACCACGCCGTCGATCAGCTTCGCGGTACGGAAGTCGCTCTTGGGCAGCGGCACCTGCGCCGCGGCAGCGGCCTGCCTGAAGATGTCGATACGGTTGACCTGCTTCGCCACGGCAAGGTAGTCCGGGTGGTCCTTGAGCAAGCCCCAGCGCTTGTGCTGGGTCAGGAACCACATGCCATCGGACAGGAACGGGTAGTTGGCGCTGCCGTCCTGGTAGAACTTCATGGCATCAGGATCGTCCCAGGTCTTGCCCAGGCCGTTGTTGTAGCGGCCGAGCATGCGGTCCAGGATGATGTCCATGTCGGTGTTGACGTAGGACTTGGCGGCGATGGTCTCGGCGGTCTTGCGGCGGTTGGAGGCCGAAGCGTCGATAAACCTGGACGCTTCCAGCACCGCGGCCACCATCGCGCGCGCGGTGTTGGGGTACTTTTGCACGAAGTCCGCGGTGGTGCCGAGCGTCTTCTCCGGATGGTTCTTCCAGATCGACTGCGTGGTCTCGGCGGTAAAACCGATCTTGTCGGCGATGGCGCGCGCGCCCCAGGGCTCGCCTACGCAGAAGCCGTCCATGTTGCCCACGCGCATGTTGGCCACCATCTGCGGCGGCGGCACGGTGATGGCCTTGGCGTCCTGCATCGGGTTGATGCCGTGGGCCGCGAGCCAGTAGTACAGCCACATCGCGTGCGTGCCGGTGGGGAAGGTCTGCGCGAAAGTGTAGTCGCGCTTTTCCTTGACCATCAGCGCCTTCAGGCTGGCGCCGTCGCGCACGCCTTTTTCGGCCAGCTTCGACGACAGCGTGATGGCTTGGCCGTTGTAGTTCAGGTTCATCAGCACCGCCATGTCTTTCTTGGGGCCACCGATGCCGAGCTGTACGCCGTAGATCAGGCCGTACAGCACGTGCGCGGCATCGAGCTCGCCATTGACCAGCTTGTCGCGCACGCCGGCCCACGAGGCTTCCTTGGTCGGCGTGATCTTGATCCCGTATTTCTTGTCGATGCCGAGCGTGGACGCCATGACCACTGAAGCGCAGTCGGTCAGCGGGATGAAGCCGATGCGCACGTCGGTCTTCTCGGGGGCGTCGGACCCCGCTGCCCACGCCCCGGCGCGCACCAGCGGATCGACCAGCGTCATGACGCTGGCGCCGGCGATGGTCGCCAGCACGCGGCGGCGGCCGCTGCTGGCTGGCACCGCGTCGGCAGCGGCCGCCGAGGCGGCTTCAGAGGCGTTCACCGCCGCGTGCAGCGGCTTGGCAATCCTGAGGCGAGAAGGCATTGCGAAACTCCAAGAAAAAAGCGTCCCTGTCCGCGGCCGGCTTCGCCAGAAGACCGGTACGGTGCAGGGACGCCGTTGTCCATGGCGTGACGCAGCCTGCGTTGGCTGTGTCCGCCTAAATTGTGATCGGCCGCCGTTGGCCGATGACTGCATATCGCAAGGCGTGTGCCAGCCTGTGCGGTGCAGCATTTCGGGGCGGGACTGTACCGGCGGAGTGACGCATCGGGTCGAAATGGGCTGGCACGGTGCGTGCGCCGACTGCGCTGCCGCATCGCGGGGCAGCGCGGCGGGAGGCGGTTAGGGGACGGTGCAGAGGCGGTGCAGAGGCGGTGCGCGAAGGGATCGCTTTGGGGCGGCGCCAGGATCGTGCATTGCACCAGCCGCGGGCTGCCGCGCCCCGGGGCCGGCGGTGGACGGGCGATCAGCCCATCACGTCGATCACGCGCTGGGCGGCGTCGACCAGTTTCAGGCCGCGCTCCATCGCCATGCTGCGCAGGCGCTTGTAGGCCTCGTCCTCGCTGATGCCGCGCGCCTGCATCAGCAGGCCCTTGGCGCGCTCGACCACCTTGCGCTCGGCCAGCTTGAGGCGGGTGGCGTCGAGTTCGGCGCGCAGCTGCTGGTCCAGCTCGAAGCGGGCATAGGCGACGTCGAGCACCGTCTTGACGCGCTCGGCGCGCAGGCCGTCAACGATATAGGCGGTAATGCCCACCGACAGCGCGGCCTTGATGCGCTGGCTGTCGTCGTTGTCGGTAAACAGCACGATGGGCCGCGGCGCATGCTGGGTCGAGACGCAGACATGCTCGATGGTGTCGCGCGCGGCAGACTCCGAGGCGATGATCAGCATGTCGGGCTGGGTGGCGGTGATCACGTCCGGCAGGTGCAGGTCGGCATCGACGATCTGGATCTCGCTGAAGCCGGCGCTGAGCAGCCCGTTGCGGATGGTTTCGACGTTGAGCGGGTTGGCGTCAAGGGGATCGCGCACCAGCAGGATACGAAGCGTCCGTCCGGCGGCGGGGGCAGGCGTCGATGGCGAGGGGGGCGGATGGCGTCGGGTCATGGCTTCATTCTGTTGCAGTGCGCCATGCAAGATTCGCGCCGGGTGCGGGGCGGACCACCCGCACTGCCGTGGTGCAGTGTGGTCGCGGGCCCGCCTGGATTCATTGTATGCCGTCGTACGCAGCCCGCCGCGCGCGGTGTATCCTGTTGCCCTGCCGCGCAGGGGGCGTCTGCTGGCGACGCCGCAATGCCTACCCCGCATCCCGCGCCGCGGAACTGATCAGAAAAAATCTGGAGAGATGCATGACCGAATTCGTGTTCGCCCCGCCGGCCCCCGTTGGCGTGCCGGTGCGCGGCAGCAACGCTAGCTTCCCGGTCCGCCGCGTGTACTGCGTCGGCCGCAACTATGCTGCCCATGCCCGTGAAATGGGCTCGGATCCCGACCGCGAGCCGCCGTTCTTCTTCTGCAAGCCGTCCGACGCGGTCAGCTACGTCGCCGATGGCACCGAAGGCTCCTTCCCGTACCCGCCGGGCACCAGCAACTGCCACTATGAAGTGGAGCTGGTGGTGGCGATCGGCACGGGCGGGCGTGACATCCCGGTGGAAAGCGCCGCGCAACACGTGTTCGGCTACGCCGTGGGCCTCGACATGACCCGCCGCGACCTGCAGAACGAATCCAAGAAGACGGGCCGCCCCTGGGAAACCGGCAAGGCCTTCGACCGGTCGGCGCCGATCGGCCCGATCGTGCCGGTCTCGGCCATCGGCCACCCGGAGAAGGGCGAGGTGACGCTGTCGGTCAACGGCGCGGAAAAGCAGCGCGGCGACCTGTCCGACCTGATCTGGTCGGTGCCGGAGATGGTGTCGTACCTGTCGAAGCTGTTCGAATTGCAGCCGGGCGACCTGATCTTCAGCGGCACGCCCGAAGGCGTGGGCCCGGTGGTCAAGGGCGATGTCATGCAGTGCCACGTCGGCGGCGTGGGCGACCTCACCATCAAGGTAGTCTGATCCGATGCTCAAGCTTTACAGCTACTTCCGCAGCTCGGCCTCGTTCCGTGTGCGCATCGCGCTGGAGCTGAAGGGGCTGCCGTACGAATACGTGCCGGTGCACCTGCTCAAGGAAGGCGGCGAGCAGCTCAAGCCCGAGTTCCGTGCGGTGAACCCGGACGGCCTGGTGCCGGCGCTGGCCGATGACGGCAACGTACTGCAGCAATCGCTGGCCATCGTCGAGTACCTGGACGAAGTCCATCCCGAGCCGAAGCTGCTGCCCGGCACGGCGCTGGAGCGGGCCTACGTGCGTGGCCTGGCGCAGGAAATCGCGTGCGAAATCCATCCGCTGAACAACCTGCGCGTGCTGAAATACCTGAAGCACAAGGTAGGCGTGACCGACGAGGTCAAGGACGCCTGGTACCGCCACTGGATCGAGCTGGGCTTCGAGTCGCTGCAGGCCAACCTGGCGCGCGGCGGCAAGGCGGGGCGCTTCAGCTTTGGCGATACGCCGACGCTGGCCGATATCTGCCTGGTGCCGCAGGTGTTCAATGCGCAGCGCTTCAATGTCGACGTGAGCCGCTATCCGACGATCGCGAAGATCTATGAGGCGTGCATGGAGATGGAAGCGTTCCAGAAGGCGGAGCCGAAGTCGCAGCCTGACGCGGAATAAGCGTTCGCGGGATCGCACGCAAGAAAACGCCCCGGTCAATGCCGGGGCGTTTCTGTTTCTGTTTCTGTTTGATGACTGGCTGATGACTGGCTGATGACTGGCTGGCTTCAGCCCAGCAGCGCTTCGGCGAATTCCTCCGCCTTGAAGGGCTGCAGGTCCTCCACCTTCTCGCCCACGCCGATGAAGTACACCGGCACCGGGCGCTGGCGCGCGATCGCCGCCAGGATGCCGCCCTTGGCGGTGCCATCCAGCTTGGTCACGATCAGGCCGGTCAGCCCCAGCGCATCATCGAAGGCGCGGGTCTGCTGCAGGGCATTCTGGCCGGTATTGGCGTCGATCACCAGCAGCACCTCATGCGGCGCCGTCGGCATGGCCTTGCTGATGACGCGCTTGACCTTCTTCAGCTCCTCCATCAGGTGCAGCTGCGTCGGCAGGCGGCCGGCGGTATCAGCCATCACGATGTCGATGCCGCGCGCCTTGGCCGCGTTCACCGCGTCGAAGATCACCGCGGCCGGGTCGCCGCTTTCCTGCGCCACCACGGTGACGTTGTTGCGCTCGCCCCAGATTGTCAGCTGCTCGCGCGCGGCGGCGCGGAAGGTATCGCCAGCGGCCAGCAGGACCTTCTGGTCGTAGCGCTGGAAGTGCTTGCACAGCTTGCCGATGCTGGTGGTCTTGCCGGCGCCGTTGACGCCCGCGATCATCATCACCAGGGGCTGCTCGCGGCCCAGCGCCATGGTTTTTTCCAGCGGACGAAGCAGCTCGGTCAGCAGCGTCTTGAGCGCGGCCTTGACGCCTTCTGCCGATTCGATGCGCTCGGACCTGACCCGCTTGCGCAGCTCGGCCAGCAGGTATTCGGTGGCTTCCACGCCCGCGTCGGCCATCAGCAGCGCGGTTTCCAGTTCTTCGAACAGCGCCTCGTCGACCTTGACGCCCACGAACAGCGTGCCGATGTTGCGGCTGGTCTTGGACAGGCCCGTGCGCAGCCGATGCATCCACCCTTGCCGGGCTTCAGCGGTGACTGCGGGGGCGGGGACCAGTTCAAGCGTTTCGATGGCGGCGGCCGGTTCCGGCGCGGCCACGGGGGCCGGCGCCGGGGGCGGCACCTGTGCGGGAACCGGTGTCGGCGTCGGGACCGGAGCCGGAGCGGGGACCGGGGCAGGCGCGGGTGTGGGCGTGGGGGTGGGCGCGGGCGCCTCTAGCGGCGCGGGTGCCGGGGCTGGCGTCTCGACGGACGCGGGCTCGGCCTTGCGCTTCTTCCAGAAACTAAACATTGGGGAATGGAGTCAATACCGGGGCCGCTACCCTGGTGGCACATTGCCGGCAGGCGACCGGTTAATAATCAAGGGCTTACGCTGACATCGCGAAGGTCGGGGAGAACCCGTTGTGGTCCCGGCCGGCGATTGCGTATAGTTCGCTACATCAGTTCGATACATGGCTGATCCGCGCGCGCATGCCTGCCCGTGTGGATCGATCGGCAAAATTCTAGCAGACGGGGTCGCATGAACCATTGCGTTGTCCTGACCGCGGCGGGCGCCGAAGGTGCCCAAGCACGCATCCAACGGCACTGCCAACCTTCCTCCTCAACACTTCCCGCCGGCGCCGCGCGCCTGGCGCGGCGCATCGTCCCGGCGCTGCTGCTCGGCCTGCTGCCCTGGTCGTTGCCGGCCGGCGCGCAAGGCGTGGTCGGATCGCCGATGCCTTCCGCGCAGACCGCGCCCGCCGGCGCCACCGCGCATGGCACCACTGAATACCGGCTCTCCAACGGCCTGCGGCTGATCGTCAAGGAGGACCACCGCGCACCCACGGTGGCGCACCAGATCTGGTACCGCGTCGGCGGCATCGACGAGGTCAGCGGCACCACGGGCGTGGCCCACATGCTCGAACACATGATGTTCAAGGGCACGCCCAAGGTCGGCGTGGGCGAGTTCTCCAAGCAGGTGGCGGCACTGGGCGGGCGCGAGAACGCCATGACCAACCGCGACTTCACCATGTACTACCAGCAGATCGGCAAGCAATACCTGCCGAAGATGATGGAGCTGGAGGCCGACCGCATGGCCAACCTCATCATCAGGAAGGACGAGTTCGACCGCGAGATGAAAGTGGTGATGGAAGAGCGCCGCCTGCGCACCGACGACTCCGCCCGCGGCAACGTCTATGAGCAACTGCTCGCCACCGTCTACACCGCCGCTGCCTACCGCCACCCGGTGATCGGCTGGATGGACGACCTGGTCAACATGCGCGTCGACGACGTCAAGGACTGGTACCGCCAGTGGTACGTGCCCAATAACGCGCTGGTGATCGTCACCGGCGACGTCAAGGCCGAAGAAGTGCGGGCGCTCGCCGAGCGCTACTACGGCAAGCTCAAGCCGCGCACGCTGCCGCTGCGCAAGGACCAGGAAGAGCCGACGCAGCAGGGCATCAAGCGCATCTGGGTCAAGGCGCCGGCCGAGAACCAGTACATGGTAATGGCCTACAAGGTGCCGCGCCTGCGCGATGTCGAGAAGGATGTCGACCCCTACGCGCTGGAGGTCCTGGCTGCCGTGCTCAACGGCTATGACAATGCCCGCCTGACGCGCGAGCTGGTGCGCGAGCAGCGGCTGGCCGACGACGTCAACGTCGGCTACGACAGCATCAACCGCGGCGAGTCGCTGTTCGTCCTCGACGGCACGCCCGCGGCCGGCCACAACACCGACGAGATCGAACGCGCGCTGCGCGCCGAGATCCAGCGCATCGCCCGGGAAGGGGTGTCGCCGGAAGAACTCAAGCGCGTCAAGGCGCAGGTGGTGGCGGGGCAGATCTACAAGCGCGATTCGGTGTTCGGGCAAGGCATGGAGATCGGCGTAACCGAGATTTCCGATATCCCCTGGCGCCAGATCGACCGTATGCTCGACAAGATCAAGGCCGTCACACCGGCGCAGGTGCAGGCCGTCGCCGCCAAGTATTTCAACGACGACAACCTGACCGTGGCCACGCTGGTGCCGCAGCCGATCGACCCGAACAAGCCCAAGACCCAGGCCCCGTCGGGCCTGCGCCACTGAGGAACGACAATGTCCCAGTCCGCCACTTCCACCAACGCGCGGCCCCGCACGCTGCGCACGCTGGCCGGCGCGGCGCTCGGCGCCGCCATGCTGCTGGCCATGCAGCTGGCCCAGGCCGCGATCCCGATCGAGCACTGGACCGCATCCACCGGCGCGCGCGTGTTCTTTGTCCACAGCCCGTCGATTCCGATGCTCGATGTGAATATCGATTTCGATGCCGGCAGCCGCTATGACCCGCCCGGCAAGGCCGGGCTGGCGACGCTGACGGCGGCGCTGCTGGACAAGGGCGCGGCCGCGCAGGACGGCCAGCCGGCACGCGACGAGGCACAGATTGCCGACGCCTTTGCCGATACCGGCGCGGCCTTCGGCGGCGCGGCGGGCGGCGACCGCGGCGGCATCGGGCTGCGCACGCTGACCGCGCAGCCCGAGCTGGACCAGTCGGTCGCGCTGGCGGCGCAGCTGATCAAGGCCCCGATCTACCCGGACGCCGTGGTCGGGCGCGAGAAGCAGCGCCTGATCACTGCCATCCGCGAGGCCGACACCAAGCCGGGCGTGATCGCCGACAAGGCGCTGGCCAAGGCCATGTACCCGGACCATCCCTACGGCGTGGCGGCCACGCCGGAGAGCGTGCAGTCGGTCACGCGCAATGACATCGCCAAATTCTGGCGCGACAACTACGGTGCGAAGCGCGCGGTGGTGACGCTGATCGGCGCGATCGACCGCAAGCAGGCCGAAGCCATTGCCGAACAACTCACGCGCGGGCTGCCGCAGGGCAGTGCCGCCCCGGCGCTGCCGCAGGTAAAGCTCAATATCCCGGCCAGCGAGCAGCGCCTGCCGCATCCGGCGCAGCAATCGAGCGTGGCCATCGGCCAGCCGTCGATCGCACGCGGCGACCCCGACTATTTCGCGCTGCTGGTGGGCAACTATGTGCTCGGCGGCGGCGGCTTCAGCTCGCGCCTGACTGACGAGGTGCGGGAGAAGCGAGGCCTGACCTACGGTGTCGACAGCTACTTCGCGCCGTCGAAGCAGCCGGGGCCGTTCGGCATCAGCCTGCAGACCAAGAAGGCTCAGACCGACGAGGCGCTGGCGCTGGTGCGCCAGGTGCTGGCGCGCTTTGTCGCCGAAGGCCCGACCGAGAAGGAGCTGCGTGCGGCCAAGGACAACCTTGTCAACGGCTTTCCGCTGCGTATCGACAACAACCGCAAGCTGCTGACCAATGTCGCCAATATCGGCTGGTATGGGCTGCCGCTGGACTACCTGGACACGTGGACCGCGCAGGTCGGCAAGGTGACGCGCGAGCAGGTCAGGGCGGCCTTCCAGCGGCATGTGCGTCCGGACGGCATGGCCACGGTGATCGTCGGCGGCCCGGTGGCCAGCACGCCGACCGCATCGCGTAAGTGATGCAGGCACCGCATCTCGAGGGCCGGCCTATGCGCGCCCCCTCACGCGCGGCTGCGGCGAACCGGCCCGCAGGCTCTACAATCACGGGATGAATTCGCGTTCCCGATTGCCTTCGCCCGCTCCCGGCGGGCGTACTCCTTCCTCCGCGCCGGCCTCCGCTGCAGCCGGCGGACGTTCTCCCGCAGGGCCTCCGCGCCCGGTGCCGCGCCAGGCGCCGTCCCAGGTCCGCATCATCGGCGGGCGCTGGAAGCGCACGCTGCTGCCCGTGCCCGACGCCCAGGGTTTGCGCCCGACACCCGACCGCGTTCGCGAGACCCTGTTCAACTGGCTTGGCCAGGACCTGTCAGGGCTTGCCTGCCTGGACCTGTTTGCCGGCTCCGGCGCGCTCGGGTTCGAAGCCGCCTCCCGTGGCGCGGCTGCAGTAACGCTGGTGGAGTTCAACCCGCGCGCAGCCAGGCAGCTGCGCGACAACCAGTACCGGCTCGATGCCAGCCAGGTCCGCGTAGTGCAGGGCGATGCCTTTACGGTCGCGGCGCAGATGCCCGACGGCAGCTTCGACGTGGTGTTCCTGGACCCGCCCTTTGCCGAGGACTGGATCGGCCCGTCGCTGGAGCATGCCGCGCGGCTGCTGCGGCCCGGTGGCGCAGTCTATGTCGAAACCGACCATGCGCTGACCGGCGTCGAGGCCCCGGTCCCGGCATCGCTGGAGATCGTGCGCCATGCGCGCGCCGGCGCGGTGCATTTCCATTTGCTGCAGCACCGCCAGCATCCACAGCACGGTAACGGCGCCGATTGACAACCTGCGCACGGATTGCCCGAAGCTTCAGTTTCGCCATGTGCTAAGGGCACCTTTCCGATTGCGAAATGGATTCGTGGGTGCAGTGCCGCAAAACGGTGCGCTGCCCGCCTTCCAAGTGGCGCATTTAGGGTTACACTACGCCGCTGTCACAACGCTCGCGACGCAGCACCCACGCCGGTCCGACCGGCGAACGAGGCGGCCACAACGGCCGGCAGCGGGCAGATCAAGGAGGAAGTATGGTCATCGCGGTCTATCCCGGCACCTTCGATCCAATGACCCGGGGACACGAGGATCTGGTCCGCCGTGCGTCGAATATCTTCGACGAACTGGTGGTCGGCGTGGCGCATAGCCCCAACAAGCGCCCGTTCTTTGCGCTCGACGAGCGCATCGGCATTGCCCGCGAAGTGCTAGGGCACTATCCCAACGTGCGCGTGGAGGGTTTTGCCGGGCTGCTCAAGGACTTCGTTCGCAAGAACAATGCGCGCGTAATAGTGCGCGGCCTGCGCGCGGTGTCCGACTTCGAGTATGAATTCCAGATGGCGGGCATGAACCGCTACCTGCTGCCGGACGTCGAGACCATGTTCCTCACGCCGTCCGACCAGTACCAGTTCATCTCCGGCACCTTTGTCCGCGAGATCGCGGTGCTGGGCGGCGATGTCAGCAAGTTCGTGTTCCCGTCGGTGGAGCGGTGGCTTCAAGAGAAAATCGCCAAACCGGAATAAAATACGGCTTCAGACACGTCAGACCGCGGCCAGTCGGGCGCGGGCGTGTCCGCAGGAAGGAAACACCATGGCGCTACTGATCACCGACGACTGCATCAACTGCGACGTTTGTGAACCCGAGTGCCCGAACGAAGCCATTTCGATGGGGCCCGAGATCTATGAAATCGACCCCAACAAGTGTACCGAGTGCGTCGGGCACTTCGACGAGCCGCAATGCCAGCAGGTCTGCCCGGTCGCCTGCATCCCCAAGGATCCGAACCGGGTGGAGTCGCAGGAGGTGCTGATGCAGCGCTACCGGCTGCTGACGGCGGCCAAGCACGCTGCCTGATCCGCTGCCCGCCTGCCTGCACCGCTTCGCGTCGCACTCAGAGGTAAAAAAAGCCCCCGTCACCGCAAGGTGGCGGGGGCTTAACTTTTCCCCAGTTACTACGGTACTACGGCACTACAAGGCACTGCGCGGTTACGCACCCACCGGCTTGCCGTCCGTGCGGCGCACGACGATGGTCGACGAGCGCGGCGGCTTGGCGGCGTCCGGCCACTGGCCGGTCGGGTGCTGGATGTTGATGAAGCAGGTGGTCAGGTCCGGCGTGTAGGCGATGCCGGTGATCTCGCAACCCTTCGGCCCGGCCAGGAAGCGCTTCGACTGCCCGGTCGGCGAGATGTAGTACATGCTGTTGTTGCCGAAGGTGTTGGTATAGGTCGCGCTGGTGCTGGAGTCGGTCTGCACCCACAGGCGGCCCTTCGGGTCCACGCGCAGGCCGTCCGGGCTCGAGAACGTGTCGCCGTTGATGTTGCCCTTCAGGTTGTCCGTGGCCAGCGACGGGTCGCCGGCCTGCAGCAGGATGCTCCAGGTGAAGGCGGTGGCCAGCGGCGAGTCGCCGGCTTCCTTCCACTGGATGATGTGACCGTGCAGGTTCTGCACGCGCGGGTTGGCGGCGTCGGTCTGCTGGCGGCCGCTGTTGTTGGTCAGCGTGCAGAAGACGGTCTTGTCCAGGCCGACCGTGATCCATTCCGGGCGGTCCATCAGCGTGCCGCCGGCCACGCGCGCGGCTGACTTCGTGTTGACCAGCACGTCAGCTTGCGTGGCGAAGTCAACAGTGGTCGGTGCCGGCGAGGTGGCAGACTGGGTCCAGTTGCCCGGATCCGAGGCGCCGACGGTCAGGCCGTTCTTGCCCTGGGTCAGTTCGATCCACTGGCCGCTGCCGTCTGCGTTGAACTTCGCCACATACAGCGTGCCGCTGTCCAGCAGGTTGGCATTGGCAGTGCGGTTGTTGGGGTCGAACGCCTGGCTCGGGATGAACTTGTAGATGCAGCCCGGGGTGCCGTCGTCACCCATGTAGAAGGCCACCTTGTTGCTGGCATCGGTCATGAAGGCAACGTTTTCATGGTCGAAGCGGCCCATTGCCGTGCGCTTGGCCGGCGCGCCCAGCGTGCCGTAGGGGTCGATCTCGACCACCCAGCCGTAGCCCTTCTCGTCCTGGGTCGTATCCAGGTAGTTGTCCGTGCTCTCTTCGCAGGTCAGGTAAGTGCCCCACGGCGTGTAGCCGCTGGAGCAGTTGTTGAGCATGCCGACCACGGTCGAACCCACCACCGCAGCGGCCGGACCGCCCACGCGGTACAGCGTGTTGCCGGTGTAGCGCTTGTTGTAGATCGAGTCGCGCTTGACCTGCCACTTGCCACTGGCTGCCAGCTCGACCTCGATCACCGAGATGCCGACCGCCGACAGCGCGATACGCTTCTGCTCCGGCGTGGCGGTGCCTGCGGTGTAGGTGCCGCCGGCGAACAGGATGTTGTAGTCCGGCAGTTCGTGGTTGATGGCGAGCAGCCCGCCCTTCTGCGGATCGACACCCGACAGCGCGAAGAAGTGCATGCCGTCATGGTTGCCGCCGGCCTGGCGCTCTGTTTCGGCCGACGACTGGAACGCGCCGGCATAGCCGGTGGCGCCGGCCTCGACCGGATCGCCTGCGGAGAACAGTACGTCGACGCTGTAGCCGTTCGGCACGACCACCGTGTCGGCGGTCGACTTGGCGATCGCCTCGAAGGTGACGTCGTAGCTCGGGGCGACGGCGCCAGGCACGGGGCCAGGGGCGGGAGCCGGTGCCGGAGCGGGCGCGGGCGCGGGATCGTCGCCGCCGCCGCAGGCGGCCAGCAGGCCGCTGCCAAAAGCCGAGAACAGCGACAGGCCCACGCCGCCGCGCAGCACCCGGCGGCGAGCGGGGTTGGCGGCGACGATGTCTTCCAGCCTCTGGCCGGGCACGTCAACGTCAGGCTTGGCAGCACGGCCGGCGGCGCGCGCTTCGTCGGTCAGGTACGACATGGGCTTTCCTCTCTTGTGGGTTTGTCATGCGCGCCGGCTACCATGTGATGCCGGAGCGGTGGAAACCCCGCAATGTAGGGACTGCCCGTGGAAGTTTGATGACAGCATGTCTGCAACATAAGAGTTGCAGCGCGCCAACGACAAACGGGCCGCGTGTGCGGCCCGTTTCACATGCTTGTCGCAGGAGTGTGCCTGCGGCGCTTGTTCAGCGCGTAGTGTGCAGCTGCGCCATTGCGCGTTCGGCATCGCCGCGTGCCAGCAGGCCGAGCGGATCCATGCTGCGGTCGATGGCCGCGTCGATCGCTTCCTGCTCCTCTTTGCGCGGTGGCTTGAGCACGAAGTTGACCACGTCCTCGCGTCCCGCGCCGGCGCCGCCGGGCGCATTGCGCGGATGGCCGACGCCGATGCGCAGGCGCCAGTAGTCCTGCGTGGTCAGGTGGGCCGAGATGTCCTTGAGGCCGTTGTGGCCACCCACGCCGCCGCCGCGCTTGAGCTTGACGGTGCCGGACGGCAGATCCATCTCGTCGTGCGCGACGACGATCTCGTCCGGCAGGATCTTGTAGAAACGTGCCAGCGAGACCACGGCCAGCCCGGAGCGGTTCATGAAGGTCGAGGGCTTGAGCAGCCAGATGTCCTGGTCCCACAGCCGCGCGCGCGCGGCCAGTCCGTGGAACCGGCCTTCCACGCGCGGCGTGGCGCCGCCCATGCGGGCGAGCTGGTCCACCAGCCAGAAGCCGGCGTTGTGCCGGGTGGCCTCGTATTCCGCGCCGGGATTGCCGAGGCCGACGATGAGCTTGATCATGCGATTGACTGAGTCGTTGGCGCGCAGGGCTGCGCCACAGGCGCCAAGGATACCGAAAAACCCGCCACCTGCCGGTTCGGCAGGGTCGAAAAAAAACCGCCGCGAAGGGCGGCGGTTTTTCCGTGGCGCGGCCCATGGGCCGCGGCCGCTGCAGCAGCAGCTTAGGCAGCCGGCGTTTCGCCTTCGCCTTCGGCGCTTTCGGCGGCCGAAGCAGCGCCAGCCGGCAGCGAGATGCTGGCGATGGCGGGGTTGTCGTCACCGTGGGTGATGACGGTCACGCCCTTCGGCAGCTTCAGGTCGCTCAGGTGCAGGGTCTGGCCCAGTTCCATCGTGCCGACGTCCACTTCGATGAACTCAGGCAGGTCGGCCGGCAGGCACGACACTTCCAGGTCGTTGACGATGTGGTTGACCAGGCCGTGGCCCAGCTTCACGCCAGGAGCGGTTTCCTGGTTCATGAAGTGCAGGGGCACCTTGACGTGGATCTTTTCGGTGGCCGACACGCGCTGGAAGTCGACGTGCAGCACCAGCGGCTTGAACGGGTGCATCTGGAATGCGCGCAGCAGGGCCTTTTCTGCCTTGCCAGCGACTTCCAGGTCGAGGATCGACGAGTGGAACGCTTCCTTCTTCAGGGCGTGCCACAGCGCATTGTGATCCAGTTCGATCATCTTCGGCTCGGCGGCGCCGCCGTAGATGATGCCGGGGGTCTTGCCCGAATTGCGCAGGCGGCGGCTCGCACCCGTACCCTGTACGCTACGCTCGAAAGCGACAACTTTCATGATGACTCCAAAAGTAAAGAAGGCCGTCCGCGACCAGACAGCCTCGTTGCGGCGCTAACAAAGAATCAGCGCCGATCAAGTCACGTTGGCCGCCGTAAAGCGGCTGCCAACGCAGTAAAGCCCTAAATTCTATCAGGAACCCGCAAACAGCGACATGATCGAGTCGCCCTTGACGATGCGGGTGAAGGTCTCGGCCAGCAGCGGTGCGGTCGAGAGCTGGCGGATCTTGCCGCACTTGGCGACTTCTTCCGACAGCGGGATGGTGTCGCACACCACCACTTCGTCCAGCGCCGAGTCGGCGATACGGGCAGCGGCGCCGCCGGACAGCACGGGGTGCGTGCAATACGCGAACACCTTCAGCGCGCCACGCTCCTTCAGCACCTGGGCGGCCTTGCACAGCGTGCCGCCGGTGTCGATCATGTCATCCATGATGACGCAGTTGCGGCCTTCGACTTCACCGATGATGTTCATCACCTCGGCCACGTTGGCCTTGGGACGACGCTTGTCGATGATCGCCAGGTCGCAGTTCAGTTCCTTGGCCAGCGCACGCGCACGAACCACGCCGCCGACGTCCGGCGAGACCACCAGCAGGTCGCCGTAGTTCTTCTCGCGCAGGTCGCCCAGCAGGACCGGCGATGCGTAGATGTTGTCGACGGGAATATCGAAGAAGCCCTGGATCTGGTCGGCGTGCAGGTCCATCGTCAGCACGCGCTCGACGCCGGCGACTTCCAGCATGTTGGCCACGACCTTGGCCGAGATTGCCACGCGCGCCGAACGCGGGCGGCGGTCCTGGCGGGCATAGCCGAAGTAGGGCATGGCGGCGGTGATGCTGCGTGCCGAGGCGCGCTTGAGCGCGTCGACCATCACCATCAGTTCCATCAGGTTGTCGTTGGTCGGCGCGCAGGTGGACTGCAGCACGATGACGTGCTTGCCGCGAACGTTTTCCTGGATTTCAACCTGGACTTCACCGTCGGAGAAACGACCAACCTGGGCCTTGCCCAGCGGAATGCCGAGGTGCTGTACGACAGCCTCCGCGAGTTTGGGGTTGGCGTTGCCGGTAAATACCATCAAGCCTTCGCTGCTCATTCGGGGCACCTGTCTTGCTGCTGGGGGAGCTTGGTGTCACCGGCGAAGCCGGTGACTTGGGATATCGTGTTCCGTTAGGACACTATAGGAAGTAATGGCAGGGGAAGAAGGATTCGAACCTTCGAATGCCGGAATCAAAATCCGGTGCCTTGACCAACTTGGCGACTCCCCTACACAACCGGGCCGTTCTTCGTGGTACCAACCTGCCGTACCGCGCCGAACGATAACTTGCTATGCGAACGCTGCGAGCGGGTGATGTGCCAGACTCCTCACACACCTGCCATCCCATTCGGGAGGCAACCTTTCCAAGACCTGCTGCGCTGTCTTTGCGTCAGAAAAACGCGCAAACACGCAGGCTCCGGAACCGGTCATCCTGGCATGCTGATTGTATTGCTTCAGCCATTCCAGGGCTCGGGCGACTTCGCCGAACTTCGCTGTTGCTATCGGTTCCAGATCGTTGCGACCGAAATCGAATTTGTTTGTGCGAGCAGCGAAGACCGCAATTATGGAGAGCGGCGTATCCCTTGTCAAGCGGGGGTCCGAAAAAATTTCAGCGGTGGGCACATGCTGCTTCGGATGGATGACCACGAACCAACTCTCGGGCAGGTCCACCGCCGTCAGTTGCTCGCCCACGCCCTCGGCAAAGGCGTTCTGGCCGAACACGAACACGGGCACGTCGGCGCCCAACGACAGGCCGATGCGCATCAGTTCTTCGCGCGCCAGGTCCAGGCCCCAGAGGTGGTTCAGCGCCAGCAGCGTGGTCGCGGCATCCGACGAGCCGCCGCCAATGCCGCCGCCCATCGGCAGCACCTTGTCAATTTCGATGTCGGCGCCGAAGGTGGTGCCCGCCGCGGCCTGCAACGCGCGCGCGGCGCGCACGACCAGGTCGCTGTCGGCGGGTACGCCGGGCACGTCGGTGACGCGCGCCACGATGCCATCGTCGCGCCGGCGGAAATGCAGCGTGTCGCACCAGTCGACCAGCTGGAACACGGTCTGCAGCGTGTGGTAGCCGTCGGCGCGGCGCCCGGTCACGTGCAGGAACAGGTTGAGCTTGGCGGGCGCGGGGCAGTCGCGCAGCTCCGCGGGAGGCAGGTTGTTGGCGCGATTCATGGCGTCTGGGGATCGATGACCAGGCGCACCGACAGCGGGTTTGCGGCGGAGTCGCGCGCCAGGTCGATACGGCGCGGCAATGCCGTGGCCGTGCCAGCGGCAGCAGTGTCTTGCCATGCGACATAGCGCACGGTCCAGCCGTTCTGCGCCAGCGTAGCCACGCGTCCCTGCTCGTCGCGCGTGGTGCGCGCCGGCGAGCCCTGCGCGGCACGGCCGTGCAGCCAGTCGCGCATTCCGGCCACCGGCAGCGCGAAGCCGAGCGCTTCTTCCATCAGCGTGTCGACCTCGGGCGCGTTGCGCGGCGGCTGGTTGGGCAGGTCCAGCGTGGCGCCGGACGGCGTGGCGGTGACCACTGCCAGCGTCTGGCCCAGCGGCGAGACCAGGTCGAGCCGCACGTTGCGGCCTTGCTCTTCCCAGCGGAAGCTGCCGGTCACGCCTTCGTCGCGGCCGTAGCGCACGTAGTTTGCCGAGAAGCGGCCGGTGTATTGCTGGCTTGCGCTGGCGTCGCCGGCATCGAAGCCGCGTGTCGGCGCCACGCTGGCGCAGGCCTGCAGCAGCAGTGGGGCGCCCAGGCAAAGCAGTGCCAGGCGTCTGGTTCGGTTCATGGACATGGTCGTGGAGCGGCGGCGCGCGGCCGTAGCCGCGGCCGCCGCACTGGGACGGGAATCCGGTGCCGTGCCTGGCTGTGCAGGCGCGGCTCGCCGGATTTCTCGGTTACGGGGTTACGGATTACTTGGCCAGCTGCACGTCGAATTTGTACCGGCGCAGCGTATCGACCAGGGTTTCGTTCTCGGGATCGATGCGCATGGCCTCGGTCCAGGTCTTGCGCGCTTCGTCGTGCTCGCCGAGCTGCCACAGCACTTCGCCCAGGTGTGCGCCGATTTCAGCTTCGGGCGCCTTGGCGTAGGCGTTGCGCAGCAGGTCGGCGGCGGGGCGCAGCTCGCCCATGCGGAATTTGACCCAGGCCAGGCTGTCCATGATGTATGGATCGTCCGGGCCCAGCTCAGAGGCGCGTTCAAGCAGGCTGCGCGCTTCGGGCAGGCGTTCGTTGCGATCGGCGAGCGAGTAGCCGAGCGCGTTGTAGCCTTGCTTCTGCTGCGGCTGCAGCGCGATCACGCGGCGCAGGCCCTTTTCCATGCTGTCGTAGCGCTTCTGGCGCTCGTCGAGCATGGCCAGCTCGTAGATCCAGTCGGCGTTGTCGGGCTCGGCCGCGACCCGGTCGTCAAGCAGTTTGCGCGCGCGGTCGTAGGCCTTGGTCTCCATCAGCGTGGCCACCTCGGCCTGGCGGATTGCCATGACGCGCTGCGCGCGCTGGCCCGGGTCGGGGATATCCTCGGCGTCGGCAAGCATTTCGCCAAACAGTGCCTGCGCGTCGTCCAGCTTGCCCAGGCGTGCCAGCAACTGCGCGCGCTTGGCGGTGGCAGCCGGGGCCAGGCGGATGTCCTCGATGCGGTCCAGCCACTGGATCGCATTGGTGTAGTCCTTACGTTCCTCGGCGATCTGTGCCAGGTACTGGTAGGCGATGTCGGGATTGGCCGTGGGCTGCTTCTCGACCAGCTGCAGGTACTCCTTCAGGTATTGCTCGGCTTCGTCGTAGTTCTTGGCCTGCAGGCTGGTCAGCCCAAGTGCCAGCGGCACGCGCGGATCCGCGGGTGCCACCTTGCGCAGGGTCTCGAACTCTTGCCGGGCCGCCTGCATGTCGTTGCGCAGCAGGTACAGGCGTGCCAGCGTGATATGGCCGTTGACCGAATCGGGCGACTTGTCGAGGAAGCGCTTGAGGATGGCGACGGCTTCGTCGGGCTCCTTTTCGGCGCGCAGCTCGGCGGCCATCAGCGCGGCAGGCTCATAGCCCGGCCGCAGCTTCAGCGCCTGGTCGAGCGCGGCGATCGCGCCTGGCATGTCGCCGGCAACTTCGCGCGCGCGCGCCAGCGCCAGGTAGGTTTCCGGCAGCTTGGTATCGTTGCGCGTCAGCTCCTGCAGCAGCGTAGCTGCCCCGGCGGGATCACTGGTGCGCGACAGCTGCTGCTGCATCTGCAGGATGGCGTCGCCGCGGTGGCTGGCGGGTACAGCGGTCAGCTGCTGCTGCAGCAGCGGACGGGCGTCGTCCCAGCGTCCGTTCAGTACCAGCAGCGTCGACAGGACCTGCGCGGCAGCGGGCGAATTGGGCGAGATTTCGCGCCACAGCCGCGCCGCATCCAGCGCCTGCTGCGGGACGCGCGCGTTGAAGGCGATCTCGGTGGCGCGCTGCGCGAAGCGCGGGTCGCGGGTCTGCCGCGCCAGTTCGAGGTAGGTGCGGTAGGCCGGGCCGACCAGGCCGCGCTGCATGGAAATTTCGGCCGCCAGCACCATATAGACGATGTCGTCGGTCAGCTCCAGCGACGGCAGCGGGCTGCGTGCCGACTTGCCGGTGCTTCCGGCGGCGGGGCGCGCGTCGTCAGAAGCGGCGAGCTGCAGCGGCGCAACCTGCGCCAGCGGCACGTCGCCGGCGGGAGGTGCGGCATGGGTGGCGCCGGCGGCTATCGCCAGCAGCGCGGCGGCGCCCAGCGCACGTGCGTGGCGGCGGGTTCTGGCAAAGGCTCTCGCGACGCCTGCTGTGCGCGAAAATGCGCCCTCGCGTACGGGTATCCCGCACACAGTGGCTTGCAATGTGGCGTCCGGCATCAAATCCGGCGTCAGGTCCAGCTTCAGGTCCGACATGTATCGAGTGCTCCGGCGCACGCTGGCGAAGGAATGGATAAGGCCATTGTAGCCTGCCGCTACAATGCGCTGCTTGGCGCGCGGGCCCATGGCCCGCAAGGCCGGCAGGAGTTTGGAGCGCTAACCAACGGAGAGGTTCGATGCCTGAATTGCCCGAGGTCGAAGTGACCCGGCGCGGCTTGCTGCCGCACGTTGTGGGACGGCGAATTGAGGCGGTGACGGTGCGCCACCGCGGGCTGCGCTGGCCGGTCGACCCGGACCTCGAAGACCGCCTGTCGCAGCGCGTGGTGCGCCGGATCGAGCGCCGGGGCAAGTACCTGCTGCTCGAATGTGTCAGCGATGAACCCGCCGAGCCGGCCGGCTGGCTGCTGGTGCACCTGGGCATGACCGGCACGCTGAGGGTACTGCCCAAGGCGCCGCCGCCAGGCGCCCATGACCACCTGGACGTGGTGCTGGCTCCTGGTGCCGAGGGCATAGAGGGTGGCCAGGGGCCGGTGGTGCTGCGCTTTCGCGATCCGCGCCGCTTCGGCGCGGTGCTGTGGACCACGCTGCCCGAGCACGAACTGCCATCCCACCCGCTGCTGCGCACGCTCGGCATCGAGCCCTTCGATGCCGCTTTCGACGGCGCCTGGCTGCACCGCCACACGCGCGGCCGCAGTGCCGCCATCAAGACGGTCTTGCTGGCCGGCGGCATCGTGGTCGGGGTCGGCAATATCTATGCGTCGGAAAGCCTGTTCCGCGCCGGCATTCGCCCGACAACCCCGGCCGGCCGTCTCAGCCGCGCGCGTTGTGACCGGCTGGCGCAGGCCGTGCGCGAGACCCTGGCGCAGGCCATCGAGCGCGGCGGCAGCACGCTGCGCGATTTCGTCGGCAGCGACGGCGCCAGCGGCTATTTCCAGCTCGATTGCTTTGTCTACGACCGGGCCGGCCAGCCATGCCGCGTCTGCGCTACCCCGGTGCGCCAGATCGTGCAGGGCCAGCGCTCTACCTTCTACTGCCCGCACTGCCAGCACTGAACGCCGCTGTGGTGATGCGCCGTGTGGCGCACAATGCGCGTCGCCGGCGATTGTCGATGGCTCGGCGCAACACTCAGGCCCGCACGCCACCCGCATGGGACGCGAATTCCACAAAACCGCCGTGGAAACCTGTATCGTGTGCGCAGTCATAAAAAGTTACAAAAATGGAACAGATTGGTCCGCCGGACGACCGCGGCGGGCCGGTAGTGCGGGAACACGGGCGCGCCACCGCTGGCGGCGCCCCGAAGTAAAAACCGAGTCAGCCGAACAGCCATGACAACGCTCGCCCACCAATTCGAACAATACGGCGCCTGGAGAACGGGGGTCCTCCAGTCCCTGGCCGAATTCCAGTCGTGGCTGCAACAGCACGACCTGTATGACGCGCAGGCCGACGATCGCGTGCAGCGGATCCAGAACGTGCTACGCAGCGACCGGCTCAAGGTAGCCTTCATTGCGGAGTTCTCGCGCGGCAAGAGCGAACTGATCAACGCGATCTTCTTTGCCGACTACGGGCGCCGTATCCTGCCGTCATCGGCGGGCCGCACCACGATGTGCCCGACCGAACTGCGTTACGACGAGGCCGAGCCGCCTTGCATCCGGCTGCTGCCGATCGAAACGCGGCTGCAGGACGCCTCCACCGCCGACTTCCTCGAGGCCGGCCCGTCGGCAACGCACTGGCATACGGTGTCGCTCGACCCGTCCTCGCCCGAGGGCATGCTGGAAGCCTTCCAGCACGTGGTCCAGACCGTGCGCGTGCCGCCGCAGCAAGCCGAGGCGCTGGGCCTTTACCACGAGAGCGACCCCGATGCCGCTTACGCGGTCGATGCAGAGGGCATGGTCGAGATCTCGCGCTGGCGCCATGCGGTGATCAATTTCCCGCACCCGCTGCTGCGCCAGGGGCTGGTCATCCTCGACACGCCGGGGCTGAACGCGATCGGCACCGAGCCCGAACTGACGCTGCGCCTCATCCCCGACGCGCACGTGGTGGTGTTCGTGCTGGCCGCCGACGCTGGCGTGACCAAGAGCGACCTGGAGCTGTGGCGCACCCACGTGGACGCCGGCCACCGGCGCGGCTGCCTGGCCGTGCTCAACAAGATAGACGGACTCTGGGACCCGCTGCGCCAGCCTTCCGAGATTGCCAGCGAGATCGCGCGGCAGGTCTCGAGTACGGCGCAGGTGCTGGGCATCGAGCAGGCGCGCGTCTATCCGGTGTCGGCGCAGAAGGGCCTGGTGGCCAAGGTCACGCATGACGATGCACTGCTGGCGCGCAGCGGCTTGCCGGAGTTCGAGCATGTGCTGTCCAACCAGCTGATCCCGCGGCGGCGCGACATTGTCTCCGACCAGGTGCACCGCCAGGCGCAGGACATGGCGCGCGCCGCGCAGCAGCTGCTGCAGAGCCGCCGCCGCGATATCGTCGAGCAATTGTTCGAACTGCGCGGGCTGCGCGGCAAGAACCACGCGATGGTCAAGCACATGCTGATGCGCGTGCAGGGCGAGAAGGAGGAGTTCGAGCAGAGCATCAGCAAGTTCCAGGCGCTGCGGCTGGTGTTCGGCCGCCACAGCGCCGACATCATCAAGAGCCTGCAGCTGCGCGACGTGCGCAGGACCATGCGTACCGCGCGCGAGCAGATGAAGGAGCGCTTCTTCTCGCGCGGCCTGCGCGAGGACATGGATGCGCTGTTCGCCCAGCTCACCGCGCTGGTGACCGATGCGGATAACAAGATCGGCCAGCTGCACCAGCTGATCGAAAGCATGTACCGGCGCTTCAATGCCGAGCATGGCTTCACGCTGCCCGCGCCGATGCAGTTCACCGCCGAGCGCTACGTCGCCGAGCTGCAGGAAACTCTGCGGCTGGTGCATGCGCACTTCGGCACGGTCAGCATGCTGACGCGTTCGCGGCCGCAGCTGGTGGAGAACGCGTTCAGCACCATGGCCAGCCGCGTGCTGGAGAATTTCCGCGACCTGAACCGCGATATCGAGGTCTGGCTCAAGTCGGTGATGACGCCGCTGGAAGCGCAGGTGCGCGAGCACCAGAAGCAGCTGCGCCGGCGCGTCGATTCGATCGAGCGCATCCATGAGGCGACCGATACGCTGGAAAGCCGTATCGCGCAGCTTGAGGAAGTGCTGAACGGGCTGGATGAGCGCAGCGGCAAGATCGAAGGGTTTGCGCTGCGGTTGCTGCGGCCGGCGGCCGGGGCGGAGGAAGCGAGCCTGGCGGTGGCGTGACGGGAAGCGGTTGACGGGATTCGGCTGACGGGATTCGGCTGACGGGATTCGGCTTTCCTGGCCGGTATATCATGTAGCGCCGCGCATAGCGGCGCATTTTTTTTGCTGACAACGTTCGCATCCCCCAGAAATGATGCAACGTCGGTCGTCAACACCAGCCCACACCACAAGCCGTACCCCATGCCCCGCAAGTCCACCCCCCGCGCC
The DNA here is from genome assembly GCF_040784895.1 of Cupriavidus sp. Agwp_2. Taxonomy (NCBI): domain Bacteria; kingdom Pseudomonadati; phylum Pseudomonadota; class Betaproteobacteria; order Burkholderiales; family Burkholderiaceae; genus Cupriavidus; species Cupriavidus sp. Agwp_2. The sequence continues at coordinate 356,115 of NZ_CP088083.1, forward strand.
ACCGCCGCCATTCCCGACGACATCCACGTGCCCCCCGATTTCGGCGCACGGATCGTCAACTGGCAACGCGTCCACGGCCGGCACGACCTGCCGTGGCAGAACACGCGCGACGCCTACCGCATCTGGCTGTCGGAAATCATGCTGCAGCAGACCCAGGTCAGCGCGGTGATCGAATATTTCCAGCGCTTTGTCGCCGCATTGCCGACGGTGCAGGCACTTGCCGCCGCGCCCGCAGACCAGGTGATGGCGCTGTGGGCCGGCCTCGGCTACTATTCGCGCGCGCGCAACCTGCACCGCTGCGCGATGCAGTTGGTCAGCGAGCACGGCGGCGTTTTCCCAACCGATCCCGCGGTGCTGGCCACGCTCCCCGGTATCGGCCGCTCGACCGCGGCGGCGATCGCCGCATTCAGCGCCGGCGTGCGCTCGCCGATCCTCGACGGCAACGTCAAGCGCGTGTTTGCGCGCTGCTTCGGCATCCATGGCCATCCGGGCGAGCGCGCGGTGGAGACGCGCATGTGGCAGCTGGCCGAGATTGCACTGCCCGCAGCGGGCCCGCGCCAGGCCGACGACATGGTCGCCTATACGCAAGGGCTGATGGACCTGGGCGCGACGGTCTGCTCGCGCGGCAAGCCGGCGTGCCTGGCCGATGCCGGCGCCTGCCCGCTGTCCGCCGACTGCGCGGCGCGCCGCGAAGGGCTGACCGGCGTGCTGCCCACGCCAAAGCCGCGCGCCGCGATTCCCGAGCGCAGCACGGTGATGCTGATGCTGCGGCGCGAGCGTGAAGTGCTGTTGCGGCTGCGCCCCGATAGCGGCATCTGGGGCGGCCTGTGGAGCCTGCCTGAAATGCCGGTCGACACCGTGCCTTTCGATGCGGAAGCCGCCGAAATGGCCGCGCTCGACTACGCCCGCGCCTACGGCAAGCCCGTGCGCGCCGCGATGGCGGGTGAGCTGACCCATGTCTTCACGCACTTCCGCCTGTTGATCCGCGCGATTCGCGTCGATGTGGGCGCAGGTGATTTGATGGTGCAGGACAGCGTCACGGAAGCCGGGCAACGCTGGCTCTCGCTCGACGATCTCGACGCGCTGGGAACGCCCGCGCCGGTGCGCAGGCTGCTGGAGGACCAGGCCCGCGGCGGCCTGTTCTGAAGGGGACCGCGGCGCGGGTCAGACGATGTGGTTCTGCCGCATGTAGCGGTGCACGATCTCGATGCGCATGCCCGCATCGGGCAGCGCCATCAGCATCTGCTTGGCCTTCAGCGGCACCGGCAGCAATTCGCACAACCGGTTGGCGACCCAGCTGGGATCGTCCCACAGGTAAGGCTCGTCGAACGGCATCCGGTCGGGTTGCTCGGCATGCAGCCGCGTCACGATGCGGCGCAGCGCATCCAGGCATTCGCCCAGCAGTTCGAGCTTGCAGTCGATGATATCGGCGGGCAGCACCTCCGCACGCGCCACCAGCAGGCCGTCGTCGCGGGTCTCGTGGCTGATGATGTGGAAGCGCTCGCGCCCGCGCGCGCGGATCAGCAGCACGCCGAGCTGCTCCATGTTGCAGTCGACGATCTCGGCCAGGCAGCCCACCATCTCCGGCACGGTTGCCTTGCCGGGCTGCGCCACTTCGTCGCCGCTCTCGATCAGGCAGGCGCCGAACGGGGTGCTGTCGCGCAGGCAGTTGCGCACCATGTCGACATAGCGCGCCTCGAATACGCGCAACGGCAGCCGGCCACCGGGAAAGAGCACGGTGTGCAGCGGGAACAGCGGGAGGTTGTCTAGCGTCTGCGGCTCGGGGTCGGACCCGGCGGACGAGGTGGGGCGGTAAAGGTCAGTGGAAGACATGCGGTGCCAGCGTGCATAAGGGGATGCAAGGGGATGCCAGAATGCAGCAACGGCGCGCCGCCGGACCGTACGCCGCGCCGCCGATGCCCGCAGGCCCGCACGCTTGGCGTCAGCCCGCCGGCGCGAGCTCTCGGTGTCTCACCAGCACATTACCATGCGCGCGGAAATAGTTGGCGAGCCTTTCCGCAATATAGACCGAGCGATGTTGGCCGCCGGTACACCCGATGGCGACGGTCAGGTAGCTGCGGTTGTCGGCAATGAAACTCGGCAGCCACTTTTCCACATAGGCGCGGATATCCTCGGCCATTGCCAGCACCATCGGCTGCGCCTGCAAAAAATCTATCACCGGCGTGTCACGCCCGGTCAGCGGGCGCAGCGCCAGGTCGTAGTAGGGATTGGGCAGCGAACGCACGTCGAACACCATGTCGGCATCGCTGGGCACGCCGTGCTTGAAGCCGAAGGACTCGAACAGCAGCGTCAGGCGCTCGCTGTCGTCGCGGATCAGTTCCTTGATCCAGCTGCGCAGCGTATTGGTGCGCACATTGCTCGTATCGATGCGGTGCGCGGCCTCGGCCAGCGGACTCAGCAGTTCGCGCTCCATCTCGATCGCTTCCATCAGCGCCGTGTCGCTGAGCGCCGGTTCACCACCAGGGCCCTCCTGGTCGGCGGTACGGATCGACAGCGGATGGCGCCGCCGCGTCTCGGAATAACGCTGCACCAGTGCATCGGTGCTCGCTGTCAGGAACACCACCTCGACCTGGTGCTCGCCGGCGAGCGCGCGCACGGTGTCGGGCAACTGGTCGAGCGACTCGCGGCTGCGGATGTCGGTGGCGACGCCCAGGTGCGTGTAGCCCTGGCTGGAAAGGTAGCGTGTCAGTTCCGGGATGAACTGCGCCGGCAGGTTGTCCACGCAGTAATAGCCTGCATCTTCGAGGACGTTCAGTGCGACGGACTTGCCGGAACCGGAAATGCCGGTGATGAGAATGATGCGCATAGCAACTGAAGCATAGCATCAGGTGATGGCCGCGTCATGACAGCAGGATGACGGCGGACCCGCAAACAACAATGGCGAACCTCGCGGTTCGCCATGCCGTGGTTCCTTCCGGGGTCGTACCTCAGGCCGCCTTCGACAGGCACTCCTTCATGTACGCCTTGTATTCGTCGCCCTTCTTACCCTTGCCTTCCTTGCTGCAGGCTGACATCTTTTCCTGCTGGGTCTTGGGCGTGGCGTCCGATTTGGCCGACAGGCACTCCTTCATGAACGCCTTGCGATCGTCCCCCTTCTTGTCGCCGGCCTGCGCATTGCAGGTCTTCATCTTTTCCTGCTGCGCGGTGGGCGCCTTGGCGGCGTCCTTGGCCGGGGCGGCCGGTGCCGACGCCGACTGGGCGAAGGCCACGGATGCCAGCAGCGGGGTGACCAGCGCGCACATCGCGATCAGTTTCTTCATGCTTGCTCTCCTTGGTGTGGAAAACATCGTGGCCGCACGGTGTCAGGGGCTGGCGGCGGCCTTGTAATGGGCTCGATGCCCATTACAGCACAAAACGGAAGACGTCCCTAGCGCGTTGACGGCGGTGGTCGCCGCCGTTGTAAGCAATTGAAAACGGAGCGCTGATGGCCCCGGCGCTCAGAGCAGGCGGCCCTGGCCGCGCGAGACCGCATCGGCCTGCATCGCGGCGCGCTGGCGGTCCATGAAATCGCGCAGCGTGTCGATGCCACGCAGGCGCAGGATGGTGTTGCGCACCGCGGCCTCGACCAGCACGGCGAGGTTTCGCCCGGCCGCCACCTGGATCTTGACCATGTGGATCGGCAGGCCCAGCACGTCGAGGTATTGCGAATCGAGCGGCAGGCGCTCGAACTCGCCGTCGTTGCGGCGCACCAGCTGCACCACCAGCTTGATCTTCATCTTCCGGCGCACCGCGGTCTCGCCGAAGATGGTCTTGATGTCGAGCAGGCCCAGGCCGCGCACTTCTAGCAGGTTCTGCAGCAGCGGCGGGCACCGGCCCTCGATGAAGTCCGGCCCCAGGCGTACGAAGTCAACCGCGTCGTCGGCCACCAGGCCGTGTCCGCGCGATATCAGTTCCAGGCCCAGTTCGCTCTTGCCCAGGCCCGATTCGCCCATGATCAGCACGCCCATGCCGAGGATGTCGAGAAACACCCCGTGCATGGTCACGCGCGGCGCGGAGATGCGCGACAGGTACAGGCGCAGGTGGTCAATCACCGCGGCCGACGACACCGGCGTGGTGAAGAGCGGCGTCGACGAGCGCGTGCAGCGCAGTTCCAGGTCCGGCGGCGGCTCCATGCCATCGGCCACCACCAGGAAAGGCGGCTCCAGCAGGATCAGCTCGCCCATCTGGCGCTTGCGGATATCGTCGTCCAGCCGCTGGTAGTAGGTGATTTCGGGCTTGCCGAGCACCTGGATGCGGTTGGGGTGGATCAGGTTCAGGTGGCCAACCAGGTCCGCGGCAGAGGTGGCTTCGCGGGCGAATTCCACGTCGAAGGCGCGGTCCGCACCTTCCAGGCCGGCCACCCACGAGAGTTTGAGGTCGGCTGCGTTGTCGTCGAAGATGGACTGGGAAGTGACGCCGGTGAGTTCCATGCGGGTATGACGTGTGGGGCGGTGTGCCAGGCGCTGCGCCTGTCCGGTCTGTGCCGGCCCGTTCGGGACAGATCAGGGGATCAGGGGTGCCATTCGGTCAGCAGCTGGTGCACAGCTTCGGAAGTTGGCAAGGTCGCCAGCCCTTCGCGCATGTCGCGGTCTGACAGCAGCTGCGCGATCTCGGACAGGATTTCCAGGTGTTGCTGCGTGGCCTGTTCCGGCACCAGCAGGAAAATCAGCAGCGACACCGGCTTGCCGTCAGGCGATTCAAACGGGATCGGCTCGGCCAAGCGCATGAAGGCGGCCAGCGGCTGCTTCAGGCCCTTGATGCGGCCGTGCGGAATCGCCACGCCGGCGCCGAGCCCGGTGGAGCCCAGCGACTCGCGCGCAAACAGGTTGTCCGTCACGATGGCGCGCGCCACGCCATGGTTGTTCTCGAAGAGGAGCCCGGCCTGCTCGAACACACGCTTCTTGCTGGTGACGCTGACGTCGAGGGTGATGTTGCCGGGTGGCAGCAATTTGGCCAAACGATTCATGGGCGATGCGCAGGATTTCAGTTAGCGGGCGGATCCGCCGTTCCGCCGGGCAGTGGATGGCTCAGAGGCAGCGGATCACCGGCAGCGCCGAGGCGTCCGGCCATTATAGAGCAGCGGCCTCCCTGTGATTGTGCACCGCAGCGCTGCGCCCGTGTGGGTCCGCACCGTAACCGGGCGCGGGGCAGAATGCGGCGCTGCATGTATGGCGCAGCATACACCTTGCTGCGGCCGTTGCGAACACTCCGCCTCAAACGGGTGACAGGCGTTTGCGCACGCGCCACAGCGCTGCAGGCGCAAAAAAGCCGCGCAAATGCGCGGCTTGCCTGTTTTGTCTTGATTCAGCAGCCCTCTGTGGGGCCACCGGGCACGGTCATTGCTGCATCTGCGCTGCGGCCATCTGGTACTTGACCGCTTCGCGGTCGTGGCCCTGCACGCGGTCCTTGTAGCGGAGTACCTGACGGTCTAGCTTGTCGACGAGTGCGTCGATCGCTGCATACAGGTCTTCATGATGCGCTTCAACGAAGATGTCCTTGCCCCTGAGATGTAGATTGATTTCCGCGTATTGCCGACGGTCCTTTTCCTTGTGGTTGTCGACAGAGAGCAGCACGCTAACGCCAATGACCTGATCGAAATGCCTGACGATTCGCTCCAGCTTCGTTTCCACGTACTCACGCAACGGCGGCGTGATGTCCAGGTGGTGTCCACTGATCTTGAAGTTCATAGCGCTTCTCCTTCTGAAAGAGCCTCACCAGGCAGGCGGTGGGCTCGGCTACAAAGACTTGCGGAGATTCACTGCGGGGATCTTCAGGGCTTCGCGATATTTGGCAACGGTGCGGCGTGCGACAACGAAGCCTTGCTCACCCAGCAGTTCGGCGATGCGACTGTCGGAAAGGGGATTCCTCGGGTCTTCGGCTCCTATCAGTTGCTTGATCAAGGCGCGGATGGCCGTTGATGAAGCCGCGCCACCGGTTTCGGTGGACACGTGGCTCCCGAAGAAGTACTTCAGTTCGAAAGTACCCATCGGCGTTGCCATGTATTTATTGGTCGTCACCCGGGAGATGGTTGACTCGTGTAATCCCAGTGTATCGGCAATCTCCCGCAAAACCAAGGGGCGCATGGCGATTTCGCCGTGCGTGAAAAAGTTCTTTTGACGCTCGACAATGGCCTGCGAGACACGCAGGATCGTGTCGAACCTTTGCTGGATATTCTTGATCAGCCAGCGTGCCTCCTGCAGCTTCTGCTGCAGGCCAGCGGTACCTGACTCTCCCTTCGCGCCGCGCAGGATCTGCGCGTACATGTCGTTGATGCGCAGCCTCGGCATCACATCCGGATTGAGTTGCGCGATCCAGCCGCCGCCGCTCTTGCGCACGAACACATCGGGCACGACGAAGTCGGCTTCGGGGCGGCTATACGCGTGGCCGGGGTAAGGTGCCAGCGAGCGGATCAATTCGTGCGCGGCCTTGAGTGCTGGCTCGTCTACCTGCAGCGCTTTCTTCAGTCGCGTGTAGTCGCGCACTGCCAGCAGTTCCAGGTGGTTATGCACGATGTTCAGCGCCAGCTCGCGCTGCGGGTGCTTCAGCCGGCGCAACTGCAGGCCGAGGCACTCGGCGGCATTGCGCGCGCCCACGCCAGGCGGGTCGAAGCTCTGCAGCAGCGTCAGCATGGCCTGCACTTCGTCGATCTCGAACTCGAGTTCTTCGGGCAGTTCTGCGCAGATTTCTTCGAGTGAGGCGCTGAGGTAGCCGTCGTCGTCGAGTGATTCGATCAGGAAGATGGCAAGGCCCTTGTCGCGCACCGAAATCTTCAGCGGCGTCAGCTGTTCCATCAGGTATTCGCGCAGCGTGGGCTCGGCCTCGCGCAGCTGCATCGGCGTCTTCTCGTCTTCGTCGCCTTGCGGGCGGCGCGCGAAGTCGTCCAGGCTCCAGTCGCCGCCATAGTCATCGCCGCTGTTGCTGTCGCCGTAGCTGTCGTCGTCGCCCGCGCCATCGGCGCGCGCCTCGCCGTTGCCTTGCGGTTCGGCTGGTGCCGGGGCCGGCGCGCTCTGCAAGTTGACCGAACCATCGGCAGCCACGCGCAGCGGGCTTTCGATCCAGTCGTTCTCGCGTTCGAGCAGCGGGTTTTCCGTGAGCGCCTGTTCGACTTCCTGCTGCAGTTCCAGCGTCGACAGCTGCAACAGCCTGATCGACTGCTGCAGTTGCGGCGTCAGTGCCAGGTGCTGGGAGAGGCGGAGCTGTAGCGACGGTTTCATGCGACCTATTTTATGCGCATCTTTCCGTTGTTGGAACGGAAATTGCTATCGATGTCGCGGCTTGATCGACGCCGGCAGTGGGCTGGCCCATATGCAGATCATGGGGCCGAAAGCAGGGAGAATCAATGGCCTGCCGCAGCGGGCAGGCCAGTACATCACATGCGGAAGTTCTCGCCCAGGTAGACGCGCCGCACCGATTCGTTGGCGATGATCTCCTCGGGCTGGCCCGCGGCCAGCACCGTGCCTTCGCTGATGATGTAGGCGTGGTCGCAGATGCCGAGGGTCTCGCGCACGTTGTGGTCGGTGATCAGCACGCCGATATTGCGCGCCTTCAGGAAGCTCACGATGCGCTGGATTTCGCCCACTGCGATCGGATCCACGCCGGCGAACGGTTCGTCCAGCAGGATGAAGCGCGGCGACGATGCCAGCGCGCGCGCGATTTCCACGCGGCGGCGTTCGCCGCCGGACAGCGACAGCGCCGGGTTGTTGCGCAGGTGCGCGATCTGCAGGTCGTCGAGCAGCGCGTCGAGCCTGCGTTCGATCTCGGCCTTGGCCAGCGGCTTGCCGTTCTCCACCTGCAGTTCCAGCACCGCGCGGATGTTCTCCTCGACGTTGAGCTTGCGGAAGACCGACGCTTCCTGCGGCAGGTAGGACAGGCCCATGCGCGCGCGCTCGTGGATCGGCAGGCCGCTGATATGGTCGCCGTCGAGCACGATATCGCCCTCGTCCAGGTTCACCAGCCCCACGATCATGTAGAACGAGGTGGTCTTGCCCGCGCCGTTGGGGCCGAGCAGGCCGACCACTTCGCCACTCTTCACGTCCAGCGAGACATCCTTGACCACGGTGCGCGAGCCGTAGCGCTTTTTCAGGTGGCGCACGACCAGCGTGCTGCCGCCTTCGAGGACGGCCGTGGCTTGGACGGAAGGCTTTTCGGCGATGGTGGCGGTATCGGTCATTGGCACAGTCTGGCGTTCAGCGTTTCAGGCGAGGAAGCGGTCCCGGCCCGGCGTCAGGGTTTGTTGGCGGGCGCGGGCGCCGGCTTCAGGTCCAGCGGCGAGCCGCTGCCCGAACCCTGCGCATTCGGGTCCTGCCGCGGCGACAGCACCGCGCGCACGCGGCCCGACGGATTGGCGGCCGAGGTATTGTCGCCGCCGCCGGCAGCCGTGTAGAACTCCTTGCGGCTGTCGTAGGTCAGCACCGCGCCGCGGATTTCGTCGAGCATCTTGGCGCCCTGCAGGCGAGCCATGCGCGCGTGGCCGATCAGCTTGGACAGTTCCTGCTTGCCGTCGTATTCGATGCGGTCGCCCCAGCCGTCGATGTATTCGTCGACGCCTTCGCGCTTCTGCCGGATGTAGGCCTGCTTGCCGGCCTTGGCGGTGGCCACCGCGAACTGGTAGCCCTCGGGATCGGTGCGCAGCTCGGCCGCATCTGACTTCAGGACCATCGTGCCCTTGGTCAGCACCACGTTGCCGGTCAGCGTATAGATCTGCTTGACGTCGTCGTAGCTGGCGTTGTCGGCCTCCAGCACCATCGGCTTGTCGCGGTCCGCGCGCTCTGCCAGCGCGGGCTGGGCCAGCAGCAGGCCGAGGGCCGTGGCCGTGGCGAGCAGGGCCTGGGCGGCGTGTCGACGGGACGAAGTCGTCAGGGAAGCGGTCATGTTGGCAGCAGTGGCTAGAGGGCGTGTTGGTGCGGGTGGTGCGGGTGGTGCGGGTGGTGCGGGTGGTGCTGGTCGTGCGGGCAGGCAGGGCGCGCAGCGGCATTGCCGGCGGCCGGCCGCGTGGCCGCGCGGACCGGGTCAGGGCCCCGGCGTACGGCCCGGGGACGGCCCGGTGACGATGGTGCCGCGTACATTGCCGAGCAATTGTACTTCGCGGGTGACGTTGTTGAAGATCAGCCCGTTCGCGGTCATCACCGAAGGGCCGCGCGTCAGCTTCACCGGCTTGTCGGTCTTGACGATGTCGTCGTTGACCAGCAGCTGGAAATAGCTCGACGCGGCGGTCAGCTGCGGATCCTTGGACGGATCGACACCCTGCTGGCGCAGGATATGACCGTTGCCATACAGGTCGATCACCGAGCCTTCGGCGTTCATGTGCCCGATGTCGGCCCGCGCCGTCACTGGTGGGCGGTCGGGTTCATAGGCGCGCAGCGCGGGACGCGTGACCTCGTAGGTCTGGTCGTCCTCGAAGTGGACCATGCGGTCGCCGGTGAAGCGGATCTTGGTGCTGCCATCCTGTGCCAGTTCCGTGGCCGAGAAACGGTCCATGAAATAGTCCGGCTCGTGCTTCTTGGTGGCCTGCGTATCCTGGCTTTCCTTGGGCGAGTTGATCTGCACCAGCCAGAAAGTGCTGCCAGCGACGATGGCCATCAGCAGCAGCGGCAGCAGCCGCATGACGATGCCGCTGAGGGAGGCGATGAGTGCCTGCATGGTGTGCTTGTCCGCGCCCCGTTCAGATGACCTTGGCGCGGGTCAGGTCGTGGATATGCAGCGCGCCGACCAGGCGCCCGTCGTCGTCGACCACCAGCAGCTGGTTGATGCGGTTGGCTTCCATGACCTGCACTGCCTCGACCGCAAGCTGGTTCTGGTTGACCACATGCGGGTTGTGGTGCATGACGTCGCCGATGGGAACGGTCTTCCAGTCGCGCGGGGTTTCCAGCAGGCGGCGCAGGTCGCCGTCGGTGAAGACGCCGATGGCATGGCCGTCGGGATCGACCACCGCGGTCATGGCCATGCCCTTGCGCGTGATTTCCATCAGCGCCTGGGCCAGCGGGGTGTTTTCCCGGACTTCGGGCACCGCATTGCCGCTGCGCATGACGTCGCGCACATGGGTCAGCAGCTTGCGCCCAAGCGCGCCGCCCGGGTGCGAGCGGGCAAAGTCTTCCTCGCCGAAGCCGCGCGCGTCCAGCACCGCCACCGCCAGCGCATCGCCCAGCGCCAGCGCGGCGGTGGTGCTTGCCGTCGGCGCCAGGTTCAGCGGGCAGGCTTCTTTTTCCACGCCCGCGTCGAGGTGCGCATCAGCCAGCTTGGCGAGGTTCGATTCAGGATTGCCGGTGACCGAGATCAGCCGCGCGCCGATGCGCTTGACGATCGGGATGATCGACAGCAGCTCGCCGGTCTCGCCGGAATTGGAAAACGCGACCAGCACGTCGTCGCGCGTGACCATGCCCAGGTCGCCGTGGCTGGCCTCGGCCGGATGCACGAAGAACGCCGGGGTGCCGGTGGAGGCCAGCGTGGCCGCCACCTTGCGCCCGATATGGCCGGACTTGCCGATGCCGGAGACCACCACGCGCCCATTGCATTGCAGAATCATCTGCACGGCGTGGGCAAAGTCGTCGGTCAGGCGGCCGGAAAGTGCGGAAACCGCATCGGCTTCGGTCTGGAGGGTATCGCGGGCAAGGCGGAGTGCTCGATCCGCATCGAAATTGGCTATCATGGCGTCGAAGTATACCAACGAATGCGACGTCGCCCGGGGCTGGCTCCATGTCCCCCTGGTGCCCGCCGCATCGCCGCGCTTGCCAAGTTTCCCCGGCAGGGTGCCCGTGCCGGGTCGGACGCGCGCCTGGCCGGTCACCCGACCATCTTGATGCACTCACCGCTGGAACTGACCCTGGTGCTGCTGGCCGCTGCCGTCTTCGGCGTGGTCGCTTTCCGCATGCTGCAGCTGCCGCCGATGCTTGGCTACCTCGCCGTGGGCATCCTGATCGGCCCGCATGCGCTGGGGCTGGCCAGCGACACCGCGCAGACCAAGTACCTGGCCGAGTTCGGCGTGGTGTTCCTGATGTTCTCGATCGGGCTGGAGTTCAGCCTGACCAAGCTACGCTCGATGAAGCGCCTGGTGTTCGGGCTGGGCGGCTCGCAGGTGGTGCTGTCGATGCTGGCGGTGGTGCCGGCCAGCTGGGCCTTCAACTGGCTGTTCCCGCTGTCGTGGCAGGCCTCGGTGGCGCTGGGCGGGGCGCTGGCGATGTCGTCCACGGCGATCGTCTCCAAGATGCTGTCCGAGCGCATGGAGCTGGAAAGCGAGCACGGGCGCAATATCATCAGCATCCTGCTGTTCCAGGACCTGGCGGTGGTGCCGCTGCTGATCGTGATCCCGGCGCTGTCGCGCGATCCCGGCGACCTGGTGGTGGCGCTGGGGATGGCCACGGTCAAGATCGTGGTGGCGCTGGGCGCGATCTTCTTCCTCGGCCAGCGCCTGATGAGCCGCTGGTTCCACATCGTCGCGGCGCGCCGCTCGCAGGAACTGTTCATGCTGAACCTGCTGCTGGTGACGCTGGGCATGGCGGCGCTGACCGAGCGGCTGGGCCTGTCGATGGCGCTGGGCGCGTTCATGGCCGGCATGCTGATCTCCGAGACGCCGTACCGCCACCAGGTGGAAGAAGACATCAAGCCGTTCCGCGACGTGCTGCTGGGGCTGTTCTTCGTCACCATCGGCATGCTGCTCAATATCCGAGTAGTGCTGGACCACCTGTGGCTGGTGCTGGCCCTGCTGGTGGTGCCGATCGTGTTCAAGCTGGTGCTGATCGCGGTGCTGGCGCGGCTGTTCGGTTCGCGCCAGGGCGTGGCGATCCGTACCGGCCTGGGGCTGGCGCAGGCCGGCGAATTCGGCTTCGTGCTGCTGAACCAGATCGACGGCCTGAACCTGGTCGACCCGGTGCTGATCCAGGTGATCCTGGCCTCGATGCTGCTGTCGATGCTGGCCGCGCCGTTCCTGATCCAGTACAGCGACGCCATCGTGCTGCGCTTTGCCGCCAACGAATGGCTGATGCAGTCGCTGAACATGACCCGCATCGCCGCGCAGAGCCTGCAGACGGAAAAGCACGCCATCATCTGCGGCTTCGGCCGCAGCGGGCAGAACCTGGCACACATGATGGAGCGCGAGGGCATCACCTATGTCGCGCTCGACCTGGACCCCGACCGCGTGCGCGAAGCCGCCGCCGCCGGCGACACCGTGGTCTACGGCGATGCCGGCCGGCGCGAGGCGCTGATCGCCGCTGGTCTCCACCGCGCCGCGGCGCTGATCATCACCTACGCCAACACGCCGTCGGCGCTCAAGGTGCTGCACCACGTGCAGGAGCTGGCGCCGGCGCTGCCGGTGATCGTGCGCACCGTCGACGATTCGGAACTGGATATCCTGCAGAAGGCGGGCGCCACCGAGGTGGTGCCCGAGATCATCGAGGGCAGCCTGATGCTGGCCTCGCACGCGCTGGTGCTGCTGGGCGTGCCGATGCGGCATGTGCTGCGCGGCGTGCAGGAGGCGCGCGACGCGCGCTACAGCCTGCTGCGCGGCTACTTCCACGGCCGCGACGACGATGAAGACATGGTCGAGCGCGATTCGGTGCGGCTGCATTCCGTGTCGCTGGGGCCGCAGTCCACCGCGGTCGGGCGGCGCCTGGGCATGCTCGGGCTGGAGCGGATCGGCGTGGAAGTTACCGCGGTGCGCCGGCGCGGCATCCGCGCCTTCGATCCGGAGCCCGAGACCGTGCTGGAACCGGGCGATATCGTCGTGCTGCGCGGCCAGCCGGAAGCGCTGGAAGCCGCCGAGACACGGATCCTGAACGGCTAGCCGCCGTGCGGGGCGCCTGTCAGTGGGAGAGCGCTTGCCGTGGGCGTGCTTCCGCCCATGACTCCGGCAGGTCGTTCAGCACCGCGCGCGCGTCCAGCGAGCGGATCGGCACCGACTGGTCCGCCGGAATCCGGCCCTCGCCCTGCAGCTTCAGGTAGCGCAGGCAGCACACCCGCAGGAACGAAGAGAAGTTGCCCGCTACCGCTTCGCTGCCGCGGTGGGCGGTCAGCTCGTCATGCAGGCGCGTGATCAGCTGGTTGACGGTCATGCCGTCGCGACTGGCCAGTTCTTCCAGCACCTCCCAGAACAGGCTTTCCAGGCGGATGCTGGTGGCCACCCCGTGCAGCCGCAGCGACCGTGCCTGGGTCTGGTACGAGGCCGGGTTGGCGCGGATAAAGATTTCACACATCGAAGCTCTCCGTGCTGCGCCGCGAGCGGCGTGCGGGTGCATGCCACGCCGCTCTGAAATGGCGCGGCGCCGCGTGGCGGAAGGCTCTAATGTACGATCCGCGTGCCCAGCACCGCAAGGAACTGTGCCAGCCATGCCGGGTGCGCGGGCCAGGCCGGCGCGGTGACCAGCTTGCCATCGGTATGCGCCTGGTCGACCGGGATATCGACATAGGTGCCGCCGGCCAGCTTTACTTCCGGTGCGCACGCCGGGTAGGCCGAACAGCCCTTGCCCTCCAGCACGCCGGCGGCGGCCAGCAGCTGAGCGCCGTGGCAGACCGCGGCGATCGGCTTGTCGGCCTGGGCGAAGTGGCGCACGATCTCCAGCACGCGGGCATTCAGGCGCAGATATTCGGGCGCGCGGCCGCCGGGGATCACCAGCGCGTCGTACGCGGCCGGGTCGACCTCGGCAAAGGTGGCGTTCAGCGTGAAGTTGTGGCCGCGCTTCTCGGTGTAGGTCTGGTCGCCCTCGAAGTCGTGGATCGCCGTGGCGCAGGCGGCGCCTGCCTTCTTGTCGGGGCAGACGGCGTGGACGGTATGGCCGACCATCTGCAGTGCCTGGAACGGCACCATGGTCTCGTAGTCTTCGGCGTAGTCGCCGACCAGCATCAGTATCTTTTTCGCCATCGCGGTCTCCTGTATGGTTACGGGTGGCCGGCCGACAGCCGGCAGGGCCATTGTGCTGGCCGGACCGGCGGCGCGGGTGGTATCCCGTTACCGCAGCCGGCGCGGGCATCTTTCACCGGCGCGCCAGCGTGATCCTGCGCTCCTGCTCCTGATTTCTTCCAGACCCTATGGCAGATTCCATCATCCAGTCCCCCGACCTCGGCGACGTCACCGGCTACCTGCGCGACCGCATCCGGACCGTGCCGGACTGGCCCATGCCGGGCGTGATGTTCCGCGACATCACGCCGCTCTTGCAGAACCCCAAGACGCTGCGCGTGCTGATCGACGTCTTCGTGCACCGCTACATGGACGCGGAGCTCGACCTGGTTGCCGGCATCGACGCGCGCGGCTTTATCCTGGGCGCGATCGTCGCGTACGAGCTGAACCTGGGCTTCGTGCCGATCCGCAAGAAGGGCAAGCTGCCATTCCAGACGGTGGCCGAGGAATACGAGCTGGAGTACGGCAGCGCGACCGTCGAGATCCATGCCGATGCCTGCAAGCCCGGCGACCGCGTGCTGCTGGTCGACGACCTGATTGCAACCGGCGGCACCATGATGGCGGGGCGCAAGCTGCTGGAGCGGCTCGGCGCCACGGTGGTGGAAGGCGCCGCCATCGTCGACCTGCCCGAGCTGGGCGGCTCGAAGCTTTTGCAGAACGGTGGGTTGCCACTGTTCACGGTATGCCGCTTCGAAGGGCATTGAGCCGCGGCCACCGGACCGCACACCCGCCGCCAGATTTCCGCTGAGGACTTCCCATGCCAGACCTGCTGCTGTTCCTGCTGACCTCGGTCGCCGTCACCGTCGCGCCCGGCCCCGACAACCTCCAGGTGCTGGCGCGCGGCATGGCGCAGGGACGCAGCGCGGGGCTGGTGGCGGCGCTGGGCTTCTCGGTCGGCTGCCTGTTCCATACCGTGATCGCGGCGGTCGGGCTGGCGGCGGTGCTGCGCTCGTCGCCGCTGGCGTTCCAGCTGATCAAGTACGCCGGCGCGGCCTACCTGATCTGGATCGGCATCCAGGCGCTGCGCGCCAAGGGCGGGCTGACGCAGGGCGGCGATGTAGACGCCGTGCCGCTGGGCCGGGTCTTCCGCCAGAGCGTGCTCGGCAACATCATGAACCCCAAGGTCACGCTGTTCTTCCTGGTGTTCCTGCCGCAGTTCGTGCGCGCCGATGCCGCGCATCCGGGGCTGCAGTTCCTGCTGCTGGGCGTGGTCTTCATGCTGCAGACCGCGGTGGTGTTCTCTCTGTTCGGGCTGTGCGCGGGCTGGCTGGGTGCCTGGCTGCGGCGCCGCCCGGCCACCGGCCGCTGGCTCGACCGGGCCGCGGGCGCGATCTTCGTCGGGCTGGGCATCAAGGTCGCGCTGCCCTGAGCGGATTGACCCGACTTGCCCCCGACGCCGCGCTGCGGCACCTGTTGCCTGTTGCCCGCATCCCCGCCTTGTGCCGTTGCCGCTGCCCCGTGACGGGCGCATAATGCCTCATTGACAACTACACGATGACCGGGCAGGGCCGCCTCCGGCAGTAATTCGGCACCGGTCACACTGAGGCGCACAATGGGCGTACTTCTTCATCTGCTCTCGGGCGTTGCCCTGCTTGTATGGGGCACCAACATCGTCAAGGTTGGCATCCTGCGCGTCTACGGCGCCAACCTGCGCCACGTGCTGTCGACCAGCGTCTCCAACCGCTTCACCGCCTTTCTCGCCGGGCTCGGCGTCACCGGGCTGGTCCAGAGCAGCAACGCCACCGCGGTCATCGTCAGCTCCTTCGTCGGCCAGGGCCTGATCGCCGTGGCGCCGGCGCTGGCCATCATGCTGGGCGCCAACGTCGGCACCGCGCTGATGGTGCAGGTGTTCTCGCTGGACCTGTCGTGGCTGTCGCCGCTGCTGATCTTCGTTGGCGTGATCGGCCACCTGACGTGGAAGGGCAGCAAGCCGGGCCATGTCGGGCGCGTGCTGATCGGCCTGGGGCTGATCACGCTGGCGCTGGAGCTGATCTCCATTGCCACGCGGCCGGTGGTGCAGGCAGCCGGCGTCAAGGTGCTGTTCGCCTCGCTGACCGGCGACTCGGGGCTGGACATGCTGGTGGGCGCGTTCCTGACCATCCTGTGCTATTCCAGCCTGGCCGTGGTGCTGTTCTGTGGTGCGCTCGCCTCGGCCGGCGTGGTATCGATCCACGTGGCGCTGGCACTGGTGCTGGGTGCCAACCTGGGCTCGGGCATCTCGGCGCTGCTGACCACCTCGGGCAACAACCAGCCGGGCAAGCGCGTGACGCTGGGCAACCTGCTGTCGCGCCTGCTGGGATGCCTGGTGGCGCTGCCGCTGCTGAACCAGGCCGAAGAACTGCTGGCGCTGATCGACCATGACCCGCAGCGGCTGATCGTCAATTTCCACCTGCTGTTCAACGTCGCGCTGGCGGTGCTGCTGCTCGGCGCCACGGCGCCGCTGGCGCGCCTGTGCGAAAAGGTGCTGCCCGGGCGCAATACCGGCGACAGCCAGGTCACGCCGCGCCATCTCGACCCGGCCGCACTGACCACGCCCACGCTGGCGCTGGCCAACGCCGCGCGCGAGGTGCTGCGCATCGGCGACCGCGTCGAGCAGATGCTCGACAACATGCTGCGCGTGATGCGGACCAACGACGCCAAGCTGGCCACAGCCACCTGCCGCATCGACAACGAGGTCGACGACCTCTACACCGCGATCAAGCTCTACCTGACCCGCATCAGCCTGGAAGCGCTGGACGAGCGCGACGGCCAGCGCTGGACCGAGATCATCTCGCTGACCATCAATCTGGAGCATGCCGGGGACATCATCGAGCGCATCCTGCTCGATACCAAGGACAAGAAGATCGCCCACAACCTGATGTTCTCCGAGGCTGGCATGCAGGAAATCGCCGAGATGCATGGGCGCCTGGTGGCCAACCTGCGGCTGGGTTTGTCGGTGTTCCTCAACGGCGACCTGAAGAGCGCGCAGGCGCTGATGGCGGAGAAGGCCAACTTCCGCGAGCTGGAGCGCAAGTACGCGCGCACCCACCTGCAGCGCGTGGCGGTGCAGACGGCCGAGAGCGTCGAGACCAGCTCGCTGCATCTGGACGTGATCAGCGAGCTCAAGCGCTTGAACTCGCTGTTCTGCGCGACGGCCTATCCGGTGCTGGAGCAGGCCGGCGTGCTGAACCGCAGCCGGATGAAGGAAGACGATGTGCCGCCCGTCACGCGGGTACAGGCGGCGCAGCACTGAGCCGCACGGCTACAGTTTGTAGCCGATCTTGCGCAGCAGCCCCTTCCGCTCCGCCACATCCGCCTCGGTCTCGATTCCCAGCGGCGAGGCGCCATCGATCACGCCCACCACGCCGCGGCCGGCATCGGTCTGCGCGACGATCACCTGCGTCGGGTTCGCCGTCGCGCAGTAGATCCGGCACACCTCCGGCACCGCGCGCACCGCGCCCAGCACGTTTACCGGGAAGAACCCGTCGCCCAGGAAGATCAGGAAGCTGTGTCCCGCGCCGATGGCGCGCGCGTTTTCGCACGCCATGTCGATCAGGGGCTCGTCGGTGCCCGACCAGCGCACCAGCCGCTTGCCCGAGGCCTCGCAGAACGCCAGCCCGAAGCGGATGCCGGGCACCGTGCCCACCAGCGCTTCGTGCAGGTCTTCCACGGTCTTGATGAAGTGCGACTGGCCGAAGATGAAGTTGGTGGCTTCCGGCTTGGTGACCGGTACGACCGTCAGTTCCATGGCGGGGCTCCTGTGCGATGCATGTCGCCGTCCGGTTCATGGTAGGGCGCGAGGTGGTGAAAGCAAGCCAGCGCCTGCTATACCGGAGGGGTTGGCCCACCACCGGAGCCGCCGATGCCCGCCTTTTTCCGCTTGCCTGCCGTGCTTGCCATGTTCGCCATCGTTCCCACGCTTGCCGCCGCGCAGGTCGCTCCGGCATCACAGGGCGAGATCGCGGTGAGCGAGCTGAAGCGCGCGCATGTCGTGGTGGTGCTGCGCCATGCCAGCGCGCCGGGCGTGGGCGACCCGCCGGGATTCCGGCTGGCCGATTGCGCCACCCAACGCAACCTTGACGCGCGCGGACGCGAGCAGGCAGCGCGGCTGGGGGCGAGCTGGAAGGCGGCCGGCTTTCGCCCGACGCAGGTGTGGAGCAGCGCCTGGTGCCGCTGCCAGGACACGGCGCGGCTGATCGGCCTGGGGCCGGTACAGGTGCAGCCGCTGCTCAATTCGTTCTTCGGGGCGGAAGCGCAGCGCCGCGACGCGCAGGTCGCGCAGTTGTCGCGCCTGATCGACGGGCTCGACCCGCGGGGCGGGCCTTACCTGATGGTCACGCACCAGGTGGTGATCACCGCGTTGACCGGCCATGGAGCCGACAGCGGTGGCGGCGTGGCGATCGAATTGCCGCAGGGCGGCGCGGCGCGGCGCACGCGCGTGCTCCCGGCCGCCGGACTCGACTGAGCCCGGCAGGTCGGCCGGTCAGCCGCGCTTGAGCAGCGGCGCCAGGTACTTGCCGGTGAAGCTGGCCTTGCTCTTCGCCACCGCCTCCGGCGTGCCGCGCGCGATCACCTGGCCGCCGCCGGCGCCGCCCTCCGGGCCCATGTCGATCAGCCAGTCGGCGGTCTTGATGACGTCCAGGTTGTGCTCGATGATGACCACGGTATTGCCCTGGTCGCGCAGCTTGTGAATGACCTTGAGCAGCAGCTCGATATCGTGGAAATGCAGGCCCGTGGTGGGCTCGTCCAGGATATAGAGCGTGCGCCCGGTGTCGCGCTTGGACAGCTCCAGCGACAGCTTCACGCGCTGTGCCTCGCCGCCGGACAGCGTGGTCGCCGACTGCCCCAGCCGGATATAGCCCAGGCCCACGTCCAGCAGCGTCTGCAGCTTGCGCCGCACCACCGGCACGGCGCTGAAGAACTCGTGCGCCTGCTCGACGGTCAGGTCGAGCACCTCGGAGATGTTCTTGCCCTTGTACTGCACCTCAAGCGTTTCGCGGTTATAGCGCTTGCCGTGGCAGACGTCGCAGGGCACGTACACGTCGGGCAGGAAGTGCATCTCGACCTTGAGCACGCCGTCGCCCTGGCACGACTCGCAGCGCCCGCCCTTGACGTTGAACGAGAAGCGGCCCGGGTCATAGCCCCGTTCCTTGGCCGACGGCACGCCGGCGAACAGCTCGCGGATCGGCGTGAACAGGCCGGTGTAGGTGGCCGGGTTGGAACGCGGCGTGCGGCCGATCGGGCTCTGGTCGACGTTGATGACCTTGTCGAAATGCTCCAGCCCTTCGATGCGGTCGTGCTGTGCCGGCTCCGGCGTCGAGCCGTACAGGTGGCGCGCCACCGCATGGTAGAGCGTGTCGTTGATCAGCGTGGACTTGCCTGAGCCCGATACGCCCGTGATGCAGGTCAGCAGGCCCACCGGCACTTCCGCCGTGACGTTGCGCAGGTTGTTGCCGCTGGCGTTGACGATGCGCAGCAGCCGCTCATCGTCCGGGGCCGCGCGCTGCTTCGGCACCTCGATGCGGCGCTGGCCCGACAGGTATTGCCCCGTCAGCGATGCCGGCGAGTCTTCGATCTGGCGCGGCGTGCCCTCGGCGACGATCATGCCGCCGTGCACGCCGGCGCCCGGGCCGATATCGACCACGTAGTCGCAGGCGCGGATCATGTCCTCGTCATGCTCGACCACCAGCACCGAGTTGCCGATATCGCGCAGGTGCTTGAGCGTGCCGATCAGGCGGTCGTTGTCGCGCTGGTGCAGGCCGATCGAGGGCTCGTCCAGCACGTACATCACGCCGGTCAGGCCCGAGCCGATCTGCGACGCCAGCCGGATGCGCTGGGCCTCGCCGCCGGACAGCGTATCGGCGCTGCGCTCCAGCGACAGGTAGTCCAGCCCGACATTGTTCAGGAAGTTCAGCCGCGCGGAGATCTCCTTGATGATCTTGTCGCCGATTTCGCGCTTGGCGCCGTGCATGTCCAGCGTCAGGAAGTACGTCAGCGCGTCGCGCAGCGGCCAGCCGTTGATCTCGAAGATCGCGCGCGCCTGCTCGCCCTCGCCCAGCTTGACGTGGCGCGCCTCGGTGCGCAGCCGCGTGCCGTGGCAGGCGGGGCAGGGCTGGTTGTTCTGGTACTTGGCCAGTTCCTCGCGCACGGCGACGGAATCGGTCTCGCGGTAGCGGCGTTCCAGGTTGGGGATGATCCCTTCGAACACATGTTCGCGCACCGTGGTGCGGCCGCGCTCGTTGATATAGGTAAAGGGGATTTCCTGCTCGCCCGAGCCGTGCAGCACCACCTGCTGCACGTTCTCCGGCAGCTCCTCGAACGCTGTCTCGGTATCGAAGTCGTAGTACGCCGCCAGGCTTTGCAGCATCTGGAAGTAGAACTGGTTGCGGCGGTCCCAGCCCTTGATCGCGCCCGAGGCCAGCGACAGGTTGGGGAAGGCCACCACGCGCTTCGGATCGAAGAAGGTGATCTGGCCCAGCCCGTCGCAGCTCGGGCACGCGCCCATCGGATTGTTGAACGAGAACAGCCGCGGCTCCAATTCCTGCAGCGAGTACGAGCAGATCGGGCAGGCAAAGCGCGAGCTGAAGGTGTGCTCCTTGCCGCTGTCCATCTCCAGCGCCAGCGCGCGGCCGTCGGCCAGGCGCAGCGCGGTCTCGAACGACTCGGCCAGGCGCTGCTTGATGTCGGCGCGCACCTTCACGCGGTCGACCACCACGTCGATGCTGTGCTTCTCAGTCTTCTTCAGCTTGGGCAGCTGGTCGACCTCGTACACCCTGGCCTCGGCCTCATGCGCGGTGCCGCCGCCCGAGCGGATGCGGAAGCGCACGAAGCCCTGCGCCTGCATGCTGTCGAACAGGTCCGAATGCTCGCCCTTGCGGTCGACCACCACCGGCGCCAGGATCATCAGCTTGGTGTCCTCCGGCAGCGCCAGCGCCGCATCCACCATCTGCGACACGCTCTGCGCCTGCAGCGGCAGGTTGTGGTCGGGGCAGTAGGGCGTGCCGGCGCGGGCATACAGCAGGCGCAGGTAGTCGTGGATCTCGGTGACGGTGCCGACGGTGGAGCGCGGATTGTGGCTGGTGGCCTTCTGCTCGATCGAGATCGCCGGCGACAGGCCCTCGATCAGGTCCACGTCCGGCTTTTCCATCAGCTGCAGGAACTGGCGGGCGTAGGCGGAGAGCGACTCCACGTAGCGGCGCTGGCCCTCGGCATAGAGCGTATCGAAGGCGAGCGAAGACTTGCCCGAGCCCGACAGGCCGGTGATCACGATCAGCCGGTTGCGCGGCAGGTCGAGATTGATGTTCTTCAGGTTGTGGGTACGCGCCCCACGGATCTTGATTTCTTCCATAAGCCGAAAAGTCGTCGCCAGGCAGGCCGCCGCGGCCGGGGTGGCCGAGGTTGTCTGAAGGAAAGGCAAAACCCAATATGGCAAAGCCCAATGGCAAAACCCCACTAAGCAGGTGCAGCCAAGTGCGCTGGCTGGCACTCCGGACCGCTGGCGACGGCCGGAATGCGCATCCGGGCACACGCCGAGGGCCGCTGGCATGGCCAGGTGACCCGGGAAGCGCGAAGGAGCAAACCTGTTAATATACCCAACTTCGGTTTCCGGGGTGGTCGTCCCACAGCGGGCGCGTGCCGGGAACCTGGCGCAGAGCCGCCGCCGGCCCGGCTCCCGGGCGACCCGGAAGGCGGGAGGCGATGGGCTTCAGGCGATCCCGGTCGCGACCGTCCTGGACTGTCCGCCAGCCGACCCCGCTTTCCAGAGATCCTCACGAGCGCAATGCCGCCGATCCAGTCTTCTTCCCCGGACGCGAGCCCTGCCGGCGCGTCCCAGGCCCCCGCCCGCGAACGCATGACGCGCACCGAGCTGCGCGCCAGCGTGTCGCTGGCCAGCATCTTTGCGCTGCGCATGCTGGGGCTGTTCCTGATCCTGCCCGTATTTGCCGAATACGCCCGCAACCTGCCCGACGGGCATGACGCGCAGCGCGTTGGCCTGGCCATGGGCATCTATGGCCTGATGCAGGCCTTCCTGCATATTCCGCTGGGCTGGCTGTCCGACCGCATCGGGCGCAAGCCGGTGATGGTGGGCGGGCTGCTGCTGTTTATCGCCGGCGGCCTGGTCGCGGCGTTCTCCGACACGCTGACCGGCATCATCGCGGGCCGGGCGCTGCAGGGCATGGGCGCCATTTCCGCGGCCATCACCGCCTGCATCGCCGACCTGACGCGCGAGCGGCACCGCACCAAGGCGATGGCCATGGTGGGCGGCAGCATCGGCCTGACCTTTGCGCTGTCGCTGGTGATCGCCTCGCCGCTGCTGCACAGCATCGGCATGCCGGGCATCTTCAGCCTGATGTCGGTGCTGGGCGTGGTGGCCATCGGCGTGACGCTGTTCCTGGTCCCGACGCCGCCGGCGCCGCACCCGGTGCGCCTGCCGTTCCGCAAGGTGCTGCTCAATGCCGACCTGGCGCGGCTGAACGTCGGTGTGCTGGCGCTGCACGCTTCGCAGGTCGCCATGTTCATGGTGGTGCCGGCGATGCTGACCGATGCCGGCATGCCGCTCGACCAGCACTGGAAGGTCTACCTGCCGGTGGTGCTGGTGTCGTTCGTGCTGATGCTGGGCCCGATGATGGCGGCCGAGCGCTACGGCCGCGTACGCCCGGTGCTGCTGGGCGCGGTGGCGCTGATGACCGCGGTGCAACTGCTGTTTGCCGCGGTGCATGGGCTGTGGGCCATCGTCGGCGTGCTCTTGCTGTTCTTTGTCGCGTTCAACGTGCTGGAGGCAATGCAGCCCTCGCTGGTGTCGCGCTACGCCGCGGCCTCGCGCGGTGCGGCACTCGGCGTCTACAACACCACGCAGGCGCTTGGCCTGTTCCTTGGCGGTGCCGTCGGCGGCTGGCTGCTGAAGTACGAGGGCCGCAGCGCGGTGTTCGTCGGCTGCGCGGCGGTGCTGCTGGTCTGGCTTATAATCGCCTGGAACATGAAGGCGCCCCCGGCCCGCGGGCAGGAAGGCGCACCGGCGCCGGCAGCCTGAAATTGCCTTGCCATCGCATCAATCCGTAAAGCTTTTCGGGCCGGAACCGGCCTAGCATGATCGCGCCACCCGACACCCGGCCGGGCGGCGCGATGTTCGTTTACGTTGCTGCGCGCGGCGGCACCGCAGTGAATGCGCGGTGACGGCGCGGTGCTGAATCAGGCATCCGGGCACGGTAGCCGGCGGCGCAGTATCGGATCACACTTACAGTCAGCTTCACCCTCATCGTATTGCCACGCTTTTCAACACAGCGCGTGGCTTTTGGAGAACATTCACATGGCATCGGTCAACAAAGTCATTCTCGTCGGCAACCTCGGCGCAGACCCCGAAACCCGCTACATGCCCAGCGGCGACGCCGTCACCAACCTCCGCCTGGCGACCACCGATCGCTACAAGGACAAGCAGTCCGGCGAGATGAAGGAAGCCACCGAGTGGCACCGCGTTTCGATGTTCGGCAAGCTGGCCGAGATCGCCGGCCAGTACCTGCGCAAGGGCTCGTCGGTCTATATCGAAGGCCGCATCCGCACCCGCAAGTGGCAGGACCAGTCCGGCCAGGACAAGTACTCGACCGAAATTGTCGCCGACCAGATGCAGATGCTGGGCTCGCGCCAGGGCGGCGGCGGTGACGAAGGCGGCTTCGGCGGTGGCGGCGGTGGTGGTGGCTACAGCCGTGACGCGCAAGGCGGCGGCGGTGGTGGTTACGGCGGCGGCCGTGGCGGCCAGGGCGGTGGCCAAGGCGGTGGCCAAGGCGGCGGCCAGGGCGGTGGCCAGGGTGGTGGCGGTGCGCGCCGCCCGCAGCAGGCACCGTCGAACGGTTTCGAGGATATGGACGACGATATTCCGTTCTAATCTTGTGTAACTTACATTTGTGAAGATCAGCCCCGCTTTTATGCGGGGTTTTTCTTTTTTATCAGTACCTTATGGGCAGTGGTGCGTTGGAAAGATCCAAGCGTGGTTTTGCGGAGGAGCATGAGATTTCAGTCAGGGAGCAAAAGTGTCAACTTCGGCGTCCAAGGAGCGAAAATCTCGGGCAGGATCATCAACGTCCAACGGGGTGGACATGCTGTGCGAGGAATGTGAGCCAGTGCTAACCACCGTTGAAAGACGCATAACGGACCCTCTGCGGTCGTTCAGGCGTAGCTGCGCTGTGGCCGCTTCGCAGCGGCTGCTGCCGCTCAGCTACCGCAAGCCGATACCTACCGCTTCATCCAGTGATCGCTTCTGTTACTGTGCGTATCATTAGGGCCATCACGACAAGGGAGATAGCACAGCAATGGCACGATGCACAGCACCAGTTCGAGGGCACCACTCGGCAGCCGCGCAAGCAGCCTGCCCTGCATGTAGTTCCCGCTATGGCGGGTACCGCAGCAGCTATGGCAGCGGGTACGGCAGTGGCTACAGCTCGTCCTACTCTTCTGGCGGCGGGAGCAGCTACAGCAGCGGTGGCAGGTCCAGCGGAGGCGGGAGTTCAAGGCCGCGCTGGTCGCGTGCCGGTTCGTCCGTTTCGTACACGCCTGCTCAGGTGGCGTCCCTCACACCGATTCGCGAGGCTGTTGAAAAAGAAGCAGCGGCGAAACCGGACCTTCGGGATTGCTTCCTCTGCCACGCTTGGGATGACAGGCAGGGCGCCGCCAAGGAGCTGCACGATTTGCTCGAGGCGGCTGGTGTCAAGGTTTGGTTCAGCGAGAAGGACCTTGGCCTTGGCGTGCCGATGATGCGAGCCATCGATAAAGGCTTAGCGGCCTCGAAAATTGGGCTCGTCCTGGTGACCCCTGCCTTGTTGGCACGCCTTCCGAAAGAGGGCGTCGCCGACAAAGAACTTTCGACTCTTCTGCAGGGTAACCGTCTCGTGCCCATCGTGCACGGCACTACGTACACTGCGCTCCGGGATGTCAGCCCCATGCTTGCTTCGCGAAGCGGACTTGACACGTCGGAAGACACGATGGCGGTGGTCGCAACTAAAATTGCCGAGCTGGTCGCCATCTGGAGCTGACAGGTGAGGCTTTCTTCGGCGGCTTCACCTTTGACTCTAGTCTCCGGGTCTCCCTCCAAGACCGCAGTCAGCCTGAAGTGGTCGATCAAGAAAAAGCTCTGACTGGCCGCTCGTGGCCGAATTCTGCCTCCGGACAGGGAGTCCTGTCTCAAATCCACCTGGTGTGTGGGGAAACGCCGGCGAGAGCCGGCCTTTTGCTTTCGGGGGCTGCGGCCACCGCTTCGTGACATGGAAAAGTCGTAAACATTGCCTTATATGGTCGCCTCCCTTTTGCAAGGGATATTTGTCAATAGCCAGTAGGTGGTTGCGGACTTATATCCGGACTCTATCGCGGGCGTACCCGCCGGCCCCGATGGATTTCGCCGCAGAGGTCCTCATCTACAGTCCGGACTCAAGGTCCGAGTAATGTTTCAGGTTTGGCTCTGCGCGGTCCGACCTGTCTTGCCATCAATTCAATATCAACCTATGCAACCGTGAAAGGTGGTGTGGATAGTCGTTTCATCGAAGTCACGCCGGTAATGGTGGCGCGAGGGGAACCTGGTACGCGCGTCCATGTGCAAGGAGAGCCCAAATGATTCTCGCCATCTTGTTGGCCAGCGCGACGGCCACAACGTTTTTCGGTCGCCGCGCCAGCATAGATATAAAGTGGTCTGGCAAATGACGCGCTCGCGAAATTACGGCTCGTGCCCCGTGGATCAACAAGGTGCGGAGATAGACGTCGCCCCGCTTGCTGATGCCGCCCAGTTTGACTTTGCCGCCGGAGCCGCTCTGTCGAGGCACAAGTCCAAGATAGGCTGCAAATTCTCGTCCGGACTTGAAGGTGCGGGCATTCCCAATGACGGCGACTGCGGCAGTGGCTGTCAACAGGCCAACCCCCGGGATGTCGGAGATACGGCGGCACGCTTCGTCACAGCGGCGCCATTCCATAATGCGTTGCTCAATCCGTTGGATCTGCTCGTCGAGCGCGAGCAGCCGAGATAGTTGGTCTTGCAAGCCATCCGTTAGCATCGCAGGCAACTGGTCTGCCAGATCAGCCAAGGCGATCTTGGCAGCTGCGATCCCCGTGCGGCGCCCCTGTGGCAGCACCACCCCGAACTCATATAATAGTCCGCGCAACTGGTTCACCTGCATCACGCGAAAGCGTACAAGTTGCTGGCGCATGCGGTGGAGCGCCAGCATGGCTTGCTGTTCCTCCGTCTTGACGGCCACAAACCGCATTCCTGGGCGTTGCGCTGCCTCCCAGATTGCTGCGGCGTCTGCGGTGTCGTTCTTGTTGGATTTGACAAACGGCCGCACGAACTGGGCCGCAATAAGCCGGACATCGTGCCCGAGTGCAGACAACTTCCGTGCCCAGTAATGCGCACTGCCACAGGCCTCCATGACGATGCGGGATGGCGGTCGGTTTGTGAAGAACGGCAACAGCTGAGCGCGCCTCATGGCTTTGCTGTGAATCGTGCCAGTGTCTGGCTCAACGAAATGAATTTGGAAAACGTGCTTGGCCAGATCGATGGCTACTGTGGTCGGTTCCATGTGGATCCTCCTTGGCAGGCTGCGACGACAGAATCACCACTGTGACACACATGGGAGCTCAGCCTTACGAACTGCTCCGGCACGGTCGGCGATTCGCCGAGGCGGGAGGCGACCATTCCATCTACGGTAATTGGGACGCGTCGGCCGAAGGAGCGCCAATGCATGCCCGATTCCATGTGGTGACGGTCCGGCATCCGGATGGCGAGCGCTTCCCGATCCTACTGGACGCCGACCGGCATCCCATCAGCTGGATCAACGAATATGCGATTCTGCGGCTGCGTCCGCGGCTGTCAGCCAACAGTCTGTCCAAAACACTGCAGGTCCTCGGGCTGTTGTGGCTGTGGGCGGATCAGCATTCCATTCCGCTGCAGGCGAGACTGATTGCCGGCGAGGGCCTCTCACCGGACGAGATTGCCGGTCAACTCTATCCTTGGTTACGACGCAACTTCCAGTCGCGAGCAGCAGTGCGCCGGCTGGTCGTGGCCCCGACTACCGTAGCGCAGCGTCTGCAGGTCGTCATGCAGTTCATTCGTTGGCATCTGGAAGGCGCCATGGGGCGTTTGCCGACCGGTTGCCCGGAACTGAGCGATATCAGGGAGCGACTGACGACGATGCAGCACACCTTTGCCACGGCAGGGCCAAGACGTGCCGCTTCAGTGCATCATGCCTCTCCGCTGTCCGCGGAGGGGGTGAATCGTCTTCTGAGCATCTGCCGTCCTGGTGATGATAAAAATCCGTGGAAGGCGCCGTATCAGGATCGCAACTACCTCATCGTCCTAGTGCTGTTGTTGCTGGGTATCAGGCGGGGTGAAATCCTAAAACTGCGGGTTGGGGACTGCATGCTATCCGGAGCCATTCCGGAGATCAGGGTCGAGCGCTCGCCTGACGACGCAAGGGATCCTCGTCGCAACGAACCGCAGGTGAAGACGGAGTCGCGACAGTTGCCTTGCGATCGCGCGCTGGCTGGACTGTTGAACGCCTATATCTGTCGAATCCGTCGAGAGGTACCGGGTGCAGACAAAAGTCCGTTTCTGTTCCTGAGCCGGAATGGGACGCCGATGAGCCTGGCTCGCGTTAATGGATTGGTCACGCAGGTGGGCGCAGCGCACGCGGAATTCCGCGATCTGCATCCTCACTGCCTGCGCAGCACGTGCGCGACGAACTTCCGTGCGCAAGCGCTACGCACCGGCCTGGATGAGGAGCGAATCGAGAAGCACATGATGTACTTCTTTGGTTGGCGTTCGTCGGACTCCATCCGGCCGTACGTTTGGCATGCAATCCGGCGAGAGTCTTGTGAACTCAGCCTTGAATACCAGTCCACGATCTTTAATGCATTGACTTCGGATATCGAATGACCAACTCCGAAGTCAACCGCGCCATCATGTCATTGCTGCGCCAAAACAAACTCCCGCCGTTGCCGAGCTACGTCATCGATCGAGATGGCCGTCGCATGGAAATGAGTGGAACGTACTGGAAGTTCAACGTCCCGACCTTCCATGCGGCGTTTGACTGGGCGAGGCAGTCGGACGGAAGCATCATCGTGGGCTACGCGCTGCGGCGATGGGCATCGATGCTTATGACGCAGCAAGCGGGATGGAGTGTGCTGAACGCGCTGACTACTGTGCTTGGCGCCCTGAGAGGAAGGTCCTCTGACAATGGTACTCAGGCACGGTTGCTATTGGAGCAATGGCAAGCCTTGGCGTCGACGGCGGAGGCAGACGATCTGAAGGGTGCCCTGCGCAGGCATGTCGAGGCAGCCGTTCGCGCGCTGCGGACCGGGAAGGCGATGGACGAGTTCTACCTTCTGCGAAGTTGGTATCGTTGGTCGGCAACAATGCTGCCATGTCTGGGGTTCGATGAGCAGTTCGCGCTCGAGCTAGACGAGGTTCCTGTGCCCACGCGCTCTTCCTTGCTGGCCGTGGAGATGGAGGACGAAGAACGCGGGCCGCTCTGGGACACCGAGGTAACCGTCTTGCGAGCGGCATTGGCGAGTGACCGCTCGCAGGAGCGATCGCATGTGATGCAGCGTGCCGCGGTAGCGTTGAGCCTCGCTTATGGTCGGAATCCATCAAATTATTGCCTCCTGAGGGAAGAGGACCTGTCCAACCAGTTAGCAGCGTTCGATGTGCCGCCACAGTGGATATTGGCCATCCCTCGCATCAAAAAGTGGGGGATAGGAGCACGTCAACAATTCGTGGAAGAGCGGGTAAGCAACGAGCTATTGCAGTTGATGAGGGATCTGCTGGCGGCCAACGCGAGTATCGATTGCAAAGGGTATCCGCGACCGCTATTTATGCGCGCCAGTGCGGACGCGTGGCGAGCCGGTACCGGTATTGAAGAGTACGCGCACCACATGACGGGAAAGGAGTTTCTGTCACTTATACGGGCGTTCGCAACACGAATGGCGATCGTATCGCCTCGAACAGGGCGGCTGCTTCGACTGAGTTCGCGCCGATTGCGTTACACCTTCGCGACGACGATGGTGGAGCTTGGCGCATCCAAGACCGTACTCGCCACGATGTTGGACCACTCCGATACGCAACATGTGCGGGTCTACTACGCTTTGAAGGGAGAGCGGCTGACCCGCATTATGGATCGCGCCGCAGCTCTGCGACTCGGCCCTCTTATGAAGCTGTTCAAAGGGGCGCCCATCGGAGCAGACTCGGAAGTGGCGAAGGAGGTGAGCCAGGAAAAGCGAGTCCGCTTCGTCGGCGACACGGAAGCGGTGGATCCAGTGGAGATTGGCGCATGCGGCCAGTCACCGCGCTGCTTGCTGGACCCACCATTCTCCTGCTACGTGTGCCCCAAGTTCCAGCCGTACCTTGAGGCTGATCACCAAGCCGTACTAGATGCGCTACTCAAAGGCAGAGAAGATCGCCGTGGTCGGCTCGGCACGCGACTGTCAGTACAGATGGATGAGGTGATCTACGCAGTAGCAGAGGTTGTTCAACTGGTGGCTCACCATGGCAAACGGAACGGCGGGCAGGCGTAAGACCATGGCGGCCGTCGGCCGCCCGGAGGTACTCGCAGGCGATGACTGGGTCGAGAACGCAAAACAGTTGATCGGCAAGGCGAAAGCGTTGATGCCGTTCGGTGACGTCGATTGGGCAGCGGCGGTCTGGGATGTCTCGGCGGCCTATGAACACCGAACGCGAGCATACAAGGCAAATGCCCGCGGACTGCGACTGCCATTCACGCAGCACAGGCAAGTGGCCAAGGGTGTGGGCGAGCCGCTGCCAGAGGCCTTCGCGGAGCTGGTCAAGGCGCTTGTATGCATGCGCCATCAAAAGCGAGGTCAGTCTGTGGGAAGCCACAGCGTGTTCATCCGCGCTACGCGCTACGTCTGCGAAGCAATCCGAAGGCCGGGGCGTCAACTCAGCGAATTATGTAAAGATGATCTGGATCGGGCGGCGGCCATGGTTCTCCGAAAGGAACGGGAGACATCCGCATACAAGGTTCTTGGCCACATGGAGGAGTTCGCCGATATGTTGGACCGATACCGGCTCAGCCGGGTGAGGCTGGACTGGCGTTGTAGGCGGAAAGCGCGGCCCCGGTCATTAACCCCCGATAGGATCGGGGACACTCCGACTGAGGTACCGGACAGGTTGCCCAAAGAAGAAGCGATCCGGGCGCTTGGGTGGCTCTACCAGACGATCCCTCGAGCCGAACACCTGGACGACGCGGGCGCCGCGGACCGCATACTGATTCTGATCGCCACGATCATGGCGTGTACGGGCCTGAGAGTTGGCGAGATGCTGACGCTGCCGGTGAATCCGATCTCCGTCGCGCAGGATGGCAGTCGGAACCTGCGCTATGCGAGGCTGAAAGGTCGCGCTGACGACGTGATGGTCGAATGGCATTCCAAGCCATTACTGTCCGAGACGGTGGATCTAGTGGAGGCTGCAGTGGCGGAACTGCGCGAGGCAACCGCTGGGCCGCGACAGGTTGCTTTGCAAGCCAGCCGCCGCGGATCTCTGATGCCGAGGAACGCGCTTCCCAAAGTTCTATACACGCGTGACCTGCGAGCTGTTCTAGGGTTGAACAGTTCGAATCTTGCGCAATTCCTGCGGGCCCGCGCGATTCCCTTCGAGATCGTGGATCGACGGCTACGCGTAGATCGCGACGCGCTGTGCAGAGGCATTGAAAAAGACCATTGGTTCGGACCGGTGATCCCGGGGGCCGCCGGTCAAGGACTCAAGCTCCACCAAGCGCTGTGCGTCGTCTATGCGAACCAGCTCCATCGCGGGACACGGACAACGCTCACATATGCGGCCCGGCTGGTGTCCGATCAGAACGTGCAGGACTTCCTGGCCGGACGGCCCGCCATTCGGTCGGCGTTCGAGCGGTATGGGCTTGCGGGTGAAGATGGCCTGGTACTGCGTTTGCGATCGCATGGACTCCGGCACTTCTTGAACCATCTGCTGGACGAAGGTGGGGCGCCGGATCTCGTGCAAACGAAATGGTTCGGGCGAAAGCATGAGGCAGACACGAGAGCCTATCAACATCTGACGACTGCCCAGCGCGCGGCGCAGGTGGTTAAGGAGGTTCTGGAAGGCAAGTTGGCGGGCGGTATCGTTGAGGTGGCCAAAGCCCTCCCGCTTGAAGTGGAAAAGACATTCCTGGCAGCGCGCATTAAGGCGGTCCACGACGTGGGACCGGGACTATGCGTCCACGACTTCCAGATGTCGCCCTGCGAGCGGCATTTGCAATGCACGGCGAAGTGTGATGACTACCTTTGGATCAAGGGCGAAGAGGCGAGAGTGCATGAATTGAAGAGGCAGGCGGCTGTGGCATATGTCAGTCTGCATACGGTGACGGCGCGTGCGAGGTCGCGATCCTTGATGCAATCGGATTGGTATCGGCACATTGCGACTCGATATGATCAGCTGATGAAGCAGCTAGCAACGATAGGATTCCATCAAGCTGATCTGGTGCAATACGTGGAGGAGTCTGGAAATGCCGGCACGCATCCGCGCGAGTGCAAAGATTAGTGAGCAAAGGAAGGCAGGAATCATTGCCGAGCTTGAGCGATGGCAAGGAAGGGAGCTTGGTACGCAGCTGACCTGGTGGCGTATCGAAGCGTTCTCTGGATACAGCCGGCAAGCGCTCAGCCGTCACCCTGAAATCGTGCACGCCTATCAGGAAGCGAAGCGAGCGTTGGCCGATCGCGGACAGAAGTCCCGGTCGCGAACGCGCCGCGATGAAATCGCGTACCTCGATCAAACGGTGGAGAGGCTGCGCGCAAAGATCCGATGGTATGAACAACTCGAAGCGTCTTGGCTGGAGCGTTGGCAACGTATTACCAATCAGTGCCTGCAACGCGGCCTCAGCATCGAGGATCTGGATCGCCCCCTGGATCCATTGAACCGAAAAGGCTAGACCGTCCGAGCCGTGCTGGACGGGCTGATGTCGAGTGTGTGACACGGGACGCTCCATTCCGGCAGGAAACAGAAATATTCTGCCATCTGGTCAGAGTGCTTTATACGGCTCCCGAGAAAGCTACGCAAAATTGGTGAGCATTCGCTCCGCCATCCTGCATGAATGTGTAGGAGAATGATCCCACTCCAGCGCATCGCGCATCGATCTCCGGCCCTAGCCTGGGCCCCCACGATCCTCAATCTTTACGATTGCCGGGTCGCATCTCTCCCAAAGCCACCATCCATGCCGGTTTGCGGTCAATGTTTACGCCATTGCGCAACAGAACCGTTCTGAGTTTGCCTAACGCAGAACCGTGACACCAACCCCGCCTGTGCGCGGGGTTTTTTTATGTCAGTAGCTTATGGAGTATCAGGTGCGGTCATGCTCCATGGACCCAGAGGTGACGGAACAGCTGGAAACCGGAGAACACGGATTGCCGCCACAGCAGTTCTCCGTGAGGTATCCGAGCAGGGCATTCATGGTTTCGAACTGAGCCACGTAAATGATGGAGCGCCCTTCCTGGCGGCTGGCGAGCAGGCCAGCCCGGTGCAGCTCCTTCAGGTGGAAGGACAGCGACGAGGGCGGCATCTCCATGAGTTCTGCGATG
Organism: Cupriavidus sp. Agwp_2; assembly: GCF_040784895.1. Taxonomy (NCBI): domain Bacteria; kingdom Pseudomonadati; phylum Pseudomonadota; class Betaproteobacteria; order Burkholderiales; family Burkholderiaceae; genus Cupriavidus; species Cupriavidus sp. Agwp_2. The sequence goes on from NZ_CP088083.1 coordinate 388,558, forward strand.
CGCCCTGCGGGCAGGCCTTCAGGACCCGCCTGCACGAGCAAGCGGAATACGGCCAGCCGGATGGCGTGTGCAAGCGCGGCAAGCGCTTCAAGGGCTTTGTCGGTTTCCATATTTCGAATATAGTCAAAATATCGGGGGCAGGCAACTGACTCGCCGGCCGGGTGCGATCTTTATACGTTCTTTATGCCGACCCGCTCCCTTTCTACCCGGTTTTTACGACCCTGCCGGTAAGCTGCATGCCAGGACTCACTCAAGGATGCCATGCCGTGATCGGGATCTTCCTGATCGTATTGATCGCCTTCGCCGCGCCGCGCCGCAGGGCGCCATCCATTTGCCATCGCCGTGCGTGTGGCAGGCGGCCGTTCTGCTAGCATGGGACGCGAACTTTCCCATGCCTGATACCGAACTCCGCGCCGCGGGCGCACGCCCCGATCCGGATGACCTGCTCAGGCAGGTGCAGGCCGAAACCGCACGGGCCGCGCGCGGCAAGCTCAGGGTCTACTTCGGCGCGTCGGCGGGCGTTGGCAAGACCTTTGCCATGCTCACCGCAGCGCGCGCGGCGGCGGCGCAGGGCATCGATGCCGTCATCGGCGTGGTCGAGACCCACGGCCGCGCGGAAACCGACGCATTGATCGACGGCATCGAGCGCCTGCCGATGAAAGCAGTGCCGTACCGCGAGCGGGTCTTGAGCGAGTTCGACCTGGACGCGGCGCTGGCCCGCCATCCCGCGCTGGTGCTGGTCGACGAACTGGCGCATTCCAACGCGCCGGGCAGCCGCCATCCCAAGCGCTGGCAGGACATTCAGGAGCTGCAGGCGGCCTGCATCGACGTGTGGACCACGGTCAACGTGCAGCACCTCGACAGCCTGAACGAGGCCGTCGGCGGCATCACCGGCATCCGCGTGTGGGAGACCGTGCCCGACACGGTCTTCGACGCCGCTGACGAGGTCGTGCTGGTCGACCTGCCGGCCGATGAACTGCTGCGCCGGCTGAAAGAGGGCAAGGTCTACCTGCCCGAGCAGGCGCGCCACGCGGCACGGAATTTCTTCCGCAAGGGCAACCTGATCGCGCTGCGCGAACTGGCGCTGCGCCGCACCGCGGATCGTATCGACGACGATGTGCGCGCCTGGCGCCAGTCCGAAGCCGTGCAGGCGGTCTGGCGCACGCGCGAGGCGGTGCTCGCCTGCATCGGCAGCGGCGACGATGCGGAGCAGGTGGTGCGCAGCGCGCGCCGGCTCGCCGGGCAGCTCGATTGCGACTGGCACATGGTGACGGTGGCGACGCCCCGTCTGGCGCCGCTATCCGATACGGCCAGGCTGCGCCTGCAGGCCGCGATGCGCCTCGCCGAGGAACTGGGCGCGCGGACCGAGACGCTGGCTGGCAACGACATGGTGCAGGCAATTGCGGGCTACGTGCGCCGCCATAACCTGACCAAGGTCGTGCTCGGCCGCGCGCCGGCGGACTGGCGCCGCGGCGGCTCGCCGGTAGAGCGTGCGCGGGCGCTGCTGGGCCTGGTGCTGTCGCCGCTCGTCAGCGGCCCGGGTGGGCTGCCCGGCCGCCGCGCCAGCTTTGCCGATTCGCTGGCGCGCGGCTGCCCCGAGATCGATATCATCCGCGTGGCCGCCGACATGACGCGCGCCGATCTCCGTCCACGCCACGGCATCGACGAAACGGAAACCTCGGCAAGCACCGATGGCGCCAGGCGCAAGGACTACGCCTGGGCCGTGGCATGGTGCGCGGGCGCGACGCTGCTGTCGGCGCTGGCGCTGCCGTGGTTCGAAGTGGTCAACATCGTCATGCTGTTCCTGGTCGCGGTGGTCGGCGTGGCGCTGCGCCATGGCCGCGGGCCGGCGGCGCTGGCGTCGGTGCTGGCGGTGGCGGCGTTCGATTTCTTCTTCGTGCCGCCGCGGCTGTCCTTCGCCGTCACTGACGTGCAGTACCTGCTGACCTTCCTGGTGCTGCTGTCGGTCGGGCTGGTAGTCGGCCAGCTGACCGCGGGGCTGCGCGAGCAGGCGCGGCTGGCGGTGCGGCGCGAGGAAGATGCGCGCACGCTGTACGAACTGGCGCGAGAACTCTCGGCGGCATTGCAGCCCGAACAGATCGTCGCGATCGGCAGCCGCTTCCTGCGCGCCGCCTTCGATGCCAGCTCGGCCTTCTTCCTGGTCTCGGAGGACGGGCGGCTGTTGCCGCCGGTGTCGGATGCCAGCCCGCCGCGCAGCATGGGAAGCAGCGCCGGGCACACCGACTCGATCGACCGCGTGCTGGCCGAATGGGTCTTCCACCATGGCCAGCCCGCCGGCACCGGCACCAACACGCTGCCGGGCAGCACGGTGCTGTACCTGCCGCTGAAGGCGCCGATGCGGACCCGCGGCGTGCTCGCCGTGGAGCCCGCGGTGCCGCACGCATTCGCGCAGCCCGCGCTGCGCCGGCAGGCCGACGTGTTCTGCACGCTGATCGCGATCGCGGTCGAGCGGCTGCACTATGTCGAGGTGGCGCAGCAGGCGCTGTTGTCGATGGAGTCGGAGCGCCTGCGCAGTTCGCTGCTGGCCGCGGTCTCGCATGACCTGCGTACCCCGCTGACCAGCCTGATCGGCATGGCGGAAACCATGCAGCGCGTTACGCCACAGCTGGCCCCGCCGCTGGATGAGACCGTCGCCGCGATGCTGGAGCAGGCGCGCCGCATGCGCACCATGGTGGTCAACCTGCTCGACATGGCCAGGCTGCAAAGCCGCGACGTGCACATCCGGCGCGAGTGGCAGTCGGTCGAGGAGCTGGTAGGCGCGAGCCTGGCCGCGATGCGCGATGCGCTGGCGCGCCACCGTGTCGCCGTGGCCGATCTGTCGCAGGTGCCGCTGGTGGAATGCGATGGCGTGCTGCTCGAGCGCGTGCTGTGCAACCTGCTGGAGAATGCCGCCAAGTACACGCCGCCAGGCACCCAGATCCGGCTGTCCGCGGCGGCCGAGGGCGACGAGATCCGGGTCGTGGTCGAGGACGACGGACCCGGCGTACCCCGGGGCAGGGAGCGGCAGATCTTCGAGAAATTCACGCGCGGCGAGCGCGAGTCTGCTACCGCAGGCGTCGGGCTGGGACTGGCCGTGTGCGATGCCATTATGCAGGCGCATGGCGGGCGCATCTGGGTGGAACCTGCGCAGCGGCATGGGGAGCATGAACGTCCCGACGAGGGCACCGGCGCGCGCTTCACCATCGCGTTGCCGCGCGGCAACCCGCCCACGATCGAGCCCGAGCCGGCCGAACTGCCAGAGCTGTCGCCAACCAGGCAAGGAGAGGCATAGATGCCGTTCGATTTCTCGCCCACGATCCTGCTCGTCGAGGACGAACCGCATATCCGCCGTTTCGTCCGCCTGACGCTGGAGGCCGAGGGCTGCACGGTGCACGAGGCCGAGTCGCTCAAGCGCGGCCTGATCGAGGCCGGGACGCGCCAGCCCGACCTGGTCATCCTCGACCTTGGCCTGCCGGACGGCGATGGGCTCAAGCTGATCGGCGAGATGCGCACGTGGACCGCCGTGCCGATCCTGGTGCTGTCCGCGCGCAGCGGCGAGGCCGACAAGGTCGGCGCGCTGGACGCGGGGGCCGACGATTACCTGACCAAGCCCTTCGGCGTGGCCGAGCTGGTGGCGCGCCTGCGCGTGCTGCTGCGCCGGCATGCCCGGGCCAATCCGCAGGGTTCCAGCCAGGTCAAGTTCGGCGACGTCCACGTCGACCTCGCCAACCGCGTGGTCACGCGCGGCGGGCAGGCGGTGCACCTGACGCCGATCGAGTACCGGCTGCTGGCGGTGCTGATCGCGCATCGCGGCAAGGTCATGACGCACCGCGAACTGCTGCGCGAGGTGTGGGGCCCCGCGCAGTCGGAGAGCAGCCAGTACCTGCGGGTCTACATGGGACACCTGCGCCACAAGCTCGAAGCGGACCCGGCGCAGCCGGTACACCTGCTGACCGAAGTGGGGCTGGGCTACCGGTTCGCCGGATAAGGCGGGGCACGGCAGCCGGCGGCACGCCTGCCGGCATCAACGACCACCATATCCACCCCACGGATCCGAGGACCTTCCGTGCCGGAGTGCCGTGGAAGTTCCAGGCGACGGCGCTACCACGCGCTGTCCGCGCCCCCCGGCCCCCGCGAGCGGTGCCCGGCAAACCGCTCCAGCATGAAATCCACCAGCGCCCGCACCTTGTCGGGCCGGTGGTTGCGCGCCGGGAACACCAGGTAGATATCCGCCGGCGCCAGCTGCCACTGCGGCAGCACGCGGCGCAGCGCCCCGCTGCGCAGGTGCTCGGCCACGTCCCATTCGGACCGCACCAGCAGCCCTTGCCCGTCCAGCGCCCACGCCAGCGCCGATTCGCCGTCGTTGGTGCTCATGGTGCCGCGCACCTTGACCGTTTCCTGCTGGGCGCCGTTGCGCAGGTGCCAGGTGCCGAAGGTTTCGTCCGCCTCGCGGATGAAGATGCAGTTGTGCCGCGCCAGCTCGCGCGGGTTCGCCGGCTCGCCGGCGGCCTGCAGGTAGGACGGCGCGCCGCACAGCAGGCGGCGGTTGTTGGCGAGCAGCCGCGCGGTGAGCCGCACGTCGGGCAGCTCGCCGAAATGGATCAGAGCGTCCAGGCCCTGTTCGACCAGGTTCAGCGGCCGTTCGCTCAGGTGCAGCTGCACCTCGATCCTGGGGAACGCGCGTGCGAACGCCGACAGCGCGGGCGCGATATGGCGGCGACCGAAACCCAGCGTTGCGCCGATCTTCAGCAGGCCGTGCGGCGTGCTGCTGCTGCCGGCGATGGCGCGTTCCAGCGCTTCCATTTCCGCCAGGATGCGCGCGCCTTCGACCAGGTAGCTTTCGCCCTCCGGCGTCAGGCTGATGCGCCGCGTGGTCCGGTGCAGCAGCCGCACGCCCAGCCGCGCCTCCAGCGCGGCCAGCCGCTTGCTGACCGCGGGCGGCGTCACGCCCAGCTCCTGCGCGGCGGCGGCCAGGCTGCCGTGCTTGTTGATGCACTGGAAGAAGGCCAGGTCGGAAAAGTTGTCCATTGCTGAATTACAGGAACTAAAGAAGTAACGGAGTCTGAATTATGTTTCTCCGGGGCAATGATACGATCGTTTCCACAACAATTCATCCCACAGGAGACGCCCGTGAAACTTGTCCGCCTGACGGCCTTGATGGCTTGCGCCGCGGCTTTCGCCGCCACCGCTGGCACCGCCGCCGCCCAGTCCTATCCCCAGCGCCCGGTCCGCCTGGTCGTGCCTTATGCTCCCGGCGGCAGCGCCGACATCGCCGCGCGCCTGGTCGCGGATGCCTGGGCCAAGAGCCTCGGCGGCACCATGGTGGTGGAGAACCGCGCCGGCGCCGGCGGCAACATCGGTGTCGACGCCGTCGCCAAGGCGCCCGCCGATGGCTACACCATCGGCCTGCAGACGGTGTCGCTGGCGATCAACCCCGGCCTGTTCCCGCGCATGCCGTACGACACGCTGAAGGACCTTGCGCCGATTGGCATGGTCGCCAGCTCGCAGCACGTGCTGGTGGTCAACAACAACATCCCGGCGAAGACGCTGCCGGAGCTGATCGCCGCGGCGAAGGCCCAGCCGGGCAAGATGACCTACGGCTCGGCCGGCAACGGCAGCACCTTCCATATGTCGGCGGAGCTGTTCAAGTCGGTGGCCAACGTGTCGATCGTCCACGTGCCGTATCGCGGCGGCGGTCCGGCGCTGGTCGACACCATTGCCGGCCAGGTCGACATGAGTTTCCCGGTGGTGTCGGCGGCCCAGCAGCATGTGCAGGGCGGCAAGCTCAAGGCGCTGGCCGTGACCGGTTCCAGGCGTTCCGCGCAGTTGCCGAACGTGCCGACGGCGGCGGAGGCCGGCCTGCCTGGCTACAACTTCGAGACCTGGTTCATGGTGTTCGCGCCGACGGGCACGCCCAAGCCGGTCATCGACAAGCTGAACACCGCGCTGAACGCCGCGCTCGCGACGCCGGCCACGCGTGACCGGATGCTCAAGGAAGGCTTCGAGCCGACGCCGAGCACGCCCGCGGCCGCCCGGCAGCGGCTGGAGAAAGAAATGCCAGTGTGGGCCAACCTGATCAAGCAGCGCGGCATCACCGCGGAATGACCGTCATACCATCACCAAGCATTACCAAGGCCTTTGCCATGACACCCCGGACCCTGTACCAGAAGCTGGTCGACTCCCATACCGTCGCCAGGATCGACGACGACAACGTGCTGTTGTACTGCGACCTGCACCTGATGAACGAATACACCAGCCCGCAGGCCTTCGCCGGCCTGCATGAGCAGGGGCGCGGCGTGCTGGTGCCGGGGCAGAACGTGGCCGTGGTCAGCCATATCATCCCCACGCACCCCGGCGCGATCCGCGTGATCGCCGATCCGGCGTCGGCGCTGCAGGCCACCAACCTGCGCAGCAACTGTGACCGGCACGCGATCCCGCTGTTCGACACCAACGACACGCTGCAGGGCATCGAGCACGTGGTGGCGCCCGAGCACGGCATGATCCGCCCGGGCACGGTGGTGATCTGCGGTGACAGCCACACCACCACCTACGGTGCGCTCGGCGCGCTGGGCTTTGGCATCGGCACGTCCGAGGTCGAGCACGTGCTGGCCACGCAGACGCTGGTCTACCGGATGGCAAAGACCATGCGCATCCGCGTGGACGGCAAGCTGCCGCTCGGCACCACTGCCAAGGACCTGATCCTGCGCATCATCGGTGCGATCGGCGCGCAGGGTGCGCGTGGCTACGTGGTGGAGTACTGCGGCACGGCCATCCGCGACCTGAGCATCGAAGCCCGCTTCACGCTGTGCAACATGACGGTCGAGGCCGCCGCGCGCGGTGCGCTGATTGCGCCGGACGAGGCCGCCATCGACTACGTGCTGCGCCGCGCGCCGGATATTGATGGCCCGCTGCGCGACGCCGCGTTGCAGTACTGGCAGACGCTGCACAGCGACGCCGGCGCGCAGTTCGACATGGAATACGTCTTCGACGCGAGCCAGGTCGAGCCGCACGTGACCTGGGGTACCAGCCCCGACCAGGTGCTGCCGGTGTCGGGCCAGGTCCCGTTCCCTGAAGACCAGATCGACGAGGCGGAGCAGCGCGCGGTCGAGCGCGCGCTGGCCTACACGCACCTGCAGCCGGGCGCGACGCTTGCCGGCACGCCGATCCAGCACGTCTTCATCGGCTCATGCACCAATGGCCGCATCGAAGACCTGCGCGCGGTCGTGAGCGTGGTGCGCGGCAAGCGCGTCGCTGCGGGCGTGCGTGCCATGGTCGTGCCGGGATCGGGCGCGGTGAAGGCGCAGGCCGAGCGCGAAGGGCTGGCCGACATCCTCACCGCCGCGGGATTCGAATGGCGCCAGCCCGGCTGCTCGATGTGCCTGGCCATGAACGACGACGTGCTCGCCGACGGCGTGCGCTGCGCCTCCACCACCAACCGCAATTTCGAAGGCCGGCAGGGACGCGGTGCCATCACCCACCTGATGAGCCCGGCCATGGCGGCCGCGGCGGCCATTACCGGCGCGATCACCGACGTCCGCAAGCTGGAGCTGTCCCATGCCTGAACTTTCCTGCCTCACCGGCAAAGCCGCCGCGATCCGTTTCGAGAACCTCGACACCGACCAGATCATTCCCAAGCAGTTCCTGCGCGGTATCGACAAGTCCGGGCTCGCCGAAGGCATTCTCTATGACCACCGCTTCGACGCCACCGGCGCGCGGCGCCCGGAATTCGTGCTGAACCGGCCGGAGTACGCCGGCACCAGCATCCTGGTCGGCGGCGCCAATTTCGGCTGCGGCTCCAGCCGCGAGCATGCCGTATGGGGCCTGCAGCAATTCGGCATCCGCGCCGTGATCGCGCCCAGCTTCGGCGAGATCTTCTACTCGAATGCGATGAACAACCGGCTGCTGCTGGTGATGCTGCCGCGCGAGGTGATCGAACGGCTGATGAACGCGGTCGATGCCGACAGCGCCAACGCCATCCACATCGATGTCGAGGCCATGCAGGTGCGCACGCCGGTGGGCGACTTCCCGTTCGAGCTGTCGGCACGGCATCGCCGCATGTTCCTGGAGGGGCTCGACATGATCGGCCTGTCGCTGACGCAGCGCGACGAGATCGAGCAGTTTGCGCGGCGCTACTGGGATGCGTTCCCGTGGGCCAAGGATGTGGCCCGGCGCACGCGCGAGCGCTTGGGAACAACCTGAGCGCTTGCAGATGCCGCGTCATCCCCGGCGCGGCAGAAACCGCATGACGTCATGCGGACACATTCGTATGCGGATGGTTGTCCGCGCCTCTATATTTTGCGTCCTAACTTTGTATGCAAAATGGAGGTCGACGTCAGATGGTCCGTCAGGGAGTCCGAACAACGAGGCGCGGTCGCGCCATGCCGCGGGCGCGTGCCGGCGGGCTCGCTGGCGCATTTGCCGGCGCATTGGCTGGCGCATTTGCCGGAGTTGTTGCCGCCAGCGTATCCACGCCTGCACAGGCCCAGTCGGTCACGCTGTATGGCCTGCTCGACACCATGGTCCGGTACTCGGACAACAACCGCGGCGACCAGCGCCTGGCGGAGTTGAGCGAGGGCTATTTCAGCGGCTCGCGCTGGGGCGTGCGCGGCACGGAGGCGCTCGGCGGTGGCTGGTCCGCGCTGTTCAACCTGGAAAGCGGCTTCGACCTTTCCACCGGCATGTCGCTGCAGGGCACCGCAACCACCAACTACGGGCAGGTCGGCACGCAGGGCAACGGCCGGCTGTTCGGGCGGCAATCGTATGCCGGCCTGCAGCATGAGACGCTCGGCACGCTGACCTTCGGCCGCCAGTTCACCACGGCCTATGACGCCACCTTCCGCTTCCAGCCGTACGGGCATCCGAACCTCGATGCCGTCGCCATCCTCAACGGCTATACGGGGCCGCGCCAGGACAACATGGTCAAGTACGCCGGCAAGTGGGGCGCGCTGTCGGCGGCGGGGCACTACACCTTCGGCGAAGTGCCAGGGGATATCCCGGCCAACAGCAGCCGCGGCCTGGCGCTGGCATGGACCACGCGCAGTGTCGACATCGGCGCGCTGTTCCAGAGCACCAATGCCGCCAGTACCGAAGAGCGCCGCACGATCTGGGGCATCGGCGGCAGCACGCAGCTGGGCCCGGTCAAGCTCGCGCTCGGCTATCTCGACAACCGCTACCACCTGAGCCCGACGCGCAACCATGTACTGACCGGCGGCGCCACCGTGCAGGCAACCGCGGCGCTGGCGCTGTCGCTTGCGGCGGGCTACGACCGGCAGGCGGTTGCCAGCGGCCATCGGCTGATGCTGACCGGCGTGGCCGATTACGCCTTGTCCCGGCGCACCAGCGTCTATGCCGAGTTCGACTTCAACCGTGTCAGCGGCGCCTACGCGCTGCCGGCGTTCATGGGCGTATATGGCAACAAGTTCGGCGGCGGCGTGGGCCTGCGCCACCGGTTGTGACATCGATGCCGCCGAGGAACTGACATGATTTCCAGAAGACGATTCCTGGCCGCTTCCGCCGCGCTGTCGCTGCCATTGCCCTTGCCATTGGCGGCGCGCGCCGACGCCGCGCCGTGGCCACGCCATCCGGTGCGCATGGTGGTGACCTTCCCGCCGGGCGGCGCCAGCGACATCGTGGCGCGGCTGCTGGCGCCTGCGCTGCAGGAGCGGCTGGGCCAGCCCTTTGTCACCGACAACCGCCCGGGTGCGGGCTCGACCATCGGCGCGGCCGCCGTTGCCGCGGCGCCGGCGGACGGCTACACGCTGCTGATGTCGAATTCAGCCGCGCTGAGCATCTCGCCGTTCCTGCCCGGCCGGCGCCCGTACGACCCGGTTCGCAGTTTCACGCATGTGCATTACATCGGCGCGGTCCCCACCGTGTTCGCGGTGCATCCGTCCGTGCCCGCGCGCACGCTGCCGGAGCTGGCGGCGTGGATCCGCGCGCAGCGCGATCCGGTGCCGTTCGGCAGCGGCGGCGCGGCATCGGTCGCGCATATCGTCGGGGAACTGTTCGGGCAGCAGGCCGGGCTGCGGCTCACGCACGTGCCATACAAGGGCGCGGGGCCGATGCGCGCCGACCTGCTGGGCGGGCAGCTGCCCTTCGCCGTCGATGCCTTGCCGCAGAACCTGCCGTTGATGCAGTCCGGTGCGCTGCGCCTGCTCGCCGTGACCGCGACCCAGCGCGTGCCGCAGGCACCGCAGCTGCCCACCGTGGCCGAAGCCGGGTTTGCCGGGCTGGTGGCCGAGAATTTCGTCGGCGTCTCGGCGCCGGCCAACCTGTCCGGAGACATCGTGAACCGCTTGCACCATCACCTGAATGAAATCTTGCAGCAACCCGCTGTGCGCACCCGCCTTGAAGCCTTGGGCTTCGTGCTGGCACAGCGTCGGCCCGACGAATTCGCCGCGTATGTGCGCCAGCAGGCGCAGGCCTGGGGCCCGGTGGTGGCCGCGACCGGAGCGAGCCTGTCATGAGCGCGCGCATCCAGGTCGTATTGTTCGGGCCGCAAGGGCGCGGCAGCTTCAATGAAGCCGGACATGCCGGCGCCTTGCGCGCCCGCGCGGCGGGGCACGACGTAGGGATCGCATGGATCGGAGACCCGTCGCCGCGGGCGCGCACGCAGGCGCTGCTGGCGCTGTGCGATGCGCGGCCGGACCTGATCGTCGCGCACGGCGGCCAGGGTGACGTGCCGGTTGCCGCCGCGGCGGCGCGCTATCCGGCCCAACGCTTCGTCATCACGCAGGGCAGCGCGCTGTCGGCCAATATCGCCAGCTACGAGGTGCTGCAGGAACAGTCCGCATTCCTGGCGGGTGTGCTCGCCGCGCTCACTTCGCAAACGGGCGTGGTCGCGCACCTGTCCGGCGAGAAGGTGCGGCCGGGCCTGAAAGGCCGTGCCGCCTTCGTCCACGGCGTGCGCAGCGCAGTGCCCGGGCTGCCGGTGCTGACCACGTTCTGTGGATACCAGCACGATCCCGCGCTCGCGGCTGCCACCGTCGAGGCCCAGGCGCGCGCCGGTGCCGACATCTTGTTCGCGATGATCGACGGCGGCCGCGACGGCGCCATCGCGGCGTGCCGCGCCACCGGCGTGCGCCAGATCGGCAATGTGCTCGACTGGACCGCGCGTCATCCCGACGTGTTCATCGCCTCGGCCATCGCCGACAGCGGGCTGTGCGTGGAACGGGCGATCGACGACTATGTCCGCGGGCAGGTGGCGTGGGGGACGGTGCGCAGCTTCGGGCTTGAAGTTCCCGAAGCGGTCCGTCTCGCGCTGGGGCCGGGAGTCGGCCACGACGTGCGCGCGGCGCTCGATCAGTGGAGCCAGCGGCTGCTCGACGGCAGTGTGATGTTGCCGGAATCGGTGGCGGTGCAGGAGTTCGACATCGACAGCGCGCCGGATCATTAGTATGTGTCGGTAAAGCCCGATGGTTCGGAAATCGGGCGAACCGAAGTTCATGCGCCCGCGGCCGCGCGTCGCTATGCTTGGCATATTTCCGCAAGCCGCAACGGCATGCAGCCCCGGACAATGCCATGACGACGAACGACGACAGCGCAGTCCCCGCACCGCCCGACGCGGGCCACCCCGCCAACCCGCGCCTGCTGGCCGCGATGAGCCACGAGATCCGCACGCCGCTGTACGGCATGCTCGGCACGCTGGAACTGCTGTCGTTGACCGAGCTGAGCGCGGCGCAGCGCCAGCAGGTTGCAACCATCACCGCATCCTCGCGCGTGCTGCTGCAACTGCTCGATGACCTGCTCGACTTTTCGCGCATCGACGCTGGCCAGCTGCGCCTGGAAGCTGTGCCATTCGATCCGGTCGCGTTGGCAGAGACGGTGGCGCGCGCACAGGAGCCGCTGGCCATGCGCAAGGGCGTGGCGCTGGACTGCGACCTGCAGCCGGGCGTGCCGTGGCTGCTGGGCGATCCGCTGCGCGTGCGGCAGGTGCTCGCCAACTTGTTGCGCAATGCGATCAAGTTCACCGCGCACGGGCGCGTCACGCTGCGCATGTGGCACGAACCGCAGCCCTCGCCGCTCCCGGTCAGGCTGATGCTGGAAGTGGCCGACACCGGCCCAGGCATCGATGGCGCGCTGCTTGCGCACCTGTTCGAGCCCTTCACGCAAGGCGATACCGCAGGCGCGGACCGGCACGGCGGCGCCGGGCTCGGCCTGGCGATCTGCAGGCACCTGGCCAGGCTGATGGGCGGCGACATCACTGTGGACAGCACGCCGGGCCAGGGCAGCCGGTTTCTCGTGGCACTACAGTTGCAGGCCACCGCCGCACGGTCAGCGAGCGGCGCCGCCTGCCCCGACACGGCGCAGGCCATGCCTGCGCTGCCGCATCTCGGGCTGCGCGTGCTGGTGGTGGAAGACCATCCGTACAACCGGCAACTGCTGCGTGGCCAGCTGGAGCGGCTTGGCTGCACGGTGCAGCTGGCGAGCGACGGCGCGCAGGGGCTGGCGGCCTGTGCGGCAGGGGCCTTCGACGTCGTGCTGACCGATGTGCAGATGCCGGTCATGGACGGCTACGCGCTCAGCCGCCAGCTGCGCGCGACAGGCAATCCGGTGCGCATCGTCGCGCTGACCGCCAACGCCGGCGATGGCGAAGCCGGCCGCTGCCACGCGGCGGGCATGGACCGCTGCCTCGTCAAGCCGGTGCTGTTGCCAGAGCTGGCCGCGTGCCTGCAGGCACTGGTGCCGGCGCACGGGGAGATGTCGCCAGGCGCCGGCGACGACGCTGAAGCCAATGCGGCGCTGCTGGCACAGAGCGTGCGTCACGACCTCGATGCCTTGCTTGCCGCTGCCGCCAGCGGCGACCTGGGCGCGGTGCAGACGCACGCGCACCGCATGCGCGGCGCGCTGGCGCACATCGATGCCGCGCGCGACGCGGCGCAGCTTTGCCAGGAGCTGGAGGCCGGCGCCGCGTGGGCCGTGCAGGCGGCGCAGGACCGCGTTGGCGACCTCCGCCTGTCCCTCGACGCCAGTTTTCCGGGCCACCACCAGCCGCGCTTGTCGCCATGATCCGGTCCTCGTCCGCGGCATGGCAATCATCGAGGGAATCTGCCTGTAGCCCTGTCTCAGACGAGGGCGCCAAGCGCCTGCAAGGCTTCGTCCCGCTCCCAGGCGACGCAGTTGCGGCCGCGGTTCTTGGCCGCGTAGAGCACGTGGTCGGCGCGCATCAGCAGCGCATCCAGGTCCTCGCCGGGCCGCAGCGTCGCCACGCCAAAGCTGGCGGTCACGCGGTGCACGCCGGGTAATACCGTCATCGGCGTGTGTTCGAGCGTGTGGCGCAGGCGCTCGGCCAGTTGCAGCGCGGCGTCGGGCGCGGTATCCGGCAACAGCACGACGAACTCCTCGCCGCCCAGCCGCGCCGCGATGTCGCGCCGGTGGATGCCGCCGGCGATGATCTGGCCGAACTGCGCCAGCACCGCGTCGCCGGCGCTGTGGCCGTAGTTGTCGTTGATGAACTTGAAGTGGTCGAGGTCGCACAGCAGCAGGCTGAGCGGCTGCCCGGGAGGCGGCGGGATCTGGTACATGGCCAGCGCGGCCAGGCCGCGGCGGGTATGCAGCAGCGTGAGCGGATCGGTGTCGCGCTCATGCCGCAGGCCGACGATGATGTCCTGCACCGCCGCGGCCAGCAGCGCCAGGGCCAGCGCCATCAGCATCAGTGCCAGCGTGGCCTGCAGCCACAGCCAATAGGCCGAGCGGGTGAAGCTGGCCGGATCGTACGATGCCGCCGGCACGACGGTCAGCACGGTGCGCGGCAGGAAATGCAGCGCGAACAGCAGGTAGGTCCAGAACAGCATGCGGTCCGCCAGGCGCCCCGTGCGCAGTCGGGCCAGCGCCGGCATGCCCAGCAGCAGGATCATGGCGATGCCGATGTTCAGGATGTAGATGCGTGCCACCAGCCGCGGCTGCACCAGGTCGAACCACGCGATGGCGCCGAGCAGCGCGAGCGGCAACGCCACCTGCACACAGGTATCGACCCGTGCGCCGATGCGCGCCAGCATGCCGCGCAGCAGCAGCACGCCGCTGCCCAGGTACAGCAGGCCGGTCACCGTGGCCTGTCCGCCCCCGTCACGCGGCGGCCACACGATCTGCACGCTGATGGCGATCGCATACATGCAGTACGCGGCCGCCGGCAGCAACAGGTAGTGCCGGGTGCGCTCATAGCGCCAGGCTGTGACGAAGCACAGCGAGAATGCGATGGCGATGGCGGGATTGACCAGTGCCAGTAGTCGACCAGCGTCTTGCAACACGAGAGTCCCCTGTTCTTGTCGTCCTCTGGCAGGGGTGCTTGCAAGCCGCGGCAAGGGCGCGGACAAGCGGCGGCATCAGGCGGCCGGCAGCTCTCGCGACCAGCATCCGGTGACCGAAGGGGCATGGCCAGGGAACATTATGGGGCGCATGCGCCCGGGCAGGCGCGACGCTCGCCGCGGCCTGCTGAGTGTTTCCGTCAGGTCGCATTCTAGCCAGCACCTGGGCTCGCGGCGCATGGCGGGTGCCGCCGCGCGGCAAACAATTGTGAACGCAAGGGCGTGGCTGGCGGGCCACGGATGCCACGTTTTCCGCTTTTGTGACTAATCTGGAAGGTGCTGTCCGGATCCTCCGGCAGTTCGGTTTTCCGTACGCAAGGAGATCACGATGAATACCAAGAAAGCGATGCCGGCACTGCTGCTGGCGGCAAGCGTGCTGGCGGCGCCGTTTGCCATGGCGCAGGGCACCGGCCGGACTCCCCGGCCGATGACGGAACCCGCGGCGTCAGCGCCGCCACCAGCCCCGCAAAGCTCGCCGTATGTGCAGGTGCAGCAATGGAAAAAAGGCGATCGCCTGCCGACCGAGTTCAGGGATCGCCAGTATGTGATCGACGATTACAAGCAGTACAACCTGCCGGCGCCGCGCAAGGGCACGCGCTGGGTGGGGGTTGGCGCCGAGTATTACCTGGTGGCGCCCAATGGCGTGATCCAGCAGGTCGGGTCGGGCTCCTGATCCACACCGTCCTGGGCGCCTCGCCCCGGGCCATGCAGCAAAGCAGAGCCGCCGCGCGGGGTGCGCGGCGGCTCCATTTTTTGTGCAGCGCTCCGTGTCACATGCCGAGTATCTTCTTGGCCTCCAGCAGCGACTTCATCGATTCGTCATGCTTGCCGGCCTTGTGGTAGGCCTCGCCGTCGGCACGCAGCTTGGTCACCTTGGCGGCATTTTCGGGCGACAGCGCCGGCTTGGTGGAGAGCTTGGCGTCGATGGCCTTCATCTCGTTGGGACAGTTGTGGGCGAGCGCCAGGCCGCTGGCGCCGCACAACACCAGCGCCGCGAGGATCGGGATGGATTTACGCACGTCGGCCTCCGCTTGGAGATGGTGGAATTTCCAGCATAGTGCATCGCCCGCGTGGCCAACATGCCCGCTGCCGGCCGACGCCGATGCTGAAACCGGCGATACCCCCTGCAGGGGGTAAATCGGGGCGCAATGTTTCTTGCATGAAATACGCGAATCCGGTTGGCTCATCCGGATTTCAGCCGTTTGGACGAAACCTGCATCTTTTGATTTCAGCAGCGCCTTTGCCCTGCTGGTGCGTTTGACGGTCCCATTTTCCGAGGCACCGGAGGCACGCGGGAATACACGCCGGCAGGCGGTTTCCCTGAATCAAAAAGACCATTTCGCGAATCGCGCGCATTTTAAACGGCGCTATGTTTAGAGCCGTCTGCATTAGCTGGCGAGGTGATTTTCCTCATCCTTGCCGCGCGCTTCATTCCTGAATCAGCCCGTGCCAACGCACGATTCTTCTGAACCTCCGCGAAACATAAATTGAAGTCGCCCGGCAAACAGCCGGACAGCGAAATAAAAAAATATACGGGGAGCTTCACAATGAAACACATCCACCTGAAACGGGCGGCAATTCCGGTCGCGTGCCTGGCGTTCATGCTCGCCGGTTGCGGCGGCGGTGGCGGGGATGCGGCACCGGCCAGCATCTCCCCGTCGGAAAGCGTGCCGGGTCCGGCTGGCGCCAATGGCAAGACCATCCTGTCCGGCATCAATGCGCCGGGCGCGAGCGTGGGCTCGGACGGCGATTTCTACCTCAATCTTTCTACCTCGACGCTGTACGGGCCAAAGGCCAACGGCGAATGGCCGGCCGGCGTGCCGCTGGTCGGGCCGCAGGGGGTTGCCGGCGCGCCGGGCGCCTCGCTGCTGCACGGCGCGGCGGACCCGACCGCGGCCGATGGCGCCGAGGGCAGCTTCTACCTCAACACCACCACCAACACGCTGTTCGGGCCCAAGACCGGCGACAACTGGCCGGCGGGCATCTCGGTGGTCGGGCTGACCGGCCCGGTGGGCGCTGCCGGCCCGACCGGTCCCACTGGTGCGACCGGGGCCACCGGCGAGCAGGGCCCTGCCGGCCCGGCCGGCGCCGATGGGGCCACGGGGGCGACGGGAGCGACGGGAGCGACGGGAGCGACGGGAGCGACGGGGCCGCAGGGAGAGAAGGGCGATAGCGGCGCTACCGGTGCTACAGGCGCTACCGGTACGCAAGGCTCTCAAGGAGACAAGGGCGACAAGGGAGATACCGGCACTACTGGCGCTACCGGCGATACCGGGGCCCAGGGCCCGCAAGGGGAGAAGGGCGACCAGGGAGAGAAGGGAGACCAGGGCGCGGCGGGCGCAACGATCTACACCGCCAACTTCGCGGTCTCCAAATCGTCCGGCGGCAACGGCACCTATGTCATGACCGGCAGCGGACTCGACCTGCAGGGTAGCGACCCATACTTCGGCGCGCTGATGCCGGTCGGCTGCGCGGGCGGCATGACCATGACGGCAACCCTGGCCGGCTCGCCCCAGTCGGGCTCGCTGTACACCGTGACCGCCTACCGGGTGGCCAGCGGCACGGCGCTGCAGACGGTCAATCCGGTCGCCATCACCGAGTCGGCCAGCTGCAATCTGAGCAGCTCGGGCAGGACCTGCTCGACGCCGGCCACGGTGCCGGTGGCGGCCAACGACATCATCCAGGTCCAGGTCAGCGGCAACCGCACCTTCAACTGGGACGGCGGCCTGTACGTCAGCCTGTCCTGCAAGACCCAGTAAGCCGCCGCCCCGTTGCGCCTGCGTTCCCGTGCTGGTTTTCCCGCGCGCCTTCCGGTGTTATGTTGGAGGGCGTCTTTTTTTGCCCGCCCGGTACCGGACGCCCCCGCCCCTCAACCGGTTGCGCATGGAAAACTCTGCCGAAAATTTCTTGCTGGCCCTGCTGTGCGCCGCGGTGCTGACCGTGACCGTGGTGGGCATCCACTACGAAGCGCTGCGCCTGCTGTCGGCGCTGCATCCGCGGCGCTGGAGCGGGCGCGTCAATATCGGCGTGCTGATCGTCTGCATCATCCTGGTCCACTGCCTGGAGGCGATGGTGTTCGCGTTCGGCTTCTGGTTTGCCGACAACGTGCTCGGCCTCGGCTGGCTGGCGGGATCGACCGCGCCCGGCATGCCGACCCGCCACGGCGAGCCGTCGCTGCTGGTCTATGCCTACTTTGCGCTGGAGACCTTCACCACGCAGAGCCTGGGCGATCTCTACCCGGTCGGCGCGACCCGGCTGATCGCGACCATCGAGCCGCTGGTGGGCCTGATCCTGATCGGCTGGTCCGCATCCTTTACCTATGTGGTGATGCGGCGCGACTGGCAGCTCGACGACGAAGGCGAGCATCGCGCGCGCTAGTGCAGCGCCCGCCGCCGGCGCCGGCCAGGAATGCCGGAAGTGCCACAGATGCCGGTAGTGCCAGATGAGCCGCGAACGATTAAGCTTGGCATCTTCCGAAAGCCAACGAGCCACCCACGAGGAGCCACCATGTCGAGCCGACAGCGCAACCTGATCCGCCTAGCCGCCGTTGCCACCCTTGCCATGGCCTGCAGCGTCCACGCGCAGAAGCAGGACGGCCAGGGTGCCGCCGCCGCCGCGATCAATGAGGCCGTGCAGCAAGGCACCACGCCCTACCGCCCCGATCCCGCCGCGACGCCGGGCAGCATCGAGTCGGCGGAATGCCGCGAGCTGGCCGCCCAGATCGCCACGGCGCCCAAGCGCGAGTACCGTACCACCGACTCGACCATCGAGACTGCGCAAGGGCGGCAGATCCCCGAACTGGAACGCGAGCGTCCGCGCAAGTCGCTGCAGCAGGCGTACCAGGAGAAGTGCACCCAGTAAGCCGTTTCCACGGCGGAGGGCTGTGCCAGGCGCGCCCTCCGCCGCTGTCCTTCCGCTGCCCTTCCTACTACCTTCCGCTCTGGCGCGGTTCCGCGCCAGATCTCGCCCCTGCCAGTCCCATGCTGCGCCGCCGCACGGATCCGGCGCCTCGATGCCCCACGTTCGCGCACGTTCGCCCGCCGTCCCAACGGGCGTTTCACCACGCCGGTGAAAAAATACATATGTTTCATGGTTATCCATGATGGAACACTTGTTGCTGATTGCCTAGCATTGGCGATGCGATGGCGCATCGCTGAGCGCTACCCACGCCAACCAAGCTATCCCAGGAGAGCCTGTATGAAAGCAGCAGAAGTCACGCGTCCGTGCGGCGGTTCATCGACCCCGCGCCGGTTCACGGGCGCAGCGGTCGCCGCCGCGGCGCTGGTGCTCTGCAGCGGCGCGGCCGGCACGGCGCATGCCGCCGATGTCGCCGCGAGCCCGACCCTCAGCAAGATCAAGTCGTCAGGCACGATCTCCATCGGCCATCGCACTTCGTCGATCCCGTTCTCGTACTACGACGCCAACCAGAAGGTGATCGGCTTCTCGCAGGACATCTGCGACCGGGTGATCGATGCGGTGACGCGCGAGACCGGCGTGCCGGCGCTGCAGGTGCGCATGGTGCCGGTGACCTCGCAGAACCGGATCTCGCTGGTGCAGAACGGCACCGTCGACCTGGAGTGCGGCGTCACCACCAACCTGAAGTCGCGCCAGCAGCAGGTGGCGTTCTCGACCACGTTCTTCGTCGCCGGCACGCGGCTGCTGGTGAAGAAAGGCAGCCCGGTGCGCGACTTCGGCGACCTCTCGGGCAAGGCGGTGGTGACCAATGCCGGCACCACCTCGGAGCGCATCCTGCGCCGGCTCAACGACGAGAAGCACGCCAACATCACCATCCAGAGCGCCAAGGACTATGGCGAGTCGTTCCTGATCCTGCAGTCAGGACGCGTGGCCGCGTTCATGATGGACGACGTGCTGCTGTCGGGCGCGCGCACGCTGGCGCCCAACCCCGCCGACTGGACCGTGGTGGGCACGCCGCAGTCGTTCGAGGCCTATGCGTTCATGCTGCGCAAGGACGATCCCGGCTTCAAGCAGGTGGTCGACAACGCCATCAGCGGGCTGATCCGCAGCGGCGAGATCAACAAGCTCTACAGCAAGTGGTTTGCCGCGCCGGTGCCGCCCAAGCAGGTCAACTTCGAGCTGCCGATGAGCGAGCCGCTGAAGAAAGCCTACGCCAGCCCCAGCGACGAGGCCTTCGAATAATCCCCCTCAGCCGCGGCCGGCGGGCACGTAGGCGCCGGTGCGGTGCAGCTCGCCTTCCGCCTGCTCGAGCGCGCGGATCGCGCCCTTGCCCTTGCGCGCCAGCAACTGTTCGACCAGCGCCTCGACCATGGCCACGCCGGCCGTGATCGACGGGAAGAACGACGGACTCTCGACCGAAAACAGCAGCGTGCAGTCGGCCGCCAGCGCGATCGGCGACACGGTGCTGTCGGTCAGCGCGATCACCTTGCAGCCGCACTCGCGCGCGGCCGCGGCCACGCGGATGCTCTCCTGCGAATACGGGGCGAAGCTGGCCACCACCACGGCGTCCTTGGGCGCCAGGCCGCGCAGCTCCATTTCCAGCGTGCCGGCATCGGCGCGGATCAGCTGCACCGAGCTGCGGAACAGGCGGTAGACATAGTGGAAGGTGAACGCGATCGGGAAGCACGAGCGGAA
This sequence comes from Cupriavidus sp. Agwp_2, assembly GCF_040784895.1. Classification (NCBI taxonomy): domain Bacteria; kingdom Pseudomonadati; phylum Pseudomonadota; class Betaproteobacteria; order Burkholderiales; family Burkholderiaceae; genus Cupriavidus; species Cupriavidus sp. Agwp_2. Next base: position 408,471 of record NZ_CP088083.1, read on the forward strand.
GCCCGCCACGTGCACGTTCTGCGCGTGCGACAGCAGCTCCGCCGCCTGCTGCAGGGTCTTGTCGTTGTTGGCGGCGATCAGGTCGAGGTTGTGGTGCTGCGCGTCGAGCATCTCGCCGAGCATGTGGCTGGCGCTGCTTTCGCGCACCACCTTGCGCGCGCGGCGCGCATAGGGCTGGCTGCCGCCGCGCAGCGCATCGACAAAGAGCTCGCGCAGGCCCTGCCAGCCCTCGAAGCCAAGGTGCTGCGACAGCCGGACCAGCGTGGCGGGCTGCACCCCTGCGCTGGCCGCGATCTTGCGCATCGACAGCACCGGCACGTCCTGTGGGTGGTCGAGCAGGTAGCGAGCGCCGCTCTGGAACTGCGTGCTCAGGGTCGGAAAGCTGGCGCGCAGCAAGGCCAGCAGCGCGTCGAGGTCCTGGGGTGGCGCCGGCTCGGGTTCGGCCTGGGGGGGCTGCGGCGGAGGGGTGGGGCTGTCGGACGGCATGGGCACTCCGGATTCGTGGTTGTAACGATTGTTGCACAGCCGTGCGCCGGAGCGCCGGGTCGCGGCGCTCCGGTGCGACCTGCCACGTTGTCACGCCGTCACATCGTCACGTCGAAAGCCGGTTAACGTCCGACCGCCGCCAAAGCTGTACCCGGGGCTTTTGGCAAGCCCCCCGATTGTCGGATTGCCGCAACGCCGGCGCACTGTCATCAGAATTTCCTTACCCACTTAGGAGGCGGTGACTTACACTCCGCGCCATAACCTCCGGAAATCGGTCATCCGGAACATAATTGGTACGGAGCGCGAGCATGGGACATAGAAGCCCTGCAGTGCGACACGGCGGCACGGTCACGCCGCCGTTTCGGGTCAAGGGTCAAATCGGGGCAGGAACAGACACGGCCGGAGCCATGCCGGGCCGCGGCGCGTGCGCGCGCGGCTTCACGCTGGTCGAGCTGATGATCGCCGTCGCGATCATCGCCATCCTGGCCGCCGTCGCCATTCCCAACTACAGCCGCCATGTGGTGCGATCGCACCGCGCCGCGATCGAGTCATTCATGCTCGAAGTCTCCGGCGCGCAGGAGCGGTTTCTCGTCGACAACCGCGCCTATGCCGCCAACCTCGGCGCGCTCGGCATGTCGGTGCCGTCCGCACAGAGCACGCGCTACGACGTCACCGTGACTCCCACTGCCGCGCTGCCGCCGGGCTACAGCATCGTCGCCACGCCCAAGGGCAGCCAGCTGAGTGCCGACACCGGCTGCGGCACGCTGACGCTGACCAGCGCCGGCGCGAAGTCGGCGTCCGGTGGCGGCACCGACTGCTGGAACTGACCATGGCAGCCACCTACCGGCTTCACCATCGCCACCGGCAGCCTCGGGCGCTGCGTGGCTTCACCCTGGTCGAACTGATGTGCACGCTGGCCGTGCTGGCGATCCTCGCGTTCGCTGCCGCGCCCTCGTTTGCCTCGCTGATGGCAGGGCAGCGCGTGCGCAGCGCCTCGCTCGACCTGAGTTCGGCGCTGCTGCTGGCGCGCAGCGAGGCAGTCAAGCGCAACGCCACCGTGACGCTGGCGCCCACCGGCGCGGCCTGGACCGCGGGCTGGGCCGTCAGCGCCGGCGCGCAGACGGTGCGCACCTTCGGGCCGTACGGCGGCCTCACCATCACCCCCAGCGCTGCCGGCGCGGTGGCGCTCGGCAACGACGGCCGGCTCACCGGCGCGGCCATGCGCTTCGAGCTCGCGCCCGCCAACGATACGGCGGCCGCGCTGCGCGTGTGCGTGCAGGTCAGCGAGACCGGCCGCGTTGCCTCCGACACGGGAGCCTGTTCATGACCCGCATCCCTGATCGCGCCGCCCGCCGCCACGGGCAACGACGGGCGCGCCTGCCGCGCCGCGCAGCGCAACGCGGCCTGCTGCTGATCGAAGTGCTGGTGGCGGTGGTGATCCTGCTGGTCGCGCTGCTGGGCACGGCCGGGCTGGTGGCACGCTCGGGCCAGAACGAGATGGAGTCCTACCAGCGCGTGCAGGCGATGGCGCTGCTGCAGGACATGGCCGCGCGCATCAATGCCAACCGCCAGGTGGCACAGTGCTATGCCGATGGCGCCAACGGCGTGCGCCTGGGCACCGGCAGCGCCGCGCCGGCGGCCTGCGCGCTGGGAACGGCCGCGCAGAACGCCACCGCCAATGGCGACCTGCAGGCGTGGAACACCGCGCTGCTGGGCAGTGCCGAAATGACTGCCGCGGCCAGCGGCGTGGCGGCGCGGGCGGTCGGCGCCATGATCGGTGCGCGCGGCTGCATCGACACGGTCGACGCGGCTGCCAACGTCTACCGCATCACCGTCGCCTGGCAGGGCCTGGCCGCCACCGGCGCCCCCGCGCTTGGCTGCGGCCAGAACCAGTACGGCGGCGAGGCCTACCGCCGTGCGGTCAGCACGCAGATCCGCATCGGCTCGCTGGGGACCGTGTCATGAAACGCCTGCCTCCGCGTATCGCACAACGCCGGCTGCGCCAGCGCGGCGTGTCGCTGGTCGAGCTGATGATCGGCATCACCATCGGACTGCTGATGCTGACCGCGCTGGCCAGCCTGTACTACGCCAACAGCCTGTCGCGCACTGAGTTCGTCAAATCGGCCGAGCAGGTGGAGAACGGCCGCTATGCGCTGGAGCAGATCCGGCGCGAAGTGGAACTGGCCGGCTTCTACGGCGTCGGCAACATCGGCCGTGCCATGAAGGCCGCGGCGCCGGCGCTGTGCGCCACCGATGCCGGCACGCTGGGCTTCTCCGCCACCGGCGAAACCGTGCCGCTGGCGTTGGCCGGCTACGGCCCCGGCGTGGCGGCGGCATGCCTGCCCGACCTGCTGCCGACTTCGGAAGTGCTGGTGGTGCGGCGCGTCTCGACCACGCCGGTCGCCGCGCCGGCCGCCGGCGTGCCTTACCTGCAGGTGTCCGCGTGCTCGCAGGACACCGTGCCGTTCGCATTCGATGCCAGCGCCGCCGCCGCCTTCCCGTTGCGCACCAAGCTGTGCGACCCGAACCAGCCCGCCGAGCTGAGGCAGGCCGTGGTGCGCATCTTCTACCTGGCCGGCTGCGACCGCTGCGGCAACGGCGGCGACGGCATCCCCACGCTGAAGATGGCCGAACTGGCCGGCGGCGCGTTCCAGGCGCGCTCGATCGCGCAGGGCGTGCAGGACATGCATGTGGAATACGGCGTCGACTTGGATGGCAACGGCTCGGCCGACTGCTATGTGGCGGACCCGACCGCGAACAACAGCGCCGCCTGCCCCGGCGTGCCCGGCTATGACTGGGGCGTTGCGCTTAACAACCAGGCCAATGTCACCACGGTGCGCGTGAACGTGCTGGCGCGCACGCTGAAGCCTTCGGCCGGACAGACCGATACGCGCAGCTATGACCTGGGCCGCGGCGTCGCCAGCGGCCCCTTTAACGATGGCTACAAGCGCCATGTCTACGCCCAGGTAGCGCGGATGGTCAACGTAGCCGGCACGCGCGAGCAATAACCCGATCCGCAGGTAACCGCAAAGAGCATGCAATGACGAAGTCCCCAGGCAAGCTGCGCCGCCGGCAGACCGGGGTCACGCTGGTCGTGACCCTGGTGTTCATGGTGCTGTTCCTGCTGATCGCGGTGGCCATGGTCAATTCCGGCCTGGTCAACGTCAAGGTCGCGGCCAACCAGCAGCACACCGCCGAGGCGCGCGACGTGGCGCAGCAGGCGATCGAGCAGGTGATCTCCGACGATTTCACCAAGGCGCCGGCGGCGGTGGAGGTGCCCGTCGACGTCAGCGGCGACGGCAAGCCAGATTACGTGGCACAGGTGGCGGCGCCCACCTGCGTCACCAGCAAGCCGGTGGTCAAGGTGATCGACCCGGAAACGCATCCCGAGGACGCGGAATGCACGCTCGGCAGCGCCACCGCCAACGGCAACCTGGTGATCGGCGCCTCCGGCGCGGGCGCGGTCAGCTCGTTGTGCAACGACACGCAATGGGACGTGGCGGCGACCGTCAACGATGCCGCCGGTACCGGCACGGTGATGACCGTGCACCAGGGCGTGGCGGTACGCACGCTGTATGGCTCCACGTGCCCGTGACGCGGCGGGCAAGAATCAGCTCCTGAAAGGAAAAACCGCATGCTCCTGTCCGCACGCCGCCCACGCATGTCTCGCGCTTTCGCTGCCTGTGCCGCCGCGCTGTCGCTGGTTGCGGCCATGCCTGCAGCCCACGCCGAAGACATCGACCTGTTCACCGGACTTCAGTCCAACGCCGGTACGCGACCCAACGTGCTGCTGATTCTCGACAATGCGTCGGCGTGGAATGCCAATGCGGCGTTCACGTGCGGGATAGACGGCGTGGTCGGCAGCAACAACCTCAACAACAACGTCGGCGCCGAGCAGTGCGCGCTGTACAAGGCCATTTCGGACCTGATCAAGGACGACAACACCAAGGGCAAGATCAACCTTGGGCTGATGATGTTCGGGCATGGCACCAACACCGGCGGGCAGTTCCGCTTTCCTGGTGTGACGCCCCCGACCGCGCCGCCGGGGCTGACGCTGATGGACGCACAGGGCGGCACTGCCTTCCTGAACTACATCACCACCATCGATCGCATCGCGGACAACGCCAACAACTCGCAGGTCGGCGGCGGCATGCAGGAGGCCTGGGCCTTTTTCTCTGGCAAGACCGGGTTGTCAGGGACGAAGTACACCTCGCCGATCACCAACCCGTGCCAGCGCAACTTCATCATCTACATCGCCAACGCGCTTAACAACGGCAAGCCGCAGGACACCGGCCAGGACGCCTACAACAAGTTGCGCGAGGCGGGCGCCAGCGCCGCGCAGCTGGTGCCGCTGGGGCTGCCCAAGGGCAACAACATCGACAACTGGGGCGACGAATGGGCGCGCTTCCTGTATGAGATGGACCTGAATGCCGCCAACAACGCCAACACGGATACGCCGACGCGGCAGAACGTCATCACCTACACCATCGCGGTGACCGACGGCAGCAAGCAAAGCCTGGACTACCGAGACTTTGCCGCCAGCATGGGCAAGGCGGGCGGCGGCGGCAACTACCTGGTCAAGTCCGGCGATGCCGATGCGCTGTCCAATGCGTTGAAGGAAATCTTCAACGAGATGCAGGCGGTGAACAACGTGTTCGCCTCGGTCAGCCTGCCGGTCAGCGTGAACGGGCAGGGTTCGTACCTGAACCAGGTCTATATCGGCATGTTCCGCCCCGACGGCAAGGCGCGGCCGCGATGGGTCGGCAACCTGAAGCAGTACAAGCTCGGCTACGACAGCGCAGGCAGCCTGGTGATGCTCGACGCCGGCACGCAGGGCGCGATTGACGAACCGGAGAGGGGCGCCGTCAGCAAGGCGGGCACCGGCTTCATCTCGCCAAACGCGCGCAGCTACTGGACCGAGGATCCGCCCAAGGTGCTGGGTGGCTCGTCGGTGGTCACCGACTGGCCAGCGGACGGCTTCTGGAAGAACGCATCGGCGCTGCTGCGCAATGCCAAGGATGCGCCCGACGGCGAGATCGTGGAGAAGGGCGGTGCCGCCCAGATGCTGCGTGCCGACTACCTCACCGGCCAGACGGCACGGCGCCTGCTGACTTGCGCCAATGCGAAGTGCGGTGCGGCCACGCCGACGCTGGCGGCATTCGATACCGGCAACAAGGCGCTGACCGAAGGCAGCGGCCCGTCGCTGCTCAAGACCACCACCGCCGACGTAGCCAACATGATTGCGTGGATGCGTGGCAAGGATGTCTTCTCCAGCCTGACCGGCACCGATCCGCGCAAGGAGGCCGAGCCCGGTCCCGGCGGCAACGTCACGGTGCGCGGCTCGATCCACGGCGACGTGCTGCATTCCCGGCCGGTGGTGGTGGACTATGGCGGCACCACCGGCGTGGTGGTGTTCTACGGCGCCAACGACGGCGTGTTTCACGCCGTGAATGGCAACCGCACCACGGCCATTGCCACCACGTCCGGCATGGTGCGCCCGGGCGGTGAGTTGTGGGGCTTCGTCGCGCCGGAGTTCTACGGCAAGCTGGCACGGCTGTATAACAACGCGCCCGAGATCCAGCTGACCGGCAGCCCGGCGGCAACCGGCGACACCCAGTTCCAGCCGCGCGATTATTTCTTTGACGGCACCACCACGGTCTACCAGAACCTGGCCGCCACCACCGGCCCCAAGGTAGTGATCTACCTGACCGCACGGCGCGGCGGCCGGCTGATCTATGCGCTCGACGTGACTGATCCGGGCCAGCCGAAGTACCTGTGGAGCAAGACCAACAGCGATATCGCCGAGCTGGGGCAGACCTGGTCGCAGCCGCGCGTGATGCAGGTGCGCGGCCATACGGGCCCGGTGCTGATCATGGGCGCGGGCTACGACCCGGACGGCGAGGACCGCGATCCGGCGCTCAATGGCGATGCCACGGCAGGCAACCTGCAGGGCCGCGGCGTGATCGTGCTGGACGCTATCAAGGGCGACCCGGTGTGGGCCGCGCTGGCCGATTGCACCGGATTCGGTGGCACCTGCGTGACCGTGCCCGCGCTCAAGCGCGCGATCCCGTCCGACGTCGCGGTGGTCGACCGCAACGGCGACGGCTATGCCGACAAGGCCTATGTCGGCGACGTGGGCGGCAATGTCTGGCGCATCGACTTTGGCTCCAATACCAGCGACCTGCCGGCCCAATGGTCGATCGGCAAGCTGGCGGAACTGGGTGGCGCGGTCAATACCAACGACGCGCGCAAGTTCCTCTACCCGCCCGACGTGGTCGCCACCGGCAAGTACGATGCCGTGATGATTGCCTCGGGCGACCGCGAGAAGCCGCTGTACTCGACCAGCAATACCGCGGGCGCGGCGCAGAACGTGCGGAACCGCTTCTACATGGTCAAGGACCCCAACACCGGCAAGGGCCTGCCCGCGGAATGGACGGCGGTCAAGGAATCGACCCTGGTCGATGCGACCAGCGTGGCCTACCGCGATTCGGCGGCCGTCAACGGCTTCTACCTGGCGTTCGGGGCCGGCGAGAAGGCGGTGAACGCGCCGCTGACGGTGGCTGGCTACACCTACTTCGGCACCAATACGCCATCGCCGATCCGGGCGGGCGCGTGCTACCCCGACCTCGGCATCGCGCGCGGCTACGCGGTGTCGTTCCTGAACGGGCAGGGCATCGACAACGGCCCGCGCTATGTGGTCTTCGACAACGGCGGCCTGCCGCCGTCACCGGTGTTCGGCATGGTGTCGGTGACGCAGCCCGACGGCTCCACGCGGCTGGTGCCGGTGCTGATCGGCGGCGGCAAGCAGGGCGGCGGCGGTGGCGATGCCACTTCATCGCTGGGCGGACAGGAGGTCAAGCCCGCGAGCGTCGGCAAGCGCAAGCGCACCTACTGGTACTCGGAGGCCGACAAGAAGTAGCTGCGAGGGTTAGGCCACCATGGTCAGCGTGGCGACTTCAACGCTGCGCTGTCGCCTTCCTGCCACCACCCGCCGCCCAGCGCCTGCAGCAGCGCCGCCGAATCCGCCAGCCGGTCGGCGCGCGACTGCGCCAGGTCCAACGAAGCCTGCCGCGCCTCGCGCTCGGCATCGAGGACGGCCAGCTGGCTGACGCCGCCGAGCCGGTACTGTTCCGATACCACCGTTAGCGTGTCGCGCGCCTGGCGCGCGTTGTCGGCGCGCTCGCGCAGCGTGGCGGCGTCGGCCTCCAGCGCGCGCAGCGAATCCGCCACGTCCTGCAAGCCTTGCAGCACGGCCTGCTGGTAGGCGGCCAGCGCCTGCTCGTACGCCGCTTCTGCCGCGCGCTTGCGTGCCTGCAGTTCGCCGCCGCGGAATACCGGCTGCACCAGCCCGGCGGCGAGGCTCCACACGTTCAGGCTGCTGAACAGGTCGCGCGCGGCGGTGGCCTGGCTGCCGCCACTGGCGCTCAGCGTTACCTGCGGATAGAGGTTGGCGGTGGCCACGCCAATATCGGCGCTGGCCTGGTGCAGCAGCGCTTCGGCCGCGCGGATGTCGGGGCGGCGCCGCGCCAGCGTGGCCGGCAGGCTGACCGGCAGCGTGTCGGGCAGATGCAGCGCGTCCAGCGTGAATGTCGGCAACGAGGCCGCTGCCGGGGTCTGGCCGGTGTAGACCGCGAGCTGGTGCCGCGTGGTCTCCAGCTGGCGTTGCAGGCCAGGCACCAGCGCCTGCGTCTGCGCCAGCTGCGCGCGCTGGCGCTGCACGTCGACGCGCGCGACGCCGCCGGCGCGCAGCCGTTCGTCGGCGATGCCGAGCTGGCGCCGCTGGGCTTCCGCCAGCGCCAGGGTATCGGCCAGCTGCGCGCGCAGTCCTGCTTCGCGGATCGCCGCGGTGGCGACGTTGGCGGCCAGCGCCAGCCGCGCCGCTTCCAGCTCGTAGCCCTGGTAGTCGACCGCGGCCTGCAGCCCTTCGAGTTCGCGCCGCTGGCCGCCGAACAGGTCGAGCACGTAGGACACCTGCACCGTGGCGCCGTACAGCGTAAACGGTCCCGGGCTGGGGATCGACGTAATGCCCATCGACTGGAAATTGACCTGCTGGCGCGTGGTATTGAGCTGGGCGTCGACAGCGGGCCAGCGCGTGGCGCCGGTGCGCGCGACGAGGTTTTCCTGCGCCTCGCGCAGCCGCGCGCGCGCCTGCGCCAGCGTGGGGCTGGCGTCGAGCGCCATGCGGATGGTGGCGTCCAGTTCGGGGCTGCGGAACAGCGTCCACCATTGCGCCGGCACGTCGGCGCCGGCGGCCAGCGTCTGCGCGTGGGATTGCGGGTGGCGATCGCCGCTGTCGGCCGCCACGGTGGCAACCGGTTGCGGGCCTGGCACGTAGCCGGCGTCGTCGGTCGGCGCGGGGCTGCGGAAGTCGGGGCCGACGGCACAGCCGGCCAGCAACGCGGCCACGGCCACGGTCACAAGAGGAAGAAATCGGGTCATGGCAACAATCCTTCAGTCCAGCGTGCGGCGGTAGAAGCGCACCGCGATCATCATCACCACCACGATGAACAGCGCCATCGGCCAGACCTGTGGCCATAGCTCGGCCCAGCCGCTGCCCTTGAGCAGGATGCCGCGCACCATGCGGTTGAAATACGTCATCGGCAGGATGTTGCCGATCGCCTGCGCCCAGCCGGGCATGCCGGCGAACGGGAACATGAAGCCCGACAGCAGGATGTTGGGCAGGAAGTAGAAGAAAGTCAGCTGCATGGCCTGCAGCTGGTTCTGCGCCAGCGACGACAGCGTGATGCCCACCGTCAGGTTGGCCGCGATGAACAGCAGCGCCGCCAGGTACACCGCAGTCACCGAGCCGACGAAGGGCACGTCGAAGATCCAGCGCGCGGCCAGCAGCACGATGGTCGACTGGATCAGCCCGATGAAGATATACGGCACGATCTTGCCGGTCATCACCTCCAGCGGCCGCACCGGCGTGGCCAGCAGGTTTTCCATGGTGCCGCGCTCGCGTTCGCGCGTCATCGCCAGCCCGGTCATCATCACCATGGTCATCGACAGGATCACGCCCATCAGGCCGGGGATGATGTTGTACTGGGTCAGGCCCTCTGGGTTGTACAGGCGCTGCACCTGCACGTCGAACGGCGCCTTGCCGCCCGCCAGCGGCGCCAGCGAGCCTTTCAGGTCATGGGTGCCGACGCTGAACGGCAGCTGCGGCAGCGCGGCGATCGCCTGGCCGGTGGCCGAGGGATCGGTGGCATCGGCCTCCACCAGCAGCGCGGGGCGTTCGCCACGCAGCAGCTTGCGCGTGAAGTCCGGCGGGATGCTGAGCACGAACTGCACGTCGCCCTTCATCAGCGCCTCGCGTCCGGCAGCTTCGTCGGGCAGCGTGGCGACCACCTTGAAGTAGGTGGAGTTCTGCATGCTGGCGATAAAGGTGCGTGTGAATTCGCTCTGGTCGGCGGCGATCACCGCGGTCGGCAGGTGGCGCGGGTCGGTGTTGATGGCAAAGCCGAACAGCAGCAACTGCATGATCGGCAGGCCGACGATCATGCCAAAGGTGACGCGGTCGCGGCGCAGCTGCAGGAATTCCTTCAGCACGATGCTCCACCAGCGCTGGAGCGAAAAGCGCGTGCCGTTGGCGCGTGGCTTGCGGGGGTTCCGGATGGCGGCGGCGTTCATGTCGGCTCCTTCGCCTTGCGCGTGCCCATGTTGTCCTCGGCCCGGCTCATCATGTGGATGAACACGTCTTCCAGGCTGGTCTCGGTCTGCGTCACGCGGCGTCCCGGTCCGGCCAGGCGTTCAAGCGTGGCGGCCAGCGCCTGCGCGTCGCGGCCGGTGACGTGCAGCGCGGTGCCGAATGCCACGGTCTGCTCCACGCCGGGCGCACCCTGCAACTGCCCTGACAGCGTGGCGAGGTCGTCGCCTTCCACGCTCCACGTCGACAGATGCTGGCTGGCCACGACCTCGTCGGCGGTGCCTTGCGCCAGCAGCTTGCCGTAGGCGATATAGGCGAGCTTGTGGCAACGCTCGGCCTCGTCCATGTAGTGCGTGCTGACCAGCACCGAGATGCCGCGCGCGGCAAGCAGGTGCAACTGCTCCCAGAAGTCGCGCCGCGCCTTGGGGTCGACGCCGGCGGTGGGCTCGTCCAGCAGCAGCAGTTCCGGCTCGTGCAGCAGGCACGCCGCCAGCGCCAGCCGCTGCTTCCAGCCACCCGACAGCGACCCGGCGAGCTGCGCCGAGCGCGTGGCCAGGCCCAGGTCTTCCAGCGCGCGGTCGACCGCATTGCGCCGGTCCGGCATGCCGTACACGCGCGCGACGAAGTCGAGGTTCTCGCGGATCGACAGGTCGTCCCAGTACGAGAATTTCTGCGTCATGTAGCCGACGCGGCGCTTGATCTCGTCGGACTCGCTCAGGATGTCGAAGCCCAGGCAGGTGCCCTCGCCGGAATCGGGCGTCAGCAGGCCGCACATCATGCGGATCGAAGTGGTCTTGCCGCTGCCGTTGGGACCGAGGAAGCCAAAGATCTCGCCGCGCGCGACCTGCATGCTGAGGTCGTTGACCACGTGCTTGTCGCCGAAGTGCTTGTTCAGCCCGCGCACGTCGATGGCGAGTCCTTGCGCGCGGCCGTTGGCGCTGGCGCCGGTGTCAATGCTCGTGTTCATTGCCGCACCACCTCGACGGGCTGGCCGGGCCGCAGCTTGATGGCATCGGCGGCCGACGGGCGCGCTTCCACCAGGAACACCAGCTTGTTGCGGGTCTCGTTGCTGTAGATCACCGGCGGCGTGAATTCGGCTTCGTTCGCGACATAGGTGATGCTGGCCGCCACCGGCGCGGCGCAGCCGTCGCAGCGCACCTGCACCGCCTGCCCGTTGCGCAGCGCGCCGACCACGGCCTCGGGCACGTAGAAGCGCACCTTGACGTTGCCGGGCGGCAGCATGCGCACCACCGGGCTGCCGGCGGGCACCCATTCGCCGAGGCGGTAGGGCGTGTCGTAGACCAGCCCGGCCTGCGTGGCGGCCACGGTCTTGCGCGACAGCTTCCAGTCTGCCTGCGCCAGCGCGGCGCGCGCGGCGGCGACTTGCGCGGCCTGCGCCGCCTGCTGCGCATCGCGGCCCGGCAGCCGTGCCACGTCGATATCGCGCTGCAGCTCGCGCACGCGTGCCGCATCGCTGCGGGCCTGCGCGCGCGATTCGTCGAGCTGCGCCTGCGCAATGCCGCCGATCTCGAACTGGCGCTCGTCGCGACGCTGCGCGGCGGCGCTGCGTTGCGCCTGGGCCTGCGCCTGCGCCAGCTGGGCACGGCTGACGTCGACCTCGACCGGGCGCTTGCCGGTCTTCATGTCCTGCAACTGGGCTTCGGCGGCGCGCAACTGGTCCTCGGCCTGCTGGCGCGCGGCGCGTTCGTCATCGGATTCGAGCGCGAACAGCGCGGCGCCCTGCGCGACCTGCTGGCCGCGCTGCACGGAGAGCGTATCGAGGCGGCCGGCAAAGGGCGAGGCGACGCTGACGAACTCGCCTTCGATATAGCCTTGCCAGGTGTCGGTGCCGGACTTGCTGCAGCCGGCGGCCAGCAGCGCGGCGCCGAGCAGCGCAGCGATGGGGAGCGCGCGCGGCGGCGCGAGAAGGTCGGAAACAGCGGTGTTCATGAAGCGGACTCCGGGGAATGCCTGGGCGCGCGGCCCTTCTTTTTCGATGCGGGTGCAGGGGAGGCGTTGGCACCGGCAGTCGGCACGGGGCTCAGGCCGTGCGTCAGCAGTGCCGAGACATGGCGCACCAGCGCGTCGGTATCGACCGCCTCGGCACCGGGCAGCCGGCGCCAGATATGCGTGGTGGCCAGCGGCAGCAGCGTCAGGCCCACCAGCGACGGCATCACCAGTGCCGGTTCCAGCCCGCGGTTGAGCTGCCCGTTGGCGATCGCCGCGGCCAGCGGCGCCATCATGGCGCCGGCACGCTGCAGCGCGAAGCGCTTCAGCACACGCTCGCGCAGCGCGCCGTCGTCGCTGGCGACCTCGCGGATCCACAGGCCGGGAAACCAGGGCGTATCGGCCACGGCGCGGACCAGCCGGGTGGCGATGCCGACCAGCATCGCCAACGGCTCAGTGTCCTGCGGGCCGGCGGCGAAGAACTGTGCCACCAGTGGCTGCACCTTTTCCTCGATCACGGCATCGAGCAGCAGGTCGCGGTCGCTGAAGTAATAGTGGACCAGCGCGGGCGTGACGCCCGCCAGCACGGCGATGGCCTTGACCGGCGTGCCGGCGACGCCTTGCCGCGAGAACAGGTCGGTGGCGGCATCGAGGATGCGCTCGCGCTGGCCGGGCTGGCCGGCGGCAGGGCGCCCGGGCGTGCGACGCTCTGGCGGCTTCGGGGTAGCGGGTTTGCGTGGCATGGCTATGTATTGAACCGTGTCGAATCAATATTAATTTTCGAATTAATTAATTCAAGCCCGGTTACAACGTCGGCATTCCCGCACCTGGCTCGCGGTGGACATGTCATGTGCCCTTGGCTATGCTGCGTGCGCCGGGGGCGCCGCTCCCGGCACTTCGTTCGCCAGCCCCTTCTTCCATGCTGTTTGCGCCACTTGCCACCGCGTACCCGCGCGCCCGATGCAGTTTCCGCCGCGCGCTGGCCGCGCTGGCCTGCTGCGCCTGCCTGCCCGCAACGGCGCAGCAGGCGATCACTGCAGACGCTGCCGCCGACACGGAAAGCCCGTTCGCCTTCCACGGCCAGAGCACCTACATCTGGCAGCGCAAGCCGGCGTTCAACGCCGCGTATTCGGGCCCGAACAGCCTTGGCACCGAACGCGCCAAGAGCTACTCGTTCAGCGCGACGCTGGACCTGGGCCTGAAGCTGTGGCGGGGTGCGGAATTCCACTTCAACCCGGAAGCCACGCAAGGCGTGCCGTTCTCGGGCCTGCATGGCCTGGGCGGGCTGTCCAACGGCGAACTGGGCAAGGCGGCCAGCACCAACCCCGTCTTCTACCGCGCCCGCGCCTTCGTGCGGCAGACGTGGGGCATGGGCGGCGGCAGCGAAACGCTGGAGGCCGATTTCAACCAGTTCGCGCGCACTGTCGACCGCCAGCGCGTGGTGCTGACCGCGGGCAACTTCGGCGTGCTCGATGTATTCGACCAGAATGAATTCGGCTCGGACCCGCGCACGCAATTCATGAACTGGTCGTTCATGACGCATGGCGCGTTCGACTATCCGGCCGATGCGCGCGGCTATACCTGGGGCGTGTCGCTGGAGTACATCGGCGACGGCTGGTCGGCGCGCATCGGACGCTTCCTGCAGCCGCTGGAATCGAACGGGCTGGAGCTCGACACGCGCATGTTCGAGCACTATGGCGACATCATCGAACTGGAGAAGCGCTACCAGCTCGCGGGCCGCCCCGGCACCGCGCGGCTGCTGCTGTTCCGCAACAAGGCGCGCATGGGCGCGTTCAGCGATGCGATCCAGTTCGGCATCGCCAACAACACCACGCCGGACCTGGCCAACGTGCGGCGCGAGCATGCCAAAACCGGCGTCGGCGTGACGCTGCTGCAGGAGGTGACGGATTCGCTGGGAGTGTTCGCGCGCGCGAGCCTGTCGGACGACAAGACCGAGACCTATGCCTTTACCGAGATCGGCAGGCAGGTGTCAGCGGGCGGCGTGCTGAAGGGGGAGGCGTGGGGACGTGCCCGCGATGCACTGGGCGTGGCCGTGGCGATCAATATGCTGGGCGGCCAGCATCGCAACTATCTTGCCGCGGGCGGGCAGGGCGCGTTTCTTGGCGATGGCGCATTGCGCTACGGGCCCGAGCAGATCCTGGAGATCTACTACAGCTTCCAGCCGGTGAAGTACCTGAGCATCAGCCCGGACTTCCAGTTCGTGCGCAATCCCGGCTACAACCGGGATCGCGGGCCGGTGAAGTTTTACGGGGTGAGGTTTCACGGGGAGTTCTGACTCCACGTCGTGCGCTTATTGCTGCGCGCTTATTGCTGCGCGCTCATTGCCGCGCGTTGCGCTTGTTATCCGGCCAGGCCGTATTGAAGTTGGTCCGGAACGGATTGATATCCAGCCCCCCGCGCCGCGTATAGCGCGCATACACCGCCAGCTTGACCGGCTTGCATTGCCGCAGCACGTCCATGAAGATCCGCTCGACGCATTGCTCGTGGAACTCGTTATGGTTGCGGAACGAGATCAGGTACTTGAGCAGCGCTTCCTGGTTGATCGGCGCGCCCACGTAGCGGATCTGCACGCTGCCCCAATCGGGCTGGCCCGTGACCAGGCAGTTGGACTTGAGCAGGTGCGACACCAGCGTTTCCTCCACCGGCGTTTCGTCCTGGTCGGCGAACAGCAGTTCGGGCGCGGGCTCATAACGGTCGACCTCGATGTCGAGCCGGTCCAGCAGCAGGCCGTCAAGCTCGCCCATCTGCTGCTTGCCGAGATCTGACTCGGTGACCAGCCGCACCTGCACCGTGCCGCCAGTGGCTTCGGACAGGTCGTGGTGCAGCAGCTGCTGCAGCGCCTCGGGCGATGCAATCTTCGTCTGGTTGAACGAGTTCAGGTACAGCTTGAACGACTTGGACTCGATGATATTGGTCGTGTCCGACGGGATGATGAAGGTGGCCAGCGCGACCTGCGGCTTGCCCCTCAGGTTCAGCCATGAGAGCTCGTACGCGTTCCAGATGTCGACGCCGAAGAACGGCACCGGCCTGCCTTCGGGCAGGCCGATCTCGGTGCGCTTGGGCTGGCGCGGGATCGGGAACAGCAGCGAGGCGTCGTATTCGGTCTTGTAGGCCGAGGGCTTGCCCAGCGGCGAATGTTCGGGGAGGCTCATGGGGCGCTCAGCAGGGATCGTTCAGGACAAAAACAGCTTGTACACCGGGTTGTCCGTTTCGTCCCAGTGTACGTAGCCCAGCGTCGAAAGGAACGCACGGAAGGCGCGCTTTTCGTTCTTCGGCACCTGGATGCCGACCAGGATGTTGGAAGTGTCCGCCCCCTGGTTGCGGTAGTGGAACAGGCTGATGTTCCAGTTCGGGCTCATGCTCGACAGGAACCGCATCAGCGCGCCCGGGCGCTCCGGGAACTCGAAGCGGTACAGCAACTCGTCATGCGCCAGCGCCGAGCGGCCGCCCACCATGTAGCGGATATGCTGCTTGGCCAGTTCGTCGTTGGACAGGTCGAGCGTGTCGAAGCCGTGCTTGCGGAAGCTGGCGGCGATCTTGTCGTTCTCGGCGCGGCTGGCGATCTGCACGCCGACAAAGATATGCGCCATGCTGGTGTCCGCGATGCGGTAGTTGAACTCGGTCACGCTGCGGGTGCCGACCAGTTCGCAGAAGCGCTTGAAGCTGCCGCGCTCCTCGGGGATGGTCACGGCAAACACGCCTTCGCGCGCCTCGCCCACCTCGGCGCGCTCGGCGACGAAGCGCAGGCGGTCGAAGTTCATGTTGGCGCCGCACGCGATCGCGACCAGATGCTGGCCCTTGAGCTTCTCGCGCTCGGCATACGCCTTCAGGCCCGCCACCGCGAGCGCGCCGGCCGGTTCCAGGATGCTGCGCGTGTCCTGGAACACGTCTTTCACGCCGGCGCAGATGGCATCGGTGTCGACCAGGATGATGTCATCGACCAGCTCGCGCGTGATGCGGAAGGTTTCCTTGCCGACCAGCTTGACCGCGGTGCCGTCCGAGAACAGCCCCACTTCCTTCAGCTCGATGCGCTTGCCGGCGTCGACCGAGCGCTTCATCGCATCCGAGTCCACGGTCTGCACGCCGATCACCTTGATCTCCGGACGCACCGCCTTGATGTACGAGGCAACGCCCGAGATCAGCCCGCCGCCGCCAATGGCGACGAATACGGCATGGATCGGGCCGGGGTGCTGGCGCAGGATTTCCATGGCGATGGTGCCCTGGCCCGCGATCACCTCGGGATCGTCGAACGGGTGGATGAAGGTCAGCTTGTGCTTCTTCTCCAACTCGGCGGCGTGGTGGTAGGCATCGCTGTAGGACTCGCCGTGCAGCTCGACCTGGACCCACTGGCCGCCGCGCTCGCGCACCGCGTCGATCTTTACCTGCGGCGTGGTCACCGGCATCGCGATGATGGCCTTGCACTGCAGCCGCGCCGCGGACAGTGCCACGCCCTGGGCATGGTTGCCGGCCGACGCGGCGACCACGCCGCGCTTGAGTTCCTCCGCCGACAGCGACGCCATCTTGTTGTACGCGCCGCGCAGCTTGAACGAGAACACGGGCTGCGTGTCCTCGCGCTTGAACCAGACCGAATTGCCGGTGCGCGCCGATAGCTGGTGCGCGTAGGTGAGTTCGGTTTCCTGCGCCACGTCGTAGACCTTGGCGGTCAGGATCTTCTTCAAATAGTCGGGGCGGGCGGCGGACGAGCGGGTCATGGTGTCAGGGCAGGGCCGCGGGGGCGGCGCAAAAAAAGCCGGAAATTCTGGCGGAAACCGCCAATGATAAAGGATGGCGGCGCCGCGCACCCTACCCGGGCGGCCCTTCCGCCGCCCTCGGCACGACGCGCGGGACGGCGCAAGGGCGTGGAGAGAGTGGCCTGGCGTGCACTCGCGGTGGGGTATGGGGCGGATGCCTGCGGCTGGCCCCGGACTTGCGTCGGTCGCGAATTGCGCTGCCGCCATGTAGGACGGCGCCCGGTGGACGCCGGTCAAAACGACGTGTTACGGTGTAACGCGATGCCTCAGCTACCGCTTATCGAACCCAATACCGCCCTGTTTCTCGACTTTGACGGCACGCTGGCCGATCTTGCGCCGCGGCCCGAACTGGTACAGGTAGAACCTGAACTGGTCGGCACGCTGCGCACGCTGTACCAGCGGCTGGATGGCGCGCTCGCCGTCATCTCCGGCAGGCCGATCGTCGAGCTGGACCACTTCCTGCAGCCGTTGCAGCTGCCGGCGGCCGGCGTGCACGGCGCCGAATTCCGCACCGACGGCGGCATGGTGTCCAAGACACCCGCGCCCGGCCTCGAACCCCTGATCCCACACCTTGAAGCGCTGGTGCACGCCTATCCGGCGTTGCGGCTGGAGCGCAAGTCGGTTGCCGTTGCCATCCACTACCGCCAGGCGCCCGAGCTGGCCGGCCTGGTCGATGCCGCGGTCACTGACGTATTGCGTCACGCGGTCGGGCTGGAAGCACTGCCCGGCAAGATGGTGGTCGAGATCAAGCCCGCCGGCGTCGACAAGGGCGACGCCATCGCCGCCTTCATGAAGTCGGCGCCGTTCTGCGACCGCACGCCGCTCTTTGCCGGCGACGACATGACTGACGAGCCTGGCTTTGCCGCCGTGCGCAAGCTCGGCGGGCTGGGCGTGCTGGTGGGCCGGCGCGAGACCGTGGCCGGCGTCTGCGTGGAGGGGCCCGCCGCGCTGCGCAGCTGGCTGCACCGTTCCGCGCGGGCGCTGGACCAATCCGCGCGCGCCGCCGGCCATGCCGGCGCCGTGCCGCACGAGGCCGAGCCAGGCCACGAGGGCGCACCGCGCCACATCCCGCATCCAACAGCATCCTGAGGGAGGTACTGCTGTGACCAATACGAGCAGCCCCAGTGAGCTGGGCAAGCCGCCGAGCGAAGGCGTAAACAGGACCGTTGACGGAAACACCCGGCATGCCGAGGGCTCGCTCTCGCTGGGCATGATCGGCAACTGCGCGATTTCCGCGCTGGTAGACGGCCGCGGGCGCATTGTCTGGTCTTGCCTGCCGCGCTTCGACGGCGACCCTGTCTTCAACGCGCTGCTGGACCCAAGCGAGAACGCCGGCCATTTCTCGATCGAGATCGAGGATTACCACAGCGCCACCCAGTGGTACGAGCCCAATACGGCGGTGCTGCGCACGCGGTTGACCGACACGCACGGCAACTGCCTGGAGATCACCGACTTCGCGCCGCGCTTCTTCCGGCTCGGGCGCTATTTCCGCCCGACCACGCTGATCCGCCGCATCCGCCCCGTCCGCGGCGCGCCTCGCGTGCGCGTAGTGGTGGCGCCGCGTTTCGAATGGGGCCGCAAGGCGCCGGAGATCACGCGCGGCAGCAGCCACGTGCGCTATATCGGCGACTCGATGACGCTGCGCATGACCACGGACGCGCCGCTGGCCTACGTGCTGTCGCACACGCCGTTCCTGGTTACGCGCGGGCACAACTTCATCCTGGGCCCGGACGAGACCCTGGCGCATGGCGTGGAAGAGATCGCGCGCGACTTCGAGCAGGAAACCACGGCCTACTGGCGCCTGTGGAGCCGCCGCCTGGCAGTGCCGCGCGAATGGCAGGACGCAGTGATCCGCGCTGCCATCACGCTGAAGATGTCGCTGTATGAAGAGACCGGCGCCATCGTCGCCGCGATGACCACCAGCATCCCCGAGGCCCCGGGCAGCGGCCGCAACTGGGACTACCGCTTCTGCTGGCTGCGCGACGCTTTTTTCGTGGTGCGCGCGCTCAACAGCCTGTCCGAAGTCGGCACTATGGAGGACTACCTGCGCTGGCTTTCCAACGTGGTGATGCAGTCGCAGGATGGCCATATCCAGCCGCTGTATGGCATCGGCCTCGAACGCGAGCTGCCGGAAAGCATGCTCGATCACCTGCCCGGCTACCGCGGCATGGGACCGGTGCGCGTGGGCAACCAGGCGCAGGAGCACTTCCAGCATGACGTCTATGGCAACGTGGTGCTGGGCGCGGCGCAGGCCTTCCATGACCACCGGCTGCTGCACCGCGGCGGCCCGGCCGAGTTCCGCCGGCTGGAAGAGGTGGGCGAACAGGCGGTGAAAGTCTTCGGCACGCCCGATGCCGGCATGTGGGAGCTGCGCACGCGCGCCCGTGTGCATACCTCGTCGGCGCTGATGAGCTGGGCGGCGTGCGACCGGCTGGCCAAGGTCGCCGAGAAGCTGCAGATCGCCACGCGGGCGGCGTACTGGCACGACCATGCCAACCGCATGAAAGAGCAGATCCTGGCCGAGTCGTGGAGCGAATCGCGCCAGGCCTTTGCCGAAAGCTTCGGCGGGCGCGAGCTCGACGCCAGCGTGCTGCTGATGGCCGAGGTCAATTTCATCGATCCGCGCGACCCGCGCTTTATCGCCACGGTGAAAGCGCTGGAGACTTCGCTGTGCGACGGGCCCTACATGCGCCGCTACGAGGCCCCCGACGATTTCGGCAAGCCGGAGACAGCTTTCAATATCTGCACCTTCTGGCGTATCGACGCGCTGGCGCGCATCGGCCGGCGCGACGAGGCGCGCGAGATCTTCGAATCGATGCTCGCCGCGCGCAACCCGCTCGGTTTGCTGTCCGAGGACACCCACCCCGTGACCGGCGAGATGTGGGGCAATTTCCCGCAGACCTACTCGATGGTCGGGCTGATCAACGGCGCGATGCGGTTGTCGGCGCCGTGGGACTCGGTGATCTGATGCCGCACCCTGCGATTCCGCCACGCCGCATGGCACAAGAACAAAGGACACCAGAAAACAACATATGCCAAGACTCGTAGCGGTATCCAACCGTGTCGCAGATCCGCGCAACGTGGCCGCCGGCGGCCTTGCCGTGGCGCTTTCCGAAGCCTTGCGCCAGACCGGCGGAATGTGGTTCGGCTGGAGCGGCAAGGCGCTGGACTCCGCCCAGGGCGGTACCCCCGGCGAAGGCGACCTGCACCTGCAGCAGGCCGGCAACGTGACGCTGGCCACGGTCGACCTGAGCCGCGAAGACCATGACGCCTATTACCTGGGCTACAGCAACGGCGTACTTTGGCCGGTGTTCCATTACCGGCTCGACCTGGCCGACTTCGATTCCAACTTCCTGAACGGATACCGCCGCGTGAACCAGCTGTTCGCGCGCAAGCTGGCGCCGCTGCTCAAGCCCGACGACGTCATCTGGATCCACGACTACCACCTGATCCCGCTGGCGTCCGAGCTGCGCGCGATCGGCTGCGGCCAGAAGATCGGCTTCTTCCTGCATGTGCCGCTGCCGCCGCGGCTGATCCTGGCAGCCATCCCGCAGCACGAGTGGCTGATGCGGGCGCTGTTCGCGTACGACCTGCTCGGCTTCCAGAGCCAGGCCGACGTGGACCACTTCTCGCGCTACGTACAGGCCGAGGCCCAGGCCGAGCCAATGGGCGAGCACCGCTATCGCGCCTTCCACCGTACGGTGCGGGCGCAGGCGTTCCCGATCGGGATCGACGTGGACGAGTTCATCGAACTCGGACGCGGCGAGGAAGCGCAGGAAACCTACGAGATGATGTGCGGCCAGTACGCGCGCCGCCGGCTGCTGCTCGGCATCGACCGGCTCGATTACTCGAAGGGGTTGCCGCAGCGGCTCAAGGCGTTCTACCGGCTGCTGGCGGAATACCCGGAAAACCGGATGAGTGCCACGCTGGTGCAGATCGCCGCGCCTTCGCGCGAATCGGTCGATGCCTATGTGGACTTGCGCAGCGAGATGGAGCGGTTGTCCGGCGCGATCAATGGCGAGTTCGGGGAGCTGGACTGGATGCCGGTGCGGTATATCCATCGCACCACCGCGCGCAAGCGCCTGCCTGGACTATGCCGCGCCAGCCGCGTGGCGTTGGTGACGCCGCTGCGCGATGGGATGAATCTGGTGGCCAAGGAGTTTATTGCCGCGCAGGATGCGGAGGATCCGGGGGTGCTGGTCTTGTCGCGTTTTGCCGGCGCGGCGGAGCAGTTGAAGGAGGCGCTGCTGGTGAATCCCTACGATACCCGTGCGACTGCGCAGGCGATCCAGCAGGCGCTGCATATGCCGCTGGCCGAGCGCCAGTCGCGGCACCAGAAGTTGCTGGAGCGGATTCGGGCGCAGGATGTGCATTGGTGGAGTAGTGAATTCTTGCGCGCGCTGGCTGAGACCGAGGGCGGTTGATTTCTTTGCTGCCTGCCTGTTTGGGAGTGGGCTATGAGTGAGGATCTGGGGTCGCAAACTTGCACGCCATGCCGGGGCGGGGTGCCGCCGTTGACGCCTGACGAGGCTGAGGCGTTATTGCCGCAGGCGCCGGGATGGGATCTGGTGGATGGGGCTACGCGGTTGGAGAGGCGTTTTGCTTTTGGCAATTTCGCCGAGGCACTGGCGTTTGTTGGACGCGTCGGGCAGCTCGCGGAAGAGCAGGGGCATCATCCGGAGATCAGCTTTGGTTGGGGGCATGCCACGGTGTCGTGGCGGACCAAGAAGATCAAGGGGCTGCATCGGAATGATTTCATCATGGCGGTGAAGACTGGGGAGTTGGTGGGGTAGGTCTTGTTGTTCATGTGCTGCTGTTGCTGCTGTTGCTGCCCAGCCGCCAGGCACAGAAGCCACCAGACAAAAAAATCACCCCAAATCCCCAGGCGTATCAATATCCCGAAACGCCCCTTCATCCTCAGTCAATATCCGCGTCACCGGCTTCCCCTGAAGAAAAGCCCGCGCCCCTTCATCCCCATCGAGTCTGAGCAGGTCATCCCGCCAGGCAGCACCAAAGCCCACGGGATGCCCCCGCTGCCCATTGCGCCATGGCGCGGCAATCGTCTCCGGCGTGGTAATCGTCAGCGCCACCGCCCGCACCAATTCCAACGGCAACCAAGGCATATCAGCCAGCGCAACAACCCAACCCCGCGCATCAGGCGTAGCCGCCACCGCCGCGCGCAACGCAGCCCCCATGCCCAATTCGGCGTCGGCCGATTCGAGCACGCGGCAACCCCCACGCTTGAGTTCTTCCGCCAATGCGGGATTGCCCGGACGAATCACCGCAATCGAATCCGGCAACGCCGCGGCCAACGTACGCGCACTGCGCCACGCTACGGTGCGCCCACCGGGCAACATTTCAAGCAGCTTGTTCCGTTTGCCGGCGGCATCGAAGCGTCGGCCAAAACCAGCCGCCAGCAAAATCCCGGTAGGCAGGTCGGTGCGAAGCAGGGGAGCATTGGGGGCGGCAGTCATGGCGGGCACTCGGTTATCACTCGTCAGGCAGACGGGCCAGCGGCAACGTCGCAGCTGCTGCCGGTGCCGGCAGCCATCTCGCGCGCGGCCTTGGCGCCTTCCACCTGCAGGATGTCAGGCAGCGACACATGGTTCTTGGCGGCAACCACTTCCGCCAGGATCGAGATGGCGATCTCCGGCGGCGTGCGGCTGCCGATATAGATCCCGACCGGCCCATGCAGCCGCGCCAGCTGCAGCTCGGTCAGATCGAATTCCTTCAGCCGCTCGCGCCGTGTCTGGTTGTTGCGGCGCGAGCCAAGCGCGCCCACATAGAAGGCATTGGTGCGCAGCGCTTCCATCAGCGCCAGGTCGTCCAGCTTGGGATCGTGCGTCAGCGCAATCACCGCGCAGCGCTCGTCCAGCTTCATGTCCATCACGGTGTCGTCCGGCATGGTGCGCACCATGGTCACCCCGGGGATGTCCCACGTCTCCGTGTATTCCTCGCGCGGATCGCACACGGTGACCTGGAAGCCCAGCCCCACCGCGATCTGGCACAGGTACTTGGACAGCTGCCCCGCGCCGATCACCAGCATGCGGTAGCGCGGGCCGTGGATGGTCAGCAAGGTCTTGCCGTCGAAGACCAGCCCGTCGGTCGCACTGGCAGGCCCCAGCGTGGCGGCTCCGGTGCTCATGTCGAGCGTGCGCGCGACCAGCCGGCCGTTCTCCACCGCGTCGAGCAAATCAGCAATGCCGCTGGCCGGCTTGAGCGGCTCGGTGACCAGTTCGATGGTGCCGCCGCAGGGCAGCCCGAAGCGGTGGGCTTCCTCTGCGCTGATGCCGTACTTGACTGCCTCGGGCTGGTCCGACGTGATGCCTTGCCGGCGCACGCGGTCGATGATGTCGTCTTCGATGCAGCCGCCCGAGACCGAGCCGACTACCAGGCCGTCGTCGCGCACCGCCAGCATCGCGCCTTCCGGGCGGGGCGACGAGCCCCAGGTGCGCACCACGGTGACCAGCAGCACGCGATGGCCCTGTTGTTGCCACTGCACGCTGTTCTTCAGGACTTCGAGATCCACGCTGTCCATGATCGTTTCCGCTTCGGCTCCTCTGTCTGTTCGCTTGTTTCGCTATTACCAGCAGCTGCGGCGGGGGCGCCCTCGGCCGCTGGTGTTTCTTGTGTGGTGTCCGGTGTTACCGCCTCGGTGAAGCGCGCAAAGAAGGTATCCGCCAGCTTGCGTGCCGCGGCATCCACCAGCCGCGAGCCGATCTGTGCGATCTTGCCCCCCACATGGGCGTCGACGGTGTAGCTCAGCACGGTCTCGTCGCCATCGGGTTCGAGCCTGACGCGGGCGGTGCCCTTGCCGAATCCGGCCGCGCCACCCTGGCCGTCGAAGCGGATGGTGTAGCTGTCCGGAGCCTGGATATCCTCCAGCGCCATGCGGCCCTTGAAGCGCGCCTTGACCGGGCCTACCGCGGCCGTCATGGCCACCAGGTAGGCGTTTTCGCCGTCGGGCTCGATACTCTCACATCCGGGGATGCATTGCTTGAGCAGCTCGGTGTCGTTGAGGGCTTCCCATGCCACCTGCTGGGGGATCGGCAGGCGCTGGCTCTGGTTCATTTCCATGGCGGGGCTTCCTTTCTTGGTGGGTTGGGGGCGCCGGCCCGCACCGGGCCGCCCTGGTCGGACAGCAGGGATTCGAGCGCCAGCAGGCTGTCCAGGTTATGTGCGGGACGCAGCGTGTCGACATGCGGCAGGATCGCCTGCACGCCGCGCGCCTGCGGCGTGAATCCAGGGTAGCGCAGCAGCGGATTGAGCCAGACGATGCGGTGCGCAAAGCGGCGCAAGCGAGCCATTTCGTCGCCGAGCAGGTCGATATGCTCGTGGTCGAGGCCGTCGGTGACCAGCAGCACGGTGGCGCGGCCGGACAGCGTGCGGCGCGCCCAGTGGCGGTTGAAGCTCGCCAGCGCGGCGCCGATACGGGTGCCGCCGGCCCAGTCGCGCACCTGGGCCGTGATCACGGCGACGGCCTCGTCAGGGTCGCGTTCGCGCAGCGAGCGGGTGATGTTGGTCAGCCGCGTGCCGAACAGGAATACCGACAGCCGCTCGCGCGACTGCATCAGCGCATGGCAGAAGTACAGCACCGCGCGCGAGTACTGGCTCATGGAGCCGGAGATATCGAGCAGCAGCACCACCGGCGGCTTGCGCTCGGCGTGCTTGCGGAATTTCCAGCGCAGCCATTCGCCGTGCTGGCGCACTGCCAGGCGCGCGCTGGCGCGCAGGTCGGCATGGGTGCCGCAGGTGGCGGCGCGCAGCCGGCGCGTTCGCTGCAGTGCAAGATGGGCGCGGCGGGTGCGCACCAGATGCTGCAGTGCGCGCCATTCCTGCGCGGTCAGGGTTTCGAAATCGCGTTGTGCCAGGCGCTCCTGGTCGGAGAAGGTCAGCGGCACGTGGATGCGCTCCGCCTCTGCCTGGGCCGGGCGCGATGGCATTTCCGGCTGGCGCGCGGCCAGCGCATCGGCGAGCCGGTTGCTGCGCTTCGGCGGCGGCGCGCCCGCGTCGACGCGCGGCAGCAGCAGCGCGCGCAGCTTGCCCTCCCAGTCGGGATCGCGCCAGAACAGGTCGAAGGCGGCATCGAACAGTGGCCGCTGGTCGGGGCCGGACAGCACCAGTGCCGCCAGTGCGGCGCGTACTTCGTCGCGGCGGCCGATATCGATCAGGCGCAGCGCTGTCAGTGCATCCACCGCGTGCGCCGGCGACAGGGCAAAGCCGCCGTCGCGCAGCAGCCGCATGAAGTGGGTGACGTTGCGCGCCAGCACCGGCAGTCCCGCTTGAGGACCGCCGCTGCGCGCCGCGGCGTGCAGCATGGGCACGGTTCAGCCTCCCGGCGCGGCGCCCGCCAGCAGTTCCGCCACGGTGGGGCCGTCGACGCGCGCCAGGTCGTCCTGGTATTTGAGCAGCACGCCGAGCGTGTCGCGCACCGACTGCGGGTCGAGCTCGGTCACCCCCAGCGCCGCCAGCGCGCGGCACCAGTCGATGGCTTCGGCAATGCCGGGCGCCTTGAACAGGTCGATGCCGCGCAGCCGGTGCACGAAGTCGATCGCCTGCGCCTGCAGCGCCGCGGCGGCCTCGGGTGCGCGCGCGGCCACGATCTGCAATTCACGGTCGCGGTCCGGATAGCCGACCCATTGGTACAGGCAGCGGCGCTTGAGCGCGTCGTGGACCTCGCGCGTGCGGTTGGAGGTGATCACGATCAGCGGCGGACGCTCGGCGCGGATCACGCCGATCTCGGGGATCGAGACCTGGAATTCGGAGAGCACTTCGAGCAGGAAGGCTTCGAAGGGTTCGTCGGCGCGGTCGATCTCGTCGATGAGCAGCACGCGTGGCACGCCCGGCGCGGCGGGGTCGGGCAGCAGCGACTCCAGCAGCGGGCGCTTCAGCAGGTAGTCGTCGTGGTACAGCGATTGCGCCTCGGGCCGCTCGCCGCGGGCTTCGGCCAGGCGCAGCGCCATGATCTGGCGGGGGTAGTCCCATTCGTACAGCGCGCTCGCGGCATCGAGTCCTTCATAGCACTGAAGCCGCAGCAGACGGGTGCCGAGCACGCCCGCCATGGCTTGTGCCAGCGCGGTCTTGCCGACGCCGGGCTCGCCTTCGAGGAACAGCGGGCGCTGCATGCGCAGGGCAAGGTAGAGCACCGTGGCGGTTTCGCGGTCGGCGAAGTATTGCTGGTGTTCGAGTCTGGCGAGGGTGTCGTCGATGGAGGTGGGGAGCATGAAGCGTTTGTATGTGCCGACGCTCTAGCGCGCCGTCGGTTTGCTCCCCTCTCCCGCTTGCGGGAGAGGGGCAGGGGAGAGGGCAGGAGGTTCGCCCTCGATAACGCCTGATTCAGGCGCGGGCCCTCTCTCCCCGACCCCTCTCCCGCCGGGCGGGAGAGGGGAGACAATATGCGGCAGTGGAGAAACGCTACCCCTTCACCGCCGCCTCCACCGCCCTTGCCGCCAGCACCGGAATCAGATGAGCCCGGTACTCCGCCGACGCATGCAGGTCCGTATTCAGCTTCCCTGCATCGACCTTCACCCCACGCGCCGCCTGCGCGCTGAAGTTGGCCGACAGCGCCTGCTCCAGCGGCTGGCAACGGAACACACTGTCGGCAGCGCCGGTGACCGCCACGCGCACCGTATTGCCGGAGCGCGCCACCATCACCCCCACCAGCGCAAAGCGCGACGCCGGATTGCGGAACTTCACATAAGCCGCCTGATCCGGGATGGGAAAGCGCACTGCGGTGATCAGCTCATCCGGTTCCAGCGCGGTCTCATACAGCCCCCTGAAAAAGTCATCCGCCGCGATGCTGCGCCGGTCGGTGACCACGGTAGCGCCCAGCCCCAGCACGGCCGCCGGGTAGCAGGCCGCCGGATCGTCATTCGCCAGCGCGCCGCCGAGGGTGCCCATCGCCCGCACCTGCCGGTCGCCGATGCCACCGGCCAGTGCCGCCAGCGCGGGAATGCGCTGGCGCACCTCAGCGTTCTCGGCCACGTCGGCATGGCGCGCGGCGGCGCCGATGACGATCTCTTTGCCGTCGACGCGGATTTCGGCCATGCCGGGAATGCGTGCCACGTCCACCAGCGTGGAGGGCGACGCCAGCCGCAGCTTCATCGCCGCCAGCAGGCTCTGGCCGCCGCCAAGGAACTTGGCATCGGGATCGGCCTTGAGTTTGGCCACCGCCGCCTTGGCATCCGCGGCGCGTTCAAAGTTGAATGCGTACATGTCGGTTTCCTTTGCGGTACGGGTCAGGGCCGGGCGGCCTGGATCGCCTGCCACACGCGGTGCGGCGTGGCGGGCATCTGCATGTCCTTTACGCCCAGCGGCGACAGCGCATCGATCAGCGCGTTGATGAACGCGGGCGGTGACCCGATCGCGCCGGCCTCGCCGCAGCCCTTCACGCCCAGCGGGTTGTGGGTGCACGGCGTGCCGCTGGCGGTCTCGACGGTGAAGTCGGGCAGGTCGCCGGCGCGCGGCATGGCGTAGTCCATGTAGGAACCGGTCAGCAGCTGGCCGCTGTCGTTGTCGTACACGCACTGCTCCAGCATGGCCTGGCCCAGCCCCTGGCCGATGCCGCCATGCACCTGGCCTTCGACGATCATCGGGTTGATGATGTTGCCGAAGTCGTCGACCGCGGTGAACTTGACCACCTGCGACTCGCCGGTGTCAGGATCGACTTCCACCTCGCAGACGTAGGCGCCCGATGGATAGGTGAAGTTGGTCGGGTCGTAGAACGCGTTCTCGTTCAGGCCGGGCTCCAGCTTGTCGAGCGGGTAGTTGTGCGGCACGTAGGCGCTCAGCGCGACTTCGCCGAAGGTCTTGGTGCGATCCGTGCCGGCCACGCGGAACACGCCGTCGCTGAACTCGATGTCGCTGTCAGATGCCTCCAGCAGGTGCGCGGCGATCTTCTTGGCCTTGGCCTCGATCTTGTCGAGCGCCTTGACGATGGCCGAGCCGCCCACCGCCAGCGAACGCGAGCCGTAGGTGCCCATGCCGAACGGCACGCGGCCGGTATCGCCGTGAACGATCTCGACCTGGTCGAGCTGCAGCCCGAGGCGGTCGGCCACCACTTGCGCGAAGGTGGTCTCGTGTCCCTGCCCGTGGCTGTGCGAGCCGGTGAAGACCGTCACGGTGCCGGTAGGATGCACGCGGATCTCGCCGACTTCGAACAGGCCGGCGCGTGCGCCCAATGCGCCGGCGATGTTGGACGGCGCAAGGCCGCAGGCTTCGATGTAGCAGGAATAACCGAGGCCGCGCAGCTTGCCGCGCTGCTTCGCCTCATCGCGCCGGGCCGGGAAGCCCTTGACGTCGGCCAGCTCCTGCGCGCGCGCCAGGCACGGCTCGTAGTCGCCGGTGTCGTAGGTCAGGCCCACCGGCGTGGCGTACGGGAACTGGCGGATGAAGTTCTTGCGGCGCAGTTCGGCCGGGTCGGTATTCAGCTCGTGCGCGGCGGTCTCGACCAGCCGCTCGACCACGAAGGTGGCTTCGGGCCGCCCGGCGCCGCGGTAGGCGTCGACCGGCGCGGTGTTGGTGAACACCGACTTGACCTCGGCATAGATCGCCGGGGTCGAGTACTGGCCGGCCAGCAGCGTCGCATACAGGATGGTCGGCACGCTGCTGGCAAAGGTCGACAGGTACGCGCCCATGTTGGCGACCGTATGCACGCGCATCGCCAGGAACTTGCCGTCAGCGTCGAGCGCCAGCTCTGCCCTGGTCACGTGGTCGCGGCCATGCGCGTCGGTCAGGAAGGACTCGGAACGGTCCGCGGTCCACTTGACCGGTCGGCCGACCTTCTTCGAGGCCCAGGTCAGCGCGACGTCTTCCGGATACAGGAAGATCTTGGAGCCAAAGCCGCCGCCTACATCGGGCGCGATGATGCGCAGCCGCGATTCCGGCAGCCCCAGCACGAACGCGCCCATCAGCAGGCGTTCGACGTGCGGGTTCTGGTTGGCGACGTAGACGGTGTAGCTGTCGTCCTGGCGCGCATAGCTGGCGTTGACCGCGCGCGGCTCGATCGCGTTGGGGATGAGCCGGTTGTTGACGATCTCCAGCGTGGTCACGTGCGCGGCCTTGGCGAAGGCGGCATCGGTGGCGGCCTTGTCGCCGTGGCCCCAGGTGTAGCAGGTGTTGGCCGGCACGTCGTCGTGCACCAGCGTCGATGCCGACGCGGCATCGGCGGCGCGGACCACGGCGGGCAGCTCTTCGTAGTCGACCTCGATCTTCTCGGCGGCGTCGCGCGCCTGCTGCAGCGTCTCGGCGATGACCAGCGCCACCTGGTCGCCCACGTGGCGCACCTTGCCCTGGGCGATGACCGGGTGCGGCGGCTCTTTCATCGGCGAACCGTCGATGCTGTGGATCAGCCAGCCGCAGGGCAGGCCGCCGACCTTGTCGGCGGCGAGGTCATCGCCGGTCAGCACGGCGATCACGCCGGGCGCGGCCAGCGCCTCGGTCTTGTCGATCGAACGGATGCGAGCATGCGCATAAGGCGAGCGCAGGAAATACGCGTAGCTTTGCTGCGGCAGCACGATGTCGTCGGTGTACTGGCCGTTGCCGGTCAGGTAGCGGAAGTCTTCCTTGCGCTTGACCGGTGCGCCCACCAGGCGCTGGCTCTCGGGTGCGTTCATGGCGTCTCCCCCTTATTCAGCGCTGGCGGCCGTGGCTTGCATGGCCGCCTGGCCTTGCTGCACCGCACGCACGATGTTGTGGTAACCGGTGCAGCGGCACAGGTTGCCTTCCAGGTGAGCGCGGATGGTGGCGGCGTCGGCGCCGGGATGCTCCTGGACGAGCGCGGTCGCGCTCATCACCATGCCCGGCGTGCAAAAACCGCATTGCAGCCCGTGGCAGTCGCGGAAGGCTTCCTGCATCGGGTGCAGGCCATTGCCAGCCCGGTCACCGGCCAGCCCTTCGATGGTGGTCACGGTGGCGCCGTCCGCCTGCAGCGCCAGGATGTTGCACGACTTGACCGCCCGGCCATCCAGGTGGACCGTGCAGGCGCCGCACTGCGCGGTGTCGCAGCCGACGTGGGTGCCGGTCAGGCGCAGCTGTTCGCGCAGGAACTGGACCAGAAGGGTGTTGGGTTCTACCTGCGCGTCAACGGGCTTGCCGTTGACCGTCAGGCGGATCGGAATCGCCATGCTTGTCTCCATGTGGGGTGGACGCGCATGACCAATTCCCAGATCCCGAAAGCAACTGCGCGGGACTGGCCACGACGCGGTACTGCCGCTTAAGACGGCTATAGGACGGCTATTTCGTGATATTGGTGCTGCCGCTGCAACTGCTCTGGGTGCGCCAGCGAACGCTGCGGCCGGCGCTTTGGCACGGCCGGCGAACGTTTGGCCGCGACAGGCTCTAACAGTTAATCACAAATCCGTAACAGGTGCCATGAGGTTTGCCCGCGCCCCATCCGGGGTAGGGGCCTCGCCTCGGAGCGGCTGGGCCGCTGCTAGAATGGCCCGGCCCTCCCGCCTGCCCCGACATGGAAGCCTTCTTCGACTGGCTCTTTCAAACCGTCGCCTTGCCCAAGGTGGGCCTGCCCGCGATCTTCGTGGTCAGCCTGGTGTCGGCCACGCTGCTGCCGCTGGGCTCGGAACCGGCTGTGTTCGGCTACGTCAAGTTAAATCCCGAGATGTTCTGGCCGGCAGTCCTGGTGGCCACCGCCGGCAATACCGTGGGCGGCGCGATCGACTGGTGGCTGGGCTACGCGGCCAAGCTGGCGCTGGTGCGCTACCACCTGCGGCGCCGGGCGCGCGAGCACGAACTGGAGCACGAACAGCACCGGAAGCACGCGCGCAAGCCGCCCAAGCCCAAGCTCGATGCCAAGTATTTCCGCTGGATGCGCCGGCTGGGTCCGCCCACGCTGCTGCTCTCGTGGCTGCCGGGGATCGGTGATCCTTTGTGCACGCTGGCCGGCTGGCTGCGTTTGTCGTTCTGGCCGAGCCTGGCCTGGATGGCGGTTGGCAAGTTCCTGCGCTACCTGGCAATGACTGCCAGCCTGCTATGGATTCCCGACAGTTTTTGGCAGAACATTGCGCAAACGGTCAAGTCATTCTTCTGATAAAAGTGCGCCGTGAAGCCTATTTCATGTGATGCAGGCACCGCCGGGTCACGCCTAATCCCTTGTTCCGACAAGGATTCCGCTTTGTTGCAATGCGGCGAAACCGGGCCTTGCAGTACAATCGCCCTTTAATGAACGATTCGCGCACTGTCCCCGTGCGCAGCAGGAAGCGGTCCCCCCATGAACGCCCCACTCGTGCTCGACGCCAAGCTCGCCGCGCAGGACGCCCCGCCGCGCCTGCGTGAAATTCCTTATAACTACACGTCCTTCTCGGACCGCGAGATTGTCATCCGCCTGCTGGGCGAGGAAGCCTGGCGCATCCTGGACGAGCTGCGCAGTGAGCGCCGCACCGGCCGCTCGGCCCGCATGCTGTACGAAGTGCTGGGCGATATCTGGGTGGTTCGCCGCAACCCCTACCTGCAGGACGACCTGCTGGAAAATCCAAAGCGCCGCCAGATGCTGGTCAGCGCGCTGCACCACCGCCTGAACGAGATCGAGAAGCGCCGCGCCGCCGACCGTGCCGAGCACGCCGAGCCCGCCGCCGAGGATCGTTCGCACCGCGTGGAGCAGCTGGTCGCCTTTGCCAAGCAGGCGATCGAGGACTTCAAGAACGAATTCGCCGCCGCCTATGACCTGCGCAAGCGCGCGCAGCGCGTGCTGGGCAAGGTCACCCAGAAAGACAACATCAAGTTCGATGGCCTGTCGCGCGTGTCGCACGTGACCGACGCCACCGACTGGCGCGTGGAATACCCGTTCGTCGTCCTGACCCCGGATACCGAGGAAGAGATCGCTGGCCTGGTCAAGGGCTGCTTCGAGCTCGGCCTGACCATCATCCCGCGCGGGGGCGGCACCGGCTATACCGGCGGCGCCGTGCCGCTGACGCCGATGAGCGCGGTGATCAATACCGAGAAGCTGGAACAGCTGGGGCCGGTCGAGCAGACCGACCTGCCGGGCGTGCCGCACAAGGTCGCCACCATCTTCTCCGGCGCCGGCGTGGTGACGCGCCGCGTGGCCGATGCGGCCGACAAGGCCGGACTTGTCTTTGCGGTCGACCCGACTTCGATCGATGCCTCGTGCATCGGCGGCAACGTGGCCATGAACGCCGGCGGCAAGAAGGCCGTGCTGTGGGGCACCGCGCTGGACAACCTGGCCTGGTGGCGCATGGTGGACCCGGAGGGCAACTGGCTGGAAATCACCCGGCTGGACCATAACCTGGGCAAGATCCACGACGTGCCGGTGGCCACCTTCGAACTGAAGTGGTCGGACGGCAACCGCGCCCCGGGCGAGAAGGTGCTGCGCACCGAGACGCTCGCGATCGAGGGCCGCAAGTTCCGCAAGGAAGGCCTGGGCAAGGACGTCACCGACAAATTCCTGGCCGGCCTGCCTGGCGTGCAGAAGGAAGGCTGCGACGGCATCATCACCAGCGCGCGCTGGATCCTGCACCGCATGCCGAAGTTCATCCGCACGGTCTGCCTGGAGTTCTTCGGCCAGGCGCGCGACGCCATCCCGAGCATCGTCGAGATCAAGGACTTCCTCGACGCCGAGACGAAGAAGCCCGGCGGCGCCATCCTGGCAGGCCTGGAGCACCTGGACGAGCGTTACCTGCGCGCGGTCGGCTACGCCACCAAGAGCAAGCGCAACGCCTTCCCGAAGATGGTGCTGATCGGCGATATCGTCGGCGACGATGAAGACGCCGTGGCGCGCGCCACCTCGGAAGTGATCCGCATGGCCAACGGCAAGAGCGGCGAAGGCTTTATCGCCGTCAGCCCCGAGGCGCGCAAGAAGTTCTGGCTCGACCGTTCGCGTACCGCCGCCATCGCGCGGCACACCAACGCCTTCAAGATCAACGAAGACGTGGTGATCCCGCTCAACCGCATGGGCGAGTACACCGACGGCATCGAGCGCATCAATATCGAGCTGTCGATCAAGAGCAAGCTGCAGCTGGTCGACGCGCTGGAAGCGTTCTTCGCGCGCGGCAACCTGCCGCTGGGCCGCAGCGACGACGCCAACGAGATCCCCAGCGCCGAGCTGCTGGAAGACCGCGTGCAGCACGCGCTGACACTGCTGCGCGAGATCCGCGCGCGCTGGCGCTATCTGCAGGACCACCTGGACACGCCGCTGGCGCAGGCCAGGGCCTCGCTGATCGGGCATGGGCTGGGGCTGCTGGGCCAGGAGTTCGAGGCGCGGCTGCACCAGCAGCCGGACGCCAACGTGTTCCACCTGCTGCAGGACCGCACCATCCGCGTGTCGTGGAAGAACGAGATCCGCGCCGAGCTGCGCAAGATCTTCAACGGCGGCGAATTCAAGCCGATCCTGGACGAGGCGCAGAAGATCCACAAGCAGGTGCTGCGCGGCCGCGTCTTCGTGGCGCTGCACATGCACGCCGGCGACGGCAACGTGCACACCAACATCCCGGTCAACTCCGACGACTACGACATGCTGCAGGACGCGCACCGCGCGGTGGCCCGCATCATGGACCTGGCGCGTTCGCTGGACGGCGTGATCTCGGGCGAGCACGGCATCGGCATCACCAAGCTGGAGTTCCTGACCGAGGAAGAGATCGGCGACTTCCGCGCCTACAAGGCCAAGGTCGACCCGCAGGGCCGCTTCAACAAGGGCAAGCTGTTGCCTGGCGCCGATCTGCGCAATGCCTACACGCCGTCGTTCGGCCTGATGGGGCACGAGTCGCTGATCATGCAGCAGAGCGACATCGGCGCCATTGCCGAAAGCGTCAAGGACTGCCTGCGCTGCGGCAAGTGCAAGCCGGTGTGCGCCACGCACGTGCCGCGCGCCAACCTGCTGTACAGCCCGCGCAACAAGATCCTGGCGACCTCGCTGCTGGTCGAGGCCTTCCTGTATGAAGAGCAGACCCGCCGCGGCATCTCGGTCAAGCACTGGGACGAGTTCTCCGACGTGGCCGACCACTGCACCGTGTGCCACAAGTGCGTGACGCCGTGCCCGGTCAAGATCGACTTCGGCGACGTGTCGATGAACATGCGCAACCTGCTGCGCAAGATGGGGCAGAAGAAGTTCAACCCCGGCACGGCGGCGTCGATGTTCTTCCTGAACGCCACCAACCCCGAGACCATCAACCTGACCCGCAAGGTCATGATCGACTGGGGCTACAAGGCGCAGCGCCTGGGCAACGAGGTGCTGAAGAAGCTGGCGAAGAAGCAGACCGCGCATCCGCCCGCCACGGTGGGCAAGCCGCCGGTACGTGAGCAGGTGATCCACTTCATCAACAAGAAGATGCCGGGCAACCTGCCCAAGAAGACGGCGCGCGCGCTGCTCGACATCGAAGACAACGAGATCGTGCCGATCATCCGCGACCCGAAGGCGACCACGCCGGAATCGGAAGCGGTGTTCTACTTCCCGGGCTGCGGCTCGGAGCGGCTGTTCTCGCAGGTCGGGCTGGCGACGCAGGCGATGCTGTGGCACGTCGGCGTGCAGACCGTGCTGCCGCCGGGCTACCTGTGCTGCGGCTATCCGCAGCGCGGCAGCGGCCAGTACGACAAGGCCGAGAAGATCGTCACCGACAACCGCGTGCTGTTCCACCGCGTGGCCAACACGCTGAACTACCTCGACATCAAGACCGTGGTGGTCAGCTGCGGCACCTGCTACGACCAGCTCGCCGGGTATGAATTCGAGAAGATCTTCCCCGGCTGCCGCATCATCGATATCCACGAGTATCTGCTGGAGAAGGGCGTCAAGCTGGAGGGCGTGACCGGTACGCGCTACATGTACCACGATCCCTGCCACACCCCGATCAAGACCATGGACCCGACCAAGCTGGTCAACGACCTGATGGGCGGCAACGCGGGGCTGGGCAAGATCGAGAAGAACGAGCGCTGCTGCGGCGAGTCGGGCACGCTGGCGGTGACGCGTCCTGACATTTCGACGCAGGTCCGCTTCCGCAAGGAAGAGGAAATGACCAGGGGCGCCGACAAGCTGCGCGCCGACGGCTTTACCGGCGACGTCAAGATCCTGACCAGCTGCCCGTCGTGCCTGCAGGGTCTGTCGCGCTACAAGGAAGATGCGTCGGTGCAGGCGGATTACATCGTGATCGAGATGGCCAAGCACCTGCTGGGAGAGAACTGGATGCCTGAGTACGTGGCGAAGGCCAATGCGGGTGGCATCGAGCGGGTGCTGGTGTAAGCCATCGCCATGACGCGTTCTCCGAACTGCCCGCTTTGCGAAACCGACGGCGGCGAACTGGTCTGGATGGGCGACCGCGCCCGCCTGATCCTGGTCGAGCATGACCGCTTCCCCGGCTTCTGCCGCATCGTCTGGAACGACCACGTGGCAGAACTGACCGACCTCGACGAGGCCGACCAGGCCTGGCTGATGCGGCTGGTGGCGCGCGTGGAGCGCGTGGTGCGCGAGGTGATGGCGCCCGGCAAGGTCAACCTGGCGGCGTTCGGCAACATGGTGCCGCACCTGCACTGGCACATCATTCCGCGCTACCGCTGGGACACGCATTTCCCCGAGGCGATCTGGGCGGCGCCGCAGCGCGCGGCGGACAGCGTGCGCGTGCAGGAGCTGGCCAGCCGGCTGCCGGCGCTGCGTACGGCACTTTCGCTGATCGAAGCCAACGACGCCTGAAGCGGGCGTGGAACCCGCGCCGGCCTGCAACCGTCTGAATGCTGTTGCCGCCGCGGTCGCGCCCGCGCGCCGCGGCACGAGAACAACATGCCCGGCCACGCATCCCGCTGGCGGGCCAGAAAGCTGCCGCTATGTCCTCGACCCCGACTTCCGTCACCGTACCGGGCCCTGCCGTTCCTGCCAAGGCCCTCAAGATCCAGAGCCGGCTGCGCATGGCCGCGACCTGGGCGCTGATCAAGCCCTACTGGAAATCCGACGATCGCGTCGCCGGCCTCGGCCTGCTGGCGCTGGTGGTCGTGCTCAACCTGGGCATCGTCTACATCAACGTGCTGCTCAACGAGTGGAACCGCGTGTTCTACAACGCGCTGGAGCAGCGCGACTACGCCTCGTTCAAGGTGCTGCTGCTGCGGTTCTCGTGGATCGCGGCGTTCTTCATCGTGGCGGCGATCTCGCGCCAGTACTACACCATGATGCTGCAGATGCGCTGGCGTACCTGGATGACCGGCCGCTTCATGGGCCACTGGCTCGGGCACCAGGCCTACTACCGCATCGAGCAGACCCATACCACCGACAACCCCGACCAGCGGATCGCTGACGACTTGCGCCAGTTCACCGACGGCGCGCTGTCGCTGTCGCTCGGGCTGCTCAACTCGGTGGTGACGCTGCTGTCGTTCGTTGGCATCCTCTGGACGGTGTCCGGGCCGATCAGCTTTGCGCTGGGCGGCACCGAGTGGACCATCCCCGGGTATATGGTCTGGTTCGCGGCTGGCTATGCGGTGATCGGCTCGCTGGTGGCGCACGTGGTCGGCCGCCCGCTTATCGGGCTGAATTTCCAGCAGGAACAGTACGAAGCGGATTTCCGTTTCACGCTGGTGCGCCTGCGCGAGAACAGCGAGCCGGTGGCGCTGTACCGCGGCGAGCCGACCGAGCAGGCCGGCCTGCGCGCGCGCTTCGACCGCATCCGCGCCAACTGGAACCAGCTGATGCGCTATACGCGGCGGCTGACCTTTGTCAGCTCCGGCTATGCGCAGTTCGCCATCATCTTCCCGATCCTGGTGGCGGCGCCGCGCTACTTCGCCGGCAAGATGACGCTGGGCGGGCTGATGCAGACCAGCTCGGCGTTCGGGCAGGTGCAGGGGGCGCTGTCGTGGTTCGTCGACAGCTATGCCACGCTGGTGGGCTGGAAGGCCGCGGCCAACCGCCTGATCGATTTCCAGGAAGCGATCCGCGTGGCCGAACGCCAGGACCAGGCCCCCGGCGGCACGCGCGACGTCGAGGTCGAGCATACCGGCAAGCCGCAGGAAGGCATCGTGATCGACGGCCTGGCGCTGGCGCTGCCGGTGCGCGCCGCCCGCGGCAGCGCCGTCGGCCAGCGCCCGCTGGTCGCGCCGTTCTCGCTGTCGGTCGCGCCGGGCGAGCGCTGGCTGGTGAGCGGCCCGTCAGGCTGCGGCAAGAGCGTGCTGTTCCGCGCGCTCGCCGGCATCTGGCCTTATGGCAGCGGCACCGTGACCATGCCCGAGGGCAAGCGCATGCTGTTCCTGCCGCAGCGCAGCTACCTGCCGATCGGCACCCTTGCCGACGCGCTGGCCTACCCCGATGCCGGCACCGAGCACAGCTCGGAAGCCCTGCAGGTGGCGCTGCGCCAGGCGCGGCTGGCGGCGCTGACCGACCAGCTCGACGTGTTCGACAACTGGTCGCTGCGGCTGTCCCCGGGCGAGCAGCAGCGGCTGGCGTTCGCGCGCGCGCTGCTGCAGAAGCCCGACTACCTGTTCCTGGACGAAGCCACCAGCGCCCTCGACGAAGACACCGAAGGCGTGATGTACCGGCTGATGGTGGAGTCGCTGCCGGACGCGGCCATCGTCAGCATTGCGCACCGCAGCACGGTGGCGGCCTTCCACGGCCGGCGCCTGCGCTATGTGCCGCAGGATGGGGAGGCGGCGCGGGCTGCGCAAGCCGGCGAGCCTGGGGTAAGCTATCGGGTCGTAAGCGAAGCGTGATGCGGCGCGAGGCGGCGCCTGGGGCGCCGCTCGTCGTGTCGCCGCGCCGGATTCCTATATAGAGAGAGCGCCCGTCACCCGGGCCGCGAATCATCATGGCAGGCCTGGACAAAGACACCCCCCATCCCACCGCACTGACCGTCCATACGCAATCGCGCGTGCTGGAGGTCGGCTTCGACAACGGCCGCAGCTTCCGGCTGCCGTTCGAGCTGCTGCGCGTGTATTCGCCATCGGCGGAAGTGCAGGGCCACGGCCCCGGCCAGGAAATCCTGCAGACCGGCAAGCGCGACGTCGTCATCAGTGCCGTCGAGCCGGTGGGCAACTACGCCATCCTGATCCGCTTCAGCGACGGCCACGACACCGGCATCTATTCGTGGGAACTGCTGTACCGGCTGGGCGACCAGCAGGACGCGCTGTGGCAGGACTACCTGAAGCGCCTGGAAGCCGCCGGCGTCGATCGCGATACCCCCATGCCTGGCGCCGGCGCTGCCGGCGGCCACGGCTGCGGCCACCACCATTGAGCCGCCCCCGACAATCCTGGAGTCTGAGAAATGAGTGAAACCCACTTCGGGTTTGAGAAAGTCGACGAAACGGAAAAAGCCGACAAGGTCGCCGGCGTGTTCCATTCGGTGGCGAGCAGGTATGACGTGATGAACGACCTGATGTCGGGCGGCATGCACCGGCTGTGGAAGATGTTCACCATTGCCCAGGCCAATGTCCGGCCCGGCCACAAGGTGCTGGACATCGCCGGCGGCACCGGCGACCTGGCCAAGGCATTCGCGAAGCAGGCCGGCCCGACCGGCCAGGTCTGGCTGACAGACATCAACGAGTCGATGCTGCGCGTCGGCCGCGACCGGCTGCTGAACAAGGGCATCGTGACCCCGGTGGCGCTGTGCGACGCCGAGAGGATCCCGTTCCCCGACAACTACTTCGATCTGGTCACGGTGGCGTTTGGCCTGCGCAACATGACGCACAAGGACGCCGCGCTGGCCGAGATGCGCCGCGTGGTCAAGCCGGGTGGCAAGGTCATGGTGCTAGAGTTCTCCAAGGTGTGGAAACCGCTGGAGAAGGCGTATGACGTCTATTCTTTCAAGGTACTGCCCTGGCTGGGCGAGCGCGTGGCAGGGGATGCCCCCAGCTATCGCTATCTCGCGGAATCGATCAGAATGCATCCAGACCAGGTCTCACTTGTACGCTTAATGGAACATGCGGGC
Organism: Cupriavidus sp. Agwp_2; assembly: GCF_040784895.1. Taxonomy (NCBI): domain Bacteria; kingdom Pseudomonadati; phylum Pseudomonadota; class Betaproteobacteria; order Burkholderiales; family Burkholderiaceae; genus Cupriavidus; species Cupriavidus sp. Agwp_2. Next base: position 447,179 of record NZ_CP088083.1, read on the forward strand.
CTGGAAAATGTCGAATACTTCAATCTGACGGCCGGAGTGGTGGCGCTCCACGTCGGGCGGAAGTATTAAGAACACTTGAAATCGCCATGCCTCGCCCACACATGGGTGAAACTGACAGGGGATAACAGCATATGTCGTCAATTCGTGGAAAATTCCTGGTGGGGTCGCTGGTAACGGCGCTGGCCTTCGGGATGACGTTGGACGCCGAGGCCAAGCGCATGGGCGGCTCGCGCAGCGTGGGCAAGCAGTCTGAATCGGTCACGCAGCGCCAGCAGACGCAGCCTACCTCGCCGACCCAGCAAGCGCAGCAGCCTGCACAACAGGCGGCACCGGCTACGGCCGGGGCAGCCGGCGCGGCAGCGGCCGCAGCGCCCAAGCGTAACTGGGGCGGCATCCTGGGCGGCATCGCCGCCGGCCTTGGTATCGGCTGGCTGCTGTCGCACTTCGGCCTGGGCGGCGCGGCGCTGAGCTTCCTGTCCAACCTGATCCTGATCGCGATCGTCGCCTTCGCGGTGATCTGGCTGATCCGCAAGTTCCGCGGCGGCAGCCAGCGCAGCCACCAGCCGGCATACGCGGGTGCAGCCGGTGCGGCGGGTGCCGGCAATGCCGGCGGCATGGGCCGCAGCGCCGAGCCGATGCTGCGCCAGCCGCTGAACACGCCGGAGAGCACGCCGGCAGCCACCCCGATGATGCAGGGCGCCGCAGCCGCGCCGGTCGCGGCGGGTGCCGTGGCCCAGCAGCCGTGGGGCGTGCCGGCCGATTTCGACACCGAAAACTTCCTGCGCAACGCCAAGGTCCACTTTGTGCGCCTGCAGGCAGCCTGGGACGCCGGCAACCTCGACGACATCCGCGAGTTCACCACGCCTGAGATGTTCGCCGAGATCAAGATGGACCTGTCCGAGCGCGGCGCCGAGGTCAACAAGACCGACGTGGTCACGCTGGAAGGCCAGTTGCTCGGCATCGAATCGACGCCGTCGCAGCATATCGCCAGCGTTCGCTTCTCGGGCATGATCCGCGAGAAGGCCGGCGAGGTGGCGCAGCCGTTCGCCGAAGTCTGGAACCTGGCCAAGCCGGCGACCGGCACCGGCGGCTGGCTGCTGGCCGGCATCCAGCAGGAGTCGTGATGCCGCGCCTCCGTGGCGAGTGATGCGCCCGGGGGAGTAGCTTAGAATGGAGGCCCACGTGAAAGCGTGGGCCTTTTTGTATTTGGGCGCCCGGCGTGCAAACCTCGCCGGATGCCTCACCGCCAGCCAAACCGCGCTGCCATGAACACTCTGCCTTCCGCCCTGGCCACTCCCGCGATCTCGGCACTGAACCACCTGCTCGAGCAGGAGCCGTGGGCCCGCAACCAGCTCGTGCCGTTTGCCGGGCGCGTGATCCGCTTCGATGCCGCCGCCTTCGTGCTGTCGCTGAAGGTGACCGAGCACGGCGGTACCGAGCTGGCGCCGGAAGCCGAGGCCCCGGCGGTGACGCTGCGCGTGCCGGTGCAGCAGTGGCCGCTGGTTGCCGCCGATGTCGCCGAAGGCGGCCAGGCCGCGGCCATGCGCCATGTGCGCATCGAAGGCGATGCCGAGCTGGCCAATACCGTGTCGGCGCTGGCGCGCAACCTGCGCTGGGATGCCGAGGAAGACCTGTCCCTGGCGCTGCGCGGCATCATGGGCGGGCCGCTCAGCGACAGCGTGGCGCAGCGCGTGGTCGGCGGCGCGCGCCAGGTCCACGAACAGGCCATGCGCGTCGGCCGTGCGCTGGTCGACAACGTCACCGATTACCTGCTGGACGAGCAGCCGACGCTGGTGCGCCACGCCGCGCTGGACGCCTTCGGCGCCGACGTGGGCCAGCTGCGCGACAGCCTGGCGCGGCTGGAGAAGCGGCTGGAAAAGCTGGAGCGCGCCTCCGTGCCAACCACCCCCGCCACGCCCGGCCAACTGCCGTCGCCGCACCGTTGAGCGCGGCCGCGCCCGCATCCATCCTGTGCCAACCGCTACCCTGACTGCCCGCCCCGGCCCCGAGAAGACTCCCGAATGACCCGCCTCCTGCGCCTTGGCAAGATCATCTTCGTCATCCTTTATTACGGCCTGGACGAGCTGGTGCTCTCCGGCTTCAGCAACCGCAAGATCCGTTTCCTGGTGCGCGTCATCACCATCGGGCGCAAGCTCGACATGCCGCGCGGCGAGCGCCTGCGGCGGGCGCTGACGGCGCTGGGGCCGATCTTCGTCAAGTTCGGCCAGGTCCTGTCGACGCGGCGCGACCTGATGCCGCCCGACATCGCCGATGAGCTGGCCAAGCTGCAGGACCAGGTGCCGCCGTTCGACTCGGTGGTGGCGGTGAAGATCATCGAGCGCTCGCTGGGCCGCCAGATTTCGGCGCTGTTCGAGACCTTCGAGCACCAGCCGGTCGCCAGCGCGTCGATCGCGCAGGTCCACTTCGCCACGCTCAAGGGCGGCCCCAACCATGGCCGCGAGGTCGCGGTGAAGGTGCTGCGCCCGGGCATGCTGCCGGTGATCGACAGCGACCTGGCACTGATGCGCGACATGGCCACCTGGCTGGAGCGCTTCTGGGCCGACGGCAAGCGCCTGAAGCCGCGCGAGGTGGTCGCCGAGTTCGACAAATACCTGCACGACGAACTCGACCTGATGATCGAGGCGGCCAATGCCAGCCAGCTGCGCCGCAACTTTGCCGATACCAACCTGCTGCTCGTGCCCGAAGTGTTCTGGGACTGGTGCAGCAGCTCGGTGTTCGTGATGGAGCGCATGCACGGCATCCCGATCTCGCGCACCGAATCGCTCAAGGCGGCCGGCGTCGACATGCACCAGCTGGCCGAGGAGGGCGTCGAGATCTTCTTCACCCAGGTATTCCGCGACGGCTTCTTTCATGCCGACATGCACCCGGGCAACATCCTGGTGTCGGTGCAGCCGGAGTCCTTCGGCCGCTATATCGCGCTGGACTTCGGCATCGTCGGCGCGCTGTCGGAGTTCGACAAGAATTACCTGGCGCAGAACTTCATCGCCTTCTTCCGCCGCGATTACCACCGCGTGGCGCTGCTGCACGTGGAATCCGGCTGGGTGCCGCCCGAAACCCGCGTGGAAGAGCTGGAAAGCGCGGTGCGCGCCTGCTGCGAGCCGTATTTCGACAAGCCGCTCAAGGAAATCTCGCTGGGCATGGTGCTGATGCGCCTGTTCCAGACCTCGCGCCGCTTCAATGTCGAGATCCAGCCGCAACTGGTGCTGCTGCAGAAGACGCTGCTCAATATTGAAGGGCTGGGCCGCCAGCTCGACCCTGACCTGGACCTGTGGAAGACCGCCAAGCCGTTCCTGGAGCGCTGGATGTACGAGCAGGTGGGCTGGAAGGGCGCCTGGGAGCGGGTCAAGGTGGAGGCGCCGCAGTGGGCCAAGATGCTGCCTGACTTCCCGCGCCTGGCACACCAGTTCCTGGAGCGCCGCGCGCTGGCCGGCAACGGCGAGAACGACAAGCTGCTGGCGCAGCTGGTGGCCGAGCAGCGCCGCACCAACCGGCTGCTGGGCACGGCGTTGTTGCTGGTGGGCGGCTTTGTCGCCGGCATCGTGTTGACGCACGTGCTGGCCTGGGGCGGCTACTGGTAGGCCGGCCTCGCCGCCAGCGCACCCCCATCCCCCTATATAAGGAACGAGTGGAGACCATGCCGGACGTGCCCAAGCCCGCCCCCGTCCCTGCCTTCAGCACCCGCGACGCAGCCGACCCGTCGTTCTGGGACGAGCGTTTCGCGCAGAATTTCACGCCCTGGGACGCGGGCGGCGTGCCCGAGGAATTCCGCCAGTTCATTGCCGGCCGGGCGCCCTGTCCGACGCTGGTGCCCGGCTGCGGCAACGGCTGGGAGGCGGCCTGGCTGTTCGAGCAGGGCTGGCCGGTGACGGCGATCGACTTTTCGGCCCAGGCGGTGGCCTCGGCCAAACGCGCGCTCGGCCCGGCGGGGGTGGTGGTGCAGCAGGCCGATTTCTTCGCCTTCACGCCCCAGCCGCCGTGCCAGCTGGTCTACGAGCGTGCCTTCCTGTGCGCGCTGCCGCCGGCGATGCGCGCCGACTATGCCGCCCGCGTGGCCGACCTGCTGCCGCCCGGCGGCCTGCTGGCCGGCTATTTCTACCTGGGCGAGACCCGTGGCGGACCGCCGTTTGCGATGCCCGGGGCCGAGCTGGATGCCTTGCTGGGGCCGGCCTTCGAGCGCCTGGAAGACCGCCCCTCGGCCGCCCCGTTGCCGGTGTTCCAGGGGCAGGAGCGCTGGCAGGTCTGGCGCCGGCGGCCCGTCTGAAGGCCTGCCGCCAGGGCCTTGTGGCGACAGCGATGCACGGCGTGGCGCATTTGCGCCACTGGGGAATTTTTTTGGCCCGCGCCGGTCTGCGTCGCTATAATCCGCGTTTTGATTCGGCTACGACCGCAGGCCCTGCCGCGTCCGTCCCGCCACGGGATGGCACGCCAAGAAGCTCCTCACGCGGCCCCGACCGATGAATTGGACTCCGGGCAGGCGCCCCTGACGTATCAGGAAAGCCGCCCGGCATTCGGTTTTTCGCCACAAGGGCACTTTCTGCATAGGGCAGCGGCATGCTGATCTGGTTCGTCATCATCTACTGGGTAATCTCGGTCGGCATCGGCCTGTGGGCGGCGCTGCGCGTACGCAACACCACCGATTTCGCCGTCGCCGGGCGCAGCCTGCCGTTCCATATCGTCACCGCCACCGTCTTTGCCACCTGGTTCGGCTCCGAGACCGTGCTGGGCATCCCGGCCGTGTTCCTCAAGGAAGGGCTGTCGGGGGTGGTATCCGACCCGTTCGGCTCGTCGATGTGCCTGATCCTGGTGGGCCTGTTCTTCGCCCGGCCGCTGTACCGGATGAACCTGCTGACCATCGGCGACTACTACCACAACCGCTACGGCCGGCTGGCCGAGGTGCTGACCACGCTGTGCATCGTGGTCTCGTACCTGGGCTGGGTGGCGGCGCAGATCAAGGCGCTGGGGCTGGTGTTCTATACCGTGTCGGACGGCGCGCTGTCGCAGGAGGCCGGCATGATGATCGGCGCGGCCAGCGTGCTGGTTTATACGCTGTTCGGCGGCATGTGGTCGGTGGCGATCACCGACTTCATCCAGATGATCATCATCGTTATCGGCATGATGTATATCGGCTACGAGGTCAGCGGCCAGGCCGGCGGCGTCGCGGCGGTGGTGTCGCACGCGGCCGCGGCGGGCAAGTTCGAGTTCCTGCCGGCGCTGGATTTCGTGCAGATCATCGGCTTCGCCGCGGCGCTGTTCACCATGATGCTGGGCTCGATCCCGCAGCAGGACGTGTTCCAGCGCGTGACCTCGTCACGCACCGAGCTGATCGCAGGCCGCGCCTCGGTGCTCGGCGGCGTGCTGTATTTCTGCTTCGCCTTTATCCCGATGTTCCTGGCGTATTCGGCCACGCTGATCGACCCGGGCATGGTAGCCAAGTACATCGACACCGATTCGCAGCTGATCCTGCCGCAGCTGATCCTGCAGCACGCCCCGATGTTTGCCCAGGTGATGTTCTTCGGCGCGCTGCTGTCGGCGATCAAGAGCTGCGCCTCGGCAACGCTGCTGGCGCCGTCGGTGACCTTTGCCGAGAACATCCTGCGCCCGTACTTCCGCCATCTCGACGACAGGCAGTTCCTGCGCGTGATGCAGGCCGTGGTGCTGGTGTTCACCACGCTGGTGACGCTGTTCGCGCTCAACTCGCACCTTTCGATCTTCCATATGGTTGAAAATGCCTATAAGGTCACACTGGTGTCGTCGTTCGTGCCTCTGGCCTTCGGCATGTTCTGGAAGCACGCCACGCGGCAGGGCGGCCTGGCCGCGATCCTGCTGGGCCTGTCCTCATGGCTGACCTGCGAGGTCGCTTTTGCCGATGCGGTGGTGCCGCCGCAGATGGTCGGCCTGCTGTTCTCGATCAGCGGCATGGTGGTCGGCTCCTTGCTGCCGCAGTGGATCGCGGATCACGCGCCGGTCAAGGAAGTGCATATCGCCTGACCCGGCGGCGCCGGCAAGCGCCGGCAGGGCTCCGATAGCCCCTCCATTTCCGGCCATCAGCCAGCCACAGAACGGTTTATAATTCAAGGCTTTGCATCGCCATGCGGGACGGCTTGCGCGGGTTTCCGCGCTTCCCGGCACCGGCGGCGATGCCCGCCCTTGTACCGATTTCCGTAGTTTTCTCGCGAAAAGACACCATGCCGATCTATGCCTACCGTTGCGACGCCTGCGGCCACGGGCGCGATGTGTTGCAAAAAATGAGCGATGCCCCGCTGACGGACTGCCCGTCGTGCGGCGTCGCCGGTTCGTTCAAGAAGCAGCTGACCGCGGCCGGCTTCCAGCTCAAGGGCTCGGGCTGGTACGTGACCGACTTCCGCGGCGGCAGCGGCGGCGCCAGCGCACCGGCTGCGGGCGGTGCGGCTGCCGGCGCGGCTGCGGCCAGCGCCCCGGCGGCAGCCGAATCGTCGGCCAGTCCGTCGGCCAGTTCGTCGGCCCCGGCCAGCACGACCGCCGCCGCGCCTGCCGCCGGCGGTTGCGGCAGCGCCTGCGCCTGCCACTGATCCGGGTCGCCACGTGGTCGCCAAGAAGACTTCCGCCCTCAAGACCTGGTTCCTGACCGGTCTGCTGGTGCTGGTGCCGCTGGGCATCACGCTGTGGGTACTCAGCCTGATCATCGGCACGATGGACCAGAGCCTGGCGCTGCTGCCCGAGGCCTGGCGCCCGGACCGGCTCATGTTCGGCAAGCGCGTCACCGGCCTGGGCGCCATCCTGACGCTGCTGTTCATCCTGCTGGTCGGCCTGCTGGCGCATAACTTCATCGGCCAGCGCCTGGTGCGCTGGTGGGAAGCGCTGCTGGGCCATATCCCGGTGGTCGGCCCGATCTACACCAGCGTCAAGCAGGTGTCGGACACGCTGCTGTCGTCGTCGGGCAATGCCTTCCGCAAGGCGCTGCTGGTGCAGTACCCGCGCGAGGGCTCGTGGACCATCGCCTTCCTGACCGGCCGCCCCGGCGGCGACGTGCAGAACCACCTGCAGGGCGAGTACGTCAGCGTCTATGTGCCGACCACGCCTAACCCGACCTCGGGCTTCTTCCTGATGATGCCCAAGGCCGACACCATCGAACTCGACATGACCGTCGACGCCGCGCTCAAGTACATCGTCTCGATGGGCGTGGTGGCACCGACCGAACTGCCACGCAAGAACGGCGGCGCACCCACGCCGCCGCGGCCGCCGGCCAGCCGCGCCAGCAGCGAGGAAGCGGTCGAGACGACCGATCCTTAAGCACTCAAACTGATACGAGCCGCCCGATCTGCTTCGGGCGGCAGCGTTTTACCGGGAATTTCCATATGTCCTCCATGCGTACTCACTACTGCGGTCTGGTGACCGAACAATTCTCGGGCCAGGAAGTGGCCCTGACCGGCTGGGTCCAGCGCCGCCGCGACCATGGCGGCGTGATCTTCATCGACCTGCGCGACCGCGAAGGCCTGGTGCAGGTGGTGTGCGACCCGGACCGCCCCGAGATGTTCAAGGCCGCGGAAGAGATCCGCAATGAGTTCTGCATCCGCGTGACCGGCAAGGTGCGCCCGCGCCCGGCCGGCACCGAGAACGCCAACCTGACCTCGGGCAAGATCGAAGTGCTGTGCCACGAGCTGACGGTGCTGAACCCGTCGGTCACGCCTCCGTTCCAGCTCGACGACGACAACCTGTCGGAAACCACCCGCCTGACGCACCGCGTGCTCGACCTGCGCCGCCCGCAGATGCAGTACAACCTGCGCCTGCGCTACAAGGTGGCGATGGAAGTGCGCAAGTTCCTGGACGCCCAGGGCTTCATCGACATCGAGACCCCGATGCTGGGCAAGAGCACGCCCGAAGGCGCGCGCGACTACCTGGTGCCGTCGCGGGTGAACCCGGGCCACTTCTTCGCGCTGCCGCAGTCGCCGCAGATCTTCAAGCAGATGCTGATGGTCTCGGGCTTCGACCGCTACTACCAGATCACCAAGTGCTTCCGCGACGAAGACCTGCGCGCCGATCGCCAGCCCGAGTTCACGCAGATCGACTGCGAGACCTCGTTCCTGACCGAGCAGGAGATCCGCGACCTGTTCGAAGACATGATGCGCACGGTGTTCAAGAACGCCATCGATGTCGACCTGGACAGCAAGTTCCCGGTGATGGAGTTCCGCGAAGCCATGGCCCGCTTCGGCTCGGACAAGCCTGACCTGCGCGTCAAGCTGGAATTCACCGAGCTGACGGAAGTGATGAAGGACGTCGACTTCAAGGTGTTCTCGGGTCCTGCCAACAGCGACAACGGCCGCGTGGTCGGCCTGCGCGTGCCGGGCGGCAGTGCCATCTCGCGTGGCGAGATCGACGCCTACACCCAGTTCGTCGGCATCTACGGCGCCAAGGGCCTGGCCTGGGTCAAAGTCAACGAAGTGGCCAAGGGCCGCGACGGCCTGCAGTCGCCGATCGTCAAGAACCTGCACGACGCCGCCATTGCCGAGATCCTGAAGCGCACCGGCGCCCAGGACGGCGACATCATCTTCTTCGGCGCCGACAAGGCCAAGGTGGTCAATGACTCGATCGGCGCCCTGCGCCTGAAGATCGGCCATTCCGACTTCGGCAAGGCCAACGGCCTGTTCGAGGACACCTGGAAGCCGCTGTGGGTGGTGGACTTCCCGATGTTCGAGTACGACGAGGAAGACGCCCGCTGGGTCGCCATGCACCACCCGTTCACCAGCCCCAAGGACGAGCACATGGAATACCTGGAGACCGACCCGGGCAAGTGCCTGGCGAAGGCCTACGACATGGTGCTGAACGGCTGGGAAATGGGCGGCGGCTCGGTCCGTATCTTCCGCTCGGAGATCCAGAGCAAGGTGTTCCGCGCGCTCAACATCAACGACGACGAAGCCCGTGCAAAGTTCGGCTACCTGCTGGACGCGCTGCAGTATGGCGCGCCCCCGCACGGCGGCCTGGCCTTCGGCCTGGACCGCATCGTCACGATGATGGCCGGCGCCGACTCGATCCGCGATGTGATCGCCTTCCCGAAGACCCAGCGCGCCCAGGACCTGCTGACCCAGGCCCCGAGCTCGGTCGACGAGAAGCAGCTGCGCGAGCTGCATATCCGCCTGCGCGCCGCCGAGCCGAAGCCGAACGCCTGAGCCGCTCAAGCCTCTGGGTAAAGAAAGCCGCGCCGATGCGCGGCTTTTTTGCTTTCTGCGCAATACCGGCCTGCGCCGCGGTGCCGTCTGCAGCGCTTTGGTTTCGATTTGTTACCGGTAGGAACGAAGCCCGCGGCGGCCGTGTCTCCTTTCTTTGACACGTAATTTGTCGAGGGGCCCCGCGATGAAGGCTCCCGGCGCATGGGAGAAATTCGTGAACCTGAACCTGGATACCGAACTGATCCGCCAGTTCCTGCTGGCCCACCAGGAAACCATCCTGACCTGGCTGGTGGCGGGGCTGGTGATGCTGCTGCTGGCCCGCTTCGAGTTGCGCCGCGCCCAGCGGCGCGCGGCGGTGGCCATGTCCGAAGCGGTGGCGACCACCGTGGCCGCGTGCGTGCCAGATATCGCCCATGCCGTGCAGGCCGCATCGCCGCAGCCGCTGGCCGAGCCGGTCGAGATGCAGCGGGCCGACGCGCTGCGCCGGCTGGCGCTGGACACCGTTGGTGCGGTCATGACGCGCGGGCGCTGGCTTGATGAGCTGGGCAACCTGCGCCTGGCCGACGACGCGCTGCTCGACGGCCAGCGTGCCGGCGGCGCCGACCCGCTGCTGGTGGTAGCGCCGCAGCCGGCGGTGCAGGCCTACCTGGCGGCCCAGCGCGTGTTCGAGGACGAGGCCGCGCAGGTGCAGGGGCTGCGCCGCGATGCCCAGCGCCACGGGGAGGCGCTGCAGGCGCTGGACGCCGAGGCCGCACATATCGAGCAGGAGACGGGCAGCATCGTGCTGCGCTTCGAGCAGGTCAATGCGCAGGCGGCCCAGGGCGTCGATGGCGGCGATTACCAGCGCTTCCTGATCCAGAAATACAACGCACTGGGCCAGCGCGAGAAGGAAATCGCCCAGGAACGCGCCCGCCTGCAGGCCCAGGCGCGGATGAGCGCCGACGCGCTGGCCGAGCGCGCCCACGCCGCTTCGCGCCGCTACCGCGAGGCGCTGGCGCCGCTGATGGAACAAATGCGGGCCGCATGGGGCCATGGCGATTCGCCGCAGGTGTTCGACACCTGGCAGCGCAATGGCAGCGAGCCGGGCCGCGAGCCGGGCATCGAGCCGTACCTGGCGCCCCACGCGCCTGCGCGCAACGCGGCCTGAGGCAAGGCCATCCGTCCCAGGGGCAGCGCTTTCGCGTGGCAAGCGGGCGCGGCTGCGCTATCCTTGGGTTTGTCCTTTCGCCCAGTCCCATGCCCTACAAGATTCCGGAATCCGTGCTGGTCGTGATCTACACGCCAGATCTTCATGTCTTGCTGCTGGAACGCGCCGATCGCCCGGGATTCTGGCAGTCCGTGACCGGCAGCCTCGACACCCTGGACGAACCGCTGGCAGTGACCGCTGCGCGCGAAGTGGCAGAGGAAACCGGCATCATCGCCGGCGAGCACCTGCTGGCCGACTGGGGCCATTCGATCCAGTACGAGATCTACCCGCAATGGCGGCACCGTTATGCCGAAGGCGTCATGCGCAATACCGAGCACTGGTTCGGCCTGCGCGTGCATGAAGCGCTGCCGGTGACGCTGGCGCCACGCGAGCACCTGCAATACAGGTGGCTGCCGTGGGAGCAGGCCGCCGCGCAGTGTTTTTCCAGCAGCAACGCCGAAGCCATCCGCCAGCTCGCATGGCGCTCGGCCGGTGCCGCCGGGCAGCAGGCGCTATGCAGGGCGCAGCCATGAAACTGCGCGTGGTCACCTACAACATCCACAAGGGGGTGACCGGCCTTTCGCGGCGCCCGCGTATCCAGAACGTGCGGGCTGGCCTGCATGCGATGGATGCGGATATCGTCTTCCTGCAGGAAGTGCAGGACCGCAACGATCGCCTGGTGGCGGCGGCGCTGTTCGATCCCGACCATACCCAGCTCAACTACCTGGCGACCGATGCATACCCGCATTCGGTCTACGGGCGCAACGCGGTCTATGACTACGGCCATCACGGCAACGCGATCCTGTCGCGCCATCCGATCCTGATGTCCGAAAACCTCGACATTTCCGACCACCGTTTCGAGCAGCGCGGGTTGCTGCATGCGGTGGCGGACATCAAGGGCATCGAGACCCACCTGATCTGCGTGCATTTCGGCCTGTTCGCCCGCAGCCGCGCCCGCCAGGCCGAGGCGCTGGTCGAACGTGTGCGCAACGTGGTGCCCGAGGGTGTGCCGCTGGTGATCGCCGGCGACTTCAACGACTGGAACCACCGGCTGGATGCGCAGATCTGCAATACGCTGCATGCGGTCGAGGCGTCGCACGCGCGCGGCGCGCGGCTCCATACGTTCCCAAGCCATATGCCGTGGTGGCAGCTTGACCGGATCTACGTGCGCGGCTTCGAGATCGAGCGCGCTCACGCGCTGACCGGGCGGGATTGGGCGCAGCGGTCGGACCATGTGCCGCTGGTGGCGGAGCTGGGGCATCCGCAGGGTGAGGCGGTGGAAGCCGTCGCGGAGCAGCGGGAAAAGGCCGCCTGAGGGCGTCCTGCCACAGTCAGCACAGTCAGCACGGTCAGCACAGTCAGCGGCTTGAATAGTCGCGGATAAAGGCGAAGACGGCGTCGGCGTCGTTCAGGTCCAGCACCGGCAACGACGTCATCGCGGCGGCGGCAGCCACGTTGTCGCTCGCCACCGCGACCACGCCGGGCACCTCATCCCACAGCGGCGTACGACCCAGTCCGGGCCGGAACACCTCCAGCTTGGGGAAATCGCTGCGCTTGTAGCCCTCAACCAGTACCAGGTCGGTGTCGGACGGCAGCACCGCCAGCGCATCGTCCAGCTCGGGCGACGGCACTGCCTCGGGGTAATGCCGCATCAACGTCAGGTGGCGCGCGCCGACCAGCACGACGTTGGCGCAGCCGGCCTCGCGCATGCGCCAGGAATCCTTGCCCGGCGTGTCGGGATCGAAGCCGTGGTGGGTGTGCTTGACGCCGGCCACGCGCAGGCCGGCGGCGACAAAACGGGGGATCAGCTGGTCGAGCAGCGTGGTCTTGCCGCTGCCGGACGAGCCGGTGATGCCGAATACCTTCACGATCGGTTCCGTGGGGGCGCGTCGATGATGGCGACGACGATAGCAGAGATCCGCGCACATGTGCACGTGGCGCCTTCCGGACGGCATTCTGTCCGATAATCTCGGCATGTCACGGATATCCCACTCCGAGCGGCCGACAACCGCCGCTGGCACTGCTGAATACATCGCCGACGGGCAACGCCATCGCATGCTGCGCTGGACCTGGCGCCGCGGCAAGCCGACCGGCGGCAACACCGTGCGCCTGCTGCACGGCGGACAAGACTTCTTTCCCGCGCTGATCGCCGCGATCGACCAGGCCGTGTTCCAGGTGGTCCTGGAAACCTACATCTATGCCGACGACGACATCGGCCGCGCCGTCAGCGACGCGCTGATCCGCGCCGCCGCGCGCGGCGTCTCGGTGCGCGTCACCGTCGACGGCTTCGGCGCCGGCGACATGCCCGCCGCGATGGCCGAGCGCCTGAGCGGGGGCGGCGTGCAGTTACGCGTGTACCGCAAGCTGCGCGGCTTCCGGCTGGCCCGTCGCCACCTGCGCCGGCTGCACCGCAAGCTGGCGGTGATCGACGGGCAGGTGGCCTTCGTCGGCGGCATCAACATCATCGACGACCTCAACCACGGCCCGTTCGAGGGTGCGAACCTGGGGCCGCGCTACGACTTCGCGGTGCAGGTCAGCGGCCCGCTGGTGGACCGCATCGCGCTGACCGCCGAAAGGCTCTGGTGGCGGCTGGCGCTGCGCGACACGCACGGCGGCGGCCGCGCCGCAGCGGTGGCGGACTATCCGCTGCTGACCGACCTGCCGCCGCGCGCCGAGCCCACCGGCGGCGTGCGCGCGGCGCTGCTGCTGCGCGACAACCTGCGCAACCGCCGTACCATCGAGCGCGAATACCTGCGCGCGCTGGGCGCCGCGCGCCAGGAGGTGATCCTGGCCAACGCCTACTTCCTGCCGGGCCACAAGATGCGCCGCGCGCTGCTGGCCTGCCGCGCGCGCGGCGTGCGCGTGCGGCTGCTGCTGCAGGGCATGGTCGAATACCGGCTGCAGCACTACGCCACGCACGCGCTCTATGCCTCGCTGCTGGAAGCCGGCGTGGAGATCTACGAATATGCAGAGAGCTTCCTGCACGCCAAGGTCGGCGTGGTCGACGAAGCCTGGGCCACGGTGGGTTCGAGCAATATGGACCCGTTCAGCCTGCTGCTGGCGCGCGAAGCCAACGTGGCCGTTTATGATGCTGCCTTCGCCGCGGAGCTGCGCACGGCGCTGGAACGCGCCATTGCGCACCGCAGCGTGCGGGTCATGCCGGAAGTCCATGCACGGCGCTCGCCGCTGCACCGGCTGGCGAACTGGACCGCGTATATGCTGCTTCGGCTCGGCGTGATCATCGCCGGCGTCACGGGGCGCTACTGAACCGGTTATCACTGTGGGATTGCTGCCATGCGGCAACACATGGCTTGCCACCTGTTGCGTCGCCTTGCGTGACGGGCATGCTGCATTGCGGCCCGTTTAGAAACACGGGTCTAATTAAAAGCTTGAAGGTCGACTGCTGCGCCAGAATAATCTGAACGACCGTTCTTTTTTGGCTTAGACTGCGTGCATTCGCGGTATGCAGCGGCAAATTCGCCAGCGTCCGCAAACAAAATGCAACGTCAGGGTCATACGCACAGGCCGCAGCAGGGCCTTTGCAGAACGGAGAAATAACATGCGACACCAGTCAGCCCGTCTCGAATCCGCCGCCGCTTCCCCCGCGCCCATGCGCAAGGGTGAGATGACGCGCGTGGCGATTCTGGATGCCGCACTGGAGCTGTCGTCCCGCGACGGGCTTGAAGGTCTGACCATCGGCCTGCTCGCGGAACGGATGCAGATGAGCAAGAGCGGCGTCTTCGCGCACTTCGGTTCGCGCGAGGACCTGCAGGTAGAGGTGGTGCGGGAGTATCACCGCAGGTTCGAGCAGGAGGTGTTCTACCCCTCGCTGCAGGAGCCGCGCGGACTGCCCCGGCTGTGGTCGATGGTACGGCGCTGGATGGAGAAGCGCATCCAGGAAGTGACGACTGGATGCATCTACATCAGCGGCGCCGTGGAGTACGACGACCGCACCGGCAGCCTGGTGCGTGACGAGCTGGTCAAGAGCGTCACCATCTGGCGGGCAGCGCTGAATCGCGCCATCGACCAGGCCAAGGAAGAGGGGCATTTGCGCGCGGATTGCGATCCGCGCCTGATGTTGTTCGAGATGTATAGCCTTGAACTAGGCTTGCATCATGACGCCCGTTTCCTGCGCCTGCCTGACAGTGCCGAGCTTGCCATGGTCGCGCTCAACAAACTGATTCAGTCTTACCGTACCTGAGGCCGTCGGGTCGGACCGGTTCGCGAGCAGCGAGGCGGGCGGCGTGGCGGCATCGTATAACTCCAAGGAGTCTCTGATGGGCCAGTACACCGCACCGTTGCGCGACATGCAGTTCGTGCTCCACGAACTGCTCGGCGCCGAAGCCGAACTCAAGGCGATGCCGCCGCACGCGGACATCGACGCGGACACCATCAACCAGGTCATCGAAGAAGCCGGCAAGTTCTGCTCGGACGTGGTGTTCCCCCTCAACCAGGTGGGCGACCGCGAGGGCTGCACCTATGTCGGCGACGGCGTGGTCAAGGCCCCCACCGGCTTCAGGGAAGCCTACCAGCAGTACGTCGAGGCCGGCTGGCCGGCGCTGGCGTGCGACCCGGCCTTTGGTGGCCAGGGCCTGCCGATCGTGGTCAACAACGTGGTCTACGAGATGCTGAACTCGGCCAACCAGGCGTGGACCATGTACCCGGGCCTGTCGCACGGCGCCTATGAGGCGCTGCATGCGCACGGCACCCCCGAGTTGCAGCAGGCCTACCTGCCCAAGCTGGTGTCCGGCGTCTGGACCGGCACCATGTGCCTGACCGAGCCGCACTGCGGCACCGACCTGGGCATCCTGCGCACCAAGGCAGAACCGCAGGCCGACGGCTCCTACCTGATCACCGGCACCAAGATCTTCATCTCCGCCGGCGAGCACGACCTGGCCGAAAACATCATCCACCTGGTGCTGGCGCGCCTGCCGGACGCTCCTGGTGGCACCAAGGGCATCTCGCTGTTCGTGGTGCCCAAGTTCATCCCGGATGCCAGCGGCAACCCGGGCGAGCGCAACGGCATCCAGTGCGGCTCGATCGAGCACAAGATGGGCATCCACGGCAACGCCACCTGCGTGATGAACCTGGACGGCGCGCGCGGCTGGCTGGTGGGCGAGGCCAACAAGGGCCTGAACGCGATGTTCGTGATGATGAATGCCGCGCGCCTGGGCGTGGGCGCGCAGGGCCTGGGCCTGACCGAGGTGGCATACCAGAACTCGGTCGCCTACGCCAAGGACCGCCTGCAGATGCGCGCGCTGACCGGCCCGAAGGCGCCGGAGAAGGCCGCCGACCCGATCATCGTGCACCCCGACGTGCGCCGCATGCTGCTGACCCAGCGCGCCTACGCCGAAGGCGGCCGCGCCTTCAGCTACTGGACCGCGCTGCAGATCGACCGCGAACTGTCGCACCCGGACGAAGCCGTGCGCAAGGAGGCCGGCGACCTGGTCGCGCTGCTGACCCCGGTGATCAAGGCCTTCCTGACCGACAACGCCTTCACCTCGACCAACGAAGGCATGCAGGTGTTCGGCGGCCACGGCTACATCTCCGAATGGGGCATGGAGCAGTACGTGCGCGATGCCCGCATCAACATGATCTACGAAGGCACCAACACGATCCAGGCGCTGGACCTGCTGGGCCGCAAGATCCTGGGCGACATGGGCGCCAGGATGAAGGCCTTCGGCAAGATCGTGCAGGAGTTCGTGGAAGAAGAGGGCACCGACGAAGCCATGCAGGAGTTCGTCAACCCGCTGGCGGACCTCGGCGACAAGGTGCAGAAGCTGACCATGGAAGTCGGCATGAAAGCCATGGGCAATGCCGATGAAGTTGGCGCCGCCGCCGTGCCGTACCTGCGCGTGGTGGGCCACCTGGTGTTCTCGTACTTCTGGGCGCGCATGGCCAAGATCGCGCTGGAGAAGGAAGCGAGCGGCGACAAGTTCTACACCGCCAAGCTGGCCACGGCGCGCTTCTACTTTGCCAAGCTGCTTCCGGAAACCGCCGGCGAGATCCGCAAGGCGCGCGCTGGTTCGGCATCGCTGATGGCGCTGGACGCGGATTTGTTCTGATCTGCCGGGGCGGCTTTCCATGCCGCCGGTGTGCTCCCCTACCCATAAATGGGAGAGGGGAGCAGGCCGCTGGCAATGGAAGCGCGCTCTCGCGCAAATACTCTCACCTCAACGCTCACTAATCCAGGAGCGAGCATGTCCAATTTCATCGTCAAGAAAGTCGCCGTGCTGGGTGCCGGCGTCATGGGGGCGCAGATCGCCGCCCACCTGATCAACGCGCGCGTGCCCGTGGTGCTGTTTGACCTCCCAGCAAAAGAAGGCCCGAAGAACGGCATCGCGCTGCGCGCCATCGAGAACCTGAAGAAGCTGTCGCCCGCGCCGCTGGGGATCAAGGACGAGGCCGGCCTGATCCAGGCAGCCAACTACGAAGACGATATCGCCCTGCTCAAGGAGTGCGACCTGGTGATCGAGGCGATCGCCGAGCGCATGGACTGGAAGCACGACCTGTACAAGAAGGTCGCGCCGCACCTGGCCTCGCACGCGATCTTCGCCACTAACACCTCGGGCCTGTCGATCACC
Source organism: Cupriavidus sp. Agwp_2 (assembly GCF_040784895.1). Taxonomy (NCBI): domain Bacteria; kingdom Pseudomonadati; phylum Pseudomonadota; class Betaproteobacteria; order Burkholderiales; family Burkholderiaceae; genus Cupriavidus; species Cupriavidus sp. Agwp_2. Next base: position 464,113 of record NZ_CP088083.1, read on the forward strand.
GCGCTGTCCGACGGGTTAGGGGGGGGAAATGCGGACAACCTGAAGTCGCGCTTCTGCGGCGTCCATTTCTTCAACCCGCCGCGCTACATGCACCTGGTCGAGCTGATCCCGACCGCGACCACGCAGCCGGAGATCCTCGACAAGCTGGAAGCCTTCCTGACCACCACGCTCGGCAAGGGCGTGGTGCGTGCCAAGGACACGCCCAACTTCATCGCCAACCGCGTCGGCATCTTCTCGATCCTGGCCGTGTTCGCCGAGGCCGAGAAGTTCGGCATCCCGTTCGACGTGGTCGACGACCTGACCGGCTCCAAGCTGGGCCGCGCCAAGTCCGCCACCTTCCGCACCGCGGACGTGGTCGGCCTGGACACCATGGCGCACGTGATCAAGACCATGCAGGACAACCTGCACGACGACCCGTTCGCGCCGGTGTACAAGACCCCGGCCGTACTCAAGGGCCTGGTCGATGCGGGCGCGCTGGGCCAGAAGACCGGCGCCGGCTTTTACAAGAAGGAAGGCAAGGCCATCAAGGTGCTCGACGCCAAGACCGGCCAGTACGTCGAGTCGGGCAAGAAGGCCGACGAGATCGTGGTGCGCATGCTGAAGAAGGAACCGGCCGAGCGCATCAGGCTGTTGCGTGAATCGGCCAACCCGCAGGCGCAGTTCCTGTGGGCGGTGTTTCGCGACGTGTTCCACTACATCGCCGTGTACCTGGAGCAGATCGCCGGTTCCGCCGCCGATATCGACCTGGCGATCCGCTGGGGCTTCGGCTGGAACTCGGGCCCCTTCGAGGACTGGCAGTCGGCTGGCTGGAAGCAGGTGGCGGAGTGGGTCAAGGAAGACGTGGCCGCGGGCAAGGCACTGTCGGCTGCGCCGCTGCCGGCATGGGTCTTTGACGGCCCCGTCGCCGAGCGCCAGGGCGTGCATGCCGCCGAAGGCTCGTGGTCGCCGGCGACGCAGTCGTTCGTCGCGCGCAGCACGCTGCCGGTGTACCAGCGCCAGGTGTTCCGTGCCGCGCTGAAGGGCAGCGAAGCGGTCGATCCGCGCAAGGCGGGCCGCACCGTCGAGGAAAATGACGCCGTGCGCATCTGGGTGAGCGAAGGCCAGGACGATGTGCTGGTGGTTTCGTTCAAGAGCAAGATGAACACCATCGGGCCGGACGTGATCGACGGCCTGACCCGCGCCATCGACCTGGCCGAAGCTGGCTACAAGGGCCTGGTGGTGTGGCAGCCGACTTCGCTGCAGCTTGGCGCGCCGGGCGGCCCGTTCTCCGCGGGCGCGAACCTGGAAGCGGCGATGCCGGCGTTCATGATGGGCGGCGCCAAGGGCATCGAGCCGTTCGTGAAGAAATTCCAGGACGGCATGATGCGGGTGAAGTACGCGTCGGTGCCGGTGGTGTCGGCGGCGTCCGGCATCGCGCTGGGTGGTGGCTGCGAGCTGATGCTGCATTCGGCGGCACGCGTGGCCGCGCTGGAAACGTACGTCGGCCTGGTCGAAGTCGGGGTGGGCCTGGTGCCCGCCGGCGGTGGCCTGAAGGAAGCCGCGCTCGCCGCTGCACGCGCAGCGCAGGCAGCAGGCAGCACCAACTACCTGCAATTCCTGACCAGCCGCTTCCAGAGCGCGGCGATGGCCAAGGTATCCGCATCGGCGCTGGAAGCGCGCCAGATGGGCTACCTGCAGCCCTCCGACAAGGTCGTCTTCAACGTGCATGAACTGCTGCACGTGGCGCAGAACGAAGTGCGCGCGCTGGCCGACGCCGGCTACCGCGCGCCGCTGCCGGCGCTGGTGCCGGTGGCCGGCCGCTCGGGCATCGCCACCATCAAGGCATCGCTGGTCAATATGCGCGACGGCGGCTTTATTTCCGCGCATGACTTCCTGATCGCCGCCCGCATTGCCGAAGTGGTGTGCGGCGGCGACGTCGAGGCCGGCTCGCTGGTCAGCGAAGACTGGCTGCTGGCGCTGGAGCGCAAAGCCTTCGTCGACCTGCTGGGCACCGGCAAGACGCAGGAGCGCATCATGGGCATGCTGCAGACCGGCAAGCCGGTGCGTAACTAACCAGGCAAGCGAGGAACCGACATCATGAAACAACTGCAAGACGCATACATCGTCGCGGCCACCCGCTCGCCGATCGGCAAGGCCCCCAAGGGCGCGTTCAAGAACACGCGCCCGGACGACCTGCTGGCTACCATCCTGAAGGCCGCGGTGGCACAGGTGCCGGACCTGGATCCGAAGCTGATCGAGGACGCCATCGTCGGCTGCGCGATTCCTGAAGCGCAGCAGGGCCTGAACGTCGCGCGTATCGGCGCGCTGCTGTCGGGCCTGCCGAACACCGTGGGCGGCATCACCGTCAACCGTTTCTGCGCCTCGGGCGTCAGCGCGGTGGCGATGGCCGCCGACCGCATCCGCGTGGGCGAGTCCGACGTGATGATCGCCGCCGGCATCGAGTCGATGAGCATGGTGCCGATGATGGGCAACTCGCCGTCGATGTCGCCGTCGATCTTCGAGCGCGACGAGAACGTGGGCATCGCCTACGGCATGGGCCTGACCGCGGAGAAGGTGGCGCAGCAATGGAAGGTCAGCCGCGAGGACCAGGACGCGTTCTCGCTCGCTTCGCACCAGAAGGCCATCGCCGCGCAGCAGGCGGGCGAGTTCAAGGACGAGATCACGCCGATCGAGATCGTCGAGCGCTTCCCGGACCTCGCCAGCGGCCAGGTCAGCGTGAAGACGCGCACCATCTCGCTGGACGAAGGCCCGCGCCCTGAGACCTCGCTGGAGGGCCTCGGCAAGCTGCGCCCCGTATTCGCCAACAAGGGCAGCGTCACCGCCGGCAACAGCTCGCAGACCTCGGACGGCTCGGGCGCGCTGATCCTGGTCTCGGAAAAGATCCTCAAGCAGTTCAACCTGGTGCCGCTGGCGCGCTTTGTCTCCTTCGCGGTGCGCGGCGTGCCGCCCGAGATCATGGGCATCGGCCCGAAGGAAGCGATCCCGGCCGCGTTGAAGGCCGCCGGCCTGACGCAGGACCAGATCGACTGGATCGAACTGAACGAAGCGTTTGCCGCGCAATCGCTGGCCGTGATGCGCGACCTCGATCTTGATCCCGCCAAGGTCAACCGCATGGGCGGTGCGATCGCACTGGGCCACCCGCTGGGTGCGACCGGTGCGATCCGTTCGGCCACGGTGGTGCATGCGCTGCGCCGCCACAACCTGAAGTACGGCATGGTGACCATGTGCGTCGGCACGGGCATGGGCGCCGCAGGGATCTTCGAGCGCGTATAAACGCGCCTGCGGGACGGTGTTCCGGGGGGAGGCCGTCCCGCCCTTCTGTCAGGTGAGGAGAGCAGTACCGGGGGCTGCCGCCCGCGACCGCGGGTCACCAGCAGGGAGGAGACAACACTATGCAGGAGACAGCCATCCTGGCCGATGCCGCGTGCGACTTGCCGCGCGACATCCTGGCCGCGCTGAAGGTCCACACCATCCCGTTCCGCATCCGCGCGGGCGAACGCTTTGTCGCCGACACGCGCGATGAAGACGCACTGCCCACGCTCTACCGGCAATACCTGGTCGGCCGGCAGGACCACTACGCCGAATCCATTCCGCTGCTCGAACGCGAGCTGGAAGAACACCTGCTGCGCAACGTGGTCACGCAATGCGACCGCGCCATCCTGTTCACCATCGCCAGCGCGCGCAGCAAGCTGTACGCGCATGCGAGCGGCGCCGTGATCGGCACCGTGGCGCGCAGCGTGCGGCTGCGCAAGGAAGCGGGGCGTGCGGGGCTGTTCGACCTGACCGTGATCGACACCGGCGCGATCGGCCCGGGCCAGGCGCTGATCGTGCGGGAAGCCGCGCGCATGGCCATGGGCGGGGCCAGCCCGCAGGCAGTGCGCGACGCTGTTGAAACGCGCCTGCGCGATGCCGCCCACATGTTCCTGGTGCCGGACGAACTGCTCTACATGTACACCCGCGCGCGCCAGAAGGGCGAGGGCAGCATCACCTGGGGCCGCTACGTGATGGGCAGTGCATTCAATATCCGGCCGGTGGTGCGCATGCATCGTGGCCATACCGAAGCCATCGCCAAGGCGCGCGGCTCGGAAGACGGCGCACGCCGCGTGCTGCAGCATGCCGAACAGTGCATCCGCGGCGGCGCCCTGCTGGTGCCGGCGATCTCGGTCTGCTACGCCGGTCCCCTGGACGACGTGCGCGCGATGCCGGCATACCAGTCGCTGGCACATACCGCGCGCAGCCAGGGCGTCGAGCTGATGCTGGCGCCGATGAGCCTGACGGTGGCGCTGAATGTCGGTGCGCGGGCGTTCGGGCTGAGCTATCTTTCCGAATCGCCGCCGCCTTTCGATTAAATCCCACAGACGAGGACACCATGAGCATCCGTACCAGCATCGAGCAGGGCATCCTGACGCTCGAGTTCGACCGCATCGACAAGAAGAACGCCATCACCGCGGCGATGTACCAGGCGCTGGCCGACGCGCTGCGCGCGGCCGAGACCGATCGCAACGTGCGTGTGATCCTGCTGCGCGGCAAGCCGGAGATCTTTACCGCCGGCAACGACCTGGAAGACTTCATGCAGCGCCCGCCGACTTCGGGCGAGGGCACCGGGCAGGCGCCGGTGTTCCAGTTCCTGTACCAGATCAGCCATGCCAGCAAGCCCATTGTCGCGGCGGTCAGCGGCGCGGCGGTCGGCGTGGGCACCACCATGCTGCTGCATTGCGACTTCGTCTATGCGTCGGACACGGCCAAGCTGTCGCTGCCGTTCGTGCAGCTGGGGCTGTGCCCGGAAGCGGCATCAAGCCTGCTGCTGCCGCGCCTGGTCGGCTACCAGCGCGCCGCCGAGAAGCTGATGCTGGGCGAGGCGTTCAACGCGCAGGAAGCGCTGGAAATCGGTCTGGTGACGCGCGTGCTGCCGGTGGCGGAACTGCACGACTTCGCGTTGCAGCGGGCGCGCAAGCTGGCGGCGCTGCCGGCTTCGTCGCTGCGCGAGACCAAGCGCTTGATGAAATCGGGCGCGATGGCCGAAGTGGAAAAGCAGATGGCCGACGAAGGCGCGGTGTTCCGGCGCATGCTGGTGGCGCCGGAGGCGAAGGAGGCGTTCAGCGCGTTCTTCGAGAAGCGGAAGCCGGATTTTACGAAGTTCGAGTGAGGGGCCGAGGGACTTCCCTCTACCACTTTCTTGCTCCCCTCTCCCGCGCTTTGCGGGAGAGGGGGGGAAATCCGCGACGATTGTCGCCCTCAAGCCGTCGGCAACACCCGTGGCTGCCGCGACTCATCCGTCGCCACATAAGTCAGCGTAGCCTCGGTCACCTTGACGATCTCGTTGCTATGCCGCATCCGCTGCGCATAGACCTCCACCGCAACGGTGATCGAAGTACGCCCGGTCTTGACGATATCGGCGTAGAAACTCACCAGGTCGCCCACGAACACCGGGTGCTTGAACAGGAAGGAATTGACCGCCACGGTCGCGACACGCCCCTGTGCGCGCTCGACCGCCGGGATCGACCCGGCAATATCCACTTGCGCCATAATCCAGCCGCCGAACACGTCGCCGTGCACATTGGCATCGGCAGGCATCGGCACCACGCGCAGCGCGGGATTCTTGCCGGCGGGCAGGGCGGGGACGGTATGGGGAGCGTTCATGACAGTATGCGGGTGGACTTCTGAAGGGGGGGCGCGGGCCGCGGCGAAAAACCCTTCGCCTGCCGCGCAATGCGATTCCTGCGACAATCGCGCATTGGCCCGAATTCTAACGTATGCGCCGCTATTCCACGACCGCCGAGCAGGCCCCTGATGGTGCCCGAGACGCCGCCTCGGTCAAGCTCTTTCCCGGCCAGCGCGCCCCGCGCAGCGACTGGCAGACCGTCCGCAACCTGCTGCCCTACGTCTGGCACTACAAGTGGCGCGTGATGCTGGCGCTCGCCTGCCTGGTCGCGGCCAAGGTAGCCAACCTGGGCGTGCCGGTGCTGATGAAGCGCCTGATCGACAGCATGAACCTCACCGCCGGCGACCCGCGCGCCCTGCTGGTGGTGCCGGTCGGGCTGATTGTCGCCTACGGCATGTTGCGGCTGTCGGCGACGCTGTTCACCGAGTTGCGGGAAATCCTCTTTTCCAAGGTCACGCAGAGCGCCGTGCGCGAGATCGCGCTGCAGGTGTTCCGCCACCTGCATGCGTTGTCGCTGCGCTTCCACCTGGACCGGCAGACCGGCGGCATGAGCCGCGACATCGAGCGCGGCACGCGCGGCATCCAGTCGCTGATCTCGTACTCGCTGTACAGCATCCTGCCCACGCTGGTCGAGATGGCGCTGGTGATCGGCTTCTTCGTGTTGCACTACGACATCTGGTTCGCGGCGATCACGGGCTGCGCGCTGGTGAGCTATATCGTCTTCACCATCGTCGTGACGGAATGGCGCACGCACTTCCGCCGCAAGATGAACGAGCTGGATTCGCGCGCCAACCAGAAGGCGATCGATTCGCTGCTGAACTTCGAGACCGTCAAGTACTTTGGCAATGAAGAGTACGAGGCCCGGCGCTATGACGAAAACCTGTTCAAGTACCGCGCCGCGGCGATCCGCTCGCAGAACTCGCTGTCGCTCCTGAACTTTGGCCAGCAGGTCATCATCGCCGTCGGGCTGATCCTGATCCTGTGGCGCGCCACCGTGGGCGTGGTCGACGGCAAGCTGACGCTGGGCGACCTGGTGCTGGTCAATACGCTGATGATCCAGCTCTACATTCCGCTGAACTTCCTTGGCGTGATCTACCGCGAGATCAAGCAGGCGACCACCGACATGGACCGCATGTTCGTGCTGCTGGGCACGCACCAGGAAGTGGCCGATGCGCCCGGCGCGCAGCCGCTCAAGGTCAACGGCGCGCAGGTGCGGTTCCGCGACGTGCGCTTTGGCTACGAGCCGGACCGCACGATCCTGGACGGCGTCGATTTCAATATCGCGGCCGGCACCACCACCGCGGTGGTCGGCCACAGCGGCTCGGGCAAGTCGACGCTGGCGCGGCTGCTGTTCCGCTTCTACGACGTCAACAGCGGTGCGATCGAGATCGACGGCCAGGATATCCGCGCGATCACGCAGGAAAGCCTGCGCCGCGCCATCGGCATCGTGCCGCAGGACACGGTGCTGTTCAACGACAGCATCTACTACAACATCGCCTACGGGCGCCCGGAGGCCACGCGCGAAGAAGTCATCGCCGCGGCGCAGGCGGCGCAGATCGACGCCTTTATCCGCGAGCTGCCGCAGGGCTACGACACCCCGGTGGGCGAGCGCGGCCTGAAGCTGTCCGGCGGCGAGAAGCAGCGCGTGGCGATCGCGCGCACGTTGCTGAAGAACCCGCCGGTGCTCGTCTTTGACGAGGCCACCTCCGCGCTGGATTCGCGCACCGAGCAGGCGATCCAGGCCGAGCTGATGCGGCTGGCGCAGAACCGCACCACGTTGCTGATCGCGCACCGCCTTTCCACCGTGGTGCATGCCGACCAGATCCTGGTGATGGACCATGGCCGCGTGGTGGAACGCGGCACGCATGCCGAACTGATGCGCGCGCGCGGCCGCTATGCGGAGATGTGGGACATCCAGGCCCGTGCCGCCGCGCAGGGCGGCGAGGCCGAACGCAGCGCGGACGCGCTCGCCGTCGACATTGGCGACGCCACGCAGGACGCATAGTGCAGCGCGCAGATGCCGCTGGCTTTTGCCGGGCTGGTGGTGATCGCGATGATGGCGATGTTGATGTACGAGCGGTTCGCCGTGATCCAGAAGCGCATGACAGGCTGGGCCCACCGCGGCTGAGCGCCGCGCGCCGGGGCAGGTGACGCGCCCCGGCGCGCGGTGGATAATCCTGCGTCATGGAAATCAAATGGCTTGAAGACTTCGTCAGCCTGGCCGAGACGCACAGCTTCTCGCGCTCGGCCGAGCTGCGCCACGTGACGCAGCCCGCCTTCTCGCGGCGCATCCAGTCTTTGGAGGCGTGGGTCGGCACCGAGCTGATCGACCGCTCCAGCTATCCCACCAACCTGACGGCGGCCGGCAAGGTGTTCTACGAGCAGGCGCTGGCGATGCTGGCGCAGGTCAGCGAAACCCGCGCGCTGATGCGGGGACAACGGTCGGCCAACGCCCAGGTGCTGGAATTCGCGGTGCCGCATACGCTGTCGCTGACGTTCTTCCCGGAATGGCTCAAGGCGCTGGAGCGCAAGGTCGGCACGTTGCCGTGCCGGCTGCGTGCGCTCAACGTGCATGATGCGGTGCTGATGCTGGTCGAGGGCGGCTGTGACCTGGTGATGGTCTACCATCACGCGCGCCAGGCCATCCAGCTCGATCCGGCGCGGTACGACATGCTGGTGCTTGGTACCGAGCGGCTGTCGCCGTACAGCGTGCCGGACGCCGCCGGCAAGCCGCAGTTCCGGCTGCCCGGGACCGACAAGAAACCGGTGCCGTTCCTCAGCTATACCCCCAACGCCTTCCTCGGCCGCATGGTCGACATGCTGCTTTCCGATACCGCCGAAGCGCTCAAGCTCGACAAATGCTACGAGACCGACATGGCCGAAGCGCTCAAGGTCATGGCGCTGTCCGGCCACGGCATGGCGTTCCTGCCGGAGAGCGCGGTGCGCGAGGAGGTGGCGCAGGGCAAGCTGGTACGGGCCGAGTCGGCGCGCGGGCTGCCGTTGTCGATCGACATGGAAATCCGCTTGTACCGCGAGAAGCCGGGGGAGAACGGCGGAGAGCGGCGCGGTGCCGGGGCACGGCGCAAAAGGCAACTGGTGGACCAGGTGTGGTCTACGTTGTCGGAAGCCTGACGCGCCCCGAAACACATCGTCGTTGACAAGTCACCTTCAAACGTTATGCATATCTTGCATAACCGGATGAACAAACGGCATTGGATTCCGACGGGTCGCCAAGCCTAAGCTTGCGGCCATCCTCCACCCCGGAACCAACCGATGTCCTCCGCAGCACCGACCAACACTGCCGGCCAAAAGCACGCACTCCCGTCCTACCTCAACGCCGACAATCTCGGCCCCTGGGGCATCTACCTGCAACAAGTCGATCGTGTCACGCCCTACCTGGGCTCGCTGGCACGCTGGGTTGAAACCCTGAAGCGCCCCAAGCGCGCGCTGGTCGTCGACGTACCCATCGAACTGGATAACGGCACCATCGCCCACTTCGAGGGCTACCGCGTGCAGCACAACCTGTCGCGCGGCCCGGGCAAGGGCGGCGTGCGTTTCCACCAGGACGTGACGCTGTCGGAAGTGATGGCGCTGTCGGCGTGGATGTCGGTGAAGAATGCCGCGGTGAACGTGCCCTACGGCGGTGCCAAGGGCGGCATCCGCGTCGACCCGCGCACGCTGTCGCACGCTGAGCTGGAGCGCCTGACGCGCCGCTACACCAGCGAAATCAACATCATCATCGGACCGAGCAAGGACATCCCGGCGCCGGACGTCAACACCAACGCCCAGGTGATGGCATGGATGATGGACACCTACTCGATGAATTCGGGCAGCACCTCCACCGGCGTGGTGACCGGCAAGCCGATCTCGCTGGGTGGTTCTCTGGGCCGCCATGAAGCGACCGGCCGCGGCGTGTTCGTGGTGGGTTCGGAGGCTGCGCGCAATATCGGCCTGGAAATCAAGGGCGCGAGCGTCGCCGTGCAGGGCTTCGGCAACGTGGGCGCCGTCGCCGCCAAGCTGTTCCATGAGGCCGGCGCCAAGGTGGTGGCGGTGCAGGACCACCGCACCACGCTGTTCGACCCGGCCGGCCTGGATGTGCCGGCGATGATGGAATACGCCGCGCACAGCGGCACCATCGAAGGCTTCCGCGGCGAAGTCCTGCGCACCGAGCAGTTCTGGGAAGTCGATTGCGACATCCTGATCCCGGCCGCGCTGGAAAGCCAGATCACCGCCAAGAACGCACCGTTGATCAAGGCCCGCCTGGTGATCGAAGGCGCCAACGGCCCGACCACGCCGGAAGCGGATGACATCCTGCGCGAGCGCAATATCCTGGTGGCGCCGGACGTGATCGCCAACGCCGGCGGCGTGACCGTGTCCTACTTCGAATGGGTGCAGGATTTCTCGTCGTTCTTCTGGACCGAGGAGGAAATCAACCAGCGCCTGGTACGGATCATGCAAGAGGCGTTCCGCGCAATCTGGCAGGTGGCGCAGGAGAACAAGGTGACGCTGCGCACCGCGGCGTTTATCGTGGCCTGTTCGCGGATCCTGCAGGCGCGCGAAATGCGCGGCCTGTATCCCTGATCGCAGGGTACAGGCGGAACCGGAACGAGGCGCGTGGCACTGGCATGGTGCGATGCAGCAACCGATCCGGTTCCCAGGTTCTTGACCGCCAGACGCGGTCTTCAGCAAGCGCTGGAGACCGCGTTGTCGTATCCGGACGACGTGCAGGACGACGTGCGCATGGATTGCCCTGAATAAGGGTTCTAGGAGAAAACCCAGTTGTATTGCGACGGATGCTGCGCAATACTGTTTCACCAGAGGGGGTTTTGTCTCTAGAATCCCGCTTTCTCTTCTATGGTCAAGGAGATGTTATGAATTTTGCCAAGTTGGCTTCCCTGATGATTGCCGCCGGCGTAATGTGCGGAACGGCCCAGGCGGCTGAACAACTGACGGGCACGCTGAAGAAGATCAAAGACACCGGCGTGATTACGCTTGGCGTGCGCGAGTCGTCGATTCCGTTTAACTACAACCTGGGCGGCGTGCGCCAGGTCGGCTATTCCTACGACATCAATATGAAGATCGTGGAAGCCATCAAGGACCAGCTGAAGCTGCCGAACCTGCAGGTCAAGGAAATCCCGATCACCTCGCAGAACCGCATCACGCTGCTGCAGAACGGCACCATCGACATCGAGTGCGGCTCGACCACCAATAACCTGGAACGCCAGAAGCAAGTCGCCTTCACCAACTCCATCTTCATCATCGGCACGCGCATCATGGTGAAGAAGGACGCCGGCATCAAGGACTGGGCCGACCTGAAGGGCAAGAACGTCGTCACCACCGCCGGCACCACGTCGGAGCGCCTGCTGCGCAAGATGAACGACGACCAGAAGCTGGGCATGAATATCATCAGCACCAAGGACCACGGCCAGTCGTTCCTGACGCTGGAATCGGGCCGCGCGGTGGCGTTCATGATGGACGACGCGCTGCTGTACGGCGAGCGCGCCAAGGCCAAGAACCCGGCCGACTGGATCGTGGTGGGCAAGGCCCAGTCGCGCGAGTCGTATGGCTGCATGATCCGCAAGGACGATCCGCAGTTCAAGAAGCTGTCCGACACCGTGATCACCGGCATGATGAAGGACGGCGCGGTCAACACGCTGTACACCAAGTGGTTCATGCAACCGGTGCCGCCGAAGGGCCTCAACCTGGACTTCCCGCTGTCCGAAGACATGAAGACCCTGATCAAGGCGCCGAACGACAAGGCGCTGGACTGATCTGACCGGGACAGCAGTGCGAAACGGAAGGCATGTCCTTCCGTTTCTTTTTGAGGACGCAACATGAACTACAACTGGCATTGGGGAGTTTTCCTCGAACAGGCCGCCCAGAACGAGACCTACCTGGACTGGATGATCTCCGGCCTGAAGGTCACGCTCGCGCTGGGGCTTTCGTCCTGGGTCATTGCCCTGGTCATCGGGTCGGTGCTCGGCGTGCTGCGCACCGTGCCCAACAAGTGGCTGTCGGGTTTTGCCGCCACCTACGTCGAGATATTCCGCAACATCCCGCTGCTGGTGCAGCTGTTCATCTGGTATTTCGTCGCCCCCGAGCTGCTGCCCGGCGGCGAGGCGATCAAGCAGATGAACCCGTTCGCGCAGCAGTTCCTGGCCGCGATGCTGTGCCTGGGCACTTTTACCGCCGCGCGGGTGTGCGAGCAGGTGCGCTCGGGTATCAACTCGCTGGCGCGCGGGCAGAAGAACGCGGGCCTGGCGATGGGCTTCACGCTGCCGCAGACGTACCGCCACGTACTGCTGCCGATGGCCTTCCGCGTGATCGTGCCGCCGCTGACCTCCGAATTCCTGAACATCTTCAAGAACTCGGCGGTAGCGTCGACCATCGGCCTGCTGGAACTGGCCGCGCAGGGCCGCCAGCTGGTGGACTACACCGCGCGTCCGTATGAATCGTTCATCGCGGTCACGCTGATGTACGCGCTGATCAACGTCACGGTGATGCTGCTGATGCGCTGGGTCGAGGCCCGCACGCGCGTGCCCGGCTTCATCGGCGGCAAGTAAGGGGGCGCCATGGCTTATTCCTTCGATTTCACCTCGATCAATCCCAGCACGCTGCACGTGCTGGGCGAGGGCATGATGGTCTCGCTCAAGATCACCGTCACCGCGGTGGTGGTCGGTATCATCTGGGGCACCATCCTGGCGATGATGCGGCTGTCGTCCTACAGGCTGCTGAACTGGTTTGCGCAGGGGTACGTGACCATCTTCCGCTCCATCCCGCTGGTGATGGTGCTGTTGTGGTTCTTCCTGATCATTCCGCAGGTGCTGCAGGGCATCTTCAACCTGTCGCCCGCGACCGACCTGCGCATGACGTCGGCGCTGGTGGCGTTCGCGCTGTTCGAGGCGGCGTACTACTCTGAGATCATCCGCGCGGGGATCCAGAGCGTGTCGCGCGGGCAGATGTTCGCGGCGCAGGCGCTGGGCATGACCTACGGGCAGTCGATGCGGCTGGTGATCCTGCCGCAGGCATTCCGCAACATGGTGCCGCTGCTGCTGACCCAGGGCATCATCCTGTTCCAGGATACGTCGCTGGTGTACGTGAGCGCGCTGGCTGACTTCTTCGGCCAGGCTTACGGCATCGGCGAGCGCGACGGGCGTATCGTCGAGATGCTGCTGTTCGCGGGCCTGGTGTACTTCATCATTTGTTTCTCCGCTTCGCTGCTGGTCAAGCGTTACCAGAAAAAGGTGGCTGTATGATCGAAATCAACAATGTTTCCAAGTGGTACGGCTCCTTCCAGGTGCTGACCGACTGCACCACCAAGGTTGCCAAGGGTGAAGTGGTGGTGGTGTGCGGCCCGTCGGGTTCGGGGAAATCCACGCTGATCAAGACCGTCAACGCGCTGGAGCCGTTTCAGAAGGGCGACATCCTGGTCGATGGCACCTCGGTGGGCAATCCCAAGACCAACCTGCCCAAGCTGCGTTCGCGCGTGGGCATGGTGTTCCAGAACTTCGAGCTGTTCCCGCACCTGTCGATCACCGAGAACCTGACCATCGCGCAGATGAAGGTGCTCGGCCGCTCGAAGGACGAGGCGATGGCGAAGGGCATGAAATACCTGGAGCGCGTGGGCTTAAAAAGCCAGGCGGAGAAGTACCCTGGCCAGCTTTCGGGCGGCCAGCAGCAGCGCGTGGCCATTGCGCGCGCGCTGTCCATGGATCCGATCTGCATGCTGTTCGACGAACCCACCTCGGCGCTGGACCCCGAGATGGTCAACGAAGTGCTGGACGTGATGGTGCAGCTGGCGCAGGAAGGCATGACCATGATGTGCGTGACCCATGAAATGGGTTTCGCGCGCAAGGTGGCCAACCGCGTGATCTTCATGGACCAGGGCAAGATCGTCGAGGATGCCGAAAAGGAAGAGTTCTTCGGCGATATCGAGCACCGCTCGGAGCGCGCCAGGCAGTTCCTGTCGAAGATCCTGCATCACTGAACGGACTGCCAGCCATAGGAAAAGGGACGCCTCGGCGTCCCTTTTCAGTTGTGCCTTCCGTTGTGCCAGGCTCAGGTACAGGCGGGCTCAGGTACAGGCGGTATTGGCCGCGTTCTTGGCCTGGACTTCGGGCGGGATCGGTACGGTCAGCGTCATCACCGGACGCCCGTGCTCGAACATGATCAGCTCGCCTGGGGCGAACTGGGTCCAGGTCTCGTTGTCAGTCAACGGGGCGGTGGCGATCACGGCAACGCGGTCGTCCGGCGTGGTCACCTGGGCGAAGTCGATCGACAGGTCCGCATCGATCAGGTGCGCGGTGGAAAACGGCCACTCCCGCACGATGTAGTACAGGCGGGTCGAGCAGTGGGCAAACAGGGCCTGGCCGTTGCTCAGCAGGAAATTGAACACGCCATGCAGCGTGATATCGCGCGTGATGTCGGCCAGCGCATGGCCCAGTTCATTCAGCGGCGGTTGCGAGCCCGGAAAGCGCTTGCGCAGGCCTTGCATCAGCGTGCAGAAGGCCAGTTCGCTGTCGGTATCGCCGACCGGCTGGTACACGCCCGACAGGAATGGCGAGAAATTCAGCAGGTCCCCGTTGTGGGCAAAGATCCAGTGCCGGCCCCACAGCTCGCGCATGAACGGGTGGCAGTTCTCCAGCAGCACGGTGCCCTGCGTCGCCTTGCGGATATGCGAGATGACGTTCTTGGACTTGATCGGGTAGCGCTTGATCAGGTCGGCCACCGGCGAGGTGCCGGCGGACTGGTTGTCGATGAACAGGCGGCAGGCCTTGTCCTCGAAGAAGGCGACACCGAAACCGTCGGCGTGGTGGTCGGTCACGCCGCCGCGGGCGGCGAAGCCGGTGAAGGAGAACGTCACGTCGGTCGGCGTGGCGCAGTTCATGCCTAGCAACTGGCACATATCAGGGCACCGGTCGGCAGCGGGCTGCCGCTTTGCAATAGAATGCAGACATTATCCCGCGCGCCCGGGCCGCTGCCAAGCAACCCGCGGGCGCTCCAGTGCGGTGCCACCGGTACCCCATACCTGCTAGCAATCCCGAGAACGATGAGCCAATACAAGATCGCCGTGATTCCCGGAGACGGAATCGGCACGGAAGTCATGCCCGAGGGCATACGCGTGATGGATGCCGCGGCGCGCCGCTTCGGCATCGACTTCCAGTGGGATCATTTCGATTTTTCCAGCTGCGACTACTACGCCCGCCACGGCAAGATGCTGCCTGACGACTGGTTCGACACACTGGTCAAGTACGACGCCATCTACTTCGGCGCGGTCGGCTGGCCCGATACGGTGCCCGACCACGTCTCGCTGTGGGGCTCGCTGCTGCAGTTCCGCCGTTCGTTCGACCAGTACGTCAACCTGCGCCCGGTGCGGCTGATGCCCGGCATCAAGAGCCCGCTGGCGGACCGCAAGCCCGGCGACATCGACTTCTACGTGGTGCGCGAGAACACCGAGGGCGAGTATTCCAGCATCGGTGGCCGCATGTTCCCCGGCACCGAGCGCGAGATCGTGGTGCAGGAAACGGTGATGAGCCGCACCGGCGTCGACCGCATCCTGAAGTTTGCCTTCGAACTGGCCCAGAAGCGGCCCAAGAAGCACCTGACGTCGGCGACCAAGTCCAACGGGATTTCGATCACGATGCCGTACTGGGACGAACGGGTCGAAGCGATGGCCGCCAACTACCCCGGCCTGAAGGTCGACAAGTACCACATCGACATCCTGACTGCCCATTTCGTCCAGCATCCGGACTGGTTCGACGTGGTGGTGGCCAGCAACCTGTTTGGCGACATCCTGTCCGACCTGGGGCCGGCCTGCACCGGCACCATCGGCATCGCGCCGTCGGGCAATATCAATCCGGACCGCACCTTCCCCAGCCTGTTCGAGCCGGTGCACGGATCGGCCCCGGATATCGCCGGGCGCGGCATGGCCAACCCGATCGGCCAGATCTGGTGCGGCGCCATGATGCTGGAGCACCTGGGCCATGCCGAGGCCGGCGCGGCCGTGCTGGGCGCGATCGAAAAGGTGCTGGCCGCCGGGCCGGAGCATGCGCCGCTGACGCGCGATATCGGCGGCAAGGCCGGTACCGCAGACCTGGGCCGCGCCATCGCGGAGGCGCTGTGAGCGCCGGGTTCGCGGGGGACGCCCGCGCACTGCTGCTCGAAACCTTCCAGGCCGCCGTGGCGGCGGCCGACCCGCTGCAGATCGTCGCGCAGCACCTGCCGCCGCCGCACGCCGGCGGCCGCACGCTGGTGGTGGGTGCGGGCAAGGCCGCTGCGTCGATGGCCGCGGCGGTCGAGCGCGCCTATGCCGGCAAGGCTACGCTCGAAGGGCTGGTGGTCACGCGCTACGCACACGGCATGCCGACCGACCATATCCGCGTGATCGAGGCCGGCCACCCGGTGCCGGACGAGTCGGGCGAGCAGGCCGCGGCGGAAATCCTGGCCGCAGTGCAATCGCTTACGGCGCAGGACCGGCTGCTGGTGCTGGTCTCGGGCGGCGGTTCGAGCCTGCTGTCGCTGCCGGCCGAGGGCATCCCGATGGCCGACCTGAAGGCGACCACCAAGGAATTGCTGCGCTGTGGCGCACCGATCACCGACATGAACATCGTGCGCAAGCATGTCTCGCGCATCCAGGGCGGGCGGCTGGCGCAGGCCAGCCAGGCGCCGGTGACCACGCTGATTGTCTCGGACGTGGCCGGCGACGACCCCAGCGCTATCGCTTCGGGCCCGACCGTGGCCGATCCCAGTACTTTCAACGACGCGCTAGAGATCCTGCGCCGCTATGGTGCACAGGTGCCGGCCAGCGTGCAGTCGCACCTGGAACGCGGCGCCCGCGGCGAGGTGCCTGAGACGCCCAAGCCCGGCGATCCCTTGTTCGACCGGGTCGACAACGTCATGATTGCCACCGCCCACGGCAGCCTCGAGGCCGCCGCCGCGCTGTTCCGCGAACGCGGCGTCACCCCGGTGGTGCTGGGCGACACGGTGACGGGTGAGGCGCGCGAAGTGGCGCGCGTCTACGCGGCGCTGGTGCGCGAAATTCGCGCGTACAATGCGCCGTTCGCCACGCCCGTGGCGCTGATCTCCGGAGGTGAGTGCACGGTCACTTTGCCGGCCGGCGGCGGTGCCAGCAAGGCGCGCGGCGGGCGCTGCTCGGAGTTTCTGCTGTCGCTGGCGGTCGAACTGGCAGGCATGCCCGGCGTGCACGCGATCGCGGCCGACACCGATGGCATCGACGGCTCGGAAGACAACGCCGGTGCGCTGGCCGATCCGACCACGCTGGCGCGTGCCGAAGCCGCCGGCCTGCCGGGCCAGCGCCAGCTCGAGGCGCACGACGCCTGGGGCTTGTTCGGCGCCATCGGCGACCTGGTGGTCACCGGGCCCACGCGCACCAACGTGAACGATTACCGCGCCATCCTGATTCTCTGATTCTGAAATAGCGCCCGCCGCCGTCCCCCGCGGTGGGCCCAAGCAAGCCATGACCCAGAAGCTCACCATTACCCGCCCGGACGACTGGCACCTGCACCTGCGCGACGGCGCGGCGCTGGCCGCCGTGCTGCCCGACACCGCCCGCCAGTTCGCGCGCGCGATCATCATGCCGAACCTGAAGCCGCCCGTGACCACGGTGGCCCAGGCGCAGGCCTACCGCGCCCGCATCCTGGCGGCGCTGCCGGCCGGCATGCAGTTCGAGCCGCTGATGACGCTGTACCTGACCGATAACACCAGCGCCGAAGAGATCGTCGCGGCCAAGGCCAGCGGCTTCGTGCACGGCGTCAAGCTGTACCCGGCGGGCGCCACCACCAACAGCGACGCCGGCGTGACCGACATCCGCCGTTGCTACGCCGCGCTGGAAGCGATGCAGCGCGAAGGCCTGCCGCTGCTGGTGCACGGCGAAGTCACCGACCCGGCGATCGATATCTTCGACCGCGAGGCCGTGTTCATCGAGCAGGTGATGACACCGCTGCGCCGCGACATGCCTGAACTGAAAGTGGTGTTCGAACACATCACTACCAAGGATGCCGCCCAGTACGTGCTGGAAGCCAGCGGCCCGGTCGGCGCCACCATCACCGCCCACCACCTGCTGTACAACCGGAATGCGATCTTCACCGGCGGCATCCGCCCGCATTACTACTGCCTGCCGGTGCTCAAGCGCGAAACCCACCGCGAAGCGCTGGTCGCGGCCGCCACCTCCGGCAACCCGCGCTTCTTCCTGGGCACCGACAGCGCGCCGCACGCGCGCGGCCTGAAGGAACATGCCTGCGGCTGCGCCGGCTGCTACACCGCGCTGCATGCGATGGAGCTGTATGCCGAGGCCTTCGACGCCGCCGGTGCGCTGGACAAGCTGGAAGCCTTCGCCAGCTTCAACGGTCCGGCCTTCTACGGCCTGGCGCGCAACGCCGGCACGCTGACGCTGGAGCGTGAAGACTGGCAATTGCCGGCCGAACTGCCGTATGGCGACACCACGCTGGTGCCGCTGCGCGGCGGCGAAACGCTGCGCTGGAAGGCGCGCTGACCGCTTCGGCGTTGCAAGCCGAAGCAACCGCGGCGGGCGAATCCTTCGCCGCCGCGCTGGCCGGGATCGACTGGTCCCGGCCATGGTTCCAGCCCTTTGCCCCGCACGGCGCAGCGCTGGCGTCGGCAGTGCAGGGCGGTGCCGACCTGCGCGCGCTGCTCGATGCCCAGGCAAGCACGCTGGGCTTGCACAGCGCGCGCGGGGTGCCGCTGCGCTTTATCCCGCAGCAGGCCTTGCCCGAGGGCAGCGCCTATGAAGCGCATATCCACGCCACGGGCGAAGTCCCGACGCGCGACAACCTCCACGATTTCTTCAATGCGCTGGTCTGGCTGCATTTCCCGCAAGCCAAGCGCGTGCTCAACCAGATCCAGGCCACGGTGATCGCGCGCGAGGGCGTGCAGACCACGCGCGGCGGCGTGCGTGACGCGGCCACGCTGTTTGACGAAAACGCGGTGCTGTTCCTGAGCGAGGGCGGCGAGCATGCCGACGCGCTGCGCGGGTTTGCCTGGCAGCGTCTTTTTGTCGCTCAACGCCACGCGTGGGGCACCGCGTGCAGGGTGGTGCCGTTCGGCCATGCGCTGCTGGAAAAGATGGTGCAGCCGTACAAGGCCGTGACCGCGCATGCCTGGATGCTGCCGCTGGTGCCGGGCGGCGCGCTGGATGGCGCGGTGGCGTCGTCGCTGGAAGGGGCGGCCGATACCGGCACGCTGCGCGGGGGTCGCTGCTTTGCGCCGCTGCCGGTCATGGGCATCCCCGGATGGTGTGCCGGCAACGCCTCGCCTGATTTCTATGCCGACACCACGGTGTTCCGGCCCGGGCGCATGCGGGACTTACGCCGGCAACCTGGCTGAATCGGTGTTAGACTGCGGCCCGCAAAGCAGGCCAGACAACCGCTGCCTGAACCGCAAGGTGCAGGGGGAGGAAAGTCCGGACTCCACAGGGCAGGGTGTTGGCTAACAGCCATCCACGGCAACGTGCGGAATAGGGCCACAGAGACGAGTCTTGCCGCCGGGTTCGCCTGGCGGGAAGGGTGAAACGCGGTAACCTCCACCTGGAGCAATCCCAAATAGGCAGGCGATGAAGCGGCCCGCTGAGTCTGCGGGTAGGGAGCTGGAGCCGGCTGGTAACAGTCGGCCTAGAGGAATGGTTGTCACGCGCCGCTGGCCGCAAGGCGGGCGGTGCGCACAGAATCCGGCTTATCGGCCTGCTTTGCTTCAGTCTTCGGCATGACCCGGCGCCTTCGCGGCACACCGGGCCGGCCAACTTCCATCAGCCTTCGACGATTTCCATCGTGTGCGTGATCTCGGCCGTCTTGGCCAGCATGATCGACGCCGAGCAGTACTTTTCGTGCGACAGCTTGATCGCGCGCTCGACCGTGGCGGGGTTGAGATTCTTGCCGGTCACCACAAAATGGAAGTTGATGCGGGTGAAGACCTTGGGATCTTCGCCGGCGCGATCGGCCTGCAGCTGGACGCTGCAGCCGCGCACATCCTGGCGGCCGCGTTTCAGGATCAGCACCACGTCATAGGCGGTGCAGCCGCCGGTGCCGACCAGGACCATTTCCATCGGGCGGGGCGCAAGGTTATGGCCGCCGCCCTCGGGCGCGCCGTCCATCGCAACGATATGGCCGCTGCCGGTCTGGGCCACGAAGCTCATGCCGTCGGCGCCCATCCATGTTACTTTGCATTCCATTCTGTTCGTTCCTGTCGTTTGTGTTGTGAGATTGCGATCACTATCGCGTGATCTCGAATCTTGCAATTCTCAGTATATGGCATCGTCAAGTTCACGCCCGTGATGCCGATATCCCTGGGAAAACTGAGGGTTTCCTCTAGTGTGACGGTTCTGTGACAACGGTTTTATGTGTATAAACCATTGTTTTAAAAGGAAAATATGGTGCAGAATGGAAGGGGCGTGTCATCCCGCCATATGAAATCGCATTTCGTACTACAAATTTCCCTTGCATCCGGGAAAACCCCATGTATAATTCCAATCATTGAACGACGGCGCTGACAGCGCGCCAGAGTGCGAAAGCGAAGCCTTCCGGATACGCCACCCGCACCGCCCGCAGTTTCCCCGTCGATCTCCAAGTGTCTCCTCCACCCTCCTCCTTTGGTGGATTCAAACCCAAGCTAAACCAGCTTGGGTTTTTTTTCGCCCCTGCGCGGAAGCGGTTCCGGTGGCCAGAGTGGCGTACGCTGCCCGGGCAGGCGATTTGTAGCAACGATCTTGACGAAAACCTCAGTCTTTGCTTGTGCCCATCCGATAGCCGCGATTATAATCGTGGGCTTTTCCGTCATGCCCGCGGGAAAGAGAAGCAGTATCCGGCCAGTCCCAGACGGGCCACAAGACTTGCAGGGGCGAGTACAAGCCTTCGCGAGTCGGATTTCGGGCACGAACTAATAGTCAGGAAAAATCATGAAGACCTTTTCCGCCAAGCCTCATGAGGTAAAGCGCGACTGGTACGTGATTGACGCGACGGACAAAGTCCTCGGCCGTGTCGCCAGCGAAGTGGCACGCCGTCTGCGCGGCAAGCACAAGCCGGAATTCACTCCGCACGTCGACACGGGTGATTACATCATCATCGTCAATGCAGCCAAGCTGCGTGTCACGGGTACCAAGGAAACGGACAAGAAGTACTATCGCCATTCGGGCTACCCGGGCGGTATCTACGAAACGACGTTTGGCAAGATGCAGCAGCGTTTCCCGGGCCGTGCCCTGGAAAAGGCTGTGAAGGGCATGCTGCCGAAGGGTCCGCTGGGCTACGCGATGATCAAGAAGCTGAAGGTTTACGCCGAAGCCGAGCATCCGCACGAAGCGCAGCAGCCGAAGGCGCTGGAAATCTAAGGAGGCCAATCCATGATCGGTAACTGGAATTACGGTACTGGCCGCCGCAAGAGCGCTGTGGCTCGTGTCTTCATCAAGTCGGGCAAGGGCGAGATCGTCGTCAACGGCAAGCCCATCAAAGAGTATTTCGCTCGCGAAACCTCGCTGATGATCGTGCGCCAGCCCCTGGAACTGACCGCCCACGGCGAAACGTTCGACATCAAGGTCAACGTGACCGGCGGTGGCGAAACCGGCCAGGCCGGCGCAGTGCGCCACGGCATCACCCGTGCCCTGATCGACTATGATGCGACCCTGAAGTCGGCTCTGTCGAAGGCTGGCTACGTCACGCGCGATGCACGTGAAGTCGAGCGTAAGAAGGTCGGCTTCCACAAGGCGCGTCGTCGCAAGCAGTTCTCGAAGCGCTGATGCGTTTTCGCGGTACCGGTTCTGCCGGATACTGCGAAATCCAAAAAAACCGCACGCTTGCCGTGCGGTTTTTTTTTGCCACGACGCTACGGTTTCAGCGGAGGCTGCCGAAATAGCGGACGGGCCACCAGACTTTTGTGGGGTATGCGCTGCACGCGGCTACAATCACGCCCTGTCGCCATCGGCAAGCCGTCTGCCATGGCGACGCGCTCCGGGCCCGGCGGCCCGGTACGAACGAGAGAGGAGTGAGAGCGATGCTGTTTTCGAAGAAGAAGGGCCTTTCGATCGATACGCTGATCGGCGCGGACACCGCCATCGACGGCAACCTGGTGTTTGCCGGCGGCCTGCGCCTGGATGGGCGCGTGCGCGGCAATGTCACCGCGGCGCCCGGCAAGCCGAGCATGCTGGTGGTCAGCGAGAAGGGCATGGTCGAAGGCGAGATCAGCGTTGGCCACCTGGTGCTCAACGGCACGGTGAAGGGCCCGGTGCATGCGACCGACCTGCTGGAACTGCAACCGCAGGCGCGCGTGCTGGGTGATGTGCGCTATGCAGCGCTGGAGATGCACCAGGGCGCGCTGGTCGAAGGGCGGCTGGTCCCGCTGTCGCAGGGCGCGGCCGGCGAAATCAAGGCGTTGCCCAACGTGGTCGATGCCGGACCGGTGACTGAAGTGACGGAAACGCCGGCCGGGGACGATGCGGCGGCCGAGGAAACTCCGGTGGACGCCGCCAGTCCCACGGAAAAGGCCGCCTGAGCGGCCTGCCGCACGCTCGAAACCCTTGAAAACAAAGGGCTTCGGCACGATCTTCCAGTAACGCTTAGAATACAGGCGTATCGTGCGACACGCACTATCGTGTCCGGGCAGCTCCAACGTAAGGAGCATCGACCTTGTTGGGACACGGAAAGGCTTCTGCCAGACCGTCTAATCCCAACCAATTTCTTGCTTAGACGAACCCAGCCGAACAGCCAGGGGGAGTCCGATGTGCTGCGGGAGCCGGAGTATTGGCTACCCGCGGTTTGCTTTCTGCTGGATGAATTTCCAGCCATTGCCCAAGGGCGGGGACGCTCGCCTTTGGGCGAGTTTCTTTGTAAACGCCTCCTCTACGGAGGGTGCGGGCGGTTGCGCAACGTTAGTTTGGTTGCGAAGTCGTTACACGGCATTCAAACCGACCCAGTCGGGTCGGCGCTGTACGCCTTGGGACGGAGGTCTGCGCTCGAAAGAGTTCACCCACCGTCAAGCGCTCGCCAATATGGGAGCACATGAAGTAGGAAGTGAGGTCCCGGAGCGCAAGCTCTGCGCGTTATGGTTCGGTCGAATGTGCCCGTGAGGGTGTTTCGATAGAGAACCTGCTATGCGACTAGCAGTAGCCTAAGGGGACATGCGTCACTGGTAACGGTGGGGTGTGAAGCTCTCCTGACAATGTTTCCCCCGCAAGGGTGTCGCCTAGTCGTGAGACTGGACGGCAGAGACTCCGAGCAGCAATTGGGGTTGAGGAGCTAGGCTGGCTGGCATGGGCAACGTATATGAACTGCTGGTAAACGTCGTCAGTATTGAGATGCCAAAGCTGCTGATAGGCATCAACCAAAAGGTGTGCGGTTGGTTGTTCCGCTGGTACGCCGGAACACGTCGCCATACAACCGCCGGCGGAAAGGCAGGCCCTAACCCGGTCGTGTAATGCGCAGGGAACGTGGTAAGCCCGTATGGCTGCCGGAGCGCAGTTTGGCTCAGGCAGGCGAACCGCAAGGAACGCTGTTGGCTGTGCGGGTATGGGAGGTTGGAGAAAGCGAATGCCGGGCTGTAATGGCTCGGATAGGGATTGAAACATCATCCCACGCGAAAGCGGGCAGACTTCCAACTGGTCAATCGTCGCAGGACGGCTGACTAATCTCGCTTGTTTAAATTTTCTTCCCTTGAGGGGCAACACGTCCCTCAAGGGGCGTGCTGTCTCTTGATGTTGGGGAAGATCCTCAAGATAGGAGAGCAGCATGGAAGCATTGATCCGCAAGGATGAATCTGCGCTCTCCGGCGGGCCGCAAACCTGGGGTGCCATTGATTGGCGCCGCGTGGAGCGGAACGTCCGAGAGATGCAGATTCGAATTGCGAAGGCGACACAGGAAGGGGATTGGCGCAGGGTGAAAGCTTTGCAACGGTCTCTGACCCGCTCGTTTTCTGCCAAGGCATCGGCAGTGAAGCGAGTGACGGAGAACCAAGGTAAGCGAACGGCAGGCGTCGATCGCGAAAAATGGGACTCGCCTGAAACCCGATGGGAAGCCATCGGGCGGTTGAAGCGCCGGGGATATAGACCTTTGCCACTACGGAGGGTTTTTATCCCCAAGGCCAACGGGAAGGAGCGCCCTTTGGGCATTCCGACCATGTTAGACAGAGCCATGCAAGCGCTGTATTTGCTGGCCCTGGAGCCGGTGTCCGAAGGGACGAGCGATCCGAACTCCTATGGGTTTCGGATCAACCGCTCTACCGCGGACGCCATGTCTCAGCTATTCCTAAACCTGTCCAGAAAGGCTTCGGCCCAATGGATCTTGGAAGCGGACATCAAAGGCTGCTTTGACCATATCAGTCACGACTGGCTGGAAAGCAATGTCCCTATGGACAAAGCAATCCTTCGGAAGTGGTTGAAAGCTGGCGTGGTATTTCAAGGCCAGCTTCAGGCGACCGAAGCCGGAACACCGCAGGGGGGCATCATTTCCCCCACTCTGGCAAACGTTGCGCTGAACGGGTTGGAACGACAACTGGTTAAGTCTCTCGAGACTAAACTGGGCGTGGTCAACACGAAGAAGCTAAAAGTGAATGTGGTGCGCTATGCGGACGACTTCGTGATCACTGGCAGTACGCCGGAGATCCTAGAAAGCGAAGTGAAGCCGTGGGTGGAACAGTTCCTGGCAGTACGGGGGCTGACGCTATCGACGGAGAAAACGCGGATCGTCAATATCGCTGACGGCTTTGACTTCCTCGGGTGGAATTTCCGGAAGTATTCGGGAACGCTGCTCATTAAGCCGAGCAAGAAGAATGTGCAAACGTTCTATCGCAAGGTGAAAGGGGTCATCAGTGCCAACAAGACGGCGAAGCAAGTGAACATCATCAACTTGCTGAACCCGATGCTAAGGGGCTGGGCGCAGTATCACAGCCCGGTGGTTGCGAAGGCCACGTTCAACCGCTTGGAGTACGCAGTATCCAAGGCTCTATGGCGGTGGGCGAAACGGCGACATCCACAGAAGACCACCGATTGGGTGCGGAAGAAGTACTACGCGCCAGTCGGGGATCGGAGTTGGGTGTTTGGAACCACGATCGTGGATGACGGCGGCAATAGCCGATGGGTGGGGCTTTATTCCCTTGCGGGTACGCCTATCCAAAGGCACAAGAAGGTTCGAGGGGACTATCACCCCTTCGACCCAGCGCAGGAAAGATACGGCGAAACGCTGCGTCAGGAGCGGATGTTAAACAACATGTCGCACCGGAAGCAGTGGATTAAGCTCTACATTTCCCAGCGGGGCTTGTGTGCGGTGTGTGAGTGCAAGATCACCAAAGAGACAGGATGGGAAGATCATCACATCGAGTACCGTACATACGGAGGCTCGGACGCTCTAGGGAATCGTGTGCTGCTACACCCTGATTGCCACAAGCAAGTGCACCACCACGGCAGACCCGTAGTGAAACCGGTACAATAAACCGTACTTTGAAAGGCTTGAGCCGTATGCGGGGAAACTCGCACGTACGGTTCTTAGGGGGGGATGGGTCAGCAATGACCTGTCCCTACCCAACTAAACAGGAGAACACCCCATGAACGCAGTCGCAGAGGCACCCGTTACCGAGGACGTGCCGGCACCGTTCGTCTTTACCGACAGCGCCGCCGACAAGGTCAAGCAGTTGATCGAGGAAGAGGGCAATGCCGAACTGAAACTGCGCGTGTTCGTGCAGGGTGGCGGCTGCTCGGGCTTCCAGTATGGCTTCACCTTCGACGAGGAAGTCAACGAAGACGACACCACCATGGTCAAGAACGGCGTCACCTTGCTGATCGACTCGATGAGCTACCAGTACCTGGTCGGCGCCGAGATCGACTACAAGGAAGACATCAATGGCGCCCAGTTCGTGATCAAGAACCCGAATGCCTCGACCACCTGCGGTTGCGGCTCGTCGTTCTCGGTCTGAGCGGTTCCGACCCCAAAAAAACGCACCTTCGGGTGCGTTTTTTTGTTTGATGCCGTGACTACCGGCCGGCGCGCCAGACCACCGGAAACCAGTCCTCGCGCAGTCGCTCGCCACTCTGCTGGCCGATGCCGGGAAACGGCGGCGAGGTACGCCCCGGCCGCTGCAGGAAGCGCACGTCGTCACCCAGGAAGCGCGCCGAGAACGCGCGCCGGCGGCCAGTGCCGGTATTGCCCGCCGCGCCGTGCACGGTGCGGAAGTCGAACACCACCGCATCGCCCGGTTCCATGTCGGGCGCGAGCAGCGTGTGGCTGCCGTCCTCGACATCCGGCATGTCCATGAACGCGCTGTCATCGTTGCCCCGGCCGCCATAGAAGTTTTCGTTGCTGGCCCAGCGCTTGGGCCGCACCAGCCGCGGCCAGCGATGCGAGCCGGCCACCACGCGCAGCGTATTGGCCTGCGTGACGGGGTCCAGCGGAATCCAGTAGCTCGCGGTCTGGGTGCCGTCGACGCAGTAGTAGGGCAGATCCTGGTGCCACGGCGTGGGCTTGGCCGTGCCGGGTTCCTTGACCAGGATATGCTCGTGGAACACCTGCACGGCTTGCGATTGCATGATGCGGCCCGCGATGGCTGCCGCCGGCGACTGGCGGATAAAGGCATCGAACGGCGCGATGCGCTGCCAGTTGCAATAGTCCTCGAAAAAGCGCCCGCCTTCGCCGGGCCGTACGTTCTCGATGGCGAAGGGGCCGGGCACGGCCAGGTTCTGCGCGAAACCTTCGCGCAGCGGCTCGATCCAGTCCGCGAAGGCACCGCGCAGCACCAGCACGCCGTCGCGCTGGTAGGTCTCGATCTGTTCCTGGGTGATTTCCATGGGGGCTCCGGTTGGCGATGCTCGCAGTATCGGCATCCGGCATGGATAGGAAAAGCATATATTTCCTATGTTGCGATATAGGAAATCATGATTCCTTTTTCTTTCCGCCAGCTCGAGTACTTTGTCGCCGCCGCCGAGCACGGCAGCATCAGCGCGGCGGCCCGCGCCCGCCATGTGTCGCAGCCGTCGGTGTCGACCGCGATCGCGCAGCTGGAAGACACGCTGGGTGAGCCGCTGTTCCGGCGCCAGGTCAGCCGCGGCCTGTTGCTGACGCCGGCCGGCCAGCGCTTGCTTGGCCGTGCGCGCGATATTCTGGCGCTGGCGGCGGGACTGACCGCCGACGATGCCGGCGAGCGCGGCCTGAGCGGCCAGTTATCGCTGACGTGCTTCCAGGACCTGGGACCGTATTTCGTGCCGCGATTGCTGGCCGGCTTCCGCGCACGGCACCCCGGGGTCTCGGTGACCCTGTTCGAGGCTGACCTCGCCACCGTGCATCGCGCGCTGCAGGCCGGCAAGGCGGAACTGGCGCTGACCTATGACCTGGGCCTGGATGCGCGCACCGAGCGCTGCACGCTCGCGCAACTGCCGCCCTACGCGCTGCTGCCCGCGAGGCACCCGCTGGCGCGGGGCGCGGACGTGAGCCTGGCCGACCTGGCCGGCGAGCGACTGATCCTCGAAGACATTCCGCAGACACGCGAATACTTCCTGTCGTTGTTCTGGGCGCACGGCCTGCAACCGGTGCTGCACCAGTACACGCAGACCTTCGAGATGCAGCGCGGGCTGGTGGCGCACAGCTACGGCGTGGCGTTGTCGTGCACGCGGCCGGCCGGCGATCACAGCTACGACGGCATGCCGATCGCCTGCCTGCCGCTGCGCGAGCCGGTGACGCCGCAGCGCGTGGTGCTGGCGCGCTCGCCGGCCATGCGGGCGTCGCCGCTGGCGCAGGCCTTCATGGCATGGGTGGAGGAGGGTGCTACCGGCGCGGCAGCTGCTTAGCGCGGATAGATCGCGCCCAGCACCCGCGGGCCGGCGGCGCCGGTCACGGTGGGCACGTTGCCAGGCAGGCGCAGTGCGCACTGGCGCGCCAGCCAGGCAAAGGCGATGGCCTCGACCTGCGAGACCGGCACGCCGTAGTCTTCCGAGGTTTCGATGGCCACGCCAGGCAGCGCCTGCGCCAGCCGCGCCATCACGAAGGCGTTGCGGGCGCCACCGCCGCAAACCACGAGGCGTCTTGCATCGCGCGCATGGACGCGCACGTCGCGGGCGATGGCTTCGGCGGTCAGCGCCGCCAGCGTGGCCTGCACGTCGGCGGGGGCAAGGTGCCCGAAAGCCCGCAGTTGGGAGTCGAGCCAGCCGGGGTGGAACAGGTCGCGGCCGGTGCTCTTGGGCGGTGATGCGCTGAAGTAGGGATCGGCGAGGCATCGCGCCAGCAGCGCGTCGTCGACGCGCCCACTGGCCGCCCAGTCGCCATTGCTGTCGAACGGAAACCCGCGATGGCGGTGGATCCAATGGTCGAGCAGGGCATTGCCCGGGCCGCAGTCAAAACCGCTGACGGCGCCGGCGGCAGGCAGGATGCTGATATTGGAGATGCCGCCGATATTGCAGGCGACGCGCGTCTCGGCGTCGCTGCCAAACAGGGCATGGTGCAGCGCCGGCACCAGCGGTGCCCCCTGACCACCCGCGGCGACATCGCGGCTGCGGAAATCCGCGATGACGTCGATGCCGGCCAGCTCGGCGAGCCGGGCCGGATGCTGGCTCTGACGGGTGTAGCCGATGCCGTCGTACTGGCCCGGCCGGTGGCGGATGGTCTGCCCGTGCGCGCCAATGGCGGCGACCGAGGCGGCCGGCACGCCAGCCTCGCGCAGCAACGTCGCCACGCAAGCCGCGTAGACCTCGGCCAGCGCGTTCGCCGCCAGTGCCTCGCGGTGGATCTCGTCTTCGCCCGGCTGCTGCAGGGCGCCGTACGCCGCGCGCAGGGTCTCGGGAAAGGGTTCGCTGGCGGCGGCCAGTACCTCTGGCCGCGTGCCGTTGAAATCGACCAGCACCGCATCGGCACCGTCCATGCTGGTGCCGGACATGATGCCGATATAGCGCTCGCTGCCTGGCACGGGCTGGGTCACGGTCGGCGCGTCAGTTGGAAGCGGTCAGCACGTTGTAGGCACGCAGTGCATTGATGCGGCTGAGCAGCCCGCTGGTGTAGGTCTGGAATTCCTGGCGTGACTTGCCGGTCAGCGGCGGCGATTCCATCAGCGTGATGGTCAGCGGGTTCTGCGGCACGTCGTTGAAGCGGAACTCATAGTGCAGGTGCGGCCCGGTGGCCCAGCCGGTCGAGCCGACGTAGCCGATCAGTTGCCCCTGCCGCACCGGTTGGCCCTGACGCATGCCGGCAAAGCCGGACAAGTGGGCGTAATAGGTCGAGTAGCCGTTGGAATGGCTCAGGATGACGATGTTGCCGTAGCCGTTCTGCTGGCCGACGAATTCGACCACGCCGTCGCCGGTCGCCAGCACCTTGGTGCCGGTCGGTGCGGCGAAGTCCACGCCCTTGTGCTGGGCCCAGTCGTGGTGCAGCGGATGCTCGCGGCCGCCGAAGCCCGACGACACGCGCGAGAATTCCACCGGCGAACGCAGGAACGGCCGCTTCATGCTGCGCCCGTCGAACGTGTAGTAGGCGCCGGTGCCATCCTTGCTGTCTTCGGGCGCGAACCACAGCGCCTGGTGCAGCTGGTTGCGGTTGATCAGTTCGATCGCGATCACGCGGCCGTTGCGCACGAAGGTGCCGTCGCGGAAGCCCGCTTCATAAATGATGCGGAAACGGTCGCCGCTGGCGATATCGTGGTGGAAGTCGATCACGCCGGAGAAGATCGACAGCATCTGCTGCACGACCTCGTCGGGCACGTTGGCCGCGTCCATGGCCTTGAAGAAGCCTGCGCCGGAAATCGCGCCCGAAGCCATCTCGTAGTG
This sequence comes from Cupriavidus sp. Agwp_2, assembly GCF_040784895.1. Taxonomy (NCBI): domain Bacteria; kingdom Pseudomonadati; phylum Pseudomonadota; class Betaproteobacteria; order Burkholderiales; family Burkholderiaceae; genus Cupriavidus; species Cupriavidus sp. Agwp_2. Next base: position 493,527 of record NZ_CP088083.1, read on the forward strand.
CACGTCGTTATCGACGCGCTGGACCTTGGCCTTGTAGCTGGCGGTGCCGCTGTCGGCAGCCGCGCGCACGCGCTCGATCACCAGCTCGCGCGAGGCCGCGGCGTCGCCGCCGAGGTTGGCCTGCAGCGACACCAGCATGTTGCTTTCGTCGATTTCCGCCTGAACTGCCTGGCCCGGGTTCAGGCTGAACAGGCCCCGTGCGGTCGGATTCTTGACGATAAAGGCCTGCGCATCGGGATCGTCCACGCCGAGGCGGCGCAGCAGGCTGCCGATGGTGTCGCCGCGCTGCATGCGCTCTTCGCGCACGTACACGGACTGGCTGTCGGTAAGCAGGTCGAGCTGCTCGCGCACGTCGGGCATGCGCAGGGGCTGCTCGGTGCGCGGGGCGAGCGGATCATCGAAGGCGCTGCGCGGTGCAACGCCCATCGCCGCGGCCATGCCGAGCGTGAAGATTGCGCCCACCGAGGCAGTAAGTTGCTTGCGCCGGCGCGCATGCTGGGGGTTGGTTGGGTCAACAAGAACCACCAGCTCGCGCGCGAAAACTTCGCGGAGTCTTGACCACATCACGTAAAATTCAACCTTGGTCTGAGCACCGCTGCTGCAACGATGTGTCTCGTCTGCCTTCCTCCCCCGAGGTGCGGCGCGTGCTGTTCACTTTATCGGGCCACCTGCATCGGATCGCGACCTCGATTTGGACCGAGTGCCGCGGCAGGTGACTAATGGCGCACAGGAAGCGGTTCCGCTGGCGCCCGGAAAGGCGGATTATACCAAAATCCGCCGCTCGCGGCTGTCGGAATCTTTCCTAAAATTTCATGTATTTCAAAGACTTACGTCATGACTGAAGTTTCCACGGGCCCCGCGGCCAAATTCCCGCTGACGCCGTCGGTGATGCACGCCCTGGAGGTCTCCAGGCGTGGCTGCGACGAACTGCTGATCGAATCCGAATGGGCGCAGAAGCTCGCGCGCAGCGAGGCCACCGGCGTGCCGCTGCGCATCAAACTGGGCCTGGACCCGACCGCGCCCGACATCCATATCGGCCACACCGTGGTGCTGAACAAGCTGCGCCAGCTGCAGGACCTCGGCCACCAGGTGATTTTCCTGATCGGCGATTTCACCTCGACCATCGGCGATCCGTCGGGCCGCAACAGCACGCGCCCGCCGCTGACGCGCGAGCAGATCGAGGCCAACGCGCAAACCTACTACCGCCAGGCCAGCCTGGTGCTCGACCCGGCCCGCACCGAAATCCGCTACAACAGCGAGTGGTGCGACCCGCTGGGCGCGCGCGGCATGATCCAGCTGGCGGCCAAGTACACCGTGGCGCGCATGATGGAACGGGACGACTTCACCAAGCGGTTCCGCTCCGGGATTCCGATCTCGGTGCACGAGTTCCTCTACCCGCTGATGCAGGGCTATGACTCGGTGGCGCTCAAGTCCGACCTGGAGCTGGGCGGCACGGACCAGAAGTTCAATCTGCTGGTCGGCCGCGAACTGCAGAAGGAGTATGGCCAGGAGCCGCAGTGCATCCTGACCATGCCGCTGCTGGTGGGCCTGGACGGCGTCGAGAAGATGTCAAAGTCCAAGGGCAACTACGTCGGCGTGACCGAGGCGCCCAACGACATGTTCGGCAAGCTGATGAGCATCTCGGACGACCTGATGTGGCAGTACTACACGCTGCTGTCGTTCCGCCCGCTTGCCGAGATCGACCTGATGAAGCAGGAAATCGCCGCGGGCCGCAACCCGCGCGACTGCAAGGTGCTGCTGGCGCAGGAGATCGTGGCCCGCTTCCACAGCCAGGCCGATGCCGAGAAGGCGCTGGAAGACTTCAACCACCGCGCGCGCGGCGGCGTGCCCGACGATATCCCCGCCATCAGCCTGGAAGGCGCGCCGCTGGGCATCGCGCAGCTGCTCAAGCAGGCCAACCTGGTACCGTCCACGTCCGAAGCCAACCGCAATATCGACCAGGGCGGCGTCAAGATCGACGGCGCCACGGTCAGCGACAAGGCCACCAAGGTCGCCGCCGGCACCTACGTCGTGCAGGTCGGCAAGCGCCGCTTCGCGCGCGTGACGCTGTCCTGAGGCGGCGGGCATGATCGCTCTGATCCAGCGTGTCGCGCAGGCCCGCGTGACGGTCGAGGGCCGCACCACGGGCGAGATCGGCGCCGGCCTGCTGGCCCTGGTCTGCGCCGAGCGCGGCGATACCGAGGCGCAGGCCGAGCGGCTGCTGGCCAAGATGCTGTCGTACCGGGTGTTTTCGGATGCCGCCGGCAAGATGAACCTGCCGGTGCAGAACATGGACGGCAACGGCAACCCGGGTGGCCTGCTGGTGGTGTCGCAGTTCACACTGGCGGCCGATACCAACAGCGGCACGCGGCCCAGCTTTACGCCGGCGGCGTCGCCGGAGGACGGCAAGCGGTTGTACGAACATTTCGTGGCAAAAGCGCGCACATCGCATCCGCTGGTGCAGACCGGCGAGTTCGGCGCGATGATGCAGGTCAGCCTGGTCAACGACGGGCCGGTCACGTTCTGGCTGCGGGTGCCGCCGGCCTGATCTAGAACGCCAGACAGATCCCAAGCTGTCGCGCCTCGGCGCGGCACCAAGACAGGAGAGACAAATGAAACTCTGGAGCAAGTCCTTTAACGACAACGCGCCGATCCCTGGCGAGTTTGCTTTCTGCGTTCCCGACGCGGCCAGCCACGTTGCCTTGTCGACCAATCGCAACCCCGACCTGCACTGGGAAGACGCGCCCGCCGAGACGCGCTCGTTCGTGCTGATCTGCCATGACCGCGACGTGCCCAGCAAGGGCGACGACGTCAACCAGGAAGGCCGCGAAGTGCCGGCGTCGCTGCCGCGCGTGGATTTCTTCCACTGGGTGCTGGTCGACATTCCGCCGGGCCTGAGCTCGATCGCCGCCGCCTCGCACAGCGACGGCGTGATCGCGCGCGGCAAGCCGGGCCCCGAGGCCACCGGCGGCACCGCCACCGCGGGCGGCCTGCGCCACGGCATCAACGACTACACCGGCTGGTTCGCCAGCGATGCCGACATGAAGGGCGACTACTACGGCTATGACGGCCCGTGCCCGCCGTGGAACGACACGCTGATGCACCACTACGTGTTTACGCTGTATGCGCTGGACATCGACCGCTTGCCGCTGGATGGCACCTTCACCGGCGCGCAGGTGCGCGACGCGATCCAGGGCCATGTGCTGGCGCAGGCCAGCCTGACCGGCACCTACACGCTCAATCCCAAGCTGGCGAAGTAAGCGGCTTCTAGGAAACCGAAGGAATCGGCATGTCGCTAAGCCCCGGGCTGCAATCGCTGGCCTTTACCCACCTGATCGTAATCCGCCATGGCGAAACGGCCTGGAACCGGGAGCGCCGGCTGCAAGGCCAGCTCGATATTCCGCTGAACGATACCGGCCGCGCCCAGGCGCGCGCGCTGGCCGCCGCGCTGGCCGGCGAGCCGATCGACGCGGTGTATTCGAGCGACCTGTCGCGGGCCATGGAAACCGCGGCGCCGCTGGCCGAGGCGCTGGGGCTGCAGATACGCCCCGATGCGCGCCTGCGCGAACGCAGCTACGGCACGCTGCAGGGCAAGACCTACGCCGAAGTGGCCGAAGACTTGCCCGAGGAGTTTGCACGCTGGCAGGCGCGCGTGCCGGACTACGCGCCGCCCGAGGGCGAATCGCTGCTGGGTTTCCATGAGCGCACCGTCGACGCCGTGCTGGCGCTGTCGCGCCGCCACCCCGGCGAGCGCATCGCGCTGGTCGCGCACGGCGGCGTGCTCGACTGCCTGTACCGCGAGGCCACCGGCATGACGCTGGAAGCGCCGCGCCAGCATGAGCTGCTAAATGCCAGTGTCAACCGGCTGCGCAGCGACAGTTCCCACCTGATGCTGGCGGCGTGGGGGGATGTGAGCCATCTGGAAAACCTGGCGCTGGACGAGGTGGACCGGCGGGTGCCTTGAAGCTCTGGATGTCCTTCTCCCGCCCGGCGGGAGTGGGCCTCAGACCCGCACGCGGAACGGCGTGAAGTCGGTATGCCGGTCGAAGTAGTCCTCGTTCTCCGCCCGTTTCAGGAAACCCACCACCTTGTACGTCACCGGCGTCATCGCGACTTCCCAGCCGGTCTTCAGCACATACTGCGCCACCGCCACCTGGAGAACTTTCTCCAGCGGCCAGATGCCGTAGAAGGCAATCACGTAAAACAGCGACGAATCCACCAGCTCGCCTGCCAGCGTCGAGCCGATCGTGCGCGTCCATAGCCACCGCCCCCCGGTCCACAGCTTCATCTTCGCCAGCACATAGCTGTTGGTGAAACTGCCGCAGCAGAACGCGATCAGCGATCCGAGCGCGATGCGCCAGGTGTTGCCGAACACGTCCTGCAGGCTCTTCTGGTAGTCCGCCATGAACGGCGCGACCGGCATGTTCAGTACCACCAGGCTCATGAAGGTGGCGAACGCCAGCGCGGCGAAACCGGCCCAGACCACGCGCCGGTCACGGCCATAGCCGTAGACCTCGGTCAGCACGTCGCCAAAAATGTACGAAATCGGGAAGAACAGCACGCCGGCGCCGAAGGTCACCGTGCCGATCACGGGCAGCGTCACCTGTGCCGCCTTGGCAGCACCGATCAGGTTCGAACACAGCAGCACGGTAACGAACGCCGCCATGACGAAGTCATAGTAGCGGTAGACGCGGCCCGGTTGGGTCGTGCTGGCGGGGACGGCGGACATGGGGGCTCCCGGTCGGTGGCGCTGGCGCGCGGTATTTTGGGCGCGATTATGCCAGCGGCGCCGCAATCGGGTGCCACGCTGTCCTGCAAAAGAAATTCCCGGCGAAAGCCGGGAATTGGGTTCTGAAGGCCCCCGCCGGGGGAGCAGCTGTGTCAGATATCCAGTTTGCTGATCTTGGAGCCGTTCACCGAGACGTCGAACATCAGGCCGGCGTTGGTCTGCACGAAGGCGATCACCGGCTGCTGGCTGGTCAGGGTGTCGAGCCTGCCGTCCGCGCCGACCTTGGCCACCGCCACGTTCGCATCCGCGCCGGCCGTCCAGCCCTTGCTGGACACGAACTTGTTGTAGGCCTCCGGCGTCATGAACATGATGATGACGGACTTGGACTGCCCGCCGGCGGTCAGCCCGACCGAGGCCTGCGTCGTGCTGTAGTAGCCGACCGTCGCACCCTTCGATCGCAGCGCCCCCTCGCCGTATTCGCCGCCTACCAGGAAGCCGGCTGCGATGACACGTGGGAACACCAGGACCCCTTGCGCGCGCTGCGCCAGGTCGCGTGCGCCGGCGTTGGCGGAGAACAGCCGGTTCAGCGCGCCGTCCACCCCGGCATCGATTTCCTGCTTCTTGGCGACCGGATCCTTCGAGGCGCTGGTACCGGTGGTGGTACAGCCTGCCGCCATTGCGGTGGCGACGAGCAGGCCCGAGCCGGCAACCCGGGTAACAAAGTGGCGACGATTCATAGGTAACCTCCTGGTGGGGAAAAGTACCGCGCCCGGCACGGCGGCTTAGTTGGCGGCGGCCGCCGCTGGGGCCTTGACCGTAATGGCCACGACTTCGCGGTAGACAAGCTTGGCCATCTGTCCGCGCTTGATCTGGTTCAGGTCGATGGCGGGATCCTCGACCTTGACGGTACGCAGCGTTTCACGCGGTCCGCGGAACGTGACCAGGCGCTTGGCCGGATCGACCTTGGTGATTTCCGCGGTCACCGTGGTGGTGATCTCGCGCATGATGCCCGGCTTGCCGCCCTCGGCGGCACGGGAGGTGCGATCGACCTGTTCGGCCATGGCCGTGGCCTTGCTGTCCAGCGGTTCCAGCGATGCCACCAGAGCCGCGCCGCGCGTCACGGTAACGATGTCGCCCTTGCGGATCTGGCCGAAGTTCTTCGCCTCGTCGCCCGCGACCAGTTCGACCACATTGCCACGCGGGCCTTGCACCAGCACAGCCTTGGAAGTGGGATCGATATCAATGATCTTGCCGCTGATCACGGCTTCCTCGGCGACGCCAACGGGGCCCTGCGCGCGCTGGGCGTTGGCGTTCCCGGCAGACAGCAACAAGATGGCGGCACTGGCCAGGCTGGCGGCGAGCAGGGACGAGGTGGAACGGCGCTGGGGACGGCTCATGGCATTCCTTGCAGGGTCGGAAACCGGTTCACAATGGCGCCGCAACCGTGGCAGGCGGCCCTTGGGGCCTCCCTGCGGGGGCGGTCATCGGCGGGCACCAGGCAGGTGCCGATGAAGCCATTGTGGACAAACGGGCATGGGCCAGCAATCCACTTCGAAAAAATTTGGTGGGCGAGATTAAAACGTTTAATTGGCTGATGCCGGCCCCGCCGGCGGCATCCCTGCGCCGCGCCTTACTGCCCGTCGAGCAACTCGCCGCCGCCGCCAGATTGCGGTGCCGCCAGCCCGAAATGCCGGTAGGCCGCCGCAGTGGCCACGCGCCCGCGTGGCGTGCGCTGCAGGTAGCCCTGCTGGATCAGGTAGGGTTCGAGCACGTCCTCGATGGTGTCGCGCTCCTCGCCGATGGCCGCGGCCAGGTTGTCCACGCCCACCGGGCCGCCGCCGAACTTGTGCAGCACCGCTTCCAGCAGCTTGCGGTCCATCAGGTCGAAGCCGACACGGTCCACGTCGAGCATGGCCAGCGCGGCATCGGCCATCTCGCGCGTGATGGTGCCGTCGCCTTTGACCTCGGCATAGTCGCGCACGCGGCGCAGCAGCCGGTTGGCGATACGCGGCGTGCCGCGGGCGCGCCGCGCGATCTCCAGCGCGCCCCGCGGGTCGATGCTGGCGTGCAGCAACTGGGCCGATCGCGTGACGATGCGCGCCAGTTCCTCGGCATTGTAGAACTCCAGCCGCGCCACGATGCCGAAGCGGTCGCGCAGCGGGTTGGTCAGCATGCCGGCGCGCGTGGTGGCGCCCACCAGCGTGAACGGCTGCAGGTCGAGCTTGACCGAGCGGGCAGCGGGGCCCTCGCCAATCATGATGTCGATCTGGTAGTCCTCGAGCGCCGGATACAGGATCTCCTCGACGACCGGCGAGAGCCGGTGGATTTCGTCGATGAAGAGCACGTCGTTGGCTTCCAGGTTGGTCAGCAGCGCCGCCAGGTCGCCGGGGCGCTCCAGCACCGGCCCCGAGGTCTGGCGCAGGCCCACCCCCATCTCGCGCGCGATGATATGGGCCAGCGTGGTCTTGCCCAGCCCCGGCGGGCCGAACAGCAGCACGTGGTCGAGCGCCTCGCGCCGCTTGCGCGCCGCCTGCATGAAGATATCGAGCTGCCCACGCACCTTTTCCTGGCCGACGTACTCGTCCAGCAGCTTGGGCCGCAATGCCCGCTCGAACGCCTCCTCCTGCGACGAGGCGGGGGTGGCGGAGATCACGCGGGCGGGGGCGGAAAGCTTGTCGGTCTCGATCATGGCGCTAATGGGGCATGCCCCGGAGGAAACCCCGCCATTCTACGCTTCAGCCCTTGGACAAGGCCTTGAGCGCCAGCTTGATGCCTTCGGACACGCCGGTGCCGGCCGGCACCTGCTTGATCGCCGCGGCGGCTTCCTTCTCCGAGTACCCGAGCGCGAGCAGCGCGTTGAGCACATCGACGGCGTTGTCGGGCACCGCCGCGGCGCCGGGCGCGTGGCCCAGCTCCGCGCCGAGCTTGCCCTTGAGCTCGAGCAGCAGCCGTTCGGCGGTCTTCTTGCCAATGCCCGGCACGCGCGTCAGCCGGCCCGCTTCCTGCAGCGTGATCGCCTGGGCCAGCTCGGACACCGACATGCCCGACAGTACCGCGAGCGCCATGCGCGCGCCGATGCCGCTGATCTTGATCAGTTCGCGGAAGGTATTGCGCTCGGCCGCCGTGCCGAAGCCATAGAGCAGGTGCGCGTCCTCGCGCACGATCAGCTGGGTCAGCAGCGTGACCGGCTGGCTCACCGCCGGCAGGTTATAGAAGGTGCTCATCGGAACGTCGACCTCATAGCCAACGCCGTGGCAGTCGACCAGCAGGTGCGGGGGATTCTTCTCGATGAGGGTGCCGGCGATGCGTCCGATCATGGTGTGGTATGTCAGGTAGGGGATGAGGCGGCCGCAAGTGTACCCCGCGGCCGTCCCGTGGCTTCAGCGGGTTGGCGTATCGACCGCGCGGCGCCCCAGCGCCGGGTCGTCGGTGAAGAAGCCATCGACGCCCGCGGCGATAAAGGCTTCCAGCTCGCGCACCATGCCCGACGGGCTGCGCGTAGCCTCGTCGCCGCCGGTCTGCAGTGGCTTGGGCAGGAAACTGTTCTCTGGGCGGAAGGTGTAGGGATGGACGAACAGGCCGGCGGCATGGGCCTGGCGGACGACCGCGGTCGGCGTGGCCAGCGCGCCCTGGGCATCGCGCGGCACCACACTGCTCTTCTCGGGCCCGATGCCGTCGGCATAGGTCGCGACTTCGCGCAGGCCGGTCGCATTCAGCATGTCGCCGAAGGTACGGTTGTCGCCGGCAAGCTTCCAGTCGGCGGGGCCCTTGCGCGGGTTGCCGACCAGCTGGACCAATTTGACGTTGGGCTGCGCGTGGCCGAACGTGCGCCGCAGCGCGCGCAGGCTTCCTGCCTCAAAGCACTGGATGTACAGCGGTGCCCGGCTCAGGTAAGGCTGGGCACGCACGGCGGCGGCGAGCTTGTCTTCCAGTGGCAGGCCGATGCCGCGAAAGTAGCTCGGATGCTTGAGTTCGGCGTAGATGCCGATGGGTTTGCCGGTGCGCAGCGAAGCCTGCTCGGCCAGCCGCACGATCTCGTCCAGGGTAGGCACCTCAAACTGGTCGTTCAGGCGCGCATTGGCCGGGCGCAGGCGCGGGATGCGTTCGCGCGCGCGCAATGTCTTGAGTTCGGCCAGCGTGAAGTCCTCGGTGAACCAGCCGGTGAGGCGCTCGCCGTCGATGACCTTGGTGCGCTTGCGGTCGGCAAACTCCGCCACGTCGGCGACATTGGTGGTGCCGGTGATGTCGTTCTCGTGGCGGGCCACCAGCACGCCATCGCGGGTCATGACGAGATCCGGCTCGATCGCATCGGCGCCGTCCTCGATCGCCTTGGTATAGGCGGCCAGCGTGTGCTCGGGCCGCAGTGCGCTGGCGCCGCGGTGGGCGATAACCAGCGCCTTGGGTTTTTCGGCGGTGGGGGGCTGCGGCGCGCCTGGTGCCGGGGTCGTGGCCGGCGCCGGTGCTGGCGGTGCAGGTGGCTTGGGCCGGGGCGCGGTGACACAGCCGGCGACCAGCATGGCGCAGGCCGCGGCCGTGGTGACGGGGAACCGCCAGCGCCGCAAGGCAAGCATTACGGGGCGGGCGAGGACATCAGTCTGGCTTGGCATTCAGTATTCCTGCGGGAAGACGAATGCCAGATTGTAAGAGACACGGGGCGCAGGACCCGCGTGAGATGAGGGGCAGGCTTAGCCGACCAGGCGGCCGCGCCGCACGCGCATGCCCTTGCGCACCAGTTCGGGGGCCATGCCTGCGAGCGTGCCAAGCGTATCGCCGCCATTGGCATGGCAGATTGCGACGCCCAGCGCGTCGGCCGCGTCGCTGCCGGGCTGGCCGGGGAGCATCAGCAGGCGGGTCACCATTTCCTGGACCTGGGCCTTGTTGGCCCGCCCGTAGCCGACTACTGCCACCTTCAGTTGCAGCGCGGTGTATTCGAATACCGGCAGGCCGTAGCCGACCAGCCCGCAGATCGCGGCGCCGCGGGCCTGGCCGAGCAGCAGCGTCGATTGCGGGTTGACGTTGACGAAGACCTTTTCGATCGCGGCGCAGTCGGGGGCATAGGTGCGAGATACCTCGCTGATGCCGTCGTAGAGCGTCTTCAGCCGTTGCGGCAGGCTTTCATTGCCGTTGCTCTTGATCGTGCCCGAGGCGATGTAGGCAAGCTTGTTGCCTTGCTTCTCGATCACGCCAAAGCCGGTGGTGCGCAGGCCGGGGTCGATGCCTAGGATTCGCATATTGGGTTGAATTGGTTGGGTCTTGGCGCTGTTGTCGCATGTCACCAACAGCGACAAGCCCCAGCCGTCAAACAAAACCCTTAATGCCGGAAATGCCGCGTCCCAGTCAGCACCATGGCAATCCCCCGCTCATCAGCAGCAGCAATCACCTCATCATCCCGCACCGACCCGCCCGGCTGAATCACGCAGGTAGCGCCAGCGTCCACAACCACATCCAGCCCGTCACGGAACGGGAAGAACGCATCCGACGCCACAGCGGAGCCAGCCAGCGTCAGCCCGGCATTCTGCGCCTTGATGCTGGCGATGCGAGCCGAATCCACACGGCTCATCTGCCCGGCACCGACACCCAGCGTCATACCGCCACCGCAGAAGACGATCGCATTGGACTTCACGAACTTCGCCACCCGCCAGGCAAACATCAGATCATCCATCTCCTTCGGCGTCGGATGACGGCGCGTCACCACGCGCAGTTCCGAAGGCTGAACGTTCTTGGCATCCGGGCCCTGCACCAGCAGACCGCCGCCAACACGCTTGAAGTCAAACTGGTTGATGCCCTTGCCCAGCGGAATCTCCAGCAGACGCACGTTCTGCTTGGCCGCGAACACCGCACGCGCAGCAGCGCTGAACGACGGCGCGATCAGCACTTCAACGAACTGCCTGGCCACGGCCTGCGCGGCGGCTTCGTCCAGCTCCACGTTGAAAGCGATGATGCCGCCGAAGGCCGAGGTCGAATCGGTCTTGAACGCCTTCTCATATGCTTCCAGCGCGTTGGCGCCCAGCGCCACGCCGCACGGATTGGCGTGCTTGATGATCACGCAGGCAGCGCCGTTGGCCGCGTCGAACGACTTGACGCATTCCCACGCCGCATCGGCGTCGGCGATGTTGTTGTACGACAGCTCCTTGCCCTGCAGCTGCACGTAGTTGGCCAGCGCGCCATCCACGGCCTTCAGGTCGCGATAGAAGGCGGCCGACTGGTGCGGGTTCTCGCCGTAGCGCATTTCCTGCACCTTGTCGAAGGCCAGGTTCAGCGTCTGCGGGTAGGCGCTGCGGCCCTGATGCGACTTGTCGGCGCCGAGGCTGGTCAGGTAGTTGGTGATGGCGCCGTCGTACTGCGCGGTGTGCGCGAACACCTTGGTCGCCAGGCGGAAGTTGGTGTCGTAGCCGACGCTGTTGCCGTTGGCGCGCATTTCGTCGAGTACCACGGCGTAGTCGGCCGGGTCGACGATCACGGTCACGTCGCGGTGGTTCTTGGCCGCCGAGCGCAGCATGGTCGGACCGCCGATATCGATGTTCTCGATCGCGTCAGGCAGCGTGCAGTCATCCTTGGCCACGGTCTGCTGGAACGGATACAGGTTCACCACCAGCAGGTCGATCGTGGGGATATTGTGCTCGGCCAGCGCGGCCATGTGCTCGGGCAGGTCGCGGCGCGCCAGGATGCCGCCATGGACCTTCGGGTGCAGCGTCTTGACGCGGCCGTCGAGCATTTCCGGGAAGCCGGTGTAGTCGGCCACCTCCGTCACGGGCAGGCCGCTGTCGGCCAGCAGCTTGGCGGTGCCGCCGGTGGAAAGCAGCGTCACGCCGAGCGCGTTCAGTTCGCGCGCGAATTCGACGATGCCGGTCTTGTCGGATACGGAAAGGAGGGCTTGCTTGATCATGGCTGTGGGAGACGCTTCAAATTCAAAGTAAACCGTGCTGCTGCAGCTTCTTGCGCAGCGTGTTGCGATTGATGCCCAGGTAGGCGGCCGCCAGCGACTGGTTGCGCTCGGCGCGCACCATCACGGCTTCCAGCAGCGGCCGTTCGACCGCTTCGAGCACCATGTTGTACATATTGGAAGGCTCTTCGCCGTCCAGGTCGCGAAAATACGTGTCCAGGCTTTCCCTGATGCACTGGTCGATAGCGTTGCGGCTCATGCGGCAAGCAACTCCCCGTTTTTGTTGTTGTTCGCTTCGTCTTTATCTTGTTTGCCCTGGTCGTCGTCCACGTACACCAGCCGGTCCGAGAACTGCGCCTGCTCTTCGAAGAAAGCGTTGACGGCCGCAAGTTGCTCGGTGGTGGATTCCAGCGTGTTCATCCGGTGCCGGAACAGGTTCGCGCCGCGCAGGCCACGCGTGTACCAGGCAATATGCTTGCGCGCGGTGCGCACGCCGGTGAACTCGCCGTAGAAGGCGTAGTGGTCTTCCAGGTGCGCGTTCATGATCGCGCGGATCTCGGCCACTTCCGGCGACTGCAGCATTTCGCCGGTCTTCAGGAAGTGCTCGATCTCACGGAACAGCCACGGCCGGCCCTGCGCCGCGCGGCCGATCATGATCGCGTCCGCGCCGGTCAGCGCCAGCACTTGCTTTGCCTTCTGCGGCGTAGTGATGTCACCGTTGGCGACCACCGGGATCGAGATCGCTGCCTTGACCGCGGCAATGGTCTCGTACTCGGCGTCGCCGTGGTACAGGTCGGCGCGGGTGCGCCCGTGGATGGTGAGCATGCTGATGCCCGCGTCCTCGACCATGCGTGCGATGCGCAGCGCATTGCGGTTCTCGCGGTTCCAGCCGGTGCGGATCTTCAGCGTGACCGGCACGCGCTCGCCGACAGCGGCGACCACCGCCTCGACGATGCGCACCACCAGCGGCTCGTTCTGCAGCAGCGCCGAACCGGCGGCGACGTTGCACACCTTCTTGGCCGGGCAGCCCATGTTGATATCGATGATCTGCGCGCCGCGGTCGACGTTGTAGCGCGCCGCCTCGGCCATCATCGCCGGCTCGGCGCCGGCGATCTGCACCGAGATGGGCTCGACCTCGCCGGCGTGGTTGGCGCGGCGCATGGTCTTTTCGCTTTTCCACAGCTGTGCGTTGGACGCCACCATTTCCGATACCGCATAGCCGGCGCCGAGCTGCTTGCACAGCTGGCGGAACGGCCGGTCCGTCACGCCCGCCATGGGGGCGACAAACAGGTTGTTGCGGAGTTGGTGAGGTCCGATCTGCACGATAGGGCGGCGGTTCTGCTGGGGCCCTGCCGCCCTGGCGGCGCGCGCGCCGGGAAGGGATCGGGATGGCCTGCTCTGGTTCGGGAGACCTTGTGACGATCGGGCGAAACAGAGACGAAACGGAAAAACATGCCCCTGCCGAAACTGCAGCCGGCGATGGATCGGGACATGTGCGAGGCCGAGATTCTACCGCCAAACGGGAGCGACTGCCCAAGAATTGAGCATCGGCGGCGCATTTTGCCCGGCACAACGCCAACAGAACGCCATATCAATCCCGCCATTTCGCCGGCCGCGGGCAATAACAGGCATACGCGGCGGGCGGACCATTGCGCGCTGGCGCAATGGTCCGGTTCCTGTGTTGCGCCAGCGCCACTCACGCCAGGCCAGCGCCAGGGACTTTAGCGGCGCATGCCGAACATCATGTGGCGCGCCAGCGCGTGCCGCAGCGGCGGCAGGCAGGCCAGCGCCGCCAGCGACGCCCCGCGGGCATGCGCGGCAAGCGGGTAGGGCACGCCGAACAGGCGCGGCAGCAGGTCGGTGACGCCGATGGTGACCGCGCGGTCGAGCCGATGGCGGCTGGCAAACGCCTGCAGCGCCTGCGGCGTGCAGGCGGCGCGCAGCGAGTCGGCCAGCGCGAAGGCGTCGCGCAGGCCCAGGTTGAGGCCCTGGCCCGCCACCGGGTGCAGCGTCTGCGCCGCATTGCCTACCGCCGCGACGCGGCCGCTGACCGTGACCGGCGCGGCGTTCAGTCCCAGCGGGAAGGCATGGCGCTTGCCCGCCAGCGTGAAATAGCCCATCCGGTCGCCGAAGGCGCGTCCCAGCTCCAGCGCGAACTCCGCGTCGGGCAGGGCCAGCCGCCGTGCGGCCTGTTCCGGCGGGCAGCACCACACCAGCGCGTAGCCGGCGACGCCGTGCTCGTCGTGTGGCAGCAGCGCCAGCGGGCCTTCCTCGGTAAAGCGCTCCCAGGCCCAGCCGGGCTGCGGGCGCGAGCAGGTCACATGGGCGATCACGGCGGTCTGCCCGTAATCGCGCGTACGCGCGCCGCGGCCCTGGTGCCGCGCCTGCTCGTGGAACAGGCCACCCTCGGCCTGTATCGCGAGCCGGGCGAGAAAGCGCACCACCTGGCCGTCATGGGCAGTGCCGGTCAGCTGCACCGTGCCGGCGTCGGCATCGTCGCCGGTGCCGGCCGATGGCGGTTGCTCGATCTGGTCGATGCGGGTCTCGAATACGCGCTGGAGCCTGTCATCCGCGCAGGCCTGCGCGGCGCGCGCGAGGGCGCGTTCGAGCACATCGCACAGCTCGCCATAGCGGACCACATAGCCCAATGCCGGCACGCCGTAGTCGTCATGGTGCAGGCGAACATGGCCGAAGCGGCCGCGCTGCGACACATGGATATGCTCGATCGGGCTGCCGGGCACGGGCCAGGCGCCGATCTGCTCGAGCAACTGGCGGCTGCCGTGCGACAGCGCGATCGCGCGCGGGTCGCGCGCGGCGCGCGCAGGCGTGGCGGCGTCGATCAGCGCGATGCGCCAGTCGGTGGTGCGCAGCAGCTGGCAGGCCAGCGCCAGTCCTACCGGGCCGCCGCCGACGATGGCGATGTCGCGCATCTCAGCTGGCGCGGCCGGCATCGTCACTGCTTCCTGCATTGCCGCCAGGGGCAGCGCCGCCGTCTCCGGCCACTCGCTTCCAGCAGATCGCGTCAGTGCGCGACCTGCCGGCCGCGGCATCGCGCAGCGCGTTGTCGAGCTTCTGCTGGTTGAAGCCGGGCAGCGCGCGCAGTTGCTCGGCCAACGCAGCATAGTTGGCGGCATCGACCGGGACCACGCAACCCTGGCCGCTGTCGGGCGCGCCGACCAGGATCAGCCAGGCAGTGCCGGTCCAGGGCTCGCGGTTGGAGACGCGTACTACGACGCGTTCCAGTGCGTCCCACGCGATTTCCTCGCGCTGGCCATCAGGGCGGTGCACCACCACGCGGTCGTCGTACAGGTTGATGATGAACGGTTCCGACGGGTCGCGCGGTTGCGCGGCCGCGGCCTGGGTGCCGCCCTGTCCGGGGAAGAGTCTGCGCAGCCAACCGGTCATCGCTGGCCTCCGGCATCGCGCATCAGCGCTTCGATCTCGGCGGCATGCACCGGCACGCCGCGGGTGATCAGCTCGCAGTCGCCATCGGTGACCACGGCGTCATCCTCGATGCGGATGCCGATATGCCAGTAGCGCTCCGGCACGTCCTGCGCCGGGCGCACGTAGATGCCGGGCTCGATGGTCAGCACCATGCCCGGCTGCAGCGGCCGCCACGGGCGCTCGCCTTCACCATTATGGCTGGCGACGCGGTACTCGCCCACGTCGTGCACGTCCATGCCAAGCCAGTGCCCGGTGCGGTGCATGTAGAAGCGGCGGTAGCTGCCGCTGGCCAGTACGTCGTCGAGCGTGCCTTCCTTGTTGCGGTCGAGCAGGCCGGTATCGAGCATGCCTTGCGCCAGCACGCGCACGGCGGCATCGTGCGGCACGTTGTAGGGCACGCCGGCGCGGGTCTCGGCGATCGCGGCTTCCTGCGCTGCCACCACCAGGTCATACAGCTCGCGCTGCGCGGGGGAAAAGCGTCCCGACACCGGGAAGGTACGGGTGATGTCCGAGGCGTAGCCGTCAAGCTCGCAGCCGGCGTCGATCAGGCACAGGTCGCCATCCTTCAACTCGGCCGGGCCGGCCCGGTAGTGCAGCACGCAGGCATTGGGGCCGGCCGCGACGATCGAGTTGTAGGCCACGCTCTGCGCGCCGTGGCGGCGGAATTCATAGAGCAGCTCGGCTTCGAGGTGGTATTCGCGCAGGCCGGGGCGCGTGGCCTGCATCGCGCGCGCATGGGCCCCGGCGGAGATTTCGCCCGCGCGGCGCATGATGGCCAGTTCGCCCGCGTCCTTGAACAGCCGCATCTCGTCAAGCAGCGTGCGGATATCGATCGCCACCGACGGCGCGGCCACGCCGGCACGGCCCTGCATGCGCACGGCGTCGAGCCAGCGGCGCATCTGCATGTCGGTGCGGGTCGACTCGGCCAGCGGGTAGGCCACCTGGGCACGATTGGCCAGCAGCGGCGGCAGCGTCGCGTCGATCTCTTCGACCGAATGCGCTTCGTCAAAGCCAAACGCGGCGCGCGCTCCTTCGGGGCCGTAGCGGAAGCCGTCCCAGATTTCGCGCTCTTCGTGCTTGGGGCGGCAGAAGAGGATGCTGCGGTCGGCATCGGCGGGGTCGCCCGGCGCGCCGGCCACCAGCACCAGCACGGCTTCTGGCTCGGTAAATCCGCTCAGGTAATAGAAGTAGCTGTCGTGCCGGTACGGATAGTCGCTGTCGCGGTTGCGCATGGCTTCCGGCGCCGTAGGCAGGATCGCCACGCCACCGCCGCCGGCGCGCAGGTGCTGCAGCACACGGGCGCGGCGTTCGCGGCAGGCGGCGAGGAGGGCGTTGTCGGGTGCGGACATGATGTGGCCTGGTAAGAGGAGGATCAGGCCGATTCTACCGCCGGTAGGCGCGTTGCAGCGGCGGTGAAGCAAAAGGCGCGCAGCGCCACCGCCATGGCGCAGCGCCGGTACCCCTGAACTAACGCCCGACGGAGGCGGCCGGCACAGGTTCAATCCTGGCGTTCAATTCAGCCAGCTGCGCCGGCGTCCCCACGTTTTCCCAGCGCCCGTCGAAGCGTTCGCCGGTGGCGGTGCCATCGGCAATCGCGGCGCGGTAGAAGGGTGTCATCGGAACACGGGTGCCAGCCGCGATGCCGGCAAACAGGCGCGTATCGTACAGGCCGATATTGCCGAAGGTAAGGCGCTCGCCGATGGCCGGGTGCTCGTCCAGCGATAGCCGTCCTTGCGCATCCATGGCGAAGTCGCCGCGCGGATGGAAATCGGGGTTAGGCACCATGACCAGGTGCATGCGCGGCTCGGCGGCGCCGGCCATCGCGGCGGCGCGGGGCAGCAGCGTGCGGAAGTCGTAGTCGCAGAAGATGTCGCCCGACACTGCCAGGAAGATCTCGCCTCGGGCCGGGTCGTGCGAGAGCAGCGGCAGGGCCTTGGCGATGCCGCCGGCGGTTTCCAGCGCCTCGGTTTCGGGCGAGTACGCGATGCGCACCCCGAAGCGGCTGCCGTCGCCGAGCGCGGCTTCGATCTGCTCGCCTAGCCACGCGTGGTTGATGACGATGTCGCGCAGTCCAGCCCGCGCCAGCGCTTCGATCTTCCATACGATCAGCGGCTTGCCGCCCACGGCCAGCAAGGGCTTGGGGCAGGTATCGGTCAGCGGACGCATGCGGTCGCCGCGGCCGGCGGCGAAGATCATGACCTTCATCAGAACAGTGCCTCCAGGGCAAGCAGCGTGGCCATGCCGCCGGCAATGGTCCAGCCGACGCTGCGGGTACGCGCGGCGATCAGGATGGCGACCACGCCGGCCACCAGCCGCGCATTGGTTGGGGTGAGCGCGAGTTCGCCGCCCTGCATCAGCAGGTCGGGGGCGATCAGCGCCGACAGCATGGCGGCCGGCACGAACTGCAGCGCGGTCCGGAACCACGCTGGCAGCCGCACCCGGCCTTCCACGGCGATAAACGACAGGCGGATCAGGAACGTGGCCAGGCCCGCGGCGAGGAAGACCCACAGCAGGGTCATCGAATTCATGCGGCCTCCTTGCCGACCGATCCGGCATGGGCGGCTGCACGCGGGCCCGGGCGGTTTCCTCGGCCCAGCACCAGCATGCCGACGACGATGCCGCCCAGCGCCGCCACCATCAGCCCGAGCTTGTGCGGCAGGCCGAAGCAGGCCACCGCCAATACGCTGGCAGCCACCGCGGCGGCCACATGGGAGCGATGCTTGAGCCCGGGGACGATGATGCCGATGAAGGTCAGCGGCAGGAAAAAGTCGAGTGGCCAGTCGCGCGGCACCTGGGCGCCGACCAGCACGCCGGCCAGCGTCGATACCTGCCAACTGGCCCACAGCGCGAAGCCGCCGCCAAAGTAATACCAGTGACGGTATTGCGCGCGCGGACCCGTATCGCCCAGCCGGCGCGTCATCGCGGCGAAGGCTTCGTCGGTCAGCAGGTAGGCGATCAGCGCTTTCCAGCGGCGTGGCAGGTGTGCCAGCGTGGGCGCTATCGTCGCGGAATACAGCGCATGGCGCAGGTTGACCATAGCCACCGTCAGCGTGATCACCACCGCGGGCGTGCCGGCGGTCCACAGCTGGGTCAGGATCATCTGCGACGCGCCGCCGAACACGATCGCGCTCATGGCACAGGCCAGCCAGGCCGGCATGCCGGCGCCGACTGCCAGCACGCCGTAGATCAGGCCGAACGGCACCACGCCCAGCAGCATCGGCGCGAGCGCGCGCGCGCCTGCCAGCCATTCGCCGAAGGCGGTAATGGCTGGAGGCTGGGCCGGGTCGTTCACGTCAGGCACGGCGTCAGAATGTATAGCCGGCCGGGCTGGCCGCGCCTTCCAGCGCGTCCAGCAGCCGGATCAGCTTGCGCAGCTCGGTATAGCGGCCGGCAACGCTGCGGGTGTACTTCAGCACCAGCGGCAGGTTGGCGAGGTAGCCGTCCTTGCCGTCGCGGTGGTACAGGCGGGCGAAGATGCCCAGCACCTTCAGGTGGCGCTGCAGGCCCATCCATTCGAAATCGCGGTAGAACTCGCCGAAATCCGCGTTGACCGGCAGGCCGGCCTTGCGCGCGCGCTCCCAGTAGCGGATCAGCCAGTCGAGCTGCTGTTCCTCGTCCCATTCGATATAGGCGTCGCGCCACAGCGAGACCGCGTCATAGGTGATCGGGCCGATCACCGCGTCCTGGAAATCCAGCACGCCGGGATTGGCGCCGCCGTCCAGCACCATCAGGTTGCGCGAGTGATAGTCGCGGTGCACGTAGACCTGCGGCTGCGCCAGGTTGTTCTCAAGCAGCGCATCCATCACTTCGCGCAGGTCGGCCTGCTGGCTGTCGGTCAGCGTGGCGCCAAGGTGCCTGGCGACATACCACTGCGGGAACAGGTCGAGCTCGCGCTGCAGCAGCGCGCGGTCGTAGGCGGGCAGCTCGCCGGGGCGCGTGGCGGCCTGGATGCGGACCAGCGCCGCGGCGGCGTCGGCATACATGCCATGGGCGGTGGAATCGTCCAGCCGGGACAGGTAAGTCTGGTTGCCCAGGTCCGCGAGCAGCAGGAAACCCTGCGCCAGGTCCTGCGCCAGCACGGTCGGCACGGTCACGCCTGCGTCGCCGAACAGCTGGCAGACGTGGATGAAGGGTCGGCAGTCCTCATGTGCCGGCGGCGCATCCATGACGATGGCGGTCGGGTGCGCCGGGTTGCCGGTGCGCACGCGGAAATAGCGGCGGAAGCTGGCGTCGGCCGATGCGGGAGCGCAGGAGTCGGGATCGGCGGACCAGGCCGGGCCAAGGCCGGACACCCAGGCCTTGAGCTGGTCCAGGCGCGGGTCGTGGGGAAGAGCTGCCATACAGGAAGGGCGCGGAAAAATATCGTGGAGCGGGGGAAGCCGGCCGCAAGGGCAGGTTTGGTTGCCCCGTATAATACCCGACCAGACCCGGGCGCCGGGCGGCCCCCGGGAGGGGCCTTCGTTGCCCTGCAGCCTGCTCTGGCAGGGGTTGGCGGCTTGCAGGCGGCCGCAGCCCACGCCGAGACTGACAACCCGTGCGAATGACCGAACAACGACGAACACCGAATAACAGGGCCTTGCTTTCGCCTGCCCCCACTGGCGCCGCCGCCCGCGCCAGGCGTGCCGGCCGCCTGAGCGCTGGCCGGCTGCGTCCGCTGGTGCTGGCCATGGCCGGGCTGTCGGCCGGCGCCCAGGCGCAGATGTCGGGCTCGGCGATTCCGGACCTGGACCAGGTCGAGCCGGTGTTCGAAGCCGCGCCGCAGGCGCCCGAACTGCCCGCGGTTTCCGGCGAACTGGTGCCGCGGCTGGCCGAGCCCCCCAAGACCAGCGAGCCTGATTCCGGCGCACCGACGTTCATCGAGGGTGACCGCATGACCGGCTACAGCGAGCGCGGCGTCGAGCTCGAAGGCCATGCCGAGCTGCGTCGCGACGGCGGCGTGGTCAAGGGCGACAAGCTGAGCTACGACCAGGATACCGACGAGGCCCATGCCCAGGGCAACGTGCGGCTGTCGCGCAGCGGCACGCTGGCGGTGGGGCCCGAGGCCAAGCTGAAGGTCGAGGCCAACGAAGGCTACATGCTGTCGCCGGACTACTACTTCCAGCAGACCGGCGGCGCCGGCAAGGCCGAGCGCATCGACTTCCTGGACAAGGACCGCAGCACCATCAAGCGGGCGTCGTACACCACCTGCTCGCCGGACAACGCGGACTGGTATTTCAGCGCGAACCAGATCGACCTGGACAGCGACCGCCAGGTGGGCGTTGCCTATGGCGGCGTGCTGAATTTTTTCGGCGTGCCGATCGCGGCGGCGCCGGCGTTCAGCTTCCCGCTGAACGATGACCGTCGCAGCGGCTTCCTGGCGCCGCTGATGGGCTACGGCTCGCGCTCGGGTTTCGACCTGACGATGCCGTACTACTTCAACATCGCGCCGAACCGCGACCTGACCATCTACCCGCGGCTGATGACGGAGCGGGGCCTGCAGCTGGGCGGCGAGTACCGCTACCTGGGGCAGGGCTACTCCGGCCGCATCCGCGCCGAGTTCCTGCCTGACGACCAGAAGACCAACTCGAACCGCTGGGCCTACTCGATCCAGCACAACCAGAACCTGGCCAAGGGGCTGAACGCCTACCTGAACGTCAACCGGGTCTCGGATGACCAGTACCCGGACGACTTCAACCGCAGCGTGGCGCAGTCCGCGCAGCGCCAGTATGTGCAGGAAGGCGGCGTCACCTACAACTGGCAGGACTTCTTCCTGATGGCGCGGGTGCAGAAATTCCAGACGCTGCGCCCCAGCGAGCCGTCGTACGAGCGCGTGCCGCAGCTCAACGGCAAGTACATCCGCTATGACCTGGGCGGTTTCGACGTGCAGGTGGAGGCGGACTATACGCGCTTCCGAATCCCGCTGACGTCCACGGGCTTCCAGCAGCCGCAGGGCGAGCGCATGTTCATCCAGCCGAGCATCAGCTATCCGATCGTGCGCGCTGGCTGGTACGTGACGCCCAAGGTCACATTCAACGCGACCCAGTACCAGATGGAGTCGCAGGACAATACGCCCAACGCGCAGACCAATTTCTCGCGCGTGCTGCCCACGGTCAGCCTGGATTCGGCCATGACGTTCGAGCGCGATGCGCCGACTGTCAGCCGGCTGTTCGGCGTCAACTACCTGCAGACGCTGGAACCGCGCCTGTTCTACGTGTATACGCCGTTCCGCGATCAGAGCCAGTTTCCGCTGTTCGACACGGTTCAGTCCGACTTCGGTTACGGCCAGATCTTCAGCGAGAACCCGTTCACCGGCTACGACCGGATCGCCGACAACAACAAGATCACCGGCGGCCTGACCACGCGCCTGATCGAGGCCGACTCCGGCATCGAGCGTTTCCGCGGCACCATCGCGCAGCGCTACGACTTCACCGGGCAGCGCGTGCAGATCAATGGCACGCTGGCAGACCCCAAGCCCGGCGCCTCCGATCTGCTCGCGGCGACCACTATCCAGATGTTCCGGGGCTATTACCTGGACATGGGCGTGCAGTACAACCTCGATACCGACCGGGTCAACTACGGCAACGTGGCGTTTTCATACCGCCCCGAGCCGCGCAAGGTCTTCAACGCCGGCTACCGCTACCGCCGTCCGACCGCCGTGACCGACAACACCGCGATCGACCAGTTCGAGCTGTCAGGGCAGTGGCCGATCACGCGGCGCGCCTATGCCATCGCGCGCTTTGCCTTCGACCTGAGCGCCAGCCAGATGGTCGATACGCTGGCCGGCGTCGAATACGCCGCGGACTGCTGGGTCGGCCGCGTGGTCTATCAGCGTTTCCGCAACACCACACAGGGCTACACCGGGCGGGTCTTCCTGCAGGTGGAGTTCCGTGGCCTTTCCAAGATCGGGTCCAATCCGCTGAACATCCTGCGGCTGAACGTGCCGGGCTACGAGCCCGTGTCCGCCAAGCCGGTGCCGACGACCCAGTACGATCACTATGAATGACGGATTAAGATGAAACGTCAAGAATTCGCCGTGTTTTCCTTTCTCATGACGTCGTGGCACCGCCTGCTGCTGCCGGCGGTGCTGGCCGCGGTCGCCGTTCCGGCCGCCGCGCAGCTGAAGGCGCCGGGCGCGGGCCGTGCCACCGGCATCTTCGTGCCGCAGTCGTCCGACGTCACCGCGCCGGCGAGCCAGCCCAAGCTCGGCGTGCCGCAGCCTGGCGACCAGAAGCGCTCGCAGTTGGTGGACGAGGTGGTCGCCGTGGTCAACAGCAGCGTGATCACGCGCCGCGAGCTGCTCGACCGCGCCGACGAAATCGAAGGCCAGCTGCGCGCCGCCGGCCGTCCCGTCCCGCCGCGCGCTGACCTGCTCGGCGAGGTGCTGGAGCGCCTGGTGATGGAACGCGTGCAGACCCAGGCCGCGCAGGAAGCCGGCATCCGCGTGACCGACCAGGAGATCGACCGCGCCATCGAATCGGTGGCGCAGCAGAACCGCATGAACGCCACCGAGCTGCGCCGCCGCGTGGAAGCCAGCGGCATGACCTGGACCAAGTACCGCGACGAACTGCGCAAGCAGGTGCAGGTGATCCGCCTGCGCGAACGCGAGGTCGATTCCAAGGTGCAGGTCTACGACGGCGAGATCGACAACTTCCTGGCTGCCCGCGGTGGCCAGGCCGCGGCCACCGGCCCGACCGAGTACAACGTGGCGCAGATCCTCGTGCGCGTGCCCGAGAATGCCTCGGACGCGCAGAAGCAGGCGCAGCGCGCCAAGGCCGAGGGGCTGCTGAAGCAGGCCCAGGGCGGCGCGGATTTCGCGCAGCTGGCGCAAGCCAATTCGGAAGGCCCCGAAGCCGCGCAGGGCGGCGCCATGGGTTTCCGCGAGATCGGCCGCCTGCCGGCGCTGTTTGCCAACTCGGTGGTCGACCTCCAGCCTGGCGCCCTGGCGCCCCAGGTGGTGGAGAGCGCAGCGGGCTTCCATGTGGTCAAGCTGATCGCCAAGCGTGCCGCGCCGGCATCCGGCCCGGCCGCGGCAGGGAAGATCACCCAGACCCAGGTGCGCCACATCCTGATCCGCACCGGCCCGAACATGCCCGAGGCCGAGGCGCGCCGCCAGCTCAGCACGCTGCGCGATCGCATCACCCACGGCGGCGACTTTGCCGACGCGGCCAAGCGCTTCTCGCAGGACGGCTCGGCGCAGAACGGCGGCGATCTCGGCTGGGTCTCGCCGGGCGAGCTGGTGCCCGAATTCGAGCAGGCCATGAGCCGCCTGCGCCCGAACGAGATCTCCGAGCCGGTGGTCACGCAGTTCGGCGTGCACCTGATCCAGGTGCTGAACCGCCGCGAGACCGAGCTGTCGCCCGAGAAGCAGCGTGACTTCGCGCGCGCCGAGGTCCGCGAGCAGAAGCTGCGGGCCGCGTATGATGACTGGGTGCGCCAGCTTCGCTCGCAGGCGTACGTCGAGTACCGCATCAACCGGCAGCGCTGACACGCGCACTGCCGCCGACCCGCCCACGCCGACATGCCTGACCCGCTATCCCTGGCCATTTCCACCGGCGAGCCCGCCGGCATCGGTCCCGATATCACCATCGGGGCGTTGCTGCAACTCGCCGGCGCCACCCATGGCAACAACGGCGGCAGCGGGCACTACCGCTTCCATGTGCTGGGCGATGCCCGCCTGCTGGCCGAGCGCGCCGCGGCGCTGGGCGTGACCCATGCCTGGGAGCGGCGCATCGCCGCCGGCGACGTGGTGATCGAGGATATCCCGCTGGCGGTCGCGTGCGAACCCGGCCGCCTGGACGCGCGCAACGGCCCCTACGTGCTGGCGCTGCTGGATGCCGCCATTGACGGCTGCCGCGCGCACGGGAAGGCCGCGCCGCGCTATGCGGCCATGGTCACGGCGCCGGTGCAGAAGAGCACCATCAACGACGCCGGCGTGCCGTTTACCGGCCACACCGAATACCTGGCCGACAGCGTCCGCGTGCCGCGCGTGGTGATGATGCTGGCCGGCCCGCAGCCCGCCCACGACAACGCCATGCTGCGCGTGGCGCTGGCGACCACCCACCTGCCGCTGCGCGCGGTGCCGGATGCGCTTTCCATTCCGCTGCTGCTGCAGACACTGGCCATCATCGATGCCGACCTGCGCCGCTACTTTGGCATCGCGCGGCCGCGCATCCTGGTCACGGGCCTGAACCCCCACGCCGGCGAAAGCGGACACATGGGCCGCGAAGAGATCGACGTGATCGTGCCCGCGCTGGCGCAGGCCAAGGATGCCGGCATCGATGCGCGCGGTCCCTTTCCCGCCGACACGCTGTTCCAGCCGCGCCACCTGCGCGATGCCGACTGCGTGCTGGCGATGTACCATGACCAGGGGCTGGCGCCGCTGAAATACGGCACCTTCGGCCACGGCGTGAACATCACGCTGGGGCTGCCTTTCATCCGCACTTCGGTGGATCACGGCACCGCGCTGGACCTGGCCGGCACCGGCCAGGCCGAGCATGGCAGCATGATCGAGGCCATCCGCAGTGCGGTCACCATGGCCGGCCATGCCAACGGCCGCCATCCCGATGGCGCCGGCGCCAGCCATCCGGGCCATACCAATCCTGGCTTGCAGCCGCCTTGCTGAAGCCGGACCTCATGCTGCAACATCGAACCATGCGTTCCAACGTGCACCAGGGCCATGTGGCCCGCAAGCGATTCGGGCAGAACTTCCTAGTCGACGACACCATCATCCACGGCATCGTCAATGCCATCAGTCCGCAGGCCGAAGACGTGCTGGTCGAGATCGGGCCGGGCCTCGGCGCGCTGACCAGCCCGCTGCTCGAACGGATCCCGCAAATGCAGGTGGTCGAACTCGACCGCGACCTGGTCGAGCGCCTGCGTCGCCGCTACGGCGAGCGCCTGCAAGTCCATGCCGGCGACGCGCTGGACTTCGACTTCGGCAAGCTGGAAGTGACGGGGCGGCCGCTGCGCATCGTCGGCAACCTGCCATACAACATTTCCAGCCCGCTGCTGTTCCACCTGATGGAGTTTGCCGACCAGGTGCGCGACCAGCACTTCATGCTGCAGAAGGAAGTGGTGGAGCGCATGGTGGCCGAGCCCGGCAGCAAGGCCTTTGGCCGGCTCTCGATCATGCTGCAGGTGCGCTACTACATGGAGCATGTGCTGGACGTGCCGCCGGGCAGTTTCAACCCGCCGCCCAAGGTCGATTCCGCCGTGGTGCGCATGATCCCGTGGCCGCGGCATAACGATGGCCGCCTGCGCTCGCCGCATGCCGATTGCGACATCACCGTGCTCGGCGACGTGGTCACCGCGGCGTTCTCGCAGCGGCGCAAGGTGCTGCGCAATACGCTGTCGTTCCTGCGCGACCAGGTCGACTTCGACGCGATGGGCTTCGACCTCGGCCGCCGTGCCGAGGAAGTGCCCGTCGGCGAGTATGTCGAACTGGCCCGCCGCCTGGGCGGCGGCGCCGCAGGGCAGGCCGCCTGAAGCCTCAGATCAACGAACCCGAATTCCCGCGACCATTTCGTGCAAGACCGTCCCATGACAGCCCAGTCCCAATCCAGCCAAACCAACCGGCGTCCCGTGATCCTGACCGGCGACCGTCCCACCGGCCCGCTGCACCTCGGCCACTTCGTCGGCTCGCTGCAGAGCCGCGTGGCGCTGCAGGATTCGCATGAGCAGTACCTGCTGCTGGCCGACACCCAGGCCATGACCGACAATGCGCACGATCCCGACAAGGTACGCCGCAACGTGCTGGAAGTGGCGCTGGACTACCTGGCGGTCGGCATCGACCCGGCCAAGACCACCATCACCGTGCAGTCGCACCTGCCGGCGCTGGCCGAGCTGACGCTGATGTACCTGAACTTCGTCACGGTATCGCGGCTGGAGCGCAACCCGACCATCAAGGAAGAGATCCAGGCGCGCGGTTTCGGCCGCGATATCCCGGCCGGGTTCCTGTGTTACCCGGCCGCGCAGGCGGCCGACATTACCGCCTTCAAGGCCCAGGTGGTGCCGGTGGGCGAAGACCAGGCCCCGCTGATCGAGCAGACCAACGAGATCGTGCGCCGCATCAACAACCAGGTCGGCCGCGACATACTGCCGGAGTGCAAGGCGCTGATCCCGAAGTTCGGTCGCCTGCCCGGCGTCGACGGCAAGGCCAAGATGAGCAAGTCGATGGGCAACGCGATCGCGCTGGGCGCGTCGCCTGAGCAGATCAAGGCCGCGGTGCACAGCATGTACACCGATCCGAACCACCTGAAGGTGTCCGATCCGGGCCAGGTCGAGGGCAACGTGGTGTTCACCTACCTGGACGCGTTCGACCCGAACAACGAGGAAGTCGAAGCGCTGAAGGAGCACTATCGCAAGGGCGGCCTGGGCGACATGGTGCTCAAGCGCCGCATCGAAGGCATCCTGCAGGACATGCTGGCCCCGATCCGCGCGCGTCGCGAAGAGCTGGCCAAGAACCCGGACTATGTCTTCGATGTGCTGCGCCAGGGCACGCAGAAGGCGCGCGAGCTGACCCAGCAGACGCTGGAGGAAGTGCGCGACGCACTGGGGATGTTCTCGTTCGAGGCACGCCGCTGAGCGTGGCAATAAAAAACGGCGGCCCCGAGCCGCCGTTTTTATTGCAGGCATCCCGCCACTCACGCCCGCCGATTCACCAGCACAATCCCCGCCAGCACCAGCACGGCCGCCACCGCGAAGCGCGGCCCTACGGAGTCGTGCATCAGCACCACGCCGAAGGCCACGCCAAACAGCGGCGTGAGGAAGGAAAACACCGAAAGCCGCGACGCCAGGTAGCGCCGCAGCAGCCAGAACCATGTCAGGTAGCTCGCAAACGCGATCAGCACCGACTGGTAGAACAGGCTCGCCAGCACCACGCCGTCGATCTGCACGGTCGCGGTCTGGCCCGCGGCCACCGCCATCGCCAGCAGCAGCACCGCCGAGACCGCCAGCTGGTACAGCAGCGTCTTGCTGGCCGGTGCGGTTGCCAGCGGACTGGCGCGCACCACCACGGTGGTAGCGGCCCACAACGCCCCGGCCACGATGCCCAGCGCATCGCCGAGCAGCGTGCTGCCATGGGCCGACGGTGCCGCAATGCCATCGGCAAACGCCAGCGCCATGCCCACGAACGCCAGCGCCACGCCCAGCCATTGCCCGGCGTGCAGCCGCTCGCCGGGAACCACGAAATGCAACCCCAGCGCGGTGAAGATCGGCGCGGTGTACAGGAACACCGCCATGCGCGAAGCCGTGGTGTGGCCCAGCCCGACAAAGATGCAGAAGAACTCGGCGCCGAACAGCAGCCCCGCCAGCAGTCCGGCATTGAGCGTGCCGTCGCGGCGCCAGATCGGCGTGCCGCGCCAGGCGGCAAAGCCGAACACCAGCAGCGCCGCCACTGCCGAGCGCACGCCGGCCTGCAGCACCGCGCCCATCAGCGGCGCGGTCACCTTGATCACTACCTGTTGCAGGCCCCAGCCGGCGCACAGCACCACCATCAGGCCCACCGCCATGCCGTCCAGCGGCCGGCGGGTCAGGGTTTGCGCGTCCACGAGCGCGATGCTCAGGGACGGCTGGCGTCGCGGGTGGAATGGCGCTCGATCAGCTCGATCTTGTAGCCGTCCGGATCTTCGACAAAGGCGATTACGGTGGTGCCGCCCTTGACCGGCCCGGCTTCGCGGGTGACCTTGCCCCCGGCCGCGCGGATGCGCTCGCACGCCGCCGCGGCGTTGTCGGTCTCCAGCGCGATATGGCCGTAGGCGGTGCCCAGGTCATACTGGTCAACGCCGTAGTTGTAGGTCAGTTCCAGCACCGCGGTTTCGGTTTCGGGGCCATAGCCGACGAAGGCGAGGCGGTACTTGTATTCAGGGTTGTCGCTCTCGCGCAGCAGCTGCATGCCGAGAATGCGGGTGTAGAAATCGATGGAGCGCTGCATGTCGCCGACGCGCAGCATGGTGTGGAGGAGTCGCATTTGAGGGCCTTCAACTGTTTTAGGTATTGGAAGGCGCCATTTTAGTGCGTTTGGCCGAAACGCATCGGCTGCTTAAAACGTGGGCAGCAGCTCGGGCGGATGCGCGCGCAGCTGCGCGCGGGCGTCGCGGAATTCCGGGAAGATCGATTCCACGGTCTGCCAGAAGCGCGGCCCGTGGTTCATTTCCTTCAGGTGGGCGAGTTCGTGCGCCGCCACGTAGTCGATCATCGACAGCGGGAAATGCATCAGGCGCCAGTTCAGCCGGATCTTGCCGTCGGCGGTACAGCTGCCCCAGCGCGTTGCCGCCGAAGTCAGCGCAAAGCCGGTATGGCGCACGCCGAGCCTGTCGGCGTAGACGTCGAGCCGCTCGGCCAGCAGCCGGCGCGCCTGCTGCTGCAGCCAGCCCTGCACGCGGTCCTTGATCTGCTGCTCTTCCGCGTGCCCCGGCAGCGCCAGGTGCAGCACGCGGCGGTCTGCGTCGAACAGCAGCGCACCGATCGGTGATTCCAGAGACAGCGTCAGCGGCTTGCCCAGGAAGGGCAGGCTGGCGCCGTCGCGCCACTGCACCGTGGGCAGTACGCGGCGTGCCTCGCGGTGGCGCCATTCGCCAAGCTTGTTGAAGATCCAGCGCTGCTTTTCCAGGATGGCCGATTCGATGTCGGCCAGCGTGACCCAGCGCGGCGCGGTGATCGACAGGCCGCGGTCGTCGATGGTGAAGCCGATGGTACGCCGCGACGAGCGCTTGAGCGTGTAGTGCACCGGGCGCTCGCCCACGTGCAGCAGCCGCGCGTTGGGCTGCGGTACCGGCCATGCCGGCCGTTCCGGCACCGTTGGCGCGAGCGGCACCGACGGTGCGGACGTGGCTGGATGGGCGGACGGGGTCGCCTCCGCCAGCGGCAGCTCCAGCTGCGCGCCGTCGGCGTCGGAGGCGGGGCGCAGCAGCTTCATGCGGCCGGCTCTACCCGTGCTTCGCTGCGGTAGCTGTCCGCGTCGATGCGGCGCATGTCGCGCTCGATCCAGTCGGCCACTTCCTGGTTGAGCTGGTCGGCGGTCTTGTTGGCCGAGGCGATCGGCGGGCCGACCGAGATCGTCACCATGCCCGGGTACTTGAGAAACTTGTTGCGCGGCCAGACCCGGCCCGAGTTGACCGCCATCGGCAGCACCCAGGCACCGGTCTCGACCGCCAGGCGCGCGCCGCCGCTCTTGTAGCGCGTCTTTACCAGCCCCGACGGCGTGCGCGTGCCCTCCGGGAACATGATGATCCAGGCCCCTTCGGCCAGCCGCTCGCGGCCCTGGCGCACGGCCGAGGCGAAGGCGCGGGTGCCTTCCTTGCGATTGATATGGACCATCTTCAGCATGCCCAGCGCCCAGCCAAAGAACGGCACCAGCAGCAGCTCGCGCTTGAACACGAAGCACAGCGGCCTGG
Source organism: Cupriavidus sp. Agwp_2 (assembly GCF_040784895.1). Taxonomy (NCBI): domain Bacteria; kingdom Pseudomonadati; phylum Pseudomonadota; class Betaproteobacteria; order Burkholderiales; family Burkholderiaceae; genus Cupriavidus; species Cupriavidus sp. Agwp_2. The sequence continues at coordinate 522,955 of NZ_CP088083.1, forward strand.
GCATCAGCGCCACGTAGGCCACCGTCTCCCATGCCGACTGGTGCTTGGACAGCAGCACCACCGGCTTGTCGAGCATGACATCCATATGCTCATGGCCTTCGATGCGGTACTGGATGCCGCAGATGCCGCGCGCGGCCCAGATCACCAGCCATGGCCAGCCGCGCACGAAGCGGAAGCGCTGGTCGGCATTCATGAAGGGAAACACGAGGAAGCAGGCGCAGGCGTAGGGAGGCGTCAGCACCAGCAGGTACAGCGCAAACAGCAGGGAACGGAGAAACGTCATGCGTGGGGGCGCAAAAAAAAAGGGTCGGTGCCAGCGTCAGCAATGGCTCAATGTGCGGACTCGCGGGTGGCGCCGTCGTTGCCGCCGTCGGTGCCGGTCAGCCAGCGCGCAAAGTCGCGCAGGTCGTCGTGCACCCGCGTGCCGGGGGGCAGGCCGCCTTTGTCGAGGGTCTTCAGGCCTTTGCCGCTGCGCACCAGGTGCGGCGTGCAGCCGACGGCGACACCGGCCTCCAGGTCGCGCAGGGAGTCGCCCACGATCGGCACGCCCTTGAGCTCGACGCCGAAGCGCTCGCTGATCTGTTCGAGCATGCCGGACTTGGGCTTGCGGCAGTCGCAGCCGTCCGCGGCGGTATGCGGGCAGAAGAACACGGCGTCGACGCGGCCGCCCACGCGCGCCAGCGCGGTGTACATCTTCTCGTGCATGGCGTTGAGCGCGCTCATCTCGAACAAGCCGCGGCCGATGCCGGACTGGTTGCTGGCGATCACCACGCGATAGCCGGCCTGGTTCAGCGCTGCAATGGCTTCCAGGCTGCCGTCGATGGGGATCCACTCGTCGGGCGACTTGATGAACTGGTCGCTGTCGAGGTTGACCACCCCGTCGCGGTCCAGGATGACGAACTTGGGCGGCGTCTGCGGCATGTGCGGCTCCGGTATCGCGTGCTGGCGGCGCTCAGGCGGCCAGCTTGGAGATGTCGGCCACGCGGTTGGCCAGCGCATGCAGCGTGGCCAGCAGCGCCAGGCGGTTGGCGCGCAGCTGCGCGTCCTCGGCCATGACCATCACGTCGTTGAAGAAGCGGTCGACGGCATCGCGCAACTGGGCCAGGTCGCGCAGCGCGGCGGTGAAATCGCCGCTGGCGAAGGCAGCTTCCACGGCCGGACGCACTTTCTCGATCGCCGCGTGCAGCGCGCTTTCGGCCTCTTCCTGGAACAGCGCCGGGTTCACCGCGCCGACCGGCTCGGTGTTCTTGCGCAGGATATTGGTGATGCGCTTGTTGGCGGCGGCCAGGGCCTCGGCCTCGGGCAGCGCGGCGAAGGTGCGCACCGCTTCCATGCGGCCCAGCACGTCGTGCAGCTGGTCGGGGCGCAGGCTGACCACGGCCTCGACCTCGTTGGTGGTGTAGCCCTTTTCCTTCAGGTAGCCGCGCACGCGGTCATACAGGAAGTCGGCGATGGCGTCCGGCGCCGGCTTGACCGCAGCGATGCCTGCGAACGTCTGCTGCGTCAGCGCCAGCAGCCCGGTCACCGACAGCGCCAGCGGCTTCTCGATCAGCATGCGCAGGATGCCCAGCGCATGGCGGCGCAGCGCGAACGGGTCTTTCTCGCCGGTCGGCTGCAGGCCGATTCCCCAGATGCCGACCAGCGTTTCCAGCTTGTCGGCCAGCGCCACCGCGGTGCTGACCGAGCCTTCGGGCAGCGCGTCGCCGGCAAAGCGCGGGCGGTAGTGCTCGGAGCAGGCCAGCGCCACGTCTTCGGCTTCGTCGTCGTGGCGGGCGTAGTACGTGCCCATGGTGCCCTGCAGCTCGGGAAACTCGCCCACCATGTCGGTCAGCAGGTCGGCCTTGGCCAGCTCGGCGCCGCGCATCGCGGCCGCCTTGTCGGTGGCCACGCCGGCGGCGTTGAGCGCATCGGCGACATGGCCGGCGATCTGCTGCAGGCGCTGCACGCGGTCCAGCTGCGTGCCGATCTTGTTGTGGTAGACCACGCTGGCCAGCTGCGGCACGCGCGAAGCCAGCGTCTTCTTGCGGTCCTGGTCGAAGAAGAACTTGGCATCGGCCAGGCGCGGGCGCACCACGCGCTCGTTGCCGGTGATGATCGACTGCGGCGTCTCGGTGGCCAGGTTGGAGACGATCAGGAAGCGGTTGCGCAGGTGGCCGTCGGCATCGGTCAGCGCAAAGTACTTCTGGTTGGTCTGCATCGTCAGGATCAGGCATTCCTGCGGCACGGCCAGGAAGGCTTCCTCGAAGTGGCAGGCGTAGACCACCGGCCATTCCACCAGCGAGTTGACTTCATCGAGCAGCGACTCGGGCATGATCACCTGGTCGGCGCCGGCCTCGGCCAGCAGCGCGGTGCGCATGCGCTCGCGGCGCTCGGCATAGCTCGCCAGCACGCGGCCGGCCGATTCGAGCTGCTTCGCATAGTCGTTGGCATGCGCGATCTCGATCGTGCCATGCGACAAAAAGCGGTGGCCCTGCGTCACGTTGCTGGCCTGCAGGCCCAGCAACGACACCGGCAGGATCTCGCTGCCGAACAGCGCGATCAGGCTGTGCGCCGGGCGCACGAAGTGCACGGTGCTGCCGTCCGGGCGCTGGTAGCTCATCAGCTTGGGGATGGGCAGCTTGGCGATGGTGTCTTCCAGCGCCGCCTGCAGCCCGGCGGCCAGTTCGGCGCCGCGCGCGGTGTAGCGGTAGAAGAAGGCTTCGGCCTTGCCGTCGGAGGCGCGCTCCAGCGACTGCCAGTCGATCTCGGCGACGCCGACCGACTTGGCCAGCGCGGCCAGCTTCTTGGCCAGCGGCGGGGTGGGCTCGCCGTTGGCGCCAAGCGCCACCGACAGCGGCAGGACCTTCTCGCGCTGCTCGCGGTCGGGCGCGCTGCGGCGCACGCCCGACACCAGCGCGGCCAGCCGGCGCGGCGTGGCGAACGGGGTCACGGTGGCACCCGGCTCAAGCAGGTCGCGCTCGCCCAGGCCGGCGAACAGGCCCTGCGCGAAGGCGTCGCCCAGACGCGCCAGCGCCTTGGGAGGCAGCTCTTCGGTGAACAGTTCGATCAGCAGCGAGTCGGTCATGGGTTGCGACATGAATCGTATCCAACAGGTTGTGGCGCGCGCGGCTGTCAGCAGCGCGGCGAATGATTAGGTTCCACTCCGGACAGCAGCCACAGGCCGTTCTGTTGCCGGAATTGCAGCGTGGTGAAGGCGCATTGCGCGGCCGCCGCGGCGCTGGCCGCACCGTTGCTGCCGCCGCGGCTGCCCGCTGCGGGGAAGCGCGCGTCGATGCGGCGCAGGCGCTTGTCGTAGCGGATTTCGTCGATGCGCCCGCCCACCCAGAAATCGATCTTCGGCGGCAACTGGGCCGCCGAGTAGTAGGTCTTGGTCTTGCGCCGGGTGCGGCCGTTGGTGGTTTCCACCTCCACCCAGGTCAGCGGGTAGCGGATCGCGCTTTCGTAGGCGCGCAGCGGCACGCGGTGCCAGCCCAGGTCGCGCTGGCCCGACAGGTCGCAGGCGAACGAGCGCACCAGCTGCGCCCACTGGTCGAGCGCGTTCAGCGACGGGCGCCAGTGGCGCGCCATGGCCAGTTGCAGCGCCTGCGGGTCGGCCTCGCACACATTGCTCAGTTCGGCCGGCAGCAGCAGCGCCTGCGGCGCGGGGGCGGCCACGGCGCGCGCGCCGGCGGCATTGCCCGCAGCCGACAGCGTGGCGATGGCCAAGGCGCAGCTCAGCGCGCTGCGCACCAGTTGCGTCATGCCCGGGCTCCGCCGTTGCCGCACATCGGGAAGCCGAGGGCTTCGCGCGAATCGTAGTAAGCCTGCGCCACCTGGCGCGACAGGTTGCGGATGCGGCCGATATAGGCGGCGCGCTCGGTCACCGAGATGGCACCGCGGGCGTCCAGCAGGTTGAACGTGTGCGCGGCCTTCAGTACCTGCTCATAGGCGGGCAGCGCCAGGCGCGTGCCGGTGGCCTGGCTCGCGTCGGAGCGGTCGGTGCCCTCGGCGCCGTCTGCATTGCCCATCAGCCGCTTGGCCTCGCCCTCGTGCTCGGCAAAATGGCGGAACAGGATTTCGGTGTTGCTGTGCTCGAAGTTGTAGGTCGACTGCTCGACCTCGTTCTGGTGGTACACGTCGCCGTAGGTCAGGCGGCGCGTCTCGCCGTTCTCGACCCACTCGGTCCAGATGAGGTCATAGACGTTCTCGACCTTCTGCAGGTACATCGCCAGGCGCTCGATGCCGTAGGTGATCTCGCCCGTGATCGGCTTGCAGTCGATGCCGCCGACCTGCTGGAAGTAGGTGAACTGGGTCACTTCCATGCCGTTGAGCCAGACTTCCCACCCCAGCCCCCACGCGCCCAGCGTCGGGTTCTCCCAGTCGTCCTCGACGAAGCGGATGTCATTCTGCTTCAGGTCCAGGCCCAGCGCCTCGAGCGAGCCCAGGTACAGCTCGAGGATGTTCTCGGGCGCGGGCTTGAGCACCACCTGGTACTGGTAGTAGTGCTGCAGGCGGTTGGGGTTCTCGCCATAGCGGCCGTCCTTCGGGCGCCGCGACGGCTGCACATAGGCGGCGCGCCACGGCTCGGGGCCGATCGCGCGCAGGAAGGTATGCACGTGGGAAGTGCCGGCGCCGACCTCCAGATCGATGGGTTGCAACAGCGCGCAACCCTGCCGGTCCCAGTAGGCCTGCAGGGTCAGAATCATTTGTTGGAAGGTCAGCATATGAAGGCTAGGTAGTGGCTGATCGGTCGGCTGGGGGCGAGTTTGCGCCGCCCGGCGTGCTGGCGGCGCAGCGCGTGCCGGGGCCGCCGCATACGGATTTTGCCAAACCCTGAATTCTATCGGCTTTTTGGCCGCTCGCCCCGTTTGGCGGGGTGTGGGCGGGTGGGCGGGGGTGCGCGCGGATGTCGGTCTTTCGCAACGCATGGGGAAAATACCGACCCCATTTTCAAGTTGCGGGAACGCTAGCCGATAACGTTTTTGTATACAGTATGAATAAGCAACCCGTTCGAGAGTGTTGCGGTTGGCAGGCCTAGCCGTCCTGCCGGTAGACGATTAACGATGGGGACTTGGGATCATGGCACTCCTTTCTCGCAAACCTTACCTGGTCGCAATCGCGGTCATGATCGCCGCGGCCGTCGTGTCGGTCGCGACCGGGCTGCTGAACTGACGCAGCCGGCGCGCGCCTGACGCGCCACGGACGCCGCGGGTCGGGAATCCGTGGCGCGGGGATTGCTGCGCCAACCGCGCCCGCGAGGTCTGGGCTTCAGCCCGCGCGCCGCGCGCGCCAGGCAGCCGCGCCCAGCACCAGCGCAAACAGCGCCAGCACCGGCGCGTTCCCCCAGCGGATATAAGGGGTCAGCCCCTGCATGCCCTGCACCTCGGCCACCAGCGTGCCGACCGTGAAGGTGGGCAGGCGCGCCTGCACGGTGCCGTCCGGGCGTACCACCGCGGTCATGCCGGTATTGGTCGAGCGCAGCATCGGACGGCGCGTTTCCAGCGCGCGCATGCGCGAGATCTGCAGGTGCTGGTCCAGCGCGATGGTGTCGCCGAACCAGGCCAGGTTGGTCAGGTTGGCCAGCACGTTGGCGGGCGCGGGCTGCTGGCGCAGCGTCTGCGCGATCTCCTCGCCGAACAGATCCTCGTAGCAGATATTGGGTGCGACGCGTACGCCGCGCACCGGCAATGAAGGCTGGTCGAGACCGCCGCGGCGGAAATCGCCCAGCGGCATCTTCATCATGTCGACGAACCAGCGGAAGCCCAGCGGGATGAATTCGCCGAACGGCACCAGGTGGTGCTTGTTGTAGCGGTACAGGCGCTCGGTCAGCGGTCCCAGCCCGAACACACTGTTGGTGAAATCGACCGGCGAATCCGCGCCCGCCGCGCCGAACAGCACCGTGGTGCCGCTCTGCAGCGCGTAGTCGCGCACCGCCACGGCGACGTCGACGGGCAGGTCCTGCAGTATCACCGGGAAGGCGGTTTCTGGCGTCACCACCAGGTCGGCGGGCGCGGCGGTGATCATGTCGCGGTACAGCGCAATCGAGCGCTGGATGCCGGCGGCCTCGAACTTGATGTCCTGCGGCACGTTGCCCTGCAGCAGCCGCACCGTCAGCGGCTTGCCGGCCGGCGTGGTCCAGGCCAGCGGCGACAGCACCCCGCCAAGCGCCGGCAGCAGCAGTGCCAGCGCCAGCGATGCGACGGCAAGCGTGCGGGCACCGTGCCCCAGCCCGCGCACCGCGCCGGCCAGCAGGGCGGCAATGGCCGCCGCCAGCGCGCCGATGCCGTAGACACCAACCAGCGGCGCATAGCCGGCCAGGGGCCCGTCGGTATGGGCATAACCGCCGGACAGCCATGGAAAACCCGTGAAGACGACGCCGCGCAGCCACTCCGACAAGCCCCACGCAGCCCCGAACGCCAGCGGCGCGAGCAGCGCCGCGGCCCATGTGCCGGCACGCAGCCGTGCCGTCAGCCGGTGCCACAGCGCGCCCGCCAGCGCCGGCCACAGCGCCAGGTAGCCCGAGAACAGCACCACCGCCAGCGCCGCCATCCACGCCGGCATCTCGCCGTAGACGTGCATGCTGATATAGAGCCACCAGATGCCGGACAGGAACCAGCCCACGCCGAAGGCAAAACCGGTGGCCGCGGCGATGCGCGCGCGCGGCGCGTCGGCCATCAGCGCGGCCAGGCCGGCCAGCGACAGGATCTGCAGCCACCACCAGTCATGCGGAGCGAAGGCCTGCGTATGTGCGACGCCGAGCACGCCGGCCAGCAGCAGCCGGGCCATGGCGGCGGCACGCGAACGCGCGCCGGGCACGCTGTCAGCACCGGCGTCGGCAGCAGCGGCGCCGTTGGGAATCGGGGCGGGATGCTTCATGCGCCGGCAGCGCTCGCGCCGTCAGCCAGGGACTCGCGGCGCACCTGCAGCAGGTGCACCTGCCGCGCGTCGGCGCGCAGCACTTCGAAGCGGATCGGCGGCAGGGTGATGACCTCGCCGCGGTGGGGCACGTGGCCCACATGGTTGGACAGCAGTCCGCCCACGGTGTCGACATCGTGGTCGGAAAAGCCGGTACCGAAGGCTTCGTTGAACTGGGCGATCTCGGTCAGGCCGTGCACGCGCCAGCTGCCGTCGGGCATCGGCAGGATATTGTCCTGGTCTTCGTCCAGGTCGAACTCATCCTCGATATCGCCGACGATCTGCTCGAGAACGTCCTCGATCGTCACCAGCCCGGCCACGCCGCCGTATTCATCCACGACGATGGCGATATGGTTGCGGTTGATGCGGAATTCACGCAGCAGGATATTCAGGCGCTTGGATTCGGGGATGAACACCGCCGGCCGCAGCGTTTCGCGCAGGTCGAAGGCGGGATCGGTGTAATAACGCAGCAGGTCCTTGGCCAGCAGGATGCCGATGATATTGTCACGGCTGCCTTCATAGACCGGAAAGCGCGAGTGCGCGGTCTGCTGCATGAACGGGATGAAGGTCTCCGGCGCGTCGACGATATTGACCATATCCATCTGCGCGCGCGGCACCATGATGTCGCCGGCGGTCAGTTCGGAGACCTGGAACACGCCCTCGATCATCGACAGCGAATCGGCGTCGATCAGGTTGCGCTCATGCGCGTCCTGGAGCACTTCGAGCAATTCGGCGCGGGTGTCCGGCTCGGGGGAAATCAGGTCTGACAGGCGTTCGAGAAGCGATCTGGGGCGATCGGTCTGCTTCAGGTAAGCGGGCTTCGAACTGGGATAGGGGTCGTTCATTTCGCGGCGAGCGCGTGGTGGAGATCGACTGAAGGATACACCAAAAGGCTGTCGGTCCCGTGACAGCCGCCGGGTGGCGGCTGCTGAATATGATGCTGGCTGCACTTGTCTGGTGCCGCCGGTGCGCCGTCAATCATGCGGTGCCGGTGCGCTCGGCGAGGTAGGGATCCGCGTAGCCCAGCGCCTGCAGGGTCTCGGTCTCGATCGCCTCCATTTCCTCGGCCTCGGCGTCTTCCTCGTGCTCGTAGCCCTGCGCATGCAGCACGCCATGCACCACCAGGTGCGCATAGTGCGCTTCCAGCGGCTTGCGCTGCTCGCGTGCCTCGGCTTCGACAACCGGGCAGCACAGCACGATATCGCCGCTCACCGGGTCGTCCTCGTTCTCGGCATAAGCAAAGGTCAGCACGTTGGTAGCGTAGTCCTTGCCGCGGTAGGTGCGGTTCAGCAGGCGGCCTTCTTCCTCGCCGACGAAGCGGATCGTCAGCGCGGCATCGGCATACAGCGCCGACTTGACCCAGGTCTCGATCTTCTTGCGCGGGGGCAGGCCATCCTGCTTGCCGATGCCGTCGCCTTGCTGGATCTCCAACTCCAGCGCCGGCGGTGTGGCCGGGGTGCCGGTGGTGGTCACGACCGGCGTGGCGGTCACGGCCACGGACAGCGAGTCATGGTTGTCCGGGCGCACCAGCAGGCCGGCCTGCTGGTTGGTGTCGGTGTGCTCGGCCAGCAGCGCGACCACGCCGTCGGCGGCCAGCGACAGGTCCAGCGTCAGGCTGCGGCCGTCCGGCAGTTGCACGCGCAGCGCGTGCGCGGCGCTCTTGCGCGCGCGGCCTTCGCCATCGAACAGGGTCAGGCTGACGCCCGGGGCCTTGGATTTCTGGATTTTCGGGGATTTCAATTACGCGTCCTTGTGCTGGGCGTGGTATTCGTCATAGGCATCGACGATGCGCGCCACCAGCGGATGGCGCACCACGTCGATGCTGGTAAAGCGGGTGCAGGCGATGCCGCGCACGTCGCGCAGCACGTGCTGCGCATCCACCAGGCCGCTCTTCTGGCCCTTGGGCAGGTCGATCTGCGTGGTGTCGCCGGTGATCACGGCCTTGGAGCCGAAGCCGATCCGGGTCAGGAACATCTTCATCTGCTCGGGCGTGGTGTTCTGCGCCTCGTCCAGGATGATGAAGGCGTGGTTCAGCGTGCGCCCGCGCATATAGGCCAGCGGCGCGATCTCGATCATCTGGCGCTCGAACATCTTCTGCGTGCGGTCGAAGCCGAGCAGGTCATACAGCGCGTCATACAGCGGGCGCAGGTAAGGGTCGACCTTCTGCGCCAGGTCGCCGGGCAGGAAGCCCAGGCGCTCGCCGGCTTCCACCGCCGGGCGCGTCAGCACGATGCGCTTGACCGAATCGCGTTCCAGCGCGTCAACCGCGCAGGCTACCGCCAGGTAGGTCTTGCCAGTGCCGGCCGGGCCGATGCCCATGGTCAGGTCGTGCGCCAGGATATTGCGCAGGTATTCTCGCTGCGCCACGGTGCGGCCCTGCAAGCCGGTGCGGCGGGTGTGCAGCACCGGCGATTCGTCGTCGAACTCGCGCTCGTCGTCGTTGCCCTTGTCGTCCTCGTTGCCGGGCAGATAGCTGCCATGCGCGCTGAGCTGGCGCGTTTCCACCAGGCCCAGTTGCACGTCGTCGATCGACAGCGGCGTGCGCGCATGGTTATAGAAGCGCTCCAGCGCCAGCGCGGCGTCCTGCGCGTGGGTGCCGCGCACCGTCATGCGATGGCCGCGCCGCTGGATGGTCACGTCCAGCGCCTGTTCGATCTGGCGCAGGTTTTCGTCGAGCGGCCCGCACAGGTTCTGCAGCCGGGCGTTGTCGTCCTTGGGAGCGACGAATTCTGCGGAAGGGACTTTCATCTTGTGGCGATGGCCTCGCTATGTGCTGTGCCTGGATTACTGCCGGACCACGATCTCGCCGCGCAGCGAGTGCGGGAATGCCTGCGTGATGCTGACGTCGACCATCTGGCCGACCAGCCGGTCGCGGCCTGCCTGGGGCACGCCGGGCAGCGCAAAGTTGACCACGCGGTTGTTCTCGGTGCGGCCATGCAGCTCGGTCGGGTCCTTGCGGGCCGGGCCTTCCACCAGGATGCGCTGCACCGTGCCGACCATGTTCTGGCTGATGCGCTGTACGTTTTCCTCGATGGTGGCCTGCAGGCGCTGCAGCCGGCGCAGCTTGACCTCGTGCGGGGTGTCGTCGTGCAGGTTGGCCGCGGGCGTGCCCGGGCGCGGGCTGAAGATGAAAGAGAACGAGGTGTCGTAGCCGATCTCTTCGATCATCGCCATCAGCTTCTCGAAGTCGGCATCGGTCTCGCCGGGGAAGCCGACGATAAAGTCCGACGACATCGACATCTGCGGGCGCAGCGCGCGCAGCTTGCGGATGATGCTCTTGTACTCCAGCACGCTGTAGCCGCGCTTCATCGCCATCAGGATGCGGTCCGACGCATGCTGCACCGGCAGGTGCAGGTGGTTCACCAGTTTGTCGCAGCGGCCGTACAGCTCGACCAGGCGCGAGGTGAATTCCTTCGGGTGGCTGGTGGTGTAGCGGATGCGCTCGATGCCCGGGATCTCGGCCACGTATTCGATCAGCAGCGCAAAATCGGCGATCTCGCTGGTGTCGCCCATCTTGCCGCGGTAGGCGTTGACGTTCTGGCCCAGCAGCGTGACTTCGCGCACGCCTTGCCCCGCCAGGCCGGCGACTTCGGCCAGCACGTCCTCGAACGGGCGCGAGACTTCCTCGCCGCGGGTGTAGGGCACCACGCAGTAGCTGCAGTACTTGGAGCAGCCTTCCATGATCGACACGAAGGCACTCGGGCCATCCACGCGCGCCGGCGGCAGGTGGTCGAACTTCTCGATCTCGGGGAAGGAAATATCGACCTGCGACTGGCCGGTGCGCTGGCGGCGCGCGATCAGGTCTGGCAGGCGGTGCAGGGTCTGCGGGCCGAACACCACGTCGACGTACGGTGCGCGCGAGACGATGCTGGCGCCTTCCTGGCTGGCGACGCAGCCGCCGACGCCGATCACCAGGTCGGGCTTGACCGCCTTGAGCGCCTTCATCCGGCCCAGTTCGGAGAACACCTTCTCCTGCGCTTTCTCGCGCACCGAGCAGGTGTTGAACAGGATCACGTCGGCGTCTTCGACGTTGTCGGTGGGTTCCAGCCCCTGGCTGGCGTTGAGGACGTCGACCATCTTGTCCGAGTCATACTCGTTCATCTGGCAGCCGTACGTCTTGACGAAAACTTTCTTCATATGCCGATCTCAGTGGTTGACCTGGGGGCATCAGGGTGTTGCAACAACGCGCGGTCGCGTGGGGCACGCCGCGCTCTTTCGGGGGACTACGATTTCTGTTTCAGCGCCTTCTGCTCCGGCTCGCTCAGCACCCAGGCGGTCAGCAGCTGGCCATAGAGGTCCAGCTTGTACCGCACCGGCAGCTTCTGACCCGCCACCGCGGCGGAGGCCAGCAACTGGTTGTCGGTGCCAAACAGGCGCAGGCCCGGTGCCACGCCGACGGTCTTGCCGTCCAGCGTGGCGGTCTGCGGCGCGGTGGCCGCCGGGGCGGCGATCACCAGCTTCGCCGCCTGCGCGTCCTCCGGAATCACCCGCACCGGCTGGGCCGAGGCGGTGGCCGCGCCGAGCAGCAGGGTTGCTACGCTCGCCAGCCACGGCAACCGCCCGCGCAAGGATCTGGCATTTTCCGGCGCCTCGCGGCGCGTATCACGACCTGCTGGCATGGGGAAACTCCGTCAAGTGAGGCGAAGCGTGGGTGGGGGAGGGCCCGGAGCGGGCGCAACCCGCCATTTTACTCGCTTGGCGCCTGCCCGGGGCGGACCGGCAAGACGGTGTTCAGAAGAGGCAGGATGCTTCTTGCAGCACACGCTGCTTCGACACGGTGCCGATCAGCTCACGGTCGACCGTGTCCCGCACCAGCGGGATCCGGTTGATGCCGTGTGCGGCGAACACCTCAAGCGCATCGCGCAGGCGCGAATCGGGGGTCAGCGCCGGGAAGTCGCGTTCGGCCAGTTCCAGCACGCCTTGCTGCGAGCCTTCGCGCTGGGCGCGCTGCACCGCGTGGATCGACAGTGCCCCCAGCAGGCGGCCGTCGAACTGCACCAGATATAGATAGCGGGTACCGGTCTCGGCGAACTTGTCGGCCGCCTCGGCGAGGGTGGCATTGGGGTCGAGCACGGTGGCGGTCGGGTCGCACAGCCCCGCCAGCGTCATGGTGCGCGCATGCTCGGCCGCGGCCGACGCCTGCGCGCGCTCGGCGATCACGCTGTACAGCGACAGCGTCTGGCAGCGCGACGCCGTGTAGTACGCCGCCACCGCGCCGATCATCGACGGCAGCAGCAGCGCCGGCGCCAGCGTCATTTCGAACACCATCAGCACCGACATCAGCGGCGCCTGGCTGGTCGCCGCCAGGAACGCGCTCATCCCGACCAGCGGCAGCAGCGGCGTGGCGCCGTCGGCCACGCCATGCATGGCCAGCGCCAGCAGTTGCCCCAGCGCCGCGCCAACGAACAGCGACGGCGTAAACACCCCGCCGACCGCGCCCGAGCCCATGCTGATCACCGTAGCCACCAGCTTGGCCAGCAGCACTGCGGCCACCGGCACGCTCAGCGGCTGTTCCTGCAGGATGGTCTGGATGGTGTGGTAGCCGTTGCCCACCACTTCGGGCACGGCCATCGCCAGCACGCCGACCAGCGCGCCGCCCAGCGCCAGCCGCGCCACCGGCCCGCCCGGCACCGCGGCAAAGCGGCTGCGGGCGAAGCCCGACGCGCGCATGAACAGCGCGCCGACGATGCCGGCCGCCACGCCGAGCCCGGCGGCGGCCAGCAGGATATGCGGGCGCAGGTCGGGCGCGATTTCCAGCCCCGGATACAGTGGCTGCAGTCCGCCGTGCCACTGGCTGACCATGGCACCGGCTACCGACGCAAGGAACAGAGGCATCAGCCGCTGGACGGCCAGCGCCCCAAACACCACTTCGGCAACGAAGACGGCCGCGGAGAAAGGGGTGTGATAGACGGTGGCCAGGCCCGCTGCGGCGGCACAGGCCGTCAGCATCCGGCGCATGTTCGAGCCGCCGCCGCGCACCAGCCGCGTGGTCGGGAACAGCGAGCCGCATAGCGCCGCCAGCTGGATCATCGCGCCTTCCTTGCCGACCGAGCTGCCGCTGACGATGGAGAAGAATGACGACATGGCGCGCAGCAGCGTGATCCGCACCGGCAGCCGGCCGCTGCCGTTGGCAACCGCTTCCATATAGTCAGTTGCGCCGCTGTGGCTGCTGGCCAGCCGATTGGACAGCACCAGCAGCGCGCCGGCCAGCGCGCCGCCCACCGCCGGCACGACTACGCGCCAGCCCAGTGCCAGCGCGGCAAAGACGACCACCACGTCGGCATGGCTGGAGAACAGCACCACGCCGGCACCGTCCAGCGCCTCCTTGAACAGCGTGGTCGCGATGGCTGCCACGATGCCGACCGGGATGGCCGCAAAGAGGGTGACTTCCTGGTCTTCAAGGAAACGCAAGCGCATGGCGCGGGCTCCGGGGCGCAGCAAAGTGCCGGGGCAGGCAGGGCTGGCCTGGCATCACTGCGGCGTTTTTGGGGCGGGCCGTTGTCGGCAGCGCCCGCCATGATAGCGCAGCGCCACTCGCTCCGCGCCGATGTGCGCCGTACCGCATGTGGCGCCGCCGCATGTGCAGAACCGGCTCGGCCCGGACTGGTACACTAGCGACCTTTCCCGCGGACGGGCCATTGGCCCGCCAGGCCGGCCTTCCGGCCGCTCCTGTCACCGATACCGAACATCAATTACACGAGCCATCCCGCGATCGGCGCACCGCGTGCGCAGGGATGGCCGAAGCAGCAATTCATGTCTTTCTCCGAACTCGGCTTGTCCGAAAAGATTGTGCGTGCGGTGGCCGAACAGGGCTACACCTCACCGACTCCCATCCAGGCCCAGGCGATCCCCGCCATCCTCAAGGGTGGCGACCTGCTCGCAGGCGCCCAGACCGGCACCGGCAAGACCGCCGGCTTCACCCTGCCAATGCTGCAGTTGCTGTCCGCGTCCGCCGCGGCCCGCGCGGCCGGCAACGCGCCGCGTCCCGGCAAGCCGGCCGTGCGCGCGCTGGTGCTGACGCCCACGCGCGAACTGGCTGCGCAGGTCGAGGAAAGCGTGCGCAACTACGGCAAGTACCTGCGCCTGCGCTCCATGGTGATGTTCGGCGGCGTCGGCATCAACCCGCAGATCGAGCAGCTCAAGCGCGGCGTCGATATCGTGGTGGCCACGCCAGGCCGCCTGCTCGACCATGTGTCCCAGCGCACCGTCGACCTGTCGCAGGTAGAGCTGCTGGTGCTCGATGAAGCCGACCGCATGCTCGACATGGGCTTCATCCACGACATCCGCAAGATCCTCAACGTGCTGCCGGCCAAGCGCCAGAACCTGCTGTTCTCGGCGACGTTCTCGGACGATATCCGCGCACTGGCCGACCGCCTGCTGAACAACCCCGCCTCGATCGAGGTGGCGCGGCGCAACACCACCGCCGAGACCGTCGACCAGCGCGTCTATGCGGTCGACCGCGAACGCAAGCGCGAGCTGCTGGCCCACCTGGTGCGCCAGCATGACTGGCACCAGGTGCTGGTGTTCACCCGCACCAAGCATGGCGCCAACCGCCTGGCCGAGCAGTTGACCAAGGACGGCCTGTCGGCGCTGGCGATCCACGGCAACAAGAGCCAGTCGGCGCGCACGCGCGCGCTGTCCGAATTCAAGGCCGGCACGCTGCGGCTGCTGGTGGCGACCGATATCGCCGCACGCGGCATCGACATCGACCAGCTCCCGCATGTGGTCAACTTTGACCTGCCGAACGTGCCCGAGGACTACGTGCACCGCATCGGGCGCACCGGTCGCGCCGGCGCCGAGGGCGAGGCGATCTCGCTGGTCTGCGTGGACGAGCACGCGCTGCTGCGCGATATCGAACGCCTGATCAAGCGCAAGATCGAGCAGACCGTGCTGACGGGGTTCGAGGTCGACCCGACCATCGCAGCGGAACCGATCCAGAAGGGCCGCCAGCAACGCGGCGGCGGCCAGGGACAAGGACAGGGCCAGGCCCAGGGCCGCGGCCGTAGCCAGGCACGCCCGGCAAACGCCGACGGTGAGCCGGCACCGCGCGCACGCGCGCCGCGCCAACCCCAGGACGCACCGCGCCAGGGCCAGGGCGGCCAGCCGCGTCAACGCCAGGCCGAAGGCGGCCAGCGCCGCGGCGGTGGCAACGGCAACGCAGGCAGCAACCATAATGGCAGTAGCAATGGCGGCGCCCGCAACGGCGCACCGCGCCAGGGCAGCCAGGAGCCGGCACGCGGCCAGCAACGCGCCGCCGCCCAGCCGGCACGCCAGCCGCACGATGCTGCCCCGGCGCCCGCCCGCAACCGCCGCCCGGCGCCGCAGGCCGCGCTGCTCGGCGGCAACCGCAACCGCGACTGACACCATGACAGCGTCCACCGCCCCGGCCGATTCCGGTATTCCCTATGCCGGCCTGACGCCTGAGCGGATGCTTGACGCGCTCGAAAGCGCCGGTCTGCGCCCCGACGGGCGCCTGCTGGCGCTCAACAGCTATGAGAACCGGGTGTGGCAGGCCGGCATCGAGGACGCCGCGCCGGTCATCGCCAAGTTCTACCGCCCCGGCCGCTGGACCGACGCGGCCATCCTGGAAGAACACGCCTTCGTGCAGCAGCTGGCCGATGCCGAGATCCCGGCCGTGCCGGCGCTGGCCTTGCCGGCCGGTGCGCCGGATGCGGGCACGCTGCGCCACCACGCCGGCTTTCGCTTTGCGGTGTTCCCGCGCTGCGGCGGCCGCGAACCCGCGCTTGACCGCAAGGACACGCTGACCTGGCTCGGCCGCTTCATTGGCCGTATCCATGCCGTCGGCGCGGCGCAGCCTTACCAGGCCCGGCCCGCACTGGATATCGACACCTTCGGCGTTGCCCCGCGCGACTGGCTGCTGGCCAGCGGCTGCATTCCCGCCGATTTGCTGCCGGCGTGGCAATCAGTCGCCGACCTCGCGCTGGACGGCGTGCGCCGCTGCTACGAACGTGCGGGCGACGTGCCGCTGCAGCGCGTGCATGGCGACTGCCACCGCGGCAATGTGCTGTGGATCGACGAAGACGATGCGCGCGGCGGCAGCCACGGCGCGCCCGGCCCGCACTTCGTGGACTTTGACGACAGCCGCATGGCGCCGGCGATCCAGGACATCTGGATGCTGCTGGAGGGCGACCGCGCGGCGATGCAGGACCAGCTGGCCGATATCGTGGCCGGCTATGAAGATTTCGCTGAATTCCGCATGCGCGAACTGTGGCTGGTGGAAGGGCTGCGCACCCTGCGCCTGCTGCACTACAGCGCCTGGCTGGCCAGCCGCTGGACCGACCCTGCCTTTCCGGCGGCGTTCCCATGGTTCGGCACCGCGCGCTATTGGCAGGACCGCATCCTGGAACTGCGCGAACAGGTCGCGCTGATGGACGAAGCGCCCCTGTGGGGCGCCTGAACAACGATACGCGGCGCTATGCGCGCCGCGCTTTGGGTTTGTCTACTTCTTTTCCGGTGCCTTGACCAGCAGCACCGGGCAATCCGCCTGCGCCAGCACGCGCCCGGCCACCGAGCCGATCACCGCATCGAAGAACGAGCCGCGGCCGTGCGTGCCCATCACGATGGCTTGCGCACTCACCGAACGCGCGTAGGTCACGATGCGCTCCGGCGCGAAGCCATGCAGCGCATGCCGCTCGAAGGGCACGCCGGCCCCCGACAGGATCTCGCTGACACCCGCCATCGCCTTGTCGCTGGCCTCCTTGTGCCAGTCGTCGATCGTCTCCTTGCTGACAAAGGCGCGCACCTGGCCGCTGACTTCCGGGGCCACATGCACGACATGCACGGTAAAGCCGTTCTGCAGCAGCTTGCCTTCGGCAATAAAGCGTGCCGCGGCATCGCTGAAGGCCGAGCCATCGGTGGCGAGCACGATATTGGTCATGACGGGAATCTCCTCGATTGGGGGCTGTCGGGACGAGCCAGGTTGAAGAACACCTCCTGGCGCTGCCGCCGTGGGGCGCCGGCGCCATCTGAAACCATCATCGCAGCTAGTCTGCCGTTGTGACCCGACTTAGATCAAGTTGGTTCGGAAAACTACGATTCCGCCGGTGCCGCGCGTGCGATAGCCGGCCGCATGGCAAATCCGACAACACGGCTGGCAGTTTCGGCCATTGCCGCCCCGGCGCCGTGGCGCGTAGCATGCTCCCGAGCCCCATGACAGACCGGCAGGCCTCCAGGCCTCCAGGCCATCAGGCCGCCGTACTGGCGCGGCGCACGACACATCCCACACAGCTGGCCCGGGGCCCGGATCCCGGATCCCGGCGCACGGCAACCGGAGACAAGCAAGATGAGTGAGCATGGCAAGCTGCTGCCCCTGCGCGGCATCAAGGTGGTGGAGTTCGAAGGCATCGGCCCCGGCCCGCTGTGCGGCGCGATGCTGGCCGGCCTGGGCGCCGAGGTGACGCTGGTGACCCGCCCGGTCGCGCCCGACGCGCGCCGCATCCTGCGCGGCCAGGCCGTGCCGCCGGAGATGGAGCTGGAGCACGGCAAGCAGGTCGTGCAGCTGAACCTGAAATCGCCCGAGGGCGTGGCCGCGGCGCTGGAGCTGGTGGCTGGCGCTGACGCGCTGATTGAAGGGCTGCGCCCCGGGGCGATGGAGCGGTTGGGCCTGGGCCCCAAGGCCTGTCACGCCCGCAATCCGCGTCTGGTGTACGGCCGCATGACGGGCTGGGGCCAGAGCGGCCCGCTGGCGCAGAGCGCCGGGCATGACCTGAACTACATCGCGCTGACCGGCCTGCTGTCGATGGCAGCACGCGACGACGCGCTGCCGATGGTGCCGCCGACCGTGATGGGCGACGCCACCGGCGCGCTCGGCCTGGCCTTTGGCCTGACCAGCGCCATCCTGAGCGCGCGTGCCAGCGGCGAGGGCTGCGTGGTCGATGCGGCGATCACCGACATCGTTGCCATGCTCGGTTCCCTGGTGCAGGTGTCGCGGGCCGCCGGCACGCTGGGCGGGCCCCAGCCCAGCCCATTCCACGATTCGCCGTTCTATGACGTCTACCGCTGCGCCGACGGCCGCGCCATCACGCTGGGCGCACTCGAGCCGCAGTTCTACCGCGAACTGCTCGAACGGCTGGAACTGACCGACCTCGATCCCGCAACGCAGTACGACCGCGCCCAGTGGCCCGCCCTCAAGGCGCGCATCGCCGCCTGCATCGCGGCGCAGCCGAGTACGCACTGGGAAGCGCTGCTGGGCGGCACCGATGTCTGCTTCGCGCGCGTGCTGACGCTGGACGAGGCCGCCCGCCATCCGCACAACCAGGCGCGCGGCACCTACCAGCTGTACCGGCAGGGCGAGCGCGAGGTGCCGCGCTCGACGCCGGCGCCGCGCTTCCTGCCCGCGGGCACGGAGTGAGCGGCCGGTTCGGCCAACACCTTTCGGCTAACATCTGTCATCACCTCATCACCGGAGACAGATGCCATGGCCGAACCCAGCCAGAATCCCCACTACGCCCCCACGCCCGCATTCGCGGCCGGGCTCGAGGTCCGCACCGAGGTCCTTGGCCCGGCGCATGTGCAGCGCGCGCTCGATGCCGCGGCCCAGCAGGGCGATACCAGCCTGCAGCAACTGGTCACGGAATTTGCCTGGGGCACGGTGTGGACCCGCGAGGGGCTGGACCGCAAGCAGCGCAGCCTGGCGACGGTATCGATGCTGATCGCGCTGAACCGGCCGCAGGAGCTGGCCGGCCACCTGCGCGGCGCCCTGGCCAACGGCGTCACCCCCGAGGAACTGCGTGAGCTGATGGTGCACAGCGCCGTTTACTGCGGTTTCCCCGCGGCGCTGGACGCGAGCCGCAAACTGACTGAAGTGCTCGACGCCGCCAAGTCCTGACGCGCGGGCCGGCCTGGCGCCACCAGGCTGTCCACCCCTGCGGAATTGCCCGAGGGCCGCGCAGATTCTGCTGCATTCGAGCAGCGAGAATTCGGCGCTTCAGCACGCAGCGAGGCCCTTAACCTTGGCAACTGCCCAAGCTGTCAAGGAGCTCCAATTGCACCACGCGCTGATCGTCGACGAGCCTTCCCGGTTCCGCACTACGCTGTCCGGCCAACTGACAGCGGCATTGGATGCCGCCGAAGTGCTGGAAGCCGACGGCGTGCGCGATGCATTCCGGCTGGTGCGCGACCACCGGCCCGGGCTGGTGCTGGTCGATGTCGAGTATTTCGGCAATCCTGGCGTTGATTTCGTCCGACGCGTGTCGGCGACCTTTCCCGCGGTATACGTGCTGGTGCTGTCCGGTACCGACGCCACCGCCGCGCCGGTGCGGGCGTTGCGCGCCGGCGCGCATGGCTTCGTGGTCAAGCACCGCGGCGTGCCCGAGGTGCTGCAGGCCGCGCGAGGCGTGCTGAGCGGCTATCTGGTGTTCCCCATGCGCACGCTGGAGGCCGCGAGACAGCTTGGCGAAGCGCTCGACTCCGGCGTTCCGCGGCTCAGCAACCGCGAGATCACTATCCTGCAATACCTGGCGCGCGGCCATTCCAACAAGGCGATCGCCGGGGAGCTGCTAATCAGCAGCAAGACGGTCAGCACGCACAAGGCCAATATCATGGCCAAGCTCAATGTGAACTCGCTGGTGGAAATGGTCGACTACGCGCGGCGCCACCAGCTGGTGTGGTGAGAGGTTGCATCAGCGCGTGCAAAGGGCGTCCCTGACAACCATCGCCGCCGTGCCATTGCCGGGCTTGCCGAGGTCGTAGTGCAGCGTGCAGGCATCGCCGCCGGCCTGGCCCCACCGCGCTGTCAGCCCGCGTACCAGCACGCGGCCTGCCTGCGCCACGGTCCCCACCGGCCTGCCGTCTCCATTGAACACCTCGGCGCCAAACGGCAGCGGCGCGTCATCTGGCAGGCGTGTGCGCAGGATTGCCGCGCGGCCGGGATTTTCGGTCTTGAAGCGCACCCGCACTACAGCGCCCGCGGTGGGCGCGACCCGCTGCAGCGTCGACTTGAGCTCGACTTCCAGCGGCAGGCCCTGCGGATCGATCTCGATTTCGTTACGCGCGAACGGCACCAGGTTCGATACCACCGCATGGCCCCACGGGTCGACGCGCAGCCCGGCGCCATTGGCGAGGCGCGCGCCCGCGGCGTCTTTGGCCTCGACCACCGCGACCGTATCGCCGAGCGTCGGCGAAAATGCCACGCCATCCGCATAGGCCACGATACCGCCGGAAATGCCTGCACCGGCCTGCGCATAGGCGGTGCTCCTGGATGCGCTGGCGGTCATCGTTGCAAACGGCGACACATAGGAGGCACTACCGCCGATGCTGTTGGCGCTGCCGGACGCGCCGCCGCTACGGCCCGCATTGAGCGAGTAGCTGAAGGCGTTGTCGCTGCCGAGCGTGCCGGTCACGGTCTCCTGCGCCGTGCCGGTGCCGTCGGAGCCACGCTCGAGGCTGGTCAGCGAGTAAGGCGCGTGTGACGACTTGCCCAGCGGCACGCCGACGGTCAGCATCACGCGCGTGTCCCACTTGCCGGTGGCGACATTCAGCTGCCGCGACGCCGACACGCCATAGGCAATGGCGCGGTAAGCATTGTTGTAGCCGGCCTGGAACTGGCTGGCAGTGCCGCTGCCCTGCCAGTAGCTCTGCACCGATCCGGTCAGGTAGAAATTGCCATAGCCGGCCGGCAAGGCCTGGTTGATGCTCAGCTGCAGCTTGCCCCGCGCGGTTGGCAGGCTTTGCAGCCGCCCCGCCTGGTCCAGCGCGAGCCAGGACATGGCATCAGCGAGGCCAAGGTAGCCGCGGCTGGAGTAGCGGTACGCCGCTACCGAAACATTGGTGTTGGTTGGTGCTACCAGCTTGCTGTAGCTCAGCCGCACGCTCTGGCCGCTGCGGTCGGGTTGCCCCTGCAGCCGGGTGCTGGCATGCGTGATGTCCGCGCCGAAAGCGCCCAGGTCGGTGTTCAGCGCAATACCGGCGGCGATTGCACCATAGCCTTGCGCGGCCACGAAGCCACCGTAGCCGGTGACCATGTTGGCGAAGCCATGCAGGTAGGTGCCCTGCAGCAGCAGCGTCGAGCCCTGCATCACGGTACTGCGGTACTGGCCCGCGGTGACGCTGTACCGGCTCTGGCCGGCGCGCAGGGCATTCACCGCGGCGGCGTACGGCATTGCCGACACGTGCACGCTGCCGTCCGCCTCGGTGACAACGACCTCGATATCGCCGCCATAGCCGGTCGGGTACAGGTCATCGATCTCGAACGGCCCCGGTGCCACCGTGGTTTCGTAGAGGATGTTGCCTTGCTGGCGGACCTGCACGCGGGCATTGCTGCGCGCGATACCGCGCACGATGGGGGCATAGCCGCGCAGCGATTCGGGATACATCCGCTCGTCGCTGGCCAGGCGCACGCCGCGAAAGCCGATGCTGTCGAACAACGTGCCGTCAGTAAAGGCATCGCCGATCACCAACTGGCTTTTCCATGGTGCAATGGCGCGCTGAAGGTTGGTCAGCACGCTCTGGTAGCGCGTGCCTTGCCGTTCGTCACGGTTCAGGCTGCCCTGGTGGCTGAAGCGCCACGGTCCCACGTTGATGCCGGCGTTCAGGCCCACATAGGCCTGCGTGGTCGACAGGCTGGATGCGTCGGAATGATAGACGTTGGCGTTGTACTGCAGGCGCGCCGCCGGTACGCCGTCGTCCCAGTTCTCCGGGCTGACGTAACCACGCGCGCGGCGCACCATCGCAGCCTGTGGCACGCTGACATCGAGCCGCTGCTCGCCGTTGTCGAAGCTCGCCGTGGCGTCGGCGACCAGAGCTGGCAGCGGCTGGCAGCCGTTGCCGTCCAGCGATGCGGCGGCCGGCAACCTGGCCAGATCGACACCGACGCGCTCCAGCAGGCTGTGATCGAAGCACGGCACCGCAGGGGCAGCGGGGTCTCCGGACTGGCGCAGCTCCACGTCGGCGCGGCCCAGCCAGATCTCGTTGACATACAACTCGGCACGGTAGTGGCCGGGCAGCGCCGGATTGCCCTTGCTGAAGCGGCTCAGGTCGGCAACGCCGCCCGCCGTGCCCTGCAGGAAGGTATCGCTGAACTCCACTTCCTGTACGGGGCGGGCACGCTGCGGGCTGGCGTCGGGTTGTCCGGCCGCGCCTGCGCCGCTGGCGAACAGGGCCAGCAGCACGGCATGAAGCGGGCGCAGGCGAAACGGGACGTGACGGGAAGGCATTGGCAGCATGGCACCGGCGTGTCGACGATGGCCGCACGCGAGCGCCGGCAGCCGGCGGCCGCCGAAAGGGCGTAACGGACCGTGGGTTGATGGGGCTAGCGGGAGCCGGAGGCGCTCAGCGGCGCGCTGAATTTGTCCCTGCCGCCGAAGTCGTTGATGCAGTGCACGCGCACGGTGGCGCCGGCAGGGTTGCGGACATTGCTGTCCAGATGGAAGGCCGCGGTGGCGCCAGGCGCAATCATGTCCGGGTCTGTCGCCTTGACAATGTGTTCGCCGGCGATGACTTCGACGGTGACCGGCGAAACGTGGTAAGGCGTGGGGTTATGCGCTACCAGGGCGGGTTTGCCGTCGCGGCTGCCAAGTTCCCAGCGCAACGCAGCAGGCGCCTCCATGGCGCTGCCCGGCAACCCGCTGGGCCGAAAAAAGAGTTTGAAACGCGAACGGAACGCCATTTGCAGCGAGTTGACACCGCTCTCATCGGCCGACGGCTTCGGCGGGACTTCGAGCACGTTGAGCCAGAACAACGACTCCTTGTCCTGCGGCAACCGCTCGCCGGTATAGAGGATGCGCAGCGTCTGGCCTTTGCCGGGATCGATGCGCGTGATGGGCGGCGTGACCGTGAAGGGCACTTCGATCGATGTGGGGCTGGGGGTTGCCGTGCCGGCATCGATCCACGCCTGCGTCAGTGCGGGAGACTGGCCTTCATTGGTCAGCTTCAGCGTGACTTCCTTGTCCGTGCCGCGATAGACCACGCGGGTGCCGCCGACGACGACCGAGGCGCTTGCGGGCAGAGCGAACGACAGCACCAGCACGGCCAGCGCGGAGGCCAGCGAATTACGTAGGGATGTGGGCAACATGTTGAGGCCTGGGAACAGACGCCACCGCGAGCCCCCTCTGCTCTCAGGGAAAGAACAGGGACGCGGTCGCGTCGGCGATCGCGTCAGGGATACGCGATGGTGTACATCACGCTGGAGTTGGCCGCACCTGCGGTTGCCTTGTCGGTCGCTACGTACTCGGCAAAGTAGGACAGGTTGGCGACGCCGCCGACCAGGTCCACCGGCAGCGAGTTCTGAACGCCGTCCGCGAAGCCGGCCTTGATCGGCGTGAAGTTGGAGTTCAGCAGCCCGATCTGCACGTTGGTCGCCGTGCCGGCACCGCTGTTCAGCACCAGGTTGCCGGTGCTGGCATCAGTGGTCGGGCCGGGTTCGAAATAGGTATGCACCGCGCCGGTATCCGCGTCGCAGTTCAGTGCGATGACGAACGGGGTGCGGCCCGCGCGGGCGCCGGCGGTTTCCAGTGTGGACGCCGACACGGTCGGCAGCGTGACCGTGAACGACTTCGCGCCGCTGCCGTTGCCGTTGATCGTGCACGAGGTGGCGGAGATGTTGCCGTTAAAGGTAATCGTGCCGTCGACGGCATGCGCGGATTGCGCAGCGAAGACGATGCTGGCGGCAAGCACCACCGGTGCGAATGCAAATTTCATATCGGGTCTCTTGATTGTGGAGGGGCATGCCGCGGCACGATTGCCACGCATGCGGGCGTTCCAAGGCAGCGTCTGCGTGACATGGGAATTGCCTTGTGAACGGGGGCCAGTGTAGGAATGCGGCGATACGCCCACGCTATGAAACTTCCGAGGAAGCTGGGTGAATGGGCTGAATCTGCCAGGGAAATTCATAGATCTGCCGGGCTGGCCGCTTGCATTTTTCGAACTGTTGGCGTAAAGCCGATTTCCGCCGGATAGGCCGCTTTTTCCCCGGGCTCGTCAATTTCCGATCCGATGTCATCACGCAGCGTTTTCCGTGCGGTGCAAACGCCGCTTCACTAACACAGGTAGACTGTGGGCGTGTGCCACGAAACGGGCCCATCCCCACGATGCCTTCGTTCCCGACAGCCACGCGCCCGAGCGGCGCCAGTCTTGCCGCAGTCAAGGCTGCCCTCCCTTCGCTTTGCCTGGCTGCGCGTCATGCCAGCGACCACCGCCCTGGCGCCATGAAGCGTGCGCTCGCGGCACTGTTGCTGGCAGGCGCTGCCGCAGCACCGGTCCTGGCCCAGCCTCCCCAGACGACCCAGACCCCGCAAGCGCCACAAGCGTCAGCACCACAAGCTTCCCCCGTCGCCCAGGGTCCGCTCTGGTTCGCGCAGGGCAGGCCCGTGCCGGAAGCCAAACTGGCGGTCGACGCGCTGGCCGGGGCGGCCGCTGACGGCCTGGATCCCCGCGACTACGATGCCGAGGCGCTGCGGCAGGCAGTGCACCAGGCGGCCACTGGCCCGGTGTTCGCGCCCGATGCCGCCGCCCGGCTGGACGCCGCGCTGACCGCCGCGATGGAGCGCATGCTGGCCGACCTGCACGGCGGGCGTATCAATCCGCGCGCCGTCCACGCCAATTTCGCGCCACAGGAAGAACGCCCGTACGACGCCGCGGCGGTGCTGCGCGAAGCGGTCTCGCAACACCGCCTGCCAGACGCCGTGCGCCAGGCCGCGCCCACCTTTCCGCTGTATGGCACGCTGCGCGAGGCGTTGGCCCGCTATCGCGAGATCGCCGCGCAGCCAGTCTGGTCCCAGCCGCTGCCGGCGCTGCCCGCCGGGAAGCTGACGCCGGGGCAGCCCTGGGCGGGCACCGCCGCGCTGACGGCGCGCCTGGCCGCGCTGGGCGACCTGCCGGCCGGCACGAAGCCGCCCGCGCGCTATGACGGCGCGCTCGTCAATGGCGTCAAGGCGTTCCAGTCACGGCATGGTCTGGAGCCCGACGGCGTGATCGGCGCGGGTACGCTGGCGCAGCTCAATCTGCCCATGGCCAGCCGGGTGCGGCAGATCGAACTGACCATGGAGCGGATGCGCTGGACCCCGCTGGACGGCCCGCGCATGATCGTGGTCAACGTGCCGGAGTTCATGCTGCGCGCCTACGAGATCCGCGATGGCAAGCTCGACATCAAGCTGGAGATGAAGGTGATCGTCGGCAAGGCGCTCGATACCCGCACGCCGTTGTTCGAGGAGGGCATGCGCTATATCGAGTTCAGCCCGTACTGGAACGTGCCGCCGTCGATCGCCAAGCGTGAGACGATTCCGCGGCTGCGGCGCGATCCGGCGTATTTCAACCGGCAGGGCTTCGAATTCGTGACCGGCGAGGGCAAGGCCGTGACCACGCTGTCAGAGGACAACCTCGACGCCGTGCTCAACGGCCGCATGCGCATCCGGCAGCGGCCCGGACCCATGAATGCGCTGGGCGACATCAAGTTCGTGTTCCCCAACAACGAGAACATCTACCTGCACCACACCCCGACGCCGCAACTGTTCAAGCGCGACCGGCGCGACTTCAGCCATGGCTGCATCCGCGTGGAATCCCCAGTGGCACTGGCGCAGTTCGTGCTGCAGGATATGACGGACTGGAACGAGGCGCGTATCCGCGAGGCGATGACACGCGGGAAGTCAAACACGGTGCGGCTGCAGCAACCGCTGCCGGTGGTGCTGGCCTATGGCACGGTCATCGCCCGGGCCGATGGTCGTGTATCCTTCCTGCCTGACATCTACGGTCACGACAAACTGCTGGACAAGGCGCTGCGGCAACGCACCGGGCGCTCCTCGCCGCCAGCCATCGCGCGCGCCGCTGCTGCCACGCAATAAGGCGCGCTCAGCACTTGCAGAGGAAGTACCATGAATGATGCGACGCGCAAGGCACGCCGCCGCTTTCTACATACCACCGGAGGCTTGGCCCTTGCCGCCGGCCTGATGCCCCTGGCGCCGCGCCAGGCGCTTGCCAGCCTGCCCGATGCGCGCTCGCTGGCGTTCGACCATACCCATACCGGCGAGCGCATCAAGCTCGTCTTTGCCCTCGGCGATAGCTTTGTTCCCGAGGCACTCACGTCGCTCAACGGTTTCCTCCGCGACCATTATTCGGGTCAGGTTGGAGTGATTGATCCACAACTGTTCGACCTGCTGTACCAGCTGCGGCGAGAGCTCGGGACCAACGAACCGTTCCAGGTCATCTCCGGCTATCGCAGTCCTGCCACCAATTCGCGCCTGCGGAATTCGCGCGGCGGCGGTGTCGCCAGGCACAGCCTGCATATGGACGGCAAGGCTATCGACATCCGCGTCGCCGGCGTGCCGCTGGGGGACCTGCGCGATGCCGCGAAGACGCTGAAGGGCGGGGGTGTCGGTTTTTACCAGGGCGAGCAATTCGTACACCTGGACACGGGCCGGGTCCGCTACTGGTAATTGCCCCGGCAGGTCGTCACAGCCGACGACCGATAGCTGGCCGGGCACGTCGATGCCCATCGCGGCGGCCTTGAACAGGTCGCCCCCGGCGCCAGCACCTCCTTCCCCGCCAGCACCTCTCTCCCCTTAGCAACTGCCGCAGGGCGATCCGCAGATCGCCGATGATCTGCTGCAGTCCCGCGCGCCGAAGGCGCCGACCCTCGTTCAACTAAGTGATATATATGAGTTAGTTGACATGGATCTTTTGCTTGCCTAAGATGGTTTCACAGGCAACCCGCAAAGACGACCCACACAGAGGAGACAACGATGATTCACGTAGTGCTGCACGACGCCAGGGACACCGTGGCGGTGGCTGTGGTGGAAGGCATCCAGGCTGGTACCAAACTCAACGCCTGGATCATGGATGAGGACAAGATCGTGACCGTGACCGCGCTGCAGCCGATCCCCATCGGCCACAAGGTGGCGCTGTGCGACATGGATCCCAACGACACCGTCTACAAGTACGGCATCGACATCGGCAAGGTAGTGGCGCCGATCAAGGCGGGCGAACACGCCCACGTCCACAACATCAAGACCAAGCGCTGGTAAGCCGCGCCCCGGTCCCCGCCACTTATCTCCCCACTCCATACCCGAGACCCAAGCCATGTCCGTGATCGATCAAAACACCACCTTCTGGGGCTACCGCCGCGACAACGGCCGCGTCGGCGTGCGCAACCACGTCATCATCCTGCCGCTGGACGACCTCTCCAATGCAGCCGCCGAGGCGGTCGCTGTCGCCATCAAGGGCACCATGGCGATTCCCCACCCGTATGGCCGCCTGCAGTTCGGGCCGGACCTGGACCTGCACTTCCGCACGCTGATCGGCGCGGGCAGCAATCCCAATGTCGCCGCCGTGGTGGTGATCGGGATCGAGGATGGCTGGACCAAGAAGGTGGTCGATGGCATCGCCAGGACCGGCAAGCCGGTGGTCGGCTTCGGCATCGAGGGCCATGGCGACCATGACACCATCATGCGGGCGTCGAAGGCGGCGAAAGAATACGTGCAGTACGCCACCGCGCTGCACCGGGTGGAATGCCCGATCAGCGAGCTGTGGGTGTCCACCAAGTGCGGCGAGTCGGATACCACGTCCGGCTGCGGCGCCAACCCGACCGTCGGCAATGCCTTCGACAAGCTGCATCCGCTCGGCACCACGCTGGTCTTCGGCGAGACCTCGGAGCTGACCGGCGGCGAGCACATCGTGGCGGCGCGCTGCGCCAACGATGAAGTGCGCCACCAGTTCATGGCCATGTTCGAGCGCTACCAGGGCATGATCGACCGCTGGAAGACCTCGGACCTGTCGGAGTCGCAGCCGACCAAGGGCAATATCGCCGGCGGCCTCACCACGATCGAAGAGAAGGCGCTGGGCAATATCCAGAAGATCGGCAAGAAATGCACGGTCGACGGCGTGCTCGACAAGGCCGAGGAGCCGACCCACCCGGGCCTGTGGTTCATGGATTCATCTTCGGCCGCGGCGGAGATGGTCACGCTGTGCGCCGCCGCCGGCTATGTGGTGCATTTCTTCCCGACCGGGCAGGGCAACGTGATCGGCAACCCGATCGTGCCGGTGATCAAGCTGTGCGCCAACCCACGCACGGTGCGGCTGATGAGCGAGCACATGGATGTCGATTGCTCCGGCCTGCTGCAGCGCGAGCTGACGCTGGACCAGACCGGCGACAAGCTGCTCGAATGCATGCTGGCCACGGTCAACGGGCGCTGGACCGCGGCGGAAGCGCTCGGCCACCGCGAGTTCGTGCTGACCCGCATCCACGAGTCGGCATGATGAAGCGCATCTGCATCAGCGAGTTCATGGACGATGCCGCGGTGCAGGCGCTGCGGGCGGGCTTCGACCTGCGGTACGAGCCGGGCTGGGTGGACCGGCGCGCCGAACTGCTCGACGCGCTGCCCGATGCGCAGGCGCTGATCGTGCGCAACCGTACGCAGGTCGACGCGGCGCTGCTGGCCGGTGCGCCTTCGCTGCGTGTGGTCGGGCGGCTCGGCGTAGGGCTCGACAATATCGATGTCGATGCCTGTCGCGAGCGCGGCATCCGCGTCATCCCCGCGGCCGGAGCCAACGCGCGCTCGGTGGCCGAGTACGTGGTCATCACCGCGGCGTCGCTACTGCGCGGCGCCTACGGCAGCAGCGCGCAAGTGGCCGCGGGGCAGTGGCCGCGCGCACGCTTGTCGGAGGGCAGGGAGGCGCTCGGCAAGACGCTGGGGCTGATCGGCTTTGGCGACATCGGCAGACAGGCCGCCGCGCTGGCGCAGGCGTTCGGCATGCAGGTGGTGGCGTTCGACCCGATGCTGGCCGCCGACGACCCGGTATGGGCCCGGACCGGCGTGCGCAGCCTCGCGCTCGACCCGCTGCTGGCGCAGGCCGATGCGGTCAGCCTGCATGTGCCGCTGGTCGCCGCCACGCGGCATCTGCTCGATACGCAACGGATCGCAGGCATGAAGCGCGGCGCCGTGCTGATCAACACCGCGCGCGGCGGCGTGGTCGACGAGGCCGCGCTGGCGCAGGCGCTGCGCGACGGGCATCTCGGCGGCGCCGCGCTCGACGTCTTCGAATGCGAGCCCTTGCCGGCAGGCAGCGTGCTCGCCGACGTGCCCAACCTGATGCTGACGCCGCATATCGGCGGCGTGACGCAGGAGGCCAATGCGCGGGTCTCGATGATGATCGCGCAACAGGTGCGGCAGACGCTGGAGGTCATGTCATGAGCCGGGTGCCGATCGCGCAGTTGGAGCGGATCGCCAATGCCGCGCTGCGGCGTGCGGGCGCGAGTGCGCTGCAAGCCGATGCGACGGCTGCGGCGCTGGTGCGCGCCGATGCGGCGGGTCTGGCCTCGCATGGCGTATCGCGGGTACCCATGTATGTCGCGCACCTGCACGCGGATCGTGTCGATGGCCGTGCCACGCCAGCGGTGCGCTCCGCGCGCGCCAGTGCCGCGCTGGTCGATGCCGGCTGCGGCTTCGCCTTCCCGGCATGCGACCTGGCGATCGCCGAGGCAATGGGCCGCGCCTACGAAACCGGTGTCGGTGTTGCGGCGGTCACCAACAGCCATCACTTCGGCGCGGCCGCGCTGCCGCTCGATGCGGTGGCGCGCGTCGGCATGGTGGGCATCGCCATGGGCAACTCGCCGGCCGCGATGCCTGCCTGGGGAGGAAGGCGCCCGCTGTTCGGCACCAATCCCATTGCCGCGGTGTTTCCGCGCCGGCGCCACGCGCCGGTCGTGATCGACCTGTCGTTGTCCGAGGTCGCGCGCGGCAAGATCATGGTGGCCGCGAAGCAGGGCAAGCCGATCCCGCTGGGCTGGGCATTGGACGAGACCGGCCAGCCGACCACCGACGCGCAGGCCGCGCTGCGCGGCTCGATGCTGCCGGCGGGCGGCGTCAAGGGCGCGATGCTGGCGTTAATGGTGGAGTTGCTGGTGACGTCGCTGGCGGGCGCCAGTTTCGGCGCCGAAGCGGATTCCTTTTTCACCGACGCCGGCAATCGGCCGCGTATCGGCCAGCTCTTCATGGTGCTGGACCCGGGCGCCTTCGCGGGCTCGGACGCCTATGCCGAACGCGTGGAAGCCTTGCTGCAAGCGATGCTGGACGATGAAGGCACGCGCCTGCCCGGCGCCCGCCGCGATACCGCGCAGGCTGACGCGCAGGCCCATGGCATAGAGATCCCGGACGCCCTGCTCAACGAGCTGCGCGAACTGGCGGGCGAGGCAGTGCAGGAGGGCCGGGCCTAGAGATTCGATTTCCACCACATTTCCACCACAAAGGCGGACCCGACACAGAACGGGCCAGCGACCACAAAACGGAGACACACCATGGTTCGAGGTTTGATTCGCACCGCGCTCAGGTACGGAGCCGGCGCGCTTGTCGCATTGTCCGCAGTATCCACGCTCACCGGTCTGGCCTCGGCGCCGGCCGCGGCACAGGGCGCGGCGCAGGCATCGGTTCCCGCCCATGACTATCCAGGCAAGCCGATCCGCTACGTGGTCCCGTTCGCGGCCGGTGGCCTGACGGACATCATGGCGCGGCAGGTCGGGCACCAGCTGGCGGAAGAGTGGAAGCGGCCCGTGGTAGTCGACAACAAGCCCGGCGGCAACGCGAACATCGGCGCCGACCAGGTCGCCAAGGCACCCGCCGACGGCTATACCTGGCTCGCGGTCACGCTGACGCATGCTTCCAATGTCACGCTGTTCCCCAAGCTGCCGTTCAGCATGCAGAAAGACCTGGTGCCGGTGGCGCGCATCGCCTCGTCGCCGATGCTGGTGGTGGTGCCGGTGAGTTCGCCGGTCAAGTCGATGAAGGACCTGGCCGCGGCGGCGCAGAAGGGCAAGCTCAATGCCGGCTCCAGCGGCAACGGTACGCCCCCGCACCTGACCCTGGCCCTGTTCGAAAGCCTGACCGGCGCCAACCTGACCCATGTGCCGTACAAGGGCGGGGCGCCGTCGATGACCGACCTGATCGGCGGCCAGATCGATGTAGTGTTTTCCAATTTCCCGGAGTCGCTGGCCTACGTGAAGGGTGGCAAGCTGCGCGCACTGGCGGTGACCACGCGTGAACGGCACCCGCTGCTGCCCGACGTGCCGACGGTGGCCGAGGCGGGCTTTCCCGACCTGATCGTCGAGAACTGGACGGGCCTGATGATGCCGGTCGCCACGCCCAAGCCGATCGTCGACAAGGTCGCCGCGTCGGTGGCGCGCATGCTCCAGTCCGACGCCATGCGCGAGCGCATCGTGGCGTCCGGATTCAGTCCGGCGCCGCAGACCAGTGGCCCCTTCGCCGAATACTTCAACGGCGAGGTGACGCGATGGGCAAGGTTGATCGAAGAGAAACACATCCGCGCCGAATAGGATCGGATAGCGCGGGCTGGCCGCGACAGGCGCCGATAGGCGCAAGTTGGCCTCCGGTATGATCTGGCTTATCTAGATGAATCGGCCCGCTCCGCGCGGCGGCGCGGGCCACCGAACAGGGATTTCAACGTGGGTGCCAGATTTGATGCGGCCAGCGCGATTGGCGGCGTCCTGTACAAGGACGTCAAGCAGGCCATTCTCTCCGCGCTGGCGGAGGGCGAGTGGAAGCCGGGTGAAGCCATTCCGTCCGAGCGCAAGCTGATCGAACGCTTTGGCGTGTCGATCGGCACGTTGCGCAAGGCGATCGACGAACTGGTGGCCGAAGGCATCATGATCCGGCACCAGGGCCGCGGCACCTTCGTCGCCACGCACCGGCAGGAGGATCACTTCTTCCGCTTCTTCCGTATCGTGCGCCAGGATGGCCATCGCGAATACCCGACCGTGCGCCTGGCCAGGTTCCGCCGCGCGAAGGCCGACAAGGACGAGGCGGCCGCGCTCGGCCTGGCGGTGGGCGAACCGGTGTTCCGCTTCATCAATGTCCTGTCGCTGGAAGGCATGCCGATGATGACCGATGCCATCACCGTGCCGGAAGCGCGCTTCAAGGGCCTGACCGAAAAGATGCTGCGCGAGCGGCCCAATACGCTCTACAACTTCTACCAGGATGCCTTCGGCATCAATATCATCCGCACCGAAGAACGGCTGCGCTCGGCGCTGGCCGACGAGGATGCCCACGAGTTGCTGGGCGTTCCCGTGGGCAGTCCGTTGCTGAAGATCCTGCGGGTGGCCTCGTCCTACCACGACGAGCGGATCGAGTACCGCGTGTCGCGCCTCGATACCAGCCGGCATGAATTCCTGTTGTCGCAGCCGTAGGGCGTGACGCTTCCGGCATCGAGAGGTGCCGGCAGCGTGCCTGGCAGTCCAAAGAAAAAAGCCGCGTCCTCTTGCGAGAGCGCGGCTTTTCAAATAGATGGTGGCGAATCAGGGACTCGAACCCCGGACCTGCGGATTATGATTCCGTCGCTCTAACCGACTGAGCTAATTCGCCAACGAAGACTGAGATTATACAGGGGCTTTCGGCACTGTCAACACCTCGTGCGAAGATTTTTGCGGGGCGCCGGTGTATGAAAAAACGGCAGGCCGGGCGGCCTGCCGTTGTGGTCACGGTTTCGTCAGACCGACCGTTCAATCGTGGGCGTAGATATCCACGTCCTTGGTTTCCCGCACGAACAGCGCACCGATCACGAAGGTGATCGCCGCGATGATGATCGGGTACCACAGGCCGTAGTAGATATTGCCGTTCTGGGCCACCAGCGCGAAAGAGATGGTGGGCAGCAGGCCGCCGAACCAGCCGTTGCCGATATGGTAGGGCAGCGACATCGAGGTGTAGCGGATGCGGGTCGGGAACAGTTCCACCAGCATGGCGGCGATCGGACCGTACACCATGGTCACGTAGATCACCAGGATGACCAGGATCACCAGCACCATGATCGTGTTCATCTGCGCCGGGTCGGCCTTGGCCGGGTACCCGGCCGAGGACATGGCGCCGCTTACCTCCTTCTTGAACGCCGCGATCTGGGCCTTGCTGGCATCGTCAAAGGCATGGCTGTTGGCAAGCTTGGCGTCGAAGGCCTTGATCTCCTTTTCGCCGATCTTGACCGTCGCCACCGTGCCGGCCGGGGCTTCCACCACCTCATAGCTGGCCGACGACTGGGCCAGGGTACGCTTGGCGATATCGCAGGAGCTGCGGAAGTCGATCTCGCGGGCGATCGGGCTGCCCTGGAACGAGCACTGCTTCGGATCCGCGGTCACCACGATCTGCGCGGTCTGCTGCGCGCGCTCCAGCGCCGGGTTGGCGTAGTGGGTCAGTGCCTTGAACAGCGGGAAGTAGGTCAGCACGGCCAGCGCGCAGCCCGCCATGATGATCCACTTGCGGCCGATCTTGTCCGACAGGGAGCCAAAGAAGATAAAGAACGGCGTGCCGATCACCAGTGCGCCGGCGATCAGCAGGTTGGCCGTCTTGGCATCGACCTTGAGCACCTGCGTCAGGAAGAACAGCGCGTAGAACTGGCCGGTGTACCAGACCACGGCCTGGCCGGCGGTCAGGCCGAGCAGGGCCAGGATCACGATCTTCAGGTTGCGCCACTGGGCGAAGGATTCGGTCAGCGGAGCCTTGGAGGTCTTGCCTTCGGCCTTCATGCGCTGGAATGCCGGCGATTCATTCATCGACAGCCGGATGTACACCGACATCCCCAGCAGCAGGATCGACAGCAGGAACGGGATGCGCCAGCCCCAGACTTCAAAGTTCGGGCCAGTCAGCTCGCGGCACAGCAGGATCACGATCAGCGACAGGAACAGGCCCAGCGTGGCCGTGGTCTGGATCCACGAGGTGTACGCCCCGCGCTTGCCGTGCGGCGCGTGCTCGGCCACGTAGGTGGCGGCACCGCCGTACTCGCCGCCGAGCGCCAGGCCCTGCAGCATGCGCAGGATGATCAGGATCACCGGGGCGGCCCAGCCGATGGTGGCAAAGCCGGGCAGCAGGCCGACGATGAAGGTCGACAGGCCCATCAGCAGGATGGTCACCAGGAAGGTGTACTTGCGCCCGATCATGTCGCCCAGGCGGCCGAACACCAGCGCGCCGAACGGCCGCACGATAAAGCCGGCGGCAAAGGCGAGCAGCGCAAAGATGAAGGCCGAGGTCGGATCCAGTCCGGCGAAGAACTGCTTGGCGATGATCGCCGCCAGCGAGCCGTACAGATAAAAGTCGTACCACTCGAACACCGTGCCCAGCGACGAGGCAAGGATCACCTTGCGCTCCTCGCGTGTCATCGGCGCGTTTTGCGCACCCCCTCCGGGTACCGCAACGTTTTGCACGTTTGCCATCTTGTCTCCTCCGTCTGGAATGGATCTCGGGCAAGGCGCGGCAACATCGCGGAAAAGCCCCGTGCCGCTGGCCGGGAGCCTGAGTTGCAGTGGATTGTGGGTGGCGAAACTTACTGCGTTCTGACAGATTTCGGCGTGCAAGTGCCAAAAATATCGGGGTATACGCTAGCCGTTTTCAGGCCTGCGCATGCTGCAATGCAGCCTGTCCTGGCCGTT
This sequence comes from Cupriavidus sp. Agwp_2, assembly GCF_040784895.1. Lineage (NCBI taxonomy): Bacteria > Pseudomonadati > Pseudomonadota > Betaproteobacteria > Burkholderiales > Burkholderiaceae > Cupriavidus > Cupriavidus sp. Agwp_2. Next base: position 557,219 of record NZ_CP088083.1, read on the forward strand.
TCACGGCACTGCTATGCGGCCGGTACGGCATGTCGCTATGCAGCATCGGAACCTGGGCCGCGCAAGGTACCCTGCGAAGGCAGGGGGGCGGGTGTGTCCGCTTCGTCAACGGTTTCATCGGCGCGGTTCATGCGCCAGGCATAGAGGGCGGCCATCAGCACGTAGACCACCAGCGCTCCCTGGGCGCCCACCCAGAACGAGAACGGCCAGCCGAAGAAGTCGAAGCGCAGCTCGCGCGCGAACCACGCCACCACGAAGGTGACCACGAACCAGACCGCCAGCAGCCCCGCGATCCAGCGCAGGTTGCGGTGCCAGGCCTGCCGCTGGCGCGCCTCGGCGAGATCGGGGGCGGCAGCGGGGGCGGGGGTGTCGTTCATAGTGCGGAGAGATCGGTGGGGCGGCGCAGGGTCACGCGGAAATGCGCGCCGGCCAGGCGCGGCGCCTGCTGGTAGACGTGGTCGGAAATCTGCACGTCGCCACCGTGCTGCTGCACGATCTCGCGCACGATGGCCAGGCCCAGCCCGCTGCCTTCGGTATTGGTGCCGAGCACCCGGTAGAAGCGCTCCATTACGCGTTCGCGCTCGGCCGGCGCAATGCCTGGGCCGGTGTCTTCCACGTCCAGATAGGCGAACGGCTCGAAGGCATCGGCGCTGACGCGCACCGTCGCGTGCCCGCCGCGCGGCGTGTAGCGGATGGCATTGTCGAGCAGGTTGTTGAGCATCTCCGTCAGCATCAGCCGGTTGCCGAGCACCGTCACCGGATGGTCGTCCGCTTCCAGCCCCAGGTCGATGTCGCGCGCCCAGGCTTGCGGCAGCCATTCCTTGACTACCTCGCGCGCCAGGGCACCCAGGTCCAGTTCGCCCATGCCGCCGGTGCCCGCCAGGTTTTCCATGCGCGCCAGCGACAGCAGTTGGGTGACCAGGTGCGCGGTGCGCTCTGAGCTGCCGGCGATCTGGGCCAGCGAGCGCCGCAGCTCTTCCGGCGACTGCTCGCGCTGCGCCAGCTCGGCCTGCATGCGCAGCCCCGCCAGTGGCGTCTTCATCTGGTGCGCGGCATCGGCGATAAAGCGCTTCTGCGTCTGCACCGACTGGTCCAGCTGCGCCAGCAGGTCGTTGAACGATCCCACCAGCGGCGTGATCTCCTGCGGAGCGGCGCGTTCGTCGATGGGGCTGGTGTCGCCCGGGGTGCGCGCGCGGATGCGCTGCTGGATCGCGGTCAGCGGCGCCAGCCCGCGCGAGAGCCCGAACCACACCAGCACCACCGCCAGCGGCAGGATCACGAACTGGGGCAGGATCACGCCCTTGATGATCTCGTTGGCCAGGCGCGCGCGCTTGTCGAGGGTTTCGGCCACCTGCACCAGTACCGGCTGGTTGCCGCTGACATTGCGCAGGTCGATGTAGGTGTAGGCTACCCGCACGTCGTTGCCGGCGACGCGGTCGTCGCGCAGCGATACCAGGCCGGCGTGGCCCTGGTCTTCTTCCGACGGCAGCGGCAGGTCATGGTCGCCGGCAATGTATTCGCCGCGCTTGCCGACCACCTGGTAATAGATATTGTCGGTCTCGTCCGCGCGCAGGATTTCGCGCGCCGACAGGGGCAGCTGCAGGGTGACGCGGCCGTTGACCTCGCGCAACTGCTGCGACAGCACGATGGCGCTGGCTTCCAGCGCCCGGTCGAACGGGCCGTTCGCGATCGACTTGGCCACCAGGTAGGTCACCGCGATGCTCATCGGCCAAAGCAGCAGCAGCGGCGCCAGCATCCAGTCGAGGATCTCGCCAAACAGCGAGCGCGGCGCGGGCGTGGCGGTGCTTTCCTCCAGATGCGGCAATGCGTCGGCCAGTTCCTGGTCGGCGGTGCCGGGCATGGCAGGGGACGCAGCGGCAGGGGAGGGTGGCGGCACGGCGCGGTGCGCGCGCCGCCAGCGCAGTTGCAGCAGGCTCATCTCGACGGTGGTCGCTCGGTTGCGGTCGTGCTCGCCTGCAAGGGTGAGGCTAAGGCGCGGCTCGCGTCAATGCTGCGCGGCCACGGCCGGCTGGAATTTCTCCAGGCAGTAGCCCAGGCCACGTACCGTGGCGATGCGGATGCCGCCCACCTCGATCTTCTTGCGCAGGCGGTGCACATAGACTTCGATGGCGTTGTTGCTGACTTCTTCGCCCCACTCGCACAGGTGGTCGACCAGCTGTTCCTTGGACACCAGCCGGCCGCAGCGCGTGAGCAGGATTTCCAGCAGGCCGATCTCTCGCGCCGACAGGTCGAGCATCTGCTCGTTCAGGTAGGCGATGCGGCCGACCTGGTCGAAAGCCAGCGGCCCGTGCCGCATCAGCGTGGCGCCGCCGCCGGCGCCGCGGCGCACCAGCGCGCGCACGCGGGCTTCCAGTTCGGACAGCGCGAAAGGCTTGGCCATGTAGTCGTCGGCACCCAGGTCCAGGCCCTTGACGCGTTCGTCGACGCTGTCGGCCGCGGTCAGGATCAGCACCGGCAGCATCGCGCCGCGCGCGCGCAGGCGCTTGAGCACCTCCAGGCCGGACATGCGCGGCAGGCCCAGGTCCAGGATCAGCAGGTCGAAAGTCTGGGTCGACAGGGCCGAGTCGGCACCCAGCCCGTCGGCAACATGGTCGACGGCATAACCAGAGTGACGTAACGAGCGCGTCAGCCCATCGGCCAACGTGTCGTCATCTTCGGCGATCAGAATACGCATGGTTGTCTCCACCTGGCCGGCATAGCCGGGCGCCCGCGGAACGGGCGCGATGGGGCTTGCCAAGCATACTGTTTTTTTATACAGTACCCGCACATTCCGCTGGGGCCGCCCGGGATGCTTCCTGACTGATGTTTCCCGGATGGCGGCCGCGCAGACAGCCGGGCCGGCGCTGGAGCCGGCAAAAGCCGGTGCCGCGCCACATGCGGCCTATTTATACACCATTTGATTCAAGGACGACCATGGACGACAAGAAGGCAGGTGCGGGCGTGAGCGCCGAGAAGCAGAAGGCGCTTGCCGCCGCGCTCTCCCAGATCGAGAAGCAGTTCGGCAAGGGCTCGATCATGCGCCTGGGCGACGGCGAGGTCGAAAAGGACATCCAGGTGGTCTCCACCGGTTCGCTCGGCCTGGACATCGCGCTTGGCGTCGGCGGCCTCCCGCGCGGCCGCGTGGTCGAGATCTATGGTCCGGAATCGTCGGGCAAGACCACGCTGACGCTGCAGGTCGTGGCCGAGATGCAGAAGCTGGGCGGCACCTGCGCCTTTATCGACGCCGAGCACGCGCTGGACGTCAGCTACGCCAACAAGCTGGGCGTGAACGTCGGCGACCTGCTGATCTCCCAGCCGGACACCGGCGAGCAGGCGCTGGAAATCACCGACGCGCTGGTGCGCTCGGGCTCGATCGACCTGATCGTGATCGACTCGGTGGCGGCGCTGGTGCCCAAGGCTGAAATCGAAGGCGAAATGGGCGACTCGCTGCCCGGCCTGCAGGCCCGCCTGATGAGCCAGGCGCTGCGTAAGCTGACCGGCACCATCAAGCGTACCAACTGCCTGGTGATCTTCATCAACCAGATCCGCATGAAGATCGGTGTGATGTTCGGCTCGCCGGAAACCACCACCGGCGGCAACGCGCTGAAGTTCTACGCCTCGGTGCGCCTGGATATCCGCCGCATCGGCTCGATCAAGAAGGGCGACGACGTCATCGGCAACGAGACCAAGGTCAAGGTGGTCAAGAACAAGGTCTCGCCGCCGTTCCGCGAAGCCTTCTTCGACATCCTCTACGGCCAGGGTATCTCCCGCCAGGGCGAGATCATCGACCTCGGCGTGGACGCCAAGATCGTCGAGAAGTCGGGCGCGTGGTACAGCTACAACGGCGACAAGATCGGCCAGGGCAAGGACAACGCGCGCGAATACCTGCGCGAGAACCCGGACATCGCCGAAGAGATCGAGAACAAGGTGCGAGTGGCGCTGGGTGTGGTACCGACCAACCCGGTGGCTGCGGAAGCGCTGGAAGGCTGATCGCGCCGGCGCGCAAGACGCAACACGATTGCAGCAGCCGGAAGGGGCCGGAGCATCAGCCGATGCGCCGGCCTTTTTTATTAGGGATTTTTCACCAAGCCGCCAATGGCCCCCCGCCCCCCGCTTTCCCTGAAGGCCCGCGCCGTCGGCTACCTGTCGCGCCGCGAGCACAGCCGGGCCGAGCTGGCACGCAAGCTGGCGCCCCATGCCGAGTCGCCGGAACAACTGGAGCAGTTGCTCGATGCGCTCGAGCGTGAGAACTGGCTGTCCAACCAGCGCTTTGCCGACAGCCTGGTCCATCGCCGCGGCGCCCGCTATGGCACGGCCAGGGTGATGCAGGAAGCCAAGACCCACAAGCTGGGCAGCGAACAACTGGGCGAACTGCAGGAAAGGCTGCGCGCCACCGAGACCGAACGTGCCCGCGAAGTCTGGCGCAAGCGTTTCGGCGTGCCGCCAGAGTCGCCAGAGGCCCGCGCCAAGCAGATCCGCTTCCTGGTGGCGCGTGGATTCTCGCGTGGGGTGGTCAGCAAGATCATCCAGGGCGCCGACGAAGCGTACGGCGACGACGAGTAAGCATCTGCGTGCGGTATCGTCCGCAATTGACGGGCCATTATCTGCACTGCCCTCAGGGTATTCGCGCGCCAGTCGGCCGACAATGCGGCGCGACAGTCGCCATACAAGGATGTTCCCGGGCAAACCGGCGCGGCATGTTAAACTCCCCAAGTTATTCGGTGCTCCGGCGCCGCCGTTCCCAAGCCCCCAGTATTCCAGCCTGGCCATGCCTCTGTCCCAGCCCGTCAACCGCTCCCTGCGCCATCGCCGTGCCATTACGGCCGAGGCGTACCAGAGAGAGGACGGCCTGTGGGATGTCGAGGTGCGCCTGACCGACACCAAGCCCCGCGATATCGAACTTGCCGGCGACCGTATCCGCCCGGTGGGCCAGCCCCTGCACGACCTTTGGCTGCGCGTCACGATCAACGAGGACATGACGGTGCTGGATGCCGAGGCCTGCTCTGACTGGGTGCCGTATCCGTCGCAATGCGACACCATCGGCCCGGCCTACCGCAAGCTGATCGGCCTGAACCTGCGCAAGGGCTTTCGCAAGGCCGTGCGCGAGCGCCTGGCCGGCATCAACGGCTGCTCCCACCTGACCGAAGCCGCCGGCGTGCTGCCCAGCACCGCGATCCAGGCGTTTGCCGGCGAAGTCATCAGCATCCGCGACAACGGCGAGGACGATCCGAATCCGGAGCCGCCCTATCAGTTGAACGGCTGCCACGCGCTGCGTTTCGACGGCGAGGTGGTCCGTGAGTTTTACCCGCGCTGGTATGGTCACCAGCCGACGCCCAAGGCAAGGGCCGAGGCCGCACCTGCCGTCGCAACCGCGCCTCGGGCGCCCGCCGTGGCCAATGGCGACCGCGGTGGTCAAGCCAACGACGACGGCAATGACGCTGTCCCGGCCGACAGGCCAACCGGCACTTCCGGCTGATTCTCAGGATCAGCCAGCAAGACGAGAGAGTTCGTCTCCTTTTTCAGATTCTTCCCTCTACCTTTTACGCCTACCCGAAAGGAAACACGCATGAATATCCATGAGTATCAAGGCAAGGAACTCCTGCGCAAATACAATGTGCCGGTTCCGCGCGGCATCCCCGCGTTCTCGGTTGACGAGGCCCTGAAGGCCGCAGAACAGCTCGGCGGCCCGGTGTGGGTTGTCAAGGCGCAGATTCATGCGGGTGGCCGCGGCAAGGGCGGCGGCGTCAAGGTTGCCAAGAGCATCGAAGACGTCAAGACCTATGCTTCGAACATCCTGGGCATGCAGCTGGTCACGCACCAGACCGGTCCGGAAGGCAAGAAGGTCAACCGCCTGCTGATCGAAGAAGGCGCCGACATCAAGAAGGAACTGTACGTTTCGCTGGTGGTGGACCGCGTTTCGCAGAAGATCGCCCTGATGGCGTCGAGCGAAGGCGGCATGGACATCGAAGAAGTCGCTGCCCACACCCCGGAAAAGATCCACACCCTGATCATCGAGCCGTCGACCGGCCTGACCGACGCTGACGCCGACGACATCGCCCGCAAGATCGGCGTGCCCGACGCTTCGGTTGCCCAGGCTCGCCAGGCCCTGCAAGGCCTGTACAAGGCGTTCTACGACACCGACGCTTCGCTGGCCGAAATCAACCCGCTGATCCTGACCGGCGAAGGCAAGGTCATCGCGCTGGACGCCAAGTTCAACTTCGACTCGAACGCGCTGTTCCGTCACCCGGAAATCGTGGCCTACCGCGACCTGGATGAAGAAGACGCCAACGAAATCGAAGCCTCGAAGTTCGACCTGGCCTACATCTCGCTGGACGGCAACATCGGCTGCCTGGTGAACGGCGCCGGCCTGGCCATGGCCACCATGGACACCATCAAGCTGTTTGGCGGCGAGCCGGCCAACTTCCTCGACGTGGGCGGCGGTGCCACCACCGAGAAGGTGACCGAAGCCTTCAAGCTGATGCTGAGCAACAAGAACGTGCAGGCCATCCTGGTCAACATCTTCGGCGGCATCATGCGTTGCGACGTGATCGCCGAAGGCGTGATCTCGGCCTCGAAGGCCGTGTCGCTGAACGTGCCGCTGGTCGTGCGCATGAAGGGCACCAACGAAGATCTCGGCAAGAAGATGCTGGCCGAATCGGGCCTGCCCATCATCGCCGCCGACACGATGGAAGAAGCCGCCCAGAAGGTGGTGGCCGCTGCCGCTGGCAAGTAAGCCGTCGCACGAACGCAACCATACGCGAACGCGAGCCGTGCGCAGGCGCTCCCTTGAGCCCCTGTGCGCGCGGCTCGTAGAAAAGCAAAGGATTACAGCATGTCGATTCTGATCAACAAAGACACCAAGGTCATCACCCAGGGCATTACCGGCAAGACCGGCCAGTTCCACACCCGTGGCTGCCGCGACTACGCCAATGGCAAGAACGCCTTCGTAGCAGGCGTGAACCCGAAGAAGGCCGGCGAAGACTTCGAAGGCATTCCCATCTACGCCAGCGTCAAGGACGCCAAGGCCCAGACCGGCGCTACCGTGTCGGTCATCTACGTGCCGCCCGCAGGCGCCGCTGCCGCAATCTGGGAAGCCGTTGACGCCGACCTGGACCTGGTGGTCTGCATTACCGAAGGCATCCCCGTGCGCGACATGATGGAAGTCAAGGACCGCATGCGCCGCGAGAACAAGAAGACCCTGCTGCTGGGACCGAACTGCCCGGGCCTGATCACGCCGGACGAAATCAAGATCGGCATCATGCCGGGTCACATCCACAAGAAGGGCCGCATCGGCGTGGTGTCGCGCTCGGGCACCCTGACGTACGAAGCCGTGGGCCAGCTGACCGCGCTGGGCCTGGGCCAGTCGTCGGCTGTTGGCATTGGTGGCGACCCCATCAACGGCCTGAAGCACATCGACGTCATGAAGATGTTCAACGACGATCCGGAAACGGACGCCGTGGTCATGATCGGTGAGATCGGTGGTCCGGACGAAGCCAACGCCGCCAACTGGATCAAGGACAACATGAAGAAGCCGGTGGTTGGCTTCATCGCTGGCGTGACCGCGCCTCCGGGCAAGCGCATGGGCCACGCCGGCGCGCTGATCTCGGGCGGTGCCGACACCGCCCAGGCCAAGCTGGAAATCATGGAAGCCTGCGGTATCAAGGTGACCAAGAACCCGTCGGAGATGGGCCGCCTGCTGAAGGCGATGCTGTAAGGTCTGCTTGCCGTTCCCGCTGTTGCGGGAATGACAGACTTGTGATGCCCCCGCCCCTCGGCGGGGGCATTGTCTTTTCCGGGGAGTGATTCCGGCGCCATGAATCCCCCGAAAGATTACAGGATTGAAATGTAATCGAAAGGTTCGTGGGTTAAACAGTCATGTCTGCGCTTTCAGACATCCGAAAACCCGTCAGATGACGGGGCGCGCCGTCACATAGAACCGCCAATTACATAGAACTCGAGGAGCCTCCCCGTGGAACTGCTGTCTTCCACCACTTTCTGGATTGCGTTGGGATCGATCATCCTGACCAACATCGTCCTGTCCGGCGACAACGCGGTGGTGATCGCGCTCGCCTCGCGCAACCTGCCGCCGGCCCAGCAGAAGAAGGCCATTTTCTGGGGCAGCGCCGCCGCCATCATCATGCGCGTGGTGCTGACCGTGGCCGCGGTCAAGCTGCTGAGCCTGCCGTACCTGAAGATCGTCGGCGCCGTGCTGCTGGTCTATATCGGCGTGCAACTGCTGACCGGCGATGACGACGAGGACGGCCACGACGGCAAGGACAATATCTGGGCCGCCATCCGCACCATCCTGATCGCCGACCTGGTGATGTCGCTGGACAACGTGGTGGCCGTGGCCGCCGCCGCGCAGAAGGGTCCCGAGGGCAGCCAGCTGATGCTGCTGATCATCGGCCTGGGCCTGTCGATCCCGCTGATCGTGTTCGGCAGCACGCTGCTGCTCAAGGTGATGGAACGCTTCCCGGTCATCATCGTGCTGGGCGCCGCGCTGCTGGGTTACCTGGCTGGTGAGATGCTGGTCAGCGACCCGGTCGATGCCGCCTGGTTCGAGGTCCACGTCCCGCACGCCCACCTGGTATTCGGCGCCGCCGGCGCGATCCTGGTGGTGATCCTCGGCAAGCTGCTGAGCCGCCGGTCGGCGCAGACGGCCTGACGGGAACCTGCATCGCACGAAAGGGCGGCCGGTTGGCCGCCCTTTTTTGTTGCCCCTTCGCGGAACTCACCCTGTCGGTGGGACAGCCCACTAACTCATGTGAGTGATCGCACTTTTTGTCGCTTTGGCGGGTGGTAGTGCGGCCAGGTGACAAAATTTGGCGCATGTGGCGGGCTTCTCCGTGCCGGGTGACGAAATTTGTCGTTTTTTGCCCCCTACGGACGGGGGATATGCCTGGCACGCTTACTGCTGATTAGTCCCCGCGTCACGAAACCGAAGACGTGCAACGCTTAACCAAAAATCTCTTCGAGGGGTCAAATCATGCAACGGGTACAACAACTGAAGAAGCTGGGCCGTCGAGTCCAGAAGGGCTTTACGCTGATCGAACTGATGATCGTGGTGGCGATCATTGGTATCTTGGCGGCGATCGCAATTCCGCAGTATCAGGACTATGTGACGAAGTCGAAGTGGCAGAACAACATCTCGGACTTGGCTGCACTGAAGACGGCTGTGAGTCAATGTCTCCAAGTCAATGCCGGTGACGGATCGTTGTGCGATACGGCTTCCGATTTGAACATCACTTCGCTACCGACGCCGAAGTACGCAACCGCCGCAGTTGTGCTGACTGGTACTGCTGCCGTTGGTGGTGCGACCCCGACTCCCGGTAAAGTGAACGTTACGTTCACCGGCAAGCCCGACGTTGGTAGCTTCGTCTATGCAGCTGATTGGGCGCCTGACGCAAGCGGAACTCAAGTTACGTACACTAAGGTCGCGGCTGACACCATTCCGACAAACATTATGCCGGCCGCCAATCGCTGATAAACCTTGGTGTGTGGCGGTCAAAGCGCCTTCGGGCGCTTTTTCTTTGCCCGCCCCCCAAGCTATCATGCGCCTTTCCCCAAATCAGGCGCCTCGATGCCGCCGTCCCGGACAACCTTCCCGTCGGCTGCCCTCATCGCAGCAATCGTCTTCCCGCTGCTAGTCTCCCGGCATACGCTCCCACTCGCGACGTTCTACGGCGAATGGACCGCCGCATGCTGCGCGCTCGCCCTGATCGCGTTCCAGGCACTTCGCAAGCCCGCCATACCAGCGGCATACGCGACGATTTCGCTGCCGTGGGTAGCCTTGCTGTTCTGCTGGCTCGCAGCCGTCGGGCTCACTCGCATCGCTCTCGGCCACGCCGACATCACCGGCAGCGCGACTCTCACCGTCCTGACCCTGTTGCTCGGCGCCACCGTGACATGCGCGGCATGGTCGTACCGCCGCAGTCGGGCATCCGGGACGCTCGATGCCGGCGACACCCTGGCCATCGCGTTCCTGATCGCCGGCCTGCTCGGCACCGTCACGCAGTGGGTCCAACTCTTCCATCTCGAACGCAGCACCTTCGGCCTCGTTTCCACCTACTTCTACGACGATAACCGCCGCCTCTGGGGCAACCTGAACCAGCCCAACCACCAGGCCACCGTGCATGGCATCGCACTGGTCGCGTCAGTCTGGCTGGCCTCGCGCGGCAGGCTGCGCTTCCCGATGTGGCTGGCAGCGGTAGCACTGCTGGAGAGCGGCATCGTGCTATCCGGATCGCGCACCGGCGTGCTGCATGTCGGTCTGGCCGCGCTCTACGCACTGGTGGCCGCCTGGCTGCAGCGCGGCATGCCACGCGAGGTGGATCCGATGCGGCGCACGACCGGACTGCTGGTGGCCGCGGCCGCCATGGTTGCAATGCTGCTGGTGCTGCAGCCAGCGATCCGCAGCGCCGGCCAGCTGCTTGACTGGCGCCTGTTCGACACGATCGCGCAACTGGAAGCCGAGGACCAGATGTCGGCCCGTGGCGCGCTCTGGGCGCATGCGATGGCGATGTTCCGCGCGCACCCCTGGATCGGCGTCGGCTGGGGCGAGTTCGGCTGGGCGCAATTCATGCAGCTGCCGCAGGTCGGCGTGAAGGTGGAGATGTCCCTGCACGCCCACAATGCCGTGCTGGACCTGCTGGCCAAGACCGGCATCGCCGGCACGCTCGGGGTCGCGCTGATTCTCGCGGCGTGGCTGTGGCGCGTGGTGCGGGCGCGGCTCTGGCAGGCAGAACATGGAGAGCGCCGCGAAGCGGGGCTGATGCTGACGTGGCTGGCGATGCTGTGCGCGCATTCGATGCTCGAATACCCGTTGCACTACCTGTACTTCTTGCTGCCGTTCTGTTTCCTGCTGGGCTGGCTGGAGCCTGCCGCGGCCGGACCATGGCGCGTCCGGGCCAGCGTGGCGAAGGGCCTCAGCGTGGCGTTCATTGCGCTTGCCGTTGCCATCCTGGCCACCATGTGGCAGGACTACCGCCGCGCCGAGGCACGCGAGTACGCCGCCAGCGAAACCCGCAACACCCTGCCGATGCCGCGCTTCTGGTTCCGCCAGCATGCGCAGGCCGATGCCGCGGGCCTGGCCGTCATCACGCCGCAGAATGCAGCGCAACTTCTGCCCGCGCATATCGCCGCGGTGCACCTGCTGCCGACCCCGACGATGATCGCACGCACGGCATGGCTGCTCGCGCTGACCGGCGATGCCGCGCAGGGCCGCCTGTGGATGGAGCGGCTGCGCTGGTATTACCTGGGCGATGAAGTCACGCAATACGCCGACATCGTGAAGTCATGCCGGGAATTGTCCGCCGACGAACGCCCGCAGGCGTTCTGCGCCTGGGTTACCGACCGCTCGCGCCGGTTCTCCGCGTGGGGACGCAAGTGACCTAGTAGTAGGGCGCGTAGTAGGCCGGCGGCGGCGCGTAGTAGTACCGCGGCGCCGGCGCAGGTGCCGCGGCAACCCGCCCCGATACCGGCACGCGGTTGCCGCTGGCATACATGCACTGCACGTAGGCGGCATCGTATTGCCGCTGCGTGCCATAGCCCGCGTACTGGGCGTTGCCCGCGCCCACCGCCGCGCCCGTCAGCAGGCCAACGCCGGCGCCAACCGCCGCGCCTGATCCGCCATTGAACGCCGCACCGGCCGCCGCACCGAGGGCGGAGCCGACCACGGCGCTGCCGACCGCCGCGTTGTTCGCGGCCTGCGAGGAAGTCACGCCACCAACCTGCCCGAAGGCGAACTGGCGGCAGTTGTAGTCGTCGGCGCGGAACTGGTCGAAGCTCTTGCCGGTGCCCGGCAACGCCATCACGCTCGGGCCCGAAGGCATCACGACGCAGGCGCCGAGGGCCAGGGTGGCCACGGCGAGCGTGGCGCGGGTCAGGACTCGCATGCTGCGCTCCACGCTGTCAGGAGTTTGCCGGCGGCTGAGCCGGCACGCGTTGCCAGCCTCCCGGGCAGGATTGCACGTAGGGGTAGTAGCCTTCAGGCTGGTTGCAGTGGTACCACCAGCCCTGGTCCTGCGGCACGGCCCGTTCGGGACCCGGGGCGGGCACCGGCCCGTTGGGCCCCTGCTCGATGTATTGAGGTGGCTCGACCGGCACGGCGACGGCCGGAGCCGGGTAGTAATACGGCGCCGGGTACGAAGGGTAGTAATACGGGTAGCCGCCGAACACGACGCTGGGGCCAAAATAGATACCCACGCCGACACGCGTCTTGATCATGCCGCCGCGTGTGTCGGCGCCATGCCAGTCGGCATTGTGGATATCGGCCCGCCCGGCAAGGGCGGCGCCGCTCGCGGCCGTGGCCGCCAGTGCCAGTACCAGCTGGCAGAGCTTGCGCCCGTTCATGGTATTCACCTTTCCCCCGCGTGGCCGGAAGGCACGCCGCGGGCAGAGGCAGCCGGCCGCAAAATGCGCCGGCCCGCAATCGTATTGAATACCAAATTGTGAAGCGCGGGCATGCCGCCGGCGCGGCTGGAAATGCGGCGTTACCTTTATTACCGAGGAACGACAGGCCGGTAAGACGCCGTGACCTGACACGACACCTGACGCGACATGCCAGGTCCGTCGTCCCCGCATCCGCCCATGGGCGCCGACCTATTCGGCGAACAGGTCTGGACCAAACACCTCGTAATGAATGCGCGATTCATGGACGCCTAGATTCTTCAGTGCGTCATGCTGCATTCGCATGAATGGAATCGGGCCGCAGATGTAGTAATCGGCGTCAGGCAGCAGAATCGATTTTTCGATTTGCTTTACGTCGACCAGGCCCGCGTGGTCATAGTCGCGCCCTTGCACGTCTTCTGGCAGCGGCTGGTCATAGAAGACGAAGAGTTCAAGGTTCTCATAGGTCTTCGCCGCCTCGCGCAGCTTGTCTCGCATGGCGTGCACTGCACTATTGCGGGCGCCATGCGCGAAGACGACTTTCCGCGGCGGCGCCTGCAGCGCGGTCTTGAGCATGCTGATCATGGGCGTCAGCCCCACGCCGCCGCTGATCAGCACAATGGGCGTGGTGGCGTTGACGTCGATATGGAAACTCCCATATGGCGTGGCAAGCTTGACCTCATCGCCGACATTGACGTGATCGTGCAGCAGGTTGGAAACATAGCCAGGTGGCTGGGTGTCGCCGCTTTCCCGCTTGACTGAAATCCGATAGCTGCGCCCGTTCGGCATATCGGACAGGCTGTATTGGCGGATTTGCTGCAGGCCGAGTGCGGGCACATCGACTGCAATGCTGGTGTATTGACCGGGCTTGAAGTTCGCGACCGGCTTGCCGTCGGCCGGCTCAAGGACGAAGGACGTGATCACGCCGCTTTCGGGGCGCTTCTCGCGGACGACAAAGGTTCGCCACCCGGTCCAGCCGCCGTCCTGCCCGGCCGAACCTTCGTACAGGGCGCTCTCCATGCCCATCAGGACATCGGCCAGGTTGCCATAGGCTTGCGCCCACGCGGAGATGATTTCCTCGGTCGCTGCGCTGCCCAGGACTTCCCTGATGGCCGCCAGCAGGTGCTCGCCGACGATGGGGTATTGCTCCGGCTTGACGCCCAGGCTCGCGTGCTTGTTGGCAATGTTGTTCAGCACGGCCATCAGGCTGCTGGGGTCTTCGATATTCTCCGCATACGCGTAGACCGCCCGCGCCAATGCCTGCTGCTGCTCGCCCCGTTCCTGATGCGCCATGTTGAACACATTTTTCAGTTCGGGATGCGCTTCGAACATGCGCTTGTAGAAGCACTTGATAATGTCGTAGCCGTGTTCCGCCAGTACCGGGGCGGTGGCTTTCACGATGTCCTTCGTCTTCTGGGTAAGCATTGCCTCTTCTCCTTTGGCAAGGTGATGGGAGCCAGGCGGTGACGCTGCGTCCGTGCGGGCGCGATTCGCGATTCTCGTTTTCCGGCTGCCCTGAGCAATGTCTAGTCTAGGTGCGGTGATTGCCGTTTGGCACGTGCCGGCCCACGGGCGGTGCAGCCAGGCCGGTCACTGAGCTGTGGCGGCCACCCAGTCGCCCGACTTGCCGCCATGCTTTTCCAGCAGCTTCACATTGCCGATCACCATGCCGCGGTCCACCGCCTTGCACATGTCGTAGATCGTCAGCAGCGCCACCTGCACGCCGGTCAGCGCTTCCATCTCGACGCCGGTCTGTCCGCGGGTCTCGGTGCGCACGGTGCAGGCGACGGTGGCGCTGGCCTCGTCGAGCGCAAAGTCGACCGCGACCTTGGTCAGCCCGATCGGATGGCATAGCGGGATCAGGTCGGCGGTACGCTTGGTGGCCATGATCGCTGCCACCCGTGCAATGCCGAGCACGTCGCCCTTCCTGGCATTGCCGTCGCGAACCAGCGCGAAGGTGTCGGGCAGCATGGTGATGGTGCCGGTGGCTACGGCCACGCGGTGCGTGCTGGACTTGTCGCCGACGTCGACCATATGGGCCTGGCCGGCGGTATCGAAATGGGTGAGCTGGGTCATGGCTGGGCGTTATGCAGGGCGTTGTGCAGGAGGCCTTTGGCGGGGGCGGGAACCGTCTGATGGGAACGGCCACCGGAGGCCGCTATCATAGCAACATGCCAAAACAACCATCGCTTCGCAGGTCTGCCGCACCCGGCCATTGCGCCGCGGCGGATGCCGCGCCTGCCGGTTCCGCGTCACATCGTGGTGGCGCCGGGTCGCCATGGCGGCGGCCGCTGGCGGCGGTGCTGGCGCTGAGCATTGCATCGCCGGCGTGGCCGCAGGCAACGCCCCGCGCGCCTGCTTCGGCCCCGGCCGCCGCCGCACCGGCCACGCCGGTGGCATCCACGCGGGCGCCGCAGCCGGTGCCGTCGTTGTCCGGCGATGCCAGCGACCAGGTCTACGACAACCTGAACCGCAGCATCAAGGCGGGCCAGAAATCCGAGTTCGGCCTGCGTACCAACAACCCGGTGGTCGAGGGCGGCGGAGTGCAACTGCCGGACCTGGGCGACCCGTCCACGGCAGCGCTGTCGCCCGACATGGAGAAGCGCCTGGGCGACCGCATCATGCGCGACATCCGCCGCGATCCGCTGTACGTGCCGGACCCGCTGCTGTCGGATTACCTGAACGCGCTCGGCTACCGGCTGGTGCAGGCGGCGCGGCGGCAGAGCATCTCGGGCTCGACCGGCGCCGGCACCTTTGCCACCGGCTTCGACCTGTTCGCGGTGCGCGACCGCAGCATCAACGCCTTCGCGCTGCCGGGCGGCTATATCGGCGTGCATACGGGGCTGCTGGTGCAGTCCGATACAGAGTCGGAACTGGCCTCGGTGCTGGGCCATGAAATCGGCCACGTGATGCAGCGCCATATCGCGCGCGGCATCACCTCGCAAGACCGGTCAATGTGGATCGCGCTGGCCTCGATGGTGCTGGCCGGGCTGGCCGCCACGCGCAGCCCCGATGCCGCGGCGGCGCTGGCGATGGGCGGGCAGGGCGCCGCCATTGCCAACCAGCTGTCGTTCTCGCGCGGCGCGGAGCGCGAGGCCGATCGCGTCGGCTTCCAGATCATGACCGCGGCGGGCTTCGACCCGCAGGGCATGCCCGATTTCTTCGCGCGGCTGCAGCGCGTGTCCGGCATCTCGGAAAGCTCGGTGCCGTCCTATGTGCGCACCCACCCGCTGACTTCCGAGCGTCTTGCCGACATGCAGGACCGCGTGAGCCACGCCAACGCGCGCAAGGTGCCCAATACGCCCGAGTACGAGTTCGCCCGGATGCGCGCGCGCGTGATCCAGGAATCGTCGCCGAGCGACCTGCAGGCGTTGCGCAACTCGCTGAACGCGCAGTTGCCGGGTGCCTCGGCGCTGCGGGCGCCGGCGCTGCACTACGGCCTCGCCTTCACCGAGCAGCGGCTGGGCCGCACCGCCGCCGCCGAACAGGAACTGGCCGAGGCGCGGCGCCTGTACGGCACCATCCCCGGTGCCAGCTCGGGCAGCCCCATGCTGGACGTGATGGCGATCCAGCTGGCGCGCACGCAGGGCCGCGTGCCCGAGGCGCTGGCACAGGCCACGGCGTCGATGAAAGCCTTCCCGCTGTCGCATGCGGTGTCGGTCACCTATGCCGAGACCCTGGTCGGCTCGGGCCGCTACGACGAGGCGGTGCGCTTCCTGCGCGAGCGCACGCGCCAGGAAACCAGCCGCAGCGACTGGTGGGAAATGCTGGCACGCGCGTACGCCGGCCAGGGCAAGCGGGTGCAGCAGCACCAGGCGCTGGCCGAGAAATATGCGATGGACGGCGCCTACCAGGCCGCGATCGAACAGCTGCAGATCGCGCGCAAGGCCGGCGACGGCGACTTCTATACGCTGTCCGAGGTGGATGCCCGCCTGCACCAGCTGGAACGCCAGTACCGCGAGGACAAGCAGGACAGCAAGGGCATGCCGAACTGAGGCAAGCCCGGCCGCGCGGCGTCAGGCCGCCGGCTGGCGCACGAAGCCGAAGCGCTTCGGCAGCTCGCTTTCCGCGATGGGCTCGATCGGGAGGTCGCGGCCGTCGTGGTGGAAAAGGCCCAGCTCGGTGCCGCAGGCTTCGCCATGCCAGGTGCTGCTGCTGCTGAAAGTTTCCAGGTCATGGTCATGCAGCAACGCGGCCTGCGTGCCATCGACACCGTCGACCGTCCCCGCCAGTACCACGTTGCCGTGCTCGTCGGCATAGCAGGCCTGCAGCCTGAACGGCTGCCGCGAGGTCGTGCTTAGCGCGCCCTGGTGCAGCCGCACGATCCACGGCGCGTACGCCAGCCCCACGAAAACCTTTTGCGGCCCGTTCTGGAAATACCACGCGCCGCGCTCGTCGCTCAGGTAGTTGCGTTCGATAAAGCCGATCAACGCTTCATTGCGCACCGGCTCGCCGGTCAGGCCGTGCTGCTGGGCGTATTCATTGCGCAGGCGCCACTGCCCGCGCCGGTCCAGCGCGAGCCAGCCATAGGCGTTGGGCACGTTGGGCCAGCGCGCCATGGCTTGCCTGACGATGTCGTCCATCTCCGTCTCCTCCGCCGGCAAGGCGCCACGCACGCCGCCGGCCTTACATCATGCTGTCGAAAAAGCGCAGGATCCGCGCCGGGAGCCATTCGATGTGGCCGCCGAATGCCACGCCTGACTGGCTGTCGGGCAGCCACAGATGGCGCCGCCAGCCTTCCTCCGGGGTCATGAAGCCGACATGGCCGCCGTACTCCGGCTGCTCCAGCCACACCTGCGGGCTAACGTCGGCCGGGCCGGGCAGGTGCCGTTCGGGCAGGAAGGGATCGTTGCGCGCATTGAGCACCAGCGTGGGCACGGCAATCGCGCCCAGCACCGGCTTGCTGGCGGCGCGGCGCCAGTAGTCGTCGGTGTCGGCATAGCCGTGCAGCGGCGCCGTGACCACGTTGTCGAAGGCGTACAGGTCGCGGCTGGCCAGCATCGCCTCGCGGTCGAACAAGCCCGGGAACTGCTGCAGCTTGGCCAGCGACTTGCGCTTGAGCGTCTGCAGGAACATGCGCGTGTAGAGCAGGTTGAAGCCGGCCGACAACGCCGCGCCGCCGGCAGCCAGGTCCAGCGGGGCCGAGATCGCGGCCGCGGCGGACACGTGGCCGGCAGCGGCGCCGTCTTCGCCGAGCAGGCGCAGCAGCGCATTGCCGCCCAGCGAAATGCCGACCACCAGCAGCTTGCGGCCCTGGGCGCAGTGCTGGCGGTGCACGCGTTCCAGCACCCAGCGCAGCTCGGCCGAGTCGCCGGAGTGGTAGAAGCGCGGCGCCAGGTTGAGCTCGCCGGAGCAGCCGCGGAAATGCGGGATCACGCCCTGCCAGCCGCGCGCGCCGAGCGCGTGCATCAGCGCCTGCGCGTAGTGGCTGTTCGAATCGCCCTCCAGCCCATGGAACATCACCACCAGTGGCGTGTCAGGCTGCACCGGGTGGGTGGTCCAGTCGAGGTCGATGAAGTCGCCGTCAGGCGTGTCCCAGCGCTCGCGCCGGTAGGCGACGCGTGGCGGGCGGCGCGTAAAGCGGGCGGGGATGATGGTCTGGGCATGGCCGCCGCGCAGCCACCAGGGAATGGCGATGCCGTCGCCGTAGCCATGGCCATGCCCGTGCGGCGCGGCGGCAGGCGTCAAACGATGCGGCGGGAGATCGGGGCGCTGCGTCATGACAGCTCGGTATTGCAGGGTGCGGTAGTGCGGCAGTGCGGGATTGCAGTCTTGCGGCCCTGCGCCATGGCGGGCGGGCCGTGCCGCCCGCCAGGCTCAGTGCAGCGCCTGGCCGGGTGCTGCAGCCACCGCGGCCACCTGCACGGCGTTGGCCGGGCTGCAGTGGATATGCGCCAGGCGCCAGCCTTCGTGGTTTTGCATCAGCACGTAGGTGGTGTGCACGTACAGGTCGGCTTCGACCCGGTCGCCGCCGAAGCGCAGCGCCTCGGTCACGTCGAAGATCGACACGGCCATCGACGCGTGGCTGCTGGTTTCGATCGCATCGACCAGCACCGGCTGCTCTTCCAGCAGTTGCGAGAACGCCTGGCGCAGCTGTTCGTGGCCGATCATGCGCTGGCCGTCGGGCAGCACGCAGGTGATCGAATCCTCGTCCAGCCACAGGCGCAGCGCGCCTTCGGCATCGCGCTGCTTGAGCGCCTCGCGGAAGGCTTCGACGATGTCTTCGGCAGAATCGAACAGGCGGGCAAAACGAGGCATGGTGGCAGTGTCAGGGTATCAGGGCCGGTGCAGCAGCTTGCGCAGCTCAACGAAGACCATTTCGGGTTCGATCTCTTTCAGGCAGCGCAGGTGGCCCAGCGGGCACTCGCGCTTGAAGCACGGGCTGCACTCCAGCTGCAGCCACATGATACTCGCTGCCTGTGACAGCGGCGGCGTGTGGCGCGGATCGCTCGAGCCATAGACCGCCACCTGCGGCCGGTTCAGCGCCGCGGTCACGTGCATCAGCCCGGAATCGTTGCAGACCGCGGCCTCGGACAGCGCCAGCAGGTCGACGGCGTCGTCCAGCGAGGTCTGCCCGCACAGGTTGCGCACGAACGGCGCGTCCTTGACGATCTCGGCGGCGATCTCGGCGTCCTTGGCCGAGCCCAGCGTGATCATCTGCGCGTACGGGTAGGAGCGGCGCAGCATCTGCGCCAGCCTGGCGAAGTGGCCGGCGGGCCAGCGCTTGGCGGGGCCGAACTCGGCGCCCGGGCAGAACGCGATCACGCGCGTGTGCGGGGCAATGCCGAAGCGCTCGGCGGTCGCCGCCATGCGCGTCGGGTCGACGCGCAGGCGCGGCTCGGGGATGTTCTCGGGCAGGCGCGCGCCGGGCTTGAGCGCGAGGCGGGCATAGTGCTCGACCATCGGCGGGCGGTGGTCGCGCGGCGGGTTGGCATGGCGCACGTTGAGCATGCCGAAGCGCGCTTCGCCACGGTAGCCGATGCGCAGCGGAATGCCGGCCAGCCACGGGATCAGCGCCGACTTGAGCGAATTCGGCAGCACGTAGGCGAGGTCGTAGTCTTCGTTCTTGAGCTGCTGCGCGAACATCAGCCGCGCCGACAGTTGCAGCTTGCCGTGCGCCAGGTCGGACGGGAACACGCGGTTGATCTCGGGCATGCGCGCGAGCACCGGCGCCACCCACTTGGGCGCGAGGGCGTCGATGGCCAGGCGCGGATGGCGCGCCTTGAGCAGCGCGAACAGCGGCTGCGCCATCAGGGCGTCGCCGATCCAGTTGGGGGCGATGACGAGGGCTTTCTTCATGGGCGGGGCGCGGGGAGCCGGTTCGCGGGCGCGATCTTCGGCGCAATCGTCGGCACAATCGCAGAAGCGATCGCCGACAAAATCACCGGGAACAGCAACGCTCCGGGGCGCCAACAGGCGGCCCGGAGCGTCGGGGTCGTGCGAATACCGGCGGCTCGGGTCAGTGGTGGCCCTTCAGCACGGTGCCCGGCTTGAGCTTGTAGACGGTACCGCAGTAAGGGCACTTGGCTTCGCCGGTGTCGGCCACGTCCAGGAACACGCGCGGATGGTAGTTCCAGGCCGGGGTGTTGGCGGTGGGGCAGTGCAGCGGAATGTCTTCGGCGCCGATTTCGATGATGGTGGCGGTTTGCGTCATGGTGTTGCGGGGATTGAGGCTGATTGTTCGTCAAAACAAGGCATGCCCCGCGCGCACGGCGGCGGGTGCGGGGCACGAGGGCTGGCGGCCGGTGCTCAGACCAGCGTCAGCCACTTCTTGTACTTTTCGTTGGTGCCGCCCACGGCGGCAAAGAACGCGTCCTGGATCTGCCTGGTCACCGGGCCGCGGCGGCCTTCGCCGATGATGCGGTCATCCAGTTCGCGGATCGGCGTGACTTCGGCGGCGGTGCCGGTGAAGAAGGCTTCGTCGGCGCAGTACATCTCGTCGCGGGTGATGCGCTTCTCGCGCACTTCGATGCCCAGGTCGCGCGCGATGGTCAGCGTGGCGTCGCGCGTGATGCCGTCCAGGCACGAGGCCAGGTCAGGGGTGTAGATCACGCCGTTGCGCACGATAAAGACGTTCTCGCCCGAGCCTTCGCTGACATAGCCTTCGGTGTCGAGCAGCAGCGCTTCGTCGTAGCCCAGGCCGGTCGCTTCCTGGTTGGCCAGGATCGAGTTGATGTAGTAGCCGCTGGCCTTGGCGCGCACCAGCGACACGTTGACGTGGTGGCGGGTAAAGGACGAAGTCTTCACGCGGATGCCGCGCTCCATGCCTTCCTCGCCCAGGTAGGCGCCCCACGGCCACGCCGCGATCGCCACGTGGATGGTGTTGCCCTTGGCCGACACGCCCAGCTTTTCCGAGCCGATCCACACGATCGGGCGGATGTAGCAGGATTCCAGGTTGTTGGCGCGCACCACTTCGCGCGTGGCGGTTTCCAGCGTGGCCTCGTCGAACGGCATCGCCATCTGGAAGATCTTGGCGGAGTTGAACAGGCGGCGGGTGTGCTCTTTCAGGCGGAAGATGGCGGTGCCTTCGGGCGTCTTGTAGGCGCGCACGCCCTCGAACACGCCCATGCCGTAGTGCAGCGTATGCGTCAGCACGTGGATCTTTGCATCGCGCCATTCGATCAGCTTGCCGTCCATCCAAATCTTGCCGTCGCGATCCGCCATCGACATCTCTATTCTCCCAGCGCCGTGAAAGTAGCAAAAACGACATTGTAAGCCCGGGGGGCATGGGTGCCAACGCAGCCGGCAGGGGGAAGGGGGCAGTGGCGGACTAGAATCCTCATTTCCGTGCGTTTGCCGGCTCGCCGGTTGCATCGCCCGCGCCTGCCCCGACGCCATACCGTTTTCTTCGTGCCTTTGACTACACATTCCGACCCGCATGCCGAACCCGGCCAGCCCGGCTGGGAGCAGGCGCTGGAAGCGCTGCGCGCGCTGGCCAGTGCCGAGCCCGCCGCTGCCATCGAAGGCGGGCGCCGCCTGCTGTGGGCGCTGACGCTGGAACCGGACGGTGCCGTGGCCACCATCGAGCCGCTCGAGCAGGTGCGCGGGGCGCGCGGCTGGGGCAAGCCCAGGCCCATACCGCTGGCGCGCGTGGCCGAGGACGACCGGCTCGAGCCGTGGGACGCACGCATCGCGCGTGCGATCCGGCGCGATGCCTCGCACAACCGGCGCTATGTGCTGGACCGCGCTGCCGCCGCCATGGCGCTGGTCGGCCACCCGGGCGTGGTGCTGGTTCATGCCCCGGCACAGACGCTGGACGTAGTTGAAGACGCGCCCGCGCTGGAGGCCGTGCACAGCGCCGGCCGCTTCGTGCTGCGCCTCTACCCCCCGCTGCGCGAGGCGCCGGCGATGGAGGCCTTGCTGCCCGCCGCCGCGCGCCAGGAAGCCGAGGCGCTGCGCCAGGTCAGCGTGCTGCGCGACGGGCCGCACCGGCTGAAGGTGCTCCGCTTCACCCCGGCGCAGTTCGATGCCGCGCGGCTGATCGGCGACGGGCTGGCGATCCCGGAGGATGGCCAGGCCCAGTTGGACCGCACCCTGCGCGCGCTGGCCGGCCACTTCCAGGTCCATGCCGACCAGGCCGCCGGCACGCGCCCGGTCGAAGCCGACGCGCGGCTGCGCGCGGAGGTCGCGCCCATCGGCGGCGTGGCCGGGCGCGGCATCACGATGCGGCTGGTGGTCACGCCGCTGGGCCAGCTCGGGCCCCGCCTGGCGCCGGGCGCGGGCAGGGAGCGCCTGATGGCCGCGGTGCGCGGCGAGACGCTGGTCACCCAGCGCGATCTCGATGCCGAACTGGCCAGCGTGGCCGAGGTCTTCGCCGCGCTTCCGGTGCTTGTCACGCAGTCGCCGCCGGGCGGCGAGTACACCTGGACGCTGGACGATCCCGAAGATGCGCTGACCGTGCTCGAAGCGCTGCCCGGCCTGCCCGCGGTGCAGGCCGTGGAATGGCCGCGCGGCAAGGAAATCCGCATCGTCCCCGCCGATCTGCCGCAACTTGGCGTGCATATCGAAAGCCGCGGCGCGTGGTACCGGCTGGCCGGTGAGCTGCGCGTGGCCGAGGGGCTGGTGCTGGAGCTGGGCAAGCTGATCGACTGGACCGGCAGCCACGCCGGCCGCTTCGTGCCGATGGGGCAGGGTGTCTTCGTGGCGCTGACCCGCGCGCTGCGCGGCCAGTTGCGCGACCTGGCGTCGGTGGCCGAGCGCATTCCCGACGGCATCCGCGTGCCGCAGATGGCCACGCCGTGGCTGGACGACGTGCTGGCCGGCGTGGGGATCGATCCGGACGCGCATTTCCGCCAGCGCATCGCCCGCCTGCGCGCGGCGCGCGACACGCCAATCACCGTGCCCGCCACGCTTGCGGCGGAACTGCGCCCCTACCAGGAGGCCGGCTACCGCTGGGCGATGACGCTGGCCGCCTCGGGGCTGGGCGCCTGCCTGGCCGACGACATGGGCCTGGGCAAGACCGTGCAGGCGCTGGCGGTGCTGGTGGCGCGCGCGGCCGGCGGCGCCGCGCTGGTGATCGTGCCCACCTCGGTGTGCGGCAACTGGGCCGCCGAGGCACGACGCTTTGCGCCGACCCTGAATGTCCACGTCTATGCAGAGGGCGAGCGCGATACGCTGCTAGAGCAGGCCGGCCCGCATGACCTGGTGATCGTCTCGTACACGCTGCTGCAGCAGGCGCGACAGGACTTCTGCGCGCGCGACTGGCATACCGTGGTCGCCGACGAGGCGCAGGCGTTCAAGAACGCCATTACGCGGCGCGCGCAGGCGATGTTCGATTTGCGCGCGGACTTCCGCATGGCGTTGAGCGGCACGCCGGTGGAAAACCGGCTGGCCGAGCTATGGTCGGTGATGCGCTTCTGCAACCCGGGTTTGCTGGGCTCGCTGGCCCGCTTCAACGAGCATTTCGCCAACCCGATCGAGCGCGGCGGCGTGCGCGAGGCCCGCCAGCGCCTGCGCCGCATGATCGCGCCCTTCGTGCTGCGGCGGACCAAGGCCCAGGTGCTCGACGAACTGCCGCCGCGCACTGAGCTGGTGATCCGGGTCGAGCCCGAGCCGGTGGAGGCCGCGCACTACGAAGCCCTGCGCCGTCAGGCGCAGACCCAGGCCGAAGCCGCGCTGGCGCGCGTGGATGCGGCGCGCAAGGCCACGCATGGCGCGCCGGCCGGGGCAAAGGCGCGCGCGCTTGCCCAGGCGCAGCAGCAATCGCAGGCGCGCATCCATGTGCTGGCGCAGATCATGCGCCTGCGCCGCGCCGCGTGCGACCCGCGCCTGGCAACGCCCGAAATCGGCAGCCAGATGGAGGAGGGCGCCAAGCTGCGCGCCTTCGTGGCACTGGCGAGCGAACTTGCCGCCAGCGGCCACAAGACGCTGGTGTTCAGCCAGTTCGTCGACTTCCTGCAGTTGCTGAGGCGGGGCCTGGAGCGCGCCGGGCTGGCGCTGCAGTACCTGGACGGCGCCACGCCGGCGGCCGAGCGCACGCGCCGCGTGGCCGCTTTCCAGGCGGGCGAGGGCGATGTCTTCCTGATCAGCCTGAAGGCCGGCGGCTTCGGCCTGAACCTGACCGCGGCCGACTACGTGATCATCGCCGACCCCTGGTGGAACCCCGCGGCCGAGGACCAGGCCATGGGCCGCGCGCACCGCATCGGCCAGCAGCGCCCCGTGACGGTGTACCGGCTGATCAACGCCGGCACCATCGAGGAGCGCATTGTCGCCCTGCACCGCGACAAGCGGGCGCTGGCCGACGGGCTGCTGGATGCAGATGACGAAAGCGCCGCCGGGACCGGCGCGCCATTGCCGGATGTCGACGAGCTGGTGGGCCTGCTGCGCCGCTGAACGTCACATCAGGTCGCACACCGGCGCACCATATGCCCCCACGGCATACCTTCAAGCGAACTGGTTCGTTTGGTTTTGGCAGGATCCTTGCTATCTTGTTGCGCTGGCCCGGGGCTCAGACCCCGGCCGCTATTTTGTGCTGACCTTCCTGACGGTGCCCCCATGCCCATTTCGTCCCGCCTGCCGCGCTTGTCCTTCCGTTCCGCTTCCCGCCTGGCCGCTGGCATGGCCGCCCTGTGCGCCGCCGCTGCCGTGAGCGCGCCCGCCCAGGCCCAGGGCGAGTGGCCGACGCAGCCGGTGACCATCCTGATGGGCTTCACCGCCGGTTCCGGTGTCGACATGGTGGGCCGCACGCTGCAGGAATCGCTGCAGAAGTCGCTCAAGACCACGATCATCTATGACTACCGTCCGGGCGCGGGCGGCAACGTCGCCTCTGAAGTGGTGGCGCACGCCAAGCCGGATGGCTACACGCTGCTGCTCGGCACCGCGGCCACGCACGGGATCAACCCGGCGCTGTACAAGAACCTGCCGTTCGACGCCGAAGCCGATTTCACGCCGGTGGCGCCGCTGGTGGAAGTGTCCAACGTGCTGACCGTCAACCCGGCCGTGCTCGACGTGAAGACGGTGAAGGAATTCATCGAGAAGGTGAAGGCCAACCCGGGCAAATACAACTATGCCTCGACCGGCAACGGCACCGGCACGCACCTGGCCTTCGCGGAATTCAATGCCCGCGCCGGCCTCGACATGGTCCATGTGCCGTACAAGGGCGGCCCGGACGCGCTGCAGGCCGTGGTCAAGGGCGAGGTCTGCTGCATTTTCAACCAGGTGCAGAGCGTGCTGCCGCAATACCGTGCCGGCAAGGTGCGGCTGCTGGGCGTGACCACCAGCAAGCGCGTGCCGGTGATCCCGGACGTGCCGACCATTGCCGAGAGTGGGGTGGCGGGCTACAACAGCACCATCTGGTTCGGCTTCTTCGGGCCCAAGGGCCTGGATCCGAAGATCGCGCGCAAGATCAATGACGCGGTCAAGGTGGCGCTGGAAACGCCGTCGATCCGGCAGAAGCTGGTCGAGGCCGGCAATACGCCGCGGATCGAGTCGGTGGAGCAGTTCAAGGCTACCGTCAAGGCGGACCGGCAGAAGTGGGCGGGGGTGGTGAAGACCGTGGGGGCTTCGATCGATTGAGGCTTCGATTGAGGCTGCATCGATTGCGGCCATATCGGGGGCTTTACTTCGTTGAGGCTCCTGCCCTCTCCCCCGGCCCCTCTCCGGCACGCGGGAGAGGGAAGCAAACCGGCGGGCACCCTGACTAAGCCCGCACCCCCAGGCGCGTCAGCAGATGCGCCAGTTGCGCCTGCGTGCCCGTAGCAGTCTTGTTGAAAATAGCCTTCAACTGCGTCCTCCCGGTCTCGCGCCGAATCCCAATCTGCTCGCAAGCCTCGGGCAACCCCATCCCGCTTGACAACTGCAGCGCCAACCGCGTTTCCGCCGGCGTCAGCCCATACAAATCCCGCAGCACCGCCGGCAACGTCATCGGCGCGACGCCGGGTTCATGGATCGCCACCAGTACGCTGGGGCGCTGCCAATCCATCGACAGTTGATGTGCCGGCGGCAACGGCAACAGGATGATCTGCGCCTGCCGCCCGCCACTATCCACCGCCCGCAGCGCCTGCGCCGGCTGCGGGTTGCCCGGATCGCACGCCGCCTTCAACGCATCGGCAAATGGCCGCGACAGCCGCCATTCATCAGCCCGCCCGCTCGCCGCCGACACCGTCGCGGCGCTGGTTTCGATCGACACGGCCGGCAGCAGCCGACGCACCCAGGCCTCCCCGGTGCTGTTGGCAAGCAGCGTCTTGCCATCGTCGCGCAGCACGATCACGCCAAACGGCAGCCGCTCCAGCAACTGGCTCGACGCATGCGCCAGCGCCGACACCTGGTGCGTGCGGTCGCGCAGCGCCATGGCATGGCGCACATGCGGGATCGCCCAGTCGAGCGCACGCGCGTCCTCGGGCGAGTACTGGTTGCCACCCAGCGGCCGCTGCAGCGACAGGAACACTTCATAGTGCGGCTTGCGCTCGATCAGGCAGGCCATCACCGACGATTGCTCGAACTGGTGCAGGAAGTCGCCGTAGAACGGCGACTGGCGCATCGTCTGCGAGCCGAGCTCGCGCGAATCGATGTACCAGTTGCCCACCGACATGCGCTGGGCGAAGGGCAGGCCCGGATCGATGCTTTCGTAGTATTCGCTGTAGGCCGCCACCGCTTCGGGCACGGGATTGACCACCTGGTTCACCAGCACGCGTTCGTGGACCGTATCGCGCACCAGCAGCAGCGCATGCGAGCTGTCGCTGGCCTGGCATAGCGCACCCAGGCTGCGGCGCCAGGCATCGGCGTCAAAGATCCCCTCGTACAGCGCGCGGATGGTGTCATGCATCGGCGTGTTGCTCATGGTTTTTCTTCTTTCTTCTTTTTCGTACTTTTGGTACTTCCTTCGCGCGGCTGTGCCGAAGCCGCCGGTTGGTTGCCGGCTGGCGTACCGCGCGAGGGTGGAATTCAGGCCCCTTCCAGCGCCGCGCCCAGGCGCGAAAGCAGGTGGGTGAGCTGGGCCTGGCTGTTGGTGCCGGTCTTGTGGAAGACGGCCTTGAGCTGCGTGCGCGCCGTTTCGTGGCGGATATTCAGCTGCTGGCTGGCTTCGGGAAGGCCCTGGCCACCGGCCAGATGGGTGGCCAGCCGCGTTTCCGCCGGCGTCAGGCCGTACAGGTCGCGCAGCACGGGAGCCAGCAGCAGCGGCGCGCTGTCGTGCTCGTGCACCACCACCAGCGCCGCCGGTTCCTGCCACTGTGCGGCGAACGCGTGCGAGGGCGGCAGCGGCAGCACGATCACCTGCGCGCTGGCGCCGTTGCCGTCGGTGGCGCGCGCGGCCTGGGCGGCCACCGCGCGCTGCGGGTCGCAGGCCGCGGCCAGCATCTCGCCGAACGGGCGCGACAGGGTCCAGTCGGAGACCTTGCCCGCCGGATCCAGGCGTCGCACCCAGCGTTCGCCGGCGCGGTTGCTCAGCAGCACCTGGCGCTGCGGCGAAAACACCAGCAGCGCGAAATTGAGCCGCTCCACCAGCTGCGACGACAGCCGCGCCAGCACGGTCAGCCCCAGCGTGCGGTCGCGCATGGCCATGGCGCTGCGCATATGCGGGATGATCCAGTCCATGCCACGGGTGTCGTCGGTCGAGAACAGCGGCTGCGTGCGCCCGCGCTGCATCGAGAAATAGACTTCGTAGTGCGGCTGGCGCGCGACCAGGCACGCCACGTAGGAGCGCAGGTCGTAGCGGTGGAAGAAGTCGCGGTAGAACGGGTGCCGCGCCATGGCGCCTTCGCCCAGCTCGCGCGCATCGACGTACCACGCGCCCGGCTGCAGCCGCGGGGCGAACTGCTTGGCCGGGTCGATGGCCTGGAAATCCGATTCGTACTCGGTGAACAGCTCGACCACCGGATTGACGATTTCATTGACGGTGACCTGGTCGCGTACCGTGTCCCAGACCATCATCGAGGCGTGCGCCGAGCCGGCCATATCGGTCAGGGTGCGCAGGCTCTGCTGCCACGCACCGGGATCGAGAATGCCCTCGTACAAGCCACGGATCGCTCCGTGCATGTCGGCTTCTTTCATCTGATTACCCCCCTGCATTCGCGACAAAACAATGCGCGGCGCCGGCTGTGCGTCCATGCGCACGCCGGCATGCCTTGTTATCCGCCTGGTGCCTTCTCTGGCCGTTGCTTGCCCGGCTCTTTGTCAGTGCGTGTCTGTTGTAGCAGACGTTGCATACATTACCGCACTCGGCGCGGCAGGGGGGCATCCCCTTGCCCCTTCTTTCGTGGGGAGGCAAGGAATGATGCGGCCGGCGTGAAGCCTCGTTGTGCTCGCTGCCGCACATTGTAAGTCCGTTGCACCCCGGAATCGCCAAAGCGTTGACCGCGATCAGGTAAAATCCCCGTTTCCCCGATTTTTCAGCGAAATCTCGCGCCTTTCACCGTCATGACCACTGTCCTGCGTCTTTCCGATCTGATTTCCCAAGGCAAAATCTCCGGCAAGCGGGTGTTCATCCGCGCCGACCTGAACGTGCCGCAGGACGACGCCGGCCATATCACCGAGGACACCCGCATCCGCGCCTCGGTGCCCGCGATCGAGGCCTGCCTGGCCGCCGGCGCCGCGGTGATGGTCACCTCCCACCTGGGCCGCCCGACCGAAGGCGAGTTCAAGCCGGCAGACTCGCTGGCGCCGATCGCCACGCGCCTGTCCGAGCTGCTGGGCAAGCCGGTCAAGCTGGTGCAGAACTGGGTCGACGGCGTCGAAGTCGCCCCCGGCCAGGTGGTGCTGCTGGAAAACTGCCGCGTGAACAAGGGCGAGAAGAAGAACAGCGACGAGCTGGCCCAGAAGATGGCCAAGCTCTGTGACGTGTATGTGAACGATGCCTTCGGCACCGCGCACCGCGCCGAGGCGACCACCCACGGCATCGCCAGGTACGCCCCGATCGCCTGCGCCGGCCCGCTGCTGGCCGCCGAGATCGACGCGCTGGGCAAGGCGCTGGGCCAGCCGGCCCGTCCGCTGGTGGCGATCGTGGCCGGCTCCAAGGTCTCGACCAAGCTGACCATCCTGAAGTCGCTGGCCGACAAGGTCGACAACCTGGTCGTCGGCGGCGGCATCGCCAACACCTTCATGCTGGCCGCCGGCCTGAAGATCGGCAAGTCGCTCGCGGAAGCCGACCTGGTCGGCGACGCCAAGACCATCATCGACATCATGGCCAGGCGCGGCGCCTCGGTGCCCATCCCCGTCGACGTGGTCTGCGCCAAGGAGTTCAGCGCCACCGCCGTGGCGACCGTCAAGGACGTCAAGGACGTGGCCGACGACGACATGATCCTGGACATCGGTCCCAGGACCGCTGCCCAGCTGGCCGACCAGCTCAAGGCCGCCGGCACCATCGTCTGGAATGGCCCGGTGGGCGTGTTCGAGTTTGACCAGTTCGGCAACGGCACCAAGGTGCTGGCGCAGGCCATCGCCGATTCCAGGGCGTTCTCGATCGCGGGCGGCGGCGACACGCTGGCCGCCATCGCCAAGTACGGCATTGCCGACCGCGTGGGCTATATCTCCACCGGCGGCGGCGCGTTCCTGGAATTCCTGGAAGGCAAGAAGCTGCCCGCCTTTGAAGTGCTGGAGCAGCGCGCAGCAGGCTGAAGCATCCGCCGGGCCTGGCGCCGTGCCGGGCCCCCGTCCTTCACCAAGGAAACCCGCGCATGACCCGTTCCACCAAGATCGTTGCCACCATCGGCCCCGCTTCCAGCTCGCTGGAGATCCTGACGCGCATGATTGCCGCGGGCGTCGACGTGGTGCGGCTGAATTTCTCGCACGGCAGCGCGCAGGACCATATCGACCGCGCCCGCCTGGTGCGCGAGGCCGCCCAGTCGTGCGGGCGCGAGGTCGCCATCATGGCCGACCTGCAGGGCCCCAAGATCCGTGTCGGCAAGTTCGAGCAAGGCAAGGTCACGCTCAAGCCGGGCGCCCCCTTTGTCCTCGATTCCGCCTGTCAGCTCGGCAATGAAGAACGCGTTGGCCTGGACTACCAGGACCTGCCGCGCGACGTCGGCCCCGGCGACCTGCTGCTGCTCAACGACGGCCTGATCGTGCTGGTGGTGGACCGCGTGCTGGGCACCGAGATCTTCACCACCGTGCGCATCGGCGGCGACCTGTCCAACAACAAGGGCATCAACCGCCAGGGCGGCGGCCTGTCGGCGCCGGCGCTGACGGCCAAGGACATGGACGACATCAAGACCGCCATGGCCCTGGGCGCGGACTATGTCGCGGTCAGCTTCCCCAAGAACGCCACCGACATGGAAATGGCGCGCCAGCTGGCCGCCGTGGCTGGCCAGCCGCATGGCCACAAGGCCCGCATGATCGCCAAGATCGAGCGCGCCGAGGCCATCCACCCGGGCGTGCTGGAAGAAATCCTGCAGGCGTCCGACGGCATCATGGTGGCGCGTGGCGACCTCGCCGTGGAAGTCGGCAACGCCGCCGTGCCCGCGCTGCAGAAGCGCATGATCAAGCTGGCGCGCGAAGCCAACAAGCTCACCATCACCGCGACGCAGATGATGGAAAGCATGATCGTCAACCCGGTGCCGACGCGCGCCGAGGTGTCGGACGTGGCCAACGCCGTGCTGGACGGTACCGACGCGGTGATGCTGTCGGCCGAGACCGCGGCCGGGCGCTACCCGGTGGAGACTGTAGAGGCCATGGCCGCGGTCTGCATCGAGGCCGAGAAGTCCGAGGTGGTGCAGCTCGACACCGACTTCCTGAATCAGACGTTCTCGCGCATTGATCAGTCGGTGGCGATGGGTGCGCTGTTCACGGCCTATCATTTGCAGGTGAAGGCGATTGCCGCGCTGACCGATTCCGGCGCCACCGCGCTGTGGATGAGCCGTCACCGCATCCATGTGCCGATCTACGCCATGACGCCCAACCTGGCCTCGCAGCGCAAGATGCAGCTGTACCGCAACGTGGTGCCGCTGCCGCTGCAGTCCAGCGCCGACCGCGACACCGCGCTGGAGCAGGCCGAAGAGCTGCTGCTGGCGCAGGGCGTGGTGCAGCGCGGCGACTTCATCGTGCTGACCATCGGCGAACCGATGGGGCAGCCGGGCGGTACCAACACCCTGAAGATCGTCAGGGTGGGGCACTGAGCGCCGACAGAAGAATACAGAGACACCCCATTTTTATTTAGGAGTTAGACATGCCACTCGTTTCGATGCGCCAGCTGCTGGACCACGCAGCCGAGAACAGCTACGGCCTGCCGGCCTTCAACGTGAACAACCTCGAGCAAGTGCAGGCCATCATGCAGGCGGCCGACGAGGTCAACGCTCCGGTGATCATGCAAGCCTCGGCCGGTGCCCGCAAATACGCCGGCGAGCATTTCCTGCGCCACCTGATCGAAGCCGCGGTCGAAGCCTACCCGCACATCCCGGTGGTGATGCACCAGGACCACGGCCAGTCGCCGGCGATCTGCCAGGGCGCGATCGACCTGGGCTTCTCGTCGGTGATGATGGACGGTTCGCTGCGCGAAGACGGCAAGACCCCGGCCGAGTACGACTACAACATCGACGTCACCCGCAAGGTGGTGGAACTGGCCCACGCCGTCGGCGTGACCGTGGAAGGCGAACTGGGCTGCCTGGGCTCGCTGGAAACCGGTGAAGCCGGCGAAGAAGACGGCATCGGCGCCGAAGGCGTGCTGGATCACTCCATGCTGCTGACCGATCCGGAGCAGGCCGCCGACTTCGTCAAGGCCACCCAGCTGGACGCGCTGGCCATCGCCATCGGCACCTCGCACGGCGCCTACAAGTTCACCCGCAAGCCCACCGGCGACATCCTGGCGATCAGCCGCATCAAGGAAATCCACGCCCGCATCCCCAACACCCACCTGGTGATGCACGGCTCGTCGGCCGTTCCGCAAGAACTGCTGGAAGAAATCCGCAAGTTCGGCGGCGACATGAAGGAAACCTACGGCGTGCCGGTCGAGGAAATCCAGGAAGCCATCAAGTACGGCGTGCGCAAGATCAACATCGATACCGACATCCGCCTGGCCATGACCGGCGCGATTCGTCGCTTCTTTGTCGAGAACCCGAGCAAGTTCGACCCGCGCGAATACCTGAAGCCGGCCCGCGAAGCCGCCAAGCAAGTGTGCAAGGCGCGCTACATTTCCTTCGGCTGCGAAGGCCAGGCCAGCAAGATCAAGCCGGTCACGCTGGTCGACGTCGCGCAGCAGTACAAGTCGGGCAAGCTGGCGCAGGTCGTGCAGTAATTGTCCCGTGTCCGCCTTCCGCGCAAGTGGAAGGCGGATCGCAGTTCCGGCCGCCGCGGCACGCATTTTGCGCCCGGCGGCTTCGCCGTTTTATCGGAACCATCATGTCCAACGCTCTCTACCAGTCCTCCATCAACTCGCTGCCGCTGCTGGGCCACGGCAAGGTGCGCGACAACTACGCCGTCGGCAATGACAAGTTGCTGATCGTCACCACCGACCGCCTGTCGGCGTTCGACGTCATCATGGGCGAGCCGATCCCCGACAAGGGCCGCGTGCTGAACCAGATGGCCGACTTCTGGTTCAGGAAGCTGGCGCACATTGTGCCGAACCATGAGACCGGCATCGCGCCCGAAACCGTGGTCGCGCCGGAGGAAGTGGAGCAGGTCAAGGGCCGCGCCGTGGTGGTCAAGCGCCTGAAGCCGATCCTGGTCGAAGCCGTGGTGCGCGGCTACCTCGCCGGCAGCGGCTGGAAGGACTACCAGGCCACCGGCAAGGTGTGCGGCATCACGCTGCCCGCCGGCCTGCAGAATGCGCAGAAGCTGCCCGAGCCGATCTTCACCCCGGCCGCCAAGGCAGAAATGGGCGAGCACG
The DNA here is from genome assembly GCF_040784895.1 of Cupriavidus sp. Agwp_2. Classification (NCBI taxonomy): domain Bacteria; kingdom Pseudomonadati; phylum Pseudomonadota; class Betaproteobacteria; order Burkholderiales; family Burkholderiaceae; genus Cupriavidus; species Cupriavidus sp. Agwp_2. The sequence continues at coordinate 589,860 of NZ_CP088083.1, forward strand.
ACGAGAACATCTCGTTCGCCGAGGTCGAGGCCCGCATCGGCATCGCGCTGGCGCGCCAGATGCGCGAGATCTCGATCCGCCTGTACAAGGAAGCGGCCGAGTTCGCCGCCACCCGCGGCATCATCATCGCCGACACCAAGTTCGAGTTCGGCCTGGACGACAACGGCGTGCTGACGCTGATGGACGAAGTGCTGACCGCCGACTCCTCGCGCTTCTGGCCGGCCGATTCGTACCAGGTGGGCACCAACCCGCCGTCGTTCGACAAGCAGTTCGTGCGCGACTGGCTGGAAGCCGTGCGCATCGACGGCAAGCCGTGGCCCAAGACCGCCCCGGCGCCGCAACTGCCGGATGACGTGATCGAAAAGACGGCGGCGAAGTATCGTGAGGCGCTGACGCGCCTGACGGGTGAAGAGCTGAAGTAAGCCATGGCGTCGTTCCCGCGCGTGCGGGAACGACCATCGAAGGAACAGATAAAGTGAGCAAGCAAGACAAGCCGCTGGTCGGCGTCGTGATGGGCAGCAGTTCCGACTGGGACGTGATGCAGCACGCGGTGGCCATGCTGAAGGATTTCGGCGTGCCGTTCGAAGCCCAGGTGGTGTCCGCGCACCGCATGGCCGACGACATGTTCCGCTATGCCGAGACCGCGCGCAGCCGCGGCATCCGCGCCATCATCGCCGGCGCCGGCGGTGCCGCGCACCTGCCGGGCATGATCGCGGCCAAGACCATCGTGCCGGTGTTCGGCGTGCCCGTGCCGTCGAAGTACCTGCGCGGCGAAGACTCGCTGCTGTCGATCGTGCAGATGCCCAAGGGCGTGCCGGTCGCCACCTTCGCCATCGGTGAAGCGGGCGCCGCCAATGCCGCGCTGCATGCCATCGCCACGCTGGCCACCACCGACGACGCGCTGGCCACTGCGCTGGAAGCCTTCCGCGCCAGGCAGACCGAAGCCGCGCGCGCCATGACTTTGCCGCTGTAATGCTGCCGCTGTAATCCTCCGGACCCACACGGAACCAAGCAATGCCGACCGATATCCATCCCTACCTCTCCGAAGCCCACACGCCGGAATCGCGCGCCGAGTTCGGCGTCGACCGTCCCGACGCGCCCATCCTGCCCGGCGCGTGGCTGGGCATGCTGGGCGGCGGCCAGCTCGGCCGCATGTTCACGCATGCGGCGCAGGCGATGGGCTATCGCGTGTGCGTGCTCGATCCCGACCAGGACAGCCCGGCGGGCGTGGTGGCCGACAAGCATATCTGCGCCCAGTACACCGACGAGGCCGCGCTGGCCGAGATGGCCAAGCTGTGCCAGGCGGTGAGCACCGAGTTCGAGAACGTGCCGTCGCTGTCGCTGGACCGCCTGGAGCAACTGGGTTCGTTTGTCGCGCCGCGCGGCTACTGCGTGTCGATCGCGCAGAACCGCATCGGCGAGAAGAAGTTCTTCGCCGCCTGCGCCGAGCGCACCGGCGTGCCCACGGCCCCGCACTGGGTGATCCAGCACGACGCCGACGTCGACCAGCTGCCCGACCTCGTGCTGCCCGGCATCCTCAAGACTGCGCGCATGGGCTATGACGGCAAGGGCCAGGCCCGCGTGAAGACGCGCGACGACGTGCGCGCCGCATGGAAGGCGATGCAGCACGTGCCGTGCGTGCTGGAACAGATGCTGCCGCTGGCCTATGAAGTCTCGGTGCTGGCCGCGCGCGCCGCGGACGGCTCCACCGCGACCTGGCCGCTGGCCGAGAACGTGCACCGCGACGGCATCCTGTTCTCGACGGAAATGCCGTCGACCAGCGTCTCGCCCGACATCGCCGACCGCGCCCGCGCCGCGGCTGCCGCCATCGCCACGGAAATGGGCTATGTCGGCGTGCTGTGCATCGAGTTTTTCGTGCTGACCGACGGTTCGCTGGTCGCCAACGAAATGGCGCCGCGCCCGCACAACTCGGGCCACATCACCATGGACGCGTGCGAGACCAGCCAGTTCGAGCAGCAGGTGCGCGCCATGGCCCGCCTGCCGCTGGGCAGCACGCGCCAGCATTCGGCCGGCAAGATGCTGAACCTGCTGGGCGATGTGTGGTTCGAGTTCGGGCTGGAACGTACCCCGGCCTGGGACGAGGTGGTGGCGCAGCCCGGCGCCAAGCTACATTTGTACGGCAAGAGCGATGCGCGCCCGTCGCGCAAGATGGGGCACGTCAACTGCATCGGCGAGCATGCCGAGGCGGCCGGCGCTGCCTTTGCCGCGGCCGCGCAGGCGCTGCATATCCTGCCCTGATTTCCCGCTCTGATATCCCGCTCCGATATCCCGCACTGATTCGACGCAAGGAACACGATGTCGCCGCGCACGCCAACGGCTGCTGAACTCGATGAAGCCGTCCGCCTGCTTGAGGCGGGGCAACTGGTCGCTTTCCCGACCGAGACGGTCTACGGGCTGGGTGCCGACGCCGAGAATCCCGAGGCGGTCGGCCGTATCTTCGCGCTGAAGGGACGGCCGTCCAACCATCCGGTGATCGTGCATGTGGTCGACGGCGCCGATATCAGCTACTGGACCGACGAGGTTCCGGAAGCCGCGCAGAAGCTGATCCATGCGTTCTGGCCAGGGCCGCTGACGCTGATTCTGAAGCGCGCTTCGCATATCGATGCCGCGGTGGCGGGGGGGCAGGACAGCATCGGCTTGCGTTGCCCGTCGCATCCGGTGGCGCAGGCGCTGCTGGCGCGCTTCAAGCGCGGCCGCGGCGGAGTTGCGGCGCCTTCGGCCAACAAGTTCGGGCAGGTCAGCCCTACTACCGCGCAGCATGTGCGGGATGAATTTGGCGATGCGGTTTATGTGCTGGAAGGCGATGGGGTCGAGGTCGGGATTGAATCGACCATTGTCGACCTGTCGCGCCTGGACGCTGGCGTCGGGCCGGTCTTGTTGCGTCCCGGTGCCGTCACGGTCGGGATGCTGGCCCAGGTACTGGGCGAAGCGCCCCTGCCCCCCGATGCCGCCGCGCCGCGCGCGTCAGGCACGCTGAAGGCCCATTACGCGCCGCACACGCCCTTGTTGCTGGCGGATGCGCAGGCGGCTGCCGCGCGGCTTGTCGCGCTGCCCGGCGATGCGCGCGTGGCCTGGGTAGGACGCGCGCCGCTGGCGGACCAGCGCTGCACCTGGGTGCAGGCGCCGGCGGATGCTGCTGCGTATGCGCGGGAGCTGTACCGGTTATTGCGCAAGCTCGACAAGCAGGGCTATTCGCAACTGGTGTTCGAGACGTTGCCTGAAGGGCAGGATTGGGCTGGAGTGCGGGACCGGCTGGAGCGCGCGGCGGCGGCGTTCGGGGGCTGAAGCGGATTCGGGCGAGCACTTCCAGACGCGCTAGCCCTCACCCCAACAACCGCAACGCCGTATAGACCGCCATCCCCACCGCAATCATCCCCACCATCCGCCGCGTCAGCAGGTAGAACGCGGTGGCCACCACGCCCGCTACCAGCTTGTAGTTCGACAGCGCCACGGTGAAATGCCCCTGCCACGTCATCAGGTCCGGCAGGATGATCGCCGCCAGCGCCGCTGCGGGCGCATAACGCAGCGCCCGCTGGATGCGGTCAGGCACCGAGACGTGCTCGCCAGCCATCAGGAAGAACGCGCGCGTCAGCACCGTGACCACGGCCATGCCGACCAGCGCGATCCAGATATCCGAATGGCTCATGCGCGGTCTCCCGGCGGCGCATCAGCCGCATTGCCAATCGGCGCGGACTTGCGCCGCCGACGAATGCCCCGCAGCGCAGCCCGCGCCGCCAACTCGTCACTGGCCATGCCCGCGGCAATCGCACCGACCACCGCCACCACGAGCCCAAGCCGGTACGGCAAGTCAAAGCACAACAACGCCATTACCGCCGAAATCACCACCGCCATCAGTGTCGAGCGCGAATTGATGGTGGCGATCATTACCGGGATCAGCGCCATCGTGCCCGCCAGGCCCAGCCCCCAGCTGTCCGGGAACAGGCTCGCCAGCACGATGCCCAGGATCGACGATACCTGCCACATCGCGAAGTTGGTCAGCGCCATGCCCCAGAAGTAGCCTTCCTTGCCGGGCTCATAGCCCGGCGTCGAATACTTCTGCATGAAGTAGACGAAATGCAGGTCGCCGTTGAAGAACCCCAGCACCGTGCGCCGCGCCAGCGTCAGGTAGCTGAAGTGCGGCTGCATGGCGGCGCTGAAGATGACGAAGCGCAGGTTGACCATGGCCGCGGTCAGCCAGATCGTCCACAGCGGCAGTCCGGCCGCGAACAGCGGCAGCACCGCCAGCTGCGCGGAGCCGGCATAGGCCAGCAGCGACATGCCGATGGCTTCGGGCACGGTCAGCACCGATTTGCTCATCGCCACGCCGGTCACCAGCCCCCAGGAAAATACCGCGGGAAGGGATGGGGCAAAGCGGCGCACGCCGGCCATGAAGCCGTCGCGTTCGGCGGGTGCGAAGCGATGCCAGAAGCGCAACCACACCGAGGGTTGTCGGGAAGTCATGTCAGAGGAAAGGGGCAATGCAGGTCCGGCGCCGAGGGCCGGCCCGGAAAGCTGCCGCCGCAGGACGCGGCCGGCACCCTGGCATTATAGGGTCGGAACGCGCCCTGGTAAGTGGGCACTTAACAAATTGGCGCCCGGCGTTGGCGGCAGGCCACGCACGGGTGGCCTGCCGTCAACGCCGGCGCAAATCTCAGGGCGCGCCGCGATACACCCACTGCATCAGCGCGTCGTGCGCCTCCTGCGCCTGCGAGGCGCTGGGGTGGTTGATCATGCTCACCACCACATAACGGCTGCCATCCTCGGCATCGACATAGCCTGCCAGCGCACGCACATCGGCCAGCGTGCCGGTCTTGAGGTAGCCGCTGCCGGCCGCATTGGCGCGGGTCAGCCGGTTGCGCAGCGTGCCGTCGACGCCCAGCACCGGCAGCGAATCGACCAGCACCGGGCCGACGTTGCTGGCCGCGGCCTGCTGCAGCAGGCGCGCCATGTCGTAGGCGCTGATGCGTTCCTCGCGCGACAGGCCGGAGCCGTTATCCAGCACCAGCCCGGGCATGTCCAGCCCCTGCTTTGTCAGCCAGCGCCGCACCACGCGGATCGAACGCTCGGGGCTGGCCGGGCCGCCGCGGTCCAGCTCGGCGCCGATGGTCAGGAACAGCTGGCGTGCCATCACGTTGTTGGAGAACTTGTTGATGTCGCGCACGATGTCGGACAGCGGCAGGCCATAGTGGCGCGCCAGCAGCACCGCGCCGCGCGGCACCTTGCCGCTGCGCAGCGCCGGCAGGTGGGTGAAGCGCCCGCCGGCGCGCTGCCATTCGGCGACAAAGCCGCCCCAGGTGAAATCCGCGTGTGACAGCGTGGCGATATTGAGCACGTGCTCGCCGCAGTCGCTCGAATAGTCGCCGGCGAACGATGCCAGCACGGTGCCGTCGGCCTGTGGCTGCACGCTGGGGGTGGCGCGGCTCTGCCAGTCGCCGCAGCGGCCGTTGGTCAGCGTCAGCTGGTTGTCGAGCTTGAGTTGCGCCAGCTCCGGCGTGACGCTGACCGCCACGGTCTGCGTGACGGGATCCGGCGTCAGCGTGAACGACAGCGTCTTGAAGGCATAGAGCAGGGCATCGGGGCCGACGTTGTAGGCGCGCTGCGCTTCGCCATCGATAGTGCCGTTGCCGTTGAGCCCATCGGCAAAGTAACTGCGGTCCAGCACCAGGTCGCCGTTGATCGTGGCGGCGCCGCCGGCGCGGGCGCTGGCCACCAGCTTGGCCATCTCCTCCGGCACCAGCTTGGGATCGCCGCGGCCGCGCAGGTAGACATTGCCATTGACGGTGCCGTCGAAGCCGGGCTGCGCGTCGGCGTAGAGCGCGGTCTGCCAGCGGTAGTCGGCGCCGAGCAGCTGCAGGCCGGCGAAGGTTGTGACCAGCTTCATGGTCGAGGCCGGGTTCATCGGCTGCTGCGCATTCCAGCTGGCGCGCGCACTTGGAGCGCCCAGCTTGATGACGTAGAAGCTGGCGGCCGAGGCCGGCACGCCGGCGCGGCGCAGGGCCGTGGCCACCTGCGCCGGTACGCCGGCCTGCACCAGGGTCGGATCGGCGGACGGCGTGGCTCTGGCTGCCTTGCCGGCTTTCTGGACCTTCTGGGATTTCTGTACCTTGGCTGGCGGCTTGGCCAGCGCCGGGGCGATGACCGGCCCACCGGCCATCAGCAAGGCGGCGGCAAGAAGAGGCGACAGGCGGCGCAGCAGCGCGCCGGGTCGCGATGCGGTTCGCGTGGCGGTTGTTCTTGGCATGGCGGCCATGTTAACGCATGGCTGGCGCTTGCCGGATGACAGCGGCGTGGCGCTCAGTCCGCGCGCGGCGGCGCCAGCCGGGACAGCAGCGATTTCAGCGTGGCTTGATCGCTATCGGACAGCGCGCTGCCCACATGCGCGTCATGCTCGACCACCGCGCGCGTGGCCGCGTCCAGCGTCTTGCGTCCCGACGGGGTCAGCACCAGGCTGTAGGCGCGGCGATCGCCCGGCGCCGGGCGGCGCGCGACCAGGTTCATCTCTTCCAGCGCATCGACCAGCAGCACCGCGCCCGAGCGCGCGATGCCCAGGATGCGCGCCAGCTCGGTCAGCTTCAGGTGCGGGTTGCGCGAGATGATCACCAGCGCCGAGAAGCGCGGCGGGGTGATCTGCCACTGCGACAAAGACAGTACGAAATCCTCGTAGATGCGGATCTGCGCGCGGCGGATGGCGTAGCCGATCAGGCTGTCGAGCACGCCATAGTCGACATTGGGCACATGCGGATCGAAGCCGCTGTCGGCCACCGCCGGATCCGGCGCAAGCGGTTCGCGCGGTTTGCGCCGCGCGCTGGCGGTGTGCGTGCTGCCAGTCTTGCCTGCCGCGGCGGGTGCGCCAGATGCACCGGATGCGTCGGGGATCATTGCAGTAGTTTCCAGTTGCCGTTGTCGATCGTCAGCATAACGCGGCCGCGCTGGTCAAAGCCATAGTGGTCTTGCCCACTGTAGTTGAGCACGCCGTGCGACACCACGATGTCCTTTTCGGTCTCCAGCGCCTGGCGCAGCGCCTGGCGGAAGGCCGGCGTCCCGGGTTTGGCGTTTTTCAGCGCCACCGGCACGATCCGCTCCAGCACCAGCCCGGCATCGTAGGCATGCGCGCCGAACTGCGTGCGCGACTCGGCGCCGTATTGCTTCTCGTAGCGGGTGACGTAGTCGAGTCCCGGCTTGCGTACCGGGTCGCCGGCTGGCAGCTGCTCCGGCACGATCACCGGCCCCGCCGGCAGGATCGCGCCATTGACCAGGCGTCCGCCGATGCGGATCAGGTCTTTGGTGGCGGCGCCGTGGGTCTGGTAGATGGCGCCGCCGTAGCCCCGCTCGCGCAGCGTGGTGTGCGGCAGCGCAGCACCGGTGCCGGCGCCGGCGATCAGGATGGCGTCGGGTTTGGCGGCGATCAGCTTGATGGCCTGCGCGGTCACGCTGGTATCGGCGCGGCCATAGCGCTCGGTGGCGATCAGGCGCAGGCCGTTGGCGGTGGCGGCGGCGGTGAAATCCTTCAGCCAGGTTTCACCGTACGCGTCGGCAAAGCCGATGAAGCCGATGGTCTTGACGCCCTTGGTCTTGGCGGTGGCGGCGACGGCGTTGGCCATCAGCCGCACCGGCTGCGCCAGCCGGAAGGTCCAGCCGCCGCGGCCGGGCTTGAGCTCGATCGGCGAGAAGGCGAGCTGGACGGTCTGGCTTTCCTCGGCCACCTCGGCGATGGCAATCGAAGGCGCGACCGCTGACGAGCCGAGAATGATGTCGACCTTGTCTTCGGAGACGAAGCGGCGCGCCACCCTGGCGCCCTGGGTGGGATCGGAGGCGTCATCCAGCACGATGTAGCGCACCGCCTCGCCGCCGATCTTCTGCGGCAGGTAGGGCATCGAGTTTTTCTGCGGGATGCCGAGCGAGGCGGACGGGCCGGTGGTCGACAGGCTGACGCCGACGGTGATGTCCGCCAGCGCGACGCTGGCGGTGAAGGCGAGGGCGGCGGCCAGCGCCAGGCGGGTGAGCCGGGTTGGGTCCAGGGGCGCCATGTTGTCTCCTCTTGATGGTTTTTTTTGGTTGGATCTGGCGGATCGCGGTGCTATCGCCCGCCGCCCTGCATCGACTGCCGGTCGAACCCCGCCAGCTGCTTATACCGCAGCGAAATCGCCTCCAGCTCGGCGCGCGGAATCACCTGTTCGATATCGCGGAACCCCTGCGGCGCGCGTTCCTCTGCCAGTTGCATCACCTGCTCGGGCCCGTTCATGCGGTTGCGCAGCACGATACCAGCAGTGCGCGGCAGGCGCTCCGCCTCGTATTCGCGCAGCGCGTAAGGGGTGTCCCGCGTGCCAAGCAGGCTGTCGAGCAGGTAGCGCGCATCCAGGATCGCCTGCGCGCTGCCATTCGAGCCGATCGGGTACATCGGGTGCGCGGCATCGCCGAGCAGCGTGACGCGGTCGAAGGTCCAGCGCGGCAGAGGGTCCTTGTCGACCATCGGGAATTCGTAGATCGCCCCGGCACCGTCGATCAGCGCGGGGATGTCGATCCAGTCCCATTGCCAGCCGGCAAACTGCGCCAGGAACACCGACTTGTCGACCTGCTTGTTCCAGTCGCTGCGCGGCGGTGTGTCAGACACGCTGTCGGGCACGCGCAGCTCGGCGATCCAGTTGACCAGCGAGCGGCCCTGCCGGCGCAGCGGCTCGGAGATGGGGTAGGCGACGAACTTCTGGTTCTGGTGCCCGGCCATGAACATCGAGCGCCCGTCGAGGTAGGGCGGCGCCTCGGTGACCGCGCGCCACAGCATGCGGCGCGAGAAGCGCGGCGCGTCGCCGGTGGGATAGAAGTGCTGGCGCACCGCGGAGTGGATGCCGTCGGCGCCGACCAGCACGTCGGCGCTGGCTTCCACCTCGGCACCGTCGCCGCGGCGGCGCAGGCCGAAACGCACAGGCCCGCGCGCGCCGGTATCGAGCACGGTCTCGAACGCATGTCCTGTGTGGACCGCATCGGCACCCAGCCGCTCGACCACGGTGCGATGCAGCAGCATCTGGAACTCGCCGCGATGGATCGAGAACTGCGGCCAGTCGTAGCCCGCCGCGAGCCCGCGCGGCTCATGCCAGATACGCTGGCCCAGCTTGTTGTAGTAGGAGAGCGACGAGGTCTCGATCGCGATCCCGGCCAGCGCGTCGCGCAAACCGAGCTCGGACAGGATGCGTACCGCGTGCGGCAGCAGGTTGATGCCCACGCCCAGCGGGCGCAGCGATTCGCTGGCTTCCCAGACTTCGGCGTCGATGCCGTGGCGGTGGCACAGCAGCGCCAGCGTCAGCCCGCCGATGCCGCCGCCGGCGATTGCGATCTTCATGTTGTCTCCCCGCTTGCGGCGCGCAGCGACGCGCCCGGTCGTCGAATTTTGTTATCGAGTATAACAATTCGCGTCCGCGCGGCAAGGTGGGGATACACCCCGGAGTGGCCTGTCCGGGGTCAGGTAAAACCCGGCCTCAGCCGGCCGCCGCGCCGTCGGGCCTGGCGGCATGCTTCAGCGACGGCACCGGGAAGATGATGTCGTACAGCCAGTTGTACACCAGCGCGTAGACCATGTAGAAGACGGCCACGGCGATATCCATGATCAGGGCATCGACCAGGCTGATATTCAGGTACCACGCCAGGGCCGGCAGGAACACCACCAGCAGGCCCAGTTCGAACAGGATCGCGTGCAGCACCCGCACCTTGACCGATTTGCGCACCTGCCCGGTGATGCGCAGCATGGCCTTGTCGAACAGCAGGTTGTACAGGTAGTTCCAGCCGGTCGCGATCAGCGACGCGACCGCGCCGATCAGGCCCATCTCGTGCAGCTTGTAGCCAAAGGCCCAGCTGGCCAGTGGCGCGAAGATCAGCAAGCCGACGAGCTCGAAGCCAACGGCGTGGCGGATCCGGTCCCGGGTAGTACGCATGGTTTCCTCCTGCGGAGCAACAATTCAGTCGGGCCAAGTCTATCTGCTTTGCTGGGATTGCCAAGTTGGATACTATCGTCAAATCCGATAGATCACTCGCAGGGGCGTCGTATGAGTCTCTCCTTGGACCAACTCCAGGCCTTTGTCGCCGCCGCAGAGGCCGGCTCGTTCTCCGCCGCGGCGCGCCGGCTCGGCAAGGCCCAGTCAGTGGTCAGCGCCGCCGTGTCGAATCTGGAAATCGACGTCGGCAACGCGCTGTTCGACCGCACCGGCCGCTATCCCGTGCTGACCCCGGCCGGCGAGCGGCTGCTGGCAGAGGCACGCGTGATCCTGGAGCGCTGCGAGCACTTCCGTGGCGTCGCCAAGAGCCTGGGCGAGGGCGTGGAGACACGGCTGGTGCTCGCCGTCGACGAGCTCTATCCGGAAGAAACGCTGGGACAGCTGCTCGAAGCGTTCTCCGGCCGGTTTCCGGCGGTCGAGCTGGAAGTGCTGTTCCCGCTGATGGAGGACGTCAGCCGGCTGGTGCTGGAGGGTGGCGCCGATCTCGGCATCATGTGGCGGCAGGAGGTGCTGCCGCCCGAGCTGGGCTTCCATGCACTGGGCTGGATGCCGATGCAGATCCTTTGCGCGCCCGACCATCCGCTCGCGTCGCAGCGCGTGGACTGGGAAGAGCTGAAACGCTACCGCCAGCTGATGGTCGCGACGCGTACCGACAGCGAAGAGAAGATGCGCCTGCGCGTGGCGGCGGATGTGTGGTGGGTGGAGAGCCAGTGGGTCATCGTCGAGCTGGTCAAGCGCGGGCTCGGCTGGGCTTTCGTGCCGTGGCACGTGGTGGCCAACTCGCCGGCGGCGGCGCAACTGGTGTCGCCGCCGCTGGCGTTCCAGCAGCAGGACTGGCCGGTGGCGATGGAACTGGTGTGGCACAAGCAGCGGCCGCTGGGCAAGGCCGCCACCTGGCTGCGCGAACGCATCTGCGCGCAGCCGTTGCCGAACGCGCCGCAGCGCGGCGCCTAGCGCTGGCTGACTGTCGCGCCGTTCACCGGTTGCGGATGCCAGTTGCCGCCCAGGGCCTTGATCAGCACCACTGCCGCCGTGTACTGGCGCCCGGCGATCGACAGCGCGGTGCGCTCGGCGGTGTAGGCAGCCGTCTGCGCCGTCAGCACGTCGAGCAGGCCCGCGGTGCCGGCGCGGTAGCGGTTGTTGACCAGCGCCAGCGCCTCGCGCGCGGAGCGCAGCGCGTCGTTCTGCACCACCGCTTCCTGCTCCAGCAGCCGTTGCGCGGCGAGGTTGTCCTCGACTTCCTGGAACGCCGACAGCACGGTCTGGCGGTAGTTGGCCACGGTCTGGTCATACGCGGCCACGGCCTGCGCCTTGGCCGCGCTGCGCAGGCCGCCATCGAACAGCGTGCCGGCCAGTCCGCCCCCGATCGACCAGATGCGGTCCGGCAGCGACATCCAGCGCGCCAGCGTGCTGGCGGTCAGCCCGCCGCTGGCCGACAGCGACAGCGTCGGGTAATACGCGGCCTGCGCCACGCCGATCTGCGCATTGGCGGACGCCATGCGGCGCTCGGCCGCCCCGATGTCGGGCCGGCGCTCCAGCAGTTCCGAAGGCACCGCGCCCGGCACGAGCGGCGGTGCCTTGCGGAAATCGTCCGCGGCCAGCGACAGCGCCGCGGGCGGCTTGCCGACCAGCACGGCGATGGCATGCTCCAGCTGCGCGCGCGTGATCTGGATGTCGATCTGCTGCGCCTGCGCGCTCTTGAGCTGGGTCTCTGACTGCAGCACGTCGGAGCGTTGCGCGGTGCCGGCGGCGTACTGGTTCTGCACCAGCTGCAGCGACTTCTGGTAGTCGGCGACGGTGCGGTCGAGCAACGCCTTCTGCGCATCGGCCACGCGCAGCAGGAAGAAGCTCTGCGCCAGCGTTGCCTGCGTCGACAGCAGTGTCGAGGCCAGGTCGGCCTGGCTCGCCTGCGCGCTGGCTTCGCTGCTTTCCACCTGGCGCCGCACGCGGCCCCACACATCGATCTCCCAGGTTGCGCCCAGCGTCACGCTCTGCCCGTTGAGCGTATTGCCGCTGGCGCCGCGTGCGCGCGAAGCGCCGGCCTGCGCATCGACGGTCGGGAAGAAGCCGGCACGAGCCGCCTGCAGCGCGGCCACGGCCTGGCGATACTGCGCTTCCGCCGCCTTGATGTTCTGGTTGGAAATCTGCACTTCCGACATCAGCGCATCGAGCTGCGGGTCGCCGAAGACCGTCCACCAGTCGGCACGCGCGACGGCATCCTGCGGCTCGGCGGTTTTCCAGTCGCCGCGCCAGGCATTCGCATCGGTCGTGGCATCGGCGGCTTCCTTGAAAGCTTCCGGCACCGGCGCATCGGGGCGCTTGTAGTCAGGGCCGACCGCGCAGCCGGCCAGCAGCAGCGCGCACGCCAGCGGCAGCGGCAGGGCATGGGTCAGGAATCGGCTAAACGCAGGGCGAAACACAAGGTTAAACACAGGGTTAAACACAGTCATGAGGAATCTCTGCAAATTCAGACGGCGGCCGGATGGTCAGGCGTGCCGCTATCGCCGCTATGGCCGCGGCGGCGCTGGCGCCAGGCCTTGACCTTCAGGCGCCAGCGGTCCAGCGTCAGGTAGACCACCGGCGTGGTGTACAGCGTCAGCAGCTGGCTCACCACCAGGCCGCCGACAATGGAGATGCCCAGCGGCGCGCGCAGCTCGGCACCGTCGCCGCGGCCGATCGCCAGCGGCACCGCGCCCAGCAGCGCGGCCATGGTGGTCATCAGGATCGGGCGGAAGCGCAGCAGGCAGGCGCGGTAGATGGCATCGCGCGGCGACAGCCCTTCGCGGCGCTCGGCGTCGATGGCGAAGTCGATCATCATGATCGCGTTCTTCTTCACGATGCCGATCAGCAGGATCACGCCGATCAGCGCGATGATGCTGAAGTCGGTCTTCGATGCCAGCAGCGCCAGCAGCGCGCCCACGCCGGCCGACGGCAGCGTCGACAGGATCGTCAGCGGGTGCACGTAGCTCTCGTACAGCACGCCGAGCACGATGTAGATCGTGATCAGCGCCGCCAGGATCAGGATCGGCTGGCTCTTGAGCGAATCCTGGAACGCCTTGGCGCCGCCCTGGAAGTTGGCGCGCAGCGTCTCGGGCACGCCGATGCGCGCCATCTCGCGGTTGATCGCATCCGTCGCCTGCGACAGCGAGGTACCCTCGGCGAGGTTGAACGAGATCGTCGACGCGGCAAACTGGCCCTGGTGGTTCACGCCCAGCGGCGTGCTGGTCGGCACCACGCGCGAGAACGCGGACAACGGCACACGGTTGCCATTGCCGGTGACGACGTAGATGTCCTTGAGCGCGTTCGGGCCCTGCAGGTACTCGGGGCTCAGCTCCATCACCACGCGGTACTGGTTGAGCGGATGGTAGATGGTCGACACCAGCCGCTGGCCGAACGCGTTGTTCAGCACCGCATCCACCTGCTGCGCGGTCACGCCCAGGCGTGACGCCGCATCGCGGTCGATGATCACCGAGGTCTGCAGGCCCTTGTCGTTGGTATCGGTGTCGATGTCCTCCAGCCCCTTCAGGTTGGACAGCGCCGCGCGCACCTTGGGCTCCCACGTGCGCAGCACTTCGAGGTCGTCGGACTGCAGCGTGAACTGGTACTGCGAACTGCTCTGCCGCCCGCCGATGCGGATGTCCTGCACCGGTTGCAGGAACAGGCTGGCGCCCGGCTCCTTGGCCAGCTTGCCGCGCAGCCGCGCGATGATCGCATCGGCGGATTCCTTGCGCTCGGACAGCGGCTTGAGCGTGACGAACATCTGCCCGGTATTGCGCTGCGAGCCGCCGGTAAAGCCGGTCACGTTCTCCACTGCCGGATCCGAGCGCACGATCGTGATGAAGTTGTCGAGCTTGCCGCGCATGGCCTGGAACGAGGTGGCCTGGTCGGCGCGGATAAAGCCGATCAGCCGGCCCGTGTCCTGCTGCGGGAAAAAGCCCTTCGGCACGATCACGTACAGCCACACGTTGAGCGCGATGGTGGCGATCAGCACCAGCCACACCAGCGGGCTGAAGCGCAGCGCGGTCGACAGCGAGCGCGCGTAGCCGTCATGCAGCCACTGGAACATGCGCTCGGTGGCACGGAAGAAACGCCCCTGCTGCTCCGGTTCCACAGGGCGCAGCATGCGCGCGCACATCATCGGCGTGGTGGTCAGCGACACCACCAGCGACACCAGGATCGCCACCGAGAGCGTGATCGCAAACTCCTGGAACAGCCGACCGACGATGCCGCCCATCATCAGGAGCGGGATAAATACCGCGATCAGCGACAGGCTCATCGACAGCACCGTGAAGCCCACCTCGCGCGCGCCGCGCAGCGCGGCGGCCAGCGGCTTCATGCCTTCCTCGATATGGCGCGAGATGTTTTCCAGCACCACGATGGCATCGTCGACCACGAAACCGGTGGCGATCGTCAGCGCCATCAGCGACAGGTTGTTCAACGAGAACCCGGCCAGGTACATCACCGTGAAGGTGCCGATCAGCGAGACCGGCACGGCCACGCTGGGGATCAGCGTGGCGCGCACATTGCGCAGGAACACGAACACCACCATGATCACCAGCGCCACCGCGATCATCAGCGTGTGCTCGACCTCGCGCAGCGAGGCGCGGATGGTGGGCGTGCGGTCCATCATCACGTCCATCGAGATCGCCGCCGGGATCATCTTCTGCAGGTTCGGCAGCATCTCGTTGACGCGGTCCACCGTCTCGATGATGTTGGCGCCAGGCGAGCGGTTCAGCACCAGCAGCACCGACGGCTTGCCGTTGGCCGAGCCCGCATTGCGGATGTCCTGCACCGAGTCGACCACATTGGCCACGTCGCGCAGCCGCACCGGCACCGCGAACGAATTCGGGCCGCTGGTGGCGCTGTTGCCGCCGGTGGCGCCGCTGGTGATGGTGGTGGTGCCACTGCTGGTGGTGAGCGTGGTCACGGTGACGCCGTTGACCACCTTGGTGCTGACGCCGCCGCTGGCCGTGGCATTGGCGGTGCTGGCGATCAGCGCGCCCGCCGACGCCGACGAGTACGTGCCCGGCGTGGCGTAGCGGATGATCAGCGGCATGTAGTCTTCCGCCTTCATCGCCTGGTCATTGGCGTAGACCTGCCAGTTGTTGCTGGCGTTCTCCAGCGTGCCCAGCGGGCGGTTGGCGTTGGTCGCGCTGATGGTGTTGCGCACGTCATCCAGCGAGATGCCGTAGTTGTTCAGGGCGGTGGGATTCAGTTCCACCCGCACCGCCGGCAACGACGCGCCACCGATGGTCACCTGGCCCACGCCGTCCACCTGCGACAGCTTCTGCGCCAGGATGGTCGACGCCGCGTCGTAGAGCTGGCCGCGCGTCATGGTCGGCGACGTCAGCGCGATGATCATGATCGGCGCGTCGGCCGGGTTCACCTTGCGGTAGGTCGGGTTGTTGGGCAGGCTGGTTGGCAGCGTCGCCCGCGAGGCATTGATCGCCGCCTGCACGTCGCGCGCGGCGCCGTCGATATTGCGCGACAGGTCGAACTGCAGCGTCACGCGGGTGGAGCCGAGCGAGCTGCTGGAGGTGATTTCCGTCACGCCGGCGATGGTGCCGAGCGCGCGCTCCAGCGGCGTCGCCACGGTGGCGGCCATCGTTTCCGGGCTCGCGCCCGGCAGCGACGCCGATACCGAGATGGTCGGGAAGTCCACCTGCGGCAGCGGCGACACCGGCAGCAGCCGCAGCGCCGCCAGCCCCGCCAGCAGAATGCCGAGGGTCAGCAGCGCGGTCGCGACCGGGCGATGGATAAAGGCAGCCGAGAGATTCATCGCGGGGTCGGCTCCCGTGGGGGCTCATACGGCGGCTCCTCGCCCGTACCGCCTTCCTCCGGATCACCGAAGCGGCGCTTGCGCCAGCCCTTCACGCGCCTGGCCACGCGGTCGAACGCCAGGTAGATCACCGGCGTGGTGAACAGCGTCAGCACTTGGCTGACCAGCAGGCCGCCCACCATGGTCACGCCCAGCGGCTGGCGCAGTTCGCTGCCGATGCCGGAGCCCAGCATCAGCGGCAGCGCCGCCAGCAGTGCCGCCATGGTGGTCATCAGGATCGGGCGGAAACGCAGAAGGCAGGCCTGGAAGATCGCGTCGCGCGGCGACATGCCGCCTTCGCGTTCGGCCTCGAGCGCGAAGTCGATCATCATGATCGCGTTCTTCTTGACGATGCCGATCAGCAGGATGATGCCGATGATGGCGATGATGCCCAGGTCCATCCCCGCCACCAGCAGCGCCAGCAGCGCGCCCACGCCGGCCGACGGCAGCGTCGACAGGATCGTGACCGGGTGGATGGTGCTTTCATACAGCACGCCCAGCACGATATACATCGTCACCACCGCGGCCAGGATCAGCCACAGCGTGTTCGACAGCGACGCGCGGAACGCCAGCGCCGCGCCCTGGAAGCTGGTCTGCATCGAGATCGGCAGGCCCAGCTCCTGTTCCACCTTGGTGATCTTGTCGACCGCGGCGCCGAGCGATTCGCCATGCGCCAGGTTGAAAGAGATCGTCGCCGCCGGGAACTGGCCCTGATGGTTGATCACCAGCGGCCCGGTGCGCTCCGTGATGCGCGCGAACGCGCCCAGCGGCACCTGTCCGCCGGAAGAGGAGGGCAGGCGCAGGTCGGCCAGCGACTGCGGGCTCTTGCGGAATTCCGGCATGGTCTCCAGCACCACGCGGTACTGGCTCGACTGCGTGAAGATGGTCGACACCAGCCGCTGTCCGAAGGCGCTGTACAGCGCGCTGTCGATCACCGCGGTGGTGATGCCGAAGCGCGCCGCGGCGTCGCGGTCGATATCGACATAGGCGCGCAGGCCGTTGTTCTGCTGGTCGCTGGTGACGTCGCGCAGCTCGGGCTCCTGGCGCAGGCGCTCCACCAGTTTCGGCACCCACGTGGCCAGCGTCTCGGGATCGGGGTCCTCCACCGTGAACTGGTACTGCGTGCGCGAGACCTTGTCTTCGATGGTCAGGTCCTGCACCGGCTGCGTGAACAGCGACACGCCGCCAAGGTTCTGCACCGACTGCTGCAGGCGCTGCGTGACCACGTCGATCGGGTCGCGCTCGCCCTTGGGCTTGAGGTTGATCAGCATGCGCCCGGCGTTGAGCGTGGTGTTGCTGCCATCCACGCCGATGAACGACGACAGGCTTGCGACCGCCGGATCCTGCATCACCACCTTGGCCACCGCTTCCTGCTTGCGCGCCATGGCGCTGAACGAGGTGGTCTGCGCGGCCTCGGTAATGCCCTGGATCACGCCGGTGTCCTGCACCGGGAAGAAACCCTTGGGCACCAGCAGGTACAGCAGAACGGTCAGCACCAGCGTAGCCACTGCCACGACCAGCGTTGCCTTCTGGCGATCGAGCACCCACTCCAGCCCGCGGCCGTAACGCTCGATCACGTTGTCGAAGAAGCGGCCCGTGGCACGGTGAAAGCGCGACAGCTTTTCTTCCGGCACATGGTGCAGCAGGCGCGCGCACATCATTGGCGTGAGCGTCAGCGAGACCACCGCCGAGATCAGGATCGACACCGCCAGCGTGATCGCGAATTCGCGGAACAGCCGGCCGACCACGTCGCCCATGAACAGCAGCGGGATCAGCACCGCCACCAGCGAGAAGGTCAGCGAGATGATGGTGAAGCCAATTTGCTTCGAGCCTTTGAGCGCGGCCTGCATCGGCGAATCGCCCTTCTCGATGTAACGCATGATGTTCTCGATCATCACGATCGCATCATCGACCACGAAGCCGGTGGCAATGGTCAGCGCCATCAGCGTCAGGTTGTTGATCGAGAAGCCGGCCAGGTACATCACGCCGAAGGTGCCCACCAGCGACAGCGGCACCGCAACGCCGGGGATGATGGTGGCGGGGATATTGCGCAGGAACAGGAAGATCACCAGCACCACCAGCGCGATCGCCAGCAGCAGCTCGAACTGCACGTCCTCGACCGAGGCGCGAATGGTGGTGGTACGGTCGGTCAGCAGCTGCACGTGGACCGACGCCGGCAGCGCGTTCTGCAGCTGCGGCAGCAGGGTCTTGATGCGGTCGACCACCTCGATCACGTTCGCGCCGGGCTGGCGCTGGATGTTCAGCACGATCGCGGGCTTGTCGTTGGCCCACGCGGCCAGGCGGCTGTTCTCGGGGCCGTCGACGATCTCCGCCACGTCGGTGATGCGGATCGGTGCGCCGTTCCTGTAGCCCAGGATGATCTGGCGGTATTCGTCGGCGGAGCGCAGCTGGTCGTTGGCATCGATGGTCGAGGCGCGCTGCGGGCCGTCGAAGCTGCCCTTGGCGCCGTTGACGTTGGCCGAGCCGATCGCGGTGCGCAGGTCGTCGATCGACATGCCGAGCGACGCCAGCGCGGCCGGATTGGCCTGGATGCGTACGGCGGGGCGCTGCCCGCCGCTGATGGTGACCAGGCCCACGCCCTGGATCTGCGAGATCTTCTGCGCCACGCGCGTATCCACCATGTCCTGCAGCTTGGGCAGCGGCATGGTGTCGGAGGTCATGGCGATGGTCATGATCGGCGCGTCGGCCGGGTTGACCTTGCTGTAGACCGGCGGCATCGGCAGGTCGGACGGCAGCAGGTTGCTGCCGGCGTTGATGGCGGCCTGCACCTCCTGCTCGGCCACGTCCAGCGGCAGCGTCAGCTCGAACTGCAGCGTGATCACCGAGGCGCCGCCCGACGAGGACGACGACATCTGTTTCAGGCCCGGCATCTGGCCGAACTGGCGTTCCAGCGGTGCCGTCACCGACGAGGTCATCACGTCGGGGCTCGCGCCGGGGTAGAGCGTGGTGACCTGGATGGTCGGATAGTCGACCTCCGGCAGCGCCGACAGCGGCAGCAGCCGGTAGGCCACCAGCCCTGAGAGCAGGATGGCCAGCATCAGCAGCGCCGTGGCGACCGGGCGCTCGATGAAGAGGCGTGAGGGGTTCATGCGTGGTCCTTACTGCTGCTGCTGCTGGCGGCGCGGGCCTTCCGCACTGGGCGCGCTGGCGCCGCCTTCGCGATGGCGGCGATGCTCGCCTGCCACGCCAGATGCGCCAGCCGCTGCCGCAGCGCTGGCGTCGCCATGCGCACCGCTGGCGCCACCCCCGCCGGCGCCATCGCGGTTGCGCCGGCCGCGCCCACGCGGCTGGCTCGCCGGCACCGTGGCCGCGGCGCGCGCGGCCGGGTCGACCGTCTCGACCGTCATGCCTTCCTTGAGCCGGTCGGCGCCATCCACCACCACGCGCTGGCCGGGCTCCAGGCCCTTGAGGACCGCATTGCGGCTGCCGTCGCCGGGCCCGAGGGTGACGACCTGCACCTTGACCTTGTTGGCGTCGTCCACGGTGTAGACGAACGTACCCTGCTGGCCGCGCTGGATCGCCGCCACCGGGATCACGGTGGCGTCCTTGAGCGTGTCGACGCGCGTGCGCACGTTGACGAACTGGTTCGGGAACAGCATGCCGTCTTCATTGGGGAAGACCGCCTTGAGCTTGACCGTGCCGGTGGTGGTGTCGATCTGGTTGTCGGTGGTCAGCAGCGTGCCTTCGCCCAGCTGGTTGCGCACCTGGCGGTCCCAGGCCTGCACCGGCAGCTTTTCGCCGGCATTGAGCTTCCTCAGCACCGACGGCAGGTTGTCCTCGGGGATGGTGTACATCACGGCGATCGGCTGGATCTGCGTGATCAGCGCGATGCCGTTGGTGTCGCTGGTGTTGACGATGTTGCCCGGATCGACCTGGCGCAGGCCGATGCGGCCCGACACCGGCGCCACGATCCTGGTGTAGCCCAGCTGCAGGCGCGAGTTGGCGACGTTGCCCTGATCGGTCTTGACCACGCCCTCGTACTGGCGCACCAGCGCGTCCTGGGTATCGACCTGCTGCTTGGAGATCGAATCCTGGCCCAGCAGGGTGCGGTAGCGCTGCTGGTCCAGCTTCGCGTTCTGCAGCAGCGCCTGGTCGCGCGCCAGCTGGCCCACGGCCTGGTCCAGCGCGGCCTGGAACGGGCGCGGGTCGATCTCGGCCAGCACGTCGCCGGCCTTGACCATCTGGCCTTCCTTGAACAGCACCTTCAGCAGCGGGCCGGAAACCTGCGCGCGCACGGTCACGTTCGAAACCGGGGTCACGTTGCCCAGTCCGTTCAGGACCACGTCCATGTCGCGCTGGGCCACCGTGGCGACCACCACCGGCGAGCGCGGCATGCCGGCGCGTCCGCCGGGGCCACCAGGGCCACCAGGGCCACCGGGACCGCCAGGACCTCCTGCACCAGGCCCGCTGGCGCCGCCCGGGCCGCCTGCGGTGCCTTTGGGCGCGTCGCCGCGGTGGGCATACCAGTACCAGCCGCCCCCGGCCAGCAGCAGCACCAGCAGCCCGGCATACAGCCGGCGCCGGTTCCTGCGGGGCGGGGTACCGCCGGGCGGCAGGGGCGGACGGGAAGACGGGGAGGGGTTAGGTTGGCCTTGTTCGGGGTTGGACATGTCCGCAATCCTGGGAACGGCGCGCCCGGCGCGCCGTGGTGTTCTGCTGGCAAGTGACGATGCAGCAGTATGCCGCAACGCAATGGGCACCGGCCGGCCGTGGGGGCAACGCACCCAAAGGCCGCCGGCGTGCCGGCGAGTGCCGTGCAGCGCGCATGGGACGGCGCCGACGGCAAGTCATGCGGCAAGGATAATGTGCGGGCGCGGACGCCCGTATTTCGGCGCCCGGCGCTTTTATTACAGAGGATTACCAGCGCCCCAGGTGTAACCTCCAGAAACAAAACCGCCCGGCCGATCCGGCATGTGCGCCGCCCGGGCTGACTATCATGTGCCTATGCGAACGAACCAGCCTACCCAGATCCTCGTCGTCGACGACGATCCCGAACTTCGCGACCTGCTGCGCGAGTATCTGACCCAGCAGGGCTTTGCCGTCTCGGTACTGCACGACGGCGACGGCCTGCAGGCGCGCCTGGAGCGCGAACGGCCCGCGCTGATCGTGCTCGACCTGATGATGCCCAAGGTCGACGGCCTGACCGCGCTGCGCAACCTGCGCGCCAAGAACGACGACATCCCGGTGATCCTGCTCACCGCCCGCAGCGACGAGATCGACCGCATCGTCGGCCTGGAGATCGGCGCCGACGACTATCTCGGCAAGCCCTTCTCGCCGCGCGAGCTGCTGGCGCGCATCAACGCGGTGCTGCGCCGCAAGCTGGCCCGCCCGGCCGCGGCGCCCGAGGACCGCGAATCGGTCGCCTTCGGCCCGTTCCGCGTCAATTTCCGCCAGCGCACGCTGACCCGCGCCGGCCAGACGCTGTCGATCAGCGACACCGAATTCGCGCTGCTCAAGCTGCTGCTGATGCATCCGCTCGAAGTGCTGTCGCGCGAGCGCATCGTCGAGCTGATGTACGGCAGCGCCAGCGGCATCAGCGACCGCGGCATCGACGTGCAGATCTGGCGCCTGCGCCGGCTGCTGGATGAAGACGCGCAGCGGCCACGCTATATCCAGACCGTGCGCGGCCGCGGCTACACCTTCGTGCCCGACGAAGCGGAAGAAATTCCCGCCGAGCTTTCCGACTAAAGCCCGCGGCGGCCGGCCGTTTTATCGTTTGACGTGCCGCCGCGTGCCACCCGAGCCTGCTTCCCGATGAAGTTGCGACGTATCGACACCCTGTTCGGCCGCATTGCCTTGCTGATCGCGGCCGTGCTCGTGATCAGCCACTTCTCGTGGCTGGCCATCCTGCGCATGGACCGGCGCCAGCAGCAGGTCGACTATTCCGTGGAGCAGATGCTGTTCCAGCTCGACAGCATCGAGCGCGCGCTCGATGCGCGCCCGCCGGCGAAGCTGCCCAGCCTGGTGGAGACCGCCGATACCGCCAGCGCCGACGAGCACGCCACCGCGCCCAAGGGCGGCCGCTCGCGCCGCCTGGTCGAACAGTTCATCTCGCGGTTGCCGCAGGGTACGGAGATCCGGCTGGAAGACGAGACCACGCCGCGCATCTGGATCAAGCTGCCCAGCCGCGACGACTGGATCGCCATGCCGATCCTCTGGGTCCACAATCCGCCGCCCGATAACCGCCTGGTGCCGGGCGTGATGCTGGTGGTGGGCGTGGCGATCATATTCGCGCTGCTGATCGCCTGGCAACTGCAGCGCCCTGTCCGGGACATGGCCAACGCCGCCGAGCTGCTGTCGCGGCAGCGCGAGGTGCCGCCTTTGCGCGAACGCGGGCCGCGTGAGCTAAGGCAGTTGATCGAGCGCTTCAACCGTATGGTGGCTGACCTGGCGCGCATCGATCAGGAGCGCAATACGATGCTGGCGGGCATCGCGCATGACCTGAAGACGCCGCTGGCGCGGCTGCGGCTGCGCGCGGAGATGATGTCCGACCCCAAGGCCGCGGCGGGGGTCACGCGTGATGTGGATTCGATGCAGGCGATCGTTGAGCAGTTCTTGAGCTTCGCGCAGACCAGCGAGTCGACGGCACGGCCGGTGCCGGTGGACCGGCGGGTCAACGAACTGGCGGCTTCGCTTGCCGAGCAGGAACGGCAGGTAGTGTTGTCGCTGGGTGCGGGGGACGGGTTCCGCATGATTGCCACGCAGCTGGACCGGATCATTGGCAACCTGGTTGACAATGCCTATGCCTATGGCAAGCCGCCTGTTTGCATCGCCACGACGCGTACGGCTGACGGTTACGTGCTGGTGGTCGAAGACCAGGGGGCCGGGATTCCTGAAGAGGACAAGGAGCGCGTCACATTGCCGTTCGTGCGGCTCGATCCCGCTCGGGGCGGCAATGCGCATTCCGGGTTGGGGCTGGCGATCGTGGATCGGCTGGTGCGGCAGGCTGGGGGGAAGCTCAATCTGGTCAATGCCGACGGGGGTGGGTTCAGGGTTGAGATGGTTTTTGGGGTGGTGGCTTGATGGATGTGGCTCGGTCTCGCTGCGGCTTGGCATCTGGTAGCTATTTGATATGCCCGGTTCCGCCCTGAAGGGCGGGTAACTCTTTGTCCGAGCGACAAAGAGTCACCAGAAAGCGCGTTTATTGCCCTGGGCGGGCGGCCACTTTTATCGTAGTGTGCGAGGGCTTTCGTACGGGGCTCTCCTTCCTCGCAAAGCAAGACTGCCTGCCGCAGGGGTGCACCATGGTGGCAGGGATGGACATGCTGGTTGAACGAGCCCAGAGGGTTGGTGGACCCTGCTACCGGGGGCAACGCAGGAACGCCTACGGCTGCGCTGCGCGCCGGCAGCATCTCAGGTCAGGGGCCTTGGCACGGCACGCATCGCTGCGCTCGCTTGGCGCTATCGCCGAGTGACTCGCCCCTTCAGGGGCGAAACCCGGGCATATCAAATAGCTACCAGATGCCCGCCGCAGCGATAAAGAGAACGATAGAGAGAGCGAGAGAGCGAGACCCCTCAATCCTCCGCCACGAACCCCGTAGCCTCAACAATCGGCTTCCATGCAGCCCGCTCCACCTGGATCCTGCGCTTCGCCTCCTGCCCCGGGCGTGCCACGACCTCAAGCCCCAGCGCTTCCAGCTTGGCAGCCGTAGCAGCATTGCCCGACGCGGCAATAAACATTTTCTCAACCTTGGCGACCACGTCAGGCTGCGTGCCAGCCGGCACAAACACCCCATACCAGCTGGTCGCATAGTCATACTGGCTGAACCCCTGCTCCTTCATCGTCGGCACGTCAGGCAGCGCCTTGGCCCGCCGCGTGCCGCTGACGCCCAAAAACTGCAGCTTGCCGCCCTTGTAGAGCGGCATCATGCTCGCCACCGCATCCCAGCCGATCGACACGTTGCCGCTGATCACGTCGACCAGCATCGGCGCCGCGCCACGGTAGGCGGCCGGCGTGATCGCGATGCCTGCCGCCTTGCCCAAAGCGACCGTGCCGAGGTGGCCGGCGCTGCCGATGGTCGCCAGGCCCAGGCTCGCGCCCGAAGGATTGCGCTTGGCCCACTCCAGGTATTCCTTCATGTTCCGGTAGGGCTGTTGCACCCCGGCGGCCACCACGGTCGGCACGTCGGTCAGCACCGCCGCCGGCACCAGGTCCTTGTCGGCGTCGTAACCCAGCTTCTTGTACGTCAGCGGAAAAATGGTGAACAGCGGCGATGGGCCGATAAACACGGTCTTGCCATCCGGCCTGGCGCGCTTCACATAGTCCAGCGCCAGCCGTGCCGACGCACCCGGCCGGTTCTCGACGACCACCGTGCCGTGGCCGTCCTGGCGCAATTGCTCGGCGTACAGGCGGGCCAGGCTGTCGGCCGCGCCGCCGGGGGCGTAGCCGACGATGATATGCATCGGTTCGGCATCAGCCGCAAGGGCCGGGCCCGCGACGACGAGGGCGGCCGCGGCGGCCGCGGTGGTCAGTGCGGCCAGCAGGCCGCGTGCGAAACGGGAGTCAGCAGTCATGGCAGTCAGGATCGATGGAAGTTGGCCGGGCAGGGCGGGGCTCACGGCAACGCGGGCCACCTGTTGCGAAAGTCGTGCGCGGCCTCGTACAGCGCCGCGGCACGCAGCAGGTCGGCATCGCGCCGGAACCGGCCGACCAGTTGCAGGCCGATCGGCAGGCCATCCTCGCCAAAGCCGCAAGGCAGGCTGATCGCCGGATGGCCGGTCATGTTGAACGGCATGGTCCACGGAAACCAGCACGCGCGCACATTGTCGTACTGCTGGCCGTCGATCTCGATCTGGCCGAACAGGTCCTGGTCGATCGGCAAGGCCGTGCGCGTGAGCGTGGGCATGGCCAGCAACTCGGCATCGGCCAGCAGGTCCTGCACGCGCAGGAACAGCTTCGAGCGCTCGAACATGGCCTGCTGGTATTCCATGCCGGTGAAGTGCGCGGCCGATTCAACCTGCCGCACGAAGGTGGCGCTGAGCGCATCGCGGTGTTGCGCCACGATCGGCGCGAAGCGGGTGCGCCAGACCGTATGGTTGATCGCGCGCCAGATCGGCTCGACCTCAAAGCCTTCGCCCGAGAACGGCTCCAGCACCGCGCCAAGCTCACGCAATCGCTCCAGGCTTGCCATGAACGCCGCGGCGACGTCAGCGGCCACCGTGCGGCCCGGCGGTGCCAGGCAATAGCGGATGCGCACGCCGCGCAGGTCGCCGTGCGGCTGCGCGGCGGCCACGTAGTCGGCGGCAGGCACGCCCAGCGACCAGGGATCGCACGCATGCTCTCCGGCCATCGCCTGCATCATCAGCGCGGTATCCATGACCGTGCGCGTGGTCGGCGTGACATAGGTCTGGTTGCCGAACAGGTCCTGCGCCTGGCTGTGCGGGATCACGCCCTGGCTCTGCTTGATGCCGACCACGCCGTTGCAGGCCGCCGGGATGCGCGTCGAGCCGCCGCCGTCGGTCGCCACCGCGAGCGGTGCAATGCCGCTCGCCACTGCCACCGCGGCGCCGCCGCTCGAGCCGCCGCTGGTGCGCTGCGCGTGCCAGGCATTGCGCGTGCGCCCGAACAGCGGCGAATCGGTCAGGCATTTGGAGCCGAACTCCGGCGTGGTGGTCTTGCCGACGAGGATCGCGCCATGCGCGCGCAGGCGGGCGACCGAGACCGCGTCTTCGACCGGCACGTTGTCGCGCATCGGCACTGCGCCAAAGGTCGTGCGCACGCCGCGCGTGTTGACGATGTCCTTGGCGGTGAAGGGGATGCCGTGCAGCGGACCCAGCGGCCGGCCAGCCATCACCTCCTGCTCGGCGGCGCGTGCGGCGGCCATGGCCTCGTCGGCGCATAGCGTGATGAAGCAGTTCAGCTCGGGCTGCAGCCTTGCGGCACGGGCCAGCACCGCTTCCATCAGCTCTACCGGCGAGATGTCCTTGCGGCGGATGCGGGCCTGCAGTTCAGCGGCGGAAAGAAAGCAAAGCGCTTCGCTCATCGGCGTGCGTCTCCTGGGACGGGCCGGTACGCGGCCGGCCGCGATGGGACGGGCGGGGAAGACCCGCCGGGGCAGGGCCCGGCGCGGGATCGCGCGGCGGGCGAGTGCGCTGGCAGTGTAACCCGCTCAGACCTTCTTTTTCTCGCCGATCCGGCTTTCCTTGCCGGCCAGCAGCTTGGCGATGTTCTGCCGGTGGCGCGCGATCAGCAGCACGCTGATCACGAAAATGGCGCCGGTCATCGCGTCCACGCCATTCATCAGCACGTAGAAGAACGGCGCGAAGATCGCCGCCACAAGTGCTGCCAGCGACGAGTAGCGGAAGAAGAACGCAATGATCAGCCAGGTGGCCAGCGTGCCCAGGCCCAGGATGGGATCGATCGCCAGCAGGATGCCCGCCGCGGTCGCTACGCCCTTGCCACCGGCAAAGCGGTGGTAGACCGGGAACAGGTGCCCCAGGAATACCGCCAGCGCCACCATGGCCAGGCCGGTCTCGGTCAGCCCGTAGGCCGGCCCGAAGCGCGCCGCCAGCCACACCGCCAGCCAGCCCTTGAGCGCATCGCCGATCAGCGTCAGGATCGCGGCCTTCTTGTTGCCGGTGCGCAGCACATTGGTCGCCCCCGGGTTGCCCGAGCCGTACGAATGCGGGTCCGGCAGCCCCATCAGCTTGCTGACGACAACAGCAAAGGAAATCGAGCCGATCAGGTAGGCGGCGAGGGCGAAAATCAGGTTAGGCAGGTTAGCCATGTGCAGTGGGGTGTTTTCAAGCTGGCGGGATTGTAGCGCGGCGGCGCCTTCACCACGTCCGTGACTTCCCGGATTGGCAGGTGCGGCCGCCACGCGCGTGGCGCCGGGTGGCGGCTGCTGCGCACCCGAGGCGCCCGCGCCTCAGTCAGGCAGCGCGCACTCCACCGGCTTGGCATCGACCAGACCCGGCAGCAGTTTCGGGTCCAGGCTGACGAGGTAGCCGCGCCGGCCGCCGTTGATGTAGATGCGCTCCAGCTCCAGCACGGTGGCCTCCACATACACCGGCATGCGCTTGCGCGTGCCGAACGGCGAGGTGCCGCCGACCATGTAGCCGCTGTGGCGCTGCGCCACGTCGGGCTTGCACGGCTGCACGCTCTTGCGCCCGGTCTGGCGCGCCAGGTTCTTGGTGGAGACCGAGCAGTCGCCGTGCATCAGCACCACCAGCGGCTGCGCGCGCTCGTCTTCCATGATCAGGGTCTTGACCACGTCGTGCTCGGCCACGCCGAGCTGGCGCGCCGATTCCCCGGTGCCGCCGTGCTCGACGTATTCATAGGGGTGTTCGCCGAAGGCCACGCCTTGCTTGCGCAGGAACTGGGTGGCGGGGGTTTCGGAGACGTGCTTGTTCTTGCTCATGTCTTGCTGATGGCGTGGATGCCGGTCTGGAAGGGCTCGGTATGGCTCAGCCGCGCGGATGGTGCTGCTGGTGCAGCTCGCGCAGGCGTTCGCGTGCGACGTGGGTGTAAATCTGGGTGGTGGAAATATCGGCGTGGCCGAGCAGCAGCTGCACCACGCGCAGGTCGGCGCCGTGGTTGAGCAGGTGCGTGGCGAAGGCGTGCCGCAGCGTGTGCGGCGACAGCGGCGCATGCACGCCGGCATCGCGCGCATGGCGCTTGATCAGGTGCCAGAACGCCTGGCGCGTCATGCCTTCGCCGCGCTGCGTGACGAAGAGCGCGTCGCAGGCGCGCCCGGCCAGCAGCGCGGGACGGGCGCTGGCGAGGTAGCGGCGCAGCCAGTCGGAGGCCTGCTGGCCGAACGGGACCAGCCGTTCCTTGTCGCCCTTGCCGCCGACCACGCGCGCCACGCCCTCGTTCAGGCCGATCTCGATGGTTTTCATCTGGGTCAGCTCGGACACGCGCAGGCCGCTGGCATACATCAGCTCCAGCATGGTGCGGTCGCGCAGGCCCAGCGGCGTGCCGGTGTCGGGCGCTTCCAGCAGCGCATCGACCTGCGCCTCGGTCAGTGTCTTGGGGTAGCGCGGCGGCTGCTTGGCGGGGCGCAGCAGCAGGCAGGGATCGGCCTCGACGATGTGTTCGCGCAACGCCCACTGGTAGAAGCGCCGGAACACCGCCAGCCGCCGGTTGGCCGACGACGCGCGCGTCTGTGTGTGGCGTGCGCTGAAATAGGCCGACAGCACGCTGTCGTCCACGCCCGGCAGCTCGCCGTGGCCGTCGTGGCGCAGCCAGCGGGCCAGCAAGGTCAGGTCGCGCCGGTACGCGTCGATGGTGTTCTGCGACAGGCCGTCTTCCAGCCACAGCGCGTCGCAGAAGCGGCCGACCAGCGCCGCGTCGGCATCGCTGGGAGCCGCGGCAAGATCTGGCGGTGCGGCCACCGGTGCGGCGGCACTCATATCAGCATGGCGCCTTCATGGCGCAGCAGCCAGCGTTTGACGTCGAGGTAGAAACCGTCTTCGGCATGATGGGAGAAGCCGCCGATACCGCGGGCCGAGACCACGCGATGGCAGGGGATCACGATCGGGAACGGATTCTGGCCGCAAGCCTGGCCCACCGCGCGCGGCATCGCGCCGATGGCCCCGGCAATGGTGCCGTAGGTGGTGGTGGCGCCGCGCGGCACGGCGGCGATCGCCTGCCAGACCTGCTGCTGGAAATCGCTGCCCGCCGGAGCGAGGGGCAGGTCGAAGGGGGCGTCGGGGTTGGCGTAGTACGCGTCGAGCTGGGCCTCGAGCCGGGCCACGAGCTGGCGCGTCAGCGCATCGGCCGGCGCGCGTGCCTCGACGTGCGCGGGCAGGTACACGATGGCCCGGATGCGCGTGCCGTCCGTGCGCACGCCGACCTTGCCGAACGGGGCGGAAAGGATGGCATCGTAAGTGGCAGGCATGGCGGTCGAACTGGGGCGGATGCTGGATTTTAGTGCTTTTTGCGTTGGCAAGAAAAAAGGCCGCCTGGCGGCGGCCTCAGCGGCAAGTGCTGCAGCCGGATTTATTGCTCCAGCTTGATGTTCTGCACCTTCACCAGGTTCTTCATCTTGTCGAACTCTTTCCTGATCTCGGCCGCGTGCTGCGCCGGCGTATTGCCCGATGGCTCGGCGCCGGCGGTGCGCAGGCGCTCCTGGAAGCCCTTGTCCTGCAGCGCCTTGACAGCGGCGTCGTTCAGCTTCTTGATGACGTCGTCAGGCGTGCCGGCCGGCGCTACCAGGCCGTACCAGGCCGGGTCGTTCGGCTCCTTCAGGCCCATTTCGCCGAAGGTCGGCACGTCCGGCAGCGAGTCCAGGCGCTTGTTCCAGGCCACCACCAGCGGGCGCAGCTTGCCGGCCTTGATATAGGGCATCGACGACGGCAGGTTGTCCACCATGATCGGCACCTGGCCGGCAAGCACGTCGTTCAGCGCCGGGCCCGCGCCGCGGTACGGGATATGGACCATGAAGGTCTTGGTCGATACCTTGAACTGCTCGCCCAGCATGTGGCCGAAGCCGCAGGTGCCCGACGACGCGTACGAGTACTTGCCCGGGTTGGCCTTCAGCACGGCCAGGAATTCCTTGTAGGTCTTGGCCGGGAAGTTCGGGTTCACCGCGATCACGTTGGCCACGTTGGCCAGGTTGGTGATGGGCTTGAAGTCCTTGATCGGGTCGTACGACAGCTTGGGGTTGCAGGCCGGGTTCACGGCCATGGTCGACACCGTCGAGATGCCGATGGTGTATCCGTCCGGCGCCGCCTTGGCGATCGCGTCCGCTCCGATCGAGCCGCCCCCGCCGGCGCGGTTTTCCACGACCACCGGCTGGCCCAGGATGCGGCTCATCTGGTCGGCGGCGCCGCGGCCGACGATGTCGGTGGTGCCGCCCGGTGCGAACGGAATAATCAGGCGGATCGGCTTGGTCGGAAAGCTCTGGGCGTGCGCCGTGGTGGTGGCCGCGACCAGGGCCAGGGTCAGGGCGAGTTTGCCAGCTTGCATGAGATCATGTCTCCCGTCAGAAATCCGGGCAGGGTGCTGCCCGGAAGCAAAGAAACCGTCGCGGTGCCACAGGTAAAGGCACGGCGGCGGCAGCGTAAAAGAATGCGGCCCTGTCAGCCGCCGAGCAGTCCGCGCTTGACGTCCGGGTCGACCGGGCGGTCGCCCAGGAACACCCGCAGCACGGCCTGGTAGAAGTCTTCGCCGGGGATCGGGCGGCCGCGCGGCGTGCCGTTGATGGCGACGACCGTGCCCGTCTGCGGGGTAAAGTCCAGGTTGATCACGTCGCCCTTGTGCGCGTTGCCGACCTCCCCCAGGGTGCGCTCGAACTGCACCAGCCGCGCGGACAGCCCCTGCACCTGGGATTCGCTGTGGTTGTCGCGGATGCCCTGGCGGATGGCGCGGGCAAAGGCAGGCGGTTCGGCCTCGCGCAGCATGCGCAACTGTAGCCGCTTGGCGCCGGGCGTGCCGAGTACCACGGTCGCGTTGCGGGCCTTTTCCTGCAGGTACAGCGCGGCTACGTAGCCCTTGGTCAGGAAGCGCGCGCGCAGCGCGGTGCCGTTGAGTTGCAGTTCCTTGCCGCCCACGCGCGCGGCGTCATCGAAGCGGATCCCCTCCATCTCGATCGCGCGCGCCGGCATCGCGCCGGCCGCGGTGGTGGCGCACAGCATCACCAGCAGGGCGGCCGCGCGCGAGCGCAGGCCGGTGTGAAGGCCAGCGCGTGAACGGGAGCGAAGGTGGGTGTCCGGGCCTGGCGGCGCGGAACGGGTGCGGGACAACATGGCGGCAGGACGTACAACTAGGCATGCCATGCTGACCTAAATCTGGAAAAATACCTATCCGTATCTGCCCTAGTCTGCACATTCCCGCACGTCGGCCGTATTTCCATCCCACATCCGGCCGGAATCGCGACCGGAGGCCGGGCAGCTACCACGCCGTGCCCTCGCCATTACAACAACGACAATGTCTTCTGCTCTCCTGCTGGTGCCTGACTTCAGCCTGATCCTGATCGGCTGGCTGCTGGTGCGCTATTCCCCGTTCGACCGCGCCTTCTGGGGCGGAGTGGAGCGGCTGGTCTACTTTGTGCTGTTCCCGGCGCTGCTGCTGCAGTCGACCAATGCCGCCGTCTTCGATTTCTCGTCGACCTCGGCGATGCTGGGCCTGGCGCTGCTGGCGATGGCCGTGGGCATGGCAGCCGGCTACGCCGTCAAATGGGTGCTGAAGCCCGATGCGCTGAGCTTTGCCTCGGGCCTGCAGACCGCCTTCCGCTTTAATTCCTACATCGGCCTGGCGCTGGCATCGCGCCTCGGCGGCAGCGAGGGGCTTGCGCTGATGGCGGTGATCGTCGGCTGCACCGTGCCGCTGTGCAACGTGGCGGCGGTGTGGGCGCTGGCCCGGCACGGCGAGACCGCGCTGTGGAAGGAGCTGGCGCGCAACCCGCTGATCCTGGCCACGGCCGGCGGCCTCGTGACCAACCTGCTGGGCCTGCACCCGCCCGAGGTGGTGGCGATGACGCTGAACCGGCTTGGCTCGGCCTCGACCGCGCTGGGGCTGATGACGGTGGGCGCCGGTTTGCAGATGAGCGGGGCGACCGGCACGGTCGGGCCGGTGGCATGGTGGACCGGGGTCAAGCTGCTGGCGATGCCGTGCGTGGCCTGGCTGGTGGGCCGGCACCTGCCGCTGACCGCGCTGCAGTACCAGATCGTGGTGCTCTATGCCTCGCTGCCCACCGCGTCGAGCGCCTATATCCTGGCGGTGCGGATGGGCGGCAACGGGCCGATGGTGGCGGCGACGATTTCTGTGATGACGGTGGCGGCCATCGTCACCACGCCGCTGTGGCTGGCGCTGGTCAGCTAGGTCCGGTCAGCGAGGTCCGGCCAGCCAGATTCGGTCAGCCAAATTCGGTCAGCCAGTGCGTGCCGGCTCGCCCTGCGCGAGCGCCCAGTCGATATGCTCCAGCACCAAAGGCGAAGCGGACTCGCGCGCCGCCTGCAAGGCGGCGCGGATGCGCGCGGCCAGTGCCGCGTCTTCCGCGCGCGTGCCCGACAGCGCCACGCGCAGGCTGTTACCCAGTCCCACCGCCAGGTTGCGCAGCCAGCGCTCATGGCCGATGCGCCGGATCGGGCTGCCTTCCAGGCGCTGGTTGAACTCGTCCTCGGTCCACTGGAACAGCGCCACCATGTCGGGCGCGTCCAGGCCGTTGCGCACATCGAAGTCCGGCACGCTGGCCACGTGCGCGAACTTGTTCCACGGGCAGGCCAGCTGGCAGTCGTCGCAGCCGTAGACACGGTTGCCCATCGGCGCGCGGAATTCGGCCGGGATCGGGCCCTTGTGCTCGATGGTCAGGTAGGAGATGCAGCGGCGCGCATCGAGCCGGTAGGGCGCAACGATGGCGCGCGTGGGGCAGATGTCGAGGCAGCGGTGGCAATTGCCGCAGTGGCCCGGTTCGGGCGCATCGGCCGGCAACGGGATATCTACCAGGATCTCGCCCAGGAAGAACATCGAGCCCCCGTCGCGGTCGAGCAGCAGCGTATGCTTGCCGCGCCAGCCGAGTCCGCCCTGGCTGGCCAGCGCCACTTCCATCACCGGCGCGGAATCGGTGAAGACACGGTAGCCGAATTTGCCGATTTCGGCCTCGATCCGGCTGGCCAACTG
Organism: Cupriavidus sp. Agwp_2; assembly: GCF_040784895.1. NCBI lineage: Bacteria > Pseudomonadati > Pseudomonadota > Betaproteobacteria > Burkholderiales > Burkholderiaceae > Cupriavidus > Cupriavidus sp. Agwp_2. The sequence goes on from NZ_CP088083.1 coordinate 622,267, forward strand.
CTGGAGACGGCTGCGCAGGACCTTGTGATAGTCGCGGCCGCGCGCGTACAGCGACACCACCGCCGTGGCCGGATCGCCCAGCCGCGCCAGTTCGCGCCGGCGCCAGTCGGGCGCGCCCGGTGGGGTTTCGGCAGCAGGGACATAGGGCATGCGCGCGACGATGGCGCGTACCGTGCCCGGCACCAGTTCGGCCGGACGGGCGCGCCGCAAGCCGTGGTTCGCCATATAATCCATGTCGCCGTGATAACCCTGCTCCAGCCATGCCAGAAGCCCCGGCTCGGCGTGGCCAAGATCGACGTCGGCGATGCGCACCGACGCAAAACCCAGCGCGGCGCCCCATTCGCGGATAGATTCCGCAAGCGCCGCCAGCTCCTCGGGGTTGGCCTGGCCGGCCTGGCCGGATTGCCCTGGAGCGCTTGCGGGAACACTATGCGCGCCTGGCGCGCTGGCCGGCGGCTTGACTGCTGGGTCGATCATCCCTGAATTGTACGCAATGCCCTTGCTCGAAGAACGCACCCTGACGCTGCCCGACGAAGCCGCCACCGCGCGCCTGGGCGCCGCGCTGGCCGCCACGGTGCAGGCCATGCCGCCGCGCACGGTGCATGTGCAGTTGTCCGGCGACCTTGGCGCCGGCAAGACCACGCTGTCGCGCGCGGTGCTGCGCGCGCTCGGCCATGCGGGCAAGGTCCGCAGCCCCACCTACACGCTGTGCGAGCCCTACGAGGTGGCCCGCGCCGACGGCTCGCCGCTGACGGTCTACCACTTCGACCTGTACCGCTTCGCCGATCCGGAGGAGTGGATAGACGCAGGTTTCCGCGACTGTTTTGCCGAACCTGCCTTCAACCTGGTCGAATGGCCGGAGAAGGCGGGGCGGCTGCTCGGGGAACCCGACCTGCATGTGTTGCTCCAATCGGACATGACACCGCCGGACGACAGCGAAAACGATGCCGGGGAGCGACGAATCGCGACGTTGCGCGCCTATACTCACACTGGACTTACCTTGCTGAACGCATGCTGATCAAGCGACTTGCCACCGACCGCCCCGATGGACCCGACGGCCTGCTGCAGGCGCGCCGCAAATGGATGGCGCAGGCACTGAAGCTGGGCGCGGGCACGGCCGTGCTGACGCTCGCCGGCCCGCAGATCGCGTTCGGCGCCGGCATCGTCGCGGTGCGCGTGTGGCCGGCCGAGGACTACACCCGCGTCACCATCGAATCCGATGCGCCGCTGTCTGCGGTGCACCAGATGATTCGCGATCCGGACAGGCTGGTGGTCGACATCGATGGCCTGGACCTCTCGCCCACGCTGCGCGAGCTGGTGGCCAAGATCACCCCCAACGACCCCTATATCCAGACCGTGCGCGTCGGCCAGAACCGCCCGCGCGTGGTGCGCATGGTGTTCGACCTGAAGGAGAGCGTGGCGCCGCAGGTGTTCACGCTGTTGCCGATCGGCACCTACCGCAACCGGCTGGTGTTCGACCTGTACCCGGTCAACCCGCCCGACCCGCTGTGGAAACTGGTGCGCGACACCGAGGACAAGCAGCGCCGCTTCGCCACCTCGGACCCCGCGCCGGGTCCGGACAGCATTGCCGGTGCCCCGGCTGGCGCCGAGGAAGATGCCATCGGCGCGCTGGTGCGCAAGTTCGACGAGAAGGGCGACGTGCCGGCCACGACTGCGCCGCCACCCCCGGTGGTTGCCGCCCGGCCCAGGCCGTCGGCCCCCATGGTGCCGAAGCCGGATGCCCCCGTGGTGCCGCCGGTCGCGCGCGACAACCCGACTGCCGAGCGCCCGTTCAAGATGCGCCGCCTGCTGACGGTGGCCCTGGATCCCGGCCACGGCGGCGAAGACCCCGGCGCGATCGGCGCCGCTGGTTCGCGCGAGAAGGACGTGGTGCTGCAGATCGCGCACCGGCTGCGCGCCAAGATCGACGCCCAGCCCAATATGCGCGCGATGATGACGCGCGATGCGGATTTCTTCGTGCCATTGAACGTGCGCGTGCAGAAGGCGCGACGGGTGCAGGCCGACCTGTTCGTGTCGATCCACGCGGATGCCTTCCTGTCGCCGGAGGCCAATGGTGCGTCGGTGTTCGCATTGTCCGAGCGTGGCGCGTCCAGTTCCGCGGCGCGCTGGCTGGCCAACAAGGAAAACGCCGCTGACCTGATCGGTGGCGCCAACATGGGCAACAAGGATGCGCAGGTCGCGCGCGTGTTGCTGGACCTGTCCACCACCGCGCAGATCAATGACAGCCTGCAGGTCGGCAAGTCCGTGCTGGGCGAGATCGGCGGCATCAACCGGCTGCACAAGGGGAGTGTGGAGCAGGCCGGGTTTGCGGTGCTCAAGGCGCCGGATATCCCGTCGATCCTGATCGAGACCGCGTTTATCAGCAACCCCGCCGAGGAGCGCAAGCTCAACGACAGCGCGCACCAGGAGCAGCTGGCGAATGCCATCCTGCGTGGGATCAAGGCGTATTTTGCGAAGAATCCGCCGTTGTCGAAGAATCCGTCGGTGTGATCGGAACGGACACAAAAAAACCGGGGTTTGCCCCGGTTTTTTTACGACTGCGGCACCTTACGCCCGCGCCGCCGCGCGATCCTCCAGCAGCGCATCCCGATTGGCATAGCGCGCGGCGATCACCGAGCAGACGATCAGCTGCAACTGGTGATAAACCATCAGCGGCAGCACCAGCAGCCCCAGCGCGGGATGGCCGGCAAACAGGATCTTCGCCATCGGGATGCCGTTGGCCAGGCTCTTCTTCGAGCCGCAGAACACCGCGGTGATCTCGTCCTCGACCGAGAACCCCATCCGCCGCGCGGTCAGCGTGGTGAAGCCCAGCACCACGAACAGCAGCACCGCGGCGATCAGCATCACCGCACCGATGGTCTGCCACTGGTACTGGTGCCACAGGCCTTCGGCGGTGGCATCGCAGAACGACGAGTAGACGATCAGCACGATCACGCCACGGTCGATCTTGGTGGTGATCTGCTTCTTCTTCGCCAGCCAGTTGCCGATCAGCGGACGCAGCAGCTGGCCCAGCGCGAACGGCAGCAGCAATTGCAGCGCCACGCCGGTAAGCGCCTTGCCCAGCGGCATCGACGCGCCGCTGGCGCTGATCACCAGCCCCATCAGCAGCGGCGTGACCAGCATGCCGATCAGGCCCGAGATGGTGGCGTTGAAGATCGCGCCCGACACATTGCCACGCGCCATCGAGGTCATGGCCACCGACGACGACACCGTAGAAGGCAGCGCGCACAGGAAGAACACGCCCAGCAGCAGGTCCGGCGGCAGCGTGTTGTGCAGGGCCAGCATCAGCAGCGCGCCGACCACCGGGAACACCACGTAGGTGAACGACTGCACGAACGCATGCAGGCGCCAGTTCTTGGCGCCCGCCACCAGCTTGTCGCGCGACAGTGCCGCGCCATGCAGGAAAAAGACCAGTGCCACGCCCACGCTGGTGACCACGCCAAGGTGCAGCGGGCCCTTGCCGGTGCCGATTTCCGGGGCCGCCAGGGCGATCGCGATGGCGGTCAGCATGATGAGGACGAAGCCGTCGATCAGGTCATAGAGTTTCTTGAGCTTGGCAAAAAGACGGGACATGACTGCGGTTGGTTAGGGTTTTGCCTAGTATTGGACGCCAGCCGGGTCTAGAATGCAAATTCATTTATAGAATCTATTTATCCGGTCGTTGCATGAATTACACACTACGCCAGCTGCGCGTCTTCCTGGCGGTGGCCAGCAGCGGCGGCTTCAGCCGCGCCGCCGACCTGGTCGGCCTGACCCAGCCGGCGGTCAGCCGGGGCGTGGCAGAGCTGGAAGAGGCACTTGGCGTACGGTTGCTGGACCGGACCACGCGTGAGGTGGTGTTGACCGACGCCGGCCATGCCCTGGTGCCTGCCCTGGAGCGCCTGCTCAACCAGCTCGACGATACCCTGGAAGAGACGCGTCAGTTAGGTGAACGCTATCGGGGTCGTGTAGTCATAGCCGGAGCTCCGACCATTTCGGCGCGGTTGATGCCGATGTATGTGGCTGCCTGTGCCGCGCAATATCCCGATATCCGCCTGACGGTGCGCGACAACGTGCAGGCTGACGGCCTGGAGCAGGTGCGGGCCGGCGCGGTCGACTTCGGCGTGCTGATCGATCCGCTGGTGCGTGAAGGGCTGGTGGTGGAGCCGGTGGCGACTGACCCGTTCTGCTTTGTGTGCCGGCGCGACCACCCGCTGGCGCAGTCGCCGTCGGTGCCATGGTCGGCGCTGCACGGCATGCGGCTGGTGCTGCTGGACTTTGCCTCGGGCAGCCGGCCGCTGATCGACCGCATCTTCAGCCGCCACGGCGTGGCACCGCAGGTGGTGCAGGAGCTGGGGCACTCGGCCAGCGTATTTGGCATGGTCGAGGCCGGCATCGGCGCCTCGGTGCTGCCTTCGTTCTCGCTGCCGCTGCCGGCGGCGTCGCCCCTGGTGTGGCGGCCGCTGGTGCCGCGCGAGGAGCGCAGCATTGTCATGGTCTGCCGGGAGGACCGCTCGCTGTCGCCGGCCGCGGCGGCGGTGTGGGCGCTGGTGCGGCGCCTGACGTTGCGCGCCGAGGCGCCCGGGATGGACGCCGCAGCCTGAACGCTGGCTTCGTGGGCGGTCAGCGCGCGGTGACCATCACCGCCTCCAGTTCAAAGCTCCCGTCGGCCTGGATCCGATAGTGCTCCCGCACTTCGGCCGGCGCGACCTGCCACAGGTGGCGGATTGCCGCCACCGCCACGGGCGGCGTGCGCATGCGCTGGACCCAGCTTTCGAACTCGATGCCGATGCGCCACGGCTCGGATACGCTGACGCCCGGCGCGGCAAAGCCCGCCGCCTCGAACAGTGCGCGCCAGCCGGCCGGCGTGTAGTCGCGCACATGCGACGGATCGCGCAGCAGTTCGGCCGACTGCAGCCAGGTATCGCGCAACGGATCGTCGGACCCGGCGATATCGATCAGTACCACCTTGCCGCCCGGCTTGAGCACGCGGCGCACCTCGGCCAGCGCCGCCGGGACGTCGCGCCAGTGGTGGGCGCTCATGCGCGAGACCACAGCGCAGAAGCTGGCGTCGTCAAACGGCAGTTGCTCGGCCGCGCCCTGGCGCGTGCGAACGTTGGCCAGCCCCCGATCCCGTGCCGCGCCTTCCACCACAGCCAGCATGTCGGCCGACAGGTCGTAAGCCGTCACTTCGCCTGCAACCGCCGCCGCGGCAAAGCTGGCGTGGCCGGCGCCGCAGCCGAGGTCGAGCACGCGGCTGCGCGGCCGGTTGCCTTCCGGGATCAGCGCGGCCAGTTCGTCCTTCAGTTGCTGCAGGTCGGCGCCGCTGGCATGGACGGCGCTGGTGAGGTACGCGCTGGCGGCGGCGCCGAACTGCGCGGCGACGAGTTCCTGTTGTTGCATGGCTGGCTCCTTGGCCTTTCTTGTGGAGAGGGTTGCCCGCGAGGCGGGTTCGGCATACTGTAGGCGGCTCGTATTCCCGGTACAAGTTATCCTTTTATCCTGGTATAAGCGCCACCAGCCTGTGATGTCAGCCTCCGCTCCCATCTCCGAATTCCCCGCGCAATCTACCCGTGAAGCCGTGTTGGGTGCCTTCCTGCGCGCGCACCGCGAGCGGCTGGCGCCCGCCGACGTCGGGCTTGCGCCGGGCCGCCGCCGCCGTACGCCTGGCTTGCGGCGCGAAGAGGTGGCGCAACTGGCGGGGCTGAGCGCTACCTGGGTGACATGGCTGGAGCAGGGCCGTCCGGTTTCGCTGTCGGCGCGCGCTTTAGCCAGCCTGGCAGCGGCGCTGCGGCTGTCGCGCGCCGAACGCGCCTACCTGTTCGAACTGGCCGGACGCCGTGACCCGCAGCAGGCCGCCGACGAAACCGTGCCGGCGACCGTGCTGGCCAGCGTGGATGCGATCGCCGGCCCGGCTTACCTGCTCGACCGGCAATGGACCGCGCTGGCCTGGAACGACGCAGCGGCGCGGCTGTTCACCGGCTGGCTCGATGCCGCCAGTGGCGAGCGCAACCTGCTGCGCGCGATGTTCCTGTCGCCGGTGCTGCAGGCGCTGGTGGAAGACTGGCCGCACCGCGCCGCGCGGCTGGTGGCCGAATTCCGCGCGCACAGCATCCGCCACGCCGACGAGGCGCCGACGCGCGCATTGATCGATGGGCTGATGGGGGAGAGCGCGGCCTTCCGTGATGCCTGGCTGTCGCAGGATGTGGAAGACCGCGAGGGCGGGCGCCGGGGGTTCCGGCACCCGCAGCTGGGGGCGCTGCAGTTCGAGCAGCTGACGCTGGTGCCGGCGGCGGCGCCGGGGCTGATGCTGGTGATGCTGCTGCCGGGCTGAGCGGCCGCTGCCTGTTACTTCGGCTGCATCCGGATCGCGCCGTCGAGGCGGATCACTTCACCGTTCATCATCGTGTTCTCGATGATTGCGCGTGCCAGCTTGGCGTATTCGGCCGGGCGGCCCAGGCGCGGGGGGAACGGCACCATCCTGCCGAGGGCGTCCTGCACTTCCTGCGGCATGCCGAGCAGCATGGGCGTTTCAAAGATCCCCGGGGCAATGGTCATGCAGCGGACGCCGTCGCGGGACAGGTCGCGGGCGATGGCCAGGGTCATGGCGACTACACCGCCCTTGGAGGCCGCATAGGCGGCTTGTCCGATCTGGCCATCGAATGCGGCCACCGAGGCAGTATTGATGATCACGCCGCGCTCGCCTTCGCTGTCGGGGGTGTTCTGGACCATGGCGGCGGCGGCCAGGCGGATCATGTTGAAAGTGCCGATCAGGTTGATGCGGACGGTCTTGTCGAAGGCATCCAGCGGATGCGGGCCGTTCTTGCCGACCGTCTTGTTGGCGGTGGCGATGCCGGCGCAGTTGATGATGCCTGACAGGCGGCCCAGTGCCTGGGCGGCGGCGACCACGGCCTGGCCGTCAGCTTCGGAGGTGACGTCGCAGCGGATGAATTGGCCGTTCAGTTCGGTGGCGAGGGTTTGGCCGGCTTGCTCGTTGAGGTCGGCGATGACGACTTTGGCGCCGGCTTCGGCGAGCATGCGGGCGGTGCCGGCGCCCAGGCCGGAGGCGCCGCCGGTGATGATGAATACGTTGTCTTGGATTTGCATTGTGGGTTGTCTCCTTTGATCTTGCTGGTATTTCCGTTTACGTAAACGTCAACCATTGTACGAGGTGGGAGTTGATGTGCAAGGGTTTTGGGACTGTCGTTTGGGGGGATTTTGGGGGGGCTGGCGGTTATGGGATATGGCCGCTGCTGGCGGCATGGCGGGAATGCCTTCGGCTGCGCGGTGTGCGACCCCAAAGAAAAAGCGGCCCTTGGGCCGCTTTTTTTGTCGTGGTCTCGACTACCGATTACTTCAGCGCGTCAAACACTTGCGCGGTAATTTCGTCGACGTTGCCGACGCCGGAGATCTTCCGGTACTTCGGCGGCGCTACCTTCGCACCGGCATCGCCCTTGGCGGCCCAGTCCGAGTAGTAGTCGACCAGCGGGCGGGTTTGCTGCGAGTACACGTCCAGGCGCTTCTTGACGGTTTCTTCCTTGTCGTCGTCGCGCTGGATCAGCGCTTCGCCGGTTTCGTCGTCGATGCCGTCGGCCTTGGGCGGGTTGTACTTGACGTGGTAGGTACGGCCCGATGCCACATGGACGCGGCGGCCGCTCATGCGCTCGATGATGGCGTCGAACGGCACGTCGATTTCCAGCACGTAGTCGATCGCGACGCCGGCTTCCTTCATCGCCTCGGCTTGCGGGATGGTGCGCGGGAAGCCGTCGAACAGGTAGCCGTTCTTGCAGTCGTCCTGCTTCAGCCGGTCCTTCACCAGGCCGATGATGATGTCATCCGACACCAGCCCGCCTGCATCCATGACCTTCTTGGCTTCCACGCCCAGGGGGGTGCCCGCCTTCACCGCCGCGCGCAGCATGTCGCCGGTGGAGATTTGCGGAATGCCGAACTTCTCGCAGATGAACTTGGCTTGCGTGCCTTTGCCGGCGCCAGGCGCGCCCAACAGGATCAAACGCATTTACGGGTCCTCAGAGTTTTGAATCTGGTATGGCGGGAGATCAGAAGGAGGGTAATGCCGCAACTTGACGCAAGACTTACTGCTGTCTTGTTCGGATGATGACGGCATCTGGCGCGGGCACGGCCCACGCGGACGTCCGGCGGCGGCTGCCAGGGGGATGGCGGCGCGGCACACCAGTCGGGCTCTATCTTTATCTCCCCACCGAGCCTTGGCCGGCGGCGCGTTGGCGCACAGCCGGGGCGGCCCTGTATCGGCAAGCATTATGCCATGAGGCGGCGCGAATTCGGCCTGAAATCCGCCCCCCGGGTCAGGTTGCAGCAGTTTGAACCTGAGCGGGCGGCTGGCCCCATCGGGTGGCGCCCAGGATGGCGATCAGGGTCCGTCCTGTGCCATCGACCCGGCCCAAAGGGCGCGGACGCGCTCCAGGTCGGCCGGGGTGTCGACGCCGGGCGCTGGCGCGGCGCTGGTTTCGAGCACCGCGATGCGCTCTCCATGCCACATGGCGCGCAGCTGCTCCAGCGCCTCGGTCTGCTCCAGCGGCGCGGCCGGCAGCGTCGGGAAGCGGCGCAGGAAGCCGGCGCGATAGGCGTACAGGCCGATATGGCGCAGCACCGGCATGGCCGGCAGCGGCACCTGGGCCGTGGCGGCCGGGGCGGCGGGGACGCCGGACCAGGCGTCGCGCGCCCACGGGATCGGCGCGCGCGAGAAGTACAGCGCGCGGCCGGTGGCGTCGCAGACTACCTTGACCACGTTGGGATTGAAGACCTCGGCGATCTCGTGCAGCGGGTGTGCCGCGGTGGCGATGGCGCAGTCGGCGTGGTGCGCCAGGTGCAGCGCCACCTCGTCGATCAGCGACGGCTCGATCAGCGGTTCGTCGCCCTGCACGTTGACCACGATCGCGTCGTCGGCCAGGCCAAGTTGCGCGGCGACTTCGGCCAGGCGGTCGGTGCCGGACGGGTGGTCGGCGCGGGTCAGCACGGCTTCGATACCGTGGTCGGCGCAGGCCCTGGCCACTGCCGGGGCATCGGTGGCGACCACGGTCCGCTGGGCCGACGAGGCGTGGGCGCGCTCGGCGACGCGCACGATCATCGGGCGTCCGCCGATATCGGCCAGCGGCTTGTCAGGCAGGCGGGTCGAAGCGAGCCGTGCGGGGATGACGACGGTGAAGGCCGGGACGGTCATGGTGCTGACTCAGTTGTCCTCAGTTGCCGTTCGCCGGCGTGTCCGGGTCGATGACACGCCCCGGCACCGACTGGCGCGCTTCGTCGGCCAGCATCACGGGGATGCCATCGCGGATCGGGTATGCCAGCTTGTCTGCGTGGCAGATCAGTTCCTGCGCGGCGCGGTCGTATTCCAGCTTGCCCTTGCACAGCGGGCAGACCAGGATTTCAAGCAGCCGGTTGTCCATCTCGGTGTTCCTCGTTGCGCCCGGCGCTGCCGGACGTGGCCGCCGCGGACTGCGCGGTCGGTGCCGTGTTGATATGCGCCAGCACGGCGCTGCGGATTTTGTCGATCAGGCCCGCGTCGATCACCGGCCTGGTAGGCACGACCCAGATGCGCGGGTCGTCGAAGCGCTCGCATTTTACGGCATCCTTTTCGGTGATCAGGATCACGTCCGCATCGAGCGCGTCGGCGTTGCCGGCAAAGGGGTCGTCGGCGAAGTCATAGTGGTCGGGCAGCGGCAGCGTCTTCGGCGACAGGCCCGCGCCGCGCAGGCTGGCGAAGAAGCGCTCGGGGTTGCCGATGCCCGCCGCGGCCAGCACGCGCCGGCCAGCAAAGGCGGAAACCGGCCGCGCCATGGTCGGGTCGTTCAGCTGCCACGCGTCTTCCAGCTCCAGCCGCATGCCGTACACGCCGGGGCGGTCAGGCGTGGCGCGGAAGTTGGGATCGTTGATCAGCGTGGCGTCGCGCGGGCGCGTCAGCGGCTCGCGCAGCGGGCCAGCCGGCAGCATCAGGCCGTTGCCGCCCATGCGCGTGTCGAACATCACGATTTCGAAGTCGCGCTGCAGCTTGTAGTGCTGCAGGCCGTCGTCGAGCAGCAGCACATTGACGCCGGGGTGCGACACCAGCATGGTCTGCGCGCACAGCGCGCGGTCCGGGTACACCCATACCGGCACATCGGTGGCGCGCGCGATCAGCAGCGGCTCGTCGCCGACGTCGCTGGCCTGCGAGGTCGGCTTGACCCGGCGCGGATGCTTCAGTTCGACGCCATAGCCGCGCGACACCACGCCGGGCCGCAGCCCGGCCTCGGTCAGCGCGCGCGCCAGCGCGATCACGGCCGGCGTCTTGCCGGTGCCGCCCACGGTGACGTTGCCGACCACCACCACCGGCATCGGCAGCCGCGTGGATTTGAACCAGCCGCGCTGGTAGCCGTGCCGGCGCACGCGGGCCACCAGCCCGAACAGCAGCGAGAAGGGCAGCATGACCCAGGCAAACCAGCCGCGGCGCTGCCACTGGGCGGTCACGAAGTCGGCGAGGGCATGGCGGGGAGCGGGCATGGACGCGGCGGGTCGTTCAGGACGTGGATGGGATGGGATTGTAGTGCGCCCGGGAGTTCGCGCCCGAATGGGAGGAAGAGAAGGAAGGGAGGATCGGCGAACACCGGCGGATCCGCCCATTATGGGCACTGCGCAGCGCATGGGGCAAGCCTGACCCTTGCGCTGCCCCCGAGGGAGAGCAGCGCTCAGCGCGGTTGCGAGCTCTGCGTGGCGAAAGTCAGGCGCGACAGCCCGGCCAGCCGCGCGGCCTCCATCACGTTCACGACCGCCTGGTGGCTGGCCTGCGCGTCGGCGTTGACGATCACCACCGGCGGCTGGCCGTTGCCTGCGGGCCCCGACGCGGCGCGCAGGCGGTCGGCCAGGCTGGTCACGTCCTTCTGCTCCAGCACCTGCTTGTTGACCGAGTAGACCCCGCGCGAGGACACCGACACCACGATCTCGTGCGGCCGCTGCTGGGCGCGCTCGGCGTCGGCGGTGGGCAGCTGGATCTGCAGCTCGGTAAAGCGCGAGTACGTGGTCGTGATCATCAGGAAGATCAGGATCACGAGCAGCACGTCGATCAGCGGGATCAGGTTGATCTCCGGCTCTTCGCGCCGCTGGCGGGAACGGAATCGCATGGCTTGATCCGGGATCAGCTGCGGCGTTGCGGCAGGATCGCGTCCAGGAACGCGGTGGCGCGGAATTCCAGCTCGGCCACGTAGTCGTCCACGCGGCGGCGGAAGTAGCGCCAGAAGATCAGCGCCGGGATCGCCACGATCAGGCCGAAGGCGGTGTTGTACAGCGCCACCGAGATGCCGTGCGCCAGCTGTTCCGGATTGGCGCCGGTGCCACCCTGGCTGCCGAAGATCTCGATCATGCCGATCACGGTGCCGAGCAGGCCCATCAGCGGCGCGACCGAGGCGATCGTGCCGAGCGCGTTCAGGTAGCGCTCCAGCTCGTGCGCAACCACGCGGCCGGCTTCCTCGACCACGTCCTTGGCGGCATCGCGCGAAGTGTGAGGCTGCAGCACCACATGGCGCAGGCCTGCGGCCAGCACCCGGCCGAGCGGCGAATTCTGTTCCAGCGTGTTGACCACTTCCGGCGTGGCCCGGCGCTGCTGCGCAGCGGCCAGCGCTTCTTCATAGAGCCGGGGCGGCAGCACCTTGCTGCGCTTGAGCGACAGGAAACGTTCGACGACCAGCGCCAGCGCGAGGACCGAGGCCAGCAACAGCGGCCAGATCGGCCAGCCGGCCGCTTGAATGATGGAAAACAATTGGACCCCCGGGATCGACAACCCAGTAAAGAAACCCCAACCAGCTGGTCGGCATGCCTTGAGGCGCGTCAGCAGGCAGCGCTCCGGCATTGCTCTGAAAAATCAGGCGCAACTCTACCCCGCGGCCTGCCGCGCGGCAAGCGACGGCCGGGCCGGCTGTCTCGGGCGCGCATCGGCGCTGGGTGATGTCGCCGGCGGCTTTCCACAGGGAGCAGGGACAGTGCTGTGGATCGATTGTGGAAAGCCGCCTGACAAGCGATCCAAGTCCTTGATTCGCAAGAGGAAGCCAAGCCCTGCTTAAAAATTGTGCAGGCGGGTGCGAGGATGCCCGAGGCGCATGCCGCACACCGGTGGAAAACCCAGTTTGACGCTGCCGCGTACCGCGTCCATGCGCTGCGGCGCGGATCGGTGGGGTCTTCCACACTAGTGCGGGACAGCATTGTGGAGCGGTTGTGGACAGGTATCGGAGAAGGCGCCTAAGCCTTTGATTTTTAAAGCATGGTCTGTGGTTGCTTAAAAATAAGGCAAACGCAGGCGGGCACGCCGCCGAAGTGGCCTGCGGCGCTCGGCATGGGTAAACCCCGGCTTTTCCACACAGGGCAGGGAGAGAATTGTGGATGGCCTGTGGATAAAGTCTGGAGAGGTGGGCTAACCCATTGATTTGACAGGCGGAAAAGTTTTCTGCCTGTAAATTGAGCAGGGCTGTCGATACTGCCCGTTCCACATGGTGCAGTGCCGGTTCGCAGCATGGCGCGACGGCTACGCCGCTTGGCGCGTGATGCCAGTTGCGCTTGGCGCCTTTAGCGGGCGGAAAGTCGGGTAAACACCGCGTTTTATCCAGAATTCCTGTGGATAACTTTGTGAACAAGCCCTGTCGGCGCCCGCTAAGTGGTTGATGCAAAAGAGAATTGGTTATATTGCCTAATTTTTGTTTCAATCATAAACCTCATAAAAATCAAAGGGTTGTACGAAACGATGCGGGCTGTGGGACGGGCTGGGGCCACCAACGGGACCCCCTTGACAGACCGGTTATGCTGTGGACATGTCCTATTTACGCCGCTTGCCGGACGTGATCCATGCCTGACCTGCCCACCTTTTCGCGTGACGCTTCCTCCACCGGCCAGCGCAGCGGCCGTGAGGTCATTCCTGTAGGCGAGCTAAACCACACGATCGCCCGCTTGCTGGAGCGAAGCTTTCCCCTGGCCTGGGTGCGCGGCGAAATTTCCAACTTCACCCGCGCGGCCAGCGGCCACTGGTATTTTTCGCTCAAGGATGCGCGCGCCCAGATCCGCTGCGTGATGTTCCGCGGCCGCAACCAGCATGTTGACTTCCAGCCGCGCGAGGGCGAGGCGGTCGAGGTGCGCGCCGTGGTCACGATGTACGAGGCGCGTGGCGAATTGCAGCTCGGCGTGGAGGCGATGCGCCGCGCCGGGCTGGGCAACCTGTACGAAGCTTTCCTGAGGCTGAAGGAGAAGCTGGCGCAGGCCGGCCTCTTCGACCCAGAGCGCAAGCGGCAGGTGCCGGCGCACCCGCGCACCATCGGTGTCATCACCTCGCTGCAGGCTGCCGCCTTGCGCGATGTGCTGACCACGCTGCGCCGGCGCGCGCCGCATGTGCCGGTGGTGGTCTACCCGGTACCGGTGCAGGGTGCCGGCGCGGCACAGAAGATCGCCGACATGATCGACCTGGCCGATGCGCGCGGCGAGTGCGAGGTGCTGATCCTGTGCCGCGGCGGGGGCAGCATCGAAGACCTGTGGTCGTTCAATGAAGAGGCGGTGGCGCACGCGATCGCGCGCTGCGCGCTGCCGCTGATTTCCGGCGTGGGGCACGAGACCGACTTCACCATTGCCGATTTCGTCGCCGACGTGCGCGCGCCCACGCCGACCGGCGCGGCCGAACTGGTCAGCCCCGACCGCTCGCACCTGCTGGCGCAGACCCTGCGTGGCCGCGATGCGCTGGCGCAGGCGATGCGACGCACGCTGGACTTGCGCGCCCAGCACCTGGACTGGCTGGCGCGGCGCGTGCGCAGCCCGCAGGCGCAGCTGCAGGAACGCCGCGCGCGCGTAGACAATCTGGCCCGACACTTGCGATCGGCATTGCGCGACACCGTGGTGTCGCAGCGGCATCGCCAGCAAGTGCTGGCGATGCGCTGGAGCGCCTGCCGGCCCGACACCGCCGCCGCACAGGCCGACCTGGGGCGGTTGTGGCAGCGGCTGCAGGCCGCCGCCGCGCGCCGCCACGAGCGCGCCGGCCAGCGCCTGGCGCGCGCGGCCGGTGCGCTGGAGTTGCTGGCGCCGCAGCGCACGCTCGAACGCGGCTACGCGGTGCTGCTCGACCAGCGCGGACGCGCGCTGCGCTCGCCCACTGAAATCCGCCCGGGCAGCGTGGTCGAGGCCCACCTGGCCGAGGGCGTTGCCGACCTGTCGATCGCCGGCGTGCAGCCGAAGCTGCCTGAATTCTGAGCGCGCGCATGTCCGCAACGAGTCCGATCCGCGCCCCGGGGAACGCTTGGGAAGCGCTTGGGGAAGGGCGCGGAAAACCCCCGGAAACCCGCGCCCGGACAAACTAACATCGAAGCAGGGGGCATAGGCCCGCGGTTTGCGTGGGTATTCCAAGTCCCCTACAATCGACAGTTCCGGACCCCACAACCCCAACCCACAGAGACAGAACAATGGAACACAAGCTCCCCCCGCTTCCGTACGCGCATGATGCCCTGGCTCCGCACATCTCCAAGGAGACGCTGGAGTTCCATCATGACAAGCACCACCAGACCTACGTCACCAACCTGAACAACCTCATCAAGGGCACCGAGTTCGAGAACGCGACCCTGGAAGAGATCGTCAAGAAGTCGTCGGGCGGCATCTTCAACAACGCTGCCCAGGTGTGGAACCACACCTTCTACTGGGATTCGCTGAAGCCCAACGGCGGCGGCCAGCCGACCGGCGCGCTGGCTGACGCCATCAACGCCAAGTGGGGCTCGTTCGACAAGTTCAAGGAAGAGTTCACCAAGACCGCCGTCGGCACCTTCGGTTCGGGCTGGGCCTGGCTGGTGAAGAAGGCCGATGGCTCGCTGGACCTGGTGTCCACTTCCAACGCCGCCACCCCGCTGACCACCGACGCCAAGCCGCTGCTGACCTGCGACGTGTGGGAACACGCTTACTACATCGACTACCGCAATGCCCGTCCGAAGTACGTCGAGGCATTCTGGAACGTCGTGAACTGGGACTTCGCCGGCTCGAATTTCGCTGGCTGATCCACGGATCACCGTCTCATGAAAAAGGGCCGCAAGGCCCTTTTTTCTTGCACGCTCGCCTCCGCTTCAATCCTGCTTCGGCTGTCCGTTCGACGCCATCAGTCCGCCATCCACCGGCAAATTGACGCCAGTGACAAAGCGCGCCCCGAGACCGTCGACACATTGACGATGCAGCTGCGCGCCTCGAGCAGCGCGGGCATGGCGGCACGGCCGGGCCACCCGCCGTGGCAGCGCGTGCGTGGCACCGGCAGCAGGCGCAATGGCGCGCTTTCTACAAGGCGTGGAGTTTCTTACAAGCGTCATGCGTGCTGGTGCCTCCCGATGCGCCCCGCCCACACAGGGAACCGTTCCTGGGGGGCTGCCTAGCCTCCACCGCGCGCCAGCCTCGCGGCGGCGCGCAGGCTGCGCACGATGCGATCGAACGCGGCAGCGCGCGCGTCGTCGGAGCGCTGGCGCAGCGCGAACGACGGGTGGTAAGTGGCGATGACGAGCCGGCCCTCATGCTCGACCGGTGTGTCCATCATCGTGCCGAGTGTCACGCTCTTGCGACCGAGCACCGCGCGCGCGGCGGTCGCGCCCAGCGCGACGATGATCGTGGGATCCACCTGCTTCAACTCGCGCTCGAGCCACAGGTGGCAGGCCTCGATCTCCAGCTGCCCGGGCGACTTGTGCAGGCGCCGCTTGCCGCGCAATTCGAACTTGAAATGCTTGACCGCGTTGGTCATGAACAGTTTGTCGCGGTCCAGTCCGGCCTGGTCCAGCGCCTCGTCCAGCAGGTGTCCCGCGGGACCCACGAAGGGCGAGCCTTGCAGGTCTTCCTGCGATCCCGGCTGTTCGCCCACCAGCATGATGCGCGCGCGCGGCGCGCCCGCACCCGGCACCCCCTGCGTGGCGTTGCGCCATAGCGGGCAACGCCGGCATTCATTCAGTTCGGCATGGCTGACCGGGGGTTTCTTGCGCTCGGGCATGGCATCGATGGCAGGGCGGTGCGGGACGCATAGCCCGCTAGCGGGTGCGCAGCAGGTTCCGCGCCATGCAAGGCATCGTCAGCAGGCATTCAATATCGGGGAACAGAAAGGGAGGCCGGTGCTTCAGCCTTGTGTGGGGCCTGCGGCAGACAGCGACCAGTAACGCTCTGGCGCGCACAGGTCGCACAGCTGCGCTTCGCCGAACATCTGCAGCTGGCTCTGGTACGCATTGATCGCGTAGCTCTTCTGCGCGAGGTACTGTCCGACCGGCAGGTTGACCGGCGTCGCTTGCAGCCCGGCACGCAGGCATTCGGCCAGCCGCTCCTGCAATACCCCTGGCCGCCGGCGGTGGATCGCGTCCTCGTAGTAGAGCCACTGCACCTGCGGGTTGGGTGCCGCGTGCGGAGACGAAGGTTCCAGCAGCGCGCTCCAGGCACCCGCGCGTGTCTGGGCCGCCTGCATCAGCAGCCGGCAGGCGTCGTGCACCAGCACGTGGTCGGTGTGGAACAGGCCAAGCGGCGCGACCACCAGGCCTTCGGTCTGCGCAAGCAAGACGCGCTCCAGGCCGTCGGCGAGCTCGCGCGGCGTGTGGCGGCGGCCGTACTGGCCGTCCCAGAACTCAAGCCAGACCGGATGCGCGTCCAGCATGCCGAGCGCGCGGCTATCCTCGCGCCGGCGCGCGAGCACTGCCTGCTCGGCGCTGTCGAAGCCCGCGTTGCGGTCCCAGTCCGGCGCCGCCATGCCCGCGGGCGGGACGCCGGCCAGGACAGTCACCACGCGCGTGCCGCGTACCGCGGCGATCAGGCCGCCGCAGCTGAACACCGCGTCGTCCAGGTGCGGAGCGATCACCGTTACCGGGCCGGCTATGTCAGTCACCATCGAATCACCATTGCCGCCGCCACGTCGTTTCGTCGCCTTTCGTCGCCGAATGGCACAAGACGCTGCGCATGGTGGCCGGCCAGGCCGGCGGCCGCGCTCCTGGGCGAATCAGGCCTGCCCGTGACCGCCGGAGGGCGCGCCCGTATGTGCGCGCGCGCGCGTGCCGGCCGAGACGGTGCAGCAGACCAGAAAGTAGGCGCGCTTGAGCGCCATCGCGGCCTGCGCCTTCTTGCCTTCCTCGGCGAAGGCAAAGGCTTCGCGCAGGCACTGGCTGATCCCGTCGGCGGTGCCGTGCTGCTCGAACAATCCGTCGGGCCGGTTCCCCCACAGACCCAGAAGTACGGCCTGCCGTTGCGCGAGCGTTTGCGGCGGCCATGCGCGCTCGCGGCTCAGCAATTCCAGGCGGGTGGCAAGCAGCGTCTCCAGGAACAGTGTAGGACGCGCAGGATGCGGGGCGCCGGCAGCCGGTTGCAGCACAGCGGCTGGGGCCAACGGCGCGTCAGCGGCGCCGCCCGCGGCTATAGCCGTTTCGCCTTGCAGGAAAGTGGTCATGGCATTGGGGGAGACCGCGCCGTCCCTGCATGGGCAGGCATGGCGGGGCGCGATCCCCGGGTCTGGTTGCGCTCGCGCGCTCATTGAATGCGCTGCAAGTTGCGTTCCAGGCGCGGGCCAGCGCGGCAGGCCCGGCACGGCGCAGGGGCGGCACCGCGCTGGCGGGGAATATTGCAACGATGCGCGTAAATCCGCGGGGTACGGCTGGTACTTGCCGCCCGTGCCATGCCCGTGCAACGATCCCTGCCCACCGTACGGCGGCTGTGGGCCTTGTTCCGGGGACCTTACACCGCGCGCAGGTCCCGGATGGCGTCAAGCAGCGCCTGGAGCGACACCGGCTTGGTCAGGTGTGCGTCAAAGCCTGCCTGCATCGACTGCCGGACATCGTCCGGGCGCCCATAGCCGCTCAGCGCGATCGCCGTCAGCGCGTTCAGGTGCGGCTGCAGGCGGATGGCGCGGATGACGTCCAGGCCCGACATGCCCGGCATGCCGATGTCGGAGAGCAGCAGATCCGCCGGATGGTGTGCCAGCCAGTCCAGCGCCTCCTGCCCGCTGGTGGCGACCGTTACGCTGGCGCCCTCCATTTCGAGCAGCAGCTTGAACGTCTCGACCGTGCCGGGATCGTCGTCGACCAGCAGGATCCCGGTGCCGCCCAGCGGCAGTGACGGTGCGGGCGCTGGTACGGCATTGGCGGCGATATCCTCGCGCAGCGGGAAGGTGACCGTGAAGACCGCACCATGTCCGAGGCCGGCGGATGCCGCACGCACCGTACCGCCCTGCATCGAGACCAGTTCGCGCACCAGCGACAGCCCGATGCCAAGGCCACCCTGGCGCGCGGTGGGAGAGGTGCCCTGGCGGAACATGTCGAAGATATGCGGCAGGCTCTGCGGCTCGATGCCCACGCCGGTATCGCGCACCGCCAGCACCGCATCACCGTCGGCACGGTCCAGCGTCACAGTGATGATGCCGCCGTCACCGGTGTACTTGAGCGCATTGCTGACCAGGTTCCACACGATCTGCTCGACGCGCGTCAGGTCTGCATCGATCACCAGCCGCTGTGGCGGCAGCGAGCGCTCCAGTTTGATGCCCTTGCGCGCGGCATCTTCCTCGATGGCGTTGCAGACCCGGTCGACCACTTCGGCCCAGTCCACCGGCGCGCGCGCGATCGACAGCTTGCCGGTGCGCAGGCGCGACATGTCGAGCAGGTCGTCGATGATATGCGCCTGGCCAATCACGGTCCGCCGGATCGTGGCGGCGGCGCGCTGGATCACGGCGTTGCCGCGCGCGTCGGGCGAGCGGCTGATCAACTCGGCGCTGGCGCTGATCAGGTTGAGCGGATGCTTCAGCTCGTGCGACACCACCGCCAGGAAGTCGTCGCTCCCGCGTTCGGCGCGCTGGCCGGCGCGGGCCTCGTCGGGATCGGTTGCGCCGGGCCGGGCAGTGAGCGAGGCCAACCGCGTCAGCGCCGCTTCCTTGCCGGCTTCCAGCTCTGCGGTGGCCGAGCGCAGCTCTTCGTTGATCGCCTGCAACTCCTCGTTGGAAGCCTTCAATTCCTCGTTCGAGGTCTCGGCCTGCTCGATGGTGGCCTGCAGCCGCTCCTTGACGCGGCGCAGCTCGCTTTCCAGCCGCGCGATCGTCGGGTCGCGCCCGTCGCCGGTTTTGCCCACGGGCACCGTGCTCATGCTGTCCTCTACCTCGTCGAACAGGATCAGCACGAAGTCGCCGTTGGACTCGGCATCGTGGACCGGCCGCGCGGTCATGTTGACAAAGAAGCTGCGCCCGTCCCGCTCCAGTTGCACGCGCCTGGCCTCGACGCTGTGATTGGTCTGCAACGCCTGGTAGATCGCGGTGCGCAGTTCCAGCCGCAGTTCCTGGCGCACGGCGGCGATGATGTTATGCGAGGGCTCGCCGCCGGCGTACTGCAGGAAGCGGCCGGTACGGTCCGACAGATGCACGATTTCGGAGTCGCGGCTGACCAGGACGCTGGGGGGCGCGTGCTGCTCGAGCAGGCGCTGGTGCAGGTCGCCGAAGGAGAACTTGCGCTTGCCTGACGGCTGCAGCACCGCCACGGGCGTGCGCCCGTTGGCGGCACCGGCCGGCAGTGGCAACGGCGCGTCTGCGCGCGCCGCGACATTGGCGCGGTACAGGCGCGACTTCTTGTCGACCACCGAGAACAGGTTGCTGGCGCTTTCGGCCGCTTCGGAACTGCCCAGGAACAGGTAGCCGCCGGGCCGCAGTGCGAAGTGGAAGGTGCGCAGGATATCGGCCTGTGCGTCGCGGTCGAGGTAGATCAGCAGGTTGCGGCAGCAGATCAGGTCAAGGCGCGCGAACGGCGGGTCGCTGAGCACGTTGTGCAGCGCGAACAGCACGCGCTCGCGCAGCTCCTTGCGCACGCGGAAATGGGCGCCATCCTTGTTGAAGAACTGCCGCACGCGCGCCGGCTCGACGTCGGCGACGATGGACTCCGGATACATCCCGTTGCGGGCGATCGCTACCGCGCGCTCGTCGATATCGGTGGCGAACACCTGGAACGGCAACGGCTGCGGCGTCTGCGAAGACGCCTCCTGCAGCAGCATGGCCAGCGAATACGCTTCTTCGCCGGTGGCGCAGCCGGGCGCCCAGACCCGGACCGGGTCGTGCCCGGCGCGGTTCTGGAACAGGGGCGTCAGGACTTCGGCGCGCAGCGCCTCGAAGGCGTCTGTGTCACGGAAGAAATTCGTCACGCTGATCAGCATGTCCTGCAGCAGCGCCGGCGTTTCATCCGGATGGAGGTGGAGGTAGTCGCGGTACTGCTGCAGGTCGGTCAGCCCGTTGACCTGCAGCCGGCGCTCGATGCGCCGCAGCACCGTGGCGCGCTTGTAATGGCGGAAATCGTGCGAGGTGCGGGAGCGCAAGGTCACCATGATCTCGCGCAGTGCGCGTTCCTGGCTTTCCGGCTGCTGCCCGGGCTTGCCTTCATCCGGCGTCTGCGGCAGGTGGATATGGCTGGCGGTGTTCCACAGGTCCAGCAACCGCTGCGGGATATCGTTGGCCGGCAGCACGAAATCCACCAGGCCGGTGCTGATGGCCGAGCGCGGCATGCTCGGATATTCGGCGTCTTCCGGATCCTGCGCGATGGCGATGCCGCCCAGCTCCTTCACGCGGGTCAGCCCGACTGAACCGTTGGCGCCGGCGCCGGACAAGACCACGCTGATTGCGCGCTGGCGATGCGCTTCGGCCAGCGAGCGAAAGAACAGGTCGATCGCCGCGCCGCGGCCTCCCTGCGCGCCAGGGCCTTCCTGCTGCGTCACGTGCAGGCAGCCGTCGACCATGGCCAGGCTGCAGTCCGGCGCGATGACGTAGACCTTGTTGGCCTCGATGCGGGCGGTGTTGCTGACCTGCTGCACGGGCATGGCGGTGCGCGCCTGGAGCAGCGGCGCCAGTTGGCTGGCGTGGTCCGGGGACAGGTGCGCGACGAGGACGAAGGCAGCCCCGGTACTGGCTGGCAGGGCTTCGAAAAACTGGTTCAAGGCAGCTATGCCGCCAGCGGATGCGCCGAGACCGACCACGGGGAAGGCAAGCGGGCTTGGCAGGGGTTCGTCACGATTTCTGGACATTACTGCATGGGTAAGTGGAATTGCGCCGGCCGGAAGTGGCGCAATCCGCGTGCAAGGCGCCCGCCGCTCGTGCGGGGAACGCAGGGCATTGGCATCGTTGTTTGCCCGGGTGCGTCATGCCACGTCCTCTCTTGAACCGGCTTGCCGACGCCACCCGGCTATTCCGCGGTGGACACTTCCGCGTCGGCTTCGGCTTCGGTGCTGTCGCCGACCGGGGGCAGCAGGATCGTTGCCGGTGCCGCCGCGCGGATGCGCAGCACCGTCTGGCGCGAGGTATTGAAACGTCGCGCGGTCTCGCTGACCGACTGGCCCTCCGCCAGCGCGCGCAGGATCGCGTCGCGTTCTTCGGGCTTGTGCTTGGGCGGGCGTCCGACCGCGCGCCCCATGGCCTTGGCCGCGGCCAGGCTGTCGCGCACGCGCGCACTGCGCGTGCTGCCCTCCAGCGCGGCAACGGTGCGCAGAACCATGACCGCCTCCGGCGGTGCGGCGCTGGCCAGGTTGGCGCGGCTGAGCTGCACGCAATGCAGTGCCACGCCGAGCAGGCGGAACTTGCGGATCGTACCCAGCACTTCCTGCACGCTCCAGCCCAGGCAGCACAACTGCATGGTCACCACGATGTCGCCGGCGCGCACCCGTTGCAGCAGCGACAGCAGCCGCGGCCGTTCGCCCGCGGGTACTGAAGCCGGCTCGCTTTCCCAGAAGGCACAGCGCAGGTCGACGGTATAGCCGGCACGGTCGGCGATGCGCAGTTCGTCTTCCATCGCGTCGAGATCACCGGCGCGGTTCGAGTAGATGAAGGTAGACGGCATGAGGATTCCTCTTTGTGATCTTTCGTCTCCGGTCGCTGGCCGGACGCACCTCCAGGCATGTCCGCAAGCGACCTGTTTCTTCTGATTAGCAAAACTCGTCCCAGCAGCAGGGGGCGGCAAGATAGTGACGGTTATCGTGCCGATGTGTGCATTTCTGTCATGTACGTAACGCGAGTCTTACGTACTCGCGCGAAGCGCTCTGCGACGCGCACGCCTCGGCTAGCATGCGGATAAGGCGCGACATCAGGCCGTGCCGGTGAACGGGCATGCCGGTGCGCGCAAGCTTTTCAATGTGAGGCGGTACCCATGACAAAGGTGATCCACGTCGTCATCACCGCAGTGTGCGGGCGCTGGTATGCCACGCCGGTCCATGACGATCACAGTGCCGGGGGGTCGACGGGTTTCGATTCGCGGCAGGCAGCGCAACGGTTCTGCGCCCGCGTTTTCCCGGGCGTGCCGATCTCGCAGGGCGGCATGCGCGCCGCTCGCCGCATCGTCGCCTGTCCTTTGGTAGCCGGGTTTGGCGTCAAGCCTCAGGGCTGAACGGCAAGCTCGCGAGATATCAATTCGGCAGCCGCAAGCGCCGGCGCGTGGCCGAGCGCATGCGTCGGGCCGCGTTGTCGGGCGGAAGGCGCCTTGGCGGGCACAAATAACAACCCTTCGCGCAGGAATTGCAACGATTGCCGTGTGCGCATGGCGGATACGGGGCTCCGTTGTCGCGGCCGCGCGGTGCGTGGGCCGGGCACAGAACCTGCCTTCACGGTGGCGAAGCCGGGCCAGACCGGTTCCCCCACTCAAGCTCCCAGGAGGCAATCGTGGACAAGTCTAAGATCCCCGCAGACCAGGCCGAAGCCATCGGCGCACTGATGGACGACCACCGCGCAGTCAAGAAACTGTTCAAGGCATTCAAGGACACCGAAGCCCGCGAGGAGAAGGAATCGATCGCGATCGAGGTCTGCCATCAGCTGACCGTGCATGCCACCATCGAGGAAGAGATCTTCTACCCGGCCCTGCGCGGCGTCAGCGAGGAAATCGACGACATGCTGGACGAAGCCCAGGTCGAGCACCAGGTGGCCAAGGACCTGATCGCGGCGATCGAGGACGACCCGGCCGGCGATATGCTCGAAGCCAGTTTCACGGTGCTGACCGAATACGTCTCCCACCATATCGAGGAAGAGGAAGGCGAGCTGTTCAAGAACGCGATCAAGGAGAAGGTCAACCTGCGCGACGTGGCTCAGGCCCTGGCGGCGCGCAAGGAAGAGCTGATGCAGGAAACCGCCTGATTTGCGAGCGGTTCTTCTGTAACCGCTCTCACCCCCCTCTCACCCCCCTCTCACCCTCTACTTCCACTGAGGCGGAACAGAAGCGGAGCGGGGCGGACGTCAGGCGATTTGAAGGAGTCGCACAAGGCGGCCCGTCCCGCGCCGCTTGCCAGGGGGCTACGATGACGCGTCTTTACCGTCGTACTGCGTTTGCCCCATGACCTTTGTCGTGACGGATGCCTGCATCCAGTGCCGCCATACCGATTGCGTCGAAGTCTGCCCGATGACGTGCTTCCACGAAGGGCCCAACTTCCTCGCCATCGACCCCGACCAGTGCATCGACTGCTCGATGTGCGTGCCGATGTGCCCCGTGGGCGCCATCTACTCCGAGCATGACCTGCCCGAAGACAAGCGCCATTTCATCGCGCTGAACGCCGAGCTGTCGCGCCGGCCGGACTGGCCGCCGCTGTTTGCGGCCAAGGGGCCGCTCGAAGGCCATGAGCAATGGGCGGATCATCCTGACCGCCTGGCGCTGCTGGTGCGCTAGCGCGTGCCGGCGTAGTCGGGGAACGCGTCTTCCAGCGTCAGCACGCTGCCGGTCAGCGCGCCGTCATAGCCCGGCAGCGCATTGACGCGCTGGCGGAACGCCTCGCTGGTCAGCGCGCCCACCGCGCCGGACAGCGCCGCGCTGCGCAGCATCGATTTTTCGATGGCGAAGAAGTAGCGCTCCTTGATCACCGGCTCGAAACCCAGGCCAAAGCGCCGCGCCGCGGTTTCCACGCCGAAGCCCACATCCGCCATGCCGCTGCCGATATATGCCGCCACCGCGGCGTGGGTGAACTCACCGTTGCTGTAGCCCTCGATCCGTGCCGGGTCGATGTTGCGCGCGGCCAGCATCAGGTCGAGCAGCAGCCGGGTGCCCGAGCCCACCTGCCGGTTGACGAAGCGCACCTCGCGCCGGGTCAGGTCTTCCAGCGTGCGGATCCCGAGCGGGTTGCCCGGCCGCACGAACAAGCCCTGGCTGCGCACCGCCAGATGCACCAGGCAGTGCGTGTCGGGCTTGAGCCACCTGGTGAAGTGGCGCCACATGCCATGCTCGAACTCGCCGACCGGCACGTGGAAGCCGGCGATATCGCACGCGCCCTCGGCCAGCGCCGCCACCGCCTCGACGCTGCCGCAGTATTTCAGGTCGTGCCGCACATGTTGCTCGTCGAGGAAGTCGCGCAGCGCGGCCACCGCAAAGCCGTGGCTGGCATGCAGCCGCACCGCCGCCTCGGACTGCTCCATCAGCTTCTTCAGTTCGATTTCCAGCTCTGATGCCAGGCTGTCCAGCGTCGGCGACAGCCGCGCGCCGATGCGCTTGCTGGCCCACACCAGCTGCTGCGCCAGCGGCGTCAGCGCGCTGCCGCGCCCGCGGGTCTTGTCGATCAGTGGACCGCCGAACAGCGCCTCGGCATCGCGCAGGATGCCCCAGGCGTAGCGGTACGACAGCGACACCGCCTGTGCCGAGTGACTGATGCTGCCCGATTCCTCGATATGGCCGAGCAGGGCAACCAGCCGGGATACGTCAAGGGCTTCGGTGCCGGGCGTGGCATCGTCGCGGATTTGCAGGTGAGGATGGATCGAGATACGGAGCATATGAAAAAAATAGCTTATTGCTGGACCGCTGTCACTCTCATATATTGCATTCCACGGCCTTAACAGCGTAGCTGGAGGGTCGGAAATAGGAAAAAAATAGCATATAAGGGGTCCGGACGGCAGCGGCTGCCAGCCCCAGCGACCCCCACAGGAGACGCCATGCCAGACATCGCTCCCAACGCCCAGGCCTCCGCCGACGCGATCGACGCCATCGTGGCCGCGCGGCAGGACATGCCGGGCGCCTTGCTGCCGATCCTGCACGAGATCCAGGACACGCAGGGCCATATCCCGGACACGGCCGTGCCCGTGATCGCCCGGGCACTGAACCTGTCGCGCGCCGAGGTGCATGGCGTGATCACCTTCTATCACCACTTCCGCCAGGAGCCGGCCGGACGCCATGTGATCCAGGTGTGCCGGGCCGAAGCCTGCCAGGCCGTCGGCGCCGAGGCGCTGGCCGACCATGCCAGGCGCGCGCTGGGCTGCGGCTTCCATGAAACCACCGCCGACGGCGCGGTCACGCTGGAGCCGGTCTACTGCCTGGGCCAGTGCGCGTGCGGCCCGGCCGTGATGGTCGGCGAGCAGTTGCACGGCTATGTCGATGCGAAGCGCTTCGATGCGCTGGTCCGGTCGCTGCGCGAAGCGCAGGCCGCCAACGAAACCGCGGAGGTCCAGGCATGAGCGCCGCCATCACGACTATCTTCGTGCCGCGCGATTCCACCGCGCTGGCGCTGGGCGCCGATGACGTGGCCCGTGCGATCGAACGCGAAGCCGCCAGCCGCGGCGAGGCGGTGCGCATCGTCCGCAACGGCTCGCGTGGCATGTTCTGGCTGGAGCCGCTGGTCGAGGTGCAGACCGAAGCGGGGCGCGTGGCCTATGGCCCGGTCAGCGCGGCAGACGTGCCGGCGCTGTTCGACGCCGGCCTGCTGCAGGGCGGCGCGCATGCGCTGGCGCACGGCCTGACCGAAGAGATCCCGTTCCTGAAGAAGCAGGAGCGCCTGACCTTTGCCCGCGTCGGTATCACCGACCCGCTGTCGCTGGATGACTACCGCGCGCATGAAGGTTTTGCCGGCCTGGAGCGCGCGCTGTCGATGGCCCCCGCCGAGATCGTGCAGGAAGTCACCGACTCCGGCCTGCGCGGCCGCGGCGGCGCGGCGTTCCCCACCGGCATCAAGTGGAAGACCGTGCTGGGCGCGCAATCGGCCATCAAGTACATCGTCTGCAATGCCGACGAAGGCGACTCGGGCACGTTCTCCGACCGCATGGTGATGGAAGACGACCCGTTCACGCTGATCGAAGGCATGACCATCGCCGGCCTCGCCGTCGGCGCCGAGCATGGCTACATCTACTGCCGCTCGGAGTACCCGCACGCGATTGCCGTGCTGGAAAGCGCGATCGGCATCGCCAACGCTGCCGGCTGGCTCGGCGACGATATCCGCGGCAGTGGCAAGCGCTTCCAGCTGGAAGTGCGCAAGGGCGCCGGCGCCTATGTCTGCGGCGAGGAAACCGCGCTGCTGGAAAGCCTGGAAGGCAAGCGCGGCGTGGTGCGCGCCAAGCCGCCGCTGCCGGCGCTGGAGGGTTTGTTCGGCAAGCCCACCGTCATCAACAACGTGATCTCGCTGGCCACCGTGCCGGTGATCCTGGCGCGCGGCGCGCAGTACTACCGTGACTACGGCATGGGCCGTTCGCGCGGCACGCTGCCGTTCCAGCTGGCCGGCAATATCAGGCAGGGCGGGCTGGTGGAAAAGGCGTTCGGCGTCACGCTGCGCGAGCTGCTGGTCGACTACGGCGGCGGCACCCGCAGCGGCCGCGCCATCCGCGCGGTGCAGGTGGGCGGGCCGCTGGGCGCCTACCTGCCGGAGTCGCGCTTCGACGTGCCGCTGGACTATGAGGCTTACGCCGCGTTTGGCGGCGTGGTCGGCCACGGCGGCATCGTGGTGTTCGACGAGACCGTCGACATGGCAAGGCAGGCGCGCTACGCAATGGAGTTCTGCGCGGTCGAATCGTGCGGCAAGTGCACGCCGTGCCGGATCGGCTCGACCCGCGGCGTCGAGGTGATGGACAAGATCATCGCCGGCGAGCAGCCAGTGAAGCACGTCAAGCTGGTGCGCGACCTGTGCGACACCATGCTGTACGGCTCGCTCTGCGCCATGGGCGGCATGACGCCGTACCCGGTGCTGTCCGCGCTGAATGAATTCCCCGAGGACTTCGGCCTCGCCCCTAATCGGACCACTGTGCCGGCCAAGGCGGCTTAAGCCGACATTGTCTGACGCCAGAACAGAACACGGGAGACAAAGATGGACTGCCGCGATGTAATTGACTTCGGTACCCCCGCCAGCGAATCGACCGAGATGGTCACCCTTGAAGTCGACGGCGTCAGCGTCACCGTGCCGGCCGGCACGTCGGTGATGCGCGCCGCGATGGAAGCCGAGATCGCCGTGCCCAAGCTGTGCGCGACCGACAGCCTCAAGGCCTTCGGCTCGTGCCGCCTGTGCCTGGTCGAGATCGAAGGGCGCCGCGGCTATCCGGCCTCGTGCACCACGCCGGTGGAAGCCGGCATGAAGGTGAAGACGCAGAGCGACAAGCTTGCCGACCTGCGCCGCGGCGTGATGGAGCTGTATATCTCCGACCACCCGCTCGACTGCCTGACCTGCCCGACCAACGGCAACTGCGAGCTGCAGGACATGGCCGGCGTGGTCGGCCTGCGTGAAGTGCGCTACAACGACGGCGGACCGGAGGCTGGTACCAGCGCCAAGCCCATCGCCACGCACACCGCGCTGAAGAAGGACGAGTCCAATCCGTACTTCACCTATGACGCCTCGAAGTGCATCGTCTGCAACCGCTGCGTGCGCGCCTGCGAAGAAACGCAAGGCACCTTCGCGCTGACCATCAGCGGCCGCGGGTTTGAGTCGCGCGTGTCGCCCGGCACCAGCCAGTCCTTCATGGACTCTGACTGCGTGTCGTGCGGCGCCTGCGTGCAGGCCTGCCCGACCGCAACGCTGACTGAGACTTCGGTCATCAAGCTGGGCCAGGCTTCGCACAGCACCGTCACCACTTGCGCCTATTGTGGCGTGGGTTGCTCGTTCAAGGCCGAGATGAAGGGCAACGAGGTGGTGCGCATGGTGCCGTACAAGGACGGCAAGGCCAACGAGGGCCACGCCTGCGTCAAGGGCCGCTTTGCCTGGGGCTACGCCACGCACAAGGACCGCATCCTCAAGCCGATGATCCGCGCGAAGATCACCGACCCATGGCGCGAAGTGTCATGGGAAGAGGCGATCGGCTACGCCGCATCGGAGTTCAAGCGCATCCAGGGCAAGCACGGCAAGGATTCGATCGGCGGCATCGTGTCGTCGCGCTGCACCAACGAAGAAGGGTACCTGGTCCAGAAGCTGGTGCGCGCCGCCTTCGGCAACAACAACGTCGACACCTGCGCCCGCGTGTGCCACTCGCCCACGGGCTATGGCCTGAAGCAGACGCTGGGCGAATCGGCCGGCACGCAGACCTTCAAGTCGGTGGAGAAGGCCGACGTGATCATGGTGATCGGCGCCAACCCGACCGACGGCCACCCGGTGTTTGCCTCGCGCATGAAGAAGCGACTGCGCGCCGGCGCCAAGCTGATCGTGGTCGACCCGCGCCGTATCGACCTGGTCGATTCGCCGCACATCCGCGCCGACTACCACCTGCAACTGCGTCCGGGCACCAACGTGGCGCTGGTGACGTCGCTGGCCCACGTGATCGTCACCGAAGGCCTGCTCAACGAAGCCTTTATCGCCGAGCGCTGCGAGGATCGTGCCTTCGGCCAATGGCGTGACTTTGTCGCGCTGCCGGAGAACTCGCCCGAGGCGATGGAATCGGTCACCGGCATCCCCGCCGACCAGCTGCGCGGCGCCGCGCGCCTGTACGCCACCGGCGGCAACGCCGCGATCTACTACGGCCTGGGCGTGACCGAGCATGCGCAGGGTTCGACCACCGTGATGGGCATCGCCAACCTGGCCATGGCCACCGGCAACATCGGCCGCGAAGGCGTGGGCGTGAACCCGCTGCGCGGGCAGAACAACGTGCAGGGCTCGTGCGACATCGGCTCCTTCCCGCATGAGCTGCCGGGCTACCGCCACGTGTCGGACTCGACCGTGCGCGGCCTGTTCGAATCCGCGTGGAATGTCGAGATCAGCCCGGAGCCGGGCCTGCGCATTCCCAACATGTTCGAAGCCGCGCTGGCGGGCAGCTTCAAGGGCCTGTACTGCCAGGGCGAGGACATCGTCCAGTCCGACCCGAACACGCAGCACGTGTCCGAGGCGCTGTCGTCGATGGAATGCATCGTGGTGCAGGACATCTTCCTGAACGAGACCGCCAAGTACGCGCACGTGTTCCTGCCGGGTTCGTCGTTCCTGGAGAAGGACGGCACCTTCACCAACGCCGAGCGCCGCATCTCGCGCGTGCGCAAGGTGATGCCGCCCAAGGCCGGCTACGCCGACTGGGAAACCACCATCCTGCTGGCCAATGCACTCGGCTACCCGATGGACTACACGCATCCGTCGCAGATCATGGACGAGATCGCGCGCCTGACGCCGACGTTCTCCGGCGTCAGCTACAAGCGGCTGGACGAGCTGGGCAGCATCCAGTGGCCGTGCAACGCCGACGCGCCGGAAGGCACGCCGACCATGCATATCGACGCCTTCGTGCGCGGCAAGGGCAAGTTCATCATCACCAAGTACGTGCCGACCACCGAGAAGATCACGCGCGCCTTCCCGCTGATCCTGACCACCGGGCGCATCCTGTCGCAGTACAACGTGGGCGCGCAGACGCGGCGCACCGACAACGTCTACTGGCACGCGGAGGACCGCCTGGAAATCCATCCGCACGATGCGGAAGAACGCGGCATCAAGGACGGCGACTGGGTCGGGGTGCAGAGCCGGGCAGGGGATACGGTGCTGCGCGCGATCGTCAGCGAGCGCATGCAGCCGGGCGTGGTCTACACCACCTTCCACTTCCCGGAATCCGGCGCCAACGTGATCACCACCGACAACTCGGACTGGGCCACCAACTGCCCGGAATACAAGGTCACCGCGGTGCAGGTGATGCCGGTGGCGCAGCCGTCGGCGTGGCAGCAGCAGTACCAGGACTTCAACACGCAACAGCTGCAGTTGCTGGAAGCCGCCAGCGCGGATCCGACACAAACCGCGGCGCAGGCCGCGAACTGAGCGGAGGGCCACATCATGATGCGCTGCATGCAGTCACCGCAGGCCGAGCCGTCGGCGCTGGACGAGATGCCTACCCACAGCACCTTCGCCGTCAGCCGCTGGCGGCAGGGCGAGATCTCGCTCAGTCCCGACGAGATCGCCGAAGAAGTGCCGGTCGCGCTGGAATACAACGGCATCTCGCACGCGGTGATGCTGGCCACGCCGGCCGACCTGGAGGACTTCGCGCTGGGCTTCAGCCTGAGCGAGGGCATCGTGTCGACGGCGCGCGATGTCTATGACATCGAGATCGACATGCGCGAGCACGGCATCGCGGTGCGGCTGGAAATCGCTTCCGAAGCATTCATGCTGCTGAAGGACCGGCGCCGCTCGCTGGCGGGGCGCACCGGCTGCGGGCTGTGTGGGACCGAGTCGCTGGAACAGGTGATGCGCACGCCGGCACCGGTGCGCAGCGAGGCCAGTTTCCATACCGACCTGATCCAGGCCGCGTTTGTGCAACTCCAGTTGCGGCAGGCACTGCAGCGCCACACCGGCGCTACACACGCCGCCGCGTGGCTGCGTGCCGATGGCCATGTCTCACTCGTGCGTGAAGACGTGGGGCGCCACAATGCGCTCGACAAGCTGGCCGGCGCGCTGGCGCGCAGCGGGGAGGACATCTCCACGGGCGCCGTGCTGGTGACCAGCCGGGCGAGTTATGAAATGGTGCTGAAGACCGCCGCCATCGGGGCCGGCGTGCTGGCGGCAGTGTCGGCGCCGACGGCGCTGGCGGTGCGGCTGGCCGAGCAGACCAATATGACGCTGGCCGGGTTCGTGCGCGCCGGCGCGCACGTGGTCTACGTCCATCCCCAACGGCTGCAACACGGCCTGCAACACGACCTGCAACACGAAGCGAGCCTCGTATGAACGTCGAGAACCTGATCACCATGGCCAACCAGATCGGCTGCTTCTTCGAGGCGATGCCTGATCGCGAGGAGGCGGTTTCCGATATCGCCGGGCATATCAAGCGCTTCTGGGAGCCGCGCATGCGCAGGGCTTTGCTGGGGCACGTCGACGGCGAATCCGGCGTCGGGCTGGATGCGATCGTGCAGGAGGCGCTGGCGCGGCACCGGAGCGTGCTGGAATAAGTTCCGCACGAACGCCGCGCTGATCTTCGCCGCTACCGCTTTCCATACTCCAGCTGCGGATACCAGTCGCCGCCGCGGCCTTCCGGCGTGGTATCCAGCAGCGTCCAGAGCGGGTCCAGGTCCGGCGCGCCGCGCGGATCCTGTCCGGGGTCGGCCGTGAGGGCATACATTTCGCCGCTCCAGAAGTGCCGGATCTTGCCGTCGCGCCGCGTGAAGACCGAGTAGCCTGGCACGTCGCCGTCTTCCGGGCTGACATAGTCGCGCGTGAATGCGCCGTCGAGGTCCGCATAGACCTTCAGCTTCGTCCAGCCCCGTTCCTGCTTCGCCTGCAGCAGGCGTTCGACCGGTGAGCGGGCGATCATGGCCAGCGCCACGCGTTGCTCGATATCCGGCACCTTGTGGTCCCACGAACCCATCAGCGAAGTGCACATCGGGCAAGGCCGTTCGCGCTGCGGCCCGAACATATAGCTGTAGATAACGAGGGTGTCCTTGTCCCCGAACAGCGCTTCCAGCGTCATGGGTCCGTGTTCGCCCTGGAAGGTGTAGCGTTTGGTGACTTCGCCGCCGGGCGGCAGCCTGCGGCGTTGCGCGGCGACGCGTTCGATGTGCCGTCGCAGTTCGATCTCTTCCGCCAGCAGCGTATTGCGCGCCTTGCGGTACTCGGCACTTTCGTTGGGGAAATGCACGGGATTGCGTTGCGCAAGTTCCATGGCTGGGGTAAGTGTTGCCTTGGCATCCATGTCAGCCCTCCTTGTCAGGCTAGCGTCCCGGAACAGCCATGCAAGGTGCGCTACCCACCACCGGGTGGGATCGCGGATAACATGGCCCGTCAAGGTTGGTACCCGCCCGGAAGGGAATCGTTCCCACGCCGCGCGTTTCCGGGCCCTCACTTCCGCATCAATACCGCATCACTTCCGCATCACTTCAGCCGCAAAGGCTCCAGCAGCGCCCCGTCATACTCGGGATGCGAAATCCTGCCCAGCTCCAGCATGCGGCGCAGGATATAGACTTGCCGCTGCCGGGCGCGGCGGGGATTGGCGACGGGGTTGTTCGCCGAGGGGGCCTTGGGCAGGCCGGCGAGCATCGCGCTCTCGGCCAGCGACAGCTGCGCCAGCGGCCTGCCGAAGTAAGTCTGCGCCGCATCGGCGAAGCCATACGCGCCCTGGCCCAGGTAGATCTTGTTCATGTACAGCTCAAGGATCTCGTCCTTGCCCAGTGCGTCTTCGATCCGGTACGACAGCAGCACCTCATACAGCTTGCGCGTATAGGTCTTGTCGCGCGACAGGTAGAAATTGCGCGCCACCTGCATGGTGATGGTCGACGCGCCCTGCGACAGGTCGTCCGACAGGTTGGCGACGCCGGCGCGGATCACGCCGACGTAGTCGATGCCGTCATGCACGTAGAAGCGCTCGTCCTCGATCGCCACCACGGCGTCGATCAGGTCGCGCGGATAGCGCGACAGCGGGACGTAGTCAGCGGTGCGGCGGAAATCCGTCAGCGCGTCGAGCGACGGCAGTTGCCGCTGGACGGCGAGGATGGCAACGGTGGCAAGCAGCGCGCCGCCGATCACGGCGAGCACCAGCAGCCTGACAAAGGCGGACCAGAGACTTTTCATGCCGCGTATTGTGCCAGCCGCGGGCGGCGGGGTGCGAGTCCCTGCTGTCCCGCTCGCCCATGGCTGGTGGCGCCGCGGCGGTCAGCCCTGCGGCACCGGTACGCCTACTGCCTGCGCCAGCTGCTCCAGGTTGCGCCAGATCGCGGGGTTGATGTCGAGGGCATCCGCGGCACGCTCGCGGTTGGCCGCTTCGAACTCGCCGGGATACTGCACGCGGTCGAAGCCGGGCGCCGTCGGGGTGTCGTGCAGGTATTTGACGAACGCCTCCACCTCGGCGCTTTCCCAGCTCAGGCCGAGGTCCAGCTCGGGATTGACCAGCACCGCGAACAGGTTGTTGGTGGCCACGCCGCCGCGCGGGTTTTCCGGCTGGATGGTGCCGCCGCCCGACAGCACCCCCGCCAGCAGTTCCGCCACCACGCCGAGCGCATAGCCCTTGTGCAGGCCGAACGGCAGCAGCGCGCCGGGTTCTTCGCCGAACATGGTCGAGGCGTCGGTGGTGGGGTTGCCTTCGGCGTCGATGATGCTGTTCTCGGGCGCGGCCTCGCCTTTCTCGGCCAGCACGCGCGCCTTGTTGATGGCGATCGCGCTGGTGGCCATGTCGACCACGATGGGCGGGCGGCCGTTCGGCATGGGGCCGGCGAAACACAGCGGGTTGGTGGTCAGGCGCGCGACGCGGCCGCCATACGGTGCCACTACCGGCGGCCGGTTGGTCACGTTGGTGAAGCTCAGCAGCACGAAACCCGCCGCCGCCACCAGCTCGCCGTAGTGCCCCATGCGGCCCAGGTGGTGCGAATGGCGCAGCGTGACGATGCAATGGCCGTGCTCGCGCACGCGCTCGATGGCGGCCTGCATCACGGTCTTGCCCACGTGCTGGCCGAAGCCGCGGTGGCCGTCGAACACCATCAGCGAGCCCCGGTCCAGCGCGCAGGTGGCGCGGCCTTCGCGGTTGACGTTGTTGGTCTCGATCGCCTTGCGGTAGTTGGGCAGGATCGAGATGCCGTGGCTGGCGTAGCCGCAGCGGTCGGCTTCGACCAGGTGCTCGGCGACGTCGTCGGCGATGTCCTCGGGTACCGACTGTGCCACCAGCAGGTCGCGGGCAAAACGGCGGGCGGAATCCAGGGAGATTTTCATCATGGCCTCCTTAACGGCTGTCTTATACCCAGCCCAGCCAGCGCCAGTAAGTCGCCGCGAACAGCAGCATCAGGCCGTAGCCGATGATGGTGACCGGGATGCCGATGCGCGCGAACTGGCGGCCGTTGAAGGTATCGGTGCCCAGGCACACCATGTTCTGCGGCGCGTTGATCGGCAGGATAAAGCCGAAGCTGACGGTAAAGCCCAGCAGCATGGTGATGCCGACGCGGTTGATGTCGCCGGGCAGGGTCTGCAGTACCGAGATCAGGATCGGCAGCAGCGCCGCGGTGAGCGCGGTGGCGCTGGCAAAGCCCAGGTGGATCAGGATCAGGAACGCCGCCAGGATGGCGAACACCATCACCGCACCCTGCGTGGCCAGGCCCGAGTGCGTGACCACGAATTCGCCCAGCCACTGGCCGGCCTTGGTCGACAACAACGCGGTGCCCAAGCTGATGCCGACGCCGAACACGATCAGCGTGCCCCACGGCGTGCGCTGCTGCATGGTCTTCCAGTCCATCACGCCGATGCGCGGCAGCATCAGGATCACCAGGCCGACAAAGGTCACCGTGGCGGTATCGAAGCTGTGCAGCTTGCCCTCGGTGGCCCAGAACAGCAGCAGGCCGATCGACACCGCGGCCAGGCGCTTCTGCGGGCCGGTCATCGGGCCCAGTTCGGACAGCTCGCGCTGCACCGCTTCCTTGCCGCCGGGGATGGCTTCGGTCTCGGGCGGCAGCAGCCAGCGCACCAGGAAGTACAGCACCACCGACATGACGATGGCCCACGGCGCGCCGGCGATCAGCCACTGCAGCCAGGTGATCCGCTCACCGAGCAGCTTGTCCATGAAGCCCACGGTCAGCAGGTTCTGCGCGGCGGCGGTCTGGATGCCGACGT
Organism: Cupriavidus sp. Agwp_2; assembly: GCF_040784895.1. Classification (NCBI taxonomy): domain Bacteria; kingdom Pseudomonadati; phylum Pseudomonadota; class Betaproteobacteria; order Burkholderiales; family Burkholderiaceae; genus Cupriavidus; species Cupriavidus sp. Agwp_2. Next base: position 656,947 of record NZ_CP088083.1, read on the forward strand.
TCCAGATGCTGGTGGCCTGCGCCACCGTGATCATGATGCCGGCGGCGATATTCGACTTCTTGTCGACACCGAACGCGGCGATCACGCCCATCATGATCGGCACCACGCACGCGCTGCGCGCGGTGGCGCTCGGCACCACCAGGCTCAGCGCGATGGTGACGGCGACCGTGCCGATCAGGATGCGGCGCGTGCTGGTGCCGATGGCCGACAGCGTCACCAGCGCGATGCGCCGGTCCAGCCCGGTCACGGTCATCGCCGCGGAGATGAACAGCGCGGCGGCCACCAGCGCGAGCGCCGTGTTGGAGAAGCCGGCCAGCGCCATGCCCAGCGCCCGGGAGGTGCCGTACTGCACGCTGGGGTCGCTGACCGTCGGCGCAAAGCCGATCAGCCCGGCCATCAGCGAGGTGATCATGATCGCGCTGGCCTCGTACGAGACCGCCTCGGTGATCCACACCACGATGGCGAAGGCGAGGATGGCCAGCATGCGCTGGCCGGCTATGGTCAGTCCTTCCGGCTGCGGGATCGCGAGTACGCCAAGCAGCACGGCGACGGCGAGGAACAGGCCCCAGTGCAGCGCCATCCTGGGCGCGGCGGCGCTGGCGGTTGCCGCGGTCGCGGGCGCCGTGGGGGGAGCCGGGGAGGCAGGTGAAGCGTGAGAGGTATCGGGCATCGCCGTCATCCTTGTGTTGATGATCCTCGTCGGATACCTCGACGCGGCGTGCTGGCGATCGGTGCGGCAGGCCGGCAACTTTGCCGGCGGGGCATTGTCGGTCGCGAGGCTGCATCCGCGTCGGGCTTGCTCTAGCGGCCCGGCTTCTGGCCTGGCCGCCGCGTTCGACATGATAGGAATTGTCCGGGCCGGCGGTGGGCGATGTCGAGGCTCCGACTCGCTTCATTGCGCCGACAATGATTCAGATCAAGTTTAGTTTCGAGCGACGGATTTTTGCGGCGGCTTCGCTATCCCATCTATAAAGGCCGGCGCTACAAGGCGTGGCGGGCGTGGCGTGGCGATGAGGGCGCACGCGCCGCCGCGCCCGGCCAGCCGGGTGATGCATGCGCCGGTGTGATCTGAAATAATTGGAGCCGATGATGAAGGTTTTAGTACGCGGGCTGAAGGCAGGACTCAGCGCAGCGGCGCTGCGCAAGGCATTGGCACAATACGCCAGCATCCGCTCGGTCGAGCTGGTCGAGGCCGGCGACCCGAAGCGCCCGTGGGCCTGGGTCGATATCGACGCCGGCGCACTGGCGGTGTGGAAGCTGGTGGCGCGGCTGGACCGGCGCTATATCGCCGGCAGCCACCTGCGCTGGTATGTGCCGGCCTATCGCGGCCGCTGACGCTGCCAGGTGCGACGCCCGCATCGACAAGAACATTCAGGGAGCAACAATGAACAAGTGGTTCCGATGGGCGTTTCCGCAGGCCCAGGCAATCGTGTCGCCAGGACCGGCGGCAGTGGAGAGCATGAACGGCAACGCCGCACTGGCATTCGACACCATCAGCAATGCGCGCGACCTTGGCGGGCTGCGCGGCGCCGCCGGACGGCGCGTGCGCAACGGCCGGCTGTACCGCAGCGGCAACCCGGCGCTGGCCAGCACGGCCGACCTGGACCGGCTGCATGCGCTCGATCTCGACACGGTGGTCGACTTCCGTTCGTCCGGCGAGAAGTCGCCGGACGAAGCCGCCTTCGGCGCGCGCTTCAACTGGGTGGCGGTGCCGGTGCTCGATGGCAGCATGGCGATGGACGTGCTGATGCCGCGCCTGCGCACCAGCACGCCGGCGCAGATCGACGGCTTCATGCTTGACGTCTACCGCGATTTCCCGGTGCGCTACCGCGACGCCTTCGCCGGCTTCATGCAGACCGCGCAGCAGGGCAAGACGCTGCTGTTCCACTGCACCGCGGGCAAGGACCGCACCGGTTTTGCCTCGCTGTTGCTGCTGTCGGCGCTGGGCGTGGCGCAGGACGATATCCTCGCCAACTACCTGGAATCGAACCAGCGCAATGCCCGCTTCAACGAGACCGCGCTGGCGCGCATGGCGCAGCTGGGCGTGAGCGCCGAGGCCATGATGCCGCTGCTCGAAGTCCGCGCCAGCTATCTGGATGCCTCGCTGCAGGCGATCGAGCAGGGTTGGGGCAGCGTCGACAACTACCTGGGCGACGCGCTTGCCGTCGACGTCGCGCAGCTGCGCGCGCACTACCTGGAAGACTGACGCGCCGCCTCGCTCAAAGTCCGAATGCCCTGAAGCCCTGAAGCATTAAAGCCGCCCGCATTCGCGCAGGATGCGGGCGGTACTCAGCGCGATCATCCCTTCTTCATCGGTCGGCAGCACCAGCACCGGCACGCGGCTTCAGCCCGGATTCGCCATAGAGCATCGACTGGATCTCGGCCGGCTTATACCGAGACCTCACCGCCGGTGCCTTGCACCGCGCCACGTCGGCTGCTAGGCTTTATTTTAGTTGCAGTGCAACATGCGCCACTCCGGCCTGCGCCACCAGCGTGCACACCCGCAACAGGCGCGAACAGGCGCCAACAGGGGAAGTGGAATGACCGCTCGCATACCCGCCGGTCCGTCTCAGCGCGGCACCGGCCCCTCCACGCGCCCGTCCGCCGACGGCGCCAACCCCTACCTGGGGCAGCCGGCTCTGGAGTACTTCGCCGATGCCTGGCAACGCTCGGTGCTGTTGCTGGATATCCTGCGCCAGCGCGGCAACGAGTCCTCCGAACATGAGCGCGAAGGCATGCCTGCGGTGCTGGTGTTCGAGCACGAACTGCTGGCCGACGGACGTGAACTGTCCGAGCCCGTCAACTACGCGCTGCTGCGCATCATCCCGCCTGCCGCCAGTCCCACCGACCCAACCAAGCGCGCCTTCGTGGTGATCGACCCGCGTGCGGGCCACGGCCCGGGCATCGGCGGTTTCAAGGCTGACAGCGAGATCGGCATCGCGCTGCGCACCGGCCACCCTTGCTACTTCATCACCTTCTACCAGGAGCCGTGCCCTGGGCAGACCATTGAATCGGTCGCGCGCGCCGAGGCGCATTTCCTGCGGCTCGTCAGCGAGCGCCACCCCGACGCGCCGGGCAAGCCCTTTATCGTCGGCAACTGCCAGGCCGGCTGGGCCCTGATGATCCTGGCTGCGGTGGCGCCCGAGCGCTGCGGGCCGCTGCTGGTCGCCGGCGCGCCGCTGGCGTATTGGTCAGGCGTGCGCGGGCGCAATCCGATGCGCTACAGCGGCGGGCTGCTGGGCGGCTCGTGGCTCGCGTCGCTGACCGCCGACATGGGCAACGGGCGCTTCGACGGCGCCTGGCTGGTGCAGAACTTCGAGAAGCTCAATCCCGCCAACACGCTGTGGTCAAAGCTCTACGACGTCTACGCCAGGGCCGATACCGAAGGCCCGCGCTTCCTGGAATTCGAGCGCTGGTGGGGCGGCCACTTCCTGATGAACCGGGAAGAGATCGACTGGATCGTGCAGAACCTGTTCGTCGGAAACCGCCTGACCGCGGGGCAGGTGCGCAGCAGTGACGGCAAGACCGAGGTCGACCTGCGCAACGTGCGCTCGCCGGTGATCGTGTTCGCATCGTGGGGGGACAACATCACGCCGCCGCAGCAGGCGCTGAACTGGATCCCCGATCTCTACGCCACCGATGAAGAGCTGGTGGCCAACGACCAGGTCATTGTCTATTGCCTGCATCCGACCGTCGGCCACCTCGGCATCTTTGTCTCGGCCGGTGTCGCCAACCGCGAGCACAGCGAACTGTTCTGCGCGCTTGACCTGATCGACGTGCTGCCGCCGGGCCTGTACGAGGCCAGGATCGAGGACGTCGCGCCGGACATGCCGCACCGCGACCTGGTCGAAGGGCGCTACCTGGTGCGCTTCGAGCGCCGCAGCGTGACCGACATCCTGGCGCTGGACGACGGACGCGAGGACGAGCGCGCCTTCGAGGTGGTGCGCCGCGTCGCCGAAGTCAACCAGCACCTCTACGACACCTTTGTCTCGCCGTGGGTGCGCGGGATGTCGAGCGAACTCAGCGCGCAATGGATGCGCAATATGCATCCGGCCCGGCTGGAGCGTTCGCTGGCCACCGACATGAACCCGTGGATGGCGTGGATCGGCGCCCTCGCGCCGATGGTGCGCGCGCACCGCACGCCGGTATCGCCGGACAACCCGTTCCTGACGATGGAGAAGGCGGCGTCGGCGCAGATCGTCAGCGCGCTGGACCAGTTCCGCGACGTGCGCGACGCCTGGTACGAGCAGGCCTTCGAGGCCATCTACAACTCGCCGGCGATGGCCGCGCTGGTGGGGCTGCAGGCGCAGCCGCCGGTCAATACCGAATCGCCGGTCACGCAGGCATTGCGCAAGGAACTGGCTGAACGCCGGCTGCACGACGCCGAGGCCGCGATCGAGCAGGGCGGCAAGCTGGAGGCCTTCGTGCGCGTGCTGGCCTACGTGGCCGACCGGCCCAGTTCGATCGAGGAACGGCCCTTCAACCTGCTGCGCCGGTTCGCGCGCGAGCAGCCCGAGACCGCGGGGCAGGTAAGCCTGGCCAGGTTCAAGCAGGTGGTGCGCCAGCAGACCTTCATCGTGCAGCGCTATCCGCAGCATGCGGTGCAGGCGCTGCCGGCATTGGTGCAGGACCGCGAAATGCGACGCCGGCTGATGATCGCGGTGCACCAGGTCATGACGCTGGACCACCCGCTCGAAGGCGAGCGGCTGGCGCGCTACCGCGAAGTGAGCGAGGTGCTGGGCACGCGCCACCCGCTGCGTTCCGCCAAAGACGACGGCGAGGCCGTGGCCGGCAGCGAGGTGTCCGAAGTGCGCGAGGTGCGCGAGGTGCCCGAGGTGCCCGAGGTGCCCGAGGTGCCCGAGGCACCCGAAGCGGCCAGCAAGCCGCAGGCATCGCGCGCGGTGCAGCGCAAGGCGGCGCCGCGGCCGGGTAGCTGAGTGGTGCCAGGTGGAGCGCCAGGTGGTCCGCCAGGTGGTGCCCTCAGCAGTCCTGCGTGAAGTCTTCCCCCGGAGGCATCGATGGTCAACGTTTCCAACCCGCCGCTCGCCGGCGCCCGCGTGCTGGTGGCGGGCGTCGCCTGGCCGATGCTGCAGGGCGCGCGCCGCTGGGCGAGGTGGTCGACATCATGGACGTCGGCTTTGCCACTGCCTACCTGGCCACGCCGTACGCGCGGCGCATCTCGGGCAATACGGTGTACGTCGATGGCGGCGTGCACATCATGGCGTAGCGGGTCATGCAGATACTGATCCGCGGCTTGCCCCGCGACGTCACCGAAGCCATGCTGCAGGACAAGCTCTGCATCTATGCGCCGGTCAGGTCCGTGGAGATCCTGCGCGACGGCGATCCCGAGCGCCCGTGGGCATGGGTCGACCTTGACATCGACCGGATCGCTGCCTTGCGCCTGCTGCGCCAGTTCGACCGCCAGTCCTTCAAAGGCGGCGTGATGCGCTGGTATATCCCCATGCACCAGGAATGAATGCCCGGGAAAGGGATTACCATAGCCGCGTCTGCCACTCTGTCACGGCACCGGCCCACGGTGCCTCTCCTCCATGCTTGAACTCCAGGGAGCCATCTGGTTCCGCTCCGGCTCGCAAGACTGGGGCGGCAAGGACCGCATCGCGCTGCTGGCCGCCATCGGCGAGCACGGCTCGATCACCGCGGCCGCGCGCGCGGTCGGCATCAGCTACAAGGCCGCGTGGGACGCCATCGACCTGATGAACAACAGCGCCGGCGAAGCGCTGGTGGTGCGCGCCGCCGGCGGCAAGGGCGGTGGCGGCACGCGCCTGACCGCGCGCGGCGAGCAGCTGATCCGCACCTACCGCGCGCTCGAGGACGAGCACCGGCGCTTTGTCGCGCAGCTGTCGCGGCTGGGAGAGGGCGCGGCTGACGATATCCACCTGATGAGGCGAATGATGATCAAGACCAGTGCGCGCAACAAGCTGTTCGGGCGCGTGGCCAGTGTGCGCGGCGGCGCGGTCAACGACGAGGTGGTGCTGGCGCTGCCGGGCGGCCAGCAGATCGTGTCGACGATCACGCATGAAAGCGTCGAGGCGCTGGAGCTGGCCGAAGGCGTGGAGGCATTTGCGCTGATCAAGGCGTCATCGGTGCTGGTGGGCCTGCCCGATCCGGGCGTGCGGCTGTCTGCGCGCAACCAGCTGCCGGGTGTGGTGTCGCGCGTGATGCCGGGCGCGGTCAATGCGGAGGTGGTGATCGAGCTGGATGGCGGCGGCACCATCGCGGCGATCGTCACCAATGGCAGTGTCGAGACGCTGGAGCTTGCCGTGGGTGTGCCGGCGGTGGCGGTGTTCAAGGCGTCTAGCGTGATCCTGGGGGTGGTGGGGTGAGGGTGGCATGCTGACGCCGCGCCGGCGCTCAGGCCACGCGCGCCGACAGCGGCGCGTAGACCGGCGCATGGTGGCGGCTGTCGCCGCTGCCGAAGATGCGGCCTTCGCGGATCTCGAGCACGTGGTCGCCCAGCGCTTCAACGTCGGCGGGATCGTGCGAGATCACCAGCATGGGCACGTCAAGGCTCGACTGCAGCGTGCGCAGCTCTGCGCGCATGCGTGCGCGCAGCGCGGGATCGAGCGCCGAGAACGGTTCGTCGAGCAGCACGATATCGGGCTGCGCCACCAGCGCGCGCGCCAGCGCCACGCGCTGCTTCTGCCCGCCGGAAATCTCGGCAGGATAGTTGCCGACGATCTCGTTCAGCCCGAAGGCATCGATCCAGCGCCGGGCTTCCGGCGGGATCGCGCCGCGGCGCGGGTTGCGCCAGCCGCGCGCCAGCCCGAAGGCGATGTTCTGGCCGACCGTCAGGTGCGGGAACAGCGCGTATTCCTGGAACAGGTAGGCCACGCGGCGCTCTTGCGGGCGTACGTCGATGCCCGCCTCGCTGTCGAACAACGTGCGCCCGTTCAGTTCGATGCGGCCGCTGTCGGGCGCGAGCAGCCCGGCGATGGCGCGCAGCGTCAGGCTCTTGCCGGCGCCGGACGGCCCGAACAGCGCGATGCGGCGGCTGTCGGAGTCGAAATCGATATCAAGCGAAAACTGCCGGTCGGCCGACACCATCTGCTTGCGGATACTGACGTGCATGCCCATGGCGTTCCTCACCGTACCGCGCGCGGGCGCAGGCGCCGGCGTTCATACACTTCAGCGGGATTGCGCGCGGCGGCGGGCACCAGCCGACCGGCGACCACCAGCAGCAGCACGCAGGTGACCGAAGTCACCAGCACCAGCAGGTTGGCGGTGTTGTCGTCGCCGGCCTGCACGGCCTCATAAATTGCCACCGACAGGGTCTGGGTGCGCCCGGGCAGGTTGCCGGCGATCATCAGCGTGGCGCCGAATTCGCCCAGCGCGCGCGCGAATGCCAGCAGCACGCCGGCGATGATGCCGCGCGCGGCCAGCGGCAGCGTCACGCGGAAGAAGATGCCGGATTCGGAAACGCCCATCACGCGTGCGGCGTTTTCCAGCTGGTGGTCGACGCCTTCAAACGCAGCGCGGGCCGACTTGAGCACCAGCGGGAAGGCCACGATGGTCGAAGCCAGCACCGCGCCCTGCCAGGTGAAGACCAGTTCGATGCCGAGGCTGGACAGCCACTCGCCAAACACGCCACGCCGGCCCACCAGCACCAGCAGGTAGTAGCCGAGCACGGTGGGCGGCAGCACCAGCGGCAGCGTCAGCACCGCGTCGACCACGTCGCGCAGCGGCGAGCGCCAGCGCGCCAGCGCCCACGCGGCGCCGACGCCAAGCACGGCGTTCAGCGCGGTGGCCCAGCCGGCAACCTTCAGCGACAGCAGCAGCGGTACCCAGACGGCATCCATGGCGTGGCGGAAATCAGGGCTTGTGGAAGCCGTAGCGCGCCAGGATGGCCTGGCCTTCCGGCGACGCCACGAAGTCGACGAACTGCGCCGCTTCCTTCTGCTGGCGGGTCTGGCTGGTGACGGCGATGGGGTAGGTCACCGGGGTGCGGCTGGGCACGCGCACGGCGACCTTGACCTTGTCGGGCATCAGCGTGGCGTCGGTGGCAAAGACGAAGCCGGCCTCGACCTCGCCGCGCGCCACGTAGTCCAGGCTCTGGCGCACGTTCTGCGCGGGCACGCCCTTGGCGGCGACCGCGTCCCACAGCCCGGCGGCTTCCAGCGCGCCGCGGGTGTAGCGGCCGACCGGTACCGAGGCCGGGTTGCCATAGGCGATGCGCTTCACTTCCGGCCTGGTCAGGTCCTGCAGCGAGCCGATGTTCAGCTTGCTGTCCGACGGCACGATCAGCACCACCTCGTTGGCGGCGAAATTGCGGCGCGAGGCGGGCGCAATCACCTTCTCGGTCTCGGCCTTGTTCATCGCTTCCTGGTCGGCGGAGGCAAACACGTCGGCCGGCGCGCCCTTGACGATCTGCTGCATCAGCACGTCCGACGCGCCGAAGTTCAGCACCACCTTGGTCCCGGGATGGGCGCGCTCGTAGGTCTCGGCCAGCGACTTGAAGGCGTTGGTCAGGCTGGCGGCGGCGGACACCACCAGGTCGGCGCCGAAGGCCGGCGCGGCGGGCAGGGCCAGCGCCAGGGCGGCCAGCATGGCACCGGCGGCGCCGGCGAGAACGGAGCGGCGCCCGGTACGGGCGGAGCGGAACGCGGACATGGGATCCTCAGCGAAGCGGCCAGTAAAGCTGGCGCTGGTATGGGTGGACTGTCAGGCGCAATATACGTCCGTATATAGCGGTGCGTCAATGATGCACCCTGCGCGCTGTTGTGGGTATTCCGGCGGGGATAAGTGCGGTATCAGGGGCTGCGAATGTGCCCCAAGGGGGGAAGGTCGGGAGCTGGCGCCATTGCAGCGCCAGCTTGTTCCGGTTTCAGGCCGGCGGGTTGCCTTCTTTGAACAACGACTTCAACTGGGTGCGCAGTTCGGGGGTGTCCTGGTGCTGGTGCACCGCGACTGCGTGCTGGACCGCGGCTTCGAGTAGTTCGTCTTCACTGTCGGCGCTCAGCGCAACCGTGCAGCCAATGTCGCTCGGGTAATCGCGGCAATCGATAAACTTGCGTCCCATGGTGCCTCCTGTCACCGGCCGCGCGGCCGGCGTATCCAGTATAGGCAGGGGGACCGGCCACTACAGCACTGGCGTCAGCACCTTGCCGCCGGCCAGGAACGCATCCAGGTTCTGCAGCGTGAGCGCGGTCATCGCGGCGCGGGTCTCGTTCGTGCCGCTGGCCATGTGCGGCGCCAGCACGACGTTGTCTAGCGCCAGCAGCGCGGCCGGCATGTTGGGCTCGTCCCGGAACACATCGAGGCCGGCGCCGCCCAGGCGGCCTTCGGCCAGCGCCGCCACCATCGCGTCTTCGTCGATCACGCTGCCGCGCGAGACATTGACCAGGATGCCCTTGGGGCCGAGCGCGTCGATGACCTCGCGCGATACCAGCCCGGCGGTTTCCGGGCCGCCCACGCAGGTCACCACCAGGAAGTCCGACCACGCGGCCAGCGCCTTCAGGTCGGCCTCGAAGCGCCACGGCGCGCCGTCGCGCGGGCGGCGGTTGTTGTAGGCGATCTCCATGTCGTAGCCCTGCGCGCGGCGCGCCACGATCTCGCCGATGCGGCCCAGCCCCAGGATGCCGAGCTTCTTGCCCGAGGCCCGTGTCGTCAGCGGAAAGCCGCCCTGCGGCCAGCGTCCGGCGCGCACGTAACGGTCGCCATGGGCGATGCCGCGTGCGGCGTCGAGCAGCAGCCCGAAGGCCAGGTCAGCGACGCAGTCGTTGAGCACATCGGGCGTATTGCTGACCTGGATGCCGCGTGCGCGGGCGGCATCCAGTGCGATCGAGTCATAGCCCACGCCGAAGCTGACGATGGCCTGCAGCGCCGGCAGCGCGTCGATCAGCGCGGCGCTGCAGCCATGGCGCGCCGAGGTCACCACCACGCGCACCTGCTGGCCGTGCTCGTGCGCCCAGGCAAGCGCATCGCCCTGTTGCCACAGCGCGATGGCGCCGTACTGTTGCTGGAGGCTGGCATTGGTCTGGGGCGCGAGCGGGCCGACCTGGAGGATCTGGGAAGCGGACATGAGGTGTAGCGGGTATCGACGGAGGGACCAAGGATGGTAGCGCAAGGCCCCGCGTCGTGCAGGCGACCGCCGCCGCCGCGGCGCCGGCGCGCAAGCAACTTTGTGCGATGTTCGTGCGGGGGCGGGTTATGCTGCGGCATCCCATTCCTTCCCTGACGAACATCGCCATGAAAACCATCTACCTGGCCGGTTTCGACGTCTTCCGCAAGGACGCCATCGCCTGGGGCGAGCACCTCAAGTCGCTGTGCGCGGCGCATGGCTTCACCGGGCTGTATCCGCTCGACAAGGCGGCACCCGGAGGCCTGTCGGGGCAAGACGCGGCGCGCTGGATCTACGACGCCAATATCGCGCTGCTGCGCCGCGCCGACATGGTGATGGCCAACCTCGACGATTTCCGCGGGCCGGGAGAGCCGGACTCCGGTACGGCCTTCGAGGTGGGGTTCGCGGTTGCGCTGCAAAAACCGGTGTGGGGCTACAGCACTGACCTCGGCACGGTGCTTGATCGTGCCACGGTGGTGACCGACGAGGACGGCCGGCCGCTGGATGCGCGGGGCTTCGTGGTGGAGGATTTCGGCTTGCCCAAGAACCTGATGCTGGCGTGCCCGGTGAAGCTGGTGCAGGGCGGGGCGGCGCAATGCCTGGCGGCGATGGCCGACGCCATCCACCGGCGCGCCGCCGAAGCGGCGGCACGGCGCGAGCGCGATGCGGCGGCCTGGGGGGATGACTGACGCGGCGCGATGGAACCTGCCTATCGCCGCAGCGCCTCCACCCCCGCCGCAATATCCCTAGCCGTGCTTGCCACGATCTCGCGGTAAGCCGCCACCACGCCATCGACTTCGCCCGGCGCGGACAACTCCGCCTGCGTCCGGCCGCTGACCACCTTCCCGTCCGGCAGCCGCCGCACCGTCCAGTTGATCGTGGCGCCGGCGCGCTGCCCGACATCCGCATCGAGTCGCAGCACTTCCGTGGTGATCCGATACAGCGGCTGCACGTCCGACAACCCCTGCTGGTAGGTATCGACCGCGCCCAGCGTAGCCTGCAGGCGCTGTGACAGCGCATCGCGCAGTTCGTCCGGCAGCGGCGACGACCAGCGCGCCAGGTCGAGCAGGCGCAGGCTGGCGTCACTGCTGCCGTCGCGCACCACCAGTTGCGGCCGGTTGAGGCGCTCCGGCACACGCACCGGCGCGACTTCCAGCCACAGCGTGTTGGTCGACGGCACCGGTGCTGCCGCCGGCGGCGTGGCAACCGCCGTGGCGCCTTGCGCCAGCGTGTAGTAGCGCGGCTCCGGCGAGGCGCAACCTGCGAGCACGGCGGCGCCCATTGCCCCGGCAATGGCGCAGCGGGCGAGTGTGGACGCAAGTGCGGAGGCAAGTGCCGAGGTAGGTGCCGAGGTAGGTGCCGAGGTAAGGGAATGGCGCTTCATCATTCTTTCTCCGCCTTGCCGCGCAGCAGCGCTTCGGGATGGCGTTCGAGGTAGTCGGTCAGCGTGCGCAGCGACGTGGCGGTGCGCGTCAGCTCCTGCAGCATGCGGCGCGTGTCCTGCTGCAGCGGCGCGTCCGACGCCAGCGTACCGTTGGCCGTGGTCAGCGTCTTGCGCGCGTCCTGCAGCGCCGCCAGCACCTGCGGCGCGACGTCGCCGTTGAGCTGCTGCACCAGCTGGTCGGCGGTGGCGAGCGTCTTGTTCAGGCTCGCCACGGTTGCGCGCAGGTCCTGGCCGATCTGGTCGAACGGGATCTTGTCGATGCGGTTGACGATTTCGCCCACCTGCGCCTGCAACTGGTCAAAGGTACCCGGCGTGGTGGCGAACTCGGGGATCGGCGCGTCCAGGTTGACCTGGGCCGGCGGCGCCTTCGGGAAGAAGTCGAGCGCCACGTACAGCTGGCCGGTGAGCAGGTTGCCGGTGCGCAGCTGCGCGCGCATGCCACGCTTGAGCAGACCCTCGATGATCTGGCGGGCACGCGCGCGGTCTTCCACGTCGCGCTCGCGGAAGCCCATGCGCGACGGGTACAGCTCGACCACCACCGGCATGCGGAAGGCCTTCTTGTCGCGCTGGTATTCGATGCCGATCGAGCGGACCTGGCCCACGATCACGCCGCGGAAGTCCACCGGCGCGCCCGGCGACAGGCCGCGCACCGACTGGTCGAAGTTGAGCACGGCCAGGGTCGGCGCCAGTTCTTCCGGCTCCTTCATGGCGTCGGACTGGTCGGCCGCCAGCAGGAACTGGGTGTTCTCGGCGGCGGCGTCGGTGGCGGCGGTGCGGTCCGGCGCCTGGAACGCAACGCCGCCCAGCAGCACCGTCACCAGCGATTGCGTCGACAGCTTGAGGCCGCCGGCATCGAGCTTGAGGTCGACGCCGCTGGCATGCCAGAAGCGCGTGTCGGCGGTGACCAGCTTGTCATAGGGTTTGTTGACGAATACGCGCAGCGAGATGTCGCGCCCGTTGGGCTCGAGCTGGTAGGCCACCACCTGGCCCACCTGCACGCGGCGGTAGTAGACCGGCGAGCCGATGTCGAGCGAGCCCAGCTCGGACGCGCGCAGCACGAACTGCTTGCCGGATGAGTCGGTGGTCACCACCGGCGGCACTTCCAGCCCCTTGAATTCGCGCGTGGACTCGGACGACTTGCCGGCATCGACGCCAATGTAGGCGCCCGACAGCAGCGTCTCCAGCCCCGACACGCCACTGGCGGCGAAGCGCGGGCGCACTACCCAGAAGCGCGTGTCGGCCACCGCGAAGTTCTCGGCGTCCTTGGTCAGGTCGATCGACGCGATCACGTGCGAGCGGTCGCGCGCGAGCCGCACCGACTTGACCAGGCCGATATCGACGTCCTTGTAGCGCACCGCGGTCTTGCCCGGTGTCAGGCCCTCCGCGGTGCGGAAGCTGACGGTGATCTCCGGCCCGCGCGACGCCAGCGTGTGCACCAGCAGCGACACGCCGACGACCGCCGCGACGATCGGGATCAGCCACACCAGCGATGGCAGCCAGCGCGCGCGGCGCCGGCGCTCGGGCCGTGGCAGGCCGGGGCCGGGAGCGCCGGACGGGTTGGGCGGATGTTGTTCAGTGTCGGGCATTGTCGTCTTCCAGCGAATCCCACAGCAGGCGCGGATCGAAGCTGAGCGAGGCCAGCATGGTCAGCACCACGACCGCGCCAAAGGCCAGCGCGCCGCCGCCCGGGATGACGGTGGCCAGCGCCCCGGCCCGCACCAGCGAGGCCAGCAGCGCCACCACGAAAATATCCAGCATCGACCAGCGGCCGATCACCTCTACCAGTCCGTACAGCCGGGTTTGCTGCCGGATGCGCCAGGTCGCGCGGAAATGCACCGACAGCAGCAGGAAGGTGAGGATCACCATCTTCAAGAGCGGCACGATGATGCTGGCGATCAGCACCAGCACAGCCAGCATGTGCGAGCCGGACAGCCACAGGTAGATCACGCCGGACAGGATGGTGTCCTGCTGCGTGCCGAGGATCGATTGCGTGACCATCACCGGCAGCATGTTGGCCGGGATGTAGAGGATAAATGCGGCCAGCAGGAAGGCCCACGTGCGCGCCAGGCTGTCCGGCTTGCGGTGGTGCAGCGTGGCGCCGCAGCGCGGGCAGGGCTCGCCTTCCAGCGTGCGCGGGCTGACCAGGTCGCAGGCGTGGCAGGAGAGCAGGCCCAGGCGGCTGGCGGTCGGCACCTGCGGCAGCGGCGTGCGCTCGTCGTCGTCGGTGAGTTCGGCCACCACCTCGCGCGCGAGCCGGCGCGGGTGCGCCAGGCGGTCGGGGCGAGATGGCCGTGGCGCTTGCCGGGGCGGCGGCCGACTCGCGTCCGTCATCGGCCTCCCTCGCTTGCACCGCCGGCATCCCCTGCGCCTCCGGCCTCATCCTCCGGGGTTTCCAGGTAGCGCCACAGGTCGCGCGGGTCGAACGACAGCATCGCCGCCAGCACGATCACCAGCGCGGCGAACGACCACAGCGCGATGCCGGGCAGCACGCGCGCCATGGTGGACAGCTTCACCAGCGTGACCAGCACGCCGATCATGAAGACCTCGATCATGCCCCACGGCCGCGTTTGCCGGATGCCGCGCACGATGCGGTCGAAGCCCGGCGGCATGCGGTGCTTCGCCATCGGCACCAGCAGGTAAATCATCATCAGCAGCTCGGACAGCGGGAACAATATGGTGGTGGCGAATACCAGCGCCGCGACCAGCGCCATGTGGTCGTCGTACAGCGCCTGCACCGCGCCCAGCAGCGTGGTCTGCGTGCGCACGCCCTTGAGGTCCATCTCGACGATGGGGTAGGCGTTGGAAACCAGGAACAGGATCAGCGCGGTGACCACCAGCGGCAGCAGGCGCCGGTAGTGGCGCCGGCTCTCGCGGTACAGCTCGCCGCCGCAGCGCAGGCACAGCGCGCGCTCGCCGGGGGAGATCGGGGTGCGCTCGTAGACGGCATCGCAGTACTCGCACGCCACCAGCCGGTGCAGGGCGGCGGGCGAGGTATCGGGCAAGGCGGGTGCGGGGGCGTTGTCGGGACCTGCCATCAGCCGTTCAGCCGGGGTGCTTGCCGGTGGTCGCCGGCGGCACGTCGGGGTTGTCGACCACGGCGGGTGCCGCTGCTGCTGCCGTTTTAGCCGTTGCTGCCGGGGCGGGCGGCGCTACCGCAGCCGCGCCGCCCGGCTTCAGGTCGTGCGCGAGGTCCTGCGCCAGCTCGGCCTGCGAGCCGATGGTCCAGTCGCGCAGCAGCGCATACGCCACCGCCAGCAGCGTCGGGCCGATGAATACACCCAGGAAGCCGAACGCCAGCGCGCCGCCCAGCACGCCCAGCATGATCCAGATCAGCGGCATGCCGGTGCCCTTGCTGATCAGCAGCGGCTTGACGATGTTGTCGGCCATGCTGACCACGCCCACGCCCCAGACCACCAGGAAGATGGCCCAGCCAGTGGATCCGGAGTGGTACAGCCACAGCGCCGCCGGCAGCCACACCAGCGGCGGGCCCACCGGCACCACCGACAGGAAGAACGTGACGAAGCCGAGGATGGCCGCGCCCGGCACGCCGGCGATCCAGAGCCCGATGGCGGCCAGCACCGCCTGGATAAAGGCCGTGCCCAGCACGCCGTAGACCACGCCCTTGACGGTGCTGCCGGCCAGTTCCAGCAGGTGGTCGGCACGCTCGCCGGCAATGCGGCGCATGCCCGCGCGCAGCCAGGCAATGGCGAACTCGCCGCCGGTATAGAAGAAGAACGCCAGGATGATCGACAGCGCCAGCTGCCCCAGCCCCGCGCCGATCGACAGGCCGGCGCCGAGCAGCACATGCCCGACCGGCGCGATCAGCTTGCGCAGGTTGGCGACCATCTCGGAGTCGGCGTTGATGATGCGGTCCCACGAGCCTTGCAGGTACGTGCCGACATAGGGCAGGCTGCTCAGCCAGTCAGGCAGCTGCGGGATGCCGTGCTCCATGTAGCGGTCGACCAGCGCCGACAGGTCGTCCAGGTGCGCCGAGAAGCTGGCGCCGGCATAGACGAACGGGCCCAGCACGATCACCGTAGCCAGCAGCACGCAGATCAGCGCGGCCAGGCCGCGGCGGTTGCCGAGCCAGCGCGACAGCACGGTGTACGGGTACCACGAGCTGTAGGCCAGGATCGCGCCCCACAGCAGCGCCGTGGTAAAGGGCGCGAGCACAAGCAGCGAGCCGCCGATCAGGACGATCAGCGCAAAGACTGCTGCAATTTTCTCGATTAACTGGCCGGAACTCATCGATGGCTCTCCCTGGGCCCGCCGGTGTGACGGAAACGGCGTAAATATAGCCTACGCCGGGGCGGGCGATGCCAAAGGGCTGCTGGAGGGTGCTGGAGGGATGCTTCAGGCACCACATCGCGATGCGCCGGCGCAGCACGCCCGGGACGCATCCACAGTGCCATAGCTTTGTGACGTTGAACAGCGCGGCGGGCGTGCCGTCAAGGCATGGAGGAAAAGGCGCCGGGCAGGGCCGGCGCCAGCGAGGGGGTCAACCTCAGGCCAACCCCGGCCAACCTCAGGCCGGCACTGCCATCACGCCGCTCTTGAGCAGCGCGGCAACCAGGTCGGACTGCGTCACCATGCCGATCACGCGGCGGTGGTCGTCGATCACCGGCGCATGGTGCAGGCCGCCATCGGAGAAGGCCTGGGCCAGTTCCACCATCGGCTGGTCGGCGCGGGCGGTGACCACGGCGTGCGTCATCAGGTTGCGCACGGTGCCGGCCAGCCGGCGCGCACCGGTATCGCGCTGCGCGGCGAAGAAATCGCTCTGGGTGATGATGCCTTCGAGGCGGTTCTGCGCATCGACCACCGGCAGTGCCTTGATGCGGTGCCGCGACAGCAGGTGGCCAGCCTCGTGCGCGGGCTGGTCCGGCCGCACCATGATGACGTCGCGCGACATGATCTCGCCGCACAGAACGTTGCCGAAGTGGCGCCGGTACGCGCGCAGCTGCGCCGCCACCAGGATGGCCTCGAGGTCGTCTTCTTCGATGTCGAGGAATTCGCCGCGCGCCTTCAGGGCCGCGTCCAGGTCGGCGCGGTTAAAGCCCACGCGCTGGGTCGGCGGCACGTCTTTGGTGCCATGCTGCACCGCGGGCTCGGGCGGGCGGTGCGGGTAGCGCCGGCGCGACAGGTTGTTGAAGGCCAGCGCCATCAGCAGCAGCAGCATCGAGTTGAACAGCACTGGCACCACCACGAAGCCGAAGCCGAGAGCGCTGACCGCCGGGCCGCCGAATACCGCGGTGATCGCCACGGCCCCGCTGGGCGGATGCACGCAGCGGAACTGGAACATGACGGCGATCGCCACGGCCACGGCTGTCGCCGCGGCCAGGCCCGGGTCAGGGATCCAGCGCGCGCAGGCCACGCCCACCAGCGCCGCAAACAGGTTGCCGCCGATGATCGACCACGGCTGCGCCAGTGGCGAAGACGGCACCGCGAACAGCAATACCGCCGACGCGCCCATTGGCGCGACGAACCAGGGATTGAATCCGCCCAGCGTCTGGTGGCTGATCCATTCGGTGCAGAACAGGCCGAGCAGCGCGCCGAAGCAGCTCTTGAGGCGCTCATGTCGGTTGGCGGAGATCGGCAGCGGGACGAAAGTGCGCAGCCATGCACGGGTGTTTTGCGCCAGGGAGGCGACAGCGGGGGCGGTTGGCATTCTTGGACGGGGGCGGCTTGGGAATGGTGCACGTAATATATCACGCGGTGATATATTTGGCCGCCTTTGGTGCAGCGCATCCCCGTGTTGGGGAGTGATGCACCGCACAAGAGCAAAAAGGAGTCGCCCTCATGTCGTTCCCTGCGTCATCCACCGCCGCGCCCGTCGAGAAGCGTGACTACGCCGTCAACCGCCGCCTGCTGATGCTGTCGGCGATCGCGCTGGGCATCGGCGCGCTCAGCACCGTGGCGGCCAGCGTGCTGGTCAACCTGATCCGCTTCTTCACCAACCTGTTCTTCTACCAGACGCTGTCGCTGGCCGAGCGCTCGCCGGCGGACCATGCGCTGGGCGCGTGGGTCATCGCCGTGCCGGTGGTCGGCGGCCTGGTGGTGGGGCTGATGGCGCGCTACGGCAGCGACAAGATCCGCGGCCACGGCATTCCCGAGGCGATCGAGGCGGTGCTGTTCGGCAAGAGCAAGATGTCGCCGCGGGTGGCGGTGCTCAAGCCGCTGTCGTCGGGCATCGTGATCGGCAGCGGCGGGCCGTTCGGCGCCGAGGGGCCGATCATCATGACCGGCGGCTCGCTGGCGTCGCTGCTGGCGCAGTACCTGCACCTGACCGCCGGCGAGCGCAAGGCGTTGCTGGTGGCGGGCGCGTGCGCGGGCATGACGGCGATCTTCGGCACGCCGGTGGCGGCGGTGCTGCTGGCGGTGGAACTGCTGCTGTTCGAGCTGCGCCCGCGCAGCCTGCTGCCGGTGGCGCTGGCATGCGCGGTGGCGGGCTTCCTGCGGCCGCTGTTGTTCGAGGCTGGCCCGCTGTTCCCGCTGCAGACCGCGGCCGCGGGCACGCCGGCCCTGGCATCGTGCGTGATCGCCGGACTGTTGTGCGGCGCGCTGGGCGCTGGGCTGACGCTGGCGCTGTACCGCACCGAGGACGCATTCTCGCGCCTGCCGCTGCACTGGATGTGGTGGCCGGCGATAGGCGGGCTGGTGGTCGGCATCGGCGGCTATTTCGAGCCGCGCGCGCTGGGCGTTGGCTATGACGTGATCGGCGACCTGCTCAACCACCGCATCGCCATTGGCATTGCGCTGGGGCTGCTGGCGGTCAAGGCGGTGATCTGGATCGCGGCACTGGGCTCCGGCACCTCGGGTGGCGTGCTGGCCCCGCTGCTGATGCTCGGGGCGGGGCTGGGCACGGTGCTGGCGCCGTGGCTGCCGGGCGGTTCGCCCGAGCTGTGGGCGCTGGTGTGCATGGCCGGCGTGCTTGGCAGCGTGCTGGGCGCGCCGCTGACCGCGATCGTGTTCGCCTTCGGGCTGACGCACGACACGCACGCGCTGCTGCCGTTGCTGCTGACGACGGCGGTCGCGTACGGTTTCTCGGTGCTGACCATGAAGCGCTCGATCATGACCGAAAAGATCGCCCGGCGCGGCCTGCATATCTACCGCGAATACGGCGTCGACCCGCTTGAGCGCGCCCATGTGGGCGAGCTGATGACGCACGAGGTGGTGACGATCGATGCCGACCTGCCGGTGGCCGACGCCTTGGCGCGCTACTTCGGCGAACACGCCGCGCACCGCGCCTATCCGGTGGTGGCGGGCGGGCGCGTGCTGGGCATGCTGGAACGCGCCGCCATCCGCGGCGCGGCCGCCGGCGAGGTGCCGCCTGGCCTGCGCTGCCGTGACTTGCTGAGTGCGCCGGCGCATGTGCTGTTGCCTGAGCAGACCGCGCGCGCGGCCGCGGGGAGCATGGCCACGCTCAGCGTGGCGCGGCTGCCGGTGGTGGAAAGCGTGGACAGCATGCGGCTGGCGGGCATTGTGTCGCTGCGCGACCTGCTGCAGGCAAGTTCGCAGGTCCATCATGAGGAAGCGCGGCGCGAGCGGCTGCGGGGGCGGTTGGCAGGCTGAGGTTCAAGCCGGCGGCGCTATTTGTAGGTCGACAGCAAAATACTCGTCTCCGTCGCGCTGATCCCCTCGATCAACCGGATCCGGTCCAGGGTCCGGTCAAACGCCTCCAGCGTATCCGCGCGCAGTTCGGCAATGATGTCCCAGCGCCCATTGGTGGTATGCAGCGCCTGCACGTTGGGCTCGCCCCGCAGCGCCTGCAGCACCGTGCGCGCCTTGTTGCCTTCCACCGCGATCGTCATCCACGCGCGGATCCGGTGCGCCTCGGCCTCGGGCCGCAGGCGCACGGTATAGCCGACGATCAGTCCTTCCTTCTCCAGTTTGTCGATCCGGTTCTGCACGGTCGCGCGCGACACGCGCAGTGCCTGCGCCAGCGCGGTGACCGGCGTGCGTGCGTTGTCGCGCAGCAGGGAAAGCAGCTGTTGATCGGTGGCGTCCATGTGGGTATCGGGGGTTCTGGCGATTTGCCAGTGAAGTCTGTCGTTTTGCTAAGTGGAAGGCGCAAATTGCGCAACTTGCTGGCTATTAGTTAACACCAGCCTGCACCAGAATGCAATCGACTGATTTGTTTCCAGAACCCCAGAAAAAAGGAGCCGCCGTGATCCACACCCCCACGATCCTGATTGTCGAGCCGACCTTCTACGACGTGTCGTACAGCATCAATCCGTGGATGGACCCCGACGCCTGGGCGCGCGACCCGCGCGGCATGCACCGCAACGCCATGCAGTCCTTCGACGCGCTGCGCGCGGCGCTGGGCCGGGCCGGCTTCGCGGTGGAAGTGGCGGCCGGCGCCCCCGACCTGCCCGACATGGTATTCCCGGCCAATGCCGCCGTGGTGCTAGACGGCCGCGCACTGCTGGCGCGCTTCCGCTACCCGCAGCGGCGCGGCGAAGAAGCGCCGTTCGCGGCAATCTTCGGCGTGCTGCGCGAGCGCGGCCTGCTCGATGAAGTGGCGCTGCTGCCCGAGGGCTGCTTCCAGGAAGGCGCGGGCGACTGCATCTGGGATGCCGGCCGCGGCCACTTCTGGGCCGGCTTCGGTCCGCGCTCGTCGCATGAGGCGGCCACCGCCGTGTCGGAATTCTTTGGCAAGGAAGTGGTGGCGCTGGAGCTGGCCACCGAGCAGAGCTACCACCTCGACGTATGCTTCTGCCCGCTGTCCGGCGGCGAGATCCTCTACTATCCGCCGGCCTTCAGTGAAGCGGCGTTGCGCGAGCTGCGCGCACGCCTGCCGGCGCGCCTGCGCATCGAGGCCAGCGCCGACGACCTGCGCCACTTCAGCGTCAACGCCGTCAACCTGGACGACCAGGTGGTGATGACCCGCACCACGCCGCACCTGCGCACCGAACTGGGCCGGCGCGGCTACCAGCTGCACGAGGTCGACCTCTCGCCCTTCATGCTGTCCGGCGGCGGCGCGTATTGCATGACGCTGCGGCTCGACCGCAGCAGCGGGCCCGGCGTCGCCGCGGCCGCGGCCTGATGCATCCGCCATCGACAGCCAAGGAAACGATCATGAAAGAGACCGCCCGGTCGCTGTTCCTCGACGCCAACGACGTGGCCCGGCTGGTGGCCGCGGTCGGCGTTCAGCCCGCCATCGTGCAGATGGCCGACCATGTCCGCCAGGACTTCCTGCGTTGGGATGCCTTCGACAAGTCCGCCCGCCTGGCCAGCCATTCCGCCCGCGGCGTGATCGAGCTGATGCCGGTGAGCGACGGCATCCAGTACGCGTTCAAGTACGTCAACGGCCATCCGCGCAACGCGCAGCATGGCATGCCGACGGTGATGGCGTGTGGCATGCTGGCAGAGGTGGAAACCGGCTTCCCGCTGATGCTCGCCGACCTGACGCTGGCCACCGCGCTGCGCACCGCCGCCACCTCGGCGCTGGCCGCGCAGGCGATGGCGCGGCCGGGTGCGCGCACCATGGCGCTGATCGGCAATGGCGCGCAGGCCGAGTTCCAGGTGCTTGCCTTCCACGCCATGCTGGGCGTGCGCGAGATCGCCGCCTACGACATCGATCCCGCCGCCACGGCACGGCTGATGCGCAACCTTGCCGGCGTGCCGGGACTGGCGATCCGCGCCGCGGCATCCGTGCAGGCCGCGCTGGACGGCGCCGACATCGTGTCCACCGTGACCGCCGACAAGACCCGCGCCACCATCCTGACACCGGCGCAGGTGCGCCCGGGCATGCACCTGAACGCGGTCGGCGGCGACTGCCCCGGCAAGACCGAGCTGCATGCCGATATCCTGCGCCGGGCGCGCATCGTGGTGGAGTACGAACCGCAGACGCGCATCGAGGGCGAGATCCAGCAACTGCCTGCCGACGCGCCCGTGACCGAGCTGTGGCAGGTGCTGGCCGGCGACGCGCCGGGCCGTGTCACGGCCGACGACGTGACGGTGTTCGATTCCGTGGGATTTGCGCTGGAAGACTACGCCGCGCTGCGCTGGCTCTATGCCGCCGCGCATGCCCGGCGGGCGGGCAGGGCGGTGGAACTGGTGGCGATGCCGCCGGATCCGCGCAATCTCTATGGCTGGATGATGGCGCAGGCTGAAGACCGCGAGGCCGGGCTGGAACTGCCGCGGCTGGCATCGCTGGCCTGACCGCGAACGCGACTCCCCTCGTTGCGAGGGGGCGCTCGACTCAGCCGGCGCGCCCCATCATCAGCTGGGCGCGCAGGAAGCCCTTGACCTCTTCCAGCGAGGGCGTCTTCAGGAACACCATGATGCCCCAGTGCTGCAGCGCGTCGGCCACGCCATCATAGGCTTGCCGGTTGGTGATCACCGCAAAGATCACGTGCTGGCTGGCAAAGAAATTCTGCAATTTCTCGATGGTGGCCGACTCGGCGTCGTTGAGTTCGTCGACGTAGTACAGCACCACGCGCGGATGCGCGCTGACCGAGGTGATGACGGTGTCAAGCACATCGTCGACCACCACGCTCTTGAGCGGCAGGCCCCACTTGCCAAGCTGGCCGTGGATGCGCTGCGCTTCCTGGTGGTTGGGATGGAACACCACCAGGTCCAGGCCATGCGGCGCCGCCGCTTCGTGCCCGATGCGCGTCGCCAGCAGGCGATGCACGGTTTCCTTGTGGATGCGCCGGTGGCCGCCGTTGGTCTTCCAGGCGCCCAGTTCGCCGCGCTCTACCATCTTCTGGACAGTGCCCAGCGAGACATTGAGCAGTTTTGCCGCTGTACGCGTGCTGTAGTAAGGCTTTTCAGCTAGTGCCGGATCCAGTTTCATCCAATCACCCGTAGTCCTGAAGGCAGTCCGCGCCGGCAAGGCGCGCGCGGCACCAGACACCTGCGCCGCGTATGTCACTGCCAATGGTTGACTGACCCTGTGTCCTGGCCCGCTCCCCCGCCGGCCGGACGATTATTTATCGTCGAATTGACGTTTTTGTTATTTCCCGCAGACTGCCTGCAGATGATTGCTTTGCATGTCCCGGTTCCGGATTTGCCGGAAGCCCATAATATGCCGCAAAGGTCAGGCAATCAGTAAGAAAAAACTACAAATCCATCGCACTTTTGTTTTTCAACGCACATTGAAAACTGTGCCGTGCCATGGGAACGCGCAGTCAGTAACGCAGACACCGTGGTGCCCGGGTGGTTCCCCGCGCCGCTGTCCGATTTGTGGCAGTTGCTGAATTCAGCGGCCGCTCCAGAGCATGCCTGTCAGGCAATGATGCAACGCATGGCATGCGAGCTGCGATGACAGACCTACCGGTCTTGCAGGCCGTGCTTGCGCACCTTGTCGAACAGCGTGGTCTTGGCCACGCCAAGCGCCTCGCTGGCGCGGCTGAGATTGCCGTCGTGCCTGCGCATGGCATCGGCGATCAGCGCGCGCTCGAACTGGTCGACCGCCTGCGCCAGCGGCAGCGCTGCCGGAGCGGCAGTGCCATGGCCCGGGTTGCAGCCCAGCCCGAGGACGTGGCGCTCGGCCAGGTTGCGCAGCTCGCGCACATTGCCCGGCCAGGGGTAGGCGACCAGCGCCGCCAGTTCGGCCGCGCTTGCGGGCACGACCTCGCGCTCGAAGCGCAGCGCCGCCTGCGCGACGAAATGCTCGAACAGTGGCGGCACGTCTTCGCGCCGCTCGCGCAGCGCCGGCAGCTCCAGCGTGATCACGTTCAGGCGGTAGTACAGGTCGGCGCGGAACTGGCCGGCATCGGACAGCGTGCGCAGGTCGGCCTTGGTCGCCGCCACCACGCGCGCGTTGACGGGCACCGGCTGGTTCGAGCCGAGCCGCTCCACCACGCGCTCCTGCAGCACGCGCAGCAGCTTGATCTGCAGCGGCATCGGCATGCTTTCGATCTCGTCGAGGAACAGCGTGCCGCCTTCGGCGTGTTCGATCTTGCCGATGCGCCGGCGCGCGGCGCCGGTGAACGAGCCTGCCTCATGGCCGAAAATCTCGCTTTCGAACAGCTGCTCGGGCAGGCCGCCGCAATTGATGGCGACGAAGTGGCGCGCATGGCGCGGGCTGGCCTCGTGCAGGCAGCGCGCCACCAGTTCCTTGCCGGTGCCGGTCTCGCCGTGGATCAGCACGTTGGCGTCGGTGCCGGCGAGGTCGGCGATCAGCCGGCGCAAGCGTTCGACCGCGGGCGAATGGCCGATCAGGCGAGTTTCGAGTTTTTCGCGTCCGGCCAGACGTTCGCGCAGTTCTGACACTTCCAGCGCGAGCCGGCGCTGCTCCAGCGCGCGGCGCGTGGCATCGACCAGCTGCTCGGGCGAGAACGGCTTTTCGAGGAAGTCATAGGCGCCTTGCTTCATCGCCTGCACCGCCAGGCCCACGTCGCCGTGGCCGGTGATCATGATCACCGGCAGCGCGGGGTCGCGTTCGCGCAGCTGCGCCAGCAGCGCCATGCCGTCAATGCCGGGCAGGCGGATGTCGCTGACCACCACGCCGGCGTAGCCGCGATCCACCTCGCGCAGCGCCGCCTCGGCGCTGCCCACGCCGCGCGTGGCCAGCCCCTCGAGGCGCAGCGCCTGTTCGCAGCCCAGGCGCACGTCGGCATCGTCCTCGACGATCAGTACGGTCAGTTCAGCCGGCATGCTTGGGATCCTGTGCCCTGGCCTCGTGCGGCGCCAGCGGCAACACCAGCGTGAAGCAGGCACCGCCGTCGGGGTGGTTGGAGGCTGACAGGCTGCCGCCGTTCTCGTTGAGGATGCCGGCCGACAGCGTCAGGCCCAGCCCCAGGCCCTGCCCGGCGGGCTTGGTGGTGAAGAACGGCTCGAACAGCCGCGCGAAGGCTTCTTCGGACAGGCCTGCGCCGTTGTCGCGCACGGTCAGGTGGACCATGCCGCCGGTCACGTGCGCATGCAGCGCGATGCGCGGCGCGGGCCGGCCGATGACCGCATCGAGGGCGTTGCCGAGCAGGTTGACCAGCACCTGTTCGAGCCGGTTGGGGTCGCAGACCACGGCCAGTTCGGGATCGATGTCGCGCTGCAGGTCGGGCTGTACCGCTTCCACGCGGGTTTGCAGCAGGAACAGCGCGTTGTCGACCGCCTCGCCCAGCCGGGCATGCCTGAGGCCATTGCCCGACTTGCGCGCGAACGACTTGAGCGCGCCGGTGATGCGGCCCATGCGCTCGACCAGCCCGATGATGGTGTCGAGGTTGGTGCGTACGGTGGCATAGTCGCCGCGCTCCAGGAACTTGCCGGTGTTGCCGGACAGCGTGCGCAGCGCCGCCAGCGGCTGGTTCAGCTCGTGTGCGATGCCGGTCGACATCTGGCCCACCGCGGCCAGCTTGCCGGCCTGCAGCAGGCCGTCCTGCGCCTGGCGCAGCACGGTCTCGGCGCGGATGCGCTCGGTCACTTCGGCCTGCAGCCGGTGGTTGACGGCGGACAGGTCGGCGGTGCGCTCGGCCACCTTGCGCTCCAGCTCGCTGTTGGCGGCTTCCAGCGCGGCGCGCGCGGCCAGCCGCTCGTTGACGATGCGCCGGCGCACGTTCCAGGCCGCGCCCAGCAGCAGCACGAAGGCGGTCAGCACGCCCGCCAGCGCGGCACTGTTGAGCGCCGCCAGGCGCGCCTGAGAAGTATTGGTCAGCAGCGTCAGCTCCCAGTCGGTGCCGGGCAGGGCGGCGTGCTGGGCCAGCATCGGCGGGCCGCGGCGCAGGCGCACCAGTTCGTCGCTGCTGCCGACGTTGCCACCGGTGGCAACGGTGCCACCAGTGCCACCAGTGCCACCAGTGTCCCCGTTTCCGTTCGCGAGCTTGCGCACCGAGACCAGCGGCAACTGCGGCAGCGGCGCGCGGTTGTACTGCAGGCTGCGCGACAGCCGCTGGCGCGCCTCGTCTGACAGCGGGCGCAGTGCGGCCAGCTTCCATGACGGGTCCGAGGCCAGGATCACGACGCCGTTCTCGTCGCTCAGCAGCATCTGGCTGTCGGCGCCCTGCCAGCGGTTTTCCAGCGGTTCCAGCCCGATCTTGACCACCGCCACGCCGGACGGGTTGTCGCGCTCGCCAAGCGGTGCCGACAGGTAGTAGCCGGATTCGCTGCGCGTGGTGCCGACACCGTAGAAGCGGCCGAGCTGGCCCTCCATCGCAGCCTGGAAGTAAGGCCGGAAGCTGAGGTCCTCGCCCACGTAGCTGTCGGGGCGCTGCCAGTTGCTGGCGGCCAGCACCTTGCCGTGCGCATCGAGCACGTAGACCACGCGCGTGCCGGCGCGGGCATTGAGCGCGGTCAGGTATTCATTGGCGCGGGCCACGCGCGCGGTGTCGTCCGGGCGCAGCAGCAGCCCGGCGATGCGCTCGTCCAGCGACAGCAGGCCTGGCACGTAGTCGTAGTGCGCCAGCTCGCTCTCCAGCGCCTGCGTGTACAGGCGCAACTGCACCTGGCCGCGCTCGGCCTGGCGCGCCAGCGCGTTGTCGTAGCTGTAACGGTAGCCGAGCGCGCCGGCCAGCCCGACCAGCACGGCCAGCGCCAGCAACGCCAGCAGCGGTGCGGCGCCGCGCAGGCCGTGGGGCAGGCGGGCGGGCATGGCGTGCGTGGCTTGCGTGGCGGTGGGCGCGTGCGGGGTATCGCCGGGAGGGTGGAGCGGGCCGGTCATCAGGAAGTCTGGTCAGGCTAGGGGCGAAGCGGACGCGCCGGCAGGACAGTGATCCATGGCAGTCTTTTCCGGGGCCAGGGCGGCGCGGGTGCCTACTTTTACCACACCGGCGCGACCATGCCCGTGTCATGGATGCAAAAAGGCCCGGTTGCCTTGTCGGCAACCGGGCCCTGGCACACCTGGCAGGCTGTGTTACTTGCCGGCCACGGCCTGGACCGATGCCAGGCTGGTGGTGGTATCCGCGACGACGGGTTCTTCCTCGTCGGACAGTACCGGCGCGCCGATGGCGCCTTCGCTTTTGGCGACGACGGCGGTGGCAATGGCATTGCCGAGCACATTGGTCACGGTGCGACCCATGTCGAGTACGTGGTCGATGCCCAGCACCAGCAGGATGCCGGCCTCCGGCAGGCCGAACATCGGCAGCACGGCGGCGACCACCACCAGCGAGGCGCGCGGCACGCCGGCGATGCCCTTGCTGGTGACAAGCAGGACCAGCAGCATGGTGATCTGCTGGCTCAGCGACAGCTCGATGCCATACACCTGGGCCACGAACAGCGCGGCGAACGAGGTGTACATGATCGAGCCGTCCAGGTTGAACGAATAGCCCAGCGGCAGCACGAAGTTGGTGATGCGCTCCTTGACGCCGAAACGGGTCAGCTGGTCGATCACCTTCGGGTAGGCCGATTCGCTGCTGGCGGTGGCGAAGCCGATCATCAGCGGCGTGCGCATGCCCTTGAGCAGGCGGAACACGTCACGGCCCAGGAAGAAGTAGCCTCCCGCGATCAGCGCCACCCACAGCAGCGCCAGCGCCAGGTACAGGCTGCCCAGCAGCTTGGCGTAGACCGCCAGCACGCCCAGGCCCTGTGCGGCGATCACCGCCGAGATGGCGCCAAACACGCCCACCGGCGCGAACGCCATCACGTAGTTGGTGACCTTCAGCATCACGTGGCCCAGGCCCTCGATGCCTTCCAGCACCGGCTTGCCCACGCCGTCCTTGACCGTGCCCAGCGCGAAGCCGAAGAACAGCGAGAACACCACGATCTGCAGGATCTCGTTGTGCGCCATCGCCTCGGCGAAGCTCTTCGGGAACATGTGGGCGATGAAGTCGCGCAGGTTCAGCGCGCCGGTCTTCAGGTTCGAGGCGGCGTCCGCGGCCGGCAGCGGCAGGTTCATGCCGTGGCCGGGCTGCAGCGCGTTGGCCATCACCAGGCCGAGCAGCAGCGAGGTGATCGAGGCGCCGATAAACCACATCATCGCCTTCGTGCCGATGCGGCCGACGGCGCGGCCGTCGCCCATGCTGGCGATGCCGGCCACCAGCGTGGCGAACACCAGCGGGCCGATGATCATCTTGATCATCCGCAGGAACACGTCAGTCAGGATGGACAGGTGGTCCGCAATCGATTTCGCGGTGGCGGCGTCCGGCGCCATGTTGTGCACGGCGGTGCCGACCAGCACGCCTAGCAGCATCGCAATGAAGATCAGGGTGGGCAGTCGATTCAGTTTCATCGTGGATCAGGCCTGTGCGTCCGTTCCCCGCGGGCAGGGCCGGACGTCGGTATTGCGGGATGGCTGGCGGGCTTTGGAGGGCACGCACCGGCCATGCGGATTTTTTTCAGCGCGGCAACAGGTGCCAGCGAGTCGCCCGGGCGGCGAGAGGGGGGATGGGCAAGGCGGGGTCAGTCATGTGTTTCCTCCTTTGTTTTTTGGCGAGGCCGGCGCGTTGGGAAGCATGCCGGCCGACCTGTCTGGGCGCTGTAGCGGCGGCCTATATTGCACACGGCGTGCCAGGCGGGAGGGGCCGTCCGCGCTGTGCAACTCGTTGAATTCAAAGGGGAAATCGAAGTGACGCCGGCGCACGGTTCGGAGATCCGGATAGGCGGCGGGGAGGGGTGTTCGGGAATCCGAATGGTGTTCTAGGTGTAAACCCGCGATTTTGGAGGGGTTCGAGGGGCTGGGAGGGTTTGAAATTGCCGCTGGTTTGCCCCCCTCTCCCGCTTGCGGGAGAGGGGTTGGGGGAGGGGGCAGGAGGGTCAACGGCTGAGGCCTGTGGGTTAAACCGAGGGCCTTGCTTGATGTGGTGCCTTGCTAACCCACCCCTCTCCCCATGAGGCCATGAGGGGAGAGGGAGAACATCTTTGCTTAGGCTAGTTCGGGCGGTTTGGGTGCACCTTGCCTTGGCTAGTTCGCGCGGCTTGGGCGCACTTTTCTCAGGCCAGTTCGCTTGTCTTTGGTGAGCTCGCTTCAGCCACCCAACAACCGATAGCACAGCCGTGCCGCCACCCGCGCCCCACACCCATCGCGGTCATACAGCGGATTGAACTCCGCGATATCCGCCACGCGCAGCTTGCCGCTATCGCGCAGCCGCGTGGCGATGGCTTCCACCACCGGCAGCGGCACGCCGTAGGCGGCCGGCGCCGACACGCCGGGCATCACCGCGGCGGGCAGCACGTCGAGGTCGATGGTCAGGTAGACGTGGTCGGCCTCGGCCACCCATTCATCCAGCGCGGCCAGGCGTGCGTCGAGGTGGCGCTCCTGCATATCCACGTCCTCGACATAGCGCACCCCCAGCGTGCTGGCGCGCGCGAACAGCGCGGCGGTATTGCCGAGCCGGCTTACGCCCAGGCAGGCGTAGTCGAAGCGCAGGCCGCGGCGCTGGCAGTCGATGGCGATCTGGTCGAAGGGCGTGCCGGAGCTGGCGGGCCGGCTGCCGCGCAGGTCGAAGTGCGCGTCCAGGTTGACGACCAGCACGCGGCCCCGGTCGCCGTGCGCGTCCAGGTGCGCGCGCAGGCCCTGCCACGTGCCCCAGGCAACCTCGTGGCCGCCGCCAAGCACCAGCGGCCAGGCGCCCACCGCCAGCTCGGCGGCGACGGCATGGCCCAGCCGCTGCTGCGCGTCTTCCAGCGCATCGCCCTCGCAATGGATGTCGCCGCCGTCGATCAGGCGGCCGATACCGTGTGCCGGCACGCCCGCCAGCGCGCGGCGGATTTCGCGCGGGCCGTTGGCCGCGCCGGGGCGGCCCTGGTTGCGCAGCACGCCGGCATCGCAGCAGAAGCCCAGCAGCACCGGCACGCCGGGGGTGCGCGGCGCATCCGGAGTGCGGTGGCCGGCGACGATATCGAACAGGCGGCGGGTATCGCCCGCCTCGCCGGCATCGCGCCGGCCGCGCCAGACCGTGTCGCTGGACTGGGCGAGTTCGGCGAGGTCGCTCATTTCAGCCGGCGTCCCAGGGTTTCGGGCACCATCGCCAGGCCGATCAGCGAGACCAGGCCGCAGCCGATCACGTACAGCGCCGGGGCGTTGGCGTCACCGGTGATCTGGATCAGCCGGGTCGAGAAGTACTGCGCAAAGCCGCCGAAGATCGCGATCGCCACGCAATAGGCGATGGACAGGCCGGTGGCGCGCAGGCGCTGCGGCAGCACCTCGCTGACCAGCACCATCGACGCCGGCGCGGTCATCGACATCGGCACCGACAGGCAGCCCACCACCAGCAGCAGGCGTGCCAGCGACGGCTCGGCATTGATCAGCACGAACGCCGGGTAGATCATCACCAGCAGCGCCACGCGCGACCACAGCACCACGGTCTTGCGGCCGATGCGGTCGGCGAGCCAGCCGGCGAACGGCGACAGCACCACTTGCACCAGCGCTGCGACGCACGCGGCCCAGATGCTCAGCGACAGCGGCATCTTCAGCACGCTCACGGCGTAGTTGCTGATGTAGTAGACGACGATATAGGTGGACGAAGCCAGGCCGATCATCAGCAGGATGCTGGCCAGCACCTGGCGTGCGTGCGCACGCAGCAGCGGCCACTGCGCGGCGTGCTCGCCGTGGCGCGCGGGCGCGGCGGTTTCTTCGAGCCGGCGGCGGATCAGCAGGCCCACGGGGATCACCAGGATGCCGATCAGGAAGGCCAGGCGCCAGCCCCACGCTTCCAGGTCGGCCGGCGCCAGCACGTTGCTCAGCACCAGGCCGGTGATCGCGCCCAGCAGCGCCGCCAGGCCCTGGCTGAACGGCTGCCAGGCGGTATAGAAGCCGCGCGTGCGGTCATCGGCGTATTCGAGCAGCAGCGCGGTGGAGGCGCCCATCTCGCCGCCGATGGCAAAGCCCTGCACCAGTCGCGCCACCACCACCATGATCGGCGCGAGGATGCCGATCTGCGCGTACGGCGGCGTGACCACGAAGATCAGCGAGCTCAGGCCCATCAGCCACAGCGTCAGCGCCACCGCCGGCTTGCGTCCGGCGCGGTCGGCGTACATGCCGATCAGCAGGCCACCGAGCGGGCGCATCAGGAAGCCGACGCCAAAGGTGGCGAACGACATCAGCAGCTGGCCGGTGGGGTTGTCGACGGGGAAGTAGAGGCGGCCGATCAGCGTGGCAAAGAAGCTGTAGACCACGAAATCGTAGAACTCCAGGCCATTGCCGATGGTGATGGCGGCAATGGCGCGCGTGCGCGACAGCGGCGGCTGTGGCGCCGCGACCGCCACGCCGGCGGTGGTGTCGATGGACATGGGTGTCTCCGTGAAGGGTATGGCGACGGCCGGGCGCGCGCGTGGCGGCCCGGCCGGCAAGGCGGCTCTAGGTGGCCCGTGGTGGCCTGTAGCGGCCGAGATCAGCCGCGCAGCATCGGCAGGTCCAGGCCCTGCTCGCGCGCGCAGTCGACGGCGATCTGGTAGCCGGCGTCGGCATGGCGCATCACGCCGGTGGCGGGGTCGTTGTGCAGCACGCGGGCGATGCGCGCGGCGGCTTCATCGGTACCGTCGCACACGATCACCACGCCGGAATGCTGCGAGAAGCCCATGCCCACGCCGCCGCCGTGGTGCAGCGAGACCCAGGTCGCACCGCTGGCGGTGTTCAGCAGCGCGTTCAGCAGCGGCCAGTCGGACACGGCATCCGAGCCGTCCTGCATGGCTTCGGTCTCGCGGTTGGGGCTGGCGACCGAGCCCGAGTCCAGGTGGTCGCGGCCGATCACGACCGGCGCCGACAGCTCGCCGCTGCGGACCATCTCGTTGAACGCCAGGCCCAGCTTGGCGCGCAGGCCCAGTCCCACCCAGCAGATCCGTGCCGGCAGGCCCTGGAAGCTGATGCGCTCGCGCGCCATGTCGAGCCAGCGGTGCAGGTGCTCGTCATCGGGGATCAGTTCCTTGACCTTGGCGTCGGTCTTGTAGATGTCCTGCGGATCGCCCGACAGCGCGGCCCAGCGGAACGGGCCGACGCCGCGGCAGAACAGCGGGCGGATATAGGCGGGCACGAAGCCGGGGAAGTCAAAGGCGTTGGCCACGCCTTCTTCCTTGGCCATCTGGCGGATGTTGTTGCCGTAGTCGAAGGTCGGCACGCCCAGCTTCTGGAAGTCCAGCATGGCTTGCACATGTGCGGCCATCGAGGCCTTGGCGGCCTTCACCACCACGGCCGGCTCGCGCTGCGCGCGCTCGCGGTATTCGTCCCAGCTCCAGCCGGCGGGCAGGTAGCCGTTGAGCGGGTCATGGGCGCTGGTCTGGTCGGTGACCATGTCGGGGCGCACGCCGCGGCGGACCAGTTCGGGCAGCACTTCGGCGGCGTTGGCGCACAGCGCGATCGAGATTGCCTTGCCTTGCGAGGTGTAGCGGTCAATGCGGGCCAGCGCGTCGTCGAGGTCGGTGGCCTGCTCGTCGACATAGCGGGTCTTCAGGCGGAAATCGATGCGGCTCTGCTGGCATTCGATGTTCAGCGAGCAGGCACCGGCCAGCGTCGCGGCCAGCGGCTGCGCGCCGCCCATGCCGCCCAGGCCCGCGGTCAGCACCCAGCGGCCCTTCAGGTTGCCGTTGTAGTGCTGCCGGCCGGCTTCGACGAAGGTTTCATACGTGCCTTGCACGATGCCCTGGCTGCCGATGTAGATCCAGCTGCCGGCGGTCATCTGGCCATACATGGCCAGGCCCTTGGCGTCGAGTTCGTTGAAGTGTTCCCAGTTGGCCCAGTGGGGGACCAGGTTGGAGTTGGCGATCAGCACGCGCGGGGCGTCGCGATGGGTCTGGAACACGCCGACCGGCTTGCCGGACTGGACCAGCAGGGTCTGGTTGTCTTCCAGGCGGGTCAGGGCTTCGACGATGCGGTCATAGCATTCCCAGTTGCGCGCGGCGCGGCCGATGCCGCCGTAGACCACCAGTTCCTTCGGGTTCTCCGCGACCTCGGGGTCGAGGTTGTTCATCAGCATGCGCAGCGGGGCTTCGGTCAGCCAGCTTTTGGCGGTGAGCTTGGTGCCGCGGGGGGCGCGGATTTCGGTGTCGCGGAAGCGGGTGGTCATTTGGGTTGCTCCTTTGTGTGCTGGGCTGGCTTGGTCGGTCGCCTGGTTTTTGGCGACTGCATAGGCATGTATAATCTTGTATATACAAGTACGTATGAATCGGGGTTATCCCCTAGTCGGCTATCTTTTAGGTTCGTTTGTGGAACTACGAGCGCTTGGCGTTGCTTGGCGCGGGTTTTGTTCTGCGGTTTTTAGCCGTCTTCGCGATTGGTGACATGCTGTCGCCTGTTGAACCGCCTGGTTCCGCCCTCCTGGGCGGGTCACTTTTTGGCCGAGCGCCAAAAAGTAACCAAAAAGCGCGTCGCCTGAGCGGCTGGCTATCAATTTGGCGGCGTGGGTGGGTCGGGCGGCGGTGATTTCCGTTTTGGCTCAGTGCCCGTTCGAGCCTGCTAACGCTATGTGAGTCAGGGATAGTGCCTGGCGCTAACCGGCTCTTGAACGATCCCCATGCCGGCCGTAGGCCGCCTGCTACCCGGGATATTGGTGGGACGCCTTCGGCTGCGCTACGCGCGGGCCCAAGGTGGCAGAGCGGCCGATTTCGAACCGTTCACCGACAGCGCACTGCGAGCGCAGCGATGCAGATCCGTGCCCGAGCATGTCATCCGCGAGACTGAGCCGCGCGCAGCGCAGCCGTAGGCGATGACGCGATACCGCTCTCAGCAGGTGGCCTACACCCGTCCTGGGGATTGTTCAAAAGTCGGTTTTCGCCAGGCACCCACACTCACTCACCTGGCGTAGCAGGGTGGAATCGCGACCACGCCTCACTGAGACCAAAACCGCCCATATGACCAGAAGCGCCAAATTGGCTCAGCCAGCCGCAGGCGACGCGTTTTTGGTTACTTTTGCCGCTCGGGCAAAAGTGACTCGCCCCTTCAGGGGCGAAACCGGGGCACATCAACATCCACCAGATGTAAAGCCGCAGCCAGCGATCAGCAATCGATCAGCAAAAGCCTATGATGCAAACCGCCCTTCAAGCCGATGCAACGACCCCGGATGCACCAGCCTGACCGACGTCACAACCCGCCCCGCCGACCATGTCCGTCTACGGATCAGCAAACACGGCTCACCCTTGTCGATGTCGAGCAACCCGCATTCCTCCGGATGCGCCAGCACGGCTTCCACAACGTGCTCCCCTTCGGTCAGCGGCGCGACGCGCGTCAGGTACTGGTAGGGCGTTTCGCGCGTGAAGTCCTGCTCGAGGTAATCCGGCGCGACGGCGGCATTGACGTAGCGGTCTTCCAGCTGGATCGCAACATCGTCTTCATAGTGGACGATGACCGAGTGGAACACGCGCTGCTCCAGCGGTACATCCAGCGCGGTGGCCTGCGCCGGGCCGGCGCGTTCCTCCCGCACGCTGATGACGCGCGCATGATGCCGATGACCCCGCGCGGCAATGTCGTCCGCAATATTGTTGACCGCATACAGCGCCGTGCGCAGCTTGGGCTCGGCGACAAAGGTCCCGACCCCCTGCAGCCGCACCAGCATCCCCTCCGCCGTCAGCTCGCGCAGCGCCCGATGCACCGTCATGCGGCTGACGCCCAGCGCTTCGACCAGCTCGGCCTCCGAGGGCACGCGATGGTGGGGCGGCCAGCTGCCGTCAGCAATCCTGCTGCTGATGTGTTGCTTGACGCGCGCATAGAGCGGCGCCGGCGTGGATGCGAGCGGCAACGGTTTCCCCCGGGTGGCGACAGCCGCCGAATGTATCACGCCCCCTGGTGTTGTTCGACGCCGCGCGGCCCGCACGCTTCCAGGAACGCTTCGAGCGGCGTCGGCCGCCCGATCGCATAGCCCTGCGCATAGTCGACGCCGATTGCGCGCAGCGCGTCGAGCGTGCGTTCGTCCTCGACCCACTCTGCCACGGTCTTCACCCCCAGCCGGTGGCCGATATCGTTGATCGAGCTGACGATCTCGCGGTCGACCGCGTTGTCGGCGAGCTGGCGGATAAAGCTGCCGTCGATCTTCAGGTAGTCGACCGGGAACTGCTTCAGGTACGCG
Source organism: Cupriavidus sp. Agwp_2 (assembly GCF_040784895.1). NCBI lineage: Bacteria > Pseudomonadati > Pseudomonadota > Betaproteobacteria > Burkholderiales > Burkholderiaceae > Cupriavidus > Cupriavidus sp. Agwp_2. The sequence goes on from NZ_CP088083.1 coordinate 691,337, forward strand.
AACGAAGACAGCCCCGACCCGAAGTCATCGAGCGAGACGGTGCAGCCCGCGCGGCGCATCTCGGACACCAGCCGGTTGGCCGCCGACATGTTGTTGATCAGCGCCGTCTCGGTGATTTCCAGCCGGATGCGGTCGGCGGGCAGCGCGCTGGTATCCAGCTCGGCATGCAGGAAGGGCAGCAGGAACGGCTCGCCCAGCGAGTTGGCCGACAGGTTGATCGACACCGACAGCCCCGGCACCGCCCGCAGCCGCTCGCCGTAGCCGTGCAGCACGTTGTGGATGACCCAGCGGTCGACATGGCCCATCAGGTCGTAACGCTCGGCGGCAGGAATGAAGGCGCCGGGCAGGATCATTTCCCCGCTCTCGTCGACCATGCGCACCAGGATCTCGATGTGGCGGTGTTCGCCACGGCCTTTGCCGGCCGGCTGCAGCGCGCGGATTTCCTGCGCGAACAGGCGGAAGCGGTTGGCTTCCAGCGCCGAGTGGATGCCCGCGGCGACCTCCAGCTCGCGGTGGTGGCGGCGCGCGTCGCTCTCGTCGCGGCGGTAGACCGAGACCCGGCTGCGGCCGGCGGCCTTGGCGGCGTAGCAGGCCACGTCGGCGCGGCTCATCAGTTCGCTGACGGGCGGCACGTCGAGGTCGATCGCGGCGATGCCGATGCTGGCGCCGACGTCATAGACCCGGCCTTCCCACGGGAAGCGGCGGCCGCGGATGGCGTCGATCACGCCCTGGCAGACCTGCTCGGCCTGGTCCACGGTGCAATCCTTGAGCAGCAGCGCGAATTCGTCGCCACCGAGGCGCGCCAGCAAGTCGTCCGGGCGCACGTGGTTGCGGATCATGTAGCCGAGCTCGCGCAGCAGCACGTCGCCGGCGCCGTGGCCGGCGGTGTCGTTGACGATCTTGAAGCGGTCCAGGTCGATGAAGCAGAGCGCGGCGCGGTGGCCCTGCAGCCGCGCGTCGTCGCAGGCCTCGCGCAGGCGCTTCTCGAACCAGGTGCGGTTGGGCAGGCCGGTGAGCGCGTCGTGCATGGCCGAGCGCGCCAGCTCGCGCTGCAGCGCGCGCGCGGTGGTGATGTCCTGGAACACCAGCACCGCGCCCAGCACCTCGCCGCCGGCGGTCAGCACCGGCGCGGCGGAGTCCTGCACGTCGTGGCGCTCGCCGGTCAGGCTCTGCAGCACCGCGCCGTCCTGCAGGTAGGCGGGCGTGAGCGTGCGCAGGCAGGCCTCGACCGGGCTGGGGATCGAAGCGCCGGTGGCTTCGTCGACGATGCGGAAGACCTGCTCCAGCGGCAGGCCGCTGGCGCTGGCCATGGTCCAGCCGGTCAGCTGCTCGGCGATCGGGTTCATGAAGGTGACGTGCATGTTGGCGTCGGTGCAGATCACCGCATCGCCGATCGAGCGCAGCGTGATATGCAGCCGCTCTTTCTCTTCGAACAACGCCTCGGTCAGGCGGCGCTGCTCGGTGATGTCCCAGTTGGTGCCGACCAGCGCATGCGCCATGCCATCGGCGCCGCGCGAGACCATGGCCATGGCGCGCACATGGCGCACCGCGCCGCCGGGGCGCAGGATGCGGTATTCGGTATCGAACGGCGCGGCGCCGCGGATGGCCTGGCGCAACTCCGTGCTGACGCGGCTGACGTCTTCCGGGTGCAGCATGGCGATCCACTGCTCCGCCTGCGGCGTGCCCTGCGCGGGATCGGTGCCGTGCAAGGCATGCATGCGCGCATCCCAGGTGATGACGGCGCCAGCGAAGTCCCATTCCCAGATGCCGACGCCGCCGGCCTCCACCGCCAGCTGGATGCGCCGCGACAGCCGTTCCAGCTCTTCCTGCACCAGCCTGCGCGCATGGATGTCTTCCACCTGGGCGATGTAGTGCAGCGGCGCGCCGGTATCTTCGTCGCGCACCAGCGAGACCGCCAGCAGCGCCCAGCGGTACTGGCCGTCCTTGTGGCGGTAGCGCTTTTCCATGCGGTAGGACTCGATCTTGCCGTCCACCAGCAGCGCGGCCTGGCGCAGGTCGTCGGCCAGATCCTCGGGGTGGGTCAGCTGCTGGAAGGTGATCGCGCGCAGTTCCGCGTCGCTGTAGCCAAGCAGCTCGGTCATGGCGCGGTTGACGGTCTCCCAGCGGCCGTCCATGGCCACCAGCGCCATGCCGATGGCCGAGTGCTCCATGGCCTGGCGGAAGCGCTTTTCGCTGCCGCGCAGGCTGGCGCGGCCGTGGCGGTTCTGCTCGGTCAGGTAGGCGATGCAGACCGGGAACACCATGATCACCGCGGCCGACAGCGGCACCGCTTCATGGCCGTGCCCGACCAGCATCAGCGCCTGCAGCGACAGCGTTGCCACCAGCGTCAGCAGCGCGGTGGCGAACGGGTTCCCGGACAGCGCCACCAGCACCAGCGGCAGTGACATCGCGGCAAAGGGGTCGTGGCCCTGCCATTGCGCGAACGCGCCGATCGCCAGGCACAGCGCCAGCAGGCCGGCCTGCGGCGCCAGCGCCGGCCGTGCCAGCGCGGCGCGCACGCGCCCGGGCGTCATCGACAGCATCATTGGCAGCAGCAGCGCCATGCCCAGCGCGCTGGCCTGCCACCAGGTCCACCACACCGACGCGAACGCGGTGCCATGCAGGCTGGAGATGGCCGCGGCTCCGGCGGTGGCGCCCAGCGCCGGAGCGACGATGCCGGCGACCGCCAGCATGACCGCGAACGACGCCAGCGGCCCGTGGCGGACCAGCCCGGCGTGCCGGTCCAGCAGGCGCAGCAGGCCGGTGGCGCACAAGATCTCGGCCAGGTTGGCGCCGGCCAGCATCAGCGCGCTGGCGGTGCTGTCGCCGGCGGCATGGTTGGCCAGCAGGTTGGCGCCCAGCATGCCGGCCAGCAGCCACGGTGTTTCGCGTCGGGGCCGGTGCAGCAGCAGACCCAGCGCGAAGGCGTTGGGCAGCCATACCGCGGCCACGTTGCCCGGCAGCCGCGCCAGCCAGAGGCCAACCGCCGCCAGCACGAAATAGCCGGCACCGGCCAGCAGCAAGGGCTGCCAGCGGCGCGGCGCGGCGGAAAGGGCGGTGGCGGCCTGGTGGCTCGGCGGGGCCGTATCGGGCGTCATGGACGAGTGCGGTGCAAAGGGCGATGCGAATCGGTCGGAGCCGGGCGGCAGTTCCGGCGCGCCAGCGCGCCGGGGGTATGGGCCCGGCAAGGCGCGCGGACGGACTGCCGCCCAGCGTAGCGGCAACTGTAACGGGGATGGGCACCCGGGCAAAAGCCGGACAGCGGGGTGCCGGGGGCGTTGTTGCCACTGGTGTTCGGCCCGTTTTTTTGGTAGGGGGGGTGACGCGGCGGGCGCGATCGGGTATGGCCGGCGATGACCTCGCGGGTAATCGCGGCACTGCGCCGGGGCATCCATCATGCATCCATGGCCTGCCAGACGGGCCGAACGGATTCCCAACCCGCACAGGAGCACACCATGTCCGCCGCCGTCCAGTCTTTCCAGTCTGCCGCCCCCGCCGCTTCCGCCGCCCCCGCCGCTTCCGTTGATCACGCCACGCTCGCCGATCGCTACCTCGCCGCCTGGAACGAGACCGACCCCGCGCGCCGCCGCGAGCTGATCGCGCTGGCGTGGACCGAATCGGCCAGCTACGTCGACCCGCTGACGCGCGGCGACGGCCATGCCGGCATCGACGCCATGATCGCGGCGGTACAGGGCAAGTTTCCCGGTTTCCGCTTTACCCGCGTCAGCCCCGTCGACGCGCACGGCGAGCACCTGCGCTTTACCTGGGAGCTCGGGCCCGCGGGCGAGCCGGCGCTGGTGGTCGGCACCGATTTCGCCACCGTTGCCGCCGACGGCCGGCTGGCGCGCATGACCGGCTTTATCGACCGCGCCCCCGCCGGCCTGGCCTGAACGCGGCAGGCGCGCGCGCCTGTGTGGCCTGCCCCACCGACAGCCCCCCGCCCGCTGGCTGCAAGCTGTTGCATCCAGTGCGGCGGACAGGGGAGCGAAGATGGCGCGTGTTCTGCGGGTGGCGGCGTGGGGGCTGGCCGGCGTGGCCGCTGCCGTGGCCGTGGCGGCCTATGCCGCGGTCTGGGTTGGCGAGCGCAAAGCGTCGCGGACCGTGGCGGTGCAGGTCGCGCCGCTGGCCTTGCGCGACGACGCCGCCGCCATCGCCCACGGCAAGTACCTCTATGAATCGCGCGGCTGCATGGAATGCCACGGCGCCGGCGCCGGCGGCAAGCAGGTATTCGACGATCCCAAGGGCCTGCGCGTGCGCGCGCCGGACCTGACCCGCGGCAACCCGGCCATCGCCACTTACCGCGCCGAGGACTGGGTGCGCAGTGTGCGCCATGGCGTGGCGCCGTCGGGCCGGCCGCTGCTGATCATGCCGAGCGAGGACTACAACCGCCTCAGCGACGAAGACCTGGGCGCGATGGTCGCCTACCTGCGCAGCCTGCCGCCGGGCATGGGCGCGCCCGCCGAGATCACCCTGCCATGGATGGTGCGCGCGCTGTACGGCGTGGGCGTGGTGCGGGACGCTGCGTCCAAGATCGACCACAGCCTGCCGGTGCAGCCGGCGCAGGTGCCGGCGGCCACGGCGCAGTACGGCGGCTATGTCGCCAATGCCTGCCTGGGCTGCCATGGCCATGACTTCAGCGGCGGCAAGATTCCCGGCGCGCCCCCCGACTGGCCGCCGGCGGCGGACCTGCGCCCGGTCTCGGGCGGCGCCATGTCGCGCTATGGCCAGGCCAGGGGCTTTATCGAGATGATGCGCAGCGGCAAGCGGCCCGACGGCTCGCAGATCAGCCGCGTGATGCCGTTCGACTCGTTCGGGCGCATGAACGATACCGAGCTGACCGCGCTCTACCTGTACCTGGCGGACATGCCGCGGCGCTGACGTCGGGCTGCCAGCGCGCGCCTCGCATCATTGCCTTGCCAGCCGGCGTCCCGCGGCGATGCCCGGCAGCTCCACCCAGCGGTGCAGCAGCAGCGCCAGGACCAGCGCCAGGCCGGCGTCGATGGCAAAGCGCAGCAGCTGCAGGCCGGTCTGGTCGGGCGTCAGTTCCGGCATCAGCCGCTTGACGGCTTCGATCACGGTCGGGTGCACCAGGTAGAGCGCGTACGACAGCTCGCCCAGCCACACCAGCGCGCGCGGCACGCGCAGCATGCCGGTATGCTCGGCCGCGACCGCGCCCGCCAGCAGCAGTGCCGCCGGCACGCCGCGCCCGGCCAGGCTGAAGTCCGTGCCGACCAGCGGCAGCGACAGCGCGAACGCCGCGCAGCCGACGGCCAGCATCCCCAGCGCGATCGACTGCGTCAGCAGGTGGCGCCAGCGCGAGTAAGCCCACGCCAGCAGGCAGCCGAGCAGGAACTCCAGCACCAGCGGGTTGCTCGCCATCGCCAGCCATGGCGACGCGAAGGGGTAGCCTTGCGCGGGATCGGCGACCAGCGTGCCGAAGCGCCACCACGGCAGCACCAGCGTCGCCAGCGCGAACAGTGCCAGCACCACCCAGAGCGCGCGCCGCCCGGCCAGCAGCAGCCCGAGCGCGAACGCGGCGTAGAACGCGATCTCATAGTTGAGCGACCAGCCCACGTAGAGCGCCGGATAGCCGTAGTAGGGCGCATGCGCGGTCGTGGTGGGCAGGAACGCCAGCGACGCGGCGAACAGCGCGGGCGTCACCGGGTTGAGCAGCAGCGCGTGGATCACCGACATGGCCCAGTACGGCGGCGCCAGCCGGAACGCGCGGCGGACCAGGAAGCTGAGCGGGCGCTCCGGGCGTGGCCGCGCCAGCACCGCGACCCAAGCGATGATGAAACCGCTGATGACGAAGAACACATCGACGCCGACATGGCCGCGCTTGATCACGTTGGCGGTCAGCCAGCCCAGCACGGGCGCGTCGGGCCCGCCCAGCGCGAGGCCGGAATGGTAGACCACCACGAAGGCCGCGGCCAGGCCGCGCAGCGCCTGGATGCTGTCGAGCCGGGCAATGGCGGGGGAGGTGCGGGAGGTGGCGGGCGCGGCGGGCGCGTCGGCGCCGCGCGGGCGCGCCGCGGGCTGCACGGCGCGTGGCGGTGCTGGCGTACCCGTCAACGGATGGTGGCGTTCTGGAATAGTCGACGGCACTGTTTCAGCGGCAGGAATCCGCAAGCGGTGAATCCATGAGGGACAGCGGCCGGATGCACAAAGTTCGTGCAAACGCCGTCAAAACGCGCGTTTGCGCCGCGCGCGGCGCACGGCCTCCGGCAAGGTGACCGGAATTGCACTATCCTCCCTTGTCCCGTACGCCATGCTGCGTGCGCGGGCAGTGCCCCCGCATCCCCACGCCTTCGCCATGCGCCGGTTCCCGCTGGCGCGGACCGCGTGCGGGCCCGGGCACACGCCATGACCAGTGGGCAACGTACCCAAGGAGTGTCCCCCAATGACCACCTTCAACATCAACGTCAACGGCAAGACCCGCGCGGTCGACGTGGATCCGTCCACGCCGCTGCTGTGGGCGCTGCGTGACAACCTCGACATGACCGGCACCAAGTTCGGCTGCGGCATGGCCGCGTGCGGTGCCTGCACCGTGCATATCAACGGCCAGGCCACGCGCAGCTGCGTCACGCCGGTTTCCGCCGCCGCCGGCGCCAGCATCACCACCATCGAAGGCGTGGACACCGACAAGGTGGGCCGCGCCGTGCTCGACGCGTGGGTCAGGCACGACGTCGCGCAATGCGGCTACTGCCAGAACGGCCAGGTGATGAGCGCGATCGGCTTGCTGCGCAGCAAGCCGCGTCCCACCGATGCCGATATCGACCAGGCCATGGCCGGCAACCTGTGCCGCTGCGGCACGTACCAGCGTATCCGCGCGGCGATCAAGGACGCCGCGCGCGCGCTGGCCTCGGTGGCCTCGGTGGCCTCGGCGGCCTGAACCGGAGGAACCGATCATGCGAATCCGAGGCATCGAAGCACTGGCCGGCGGCCAGGGCGGCAACGACGGCGCGGCGCAGGGCGGTGGCATTGCCACGCTCAGCCGCCGCGGTTTCCTGAAACTCACCGGCCTGGCCGGCGGCGGGCTGGCGCTGGGCGTGGCCCCGCTGGCGCAGGCACAGGAGGCGGGCAGGCTCAAGGCACCGCCGCCGCAGGCGTTCCTGATCATCGCGCCGGACAACACCGTCACGGTGGCGGTGAACCGGCTCGAGTTCGGCCAGGGCGTGCATACCGCGCTGCCGATGGCGCTGGCGGAAGAACTGGATGCCGACTGGCGCAACGTGCGCGCGACGCTGGCACCGGCGGGCGACGCGTACAAGGATCCCGCCTTCGGCATGCAGATGACTGGCGGCTCCACCGCGCTCAACCACTCGTTCGAGCAGTACCGCGAGCTGGGCGCGCGCGCCCGCGCCATGCTGGTAACCGCCGCCGCGCAGAAGTGGCAGGTCGATCCGGCCAGCATCAAGGTCGAGCAGGGCGTGCTGGCGTCGGGCAGCCACCGCGCCACCTTCGGCGAACTGGCACAGGCGGCGATGGAACTCCCGGTGCCGCAGCGGATCACGCTGAAGGACCCGTCGCAGTTCCGCATCGTCGGCAAGCCGACGCAGCGGCTGGACGCGCGCGGCAAGATGGCGGCGACCACGCCGTTCGGCATCGACACGAAGCTCGACAAGATGGTGGTGGCCGTGGTCGCGCGCCCGCCGCGCTTCGGCGGCAAGGTGAAGTCGTTCAATGCCGACAAGGCGCGCGCGGTACAGGGCGTGCATGGCGTGATGCAAGTGCCGGTGGATCGCGGCGGCACCGGCGTGGCCGTGGTCGGCAGCGGCTACTGGCCGGCCAGGATGGGGCGCGAAGCGCTGGAGATCCAGTGGGAAGACGCGGGTTCCAAAGTCTCGTCGCAGGCGCTGTTCGACGAGTACGCGAAGCTGGCTGCGCAACCGGGTACGGTGGCACGGCCAGGAGAAGGAGACATCGGCGCGGCCATCAACGGTGCCGCGCGCAAGATCGATGCCGAGTTTCGCTTCCCGTACCTCGCGCACGCGCCGATGGAACCGCTCAACTGCACGCTGCAGCCCGAGGTGTCGGGCGGCAGGCTGCAGGCGGTCAAGGTATGGGTGGGGTCGCAGTTCCAGACCGTCGACCAGGCCGCGATCGCGCGCACGCTGGCCCTGGCACCCGACAAGGTGGTGCTCAATACCATGATGGCCGGCGGCGGCTTCGGCCGGCGCGCGGTGCCGACCTCCGACTACCTGGTGGAAGCGGCCAACGTGCTCAAGGCCTGGGTGGCCGCCGGGCATACCGAGCCGCTCAAGGTGGTGTGGAGCCGCGAGGACGATATCCGCGGCGGCTACTACCGTCCGCTGCACCTGCACCGCGCGCGCATCGGGTTCGATGCGCAGGGCAAGGTGGTGGGCTGGCAGCACACCGTGGTCGGGCAGTCGATCCTGAAGGGCACGCCGTTCGAGCCCTTCATGGTCAAGAACGGCGTCGACGCGACCATGACCGAGGGCATCGTCGAGAACGACTACGACCTGCCGCTGCAGATGTCGGTGCATCACCCGCAGGTGGATGTTCCGGTGCTTTGGTGGCGCTCGGTCGGCAACACGCATACCGCCTACGTCAAGGAAACGCTGGCCGACGAAATGGCCGCCGCCGCGAAGCAGGACCCGGTGGCGTTCCGGCTGGCGCGCCTCGACGAAAAGAAGCACGCGCGCCACCGTGCCGCGCTGCAACTGGCGGTGGACAAGTCCGGCTATGGCAAGCGCAAGCTGCCCAAGGGGCATGCGTGGGGCGTGGCGGTGCACGAGTCGTTCAGCACCGTGGTGGCCTACGTGGTCGACGTGTGGCTGGTGAAGGGCGAGCCGCGCGTGCACCGCGTGACCGCCGGCGTGCATGCCAACCGCGTGGTCAACCCGTTGTCGGCCGAGGCCCAGATCCAGGGCGGCTGCGTGTTCGGGCTGGCGATGACCAGGCCGGGGTTTGCCATCGAGATCGAGAACGGCGCCGTGAAGAACAGCAACTTCACGGACTTCCCGCCGCCACGCATCACCGATGCACCGGTGGTGGAGGTGTTCTTCGTGCCCTCGCAGGAGAACCCCACCGGCCTGGGCGAGCCGGGCGTGCCGCCGATCGCGCCCGCGGTGGCGAATGCGCTGTTCCGGCTGACCGGCAAGCGGCAGCGGCAGTTGCCGTTCGAGCTGGCGTAGGCGGCCGCCAGGGGCTGGCCGGATCACCGTGCCGATGGCGATATCGGCCACGCGGGCGCTATCGCGGTAAGGCAGCTCCGCCAGCTCACGCAGCGCCAGCACGTTGCGATAGGCCAGCGGCAGCTGGGGTAAGGGGGGTAGGCGGCCCTATTGCCTTTGCCCTGCGAGCCGCGTAGAACGTAGGGAAACCGGCGCCGCCAGCGGCGCCGCAGCCGCCTGCCATGCGCGGCAGCGCACAATGGAGGATCGAGGTGTGGCCATGGAGACCCAAGACAGCGCGCTGACGCTTGCCCTGTTGACCGAACCCGCGCGCGCCACGATCTGCCGCGCGCTGCTGGAAGCCGGCGAGGAAGGGCTGCCTGCCGCCGAACTGGCGCGGCTGGCCGGCCTGAGCCTGCCGCGCGCCGCGCATGTGTTCCAGGAACTGGTGCAGGCCGATGTGGTGGCGCTGGCGATCCGCGAGCGCCAGGTCTGCTACCTGCTCAAGGCCAGGCGCGCGGTGCGCGAGGCGCTGGGCTATATCGACAGCAGCGGCCTGGCTGACTGACCGGCGCGGCTGACACGCCGGCGCCATGCCGGCCGGCTATTTCCGCACCTGCTCCAGCGCCCGCTTGCGCGCGGCCTCCTGATCCTGCATCAGCCGGTAGGCCGCGTAGTACTTGAAGATGTTGCGCACATAAGTGGTGGTCTCGATGCCGATCTTCTCCGCCACCACGATCTCGACATTGTTGAACCACTTGTCGGGATCCAGGCCGCGCGCCGCCGCTTCCTTGCGCATCTTGGCGATATTGCCCGGCCCGGCGTTATAGCTGGCAAAGGCGAACAGCGGCCGGTTCGATTCCGAGAAATGCGCGTCGGGGAAGTACTTCGTCATCAGCCGGTCCATGTACTTGGCGCCGGCGTGGACGTTGGACTCGGCCATCCGGATATTGCCGACATTCAGCTCCTTGCCGGTAGCCGGCATGATCTGCATGATGCCGACCGCGCCGACGTGGCTGCGCGCCTCCTGGTTCAGCTGCGACTCCTGGAAGCCCTGCGCGGCCAGCATCAGCGGGTCGAAGCCATAGTCCTTGCCGTACTTCTCGAAGAAGGCGATGGTCTGCTGGAAGCGCTTGTACTCGGCATCCTCGGTGTTGTTCTTGATCTGCTTGACGCGCTGCATGGCCTGCTTGAGCCGGTACTCCGCCACGCCCTGCTTCTTGACGAAGTTGACGTAGAAGTCCTCGATCGCCTGCCGCAGCTGCGGGCTGTTCTTGCGGAACGCCCAGCCGACATGGCCGCCTTCGCGCACGGCCAGGTCTTCGCGCACCTTGATGTCCGGCAGGATCTGCGCCCACATCGCGGCCTTCCAGTCATCGACCACGACGATCTGCAGCACGCCCGCGTTAAGCATCTCCAGCGCGTCTTCATCTTCGAGCGCCTCAGGCAGCATGACCAGCTTCATCGGCGCCTTGCCCGCATGGCGCAGGCGGTCGTTCAGCACGGTCAGGCTGTCGAAATAGCTGCTGGCGCGCCGTACGTGCACGGTCTTGCCGGAAAGGTCGTCGAGACGCTGCAAAGCCGGCGCCTTCGGCCCGGTGACCACCAGCTCGCGCACCGGCTTGCGGTCGCGCGGCGCGGCGAAATCGACCTGCTTCAGCCGGTTCTCGGTCTCGGTCAGGTTGCCCGCGGCGATATCGCCAAGCCCCGCCATCAGGTCAGGCAGCAGGCGGTCGCGCGTGGTCGGGATGATGATGATCGTCAGCGGGCGCTTGCCGAGATCGTCGGCGTATTTCTTGTTCAGGTAGCGCTCGAAGTCACGCACCAGTTCCGCGGTCAGTCCGCGCTCGCGACCCTTGTCGCTGAAGTAGAGCGTGCGGCTGTATGGCACCAGCACGCGGATCACGCGGCTCTTGAACATCACGTCGAAGTCGCCGGTACGGGGCTTGTTGGCAAGGTTCAGGCCACGTGGCTTGGCGGGGATTGCCTGGCTTGGCGGCGCGGTCGCGGCAGGAGCCGTCGCAGCGGGCGCGGCTTTTTGCGACGGCGGAATTTGCTGCGCCACGGCAGAGGGCGCGCGCAGGCCGAGGATACCCATCAGGCCGGACAGAAGCAGGCCTGCCAACCAGAAAGACGGGCGGACAGCGGGCATGGCGTGGATTGCAAGCCGCGCAAGCATGCGCGCGGCTTGCCCATAACGAGTCTAGGCGCGATACGGCAGCTTGCAAGCGGGAGGCAGCGCGCGGCCCGCGTAAAGGCAGCGCAGGGATGCGCAATCCAGGAGGAGCGCGTCGAGGGAGTGAAAAGAAGGCGGCCGGCTTGCGCCGGCCACCCATGGCATTCGCGCTTGCGCGATGCCGCTATTGCTTGGGCGCTGCCATTTCCTGGCGGGCAGTGGAGTCCGCGGCCTTGTTCTCGACCTTGCGCTCTTGCTTGGCCTCGCTGACTTCTTCCTTGTACTCGCCCTTGGCGGCCTTCTTCTTCGCCTTGTATTCGTCGGAGGCGCGTTTGCGTGCCTCGCGGCGCTCGACCAGCGGGTCCTTGGGCGGTTCGATCTGGGTCACGCCGGGCGGCACGCCCTGCGCGCCCGACGGGGGTGCCGCGGGCGCGGCCGTGGTCTGGGCCAGCACGGTGGCGCAGCTGAGGCCTGCCAGGCCGGCGGCAATCGCGCCGACGATCTTGGGAAGGCTAGCGGGCTGTTTCGGATCCATGGAAAACCTCCAGAGTTGTTGTCGGAGGCGCCGGTAGTGGAGGGGCCCGGCGCGGCTTTGACCGCGCATCGCCGCCGTGGCGGGGATGCAGCGGTAGCACTCAGTCTAGGCAGCGGGGCGGTGTTGCGCTGTCGGGCGCACGCTGATGCGCCGCCGGCGTTACTCCTACACGGCCGCGTTGATGCCTGGCCGCAACAGACTCCTGTCAAGGGGCCCGGCCGCCACATCGTGGCCGGCGCGGTTCAGCGAAACGCAGCGAGGCTCAGCGAAACCCAGCGAGGCTCAGCGAGGCGGTGACAGCGCCACGCCGAGCAGCGCGGCGATCAGCGGGCGGTCCTTGCGCACGTCCAGGCAGCACAGCGCGTAGTCGATCGACAGCAGCGCATCGTCGACCGGCACTTCCTGCAGTCCCGGCAGCGGGATGCATTCGATCTGCGTGACGAAGCTGATGCCCATGCCGCTGGCCACGGCATGCAGCGTGGCCTCGCGGCTGTTGATCTCCATCGCGCAGTGCAATGCCACGCCATGCTGCGCGCAGGCGCGCTCGACGCGGTCGCGCGTCTTCGAGCCCGGCTCGCGCAGGATCACGGACTCGCCGGCAAGGTCCTGCAAGGTGATCGCGTGGCGCGACGCCAGCCGGTGCCCGCGCGGCACCACCGCGACGATGCGTTCGCTGCGGTAGGGGGCGATGTGCAGTCCCGGCACGGGATCGGGTTCGGCCACGATGCCGACATCGATGTCGAAATCCTGCAGGCCGCGCAGCACCGAGTCTTCCGAGCCGATCGTGACGGTGAGGTCCAGAGAAGGATACGCGCCGCGGAAGCTCCGCGCCAGCTCCAGCGCGATCGGCGGCGAGACCGCGCCCACGCGCACCAGCCCGGTCTTGAGCTTGTGCGCGCTGTGCAGGAACTGCATCGCTTCCTCTTCCTGCCCGAACAGTCCCTGCGTGATGGCGTAGAGGCGCGCGCCGGTATCGGTCAGGCGCACGGTGCGGCCGGCGCGCAGGAACAGTTCAACGCCGAAGCGCATCTCCAGCGCCTTGACCTGGTCGGTCACGGTGGGCTGCCCGATATGCAGGTACTGCGCCGCGGCAGTGAAGCCGCCGGTGCGCGCCACCGCGTGGAAGCAGCGGATCGCCTTGTAGTACTGGTGGAACATGTGGGGTCAGGGAGGACGGCCGCGGCCCGGTGCCGCAGGCGTCAAGAGTCTCCCACAGCCACACGCCGGCGCCCACGCAGGGTTTCCCCCGAGGCCACGCGATCCATCGGTTTTTCCGCATCGGCCCGTCAAAGATGCGATTGGACTGCCCTCTGGCGGTCTCCCACACTTCGGTCAACGCAGGGCGCGGCGCACGCCGCTCCCGCCCCGCCACAAAGAAAAGTGAGGAGCCCCCCATGATCCATGCGTATTACAACCCCGTCTCGATCCACTGCGGGCCGGGCAGCCTTGACCGGCTGCCTGCCTTGCTGCACGGCCGCCGTGCCGTGGTCGTGACCTTTCCCGAAGCCCGCGCGCTGGGGCTGGTCGCGAGGCTCGAGGCGCTGCTCGGCGCCGGCCTCGTTGCCGTGATCGAAGACGTACAGCCCAATCCCGACGTGGCGCAGCTGTCGGGCCTCTACAACCGCTTCTGGGAACAGCCCGACGCCTGCGACGCGATCGTCGCGGTCGGCGGCGGCAGCGCCATCGACACGGCCAAGGCGCTGATGGTCGGCACGGCCGGAACGACCGGATCAACGAGCGGCGGCCGCTTCGATTCGCTGCTCAGCCTGCTCGCCACCGGCAAGCCGTTCGCGCCGGCGCAGGTCAAGCCGCTGATCGCGGTGCCGACCACCGCGGGCACTGGCAGCGAAGTGACGCCATGGGCCACGATCTGGGACGCGGCCAACCAGAAGAAATACTCGCTGCACCTAGACGCGACCTGGCCGGAGGCGGCCATCGTCGACCCGGGGCTGATGGTGTCGGTGCCGCTGGGCACGACGGTCTCCACCGGCCTCGACGCGCTCTCGCACGCACTGGAATCGGTGTGGAACGTCAACGCCAACCCGATCTCCGACACCTACGCGGTGTCGGCGGTGGAAGACATTTTCGAGACCCTCCCGGCGCTGGTGCGCAACCCGGCCGACATCGCGCTGCGCGAGCGCATGGCGCTGGCCGCGCTCAAGGCCGGCCTGGCGTTCTCCAACACCAAGACCGCGCTGGCGCATTCGATCTCGTACGAAATGACGCTGCGCCACGGCCTGCCGCACGGCATCGCGTGCTCGTTCACGCTGCCGCTGGTGCTGGAGAAGGCGTGGGCGCGCCGCCCCGACCGCGACCGTACGCTGCAGCGGCTGTTCGGGCCGTCGCTGGAAGCCGGCCAGCAGCGCCTGCGCGCCTTCCTGCAGGGGCTGGGCGTGAAGACCGAGTTTGCCGACTACGGCGTCTCCGACGAGGAGGCCGGCGCCATGATCGCGCGAGCGCTGGACGGCGCGCGCGGCAGGAATTTCATCGGCGCCGTGCCGGCTTAGCGGGGCGTCCGCCACGGGCAAGGTTTACCCCGGCCACCAGAGCCCCCCAGAGCCCGCAATACGGGCCGACAATACAACAGGAGACAAGAATGGAAACTGCCGATCGCATCCAGGTGGGGGCGTTCGTCGCCCCGGCGGCGCAATCGTTCCGGCGCGCACAGTGGCGCATGCTGCTGGCCGCGATGTTTTGCTACTTCTTCTTCTACACCGGCCGCCAGACCTTCGGCTTCGCCATCCCCGGCATCCAGCAGGAATTCGGTTTTTCCAAGGAAGCGCTGGGCTGGGCCTCCACCTGCCTGTTGTGGTGCTATGCGATCGGGCAGGCCATCAACGGCAACCTTGGCGACAAGTTCGGCGGGCGCCGCGTGATGACTGCCGGCGCGATCCTGTCGTGCGCGGCCAACTGGGTGGTCAGCTTTGCCGTGGGGTTCAAGAGCCTGGCGATTCCCTGGGGCATCAACGGCTACTTCCAGGCGCTAGGCTGGGCGCCGGGCAGCCGGCTGCTGTCGAACTGGTGGGGGGCCGGCGAGCGCGGCAAAGTCTATGGCTTCTACGTGTTCGCCGCGGGCTGCGCGTCGGTGCTGTCGTTCGTCACGTCGATCGTGGTGGTCAATATCCTGCACCTGGACTGGCGCTGGATCTTCCGGCTGCCGGTGCTGCTGATGCTGGTAGGCGGCATCACCTTCTACCTGATCGTGCGCGAACGTCCGGAAGACCTCGGCTACAGGTCGCCGGATACCGGCGTGGCCAAGGGCGAGGATGGCGGCCAGGGCACGCATGCCGGGACCGATGCCGATGAAAGTTCCTGGTCGCGCTACAAGGCCGTGCTGCGCAACCCGCGCCTGCTGATCGCCGGCCTGTCGATCGGCTTCCAGAATGCCGCGCGCTATGGCCTGATCGTCTGGGTGCCGGTGCACTTCCTGGGCAAGGACTGGAAGCATGCCGACAGCCTGATCGACCCGGCCTGGATCTCGGTGGCGCTGCCGGTGGGCATGGCCTTCGGCGCGCTGTCCAACGGCTGGATCTCCGACCGCCTGTTCGGCTCCAGCCGCAGCAAGGCCATCATGCTCTACATGGTGCTGGGCGCGATCGCGTCGATGGTCATGTACCAGCTGCCCACCGGCATGGGTGCGATCGTGGCGCTGTTCCTGGCCGGCTTCTTCGTCTACGGCCCGGCCTCGTCGTTCTGGGCGCTGTGCCCCGACCTGGTCGGCGCCAGGCGCGCCGGCACCGCGACCGGCATCCTGAACTTCTTTTCCTACCTGCTCGCCGGCCTGGGCGAGCCGCTGATCGGCCGCATGCTGGACCACTCCGGCAACACCTCGCTGGTGTTCCCGATCGTCGCGGCCAGCTGCGTGATCAGTGCCGTGATCGCGGCCTTTATTCGTCGCTGAACCTCCGTCGCTGAACCTCCGCCGCTGAACGAAGCGGCCGGCGCCGCGCCGGCGCCTGCCTTGTTTCCATCCTGAAGACACGCCCTGAATCCCGGGGCATCGACATCATGAACGCATCCCACGCCATCCCTGAAATCCGCCACGACATCCGCCACCACATCCGGCACGAAGCGCTGCGCATCGCCGGCGAAAAGATCTACCGCGAAGACGTGATCGAGGTGACCTACCCGTACACCGGCGAAGTCATTGCGACCGTGCCCAAGGCCACGCTGGACGACGTGCGCCGCGCCTACCGCATCGCGCGTGATTACCAGCCCACGCTGACGCGCTACGAGCGCTACAGGATCCTGATGCGCGCCGGCGAGATCATCGCCTCGCGGCTGGACGAGATCTCGCGCACCATCACGCTGGAGTCCGGGCTGTGCCGCAAGGATTCGCTGTATGAAGTGGGCCGCGCCTCTGACGTGCTGCTGTTCGCCGCCAACCAGGCGCTGGTCGACGACGGCCAGGTGTTCTCGTGCGACCTGACGCACCACGGCAAGAGCCGCAAGGTCTATACGCTGCGCGAACCCTTGCTGGGCGTGATCACCGCGATCACGCCGTTCAACCATCCGCTTAACCAGGTCATCCACAAGGTCGCGCCGGCGGTGGCCACCAACAACCGCATGGTGCTCAAGCCCAGCGAGAAGACGCCGCTGGCGGCCTTCATGCTGGCCGATATCCTGTACGAGGCCGGCCTGCCGCCGCAGATGCTGTCCGTCGTCACCGGCGACCCGCGCGAGATTGCCGACGAGATGCTGACGCACCCCGACGTCGACCTGGTGACCTTCACCGGCGGCGTGCCGATCGGCAAGTACATCGCGGCCACCGCCACCTACAAGCGCCAGGTGCTGGAACTGGGCGGCAACGACCCCATCATCGTGATGGAAGACGCCGACCTGGAAGAAGCCGCCACGCTCGCGGCCAGCGGCTCGTACAAGAACTCGGGCCAGCGCTGCACGGCGATCAAGCGCATGCTGGTGCATGAAGCCGTGGCCGACCGCTTTGTCGAGCTGCTGGTGCAGAAGACCGAAGCCGTCAATTATGGCGACCCGATGGACCCGAAGGTCGACATGGGCACCGTGATCGACGAGGCCGCCGCGATCCAGTTCGAGACCGTCGTCAATGAAGCCATCGCCGCCGGCGCGACGCTGCGCTACGGCAATATCCGCTGCGGCGCGCTGTACTCGCCCACGGTGCTGGACCACGTCGATCCTGGGATGACGGTGGCCAGACACGAAACCTTCGGGCCGGTGTCGCCGGTGATCCGCTTCAGGGATATCGACGAAGCGATCCACATCTCCAACGGCACCGCCTACGGCCTGTCGTCGTCGGTCTGCACCAACCGGCTCGACTACATCACGCGCTTCGTGCGCGAGCTGAAGGTTGGCAGCGTCAATGTGCGTGAAGTGCCCGGCTACCGGCTGGAACTGACGCCGTTCGGCGGCATCAAGGACTCCGGCCTGGGCTACAAGGAAGGCGTGCTGGAAGCGATGAAGAGCTTCTGCAATACCAAGACGTATTCGCTGCCCTGGTAAGCCCTTGCCTTCAGGCGTTCGAGACTGGTCGCAGCGTGCGGAAATGCGCGGCGACCAGCGCGGCGAATTCCTCGGCGATGGTCGAGGGCGACCAATGGCCTGAAAACGCCATGCGGACATCCACGCCGCAGCGCGGGGACAGCGGCACCACGCGCAACGCGTGCGCGAACACGTTGGCAACGTACTGGATGCCGATGCCGATGCCGATGCCGGTGCCCTGCGCGGCCATCGTGCAGATCGTGCCGGAATAGGTGGTCTCGATGGTGGCAGCGGGCTCGGCGCCGACGCGGCGCATGCTTCGCTCAGCGCCACTTGCAGCGGGTCGTCGGCATTGAGCGTGATCAGCGATTGCCCGGCGAGGTCGCGCACATGCAGCGACGTGCGGCGCGACAACGGATGGTCCGGATGCATGACACAGACCGCGTGGCTCCGGTGCATGATGCGCACGTTGAACTGGGGATGGTCCAGCGGGCTGGTGCTCAGCACCAGGTCGTACTGCCCGGTCAGCGATCCGTCGCGCAGCGCATGCGCGCCGACGGTCTGCACGTTCAGGTGGATATCGGCATGCCGGGCCGAAAACTGGCCGACCACCGCGGGCAGCACGCCCAGCCCCAGCGACATCGCCAGCGGCGAGTCGCGGCTGATCCTGAGCTACCAGGCGTTGCGCCAGTTCCATCCGCGCGCGTCGATGGACAAGGCGATCCAATGGGTCAGCCACATCGAGATCAATCCCGCCTCGTCGCGCGTGCTGCTGCTGCATCGCTGGACCGAGCGGGTCGAGGACGAGACCTGCTTCCTGCACCGGCTCGTCACGGTCAATCCGGACGGCAGCGACTTGCGGCTGCTGGAGTGCTCGGACCATCCGCTGCCCCAGCTCGCCGACGATTTCGATCCGAACGCGGTCGGCACCTTCGACTACGAGAAGTCCGAGTACCAGATCTCGCATCCGCTCTGGCGCGATGACGACACCATCATCGTGTGGGGTCCGCATGCGGGCAGCATCCACTACCACCTGTACCAGGACCGCGAGGAGGGCAAGCGCGGCGAGGTGCGCGTGGTCGGCGACGGCGTGCTGACCGAGAACGGGCATATGACGTTCTCGCCGGTGAATCCGCGCTGGCTGCTCAGCGACACCTATCCCGATGCGCAAACCAACGAGCGCACGCTGTTCCTGTACGACATGCAGCAGGGCATGCGCCACGACCTGGGACGCTTCTACACCAGCCCCGCGCTGAAGAAGGAGAACCGCTGCGACCTGCATCCGCGCTGGAGCCGCGATGGCCGGCGGGTGTGCATCGACTCCATCCACGAGTCGGAGCGCCAGCTCTACGTGATCGACGTGTCGCCGCTGGTTGCAGCGTGATGGCGCGGCGGGCGTGCCCGGACACCAGTCACGCCCGCGCTGCGGCGCGCTATTCCGCCTTCACATTGGCGCCGCGCACCACTTCGCCCCAGCGCTTGAGTTCCGCCGCGGTGAAGTCCTGGAATTGCTTGCCAGGCATGTAGCTGGGCAAGGCGCCATCGGCCTCCATTGCGGACCTGAGCTTCGGCTGGGCCAGCGCCTTGCCCACGGCGGCCTGCAGCTTCTCCAGCACGTCCGGTGGCGTCTTCGCCGGCGCCACGATGCCGGCCCATGAAGTGACCTCGAATCCCGCCAGCCCCGCCTCGGACAGCGTCGGCAATTGCGGCAACGCCGGCGAGCGCTGCCCCGACGTGACGGCAAGGCCCTTGAGCTTGCCGGACTTCACGTGCGGGATCATGGCGGGAATGGTCTCGATCGTCATGGTGACCTCGCCGCCCATCGCGGCCAGCATGGCCGGGCCGCCGCCCTTGTAGGCGACGTGGGTCAGGTCGACCTTGCCCATCGACTTGACCAGCTCGCCGCTGAGGTGGCCGGGCGAGCCGGAGCCCGCCGACGAGAAGAACACCTTGCCGGGATTGGCGCGCATGTAGGCGAGCAGTTCTGCGGACGTCTGCGCCGGCAGCGCCGGGTTGACCGCCACCACCAGCGGGTAGCGCGCGACCAGCGCCACCGGCTCGAAGCTCTTTATCGGGTCGAATGCCAGCTTGGGGTAGATCCAGGGATTGATGGCCTGGCTGCTCAGCGTCGCCATGAACAAGGTATAGCCGTCCGGCGCCGCCTGTGCGACATACTGCGCGGCGATGTTGCCTGCCGCGCCCGGGCGGTTCTCGACCACCACCTGCTGCCCGAGCGCATCCTGCATCTCCCTGGCCAGCAGCCGGGCCAGCTTGTCGGTCGAGCCGCCGGCGGCGAAGCCGACCACCAGGCTGACCGGGCGCGCGGGATAGCCGCCCTGCGCGTAGGCAGCGCAGCACGCGGTCGCGGCCACGCCGAAGACGGCCAGGGTTGTGCGGAGGCGCCGGAAAGGTTGCCGCTTGCGCTGGGTGGCTTGCATGTCTGTCTCCTGTGTGGACGTTTGTCGTCGTCGTTGTTTTCGTTGTTGTTTTCTTTATAGTTTCACGCCGCGCCTGGATTGCCGGCAACCAGCGCTGGAACATCTTCGTGCATCGTGCCGCGCAGCGCACCGGGCATGCTTACCGGCGCGGCGCACAGCAGGGCGTTCATCTGTGACAGCTCGCGCAGCGTATCGAGGTGCAGCGCGCTGGTCTCCACGCTGGCCGTGCGCCGCTGCGACACCCGGGCGAGGTGGCGGGCGGTGAAGCGTTCGGCGCGCGCCTGGAAGCGCGCGGCGCAGTCGTTGAGCAGCGCGTGGGCGGCGCGGTCGCCGGCGACGAACAGCGACATCCGGGTACGCAGGTTGGCCGCCAGCATGTCGCATAGCTCCAGCAGTTCGGCGCTGCCCTCGTCCGAGAAGCAATAGTTGCGGCGCAGCTTGCGCTGGTCCAGGTCGACCAGGGTCCGCTCGGCGATATCGCCCGCATATTCCAGGTTGATATTGAGCAGCATGATCTCGTCCCAGCGCATGGCGTCCTCCGCGCCGAGCTTGCCGGCATCGACGTCGGTCAGGTACATCTTGACCGACGAGTAGAGTTCGTCGACGCGGTCGTCCAGCGCGCAGCAGCGCGCGTTCGCGGCACGGTCGTTGGCGACGATCGCCAGCTTCATGCCGGCGAGCATGTCCTCGATGACGTCGCCGATGCGCACGACTTCGCGGGTGGCATTGCCCAGTGCCACCGACGGATGCTGCAGGTCGCCCTGGCTCAGGTAACGCGCGCCGCGCGACGCCGCCCCGGCGGGCGCATCGGGCAGCCATCGCGCGCACAGGGCGGCCACCGGTCTGACAAACCAGATCAGCGTTGCCGCCAGCGTCAGGTTGAAGGCCATGTGGAAGTCGATGGCCATGGTGGCGGCACTGCTGCCGATGCCCGCGAGCAGCGGCGGCACGGCGTCCAGCAGCGGCAGGAACACCAGCACCCCCGCGATGCGGAAGAGCAGGTTGGCAAGCGATACGCGCCTGGCCGCGGGCACGCTGGCGGAATTGGCCAGGCAGGCTATCAGGCCGCTGCCGAGATTGGCGCCAAGCACCAGCGGCAGCGCGGTCTCCGGCGCGATGACGCCACCCATCGCCAGCGTTGCGGTCAGCAGGACGGCGGCCAGGCTGGAGTACGCCAGCAGGGCCAGCAGTGCGCCGATCACCACCGCGAGCAGCGCGTCATGGCCGAGCGAGGTAAAGATGGCGCGCACAAGGTCGGCATGCAGCAGCGGTGCGGCGTAGAAGCGGATCAGCTGCAGGGCCAGCGTGATCAGCCCGAGTCCCACCACGACCTCGCCCGCGCGCCCGCGCAGGCTGGCCTTGCCGGACAGCCGCATGGCGATGCCGGTCACCAGCAGCAGCGGCGACAGCCACGAGATATCGACCGACAGCAGGCGCGCCATCATGCTGGTGCCGACATCGGCGCCGAGCACGATCGGCAGCGCCGCCGACAGCGACACCAGGCCCTCGGCGACGAAGGCGCTGGTCATCAGCGCCGTGGCGCTGCTGCTCTGGATCAGCGCGGTCACGCCCAGCCCGGCCGCGAAACCGCGCGCCGGGCTTGCGGTGCCCGCTGCCAGCACCAGCCGCAGCCGTGGCCCCAGCAGTTCCAGCATGCCGTGGCGCGTGACATGCGTGCCCCAGATCAGCAGGGCAACGCCGGACATCAGGGAAAGCAGGATCTGCATGGCGCCTCGCTGTGCCTGCGTGCTTCGGTGGGCGTGTTTCGGTGGGGGTATTTCAGTCGGCGTGGTTCAGTCGGCGCAATTCAGCGCCAGCCGCAGGATGTCGAAATTGCGCAGCCGCTGGCCGGCCGGCGCGCTCACCTTGCGGTTGAACAGCAGCGGCACCTTCTGCTCGGACAGGCCGCCGTGCGAACGCAGCGGCACGTCGAGGCCGCTCAGGTCATGGCGTGCCGGCGTGGTGCCGATCACGGTCAGGCGCTCGCTGACCACCACCAGGTCGCCGATGCGGTCGGCCGGCAGTTCAAAGCGCTCGCAGGCGGCGCGCTTGTCGAGCACCAGCTCGATGCCCGGCAGCGCGGCAATGGCTTCGTGCACCGCGCGCTGGTCGGCGCCCGCCGGCAGGTACACCGTGGCGTATGACCCCAGTGCGCCATGGTGGGCGACGTACGGGTCGGTGATCGGCAGCAGCACGCGCGTGGCTGCCGTGCCAAAGCGATCGTCCAGCAGTTGCTGCAGGTACAGGATGTTGGCCTTGCCGAGCGAATCGGTCTTGGCATTCATGCCATGGTCGGCGGTCACGCCGATGACCGCGCCGAGTGCGTCGAGCCGCTGCAGGTAGCTGTCCATCATCGCGTAGAACGCATTGGCGCCGGCCGTGCCGGGCGCGTGCTTGTGCTGGATGTAGTCGGTGGTGGACAGGTACATCAGGTCCGGCCGCTCGGTTTCGAGCAGGGCCACACCGGCGGCGAACACGAACTCGGACAGGTCCGCGCTGTAGACCGAAGGCAGCGGCATGCCGACGCGGGCCAGCACGTTGTCGATGCCGTTTTCCTCGACACTCGCCTGGTCGGCCTTCTCCGCCGAGAAGCAGATGCCCTGCAGGCCGTGGCCGAGCAGGGCGCGCAGCTTGTCCTTGGCCGTCACCACGGCGACCTTCGCGCCAGCCTTTGCCGCGGCGGCCAGCACCGTGGGCGCGCGCAGGTAGCGGGCGTCGTTCATCAGCACCTCTTCGCCGGATTCGGTGTCGTAGAAGAAGTTGCCGCAGATGCCGTGCACCGACGGCGGCACGCCGGTCACGATCGACAGGTTGTTGGGGTTGGTGAACGACGGCACCACGCAGTCGCCGGTCAGCACCGTGCCGCGTTGCGCCAGGCTGGCAAAGAAGGGCGCGACGCCGGCCTGCACGGCCAGGTTGATGTACTCCTGCTCGCAGCCGTCGATGCAGACGATCACGGTGGGGCGGGCGGGAAGCTGGTAGCGGTGTCCGTTGGCTTCGATGTGGGCGTTCATGGCGGGTCTCGTGGGAGGGAGTCGGTAAGCCGCCGCCGGATGCGGGGCGGCGCGTTTTCTTGAGACCATGCTAAGGTTTCCAATAAACTCACACAAACGAGTTTATTTCCCACAATCTGTCAGGAAATATCACAGTGCCGCATAAGCTACCTCCGCTCAACGCGCTGCGCATCTTCGAGGTTGCGGCCCGCGCCGGCAGCTTTTCCGCGGCGGCGCGCGAGCTGCACCTGACGCATGGCGCGGTCAGCCGCCAGATCGAGATCCTGGAGCAATGGCTGGGGCAGCCGCTGTTTATCCGCCAGGGGCAGCGCATGGTGCCGACGGTGCACGCGCAGGCCTTCGGGCGCGAGGTCAGCGCCGCTTTCGACCATCTCAGCGCGGCGTCGGAGCGCTATGGGCGCATCGCCACGCGCAAGGTGGTGCGCGTGAACGCGCCCGCCACCTTCGCCATGCGCTGGCTGATCCCGCGGCTCGATGATTTCCGCCAGCAGCAGCCGGAAGTCGATGTACGGGTGTCAACTGCCTTCAGCAACGAGGCCGGGTTCAACGGCACCTTTGACGTCGCCATCCGGCGCACGCTGGAGCGCGGCGAGCAGTTCGAGTCCGTGCCGATCTTTGCCGAATACCAGACCGTGATCGCCAGCCCCGCGTTGCTGGCGCAGGCGCCGGTGCGCGATGTCGAAGACCTGGCCGACAGCGTGCTGCTGTACACGGAGACGCGCCCCGGCAGCTGGGAATCGTGGCTGCAGCAGGCCGGCCATGCATCGCTGCGGCCGGTGCGCACGCTGCGCTTCGACCATTTCTTCGTCACGCTGCAGGCGGTGGTGGACAGCCTGGGCTTTGCCATCGGCACCTTCCCGACGCTGGCGGCGGATCTTGACGGCGCACGCATTGCCACGCCGTTCGACGCTATCCGCGCGCCGGGCAACACCTACCACGCGCTGGTGCCACGCGATGCCGACAAGCCGCTGCACCTGCGCGCGTTCGTGGAGTGGCTGGTGCAGCAGGGCGAAGCGCCGGCGGCGGACGCCGGGCGCAAGGGCCGCCGCCAGCGGTGAGCGGTCAGGTCACCGCTTCAGATCACCCCTGCCGCGCGCAACGCCTGCATCTCCTGCCGGGTCAGCCCGGCCGCGGCGTAGATCTCTTCGTTGTGCTCGCCGACTGACGGCCCGGTCCGGGGCACGGCGGGCTCGTACCCGGAGAAGCGCGGCACGTGGCACGGCGCGGGGACCGAGCCCAGGTCCGGATCAGGCAGGCGCACGATGGCCTCGCGCGCGCGGAAGTGCGGGTCTTCCAGGATGTCCTGGATGGTGAAGATCTTGCTGAACGGGATCTGTTGCGCCTCCAGCGCCGCCGCGACGGCATGGTAATCGTGCGCCGCGAACCAGGCGCCGATCGCGTCATCCAGCGTGTCGAGGTGCTGCACGCGCGCCGGATTGGTGGCGTAGCGCGGATCGTCCGCCAGTGCCGGCTGGCCGATGGCCGCGCACAGGCGCCGGAAGATCGGGTTGGACGACGCCACCATCGACACCCAATGGCCGTCGGCGGTCGCATACATGTTGGACGGCGCCGTGTAAGTGGCCCGGTTGCCCGCGCGCTGGCGCACCTGGCCGAGCTGCTCGTATTCCACCGCGAGCGGCTCCAGCAGGCGGAACAGCGCCTCGGTGGCGGAGAGGTCGATATCCCGGCCGCTATCCCGGCCGCTATCCCGGCCGGGGGCGGCGGGATCGCGCCTGCGCTCCGCCGCGGCGGTGGCGATGGCGAATGCGCCAAACAAGCCGGCCACCACGTCGCCGGCCGGATAGTTCATGTGCAGCGGCGGACCGCCCGGTTCGCCGGCAAGGTTGGTGAAGCCGCTCATCGCTTCGAACACGCGCGCGAAGCCGGCGCGCGACGCATACGGGCCGGTCTGGCCGAAGCCGGTCAGGCGCAGGATGATCAGGCGCGGGTTCGCTTCGCGCAAGGTCTGCGCGTCGAGGCCCCAGCGGTCGAGCGTGCCGGTGCGGAAGTTCTCGACCAGCACGTCGAATTCGGGCAGCAGCCTGAGGAACAGCGCGCGCCCCTGTGGCTGCCGCACGTCGAGCGAGATGCCGCGCTTGCCGCGATTGGCCACCTTCCAGTAGAGCGGCAGGCCGTCCTTGACCGGTGCCAGGCCGCGCAGCGGATCGCTGCCGTCGGGCAGTTCAAGCTTGACCACGTCGGCGCCCATGTCGGCGCACAGCGTGCAGGCCAGTGGCGCGGCCAGCACCGTGGCCATGTCGAGGATGCGCAGGCCGGCGAGGGGGCCCTCGGTCTTGCCGTTGCCGTTCACAAGCGAGGTCTGGTTCATGCGTCCACCTTGATGTCGCGGGCCTTGATCAATGCCGCCCAGCGCGTTGCCTCGGCCAGCAGCAACTGGTCGAACTGCCTGGCGTCGAGCGGGAGGATTTCCGCATCCAGCGCCGCCAGCCGGTTGCGCACGTCGGCGCTGCCCATCGCCGCCTGCAGCGCGGCGCCAAGGTAGTCGACGATGGCCGGCGCCGTGCGTGCGTGGACGGCCAGGCCGTACCAGGACTGCACCAGCGCGTCGGGATAACCCGCTTCGGCGATGGTCGGGACCTCCGGCAGCGAGCGCGTGCGCCGCGCGGCATTGACTGCGAGCGGCCGCACGCGTTTCGACTGGATCAGCGGCAGCACCAGGTTCTGCGACACCAGCGCGAACTGCAGCTGTCCGCGCCCAAGGTCCAGCACCGAAGGCGGCTGGCCCTTGTAGCCGACGTTGGTCACGCGCACGCCGGTGGCTTCGAAGAACAGCTCCTGCGCCAGGTGCAGCGAGCTGCCGGCGCCCGGCACCGGCACGTTGACGGCGCCGGGGCGCGCCTTGGCCCAGGCCGCGAACTCCTTCAGCGTCTTCACCGGGACGTCGTTATGCACCACGAACACCGACGGCACCGCGGCCACCGAGCCGATGGCGCGGAAGTTCTGCACGCGAATGCCGGAGTCCGGGTAGAGCGTCTGCGCCACCGCCAGCACCGGCGTGACGCCCAGCATCGTGTAGCCGTCCGCCGGCGCGCGGCTGGCGAACTCGACGCCGATGCGGCCATCGGCACCGGGCTTGTTCTCCACGACCACGCGCTGCGGCAGGTCGAGCGACATGCGGTCAAGCGCGGCGCGCAGGGTCACATCGACCACGCCGCCGGCCGGGTAGGGCACCACCGCGCGCAGCGGCCGCTCGGGGAAGTTGCCCGGGCCGGTGCCGGCGCGGGCCAGCGCTGGCAAGAGGCCGGGCGCGGCCATCATCAGGGCGGTCTGGAACGCAGTCCTTCCGAATGCTCGGCGATCCATGCTGTCTCCTCGTTCTCGTATCTGTCTGGTCTATTTGCCTGCGGGCGGCAGGTAAGGGCGCAGGCATTCGAGCGACTGGCGCGTCTGCCGCACCAGCCGGTCCATGATCCGCGCCACGGGCTCGACTTCCTTTACCCAGGCCACGCTCTGGCCCGCCGCCTCGTACATCAGCGGGGCGATCCCGTGCTCTTCCACTGCCGCCAGCAGCCGGCCGGTCAGGGCCTGCTGGTAAGGCATGTCGAGAGGCGCCGGGGCGTCGGCCGCCGCCCATGCATCGGAGAAGGCGCTGCGCACCACGCGGCAGGGCTTGCCGCTGTGCGCGCGCGTGATCACCGTGTCTTCGCTGCCGGCGGCCAGCAGCCGCTCGGTCAGCGCGGCCGGCAACCGGTGCTCGGCGCTGCCCAGCCACACGGTGCCGAGCCACGCGCCCTGCGCCCCCATTGCCAGCGCCGCGGCGATCTGGCTGCCTTCGCCGATGCCGCCGGCGGCAAGCACCGGGCGCCCCTCGGCGGCCGCGATGATCTGCGGCACCAGCGTGAAGGTGCCGATCGTGCCGGTATGCCCGCCGGCGTCATAGCCCTGCGCGACCAGCACGTCGACGCCGGCCGCAATGGCCTTGCGCGCATGCTTGACGGCGCCGACCAGCGCCATGGTGGTCTTGCCGGCACGGCGCACCCTGGCGATGGTGTCGGCCGGTGTGCCGACACCCGCCGCGAACACCTCCACCTCGCTCTCCGCCACGGCCGCGACCTGCTCCTCGAACAAGGCCTGCGAACGCACGTACTGCGAGAAGAAGTTGCCCGCCGTGGCCGGCGGTACGGCAAAGCGCTCGAACAGGCCGTCGACGAAGCGGCGATGTCCTTCGGGAATCGCGGCGCTCACGTCCTCGGGGGTGGAGACGCCCGGCAGCGTGGTGGGCAGCAGCAGGTCCACGCCCACCGGCACGTCGGGGCACAGCGCGCGCAGGTCGCGCAGCTTTTGCGCCAGTTCGTTGGGGCCGTCGCGTGCCGCGGCATACACGCCGAGCCCGCCGGCATTGGAAATGGCCGCGGCGACTTCGATGCTGTGCGCGAGCCCGAACACCGGGTAGCGGATGCCCAGCCGGCGGCACAGCGCGTTGGCCAGGCTCTGGTCGGCGGTGCTTGCCATCATTGCGCTCCGAACAGGTTTGGCTCGAAATCGAGGCAGGGGTGTTGCGGCATCGCCGACGCCGTTTTCATCACGTGCCGGCCGATCAGGTTCTTGTGGACCTCGCTGGTGCCTTCGCCGATCTGGTTCATCTTGGCGTCACGCAGGAAGCGCTCGATCGGATACGCATTCAGGTAGCCGTTGCCGCCCAGCAACTGCGCGCAGTCCACCACCACGCGCATGCACAGGTCGGTGCTGTGCATCTTGGCGATCGAGGCGTGGATCGAGGTCTCGGGGTCCTTGCGGTCGTAGCGCTGCGCCGAACTGTAGACCAGGCAGCGCGCGGCCTCGATGCGCGCGGCCATGTCGGCCAGCATCCACTGGATGCCCTGGTGCTCGCCCACCGCCTTGCCCGACACCTGCCGGTGCCCCGCGTATTGCGCGGCAATCTGCAGCGCACCGGTCATCCGCCCCAGCGCGATCGCGGCATGGCCGACGCGCGCGCGCACCAGCGTGTCCTGCGCCAGCGCCATGCCCTGTCCCTCTTCGCCGAGGCGATGCGAGACCGGCACGAACACATCGTCGAGGCGGACCTCGGCGATCGGCACGCCATGCCAGCCGAGCTTGGGAATGATCGGCGAGACGCTCAGCCCTTCCGCATCGCGCGGCACCAGGAACGCCGTCAGCCCCTTGCTGCCGCCGGGGCCATCGGCAAGCGAGGCCACCGCGACAAACATGTCAGCCACGTTGGCGCGGGTGATGAACTTCTTCACGCCGGACAGTCGATAACCGCCGGGGGGCCGGCTGGCGACGGTGCGCAGCCGCGCGAGGTCCGATCCCGCGCCAGGCTCGGTCAGCGCGAAGGCTGACTGCTTGCTGCCGTTGGCCAGCAGCGGCACCGTCTGCGCGCAAAGCTCCGCGGAACCGCCGGCGACGATCGGGCGCGACGACAGGTCGGTGCCGGTGACGATCGATGCCGCCGTGCTGCACGTCCGCGCAATCTCTTCGATGATCCTGACGCGCAGCAGCATCGAGGCGTCGGTGCCGCCGAGCGCGGTGGGAAACGCCGTGGCGATGACGCCGCTTTCCGCCAGCGTGCGGAAGGTGTCCCACGCGAATTCGTCGTCGCGGTTCACCGCGTTGGCCCTGGGCCCGATGGTGTCGCGGACCAGTGCCTGGACACGGGCCAGCATGTCGTTCTCCGCCGCATCGAGCGGCGCCAGCGGATGGTGTTCGGCGGACAGGGGCATGAGGCGCAATCTCCTTGGTGGTGGTGTGCGATTGCCTCTAAAGATAGAGAGGCGGTATCCTCGGATCAATGCCGGTATGGGAAAGCAGATATCTCCACAGGAGATAGCAGGAGGGGATATGCATGCGGATGCGGGACACGACCTGACGCTCAAGGCGTTGACCACCTTCGTCGCCGTGGCGCGCACGGGCAGCGTTTCGGGCGCCGCGGCGCAGCTTGGCCTGGCACAGTCGGCGATCAGCCGGCAGGTCGCCGAGCTGGAGAAGATGTTTGGCGGCCCGCTGTTCTACCGCACGGGGCGCGGCGTGCGCCCGACGACGCTGGCCGCGCAGGTGCTGGCCGATGCCGAGCCGCTGCTGGACGGCGCCAGGCAGCTGGTCGAGTCGGCGCGCGGCCGTGCCGGCAACGTCAGCGGCATGGTCACGCTGGGGCTGGTGCCGGCGGTGGCGCCGCTGCTGTCGAGCCGGCTCTACGCCGCCGTGCAGGAGCGGCTGCCCGCGGTGAAGCTGCGCATCGTGGAGGGCTACAGCGGCGAGATGGAGACGCAGTTGACCCAGGGCAGCATCGATCTCGCCGTGCTGAACCGCTATCGTGCCGAAGGCCGGAACAGCTACCGCCGGCTGCTCGATACGCCGCTGATGCTGGTCGGGCGGCGCGAGACCCACCAGGCGCACTGGCGCGCCGCGGGCGGCAGGCCCGCTTCGATGTTGCTGCGCCAGCTCGGCGGCGTGCCGCTGGTGCTGCCGGTGCCGCCCAACGCCATCCGCAACCTGCTGGAAGAGGCTGCCGCCGCGCACCGCATCGCGTTCAACATCTGCATGGAGGCCAGTTCATCGGTGGTCATCAAGCGGATCCTGTCCGACCATGCGGCGTTTTCCGTGCTGCCATACCACGCGGTGGCGGCCGAGCTGGAGCGCGGGGAGTACGACGCCGTGCCGTTGGCGGACCGCGCCATGCGGCAGAGCGTGGTGCTGGCGACAAGCAGCCAGCGTCCCTTTACCGCCGCGGCGCGGCAGGTGGCGCAGATGATCCCCAAACTTGCCGAGGCGCTGATCGGCGAAGGGAAGTGGCGGCGGTGATGGCGTTCAGCGGGCGCTCAGCGGGCGCTCAGCGGGCGCTCAGCGGCGATCCCCGCTGTCCGCGCGCTCCAGCAACCGCCCCGGCAGCGCCAGCAGCAAGGCCACGGCACCCACCGCCAGCAGCGCGGCAAGCAGGTCGAAGGCCAGGTACAGGTCGCCGGTGCGGGTCTTGATCGCACCCACCGCGATCGGGCTGAGCAAGGCCGCCACGCCGCCCAGGCTGCTGACCAGCGCGATGCCGGCGGGGGCCTGGTTGCCGCCCAGGTAGGCCGGCGGAATCGTCCAGAACACCGGCAGCGCGGCCAGGCACGCGGCGGAGCCGACCGTCATGCACGCCACCGCCGGCATCAGTTCGCCGCGCAGGACGCCCATCAGCAGGAAGCTGGCGGCCGCCACCAGCAGGCAGCCCGCCACATGCCAGCGCCGTTCCAGGCGGCGGTCCGAACTGCGCGCGAGCAGGTACATCGTCAACAGGCCGAGTACATAGGGCAGGGTGGAGATCCAGCCGATGCGTGCCATGTGCGCTTCACCGAAGCCCTGGATCAGCGTCGGCATCCAGTAGGCGATGGTGTTGGTGCAGGCATAGATGGACAGGAAGGTCAGGCCGATGACATAGATGCGTGGATCCCTGAGCAGCGCCCGGATGCCGCCGTGCTGGCGCGCGTGGCCTTCCTTGCCGAGGTCGCTCGCGAGCATGGCCTTCTCCGCCGGCGTGAGCCACGCTGCCTGCGCCGGACTGTCGTCGAGGTAGCGCCAGGCAACCAGGCCCAGCAGCATTGCGGGAAGGCCTTCCACCACGAACAGCGCCTGCCAGTCGCGCAGCCCCAGCCACCCGTCCAGGTGCAGCATGATCGCCGCCGCCAGCGGGCCGCTGATCATGCCGGCGAAGGTGCCCGACATCAGGAACAGCGACGTGATCCGTCCGCGGCGCTGCGCCGGGAACCAGTAGGTCAGGTACAGGATGACGCCCGGGAAGAAGCCGGCCTCGGCCACGCCCAGCAGGAAGCGCGCGACGTAGAGCGCCTCGGGCGAATTGACCTGGCTGGTGGCGACGGTTGCGAGGCCCCACAGCAGCAGGATGCGCGTGATGGTCCGGCGCGCGCCGGTCTTCTGCATATAGAGGTTGCTGGGCACCTCGAACAGGATGTACCCGGCGAAAAAGGCCGCCGCGCCGATGCCGTAGGCCGCATCCGAGAGACCCAGGTCGCTGGCCATGCGCAACTTGGCGAACGAGATGTTGATGCGGTCGATCGTGTTCAGCACATAGGCCGCGAACAGGAACGGCAGCAGCCGCCACGTGATCTTGCGGTAGAGGGCGGCAAGCGAGCCGGCATCCTGCAGTGGTGCCGAAGCAATGGCCGAGGCGGGGGCGAGTGGTTGCACTTGGTACTCCTGGGCTTTGCGGCTGTTGTCTCCCCGCTCCCGCAAGCGGGAGCGGGGAGCAAGCCGGTCGCGGGGTCAGGCTGCGGTTTCCCGCATGGCGCGGTCCAGCATCGGCACCGCGAGTTCGCAGGTCTCGATGCCTTGCAGGCTGACGATCTTCAGCACGGCCAGGATCTGCGCGCGCGTGGCGCCGAGGCGCAGCGCGGCTTCGATATGCCGCTGGGTGCCGTGGCCGTACATGTGGGTGATTGCCGCATCGCCGGCGATGCAGAGGAACTCGATCCACAGCGGCGGCAGGATGTTGTCCTGCCACAGGCCGAAGCCCATCGCCAGGAATTTCTCCAGGTACTGCGGATCCCAGCGGTACAGCGTTTCCCACAGCGGATTGAACATGCCGTTGGCGCGCACCGCGTCGCACACGGGCGTGGCGCCGGGCGTGACTGACGCAACAGCGGGTTCATCGGAGATGCCGGCACGCGCCAGTTCCTCGGCCAGTGCCGGCACGCCGACCGCGCAGGCATGGATGCCGACCACGCTGGCGAGCTTGAAGACTTCCAGGATCTCGGCACGCGTGGCGCCCAGCCGGATGGCTTCGCGCACGTGGCGCGACACGCCCGGCTTGTACAGGTGCGTGGCGGTGACGTCGATATTCAGGCGGATCAGCGCCACCAGCTTGGGGTCAAGTACGCCTTCGGCCTGCGCATCGCGGGCCAGCGCGACCCAGCTGGCAATCCACTTGGGATCCCATTCGGTCAGCGGATCGAGCTCGCTGCCGAGCGCACCGGTGTCGCGCAGCGCCTTGTAGTGGGGAAAGAGGTTGTGTTGCATGGCTGTCGAAATCCGGGATGGGCTCAGATGGCCGAGCCGCCGTTGGGGCTGATGACCTGGCCGACCAGGTAGTGTTCGTCGCTGGCGAGGTGCAGCACGGTGGCGGCGTATTCCTCCACGGTGCCGAAGCGGCCCGCCGGGCAGCTTTGCCAGAGCCGGTTGCGGCCGTCTTCGCCGATCTTTTCCAGGTATTCATTGAAGGCCGGCGTCGCGACCCCACCGGGCGCCATGGCGTTGACGCAGATATTGGCGCCGGCCACTTCCAGCGCCACGGAGCGGGTGAAGGCAACCACCGCGCCCTTGGTGGCGCTGTAGTGCGGGCTGTGCGCGCTGCGGGACGAGATCCCGGCAATCGAGGCGATATTGACGATGCGGCCGTAGCGTTGCGGCTGCATCAGCCGCAGCGCCTCGCGCGTGCAGTAGAACGTGCCGTGTACGTTCACGCCCCAGTAGCGCAGCCATTCCTCGTCGGTGATCTCGCTGGTAAAGCCCAGCGACGCGCGCGGCACCGGTGTCTGCAGGTACGCGTAAAGCTTGTTGCGGCGCTCGGTGTCCACCGGTCGGTTCGGGGTCAGCGCGGCGTTGTTGACGAGGATATGCACCGTGCCGAAGGTCTCGCGCGCCTGCGCGAACATGTCGGCCACTTGCTGGCTCGACGATACGTCGCAGACGACGGAAAGGCAGCGGCGGCCTTCGGCCAGCACCGCTTCGCGCGCCGCGGCCAGCGATGCCGGGTTGATGTCGCAGATCACCAGGTCGGCGCCTGCGCGCGCCAGCGCCACGGCGATGCCCTGGCCCAGGCCGGGGCCGACGCCGGTCACCACGGCGATCTTGTTGGTCAGTTTCATGATCGGTTGCTGCAAAGGGGGCTGTGTTCAGAGGCCGACGGCACGCGCGGCCGAAGCATCGCGCGCCGTGGCGGGTGACTGCGCTCAGACGCTGCCGGGTACCGGGAAACCGCGTTGGCCCGGCTTGCGGTTCGGTGCCATGCCGAGCTGGCGGATGGTCTCGTCGGCGCTGTCGTACCACTCGTCGATCTTGTAGATGCGGCGCGCTTCCTTGCCGTTGGCCACATCGCGGCCAAGCTCGCGCGCCAGGCGCACGGTCTGCTCGATCTGCTGCACGGAGGTCATGCGCTCGCCCTTGCGGCCCCACAGGTTGTCTTCGATGCCCACGCGCACATGCAGGCCCAGCGCAATCGCCATCGCGTTCATCGGCAGCACCGCGCGCATCGCGCTTTCGATCGTCAGCACCGCGCCGTCCGGCGTGCGGCGCGCGAATTCGATCATGTCGGCCGGGTGCAGGCCCGCCGCGCCGCCGCCGATGGCGACGTAGTTCAGGATCAGCGGGCCGCGGTACAGGCCCTTGCGGATCAGGCGCTCCACCGTCTCCAGTTGCGCCACGTGGCCGAGCATGAAGTGCGGCTGGATGCCGGCCCTGGCCAGGCGCTCCAGGTGCTCGATGAAGAACGACGGCTTGGAGTCGACCACCATTTCGCTGTACGCGTTGAAGTATTCGGGCTTCTCGAGGATGGTGCCCTGCACGTCGTCGGCGGTCAGCATCTCGCAGATATTCATCTGGCTGGTGTTGATCGCGATCGTGACCTGGTCAGGCTTCGGATCGAGTGCGGCCAGCATGTGGCGCGTGTCATAGTCCAGCCACTCGGCGGCCTTGCCTTCGCCTTCGGGCGCGAACGAGATCGAGCCGCCGACCTGCAGCACCATGTCGGGCACGGCTTCACGCAGGCGCGCCAGCATCTCGTTGAACATCGAGATGCGCTTGGAGCCCTTGCCGTCCGACTCGCGCACATGCACGTGCAGCACCGTGGCGCCGGCGTTGTAGCAATCGACCGCCTTCTGGATCTGCGCATCCATGCTGACCGGGATGTCGTCCGAGTCGGAGGGCAGCCACTGCGGGCCGTAGGGAGCGACCTGGATCACCAGTTTTTCCTGGTTTTCGGGAAGCAGGCTGTCGTCGAGAAAATGCATGGATAGTCTCCTGATGGTGAAGCCCTCTGCACGGGGGCGGTGCAGGTATTCTGGACGCCGGCCGCATGCGGCGTTTATCCTGCTGTCACTATTTCCTATCCCTTTGGCACAGCTGGTGAAAACCCGAACGCTGGGGCCCGGGAAGCGCTCCGGGCACGGCTTGCCGTGCCATCCGCGCCGTGCTGGCATGACCAGTCGCTTATGTTTCCGCGGTTTTATTTCATTGGTTTTTGCGGCCGGACCGTGCGCAAAATCCCGGTGCACACACGCCACCGATGCCATCGGCACCATCGACCTCGGGCATCGCATCCACAGAAGCGGCGTGGGCTTACGGAGACAATATGAAATCAAGCCCGACATGCCGCGGCAAGCGCGCATGGCATCTCGCAGTACTGACCGCCACCGCACTGGCAGCCGCCCCCGTCCTCGCGCAGGGCACATGGCCGTCACGCCCTATCCGCATGGTCGTGCCGAGCCCGGGCGGCAGCGGCCCCGACGTGCTGGCGCGCGTGTTCGCCGAACAGATCTCGCAAGCACTGAAGCAGCCCGTGGTGGTCGACAACAAGCCCGGCGCCAACGGCCAGCTGTCGGTCGATGCCGTCGTGCGCGCGCAGCCGGACGGCTATACCGTGCTGCTGGCGAGTGCCTCGGCTACCGTGATGAACCAGGCGATCCAGCCGAAGCTGCCGTTCAACATCGTCGATGACCTGGTGCCGGTCGCGCAGATCGGCTCGGGCGGCGTGCTGCTGGTGGTCACGCCGGACTTTCCGGCCAGGGACATGAAGTCCTTCGTGGCAACGGTCAAGGCGCAGCCCGGCAAGTATGACTACGGCAGCTGGGGGATCGGCTCGGGCGGGCACCTTGCCATGGCGCAGCTGCACACGCTGGCGGGCATCGATCTGACCCATGTGCCCTACAAGGGCGTGCCGCCGATCCTGACCGACCTGCAGGGCGGCGTGCTGAAGATCGCCTTTGTCGATATCACCACCTCGGTGCCGCTGGTGAAGAGCGGCAAGATCCGCCCGCTGGGCATCACGGGCAAGCACCGCGCGCCGGCGTTCCCCGATGTGCCGACCATGGCCGAGCAAGGCTTCCCGATGACCAACGAGGGCTGGTACGGGCTGTTCGTGCCTAAAGGGACGTCGCGCGAGATCGTCGCGACGCTGAACCGGGAGATCAACAAGGCGCTGCGCTCGCCGGCGCTGGGCACGCGCTTCCAGCAGCTCAACATGATGACCGATCCGCCGCTGACCACGCCGGACGAGTTCGCGCGCACGGTGCGCAACGACTATGCCACGTGGGCCAACGTGGTCAGGATCAACGGCATCAAGCCGGAATAGCGGGGCGCGGGGGCGGGGCGCGGGGCGAACAGCAGGCAAGTCAGCCGGCCGCGGCCAGCTCCGCGCAATGCTGGAACAGCTCGATGGCCGGCGAGGGGGCCTTGCCGGCCAGCGTGAAGGTGGACACCGGCAGCAGCACGCCCGGTATCTCCAGCGGAAGGACATGGGCGAGGCCGCGCGCTTCATAGGTGCGCGCCAGGCGCCCGGTCATCATCGCCACCGCCTGCATCGCCTCCAGCAGGCCCAGCACCAGGCCAGCCGATACGGACTCGACATGGTTGGCCGGCACCTCCACCTTCATGCGCCGCAGCGACGCGTCCAGGCTCTGGCGCAGCCGCGCCGTGCGCGGCGGCACGACCCACGGGTACGCCACAAGGTCGGGCCAGTCCACCGTCGCGCAGGCCGCCAGCGGATGTTCCGGGTGGACCGCCACGCGCATCACTTCCTCATACAAGTGGCGCTGCTCGATGTCCCCGGCCGTGGCACGTTCCGATAGCGCACCCAGCACGATGTCCAGCCGCCCCGTGCGCAACTGGCCCATCAGCACGTCCATCGGCGCCTCGTACACCGCGATATTCAGCGTCGGCCTGCGCGCCTTGGCCAGCGCGATGATGCGCGGCGCGAGCGCCAGCGTCGAACCCGGCATGGCGCCGACGGCAATCGATGCGCATGCGCCTTGCCCCAGCGCCAGCAGTTCATCGCCGGCGCGGTCCAGTTCGTCCAGGATCGACTGCGCATAGCGGACAAAGATCATGCCGTGCGGCGTGGGCTCGATGCGGCGGGGCTGGCGCACGAACAAGGGGTAGCCCAGCCCTTCCTCGACCTCGGTCAGCGCCTTCGATACCGCCGGCTGCGTGATGTTCATCGCGTTCGCGACACGCGCGACCTGCCGGTACTCCTCCAGTGCTATGACCAGACGGAGATGGCGCAGCTTTAGTCCGCTGCGCAGGAAGCCGATCGCATCCATGCTGAAAACCCCTAGAAACCAAGCGTGATTCGTTGCGGCGCGGCCGGTGAAGGCAAGGCGTCGCCGTGGGCGATATTACCTTTTGGTTTGGTCAGTCGCATCACTTTTCATTAGTCATGCGCACGCTGCCTTCGCACAATGGCTGCACCGGCCCGGCACTGGCGCCGAGACAACAAGGAGACAGCAATGGAAGCAGCACAGACGGCAGCAGCACTGAAGGCGGTGGAGACCCCGGCGGCGTGGGAGGCCAGCGACATTGCCGCAAGGGAGGGTGAATGGGTGGTCTGGCTGGGCGCGGACGAAATCGCGCAACTCGACGCAGCGCTGGCGCATACGAAATCGCTTGGGCTCGCCGTGCCGGCCATCTGCAAGGAGACATTCCCCCTCGGCAGCCTTGCCGCGAAGCTCGAAGTCCTGCGCCATCGCCTGGAACGGGGGCTGGGCGTGGTGCTGCTGCGCGGACTGCCGGTCGAGCGCTATTCCAAGATGGATGCCGGCACGATCTACTGGGGCATCGGCATGCACCTGGGCCGCGCCGTCGCGCAGAACGCGTTTGGCGACGTGCTGGGCCACGTCTGGGACCTTGGCAAGGACCCGAAGGAAGACATGACGGCGCGCGGCTACCAGTCCCGCCATCGGCTGCCGTTCCATACCGATGGCGCCGACGTGGTCGGCCTGCTGTGCCTGCGCACGGCGCGCCGTGGCGGCATGAGCAGCATTGCCAGTTCGATGGGCATCCACAACGCCATGCTGCGCGAGCATCCCGAACTGCTGGCACGGCTGTACCAGCCCTTTGCCTTCGACCGCCGGCACGAAGAAGCGCCGGGCCAGGCGCCGTACACGATGACGCATGTCTTCAGCTGGCACAACGGCCGGCTGTTCAACCGCTATATCCGCAGCTTCATCAATACCGCGCAGCGCTTCCCGGACGCGCCGCGTCTGGCGCCCGAGGATATTGCCGCGCTCGACCAGTTCGACGCATACACGCAGGACCCGCGCTTCCGCATCGACATGGCGCTGGCGCCCGGCGACATGCAGTTCCTGAACAACTACGTCGTGCTGCACTCGCGCACCAGCTACGAGGACCATCCCGAGCTTGACCGCAAGCGCCACCTGCTGCGGCTGTGGCTGTTCACGCCGGGCCTGGCCGACGTGCCGGAGAGCTTCCGGCTGCGCTACCTGCTGACCGACGCGTGGGCGAAGAACCCGCGTCCGCCGATCTATGACGTCAACCAGATCATGGGCGTGACCACGCATTGATGCGTACCGCGCGCCAACTCTCTTCAGCCATCCCAGACAAAGGAACCCCGCAATGCACGCCCCCATGATTTCCCTGCACGGCAAGACCGCCTGGATCACCGGCGGCTCCAGCGGCATCGGCCGCGCCTGCGCGCTGTCGCTGTGGCAAGCCGGCGCGACCGTCGTGATCTCCGCGCGCAGCGAAGCGGCGATCGCCGCGCTGGCCGCCGAATGCGGCAATGAGCGCGTGATCGCGCTGCCGCTGGACGTCTCCGACCGCGAGGCCGTGGCCGCCGCCGGCCGGCAGCTGCAGGAGCGCGTCGGCGCCATCGACATCCTCGTCAACGCGGCCGGCATCAACGTGGTCAACCGCAGGCTGTCCAGGCTGACGCCGGCCGACTGGGACCAGGTCATCGACATCAACCTCAACGGCGCGTTCTACTGCATGCACGCGGTGCTGCCCGGCATGCGCGACAAGGGGGAGGGCACCATCATCAATATCTCGTCGTGGGCGGGGCGCCATGCGTCGGCGCTGACGGGCGCCGCCTACGGCGCCAGCAAGCACGCCATGGCGGCGATGACAACTTCCGTGGCGATGGAGGAGTGCGCCCACGGCATCCGCGCGTGCGCCATCTATCCCGGCGAGACCGCCACGCCGATCCTGATCAACCGGCCCACGCCGCCCGCCGCGGAAGACCTAGCCCGCATGCTGCAGCCGGAAGACGTGGCCGACGCCGTGGCGTTCGTGGTGTCCCTGCCGGCGCGCGCCACCGTGAACGAGCTGGTCATCAGCCCCACCTGGAATCGCGCCTTCCTTGGCTTCCAGCCGCCGCTTAAGCGCGGCTGAGCGCGGCTGAGCAGCTTAGCAGCACCGGCGGCCGACACGGCCGCTGCCATGGTGCGAGCAGCACCTGGCAGCGGCGTGCGGTCAATGCATGGCAGGACAATCCCGGAAGAAGACAACCATGAACCGACGCAGATGGTTGCAGGACCTGATCCCCGCCGCGATGGCGGCGTGCCTCGCCCCAAGGGTGTTCGCTCAAGCCGCGGCCCCTCCGGCGTGGCCATCGCGGCCGTTGCGGATGATCGTGCCGGGCGGCGCGGGCTCGGGCACCGACCTGATCGCCAGGGTGTTCGCCGAGCCGCTCGCGCGCGCGCTGCGGCAACCGGTCGTGGTGGAAAACCGCGCGGGCGCCAACGGCATCGTCGGCAACAACCTGGCGGCCAAGGCGGCACCCGACGGCTATACCATCCTCTTCAGCAACGCCTCCGCCATCGCAATCAACGCGGCCCTGCGCGACACCATGCCCTACGACACCCTCAGGGACCTCGCGCCGGTGATCCAGGTCAGCGCCGGCGGGGTGCTGCTGGTGGCGACGGCCGAGACCCCGGTGCGCGACCTCGCAGGCTTCGTCGAATACGTCCGCGCGCATCCCAACATTGCGTACGGCACCTGGGGCGTCGGCTCGACCGGACACCTGGCGATGGAAGCCATTGCCCGCGCGCGCGACCTGCGCATGCGGCATATCCCGTACAAGACCATGGGGCAACTGCTTACCGATCTGCAGGGCGGGGTCGTCAGCATTGCGTTCGTGGATGCACGCTCGCCGCTGTCGCTGATCCAGGCCGGCAAGCTGGTGCCGCTCGCCATGACCGGCACGCGGCGCTCGCCGATGTTGCCGGAGGTGCGGACGCTGAAGCAGCAGGGCTTCGACCTGGATCTCGATGGCTGGTACGGCGTATTCGTTCCGGCGCATACGCCTGCCGGCATCGTGCTGCGGCTCAACGAGGAAATCGCCAGGGTGATGGTGGCGCCGGCATTGCAGGCCAGCTTCACGCAGCAGGGCTTGCTGTGGGTCGAGAAGAACTCGCCGGAACAGTTCGCGCGGGTGATCCAGAGCGATATCCGGGCGTGGAAAGCGCTGGCGACGACGGCGCGGATCCAGGTCGACTGAGCAACGGTCCGCTACGGCGGACCGTTTGCTACGCGGCGGCGCGCGTAGGGTACAGCGCTTCGAGCGGCCGGCTCGCGCCGACAGACAGCGCCGCAGCGCGCGCTCCTGCGCATCTTTATACGTTCTTTATACGCACCGATCACCTTTCTACCCGGTTTTTACGACCCCGTCGCTAAGCTGCAAGGCGAAACCATTCAAAGGTGCTTTGTCATGGACGGGATCTACTTGATCGTATTGATCGGCTTCGCGGTGCTGAGCGCAGCCCTGCTCGGGCTTTGCGCTGCGCTCGCGCCCAACGCGCCGGCACGCAGCGAACACGGCGGCCCGCATCACCAGATGCCGGTAAAGAACAGCGCAACGGACAGGGGGTTGTGATGAGCTGGACGGACCTGTTGAGCGGCGCGCTGGCCGTTGCCATTTTTGCCTACCTCCTCATTGCGTTGTTCCGGCCGGAGAAATTCTGATGTCCTCCCAATTCGTGGGCCTGCTGGTCCTCTATCTCGCCGTCCTGCTGGCGTGCGCCCCTTTTCTCGGCCGCTATCTCCGGCGTGCGGTGGAGGACGGCAGCTATTCGCTGACCGCCTGGGGCCGTCCGCTGGAACGGGTGCTGTATCGACTGGGCGGCGTGCGTGCCGAGTCCGGGATGGGGTGGAAGCAGTACGCCATCGCGGTGCTGGCCTTCAACCTGCTTGGCGTGGTGGCGGTCTATGCGCTGCAGCGCGTGCAAGGCATGCTGCCATTGAACCCGCAAGGCTTCGGTGCCATTACGCCGGACTCGGCCTTCAACACGGCCATCAGCTTTGTCAGCAACACCAACTGGCAAGGCTATGCCGGCGAGTCGACCATGGGCTATCTGACCCAGATGCTCGCGCTCACCGTGCAGAATTTCCTGTCCGCGGCAACCGGCATCGCCGTGGTGTTTGCGCTGATCCGCGGCTTTGCGCGCCAGAGCGCCGCCACCATCGGCAACTTCTGGGTCGACATGACGCGGGTCACGCTGTACGTGCTGGCGCCGATCGCGACCGTGATTGCGCTGGCGCTGGTCAGCCAGGGCGTTATCCAGAATTTCGACGCCTACAAGGAAGCCAGCCTGGTCACGCCGGCCGAATACAGCCAGCCGAAGGTCGACGCGGCCGGGCAGCCGGTGCTCGATGCGCAAGGCAAGCCGGTGGCGGAAGACCTGAAGACCGACAAGCAGACGCTGGCGATGGGCCCGGTTGCCTCGCAGGAAGCCATCAAGATGCTGGGCACCAACGGCGGCGGCTTCTTCAATGCCAACTCGGCGCATCCGTTCGAAAACCCGAATGGCCTGGCCAACCTCATCGAGATGCTGGCGATCTTCCTGATCCCGGCGGCGCTGTGCTTCACCTTTGGCGAGATGGTGGGAGACAGGCGACAGGGTGTGGCGGTGCTGGCTTCCATGACGGTCATTTTTGTCGCGATGGCCTGCGTGGCGGCGATGTCCGAGCAGATGGCCAATACGGCGCTGGCCGGGCTGCCGGTGGATCACGCCGCGTCGATGTGGCAGGCCGGCGGCAACATGGAAGGCAAGGAAACACGCTTCGGCATCGCGGCATCGGCACTGTTCGCCACCATCACGACGGCGGCATCGTGCGGCGCCGTCAACGCCATGCATGACTCCTTCACCGCCATCGGTGGCCTGGTGCCGATGCTGCTGATGCAGCTGGGCGAGGTGGTGTTTGGCGGCGTGGGTTCGGGGCTGTACGGCATGCTGGTCTACGCCGTGCTCGCGGTGTTTATCGCCGGCCTGATGATCGGCCGCACGCCGGAGTACCTCGGCAAGAAGATCGAAGTCTACGAAATGAAGATGACGGCCGTGGCGATCCTGGTCACGCCGCTGCTGGTGCTGCTCGGCACGTCGGTGGCGGTGATGGCCGAGGCGGGGCGCGCCGGTGTGTTCAATCCCGGCACGCACGGCTTCTCCGAGATCCTGTATGCACTCTCGTCGGCGGCCAACAACAATGGCAGCGCCTTTGCGGGCCTGTCCGCCAACACGCCGTTCTACAACACGCTGCTGGCGGCGGCCATGTGGTTCGGCAGGTTCTGGATCATCATCCCGGTCCTTGCGCTGGCGGGCTCGCTGGCAGCCAAGAAGCGCGTCCCGGCGAGCGGCGGCACGATGCCGACGCACGGCCCGCTGTTTGTCGTCCTGCTGGTGGGCACGGTACTGCTGGTCGGTGCGCTGACCTATGTCCCGGCGCTGGCGCTGGGGCCGGTCGCCGAGCAGCTGCAGGGCACGGCGGCGGCAACGGTGGCCAGGTAAATCGACCTCTGACAAAAACATATCGAGCATTCCTGACACGTTCGGCCCCTGCACTGACTCGCCAATGCAGGTGCCGTCCGTCTCCAGCGGATTGCGGAGCAACCATGCGACATGAATCGACGGCCCCGGTGGCCAAGGGCGGCGCCAACAGGACCGGCGCATCTGCCTCCAACACGCCTCAGGCGAAGAGCGCGCCGGTGTCGGACCGGCAACACGGTTCGCACCATCATCGCCCGCCAGCGCGCAGCATGTTCGCGCCGGAGCTGGTGAAGCCCGCGCTGGTCGCGGCCTTCAGGAAGCTGTCGCCGCGCGACCAGCTGCGCAACCCGGTGATGTTCGTGGTCTACGCGGGCAGCATCCTGACGACCATTCTTTTCCTGAAGGCATTGGCCGCGCCGGCAGCCGCCGGTGGAGAATCCGCCGGCTTCATCCTGGCGGTTGCGGTGTGGCTCTGGTTCACGGTGCTGTTCGCAAACTTTGCCGAGGCGCTTGCCGAAGGCCGGAGCAAGCAACAGGCCGAGGCGCTGCGCGGCCTGAAGACCACTGTCACCGCGCGCGTGCTCAAGGACGGCAAGCGCGGCAGCGCCACCGAAGCGCGCCCAGCGACCGCGCTGCGACGCGGCGACGTGGTGCTCGTCGAGGCGGGCGAAATGATCCCGGGCGATGGCGAAGTGATCGACGGCGTGGCCTCGGTCGACGAAAGCGCCATCACGGGCGAATCGGCGCCGGTGATCCGCGAGTCGGGCGGTGACTTCTCGTCGGTGACCGGCGGTACGCGCGTGCTGTCCGACTGGATCGTGGTGCGCGTCACGACCAACCCCGGCGAAAGCTTCATCGACCGCATGATCACGATGGTCGAAGGCGCCAAGCGGCAGAAGACGCCGAACGAACTGGCCCTGACGATCCTGCTGGTGGGGCTGACCATCGTGCTTCTGCTGGCCACGGCCACGCTGCAGCCGTTCTCGCTCTACAGCGTCCTGGTGGCCAAGGCGGGCGTGCCGGTCACGATCACCGTGCTGGTGGCGCTGCTGGTGTGCCTGATCCCGACCACGATCGGCGGGCTGCTTTCCGCGATTGGCGTGGCCGGCATGAGCCGGATGATGGAAGCAAACGTGATCGCCACCTCGGGCCGGGCTGTAGAAGCCGCCGGCGACGTAGACGTGCTGCTGCTCGACAAGACCGGCACCATCACCCATGGCAACCGCCAGGCCTCGCGCTTCATTCCGGCGCCGGGCGTGTCGCCGTTGCAGCTCGCGGAAGCGGCGTGGCTGTCGTCGCTGGCCGACGAAACGCCGGAAGGGCGCAGCATCATCACGCTGGCCCGCCAGTTGCCGGGGGTGACCGCGCCGGCGATGGCAAGCCTGAAGCCGGAGTTCGTGCCGTTCAGTGCGCAGACCCGCATGAGCGGAGTGGATCTGCGCGATGACGGCGGCGAGCGTCACGTGCGCAAGGGTGCCGCGGCTGCCGTGCGCCGGTACGTCACGGAACGCGCCGGCAAGTTTCCCGATGCGGTATTGCAGGCCGTCGATGAGGTCGCCCGTGCCGGCAGCACGCCACTGGTGGTTGCCGACGCCAACGGCGATTCGGTGCGCGTGCTTGGCGTGATCGAGCTGAAGGACATCGTCAAGACCGGCATTCGCGAGCGCTTCGGCGAACTGCGCAGGATGGGCATCAAGACGGTGATGATCACCGGCGACAACCGGCTGACGGCGGCGTCGATCGCAGCGGAAGCAGGCGTTGACGACTTCCTGGCCGAAGCCACGCCGGAGGCCAAGCTCAAGCTGATCCGCGAGTACCAGGCAGAAGGGCGGCTCGTCGCGATGACCGGCGATGGCACCAACGACGCCCCCGCGCTCGCCCAGGCCGACGTGGCCGTGGCGATGAACAGCG
This sequence comes from Cupriavidus sp. Agwp_2, assembly GCF_040784895.1. Taxonomy (NCBI): domain Bacteria; kingdom Pseudomonadati; phylum Pseudomonadota; class Betaproteobacteria; order Burkholderiales; family Burkholderiaceae; genus Cupriavidus; species Cupriavidus sp. Agwp_2. The sequence goes on from NZ_CP088083.1 coordinate 734,748, forward strand.
GTACGCAGGCGGCCAAGGAGGCCGGCAACATGGTCGACCTGGACAGCAACCCGACCAAGCTGATCGAGATTGTCGAGATCGGCAAGCAGATGCTGATGACGCGCGGCTCGCTGACGACCTTCAGCGTGGCCAACGACATCGCCAAGTATTTCGCGATCATCCCGGCGGCCTTTGCCACCACGTATCCGCAGCTCAACCTGCTCAACGTGATGGGGCTGGCCACGCCGGCGTCGGCCATCATGTCGGCGGTGATCTTCAACGCGCTGATCATCGTCGTGCTGATCCCGCTGGCGCTCAAGGGCGTGGTCTACCGTCCGCTGGGCGCCGCGGTGCTGCTGCGCCGCAACCTGCTGATCTACGGCCTTGGCGGCATCCTGGTGCCGTTTGCCGGCATCAAGCTGATCGACATGATCCTGGCCCTGTTCGGCTGGGTCTGATTCGCTTCTCTCTCTCTCTCTCTCTCTACCCCTTCTACGATTCGGAGCATTCATGAATACGCAAGTGCAGTCCCGGCAGCCGTCTCCGGCACCCGTGCAGGGTGGCTTGTTGCGGCCAATGCTGGTGGTGTTCGTCGGCCTTTCGCTGGTGACTGGTCTGCTGTATCCCGGCGTGATCACGGCCATCTCCAAAGCCGTGTTCCCCCATCAGGCAGGCGGCTCGCTCATCGAGAAGGATGGCAAGGTGGTTGGCTCGGAACTGATCGGCCAGCCGTTCTCCGACCCGAAGTACTTCTGGGGCCGGCTGTCCGCCACCGCACCGATGCCGTATAACGGCGCGGCTTCGGTGGGGTCCAACCTCGGGCCCGCCAATCCGGCGCTGACCGACGCCGCTCGCGCGCGCGTCGACGCACTGCACGCCGCAGATCCGGACAATCAGGCGCCGGTTCCCGTGGATCTGGTGACGGCATCCGGCAGCGGGCTCGACCCGCACATCAGCCCCGCGGCCGCCGAATACCAGGTGGCGCGCGTCGCCCGCGTCAGGGGGATTCCGATCGAACAGGTGAAGCAGCTGGTTGCCGCACACACGGAAGCGCCGCTGCTGCCAGTGCTGGGGGACCCGGGCGTCAATGTCTTGAAGCTGAACCTTGCGTTGGATGCCATCGCACGGAAGTAGCACGGTGCCGCGTGCGTGCCACGACGCCGCCGCGCAGAGGCGCGGCGGCACTGGCCTGCCCGCGCGAAATCCCGGCACCTTTATCGAATTTGCACACGGACGCTGCAGCTTTTGATGCCGTTTTTACGCGTCAGTCCATATCGTGGCGAGGCTCCCGGTAACGGGGGATTCCTTCAACTCTCGTCGCATCAACAATGACTGACCTGCGCCATACCGCGGCCGTGCTGCTCGCATGTTCCGCATCTTCCATCCTTGCCTTCACTGCCATGCCCGCCATGGCGCAATCCCAGCCTGACGCCGAGCCGTCTGCGCATACGCTCACGGCCAACCTCTCGATCGCCACCGACTACCGCTACCGCGGTCTGATGCAGACGAACCGCCGGCCGGCGATTCAGGGCGGGTTCGACTACAGCCATGCGAGTGGGTTCTACCTCGGCAACTGGAATTCGAGCATCAGCTGGCTGGGAGACAGCAATCCCGAGGTGTCGGCCCCGATCGAGATGGATTTCTACGGCGGCTACAAGAATACGTTCGGTGGCGACTGGACCTACGATCTCGGCATGCTGCAGTACTACTACCCGGGCGACTACCCGGCGAACTACACGCGCCCGTACACCACCGAGGTGTACGCGGCCCTGGGCTACGGTCCGGTGACGCTCAAGTACTCGTACGCCCCGACCAATCTCTTTGGCTTCGCCGACAGCAGGCACAGCTGGTACGTAGACCTGACCGCCAACGTGCCGCTCAATGTCTGGGACCTTACGCTGAACACCCATGTGGGTTACCAGAAGGTGCAGGTCGCCAATGCATCGTATATGGACTGGAAGATCGGCCTGACCAAGGACCTGGGCAAGGGACTCGCGCTGGCCGTGGCCTACATCGACACCAATGCCGACAAGGCGGTGTACACCAATGCCAGGGGCCGCTACATGGGCCGTGGCACCGCATGGGCTTCCTTGACGAAGACGTTCTGAGCGCGCGTGGCCGGCGCTGCCGATTTTGATGCGGATTTAATGCGTCGGCCTTATCTCCTTACATCAAATTTAGACGGCGCTGGCTAGCATGAGGGCATGTTCAACACGTGACCCGCAAGCGCGGGTTCATCCCAACATGCGATAGTCAAGCCTGGCCCGTTGATGCTGGAGGAGGCCATTGCCCTGCTTCCTCAGCCATCCGTGGCGCGGGATGAGCATCTGGCAGCCTGAAAGTCCTGCCTGTCGAGACGACGATGAAACCCCCTGTCCCACTCTTCTTCACCTGCGCGGTGTGCGGGCACGTTCACTCCGAGACCTTGCAGGATCTGGTCTCGGGGAAGGCGCCGCGGCCGCTGACTTGTCCTGCCTGCCACCGCGAGCTGGGCATCGACTGGGGCTGGGTCACTGACCAGGCGGCCCAGCCAGGGCTCATCTCCACAGAGCGGTAGGGCACTCGCCCGTACCGCCTGCTCCCACCCCGATCGCCCGTCCGGGAAAACCCCCATAAAGCCGCTGTCTTGAAATGGCCATACCCTGTCCCTATAATTAGCACTCGTCGGGGGTGAGTGCTAACAGCATCAAGTGCCCCTTGCGACACCTGAACATTTCAGACGGCCGTCGCCTCGGTAGCCGGCCGATTTGTGATCGAAAACTCACTTTTGTATCTAGGAGTCCGTATGAACCTGCGTCCTCTGCACGACCGCGTGATCGTGAAGCGTCTGGACAACGAAACCAAGACCGCGTCCGGTATCGTGATTCCCGACAACGCTGCCGAGAAGCCCGATCAAGGCGAAGTGCTGGCGATTGGTCCCGGCAAGAAGGATGACAAGGGCAACAACATTGCCCTGGACGTCAAGGTCGGCGATCGCGTGCTGTTCGGCAAGTATGCCGGCCAGGGCGTGAAGGTGGATGGCCAGGAACTGCTGGTCATGCGCGAAGAAGACATCATGGCCGTGGTCAACAAGTAATTCGTTACTTGCAGCACACCACCCGTACAGATTTCAGGAGATTCAAGAATGGCAGCTAAAGACGTAGTGTTCGGCGACGCCGCACGTGCCAAGATGGTTGAAGGCGTGAACATCCTCGCCAACGCAGTCAAGGTGACCCTGGGCCCGAAGGGCCGCAACGTGGTGCTGGAGCGCAGCTTCGGCGGCCCGACCGTGACCAAGGACGGCGTGTCCGTGGCCAAGGAAATCGAGCTGAAGGACAAGCTGCAGAACATGGGCGCCCAGATGGTCAAGGAAGTGGCTTCCAAGACCAGCGACAACGCCGGTGACGGTACCACCACCGCTACCGTGCTGGCCCAGTCGATCGTGCGCGAAGGCATGAAGTTCGTTGCCGCCGGCATGAACCCGATGGACCTGAAGCGCGGTATCGACAAGGCTGTCGGCGCCGCCGTGGAAGAGCTGAAGAAGGTCAGCAAGCCCACCACCACCAGCAAGGAAATCGCCCAGGTTGGCGCGATCTCGGCCAACAGCGACACCTCGATCGGTGAGCGCATTGCCGAAGCCATGGACAAGGTCGGCAAGGAAGGCGTGATCACCGTCGAAGACGGCAAGTCGCTGGCCGACGAGCTGGAAGTCGTGGAAGGCATGCAGTTCGACCGCGGCTACCTGTCGCCGTACTTCATCAACAACCCGGAAAAGCAAGTTGTCCAGCTGGACAGCCCGTTCGTGCTGCTGTTCGACAAGAAGGTCTCGAACATCCGCGACCTGCTGCCGGTGCTGGAGCAAGTGGCCAAGGCCGGCCGTCCGCTGCTGATCATCGCTGAAGACGTCGAGGGCGAAGCCCTGGCGACCCTGGTGGTCAACAACATCCGTGGCATCCTGAAGACCGCTGCCGTCAAGGCCCCGGGCTTCGGCGACCGCCGCAAGGCCATGCTGGAAGACATCGCCATCCTGACCGGCGGCACCGTCATCGCTGAAGAAATCGGCCTGACGCTGGAAAAGGCCACCCTGAACGACCTGGGCCAGGCCAAGCGCATCGAAATCGGCAAGGAAAACACCATCATCATCGATGGCGCCGGCGACGCAGGTGCGATCGAAGGCCGCGTGAAGCAAATCCGCGCCCAGATCGAAGAAGCGACCTCGGACTACGACCGTGAAAAGCTGCAAGAGCGCGTGGCCAAGCTGGCTGGCGGTGTTGCCGTGATCAAGGTTGGCGCTGCCACCGAAGTCGAAATGAAGGAAAAGAAGGCCCGCGTGGAAGACGCCCTGCACGCCACCCGCGCTGCGGTGGAAGAAGGCATCGTCCCCGGCGGCGGTGTGGCCCTGCTGCGTGCCCGCGCTGCGATCTCGGCACTGACCGGTGAAAACCCGGACCAGAACGCCGGTATCAAGATCGTGCTGCGCGCCATGGAAGAGCCGCTGCGCCAGATCGTGCTGAACGCCGGTGAAGAAGCGTCGGTCGTCGTTGCCAAGGTCATCGAAGGCAAGGGCAACTACGGCTACAACGCGGCTTCGGGCGAGTACGGCGACCTGGTCGAAATGGGCGTGCTGGACCCGACCAAGGTCACCCGCACCGCACTGCAGAACGCCGCTTCGGTGGCTTCGCTGATGCTGACCACGGACTGCGCTGTTGCCGAATCGCCGAAGGAAGAGTCGGCTCCGGCAATGCCGGGCGGCATGGGCGGCATGGGCGGCATGGAAGGCATGATGTAATTTGTGCCGACCGACTGCCGGCAGGCTGTCACAGCAAAAACCCCCGCGGGTGCGAACCCGCGGGGGTTTTTGTTTTTAAACTGGGAACGCTTTCACCAAGATCCGCATGTTTCACCGGCGAATCATACTTTCCCGGGTTAAAGGACTTCGTGCTGAGCACCGCCATTTGACGTATATGGTTTTGCTGACAACGTGCCAGAATCTGCTCAGGGGGCAGGTATTGCTGCCATGTGCAAAGCTGGTGGTTCATTCAATACCCAGGGGAAAAACGGCTCCTGTGCGCACATTGAATGTCAAGTGGAGATGGCGAAATGGCTATTTTTTTACGATCGCAAAAAGGGGCCGCCGCCGTTGAATTTTCCCTTGTGCTTCCAATTTTCATCGTACTGGTTTTTGGAATCATTGAATTCAGTTTGATGCTTTATGACAAGGCCGTGATCACAAACGCTAGTCGGGAAGCAGCAAGAGCGGGGATCGTGCTGAAATCGCCAAAAATGTCGGTGGACGAAATCAAGGCGGTTGCCCTGAATTACTGTGAGAACTACCTGATTACCCTCGGTGGGGCGACTTCACCGGTCGTTAGTGTTCCGAGTGGTGCTGGCGGGGCATTCGGCAGCTCACTGACTGTTTCCATATCATATAACTATTCAGGTCTGGTTCTGGGGAAATTCATTAGTAGCCTTTCAGGGCCGATTTCCCTCGCCGCTACCACGGTGATGAAAAACGAGTAAGTTTAGTCTTGGGGTATGAGTCATGCGTCTTCATCAGAGTCGGAACTTATTGGCGTCGCAGAAAAAATCCGCCAGAAATTTGTACGGTAAGCGGTGCGGTACTACTCGGCACCGTGGTGGCATCGCCGTGTCGGCTGCCCTCATGATGGTGATGTTGATCGGTTTTGGGGCACTGGCGATAGACATCGGATACTTGCTCGTGGTCCGTAACGAGCTCCAGAACGCTTCAGATGCTGCGGCCCTGACCGGCGCCCAATGCCTGTATCCGCGTAGCGAGTGTTTGAACCAGACCAGCCCCAGCCCCGATTGGTCTACTGCGGAGCAGAGGGCAACAGCAGCAGTTTCCCTCAATAAATCGTCAGGTGTTGTACTGACTGATGGTCAGATAAATACCGGTTATTGGAACGTCAAGCGCACCCCGTACGGCATGCAAGCTCTTCCGATGACGCCGGTTGCAAACGATGCGGCAGCGATACAGGTCACCATAACCAGGCAAAGTGGGATGAACGGAGGGCCGGTTAGTACCTTTCTTGCCACTGTTCTGGGGGTCCCTTCCGTTCCGGTGTCTGCGACCTCCGTGGCTGTCATTACATATCCTGGTTCCGTGGGGCCGGGAGGTCTTTTCCCGGTTGCGATGACGAAATGCCTGTTTGACAATTATTGGGACTCGGCTAACAACAGGCCAAAAACTGCCACCAGCACCGACCCCCTTCCCGGGCAAACAGTTGGGCAAACCGTTGGACAGCCGTATGTGTTCCGGATCGGATCATCCTACCACGTGGGTCCTTGTGAGTCGGGGCAATGGACAACGTTTCAAGATGTGATAAACAGTGTGCAGGGTTTGCGTGACCTGATCTCCGATGGTAATGCAAAGGGAATAAGCATTGGGGATACTCCGGGTACCTATATACAGCCTGGCACGGAAAATGCGCTTTTCAATGACGTTGATGCCTGTAGCGCAGCTGGGGATAAATCGTGCGAGTATGTTACCATTCCCGTCGTGTCGACCCTTGATCCGAAGACATATCAGGTGATTTCAGCTTTTGCCTGTCTCCATATTCTGTCGGCGAAAAATGGGAGTGATCCGTATCTTCAGGTGCAAATGAGCGCAGATACTACCCATTGCGAAACGGAGAACGCGGGGGGTAGTGGGCCGGCTTATGGTGCGCTAACTCCACCGAGGTTAGCCTTATAGCGATTGCCTGCGAATTACCGCCGTTGGCTCTGAAAACGGCGGCAATCTCAACCTTGGTGTGCGTCATCGTCAGATATCAACTACGCAGCACCAGTCAAACCGTGGATTTTCCGGCTCGCCGGTCCGCCGGCTGACATAGCCTCGGGGATTGCACACCACGCGCGAATCGTCGATGCAATAGTCGAAACTGGTATGGGTATGCCCATGGATCCACAGGTCCGCCTGCGCCACCAGGTCTGGTCGGCGCGACAGGAACCCGCCTGACACCAGGTCATGTGAATAGCGCGGGTCGAGACTGCCCAGGTCCGGCCCATGATGGGTGACCACCACGGTTTTTCCCTCAAATGGCTGCGCCAGCTGCGCAGCTAGCCAGGCCGAAGCAGCCTTGTGGCGCGCCAGCGCGTCCTCCGGGGTGAAATGGCGGGCTTTGCCGTCGCTGCCATCAAGCTCGATGAGACGGTGATCGAGCATCACACCCGCGCAAGCCTCCATCGATGCCTCGCGCCGGTCAGCGCCGAACAGCGTGTAGTCTGTCCACCACGTTGTGCCCAAAATACGCACGCGGCCATTGGCGCTGTGGAACTCGGCAACGGCGCCGTTTAGCACCTGTATGCCAGGGTGCTCCGCCGCAGCTTCGGCCATCAGCCGCTCGACGGCGTCGAAACGGCCCTCGTAGTACTCATGGTTGCCGGGCACATAAACCACGGGCTGCGCAAACGTGTGCGCGGACCAGTCGATGCCGTCGCGGCCGTTGGCGATGTCGCCGGCCAGCACCACGACGTCGGCCTCGCAGCCAGGCACTTGCTGCGGCATGTTGTGCTCGATATGCAGGTCGCTCAGGATGCGCAGTTTCATGGGAACTCCGGGGCGATTGGGTCTGGCTGGTATGCGCCGCGCTGGCGGCGGGGGCAGTGGTGGCATTCTTAAGAAGCCTGGCGCCGCGGTCAAGTCCCCCGGCTCGTACGCGCGCCGCCAAAGCAAAAAAGCCCGGAACCAGGTCCGGGCAAGGGACTGTCTGGCCGGCGTTGCACCGGGAGACAGCCGGGGGAACCGTACGGGTTACCCGTGAGTCCTATCCTCCCTGTCCTGCCATGGACGGCAACAGGACGCGATAGATCTGGATAAACGCCGGCCCCAGCAGCACCAGCAGCAGCGAGGGGAAGATGGTGAAGATCAACGGGAACAGCAGCTTGAGCGCGATTTTGGCGGCCTGTTCCTCGGCGCGCATGCGGCGCTTGGTACGCAGCATGTCGGACAGAACGCGCAGCGATTCGCCCAGGCTGGTGCCGAAGCGGTCGGCCTGGATCAGCATCGAGGCAAACTTGTCCACATCCTCCACGCCGGTGCGCAACGACAGGTTGGACAGTGCCTTTTCTTTGGAGAAGCCTGAGCGCAGTTCCAGCAGCATCAGCTGCAGCTCGTCGGCCAGCACCGGACAGCGCAGCGACAGTTCATCCGCCACGCGCATCAGCGCCGCGTCGAGCCCGAGACCGGCTTCCACGCAGACGGTGAGCAGGTCGATGACGTCGGGGAATTCCTCGAAGACCGTGCGCTGGCGTTGGGCTACCTTGCGCGACAGCACGATATTTGGCACGTAGTATCCGATCGCCCCCAGCACCGCGAGCAGCGCGAACATCATAAAATGATCTTCGGAGCCGGGCTGGGCGCTGGCCACTGCTAACCCGATCATTGGCAGTGTGATCGCCAGCAAGGTCTTGGCGCCGAAGTACAGCGGCGCGGCGTTGGCGTGGCGCCAGCCTGCGTTCATGAAGCGCACGCGCAGCGGGGAGCTTTCCCAGCCCTCCTTGGGCAGTGACAGCCGCGAGACCGGCTGCGCCCACCGCACCAGCTTCTCGATCAGCGCATTGTGTCCGCCGGGCGCAGGCCCGAACTGGCCTGCCTGCCCGGACAGTTGCTCGACCCGGCCGCGCATGCGGTTGGGCGAGAACACATAGAGCACGCCGAAAACCGTTCCGAACGCCGCCACGAAGACCAGCGCAAGCACGATGAACTGGTCGGCCTGGAACCCCTGGATGATGCCTTGCATGATGGACTCCCGTCAGGATGGCTGTCCAAAGCCTGCTTGTCGAGACACTGCACTCTGCTTCCGCTCTCGCTGCCCACCCGCGTCAGACTCGGATGCGGATGATCTTGCGCATCCACAGCACGCCGAAGATCATCGACACCACCGCCACGCCGATCATCCGCAGCCCGAGCGGGTCCTGCCACAGCACCTTCATGAACTCCGGGTTCACCACCAGGATCATTCCCGCAGTGCCAAAGGGCAGCAGTCCAAGCACCCACGCCGACAGGCGGCCTTCCGCCGACAGCACACGGATCTTGTCGAACAGCTTCAGGCGCTCGCGCACCAGCGTGCCGATGGTGTCCAGGATCTCTGCCAGGTTTCCGCCGCTTTCGCGCTGAATCAGCACTGCGATGACGAAGTAGCGCAGGTCCGGCACCGGCACACGGATAGCGAGGTTGGTCATGGCCTCGTCCAGCGCCACGCCGTAGTTGATCTCTTCGAAGGTGGTGCGGAACTCGGGGCCGATCGGCGCCTTCATTTCCTGGCCAACCATTCCCAACGCGCCGCTGAACGCGTGGCCGGCACGTAGTGCGCGGCTGATCATGTCGACCGCATCAGGCAACTGCGCTTCCAACTGCTTGAGCCGCTTGGCGCGCAGCCGTATGACGTGGAGAATCGGCAGGGCGCCGGCGCATACGGCAAACGTGAACGTCACCGGGATCGGCAGTGGCAGCAGCGGGGTCAGCGCCACAGTGCACAGCACCACCGTCGCGCAGTAGCCTAGTAGCTGCGCCACCGACCAAGTGCTGCCGGACTGCTCTAGCCAGCGGTCGAGCCCGCCGATGCGCGGCATGCTCATCAGCCAGCGCTGCATGCGTGGCGAGTCGCTGAGAAGGCGCTTCTTCAGGATCGACAGATGCTCGGCGCCGACCTGTCCGCCTGCGGACAGGGCGCGCAGCCGGGCCTCGATGCGGCGGGCGGCAGGGCCGTGGTAGCTGTTCCACCACAGGTAGATGCCTTCGACGCACAGCACCACCGCCACGAACAGCAGGATGCCGAAAGCATAGAAGATGGTGCTCATTTGCGTCTCCCCGTTTGGCGTCGGTCCGTCGTGCCGCGCTCAGACTTCATAGCGCTGCGACGGGTCGTATGTCTCGTCGGGCAGACCCACGCCGAATACGCGCAAGCGCTCTGCGAACTTGGGATAGACCCCGGTGGCGCGGAAGTGTCCGCGCACCGTTCCGTCCTTGTCCACGCCGGTGCGCTGGAACGTGAAGATCTCTTGCATGTTGATGATGTCGCCTTCCATGCCGGTGATCTCCTGGATGCTGACGATCTTGCGGCGGCCATCGGTCATGCGTGCCGCTTGTACGATCACCGTGATGGCAGAGGCGATCTGCTGGCGCATCGCCTTGGCGGGCATGGTCAGGCCGGCCATGCTGATCATGTTCTCCAGCCGCGTCAGCGCGTCGCGTGGCGTATTCGCGTGGATGGTCGTCAGCGAGCCTTCGTGCCCGGTGTTCATCGCGTTGAGCATGTCGAGCGCTTCGCCGCCGCGCACTTCGCCCAGGATGATCCGGTCCGGTCGCATGCGCAGCGCATTGCGGACCAGCGAGCGCTGTGTGATTTCGCCCTTGCCCTCGATATTGGGCGGGCGCGTTTCCAGCCGCAGCACATGCGGCTGGCGCAGCTGCAGCTCGGCCGCATCTTCGATCGTGACTACGCGCTCGTCTTCCGGGATGAAGCCCGACAGGATGTTCAGCAGCGTGGTCTTGCCGCTGCCGGTCCCGCCCGACACCAGCACGTTGACCTTGGCCTGCGACAGCGCCTGCAGCATCTGCGCCATCGGCGGCGTCAGGCTGCGCAGGTCGACTAGGTCCTTGACCTGCAGCGGATTGACCGAGAAGCGCCGGATCGACAACAGCGGCCCGTCGATGGCCGAGGGCGGGATGATCGCATTCACGCGCGAGCCGTCCGGCAGGCGCGCGTCGACCATGGGGTTGGTCTCGTCGATGCGCCGGCCCACGCGCGACACAATCTTCTCGATCACCTTCATCAGGTGCGCATCATCGTAGAACACCACGCTGGTCAGTTCCAGCTTGCCGCGCCGCTCGACATAGGTCTGGCGCGCAGTATTCACCAGGATGTCTGACACCGTGGGATCCGTCAACAGAGGCTCCAGCGGGCCGAAGCCGAACATCTCGTCATAGATTTCCACCGTCAGCTGGCGCCGTTCGTTGTCATTGAGCAGTACCTTCTGCTCGTCGACGATCAGGTTCACCAGCGCGGCGATCTCCAGGCGCACCTGTTCCTGCGGGTAGCGCGCCAGACGTTCCAGCTCGACGCGGTCCAGCACGGTCTCGTGTACGTCGCGCTTGAGTGCGTGGTATTCCGCCGAGGTAGAGCCGCCGGCTGACGTCGCAAAGTGGATGGCCGCCTGGCCATTGGCGGCTAAGGCGGGAATGGACTGTGCCAGCAGTTCGCGGATCGACATGAGTGGCTCCTTGCGTGCGGATTCGTGTTTGTGGGGCGGGGTTTGTCAGGCACTCTTGGCGAGCAGCATCAGGCGGCGCAGCGGTGATACCGATTCGGGAACGCTACGGCGCGCGGTCTCTGGCGCGCTGGACAATTGCGCGGCCATTGCCTGAAGCGCGCGTGCGATGGCGCTGCGCCGTTTCAGCTTGGCGACGGGCTCGCCATGGTTGACGGCTTCGTCCACGGCCGGGTCTTCAGGTAAGACGTAGGCGGCTTCGGCGCCGAAGATTTCCTCCATCTTCGAGCGCGAGACGTCGTTCCTGCGTCCGGTCCGGTTCAGCACCAGGCGGACCTTGTCGCCGGGATAGTGAAGGGCGCGCAGGATATCGAGCAGCCGGCGGCCAGGGCGCCCACACGCAATGGTGGGTTCGGCTACCATGCAGATGCGGTCACTGTGGTCGAGTACGCTGATGGACACCGGATCGATGCTCTGGCCAAGGTCGAAGATCACGAAGTCATAGCCCGATCGCACCACGGAGAGAATCCATTCCAGCTTTTCCTTCTGAATCTGGCCAGCCTTGATGGGGTCGGGGGTTCCAGCGAGCACGTCAAAGCCATTGTCGACGCGTACCAGGCAAGCTTCGAGAAAGGCCGCATCAATGCGGTCAATCTGGCCGCAGATTTCGGGCAGTGTGGACGGCGGCGACTTGTCGCTGACGATGTATGACAGGTCGCCAAAATGGCGATTCACGTCCACGACCAGCACCCGCTTGCCGAAATGCCGGGCTAACGCGTCGCCAAGGTTGGCAGCGACGAAACTGGTGCCGGTGCCGCCTTTGCACGATATTACTGAGAGCACCTGTACGGACTCCTGCGCGCGCGGAACATGGGTAGCTTCCACTCGCTTCAGCGCATCGGCAAGCTGTCCCTTTTCCAGCGGCCAGGACAAGACGTCGCGGACACCGGCGCGCATTGCCTTGATCAGCACCTCGGAGCTGGGTGCTTGCGTGAGCAGGATGCACGGAAGGTCCTGATACTGCTGGCGCAGTGCTTCAATGGACTGGATCTGCGCCAGAGTGATGGCTGGCAGTTCTAGGATAAGGAGGTCGGCCATGCGAAGCCGGCTGGCATGGAAGGGGAGCCGCGCTAGGCCGTCCTGCAGAGAACTGACGTGAAAGTTCCCGACCGAGGCACAAAGCCGGTTGAGCTCCGTCAGTCGGTCGGTTTCTTCTGATGCGATCAGGATCTTCAACATGATGTGCTCTGGCTTCGATCGTTCATTGGCGTCGGTTGGATTCTTGATCGTCCTAGCGCGCGCCTCCCCCCATGCCGACGCCACCGTAGCCTCCGGCGCCGAAATCAATGGTGAGGCCGGGTGAGCCGCCTTGCTGACCGTTCACCAGCGAACGATCAAGGTTCTTCATGGCTGCCACCGCGGTCTTGCCATCGGTGCCAGTCACGGCAGGCAGTCCGGCAGGGGCATCGGGATTGATGATCTGCATTTGCGTGACCGTAGCCAGCGCCACACCTCGCTGGCCGTCCCACACTGGCGTGGAAGTCATGCAGCCCGCCAGCCCCAGGCAGCACACGCTGCTCAGTACCAGCGCGGCGGTGCCGCGCGTCAGCTTCAGTGTCTTGTTCATGGTCGTTCTCCCGGTTCTGCTGGTGCCGGCGGATCAGTTGCCGCCGGACGTGGTGCGGGCCGTCGTGCCGGTCTCCCTGGCCAGTGCCAGGCGTGCGGCGGTGGCTTCGATGCGGGCGATGCGCGTGGCTGTGTCTTCCGGCGGCGGAAGTGCCGCGGGATTGCGAGCGGGTGCCCGAGCCCCCTGCGGCGCCGCGGCCGGGGGCGGGGTTACGTCATCCAGCGGCTTGCCTGTGGGCACAGCTGAGATCGACGTAGACGGCGCGCCGTCCGCGCGGGGTGCCGTTGGCGCGGTGGCGGGTGCCGCTGCCGGCGCCGTCGGCTGCGATGGCGCCGGCGCCGGTTGAGGCGCGGGCTTGCCGCTGCCCTCCATATTGCCCATGAAGTACAGCGACAACGGGTTCGGAGTGGAGAAGCTGTCGGTTGGCAGCGGGTAATTGTTGGTCGCCATCGGCTTGACCAGGCGCGGCGTGATAACGAACACCAACTCGGTCAGGTCCTGCTGGTACTGGGTGCTGCGGAACAGCGTCCCCAGCACCGGCACTTCGCCAGCGCCCGGCAGCGCCTTGAGGGAGCCGCGCGCGCTATCCGTCAGCAGGCCGCCGATGGCAAAGCTCTCTCCATCGCGCATTTGCACCGTAGTAGAGGCGCGGCGGGTGGTGATTACAGGGAGGATGGTCTGGCCTGCCAGGGTGCCGCCGCTTACGGTGGCGCCGGTGGGCGACAGCTCAGACACTTCCGGCGACACCTTCAGGTGGATGCGGCCGTTGGCGAGGACCGTGGGCGTGAACTTCAGCCCCACGCCGAATTCTTCTTCCTGCAGCGTGACGGTGCCGGCGCCATTCAGCACATTGGCCTGCGCCACCGGGATATAGATCTTGCCGCCGGCGAGGAAGCTGGCTTCCTGGCCGCTGATGGTGACCAGGTTCGGTTCAGCCAGGATCTTCACGAGGCTGTCGTTTTTCTGCGCATCGATGGCGAACTCGAACGGCTTGTTGTTGGCCTTGCTGCCAAAGAACGCAGCCGATGCGCCGGTCAGCAGCGAGGTCACCAGGCCGCCGCTCCACGAGCCGAACCCGCCCTGCAGGTTGACCGAGGAACCGAGTTGGTTCAGCAGCGTCTTGGAGACTTCAGCCACCTTCACTTCCAGCATCACCTGCTGGGGCGTGTCGACCGACAGCATGTTCAGTACGCCGCCCTTCTTGCTGGCATCACCCTGCGCCGCATTCGCATAGGCCTGGGCAATGTCCATGGCCTGCTGCGCGGCTTGTGCGTTCGTGACGCTACCAGTCAGCACAAGGTTGTCCGCGGCGGTCATCACACGGATGCCGGGTTCGCCGGGCAACAGCTGCCCCAGCGAAGTCTGCAGGCCGCCTGCGTCCGCGTTGACCACCACATTGATAACGCTGCAACTACCGCTGCGACCTTGAACGATCATGTTGGTCGTGCCCACTGCACGGCCCACCACATAGAGCGTCTGTGGCGATACCATCGTCGCTTGCACCACGTTGGGATTTCCCAGCGTGCGGTTGCGGACCGGCTCCTGCAGCGAGATGAGCTGCGACTTGCCGACCGGCACCATCACGCTGGATTCATTGCGGATCGCACCGGTGCAGTTGGGCCCGCGCACATCGGCGGTTGGCACGGCTGCGGGTGCGGGGCCTTGTGCCAGCGTGGCAGGTGCGCCGGGCGTCATGCTGATGGTCAGCTGCATTGGGCCTTGCGTAGCCTTCGTCCCAGCGGGTGCGGTCGCTTTAGTCAGGTTCCCGGCTTCGATTGCCGCCTGCGCGGCGGCAGCCAGCGGCGTAGAGAGGATGGCGGCGAGCACCAGAATGCGGGTGGCGCCTGCGGCTTCGGAACGCTTATGGTTCATTTTGAATCTCCCCCCGGAGAGGCTGTGATGCATCACGATTCGTTGAATGCTGTGCGAGATGCTGTTCAGAAGCACTCGATTCCACCCTGAATGCCAGCCAGGACGCCGATACAGTTGCCGGAACGTGCCGGTTGTGCTGCCACCGTGCGCGTCTTGACCACCGTACGGGTTGCCGTCTGCGTGATCACCTTGGCTGCGGGTGCTTCCGGAGCCCGACCCAGGAGAGTGCCTTTGGTGGCACCGCCCGTCTTGGTGTCGGCAATGTCCAGCTGATTGCGCAGGACCAGGGACAGCGTTCCCACGCTACGTGCCACGTCCAGCTTCTCGGCCTGATCGGGCGTGACCTCCAGCGTTACCGCGTTGACGACCTTTGGCTGCGTGTCGTCGCGGCTGACCTGCTGGGCCACGGCCAGTACCAGAATCTTCTCCAGCACGATCTTGGAGATGCTGCCGTTCTGCGCCGTCCTGGCTTCCTCGTTGGTGTTGACGATCACGTCGACATAGTTGCCCGGCAGCGCGAAGCCCGCCACGCCCACCACATCGTTGACGCGGACCGTGATGGCACGCTTGCCGTCGTTGATCACCGCGGACAATCCACCCTTGGTACCGATGGGTGCTAGCTTGGCGTCCAGAATGGGCTCGCCACGCTGCAGGCTGGTGCGGACCACCCGGCCTTCCAGCAACTTCAGATCTTCGAACGCACCCGGGGGGACGCTGCCAGCGGGCCAGCTGACCAGCCGCAGTTGGCCGCCATTGAGCGGCTGACCCAAGTTGAGGTCGTTTGCGGCCACGACCACCTGCTTGACGGAGCTTGACGATTGCTGGACCAACCAGCGAGAAGCCGATACCACGGCTGCCAGGCCGGCGGCCAGGGCAATCAGTAGCATCAGGATTGCGCGTGTGTTCTTCATGATGACTCTCCCCCTAGTGTTTCTGAATTGACCGGTATCGCTCAGTTCGCGGCGCGGTGGTCGTCGGCCCCGCGGCGGGCGGCAACAGCCTTTGACATGCCGTCGCCCGACGCCCGTAGGCCGTAGTAGGCTTGCCAGGCAGCCAGCAGGCCTTCCTGTGTGACGTGAGGTGCGTGGCCGTGATAGCGCACGCCCGATGCCACCAGCCGGAGCAGGTCGCGCGGAATGCAGGCAAGTAGTGGCATGTCGCTGGCGAAGTGCAGGCTGTCGACCAGGAACTCGAAAGCAGCCTCGGTGCTGGCAAGCCCGAATTCGCTGGCGGTGCGCTGGTACACCTCGCGGTAGTCGTCCACGGAGAGCGGGCCCACGAAAAGCTTGCTGCCGAGTCGGCGCAAGAATGCGTCGTCGCCAAGCTCCGCCGGCTCCAGGTTGGTCGAGAACACCGGCCAGACGTCGAAGGGCACCGAGAAGCGCACGCCGGTCTGCAGTGTGAACATGTCGATGCTGCGGTCCAGCGGCACGATCCAGCGGTTCAGCAGATCGCTGACGCCAACGAGCTGGCGGCCCAGGTCGTCGACGATGTAGATGCCGTTGTTGGCTTTCATGTGCGGCGGTGCCTGGTAGAAGCCGGCGGTGCGATCGTAGCGCAGGTCCAGCATCGAAAGCGTCAGCTCCCCGCCTGACAGCACGACCGGGCGGTGACACAAGACCCAGCGCCGATCCAGCGTCCGGCGTGCCAGCGACGCTTCGCTTTCATCGAAAGGCACATGAACCAGCGGATCAAATACCTGGATGATTTCGCCAGCGACCGTGATGGCATGCGGAACCGGCACGGCGCCAGGCAAGAGCATGCCCAGGCGCTGCGCCAGATAAGTCTTGCCGCTGCCTGCCGGTCCGTAGATCATCAGGGCCCTGCAGGTATTCAATGCCATGCCGATAGCGTCCAGCAGATGGACCGGGATCACGAGGTCATGGAAAGCCGCGGTGACGTCTGCTTTAGTCACTGCGGCATGGCTCACGGAGTGACGCTTTACGGCGTGGAGGTAGGCGTCCAGCGTAACCGGCGCGGCGCCGGTGTAGCTGCAGCGTGCCGACGCTTCTGCCGCACGGGCATAGCCGGCGTCGGTAAGGCGAAAGCGTACGTCCAGGTCGCTGGCGCCGCGGTGGGCAATTTCCAGCAGGCGCTCGCGTACGGCCACTGTCGCGACCTCATTCACTACGGTGGCCGGGAGCTTCAGGGTCTCGGTCAGCACCGAGAGCGTGACAGTGCGGTGCAGGTAAGCAGCCTTCATCAACAGGCTGAGCAATTGTGCGATCTCGAGGCCAGTATCGGCGATGGAGCGCGGCAGCACATGCCATGGCGGCAAAGGCAGGACGCCGTGTTCCGTGTCGGCGTTCTTCACGGTCGCGACGGGCTTCAGAAGCCGCGGTGTTTGACCTGTGTGGTGAAGCTCGTTCATTGCCGTCCCCCGTCTGCTGATCTGTGCGTGCCGGTCTTGAATGGCCTTGCCGTAAACCGGGCCTGTTGTGTCATGGTCGGCGATGTCAGGTGGCGGAGAAGAGCATCGCCAGCGTCCCCACCGCGATGGCTACGCCATAGGGCATGGACCCCACGGAAGCGCAGCTTGATCCCGTTCGGAAGATGGCGCCGAGATTTCGCACCAACAGCTTGTGTTGCCCCGACATTGCTACCTGCACGAGCGCCCATGCACCTCCCAGCACGAACGCCGCCATAGCAATCTTGAACGCCACGGTGGCACCGAGCCATGCGCCAACCGCCGCCATCAGCTTGACGTCGCCGGCAGCCATGCCTCGCAGCAGGTAGAAGGGTAGGAAGATGCCAAGACCAGTCAGCCAGCCGAGCGCCCATGCGTTTGCGCCGGCGGTCGCGCCATGAAGGGCGAACTGCGCCGGCAACGCCAGCATCCAGGCGCCAAAGGTGAGCCAGTTTGGGATGCGGCGGCGATGCAGGTCGATCGCTGCGGCAGTCAGCACGATCGCGATGGCGGTCGGGCCAATGAAAGGGGAGAGGTCGAACGTAGCAAGCATGATTGGCTCGATTGATTCTTTACTGCTATGCAGCACTCAGGGCATCGACGGCATCTTGGTGGCAACCATTTCGTAGAGGGCTTCCACCGCATCGCCCAGGATGCCTACGCCACCGAGGGCTGCCATCGCAATCAGCACGCAGATCAAGGCATACTCGATCGACGTCACGCCGCGCGCATGTCGACGAAGATGCATTCTTTGCAAAATGACGGGTGGCATATCGGGGCTCCGGCAATCTCATCGAATCACGCTTCGGAATTGCGCGAACCGGGATCCGGTCCGCGCAACCTTGCTTCTTGCCTGTCCGACTACTTCTGCGGCAGCTCGGCACCAATCCAACTGAAGACCGAGTTGAGCTTGGTGCCGATGGTTTGCACGGATACGAGGATCACGACCGCGATCAAGGCAGCGATCAGGCCGTACTCGATGGCGGTGACGCCGTCTTCGTCGCGGACGAACTGCTTCAGGGCTTGGGTCAGGGTTTGCATGACAATCTCCTTTTGTGGCAAGGTGGCCCGAAAGTGGGCTTCACGAATCAACTGCAGAATCAGCGTCGGGAAAATCGGCTACTCGGCGGCGCGCAGATGGCACAGGCATGGAACGGCCAGCAGCCGGCACCGGCACCTATTCTGCGCGGGCTGCGAGCCAGCAGACGGCGCTTGGCCGACGCGTGAGTCGAGCGCGCAGCGTGGTGGCCATGGCTGCTGGGCGCTAAGCTGCGCAGCGGCACACTGCCGCGCCGACGCGCATGGGCAGCGTAGACGGCTTTGCGGTGCGAAACGTCGGATTCGCGGTCAGCTGGCATGTGAGGCTCCCCTTGTTTGCATTCGCTGCCTGCAATCGCTGTGCGGGCAGTTACAGAGCGTGAAGCAGTGCGCTGCGTGCTTGGCATAGGCAAGGCGTGGGCCAGCTCCCCGCAGATCGTTGTGGCACAAGGGCTTGCGGACGGCGGCCAGGCATGAGGGGGCCTGGCTCGCTGGAAAATTGCGGCATTTCGGGGGGCGTAGTTGCCGCCTGGAAACGCTTTCCACGTAAATGAATATGGATGACGCGACTTTTGGATGAGGGACATTGCAGGGGAGCGCCGGGCGCGGTGGCGTGGCCTTGCTGCGCGCCTCAACCAAACGCATGAGGTTCCGTCCGGTTCCTACCGCGCTTGGGTGAGCGCCCTCCCCGCTGGCGCGAGTTGTCTTCGCTGCCGAACGACAGATGGACGAAGCGCCGGTCTTCAAGGCGAACGTTTCCGGATAGAAACGTTGGTCGCCGCGGCAAGCGCGGAAGCGACAGCATTGCGCAATGGGCTACCGCCCTGGATCCGTTTCCAGGCATAGGTTTTATCCTGTGCGTAGGCATTGATTCAAGATCGAAACGTTGGCGGCTGCGGTGCTGTTTCTCGGAGCAGAAGGCGTGCAGACGTGTCGGACCCGCCTTGCATTCGGCCTGGGGCGCTATAAAACTGAGCGAAATCCTAGCGCTTTAATTGCCAGGCCCGGGGCGGGCATTGCGCGCACAGACAAGAGAAAAGAGCGGGGGCCATGATCCAGACATCCATGCAGCCAGCCAGGCCCGAGCAGGGTGCACGCCAGGCGTGGCTTGGCCTGGAGCGCGTGCGTCTCTACAGCGCCGCCTTCCTGGTCTTGTTCGTGCTGCTGTTGGCAACCTGGGCCTGGCATAGCAAGGGCTTCACCGACAGCAACGTCACTCGTCCTGGGGTCGATTTCTCGGTGTTCTGGAGCGCGTCCTATCTGGCGTTGAGCGAAGGCCCCGTACATGCCTACGACATTGCAAAGCATCTTGAGGTAATGAGGGAATACGGTGCGCAGGGCGTTGGTAGTGAGACCGTGCTGCCGTGGCTGTATCCGCCCACTTTCCTGCTGATGGTGTTGCCGCTGGCGCTGCTGCCGCTGGCGTTCAGCTATGTGCTGTTCGTGTTCGGCAGCGGCTACGCCTACCTTTGTACTGTCAGCTGCCTGCTGAATGCGGGTGCGCCCGCCCGCAGTGGGTGGTGGGTGCCGGTCGTCAGCGCGCCAGCAGTGCTGCTAGCAGCCATCCTGGGCCAGAATTCTCTGTTGACCGCAGCACTCGCCGGCAGCGCCGTAGGGCAGCTCGGCAAGCGCCCGGTGCTTGCCGGCGTGCTGGTGGGGTTGCTGGCAATCAAGCCACAACTGGCGTTGCTGTTGCCGGTGGCGATGGCGGCTGGCAGGCACTGGCGTGCCTTGATGAGTGCCGCGGCGACGGCGGCACTCTTCTTTGCCACCAGCGTGGCGGTCTGCGGCTGGGAGACGATCCCTGCCTTTCTACAAAGCCTGGCTTGGGCTCGCGAGAACCTGATCGAGGGCACTATCCAGGGCTGGTATGGCATGCCATCGGTACTTTCGGCGGCGCAGCTTGCAGGGCTTCGGCCGACAGCCGCGTATGCAGCGCAGGCACTGTGTGGGCTTGGCGCTGTATTGGCGGTCGCGTACGTCTGGTCCCATACCATCGAGACGCCGCTGCGGGCCGCTGTGTTGGCCGCAGCAACCCTGTTGGCCGCCCCCTATGTGCGCCACTACGAGCTGACCTGGATGGGCATTGCCGTAGCCGGCCTGATTGCCGACGGCCTTCGTCATGGCCTGTCATCCAAAGAGCGGCTGCTGTTCGTGGCGGTGTGGCTGCTGCCTTTGTTCGAGCATGCCAACCCGCAGCTTCAAATGCCGCAGATTGGCCCGCTCTTGTCCGCGCTGTTGGTGATCGATGTCATGTGGCGCGTCATGTCGCGGCCGGCTGTACCGACCGCACCGGCCACCGTTAGGGACTGACATGCAAGCAGCGCGCTTCGGTCCCCGCCGGCAACTGTTTGGCACTGACGCAGGCCACTGGCTAAACATGCCGCGCGTGCGGTTATACGCGTGCGTGGCGCTGACGTCTTACGTGTTATGTCTTTCGATCTGGACGGTCCGGGCATGCGTGCTGCAAGTGCCTGGTGTGTTCCCGCCCGGCGGAGATTTTGTGGTGTTCTGGAGCGCAGCAAAGTTGGCGTTGGGCTGGGGCGGGGGCGCACCCTATGACTACGCGCTGCTTAAGCAGGTAGAGCAGGCGGCTGTACCCGCCCTAGCCGTCGGCGATGGCGTTTTGCCCTGGTTGTATCCGCCGACTTTCCTGTTGTTCGTCTTGCCGCTCGGACTGTTGCCCTATGGGCTGGCCACATTTCTCTTTATGGCGGGGGGCGCCAGCTGGTACGCCTGGGTCACTTGCCGCATGCTGCCGCGCGAAATCTGGGTGGCGGGCATTGCATTCCCGGGGATGGCGGTAGTGCTGCTTACCGGCCAGAACGCGTTGTGGCTGGCGGGCTGTGCAGGGCTTGCATTGACCAGCCTGCGTACCCGGCCGGTACTGGCGGGTGTGCTGATGGGGTTGGTCACGGTGAAGCCGCACTTGGCGCTGATGTTTCCGGTCGCGCTGATTTGTGCGCGCAACTGGCGCGCATTGGGCGCCATGGCGAGCACAGCCCTGGGCTTGTCGTTGATTTCACTGCTTGCATTCGGCACGGAGCCTTTCGTCGAATTCCTGCAAAATGCCGGGGCCGCACGCGCGGAGCTGGAGCGCGGTGCGGCGCTGTTGACACGCATGCCAACCGTGTTTGCTGCAACGACGATGCTGTCGGGCCGTCTGCCCTGGTCTTATGCGCTGCACTGCAGCGTTGCTGCGGTGGCGCTCGCGGCGGTGATTTATGCGTGGGCGCGCCCATGCAGTTTCGCGCTGCGTGCAGCGGTGCTTGTCTGCGCCGGACTGCTGGTACCACCTTACCTGTACGACTACGACCTCGCCTTTCTGGGCCTCGCCATCTGCTGGCTGGGCATGCACGGTTACCGCAACGGCTGGCTGCGAGGCGAGCGCGAATTACTGGTTGTCTTGTGGTTGTTGCCGCTGTGCGGCATGTCACTGTGCAGTTGGATCGGCTTCCAGCCGATGCCGATTGGACTACTGTCCGGGCTGGCGCTCGGCGTCTGGCGGATCTGGCAGGAGCGGGCAGGCAAGGCATCGCGCGATGCCTGATGAATAGGCGCGCTGCAGTTTAAGCGCAGGGGAGGGAATGGTCATGAGCAACTATGCTGGGTCGCCGCTGCTGTCGCTGGTGGTACCTTTCTATAACGAGAGCGAGGCGTTGGATGCGTTCTTCATGCGTGTGGTGCCGATCCTGGAATCGATCTCGAGCACACGCTTCGAGATTGTCTGCATCAACGACGGCAGTTCCGACGATACGCTGGGCAAGCTGGTAGATGTTTCGCGGGGGGACGCGCGCATCCGCGTCATTGACTTGA
Source organism: Cupriavidus sp. Agwp_2 (assembly GCF_040784895.1). Lineage (NCBI taxonomy): Bacteria > Pseudomonadati > Pseudomonadota > Betaproteobacteria > Burkholderiales > Burkholderiaceae > Cupriavidus > Cupriavidus sp. Agwp_2. The sequence goes on from NZ_CP088083.1 coordinate 756,698, forward strand.
CGCGCAACTTCGGCAAGGAGGCGGCGCTGACCGCAGGCATTGACGAGGCGCTGGGCGATGCCGTGATCCCGATCGACGCGGATCTGCAGGATCCGCCGGAGCTGATTCCGACGCTCGTGCAGCACTGGCGCCAGGGCGCCGAGGTGGTGCTGGCGCAGCGAGCGAGTCGCGCTACCGACTCGTTCTTGAAGCGACTGACCGCGGCAGCGTATTACCGCGTGCACAACAGCCTGTCAGACCTCAAGATACCCGAGAATGTCGGCGATTTCCGCCTGATGGATCGCGCCGTGGTCAACGCACTCAAGCAGCTGCCTGAGCGGCACCGGTTCATGAAGGGCTTGTTTGCGTGGGTGGGCTTCAGCACGGTGGTTGTTCAGTATGAGCGCGCACCGCGCTGCGCCGGAAAGTCCAAGTTCTCGGGAAGGCGGTTGTGGAACCTTGCGCTGGAGGGTATTACTTCCTTCAGTTCGGTGCCCTTGCATACCTGGACCTACATCGGATCGGTCATCGCAGCGCTTGCATTCTGCTATGGCGTCTATATAGTCATTCGCACTCTGCTGCTGGGGGTGGATGTTCCGGGCTATGCGTCCGTGCTGTCAGTGCTTCTGTTCTTTGGCGGCTTGCAGTTGATTGGGCTGGGTGTGGTGGGTGAGTACATTGGTCGTATCTATGACGAATCCAAAGGGCGTCCCATTTACTTGGTGAGGCGCCGCTACCAAGAGCACCGTGAGGGTCGCACTGTCAGAAAGGGGAAAGTGATTTCCCTGGTTGCGAACGAGCAGCGTTCCTGACGCGGGCCACGTAAGGAACGGGGGGAGTCATGGATCGGAGCCATCGTCCGGGAAGCGAGTTGGAAGCAGTGAAGTCGCGCCATTGGCTGAGCCTGGCGCGAATCAAGACGTATAGCGTCGCCATGCTGGTCATCTACGTTTCCGTGGTGATGATCTGGGGCTTGAAAACAAAGGGATTTACCAGTGATTCGATCGTTCGGCCCGGCGTGGATTTTTCGGCATTCTGGGCGGCATCGTACCTGGCTCTGAAAGGGCAGGCTGCTAGCGTCTATGACTACGACGCGCTGAAACCGGTCATTGCCGCATTCGGCGCTGTGCCGGGGGGCGGGAAATTTTTCCTTCCGTGGGCGTATCCGCCGACGTTCCTGCTCTTTGTCGTGCCATTGTCCTTGTTGCCATTTGCGGCGAGCTACACCGTCTTCATCTGCGGAACTGCCGCCATCTACGTTTCCTCGCTCATCAGATTGATGCGCTTCTCTGGTGTGCCACGGCACGCAGTGTGGCTACCCGTGCTGGCCTTTCCCGGTGTCCCCGGCGCTGTCTTGATCGGTCAGAACTCTTTGCTGACGGCCGGTATTGCGGCGTGGTCGGTAATCCTGCTGAAGCGCCGGCCGGTTGTGGCAGGCGCACTGATCGGCCTGCTCAGTGTGAAACCGCAATTCGGGCTTTTGCTTCCCGTGGTGTTGGTAGCGGATCGCGCCTGGAAAACGTTCTTCACCGCCGGGGTGACGGCTATAACGTTGGGCGCTTGCAGTATCGCTCTTTGGGGATGGGAAACGGTACCGACCTTCCTGGGGAACGGCACGCATTTTAAGGAGACCGTGCTGGAGCAAGGCGGGGTCGGATGGCGCTTCTCGCCGACGATCTTTGCGATGTTGCGCCAGGCGGGAGGGTCGGTGGCGGCTGCGTATTGGATACATGGGCTATGCGCAGCGTTTGCCATCTGGGCTTTGATCAGGGTTTGGCGTAGCTCGGCTTCGACAGGTCTGCGCATCGCGGCCCTGGCGGCATCCACGCTTCTGTTCAGTCCATATCTCTGGTACTACGAACTGACGTGGCTGGGCGTAGCGATTGCGGGCCTGGCGGTCGAGGGTGTACGGCGCGGCTGGATGGCACGCGAGCGGGAATTGCTCGTGCTCGCGTGGTTGCTGCCTTTGCCTTTGGCGCTGAATGGTCACGGCTATTTTCCGCCGATCGGTCCTCTCGTGACTCTGTTGTTGCTGCTTGCCGTCCTGCGCAGGGCAGTGACGGACGGCAGGGAGAATTGACCTTCCGTAGCGCGGCAACGAGGTTGGCTGGAAATGCGGCGAGTCATTTATTTGTCGCGGACGTAAGCGACGGCAACCGCATCCTCATGGACCTTTTTCCATCCGGGGAAGCCGTTGATTACCGCTGCCGCAGGGCTGGATGGCTCCAGGACGGCCCAGGTAATCTTATAGTCCGCTATCAGTGCTTCCAGTACCTCGCCGTTGCCGGAATACGCCTCCATGTACCGGCGGACGAAATTGTCGCCGTACAGATCTGCGCGACCGTCGATTACCGGCGCAATGCCGGAGAAGATCAGATAGCCACCGAAGTTGTAGCTGTTGAATACTGGTCCGGAACCCCCAGCTGCTTTGGCTGCACGGACGGCATTCGTGGGAAAGGTCGGACCGTCATCACGATTGATGCCGTGGGCGAGGAATGCAGCACTGCAAAGAACGAGGATCGTGCATAGGAGAGTCGTTGCGCGAAGACGCTGGAGCGAGGGCAATAGCTTTACCTCTGGTCGAATTGCTGCGCGGAGTTGCGGCGCGACGGACGGCAGCAGGAGGAGCGGAGCAAGCAGCCCGGGAAGCTCGGCATATCGGACGGATGTCAACGCTAGATAAACAAGCCCGAAGACCATTGCTATCCTGGTCGCGGGCAAGCGGAATCCGAAGTACAGCGCACCAAACAGGAGGAAAACCAGCCAAAGCACTATCGGTTGGAATAGCCGGAATTCGGGTGGTTGCCATTCGCTGATGATGCTGAGCGCATAAGGCATATTGGAAACATGGAAGACGAAGAACAGACCGTCCATGCCATTTGGTGTCATCAGTCCCATCAGGACGGTGAGTGCCAGAAACGGTGCCCATGCCTTCGCAGCCTGGACTGGTTTGCCATCCATGAGCACTGCCTCGAATGCCAATGCGCTGGCCAGCACGATGCCGAGCAGAAAGCTGGCATGCAGGTTGGCCCAGACGAGCATGACAACAAGAAGCCAGGGGGATGGGCGTTCTCCGCGCTCGCGTGCAAGGACAAGCGGGGATGCCCAGACTACCAACAACGGCCAGGCCAGGGTATGAGGGCGTGCCAGCAGATGTTGAGCGAGCGTCAGGAAGGCCAGCGCTACGCCGGCAGCGGCATGCAGCGGTTCAATGTAGCGCAGCAGGAAACGCAGTAGCATGGTCAAGGTGAGGCCGGCTGCCAGCGCCGCGACCAACACCGGTCCGGCCCAGCCCAGCCAAGCGTAACCGATGGCAAGGATAACTTCCGCGAGCCACTCGTGCGTGATCCATTTTTCTCCCCGAAAAGAAAACGAGAAAGGGTCTGTCATGGGCACTGCGTGGTTGGAAATGATCCATTCCCCAGCAGCAATATGCCAAAGCGTGTCCGCGTCGGCCAGCAGGCGGCCCCCACTAAACGAAAGGAGCGATGCCAGGCTCAGGCCGAAGACGGCAAGCCAAAACCACTGTTTGGTCGCCGCCTTTTGTAGCGGGCTCCTTTTTTGGGCCTTCGCCATCCAGGTTGTAGAGAGTTTCATGTGCGTCTCAATGGCTATAGTGCGAAGCGGATCCGTCAGCCGCGGAACAGCTTCACTGGAACAGTTCAGTGGTCAACTTGCATGGCGTGCATCCTCGCGCTGAATGCCCGTCAGGATGCCTCTAGCGCAGAGGCAGGGAAGCGGCTAATTTTTTTGCAAGATACGCGCCATCGTCCGCCGCTCCATTGCGTCGCTGGCTGTTGCTTTTCTTATCCGTGCGCCTGGTGCGTTGCCGGCAACGCCATGGTCCTGCTGTTTCGAAGACGATTCGTGCTTAATATTCGGAAATTTGTTGCGAAATCTCGGCTTCGCTGCGCGTGCGGCCAGGGTTTTGCAAAAAAGAATGAGTCGGATCGCAGCGCATGCGGTGCGGTTGGGCGCATAGGCGCAAATTTCCATAGCGCCTGCTTCGGCGAGGCGGAGGTGTGGGGTTGAGAGCAATGGGGATGCTAGCGTTTCAGCAAGGAAACGCAAGACGCCGATGTTGACGCCCCCGCTCTCGATCGAAATAGGAAAAGTTGAAGCGGCACGCGGCAATGCATCGAATCGGGCAGTGATTCACTCTGGAAACATTCATGTCGGGCACCTATTACAGCGAGCCGGACAGGTCGGATTCTGCTTGTATATCGTTTCGTCGCTAAGGAAAATAAGGCGAGCATTCTTCCAAAAAAATAGCGCCAGACTCGCGGTGCTGCAGCCCAATATGAAGAACGGGGGAGCGATGAGCCAGGACCATAGCGCGCAAGCTGCGCCAGGATCGGTAGTCTCGCAACATTGGCTGGGCTTGGAGCGCATCAGGATGTACAGCGTTGCGATGCTGCTCGTCTATGGCGGCCTGCTTCTGATATGGGGCTTGCGGACCAAGGGATTCACCGCGGATTCGTTGGACCGGCCAGGTGTGGATTTTTCAGCCTTTTGGAGTGCGTCGTATCTGGCGATGAAGGGGCAGGCGTTGCGAGCCTACGATTATGAGGTGCTCCAGCCTGTCATCGCGGCATTCGGCGCCGCGCGGGGCAATGGAAGCTTCTTCTTGCCGTGGGTCTATCCACCGACATTCCTGTTGTTGGTGATGCCGCTGTCCGTGTTGCCCTTTGCCGTGAGCTACCTTATCTTCATCGGTGGCACGGCTGCCCTATACATCGCTGCCGTGCTTAGAATCTTCGCCGCGTCCGACATACCGCGCCATGCGGTGTGGTTGCCGGTGTTGGCTTTCCCGGGAGTCCATGAGGCCGCGATGCTTGGCCAGAATTCCCTATTGACAGCGGGTATGGCTTCCTGGGCGATGATTCATCTGAAGGCTCGGCCAGTGTTGTCGGGTGTGTTGATTGGCTTGCTGAGCGTCAAGCCACAGCTGATGGTAATGCTGCCAATGGCCTTGGTTGTGGATCGCGCATGGACGGCTCTCGGCAGTGCCGCGGCGACGGCAGCAATGTTAATGGCCAGCTGTATTGCCTTTTGGGGGTGGGAATCCGTCGCCGCTTTTTTGGATGTCGGCACGCACTTCAGGCAGACGGTACTGGAGCGTGGAGAGATTGGATGGCGTTCTTGCCCGACTGTGTTTGCCATGATGCGCATGGCGGGCGCGTCGGTGGCGGCAGCATACGCAGGGCACTTTCTCTGCGCGGTGTTAGCAATCGCAGTCTTGCTCAAGGTCTGGCATGGCCGCAATTCCCTGGCACTGCGCATTGCAGTCGTGGCCGCGTCGAGCCTGCTAGTGAGCCCATACCTTTGGCATTACGAGTTGACCTGGATGGGAGTTGCGATTGCGGGCCTGGCGGTCGATGGTGTTCGACGCGGTTGGATGTCAGGGGAACAGGAGCTGTTGCTAGTGGCTTGGCTGCTCCCTTTGGTGTTGAGCTTGAACCACCAGGGATATTTTCCCCAGTTCGGGCCGCTGATTATGCTGCTCCTGCTGATAGCTATCCTCAGGAGGGCATAGACTATTCGCGATAGGTCCAGCACCGATGCGCCAGGTAAGTGAAGGCCGGCACCGTCAGTACGACGCCGGTCAGGCCGGCCCAATAGCTGGCGCCCAGCGACTGCGCGCTCCATGAAATGCCCGTGGTCAGCCCCAGCCCGAGCAGCGAGACCGTGGCAAAGCGGGCGAGGGTGTGGCTGTGCAGGCTGGAAGAGAAACTCCACAGCGTATTGAGCAGGCACGAACAGGCGGTCGCGCAGGCGAAGGCAATACAGTTTGCGGTGACCGGCGAGACCTGTGCCGCGCTGACCAGCGTTGCCGTGACGGCGACATGGACCCCCGTCGAACTCGCACCGGAAACCAGGAACCGCGCTACCTTGCGTAGTTCAGCCGCGCTGGCGCCGGTCTTCACGATGCGCGCACGATCGCCATCAGCGAAATGCCGAACGGAAGCGTGCCGCGTGCGAGCCAGTGGCGTTCGGTGCTGAACAGGGCGTGTAGCGTCCGGTTGACCGGCTGGGAGGGAAGCCCCGCACCCGTTGCCTCGTCGCTGCCGCGTAGGCGGTCGCTGACCCGGGCGCCAATCGCCAGCGGGGACAACAGCGTGTTGAAGTAGGAGATTCGGTCCAGGCGCAGGCCACATCGCGCCACCAGCGATTGCAGCGATTGCCTGCTGTAGCGGCGCTGATGGTGCAAGAACACATCGTGGCGGCTCCACAGCCACTGGTAGGCGGGCACAGTCACCAGTACGGCCCCGCCGGGCTTCAGCAGTCGTCCCGCGCAGGCCAGAGACCCGGCATCGTCCACAATGTGTTCGAGGCAGTCGAGCAGGCAGACCAGGTCAAAGCTGTGGTCCGGGAAGGGCATGTCGTCCGGACACTTTCCGCTGCGTATGTCAAAGGCCCCTTGGGTCTTGATGCGGGCCAGCCGCAGGGCCGTGCCGTCCATTTCCACGGCGCTCACGTTGCCGAACTGCGCAAGCATGGCCAGGTTGCCGCCGGTGCCCGATCCGATCTCCAGGATAGCGGCATCACGCGGCAACGCCATGCCGGCCAAGATGGTGGAGAGTATGTCGCGCCGTCCGCGGAACCACCAGTGGCTGGCTTCCATATCGGCCATTTCAAGATAGGCATCTGGGGACATCTTCGATTCCTCTGCAAGCGGAACGGTCAGCCCTGGACGCAGACCATGCCAAGGTCCCCCTTCTTCACCTGCAGCTTGTAATCCCGCATCAGCCTGAACAGCGTCACGCGCGAAATCCCAAGCTCCGCGGCGACGTCAATGAGCCGTTCGTGATTGCGTTGCAGCGCCTCGATAATGGCGTTCTGCTCCGCGGCCTCGCGGATTGCCGCGAGCGTCAGCGGGCGTTCCTCGGCGGGTGCGGCCAGCTCCAGGTCCGCCGGCTGGATCACGCCGTCTTCGCACATTGCCGCGGCGTGGCGGATGCGGTTGATCAGCTCGCGCACATTGCCCGGCCAGTTGTGTTGCTGGATCGCACGCAAGGCCAGCGGCGAGAAGCCGCGGATGCGTGCCGGCGACTGCTTGCGTACGCCTTCGAGCACGTGCTCGGCGATCAGCATGATGTCGCTGCCGCGTTCGCGCAGCGGGGGCTGGCGCACGCGCAGCACGCACAGGCGGTGGTAAAGGTCGCCGCGGAAGCGCTCGGCGGCAATGGCGGCCTCGAGGTCGACGTGGGTGGCGGAGACGATGCGGACGTTCACCTCGACCGATTCGGTGCCGCCCAGGCGCTCGATGCGCCCGGTCTCCAGGAAGCGCAGCAGGCTGGTCTGGCTTTCCAGCGGCATGTCGCCGATTTCATCGAGGAACAGGGTGCCGCCCTGCGCCATCTCGATGCGGCCGGGCTTGCGCTTGGTCGCGCCGGTGAAGGCACCGCGCTCGTAGCCGAACAGCTCGGACATCAGCAGCGTGGGCGGGATGGCGGCGCAGTTGACGGCCACGAACGGGTGCGAGGCGCGCTCCGACGCGCGGTGGATCGCTTGCGCGGCCAGTTCCTTGCCGGTGCCTGACTCGCCGGAGATCAGGACAGGGGTGTCCCAGCGCGACACCTTCTCGATGCCGCGGAACAGCGTCTGCATGGCCGAGCAGCTGCCGATCATGCCGTCGGGGCGCAAGGTGCCGGGGGTGGCGCGCTGCACACCGGGCCGCAGCTGCGCCATGCCATGCGCATGGCCGAGCGAGTGGGCCAGCTCGGCGTGCTCGAACGGTGCGGTGTAATAGTCGACGAAGTACAGGCCAAGCAGCCGTCGCGCGGTCTCGGTCAGCGCCTCGCGCCCGGCGACGGCGCCGATCCAGCCGATCTGGGGTTGCGCGAGCCAGGGCTCGAACGATTCCAGGTCGGCGTCACTGAAGCCGCTGTGCAGGTCCAGCAGCGCGGCATGGGGCTGGTTGCCGGCTGGCAGGGCATGGAGGTCTTCCAGGCAGGACGCGAAGCTGAGTTTCCAGCCACGTTGGGCAAGGACCCGGCACAGCATGGCGTCGTGGTGCTGCGACAGGTACAGCAGCGGGCGGTTGGCATACGCGCTCATACGATTTCCCCGGATTTCTTCTTATTTAACGAAGCCGGCGGCGGCGGTTGCCGCGCACCGGATTCGGTGGCCCTGAGGCCCGCGCCAGCGCCACGCACTATGGATGCGTCACGCGGGCGTCCTCCCCGAATTCTGTTTTGCCGTCCCGCTGTTGCGCCGCGTAGTCCGCCGCTGCCGCGCCGATGTCGATGGCATCGGTCACGGCAGCGGCGTCTCGCCGCGCCTGCATGGCAGGCCGGTCAGCACCCCATTCATCCAGACGCGCCGGCAAGCCGGTACATCCGCGTTCCCCTTTGCCGCCCGGTGGTCCGGACTGGCGGGGTCTTTCCAGGTTCCACGGGCCGCGCGCTTGCGCGCGGCCCGTGTCCCGAAAGACCTCCTCTGATCTTGTCGGCAACCGCTGCAAAGCAGGCAGCAGCAAGCTCCGGTGCGGGCCAGTTCCAGCCGCGTGGCCCAACGCTTACAGCACCAGCCCGACGCCCCACCCTGGGATGCGAGGGTCGTTCTGAAACTGATCTTCGGCGAACGCGTGCCATATGTTTGCCGCTTCCGTTTCAGACTTCCCCTGTGTCGGGCTTCTGTTCGCGGAGACATAAGTGCGACGAACGTGCCAGAGTGCAGCAGGCCTTTGATTTGAAAAGGAAATCGTGAAAAGCGCGCGCGCGGGTCGCCGGCGAGCCGTCAAAAAACGTTCGGATTTTGATACATCGTTGGCAAGTTTCATGCTGCAGTGCAGCATGTCAACGGTGACACATGCCAGCGATACGTCACACGTTAACCAGATGATGTGTCGAATGGCGTACCTGGAGGCATCCGTTGCCATCCGAAAGAGGGGAAGCGGTAATTTCAACGCTCAGGCGTCATGAAACCTATGCTGCACGCGGAATCGCGCTCCCGGAGGTTTCATTTCCGTTACAACCAACTGGATCTTTTGCAGCCGGCGTGGCCTGCCGAAGACACCTTGTCTCAGCCTTTTGGCGCTTTGCAGCCAGGTGTGTCTGTGCCGGGAGGCGTCTGCGCCGGACGTTGACAGGCATTTGCGGGGTTCCGCGCATGAGCTGGCATGCCCAGCCTCGCCTGTTTGGATGAGTATCGTGGGACGTACACGCGTGCCGGCACGGTCAGCAAAATGGTTGCATCGGTGAAACTCGGAGGGATTTCGGATCCGGGCGAAAGTCCGCTTCCAAGGCACGGCGCCGCGGTTGTGATCGCCCGCCAGCCGTTGAAAAGCCTGGAGTTATCGAAAATGATTCGTATTGCCAACTTCGGCGTACGAAACAATTTCATGAATGAAACTGATGCTGTTGCCCGCCGACCGTTGGAGGCGTCTGCGTGGCCTCGGCGCGCACCTGCTCCTGCAGCCAGGCGTGGAAGGCATGGATCGCCTTTTCCCGCGGATTGCCTTCGCGCCAGGTGACCCAGTAGTGCAGGCTGGACGGAATGCGGGTCGAGCCTATCTGCACCAGCTGGCCGGTGGACAAGTAATCGTGCGCCAGTTGCGCGCGTGCAGTCGCCACGCCCAGCCCGGCCACCGCGGACTGCAGCATCAGCCCTGCATCCTGGAAGATCGGGCCGCGCTCGGGCTCGTCGCCCGGCAGTCCGGCGGCTTCCAGCCAGTCGCGCCACGGGCGCAGTGCAAAGCGCAGCATCGGCAGGCGCGGCACGTCGGCCAGTGTGAAGCCGGGGTAGCGCGCCAGCAGCGCCGGGCTGGCCACGGCGATGACGTGGTCCTCGATCAGGTTGTGGCATTCGAAGCCGGGCAGGTCGACGCGCTGGTGCCAGATGCCGACGTCGACGCTGTAGGGGTCCGGCGGGGTGATCTCAGCGTGCATCCGCAGGTGCAGGTCCAGCGACGGCACCTGCTCGTGCAGGCTGGGAAGCCGCCGGATCAGCCACGCGTTGGCCAGGTCCTCCATCACGCTGACCTGCAGCCGCACCACCGGCGGCGCGGCGCTGTTGCCAGCCTCGCGCAGCGCGCTTTCGATGCTGTCGAGCGCGGCACGCACCTGTTCGGCCAGCCGCGCGCCGGCGCTGGTCGGGGTCATCTGGCTGCCGGTGCGCTGGAACAGCTTGGTGCCCAGGCTGGTTTCCAGCCCGCGGATATGGTGGCTGATGGCGCTGTGCGTAAGCGCCAGCTCTTCGGCCGCGCGCGAGAAGCTGCGGTGGCGCGTGGCGGCCTCCAGCGCACGCAGCGCTTGCAGCGGAGGCAGGTGAACGGGGCGATTCGCGGGTTTGCCGGGTGATTTGGCCATGGCCGTCAAATTCTACTCACAATTGCCGCGGGTATGTTTCGTTGGCCTTGCACCGGAATGGGGACGACAATGCAGCCCATGACGACTACCACTTCTTCTGCCTTGTCTTCGGCCCCCGCGCCAACACAACAAGCTGACGCCCGCTGGCGCGTGCTGGCCGTATTCTCGCTGGGCTTCCTGGTTTCTTATGTGTTCCGGGGCGTCAACCTGGGCTTCGCGCCGCACCTGACGCGCGAGCTGGGGCTCAATGCCGGCGACCTCGGCCTGCTCACCAGTTTCTATTTCCTCGGCTTTGCCTGTGCCCAGCTGCCGGCCGGCATCCTGCTGGACCGTTTCGGCCCGCGCCGCACCGAGGCGGCGATGCTGCTGGTGGCGGTAGCCGGCTCGCTGGTGTTCGCGCTGGCGCCGGGCATGGCCGGGCTGGCCGCCGGCCGGCTGCTGGTCGGCGTGGGCGTGTCGGTGTGCCTGGGTGCCGCCATCCAGGCGCTGTCGATGTGGTTCCCGCTGTCGCGCATGCCGCTGCTCAACGGCGTGGTGATGGCGATCGGCGGGCTCGGTGCGGTGCTGGTCGGCACGCCGCTGTCGTGGCTGCTGTCGCTGACGGACTGGCGCACGATCAGCGCCGGGCTGGCCTGCGTGTCGCTGGCGATGGCGGTGCTGCTGTGGTTCGGCGTGCCCGACAAGCCGCGCGCCGGCAAGGAAAGCCTGCGCGAGCAACTGCGCGGCACGCGCCAGATCCTGGGCAGCGAGCGGTTCTGGCGCGTGGTGCCGCTGACGCTGCTCAACCAGGGCGTGTTCCTGGCGGTGCAGACGCTGTGGGTCGGTGCCTTCCTGCGCGATGTGTCGGGCTTCGATCCGGCCACCAGCGCGCGGCTGGTTTCGGTGATCGGCTTTGCGATGATGGCGGGCTGCGTCGGCTCGGGCTGGGCGGCGCGCCACCTGGAACGCATCGGCGTGAGCCTGTACGCCTTTGCCGGCATCGGCATGACCGGGTTTATCGTGGTGCAAGGGCTGCTGATGGCACAGGTGCCACTGCCGCCGGCGCTGCTGTGGGCAGCTTACGGTGTGTTCGGCTCCAGCGGCATCCTGACCTATGCGGTGCTGGCGCGCAGCTTCCCGGACGCGCTGATCGGCCGGGCCACCACGGCGCTGACGCTGACAGTGTTCCTGGCCACCTTTGCGTGCCAGGTAGGGGTTGGGTTGGTGCTGGACCTGTGGCCGTCGAGTGCAGGCCATTATCCGAAGGCGGCCCACCTGACGGCGTGGGCGGGGCTGGTTGGGCTGCAGGTGCTGGCTGCGGTCTGGTATCTGATGGGGGCGCGCCGCGCGCCGGCCCGCTAGATCACCATCGGCCGGTCATCCAGCTCATTGGGGTTGTGCCCGCCGTCCGACGGGAAATGGGTAGCCAGCAACTCATGGACGCGTGCCACCGTGGCCAGCACCGGTGCCACCGACAGGTCCTGCTTCAGCCCGTGTGCCAGCTCATCGCACAGTTCGCGCCAGATGGATGGCCCCACGCTGGCGTCGATGCCGCGGTCGGCCAGCAGTTCGACCGCGTGGTCGGCCAGGTTGATATAGAGCAGCACGCCGGTATGGTCGGCGGTATTCCAGACTTCGAGCGCGCCGAACAGGAAGCGGGCGCGCTCGCGCGGGGTCACGCCGGCCCAGGCGTGGCCCATCGGCAGGCTGGCTTCGATGACCACGCGGATCTCGCCGCGATGGCGCGCCTCGCCGGCATGCACCGCAGCATGGAGCTGCTGCTGGGCCTCGGGCGGGAAGTGCTTGCGAGCGGTGCCGGCGGTGGTGGCGAGATGGTGCAGGGCACGTCGGAGATGGGGCATGGTCGTCGCTTATCTGTTACCAGTTGCCGGATGCGCCGCCGCCATCGAAGCCGCCGCCGCCTCCGCCGCTGAAGCCGCCGCCACCTCCGCCGCCGCCGCCGCCGAATCCGCCGCCACCAAAGCCTCCGCCGCGCCGGCCCCAATCCTGCCCCATCCCATAGCCGCCCAGCCCGCCCAGGCCGCCGGCGATCACGTCACGGCCGCGCCGGGTAGTGACGATCTGCGGCCCGCGCGAGCGCAGCATGGCGCCGATAAAGAAGAACAGGATGATCGCCAGCGGGAACAGCACCGGCAGCCAGTCGTCCAGCCCGGAGGCCTGCTGCGCCTTGCGCGGCTGCGGGCCGGCCAGGCCTTCCTTGTCGATGGTGGCCTGGATCGCGGAGATGCCGGCCGCCAGCCCGCCGTAGAAATCGTTCTGGCGGAAGTGCGGCGCCATCACGTCCTGCAGGATGCGCTTGGACATGGCATCGGTCAGCGACCCCTGCACGCCGCGGCCGACCTCAAGGCGCATCTTGCGCAGGCCGGGCGGGTTGTCCTTGGCGATCAGCACGATCACGCCGTCGTCGATGCCCTTGCGCCCGGCACGCCAGGCGTCGGCCACGCGGATGCTGTAGGCGTCGATCGGCTCGGGATCGGTGGTCGGCACCATCAGCACGAAGATCTGGCTGCCGCGCTGCTGCTCGTATTCGCCCAGCACGTTTTCCAGGGCGGTGCGCTGCTGCGAGGTCAGCGTGCCGGTCAGGTCGGTGACGCGCTGGGTCAGCGGCGGCACCGGGACAAAGCCGTCGGCCGCCAGTGCCGGCGCGCACAGCCATGCCGCCAGCCATAGCAGCAGCGCGGCGAAGGCCGGCCGCCACGCGGACGGCCGCGGCATCGGGCTGGTCAGGCGCATGGCCGCTGCCTCAGAACTTGACCGCGGGGGGCGTCGAGATGGCCTTCTCGTTTTCCACCGTGAATGAAGGCTTGACCGGGTACTTGAAGATCATCGCGGTCAGGTTGGTGGGGAAGCTGCGCGCCAGGATGTTGAAGTCCTGCACCGCGGCGATATAGCGCTGGCGCGCCACGGTGATGCGGTTCTCGGTGCCCTCCAGCTGCGACTGCAGGTCGCGGAAAGAGGCGTCGGCCTTCAGTTGCGGGTAGTTCTCGGACACCGCCAGCAGGCGCGACAGCGCGCTGGACAGTTCGCCCTGCGCCTGCTGGAAGCGCTTGAATGCTTCCGGGTCGTTCAGGGTCTCGGGCGAGACCTGGATGCTGGTGGCGGCGGCGCGCGCCTTGGTCACCGCTTCGAGCGTCTCGCGCTCGTGCGTGGCATAGCCCTTGACGGTGTTGACCAGGTTGGGGATCAGGTCGGCGCGGCGCTGGTACTGGTTGATGACCTCGCCCCAGGCCGCCTTGACTGCCTCGTCCTTGGACTGGAAGTCGTTATAGCCGCAGGCGGTCAGCAGGCTGGCCATGGCCGCCAGCAGCAGCCAGCGCAGCACGGACAGCGGCGAGCGCAGTGGCAAAGGCAGGGAGGAAGAAGCGCGCATCGTGGGGCTCCGCAGGTTAGGCATGATGGCATGGACAAGCGAATCCCAAGTGTAGCGCACCGCCTTTCTGACAGGTGACGGCCAGGCGACGGCCAGGCGACGCCCGGCGCGTCGCCTGCCGGCGTGGCCTCAGGCCGCCGCGAACGCCTTGCGCGCGGCGTCGAAGGTGGCGCCCAGGATGGCGTCGTCGTGCTGTGCCGAGACAAAGCCGGCCTCGAACGCCGACGGCGCCAGGTAGACGCCGTTGTCCAGCATGGCATGGAAGAAGCGGTTGAAGCGCGCGGTGTCGCTCTTGGTCACTTCGGCAAAGCTGCCAGGCACGCCTTCGCGGAAATACAGGCCGAACATGCCGCCGATGGCATCCGCGGCGAACGGTACGCCGGCCGCCCGCGCGGCTTCGGCCAGGCCGTCGGCCAGCTTGCGGGTCTGCGCCGCCAGCTTGTCGTAGAAGCCGGGCGCCTGGATCAGCTTGAGCGTGGTCAGGCCGGCGGCCACCGCCAGCGGGTTGCCCGAGAGCGTGCCGGCCTGGTAGACGCCGCCCAGCGGCGCCAGCTTTTCCATGATGTCGCGCCGCCCGCCGAAGGCCGCCGCCGGCATGCCGCCGCCAATGACCTTGCCCAGGCAGGTCATGTCCGGGCGAATGCCGTAATGGGCCTGCGCGCCGCCCAGGGCCACGCGGAAGCCAGTCATCACTTCGTCGAAGATCAGCACCGCGCCGTCGCGGCTGCACAGCTCGCGCATGGCTTTCAGGAAGGCGTCGCTGGCGCGCACCAGGTTCATGTTGCCGGCCACCGGCTCGACGATCACCGCGGCGATCTCGCCGGCGTGCCTGGCGAAGGCCTGCTCCAGCTGCTCGACGTTGTTGTACTCCAGCACCATGGTGTGGCGCGTCACGTCGGCCGGCACGCCGGCCGAGGAGGGCGCGTTCTGCGTGGTGTCGGCAAAGGTCAGCAGGCCGGAGCCGGCCTTGACCAGCAGGCTGTCGGCATGGCCGTGGTAGCAGCCCTCGAACTTGATGATCAGGTCGCGGCCGGTAAAGCCGCGCGCCAGGCGCAGCGCGCTCATGGTGGCCTCGGTGCCGGAAGACACCAGCCGCACCTGCTCGATCGACGGCACCAGCTTGCAGATTTCTTCGGCCATGGTGATCTCGCCCTCGGTGGGCGCGCCGAACGAAAAGCTCTGGGCGCAGGTTTCCTGTACCGCGCGCACCACTTCAGGGTGGGCATGGCCGACGATCATCGGGCCCCAGGAGCCGATGTAGTCGATATAGCGCTGGCCGTCGGCATCCCACATATAGGCTCCCTCGGCGCGCGTAATAAAGCGCGGCGTGCCGCCCACCGAGCGGAAGGCGCGCACGGGGGAGTTGACGCCGCCGGGAATGGTCTGCTGGGCGCGGTCGAAGAGCTGCTGGTTACGGGACATGGCGTTGAGTGGAATCAAGGACTGCTGGGAACGTGGCGGCGCGGCCGGACAGTCCGTAGACATGCAGGCAATACCGATGAACTTCACGGCAATTGCCTGTCAATCCGGCGCTAACATGCGCGAACACGGCGGAACTGGCACGATTCTGGCTGCCGCCGGCTGGCGCGGGCGGCACGGTTTCGGTACCATCTGCGCTGGATTTTAATGGAGAGTGGCCAGAGCCTGTTATGGAATACAAGACTTGGATGTGCCTGATCTGCGGCTGGATCTACGACGAAGCCGCAGGCGCGCCGGAAGACGGCATCGCCCCGGGAACCCGGTGGGAAGACGTGCCCATCAACTGGACCTGCCCGGAATGCGGCGCGCGCAAGGAAGATTTTGAAATGGTGGCCATCTGAAGCTGGCCGCCTGAAGGCACGACGCCAGCTTGCGCGCCATCGAGGCTTCACAGAAAGCCGCCAGACTGGCAGCGCGCGTCGCGCCGATACGACAGAACGCCGGCAAGGGACCGCTGCCCCGGATTGACGGCCCAGCGGCGTCTTGTCACACTCTGTTGCAAATTATGTGGCCGTCCATCCGCCATTGGTAGGGAAGACGGCAGGCAGGTGCGGGGTCCACGCACCGCCGCTGCCGGGTCTGGCCCGGCCTTGAAGGGAAAGCAGAATTATTTGTCGGGGGTCCGTCGGGGCGCGCATGGGTCGCGCTGCTCCGCACGGGTGTTCTCTAGTGCTTGCCGGCGCGCCGCATGGTGTGGCCGGTCGCGGGAACAACATGCGGGTCGCTCAAACAGAAGAAAACCAGCGGGTCAATGCCGCCGGCGTCAGCGTTGCGGCGCCTGGCGTGCCAATGCCGGACACCCTGGCGCACGCGCGCCGCAAGGTCCTGGTCATCGACGATTCCAGCACCATCCGCCGTACGGCGGAGATCTTCCTGTCGCAGGCGGGATACCAGGTGATGCTGGCCGAGGACGGCTTCGAGGCGCTGGCCAAGGTCGGCGAGCTGCATCCTGACCTGGTCTTCTGCGACATCCTGATGCCCCGGCTGGACGGCTACCAGACCTGCTCCCTGATCAAGAAAAGCCCGCGCTTCCACACCATCCCCGTAATCATGCTGTCCTCGCGCGACGGCGTGTTCGACCGCTCGCGCGGGCGCCTGGTGGGAGCGCACGACCATCTTGCCAAGCCGTTCACCCGTGAAGCGCTGCTGCAGGCCGTGCAGGCCTGCCTGCCGGACCACGGCGCCGCCTTGCCGGCATGCTGACGGCCTGAACGAATCGAAGGAAACCTCATGACCGCCATCAACAAGATCCTGATCGTCGACGATTCCCCGACCGAAGCGCTGTTCATGTCCGACCTTCTCGGCAAGCGCGGCTTCAAGGTCTCGGTCGCCGGCAACAGCGACCAGGCCTTCGCGCGCCTGGAATCGGAAAATTTCGACCTGATCCTCATGGACGTGGTGATGCCCGGCCAGAACGGCTACCAGGCCACCCGCGCGATCAAGCGCGACGACCGCTTCAAGGACATCCCCGTGATCATGTGCACCAGCAAGGGCCTGGACACCGACCGCATCTGGGGCATGCGCCAGGGCGCGTCGGACTACATCGTCAAGCCGGTGGACGGCGAGGAACTGCTGGGCAAGATCGCCGCGCTGTCGCACTGAGTTGCCAGCGCCAGCCGTACGGGATGCCACTGCCACCAGTACCGGGGACCGCCACATGAACGCGCCACGCCAAGACCTACGCGCCCGCCAGACCCGCCTGCAGGACTACCAGGCCATGCTGGCCCGGCGCCTGCGCGAGGCGCGCAGCCTGCCCGCCGCCGACAGCTACCTGGCGCTGCAGATCGGCACGCGCCACTGGCTGCTGCCGCTGGCCGAGACCGGCGAGGTGCTCGACATGCGCCAGCCCAGCCGCGTGCCGCTGACGCAGCCGTGGTACAGCGGGCTGGTCAATGCACGCGGCAGCCTGCTCGGCGTGATCGATTTCAGCCTGTTCTGCGGCGGCGCGCCGACGCCGGTGCAGCCAGGCAGCAAGCTGGTGGTGCTGTCGCGCCAGGTGGAGCGCGCCTGCGCGGTCCTGGTTACGCGCGTGGCGGGTTTGCGCCATGCCGCGGATTTGGGCCTGCCGCACGAAGAGGCGGCACAAGAACCAGGCGAAGCGCCGGCTTGGGAGGGCCAGCGCTTTGCGGATCGTGAGGGACGCGACTGGCAGGTGCTCAACGTGCGTGCGCTGCTGGAGGCGCCGGCGTTCCTGCAGGTGGGCCGCAGCGCGGACTGAGGCGGCGTGAACCACCCCACGCCGCAACCGGGCAGGAAATACCGGACGCTACAACCGGGCGCTACAACCGGGCAATAACAACCAGGCAATAACACGCGCGGGCCACGGGCTGGCGCACCCGGCACGAGCCGCCGGGCACAACAACGAATAACGGAAGAGGGTGCCATGGGTTTCAAGAAATTCAGCCTGGGCCGGCGTACGCCGGCAGCCGACGCCGCCGCTGCGGCCGCCCTTGGCGGCGGCCCGGAAGCCGCACCCGCCGCACCTGCCGCACCCGCGGCGCCCGCCGGCCTTGGTGCCACGCCGCTGGAGCACGTGTCGGCGTGGCTGGGGCGCATGCCGTTCTCGTCGCAGCAGCGGGCGCTGACGGTGGGCGTGGTGGTGTCGCTGGTGGCGCTGCTGGGCTCGGTGTACCTGGACAACCGCATCGCCAACAATGCCGCGGCGCAGATCGAGATCGCCGGCGACATGCTGATGCACTCGCAGCGCCTGGGCAAGGCGGTGCCGGTGGCGTTGCTGGGCAATGCGCAGGCCTTCAAGCAGCTGCGCGAGTCCAAGGAAACGCTGGCGAACGACTTGAAGGCGTTGCAGGAAGGCAGCGACGAAAAACGCGTGCGCGCCACCAGTGGCGACGCCGGCCCGCTGCTGGAAGCCGCGATGACCTCGTGGAAGCGCTCCGAGAAGAGCGCGGCCGATGTGCTGGCGCAGCAGCCGGTGCTGACCACCATCGGCCAGACCCTGCAGGTCTTCAACGCCTCCAACCCCGAACTGCTGGAAGCCGCCGAGCAGGTGGCCGCGATCAAGCTGCAGTCCGGCGCCAATGCGCGCGAGGTGGCGGCGTCCGCGCAACTGGTGATGCTGACGCAGCGCCTGGGCAAGAACCTGAACGAGTTCCTGGCCGGTGAAGGCGTCAACCCCGAAACCGCGTTCCTGCTCGGCAAGGACACCAACACCTTCCGCGAGACGCTGGACGGGCTCATGAACGGCAGCGAAGCGCTGCGCCTGGGCGCGGCCACCGATGACGAGACGCGCGGGTACCTGAAACAGCTGTCGCAGCGTTTCGACGCGGTCCAGAAGACCACCCAGACCATCCTGCAGAACCTGCCCGGCCTGATCGCCGCCAAGCGCGCGCAGCAGCAGATCTTCAACGACAACGAAGCGCTGCGCGGCGAGCTGTCGGCGCTGCAGCGCGCCTATGCCGAGTCGGCGCGCTTGCGCCCGGTGACGCTGGGCGCGACCGTGGTGTCGGCGCTGCTGACGCTGCTGTGCCTGGTCGGCCTGGCCGCGCTGTACCTGCGCGATTCGCGCATGCGCGCGCTGGAAGCCGAGGCGCGCGAACGCGAGGCCGAATCGCGCCGTCTCGACGAAAAGCGCAACAACGACAACACACAGAAGGCCATTCTGCAGCTGATGAACGAGTTGCAGGACATCGCCGACGGTGACCTGACGCGCCAGGCCACGGTGACCGAGGACATCACCGGCGCCATCGCTGACTCGGTCAACTACACTGTGGAAGAACTGCGCGAGCTGGTCGGCCGGGTGCAGCAGACTGCCGGCGAGGTGACGCAGGCCTCGGGCCAGGTGCACGCCACGTCGACCCAGCTGGTGTCGACCACTGAAGAGCAGTCGCGCCAGATCCGCCAGACCGGCGAATCGGTGGTGGAGATGGCGGACCGCATCACGCAGGTGTCGCGCGGCGCGGCCGAGTCGGCCAACGTGGCGCGCGCCTCGCTGTCCGCCGCCGAGCAGGGCCAGCAGGCGGTGCAGAACGCCATCACCGGCATGAACGACATCCGCGAGCAGATCCAGGAGACCTCCAAGCGGATCAAGCGGCTGGGCGAGTCGTCGCAGGAGATCGGTGAAATCGTCGAGCTGATTTCCGACATTACCGAGCAGACCAACGTGCTGGCACTGAACGCCGCCATCCAGGCCGCATCGGCCGGCGAAGCCGGGCGCGGCTTCTCGGTGGTGGCTGAAGAAGTGCAGCGGCTGGCCGAACGCTCCGGCGAGGCTACCAAGCAGATCGGCGCGCTGATCCGCACCATCCAGACCGATACCCAGGACGCCGTGCACGCCATGGAGCGCAGCACGCAGGGCGTGGTCGAAGGCGCGCGGCTGTCGGACAACGCCGGCGCGGCGCTGGTCGAGATCGGCCGCGTGTCGCGCCAGCTGGCGGAGCTGATCGAGCAGATCTCGCAGTCCACCTCGCACGAAGCCGACCTCGCCACCACCGTGGCGCGCCATATCGAACGCATCCTGCAGGTCACCGAGCAGACCACCACCGGCACGCGCCAGACTGCGCAGTCGGTGCGCCAGCTGACGCTGATGACCGAGGAGCTGCGCAACTCGGTGCAGCGATTCAAGATCGCCTGAGTGGCCGGATGACGCCTGCGACCGCTTCCGCGCTGCGCGGCGCCTGCTGCCACGCCTGCTGCCACGCCTGCCAACAAGCCAACCCAGCGCCTGCCTGCCGCCGCGGCGGGCCGCCCGCGGCCGCCCTGGCGGCGCCGCAATGGAAGCCGTCATGTCCATGAATTTCCCCATCCCGCGCGAAGCGGACGGCGCCGGCGCATCGGCGCCGGCCATGCCCGAACCGGAAGCAGCACCGCTGCCGCCGCGACAGACAGCCACTGCCGGGCCGGCCGACGCCGGCGGCGCGGCGCGCGACCTGTCCGGGCTGGCCTGGCTTGCGCCGAGCCTGCGCGGCGCGCTCGAAGACGCGGCCGCGGAACTGGGCCACTACGTCGAAGAAATCCGCCAGGCGCCCGAGGCGCTGGGCGCGCGCGATACCACCTCGCTGCGGCT
The DNA here is from genome assembly GCF_040784895.1 of Cupriavidus sp. Agwp_2. Taxonomy (NCBI): domain Bacteria; kingdom Pseudomonadati; phylum Pseudomonadota; class Betaproteobacteria; order Burkholderiales; family Burkholderiaceae; genus Cupriavidus; species Cupriavidus sp. Agwp_2. The sequence continues at coordinate 776,862 of NZ_CP088083.1, forward strand.
CGCCGGCCAGCACCTGCACCAGGCCGCCGGCGCAGTGCATATCGTCGGGCTGCGCGGCACCGACCCGTACTGCCAGGCGCTGCGCCGCCTGCTCGAAGCCATCGATGCCGGCCAGCTCGCCGCCGATGCGCAGGCGCTGGCGGTGTTCCGTGCCGGCGTGCAGGCACTGGCTGAATATGTCGACGACCTGATGGCCGGCGACGACGAGGCCCCGCTGCGGCTGTTCCAGCCTTACGCCGGCGTGCTGGCGCAACTGCGCGAGGAGCGCGTGCATCCGGCCGACCTGTGGCTCGACGAGCTGCAGATGCTGCCCGGCATGCTGCTGCCGGCGCGCAGCCCCGCCGCCATCACGCGCGCGCGCCAGCAGTTCGAAGCCACGCTGCTCAAGGCCATGCGCCTGCCCGCTGCGTGCCAGGACGCGGCCCTGCTGCGCGAGGCCTGGCTGCCGCTGCATGCGGCGCTGGACGAAGTGCGCGCCAACGAGCAGGAACCACGCCGCGCCGCCGACCATCCGGACCGTGGCGTCTGGCATGTGCTGGGGCTGGTGTTCCGCGCGCTGGCGCATGGGCTGCTGCCGTCCGACCTGCTGGCAAAGCGCTTTGCCGGGCGTGCCAACCTGCTGCTGCGCCAGTACCAGCAAGGGCATGTGCGCGTGCCGCAGGCGCTGCTGAACGACGCCGTGTTCCTGCTGGTCTGCACGGGTCTGGCGAAGACGGCTCCCGGCGATGCCCTCCAGGCCGATGGCGCCGCTGCCGTGCGCAGCGACATCGCCCGTACGCTGGTGGCTTTCCGCCTCGATGCCGCGCACGCGGTGGCCGATGCCGACTTCCGGCTGCGCTACTACGGCTGGCTCGACCCGATCGATACGCGCAACCTGCAGCAGGCCGCCGCGGGGCTGGAGCAGGCGGCCGCAGGCGACCAGGGCGGCTGGGAAACCGCGCTCGCCGCGCTGGCCGAAGCCGCACAGCCGCTGGCCCAGCCGGGCCTGCAGCACTGCCTGGCACAGGCGGCGGCGTCCGCCGCGGGGTGCGACTGGGAACGCAGCCGGGCGGGAGCGCTCGGTGCCACCGGCATCGCGCTGTTCCTGACGCGCGCGCTGGCCCTGCCGTGGCGCGTGCACGGACAATCCGCGCATCCCGCCGCGGCGCGCTTTGCCGCGCAGTGCGAGGCGCTGGCCGATTGCCTGCACCAGTCGGTCTCGGATCCAGACGTGGGCGCGCCTGCGTGGCTGGCCAGCATGGTCGACGAAGCGCGCGCGCAGGCGTTGCGCAGCGAGGCCGTGGCGCAGCTGCGCGCGCAGCTCGACAGTGGCGAATCGTGGCTCGACAGCTATGACCGCAATGCGGCGCGCGCCGATGGCGCCGGCCACCTGCGCGATGCGCGCCAGGCGTTCGCGGCGCTGGGCAACACGCTGGAGCGGCTGCAGGCGACGCCGGCGCTGCCGGCTGTGCTGGCCGGCGACGCGGCCAGGGCCACGGCTGCGGTGCAGGCCGTCAACGCGCGCCTGGCCGCGGTTGGCGATGCCTCATACGCTTCCGACGCCGCTACGCGCACCGAACTGCTTGCCGCCGTGGCGGCGGAGCTCGGCACCGTCCATGCCTTTGCCGATGCACTGGAATTCGGCCGTGCCCGCCGCCACGACCTGCCCGCCGAAGCGGCAGCCGTCGAGGATGTGCGCGCACCGCAGCATCCGCTCGCTGCCGCCCGCGATGCCGCGGCTGAAGCCCTGCAGGCCGGGCCCATGCCCGACGCGCCGCAGGTGCAGCGCCTGCGTGCCGCGCTGCAGGCGCTGGCCGACCAGGCCGCGATCGACGACAACGCGCCGCTGCGGCGCCGCGCCGCCGACGCCACCACGCAGTGCAATGCCTGGCTGGCCGGCAGCGACGATGCCGCCGGGCGCCTGATGCTGGCGCTGGCCGATGCCGCGGGCGAACCCGATCCCGCGCCGCTGCCTGCCGCCGCCACAGCGCCGGCTCTGCCTGCTGCTGGTGACAGCGCCGCGGTCGATGCCGAACTGCTCGACATCTTCCTGAATGAAGCCGACGAGGTGCTGGGCGGCATTGCCGGCGACCTCAACGCAGGCGTCGAGGCGTTGCGCGATACCGATACGCTCAGCCGCGTGCGGCGTGCCTTCCATACGCTCAAGGGCTCGAGCCGCATGGTCGGGCTGCATCGCTACGGCGAAGCCGCGTGGGCGGTGGAGCAGGTGATGAACCTGTGGATCGCCGAGGCGCGCGCGCCGGTGCCGGCGCTGCTGTCGCTGCTGCGCCGCGCGCACGCCGAGCTGTCGGCGTGGGTGGCGCAGCTGCATCGCGACGCGGGCGCGGCGCACGATATCGCGCCGCTGGTGGCGACTGCCGACACGGTGCGCGACGGCGTCCAGCCGAATGCCGACGAGGCAGTCCCAGCCGAGCCCTCCATTCAGGAGGAGGCTCCGCCAGCGGTGTCCGCGGACGACAACCAGCCGGGCGCGGCGGCACCGCAGGACACGGCCGCAGACGAAGACAACGTCATCCCGTTCCGCCTCGCCGGCGGACTGTCCAGCGACGAGGACAACTACAAGGTCATCGGTCCGGTCCGCATCGGCCTGGCGCTCTACAACGTCTACCTGCAGGAGGCCGACGACCTGCTGCGGCAGTTCGCCACCGATATCTCCGAATGGCGCCACGAGGGGCGTCCGTGCCCGAGCGAGCTGGCACTGCGCGTCGCGCACACGCTGCAGGGCAGTGCCTCGACCGTGGGGCTGGAGCCGGTGCGCGAGATCGCCGAAGCGCTGGAAGGATTGCTGCTGCAGCTGGGCTCGCACCCGGTGGCGATGCATCCGGGCGACTTCCGCCTGCTGGAGCAGGCGGCGGAGCGGCTGCGCGGCATGCTGCACCAGTTTGCCGCGGGCGTCTGGCCGCAGGCCGATGCCGGCCTGCGCCGCGGCCTGGTGGAATTCGGCGAGCGCGCCTTGCTGCGTCCGCGCGTGGCCGTGCCGGCGTCGCCCGCGCCGGTGGATGGGATGGCGCAGCTTTATGGCCAGCCGCTGCACGCGGACAACGAAGCGCCGCTGGTGCCTGCCCCGGCCCGGCCCGCGCCGCCTGCGCATCATGATGCCGTCGTGATTGCGCTGCCGACCTCGCACCGGCCGCCGGTCGCGGCGGAGGCCGACGACGGCGACGGCGCCGCACCCGACCCCGCGCTGGTCCAGATCTTCCTCGAGGAAGCCCAGGGTACGCTGCCCGAGCTGGGCAAGCTGGTGCGCACCTGGGAGGCGGCGCCGGTGGACACGCGCCACGGCGGACTGGTGCTGCGCGCGCTGCATACGCTCAAGGGCAGTGCGCGCATGGCCGGCGCCATGACGCTGGGCCAGGCCGCGCACGAGATGGAGACGCTGCTCGATGCCAGCCTGCGTGCGCAGGCCGGGCAGGGCGTCGACCCGCAGCTGTTCGCGCGCCTCTACGCCTGGTACGACCGTATCCTCGCGCACGCTGAAGCGCTGCAGGCCGGCCGCCTGCTGCCCGCAGACGACCCCGACGTGGTCAACGGCCTGGGCGTGTCCCCGCGGGATGAGGCAGAACCCTTTGCAGAAGCGCAGCCAGGAGCGCTGCCAGAGGCGCAGCCAGGAGGGGCCGCGGATCCTGTTGCCGATGCCGCCGTTGCGGTTGCCATGCTGCCGGTCATGCCCGGGCCCGCGGACGTGATGGTGCCAATGCCGCCCACTCTGCCCACGCCTGCCGCCGAGCCGCAGCGTGCGCTGGTGCGCGTGCAGGCGCGCGCGCTTGACACGCTGATCAACGAGGCCGGCGAAGTCGGCGCGACGCGCGCGCGGCTCGACAGCGAGCTCGACGCGATGCGCACCTACCTGGGCGAACTCAACGACAACGTCGCGCGCCTGCGCGGCCAGTTGCGCGAGATCGAGATCCAGGCCGAATCGCAGATGGCGTCGCGGATCGCCGACGCACAGCACAAGCAGGAGTTCGACCCGCTCGAATTCGACCGCTTCACCCGCTTCCAGGAACTGACGCGGATGATGGCCGAATCGGTCAACGACGTGGCCACCGTCGAGCAGAACCTGCAGCGCGGCTTCGACCGCGCCGCGGGCGACCTGGCAGCGCAGGCGCGCCTGACGCGCGGGCTGCAGCGCAGCCTGATGCAGGCGCGCATGGTGCAGTTCGACGCGCTGGCCGAGCGCCTGTACCGCGTGGCGCGCCAGGCTGCCGCCGAGACCGGCAAGGAGGTGCGGCTGCTGATCAAGGGCGGCACGGTGGAGATCGACCGCTCCGTGCTGGATCGCATGGCCGGCCCGATCGAACACCTGATCCGGAACGCGGTGGTGCACGGGATCGAGCCCGCGCTGCAACGCCGCGCAGCCGGCAAGCCCGCCACGGGCGCGCTGACGCTGGAAGTGCAGCAGGAAGGCAATGAAGTGGTGCTGCATTTCGTTGATGACGGCAACGGGCTGGACCTGGCGCGCATCCGCGCGCGCGCGGTCGAGCGCCACCTGCTCGCGCCGGACGACGACGCCGGCGAGGCGCGCCTGACCGAGATGATCTTCACTCCCGGCTTCTCCACGGCCGAGGCGGTCTCCGAGCTGGCCGGGCGCGGCGTCGGCATGGACGTGGTGCGCGCCGAGACCGTGGCGCTGGGCGGGCGCATCACGCTGGAATCGAAGCCCGGGCGCGGCACCACCTTTACCGTGCACCTGCCGCTGACCACGGCCATCACGCAGGTGCTGGTGTTTTCGCTGGGCGCGCGGCGCTATGCGGTGCCCAGCGGCATGATCGACCAGGTGCAGCAGCTGCGCGCGCCGGCGCTGGTGGAGGCCTACAACCAGGGGCGCCTGGTGGTGGCCGGCGCCGAAGTGCCGTTCTTCTACTTCGGCGCCTTGCTGGAAGAGGGCAACGCCGTCGCGGCTGGCCGCAAGTACTCGCCGGTGGTGCTGGTGCGCAGCGGCGCCGAACGTGTCGCCGTGCACGTGGACGAGGTGGTCGGCAACCGCGAAGTGGTGGTCAAGCACATCGGGCCGCACCTGGCGCGGCTGGAAGGCATTGCCGGCGCGACCACGCTCGGCGACGGCGAGATCGTGCTGATCTACAACCCGGTGGTGCTGGCGCAGCGCCTGGTGCGCGAGCGCGGCCAGCCCGCGCCGCAGCAGATGGTGCCCGCGCAGTCCGCGCCGGCGCTGGCGCCGCAGCTGGCGCCGCAGTTGGCGCCGCAGTTTGCGCTACCCGTGGCCGGGCCGCTGGGCGCGGTTGCGGAACTGGCCGGCGACGGCAGCGCCGCCCCGGTGGGCGGCCTGGCGCTGCAGCCCACGGTGATGGTGGTCGATGATTCGCTGACCGTGCGCAAGGCGACCCAGCGCCTGCTCAGCCGCGCCGGCTACCAGGTGGTGCTGGCGCGCGACGGCGTGGATGCGCTCAAGCAGCTGCAGGACGTGATGCCGGATGCGATGCTGGTGGATATCGAGATGCCGAACATGGACGGCTTCGACCTGACCCGCAACGTGCGTTCCGATTCGCGCACGACGCATATGCCGCTGGTCATGATCACCTCGCGCACGGCGGACAAGCATCGCCGCTACGCGGAGGAGATCGGTGTCAACGTCTACCTCGGCAAGCCGTATAACGAGGACCAGCTGCTGGCCACGCTGCAGCGCCTGCTGGGCGAGCGCGCGGCGGGGACGGCGGCTTCGGTGGCGCAGATGCTGGGCGAGGGGCCCCAGGACTGACGGTTTGCTCCCCTCGCCCGCTTGCGGGAGAGGGAGACCACCGGCAGCCGCTCGACCGCCTGCAGATAAGAAAAAGCGCGGCATCGCAAGACGCCGCGCCCTTCCTCTCCTCCGGCAACGCCGCGCTGCGGCGCTCCCATCCTCAACCTACCAGCGCATCTGGCTGTTGCGCCCGCCGGTGCTCACCGTGGCCGTCTTGGTCCGGCCCTGGTAAGTCGCCCGCACGTTGTACGTACCGCTCGGCGCCTTCAGCAGGCAGCGTGGCCCGTCCGCGACAAAGCTCGCGACTTCCTTGTTGCCGCGCATCAGCTTGACGTCGACGTCCGACAGGTACTCGCCGCGTTCGCCCTGCGTAAAGAGCAGGCTCATGTTGTAGTTGCGTGACTGCCGTTGCAGCGCGACCTGCTCGTCTTCGGCAACGCCGCCGCAGATATAGGTCACCGGCCCCGCAGTACGCTGCACCATCGCGTCACGCGGTGGCGGAGGCGACGGTGTCGTCAGCGGCGGGCGCGGCTGGGCCGCGGTGGGCGGCGGCGCGGCTACGGCGGGTGCGGCGGGTGCGGCGCCTCCCGGTGCAGGGGTGGGTGACGCCACTGGCGGCGGCGCGGCAGTGCCTGGCGCCGCAGCCGGCGGGGCAGGCTGTGCTACCGGCGGCGGCATGGCGGTCGGCGGCTGCGTTGCAGGCGCGGTCACGCCTGGGGTCGGCGCGATGGCACCGGCAGGAACTGGGGCAGTCGCTGCCGGGGCTGGCGCAGGTGCAGTCGCTGCCGGGGCTGGTGCAGGTGCAGCGGGAGCTGGCGTTGGCGTGGCTTCGACCACGGGTGCCTGGGCATGGCTGGCGGCAGGCACGACGGCGAGCAGCGCGACCACGCCGGCGCTCAGTGCAATCACGATGCGCTTGACGCGCGTGCGGCGTGCGAGACGCGCTTCAACGCGCTCAAGCGACTGGGTCGGGGCAAACGGGGGCAGGTGCGGCATCGTGGCCTCCTTGGCGAACTTCAGGATTCACATGCCCGGAGGACCCCGTGTGGATCACTCCGGGTGTCTTCCTTTCCATGCTAGGGCGCAAGCCGCGGCCACACTGCCGGGCTTGGTCCTACATCCGCGTCAGCGGACCGCGCGTCGTCGGCAGAGGGGCGGCGCGCCAGACACTTGCCGGAATCCCAAAGAAAAACGGCGCCTCCCTTGCCGGAAAGCGCCGTTGCCGGGCCTTGAGCGAAGCGCTTGCCTACCTTCGGCCCACCAGTCGTGCCGGCACCGACAGCGTAAGCGCCGCGCCCACCACCAGGCACGCGGCCAGCAGGTACATGCCGGAGTCCGTGCTCTTGGTCAGGTCCTTGAGCCAGCCCACCGCGTACGGGCTGAGGAAGCCGGCGAGGTTGCCCAGCGAGTTGATCAGCGCAATGCCGGCGGCCGCGCCGGTGCCCGCCAGGAACGATGTGGGCAGGCTCCAGAACAGCGGCAGCGTGGTCAGGATGCCGATGGTGGCCAGCGTCAGCGCGAACATGGCCAGCGTGGTATCGGTGGCCCAGTGCACCGACAGCAGCAGGCCGAACGAGCCAAGCAGCGCGGGGATCGCGATATGCCAGCGCCGTTCGCCGCTGCGGTCGGCGCTGTACGCCACCAGCACCATGCCGATCACCGCGCAGCCATACGGGATCGCGGTCAGCAGGCCGATGTCGAGCGCGCTCTTTACACCGGTCTGCTTGATGATGGTCGGCAGCCAGAAGCTGACGCCATACAGGCCCATGACGAAGCAGAAGTAGATCGCGCTCATCAGCCAGACGCGCGGGCTGAACAGCACGGTGCGGATCGGCGGGTCTTCCTTGTGTGCGTCTTCGGCGGCGATATTGCGCTCGAGCAGCGCCTTTTCCTCGGCCGTGAGCCACCTGGCGTGCGCGATGCGGTCGTCCAGGTAGGCCAGCACCCACAGCCCGACCAGGATCGAAGGCACGCCTTCCAGCAGGAACATCCACTGCCAGCCCGCCCAGCCATTGTGGCCGTCGAAATTCTGCATGATCCACCCCGACAGCGGGCCGCCGATCACGCCCGACAGCGCGATTGCGGTCATGAAGAAGGTGGTGGTGCGGCCGCGCCGGTTGGCCGGGTACCAGTAGGTCAGGTACAGGATGATGCCGGGGAAGAAGCCGGCCTCGGCAATGCCCAGCAGGAAGCGCAGCACGTAGAACATGGTCGGCGTGGTGACGAACATCATCGCCGCCGAGATCGCGCCCCAGGTGATCATGATGCGCGCGATCCAGATGCGCGCGCCCACCTTGTGCAGAATCACGTTGCTGGGCACTTCGAACAGGAAGTAGCCGATGAAGAAGATGCCTGCGCCCAGCCCGTAGACGGTCTCGCTGAACTTCAGGTCGTTGAGCATCTGCAGCTTGGCGAAGCCCACGTTGACGCGGTCCAGGTAGGCCACCACGTAGCACAGCAGCAGGAAGGGCACCAGGCGCCAGCTCACCTTGCGGTAGGTGGCGTCTTCAAAGGCGGCGCCGCCGACGCCAGGGTTTACTGCGGTCGTTGTCATGCTGTCTCCTGAGGATGGTTGCGTTCTTGCGACGCGGTACAGCGGTATTACGACAAAGGAAATTTACGACAAGGAAATGCCGGTGGGGCAGGGCTCAGACGCAGCGCCCGCCGTCGACTTCGATGCAGGTGCCAGTGATGAAGGCGGCTTCGTCGGAAGCCAGGTAAAGGCAGGCGTTGGCCACGTCCTGCGGGGTCGACATGCGCCCCATCGGGATGGTGGCGAGGAATCTGGCACGGTTCTCGGGCGTGTCGGGCATGCCCATGAATTCTTCGAGCAGCGCGGTGGCGCCGATCACCGGGTTGACGCAGTTGACGCGGATCTTGTCCGGGCCCAGCTCCGCCGCCATCGCCTTGCTGGCGGTGATGACCGCGCCCTTGCTGCCGTTGTACCAGACCAGGCCGGGACGCGGGCGGATGCCGGCGGTGGAAGCGATATTGACGAACACGCCGCCGCCGCGCTGGCGGAAGTGCGGGACAAAGGCACGCGCCGACCAGTAGATGCTCTTGACGTTGACCGCGTAGACGCGGTCGAACTCATCCTCGGTGATCTCCAGGATGGACTTGTTGCGATGGGTGGTGCCGGCGTTGTTGACGACGATATGCACGTCGCCGAAGGCGGCCAGCGCGGCCTCGCGCATGGCCTCGGTATCGTCGCCGCGCGAGACGTCGGCGCGCACCGCGCGCGCCTGGCCGCCGGCCTCGCGGATCGCCGCGGCAACGCGCTCGGCGGCGTCTTCGCGCAGGTCGGCCACCAGCACGCTGGCGCCCTCGCGCGCGAAGGTGTGGGCGATGCCTTCGCCGAAGCCGGAACCGCCGCCGGTGACGATCGCTACCTTGTTGGCCAGTCTCATCGCTTGTCTCCTTGTGTTGTGGTTTTCGGTGATCGATGCGGGTAAGCGTTCAGTGCGGCGATGTCAGTGCGAAAACGGCCCCCGTCCGCGCAAGGCATTCGCGACCATCATCACCGCCAGCAAGAACGGCAGCGCCACATACAGGCACCAGTGCACGCGATCGCCCATGACGTCGCCCCACTTGCGCTTGAACACCTGCAGCCGCGGCATGCCGGAGGGATTGGTGGCGCGCTTGTTCCGCACATGCCACGCCATCCAGAAAAAGAAGATGGCAAAGGCGATGGAAAGGAAATTGATGTTACCCATGTTGAATGGCGATGGTTTTCAGTGTGGTGAATCCATACAGGGCCTCGAAGCCCTTCTCGCGGCCGTAGCCGGACTGGCCGGTGCCGCCGAAGGGTAGCTCAACGCCGCCCCCCGCACCGTAGTTGTTGATAAAGACCTGGCCCGCGCGCAGCTTGTGCGCCAGGCGCAGCTGGCGGCCGCCGTCGCGGGTCCAGACGCCGGCGACCAGGCCGTAGGGCGTGCCGTTGGCCAGCGCGATGGCATCGGCCTCGGTGTCGAAGGGCATGGCCGCCAGCAGCGGGCCGAACACTTCTTCCTGCGCGAGCCGGTGCGCGGGCGGGACATCGCGGAACAGCATCGGCACCTGGTAGTAGCCGGCCTCGGGCGCCTCGGCCACGATCTGGCCCTGCGCCATGACTGCCACGCCGGCATGCTGTGCGTCGGAGACGAAGTCCCACACGCGCTGCTGCTGCTTGCGGCTGATCAGCGGGCCGCATTCCAGGTCGAGTTCGGCCGGGCCCACGCGCAGCGACTCGAACACCGACGCAATCCGGTCAAGCAGCGCGTTATAGACCGGCCGTTCCACCAGCAGGCGGCTGCCCGCCGAGCAGGTCTGGCCGGCGTTCTGCACGATGCCGTTGACCACCACCGGCACCAGCGCGTCGATGTCGGCATCGGCAAACACGATCTGCGGTGACTTGCCGCCCAGTTCCAGCGTGACCGGCACGTGGTTCTCGGCGGCCAGCTGCGATACCAGCTTGCCGGTCTGCGGCGAGCCGGTGAAGGAGATGTGGTTGATGCCGGGATGGCGCGCCAGCGCGGCGCCGGCCTCGTGGCCGTAGCCGGTGATGATGTTGAGCGCGCCTTCGGGCAGGCCGGCCTCGGCTGCGATCTCCGCCACGCGCAGCAGCGACAGGCAGGCGTCCTCGGCCGGCTTGACCACGCAGGCATTGCCGGCGGCCAGTGCCGCGCCCACGCTGCGCCCGAAGATCTGCAGCGGGTAGTTCCACGGAATGATGTGGCCGGTCACGCCATGCGCCTCGCGCACCGTCAGCACGGTGTAGCCGGGGGTGTAGGGGATGGTCTGGCCGTGCAGCTTGTCGACCGCGCCGGCATAGAATTCGAAGTAGCGCGCCACGGCGCGGGCGTCGGCGCGGGCCTGGCGCAGCGGCTTGCCGGTGTCGCGCGCTTCCAGCGCGGCAAGTTCGTCTTCCTGGGCGATCAGCGCCACGGCAACGCGGTTAAGCAGGCGCACGCGCTCGGCCGGGGCCATCTGGCCCCACGCGCCGTCGGCGGCCTGGCGCGCGGCGTGGACCGCGACGTTGATGTCGGTGGCGTTGCCACGGGCGATCTCGGCAAAGGGCTCGCCGTTGGACGGGTCGAACACCTTGATGCGCAGGCCGTTGTCCGGTGCGATCAGGCGGTTGGCGACAAAGTGCTGGGCATGCATGGGTGGCTCCGGGGCAGCACGGCGGCTGCGGCTATTCAGTGTCGGCTGAAGAATGCGCCATTATCGCGCACGGCGGCGTGGCTGCAACGCGTTGCACCGGGCAGAGAGGGCAGAATGGGGCTGGCTTGTCAGCAACCGGTCAGGCGCGAGCCGTTATAATGCCCGCCATCCGACAACATAGCGCAGGCATCTGGAGAACCGCATGAGCTTCAACCTCGTAACCCCGGGCAAGGACATCCCCAACGATTTCAACGTCATCATCGAGATCTCGGCCCAGAGCGATCCGGTGAAGTACGAAGCCGACAAGGAAACCGGCCTGCTGTTCGTGGACCGCTTTATCGGCACCGGCATGCGCTATCCGGCCAACTACGGCTACATCCCGCAGACCCTGTCGGGCGACGGCGATCCGGTGGACGTGCTGGTGCTGTCCCCGTTCCCGATCCTGGCCGGCGCCGTGGTGCGCTGCCGTGCACTCGGCATGCTGAAGATGACCGACGAGTCGGGTGTGGACGCCAAGCTGGTGGCCGTGCCGCTGGACAAGCTGTCGCCTGCTACTGCCTACATGAAGGGCCTGTCGGACGTTCCGCAGAACCAGTTGGACCAGATCAAGCACTTCTTTGAGCACTACAAGGCACTGGAAGCCGGCAAGTGGGTCAAGGTCGAAGGCTGGGCCGGCATCGAGGAAGCCCACAAGGAAATCACCGACGGCGTGGCGAACTACAAGAAGTAAGCTGAACCTTCGCTGAAGAAACCCCGCCGCGGCGGGGTTTTTTGTTGCCCGCCGCCTGATGGCGGTTAGGACCTGCCCGCGCGGCTTGCGCTACGCTGGGCCGGTGTCGAACGAGAAGGAGAACCACACCATGAACCGCACCACACCGGGCATCAAGCCGATGCAGAGCCTGCCGGAAGTGCTGTCGCCATCGCGCCGCTATGACCGGCTCGCGGTGGGCTTCCATTGGGTGGTGTTCGTGCTGGTAGCCCTCGCATATGCGGCCATCGAACTGAAGGGCAATTTCGACAAGGGCACGCCGGTGCGCGCTCTGGCCATGGATATCCATGAATGGGCCGGGGCGCTGGTGCTCATGCTGGCGCTGCCGCGGTTGCTGTGGCGGCTGGTGCGCGGCGCCCCGGCGCCCGAGCCCGGCCCGCGCTGGATGCGGCTGGCGGGCAAGGCCATGCACTGGATGCTGTACCTGTTTATCCTGGCGCAGCCGCTGCTGGGGCTGTTGGCGATGAATGCCGGCGGGCACCTGCTGGCGTTGCCGTCGCTGGGGATCGAGGTGCCCGCGCTGGTGGCGGCGGACCCCGCGCTGAAGGATACGGTCAAGGTTATCCACGAAACGCTGGGGACCGCGTTCTACCTCGTCATCGGGCTGCATGCGATGGCTTCGCTGTTCCACCACTACATGCTGGGCGACAACACGCTGCGGCGCATGTGGCGCTGAGCGCCACGGCGGCTCAGGAACGGGCGAAGGGATTGCGTTCGTTCAGTTCGTCCAGGTAGGCGTCGATGCCGTGGCGCTCGCGCGCGAGGAAGCGCTCCACGGCATCGGCAAAGTCGGCATGCGCCAGCCAGTGCGCCGAGCGCGTGGCCACGGGCAGGAAGCCCCGCGCCATCTTGTGCTCGCCCTGCGCGCCGCCTTCGAAGGTGCGGATGCCGTGGGCGATGCAGAACTCCAGCGGCTGGTAGTACGCGGTCTCGAAGTGCAGGCAGGGGTGGTATTCGAGTGCGCCCCAGTAGCGGCCGTACAGCGTGCTGACGTGCGGCGCATCGTCGTACACCAGCAGCGACGAGGCGATCGGCTGGCCCGCGCGCTCGGCCACCACCAGCAGCAGGTGCTGCGGCATCGCCGCGCCGATGCGCCGGAAGAAGTCCAGGTTCAGGTAGGGGGTGGAATGGTGCTCGCGATAGGTCTGGCGATAGCATCGGTTGAAGAAGCGCCAGGCCTCGTCGTCGATCTCGCTGCCGCGCAGGTGACGGAAGGTGATGCCGGCCTGCGCTACCTGACGCCGTTCGGCGCGGATGTTCTTGCGCTTCTTCTGTGACAGCGTGGCGAGGAAGTCGTCGAAGCTGGCGTAGGGTTTGCCACCGCTTTCGCCATTGCCTTCACCACCATTGGTCCAGTGGAACTGCACGCCGTGCCGCATCAGCATGCCGGCCTGCTGCATCAGCCCGGCTTCGGCCTCGTCGGGGAAGAGGACATGCAGCGACGACATGCCGCTTTCCGCCGCCAGCGCCAGCGCCACCTCCAGCAGCAGCCGGCGGGCTTGCGGATCTTCAGCGATCAGCCGCGCGCCGCGCACCGGCGTGAACGGTATCGCCGACAGCCACTTGGGGTAGTACTCGATGTTGTGCCGGGCATAGGCATCGGCCCAGGCCCAGTCGAACACATACTCGCCGTATGAATGCGCCTTGGCATAGAGAGGCATCGCCGCAGCCAGGCGGTCGCCTGCCCACAACGTCAGGAAGCGCGGATGCCAGCCGGTCTCGGCGCATGCGCTGCCACTTGCATGCAAGGCTTGCAGGAAGGCATGGCGCAGGAAAGGCGTCGGTTCGGGCTGCCGCGCCAGCAGCGCATCCCAGGCGGCCGGGTCGATCTCGGCCAGGTCGGAGACGATGCGCGTCTGGTAGTCCGGATTGTCCGCTTGGCTGGCTTTCTGGTCGTCTGTGCGGCTGCCTGCGGCGGCCGTGTCGCCGGAATCCGACTGCATGGGCTGTAGCTGAAGGGGGTGGGGAAAGAAGGAGCGCCGCGCGCGGCGGCGCATGGCGCTTGAGTCTACCGGAAACGGCCTGCCGGCGGTGCGGCACGGCATCTGGCGGCAGGGCCCGGAGTGGCGACGTAGAATGGCGGATAAGCGTCACCCCCCCAGGTTCAGGCGCGGATGACCCGCCCCATGCCTGCCATACCCCAGGGCCCGATATGAAGACTCCGTTTTTCAACCTCTATTCCCACGGCTTCGCCCGCGTGGCGGTCGGCGTGCCGGTCTGCCGCGTGGCCGACCCCGCCTTCAATGCGCGCGAGACGCTGGCGCTGGCCACACAGGCCGCGCAGCGCGGCGCGGTGCTGGCCGCGTTCCCCGAGCTGGGCCTGTCGGCCTATACCTGCGACGACCTGTTCCACCAGCGCACATTGCTCGATGCGTGCGAGGCCGCGCTCGGCACCATCGTCGAAGCTTCGCGCAAGTTGCCGCTGGCGATGGTGGTGGGCATGCCACTGCGCGTGCAGCACCAGCTGTTCAACTGCGCCGTGGTGGTGGCCGCTGGCCGTGTGCAGGGCGTGGTGCCCAAGTCGTTCCTGCCCAACTACTGGGAATTCTATGAAGGGCGCCAGTTCAGCGCGGCCGACTGCGCCACGGTGGACAGCGTGCGGCTGCTGGGCCAGGACGTGCCGTTCGGCGCCGGGCTGCTGTTCGATATCGAAGGGCTGCCCTTCTTCCGCTTCCATGCCGAGATCTGCGAAGACGTCTGGGTGCCGGTGCCGCCGTCGTCGTTTGCCGCGATGGCTGGCGCGACCGTGCTGGTGAACCTGTCGGCATCGAATATCGTGATCGGCAAATCGGGCTACCGGCACCAGCTGGTGTCGCAGCAGTCGGCGCGCTGCCTGGCGGCGTACCTGTACACCTCGGCAGGGAAGGGTGAGTCGTCGACCGACCTGGCCTGGGATGGCCAGGCGCTGATCTACGAGAACGGCGAGATGCTGGCCGAGTCCGAACGCTTCTCCGACGACTCGCACCTGCTGTTTGCCGATGTCGATGTCGAACGCCTGTCGCGCGAGCGTATGCACCAGGTCACCTTCGGCCATTCGGTGCGGCGGCACAAGGCCGAGGTGGGAGCTTTCCGCGTGGTTACCTTCGCGCTGGGCCTGCCGCGCGACAAGTCGCTGCCGCTGGCGCGCGACGTGGCGCGCTTCCCGTACGTGCCGGCCGATCCGCGCCAGCGCGACGAGCGCTGCATGGAGGTCTACAACATCCAGGTGCAGGCGCTGGTGCAGCGGCTGTCGGCCAGCAAGATCAGCAAGGTGGTGATCGGCGTCTCCGGCGGGCTCGATTCCACGCACGCGCTGCTGGTCTGCGCCAAGGCGATGGACCGCCTGGGGCTGCCGCGCGCCAATATCCTGGCGTACACCATGCCCGGCTTCGCCACCAGCGACCGCACGCTGGACCAGGCGCGCAAGCTGATGCAGGTGGTGGGCTGCAGCGCCACCGAGATCGATATCCGCCCCAGCTGCCTGGCCATGCTGAAGGACCTGGGCCATCCGTACGCCGCCGGCGAGAAGGTCTATGACGTGACCTTCGAGAACGTGCAGGCCGGCGAGCGCACCAACCACCTGTTCCGCCTGGCCAATTTCCAGGGCGCCATCGTGATCGGCACCGGCGACCTGAGCGAGCTGGCGCTGGGCTGGTGCACCTATGGCGTGGGCGACCACATGTCGCACTACAACGTCAACGCCAGCGTGCCCAAGACGCTGATCTCGCACCTGGTGCGCTGGGTCGCCGAGACCGGGCAGATCGGCGAGGGCGGTGCCGATGTGCTGCTGGCGGTGCTGGACACCGACATCAGCCCGGAGCTGGTGCCCGGCGACAGCAACCATGGCCCGGAGCAGAAGACCGAAAGCACCATCGGGCCGTACGAACTGCAGGACTTCAATCTCTACTACACGCTGCGCTTTGGCTTCACGCCGTCCAAGATCGCCTTCCTGGCCCAGCACGCCTGGGGCGACCGCGAGCGCGGCGTGTGGCCGTACGGGCCGGAAGTGGCGCGCAACCAGTACGGGCTGCCGGAGATCAAGCGCAACCTTGCGATCTTCCTCGACCGCTTTTTCCGTACCAGCCAGTTCAAGCGCTCCTGCATCCCGAACGCGCCCAAGGTGGGGTCGGGCGGTTCGCTGTCGCCGCGTGGCGACTGGCGTGCGCCGAGCGACTCGGAGTCGGCGGTGTGGCTGGCGGACCTTGAGAAGGTGCCGGACTAATACCGCTGTGTCACTGAGCCAGTGAAATGGCCCGCATTGTGCGGGCCGTTTTCTTGCCGGGGTGCTGTCAGGCAGCCGGCCCCGAGACCAGCTTCAGCCCCATCACGCCGCACAGGATCAGCGCGATGCAGCCCGCGCGTGCCAGCGAGGCCGGCTCGCCCAGCCACAGCATGCCGAGCATTGCGGTGCCGGCCGCGCCGATGCCGGTCCATACCGCGTAGGCTGTTCCCACCGGCAGCACTCGCAACGACAGCGTCAGCAGGACGATGCTGGCCAGCCCGGTTGCCACCGCATAGACGCTGGGCCAGAACCGGCTGAAACCGGCCGACCATTTCATGCCGAAGGCGAAGGCAATCTCGAGCAGGCCGGCCACGACCAACAGGGTCCACGGCATCGCTCAGCCGGCCAGCAGGCGACGCGTGAACAGGCTGTGCAGCGTACGCACGGACAGCACCGCGATCGCCACCGTCAGGACCAGCAGGATCAGCCCGGCCAGCCAGTGGAGCACGCCGGCCTGCGCGTGGCCCGCATACTTCAGCGCCGCGTTCGACAGCGCCGCCATCGGAAAGCTGATCGCCCACCACGACGGCGCGAACTGCACCGGGCGGCGGAACACGCGCCACGCCAGCAGCACCAACAGGAACAGGCCGAAGTAGAACAGCATGCCGGCAAACAGGTCGACGTGGCCGGTCACGTTGACGTAGGCGAGGAAGCCCACCTCGAACGGCGCGATCAGGATGATCAGCGACGGGACCATGCCGGCGGGCAGCGGATCATGATGGACCAGGCGCGAGAAGATCATCACGAAGAACACCAGCGCGATCACGGTGCCGACGGCGGCGGCGAACAGGTTGACCTCGTGCGCCCACGCCATCGGCATGGTGCCGCCGGCCACGGCGATGTCGAGCGTCGCCACGCCGGGAATCAGCCAGGCCGGCACGACATTGGCCGGCTCGGTGCGGCCGTTGAGCAGTCGGCCCGCGATGACGACGGTCAGCGCCACGGTGATCACCGTGCCGACCACCCAGATTGCCTGCCCCAGCGCCGCGTGGTGCACGCCGACCACCGACGACAGCAGCAGGATGGCAATGGCGATGGTGCCGAAGAAATTGCCGGCGACGGGATGCCTGAATTCCGCGCGGACTGCGTCGGGATAGCGCTTCCACTTGGCCAGATAGCCGGCCGCCAATGCCACGAAGGCGAGCACGGCGACCACGCCGACGGCGTCGCCGATGGCGGGGCTGGCACCGAAAGGAGTGACTGCGCCGCGCCATGCCAGTGACAGGCCGGACAGGCCCATGACGGCGGCGAACAGGTTGACGGGGAGGTGCTTCACGGAACTGCGGGGCGCCGGCAGGGCGGCCGCGAGATGGGCTGCAACAGTCATATTCGTGGTTCTGCTTCAGGAAATTGCCCGCATTGACGGGTGATAAGGAGCGAGGAGCTTGCCGCGGCCTGCGGGGATTGGGGCAGGGGGTGAAGGGAATTATGGTTTGCGGATGCATTGGCCGATAGGCGCCAGATGCGTCAAATCCTGCCAATCACGGGTCGCTCGCTGCCAGTGGCGACGCAGCGCCGCTTTTCCTGCCTAGACTGCGCGCCGTTTGCGATGCGAAGGAAAGGAAAACTGATGAAGCCATCCCTGATAAAGCGGGCCGCTGGTCCCGCGCTGCTGTTGTTGTGCTGCGTGGGCCTCGCCGCCTGCATCCAGGCGCCGATCCGGCGCCACGAAGGCGAACCGCTGCTTCGGTTCGGCCAGGGCGGCGCGCGCGAACACGTCGACGGCGTCGACATCTGGATGCGAGGCGAGCCGCCGCGACCCTACGAGGTGCTGGCCTACACCACCGTGGAAACCGCGGAAGGCTGGATCGGCGAGCGCTTCCTGCTGAAGCGGGTCGCCAGCCGCGTGCGCGAGGCCGGCGGCGACGGCGCGTTGATCGGCGACCAGCGCAGCCGGCTGGTGGCACTGCAGCGCGCGGGCAGCCATACCGCGCTGGCGGATTCGCGGCGCATCGTCGAGATTTCCATCGTGCGCTACCGCTGAGGCGCGGCTGGGTGAATCTGCCTAGACTCGTGGTATCGAGCCACGCCGGGCCATCGGTCCGGCTCTTGCCTTGCAGCCCATGAAAATCGCCGTCGTTGCCTTTCCTGGCTTCCAGATGCTGGACATCGCGGGTCCCATTGACGTGTTCCACGAAGGTGCGCGCCAGGCCGGACAGCCGGATGCCTACCAGTTCGAGATCATTGCGCCGCAGCCCGGGATGCTCACTGCCTCCAGCGGCATGCGCATCGAGCCGGACGCGACGCTGGAGACCGCCAGTGACGATATCGACACGCTGCTGGTCGCGGGCGGCCCCGCGCTCTGGCAGCAGACGCAGGACGAAACCGTCCGCGCATGGCTGGCCCGGCAGGCACGCACCGTGCGGAGGATCGGGTCGGTCTGCTCCGGCGCGATGGTGCTGGCGCACGCGGGCTTGCTCGACGGGCGCAGCGTTACCACGCACTGGAATACCACCGACCGGCTCGCGCGCATGTTTCCGGGCGTCCAGGTGGAGCCGGACCGGATCTATGTCAAGGACGGCAACCTGTACACCTCCGCCGGCGTGACCGCCGGGCTGGACCTGGCACTGGCGCTGGTCGAGGAGGATTTCGGGCGCGTGGTGGCGCTGCGGGTGGCGCGGGAACTGGTGATGTTCCTCAAGCGGCCGGGCGGGCAGTCGCAGTTCAGCGCTCACCTCGCGGCGCAGACGGCCGAGCGCAATGCCCTCCGCGAGGTGCAGGGCTGGGTGGTCGAGAACCTTGCCGGCGACCTGTCGGTCGAGGCGCTGGCGGCGCGTGCCGGCATGAGCACGCGCAACTTTGCGCGCGTCTTCCGGCAGGAGTGCCAGGTGACGCCAGCCGATTTCGTCGAGGCCGCGCGCATCGACGCCGCGCGCCGGCTGCTGGAGGGCTCGCGCCATCCGCTCAAGCGCGTCGCCGCGCTGGCCGGTTTTGGCGATCCCAATACCCTGCGGCGCGCCTTCCTGCGCCGGATCGGGGTGGCGCCTTCGGATTACCGGCGCCGCTTTCTCAGCACGGCCTGACCGGATGCTGTGCACAGGGTTTGCACAGGCTGTGCACAGGATTCCGCGGCGGCTATCCACAGGGTTGTCCACAGGCGCGGGCGGCATTCCGCCACCCCGCGATGCGTGACGCCGAACGTTCCGGCCGCGCCGGGGGCGGGATTGCGGGGAATGCATGGCGCCAATGGCTGGTAAAATGCCAGCCGGAGAGCGCCGCGCCCGCGGCGGTGCGCCACCAGGCGCGTGAACAAACGATAACCAGGGGCCAGTCATGAAGCAGATTACCGCCATCATCAAACCGTTCAAGCTCGACGAGGTGCGTGAAGCCCTGGCTGACGTCGGCGTGACCGGGCTGACGGTGACCGAGGTGAAGGGATTTGGCCGCCAGAAAGGGCATACCGAGCTTTATCGTGGTGCCGAGTACGTGGTCGACTTCCTCCCCAAGATCAAGATCGAGGTGGTGGTGGCTGAGAACCAGCTGGACACCGTGCTGGACGCGATCGTCAAGGCCGCGCACACCGGCAAGATCGGCGACGGCAAGATCTTCGTGACCGAAATCGAACGCGTGATCCGCATTCGTACCGGCGAACAGGACGAAGCCGCGGTCTGAACCGCCGGCTGCAAAAGCAAGAACGCCGCCCAACCGGGCGGCGTTTTTTATTTTGGGGTTTGCCCTGCGGAGGGCGAGGCTCAGCTTGGCAGCTTCCAGCCGTAGCGTACCGACACCAGCCGCATCGCGATGATCGCCAGCGCGCCGGTCAGCAGCGCCGCCTCCTGCTGTACCTCCAGCCACGTCAGGCCGACGTAGATCCAGCAGCCGACAAAGGAGCAGGTCGCGTACGGCGAGCGGTCGCGCAGGATCATCGGCACTTCATTGCACAGCACGTCGCGCACCACGCCGCCGAACACGGACGAGATGATGCCCATCATCACCGCCACGGTCGGCGTCATCTGCGCCACCAGCGCCAGCGAGGCGCCGGTGACCGAGAACAGCCCCAGGCCGATCGCATCGGCAACGATCATGGCCCGGTCCGACGCCACGCGGCTGACGACTCGCAGCACGAATGACGCGCCGAACGACATCGCGAAGATCAGCAGCACATAGCCTTCATGTTCGACCCAGTAGAACGGTCGCCGGTCCAGCAGCACGTCGCGCAGCGTGCCGCCGCCGAAGGCCGTGGCGAACGCGACCACGAAGGTGCCGACCACGTCGAGCCGCTGCTTGCGCGCGTCGACCACGCCCGACACCGCGAAGGCGAGCACGCCGATGACCTCCATGATATGGAGGATCAGGGGCAGCCGCCCCATCAGCAATTCGAGCGGGAGATGCATCCGGCGCGGGCTGGGGGCTCAGGTCCGGCGCATCAGGGCTTTGGCTGGCGCAGCAGCACCATCAGCGCGCCGGCGCCGCCTTCGGCCTCGCGTGCCTGCACGAAGGCGAGCACTTCTTCCTTCTGCACCAGCCAGCTGCGCACCTTGCCCTTGAGCACTGGCAGCTTGTCGGGCGAGCCCAGGCCCTTGCCGTGGATCACACGCACGCAGCGCACGCCGTTGCGCACCGAGCGGCGCAGGAACTCGGCCAGCGCCTCGCGCGCCTCGTCGCTGCGCAGTCCGTGCAGGTCGACCTTGTCCTGCGGCACCCATTCGCCGCGGCGCAGCTTGCGGATCACGTCCATGCCGATGCCGGGCCGGCGGAACGACAGCGTCTCGTCGGTTTCCAGCAGGCTTTCGACATCGAACTCATCGGACAGGGAGGCCTGCAGCACCGCCTGGTCGTTGCGCTGCGACTGCACCGGCACAGGCGCGGGCTTGCTGGCGGGATGGTGGGCGCGGTTGCGGTCGCGCAGCTGGCTGACCTGGCCCACGCTGGCACGGAACACGTCGGCTTCCTCGCGGGCACGCTGCGCCGCCTGTTCGGCAGCCAGGCGCTCGGCTTCGCGCCGCTCGGCATCGGCCTTGAGGTTGTCGCGCAGGCTGGACAGGTCGTTCAGGCCAAAGCGTTGGGTCGGTCGGTCGGGTTTGCGGGCGCCTTGCGTCATGAAAAAATCTCCGGGGGCACGCCGGGATTATATCGACTGGGGCTGGACAGCCGGGCAGGCTGCGGGGAGGCGGGTGAACCGGCCGCGGCGGGCCGGTTCAGGAGGGCTTGCGCTTACTTCAGGGCTTCGACAAAACGCTGCGCGTCCAGCGCGGCCATGCAGCCGGTGCCGGCGCTGGTGATTGCCTGGCGGTAGACGTGGTCCTGCACGTCGCCGGCGGCGAACACGCCCGGCACGCTGGTAGCGGTGGCGTCGCCCTGCAGGCCCGACTTGGTCACCAGGTAGCCGTTCTGCATGTCCAGCTGGCCGGTGAACAGGTCGGTGTTGGGCTTGTGGCCGATGGCGATGAACACGCCCGCCAGCTTCAGGTCTTCGGTCTGGCTGGTCTTGGCGTTGCGGATGCGGATGCCAGTCACGCCGGAATCGTCGCCCAGCACTTCATCCAGCACGTTGTCGTAGCGGATTTCAATGCGGCCTTCCTTCTCGCGCTGGAGCAGGCGGTCGACCAGGATCGGCTCGGCGCGGAAGCTGTCGCGGCGGTGGATCACGGTCACCTTGCTGGCGATGTGCGACAGGTACAGCGCTTCTTCGACGGCGGTGTTGCCGCCGCCGACCACGGCGACTTCCTGGTTTTTGTAGAAGAAACCGTCGCAGGTGGCGCAGGCCGACACGCCGCGGCCCATGAAGGACTCTTCCGACGGCAGGCCCAGGTACTGGGCCGAGGCGCCGGTGGCGATGACGAGCGCGTCGCAGGTGTATTCGCCGGCGTCGCCGATCAGGGTGAAGGGGCGGGCCGGCTTGCCGTTCTCGTCCACGAGCTTGGCGGTGTGAATGTGATCGAAGATGATTTCGGTCTTGAACTCTTCGGCATGCGCCAGCAGGCGCTGCATCAGTTCCGGACCCTGGACGCCCTTGGCATCGCCCGGCCAGTTCTCGACGTCCGTGGTGGTCATCAGCTGTCCGCCCTGGGCCAGGCCGGTGATCAGCACCGGCTGCAGGTTGGCGCGGGCCGCGTAGACCGCGGCGGTGTAGCCGGCGGGACCAGAACCGAGAATCAGCACTTTTGCGTGTTTTGCCATGATGCGTTCCTGTGGCCGGTGCGGCATGATGCCCACCGGCATTGCTCGAAACCGACATTATAAGAGGTGCCGCATTTGCCCACTGTTGCAAATTCCAATGGGTGCGATAGCCGCCGGCCACGTTAAAATGGCCGCCACGATGCCCGTCAGTCACCTGGCCAGTCAACGCTGACACAGGCCGACGGCGGTGCCAAACGTATTCGGAATCACCCTAAAAGAGTCCTATCCAGGCATGGCCCGAGCTACCACGACCACCCGCACCGATCCGTCAGCCTTGCCTTCCCGCATCGGCAAACTGCTGGGCGAGGTACGCTGGTTCCTGCTGCTGGCCGTCACGCTGGGCTTCCTGTGCGTGCTGGCCAGCTACAGCAAGACCGACCCCGGCTGGTCGCATGCCAACCAGGTCGCCGATATCCATAACCTGGGCGGCCGCGTCGGCGCCTGGGTGGCCGACGTGCTGTTCTTTATCTTCGGCTTCTCGGCCTACTGGTGGGCGGTGTTGCTGGTGCGGCGCTGCTGGCGCGGCTGGCGCACGCTGACCGCCGAGCTGCCCGAGCGCGAGGACCATCGCCAGGGCGTGGCGGTGAGCTGGATCGGCTTCGTGCTGACGCTGCTGTCCAGCATGGGGCTGGAGGCGATCCGCATGTACCCGCTGCGCGCCGCGCTGCCGCGCGCGCCGGGCGGGGTGCTGGGCGACACGCTGGGCGGCTGGATGCAGGTGGCGCTGGGCTTCACCGGTGCGACGCTGCTGCTGCTGTTGCTGTTCGCGATCGGGCTGTCGCTGTTCTTCCACTTCTCGTGGCTGTCGGTGGCCGAGCATATCGGCGGTTTTGTCGAGAAGCTGTTCCTGGGCTTCAAGGCCCGCCGCGAAAGCAAGCAGGACCGCATCATCGGCGAGGCCGCCAAGGTCGAGCGCAAGGAGACCGTTGAGGTCCAGCGCGTGCGCATTGAAGAAGCGCCGCCGGTGCAGATCGTGCGGCCGCAGGCGGTGCCCAAGCATGAACGCGTGGAACGCGAGAAGCAGCAGCCGCTGTTTGCCGATATCCAGGACTCGGACCTGCCACCGCTGTCGCTGCTGGACCCGATCCCGCCGCACCAGGAAACCGTCAGCGCCGAGACGCTGGAGTACACCTCGCGCCTGATCGAAAAGAAGCTCAAGGACTTCGGCGTCGAGGTCAAGGTGGTGGCCGCCTACCCGGGCCCGGTCATCACGCGCTATGAGATCGAGCCGGCCACCGGCGTCAAGGGCAGCCAGGTGGTCAACCTGGCGCGCGACCTGGCACGTTCGCTGTCGCTGGTGTCGATCCGCGTGGTCGAGACCATCCCGGGCAAGAACTACATGGGGCTGGAACTACCCAACCCGAAGCGCCAGACCGTGCGGCTGTCGGAAATCCTTGGCTCGCAGGTCTACAACGAGAGTGCTTCCAGCCTGACCATGGCGCTGGGCAAGGACATCGCCGGCAAGCCGATGGTGGCGGACCTGGCCAAGATGCCGCATTGCATGGTCGCGGGTACCACCGGCTCGGGCAAGTCGGTGGGCATCAACGCGATGATCCTGTCGCTGCTGTACAAGGCCAAGGCCGAAAGCGTGCGGCTGATCCTGATCGACCCCAAGATGCTTGAAATGAGCGTCTACGAGGGCATCCCGCACCTGCTGTGCCCGGTGGTGACCGATATGCGCCAGGCCGGCAACGCGCTGAACTGGGCGGTCGGCGAGATGGAGCGCCGCTACAAGCTGATGAGCAAGCTGGGCGTGCGCAACCTGGCGGGCTACAACAAGAAGATCGACGAGGCGGCGGCCAGGGAAGAAAAGATCCCGAACCCGTTCAGCCTGACGCCGGACGCGCCGGAGCCGCTGGATAGGCTGCCTACCATCGTCATCGTCATCGACGAGCTGGCCGACCTGATGATGGTGGTCGGCAAGAAGGTGGAAGAGCTGATCGCGCGCATCGCGCAGAAGGCGCGCGCCGCCGGCCTGCACCTGGTGCTGGCCACGCAGAGGCCGTCGGTGGACGTGATCACCGGCCTGATCAAGGCCAACGTGCCGACCCGCATCGCCTTCCAGGTCAGCAGCAAGATCGACTCGCGCACCATCCTCGACCAGCAGGGCGCCGAAGCGCTGCTGGGCATGGGCGACATGCTCTACCTGGCGCCGGGCACCGGCCTGCCGGTGCGCGTGCATGGCGCCTTTGTCTCGGACGATGAAGTCCACCGCGTGGTGGAAAAGCTGAAGGAAGGCGGCGAGGCCAACTACATCGAAGGCATCCTTGAAGGCGGCCTGGCCGACGATGGCGGCGGCGATGGACTTGGCGGCGGTGCCGGCATCGGCGGCGGCGGCGGCGAGGCCGATCCGCTGTATGACCAGGCCGTGGAAGTGGTGCTGAAGAACCGTCGCGCGTCGATCTCGCTGGTGCAGCGCCACCTGCGCATCGGCTACAACCGCGCCGCGCGGCTGCTGGAGGACATGGAGAAAGCCGGGTTGGTGTCGGCGATGTCGGGGAATGGCAACCGCGACATCCTGGTGCAGGGCGGTGGCGCGGCTGCGCGGGATGAGGAGTAAGCAGAGGCGGCATTCCGGCTTGGCCGGGGATTGCCCAGCCGTGTGTGCTAGCGGCGCTTCAGTACCAGGTCGAGCTTCGCGTTGATGTTCTCGACCTTCGCGCTGACGTTTTCGACCTTTGCGTTGATGTTTTCAAACTCCCTTTCGACCCGCACCTCAAGACGCTCAATGCGCGAATCAACCGCATCTAGTCGTCCCGTAAGGCGGCGGTCCATCTCGGTGATCCGCGAGGCGAGCGGACCGGTGGTCTTGTCGATCTTGTCCTGGGTGCTTTCATTCAGCCAGGACATCACGGAAAACACGAACGCTACACCGGCCAGGATGCCCGTGACTACCATGGCGGGATGAAAGGGCTTGGCTGCAGTCATTTCCCTGCGGGCTTCGAGTTCAATCCTGACCTGGCGTGTCACGATCCTCTTCATCTCGTCGCGGTCGAGACGCCTGGCGTCGTGCCGCAATGGCTGACGCCCGGCTGCAGGTTTGGCGGTGGTCATATTGCTGGCCCAGAGTGTTTGGCCGCCTGCCGGCGAAGCAGCGAGCAAGAGGCGGCGTGGCGAGTGCTCTACGTACATGCACTGCATTGTCTTCCACGCCAGGTAAGGAAGTGTTTCGTCCTGATACGAGATTCGCATTGCCGGACCCTTTGCCGCAAATTGAGAGTTTTCGTGCCGGAACCGGCGCAGTTCGCACAGCATCTGCCGTAATATCCCGTTACCCGTGAAGCGCGGATAGCGCGGAATCCTTCCCCGGCAGCCGGCTCTAACCAGACACGTTGACCGTGCAGCAGACTGCCCCGGCAGGTGCCGCACCAGTGCAACGCTTTCGATAACAACCAGGAACCAAACCATGCGCAACCGCATCCTCGTGTCGGCCTGCGCCGCGCTGGCGATGTTTGCCATCCAGGCGCCGGCCCATGCCGCAGCCACCGACCAGTTGCAGAGCTTCGTCACCGGCGTAAAAAGCGCACGCGGCGAGTTCACGCAGCGCCAGGTCAAGGGGCAGGGCGCGAACGTCAAGGTGACCGGCACCTCCAGCGGCACCTTCGTGTTCTCGAGGCCGGGCAAGTTCACCTGGCGCTATACCAAGCCCTACGAGCAACTGCTGCAGGCCGATGGCCAGACCCTGTACATCTATGACAAGGACCTGAACCAGGTCACCGAGCGCAAGCTCGATGCCGCGCTGGGTTCCAGTCCCGCGGCGATCCTGTTCGGCAGCAATGACCTGGAAAAGAACTTCGCCATCAAGAACGGCCCGAGCCGCGATGGCGTGGAATGGCTGGAGCTGACACCCAAGGCCAAGGACACCCAGTTCGAGCGCATCGGTATCGGCTTCAAGGGCGGCAACCTCGAAGCGATGGAGTTGCGCGACGCCTTCGGCAACACCACCATGCTGACCTTCACGAACATGCAGAAGAATCCGCCGCTGGCGGCCGATGCCTTCCGGTTCACGGTGCCCAAGGGCGCCGACGTGATGAAGCAATGAGGTCCGCCATGATCGACAACTCAGCAAAAGCCGGTCGCCTCGTCACTGCCCGCGGACGTTCCGGCGCAGCGATCGTCGCCGGTGCCGGCGCACTGGCGCTGGCGGCTTGCGCCAGCACCGGCGGCGGTGCCAGCAAGTTCGATGTCGATTCCTTCCTGCGCGCGTCGGACACCGCGTTGCCCGAAGTGCTCGGCAACCCGGCGTTCTTGAAAGCGACCCGCGTGCCCGCATCCGACTGCGCGGTCATGCTGCAGTCCGCCAGCACTGGTGTGCTGGAAGACCTGCCGCCCAGCAGCAACGCGCGCGGTCCCGCCTGGCTGCTGCATCCGAAGGGCAAGCCTGAGCAGGTCTGGCTGGTCGTCAGCGAGGCTGGTGGCGAGCGGACGTGTCACGGCCCGTTGCCGGCCGACGCGATGAAGACGCTGGCTGACCGCGCAAAAGGCTGATCGCGCAAAAAGCCGATCGCGCCTGCTTCAGCGTTGCTTTATTGCGATCGGAACGCCACCGGCGGTCATGTGTCCAAGCATCCTCATCCATGCACAAAACGGGAGAATGACATGACCGCGATCCGAACCACTTCCCGCGCGCGCCGGCTGCTCTGGCTGGCCGCGGGCGCAGCCTTGCTGGCAGGTTGCGCGGCGCAACCCGGCGAGCCGGCACCGATGCCCGGCCCGCAAGGTGCGCGCGGCACGCCGGCCGGCTGTGCCGCCGACAAGGTGGCCGACGATGCGCTGGTGGGCAAGGGCGAGGCCGAGGCCGTCGGCTTGCTGCAAGGCTGCGCGTGGCGGCTGGGCGAGCGCGACGGACAGCAGTTCCCGGGCACGATGGACTACAACCCGCAGCGCCGGACCCTTGGTATCAAGGCTGGCAAGGTGGCGTGGGTGCGCCGTGGCTAATGCGTCGCGCCAGCCGCGAGGCATTGGGTTGAGCGCACAATAATTGATCAATCAACGGGCGCTCAACATGACAGAAATGTAATTTGACCGCCTGAACAAGAATCAATATTGTTTTTGGCTGTCCGGAATCCAATAACCGGGCAGTCCCGGGTGCCCCGGATGCTGGCGACTGCCCACCCATGCTGGGGAGCCATCCGCGTGAAGACCACTATCCGAAACTTGCTGCCGCGTGCCGCGGCGCTGGCCCTGCTGACGCTGCCGCTGGCGGCCGCGGCACAGGAAAAGGTGCTGAACCTCTATACCGCGCGGCACTACCAGACGGACGAGGCGCTGTACGCCAATTTCACCAAGCAGACCGGCATCAAGGTCAACCGCATCGAAGGCCAGGAGGATCCGCTGCTGGAGCGCATCCGCAATGAAGGTGCCAACAGTCCGGCGGATGTGTTCATCACCGTCGATATCGGGCGGCTGTGGCGGGCCCAGCAAGCGGGCGTATTCGCACCGGTCAAGTCGAAGGTGCTGGAATCGCGCATCCCCGCCAACTACCGCGACCCGAACGGCG
This sequence comes from Cupriavidus sp. Agwp_2, assembly GCF_040784895.1. NCBI lineage: Bacteria > Pseudomonadati > Pseudomonadota > Betaproteobacteria > Burkholderiales > Burkholderiaceae > Cupriavidus > Cupriavidus sp. Agwp_2. The sequence goes on from NZ_CP088083.1 coordinate 804,349, forward strand.
AGTGGTTCGGCTTCTCGGCGCGCGGCCGCGTAATCGCGTACAACAAGACCGCGGTCAAGGCAGGCGACATCGCCAACTACGAGGATCTGGCCGATCCCAGGTGGAAGGGCAAGGTGTGCACGCGTTCCAGCGGGCACGTCTACAACCTGTCGCTGGTGTCCAGCCTGATCGCCCACGATGGCGAGGCGCGTACCGAGCAGTGGGCGCGCGGCGTGGCAGGCAACCTGGCGCGCGTGCCCAAGGGCGGCGATACCGACCAGCTCAAGGCCGTGGCCGCGGGCGAGTGCGACGTGGCAATCTCCAACACCTACTACATCGCGCGCCTGCTGAAGTCGACCAAGCCGGAAGACAAGGCCGTGGCCGACAAGCTGGGCGTGGTGTGGCCCAACCAGAAGAGCCAGGGCGTGCACATGAACATCTCCGGCGGCGGCATGCTGAAGCACGCGCCGAACAAGGAGGCGGCAGTCAAGTTCCTGGAGTACCTGGCCAGCGACGAAGCGCAGCGCTACTTTGCCGATGGCAACAACGAATGGCCGGTGGTGCAGGGCGTGAAGATCAGCAATCCGGCACTCGACGCACTGGGCGAGTTCAAGGCCGATGCCATTAACGTGGCCGAACTGGGCAAATACCAGCCGCAGGCACAGAAGCTGGTGGACCGCGCGGGCTTCAAGTAAGCCGCTGGCCAGGCCGGCCGTCCCCGCACGAGGATGGCCGGCCGGTTCTGCGTTACAGCAGGAACCGCTTGTTTCCCTTCACCTCGATTGGCTCGACCTTGCGGAACGTCAGCTTGACGCTGCTGTCGAGCCGCCGCCCGGCCTGGCGCCGGATCAGCGCACGGTGCACCAGGCCCTTGTGGCCGACCGTGCCTTCCGCATAGGGCTGGCCCCCGGCCGTGCCCAGCGTCATCGCGGCCAGCGCCTGGTTGCGCTCCGCCGCACTTTTTTCCAGCAGCTTGTCCAGGGCCATGCGGGCACGCACCTGCGCGGCCAGCGCGGTGTCGCCGGGATTGGCGCGGGCACGCTCGGCGTCCCATGGCAACTTCACCTTGCCCGCCAGCCGACGCAGCGCCGCGCGCAACTCGGCGCCGTCCATGCGGGTTTCCTGCACGATCCACACCGCATCGTGGCGCACCGCCGCTTCGGCATCCGCCATGCAGCGCACCAGCGCTGGCGGCAGGTTGGGCGAGGTGAACTGGCGCGCGCGGCGGATCGCATTGAGCGCGATGCGGCGCACCCGCGGGTTGGCGTGGTTGCAAAGGTCATCGATGACGCGCGCCGCAGTATCGGCGGAGTCGATCATCTCGGCCAGTTGTCCGGCCAGCGAGATTTCTTCCACGCCGCTCAGCGTGTTGCGGCTGACCAGCCGGTTCAGCTTGAACAACAGGATGTGGTATCGCAGCATACGCCCCCGTCATGCGTTCCGGCGGCAGGCGCCGAAGGACCCGGCGTGCCGCTGTTCTTGTTCCCGGGCGAGCGCCGGGCCATAAAAGGCTATCGGCGCGGCAGGGGCGGTACTTGAGGGGGGTTAGCGCTGCGCTTCGCGCCGGATCGTGCGCGACAGCACGATCACCGGCAGCAGGCCGACAGCGACGATCACCAGCGACGCGGTCGCGGCTTCGGTCAGGCGTTCGTCGGCAGCGAGGTTGTAGGCCTGTACGGCGAGCGTATCGAAATTGAACGGCCGCATCACGAAGGTGGCCGGCAATTCCTTCATCACATCGACAAAGACGATCAGCGCCGCCGTCAGCAGGCTGCCGCGCAGCATCGGGAAATGCACGCGCCGCAGCGTGGCGCCCGGACCGTGGCCGAGGCTGCGCGCGGCGGCGTCCATGCTGGGCGTGATCTTGCCCAGCCCGGCGTTGACCGTCTGCAGCGCCACGCCCAGGAAACGCACCAGCAGCGCATACACCAGCGCCGCGATGCCCCCGGTCAGCAGCAGTCCCACCGACAGCCCGAACTGCTGCTGCAGCCAGCCCGACAGCGCGTTGTCAAAGCGCGCCACCGGCACCAGCACGCCTACGGCGATAACCGAGCCGGGTAACGCATAGCCCATGCCGCACAGGCGCGTCAGCCCGCGCACCAGCCAGCCGCGCCGGCCGTTCGCGGCGCGTCCGGCGTAGCCGATCGCCAGCGCCACCAGCACCGCCGCCAGCGCCGTCGCGCTGGCCAGCAGGAAGCTGTTGCGCACCAGCCCGACAAAGCGCGGACCGAACTGGGCATCGCCGTCGGTGAAGGCCATGCGGCACAACATCAGCGCCGGCACCAGGAAGCCGAGCAGCACCGGCACGGCGCACACCGCCAGCGCGAGCCAGCCGCGCGAGCCATCGAGCGTCCATGCCGCGGCGCGGCGCTGGTTGCCATAGACCTGCGCGCGGCCGCGGCTGGCGCGTTCCATCAGCAGGATCGCGGCGACGAACAGCAGCATGCACGCCGACAGCTGCGCCGCGGCGTTCTTGTCGCCGAGCGAGAACCACGCGCGGTAGATGCCGGTGGAAAACGTGGGGATGGCAAAGTACGCCACGGTGCCGAAGTCGGCCAGCGTCTCCATCATCGCCAGCGCGGTGCCGGCGACGATGCCGGGCCGGGCCAGCGGCAGCACCACGCGCCAGAGCCGGCTCCAGGTGCCGTGGCCGAGCAGGCGCGCGGCCTCTAGCGTGTTCTGCGTCTGCTGCAGGAAGGCGGCGCGCGCCGTCAGGTAGACATAGGGATACAGCACCAGCGAGAACAGCGCGATGGCACCGCCCAGTGAGCGGATATCGGGGAACCAGTAGTCACGCGCTTTCCAGCCCGTCAGCTCGCGCAGCCACCCCTGCACCGGCCCGGCGAACTGCAGCGCATCGGTGTAGGCGTAGGCGATCACGTAGGCCGGCATCGCCATCGGCAGCACCAGCGCCCATTCCATCACGGCATGGCCGGGAAAGCGGTAGGTCGAGACCAGCCACGCCGTGGCCACGCCGAGCAGCAGCACGCCCGCGCCCACGCCCAGCAGCAGCCCGATGGTGTTGAGAACGTACTCTGCCAGCACTGTGTCGATCAGGTGGCGCCAGGTCTCGCCGGCGGGCAGCAGCACGGCCGAGGCAACCACCAGCACCGGCACGGCGATCAGCAGCGCCATCGCAAGCGTGGCCAGGGTCAGGGGGTGGAAGCGGCGGCGGCTGGGCAGGAGCATGCGGTGGATTCGATGGGAGCGCGCCCCCGGACAATGTGGTGTCGGCGCGGCACGCCGGCTGCCGCATTCTAGCAATGCGGCGCACACACCGGCGCAGCGCGACGCCGCGTCCCTATAATGCGCACATGCGAACCGATTCCTATTCCCGATTACCCGGAGCCCAGGCACGCGCGCGGCCGATGGCGCGCAGCGGCACCGACCGGGCTGCCGCTGGCGCTGCCGTCATCGAGGTAGACCGTATCCGCCATGCCTTCGGGCGGCACACGGTGGTCAAGGGCCTGTCGTTTGCGCTGGCGCGCGGCAATATCGCCTGCCTGCTGGGCCCCAGCGGCTGCGGCAAGACCACGGTGCTGCGTGCCATCGCCGGCTTCGAGCCGTTGCTGGATGGCTGCATCATGCTGGACGGGCAGACTGTGTCGTCGTCGGACGCGCTGGTGCCGCCGGAGCAGCGCCGCATCGGCATGGTATTCCAGGATTACGCGCTGTTCCCGCATCTCGATGTGGCGGCCAACGTCGGCTTCGGGCTGACCCGCGCCGGCCGCGCCGAGCGAGCGGCGCGGGTGGAAGAGGTGCTGCAGCTGGTCGGGCTTGCCGGCTCGGGCCGCAAGTATCCGCACGAGCTGTCCGGCGGTCAGCAGCAGCGCGTGGCGCTGGCGCGCGCCCTGGCGCCACGGCCCGAGCTGCTGCTGCTCGACGAGCCGTTCTCCAACCTCGATGTCGATTTGCGCGAGCGCCTGAGCCTGGAGGTACGCGCGATCCTGAAGGCACAAGGCACCACCGCCATCCTGGTCACGCACGACCAGTACGAGGCCTTTGCCATGGCCGACGAGATCGGCGTGATGCATGACGGCGTGATCGAGCAGTGGGGCAGCGCGCATGAGTTGTACCACCGCCCCACCTCGCGCTTCGTCGCCGGCTTTGTCGGCCAGGGCGTGCTGATGCCGGGACACCTGCGCGGCGATGCGCGGATCGAAGTGGAGCTGGGCATGCTGCACCCGGCGGTGCCCTTGCAGCTGCCCTCGGGTGCCGCCGTCGACGTGCTGGTGCGTCCGGACGACATCGTCCATGACGACGCCAGCCCGATGCGGGCCGAGGTCGTCCACAAGGCCTTCCGCGGCGCCGAGATCCTGTACACGCTGCGGCTGGCCAGCGGCGGCCGGGTGCTGGCGCTGGTGCCGTCGCACCACAACCACGCCGTGGGGGAACGCATCGGCATCCGGGTCGAGATCGAGGACGTGGTCGCCTTTGCCGCTTAGGCCGGCGCCAGGCCCGGCACCCGAGCGCGGGACGCCGATGGTCTACACTGTGGCGTTCTGCAATCGCAAGGTTTGATGACGTGGCGGACTCGCTGTTCTCCGATACCCCTGACCGTTCCCGGCAACCGCTGGCCGAGCGCCTGCGCCCGCGCACCATCGACGAGGTGATCGGGCAGCAGCATCTGCTGGGCCCGGGCAAGCCGCTGCGCGTGGCGTTCGAGTCGGGCGAGCCGCATTCGATGATCCTGTGGGGCCCGCCGGGCGTGGGCAAGACCACGCTGGCGCGGCTGATGGCCGATGCCTTCGACGCCGAGTTCATCGCGCTGTCGGCGGTGCTGTCGGGGGTCAAGGACATCCGCGAGGCCGTCGAGCGCGCCGAGCAGTTCCGCGCGCACGGGCGGCGCACGCTGGTGTTCGTCGATGAGGTGCACCGCTTCAACAAGAGCCAGCAGGATGCCTTCCTGCCGCACGTCGAGAGCGGGCTGTTCACCTTCATCGGCGCTACCACCGAGAACCCGTCGTTCGAGGTCAACGGCGCGTTGCTGTCGCGCGCGGCGGTCTATGTGCTCAAGAGCCTGGACGATGCCGAGCTGACCCAGCTGGCCCTGCGCGCCACCGAGGAACTGGGCGGCAAGCTGGGCGAACTGAGCTGGCAGGACGAAGCGCTGCAGCTGATCGTGGCATCGGCCGACGGCGATGGACGCAAGCTGCTGAACAATATCGAGATCGTGGCGCGTGCCGCGCGCACCGCTGGTGCCGCGCAGATCGATACCGCGCTGCTGGGCAGCGCGCTGTCGGAAAACCTGCGCCGCTTCGACAAGGGCGGCGATGCTTTCTACGACCAGATCAGCGCGCTGCACAAGTCGGTGCGCGGCTCGGACCCCGATGCCGCGCTGTACTGGTTCTGCCGCATGATCGACGGCGGCGCCGATCCGCGCTACCTGGCGCGGCGCATCGTGCGCATGGCGTGGGAAGACATCGGGCTGGCCGACCCCCGTGCCGCGCGCATCACGCTGGATGCCGCCGAGACCTACGAGCGCCTGGGCTCGCCCGAAGGCGAGCTGGCGCTGGGGCAGGCACTGATCTACCTGGCGGTCGCGCCCAAGTCCAACGCGGGCTACAACGCGTACAACGCTGCCCGCGCGTTCGTCGGCAAGGACAAGTCGCGTGCGGTGCCGGTGCACCTGCGCAACGCGCCGACAAAGCTGATGAAGGAGCTTGGCTACGGCCACGCCTACCGCTATGCGCATGACGAGCCCGAAGCCTACGCCGCCGGCGAGCACTACTTCCCGGACGACCTGAAGGCGCAGGGCTGGTACCGGCCGGTGCCGCGCGGCCTGGAGGGCAAGATCGCCGAGAAGCTGCGTCATCTGCGTGAACTGGACAACGCCTGGCACCGCGAACAGCGTGCGGCCAAGGCGCGCGAAGGTGCCAGGGACGGCAAGGAAGGCAAGGATGGAGACAAGGGCGAGTAGTTTTCGCCAGACCCGGCGCGGTGCGCGCCATTCGCTCGTCCCGGGCCATGCGGGTGCAGTAAAATGGCGGCTTCGCCGGCATGTCGCTGGCCCTGCACTTCACCTCAAGCAACATGCTCGACATCCAGCTGTTCCGCAAAGACATCGACGCCGTGGCGCAACGCCTTGCCACGCGCGGCTACCAACTCGACGTGGCGGCGTTCCAGGCACTTGAAGCCGAACGCAAGCAACTGCAGACCCAGACCGAGGAACTGCAGGCGCGCCGCAACAGCCTGTCCAAGCAGATCGGCATGCTCAAGGGCAAGGGCGAGGATGCCTCGGCCGTGATGGCGGAAGTGGGCGGCATCGGCGACACGCTCAAGGCTTCGGCCGCGCGGCTGGACGAAATCCAGGCGCATCTGTCAGAACTGATGCTGTCGATCCCCAACCTGCCGCACGAAAGCGTGCCGGTGGGCAATGACGAGACCCAGAACGTCGAAGTGCGCCGCGTGGGCGAGCCGCGCCAGTTTGACTTTGAAGTGCGCGACCACGTCGACGTGGGCGAGAAGCTGGGCCTGGACTTCGACACCGCGGTCAAGGTCACCGGCTCGCGCTTCTCGATGCTGCGCGGCGGCGTGGCGCGCATGAACCGCGCGCTGGTGCAGCTGATGCTCGACACCCATACGCAGGAACACGGCTATACCGAGATGTATGTGCCATACATCGTCAATGCCGCGTCGATGCGCGGCACCGGCCAGCTGCCCAAGTTCGAGGAAGACCTGTTCAAGGTGCCGCGCAAGGTCGGTAGTGAGGAAGGCGAGCGCATCGAGAACTTCTACCTGATCCCCACTGCCGAGGTGCCGCTGACCAATATCGTGCGCGATGCCATCGTCGCCGGCGAGAAGCTGCCGCTGCGCTTCGTCGCGCATACGCCGTGCTTCCGCTCGGAAGCCGGCTCGTATGGCAAGGACACGCGCGGCATGATCCGCCAGCACCAGTTCGACAAGGTCGAGATGGTGCAGATCGTGCCGGCCGCGCAGTCGTTCGATGCGCTGGAAGAGCTGACCGGCCACGCCGAGGCGATCCTGAAGAAGCTGGGGCTGCCGTTCCGCACCATCGTGCTGTGCACGGGCGACATGGGCTTCGGCAGCACCAAGACCTATGACCTCGAAGTGTGGATCCCGGCGCAGAACACCTACCGCGAGATCAGCTCGTGCTCGAACATGGGCGACTTCCAGGCGCGCCGCATGCAGGCGCGCATGCGCGCGGGGCAGGGCAAGCCGGAGCTGGTGCATACGCTGAACGGCTCGGGCCTGGCCGTGGGCCGCACGCTGGTGGCAATCCTCGAGAACTACCAGAATGCCGACGGCTCGGTCACCGTGCCAGCCGCGCTGCAGCCCTACATGGGCGGCATCACTCGCCTGGAACCGGAGCTGTAAAAAATCTGTTGCCGGCCTCTTGCACAGGTCGGTACCGTTTGGCTATAATCTTGGTTTCGCCACACGGCAAAGCAGTTACCGGAGAGGTGGCAGAGTGGTCGAATGTACCTGACTCGAAATCAGGCGTACCGGCGACGGTACCGTGGGTTCGAATCCCACCCTCTCCGCCAGACAAGAAGCTGCCCGGTCTCGACCACCGGACAGGCAACAACAGTGTAGTAAAACTCAGGCCGACGCCCACGCAAGTGAGCGTCGGTTTTGTTTTTTTGGCGGTCGGTTTCATCGCGGCCAGCGCCTGGCCGTGCACTATCATGGCGATCCAGCGGACTGCCATGAACGAGGCCACCGATGACACAGCCACCCGCCACGCCTGCCGAATTCCACGGCGACCCCGCCGAACTCCCGAACGATCCCGACCTCATTGCCGGCATGCCATACCGCCACCACAAGGGCGGTGCCTATGCCGTCGTTGGCATCGGGCGGCTTGAGGCCGACCTCGCGCCGGCCGTCGTCTATCGCGCAATGCGCGATCCGGCATTGCTCTGGGTGCGCCGTGCCGACGTGTTCACCGAACCCGTGGCGACGCCGCAGGGCGCGGTGCCGCGCTTCGCCCCGGACTGGCCCGCGGCGCTGGCCTGCCTCGACTTCCTGCCGCGCAGGACGGTGCTGGATGTGCTGGCGCTGCATGACACGCCGTACCGGCACTACCACGATCGCCGCCATATCCTGGAAATGTTCGATGTTGCCCACGCGCGCGGCGTCGCGCTGGATCCGGCGCAGGCCCTTGCGGCGCTGTGCCATGACGCGGTCTATGTGCCGGGATGCGAGCACAACGAATCGGCTTCGGCGGTTCTGGTCGAGACCATTGCACCGGAGGTGGACCGCGCGGTGCTCGGCCGTGCCGCGCAGATCGTGCGCGACACGCGCACGCATGCGCCGACCATCGACGGCGCGGACACCGTGCTCGATCTCGACCTGTTCCGGCTGGCCGCGGCCCCTGACGTATTCGATGCCCACAGTGCCGATGTCTTCGCCGAGAACCGCGCCATGCTGGCTGCGCGCACCGGCCTGCATGGCGATGCGCTGCTGGCGGAGTTCAGGCGCCGCCGTGCCGCCTTCCTCGGCGAACTGGCGCAGCGGCCGCGCCTGTTCCTGACGCCGGCCTTTGCCGACTGCGAGGCGCCCGCACGCGCCAATATCGCGCGCATCGGCGGCACCGGAGTGCCGCGTGCCTGAACTGCCGGCGCGCGTAGGCGCGGTCGCCGATGGCTGGCTGACGCCAGGCACGGCGCTGGGGTTGCTGGGCTTGTTCACGCTCGCCACGGTCCTGCTGCTGTGCCTGGTGCCGCTGCTGGTGGCGCTGCTGCGCCCGCTGGTGCGCTGGCTCGATGGCATGCGCGTGTGGGGCGCCGGTGCCTTGTCGACGCGCGTGGCCGCACAGGATCGGCCGCGCCGGCTGAGCACGCTGACGCTGCGCGTGCTGGAGCGCGATATCGCCGAGCTGCTGCTGGTGCTTGTTGCCGGCGCCGCGCTGCTGGCTTGCGGGGCAGCGCTGTTCTGGCTGGCCGCCGAAGTCGCGGAGGGCGAGGAGGTGGTCCACCTCGACCAGCTGGTGTTTGCGCAGCTGCGCGCATGGCGCCGCGACTGGCTCGATATCGCCATGGTCGCGGTGACCGAGCTGGGCGGTGCGCGCATCTCGGTGGCGGTCGGTGTGGCGGTGTTCGCGTGGCTGTGGTGGCGGCGCGCCTGGATCACGGCGCTGTACTGGGCCGCGGCGCTGCTCGGCGCGCGCGCCTGCGTGATGGCGCTCAAGCTCGGCATGGCGCGGGTGCGGCCGGCCAGCATCTACAGCGGGCTGGAGTCGTACTCCTTTCCCAGCGGCCATGCCACCAGCAGCATGGTGACCTACGGTTTCCTGGCGTTCCTGCTGTGCCTGCGCCAGCCATGGCGCGTGCGCATCCCGGTGCTGGCGCTGACCGTGGTGGCGGTGGTGGCGATCGGGGTGTCGCGGCTGTACCTGGGCATGCACTGGCTGTCCGACGTGGCCGCGGGCTATGCGCTGGGGCTGGCGTGGATCGCATTGCTCGGCACCGCCTACCGCACGCTGCACGTGCCGGCGCCGCGGGATGCGGTGGCGCCGGGGCGGCTCGGCGTGGTGGCCGCCGCCGCGGTGGTGGTGTCGTTCAGCTACGTGGCGTGGTTCCGCATGCCGGATACGCTGGAGCGCTATCGCCAGGCCGGACCGCCCACGGCTACGGTTGCTGCGCAGCAGCCTCTTCTGGCGACGGCAGTCGCGATACCAGCAGCTGGTCGATCTTGTGATGGTCGATGTCCAGCACCTCGAAGCGATAGCCTGCCACGGTGATCGACTCGGACTTCTTCGGGATGCGCTTGAGCGCGTAGATCACCAGCCCGCCGGCGGTGTCGACATAGTCCTCGCCGGGCAAGGCATCGAGTTCCAGCGCCTTCTTCAGGTCCACCAGCGGCGTCACGCCGTCGACCAGCCACGAGCTGTCGTCGCGGCGCACGATCTGCTCGTCTTCGCTGGAGTAGAGGATGTCGCCCATCAGCGCGCCGACGATATCGTCGAGCGTGACGATGCCGACCACCAGCCCGTACTCGTTCATCACCACGGCAAAGCTCTGGTGCATTTCGCGGAAGCGCGTCAGCGACTCCGACAGGGTCAGCGTGTCGGGGATCACCAGCACGTTCTTGTCGTGGTGGCGGCCGATATTGCCGATCACCGTGGCGCTTTCGTCGGCCAGCAGCAGTTGCAGGATGTCCTTGGAATCGATATAGCCCTGCACGTCGTCCAGGTCGTGCCCGCACACCGGGTACTGCGCATGCGGCTGGTTGACCAGCTTGCGGCGCACGCTGTCGGCGCTCTCGTCCAGGCTCAGGAAGACCACGTCGTCGCGCGGCGTCATGATCGCGGTAATGCCCTTGAATTCGAGCTCGAACACGTTCTCGATCAGGTGCAGTTCATGCTTGTGCAGCACGCCCGCCTCGGCGCCCGCATCGACCATGGCGGCGATGTCCTCGGTGGTGATCTGGTCGACCGGCTTCGTCGGCAGGCGCAGCAGGCGCAAGGTGGCATCCGCGGCGGCGTTGAAGATCCACACCAGCGGCTTAAGCACGCGCAGCAGCGTCAGCATCGGGTCGATCACAGCCAGCGCGCACCGCTCGGGGAAGGTCATCGCGATGCGCTTGGGGATCAGGTCGGCAAACTGGATGAACAGCAGCGTCACAATCAGGAACGAGCCGATATTGGCCACGCGCTGCGCGTGGACTACCTGCATATACGGCGACAGCGTTTCCAGCAGCAGGTCGGACACATGCTTCTCGCCGAGGATACCGGCCAGGATGGCCACGCTGTTGACGCCGATCTGCACGATGGTGAAGAAATTCCCTGGCTCTTCCTTGAGCAGCAATACGCGCGTGGCGCGGCCATCGCCGCGCTCGGACAAGACTTGAAGCTTGGTGCGGCGTGCGGCGGTCAGCGCGATCTCGGAGATGGAGAAGAAGGCGCTGACCAGGACAAGAGCGGTCAGGGTCAGGACGAACATAGGCAATCTGGCGCTTGCGACCAGTGAGTGCAGGCGGCTTGATGATGGTGCACCGCCTGTGAAGCTGTCAAATCGGGACCGGCGTGGCCGTCACTCCGGTATCGGCGTGCGCACCTTGGCGCCGCCCGGGAGCGCGCCGTCCAGGCTGACCACCGGCACTTCCAGCCGCTGCGCCAGCGTGGCCGCCAGTTCCTGCGCGGCCTGCGCGAACTGCGCGCGCAGGTCGTCGGCCAGGCTGGAGCCGGCGCGGTGGCTGGCGCGCAGCATCTGGATCTCGAACGGCAGTTCCGGCGCCACATCATGCAGCGCCACATGGCCGGGATTGGCGCTGAGCGCGGTGTACTGGTCCAGCAGCGTCAGGCCGAGTCCGGCATCGACCAGCGCCAGCGCCAGCGAGTAGGTCTGCACCTCCAGTGTCGAGCGCGGCTCGAGCGCGTGCCGCGCCAGCGTCTGGCGTACCAGCAGGCCGAGCGAGCTGTTGTCGTCATAGCCGATGAAGGGGCGATCCATCAGCCGCTGCATCGGCACCTGGCGGCGGCGCCCCGCGGCGGGCAGCGGCTGGCCGCGCGGCACCGCCAGCAGCATGCGGCCGCTGGCGACCGGTTCGCTCGAAATGGCCTCGTGGCGCGGCGGCGAGAAGGCGAAACCCAGGTCGATCTGGTTGGCCAGCAGCGCGCCGACGATCTCGTCGGTATGGTGGGTCAGCACCTGCACCTGGGTGTCGGGGTGGCGCGCGCAGAAGCGCCGCACCGCCGGCACCAGCAGCGGGTTGGCCAGGCTCGGCGTGGCCGCCACGCGCAGGCGCCCGGCACCCTTGTGGCGCAGGCTTTCCGAGACGCGGCGCACGCGCTCGATCTCGCCGTATAGCCTTTCGACATCGCCGTACAAGGCGTTGGCCTCCGGCGTCGGCTGCAGCCGCCCGCGCACGCGCTCGAACAGGCGAAAGCCGAGCGAGGCCTCCGCATGCTGCAGCACGCGCGTGACCACCGGCTGCGACACGTGCAGCAGGCGCGCGGCTTCGCTGACGGTGCCGGTCAGCATGACCGCGCGGAAGACTTCGATCTGGCGCAGGCGCATGGGAGCTGGGGCGTCGGGATTGCGGGGGTGCGGGAATTCGGGAATTCGGGAATTCGGGAATTCGGGAATTCGGCGTACAGGCCATCCATAGCCTGAAGACATATTCTGGCACGTATTCGCATTGGGCAAGCCGGCGCCACTGTTCTACCCTCTGGCATCGGCCTTTTGATGTGAAGGATGGCAATGCGGGTAGTGATCGTGGGCGCTGGCGTGGTTGGCATGACGACGGCGTGGCGCCTGGCCCAGGACGGGCATGCGGTGACGGTGCTGGAGCGGCACCGGGGCCCGGGCGAGGAAACCAGCTTTGCCAATGGCGGGCAGCTCAGCTACAGCTACGTGGCGCCGCTCGCCGGGCCGGGCGTGATGGGCAAGGTGCCGGGCTGGCTGCTGCGGCGTGATTCGCCGATGCGCTTCCGCCCGGTGGCCGATCCCGCGCAATGGCGCTGGCTGGCCGCCTTCATGGGCGCCTGCAATGCCAGCACCAGCGAGGCCACCACGCGCAAGCTGCTGCGCCTGGGTTTCTATTCGCGCGACCAGTTGCAGGCGTTCGTGGCGCAGCATGAGCATAAGGACAGTGGGTTTGGCTTCGATTTTGCGCGGCGCGGCAAGCTGGTGGTGCACCGCGACCAAGCGGCGTTCGCCTCGGCCTGCCGGCTGCTGGATTACCAGGCCAGCCTGGGTTGCGAGCAGAAGGCACTCGACCGCGATGCCTGCGTCGCGCTGGAGCCGGCCCTGGCCGGCATCCGAAACGAGATTGCGGGCGCCATCTACACGCCGAGCGAGGAGGTGGGAGATTGCCACCGCTTCTGCGTGTCGCTGGCACGGTTGCTGCAACACGGCGGCGGCCGCACTGGGGTGTCCCTGCGCTTCGGCACCGTGGTGCAGGGGCTGATGCAGCAGGGCGGGCGCGTGACCGGCGTGCGCACCGACGCTGGCGAGGTGCCGGCGGACGTGGTCGTGGTCGCGGGCGGCATCGGCAGCGTGCCGCTGCTGCGCCCGCTGGGCGTGCGGCCGATGCTGTGGCCGCTCAAGGGCTATAGCATCACCGTGCCGCTGGCCAGCGGCACGCGCGCGCCGCATATCAGCGTGACGGATTTCGCCAACAAGATCGTTTACGCGCGGATCGGCAATACATTGCGGGTGGCGGGCATGGCCGACCTGGTGCGCGGCGGCACCCGCATCGACCCGGAGCGGGTCGGCACGCTGGTGGCGCAGACGCGCGCACTGTTCGACGGCATCGTGCCGGACCTGCCGCTGGCGCAATTGCAGCCGTGGGCGGGGCTGCGCCCGGCCACGCCGGACGGGCTGCCGCTGATCGGGCCGTCGCGCGTATCCGGGCTGTGGCTGAACCTGGGCCACGGCGCGCTGGGATTTACGCTGGCGATGGGCAGCGCCGGCCTGCTGGCCGACCGTCTGGCAGGGCGCCGTCCGGCCCTCGACGCCGCAGATTTCGATGCCGCGCGCGCGTAGCGCGCGAGCATGCAGCAATGGTTCCTGCAATACCCGTGAGTTCGCATTACCTCGAGGAAGCGAGCCTCAATGACCAAGCCCCTACAAGGAGCGCGACATGAAGCCACTGCACACCCGCCTTGCCATCCGTCCTGACGCCCGCCGCATGCTCGCGGCCGCCGCGCTTTTGCTGGCCTCCGGCGTGGCCCACGCCGCCGACGGCGACACGCTGAAGAAGATCAAGGACAGCGGCGTGATCTCGCTGGGCTACCGCGAATCGTCGATCCCGTTCTCGTACACCGACGGCAAGGAGGTGATGGGCTACTCGCACGAGATCCTGCTGCAGATCGTCGACAAGGTGAAGAGCGAGCTGAAGATGCCCAGCCTGCAGGTGCGGCTGACGCCGATCACCTCGCAGAACCGCATCCCGCTGGTGCAGAACGGCACCATCGACATCGAATGCGGCAGCACCACCAATAACCTGGAGCGCCAGAAACAGGTGGCATTCTCCAACAGCCTGTTCGTCTACGGCATCAAGATGCTGACGAAGAAGGATTCGGGCGTGAAGGAGTTCGCCGACCTGAAGGACCGCAACGTGGTCACCACCGCCGGCACCACCGGCGAGCGCCTGCTGGTCAAGATGAACGGCGAGAAGACCATGAACATGAACCTGATCAGCACCAAGGACCATGGCCAGTCCTTCCTGATCCTGGAAAGCGGCCGCGCCGCGGCCTTCGTCATGGACGAGCCGCTGCTGTATGGCGAGCGCACCAAGGCCAAGAGCGCCGGCGACTGGGTAGTGGTGGGCGCGCCGCTGCAGACCGAGAACTACGCCTGCATGTTCCGCAAGGACGATCCTTCGTTCAAGAAGCTTACCGACGGCGTGATCGCCGACCTGCAGACCAGCGGCCGCGCGGAGAAGCTCTACAACAAGTGGTTCATGTCGCCGATCCCGCCGCGCAACATCAACATGAACTACCCGCTGTCTGCTGACATGAAGGCGCTGTTCGCGGCGCCCAATGACAAGGCCTACCAGTAACGGGGCAGGGCGTTGCCGCCGTGGAGTATGGGTCGCCCCGGCGGTTATATAGCCATAATGAATCGTTATTTTGTCCTCGATAGTGTTTGCGGTAGTGTTGAGCCCGATATAGGCTCATAGCAGCACAAGCGGCCGGCAGCTCTCCACGAGAGGCCAGAAGGCGTTGTCTGCCCACCTACTGCTTATCCGCATTCACTGGAGAACATATGCGATCGATTCGTTCTGGCTGGTTCAAGTCGCTGCTGGCGGCCTCGCTGATGGCCGGGGCCGGCCTGGCTGCCACCGCGGCCCATGCCGCCGACCTGCTCGATACCGTCAAGCAGGCTGGCGTGCTCAAGATCGGCCTGGAGGGCACATACCCGCCGTTCGGCTTCCGCGGCGCCAAGAACGAGCTGGAAGGGTTTGATGTCGACGTGGCTCGTGCGGTGGCGGGCAAGCTGGGGGTCAAGCCCGAGTTCGTCACCACGGAATGGAGCGGCATCATCGCCGGCCTGCAGGCGGGCAAGTTCGACGTAATCGTCAACCAGGTCAACGTCACGCCGCAGCGCCAGCAGGTGCTGGACTTTTCCACGCCCTACGTCTACTCGGATGCGCAACTGATCCAGCGCAAGGACGACAAGCGCCAGTTCAAGTCGCTGGAAGACCTGAAGGGCCACAAGCTCGGCGTCAGCCTGGGCAGCAATTACAACGAACTGGCCAAGGCGGTGGCGGGCATCGACGTCAAGACTTATCCCGGCGCGCCTGAGTACCTGCGCGACCTGGCGGCACAGCGCGTCGACGCCGCGCTGAACGACCGGCTGATGGTCGCCTACCTGGTCAAGACCGCCAACCTGCCGCTGCGTCCGGGCGCGATCGTGGCGGGTGCCACCACCCAGGTGGCCATCCCGTTCCGCAAGGACAACCCCAAGTTCGCGCAGGCCATCAACCATGCGCTGGAAGACCTGGGCAAGGACGGCACGCTTGGCAAGCTGTCGGTGAAGTGGTTCGGCACCGACGTGACCAAGCCCGCCGGCAAGCCGGTCAAGTAAGCCGGTCAAGTCCGGTCAGGCAAGCCGGTCAAGCAAGCACGGCGGTATCATGTCGCGGCGCGGCGGCCTGCACGGCTGCCGCGCCGCGTTGTTTTTTACCATTAGCCCGCCGCCACGCCCATGTCCGCTCTCCAGCTCGTCATCGATTCCCTGCCCGTGCTGCTGCAGGGCACGCTGCTGACCATCAAGTTCGCACTGTGGTCGATGCTGTTCGGGCTGGTGCTCGGCACCGTGGTCGCGCTGATGGGCATCAGCCACAGCCGCGCGCTCAAGGCGGCGGCGCGCACCTACGTCAGCATCATGCGCGGCACGCCGCTGCTGGTGCAGATCTTTGTCGTCTACTACGGGCTGCCGGGCATCGGCATCGCGCTGGAACCCACGCCGGCCGGCGTGCTGACGCTGAGCCTGAATGTCGGGGCCTACCTGTCGGAAAGCATGCGCGGCGCCATCCTCGGCGTGGCGCGCGGCCAGTGGCTGGCGGCTTACAGCCTGGGGCTGACGCCAGCGCAGGCGCTGCGCTTCGTGGTGGGCCCGCAGGCGCTGCGGCTGGCGGTGCCGAGCCTGTCGAACAGCCTGATCAGCCTGATCAAGGATACGTCGCTGGTGTCGGTGATTACCGTGACCGAGTTGCTGCGCACCGCGCAGGAGGTGATCGCGGCGACGTACCAGCCGTTGCCGCTGTACCTGGCGGTGGCAGCGATCTACTGGGTGTTGAGCACGGGGTTGTCAGGGCTGCAGCATATGCTGGAGCGCAAGCTGTCGCTGCCGGGCAGGCACTGAGCCACACCGCTGCCAAAGCAAAAGAGCCAGCTCCGGAGAGCTGGCTCTTTTTTTGCCGGCGATGCGGGCCGTCGCCGGCCCGCACGCTCAGCCCTGCGCGATGCGCCCGGCGATATGCCCCAGCGCCTCTTCCACCTGGTCCACCAGGATCAGGCACAGGTCGCCCGACTTCAGGTGCGACAACGCGGTATCGATCGCCACGAATTCCCCGCGGATTTCCTCGACCTGGCTGGTGCGCTGCGCGCCTTGCAGGCCCTCGCGCAGCAGCGCCAGCACCTCGCCATCGGCACGCCCGCGCTGGCACTGGTCCTGGTACAGCACCACTTCGTCGAACACACCGCCCAGGATCTGCGTCTGGCGGCGGATGTCCTCGTCGCGGCGATCTCCCGCACCGCTGATCACGACCACGCGGCGGCCGGCCGGCATGGTTTCGACCGCGTTGCACAGCGCCTGGATCGCGTCCGGGTTGTGGCCGTAGTCGGCGATCAGCATGGCGCCCTTGTAGTCAAACACGTTGAAGCGGCCCGGAGCTGTCGCGGCGTCGTTGACAAAGGTGGCCAGGCCGCGGCGGATGACGGTCCAGTCGATGCCCAGCGCCCAGGCCGCGGCGATCGACGACATCGCGTTCTCGACCTGGAAGCCGATGGTGCCGTTGCGCGTCAGCGGGATCTCCGCCAGCGCGATGCGCACCTGGGTATCGCCCTCCGACGCCACGATCTCGGCGCCGTCGACGAAGACTACGCGCTTGCCTTGCGCGCGATGCGTGGCCATCGCCGGCTGGTTGGGATCGTGCGCGAAGAAGGTCACGCTGCCGGGACAGGCGTCGGCCATGCGCACCACCATCGGGTCGGCGGCATTGAGCACGGCCATGCCGTGCGGCGCGACGTTCTGCACGATCACGCTCTTGAGCACGGCCAGGTCTTCCACCGAGTTGATGAACGACAGGCCCAGATGGTCGCCCTCGCCGACATTGGTCACCACGGCCACGTCGCAGCGGTCGAAGGCCAGGCCCTCGCGCAGCAGGCCGCCGCGCGCGGTCTCGAACACGGCTGCGTCCACGTCGGGGTGCAGCAGCACGTTGCGCGCGCTGCGCGGGCCGCTGCAGTCGCCGGTGTCGATGCGCTCGCCCTGGATGTAGACGCCGTCGGTGCCGGTCATGCCCATGCGCAGGCCGCTGGTGGCCATGACATGGGTGATCAGGCGCACGGTCGTGGTCTTGCCGTTGGTGCCGGAGACGGCCACCACCGGGATACGGCCATCGTCGCCATCGGAGAACATGGTCGAGATGATGGCCTCGCCCACCGCGCGGCCCTTGCCGTAGGAAGGCTGCAGGTGCATGCGCAGGCCCGGCGCGGCGTTGACCTCGACGATGCCGCCGGCCTGTTCCTCGAACGGCTTGAGCATGGTCTCGCACACCGCGTCGACGCCGGCAATGTCCAGGCCCACCATCTGCGCTGCGGCCACGGCGCGCGCGGCGATGTCCGGGTGGACGTCGTCGGTCACGTCGGTGGCGCTGCCGCCGGTGGACAGGTTGGCGTTGTTGCGCAGCACCACGCGCGTGCCCTTGGCCGGCACGGAATCGGCGGTCAGGTTCTGCTTGGCCAGGACCGCCAGCGCGATATCGTCAAAGCGGATCTTGGTCAGCGAGGTGGCATGGCCTTCGCCGCGGCGCGGGTCACGGTTCACTTCCTCGACCAGCTCGCGCACGGTGTGCACGCCGTCGCCGGTGACTTGCGGCGGGTCGCGGCGCGCGGCCGCCACCAGTTGCTTGCCGACCACCAGCAGGCGGAAGTCGTGGCCCGGGATGTAGCGCTCGACGATCACGTCGGAGCTGATGTCCGAGGCGACCTCGTAGGCCGTCATGACTTCCTCGCGGGTGCGGATGCGCACGGCCACGCCCTTGCCCTGGTTGCCGTCGCGCGGCTTGACCACCACCGCGGCGTCGATTTCCTGCGCGGCGGCCCAGGCTTCCTCGGCGCTGCGCACCGAGCGGCCCAGCGGCACCGGCACGCCGGCGGCGTGCAGCAGGCTCTTGGTCAGTTCCTTGTCCTGCGCGATCGATTCGGCCACGGCGCTGGTGCGGTCGGTCTCGGCGGCCTGGATGCGGCGCTGCTTGCTGCCCCAGCCAAACTGCACCATCGAGCCCTGCGTCAGGCGCCGGTAGGGGATGCCGCGCGCCACGCCGGCGTAAACGATCGAGCCGGTGCTGGGCCCCAGCCGCACGTCTTCGTCCAGGTCGCGCAGACGGTGCAGCGCGTCGGCCAGGTCGAACGGCGTGTCGTCGCGCGCGGCCAGGCACAGGGCCTCGGCCAGCTCGAACGCCAGCCGGCCGACCTCTTCCTCGCTGTATTGCACGATCACCTGGTAGGTGCCGGGCTCCACCGTCTGCGCGGTGCGGCTGAAGGTGACCGGGCAGCCGGCGGCGGCCTGCAGGCGCAGCGCCGTCATTTCCAGCACGTGGGCCAGCGACATCTCGCCCGCTTCCTCGTCCGGGTGTAATGGCCCGACCTCTGGGAAACGGGCGCGCAGCCGGTCTTCAAAGCCGGGCAGGGCCGACAGCATGTCGGCGGTGTCCTGGCAGGCCACGATGGCTTCAATGGCGGTGTGGCGGCACCACAGGTTCGGGCCCCGCAGGGCCCGGATACGGGAGACTTCCATGGAACGGTTCCGTGTCTTCTATGCGCTGTTTCAGACGCCGCGTCAGGCGCGGCGCGCAGGCTGGCCCATCCAGTGGTGCACCAGGTCGACGGTGGCAGCGGTGGCGGCCTCGTCGCACTGCAGTACCAGCAGGTCGCCTGGCACCAACTGGCCGAGCGCTGCCTCGATAGCATTGGCGCGTGCGCCTTCGTCGATGATCTTGGTCACGCGGCGGCCTTCATAAAGGCCTTGCTTGAGCAGCGCGCGTGCCTCGGCATCGGGCAGGGCGCGCTTGACGCTGCGATCTTCGCACAGGAAGACGCGGTCGAAATGCTTGCCCAGCACCTTGCCCTGGCGCACCAGGTCCTGGTCGCGGCGCTGCACGCCGGCACCGTAGACCACCATGCGACGCTCGGACGGGAAGCGCTCCAGCGCGGCCGCCAGCGCTTCCAGCGCGGGGGCGTTGTGGGCGTCGTCGATGACCACGGTGGCACCGTTGCGCTCGAACAACGTGAAGCGGCCCGGCACGTCGACCTGGCCGACGTCGAAGGTCACCACGCCGGCGCGGATCAGGTCGTTGGAGATGCCCAGCGCCCAGCCCGCGGCCACGGCCGCCAGCACGTTCTCTACCTGGAACGCCACGCGGCCGGCGTAGGTCAGCGGCACCGCGGCCACGTCGACCAGCGGCGTTTCCTTGCTGCCGACCGCCAGCACGATCTTGCCTTCGCGCACATACACGGCGCGCTTGCCTGCGGCGCGGTGCGACATGATCGCGGGCAATTCGGGCGTCAGGCCAAAGAAGATCACGTCGCCGTCGCACAACCCGGCCATCTCGACCAGGCGTTCGTCGCGTGCGTTCAGCACGGCGGCGCCGTCCTTGAGCACCACGTCGACCTGCGTGCGCAGCACGTTGTACATGCGGTCCTCGTCCTCGACGTAGTAGTCGCCGAGGTGGTCGGGCTGGTCGAAGTTGGTGACCACGCCGACCTGGCAACGGTCATAGACCAGGCCTTCGGACAGGATGCTGCCGCTGTCGTTCTCGAACACGGCGGCCTCGACCGCGCGGTTCATCAGGATGCGGTGGCCGGCGTCCCAGTTGGCGCGGTCGCCGCTCTGCACCAGGCGCCGGTCCAGGAACAGGCCGTCGCTGCAGGCCAGGCCGGTATGCTTGCCCGACAGCTGCAGCAGGCGGGCGACCAGGCGCGCCACCACGGTCTTGCCGTTGGTGCCGGTCACGCCGACCACCGGGATGCGGCCGCAGTCGTCCTGCTCGGACTCGGGGAACAGGTGGTTGACGATGGCGCGGCCAACCGGACGCGGCGTGCCTTCGGCCGGCTTGATGTGCATCAGCAGGCCGGGGCCGGCGTTGACCTCTACGATGGCCCCGCGCTGTTCGGCCAGTGGGCGCGAGATGTCCTCGGCCACCAGGTCCACGCCAGCGATATCCAGGCCAACCACGCGCGCGGCCAGCGACGCATGCGCGGCCACGCTCGGGTGAACGCGGTCGGTCACGTCGAAGGCGACGTTGCCGTTGCGCTGGATCAGCACGGTGCGGCCTTCCGCCGGCACCGAGCTGCCGTCCATGCCCTGGCGCTTCAGCTCCAGGCGCGCGGCGGAATCCAGGCGCACGCGGTTCAGCGGATGGTCTTCGGTGCTGCCGCGGCGCGGATCGGAATTGATCTGCAGTTCGATCAGCTCGTCGATGGTGGACTTGCCGTCGCCGACCACGCAGGCGGTCTCGCCCATCGCGGCGGCGACCATGCGGCCGCCCACCACCAGCAGGCGGTGTTCGTTGCCTGGGATGAAGCGCTCGACAATGACGCCGCTGCCTTCTTCCAGGGCGACCGCGTACGCGGTCTCGACTTCCTCGCGGGTGATCAGGTTGGTAAAGACGCCGCGGCCGTGGTTGCCGTCATAGGGCTTCACCACCACCGGCACGCCGATGTCTTCGGCGGCGCCCCAGGCGTCTTCCGGCGAGTCAACCATGCGGCCTTCCGGCACCGGCACGCCGCACGACTCCAGCAGGCTCTTGGTCAGGTCCTTGTCGCGCGAGATGCTCTCGCCGATGGCGCTGGTGCGGTCGGTCTCGGCGGTCCAGATGCGGCGCTGGCGCGCACCGTAGCCCAGCTGGACCAGGTTGCCGTCCGACAGGCGGATGGCGGGGATGTCCCGGTCGTCCGCGGCATCGACGATGCACGCGGTGCTGGGGCCGAGGCAATGTTCGTCGACCAGGCGGCGCAGGTGGTCCACGGCGGCGGGGACGTCGAAGGGACGGTCCTCGATCGCGGCCATGACCAGGTCGCGAGCGGCGAACAGGGCGGCGCGGGTGACTTCCTCGTGCCACGCACGGACGATCACCTTGTACACGCCGCGCACAGGGGTCTCGCGCGCCTTGCCGAAGCCGCCGGGCATGCCCGCCAGGTTCTGCAACTCAAGCGTCACGTGTTCCAGGATATGGCCCGGCCAGGTGCCTTCCTTCAGGCGCTGCAGGAAGCCGCCGCGCTCGCCGATGCTGCAGCGATGCTCGATCAGCGATGGCAGCCAGGCCGACAGGCGCTCGTAGAACCCCGGAATCGTGTTGGAGGGAAAGTCCTCCAGTTCCCCGATATCGACCCATGCCTCCAGGACGGGCCGATATGTCCACATATTCGGGCCGCGCAGCGACATGACATCGAAAATCTCAATGTCCTTCTTTTTCATTGAATTTGCTTGAGGCAGTGGGCGGAACGCCCGAGAAATGGAAGCCTAACCTTTCAATAACGTTACAGCTTAGTACAGGTTGACTTTCTTCGATTAAAAGTGATTGTGCAGTGCATCAGGGCAACCCGCGGGTTCGCTGTTATTTGCGTCGTTATGTATACTGCGGGCGAATTCACGGGCAGCTAGTGCGCGCCCGGCCTAAATTTGTTTCAAGTTATGTCCTTTTCCCCTGGACGCTGCATGCCGCGCCATCCATGACCCAGTCCTCCCTGCCTGCCCTCAACACCCCCGCCTCCGACGAGCCGTGGCGTGCCGAATCCGGAACGTGGCTCCGTTCCGGCGAGAACGTCCTGGCCGGACTGATGCTGGACCTCGACGCGAGGCTGCATTTTACCCAAGGGTGGCTGGTTGTGACGGACCAGCGCATCGTCGCCCGGGCGCCGGGTGAAAAAAATGTGCGCGAATGGAGCATCTCGCCCGAACTGCGCCTGTCCCATACCGATCATGCGGGGGTTGGCACTCTCGAACTGGCCGGCCCCGGGGGGCGGCTGGCCAGCTGGCGATATACGCTTGGTTACAATCCTGCCGCGCTGCGGCTGGCCGACCAGTTCGAAACGCGCCGCGACGCAACCTCGGCGGCCCAGGTAAGCGAGCAGGGCGAAGTGGCTTGCCCGACCTGCAAGGCACCGCTGCCGCCAGATGAGGAAGAGTGCCCGCAATGCAACCGCGAGCTGGAAACGCCGCCGTCGACCTGGGCGCTGCTGCGCCTGTGGCGCTTTGCCCAGCCCTACCGCTGGCAACTGCTGGCCGGCTTCATGCTGACGCTGTTTTCCACCGGCGCCACGCTGGTACCGCCGTACCTGACCATGCCGCTGATGGACAAGGTGCTGATTCCATATCAGAACGGCGTGCCGATCGACTACAACTTGGTGCGCATGTACTTGGGCGGCCTGCTCGGCGCCGCGCTCGTGGCGTGGAGCCTGGGATGGGCGCGCACCTATCTGCTGGCGCGTGTATCCGAGCGCATCGGTGCCGATCTGCGCACAACGACCTATGAACATCTGCTGAAGCTGTCGCTGGAATATTTTGGCGGCAAGCGCACCGGCGACCTGATGGCCCGCATCGGCTCGGAAAGCGACCGCATCTGCGTGTTTCTTTCCCTGCACTTGCTGGACTTCGCCACCGACGTGCTGATGATCGTGATGACGGCGGTGATCCTGGTCTCGATTAACCCCTGGCTGGCGCTGGTCACGCTGGTGCCGCTCCCGTTCATCGCCTGGATGATCCATCTGGTGCGCGACCGCCTGCGCCACGGCTTCGAGAAGATCGACCGCATCTGGTCTGAGATCACCAACGTGCTCGCCGACACCATCCCCGGCATCCGCGTGGTCAAGGCTTTTGCCCAGGAGAAGCGGGAGGTGACGCGCTTTCACGAGGCCAACAAGCACAACCTGGCGATCAATGACCGCGTCAACGCGGTGTGGTCGCTGTTCACGCCGACGGTGACGCTGCTGACCGAGATCGGGCTGCTGATCGTGTGGGTGTTCGGCATCTGGCAGGTGTCGCACAGCGCCATCACGGTGGGCGTGCTGGTTGCCTTCCTGACCTATATCAGCCGCTTCTATACGCGCCTCGATTCGATGAGTCGCATCGTTTCCGTGACGCAGAAGGCCGCGGCGGGCGCCAAGCGGATCTTCGACATCCTTGACCATGTCTCGAGCGTGCCCGAGCCGGTGCGTCCGGCGAAGCTCGACAAGGTCGAAGGCGCCATCGACATGCGCGACCTCGGCTTCCGCTATGGCAACCGGGCGGTGATCCGCGGGCTGGACCTGTCGATCGCCCCGGGCGAGATGATCGGCCTGGTCGGACACAGCGGCTCGGGCAAGAGCACGCTGGTCAACCTGATCTGCCGCTTCTACGATGTTTCCGAAGGGGCGATCCGTGTCGACGGCGTCGATATCCGCTCGCTGCCGGTGTCCGAGTACCGCCGCCATATCGGCCTGGTGCTGCAGGAGCCGTTCCTGTTCTTCGGCACCATCGCCGACAACATCGCCTACGGCAAGCCGGATGCCACGCGCGAGGAGATCATCGCTGCCGCGCGCGCGGCGCATGCGCACGAGTTCATCCTGCGCCTGCCGCACGGCTACGACTCGCTGGTAGGGGAGCGCGGCCAGGCCTTGTCGGGCGGCGAGCGCCAGCGCATCTCGATCGCGCGTGCGCTGCTGATCAACCCGCGCATCCTGATCATGGACGAGGCCACGTCATCGGTCGACACGCAGACTGAGAAGGAAATCCAGAAGGCGCTCGACAACCTGGTGCAGGGCCGTACCACCATCGCCATCGCACACCGGCTGTCGACGCTGCGCAAGGCCGATCGCCTGGTGGTGATGGACCGCGGCAAGATCGTCGAAGTCGGCAGCCACGACGAACTGCTGCTGCGCGAGGGCGCGTACTACAAGCTCTACCAGGCGCAGGCGCGCAATGTCGATACCGAGGATGACGACGAGCGTGAAGCCGTGACCGAACTGCCGGAGGTGGCCAATGCCCACTGACATGACTTTGGCTGACATCAATGCCGCAGCCAGCGCGACGTTCACGCTGTCGCGCAATGCATTCGGCCGCCTGACGCTGATCCATGGCGACGGTACGGTTTATGAAGGGGTGGTGCCGGTACGGGCCTTCCCGATCTCCGCGCCGCAAGGCGGTATCGGCATGATGAGCGCCGACGGGCATGAGGTGGTATGGATTCCGCGGCTTGAAGCCCTGCCTGCCGCCGAGCGCGGCATGATCGAGGAAGAACTCGCGTCGCGCGAATTCATGCCGGAGATCGAGCGCATCGTCGAGGTATCGACGTTTGCCACGCCGAGCGTGTGGACCGTGCAGACCGATCGCGGGCAGACCTCGCTCGTGCTGCGTGGGGAAGAGGCAATCCGGCGCCTGTCCGGCAACACGCTGATGGTGTCGGACAGCCATGGGATCCACTACCTGATCCGGGACCTGATGGCGCTCGACAAGCACAGCCGCAAGCTGCTTGACAGGTTCCTCTGACGGCGGGCAGATGGTCCGGCGCAAGCCGAAGCGGCGCCTGGCGGCGCCGCGTTTCGTTTACTGGTAGTCCAGCGTAAATATCATGGCGCTCGATACGCTGCCAGGCGAAGGCGCGCCCCCCAGCGAGACATAGCGCGCACCGAAGCGGTAGGTGGAAGGCACATTGGCGGCAATGTTGCCCATGGCATTGCGTACTTGCAGCGGCACGGGTTCGCTGCCGGTGGCGTTGACGATCTGCACGCCGGCACCGCTGGCCATGCCGCTCATACCGGCGTTAGCGATGCCAAGGAGGCCATTCGGTGCCGATTGCACGGGCGTGCCACCCGCGCCGTCCAGCGTCAGGCCCACGATGGCAGCGCCGCTGCAGGTCAGCTGGATCGTGAAGGGCGTGTTACCGGCGGCTCCTTGGTTAGCCAGCGTGCTGGCACTGACATTGGGCAATGTCACCACGGCGGGGTAATTGACATTGCAGGCAATCTCGCGCGGCGAGGCACTGCCCGAGAAGCCGATGTAGTTGACGTCGCCGCCGCCAAGCGCGCCTGCCGTCGAGCCCTGGTAGACACCAAAGCCGAAGCGAGTCTGTGCCGGATCGAGATTTCCCGCGGAGATGGTCCCAGTCTTCACGAATTCCACCGAAACCGATATGGAATAGGTCATGTCCGCGTTGAGCGTGCCCAGGTTGGCCGAGCGCGTATCGCATTTGACCCCCGAGGCATTTGTCATCGGCTGTCCCGCGGCATTGCGTAGCCGGATGCCGATGCCGGCTACGCCGGTGGAGTAGACGCCGGGCATCACTTCAGTGCCCGAACCGTAATAGCAGGAAATGATCTGTGCGCCGGCAACCACGGACGGCCAGGTCACCGTGCAATTGCCACTGAAAGTGTAATTGCGGATGGTGCCGGGGATGGCGCTTCCGACCGGCAGGTTGGCCGCCACCGCCATATTGTTCATGGTCTGCAGAAAAGGCATGGCAGGCGTGGCAGTGCAGCCGGCATGGGCGAGGTGCGGGGATGCTAGGCACGCGAGCACAAGAAGCCAGCGTTTGAGGGCATCGAGCAGTCGGATACCGATGGGTGGAGCGTTGTGCATAGGTTTCAGCGGTTACGGGCTGGCGGTGGCCGTGGGTTGCCAATTCGCGTTCGCTGGAGCTGGCGCGGCCTGCCGGTTAAAGGACGAGCCAACTGTATTGGTACCGCTTGCGCCCATGGCCGGAAAATTCCGAATGCGCAGGGCAAATTTTCGGCAGTTGCCGCGCTCATGCCGAAACCGGCACCTCCGATACGCACCCGGCGGGCATGAAAAACGCGCCATGGTGGCCCGCTGATGTCGTCGTCCCAATCATATGCCCCGCACGTGGCAGCGCCGCTGAAGCACAACTAGTGCAGCATGTCCGGCGAGTCGTCGTCCTCGTCCCAGTCTTCATGCAGCATCGGCGCATCCGGCGCCATGTCGAAGACCATGGAGTGGTAGCGGATGCTGAACCACTCCCGGAACATGTCCAGCGTCAGGGTCTCCGGCCAAAGCGAGTCGTCGAACCACTCGCCCAGCATGAATTCGAAGAATTCCTGCCAGCGCTTTTCGACCCAGTGGACCGCGTTGGCATGCGTATCCGCGAGTTCTTCGGGCAGCAGGAATACGCTCTGGTCCTCGCGCACCTGCTCCAGCGTGAGACCGACAACCGGCTGCGGATCGACTGTCTGGATCCAGTCCAGGAACGGCTGTTCCGGAACCAGCGCGACCATGGCACGGTTGAGGGTATAGCGGGGATAGTCGGACATGGGGAAAGGCGCTTATGGCTTCGGCTGAACTGAGTATTGTAGTCGTCCGGATGCCCGAGGTAACGCTCTGTCGCTGCGAATGCGCGGCGGTCGCCTTTCCCGGCCCGACAAGCGCTACTGGTAGCTCATCGAAAACGTCGCAACGGCATTGACGAGTCCGCTCGATACCACGGGGCTGGTCTTGTAGTACCGCGCAGTCATCGGAATGCTGATCGCCTGGTTGTCGCTGTTCGTCCTGATGCCGGCGTCCATGACGGTGCCAAGGCTGATCGGCGCGGCGCCCTGCAAGACCTGCACGCCCACGCCTGTCGCCATTCCGCTGCCGGTCCCGTTGGCGAGCACGCCGGGACCATTGGCGGGATCGGCCGGACCGTCGATGTCGTAGTGGAGGTTGATGTTCGCGTCGCACACCAGCGAGATGGTGAACGGCGTGGCACCCTGCGTCGACCCGACCGCGGCGAGGCTCTGCGCGCTGGTCGTCGGCAGCTTGACGACAATATTGCTGTTCGTCACGCGGCAACTGGCGGTTTTCACGTTGATTTGCGTGCTCGTGAAGAACGTCGAGGCTGCAACGACTCCGCCATACACTGCTGACGCGGTCGGGTTCTGGAACGAGATGACGCCGGGGCTGGTCTCTCCCGTCTTGATGAATTGCGCCCGATAGAGTGCGGGCGGCAGGTAGACGCCGTTCAGGTACGGCATGGTCAGCTGGGCGCGCGGCCAGTTCTGGATCATGGCCTGGTTGATGTCGCCCGGCCTGTCGGCAATCACATTGGACCAGGCAATCTTGATGCCGATTCCGGGAACGCCGGTCTCATACACGCCCGCGATCCCGGTTGGCGTCATCGGCGTCGCGTAACCATAGCTCCATGCTTCATACGGGTTGCATTGGATGTAGGCGGAGTTGGTTCCGACCCAACCCGTGTCAAAGATGATGGCGCCCACCGGCAGGTCCCGCGGAATCTCGAGGTTTGCGGGCAAGTTCATGATCGAGGTGACACCCGTTCCGGTGCAGGCGCGGGCAGGGCCGGTGGCAACGATCAGAAGTAAGAGGCAGGCAATCAGGCAGTGCAATCGGCGCATGGCGGGGCAGGCGGAATGATCGGTGCGACCATTCTATGGAGCGAAGCTTTGCCGCCCGTTCGGACTTTTCCGAGAATGCCCGGGAATTAGCCATGCCGCGCCGCATGCGCCCGGAAACAAAAAACCCGTGAAGACGCTGGTCATCACGGGTTTCCCGGGCTTCGGAGATGGAGGTCTCCGAAGTGTTTAGCTGGTGGAGCCGGCGGGAATCGAACCCGCGTCCGCAAGCCCTCCACAGAGAGTTCTACATACTTAGTTCTGTCATTTGATTTAACCGGCGCATCGCGGACGAACACGCTCTACGACGGCGAGTCACTAAATTTTCGTCTCCGGACCCGTGACACTTCCGGAGCTTATCTGACGTAAATGACCTCGCGTGGTCTTGCGACCCTAGCCCGTCAGCGAGCCAGTGCGAGGACGGCGGCCCTTAGGCTGCCAGTGCGTAACGTTCGTCGTTAGCAGTTATTGCATTCCCATTGATTAACGAGGTGACGGGTCCTCGGTATGCCCTCCACTGCTTTGTAACCCACGTCGAAACCAGGTCGGCCCCAGTTAGAAGAAGATTGTACCCCGTTGGACGGAAAGTGTCGCGAGGAGTTCAATGCCGGCCAGCTGTGCGCTGGCCGCCACGCCGCTAGCAGACGGCCGCGGGTACCAGCAGGGGGATCAGTTCGGCCGGATGCCACACCAGGTGGTCGGCGCCCCATGCCTCCGGCGGCTCGCCGTCGCCGCAGTATCCATAGGCGGCCGTGACGGTCATCATGCCGGCGGCCTTGCCCGCCTGGATGTCGCGCAGGTCGTCGCCCACGTACACGCAGCGGCGTGGATCGACGCCAGCGCTGGCCGCGGCGTGCAGCAGCGGGGCAGGGTGGGGCTTGGCATGGGCAGTGGTGTCGCCGCTGACCACGGCACTGGCGCGCGGCGCCAGTCCGATGGCGGCGACCAGCGGCACCGTGAATCGCGCGATCTTGTTGGTGACGATGCCCCAGGGGATGCCGGCCGCTTCCAGAGCCGACAGCACTTGCGGCATGCCATCGAACAGTCGGGTGTGGACGGCGATGTCGGCCTCGTAATAACCCAGAAAGATATCCCGCAGCGCCGGAAATTCAGCGTCTTCCGGCACCAGCCCGAAAGCCGCGCCGAGCAGGCCGCGCGCACCATGCGAGGCGACCGGGCGAAGCTTCTCGTACGCCACCGGTGGGCGGCCGCGCTCGATCACGAGCCGGTTGGCGGCGGCGGCCAGGTCGGGGGCCGTATCCGCCAGCGTGCCGTCCAGGTCGAAGAAGACGCCTGCGATGCCGGTGTTCATGTTGCCATTCATGCCGCCACCCGGCGGAACGCCATCATGTAGTTCACATCCGTGTCGCGGCCCAGTGCGTAGACCTGCGACAGCGGGTTGTAGGTCATGCCGCGCATTTCGACCAGGTCCAGCCCGGCATTGCGGGCAAAGCGCGCCAGCTCGGATGGCGTAATGAATTTGTCATAGTCGTGCGTGCCGCGCGGCAGCATGTTCAGTACGTACTCGGCGCCCACGATGGCCAGCAGGTAGGCCTTCAGGTTGCGGTTGATGGTCGAGAAGAAGACGTGGCCCCCCGGCTTCACCAGCGTCGCGCAGGCTTGCACGATAGATGCCGGATCCGGTACGTGTTCCAGCATCTCCATGCAGGTCACGACATCCAGGCTGGCGGGCTCGCGCGCCGCCAGCGCTTCTGCCGCGATCTCCTCGTAGGTCACGGCAACTCCGGACTCCAGGCTGTGCAGGTCTGCGACCTTCAGCGCCTTGCTGGAGAGATCGATGCCGCGCACGGTCGCGCCGAGGCGCGCCATGCTCTCGGACAGGATGCCGCCACCGCAACCCACGTCGACCACGCGCTTGCCCGCCAGGCCGGCGATCCCGTCGATCCATGCAAGGCGCAGCGGATTGAGTTGGTGCAGCGGCTTGAACTCGCTCTCGGGATCCCACCAGCGGTGGGCGAGCTCGCTGAACTTGTCGATTTCCTTGGGGTCTGCGTTCCGGCGCAGCGGATCGGGATGGGCGGACAGGGTCTGGGAGGGCAACGTCATCGTGTACGGGCCGGCGGCAACTGCCCACGCCGGCGGAGGAGGTATCTGGGCAACTGTATCAAAAAAAAAGCCCAGCTTGCGCTGGGCTTTCTTGATCGGAAAGTATCCGATTAACGTGCGCTGCGGGTGCCGACCACTTCGACTTCCACGCGGCGGTTCGGCTGCTGGCAGGCGATCTGGGCCTTGCGGTTGCCCTTGCACGACTTCGGATCGACCTTCAGCTGGCGCTTGCCCTTGCCTTCGGTGTAGACACGGTTGGCTTCAACGCCCTTGCTCACCAGGTAAGCCTTGACCGATTCGGCACGGCGGATCGACAGGCGATCGTTGTACTTGTCCGAACCGAACGAGTCGGTGTGGCCAACGGCGATGATGACTTCCAGGGTGATGCCTTGCAGCTTCGAGACCAGGTCGTCCAGCTTGGCCTTGCCTTCGGGCTTCAGTACAGCCTTGTCGAAGTCGAACAGGGTGTCAGCAGCGAAAGTGACCTTCTCGCTCGACACGACCGGCGGTGCCACCGGAGCCGGTGCCGGAGCGGCCGGGGCTGCGGGGGCCAGGGCGCCGTCGCACAGGGCGTTGGCGGTGGCCGGGGTCCAGGAGCTGTCGCGCCAGCAGAGCTCGTTCGTGCCATTCTTCCACACGTACTCGCTCGTACCGTTGCCCCAGTTATCGTTCACTGCCTTCTTTTCGTAGGGGACGGACTGGGCTTGAGCGGATGCAGCCATTACTGCGGTAGCTGCAACGAGCGCGAGCTTGGCAAATTTTTTCATATTTCTCCTCTCAGGATGAGATCACCGCAGGGTTACTGCGAGCAAATGGACGAAAACAAGTCATACATTCTTCGGAGTATAACATTCTCGATGTGGTGGATGCTCCACTTCGAACAATGTCTGGCTCTTCGCTGGGGAATTGTGCCACAAGGGTCGTTTCCTAAGAAGTAAATATATTCGATTCGCCCCATGGGTTTTGGGCCTGTGGTGTTTGTGCAACATAGGTCTTGTGTCGCCCGCAAAGCCTTGTGGCATCAGGGTTTCCGGGTTTTGGGCAGAGCCGCCGGCCACCTTCGGCAGGCCTGTTTCGGCACGGTAAGGCGGGGGTGCCGGCATGTTAGAATGGCACGTTGCCCAGCCGTCAGGCGCCTGCCCGCGCCACGTGCAAAAGGGCCTGTCATTCGCTTAAACCTGCCGCATAAACCACGCCGCAATGGATCCATTCGCAAAAGAAACCCTTCCGGTCTCCCTCGAAGAGGAAATGCGCCGCTCTTACCTCGACTACGCCATGAGCGTGATCGTGGGGCGCGCGCTTCCCGATGTGCGGGACGGCCTGAAACCGGTGCACCGGCGCGTGCTGTTTGCGATGCACGAGCTCAACAACGACTGGAACCGTGCTTATAAGAAGTCAGCCCGTATCGTCGGGGATGTGATCGGTAAGTACCATCCGCACGGTGACACTGCTGTATACGACACCATTGTCCGCATGGCGCAGAACTTCTCCCTGCGTTACATGCTGGTGGACGGGCAGGGCAATTTCGGCTCGGTCGATGGCGATAACGCCGCGGCCATGCGTTATACCGAAATCCGCCTGTCGAAAATCGCCCACGAGATGCTGCACGACATCGACAAGGAAACCGTCGATTTCGACAGCAACTATGACGGCTCTGAAAAAGAGCCTTCTATACTCCCGGCCCGTATTCCCAATCTGCTAATCAACGGTTCCTCCGGTATTGCAGTGGGTATGGCCACCAATATCCCGCCGCATAACCTGAATGAAATCGTAGACGGCTGCCTGCATCTGCTGCGCAATCCGCAGGCGACGGTGGATGAGCTGATTGAATTGATTCCGGCCCCGGATTTTCCGACCGCCGGCATTATCTATGGCATCCAGGGTGTGCGCGAAGGCTACCGCACCGGTCGGGGCCGCGTCGTCATGCGCGCCAAGACGCATTTCGAGGACATCGACCGGGGTCAGCGCCAGGCGATCATCGTCGACGAGCTGCCCTACCAGGTGAACAAGCGCACCCTGCTGGAGCGCATCGCCGAGCTGGTCACGGAGAAGAAGGTCGAGGGCATTTCGGATATCCGCGACGAGTCGGACAAGTCCGGCATGCGCGTGGTGATCGAGCTCAAGCGCAACGAGGTGCCCGAGGTCGTCCTCAACAACCTGTATAAGAACACCCAGCTGCAGGACACGTTCGGCATGAACATGGTGGCGCTGGTGGACCGCCAGCCGCGCCTGCTGAACCTGAAGCAGATGCTGGAGTACTTCCTCGCGCACCGCCGCGAGGTGGTGACCCGCCGCACCGTGTTCGAATTGCGCAAGGCGCGCGAGCGCGGCCATGTGCTGGAAGGCCTGGCCGTGGCGCTGGCGAACATCGACGAGTTCATCGCCATCATCAAGGCGGCGCCGACGCCGCCGATCGCCAAGCAAGAGTTGATGTCCAAGCCCTGGGATTCGGGCCTGGTGCGCGACATGCTGGCACGAGCCGAAAGTGAGACCCCGGGCGGCCGCGCGTCGTATCGCCCGGACGGCCTGCCGGCGGTTTTCGGCATGCAGGCGGATGGCCTCTACAAGCTGTCCGACGGCCAGGCGCAGGAAATCCTGCAAATGCGCCTGCAACGCCTCACCGGGCTGGAACAGGACAAGATCGTCCAGGAATACCGCGACATCATGGCGGAAATCGCCGATCTGCTGGATATCCTGGCGCGGCCGGAGCGCATTACGGCGATCATCACCGACGAACTCACGGCGATCCGTGCCGAATTCGGTGATGACCGACGTTCGCAGATCGAACTGAACGCGACCGAGCTGGACACCGAAGACCTGATCACGCCGCAGGACATGGTGGTCACGCTGTCGCACAGCGGCTATATGAAGAGCCAGCCGATCTCCGAGTACCGCGCGCAGAAGCGCGGCGGCCGCGGCAAGCTGGCAACGGCGACCAAGGAAGACGACTGGATCGACACCCTGTTCGTCGCCAATACCCACGACTACATCCTGTGCTTCTCGAACCGCGGCCGGCTGTACTGGCTGAAGGTGTACGAGGTGCCGCAGGGTTCGCGCAACTCGCGCGGCCGCCCGATCGTCAATATGTTCCCGCTGTCGGACGGCGAAAAGATCAACGTGATCCTGCCGGTGCGCCAGTTCGACGCCGAGCACTTTATCTTCATGACCACCGCCCGCGGCACGGTCAAGAAGACGGCGCTGACGGAGTTCTCCAATCCGCGCAAGGCCGGCATCATCGCGGTCGACCTCGATGAGGGGGATTACCTGATCGGTGCCGCTGTGACCGACGGCCAGCACGACGTGATGCTGTTCTCCGATGCCGGCAAGGCGGTGCGTTTCGACGAGAACGACGTTCGCCCGATGGGCCGCCAGGCGCGTGGCGTGCGCGGCATGAACCTGGAAGACGGCCAGGCGGTGATCGCCATGCTGGTGGCGCCGGCGGAAGCCGCGGAGGGAGCCGCCGAGGAAGCCGAGGTGGGCGCGCGCGGCAGCGTGCTGACCGCAACCGAGAACGGTTACGGCAAGCGCACGCCGATCGCCGAGTACACTCGGCACGGCCGCGGCACCAAGGGCATGATCGCGATCCAGACCAGCGAGCGCAACGGCCGCGTCGTGGCGGCGGCGCTGGTTTCGCCGGACGACGAAATCATGCTGATCACTACCGGTGGTGTGCTGATCCGTACACGCGTCGCCGAAATCCGTGAAATGGGCCGCGCCACGCAGGGTGTCACGCTGATCAACGTCGACGAGGGCACCAAGTTGTCTGGCCTGCAGCGCATCGTCGAGAGCGATGCCGACAACGGCGCCACCCCGGAAGAGACGGAAGAGGCTGGCGGTAACGCCGATGCTGACGCCAATTCGTAACCAATTGGCCCCATCGCGCGTTAAAACGTAAATTGTTGCAACAACAGGACGTCAGCCGGAACTCGACTTGCGGCTGTCCGGACTAAAACGGACGTATTTACCAGGGAGTCACAATGCTCAAAACCTTTCGACGTATCGCTGTTCTGGCCGCTTTCGTTCCGACCTTCATGGTGGCGCAGCATGCCCATGCACAGGACGCGGAAAAGACGGCAGCCATCAAGGAACTGCTTTCCGTCATGCAGGCTGACCAGGCCGTGAAGGGCCAGGCAGAAAACTGGCAGCAAGGTGCCAAGCAGGAAGCCCCGCTGGTGCTGGAGCAGGTTCTGGTCGAGAACAAGACCCTGAACGACAAGCAAAAGCAGGCCGCGGTTGAAAAGCTGAAGAAGAACGGCGCGGTCCAGCGCATGGTCGACGGCGCCGGCACGGCATTCAACACTGACGGTTTCCGCAAGGATGCCATCCAGGCCCACTACGACGCCTTTGGCAAGTACTACTCCACGCAGGAGTTGAAGGACCTGACCACGTTCCTGAAGTCGCCGACCGGCCAGAAGTTCATGGCCAACCAGGGCAAGGCGACCCAGGAGATCTGGGGTTCGATGATGCAGAAGTACGGTCCGCAGGTCGGCAAGTCGATGCGTGACGCCGCCGAGAAGGAAATCACCGCCGCGTCGAAGTGATCTTCGCCGCAGGGTCCGCCTGAGGCAATGCGCCTCAATGCGCCGGTCAGGCCGCTTCGCGCGGGCCGGCGCGGCACCGGGGTCCGGCCCCGGGCGCCCAACCGGGCGCGGGTTTGAGGGATAATGGCTGCTTGGGTAACTCCGGCAGCCATTTTTCCATTCCGTCTCATGAACGATCCCCAGAATCCCGCTCTTGCCGGCATGATGCAGCGTGCATTGGCCGAACGCGTCTACAACTTCTCCCCGGGCCCGGCCGCGCTTCCGACCGAAGTGCTGCAACAGGCTGCCGAGGAAATGCTGTCATGGCGCGGGACCGGAGTCTCGGTGATGGAGATGAGCCACCGCAGCCGCGACTTCGAAGGCATCCACAACGAGGCCATCGCCGACCTGCGCGAGCTGCTGCATATCCCCGACAATTTCCGCGTGCTGTTCCTGCAGGGCGGCGCCATCGGCGAAAACGGCATCGTGCCGCTGAACCTGATGCGCCTTCGTAGTGCCGAGCAGCCGAAGGCCGACTTCGTCATCACCGGCACCTGGTCGATCAAGACCGAGCAGGAAGCGCGCCGCTACGGCACCGTCAATATTGCCGCGTCCAACGAGGCGGGGAAGTTCCACCGTATCCCGGATGTTGCCGACTGGAAGCTGTCGGATGACGCCGCCTACGTGCACCTGTGCACCAACGAGACCATTGTCGGCGTGGAGTTCCAGAACATTCCCGACATCGGCCAGGTCAAGGGCAAGCGCGTGGTGGTGGCCGATGCCTCCAGCCATATCCTGTCGCGCCCGATCGACTGGTCGCGCGTGCAGGTGGTCTACGGCGGTGCGCAGAAGAATATCGGCCCGGCCGGCGTCACCATCGTGATCGTGCGCGAGGACCTGCTGGGCCACGCGCATCCGCTATGCCCGTCGGCATTCAACTGGCGCCAGGTGGCCGAGAACAACTCGATGTACAACACGCCGCCGACGTACGCCATCTACATTGCCGGGCTGGTCTTCAAATGGCTCAAGCGCCAGGGCGGCGTGCCCGCGATCGAGCAGCGCAATATCGCCAAGGCGAAGGCGCTGTACACCTTCCTGGACCAGAGCGACTTCTACCGCAACGAGATCGATCCGAACTGCCGTTCGCGCATGAACGTGCCGTTCTTCCTCGGCGACGAATCGCGCAACGATGCCTTCCTGGCGCAGGCACGCGCCAACGGCCTGGTGCAGCTCAAGGGGCACAAGACCGTGGGCGGCATGCGCGCCAGCATCTACAACGCGATGCCGCTGGAAGGCGTGACCGCGCTGATCGATTTCATGCGCGAGTTCGAACGCACCTCGGCCTGACGTGCGTGCCCGCGACCCAGACCGCGCGCCATTGCGCGCGCTGGCTGGCGCGGACAGGTTTTTCCCCGGCCGCCGCGCCCCGGCGGCCCACCGGATTCATAAAATGACAAGTCAAGACAGCACCCCTGCGCGCGAGGAGACGCAGCCCAACGGCAACCACTTGAGCGAGGCCGAACGCAATCTGTCGGTCGAGCTGGCGCCGCTGCGCGAGCAGATCGACACGGTGGACCGCGAACTGCTGGCCATGCTGAACCATCGGGCCAAGCTCGCGCTAGAGGTCGGCGAGGTCAAGAAGAAGTACGGCGCGCCGGTGTTCCGCCCCGAGCGCGAGCTGCAGGTCATCCGCAAGGTGCAGGGCGCCAACCCCGGTCCGCTGCTGGGCGAAAGCGTGGCCGCGATCTGGCGCGAGGTGATGTCCGCCTGCCGCGGGCTGGAGAAGCCGCTCGAAGTCGCTTTCCTCGGCCCGGCCGGCACGTTCTCGGAGCAGGCGTTGTATGCGCACTTCGGCCATGAAGTGAGCGGCGTGCCGTGCCCCAGCATCGACGAAGTGTTCCGCGCGGTGGAAGCGGGGACTGTCGAATACGGCGTGGTTCCGGTGGAAAACTCGACCGAGGGCGCGGTGTCGCGCACCCTCGACCTGTTCCTGCAGACGTCACTGAAGATCAGTGGCGAGATCGCGCTGAAGGTGCACCACAACCTGATGGCGTCAACGCCCGACATGCAGGGCGTGACCGTGGTGCGCGCGCACGCGCAGGCGCTGGCGCAGTGCCAGCACTGGCTGACCGCCAACTATCCGCACCTGGAGCGCCAGGCGGTATCGAGCAATGCCGAAGCGGCGCGCATGGCCAGCGAGGATCCGACCGTCGCGGCGATCGCCGGAGAATCGGCCGCCAACCGCTACCACCTGCACCTGGTGCGCACGCATATCCAGGACGATCCGCACAACCGCACGCGCTTCGCCGTGATCGGCCGCTACGAGACCGAGCCGTCGGGCAGCGACCAGACCTCGCTGATCCTGTCGGTGCCGAACAAGGCCGGCGCGGTGTATCAGCTGCTCGCGCCGCTGGCCGAGAACGGCGTGTCGATGTGCCGCTTCGAGTCGCGCCCGGCGCGCAGCGGTGCCTGGGAGTACTACTTCTACGTCGACGTCGAAGGGCACCAGCATGAGCCGTCGGTAGCGCGTGCCATCGACGAACTGCGCCGCAACGCGGCCTACCTGAAGGTGCTGGGCTCGTATCCGTCGAGCAAGTAAGCTGAACAAATAAGGCCAGCGCAACCGGAGCAAGGAGACAAGATGGCAGAGCAGGGTAAGCAGGGCGGCACGGTGTTCGGGCCGGAGTATGTGCGGGCGATCTCGCCGTACGTTGCCGGCAAGCCGATTTCGGAAGTCGCGCGCGAGTTCGGCCTGGACGAGGCCGGCATCGTCAAGCTGGCCTCCAACGAGAACCCGCTGGGCATGCCGGCTTCGGCGCAGCGCGCCGTCGCAGCCGCGGTGGCTGACCTGGGCCGCTATCCGGATGCCAACGGTTTTGCCCTGAAAGCTGCCCTGTCGGCGCGTTTCGGCGTGCCGGATGATTGGCTCACGCTCGGCAACGGCAGCAACGATATCCTGGAGCTGGCGGCGCATGCGCTGGTCGAGCCCGGCCAGTCGATCGTCTATGCCGAGTACTCGTTCGCGGTCTATGCGCTGGCGACGCAGGAGATCGGCGCCCGGGCCATCGAAGTGCCGGCGCGCGACTACGGCCATGACCTCGAGGCCATGCGTGCGGCGATCGCGCCGGATACGCGGCTGGTCTTTATCGCCAACCCCAACAATCCCACCGGCACCTTCCTGCCGGCGGCCCAGATCGAGGCTTTCCTGCAAGCGGTGCCGGCAAACGTGGTAGTGGTGCTCGACGAGGCCTACAACGAATACCTGGATGCCGGCCAGCAATACGATTCGATCGAGTGGGTGCGCCGCTATCCCAACCTGATGGTGTCGCGCACCTTCTCCAAGGCGTATGGCCTGGCGGGGCTGCGCATCGGCTATGCGGTGGCGCAGCCGGCACTGACCGATTTGCTCAACCGCATCCGCCAGCCGTTCAACGTCAACAGCGTGGCGCAGGCCGCGGCGATCGCGGCGCTGGGCGATGACGACTTCCTGCGCCGCAGCGCGGAGCTGAACCGTACGGGCAAGGCGCAACTGGTCGAAGCCTTCGATCGCCTCGGGCTGGAGTACGTGCCGTCGTCGGGCAACTTCGTGCTGGTGCGCGTCGGCGATGACGACGCTGCCGGTGCGCGCGTCAACCTGGCCTTGCTGAAGCAGGGCGTGATCGTGCGCCCGGTGGGCAACTACAACCTGCCGCGCTGGCTGCGCGTGACCATCGGCCTGCCCGAGGAAAACGCTGCCTTCATTGCGGCGCTGGAGCGGGCGCTGGCGTAAGCCCCGCTACAATCGCGGCGTTTCGCGCCGGGCCGGTGTGCCCGGCGCCGTGCCTTTTTGCTATCGCTCGGCCGGGCCGAGCCACTGCCCGTCGGGCCTGAAATCGTGAGTGCTTTGCATTTTTCCCGTGTTGTCATTGTCGGCGTCGGTCTGATCGGCGGCTCGCTCGCGCTGGCGCTCAAGCGTGCCGGCGTGGCGGGCACGGTGGTCGGCGTGGGCCGCTCGCCCGCGTCGCTGCAGAAGGCGCTGGACCTTGGCGTGATCGACGAAGCGGCGACGCTCGCCGATGCCGCGCGCGGCGCGAGCCTGATCGTGCTGTGCGCGCCGGTGGCGCAGACCTTCGCGCTGCTGCATGCGCTGGAGCCGCACCTGCAGCCCGGCACCATCGTCACCGATGCAGGCAGCACCAAGTCCGACGTGATCATGGCGGCCAAGACCGCATTGGGCGACAAGGTCGCGCAGTTCGTGCCGGCGCACCCGATTGCCGGACGCGAGCTCAACGGCGTGGAAGCCGCGCTCGCCGACCTGTATGTCGGCAAGAAGACCGTGTTGTGCCCGCTGCAGGAAAATGCGCGCGACGATGTCGCGGCGGTCCGCGCGATGTGGGAGCAAGCCGGCGCGCAATGCCACGTGATGTCGGCGGTGCAGCACGACGCGGTGTTCGCGGCGGTCAGCCACCTGCCGCATCTGCTGTCGTACGCGCTGGTGGCGCAGGTAGCCAATGCGGAAGACGCCGCGTTGAAGCTGGACTTCGCCGGTGGCGGGTTCCGCGATTTCACGCGCATTGCCGCGTCGTCGCCGGAAATGTGGCGCGACATCTGCGTGGCCAACCGCGAAGCGCTGCTGCGCGAACTCAATACGTACCAGTCGGTGCTGGCGCACCTGAAGACGCAGATCGAAAAGGGCGACGGCGACGGGCTCGAGCGGATCTTCACGCGCGCCAGCAAGACCCGGCTGGCCTGGGGCGCCGAGCGCGCCACGGGCAACAACAACGAACCGTAAGCCAGGACGAGCGCGGCATGCTGCCGCATCGCGACTGAACTGCTGAATTTGCCTTATCGCGGCGCCCCGGCGCCCACCGAGACCATGGAACACCTGACGCTAGGCCCCCTGACCCGCGCCACCGGCACCGTGCGGCTGCCAGGCTCGAAGAGCATCTCCAACCGCGTGCTGCTGCTGGCCGCGCTGGCCAGCGGCGAGACCCGCGTGCGCGACCTGCTCGATTCCGACGACACCCGCGTGATGCTGCAGGCGCTGCGCACGCTGGGCGTGGCGTGGCGGCAGGACGGCGCTGATTACATTGTGACTGGCGCCGGCGGCAATTTCCCGAACAAGTCGGCCGAATTGTTCATGGGTAACGCCGGCACGGCGATCCGCCCGCTGACGGCTGCGCTGGCGCTGCAGGGCGGCAGCTACAAGCTGTCGGGCGTGCCGCGCATGCACGAGCGGCCGATTGGCGACCTGGTCGACGGCCTGCGCCAGGTCGGCGCAGTGATCGACTACACGGGCAACGAAGGCTTTCCGCCGCTGCATATCCAGCCGGCCGGCATCCGCATCGACGCGCCGATCCGCGTGCGCGGCGATGTGTCGAGCCAGTTCCTGACGGCGCTGCTGATGAGCCTGCCGATGGCGCAAAGCGACAGCGGCCGGATCGAGATCGAGGTGGTTGGCGAGCTGATCTCCAAGCCCTATATCGAAATCACGCTGAACCTGCTGGCGCGCTTCGGCATCCAGGTCGAGCGGCAGGGCTGGGAGCGTTTCGTGCTGCCTGCCGGCGCGGCCTACACGTCACCCGGTGAGATCTTTGTGGAGGGCGATGCCTCCTCGGCATCGTATTTCCTGGCGGCCGGCGCGATCGGCGGTGGCCCGGTGCGGGTCGAGGGCGTGGGCATGGCCAGCATCCAGGGCGACGTGCGCTTTGCCGATGCGCTCAACCGCATGGGCGCCAATATCATGGCCGGCGACAACTGGATCGAAGTGCGCGGTACGGAACGCGACGACGGCCTCCTGCACGGCATCGAGCTGGACTGCAACCACATCCCGGATGCGGCCATGACCCTGGCAGTGGCGGCGCTGTTTGCAGAAGGCACCACCACCCTGACCAACATCGCCAGCTGGCGCGTCAAGGAAACCGACCGGATCGCGGCGATGGCAACGGAACTGCGCAAGCTGGGCGCAGTCGTGGAAGAAGGGGCGGACTATCTGCGTGTGACGCCGCCGCCTGCATGGCAGACCCCGGCCGACGGCATTGGCACCTATGATGACCATCGCATGGCGATGTGTTTCTCGCTGGCAGCATTCGGGCCGCTGCCGGTGCGGATCAACGACCCGGGTTGCGTGGCGAAGACGTTCCCGGATTACTTCAGCGTCTTTGCCGGCGTTACGCGCTGACCAGATCGACGGGCGTGGCTGGGGTGCCGGTTGCTTCATGGCTGGCCGACTGGCGGCGCTCGCGCCGTTCCCAGTAGCGATCGAAGAAGTAATGGGCCACGGTATTGACGGCCGGTTCGATGAACGTGACGGCACCGCTGATGGCAATGCTGCCGGTCAGCGCATACGTCACGCTGAAGGCGATGCCGAGGTGCATGATGCCGAACGTCAGGGTTTTTGCCATGGTAGATTGCCTCGCGACTGAAAACTGAAGGATGCGCCCCGCAAATGCGGCACAGCGCCATGAATCAAATGATAATGATTCTCAGTTGGCTTAACAATAAATCGTTTCTTTGAGTTTCATAACTAATGACTATCGTCAACGTCATCACCATTGACGGGCCGACCGCCTCGGGCAAGGGCACGGTCGCACACAAGGTCGCCGATGCGGTGGGTTTCCACCTGCTCGACAGCGGGGCCCTGTACCGGCTGGTGGCGTTGGCCAGCGACCGCGCCGACGTTGACCTGGCTGACGTAGACACCCTTGCAAAGGTCGCCTCCCGCCTCGAAGTGAAATTCGGCCCCGACCGGGTCTGGCTGCGGGGAGAGGAAGTCAGCCTGGCGATCCGGGCCGAAGCCATCGGCAACCGCGCCTCGGCTATCGCCGTGCACCAGCCGGTGCGCGATGCGCTGACCCAGCTGCAGCGCGACTTCCGCAAGCTGCCTGGCCTGGTCGCCGACGGCCGTGACATGGGCACGGTGATCTTCCCGGACGCACAACTGAAAGTGTTCCTTACGGCAAGTGTGGAGGCGCGTGCTCGCAGGCGCTATAAACAATTGATTGATAAGGGAATTTCTGCTAATATCGAAGACCTTTTGCGTGACCTTGAGGCGCGCGACGCGCGGGATCGCAACCGCGCCGCCGCGCCACTGCGTCCCGCCGAGGATGCAAAGCTGCTCGATACCTCCGACATGACGGTGGATCAGGCAGTGGCGCAGGTGCTGGAGTGGTTTGCCGCTGTGCGGTCCGGTGCATGAAATGCATGCGGACGCATAAGACAAGCGGAATACCCCGAAGGCACCGGTAGTGCCGGCACGGGCTTGCCCGACGCTGGCTTTTGTCAAACCTGACCCCGCTGCACTGGCAGACTGAGCGCGATAGTCGCGCCGGCCAGCGTACTGCGGATTTCACCTTACGTTTATGTCCGACCTGCAAACTAACGAATCCTTTGCCGCACTGTTCGAGGAATCGATCGCCCGCTCCAATATGAAGGCTGGCGAAGTGATCTCCGCTGAAGTCGTGCGCATCGACCACAACTTCGTGGTCGTCAATGCCGGCCTCAAGTCCGAGGCATTTGTGCCGGTGGAGGAGTTCCTGAACGACCAGGGCGAACTCGAAGTGCAGGCCGGCGACTACGTCTCCGTGGCCATCGACGCGCTCGAGAACGGCTATGGCGACACGATCCTCTCCCGCGACAAGGCCAAGCGCCTGGCATCGTGGCTGAACCTCGAGAAGGCGCTGGAAGACGGCGAAATCATCTCGGGCACCGTGACCGGCAAGGTCAAGGGCGGCCTGACGGTGATGGTCAACGGCATCCGCGCGTTCCTGCCGGGCTCGCTGGTCGACGTGCGTCCGATCAAGGACACCACCCCGTACGAAGGCAAGACCCTGGAATTCAAGGTCATCAAGCTGGACCGCAAGCGCAACAACGTTGTGCTGTCGCGCCGCGCCGTGGTCGAAGCGACCCTGGGCGAAGAGCGCCAGAAGCTGATGGAAACCCTGAAGGAAGGCGCCATCGTCAACGGTATCGTCAAGAACATCACCGACTACGGTGCGTTCGTTGACCTGGGCGGCATCGACGGCCTGCTGCACATCACCGACCTGGCCTGGCGCCGTGTCCGCCACCCGAGCGAAGTGCTGTCGGTTGGCCAGGAAATCACCGCCAAGATCCTCAAGTTCGACCAGGAAAAGAACCGCGTCTCGCTGGGCGTGAAGCAGCTGGGCGAAGATCCGTGGGTCGGCATCTCGCGCCGCTACCCGCAAGGCACCCGCCTGTTCGGCAAGGTGACCAACCTGACCGACTACGGCGCGTTCGTCGAGATCGAAGCCGGCATCGAAGGCCTGGTGCACGTGTCGGAAATGGACTGGACCAACAAGAACGTTGCTCCGTCCAAGGTTGTCCAGCTGGGCGACGAAGTGGAAGTCATGGTCCTGGATATCGACGAAGACAAGCGTCGTATCAGCCTGGGCATGAAGCAGTGCAAGGCCAACCCGTGGGACGATTTCTCGCGTAACCACAAGAAGGGCGACAAGCTGAGCGGCCAGATCAAGTCGATCACCGACTTCGGCGTGTTCATCGGCCTGCCTGGTGGCATCGACGGCCTGGTGCACCTGTCCGACCTGTCCTGGCAAGAGTCCGGCGAAGAGGCCGTGCGCAAGTACAAGAAGGGCGACGAAGTCGAAGCCGTGGTTCTGGGCATCGACGTCGACAAGGAACGCATCTCGCTGGGCATCAAGCAACTGTCGGGCGATCCGTTCAACAACTTCATCTCGGCCAACGACAAGGGTTCGCTGGTTCAGGGCACCATCAAGGCCGTTGACGCCAAGGGCGCCGTGGTCCAGCTGGCTGACGACGTGGAAGGCTACCTGCGTGCATCGGAAATCTCCGCTGACCGCGTGGAAGACGCCCGCAACGTGCTGAAGGAAGGCGAGCAGATCACCGCCCTGGTGGTGAACGTCGACCGCAAGTCGCGCAACATCAACCTGTCGATCAAGGCCAAGGACAGCGCAGAGCAGCAAGAAGCGATGCAGAAGTTCCAGGCTGACACCGGCACGGCTGGCACGACCAACCTCGGCGCCCTGCTGAAGGCCAAGCTCGGCCAGGACAACCAGTAATCGCAGGCCCCCGCGCTTGCGCGAATGCCCATGACCAAGTCGGAGCTCGTCGAAAAGCTGGCTGCCCGCTTCCCCCAGCTGCTGCTGCGGGACGCGGACATCTCGGTCAAAACGATACTCGACGCGATGTCCGAGGCGCTGGCCGATGGCCATCGCATCGAGATCCGCGGATTCGGCAGTTTTGGTCTGA
The DNA here is from genome assembly GCF_040784895.1 of Cupriavidus sp. Agwp_2. NCBI lineage: Bacteria > Pseudomonadati > Pseudomonadota > Betaproteobacteria > Burkholderiales > Burkholderiaceae > Cupriavidus > Cupriavidus sp. Agwp_2. The sequence continues at coordinate 847,660 of NZ_CP088083.1, forward strand.
ACAAGCGTCCGCCTCGCGTGGGGCGCAATCCCAAGTCCGGCGAACGGGTGCTGGTGCCTGAAAAACGGGTACCGCACTTCAAGGCGGGCAAGGAATTGCGCGAACGGGTTGACCGCAGCCAGCCGGCGCCTTCGGGCGTCAATGGCCACGGCCATTCCGCCGGCACGGCCCAAGCCGTGCCAGGCAAGGCAGGCTCCGGTGCGGCTTCGGCTGCGCCTGCCGCTGCAGCGGTGTTGCACGAGGGCGGACTGAACCTGGTTCGCCCCTGAGCAACGGTCGGCCGACCCGTTGTCTGGTAAGTCAAAAAAAAGCGCCCGTTGGGGCGCTTTTTTTGTCCTGGAATGTTGGTTCTCCTGCGGTGCGGTGGATGCGGCAATGGCAGCAATACATGTCAGCGCCGCCAGATCGCCGCGCGTTAGGCTCTCGTGATCGTCGCGCGTTAGGCGCCCATGATCGTCGCGTTACCGCCGCGTTACCGAATCGTGGAAGTGATTCCGTTACAATGCCGGGGTCATTGCCGGCCCGCGCGCAAGCGCCCACGCTGCCTAAACGTCACGCTGCCAAGCTGCCTATCTGCATGAAACTGTTCGCCTGGATCGTCCGTATCGTCGTATTCGTGCTGCTGTTCGTGCTGGCGCTGCGCAATACCGCCGACGCTTCGCTGCAGCTGTTTTTCAATGCCGTCTGGCACGCACCGCTGATCCTGATCCTGTTCGCCGCCTTCGTGCTTGGCGCGGTCGCGGCACTGGCCTCGGTCGCGCCCGGCCTGATGCGCCAGCGCATGGAACTGGCCAAGCTGCGCCGTGCGCTCACGCAGGTGCAGGCGGCCACCGCATCCGCATCGCCGCAGCCGGCGGCTGGGAGCGCGGCCGCACCGCGCGACGCCAGGCAGCCGGTCCCTTACAACGTAGTCGGCCCGAAAGTCTGATCCATGATGTTTGAAACCTGGTGGCTGCTGGCGCTGCCACTTGTCTTTGGCCTTGGCTGGATGGCGGCGCGCTTCGACGTGCGGCAGCTCATCAGCGAGCAGGGCGCGCTGCCGCGCTCGTATTTCAAGGGCCTCAACTTCCTGCTCAACGAGCAACCCGACAAGGCCATCGACGCCTTTATCGAGGTCGCCCGCCTCGATCCCGAGACCACCGAACTCCACTTTGCTTTGGGTGCGCTGTTCCGCCGCCGGGGCGAGACCGAGCGCGCGATCCGCGTGCACCAGAACCTGGCGAACCGTCCCGACCTGCCCGAGCCCGAGCGCGAACATGCGCTTTATGAGCTGGGCCAGGATTTCCTGCGCGCCGGCCTGCTCGACCGCGCCGAGGAGTCGCTGCGCCGGTTGATGTCCGGCCCGTATGCGGCCTCGGCCAAGCGCGTGCTGCTCGAACTGTATGAAGTCGAGAAAGAGTGGCAGAAGGCCATTGACGCCGCGCGCGAGCTGCAGACGCTGGAGCAGAAGAGCTACAGCCTGCAGATCGCCCAGTTCTGCTGCGAACTGGCGCAGGACGCACTTCAGCGCAAGCGTCCCGAGGACGCGGTGAAATGGCTGAACCAGGCGATCGCGGAAAATCCGGCCAATGTGCGTGCCCCCATCCTGCTGGGCGACGTGGCCGCAGCCGCTGGCGACGCGCGCGCGGCGCTCGGCCACTGGCTGGGCATCGAACAACAGGACGCCGCTTATCTGCCGCTGGTTGCCGACCGCGTGGTCAAGGCCTATGCCAGCCTGCAGCAGGAAGGCACGGCGCTTGAGTGGCTGCACGGCCTGCTCAAGGGCAAGCTTGCGCCGGAACTGCTCGACACCGCCTACAAGGCCGAGCTGGAAACGAATGGCCCGGAAGCCGCGGCGCGCCTGATGCGCGAGCAGCTGCGGCGCCAGCCCACCCTGCTGGCGCTGACGAAGTATTTCGAGGCGCAGGCCGCCGCGACTACGGTCGAAGCACCTGCGGGCGCCGATGTTCCCGCAGAGGAAGTCGCCAGCGACCGCGAGCAGGAAACCGGCGCGATCCGCGACCTGTTGCAGGCGCGCACGCGCAACCTGGCGCGCTACACCTGCCGCGAATGCGGTTTCCGCGCGCGCCTGTTCTACTGGCAATGCCCGGGCTGCAACCGCTGGGAAACCTACGCGCCGCGGCGTTCCGAGACACTGGGCTGAGCCCGGCGTGCAGCGCTACAGAATCTGATTTCAAGCCATGAAAGTCACCATTATCGGCAGCGGCTATGTCGGCCTCGTCACCGGAGCTTGCCTGGCGGAACTGGGCAACGATGTGTTCTGCCTCGACCTGGACGAACAGAAGATCGCGCTGCTCAATGCGGGCGGCGTACCGATCTACGAGCCGGGCCTGCAGGAGCTGATCCAGCGCAACCGCGCCGCTGGCCGCCTGGTTTTTTCCACCGACGTCGCCGCCAGCGTGGAGCATGCCGACGTGCAGTTCATCGCCGTCGGCACACCGCCGGACGAAGACGGCTCGGCTGACCTGAAGTACGTGCTGGCCGCCGCACGCAATATCGGCCTGCACATGACCGGCTTCAAGGTCGTAGTCGACAAATCCACCGTGCCGGTGGGCACGGGCGACCGCGTCACTGCCGCGATCCGCGAGGAACTGGCCGCGCGCGGACTGGAAGACCTGCAATTCTCCGTGGTGTCGAATCCGGAGTTCCTGAAGGAAGGCGCGGCGGTCGAGGACTTCATGCGCCCCGACCGCATCGTGCTGGGCTGCAACCCGGACGCCGCCGGCCGCCACGCGCAGGCCACCATGCGCACGCTGTACGCGCCGTTCAACCGCCACCATGAGCGCACGTTCTACATGGATGTGCGATCCGCGGAGTTCACCAAGTACGCCGCCAATTCGATGCTGGCCACGCGTATCTCTTTCATGAACGAACTGGCCAACCTGGCCGACGAGGTCGGCGCCGATATCGAACTCGTACGCATGGGCATCGGCTCCGATCCGCGCATCGGCTACAGTTTCCTGTATGCGGGCGCTGGTTACGGCGGTTCGTGCTTTCCCAAGGACGTGCAGGCGCTGATGCGCACCGCGGCCGACCATGGCAAGCCGATGCGCGTGCTCGAGGCGGTGGAGGCGGTCAACGGCGCGCAGAAGCGCGTGCTGGGCGAGAAGATCGTGCGCCGCTTCGGCGACGACCTTGCCGGCCGCACCTTTGCTATCTGGGGGCTGGCATTCAAGCCCAATACCGACGATATGCGCGAGGCGCCGTCGCGGATCCTGGCGCGGGAGCTGGCGTCGCGCGGCGCGGCACTGCGCGTGCACGACCCGGTATCGATGGCAGAAGCGCGCCGCGCGCTGGAGTCCGACCTGTCCGACCTGCCGGACGCGATGGCGCGCGTCAGCTTCCACGACAACCAGATGGATGCGCTGGACGGCGCCGACGCGCTGGTCATCGTGACGGAGTGGAAGGTATTCCGCAGCCCGGACTTCGGCCAGATCAAGCGGCGGCTGAAGACGCCGGTGATCTTCGACGGGCGCAACCTGTATGAGCCCCAGGCGATGGCCGAGACCGGTGTCGAGTACCACGCCATCGGCCGCGCGTTCCGGCACGGGCAACCGGCGGTGCACGATTTCGCGAACAAATAGGGCATGCACCGGTCAACGACTGATCAACTGACATGCTGACGAGGCCGCGCTGGCTGCCTCGCAATCGCCAAGGATCTTCATGAACAAGACCATCTCGCAGGAACAGATCCGGCAGTCCCATATCCTGGTGGTCGGCGACATGATGCTGGACCGCTACTGGTTCGGCGACGTCGAACGCATCTCGCCGGAAGCCCCGGTGCCGGTGGTGCAGGTCAAGCGCAGCGACGAGCGCCTGGGTGGCGCCGCCAACGTGGCGCGCAACGCCGCCGCGCTGGGCGCGCGCGTGGGCATGCTGGGCGTGGTCGGCGACGACGAGCCGGCACGCACGCTGGAGGCGCTGCTGGCCGAGAGCCACGTCGAGCCCTACCTGCACCGCGATCCCAAGCTCAACACCACCATCAAGCTGCGCGTGGTCGCGCACCAGCAGCAGCTGCTGCGCGTGGACTTCGAGAATGCGCCGGCGCATGAAGTGCTGGCCGCGGTACAGGACCGGTTCCAGGGCCTGGTCAACGACTTCCAGGTGCTGGTGCTGTCCGACTACGGCAAGGGCGGCCTGACGCACGTCGCGCGCATGATCGACGCCGGCCGCGCGGCCGGCCGCAAGGTGTTGATCGACCCCAAGGGCGACGACTACTCGCGCTACCGCGGCGCCACGCTGATCACCCCCAACCGCTCCGAGATGCGTGCCGTGGTCGGCGCCTGGAAGACCGAGGCCGACCTCACCATCCGCGCGCAGAACCTGCGCCGCGAGCTGCAGCTCGAAGCCCTGCTGCTGACGCGTTCGGAAGAGGGCATGACGCTCTACACGGAAGCCGAAGTGCTGCACGTCTCGGCCCAGGCGCGCGAGGTCTATGATGTATCGGGTGCAGGCGATACCGTGATTGCCACCCTGGCTACCATGCTTGGCGCCGGCGTGCCGCTCAAGGAGGCCGTGCAGCATGCCAACCGCGCCGGCGCCATCGTGGTCGGCAAGCTCGGCACCGCCGTCGTCACCTACCCTGAATTGTTTGGCGCCGCCCCGTGACGCGCGGCGCCCATTACTGAAGCGACCATGACCATCATCGTGACCGGCGCCGCCGGCTTTATCGGCAGCAACCTTGTCAAGGGCCTGAACGACCGGGGCGAGACCAACGTCATCGCCGTCGACAACCTGACCCGTGCCGACAAGTTCCACAACCTCGTCGACTGCGAGATCTCCGACTACCTGGACAAGGAGGACTTCCTTGAGCGCTTTGCCAGGGGGCAGTTCGGCAAGGTCCGCGCGGTGTTCCACGAAGGCGCCTGCTCCGACACCATGGAGAGCGACGGGCGCTACATGATGGAGAACAACTACCGCTACACGCTGTCGCTGATGGAGAGCTGCCTGGAGCAGGGCGCGCAGTTCCTCTATGCCTCGTCGGCCGCGACCTACGGCGCTTCGCAGGTGTTCCGCGAGGACCGCGAGTTCGAGCGGCCGCTGAACGTGTACGGCTATTCCAAGTTCCTGTTCGACCAGATCGTGCGGCGCAGGCTGCCGTCGGCGCTGTCGCAGATCGTCGGCTTCCGATATTTCAACGTGTATGGTCCGCGCGAGAACCACAAGGGCCGCATGGCCTCGGTGGCCTTCCACAATTTCAACCAGTTCCGCGCCGACGGGACCGTGAAGCTGTTCGGCGAGTACGGCGGCTACGGTCCCGGCATGCAGAGCCGCGACTTTATCTCGGTCGAGGACGTGGTCAAGGTCAACCTGTTCTTCCTGGACCATCCGGAGAAGTCCGGCATCTTCAACCTGGGTACCGGCCGGGCGCAGCCGTTCAACGACATCGCCGTCACCGTGGTCAACACGCTGCGCGAGGCCGAAGGCAGGCAGCGCCTGTCGCTGGAAGAGCTGGTGCAGGAAGGCCTGGTCGAGTACGTCAAGTTCCCGGACGCGCTGCGCGGCAAATACCAGTGCTTTACGCAGTCCGATGTGTCGAAGCTGCGCAGTGCCGGCTACAACGAAGCCTTCCTGACGGTCGAGGAAGGCGTGGCACGCTACTGCCGCTGGCTGATCGAGCGCAACGGCTGACGCTGGCGCACGTCCGCACTCCCGTATTACCGCAATCCCAATGACCGGCCGACACGTTTTCGTGCGGCCGGTGTCAACTTGTGTTGCCGTATGCGCCGCCGTGGCGCGCTGATCCTATCCTGAGCTGGCCTCGCCACGATGGCGGGGTGGTACTACTACCATCCACAGCAAAGGAGCTTTTATGTTCAAGCATTGGGTCTGGCAACTCGTCCGTCGATTTTCCCTGTTGGCTGCGATGTGCCTGTGCGCGGGCGGGGCGGCGTATGCCGCCATCGACGTCAATACGGCCGACGAGACCGCGCTGACTTCGGTCAAGGGTGTTGGCCCTGCCACCGCGCGCAACATAGTCGATGAGCGCAACAAGCGCGGGCCTTACAAGGATGCCGCCGACCTCGCGGAGCGCGTCAGCGGGGTGGGGCCGAAGTCCGTGGCCAGGCTGCAGGAAGGAGGGCTGGTGTTCGGCGCCGCTGGCGCTGCGCCGGCCCCCGCGGCCAAGCCCGCCAAGGCGGCTGTCGGGCCGGCTGCTGGCGCCGCCAAGGCAGCGCGCTGAACCGGCAAACGGCTCCTGTCGCCCTGTGCCGTGCCCGGATGCGTCCGGGCTGGTCCTTGCTGGTACGTCTCGTGCTCGACCTGTGCGGCTTCGCAGCCATCCGGCTGCGGAGTATCATGCGGACGCCGCGCTGGCAGGATCTGCCGCGCGCGCGTGCCAACCGGCAATATGCGGCCGGTTGGCGGCTGATCACCAATCACAATCGCGGCGGCCGCTGACGGAGCGGCCCGCCCGGACCACAGGGAGCACAACACATGGCGAATGGCGAGGACGCGGGTTTCCTGCCGAAATGGCGGCTCAAGACCGAAGGGGTGATCGGGCCCGACGAACGGCTGCCGGCGGGGCAGACGCTGCTGGCCGGCATCCAGCACGTGGTCGCGATGTTCGGCTCGACCGCCATCGCGCCGATCCTGATGGGCTTCAATCCCAATATCGCCATCCTGTTTTCCGGTATCGGCACGCTCATCTTCTTCCTGTGCGTGCGCGGCCGGGTGCCCAGCTACCTCGGTTCCAGCTTTGCCTTTATCGCCGTGGTGATCGCCGCTACCGGCTACGCCGGCAGCGGCCCCAACCTTAATATCCCGGTGGCATTGGGCGGCATCATCGCCGCGGGCGCGCTCTATACGGTGATCGGCCTGGTGGTGCAGGCGGTGGGCTACGCCTGGGTGGAAAAACTGATGCCGCCGGTGGTCACCGGCGCGATCGTCGCGGCCATCGGGCTGAACCTGGCCCCGGTCGCGGTCAAGGCCGTCAGCGGCGCGTCGCTCGACACCTGGGTGGGCCTGCTCACGGTGCTGGCCGTGGGGCTGGTCGCGGTGCGTGCGCCAGGCATGCTCGGCCGCCTGCCGGTGCTGATCGGCGGACTGGCGGGGTACGTTGCCTACTATGTGGGCACTAACGTGATGGGGCTGGGCAAGCCGATCGACTTCTCCAGCGTCGCCGCGGCCAGCTGGTTCGGCTTGCCTGCGTTCGCCGCGCCGGTGTTCGAGGCCAGCGCCATGCTGCTGATCGCCCCGGTGGCGATCGTGCTGGTGGCCGAGAACCTGGGCCATATCAAGGCCATTGGTGTGATGACGGGCCGCAACCTCGATCCGTATATCGGCCGCGCGTTTATCGGCGACGGCATCGCGACCATGCTGTCGGCCAGCGGCGGCGGCACCGGCGTGACCACCTATGCCGAAAACATGGGCGTGATGGCGGTCACCAAGATCTACTCCACGCTGATCTTCGTGGTGGCGGCAGCGGTCGCCATCCTGCTGGGCTTTTCGCCCAAGTTCGGTGCGCTGATCCTGACCATCCCGGGGCCGGTGATAGGCGGCCTGACCATCGTGGTGTTCGGCCTGATCGCCGCGACCGCGGGCCGGATCTGGGTGCAGAACAAGGTGGACTTCTCCAGCTCGCGCAACCTGATCACAGTCGGCGCCACGCTGACGGTGGCCGCGGGCGACCTGACGCTGAAGCTGGGCGGCATGACGCTGGGTGGCATCGGTACCGCGACCTTTGGCTGCATCCTGCTGTATCACCTGCTGGGTGAAGGCAACCACGAGGCCGACTGAGTCGCGCGGGAAAGCGGGAAAGCGGGGAAGGAGGCGGGGCGCATCGGCGCAAATCCCGCCTGCCGGCGAGGGAAAGGTGACTGGATTACAATGGCCGGCGAATCTGACCTACCATCGCCACCCCCTCCCTCCATGGCTTACAAGACTATTGAAGACACCATCGGCAATACGCCGCTGGTCAGACTGCAGCGCATTCCCGGTGCCGACAACGACGCGCGCGGCAATGTGATCCTCGGCAAGCTGGAAGGCAACAACCCCGCCGGTTCGGTCAAGGACCGCCCGGCGGTATCGATGATTGCCCGCGCCGAGGCGCGCGGCCGCATCAAGCCGGGCGATACGCTGATCGAGGCCACCTCGGGCAATACCGGCATCGCGCTGGCCATGGCAGCCGCCATCCGCGGCTACAAGATGGTGCTGATCATGCCCGAGGACCTGAGCCTGGAGCGCCGGCAGAGCATGGCGGCCTACGGTGCCGAGATCGTGCTGACCCCGGTGAAGGGCGGCATGGAATACGCCCGTGATCTGGCGGACGCGATGGAGCGCGAAGGCAAGGGCGTCATCCTTGACCAGTTCGCCAACCCGGACAACCCGCAAGCCCATTACGAAGGTACCGGCCCCGAGATCTGGCGCGATACCGACGGCCGTGTCACCCATTTTGTTTCGGCAATGGGCACGACCGGCACCATCACAGGTGTGTCGCGCTATTTGAAGGAGCAGAACCCGGCGATCCAGGTCATTGGTGCCCAGCCGGCCGAAGGGTCGCGCATCCCTGGCATCCGCAAGTGGCCGGAAGCCTACCTGCCCAAGATCTACGACCCCAGCCACATCGATCGTACCGAGCCGGTGAGCCAGTCCGATGCCGAGCACATGGCGCGCCGCATGGCGGCAGAAGAGGGCATCTTCTGCGGCATCTCGGCGGCCGGCGCATTGTGCGTGGCGCTGCGGATCGCCGAGGAAGTGGAGAACGCCACCATCGTGTTCGTGGTGTGCGACCGCGGCGACCGCTACCTGTCGACCGGCGTGTTCCCTGCCTGATCCGGACCTGATCCGGGCCTGATCCGAGTGGTCACGCCAGACAAAAAAGCCTCGCGCGTGCGAGGCTTTTTTGCGTCCGGGTGTCGGGCGGGCTCAGCCCATCGCCGCCTTGACCGCTTCGCCCAGTTGATACACCGCCAGTGCGTAGAAAAAGCTGCGGTTATAGCGCGTCAGCACATAGAAGTTGCGCAGGCCCAGCAGGTACTCGGTCGGCTGGTCCGGCGTGGGCAGATCGACCACCAGCACGCCGGTCTCGCCTTCGCGCGCCGTATCGATGGGCTCATCCACGCGCAGGCCTGCGCGGGTCAGCTGGTTAAGCGTGCGCGTTGGCCACGGCTCGCCATCCGCTGCCGCAGTGGCGACGCCCAGGCTGCCGCTGTCGCCGGCAATGCGCCATGCCACCGGCCGGCCCGGTTCCCAGCCGTGCAGCTGCAGGAAGCGCGCCACGCTGCCGATCGCATCGGTGGGACTGTTGCGCAGGTCGATGCGGCCGTTGTTGTCGTAGTCGATGGCGTATTCGCGCAGGCTGGTCGGCATGAACTGCGGGATGCCGATCGCGCCAGCGTATGAACCCAGCACCGAGTACACGTCGGTGCGCGTATCGCGGCACCACAGCAGGTAATCGGCCAGCTGGTTGCGGAACAGCGTGGAGCGCGCGGCGCGGTTCGGCGTGTCGGGGTAGTCGAAGGCCAGCGTCGACAGCGAATCGAGCACGCGGAACGTGCCCATGTCGCGGCCATAGATGGTCTCTACGCCGATGATGCCGACGATCACCGAGGCCGGCACGCCGAATTCGGCTTCGGCGCGGCGCAGCGTGTCGCGGTTGTCCTGCCAGAAGCGCACGCCGGCATTGATGCGGATCGGCTCGATAAAGCGCGAGCGGTAGGCGCGCCAGCTTTTGCGGCCGGTGGTGGTTGGCGGCATGATCAGCCGCACCACGGTCGAGGAATAGACCGCCTGGCCGAACCAGTCCTGCAGCGTGCCGCGGTCGAAGCCGTGGCGCCCCACCATTTCATCGATGAAGGCGCGGGTTTGCGGGTTGTCGCGGTAGCGGCCGGGTTCGATTTCTTCTTCACGCACATTGACGCGGCGCTTACCGGCAGCGAGAAGGCTGGGAGAGAGGCCGCAGAGTCCGAGTGCGGCAGCGGAAAGCGCGGCGCCCAGCAGGGGGCGTCGCAGTGAGCGCTGGGTGTCGGTCATGGTGTCCTTTGCAAGTCGCACCGAGTATAGCGGATGCCACTGCAGCGTCCCGGCGCCAGCTTGCGCAACCCGCCGTGCGAACCCGATTCGACCGCGGGCTCGCCGCGAGCACGCGCATTGGGTAACGGCGCCCGCCCTGTGCTAACGTAGCGAATGGAGACAACCGAGCGACGATAAGAGATGCCGACAGGCTATTACACGCACCCAGAGTTCCAGCGCCACGAGATGGGGCATTTCCATCCCGAGTGTCCGGAACGCCTGCAGGCGATCGAGGATCACCTGATTTCGCACGGGCTGGACGGGCTGCTGGAGCGCCGCGAGCCCACGCCGGCGACGCGCGAGCAGATCGAGCGCGTGCACCGGGCCGACTATGTCGATTCGCTGGAAAGCACCAGCCCGGCCAGCGGCTACTACCCGATCGACCCGGATACTTCGATGAACGCCCACACCCTGAGCGCGGCCAGGCTGGCCGCCGGCGCCGCGGTGGCAGCGACCGATGCGGTGATCTCGGGCGAGTTCGAGAACGCCTTCTGCTGCGTGCGCCCGCCTGGCCACCATGCCGAGCCTGACCGCGCCATGGGCTTCTGCTTCTTCAACAACGTGGCCATTGCCGCACGCCACGCGCTGCAGGCGCACGGGCTGGAACGCGTCGCCATCATCGATTTCGATGTCCACCATGGCAACGGCACCGAGTCGGCCTTCCGCGGCGACGAGCATGTGCTGATGTGCAGTTTCTTCCAGCATCCGTTCTACCCATACAGTGGCACCGAGCACCTTGCATCCAATATGGCGAACATCCCGCTGCCGGCCTACACCAATGGCATGGCGGTGCGCGAGGTGGTCGAGACCATCTGGCTGCCGCGCCTGCATGAGTTCCGCCCGCAGATGCTGTTCATTTCCGCCGGCTTCGACGCGCACCGCGAGGACGACCTGGGGCAGATGGGGCTGGTGGAACAGGACTATGCATGGATCACCGGCCAGCTTGTCGACGTGGCGCGCACGCACGCGCAGGGGCGCATCGTCAGCTGCCTGGAAGGCGGCTACAACCTGAGCGCGCTCGGGCGCAGCGTGCTGGCCCACCTGAAAGTCCTGCTGGAACGATAGGAGGCATCCGACGTGGCCGAAAACGATGCGCGCCTGGACGCGCCGCTGCTGACCGAAACGCGCGATGCCGCGGGCGTGGTGTGCGTGACCATGAACCGGCCACAGGCTTTCAACGCCTTGTCCGAAGGACTGCTGGACGCGCTGGCCGAGACCTTCGGCCGGCTAGCCGCCGACGACGCCGTGCGCGTGGTGGTGCTGGCCGGTGCCGGCAAGGCCTTCTGCGCTGGCCATGACCTGCGTGAGATGCGCGCGACGCCGTCGCATGACTATTACCGGCGCCTGTTTGACCGCTGCACGCGTGTGATGATGGCGATCCAGAAGATGCCGCAGCCGGTGATCGCACGCGTACAAGGCATTGCTACCGCGGCCGGCTGCCAGCTGGTGGCGATGTGCGACCTCGCCGTTGCCGCCGAGGACGCGCGCTTTGCGGTGTCCGGCGTCAACCTCGGCCTGTTCTGCTCGACGCCAGGCGTGGCGTTGTCGCGCAACCTGCACCGCAAGCAGGCGATGGAAATGCTGCTGACCGGCGACATGATCGATGCCGCCAGTGCGCGCGAGCGCGGGCTGGTCAACCGCGTGGTGCCGGCCGCAGCACTGGATGACGAGGTGGCGCGGCTGGCCGCCAGCATCTGCGCCAAGCCGGCCGCGGCCGTCGCCGCCGGCAAGGGGCTGTTCTACCGCCAGCTTGAAATGGGCATCGAAGCCGCCTACCAGCTGGCCGGCCAGACGATGGCCTGCAACATGATGGACGACTCCGCGCTGGAAGGCGTGCAGGCCTTCCTCGACAAGCGCGCACCCGCTTGGCGTGGCGAATAGCCGACTTCGCACCGTTCTTTATGCCAGGTATGCATAAAGACATCGGTAAAAATTCGTTTATGGTATGAAGCGAATCGCATAAAATACCCGCTTCACAAAAATAAGTGCGGCAACAGCGCTCGAGACAACCTCGCCTGTTGCCGTTTTCTTTTGGTCACCTGTACATGATCGAACTGCAAGGACTTTCGCAGCGCTTCCCGGGCGCGTCAGGCGACGTGCATGCATTGCGGGACGTCAGCCTGTCGATTGCAGCGGGCGAAGTCTTCGGCATTATCGGCCGCAGCGGCGCCGGCAAGAGCACGCTGGTTCGCGCCATCAACCTGCTGAACCGGCCCAGCAGCGGCCGGGTGGTCGTCGCTGGCCAGGACCTGACTGCGCTGGGTAACGGCGCGTTGCGGCTGGCGCGGCGCGAGATCGGCATGATCTTCCAGCATTTCAACCTGCTGTCGTCGCGCACTGTCTATGACAACGTGGCGCTGCCACTGGAACTGGCCGGCAAGCCCAAGGCGGAGATTGCCGCCACGGTGCTGCCGCTGCTGGACCTGGTCGGGCTGTCGGCGCTGAAGGACCGCTACCCGGCGCAGATCAGCGGCGGGCAGAAGCAGCGCGTGGGCATTGCGCGCGCGCTCGCGAGCAAGCCCAAGGTGCTGCTGTCTGACGAAGCGACCTCTGCGCTGGACCCGGAAACCACCCGTTCCATCCTGGAACTACTCAAGCAAATTAACCGGGAGCTGGGCCTGACCATCGTGATGATCACGCACCAGATGGAGGTCATCAAGCAGGTGTGCGACCGCGTCGCCGTGCTCGAAGCCGGCGAGGTGGTCGAGCAGGGCCGCGTGATTGACGTGTTCCTGCGTCCGCAGCACGACGTCACCCGCGCCATGATCGGCGATGTCATTTCGCAGGAGCTGCCGGCGAGCGTGCTCAAGCGCGTCGAAAGCCGGCTCGGCAACGGCCGCGACCACGTCTACCGCCTCGCTTTTACCGGCGAGGGCGTCGACCAGCCGGTGCTGGCGCAGGCGATCCGCCGCTACGGGCTGGACTTCAACATCCTGCACGGCCATATCGACGAGATCCAGGGCCAGGCCTTCGGCTCGCTGGCGATCATGGCCACCGGCGAGCTGGCCGACGTGAAGGCAGCAATGGAATACCTGCAGGCGCAAGGCGTCGTGGTGGAGGAGTTCGAGCATGTGGTCTGAAATGTTTGACCTGTTCCTGACTTCGTTCAACGAGACGCTGCTGATGGTGGCGATCTCCGGCGTGGTCGGCTCGCTGCTGGGCGTGCCGCTGGGCGTGCTGCTGCACCTGACCAACCGCGGCGGCGTGCTGTCGCATCCGCTGTTCAACCGCACCATCGGCGTGGTGGTCAATGCGGTGCGCTCGATCCCGTTCATCATCCTGCTGGTGGTGGTGATTCCGTTCACGCGCTTTATCGTGGGTTCGTCGATCGGTACCACCGCGGCGATCGTGCCGCTGACCATCGCGGCGATCCCCTTTATTGCCCGCCTGGTCGAAAGCGCGCTGCGCGAGGTCGACAAGGGCCTGGTCGAGGCCGCCCAGTCGATGGGCGCGACGACCGGCCAGATCGTGTGGAAGGTGCTGCTGCCCGAGGCCATGCCTGGCATCGTCGCTGGCCTGACCATCACTTTCGTCAGCCTGGTCGGCTACTCGGCCATGGCCGGTGCGATCGGCGGCGGCGGCCTGGGCGACCTGGGCATCCGCTATGGCTACCAGCGCTACATCACCGAGGTGATGGTAGCGGTGGTGGTGATCCTGATCATCTTCGTGCAGGCGGTACAGAGCTTCGGCGACTGGCTGGTCCGGCGCATCAGCCACCGCTGAGTCCAACTACTTTCTAGAGATAGGTACGTACATCATGCAACGTCGCAACCTGCTGCAATGGATTCTCGGCGCCGCGCTCGGCGCCTCGCTGGCCACCGGCGTGGTCGCCCAGGAAAAGCCGATCAAGATCGGCGTGACCGGCGGCCCGCACGCCCAGATCATGGAACAGGTGAAGAAGGTCGCCGCCAAGGACGGCCTGAACATCCAGGTGGTCGAGTTCAGCGACTACGTCCAGCCCAACGCGGCGCTGGCCGCCGGCGATCTGGATGCCAACAGCTACCAGCACCTGCCGTACCTGGAAGCCCAGATCAAGGACCGCGGCTACAAGTTCACGCACATCGCCTATACGGTGACCTTCCCGATGGGCGTGTACTCCAAGAAGATCAAGTCGCTTGACCAGCTCAAGCAGGGCGCGCGCGTGGGCGTGCCGAACGATCCGACCAATGGCGGTCGCGGCCTGCTGCTGCTGCAGAGCAAGGGCGTGATCAAGCTCAAGCCCAACGCCGGCCTGAAGGCGACCCCACTGGACATCGTCGAGAACCCGAAGAAGATCCGCATCGTCGAACTGGATGCCGCGCAGTTGCCGCGCTCGCTGGATGACCTGGACGCTGCCGCGATCAACGGCAATTACGCGGAATCGGCCGGCCTGTCGCCGACCAAGGACGCGATCGCCATCGAAGGTCCGAAAGGCCCGTACGCCAACCTGATCGCGATCCGCGAGGCCGACAAGAGCAAGCCGTGGGTGGCCAAGCTGGTGAAGGCGTACCATTCGCCGGAAATCAAGCAGTACGTGAATTCGACCTTCAAGGATTCCGTGATCACTGCATGGTAATCCTTGGTCACCGCGGTTAAGTACCGGTCACTTTGAGGCTTCCGTCCAATCAGACGATGCGCGCAAGTCTCAATTTCCGGCACAATCTCCGGACGGCTGGCGACTGCCGGGCTATGCCCGGCATCATTTTGCCGATAAAATAGTACGATCGTTCGAAAAACAGGAGAGCCGCCAACCCGGTGGTTATAATGACGAGCGAACAAAATTTCTGACTATCAGCTATCAGTGGAGTGAGCGCATGAAAGTACTCGTCGCAGTCAAGCGGGTGGTGGATTACAACGTCAAGGTCCGCGTCAAGGCGGACGGCACGGGCGTCGATCTGGCCAACGTCAAGATGAGCATGAACCCGTTCGACGAAATCGCCGTCGAAGAGGCCGTCCGCCTTAAGGAAGCCGGCGTTGTCACCGAGGTCGTGGCCGTTTCCTGCGGCGTCACGCAGTGCCAGGAAACCCTGCGCACCGCGATGGCCATCGGTGCCGACCGCGGCATCCTGGTGGAGTCGAACGAAGACCTGCAACCGCTGGCCGTGGCCAAGCTGCTGAAGGCGCTGATCGACAAGGAACAGCCGCAGTTGGTGATCCTGGGCAAGCAGGCCATCGACGACGACTCGAACCAGACCGGCCAGATGGTGGCCGCGCTGGCCGGCCTGCCGCAAGCCACGTTCGCCTCGAAGGTGGTGGTGGCCGATGGCAAGGCATCGGTGACCCGTGAAGTCGACGGCGGCCTGGAAACGCTGTCGCTGAAGCTGCCGGCCGTGGTGACGACCGACCTGCGCCTGAACGAGCCGCGCTACGTCACGCTGCCGAACATCATGAAGGCGAAGAAGAAGCCGCTGGATACCGTCAAGCCGGAAGACCTCGGCGTGGACGTGAAGCCGCGCCTGTCGACCCTGAAGGTGGTCGAGCCTGCCAAGCGCAGCGCCGGTGTGATGGTGCCGGACGTCGCGACGCTGGTGCAGAAGCTGAAGAACGAAGCCAAGGTTATCTGAGAGCGCGGGGGAGAAATAACATGACTGCACTCGTCATTGCTGAACACGACAATCAATCGATCAAGGGCGCCACGCTGAACACCGTGACCGCCGCAGCCCAATGCGGCGGCGACGTGCACGTGCTGGTGGCCGGTTCCAACGCCAAGGCCGCCGCTGACGCCGCCGCCAAGATCGCCGGCGTGACCAAGGTCCTGCTGGCAGACGCCGCCTACTTTGGCGACGGCCTGGCCGAAAACGTGGCCGAGCAGGCACTGGCCATCGCCAACGACTACTCGCACATCCTGGCTCCGGCCACCCCGTACGGCAAGAACATCCTGCCGCGCGTGGCCGCCAAGCTGGACGTGGCCCAGATCTCGGAAATCTCCAAGGTCGACGCCCCGGACACCTTCGAGCGCCCGATCTACGCCGGTAACGCCATTGCCACGGTCAAGTCGGAAGACAAGATCAAGGTGATCACCGTGCGCGGCACCGCGTTTGACGCCGCCGCTGCCGAAGGTGGCTCGGCCGCCGTGGAAACCCTGCCGGCCGTGGCCGACGCGGGCGTTTCGCAGTTCGTTTCGCGCGAAGTGGCCAAGAGCGACCGTCCGGAACTGACCGCCGCCAAGATCATCGTCTCGGGTGGCCGTGGCGTGGGTTCGGGCGAGAACTACACCAAGGTGCTGACGCCGCTGGCCGACAAGCTGGGCGCCGCGCTGGGTGCCTCGCGCGCCGCTGTGGACGCCGGCTTCGTGCCGAACGACTACCAGGTCGGCCAGACCGGCAAGATCGTCGCGCCGCAGCTGTACATCGCCGTCGGTATCTCGGGCGCGATCCAGCATCTGGCCGGCATGAAGGACTCCAAGGTGATCGTCGCGATCAACAAGGATGCCGAAGCCCCGATCTTCTCCGTGGCCGATTACGGTCTGGTGGGCGATCTGAACACCGTGGTGCCGGAGCTGGTGGCCGCGCTGGGCTGATGCCGTCAGCTTGCCGGCCGTGAGGTGGATGACGCGGCCGGCAATGTTCGCAAAAGGAGCCGTTCCCGGGATTTCCCGCGAACGGCTTTTTTGCGTCTGATCATTGCTCCATTTCTGCGGAGGTCCGCGATGCCAGCCAAACAAAAAGGGCGGCCTCCGGGGCCGCCCTTGCGTTGCCTGTGTGCCGCCGCTGTCAGGCGTGCGCCGGCCGCGGTGCCACATGATGGCGTGTGGGTTTGAGGTAGCGTCCCACTGACAGGTCATCGGCACGGATCGCCGGTGAAGTGCCGGAAACCAGGTCCGACAGCAGCTTGCCCGAGCCGCAGGCCATGGTCCAGCCCAGCGTGCCGTGCCCGGTGTTCAGCCACAGGCCACGTACCTGCGTCGGGCCGACGATCGGCGTGCCGTCCGGCGTCATCGGACGCAGGCCGGTCCAGAACGTGGCCTGGCTGACATCGCCGGCGCCGGGGAACAAATCGGTGACCACGTGTTCGAGCGTGCGGCGCTTGGCCGGGTCGAGGCTGCGGTCATAGCCGACGATCTGCGCCATGCCGCCGACGCGGATGCGATCCTCAAAGCGGGTGATGGCGACCTTGTAGGTTTCATCGAGCACCGTCGACACCGGGCTGCGCGAGACATCGCTCATCGGCACAGTGATCGAGAAGCCTTTGAGCGGGTACACCGGCAGGTTGGACATGCCCGACAAGAACGGCTTCACCAACTGCGTCGACCAGCTGCCCAGCGCCACGACCACCAGGTCGGCGATCATCGGCTCGCCGTTCACGACGGCGCCAGTGACGGCATCGCCCTGTGTCATCAGGCTGTCGATCGAGCGGTTGTACAGGAACCTGACGCCCAGCGTCTCGGCCATCTGCGAAAGTCGCGTGGTGAACAACTGGCAGTCGCCGGTCTCGTCGTTGGGAAGGCGCAGGCCGCCGCTCAGCTTGTGGCTGACTGTGGCCAGCGCCGGTTCGCTCGCGGCGAGTTCTTCGCGCGAAAGCAACTGGTAGGGCACGCCGGCATCTTCCAGCACGGCGATGTCCTTGGCCGCGCCTTGCAGCTGCTCGTCGGTGCGAAACACCTGCAGCGTGCCTTGCTGGCGGCCTTCATATGCGATTCCGGTTTCCGCGCGCAATGTGCGGATGCAGTCGCGGCTGTATTCGGCCAGCCGCACCATGCGCTCCTTGTTCACGGCGTAGCGCTCGGCGCTGCAGTTCAGCAGCATCTGCCACATCCACTGCAGCTGGAACAGCGTGCCGTCCGGCCGGATGGACAGCGGGGCATGTTCCTGGAACATCCACTTGATCGCTTTCAGCGGCACGCCGGGTGCTGCCCACGGCGACGCATAACCCGGAGAAATCTGCCCCGCGTTGGCAAAGCTGGTGCCGAGCGCGGGCCCGGCCTCGCGATCGACGACGGTCACTTCGTGACCGGCCTTGGCCAGGTACCACGCACTGGTGACGCCAATGACGCCACTACCAAGTACGAGAACGCGCATTTCGGGGACTCCCAACTACGATGTCAGGTTGATGAAGGATTTGTCTCTATACTATTGAATACAATCCAGTCATAGTTACCGAATTTATCGGTTAAACAGGAAAAATTCATGAGAACCAGTCGCCAGCCGGTACGCACCCTAGACCGGCTCGACCGCAGGATCCTGACGCTGCTGCAGGCCGACGGCAGGATCTCGATGAAAGACCTGGCGGAGGCCGTCGGCCTGACCATCACGCCGTGCATCGAGCGGGTCAAGCGCCTGGAGCGCGATGGTGTCATCATGGGCTACTACGCGCGGCTGAACCCGTCCTTGCTGGGCAGCGCGCTGCTGGTCTTCGTGGAGATTTCGCTCGGCAACAAATCGGGCAATATGTTCGAGCAGTTCCGCCGCGAGGTGCTGCGCATCCCGGAAGTGCTGGAATGTCACCTCGTGTCGGGCGATTTCGACTACCTGATCAAGGCACGCATCCGCGAGATCGGCGAATACCGCCGGCTGCTGGGCGACATCCTGTTGCAGCTGCCGGGCGCCGCGCAGTCGAAAAGCTATGTCGTGATGGAAGAAATCAAGGAAACGCTGGCAATCTCGGTCGAGGACAAAAGCCAGCCGACCTGACCACCCGCGCCAGGCGAGCGATGCCGGCAACCATGAAGCGCCCCACGAATCCACCGAAAGACACCCTGCGTACCGGCCAGCGGCCGAGCGCCGATGCAGATACGTCATGGCCGGAGCCAGGCCAGCGGCCGCCCGTCGCCCGCAAGGGGCGCGGCGCGGTCAGCAACCTGCAGGGACGATTCGAGCGCGACCAGCGCGAAGCCTTCGACGACGGCTGGCATAGCCCGGCCGCGGACGAGCCGGCCGCCGGGGTCGGCCAGGGGCATCCGGAGGATGCCGCCAACCCTGCGCCGGCGCCGGAAATGCCGTTGTTGCCGCTGCGCACCCAGGTACGCATCGAACGCGCGCGTTCGATCCTGACGCGCAACGCTTCGCCGGATATCCCGTTCGACGTCTCGCTGAACCCGTACCGCGGCTGCGAGCACGGCTGCATTTACTGCTTCGCGCGGCCTACGCACGCCTATCTGGACCTGTCGCCGGGGCTCGACTTCGAAACCCGGCTGTTCGCCAAGGCCAACGCCGCTGAAAAGCTGCGCGAGGCACTGGCGCGCCCCTCGTACCGCTGCGAGACCATTGCGCTGGGCGTCAACACCGACGCCTACCAGCCGATCGAGCGCGAGCAGCGCATTACCCGCGGCATCCTCGAGGTGCTGAGCGAGCATGACCATCCGGTCGCTCTGATCACCAAGTCTTCACTGATCGAGCGGGATATCGACCTGCTGGCGCCGATGGCCGCCAGGCGGCTCGCGGTGGCTGCCGTGACCATTACCACGCTGGATGCGGACATCGCGCGCACGCTCGAGCCGCGTGCGGCCACGCCGTCACGGCGCCTGCGTACGATCCGTACGCTGACCGACGCCGGCATCCCGGTAGGCGTGAGCATTGCCCCGGTGATCCCGTTCATCACCGAGCCTGACCTGGAACGTGTGCTGGAAGCGGCGCGCGAGGCGGGCGCCGTCTATGCGAACTACATCGTGCTGCGGCTGCCATGGGAGGTGCGGCCGCTGTTCGAGGAATGGCTGCTGGCGCATTTCCCTGACCGTGCCGAGCGGGTCATGAACCGCGTTCGCGACATGCGCGAAGGCAAAGCCTACGATGCCAGCTTTGCCACGCGCATGCGGGGCACGGGCGTGTGGGCGGACTTGCTGCGTCAGCGCTTCTACAAGGCCGCCGACCGGCTCGGCTTCCGCTATAACCGGTTCGAACTGGATACTTCGCGGTTCCGGCCACCCGCGGGACCACGCGGCAAGGACGATCCGCAGGGTTCCTTGTTCTGAGCGGCTTCGGTGGCTTGCTGGTCGCCGATCATACGGCTGGCCAGGTCCAGCGCGGCCTTGGCGCTCGATGGCGGCAGTCCGGAGGACAGCGCCAGCCTGACGGCGATTGCTGCCAGGCGTCCTTCGTCATACGTCGGCATGTCGATTGGTGCTCCTTTGCGCCGCATGAGCCACGCTCCGCCGCGCATGTCGCCGCCAGGATCGGACGGTCTTTCCAGTATGGGCGATTTGGGCGAAAGGGGAATTGCCGATTGCGCCCGCCTTGATCGCGCGCAAATGCAGGCATAACTCAGCACCTTCCGCGATGGTCGGCGTCAGGCAGATCCCAATAGGGAGGATCGCCAAAGCGCTTCGCATAGAAATCGACAAACGCGCGCGTCTTGGCCGGCACCAGGTGGCGGCTGGGAAAGACTGCCCAGATCGACACGGCCGGCAGCACCGGGTATTCGTCCAGCACCGTCACCAGCGCGCCACTGCGCAGCAGCGGCCCGACATCCCAGGTCGACTTTAGGGCGATGCCGACGCCCGCGACCAGCGCATCGCGGATCACTTCGCCATTGTCTGCCCGCAGGTTGCCGCGTACGTGGACCACCGTTTCGCCCAGTGGCGTGTCGAAGCGCCAGGCCGACTGGTCGGCCAGCAGCAGGCAGTTGTGCGCGCGCAGGTCGTCGGGATGGCGGGGCACGCCCCGTTCACGCAAATACGCTGGCGCGGCACAGATCACGCGGCGGCTCGGGGCGAGCGGGCGCGCCACCAGCGTGGAGTCGGGCAGCACACCCATGCGCAGCGCCACGTCGATGCTGGCGTCGACCAGCCCGATGACCTGGTCGGTCAGGCGCAGGTCCAGCGTGATGTCCGGATAGGCGGCCAGGAAATCGGGCAGGGCCGGCGAGACATGCTGGCGGCCGAATGAAGCCGGCACCGTGACGCGCAGCTGGCCGCGCGGATGCTCGGCGCTGCTGCCGACCGATTGCGCCGCAAGTTCCGCGGTTGCCAGCAGTTGTTCGGCGTGCGGCAGGAAGCGCTCGCCGTCGGCGGTCAGCGCCAGCCGGCGTGTGGTGCGATGCAGCAGGCGGCTGCCCAGCGCTTGTTCGAGCCGGCCCAGCCGGGCGCTGGCCGTGGAAGTGGACAAGCCAAGGTCGCGTGCCGCCGCGGACAGGTTGCCCAGCGCCGCGGCGCGGGCAAAGACGGCGACGTCGAGCAGGTCGAAATGCATGGCGCCGCCGCCGCGGCTATTGCGACAGCTCGCGCGCCGCCTCAACCTGCGATTCGAAGAAGGTCTGGAAGCTGATTGCCAGCCCCGCCATCAGCAGGCCGGTGCCGATCAGCAGCGACAGGATCACCAGGATCACGACCGGCCAGCCTGAGCGCGTGGGCTTGCCATGGGGATTGAAGCGCGCGTCCCACTTGTCGTCCGGGCGCAGGCCATAGACGATCGCGGCCAGGAAGGCGCTGATGACCGAGACTCCGCCGGCAACGGCGAACGTCCAGTTGAGCGCGGGGGAGCCGGCATCCGTCGTCATCGAGGTAATACCGATGACGCCCGCCAGCAACCCCAGCAGGTGAGCCCAGCCGTACACGTCGCGCAGCCCGCCCAGGTAAAAGCGGTGCGCTCCCAGGCTGCCGAACAGGAACGCCAGCGCGACCGTCAGCAGCTTGGACTTGCCGCGGGCCGGGACGGGAGCGCGGGTGGTGGTAGCGGGACTGGCTGGCGTGGCGGCAGGCATGGCGTAGGGGCGTGCGGGGCAGTTCAGGAAAAAACGGCGGCACACGAATGCCAGCCGGCAGTCATTGTACGCCGGCGGTCACGGCCAGGGAGAGGAAGTGCATCAGCAGACGCGCGGGGCGACGCTAATGCCAGCCGCCTGAGAGCAGGCTCTTGATAAAGGTGGCGGCGTGTTCGCTGATATGCGTTTCGCCGTAAAGGACCAGGGTAAGAATTCCCATGAACAGGATGGACAGCGATAACTGGCCTGCGTGTTCGGCCAGGTCGCTAAGCAGGGGTGACATGACAAACCTCACAGAATTATTGTCATTCTGGAGGCCGCGCCCGAGCTGTCATGATCGGGTCCGACAGGAGGTGTCGGGCAGAGGCAGGTCAGTTCGATTGCCGTCTGCACTAGACGGCACGCTGTGAGCCCCGGGCAGCGCCGGGCGGCAGCCTGTGTGCAGCACCCGGAAAGCGGGGCACACTCAGGTACAGACAGTCGAGGCGAGGGCGGAGTTCCGCAGGGAGGCGGCGGCGCTGCACAAGCGCCGGTACGGAAGCCGGGTCAGCGTCCGCCGTTGTCGCGGCCGCGCGCCTGCCAGCCGGGACCCACGTTGATGGGCCGCGAGTCGTTGCGGGCGTCTGGAGGGTTGCTGCGCTGATCCTGGGCCCGCGCTCGGTTATCGTCGCGAGCGCCCTGCATGGCGGCTGCACGGCGGCCGCTGAGGCGGTCGTCTGCACGCGCACGGGCTTCCATGCGGTCGATCTGCGCCTGCACGTGATCGCGGCTTTCGGCGCGCACACTGGCGACTTGCCAGCCGTCGCCGGCCTGCAGTCGCACCGGCCGGGCATCGGGGCGGCCTTGTTGCCAGAACGCGACCTGGGCATGACTGGCGGCTACCGCGCCGACCAGGCCCGAGGCCACCAGGATGCCAGCTACCAGGTCGCGCAGGAGAGAGCGGGAGAACATGCGGATTCCCAGGGTCCTGTCGCGCTGAGTTGCTGTTGGAAGATGGGTTCATGGTACGCATGGGCCATCGGGTCGCGCTATGCCAAGCGCGTTACCGGTGTAACGGATTGTTTCGGGTACACAGCCCTTGCTCCTCCTGGTGTTCAGGGTTGCGGGGCGCACGCGTGGTCCTCTGGGCCTACGGCGCATAGCGGATCCGGTAGATTGCGCCAGCCAGGTCGTCGCTGACCAGCAGCGAGCCATCCGGGGCGACCAGCACGTCGGCCGGGCGGCCCCACGGGTGCTTGCCGCGCAGCCATCCCTGGGCAAACACTTCCTGCCGGGCTGCCTTGCCGGACTCGTCCAGCAGGACGCGCACTACGCGGTAGCCGGACGGCTCGCTGCGATCCCAGCTGCCGTGTTCGGCGATAAACACGTTGTTGCGGTACGCCGAGGGGAACTGGTTGCCGGTGTAGAAGCGCATGCCGAGCGCGGCCACATGCGCGCCCAGCCGCGCGACCGGAGCGACAAATTCCGAACACGCGCGCTGGCTGCCAAACTCCGGGTCGGCGACGTTCCCGGCGTGGCAGTATGGGTAGCCGAAATGCTGGTTCGGCGCGGTGGCACGGTTCAGCTCATCGTCGGGCACGTTGTCGCCCATGCGGTCGCGGCCGTTATCGGTGAACCACAGCTCGCGCGTGGACGGATGCCAGTCGAAGCCGACGGTATTGCGCACGCCCCGGGCCACCACCTGCAGGTCGCTGCCGTCGGGCTTCATCTTCATGATGTTGGCGTAGCGATTCTCGTCCTTCGCGCAGATGTTGCAGGGCGCGCCCACCGGAACGTACAGGTATCCGTCCGGACCGAAGGCGATGAATTTCCAGCCGTGGTGTGTATCGGTGGGAAAGCGGTCGCTTACCACCACCGGCTCCGGCGGGTTGTCCAGGCGAGCTTCGATATTATCGAGGCGCACGATCCTGGACACCGACGAGGCGTACAGGCTGCCATCGCGCAGGGCCACCCCGGCCGGCATGCTCAGGCCGCTGGCGACGGTCCGCACGCGAGGCCTGGCGCCGAGCGCATCGGTCACCGCATAGACTTTGCCCTCCCGGAGTGTGCCGACGAACAGCGTTCCCGATGGCGACAGCGTCATCGCCCGTGCACCTGGCACGTCCTGGGTCAGTACTTCGATACGGAAGCCGGCCGGCAGCTTGATCTGCTCCAGCGGCAGGGCCGCCGCCGCGCTGCCTGCCAGCAGGACCACGGCGAGCAGGGCGGATTGCCGTATGGTACGAAGCAAGAAGTGCAGGTGCGGGCGCATGTCGGGCCTCCTGTCGCGGTTTTTGCCACGATGCCTGCACGGCACTGGCACGTCAATCACCTAAGTGTTTGTTTGGCCTCGGAAACTGGGCTATACTCTTGTGTTTCGTGTTCGTTTGAACACCCGGACACCCGTTTTCTGAGGAATCATCCCATGGTCGTTATCCGTCTGGCTCGCGGCGGCAGCAAGAAGCGCCCGTTCTTCAACATCGTCGCTACCGACTCGCGCAACCGTCGCGATGGCCGTTTCATCGAGCGCGTTGGCTTCTACAACCCGCTGGCTTCGGAAGGCGAAGAAGGCCTGCGCCTGGCGCAAGACCGTCTGGCCTACTGGCAAGGCGTTGGCGCCCAGCTGTCGCCGACCGTTGCCCGCCTGGTCAAGCAAGGCGCCAAGGCTGCTGCCTGATTGACGCTCGGTCCATCGGACTGAGCGAAACATAGCGTGCCCGAAAGGGCACGTTCTTCGTTGCGCACGTGACTGAACGCATACAACGGCCGCTGAACCGGCCGCAGGGCCAACAGGGTGAGAGCCCCAAAGCCCCCAAGCTGCCCGCGGCGCTGCTGTATGCCGACGCCCTGCCGGAAGACCTGGTGGAGGTCGGCTATGTCGGCGCTGCCTACGGTATCCGCGGCTGGATCAAGGTCCAGCCGCATGCCGATGACGCGTCCGCCTTGCTGCATGCGCGCCGCTGGTGGTTGCTGGCACCGCCGCAGGCGGGGCTGGTGACGGCCGATGCGCAGCATGCCCAACCGGTCTGCGTGAAGATCGCGCAGTCTCGCGAGCACAGTGGCACGGTGGTGGCGCATGCTGCCGGCGTTGCCGACCGCAATCTTGCGGAAGCGCTCAGGGGCCGTCGCGTGTGGATCCGGCGTGCGGATTTTCCGGCGCCGGATGAAGATGAGTTTTACTGGGTCGACCTGATCGGCTGCAGCGTCAGCAACGAGCAAGGCGAGTTGCTGGGCGAAGTGTCCGGCCTGATCGACAACGGTGCCCACCAGATCCTGCAGATTGCGTACGCGCTGCCTGACGGCAAGGCCGGCGAACGGCTGGTCCCGTTTGTCGAAGCGTTCGTGCGCACGGTCGATACGGCCGGCAAGCGAATCGTGGTGGACTGGGGACTCGATTTCTGACCCCCGGAGCTGAGCCCGGCATGTGCCCAGGAAAGGGGGAGAGCGGATGCAGTTCGATGTGATCACGCTGTTTCCCGAGATGTTTCGCGCGCTGACCGACTGGGGCATTACCAGCCGGGCAGCCAAGCAACAGCGGTATGCGTTGCGCACGTGGAATCCGCGCGATTTCACGGTGGATAACTACCGCACCATCGACGATCGCCCCTATGGCGGTGGCCCCGGCATGGTAATGCTGGCCAGGCCGCTGGATGACGCGATCGATGCTGCGGTGGCAGCGCAGGCGCAGGCCAGCGTGCCGCAGCCACATGTGGTGCTGATGTCGCCGCAGGGCAACACGCTGTCGCATGCCAAAGTGATGGAGCTGGCCGAACGGCCTGGCCTGGTCCTGCTGTGCGGCCGCTATGAGGCCATCGACCAGCGGCTGATCGACCGCCGCGTGGACGAGGAAATCAGCCTCGGCGACTTTGTGCTGTCAGGCGGCGAATTGCCGGCGATGGCGCTGATCGACGCGGTGGTGCGCCACCTGCCCGGCGTGCTGGGCGACGCGCAGTCCGCGGTGCAGGACAGTTTCGTCAACGGCCTGCTGGATTGTCCGCACTACACGCGGCCGGAAGAATATGAAGGCGTGCGGGTGCCCGAGATTCTGCTCGGGGGCCATCATGCCGAGATCGAGAAATGGCGGCGCCAGCAGGCGCTGACCAATACCGCGAGAAAGCGCCCCGACCTGATCGAGGCGGCTCGCGAACAAGGTTTGCTGTCCCGCGCCGACGAGAAATTCTTGTCGGAATGGGCGGCGAAGGAAGGGCGGGAGGCAACTCCCGCCAGGTAAAACCCCATCCTCTGCCGGGGCCCGGGACATGCCTGGGGCATACAACGCCGGCACGATGGTTACGGAGAAAAAACGATGAACCTCATCGAGCAGATCGAGAAGGAAGAGATCGCGCGTCTGACCGCGAACAAGACCATCCCCGCATTCGCACCCGGCGACACCGTGATCGTCAGCGTGAACGTGGTGGAAGGTACCCGCAAGCGCGTGCAGGCCTACGAAGGCGTGGTGATCGCCAAGCGTAACCGCGGCCTGAACTCGTCCTTCATCGTGCGCAAGATCTCGTCGGGTGAAGGCGTGGAACGTACGTTCCAGCTGTACTCGCCGCTGATCGCTGCCATCGAAGTCAAGCGTCGCGGCGACGTGCGTCGCGCGAAGCTGTACTACCTGCGCCAGCGTTCGGGCAAGTCCGCACGTATCAAGGAAAAGCTGGTGTCGAAGGCTGCCGCCGCTGCCAAGGCCGCGCAGTAAGCCGGACATGCCGGCCGGGGCAACCCGGCCAGCGTTTCCTCAGGAAGGGCACCCCACGGGTGCCCTTTCTGCATTGGCGCGCGGGCAACAGCCTGATTTTGCTGCGGCGCCGAATTGCGCGCTTCTGTCATACTTGCAGTTGTTATGCGTCCCGCCTTCGATCCCGAATCCCTTCCTGTCGTCGACACCGACCTGCGCAATGCGCCACTGAGCGAGCCGCGCCTGCAGGTTGACTTCATCCGGCACCGCTTCGAGGTGCCACCCGCCTGGGCACCGGAGCTGACCGACGAATCCCGCGTCTACGACCGCAGCCGCGGACTGCGCGATGCCGCCGTGCTGGTGCCGCTGGTGGAACGTCACGATGGCCTGACCGTGTTGCTGACGCAGCGCAATGCCAACCTGAGCGCGCATGCGGGCCAGATCAGCTTTCCCGGCGGCAGGCAGGAGACCTGGGACGTGAACCGCATTGACACGGCTCTGCGCGAGACGGAGGAAGAAGTCGGCCTGGCGCGCGACTACGTGGAAGTGCTGGGCGCGCTGCCTGACTACATCACCGGCACGGGGTTCCATGTCAGCCCGGTGGTGGGCCTCGTGCGCGACGGCTTTACGCTGCGCCCGGATGCCTCGGAAGTGGCCGATGTTTTTGAAGTGCCGCTCGCCTTCCTGATGAACCCGTCGCACCATGAGCGGCGCCTGTTCCGCTGGGTCGACGGCGAACGGCTGTTCTACGCGATGCCCTATCCGCGGGCGGGAGGCGGCCACCGCTTTATCTGGGGCGCCACCGCGGGCATGCTGCGCAACCTCTACCACCTGCTGGCGGCCTGAGCGGCCGCCGCGGCTTTTTCTCAGGCTGCCGCCTGTTTCGTGCCGATGCAGTGCGGGCAACTCTTGCCGATCACGTAGTGCGGGCTCTGCTGTTCTTCCGGCGTAACCACGGCGCGGCAGGCAAAGCACTGCTTGGGCCCCGCCGGCTCCAGGCTGGGGTTCAGCGCGGTGCGGTAGTCGAAGACAAAGCAGTCGCCCTGATAGTGGCTGCCGCCGACTTCCTCGAAGTACTTCAGGATGCCGCCCTCGAGCTGGTAGACGCGCTCGATGCCGACTTCCTGCATGTGGATCGCCGCCTTTTCGCAGCGGATACCGCCGGTGCAGAACGACACCACGGTCTTGCCTTCATAGTCGGCCATGTGGGCGGCAACCTGCTGCGGAAATTCGCTGAACTTGGCGATGTCGTACTCGACCGCCTGATCGAACGTGCCCACCGCCACCTCGAAATCATTGCGCGTGTCCAGCATCACCACCGGGCGTCCTTCGTCGTCGTGCCCCTGGTCCAGCCAGCGCTTCAGATCGACCGGCCGCACCGAAGGCGCACGGCCTTCCTCCGGGCGGATCAGCGGCATCTTCATGGTGATGATCTCCTTCTTGGCGCGTACCAGCATGCGCTTGAAGGGCTGGTTTTCCGACAGGCTCTCCTTGGGTGCGATGTCGGCAAAGCGCGCATCGGCATGCAGCCACGCCATGAAGCCGTCGATGGCTTCGCGCGGGCCGGCCAGGAACATGTTGATGCCTTCCGGCGCGAGCAGGATCGTGCCTTTCAGGCCGGCCGCTTCACAGCGCTCGCGCATGTCCGGGCGCAGGGTCTCGATGTCGTCCAGCGAGACGAATTTGTAAGCGGAAATGTTGACGATCTGCATGGGAGACTGGGCCCGCACGGCTGCGTCCGGGAGGGCGCCGACGGCTTGCGATAACTGCCGGATTGGAAAGGCGAAATTATAACGCGAGCGGCCGCGGCTGCTGCGCATTCCCCAGCACGCCGATCAGCTTTGAAGGCGGGCCGTACCGCGCCGGCTGCACGCAATATTGGAGGCCGGCGACCGGGCCGAGCCGGTACAATGTCGCCCATGTCTGCACCCCGCTTTGTCCATCTTCGACTCCATTCCGAATACTCCGTCGTGGACGGTATCGTCCGCCTGGAGGACGCCGTCAAGGCCGCTGCCGCCGATGGCATGGGCGCGCTCGCCCTGACAGACCTCGCCAACGCTTTCGGGTTGATCCGTTATTACAAGGAGGCGCGCGGCAAGGGCGTGAAGCCGGTGCTTGGGGCCGATGTCTGGCTGACCAATGCGGAGGACCGCGACAAGCCTTCGCGCCTGCTGCTGCTGGTGCAGGACCGCCGTGGTTACCTGAACCTGTGCATGCTGCTGTCGCGCGCGTGGCTGGGCAACCAGCATCGAGGCCGCGCCGAGATCGACCCGGCCTGGTTCCTCGAGCCGGGCGAGGACGACATGCCGCTGGCCACTGGCCTGATTGCACTGTCCGGAGCGATGGGCGGCGACGTCGGCATGGCGCTGGGCAACGGCAACCTCGATGGCGCGCGCCGCGCCGCGCAGCACTGGTCGTCGGTGTTCCCGCAGCGCTTCTATATCGAGCTGCAGCGCGCCGGCCATGCCGGCACCGATGCCTACGTGCAGCAGGCCGTGCAGCTTGCCGCCGAGCTGCAACTCCCGGTGGTTGCCACGCATCCGGTGCAGTTCATGACGCCGGACGACTACACCGCACACGAGGCGCGCGTGTGCATCGCCGAGGGCGAACTGCTGGCCAATCCGCGCCGCACGCGACGCTTCACCACCGACCAGTATTTCAAGACCCAGGACGAGATGTGCGCGCTGTTCGCGGACATCCCCTCGGCGCTGGAGAACGCGGTCGAGATCGCGCGCCGCTGCAACCTGACGCTGGAGCTGGGCAAGCCGCGCCTGCCGCTGTTCCCGACGCCGGACGGCATGTCGCTGGACGACTACCTGGTATTCATGGCCAAGGACGGCCTGGAAAAACGCCTGGCCGTGCTGTTCCCCGACGAAGCGGTGCGCGAGGCGAAGCGCCCCGAATACTACGCACGGCTGGAGTTCGAGACCGGCACCATCATCAAGATGGGCTTCCCCGGCTACTTCCTGATCGTGGCGGACTTTATCAACTGGGCCAAGAACAACGGCGTGCCGGTCGGGCCGGGCCGCGGTTCGGGCGCCGGTTCGCTGGTGGCCTATGCGCTCGGCATTACCGACCTCGATCCGCTCAAGTACGCGCTGCTGTTCGAGCGCTTCCTGAACCCGGAACGGGTGTCGATGCCTGACTTCGACATCGACTTCTGCCAGCACGGCCGCGATCGCGTGATCACGTACGTGAAGGAAAAGTACGGCAAGGATGCGGTGTCGCAGATCGCCACCTTCGGCACCATGGCGGCGAAGGCCGCGGTGCGCGACGTGGGCCGCGTGCTTGACCTGGGCTATGGCTTTGTCGACGGCATTGCCAAGCTGATCCCGTTCAAACCGGGCAAGCTGGTCACCATCGAGGAAGCGAAAAAAGAAGAGCCGCTGCTCACCGAGCGCGAGAACAACGAGGAAGAAGTGCGCCAGTTGCTGGAGCTGGCGCAGCGCGTCGAAGGCATGACCCGTAACGTCGGCATGCACGCCGGCGGCGTGCTGATCGCGCCCGGCAGGCTGACCGATTTCTGCCCGCTGTACACGCAGGGTGCGCAGAACGACGGCATGAGCGGCGTCGTCAGCCAGTATGACAAGGACGACGTCGAGGCCGCCGGCCTGGTCAAGTTCGACTTTCTGGGCCTGACCACGCTGACTATCCTGGACTGGGCCGAGCGCTATATCCGCCGCCTCGACCCGAGCAAGAACGACTGGAACTGCAGCCATATCCCGCTCGACGACAGCCCCGCCTTCGATATCCTGAAGACGGCCAACACGGTCGCCGTGTTCCAGCTGGAAAGCCGCGGCATGCAGGGCATGCTGAAAGACGCCAAGCCTGACCGCTTCGAGGACATCATCGCGCTGGTGGCACTCTACCGCCCGGGCCCGATGGACCTGATCCCCAGCTTCTGCGCGCGCAAGCATGGGCGCGAGAAGGTGGAGTACCCCGATCCGCGCGTCGAACCCGTCCTGAAAGAGACCTACGGCATCATGGTCTACCAGGAGCAGGTGATGCAGATGGCGCAGATCATCGGCGGCTACTCGCTCGGCGGCGCCGATTTGCTGCGCCGCGCGATGGGCAAGAAGAAGCCGGAAGAGATGGCGCAGCACCGCGTCATGTTCCGCGAAGGTGCCGACAAGAACGGCCTGTCCTCGCAGCAGGCCGACGACATCTTCGACCTGATGGAGAAGTTCGCGGGCTACGGCTTCAACAAGTCGCACGCGGCCGCCTATGCGCTGCTGGCGTACTACACGGCCTGGCTCAAGGCTCACCATCCGGCCGAATTCATGGCAGCCAACATGTCGCTGGCCATGGATGACACCGACAAGGTCAAGATCCTCTACGAGGATTGCAAGCTCAACAAGATCGCGGTGCTGCCGCCGGACGTCAACGCCAGCGAATACCGTTTCGCGCCGACCGATCCGAAGACCATCCGCTATGGCCTGGGCGGCATCAAGGGCAGCGGGCAGGGCGCGATCGAAGACATCCTGCGCGCGCGCGAAGAGGGTGGAGCGTTCAAGGACCTGTTCGACTTCTGCGAGCGCGTCGACCGCCGCCAGGTCAATCGCCGCACCATGGAAGCGCTGATCCGCGCCGGCGCCTTCGACAGCCTGAACGACAACCGCGCCCAGTTGCTGGCGTCGGTGCCGATCGCGATGGAGGCCGCCGAGCAGAAGGCCGAATCCGCCAACCAGGTCTCGCTGTTCGACCTGATGGGCGATGCCGGCGAAGCGCACCGCCCCGAACTGCTCGACGAACCGCGCTGGAGCCCCAAGCGGACGCTGCAGGAAGAGAAGCAGGCGCTCGGCTACTACTTCTCCGGCCACCTGTTCGACGCCTACCGCGACGAAGTGCGCCGCTTCAACAAGGGCACGCTGGCCTCGCTGGAGAAGGAAGTGCAGGGCAACGGCGGCGGCTTCGGCCGCGACGTGCGTGGCAAGACCATCGCCGGCGTGATCTCCGGCATCCGCACGCAGATGACCCAGCGCGGCAAGATGCTGATCGTGACGCTGGACGACGGCACCGGGGTGGTCGAGATGACGGTGTTCAACGAGGTCTTCGACGCCAACCGGCAGATGTTTCGCGAAGACGAACTGCTGATCGCCACCGGCAATGCGCGGCACGATACGTTCACGGGCGGCGTCCGGTTCACGGCGGAGTCGGTGATGGACCTGACCGCGGCGCGCATCCGCTTCGCTTCGGCGGTGCGCCTGGCGATGAATGGTAATTCGTCGACGGGCATGCTGCGCGAGCTGTTGATGCCGCACCTGGCGCGCGCCACTGGTGCGCAGGGATTGCCAGTGCGGATCGGCTACGAGGCCCGGACCGCGTCGTGCGAAGCCGTGCTGGGGCCGGACTGGCAGGTGGTGCCGTCCGACGAAGCGCTGGGCGCGCTGCGCCAGGCGCTGTCGGCGGAGAGCGTGAGCACCCTGTACGACTGAGCAGGGCGGACGAAGCTGCCGCCCGGCATTTCAGCCGCGCCTGAACAGGTTGCCCAGGAAGTAGAACGGCGCGTAGGCCGCTGGCGCCGCGGCGTACAGGAACATGCGCAGCCGGTGGCCGAGCGTGACGCGTCGCGCGCCAAACAGGATCCTTAGCCGCGCCATGTTGTCGGGCGCGGCAAAGACATCGGCGGTGTACTGTTCACGGGCCAGCTTGCGTGCCTTGAGCCGGCGCATGGCGTCACCGTGGCCGGCACGCTCGGCATCTTCGATGAACTGCAACGTTTCCGCCAGCGAGCTGCGATTGGTCAGCCTGATGCGGCGGACGAAATCCGCAGGCGTGTGCCACCTGCGCTTGCCCGAGGTGCCGCCGCGGCGGTAGTGCACCAGCGGTCGCCGAAGGTTGTATGCGCCGCCCAGCAGCGAAGCCCGCAGGGTCGTGATCTGGTCTTCCGAAATCATGCCGGGTGCGATCGGGCCGAATTGGTCGAACATGCGTCGCGTCCAGGTGTGCGAGGCGCCGATGACATGGGGGGGATGTCCCGCCCAGTATTCGAACGAACGATAAGAACCGAGCTCACTGTGCCGGATTTCGCCATGCAGCGTGCCGTCATACGCCATGTCGATGAGATCCGTCGCGATCAGGTCAGGCTGGGGGTGTTGTGACAGCCAGGCCTGCACTACCTCGCTGCAGCGGGTGGGCAGCGAAAAATCGTCCGCCGCGGCGACAAAGATGAGTTCCCCGCGCGCCTGCGCGACCAACTTGCTCAAATGTCCGCTGATTCCCAGGTTGACCGGGTTGCGCAGCAGCGACACGGTGTGCGGGCCGGCGTACCCTTCCAGCGCACGCTGTGCGGTGGCATAGGTGCCATCGGTCGACGCGTCATCGGAGACAAAGATCTCAAGCTGCGGGTAGTCCTGGGCCAATGCGCCGCGGATTGCCGCTTCAATGAAATCCTGCTGGTTATAGGCGATCAGAAGCATCGAAACCAGCGGGAGCGCTGCTTCGGGGGCGTGGTCGCGGTGAGGCAATTCCATCACAAATACCTAGATAGACAAGCGCGCAAGATACCACGCCAAGCGGCGCCCCTGATCGGCAGTCCGGTTACTCGAGGTTGGTATAATGCGCGGTTTTGCAGGCAAATTGTCCGGCGGCAGCTGCCGCCCTTTATTGCCTGCCGTTTGCGTCGTACATATTAGAGATGTAACGCCCTGTATCAACACACCCGTCAAAGCGAATCAATCAGATAGAAGTACCCGGATGCAAAGGAACAGTTTCGCCATTCGCATGGCGGCACTTGCTGCCGCATTGTCGCCATTCCTGATCCTTACCGTGCAGGGAGGCGCCGGATACTGCTATTTCGCGGTTTTTGCTGCCGGCCTGCTATGGCTGCGGGACGCCGCCAACCGGCAAACGGGGTGGCGCTTGCTGGTTGAGTACAAGTGGTACGTGCTGGCAATGACTGCCTATCCGCTAGCCGTGCTGCTGCAGCAGGTGATCGGCGGCTACGTGCTGCCGCGTGCGCTGGACGCGCCGGCGCGCCTATTCCTGATCCTTCCTGGCTTCCTGCTATTGTCCGCGGTGCCGGCTAGCCAGTTGCGCGCCGTCCAGATCGGTTGTGCACTGGGGGCGGTCAGCGCGGCGTGCTGGTCGGTGCTGGTGCTGGTATCACCCGCTGATTGGGTCATCTCGGGCCGCGCCGGCAATCCGTTCACCAACCCGATCCCGTTCGGGGACACGGCGATACTGCTGGCCTTCATGAGCGCCGCACCGCGCCGGGAAGGCAGCGCGCCCACCTGGGAACGTGCGCTGCGACTGTTCGGGCTGGCCTGTGGCCTGTTCGCATCGTTTGTCTCAGGCAGCCGCGGGGGCTGGATTGCCGTGCCGATCATGCTGTGGCTGCTGACCATGCACCTGCGTCGCCAGCACAATGTATCGCCAGGACTGCGTATCAGCGTGATCGTCATCATGACGCTGGGCCTGACTGGCATCGCCAGCACACCCATGTTCCACGAACGCATGAACGCGGCGATTTCGGATTTCGACAAGATGGCGCACGGCGATGCGAGTACGTCGATTGGTATGCGCGTGCAACTGTGGGAGGCATCCTGGACGCTGTTCACGGAGCATCCCGTCCTGGGCGTGGGGCGCGGGCGGCTTGAGGCCTCGCTGCAGGAAATGGCCGACCAGGGTCGTATTTCAGCGCAGATCGTCAACGCTCATGCGCATAACGAGATTTTTTCCACGATGGCGGAAATGGGCAGCATCGGCCTGATCGCCCTGTTCCTGCTCTATTTCGGCTCCAGCTATTACTTCTGGCGCCACCGTCGCTCCAGCGATCCACCGACCGCTACGGCTGCCACCATGGGGCTGGTGATGACCTTCGGCACCATCGTATTCGGCCTGACCATCGATGTATTCACATTGATCATGAATGCAGCGTTCTATGCGCTCACCACGGCAACGCTGCTGGGCATCATTGCCAACCGGCGGGCGACGCTGGCGGCGAAGGATGCCAGTTCGGGCGCTGAGTATTCCAGCCCACTTTCCATGAAAGGTAACTCTCCAACATGACGGACACCCGCGCGACCATCAGCGTGATCATCGTGGCGATGAACGAGGCGCACGATATTGGCGACTGTCTTGCCTCGGTGCGCGACTGGGCAACCGAGATGATCGTGTTCGATTCCGGCAGCACCGACGGCACCCAGGACATCTGCCGCAGCTACGGCGCGCGGGTATTCGAGACGGACTGGCCGGGCGATGGCCCGCAGAAGAACCGCGCGCTCGACCAGGCTACCGGGGAGTGGGTGCTGTGTCTCGATGCCGACGAGCGTGTGGGCGATGAGTTGCGCGCCGAGATTTTTGCCGTGCTCGAAGGCCGTGCCCCTGAATCCTCGCACGTTGCCTATTCGATGCCCCGGCGCTCCAGCTTCTGCGGCCGTTTCATGAAGCACTCCGGATGGTGGCCGGACCGCATCACGCGCCTGTTCCTCCGTGGCAAGGGTCGCTTCACCGATGTGCGCACGCATACCCACATCGAGCTGCAGGGCACCACGGGGCGCCTCAGACACCCCATCATCCATATCAGCATCCCGACCCTGCATGAAGCGCTGGACAAGAACAATGTCTATTCCAGCGAAGGCGCCAAGACCATGTATGAGCAGGGCAAGCGCTCTTCGCTCGCGAAGGCGATCGGGAAAGGCATGTGGGCTTTCCTGCGCACTTATGTCTTCCGGCTGGGTGTGCTCGACGGCCCGGAAGGCTTCATGCTGGCCGTGGCGAACGCCGAGAGCACCTACTACCGCTATCTCAAGCTGATGCTGATGTGCAAGGCCGCAGACAAGGCGGCCCGGCAGGCATACACCGCCTAGAACAGGCGCCGCAAGCCGTCCAGGTGGGCGGCCAGGCCAGGATCGTAGGCAATGTGGCGGAGCGGTTGCGCCACACGGGCGGTGCCGCTGGCGGCCCAGTCCGCCGCGGCTGCGAGCGCGGCCCGGATGCTGGCCGGCTCGGTACGCGAGAAGCGCCGCGAGACCTGGTCGTCCAGCACCTCCAGGCAGGAAATGTTGTCGGCCAGCAGTGCCGGCGTGCCGCACAGTACGGATTCGATGGCAACCAGGCCGAATGGCTCATAGCTTGACGCCAGCACGGTGAAATCCGCGGCGCGGTATAGGTCCGCCATGTTCTTGCAATAGCCCAGTTCGCGTACGCCCGGCAACGAGCCATGCACCGCGCGCCCGGCCACCGCGATGACGCCGTTGATGCCACTGCCCGCGAGTGCCTCGGCGAGCGGCCGCAAGCCCTTGCGCTCGTGGTCCGACGAGGGGAAGAGGAATATCAGCTCGTCGCCAAACCCGAATTGTTTGCGCAATGCCGCCCGCGTAACGTCGTCTACGGGGCTGAACCGCTCCGGGTCCACGGGAGGATAGAGCAGGGCAATCCTGGATTCCGGCAGGCCGTACAACGACTGCAGCTCCCCGGCCATCAGCTTCGAGTGGGCAACCACATAGCGCGCGGCCTCGTAATGCCGGCTTTCCAGGGAAATCTGCGCGCGATCCCTGGACGTCGGGTTGCGCCCCGCAGTGCGCAGGAAGCCGCGATGGGTCCCGCCGCATACGGCGATGTCGGCCCCGACGATCCGGTTGCAGCCGATCAGCACGTCGCAGTGCCGATGGGCATTGCGCATGCCCCAGGAGAATGCCGCATCCCGGAACCGGCCCGGCAGCCAACGGACGTGCACCGTATGGCGGTCTACCGCCCCGAATTCCGGCACATCGGTGTCGAATCGCCGGGCAAAGACGGCGGGGGGGTCGCCAGCAGCCAGCAGGCCGCGCACCAGGTCCAGCGCGTAGCGCTCAAAACCGCCGCCGCGGCCAAAGCGGTTGCAGGAAATTCCGATCTTCATTCAGGGTTGATTCCGTTGACAGTCGGTCTGTTGCGGCTGCATGCCCGGAGGGTGTGCCGGGAGGGCAATCCACTATAATCGCGTCTTTGCCATTTCCAGCCGGCAAAAGGTGCCGGGGGATGCCCCCGGAGCGGGCGTGCATGCGGCCGTGGCGCCGCATCAGGCGCTGCCGCGCACGGCCTCGCGTGCCGGGCGGCACGAGTGCGCCATTGTACCTGCAGCCTTTGCAATGGCCGCCGGCATGTGGCGCTGAATCCTTTAAGGAGTCTTCTTGTCCAGTCTTCCGACTCAAGGTACGCCCTCGATGGCCACGCGGCTGTGGTCATACCTGCGTCCTGAGCTCCGTATCTTTGTGGCGGCGATCGTCGCGATGGCCGTGGTCGCGGCCAGCGAAGGCGTGATCCCCAAGGTCGTGAATGACCTGCTCGACAAGGGCTTCGGCGGCAGCTACGCCGGCACCCTGTGGCATGTCCCGGCCATCCTCACGGGCGTGGCGCTCATCCGCGGCGTCGCGCAGTTCGCTTCCGGCTACCTGCTGAACCTGATCTCCAACCGCGTGCTGCTGAAGATGCGGATGCAGATGTTCGAGCGCATGCTGCACGCGCCGGCAGCGTTCTATCACCGCAATACGGCGGCATCGCTGATCAACGCCGTGATTTTCGAAGTCAACCAGGTGCTGCAGATCCTGACCAGCGTGTTCATTACGTTGGTGCGCGATTCGCTCACTGTGGTCGCGCTGCTGATCTACCTGTTCTATACGAACTGGCGGCTGACGCTGATCGTGGCCGTGATCCTGCCGGTCATCGGCTACCTGATGTCAAAGATCAACCGGCGGCTGCGCAAGCTGAACCGGGACCACCAGACCTACACCAACAACGCTGCCTATGTGGTGGAAGAAGCCGCTGGCGGCTACAAGGTGGTCAAGCTGCATGGCGGCGAGGCGTACGAGCTGTCGCGCTTCCGTACCGTGGCTGAGCGGCTGAAGAATTACTCGATGCGCATGGCGGTGGCCGGCGGCCTGAACCAGCCGGTCACGGCATTCCTGGCGGCGCTGGCCCTGTCCGTGATCATCACCATTGCCATGGTGCAGGCGCAAGGCAACCAGACCACGGTGGGTGGCTTCACCGGCTTCGTGATGGCAATGCTGCTGCTGATCTCGCCGCTGAAGCACCTGACCGATATCAACCAGCCCCTGACCCGCGGCATCACTGCCGCCGAGATGATCTTCCGGCTGATCGACGAACCGGTCGAACCGCAGGATGGCGGCAAGGCGATCGGCCGGGCCCGCGGCGAACTCGCCCTCGAGGGCGTCGGCTTCCGCTATGGCGATGCTCCGCGCGCGGCGCTGGAAAACCTCGACCTGCGCGTAATGCCAGGTGAGGTGGTGGCGCTGGTTGGCCCGTCCGGCAGCGGCAAGACCACGCTGGTCAACCTGGTGCCGCGTTTTTTTGACCCGACGCAAGGGCGCATCCTGCTAGACGGCCTGCCGCTGCCGGAGCTGGCGCTGAAGGATCTGCGCGACCAGATCGCGTTCGTCAGCCAGGACGTCGTGTTGTTCAACGACACTGTCGCCAACAATGTGGCTTACGGGGCGCAGCCGGACGAAGAGGTAGACATGGCGCGCGTCGAGCAGGCGCTGGCGGCCGCCTACCTGACGGAGACCGTCAAGGGCCTGCCGGATGGCGTGAACACCAATATCGGCGACAACGGCATGAAGCTGTCCGGCGGCCAGCGTCAGCGCCTGGCGATTGCCCGCGCGTTGTACAAGGACGCGCCGATCCTGATCCTGGACGAGGCGACTTCCGCGCTGGATTCGGAGTCCGAGCGCCAGGTGCAGGCGGCACTCGAGCAGTTGATGAAGGGGCGTACCACCCTGGTCATTGCCCACAGGCTCTCCACCATCGAGAACGCCGACCGGATCGTCGTACTGGACCATGGCCGCGTGGCGGAGCAGGGCACGCACGACGAACTGCTCGCAGCCAACGGGCTCTATGCCGGGCTGCACCGGATCCAGTTCGCGACCCAATAACAAGAAAAGCCCGGCTTCCACCGGGCTTTTCGCTAACTACTGCTTGCGCTCAGTTGAGCGAAGTGACCGGCGGTTGCACGCCCATGACTTCGTCGATCGCGGCCAGCACCGCGGCGCGCGTCGGAATATCGCCGTGGCCGCCAAGCGAAACGGCACGCCCGGGCGCACTGACGCCGTACAGGTGACGGGAAGTGGTAGTGAAGAGGATCACGGTCGGGCGGCGCAGTGCGTCGGCAATATGCACGAAGCCTGTGTCCATGCCGACCACCAGCGAGGCCTTGCCTGTCATCTGGGCCACGCCCGTGATGCTCAGGCGCGGCATGACCTCGGCGCCTGGTACGCCGGCGGCAATGGTCTCCGCTTCCTTGCGCTCGGCCTCGTTACCCCACGGCACCAGCACGCGCAGGCCCCGCGCGGCAATCGCATTGCCCACGCTGATCCAGTCCGCCACCGGCCATTTCTTTTCCTCGCTCGACGTGGCGTGGAACAGCATGGCATAGGGCCCCTTGTCAGCCGGCGCCGGCGTGTCCGGCGGCATGACAAGGCCGTAGTCCATGTCGTCGCTCAGTGCAAAGCCGAACGCGCGGCTGACGGCGCGGCGCATCCGCTGCCGGGAGGAATCCGCATCGATGTGCGGGGCGAAGATGTGGTTGTAGGCGAAGCGCGCACCACTTTCCCCCAGCTCCTCGACCGGGTAGCCGTAACGATGGCGCGTACGCGCCAGGAACGACACGATGGCGCTCTTGTAGACGCCATGGACATCCAGCACCGCATCGTATTTCTCGCGCCGCAGTTCGCGCAGCGCGTTGAAGATCTCGCGCAGGCCAGCCCAGCTGCGCTTTTTCTTGAAGCCGCGCAGTGGGGCGGCAATGACGCGTTCGATGCTAGGGTTCCAGCGCGGCACATCGGCGCAGTAGGAATCCGCGATCCAGTCGATCTTCACGCCGGGAAAGGCCCGCTGCAGGTCAGCGACCAGCGGCTGGGTGAACACCATGTCGCCCAGCGAGGTCAGCTTGACGATGAGAATACGTTTCATCGGGAAGAGATAGCGCACGCGAGTGGGGGCGCTTGCCTGGTTCAGGAAGGGACGTAGTATGCCTTATCCTGCGGACATCTGGTTCTGCGATGCATGAGCAACATGGTGCCGGGCCCCGTGCCGGGGATCCGGTAGACTTTGAAGCACCACCCAGTACAGACATTAGGGACGACAAAGTCGACGAAAACGCATCGCCAACAGGAGACACCATGCCCGACACCGCTTTGGCCATCAGCCGCTATCCCGTTCCCGCCCTGAAAGACCTCCCCGACGACATCCGCGCCCGCATCCTGGAAGTCCAGGACAAGGCTGGCTTTGTCCCCAATGTCTTTCTGGCGCTGGCACACCGCCCCGACGAATTCCGCGCCTTTTTTGCCTATCACGACGCGCTGATGCTGAAGGAGGGCGGGCTGACCAAGGGCGAGCGCGAGATGATCGTGGTGGCGACTTCCGGTGCCAACCAGTGCCTGTATTGCGTGGTCGCGCATGGCGCGATCCTGCGGATCTACGAGAAGAAGCCGCTGGTGGCGGACCAGGTCGCGGTGAACTACATGAAAGCCGACATCCCGCCGCGCCAGCGGGCCATGCTCGATTTTGCGATGAAGGTGTGCAAGGCGTCGCATGAAGTCGGCGACGCGGATTTTGCGGCGCTGCGCGAGCATGGGTTTTCCGACGAAGACGCGTGGGACATCGCCGCGATCACCGCGTTCTTCGGCTTGTCGAACCGGATGGCCAACACCATCAGCATGCGCCCGAACGATGAGTTCTACCTGATGGGCCGCGTGCCGAAGGCGAAGTAGGCAGCGCGCCGGAGAAGCTCAGCGCACCTCGGCGCAGTTCCCGCTCTTGGGATCGAACAGCACCGGCCAGGCCTGCTCGTAGATGCCCGGGGTGCAGTACTTCTCGCAGCGGTTATGCGCCAGGGTCACGCGGCGCGGATCCTGCCACACCAGCAGCTTGCACTGGCTGCCGTCGATGGCCTGGAGTTCGATGTGCGGCGTGGTGCGGACCTGGCGGAACTGGACCAGGTTGAACTCGCAACTGCCGCGCCGCGACACCCACAGTTTCCACCTCAACGCCTCCACCTTGTTGGCGGTGACGTCCATCAGCGCGTCCTCGCGGAAGCCGTCTTCCTCGGTGCGCTTGCATGCGCCGGCAATGGTAATGGTCTTGGCTGCGATCGGCGCCGCGCGTGCCTTTGGGGGCGGCGGTGCTTCGGCAACTGGCGCGGCTGGGCGCGGCGGCGGTGGCCGGTACTGGGCGATTGGCAGCGGCACGCAGGCGGTGCCCACCAGGACGGCCAGCAAACAGGCCCCATGTTTCGTGGCGTTCATGCCGGACTCCTTCTCGCACCCTCAACCTTCGCTTAGTTATAGCGGATCGACGACGAATAAGGAGTAGGACCATCCCGCAGCCTGGCGTCAGGCCAGGACTACATCAGGATGATGTCGTACTGTTCCTGGTGGAAGGTCGATTCCACCTGCAAGGAGATCGGCTTGCCGATGAAATCGCCGAGCATCGCCAGGTGCTGGCTTTCTTCTTCCAGGAACAGGTCGATGACTTCCTGCGAGGCCAGGATGCGGAATTCACGCGGGTTGAACTGGCGCGATTCGCGCATGATCTCGCGCAGGATGTCGTAGCACGCCGTGCGCGGCGTCTTGACCTGGCCCTTGCCCTGGCATACCGGGCATTGCTCGCACAGCACGTGCGCCAGCGATTCGCGCGTGCGCTTGCGCGTCATCTCGACCAGCCCGAGCTGCGAGAAGTTGTTGACGGTGATGCGGGTGCGGTCGCGCGACAGCGCGCGCTTGAGCTCGGACAGGACCGCTTCGCGGTGCTCGGCATTCTCCATATCGATGAAATCGATGATGATGATGCCGCCGAGGTTGCGCAGGCGCAGTTGCCGCGCGATGGTATGGGCCGCCTCCAGGTTGGTCTTGAAGATGGTGTCGTCGAAATTGCGCGCGCCCACGTAGCCGCCGGTGTTGACGTCGATCGTCGTCATCGCCTCGGTCTGGTCGATCATCAGGTAGCCGCCTGACTTCAGGTCGACCCGGCGCGACAGCGCCTTCTCGATCTCGGCATCGATATTGAACAGGTCGAAGATCGGCCGCTCGCCGGTGTAGTGCGACAGCCGCGACAGCACCGCCGGCGTGTATTCCTTGGCGAACTCCACCAGCATCTGGTAGTTCTCGCGCGAGTCAATCTGGATCACGCCGGTGGCGTCGTTGATGAAGTCGCGCAGCACGCGCTGGGCCAGGTTCAGGTCCTGGTAGAGCAGCGCCGGCGCCGGCAGCGTGGTGGCGTTCTGGCGGATCACGCCCCAGATCTTGCGCAGGTAGGCGATGTCGTTGCCGAGTTCCTCGTCGGTCGCTTCCTCCGCGATGGTGCGCACGATAAAGCCGCCGCGCTCGTCAGCCGGCACCAGGCCCTGCACGCGGCTGCGCAGCGCCTCGCGGTCCACTTCGCCTTCGATGCGCTGCGAGATGCCGATATGCGGATCCTGAGGCAGGTACACGAGCGTGCGCCCGGCGATGCTCACCTGCGTGGACAGCCGCGCACCCTTGGTGCCGATCGGATCCTTGATCACCTGCACCATCAGCGCCTGGCCTTCGAACAGGGTCTTCTCGATCGCCAGCTGCGGCGTGTTGCCGTTGCGGTCGTTGTCGCGCGGGTGCCAGATATCGGCTACGTGCAGGAAGGCGGCGCGCTCCAGGCCGATGTCGATAAAGGCGGACTGCATGCCGGGCAACACGCGCACCACCTTGCCCAGGTAAATATTGCCGACCAGCCCGCGCGTGAGCGTGCGTTCGACGTGCAGTTCCTGGACGGCGGCCTGCTGCACGATGGCAACGCGCGTCTCCTGGGGCGTGATGTTGACGAGGATGTCTTCAGTCATAGCGGTGAAACGCGGTCGCCGGTGGTCCGGCGGTATTGGGGTTGCCCGGCGCGGCCGGGTCTTGTCCTGGGCGGCGGCGTGGCCGGGGCTCAGAACCGCAGGCGGGCCTGGCGAAGTAACGCCGCCGTCTCAAACAAGGGCAAGCCCATGATACCTGAATAGCTGCCCGCGATCCGCTCGACGAACTCGGCCGCGCGGCCCTGGATGCCGTACGCGCCGGCCTTGCCCAGCGGCTCGCCGCTGACGACATAGCGGTCGATCTCGTCCGGCCGCATCGGGCGGAAGGTCACTTCGGAGACGGACAGCGCGTGGTGCATGCCCAGGGTGGAGACCACCGTGACCGCCGTGAGCACCCGGTGCGTACTGCCGGACAGCGCGGCCAGCATGGCCTGCGCATCGGCGGCATCGTCGGGTTTGCCGAGGATTCGTCCGCCCAGGCAGACGGTGGTGTCGGAGGTGAGCACGGGCGCGTCGGGCAGGGCGCGGCGCTCGCGGCGGCGCAGCGCGGCTTCGGCCTTCAGCGCGCAGACGCGCTGTACGTAGTCGTCGGGGGTTTCGCCGGGCAGGACGGCTTCCAGCGCTTCGGCGTCCTCGTCGTCATTGGCAAGCAGCAGCTCGTAGCGTACGCCCAGCTGGGTCAGCAATTCGCGTCGGCGCGGGCTTTGGGAGGCGAGGTAGAGATAGTCGTGCATCGCGGCAGGCGGGGTCGGGGCTGCCGGCGGCAGGCGGGCCGGCAGTGGCGTGAATTGTAACGCCCGCGGCGGCCGGCTTTCGGGCAACTTCCCGGGCAACTTCCCGGGTACCGTATCAGGCGCGGTGGTAAGGGTGGTTCTGCGTGACCGACCAGGCCCG
The DNA here is from genome assembly GCF_040784895.1 of Cupriavidus sp. Agwp_2. Classification (NCBI taxonomy): domain Bacteria; kingdom Pseudomonadati; phylum Pseudomonadota; class Betaproteobacteria; order Burkholderiales; family Burkholderiaceae; genus Cupriavidus; species Cupriavidus sp. Agwp_2. The sequence goes on from NZ_CP088083.1 coordinate 890,601, forward strand.
GTACAGCTGTTCGGCCAGCAGCACGCGCACCATGCCGTGCGGCAGCGTCAGGCTGGACAGGCGGATCAGCGTACTGGCACGCGCCTTCAGCGCGGGGTCGAGTCCATCGGCGCCGCCGATCAGGAAGGCGACATCGCCGCCTTCGCGCTGCCAGTCAGTCAGCTGCGCAGCCAGTTGCACGGTGGTGAAGTCGCGGCCGCGTTCATCCAGCGCGACAATCCGGCATTGCTTCGACAGCGAGCCCAGCACGGCCTCGATGCGCGCGGCTTCGCGCTGCATCACGGTGGTGGCGTTGTTACTGGACGAGCGGGCTTCAGGCTTGACCTCGCGCAGCTCGATGCGCAGCTCGGGCGGCATGCGCTTGGCGTACTCGGTGAAGCCGGTTTCGATCCAGGCGGGCATCTTGTGGCCGACGGCCACGATCACCAGTTGCATGAGGCGGTATGCGCGGCGCGGCCATCAGATGGCCGCGCGCCGTGCGGATCAGGCCGAGCGGGTGGCGCGCTTGCGCGCGGCCGGCTTGGCTGCCGCGGTCTTGCCGGCAGTCTTGGCGGCGGTCTTGGTGGCCGTTTTAGTTGCGGTCTTGGTTGCCGTCTTAGTTGCCGTCTTGGTAGCGGTCTTGCGTGCCGTGGTGCCGGCGGCAGTCTTGCGCGGCGCTGCGGCGCGGGTGCCAGCCGTCTTGGTGGCGGCGGTCTTGGTAGCCGTCTTGGTCGCGGTCTTGCGGGCCGGCTTGCGGATCGTGGCGATGGCGTCCGGGTCGGTATCCTCGTGCCCCATCGGCGGCGACGGCTCCTTCATGCCTTCGGGCAGGCGGGCCAGCGCCGGGCGCAGGCTGCTGGCACGGCGCGTGCCGCGCGCGGCCGGGACTTCGTCCTCGTCTTCGTCCATCGGCTCGCTGGCCTTGGCCAGGCTGCGGGCGCCGGTGGTCAGCTTCATGCGCACCGGCTTGTCGCCCCAGATTTCTTCCAGGTTGTAGTACAGGCGCAACTGCGGCTGCAGGATGTGGACCACGGCGTCGCCGCAATCGACCAGCACCCATTCGCCGGTTTCCAGGCCCTCGACCGCCACGATATGGCCGCCGGCATCCTTCACCGTATCCCGCACCGAAGCCGCAAGCGCCTTGGTCTGGCGATTGGACGTCCCGCTGGCAATCACCACCCGGTCGAACAGCTCGGTCAGGTGGCTGGTGTCGTACACCTTGATGTCCTGCGCTTTGACATCCTCGAGGCCGTCGACGATGGCGCGTTGCAGTTTACGAATATCCATGGTGTCTTCTTGTTCAGCTGAGATCGGTTGGGTGGTGGTGGGCGCCGGGTTTGCTCAACCCGGTCAGGCCCTGGCCGGGGCGTCGCGGTACAGCCCGTGGCTAGCGATGTAGTGTGCCACGCCCGGTGGCAGTTGGTCATCTGCCGGCTGGCCGGCTGCCAGGCGCTGGCGCAGGTGGGTGGAAGACAGGTCGACGGCGAGCGTCTGGTCGATCCACATCCGGCCGGAGGGCGTGCATTGTATCAGGGTCGTGTCGGCCTGGCGCTGCGACAGCGCTTCCAGCACCGGGCCCTCCAGCGCGGCGAGCTCGAAGCGTGGTCGCGTGGCGGTGCACAGGTGCACGTGCGCGAACAGTTCCTGCCAGCCGTGCCAGGTATGCAGGCGCAGCAACTGGTCGGCACCCATCAGCCAGCACAGCGAGGCCTGGGGGCCGTATTCGGCGCGCAGCTGGCGCACGGTGTCGATGGTGTAGCTGGGACCGGCGCGGTCGACTTCCATGCGGCTGACGCGGACCCTGGCGCCGGTGTCGCCCAGGGCGGCGGCGGCCAGTTCGGTCATCGCCAGGCGGTCGGCGGCTGGCGTCACGTCGGTGCCCTTCTGCCAGGACTGGCCGGTGGGAATCCAGACCAGTTCGTCCAGCTCCAGGTGGTCGATGCACAGCCGCGCCAGAGCCAGGTGCCCGGCATGGGGCGGGTCAAAGGTGCCGCCGAGGATACCCAGGCGGTAGGGGCGGTTGGGGCGGTTGGACGGGAGCGGCGGGTCGCCCGCGTCAGCGGGGGGCGTGCGGTCTTGCGCGGTATTGGCCATAGGTCTGCCGTCAGGTCCAGTCGCGTGCGGGCAGGAAGTCGGTGTACAGCGCCGCTTCGGCGCTGCCCGCTTCCGGTTGCCAGTCATAGCGCCAGGTCACCAGCGGCGGCATCGACATCAGGATGGATTCGGCGCGTCCGCCCGACTGCAGGCCGAACAGCGTGCCGCGGTCGAACACCAGGTTGAATTCGACATATCGTCCGCGCCGGTAGGCCTGGAAGCCGCGCTCGCGCTCGCCGTAGGGCGTGTCCTTGCGGGCCTGCAGGATGGGCAGGTAGGCGTCCAGGAAGGCGTCGCCGACCGATTGCATCATCGCGAAGCTGGGCTCGAAGCCCAGCGCCGAGAAGTCGTCGAAGAAGATCCCGCCTACACCGCGTGCTTCGTTGCGGTGCTTCAGGAAGAAATACTCGTCGCACCACTGCTTGAAGCGCGGGTACAGCTCGTCGCCATAAGGCGCCAGCGCCTGCTTGCAGGTGCGGTGGAAATGGCTGCAGTCGTCGGCGTTGCCATAGTACGGCGTCAGGTCCATGCCGCCGCCGAACCACCAGACCGGCTCGGCATCCGGCTTTACTGCCAGGAAGCAGCGCACGTTCATGTGGACCGTGGGTACGTAGGGGTTGCGCGGATGGAACACCAGCGACACGCCCATCGCCTCGAAGCTGCGCCCGGCCAGTTCGGGCCGGTTGGCGCTGGCTGACGGCGGCAGGGTATCGCCGCTGACGTGCGAGAAGCCCACGCCGGCGCGCTCCATCACCGCGCCGCCTTCCAGGATCCGGGTGCGGCCGCTGCCGCGCAGGCGTTCGGTGGGCGGCTTCTCCCAGGCGTCGGTCAGGAACGGCTGGCCGTCAATGGCGCCGATGGCATCGGTGATGCGGTCTTGCAGACCGAGCAAATAGGCACGGACTGCCTGGGAATCGATCATGGTTGGCGGAAAACGAATGGACCGGATGGGCCGGGCTGATGGCATTCCGGCAGCCCTGAGGCTGCCGGGGGCGTCACAGCGTTGTCACGATTGTACCGGCTGGGGCGGCCAGGTGGTCGCCAGGCCCCGGAAGGCCCGCCGGCGGCCAATCAGCGCTTGATGGCGCGGTAACCGATGTCGGTCCGGTACTGCATGCCGTCGAACCGGATCTGCTCGACCGCGGCATAGGCAGCACGCTGCGCGGCCTTGACGGTGTCGGCCAGGCCGACCACGCACAGCACGCGCCCGCCCGTGGTCAGCAGCGTGCCATCCTTGAGCGTGGTGCCCGCGTGGAAGGTCACGCTGTCATCGGTTTCGGCCGGGATGCCGGTGATGGTATCGCCCTTGCGCGGGTTCTCCGGGTAGCCGTACGCGGCCATCACCACGCCCAGCGCGGTGCGGCGGTCCCAGTCCAGTTCGATGCTGTCGAGCTTGCCGTCGACGGCGTGCTCCATTACCTCGACCAGGTCGGTCTTCAGGCGCGCCAGGATCGGCTGGGTCTCGGGGTCGCCCATGCGGCAGTTGAATTCCAGCGTCTTGAGGTTGCCGTCCTTGTCGATCATCAGGCCGGCGTACAGGAAGCCGGTGTACGGGATGCCATCCTTCTCCATGCCGCGCACGGTCGGCAGGATGATCTCGCGCAGCGCGCGCGCATGCAGCGCGGGCGTGACCACCGGGGCGGGGGAGTAGGCGCCCATGCCGCCGGTGTTGGGGCCGGCGTCGGCGTCGAGCAGGCGCTTGTGGTCCTGGCTGGTGGCCAGTGCCAGCACGTTCTTGCCGTCGACCAGCACGATAAAGCTGGCTTCCTCGCCCTCCAGGAATTCCTCGATCACCACGCGTGCGCCGGCATCGCCCAGCTTGTTGTCGGCCAGCATCATGTCGACCGCGCCATGGGCTTCTTCCAGCGACATGGCCACCACCACGCCCTTGCCCGCGGCCAGGCCGTCGGCCTTGATCACGATCGGCGCGCCCTGCGCGTCGATATAGGCGTGCGCCTGGGTCGCGTCGGAGAAGGTCTGGTAGGCGGCGGTCGGGATGCCATGGCGCTGCATGAACGCCTTGGCAAAGTCCTTGGACGATTCCAGCTGCGCGGCCGCCTTGCTCGGCCCGAAGATGCGCAGGCCCTTGGCGCGGAAGATATCGACGATGCCGGCCGCCAGCGGCGCCTCCGGCCCGACCACGGTAAAGGCCACGCCTTCGCGCTCGGCAAATGCGGCGATGACCTCGGGATCGGTCAGCGGAACATTCTGCAGGCGCTTGTCGAGCGCGGTCCCGCCGTTGCCCGGCGCGACGTACACCACCTGTACCTTGGGAGACTGGGCCAATTTCCAGGCCAGCGCGTGTTCACGTCCACCCGAGCCGACAACCAATACTTTCATGATCCACTGCCAGAAAAGAAACACATACTAAAAGGCGGCGGCCTGGGTCTTGTCCGGGCCGCCGCCGTGGGGGGCTTGTTGCTGCAGCTTAGTCTTCGATCACCGCGTTGGTGAAGACTTCCTGCACGTCGTCCAGGTTTTCCAGGGCGTCGAGCAGCTTCTGCATCCTGGCCGCGTCGTCGCCGGCGAAGCTGACTTCGTTCTGCGGCTTCATCACCACGTCAGCCACTTCCGCCTTGAAGCCGGCGCCTTCCAGCGCGGTCTTGACCGCCGGGAAATCGTTGGGCGGGCAGGTCACTTCGATCGAGTCGTCGTTATTGGTGACGACGTCGTCGGCGCCCGCCTCCAGCGCGGCTTCCATCAGCTTGTCTTCCGGCGTGCCGGGCGCGAACAGGAACTGGCCGCAGTGGGTGAACATGAATGCCACCGAGCCTTCGTTGCCCATGTTGCCGCCATGCTTGGAGAACGCGTGGCGCACTTCGGCCACGGTGCGGGTGCGGTTGTCGGTCAGGCAGTCGACGATGATGGCCGCACCGGCCAGGCCGTAGCCTTCGTAGCGGATCTCTTCGTAGTTGGCGCCTTCCAGGCCGCCCACGCCGCGCTGGATGGCGCGCTGGATGTTGTCCTTGGGCATGTTCGCGTCCATGGCCTTGTCGATCGACAGGCGCAGGCGCGGATTGGAGTCGACATCGCCGCCGCCGAGCTTGGCGGCAACGGTGATTTCCTTGATCAGGCGGGTCCAGATCTTGCCGCGCTTGGCGTCAGCGGCAGCTTTCTTGTGTTTGATATTGGCCCATTTCGAGTGACCGGCCATGTTTCTCTCCGAGGCGGAAAACGGTGTTATGCGGTGATGGAATTCGGGATGCCAGGCGCGGGCGCCAGGTGACGGATATGCCTGGCGGCTGGCTATAATCAGCCCAGGATTTTATCACGCGGGCCTGCCCGCGCCGCTGCCGTGGCGAGTCCCGCGGCACTTGCTATCAGGAAGATCATGGCCGACCCCATCCTTATCGCCAAGAACGCCGAACACGAACTGGTGCTGCTGCCCCAGATGGGCAACCGGCACGGGCTGATCACGGGCGCGACCGGCACCGGCAAGACCGTCACGCTGCAGACGCTGGCGCAGGGGTTTTCGCGCCTGGGCGTGCCGGTGTTCATGGCGGACGTCAAAGGTGACCTGACCGGCATTTCGCAGTCCGGCCAGTTGTCTGACAAGCTCAGGCAGCGCCTGGCCGACCTGGGCCTGCCCGAACCGGCCTGGGGCGGATGCCCGACCACGCTGTGGGACGTGTTCGGCCAGAAGGGCCACCCGGTGCGCGCCACGGTCTCGCACATGGGGCCGCTGCTGCTGTCGCGCATGCTGGAGCTCAACGACACCCAGCAGGGCGTGCTCAACCTGGTGTTCCGCATCGCCGATGCCAACGGCCTGCTGCTGCTTGACGCCAAGGACCTGCGCGCAATGCTGCAGTACGTGGGCGACAATGCCTCGCAGTTCACGACCGAGTACGGCAATATCTCAACCGCCTCGGTCGGCGCGATCCAGCGCGGGCTGCTGGCGCTGGAGTCGCAGGGCGGCGATGTCTTCTTCGGCGAGCCGATGCTGAACCTGGAAGACTTCATCCAGACCGAGAAGGGCCAGGGCGTGGTCAATATCCTGGCGGCGGACAAGCTGATGAACTCGCCGCGGTTGTACGCGACCTTCCTGCTGTGGATGCTGTCCGAGCTGTTCGAGAAACTGCCCGAGGCCGGCGACCTCGACAAGCCCAAGCTGGTGTTCTTCTTCGACGAGGCGCATCTGCTGTTCAACGACGCGCCCAAGGCGCTGCTCGACAAGATCGAGCAGGTGGTGCGGCTGGTCCGCTCCAAGGGCGTAGGCGTGTATTTCGTCACGCAGAACCCGGTGGACATCCCCGACACGGTGCTGGGCCAGCTGGGCAACCGCGTGCAGCACGCGCTGCGCGCGTTCACGCCGCGCGACCAGAAGGCGGTCAAGGTGGCGGCCACCACCATGCGCGCCAATCCCAAGCTGAACCTGGAAACAGCGATCGGCGAGCTTGGGGTGGGCGAGGCGCTGGTGTCGTTCCTCGACGCCAAGGGCACGCCGTGCGTGACCGAGCGCGCCTGGGTACTGCCGCCGGGCAGCCGGATCGGGCCGGCTACCGATGAGGAGCGCAAGCAGCTGGTCGCAAACTCGCTGGTCGCGGGAACGTACGAGACGGCCGTGGATCGCGAATCGGCTTACGAGAAGCTGCGCGGCAGCGTGCCGACGGTGGCCAATGGCAATGGCAACGGCAAGGGCAAGCAGCCGGAAGCCCGGCCGGAAGCGGAACAGGATAGCGGCTGGCTCGGTACCGCGGGGGATATCTTCGGCACGCTGACCAAGGGCACCGGCAAGAGCGGGCGCGGCGATTCGATTTTGGAGTCGATGGCCAAGTCGGCCGCGCGCACGGTGGGGTCGCAGGTAGGCCGCGAGCTGATTCGCGGCGTGCTGGGCAGCCTGCTCGGGAAGAAAAAGTAAAAGACCCGAAGGGGAGAAACAAGGGCCGCGCAGCGGCCCTTTGTTTTCAGTGGCGCCGGGCGCCTTGCTGCGCTTTCGCCGCCGCAGCGTCCTCGCGCATCTTGCGCGCAAACATCCGCGCAAAGAACCAGCCCATGCCGATGATGAAGACGATCACGCCCAGGCTCATCAGGCCGGTGCTGGTGCTGAAGAGAATCTTGATGGCTTCCAAGGTTGGCTCCCTGTGGTTGGCGGCATGTGGTTGGCGCCATATGCCGGCGGAAGTACCGCCAGCGGCTGCCGCCAGCGGGGGCCTCCAGTGTAGGGAGCCATGGGGCGCGGGCTGTTGAGGCTGGTCAAGCCCGCGCAAGTCCGGCTCGTGTCAGTTCTTGGTGCCGAACAGCCGGTCGCCCGCATCGCCCAGGCCCGGCACGATGTACGCGTCGGCATCCAGGTGGCTGTCCAGCGAGGCCACGAACAGCTTCACGCCCGGATGCGCCTTCTGGAACACCTCCACGCCTTCCGGCGCCGCCACCAGCGCGACGAAGGTGATGGCCTCGTCCTTGACGCCGCGGCGTTTGAGCACTTCCACCGCATGCACGGCCGAATAGCCCGTCGCCACCATCGGATCGCACAGGATAAAGCTGCGGTCTTCCAGGTCCGGCAGCCGCACCAGGTATTCGACCGGGCGGTGCTGCTCGTCGCGGTACACGCCGATATGGCCGATCCGCGCCGACGGGATCAGCTCGACCAGGCCATCGCTCATGCCCACGCCGGCGCGCAGCACCGGCACGATGGTCAGCTTCTTGCCGGCGATCACCGGTGCATCCAGTTCCACCAGCGGCGTGTCGATGCGGCGCGTGGTCAGTGGCAGGTTGCGCGTGATCTCGTAGCCCATCAGCAGCGTGATCTCGCGCAGCAACTCGCGGAAGGTGCGCGTGGACGTTTCCTTGTCGCGCATGTGCGAGAGCTTGTGCTGGATCAGCGGGTGGTCGAGGATGAACAGGTTGGGAAAGCGCGGATCTTGTTTCATGGCTGGCGGCGAGGGCTCGGCGGGGATAGGAGCAAGCTGGTGAAGCGGGCGGCCGGGTCGGGTGGAGCCGGCCGCCGCGCCGTTGTAGCCGGATTGTAATGGAAGCGGGCCGCAGCGCGGCTGCGGCCCGATACCCGGCAAGCTTGCCGCTACCTGGCCTTAGTCCAGCGCGCGGTCCTTCGACTCGATATCCACCATGAAGATCGCGAAGGCCGCCACGGCAAGGAAGGACGAAAGCAGCCCAAGCGCCAGCGTGAACTGGGTAGCCATGATCGGTGCAATGATCGAAGGGGCGAACAGGCCACCAAATCGTGCCATCGCACCGGCGGTGCCCATCCCGCTGGCCCGCAGGTCCGTCGGATACACTTCCGGCGTGAAGGCGTAGAGTGCGCCCCAGGTGCCCAGCAGCGCGAAGCTCATCAGCAGGGTGGAGCCGACGATCAACCCGGTGGACGTGCCCAGGCTATACAGCATGCAACCTGCCGCGCTGAGCAGCAGGAAGCCGATCAGGGTCGGCTTCCGGCCCCAGCGCTCAACGCCGTGCGCGGCGAGCGCGAACCCGGGAAGCTGCACCAGCGCGAGCAGGATCAGGAAGACCTGGCCACGCATGAAGCCAAAGCCCTGGCCGGCCAGCTTCACCGGCAGATAGACGAAGACACCGTAATAGGCGATCGAGATCAGCATCCACGCGGCAAGCAGGCAGATGCTGCGGCGCCGGCATCCGGCCGCGAACAGCGCGAAGACCGATTTGCGCTCCATCTTCTGCGGCTCCAGCGGGGCGATTTCCACCGAAACCCGATTGGCTTTGGCAACGCGCTGAAGTACCGCGCGTGCCTCTTCCGAGCGTCCCGATTTATTCAGGTAGAGCGGTGACTCTGGCACAAAGAACCGAACCACCACGCCGACCAGCGCGGGGAGGCCTGTGACAAAGAAGATCAGGCGCCAGGCATCGTTGCCTTGCGAGACGGCGACCAGGGCCAGGATGGCGAGCAGGATCGTGCCGACGGCCCAGAAGGACTCCAGCAGGACCAGCCAGCGGCCGCGCCGGTCCGAGGGAAGGAACTCGGCCATCATGGTGTAGTCGACGGGCAACGTGCCGCCGACGCCGATGCCGGTCAGGAAGCGCAGCAGCAGCAGCCACTGGAAGTCCGGGGCAAAGGCGGAGGCGACGCCGCAGATGGCGTCAAGGATCACCGCCATCATCAGGACGGGCCGGCGGCCGATCCGGTCCGCAAGCCGGCCGAACGCGAAGGCGCCGATCAGCATGCCGACGAAGAACATCGTCCCGGTCTGCAAGGCGCTCGGCACGGGAATGCCGAATGTCGAGGCAATGGAAGGCGCGGTGAACCCGATCGACAGGACCTGCATCGCGTCAGCCAGCCAGACCAGGCCGAAAATGCCGAACAGCCGATACTGGAACCGGCCGACACCGGCTGCGCGGATGCCTTGCTCGATCGTGATGGTTTGGGACGTCGATGCCCGCGCGCTTGGGTGGGGAGCCGCGCTGATCGTCGCCTCGGGGATTGTCGATGCTGCCATTGAGGAAATTGATGACGACATATTGTCTACCTGTCTTTATAGGCTGGTTCTTGAATTCGGAAGCCACGCACCGCGATGCGGCCAAACCTGTGGCTACCCCAAGCTAGCGAGGCCAGAACTGGTCAGGTAGTCCTCTCGCAACACCTTCCTGGTACTGATACGACATAGTCACTCCTTGTTGTCTACCCTTGGTTGTCCGGGCCCGAATCCCCGGTCGGCACGGCGGTGGACTATGCAAGCCCCGGGCCAGCGCTTCCGGTGTTGTAAAGGGCCAATCTTGTGGTCTTGTTGTCTCGTTTGCGCGGTTCTTGCGCCGTACTTGTGCCGGGAGGCACCGTGGCGCGTCTTCTTATACTTATGCCGGCACTCATGTAGTGCGCACTACATGATCGTTCAGCGTAAGCTACATGAAACTGGCGGGCAAGGCCGAACTGCGGTTTCTCTCCTCGGGGTTTTCCCGCGCATGGCGCGTAGCGTGCCGAAGTGTCGGCGCAGGTCTCCCTGCCCGGTGGCAAAGCGCCTTGCCAGGCACGGCACGGATGCATGTCAGCATGGATGCGGAAGGCGCGGCAAGCCGGCCGCGCAGGCCTCCGCTGGTCTTTAGTGCGCTGGCGCCGCGCGCAGCCGCGCGACGGTGTTCTCCAGGTCCTGCCAGGCGGGTTGGTCGGGGGCAAAGCGCGCTCGCAGGTACTGCGCCAGCTGCGCGATCTGCCTGTCGTCGAAGGTGTCGGCATAGGCCGGCATCGCGCCCAGTTCACTGTTGGGCGGCGCGGGCATGCCTTGCAGCAGCACCTGGATCACGTTGTCAGGCAGCTTGCTGTGCAGGTTGGTGTTGAGTGCGAGCGATGGCTTCACGCCGAACTGCGCGATGCCCTGGTCTGATTGATGGCACACCGCGCAGGCGCTCTGGTACAGGCGTTCACCGGGACCGCCGAGCGTGCGCGCAGCCTGCGCGCTGCGTCGTTCGAGACTGGCAGCCTGCGCGTCCAGCACGGAAGGCGCGGGCGGCGGCGTGCCGAATGACGCGACGTAGTGCGCGATCGCGCGCACATCCGATTCGGGCAGCTGCGCGAGTTCTTCCACCACCGGCGCCATCGGCCCGGCGGCGGCGCCATGATGCGGCGCATAGCCGCCGCGCAGGTAGGTGAACAGCGCCGCTTCGGTCCATGGCACCGGCGCGTGCGAGAGCGCGGTCAGCGGCGGCGCTTCCCAGTTTTCGGCACTGCCGCCGGTCAGGTACTTGCGGCCGCCTTGCTCGGCGCCGAGTGCGTTGCGCGGGGAATGGCAGGCGCTGCAATGGCCCAGCCCTTCGGCGAGATACGCGCCGCGGTTCCATTGCGCGGAGCGCGCGGGGTCGGCCTTGAAGGGTTCGTTGCGATGGAACAGCAGGTTCCAGCCCGCCAGCAGCGGGCGCACGTTGAACGGGAATGCCAGCTGGGTTTGCGGCACTGCTGACTTCACTGGTTCGGCCGACATCAGGTACGCATACAGCGCCTGCATGTCGGCGTCGCTGACCTTGGCGAACGCGGTGTAGGGGAAGGCCGGATAAAGGCGTCGCCCGTCGCGGTGGATGCCTTCGCGCATCGCGCGTTCGAAGGCGGCGAACGACCAGTTGCCGATGCCGGTCTGCACATCGGGCGTGATGTTGGTGCTGTAGACCGTGCCAAAGGGCGTTTCCAGCGGCAGGCCGCCCGCATTCTTCACGCCGCCGGGGACGGTATGGCATACCGCGCAGTCACCTGCCGAAGCCACCAGGCGGCCGCGCTCCAGCGTGGCTGCGGAATAGAAGCCAGGCTCGGGCGGGGCGACCGGCGCGATCGGCGCGCGCCACGGCATCAGTGTTGCGCACAGGCCTGCCGCGGTCGCGGCAGCGGCGGCGATCCAGCCGCGCTTGCTGCGCTTGCCGGCGCGCTTGTCCTCACTCTCGGCCAGCGCAAGCCGGATGCGCTCGGCGCTGAAAGGTGGCGTGCGCAGGCGCACGCCGGTGGCGTCGAAGATGGCGTTGGCCACGGCGGCCGCGGCAGGCAGCGTATCGGCCGGACCCGCGGCCAGCTGGTCGCGCTCGGTGAGCGTGCCAGCCAGGTGGACTTCCGGCAATACTGTGCTGGTTGCGACGGCGGGGAGCGATTGGCTGGCCGGCGCCTCCGTGGCAGGCCAGGTATCGAATGCCGGGCTGGCAGCGGTCAATTGCAGGGTAGCGTCGGCAACAGCCTGTTCCAGCGAGCGCGCAGCGGGTGTGGCTTGCGCGGACGCCAGCGATTCGCTGTCATGCCCCACCGTCACGCGCGTGACCGCCAGTTCGCCGGTGGTGCCATCGACTTCGACTTCCGCCACCCATGCCGACCAGCTCTGGCCCGCATCGTGGTCGATGGTGTGCGCATAGGCAAAACCGCGCCCGCGCCGCACGTTGCCGGCCGGTGCGGTGGCATGCGGGACGGATGGGGTCCAGCCGGCGCGCTCGGTGACCTGTTTGACCAGCGCCGTGCCACGCGCATCGTCGAGGTGGGCCAGCCGCAGCGCAACCGGATCCGTGCCGGATGCGGTGGCGATTTCGTCGAGATGGGATTCGCGCGCAAAGACATGGGCCCGCGCGGCGGCCAGCGGTGCGGCATCGAAGGCGGCCACTGCCCCGGCCGTGCCGACATCGACATCGGGAATGCGGTAGGGCGGCATCACTGCGCTGGCTGTGTGGCCGGTGTCCGTCACGGGCGACGCGGTATGCGTCAGCCACAATGCCAGCGGCACGGGTGGTGCGGCCGTGCCGGCCAGCGTGGCGGCGTAGGCGTCGATGGCTGCGCCGTTTTGCGCGGTGTCGACATGAACGGCGAGCTGCGCATCGGACAGGCCGATGTCGTCGGCGCACAGCCGCCGCATTACTGGTTTGCCGGCGGCATGGGCCAGCAATGCGGCGTCGGCGGCTGCGTGATGGGCGAGCAGGGCCGGATCGCCGGCATCGGCAGTTGCCTGCCAGCAGGCCAGCGCGACCTGTTGCGGCGCGATGCCCAGCAGCGCGGCCAGTTCTTCGCGCAGCGCGCCCGGGCGCAGGCTCGGCAGCCACACGTGCAGCATGCCGTCGCGCCAGTCCGCGATTGCGGTGCAAAACGCTTCCGTCCTGGTACCGGCCAGCGGCCACTGGTAGTGCTGCGCGTGGCGCGTGGCGGCGCTGGCGAGCGCGCGGCTCGCGTCACCGCGCTGCACAACGGCGTGGCGCGATACCGGGGTTGCCTCCGCGCGCGGCGGTGCCGACCAGCGCGCCTGCAGCGCGCGGACAGCGTTGGCCGCCATGGCATCGCTTTCCGCGGCAACACCCGTGAACTGGTTGCGAACCACAACTGCGCGCACGCCTGGCAGCGCGAGGGCCGCGTCGCGGTCCGCGCCGAGCAGGCGCGGCACCAGCGGCTTGCCGTCAAGCCAGCGCAGGCCCGGCGGCGTCAGCGCGTGGCCGACGAGACACATGGACTCAGGCGGCGGCACGTTGCCGGCCAGGGCGCCGGTGTGGCTGGTTTGCACTGCGAGGCGTTCCGTCACGATGTTGCCCCTTCAGCCGCGCGTCGCATCAGCACCGCCGCGCGCTGCACCGCGCGCACGATTTCCACGTGCGTGCCGCAGCGGCACAGGTTAAAGCGCAGCGCCTCGCGGATCTGCGCTTCATCGGGATCGGGATTCTGCGCGAGCAGCGCCTTGGCGGTCATGATCATGCCGTTCAGGCAATAGCCGCATTGCGCGGCCTGCTCGTCGATAAACGCTTGTTGCACGGGATCGGGATGCTCCGCCGTGCCCAGGCCTTCCAGCGTGGTGACTGCGTGGCCCACCGCGGCCCTGACCGGCAGCACGCACGAGCGCGCGGGCCGGCCGTCGACCAGCACCGTGCACGCGCCGCACTGGCCCAGCCCGCAACCGTACTTGGGGCCATTGCAGGCCAGGTCGTTGCGCAGGATATAGAGCAGCGGCGTGTCGGGCGCCACGCTGAGCGTGTGCTCGGCGTGGTTGACTTGTAGCGTCAGGGGGCGAGGCGTGTTCATCGGGGGCGGCAAGTTGCAGATCACGCGGCCGGCACGCCGCGCCCCTTCGTGCGAGGGGCTGCGGCGTGCAGGTTCAGGTCAGGCCTAAGGTCGCCGTTACGCGGCAGCGGACAGCGGCGCAGGCCCGGCCGATACCAGCGGCACGTTGAACACATCGTAGCCGAAACACCAGTCCGGGTTCTCGTTGCTGCGCAGCCACGTGTTGTTGTGCGAAACCAGCTGGACCTTGCCGGCGCGCTCGGCGCGGTTGGCTTCGTACAGCGCAAACGCGGCGGCGTAGTCTTCCAGGCCGGTCTCGGTGAAGCAGCGCGTCAGCATGGCAGCGTCCTCGATCGCCATTGCGGCGCCCTGCGCCATGTGCGGCTTCATCGGGTGGCAGGCATCGCCCAGCAGTACCAGGCGGCCGCGGCTCCACACCGGCAGCGGGTCGCGCTCCAGCAGCGGCCATTTGGTCACTTCGACCGTGCCTTCGATCAGCGACTGCACACCTTCGTGCCAGCCGTCGAACGCGGCGCGCATCTCTTCGATGCTGCTCGGCACCCAGCTCTTGCTCATGTCCCACTCAGGCTCGGGCACGCCGGTGACGTAGTAGATCTCGTCCAGCTTGCTGGTGTCGAAGTAAACCATCATGTGGCGGTCGTCGGTCCACCACTTGGTGCAGCGCTCATGCGTGAAGCCCTTGACGCGCGAGATCGGGAATACCGCGCGGTGCGCCACGTAGCCGGTGTACTTGGGCGGCTCGGCACCCAGCAGGGTTTCGCGGATGCGCGAGTTGACGCCGTCGGCGCCGATCACGATGTCCGCTTCGTCCACCGTGCCGTCGGTGAAGCGCAGCTCGACCACGTCGCCCTGGTCGGTGACGCTTTCCAGCTTCTTGTTGAAAAACAGCGTGTCCGGCGCCACGGCGTCGGTCAGCAGCTTGTGGAAATCGCCGCGGTGCACGGTCAGGTAGCTGGCGCCATAGTGCCGCTCCGCGTAGTCGCCCAGCGGGATCTGCGCGATCACTTCGCCGGTCAGGCCGTCGCGGCTGTACCAGAAGTCAGGGTGGCAGCCCATGTCGTTGAGCGCGTCCTCGATGCCGATGCGCCGCATGATTTTCATCACGTTGGGCCCCACGTGGATGCCCGCTCCCAGACGCGAGAACGCCGGTGCCTGTTCATACAGCCTGACTTGGAAGCCGGCTCGCTGCAGCAGGGCGGCCGCGGCCGTTCCTCCGAGTCCGGCGCCGACAACTGCGATTCGCGGTTTGCCTTGCACGTTATTTCTCCTGGGGCAATGACACATGGGTCGATGGGGGCTTGGGCGACCGATCCGGCCGACCGTTGAAAACGAGTGTACACACTCAAAATATCAACGGCAAGGAAGAAAATGACGATCCTATGGAAAACCCTTATGACATCATGAATCGCTATGCACAATGCTTGAATACGGTGAATTTGTGCGCTAAAACAGGGATTGATTAATTAAGTAGGCACTGAACGAGTGAATCGCGCACGGCGCAGATTCTATTTGCCTAGATAAAGTGTGTACACTACAATCGATCGCAGCATGCAAGGCCATCCGGGCAGGGCAGGCGGGTAGACAGACAAACAGATGACGGAGTCGACAGTGCAGAAAGTTTTCCGAATCGGCCAGATCGTGCCGAGCTCCAACACCACGATGGAAACCGAGATCCCGGCGATGCTGGCCGCGCGCCAGCTGGTGCGTCCGGAGCGCTTTACCTTCCACTCAAGCCGCATGCGGATGAAGAAGGTGGTCAAGGAGGAACTGGCGGCGATGGATGCCGAGTCCGACCGCTGCGCGGTGGAGCTGAGCGACGCCCGCGTTGACGTGCTCGGTTACGCCTGCCTGGTGGCGATCATGGCGATGGGCCACGGCTACCACCGCGTGTCGGAGCAGCGCCTGCAGGCGCACACCGCCGAGAACGGCGGCGACGCCCCTGTGATCACCAGCGCCGGCGCGCTGGTCGATGCGCTCAAGGTGATGGGCGCCAAGCGCATCGCCGTGGTGGCGCCGTACATGAAGCCGCTGACCGAGCTGGTGGTCGACTACATCCGCAACGAAGGCTATGAAGTCGTGGACTACCGCGCGCTGGAGATCCCCGACAACCTCGACGTCGGCCGCCACGACCCGTCGCGCCTGCCGGAGATCGTTGCGCAGATGAATTTCGCCGATGCCGACGTCATCGTGCTGTCTGCCTGCGTGCAGATGCCGTCGCTGCCGGCGGTGGCCAAGGTCGAGGCGATGACCGGCAAGCCGGTGGTCACGGCCGCCATCGCCACCACCTATGCGCTGCTCAAGCGCCTGGGCCTGGAGCCGGTGGTGCCGGGCGCGGGCGCGCTGCTGTCCGGCGCCTACTGAAGGAGCCGGCCATGACGACCAGCACCTTCCTCTACGGCGGCAACGTCCATGCCAACGGCATTCGCCAGCACTACCTGCGCTATGGCGGCCAGGATGGCGCACGCGCGCAGCGCGACACCGTGATCATCGTGCCCGGCATCACCAGCCCGGCGGTGACGTGGGGCTTCGTCGGCGAGCAGTTCGGGCGGCAGTTCGATACCTATGTGCTCGACGTGCGCGGCCGCGGCTTGTCGCAGGCCGGCGCGGAACTGGACTACAGCCTCGATGCGCAGGCTGCCGACGTGATCGCGTTTGCCCAAGCGCTCGGGCTGCAGCGCTATGCCATCGTCGGCCATTCGATGGGCGCGCGCATCGGCATCCGCGCCGCACGCAGCAAGCCCGCTGGACTGACGCGGCTGGTGCTGGTCGATCCGCCCGTCTCGGGCCCGGGCCGCCGTGCGTATCCCGCGCAACTGCCGTGGTACATCGATTCGATCCGGCTGGCACAGCAGGGCATCGACGCGGAAGGCATGCGCCGCTTCTGCCCCACGTGGACCGAGGATCAGCTGCGCCTGCGCGCGCAATGGCTGCATACCTGCGACGAGCGCGCAATCCTGGCCAGCTTCAACGGCTTCCATGAAGACGATATCCACGCCGACCTGCCGCAGGTCGATGTGCCGGCGCTGCTGATGACCGCGGGCCGCGGCGACGTGATCCGCGAGGAAGACGTGCAGGAGATGCGCAAGCTGCTGCCCGCGCTGCTGGTCGCGCATGTCGCCAATGCCGGCCACATGATCCCGTGGGACGACGAATCCGGTTTCTATCGCGCCTTCGACGACTTCCTCGGCGCGGCGCTGAACTGACCGCTGAACTGATAATGGAGCGAACATGCCCGTAAGCGATTACGACCTGACGTCCGCGTGGAAGCAGGTGCTGACGCTGTCGAAGCTGCAGCCGGGGCAGACCGTCACCGTGCTGACCGGCGCGGCCACGCATCCGCAGACGCTGCGCACGGCGCTGGTGGCGGCGCAGGCTATGGGCGCCATCGTCAACCGGCTCGACCTGCCGCCGGTCAATGGCGAGAAGGCGCTCAGCCGCGATGCGCTGGCCTATCTCGGCACCACGCCGCTGACCGGCAACCCGGCAGCGATTGCCGCGTTGAAAGCAAGCGACCTGGTGCTGGACCTGATGACGCTGCTGTTCTCGCCCGAGCAGCACGAGATCCTGTCCGGCGGCACAAAAATCCTGCTGGCGGTGGAGCCGCCCGAAGTGCTGGCGCGGCTGGTGCCGACCGAGGCCGACCGCGCCCGCGTCAAGGCTGCCACCGAGCGGCTGGGCAAGGCGCGCGAGATGCATATCGTGTCCGACGCCGGCATGGACCTGCGCTGCCGCCTGGGCGAGTTCCCCGCGATCAGCGAGTACGGCTTTGTCGACGAGCCCGGCCGCTGGGACCACTGGCCGAGCGGCTTCGTGCTGACCTGGCCGGACGAGGGCGGCACCAATGGCACCATTGTCCTGGACCGCGGCGACATCCTGCTGCCGATGAAGTCCTATCTGCAGGCGCCGATCCGCATCACGGTGGAAGCTGGCTACGTTCGCCGCATCGAAGGGGGTGTCGATGCCGAACTGCTGGCCGACTATATGGCCTCGTTCAACGACCCCGAAGCGTATGCGATGTCGCATATCGGCTGGGGCCTGCAGCCGCGCGCCAGCTGGTCGGCGCTGGCGATGTACGACCGCGAGGCTACCATCGGCATGGACGCGCGCGCCTACGAAGGCAATTTCCTGTGCTCGTTCGGCCCCAACAACGAAGCAGGCGGCAGCCGCACCACCGCCTGCCATATCGATATCCCGGTGCGCCACTGCACGGTCAGCCTCGACGGCGAGCCGGTGGTGGTGCGCGGCAAGGTGATGGACGGGCACCATGCTCCCGCCGCATCGCTCTACAAGGCAGACAAGGACTCGCGCCATGGATGACGCAGTGCAGACCTACCAGCGCCAGGGCTTCGGCGCGTCGATGGAATTGAAAGCGCCGTACGGCCTGCTGATCATCGACTTCGTCAACGGCTTTGCCGACCCGGCGGTATTCGGCGGCGGCAATATCCCCGAAGCCATCCGCAACACCCAGCCGCTGTTGCGCGCCGCGCGCGAGCAGGGCTGGCCGGTGGCGCACAGCCGCATCGTGTTCGCCGACGACGACAGCGACCACAATATCTTCACGCTGAAGGTGCCCGGCATGCTGACGCTGAAGGAAGACGGCCACAACAGCCAGATCGTGCCCGAGCTGGCGCCCGCGCCGGGCGAACTGGTGGTGCGCAAGACGGTGCCGTCGGCGTTCTTCGGCACCTCGCTGGCGGCTTGGCTGACGCAGCGCGGCGTGCAGACGCTGCTGGTGGCGGGTTGCGTTACCAGCGGCTGCGTGCGCGCCAGCGTGGTCGATGCGATGTCGCTGGGCTTCCGCCCGCTGGTGGTTTCCGATTGCGTGGGCGACCGCGCCATCGGCCCGCACGATGCCAACCTGTTCGACATGGCGCAGAAGTACGCGACCGTGCTCACGCGCGACGAAGCGCTGGCGCAAGTGGCGGGCGAGGGTGAGGGTGAAGGCGCCCGCGCCGCCGCCTGAGCGGCGACGGTGCGCCGGCGCGGCGTTTCAGCCTGCAGCCGCCCGCCTGGTGCGTGCGGTCTTGCGCGCCGGCGTAGCCGGCGGCACGCGGGCTTCCGGCACGGCGCCGGGCACCGACACCGTGCGCAGCACTGTCTGCTGGATCACATCGCGCCAGTGCGCCAGCGCGGGCGGGCTCATCATGGCCTCGCCCAGGAAGGCGCCGAGCGTATGATGGTTGGAGTTGTAGAAGTAACCGAGCGAAGCGATCACCAGGTAGACATCGCGCGCGCCGATCTCTGGACGGAACAACTCCGCGGACTTGCCGCGCGTGAGGATCCCGTCGAGCACCGACAGTGCGTAGCTGGAGATTTCCTTGAGCCGGACCGACTTCTTCGCGTGCTTGCCCTGGCTCATGTTCTCGCTGGACAGGATCGCAACGAACTCGGGGTGGTCGAGGTAGTACTGCCAGATGAAGTCGACCAGTTGCGACAGCGCGCGCACGGGATCGGCGGCGTCGAGTTCTTGCTCGAGCTGCTGCTCGGCTTCGTTGAGCTGCAGGTAGATGGTCTCCAGCACTTCGACAAACAGCTTTTCCTTGCTGCCGAAGTAGTAGTAGATCATCCGGTCGTAGGTCTTGGCCAGCGACGAAATACGCTCGATGCGGCCACCGTCGTAGCCGCGCTGGGCGAAGACCTTGATGGCCGCTTTCAGGATGCGGTCGCGGCTGTCCTGCGCTTGCCTGGCCCGGGTGCCGGGGGCCGCCCGCTTGGCGGCTGGCTTCGACGCGGTGTTGATCGTCATGATGGTTGGGTGGCTCTGACTCTGTTGGCTGGCAGTATAACGGCGCCCCCGTTGAAGGAGATTGGAAGACGATGACGGCAACGACCCTGCAACCCGTGGCACAGGCCGATCCCGCCACGCCCCGCGCGCTGCGGCTGGCACTGCTGCAGGCAACCGGTGTGCTGCTGGTCACGCGCGCGCCGCAGGCGGCGGCGCGTCCCGCGCCCGGCCAGCCCGGCGCGGCGTCGGATTACGTGCCGGCGCTGCCCGATATCTTTATCGCCGTCCGCGACACCGGCGAGGTGCTGGCCTTCAACGGCCATGTCGACCTTGGCACCGGCATCCGCACGGCGCTGGCGCAGATCGTGGCGGAAGAACTCGACGTGCCGCTGTCGCAGGTGCGCATGGTGCTCGGCCATACCGAGGCCACGCCCAACCAGGGCCCTACCATCGCCAGCGCATCGATCCAGATTTCCGCCATCCCGCTGCGCCGTGCCGCGGCGCAGGCCCGCGCGTGGCTGCTGGCGCGCGCCGCACAACAGCTTGGCGTGGCGCCCGACCAGCTCGAAGCGCAGGATGGCGAGTTCCGCGTGCGCGGGTCCGACGCCGCCATCGGCTATGGCACGCTGGTGCAAGGCGAGCATGTGGCGCTGCCGCTGGCCGACGACGTGCCGACCAAGCCGGTGGAGTCCTACCGCATCGTCGGCCGCTCGGCTGGCCGCGTCGATATCCCCGCCAAGGCGCGTGGCGTGCTGACCTTCGTCCACGACGTGCGCGTGGCCGGCATGCTGCATGGGCGCGTGGTGCGGCCGCCGTATGCTGGCCGCGACAGCGGCGACTTCGTCGGCAACAGCCTGCTCGCGGTCGACCGCGAATCGGTGCGCGATGTGCCGGGCCTGGTCGATGTGGTGGTGCAGGGCGACTTCGTCGGCGTGGTGGCCGAGCGCGAAGAGTATGCGGTGCTGGCCGCGCGCAAGCTGCGGGTGCAGTGGAAGGCGGTACCGCCAATGCCGTCGCTTGCTGACCCTGAACCCGCGCTACGCGCCAACCCGGCGACGCGGCGCGAACTGTTGAACGACGGCGAGATGCCTCCGGCCGGGGCCGGCAAGACGCTGGATCGGCACTACGTCTGGCCATACCAGATGCATGGCTCGATTGGTCCGTCGTGCGCGGTCGCCGACTGGCATGAGGATGGCCTGACGGTATGGTCGGGCACGCAGAACCCGCATGTGCTGCGCATCGACCTGGCACGCCTGTGCGGGCTGGGCGAGGACAGCATCGAGATCGTGCGCATGGAAGCCGCCGGCTGCTATGGCCGCAATTGCGCGGACGATGTCTGCGCCGATGCCGCGCTGTTGTCGCGCGCTGTGGGGCGGCCCGTGCGCGTGCAGCTGTCGCGCGAGCAGGAGCACTTGTGGGAGCCCAAGGGCGCGGCACAGCTGATGGATGTCAGCGCAACGCTCGGCGCCGACGGTGAACTGCTCGGCTATGACTTCACCAGCCGCTATCCGTCCAACGATGCGCCGACGCTGGCGCTGGTGCTTGCCGGCATCGTGCCCAACGCGCCGCGCACGCTGGAGATGGGCGACCGCACCGCGGTGCCGCCGTATTCCTACCGCGCGCGCCGCATCGGCTGTGATGACACGCCCGCCATCGTGCGTGCGTCATGGTTGCGTGGCGTGTCGGCGCTGCCGAATTCCTTCGCGCATGAATGCGTGATCGATGAACTCGCCGCCGAAGCCGGTATGGATCCGATTGATTTCCGGCTGCGCCATTTGCCGGACCCGCGCGCCGCCGAACTGCTGCACGCGGTGGCCGACGCGGCGGACTGGCAGCGGGGCGCGCACGGTTCGCGTGGCAGCGCCGGCGCCGACAGTATGCTGCGCGGGCGCGGCGTTGCCTACGCGCGCTATATCCACAGCCGCTTCCCGGGCTTCGGCGCGGCGTGGGCGGCATGGGTGGTCGACGTGGCGGTGGAAGCGGCAACGGGCCGCATCACCGTGGAAAAGCTGGTGGTCGGCCAGGACACGGGCATGATGGTGAATCCGGACGGCGTGCGCCACCAGATCCACGGGAACGTGGTGCAGACCTTGAGCCGGGTGTTGAAGGAGCAGGTGCGCTTCGACGCCGATGGTGTCGCCAGCCGCGAGTGGGGCAGCTATCCGTTGCTCACTTTCCCTGAGATTCCACCGATCGAGGTGGTGCTGATGCCGCGGCAGGAGGAGCCGCCGATGGGGGCAGGGGAGTCGGCATCGCTGCCGGGCGCGCCGGCAATTGCCAATGCGCTGTTCGATGCGATCGGGGTGCGGCTGCGGCGGCCGCCGTTCGTGCCGGAGACGGTGTTGGCGGCGTTGCGGAGCTGAAGGCCTGAGCATACCGGTGGCATGCCGGTGGTCTAGCTCACACGCCGCCATTCCCCTCGTCAATCTCGCTCATCTTCCGCAGTAGATAAGTCACCGCCACCCGCTCTGCCGGGTTCAAACCGCCAAACGTCTGCTCCGAAATCTGCCTGGCAAACGGCACCGTCTCATCGATCAACGCCAGCCCCCCGGGCGTCACCGTCACCACCACCTTGCGCCGGTCGTTCGGGTCATGCGACACCGCCACCAGCTTGCGCGCCTTCAGCCGCTCGATGATGCCGCGCACCGTCGCCTGGTCGATCGCCGTGGCGCGTACCACTTCATTGAGCGAACACGGCTGCCGGTCCCTGACCGCGCACAGCACCACGAACTGCGCCGCAGTGAGCTGCGAATCCGGGATGGTCTGCTGGAAGATCGCCACGTGGCGCTGGTAGGCGCGCCGCAGCAGGTGGCCGACCTGCTCGGTGAAATCGTAGTCGGGGGCGGTCTCGTCTGATGACGATGCGGAGGATGCGGAGGGGTTGGGCACGTCGATCGTGATGCGTTGGATGAGCGTGCCCCGAGTATATCCGCTGCTTGCGCCTCCGATGCCTACTCGACGGTGATCCCCGCCGTCTTCGCCACCTTGCCGAAGCGCTCATATTCCGACTGCGTCAGCGCCTGCAGTTCAGCTGCGCTCGATCCCTTGGGATTGAAGCCCGCCTGCACCAGCTTCTCGCGCACATCGGGACGCGCCAGCGCCTCGACGAAGGCGCTGTTGAGCGCCTGCACCACCGGCGCCGGCAGGTTGGCCGGGCCATAGACGCCGAACCACGGCTCGACCGCATAGCCTTGCAGGCCGGCTTCGGCCAGCGTCGGTACGTCAGGCAGCGACGGTGCGCGCTGCTTGCCGGCCACCGCCAGCGCGCGCAGCTTGCCCGCCTGGATATGCGGCAGCGATGCCGGCAGGTTGTCGAACATCACCGTGATATGCCCGCCGAGCATGTCGTTGATCGCCGGGCTGCTGCCCTTGTACGGCGCGTGCGTCAGGCTGGTCTGCGTCATCTGCGCGAACATTGCGCCGGCCAGGTGCATCGAGGTGCCGGTGCCGGCGGTCGCATAGGTGAGCCCGGGATTGGCCTTGGCGTACGCCACCAGATCCTTGACGGTCTTCACCGGCAGTGAGGGGCTGACTTCCAGCACGATGGTCGAGGTGCCCAGCAGGCTGATGGCGGTGAAGTCCTTGCGCGGGTCGAACGGCACCTGCTTGTAGATATGCGGATTGAGCGCATTGGTGGAGATCGCGCCGAAGCCGATGGTGTAGCCGTCCGGCGCCGCCTTGGCCACCGCGTCCATGCCGACATTGCCGCCCGCGCCGGGGCGGTTCTCGATCACCACCGGCTGGCCCAGTTTTTCGCCCACGCGCTGGCCGACGGTGCGCGCCACCAGGTCGGTGGTGCCGCCGGCAGCGTAGGGCACGACAAAGCGGATCGGCCGGGACGGATAGCCGTCGCCGGGCGCGGCGGTGGCACTGAGACTGGCGGCGAGCGCGGTGGCGCCGGCCAGGGCAGCGAGCAGCAACGGCCGGCGGCCGGCCTGTGCGGGGTGGGTCGGCATGTCGAGAAGTCTCCTTTGGCTTGTTATTGTGACGCCGCCCGTGATGCAGGCTGCGCGCGGCCATTGTAGGGGATCGGCAGGGCGGGCGGCGGGCCTGTGCCGCCGCCGATGCGGTTGCGTCTTTTCGAATACAATCGTCGGGTCGTTTCGCGGGGCCGGTGTGCCGGCCCGCCGGCCCGCTTTCCACGTATTCCCGTGCCCGCCTCCCAGAAGTCCCTCGCCGCGCCTGCCGCGCTGCCCTCGCCGCAGCGCGCGGGGCTTGCCATCGCCGCCGTCGGCGCGGTGCTGTTCTCCGCCAAGGCGATCGTCGCCAAGCTGATGTACCGCTACAACGTCGATGCCGTGATGGTGCTGACGCTGCGC
Source organism: Cupriavidus sp. Agwp_2 (assembly GCF_040784895.1). NCBI lineage: Bacteria > Pseudomonadati > Pseudomonadota > Betaproteobacteria > Burkholderiales > Burkholderiaceae > Cupriavidus > Cupriavidus sp. Agwp_2. The sequence goes on from NZ_CP088083.1 coordinate 914,149, forward strand.
ATGCTGTTCGCGGTGCCGCTGTTCATGGCGATCGGCTGGTGGCAGTCGCGCCGCCTGGCGCCGCTGTCGTGGGCGGACCGCGGGCGCGTGGTGTTCCTCGGCTTTATCGGCTATTACCTGTCGAGCTTCCTCGATTTCATCGGCCTGCAATACATCACCGCCGGGCTGGAGCGGCTGATCCTGTTCCTGACGCCGTCGTTCGTGCTGCTGGCCACCGCGCTGGTATTCCGCCGGCCGATCAGTTCGCGCCAGTGGCTTTCGCTGCTGCTGGCGTACGCCGGCATCGTGCTGGTCTTCGCCCATGACCTCGACGTCAGCGGCAGCCAGGTGTGGCTGGGCGGCGCGCTGGTCCTGGGCAGTGCCATGACGTACGCTGTCTACCTGATCCTGAGCGGCGAGCTGGTGAAACGCATCGGCTCGCTGCGGCTGGTGGAGTGCGTGTCCACCGCCTGCTGCGTGATCCAGTATGTGGCGCTGGGGCGGCCCGTGGCCGGGCTGGCGCAGCCGGCGCCGGTGATGTGGCTGTCACTCATCAATGCAGTGTTCTGCACGGTACTGCCAGTTTCGATGACCATGGTGGCGGTGGCGCGCATCGGTGCGCCGCTGGCCTCGCAGGCCGGCATGATCGGCCCGGTATCGACGCTGCTCCTTGGCTTCTGGCTGCTGGGCGAGCCGGTGAGCAGCGTGCAGCTGGCAGGCAGCGCCCTGGTCATGGGCGGCATGTACCTGCTTTCGGCAAAGAAAACCTGATGCATCGGCCGGATGCCCGGCCGGGACAATACAACCGACTAAGGAGAAACACATGGACCTGGGATTGCGCGGCAAGCATGCGCTGGTGTGCGGCGCCAGCAAGGGCCTTGGACTTGCCTGCGCCGACGCGCTCGCGGCGGAAGGCGTTGACGTGGTGATCGTGGCGCGCGGCGCCGAGGCGCTGGAGAAGGCCGCCGCCGACCTGCGCGCCCGCCATGGCCGCCGCGTGATCGCGGTGGCGACCGACATCACCACGCCCGCAGGCCGCAAGGCGGCGCTGGATGCGGTGGCCAAGCTGGGCGACCTCGACATCCTGGTCAACAACGCCGGCGGCCCGCCGCCGGGCAACTTCCGCGACTGGGAGCGCAGCGACTGGCTGGCCGCGCTCGACGCCAACATGCTGACCCCGATCGAGCTGATCAAGGCCACCGTCGACGGCATGATCGCACGCAAGTGGGGCCGCATCATCAATATCACCAGCGGCGCGGTCAAGGCACCGATCGACGTGCTGGGCTTGTCCAACGGCGCGCGCTCGGGCCTGACCGGCTTTGTCGCGGGCGTGGCGCGCGAAGTGGCGCAGCATGGCGTGACCATCAACAACCTGCTGCCCGGTCCGTTCAATACCGACCGCCTGCGCAAGACCATGGAAGGCGGTGCCCAGAAGGCCGGCCTGAGCGTCGAGGAAGTGGCGCAGCGCCGTGCCGCGCAGAACCCGACGCGCCGCTTCGGCGAGCCGGCCGAGTTCGGCGCCGCCTGCGCCTTCCTGTGCAGCCGCAACGCCGCCTATATCACCGGGCAGAACCTGCTGATCGACGGCGGCGCGTACCCTGGCACGTTCTGATCTCCACCAGCCTGCTGCAGTCCGACCACCCCAACCAGGAATTTCTGATGACACGCCCTCGCATCGCGCTGATCGCCCACGACCACAAGAAGGACGACATCGTCGCCTTCGCCACGCGCCATCGTGCGTTCCTCTCGCAGTGCGAGCTGCTGGCCACCGGCACCACCGGCGGCCGCCTGATCGACGAGGTGGGACTGGAAGTGACGCGCATGCTGTCGGGGCCGTGGGGCGGCGACCTGCAGATCGGCGCGCAGCTGGCCGAAGGGCGCGTGCGCGCCGTGGTGTTCCTGCGCGACCCGATGACGCCGCAGCCGCATGAACCCGATATCAACGCGCTGGTGCGCGCGTGCGACGTGCACAACGTGCCGTGCGCCACCAATGTGGCCACCGCCGAGCTGCTGATCGCCGGCCTGGCCGACTCGGCTGACGGCGCGCAGGCCAGCTGAATTCCCCCGATCGATGCAACACCACAAGAAGGAGCGACGCAGATGAGCAAAGCCATCCGGATCGAACAGACCGGCGGTCCTGAAGTCATGCAGTGGGTCGATGTGGAAGTGGGCGAGCCCGGCCCCGGCGAGGTGCGCGTGCGCCACGAGGCGGTGGGCCTGAACTACATCGACGTCTATTTCCGCACCGGCCTGTACAAGCAGCCGCTGCCTGGCGGCCTGGGCATGGAAGGCGCGGGCGTGGTCGAGGCGGTGGGCGAGGGCGTCAGCCACGTCAGCGTGGGCGACCGCGTGGCCTACGCCGGCCGTCCGACCGGCGCCTATGCGCAGATTCGCGTGATGCCGGCCGATATCGTGGTGCGGCTGCCGGACGCGATCGCGTTCGATACCGCCGCGGCCATGATGCTGCAGGGCCTGACCGCGCAGTACCTGATCCGCGACAGCTACAAGGTGCAGCCGGGCGACACGGTGCTGCTGCACGCGGCCGCCGGCGGCGTGGGTTTGATCGTCAGCCAGTGGCTCAAGGCGCTTGGCGTAACGGTGATCGGCACCGTCGGCACGGATGAGAAGGCCGAGCTGGCGCGCGCCAATGGCTGCGCCCATACCATCGTCTACACGCGCGAATCGTTCGTCGACCGCGTCAGGGAAATCACCAACGGCAAGGGCGTGCCGGCGGTCTATGACTCGATCGGTGCCGATACCTTCAAGGGCTCGCTCGACTGCCTGGCGCCGCGTGGCACCATGGTGAGCTTCGGCAATGCCTCGGGCCCGGTGCCGCCGTTCGATCTTTCCGTGCTGGGCAACAAGGGTTCGCTGCGGCTGACGCGCCCGACGCTGATGACCTACGTGGTGCATCGCGAACTGCTCGAGCCGATGGTGGCCGACCTGTTCGATGCGGTCACGACCGGCAAGGTCAAGGTCGATATCCGCCAGCGCTATGCGCTGTCGGAAGTGGCGCAGGCGCACCGCGACCTGGAATCGCGCAAGACCACCGGCTCGACCATCCTGCTGCCGCACTGAATCCGGTTCTGCGCAGGCATAAAAAATCCCCGGGGCAATCGCTGCCCCGGGGATTTTTCTTTGGCGGCTTCAGTGCGGCCGGACCGTGGTGGCGGTCGCGCGCGCCTGCGCCTGGCGCAGGATATGCGGCGGCAGGCGCTTCAGGATCAGGTGGACGGCCAGCGGGATCAGCACCACGTCATCGATGATGCCGAGCCCCGCGACCACGTCAGGCACGAGGTCGATCGGGGAGATCGCGTACAGCAACAGCCCGATCGCCGCGGGTTTCAGCCATGCCGGGGCATCCGGGTGGCGCAGCGCATACCAGAACAGCCGCCCGTCGCGGCGTACCAGCGTCCACAGGGCCGAAAATCGCTTCAACATGAGAGGCCTCCTTCACATGGCGCGCGCCTGACACTGGCGCATACGCAGATAGCTTGGGCCGTTATTGGTGGCTTCAAGTTCCGCGGCTCAATGTGATGGGAGAGGCTGGCGCACCAAAGCCGTCCGAGTCGGGCCTTGGCAAGGTGTTCTCCCTCCCAGCGCGCGGGAGAGGTAGAACACCGCGTCACCACTGAAATCAGCCCGGAATCTTCCCTTCCACACCCTCGACGTAGAACTTCACGCCGTGGAGGAACTTGTCGTCCGCGACCTGATCCTTCGCCAACTGCTCCTTGCCGGTGTTGTCCTTGATCGGACCCTTCCAGATCGGCGCGCTGCCATCGGCAATGGCCTTCTTGCGCTCCTCGACCAGTTTCTTCACGTCCTCGGGCACAACCGCGTTGAACGACTTCAGGTCGATCATGCCTTCCTTCAGGCCCCACCACGTGGTGCTGTTCTTCCACTGGTTGTTCAGCACGTCTTCCACCACCTTGTTGTAGTAGACGCCCCACGAGATCACCGACGCGGCCAGGTGGGCCTTGTCACCGAACTTGGTCATGTCGCTGTCCCAGCCAAAAGCATGTACGCCTTTCTCCTGCGCGGTCTGCACCACGGCGGCGGAGTCGGTGTTCTGCATCAGCATGTCGACGCCCTGGCCAATCAGCGTGGTGGCGGCTTCGCGTTCCTTGCCCGGGTCGAACCACTTGTTGACCCACACCACCTTGACCGTGGCGCCCGGGTTGACGCTGCGCGCGCCCAGCGTGAACGAGTCGATATTGCGGATCACTTCGGGGATGGGCACCGAAGCCACCACGCCCATCTTGCCGGTCTTGCTCATCTTGCCGGCGACCACGCCCGCCAGGTACGCGCCTTCATAGGTGCGCACGTCGTACTGGGCCAGGTTGTCGGCGGTCTTGAAGCCGGTGGCGTGCTCGAACTTTACGTCCGGGAATTCCTTGGCGACCTTGAGCATCGACTCCATGTAGCCGAAGGTGGTGCCGAAGATCAGCTTGTTGCCCTGGCTGGCCAGGTCGCGGAACACGCGTTCGGCGTCGGCGGCGGATTCGGGCACGTTCTCGACAAAGGTAGTCTTGACCTTGCTGCCGAACTTTTCTTCCACCGCCTTGCGGCCATTGTCATGCGCATAGGTCCAGCCGGCATCGCCGACCGGGCCGATATAGACGAAGGCGACCTTGAGCGGCTCGGCCGCCTGCCCGGCAGCGGGCGCGGAAGCGGCGCCGGCCGTTTCGGCAGGCTTGTCGGCTTCCTTCTTGCCGCAGCCGGCGAGAGCCAGCACTGCGGTGGCGGCAAGGGCCGCCAGGGTCTTCCTGCGCGTGACGATCATGATTTCTCCTTGTGTGAATTGTTGGTAGCTCAGGGATTTCCGTCAAAAACGATCAGGCATTGCCCGGGCGGAACGGCTTGCCCAGCGATGCCGGCATGTTCAGGCGTATCCACGCCGGGTTGCGCGAGATCAGCGCCAGCACCACGATGGTGGCCGCATAAGGCAGCATCGACAGGAACTGCGACGGCACCGATACGCCGATGCCCTGCAGGTAGAACTGCAGGATCGTGACGCCGCCGAACAGCCACGCGCCCACCAGCACGCGGCCGGGCCGCCAGGTGGCGAAGGTCGTCAGCGCCAGCGCGATCCAGCCGCGGCCGGCGACCAGGTTCTCGACCCACATGGGGGTATAGACCAGCGACAGGTAGGCGCCTGCCAGCCCGCAGCAGGCGCCGCCGAACAGCAGCGCGCCGAAGCGGATGGTGCGCACCGGGTAGCCGAGCGCGTGCGCGGATTCCGGCGATTCGCCGATCGCGCGCAGCGTCAGGCCCGCGCGCGTGCGGAACAGGAACCACATGATGGCAAGGCACAGCAGCAGGCTGAAATACACCATCCAGTGATGCTGGAAGAACGCCGGGCCAACAAAGGGCAGGTGGGCCAGCCCGGGTACGGCCTTGGCCTGCGCCGGCATGGCGAAGCCGACGAAGCGCTGGCCCATGAAGGCCGACAGCCCCGTGCCGAAGATCGACAGCGCCAGGCCCGTGGCGACCTGGTTGGTGGCCAGCACCAGCGCCAGCCACGAGAACAGCGTGGCCATCAGCATGCCGGCCAGCGCGCCGGCGGCAAAGCCGAGCATCGGCGACTGGGTCTGGTAGCCGACCATGAAGCCGGCCACCGCCGCGACCAGCATCATGCCTTCGGCGCCCAGGTTGAGCACGCCCGAGCGTTCGTTGATCAGCAGGCCCAGCGCGGCAAGCAGCAGCGGCGTGCCGGCGTTGATGGCGGTGGCGATGAGGGGAGCGAGTTGTTCCATGTTCTTTGTTTGCTCCGCTCAGGCCGTGGTGGCGCGCCAGCGCAGGCGGTTTTCGATCAGCGTGTCGCATGCCAGCAGGAAGAACAGCAGCATGCCCTGGAACACCCAGCCTATGGCTGATGGCAGGCCCAGGCGCGACTGCGCCATCTCGCCGCCGATATAGAACAGCGACATCATGATGCCGCCGAAGACGGTGCCGACCGGATGCAGCCGGCCGATAAACGCGACGATGATCGCGGTGAAGCCATAGCCCGGCGAGATCGATGGCAACAGCTGGCCGATCGGGCCGACCACTTCAAACGCGCCTGCCAGTCCCGCGGTCGCGCCCGAGATCAACAGGGCGCTCCACAACGCGCTGCGCGCGGAAAAGCCCGCGTAGCGCGCCGCCGACGGCGCCGTGCCGCCCACCTGCAGGCGATAGCCGGCGAAGCTGCGGAACACGAACACCGTCATCACCACCACCAGCACCAGCATCACCGCAAAGCCGGCATGCAGGCGCGAGCCCGACATCAGGTTGGGCAGCAGTAACTCGGACGAGAACACCTTCGATTGCGGGAAGTTCATGCCATTGGGATCCTTCAGCGGCCCGTTGACCACCCACAGCAGCAACTGCTGCGCGATGTAGGTGAGCATCAGCGAAACCAGGATCTCGTTGGCGTTGAACCTGTCCTTCAGCAGCGCGGTGAGCGAAGCCCAGGCCATGCCGCCGACGATGCCTGCAAGCGAGGCCAGTACCAGCACCACGGTGCCGTTCATGGTCTGCCCCGGCACGTCGAAATACAGCACCGTGGCACCGGCGCAGATGCCGCCGGCGATCAACTGGCCGTCGGCGCCGATGTTCCATACATTGGCCCGGTAGCACACCGACAGGCCGAGCGCGCACAGCACCAGCGGCACGGTCTTGAGCAGCACTTCGCCGATGGCGCGCTTGTCACGCAGCGGATCGGCCAGGAAGACCTTGAGCGCGGCCACCGGGTCCTTGCCGAGCACCAGGAACAGCAGCGCACCGAACAGCAGCGTCAGCGCCAGCGCAACCACCGGCGAGGCATAGGCCATGGTGCGCGACGGCAGCCCGCGCGGTGCCAGCGTAAGCGGGGAAAGGGGGAGAAGACGTCGCACATCAGCCATGGCTTGCCACCTCCGCAGGGCGTGCCTGGGCGGGACCGCCTTCCCACAATCCGCTCATCCACAGGCCGACCTGCTCGCGCGTGGCGGTCTCGGTTGGCACCGACGGCGACAGGTGGCCCTTGGCGACCACGTGCAGCCGATCGCAGATCGCAAACAGCTCGTCGAGTTCTTCCGACACCACCAGGATGGCGCAGCCGGTGGCTTTCAGCGCCAGGATTTCGTTATGGATCTGCGCCGCGGCGCCCACGTCCACGCCCCAGGTCGGTTGCGCCACGATCAATACCTTCGGGCCGCTTTCGATCTCGCGGCCGACAATGAATTTCTGCAGGTTGCCGCCGGACAGGCTGCGCGCCAGCGCATCCGGTCCGCTGGCCTTGACGCGGAAGCGGTCGATCACCGCCGCCGCCAGGCCGGTCGCCGCGCGCGGCGAGATCATGCCTTGGCGCACATAGGGCGGGGTCTGGTGCGACAGCAGGATATTGGCGGCCAGGCTCATGCCCGGCACCGCGCCACGCCCCAGGCGCTCTTCTGGCACAAAGGCCAGCCCCGCGCGGCGGCGCCGACGCGCGTCGAGCTTGCCGACCGGCTTGCCGCCAAGCTGCACCGAGACGTTCGGCGCGCGCGTGTCTTCACCTGACAGCGCGGCGAGCAATTCCTGCTGGCCGTTGCCAGAGACGCCGGCGATGCCGACGATCTCGCCCGCATGCACGTCGAGCGAAACGCGGTTCAGTTCCGTGGCAAACGCGTGCGATCGCGGCAGCGACAGTTCCTGCACGCTCAGCCGCACCGGCCCGCGTTCGGCCGCAATGCGCGCTTCACGCGGCGGCTCGCCGCCGATCATCAGCCGTGACAGCGACGCCGCGGTTTCCTGGCGCGGCTCGCACACGCCGGTGACCTTGCCCATGCGCATCACGGTGGCGTGATGGCACAGCGCGCGGATCTCGTCGAGCTTGTGGCTGATGTAGAGGATGCTGGTGCCCTCGTCGGCCAGTTGGCGCAGCGTGACGAATAGCGTCTCGACTGCCTGCGGTGTCAGCACCGAAGTGGGCTCGTCCAGGATCAGCAACTGGGGGTTGGCCAGCAGCGCGCGCACGATCTCCACGCGCTGGCGCTCGCCGACCGACAGCGTGTGCACGTGGCGGTTGGGTTCGAGCGGCAGGCCGTACCGTTCCGCGGTGGCGCGGATGCGCTCGGCCAGCTGCTTCATGTTGCCTTGCTGGCTGGCCGGCAGGCCGAGCGCGATGTTCTCGGTCACCGTCAGCGTGTCGAACAGCGAGAAATGCTGGAACACCATGGCGATGCCCAGGTTGCGGGCATCGTGCGGGCTGTTGATCGTGACCGGCGCCCCGTTGAAGTGCACCTCGCCGGCATCGGGCCGGACGGCACCGAAGATGATCTTCATCAGGGTGGACTTGCCGGCGCCGTTCTCGCCCAGTACGGCGTGGATCTCGCCGGGGGCCACGGTAAGGCTGACGTCGTCGTTGGCAACGACGCCCGGATAGCGCTTGCTGATATGGGCAAGCGCCAGCCTGGGAGGGGTTTGTGATGTCACTGAGGCGGCTCGGGTTGTTGTGAGGGCAGCAACGTCGGGATGAGTCAAAGCGCGGCAGTGCGTGGCGCAGGATCGCCGCGACGCATTGCAGCATTCATCATGATCTGGTGATGCTCGATATAGGTGTCGAATTATATAAGTGAGCGGGAGCCGGAAGGCCTGAAACGGACGAGTGTCCAGTGCCTGCAACGGTTGCAGGCAGGTTGCAAGTCGCATGCCGGCTACGGCACGAAAAAAAGCCGCCGCCTCCTGGCGGAGGCGGCGGCTTGCAGTGCAGGGGGAAGCCCCGAAGGGCCCGGCGTCAGGCCCCGCTGGCAGCCGCGATCGTCGCGAACCGCCCATCCCGGAAATCCGCCAGCGTCTGGTAGATCTGCTCCTGCGTGTTCATCACGAACGGGCCGTACTGCGCAATCGGCTCGTTCAGCGGCTTGCCGGCGATCAGCAGGAAACGCGCGTCCGCGTCCGCCCGCACGACGACGCCATCGGCCACGCCGGCATTGTCCAGCACGCCCATGCGCTGGGGCTCGACCACCGCGCGGTCATCGCCATCGCCGATCGACACTTCGCCCTGGTAGACGTACACAAAGGCGTTGTGCCCGCCCGGCAGTGCCTGCCTGAACGTCTGTCCGGGCGGAAGGTGCACGTCGAGGTAGAGCGGTTCGGTCACCGGGCGCTTGATCGCACCGGCCACGCCGTGGCTGGCGCCCGCCAGCACACGCACTGTGCCACCGTTGTCCAGAGCCACCGTCGGAATCTCGGCCGAGGGCATGTCGCGGTACCACGGCGCGGTCATCTTGTCCGCGGCCGGCAGGTTCAGCCAGAGCTGGAAGCCTTCCATGCGGCCGTCCTCCTGCTCGGGCATCTCCGAGTGCACCACGCCGGCGCCGGCCACCATCCACTGGGCGCCGCCGTTCTGCAGCAGGCCTTCGTTGCCCGCGCTGTCGCGATGGCGCATGCGGCCGGCCAGCATGTACGTGATGGTCTCGAAGCCGCGGTGCGGGTGATCGGGGAAGCCGCCGATGTAGTCATCCTTGCTGTCGGTGCCGAAGGCATCGAGCATCAGGAACGGGTCCAGCCGGCGCTGCAGGTTCTGCGTCAGCACGCGGGTCAGCTTGACGCCGGCGCCGTCGGAGGTGGCGATGCCCCGCACGACGCGGTCCACGGTGCGCGAGCGTTGCACGCTTTCCGCGGCGGTGGCGGCAACGGTGGTGAAGGGGGTACGGGTGTCCATGTCTTTCTCCGGTGGGCGGGAGGCGCTGCGATCGTGCCGCGCGGTCCCGTCGTTTCAGCTACCCCGTCAATTTAGTGGTTTGGCAGGGAAAGAGTAGAGGGCGGGAAGGCAACAGATTGTTCCATCCATAGGTCGATGCCTCCGGCCTCAGCAATCGAATTTGGAACACTGCAACAGCCGAAACCGGCCCCGGCGACCGGTGTCGGGAACGCCTCACGAAAGCATAAAATTGCCGCCAAATGGCCGCCGGAAAGCGGGAAGATGACAAGATCGATGAAGATCGCTATAATAGCGCTCTCTTTGTCATCCGTTGATGTGAATTGCAAGGTGGCCGAATCCGCGCCAGCCCTTGCCAGTCAACGGCCAATGGATCGGCGGCGCGTCGAAAAACCTCAATACCTGCGCTGCCACTGGCCAACTGGTCGCCACGCTTAAGCGTCGCCGGCTGCGCCGCTTCAGGGAATGTCCGGCCGCATGCCGGCATCCCGTCAATCGGGCTCCACCGCCGACGGCGGAAGGGCCCACAGACCGTCCGCCGGCACTCCTGCCGGTCATGGCGGCAAGGCAATCTGAACCGGGCCGGTGGCGCCTCTATCTCCGAAACCACCAGCCCTATTGTTTTCCGTTGTCGAAAAGTGGCGTCTTGCTCTCTTTTCTGGCCCGGAAGAGGGGAGAGTATGTCAAAGCAATCGGCCCGGTCTTTCGCCTGGGCAGGACTGACGCTTGCCGCGATCGCCGCATTGGTCGCGTGGATTGGCGTCGATGTGATTCAGAAATATCAGGAACGCCTGCTGTACGACGTGGCTGACCATCTGCGCCTGGTGGCGATGTCGATGTCGCTGGCGCTGGCCACCGGCATCCCGGCGGGGATCGCGCTGAGCCGGCCGTGCATGCGCCGTTGGGCCGACCGGCTGATGCAGGTCTTCAACGTCGGCAACACGGTGCCCTCGCTGGCGGTGCTGGCGCTGGCACTGGCGGTGCTCGGCATCGGCGAGCGTCCGGCGATCCTGGCGCTGTGGCTGGCCTCGCTGCTGCCGATCGTGCGCAATACCTACGAAGGGCTGCGCAATGTCTCGCCCACGCTGCTGGAAGCGGCACGCGGTATCGGCATGACGCCGGTGCAGCGGCTGGTGCGCGTGGAATTGCCGAATGCGCTGCCGGTGATGCTGGCCGGCATCCGCATCGCGCTGGTGATCAACGTCGGCACCGTGCCGCTGTCGTTCCTGATCGGCGCCAACAGCCTGGGCGAACTGATTTTCCCGGGCATTTACCTGAACAACCAGTCGCTGCTGCTGCTGGGCGCGGCCGCCACCGCGCTGCTGGCGCTGGCGCTGGACGCGCTGTTCGCCGCTGCCGGCCAGATGTACCTGCGCCGCCGCGGCCTGGCGCGCTGATCCGCTGACCAAGGGGGCCGACATGAAAGACCCAATGCAATTCATCCGCCGCCGTGCGCGGCGCGCCGCGATGCTGGTGGCAGCCGTCACCGCGTTCGCGGCAGGCCTGGCGCTGGCCACGGCGCCCGAGGTGCACGCGGCCGATGCCGGCGCAGCGCCGATCCGCGTGGGCGGCAAGAACTTCACCGAGCAGTTGCTGCTGTCGTCGATGACGTCGAAGTACCTGCGCGCCAAGGGCTTCACCACCGAGCTGACCGCTGGCCTGGGCAGTACGCTGATGCGCCAGGCCATGGAAAGCAACCAGCTCGACGTGGTCTGGGACTACACCGGGACCGCGCTGATCGTGTTCAACAAGGTCCAGGAAAAGCTGGGCGCGAAAGAAAGCTATGAGCGCGTCAAGCAGATGGACGGCGCGCGCGGGCTGGTGTGGCTGGATGCCTCCAACATCAACAACACCTATGCACTGGCGATGCCGAAGGAACGCGCTGGCAAAGGCGTGGCCACGCTGTCGGCGTTTGCCGAGCAGATGCGCAAGGCCGGCCCCGATGCCAGCCACCCGTTCGCTGTCGACATGGAATTCGCCGCGCGCCCGGATGGCCTGGAGCCGCTCAAGGAGTTGTACAAGCTGCCGTTCTCGCGCCGCGACGTGATCCAGCTCGACCCGGGCCTGGTCTACACCGCGCTGAAGAACAACCAGGTGGAACTGGGGCTGGTCTACGCCACCGATGGCCGCGTCAAGGGCTTTGACTTGGTGCTGCTGGAAGACGACCTGCATTTCTTCCCGCCTTACAACGCGGTGCCGGTGGTGCGCAAGCCGTTGCTCGACAAGCATCCGGAACTGGCGGGCCTGCTCAACGCGCTGGCGGTCAAGCTCGACAACGAGAGCATGACCGACATGAACTACAAGGTGGACATCGGCCAGCAGCCGGTGGACAAGGTCGCGGAGGACTTCCTGCGCAGCCACGGACTGATCTGAGGAGGGCCGCATGGACTTGTTCACTTACCTGCAGCACAGCTGGCCCACGCTGCTGAAGATGACCGGCGAGCATCTCGCGCTGGTCGGCTCGGCGGTGGGGCTGGCAATCCTGATCGGGGTGCCGCTCGGCGTCGTGATCACGCGCTTCCGCGCACTGGCCACGCCGCTGCTGGCACTGGCGACGATCGTGCTGACGCTGCCGTCGATCGCGCTGTTCGGGCTGATGATCCCGATCTTTGCGCGCTTCGGCCATGCGCTGGGGTATGTGCCGGCGGTGACGGCGGTATTCCTGTACTCGCTGCTGCCGATCATGCGCAACACCTACACCGCGCTGGCCAATGTCGACCCCGGCATCCAGGAAGCGGGCCGCGGCATCGGCATGACCACCTGGCAACGGATGCGGCTGGTCGACCTGCCGCTGGCCGTGCCGGTGATCCTCGGCGGCGTGCGTACCGCCGTCGTGATGAATATCGGGGTTGCCACCATTGCCGCCATCATCGGCGCGGGTGGCCTCGGGGTGCTGATCCTGCAAGCGATCAGCCAGAGCAACATGAGCAAGCTGGCCGTGGGCGCGGTCCTGGTCAGCCTGCTCGCCATCGTGGCGGACGCTTTCCTGCAGTGGTTGCAGCGGGCGCTGACGCCGAAGGGGATCCGTCTATGATCGAACTCGACCAACTCACCAAGTCCTTCCCGCAAAAGAACGGCGCTGAAGTGCGCGCGGTGGATGCCGTGTCGCTCAAGGTGCCAAGCGGCGAGATCTGCGTCTTCCTCGGCCCGTCAGGCTGCGGCAAGACCACCACGCTAAAGATGATCAACCGGCTGATCGAGCCGACTTCGGGCACGGTGCGCATCGAGGGCGAGGACACGCGCGGCATCGACGGCGTGACCCTGCGCCGCAAGATTGGCTACGTGATCCAGCAGATCGGCCTGTTCCCCAACATGACCATCGAAGAGAACATCATGGTGGTGCCGCGACTGCTCGGCTGGGACAAGAAGCAATGCCGCGAGCGCGCGCGCGAACTGATGGCGATGGTGCAGCTCGATCCCAACCTGATGCTCGGCCGCTATCCGCGCGAGCTGTCGGGCGGGCAGCAGCAGCGCATTGGCGTGATCCGCGCGCTGGCGGCCGATGCGCCGGTATTGCTGATGGACGAACCGTTCGGCGCGGTCGACCCGATCAACCGGGAAAGCATCCAGAACGAGTTCCTGCAGATGCAGCGCCAGCTCGGCAAGACCGTGATCATGGTTTCGCACGATATCGATGAAGCGATCAAGCTGGCCGACAAGGTCGCGGTGTTCCGCCGTGGCAAGCTGGTGCAGTTCGACCACCCCGATGCGCTGCTGGCGCATCCGGCCGATGAGTTCGTGCAGGCCTTCGTCGGCCACGACAACACGCTCAAGCGCCTGCTGCTGGTGCGCGCCGGCGACGCCGCCACCATGCCGCCGAGCTGCCGCCCTGACATGCCGCTGGCCGAAGCGCTGGGCGTGATGGACGATGCCGACGTGCGCCACCTGCCGGTGGTGGACGACGCGCAGCGCGCGTTGGGGTACGTCACGCGTCGCGACGCGCGCTCGGGCAAGGGCGTGTGCAGCGAGGTGATGCGTCCGTTCGCGGTGACCGCGGCGTTCGACGAGCACCTGCGCATCGTGCTGTCGCGCATGTACCAGCACAACACCAGCTGGCTGCCGGTGATGGGTGCGGATGGCGACTACCTGGGTGAAGTGACGCAGGAATCGATCGCCGGCTACCTCAGCTCCGGCCGTTCGCGCGGCCAGTCGGCGCTGGCAATGCCGGCGGTCGCCGCGCCGGCGCCGCTGCGCGCCGCGGCCTGAGGGCAGGGCAAGGCAGGGCGCGAGCATCCGGGCTATGCTTGACGCATGCTCCGCTACTGCCGCTCTCCGCTCTGCCTGGTCGTCGAAACCCGCTGGCTGATCCCGCGCGGCTTTGACGGCTTTACGCCTGGCCCACTGATCCTGCTGCGGCCCGGCGCCAGCGATGCGCTGATCGAACACGAAAAGGTCCACGTGCGCCAGTTCTGGCGCAGCTGGGGGCTGATGGGCGTGCTGTATCTCGCCAGCCGGCGCTGGCGGCTGCGCTATGAGGTGGAGGCGTACCGGGAGCAACTGCGGTACTGCCACCCGGACTCGGCACACGCATTTGCGCGCGTGCTGGCGCAGAAGTACCGGCTGAAAATTTCAGAGGCCGAAGCCTACCGGTTGCTGACGCAGTGTCCGGAATCGACTTCCAAATAAGAACGGCCCGCACCGGTTGCCTGGTGCGGGCCGTCTTGCTGTCTGGCGGAAGCGGTGAGATTCGAACTCACGGATGGGTCACCCCATCGGCAGTTTTCAAGACTGCTGCCTTAAACCACTCGGCCACGCTTCCGGAAAGTGCGGGCATTGTAGCGCGAAAGGGCGGATCCTTCGGCGCCTTGTTGCCATCGACCTGACGGTCAGGCCGCGCATTATACAAGGCCTGCGTGGCAGCGGGTGGCCTGCGCTGCAATGAACCTGCGTGCGTAAGCTTCCTGCCACACCGCGGGCCGGTGGCTGTCGGCGTCTGTCTGACATCGCGGAACCTTCACATGTGGTCGTCGCTCATATTGGTGTGCCCGGGGGCGCGGTGTGTGCCGCATTCCCGGCTTCGCCTGGCAACAGAGGAGAACTCAATATGCGAATGCAAAGCAAGAAATGGCTGGTTCTGCCAGCCGCCGCCGCGGTGGCGGTTCTGGCTGGTTGTGCTGCGCCGTACGGCGGCGGCTACAGCAATACCGGATACAACACGGCGCCGCCTCCGGGCTACCAGACGCCCAATAGCACGCAGGCGCCTGCCGGTTCGGTGTACTACGGCCGCGTGGAATCGATCGAGCCGATCACCTCCACGCAAGGCAGTTCGGGCCTGCTCGGCACGGTCATCGGCGGTGCCGCCGGCGGCCTGCTGGGACACCAGGTCGGCGGCGGGCGCGGGCAGACCGCGGCCACCATCGGTGGTGCCGTGGTCGGCGCGGTGGCGGGCAACCAGATCGAGAAGCGTGCGGGCAGCAATACGCAGAACGCGTATCGCGTCAACGTGCGCCTGGACGATGGCCGCGTCGCGACCGTGACGCAGTCGAGCCTGGGCAACCTGCAAGTGGGCATGCGTGCGCGCGTGGCCAACGACATGGCGACGGCGTATTGACGCTGGTTTCCGTGCGGAAAGAGAAAGGCCACGTGTTTGCGTGGCCTTTTTTCTTGATGATACCGCTCCGTCCGCAACTCAGTCCTTCAGGAACATCTCCTGCAGGTCATTGAGAAAGCGCCGCCCAAGCTCCGTCGGACGGATAGTGGTCAGGTCCGCTTCCAGCAATCCCTTCTTCTCCGCTTCGGCCAGTTGCTTGCTGATGGTATGCAGCGGCAGCCCGGTATGGTCCTGGAAGCTCGATGCCGGCACGCCATCGGTGAGCCGCAGCGCATTGAGCATGAACTCGAACGGCAACTCGTCCGCGCTCACGTCGCGCGCTTCCTGCAAGGCATTGCCGGCAAGTGCCTGCGCCATGTACGTAGCCGGGTGCTTGTGCCGCATCTGGCGCAGGATGCGGTGCGGGAACGACAGCTTGCCGTGCGCGCCCGCGCCGACGCCAAGGTAGTCCCCAAACCGCCAGTAGTTGAGGTTGTGGCGCGCCTCGCGATGCGCCTTGGCATAGGCCGACGTCTCGTAATGGCGATAGCCCGCCTCGGCCGTGCGTGCCTCGATCAGGTCCTGCATCTCGTACGCGCTGTCGTCGTCCGGCAGCGCTGGCGGGTACTTGGCGAACAGCGTGTTTGGCTCCAGCGTCAGGTGGTATAGCGACAGGTGCGTCGTGCCGTACGACAGCGCGGTCTCCAGGTCCTGGCGGCACTCGTCCATCGTCTGGCCCGGCAGGGCGTACATCACGTCGAGGTTGATGTTGTCGAAACTCGCCTGCGCGATATCGATCGCCTTGCGCGCTTCGGCGCTGCCGTGGATGCGGCCGAGCGCCTGCAGGTGCCGGTCGTTGAAGCTCTGGATGCCGATCGACAGCCGGTTGATGCCGCTGGCGCGGTAGCTGGCGAACTTGTCGGCCTCGAAGGTGCCGGGGTTGGCCTCCATCGTGATCTCGGCATCCGCATCGAGCGGCAGCAAGGCGCGGATATCGGACAGCAGGCGGTCCATGCCGGCTGCCGACAGCAAGCTGGGCGTGCCGCCGCCGATAAAGACGGTATGCACAGGGCGGCCCCACACCAGCGGCAGCGATTGCTCCAGGTCCGCGCGCAGCGCGTCCAGGTAGATCTCTTCCGGGATCTCGTGGTTGTCGGCGCCCGGCGCGGCGTGCGAATTGAAATCGCAATACGGGCACTTGCGCACGCACCACGGGATATGCACGTACAGCGACAGCGGCGGCGAGCCGGGCAGGCTGATCTGCCCGGGCTTGAGCCACAATTGCTTGCTGTCGACAGGAGAAACAGCGGCCGGTGCCGCACTGCCGGCCGGTACGATCGGGATCATCGGCCGTAGCGCTGCGCGGCGTCGGCCTGCAGCCGGACCACCAGTGCGCGCAGAGCCTGCGCGCGGTGGCTGACCGCGTTCTTCTCTTCTGCCGACAGTTCGGCGGCAGTCTTGCCCAGCCCCGGCAGCAGGAAATGCGGATCGTAGCCAAAGCCGCCAGCGCCGCGAGGCGCGTCGACGACCTCGCCATGCCACACGCCCTCGGCGATCAGCGGACAGGGATCCTCGGCATGGCGCACGAACACCAGCACGCAATAGTAGTGCGCGTGGCGGTCCAGCTTGCCGGCCAGTTGCGACACCAGGTGCGCGTTGTTGGCCGCGTCCGACTTGGGCTTGCCGGCCATCTGCGCGTAGCGCGCCGAATAGACGCCTGGGGCGCCGCCGAGCGCGCGCGCGCTGATGCCGGAATCATCGGCCAGCGCGGGCAGGCCGGACAGCCGGCTGGCGTGGCGCGCCTTGGTCAGCGCGTTCTCGACAAAGGTGACGAAGGGCTCTTCGGCCTCGGGAATGCCCAGGTCGCCCTGCGGCACCACATCGAAACCGAGCGGGGCCAGCAGCGTGCCGAACTCGCGCAGCTTGCCGGCGTTGTTGGAGGCGAGTACCAGTCGTTGCATCGTCGGATCCTGCTTCAGGCCAATCCAAGTGCGTCGCGCTGGTGCTGCACCAGGCGGGCGATGCCGGCTTCGGCAAGGCGCGTCATGGCGTCCAGGTCGGCGCGGCTGAAGGGCACGCCTTCGGCGGTGCCCTGCACCTCGACAAAGCCGCCGCTGCCGGTCATGACCACGTTCATGTCGGTGTCGCAGTTGCTGTCCTCGGCGTAGTCCAGGTCCAGCACCGGCACGCCGTCGACCATGCCGACCGAGACCGCGGCCACGTGGTCGCGGATCGGGCTGGCCGAGATCAGGCCAGCGCGCAGCATGGTGGCAACCGCATCGTGCGCGGCGACAAAGGCGCCGGTGATGGCCGCGGTGCGGGTGCCGCCGTCGGCCTGCAGCACGTCGCAGTCGAGGTGGATAGTGTGCTCGCCCAGCGCCGCCAGGTCGAACACCGAGCGCATGGCGCGGCCGATCAGGCGCTGGATTTCCTGCGTGCGCCCGGTCTGCTTGCCGCGCGCGGCCTCGCGGTCCGAGCGGGTGTGGGTGGCGCGGGGCAGCATGCCGTATTCGGCCGTGACCCAGCCTTCGCCGCTGCCTTTCTTGTGCGGCGGCACCTTGGCCAGCACGCTGGCGGTGCAGAGCACCTTGGTGTCGCCAAAGGCACACAGAACGGAGCCTTCGGCATGGCGGGTGTAGTGGCGGGTAAGGCTGATGGAACGCAGCGCATCGGCTGCGCGGCCGCTGGGTCGCATGGGATAAATGGGTTGGAATCGGGGGAGAGAACGCGATTCTAACGCCGCCGGGCCGTGCGCGCTGCATGCCGGGGCTATCGTTGGGACGCGGTGACGGATAGCCTCGGGCGAACCAGCCTCGGCGAACCAGGTCAGCGCATCAGGTTGCTGGTCTTGTCGATCGCCGCGCGGATCTCGGCGATCGAGCGCTCGATTTCTTCCTCCGACAGCAGGTCGCTATCGGTGCCGGTGCGGTCCAGGATCGAGGTGGTAAACGCATTCAGCGGCAGCGTATCGGTCATCACCGAATCGGGCCCGGTAGTGTTGTTGTCGAGCTCCCACATCATGGCGATGCCGGTGGTGTTGTCGGCACCTTCGCCAGCGTTCTGCAGCGCCAGCTCGATCAGCGCCGGCACCGCCTGCACCACCGACAGCCGCGACAGCTTGTCGACCAGCGCCTGCTCGTCCAGCGGCCCCCACAGGCCGTCGGAGCAGAGCAGGGCGATGTCGCCCGGCTCCAGCCGCACCGGGCCGCCCAGGTCGATCAGCGGCAGGTTGGGCGAGCCCAGGCAGTTGTAGAGCTTGTTGCGCTCGGGGTGGTTGGCCACGTGCATCGGCAGCACGCGTTCCTGCTGCAGCAGGTTTTCGATCTTGGAATGGTCGCGCGTGCGCGTCAGCAGGCGGCCCTTGCGCAACAGGTAGTAGCGCGAATCGCCGGCATGCGCCCAGTAGACCTGGCCGTGCTGTACCAGGCAGCAGACCACCGTGGTACGCGGCACGTCGGCCATGCGGTTGGCTTCCGCATAGCGGTGGATCTCGCGGTGCGCCAGCATGATGGTGTCCTGCAGGAACTCCGCGGGATTGCGCACCACCGGGCGCGCCTGCGCCTGGAACTGGCGCGCCAGCGTCTGCAGCGCCTGCTGGGCGGCCACCTCGCCGTGCGCATGGCCGCCCAGTCCGTCGGCCAGCACCATCAGCAGCGCGTCACGCGTGAAGCAATAGCCCATGCGGTCCTGGTTGACACGGCGGCCGCCTTTCCTGCTTTCCTGGTAGACAGAGAATCGCATGTTGGCTTTGGAAATTCAGTAAGGTCATCGCGCCACGGCGGGCGCGATTTGTGATTTATTCTACGCTCGCGCCCGGGGCCGGCTCGTCGCGGCGGCGCAGCAGCGTGAGGAAGCGTGAAGCCGGGGCAGGGCGCTCGGTTGCAGGAGCCGGCGGCGCTGCCGCCAGCATTGCCTGCTCGCTCAGCGCGTTGGTCTGCTCGCGCAACTCCTTTTGCAGCCGGAACACGCTTTGCGGCCGCTCCGACGGCGCCAGCCGCAGGCACCATTCGACCAGGTCGACCAGGCCGTTGGTATAGCTGCTGCGCAGCCGCACCAGCGCCTCGGCCATGCGGTCGTCCTTCTCGCGCTGGTTGGCTTCCTGTGGCGGCATGCCGGCCATGCAGGCATAAAGCGTGGCCCCCAGGCTGTAGATATCGGTCCAGGGACCCAGGTCGGAATGCTTGCCGTACAGCTCGGGCGCGGCGAAGCCGGGGGTGTACATCGGCTGGAAGCGCGCCGCTTCCATGGTCAGCGTCTGCCGCGCGGCGCCGAAATCCAGCAGGATCGGCGACTCGTCCTCGCGCAGGTAGATGTTGCCGGGCTTGATGTCCAGGTGCAGCAGCTTGTGGATATGCACCTCGCGCAGGCCGCTCATCAGGTCGTGGAAGACCTTGCGCATGAAATGCTCGCGCAGCACCTTGGCGCGGCCCTGCTGCCGGGCGGCCAGCACGTGCTCCTGCAGCGTCTTGCCCAGCTCGTAGTTCATCACCATGTAGACCGTGGCGTTCTCGCGGAAGAAATTCACCACGCGCACCACGCTGGGATGGGAAATGCGGGCCAGCGAGCGGCCCTCTTCAAAGAAATACTTCAGTCCGAGCCGGAATGCCGCGGCGTTTTCCTCGGGCACCACGGGGATCAGTTCGCCCGGATTGCGCCGCGCCAGCGACGATGGCAGGTACTCCTTGATCGCGACCGGCGCGCCGGTTTCATCGGTGGCGAGGTAGACGAAACTGAACCCCCCGCTGGCCAACTTCTTTACAATACGATAGTTGGACAACAGCGTGCCGACGGGCAGCGGTGCACTCTTCAGTTGTGTCGTGCCCTTGGACTCTGTCATGGGAATAGGGGCCGGATTTGCCTCAGCGGATGACTCCGCAGATTTGCCAACGGATTGTCCGGGCTAATCGGTCACTTGTAAAGAACACAAATACGGGCATTGTTGCCCTCCTTTCAACGTTTTGAGAGCGCTCCGGCATCCGGTTGCGGGAGGCTCGAGGAGGGCGCCTGCGGGCCGCCAGCGCCCCAGGGCCGCCTCCACTCACGAGAACATCCAATGATCCACAGCATGACAGGCTATGGCCTGGCGACGCGCCAGGCGCCACTGACCAACGCACAGGGCGAGCCGAGCGGGCGCACCGCCTCCGTTTCGGTGGAATTCCGCACTGTCAATTCGCGTTTCCTCGACCTGTTGTTCCGGGCCCCGGAAGAGTGCCGCGCCTTTGAGCCGGCGCTGCGCGAGATGCTGATGGCCGAACTGTCGCGCGGCAAGCTGGAATGCCGCATCAACCTGCAGCGCACCGATTCGGGCGGCGCCACGCTGGCGCTCAACGACGGCCTGCTGGGGCAGATCCGCGCGCTCGAAACCACCGTGGCCGGCACCTTCCCCAGCGCGGGCACGCTGCGCATGGGCGAGATCCTGCGCTGGCCGGGCGTGCTGGTCGAGCCCGAGCTGTCGCAGGAAGCCCTGCGCGAAGCAGTGACCGGCGCCGCGCGAGAGGCGCTGGACCAGCTGCTCGAAGCGCGCCGCCGCGAGGGCGAGGCGCTCAAGGCGACGCTGATGGAGCGCGTCGATGCCATGCTGGCGATCGTCGAGCGCCTGACGCCGGCGATCCCGCAACTGATCGCGCACCACCAGCAGAAGCTGACCGAGCGCCTGCAGGAAGCGTTCAACCTGGCCGCGCCCACCGGCATGCCGTCGATGAGCCGCGACGAGATCGCGGAGCGCATCCGTCAGGAAGCCACCGTCTACGGCATCCGCATCGACATCGCCGAAGAGCTGTCGCGGCTGCAGGCACACCTGAACGAGACCCGCCATATCCTGAAGAAGGGCGGGCAGGTCGGCAAGCGCCTCGATTTCATGATGCAGGAGCTGAACCGCGAGGCCAACACGCTCGGTTCCAAGGCCGCGGCCAAGGAACTGGCCGATGCCTCGATGGAGCTCAAGCTGCTGATCGAGCAGATGCGCGAGCAGGTCCAGAACCTCGAATAACGCAGCAAAGCATCAGAATCACCCCGAGAATTACCCCGAAGTTACCGAATCATCATCATGAGCCAAACGTCCCAAACCGCGCCGCATCCTCCCATCGACACCGTCTACCCGGGCAACCTGTTCATGGTGGTGGCGCCGTCGGGAGCCGGCAAGTCGACGCTGGTCAACGCGCTGCTGGCGCAGGACCCGGCCATCCGCCTGTCGATCTCGCATACCACGCGCGCGCCGCGCCCGGGCGAGCAGAATGGCCGCGAATACCACTTCGTCAACGTCGATGCCTTCCGCGCGGCGCGTGACCGCGGCGAGTTCCTGGAGTGGGCCGAGGTCCACGGCAACTACTACGCGACCTCGCGCGTGTGGATCGAGCAGCAGATGGCGCAAGGCAACGACGTGCTGCTCGAGATCGACTGGCAGGGCGCGCAGCAGGTGCACCAGCGCTTCTCCAACGCGGTCGAGATCTTTATCCTGCCGCCGTCGCTGACCGCGCTGGAAGAGCGCCTGAAGAAGCGCGGCCAGGACGAGCCCAACGTGATCGTGCGCCGCCTGCTGGCCGCGGGCAGTGAGATGTCCCATGCGTCGGAGTCGGACTACGTCATCATCAACGAGGTCTTCGACAATGCGCTGGAAGAGCTGCGCAACGTGGTTCGGGCCACCCGTTTGCGCTTTTCGTCGCAGAAGGCACGGCACGCGGAGCTGTTTATCGAGCTCGGTATCCACTGAGCCGAGGCACGTGCGCGGAGGCGCCGCCGGCGTTTTCCGCCGCGTGCTGTAAAATGGCATCCCAACACAAGGTTTTGTCCCAAGGTGGATTTGATATGGCGCGTATTACCGTCGAAGATTGTCTGAAACACATCCCGAATCGTTTCGAGCTCGCCCTGGCGGCCACGTACCGTGCGCGCCAGCTGGTGCAGGGCCACACGCCCAAGGTCGAGGCCAAGGACAAGCCGACCGTGGTGGCACTGCGCGAGATCGCGTCGGGCCAGGTCGGCATCGAGATGCTGAAGAAAGTCCCGACCTGATCGACCCGATCGAGCGGCCGGCCCATGGTTCATCCTCGCAACGTGCCAGCATATTTCCAGGCTCTCCAGCCGGATTCCAGGGGCCGCCGCCATGCCTTCGCCGCATCTGCCCTCCCAGCCTTCCTCTCCGCCGACGCCCGCGGCAGGCGCGCTCGGCGATGCGGCGCCGCCCACGGCGCGTAAGCGCACCATCCCGGGCCAGTCTTCCGTGAACGCGCGCACCGGCGCTCCCAATCTTCCCGATCCGCTCGGCGACGACGTCGTCGGGGAGCGTGCCGTCGCGCCGGCGCTGGCGCCGGGCAAGGCGAGGGCGCCCGCGCTGCAGGACGAACTGGCGGCAGTGCAGGAAGCGGCGCCTCCGGTGGCGGACAGTCTGTTTATCGATGCAGTGCTGGCGCAGTCATACCGGCACTTCTTCGGCCCGACCTCGCAGCCGGCGGTGCCGCCGCGCCAGCAGGTCATTTCCATCACCCGGCTGATGGAAAAGCTCGCGTACCTGAAGGCGCCCGACCTGGCGCGCGTACGCGAGGCCTTCCAGTTTTCCGACGAGGCCCACCTGGGCCAGTACCGCCAGAGCGGCGAGCCCTACATCACCCATCCGGTGGCGGTGGCGGAGCTGTGCGCGGACTGGAAGCTGGACGTGCAGTCCATCATGGCGGCGCTGCTGCACGACGTGATGGAAGACCAGGGCATCACCAAGAGCGAACTGGCCGAGAAATTCGGGCCCAAGGTTTCCGAACTGGTCGACGGGCTGACCAAGCTGGACAAGCTTGAGTTCCAGAGCCGCGAGCAGGCGCAGGCGGAGAGCTTCCGCAAGATGCTGCTGGCGATGGCGCGCGACGTGCGCGTGATCCTGGTGAAACTGGCCGACCGTACGCACAACATGCGCACGCTCGACTTCGTGCCGCCGGAGAAGCGCCGCCGCATCGCGCTGGAGACCATGGAGATCTATGCGCCGATCGCGCACCGTCTCGGTCTCAACACGATCTACCGCGAGCTGCAGGAACTGTCGTTCAAGGTCGGCTCGCCGTTCCGCTACGCCACGCTGGAAAAGGCCGTCAAGGCCGCTCGCGGCAACCGGCGCGAAGTGGTCAAGCGGATCCTGGAAGCCGCGCAGAAGTCGCTGGCCGATGCCGGCATCGTTGCCGAACTCTCCGGCCGCGAAAAAACGCTTTACAGCATCTATCGCAAGATGCACGACAAGCAGCTGTCGTTCTCGCAGGTGCTGGACGTGTACGGTTTCCGCGTGGTGGTGGAAACGCAGATGCATTGCTATATGGCGATGGGCGCGCTGCATGGCCTGTACAAGCCGATGCCCGGCAAGTTCAAGGACTACATCGCGATCCCCAAGATCAACGGCTACCAGTCGCTGCACACCACGCTGGTCGGCCCGTTCGGCACGCCGGTGGAGTTCCAGATCCGCACGCGCGACATGCACCAGATCGCCGAGGCCGGCGTGGCCGCGCACTGGATGTACAAGCACCAGGCCGACCACGCCAACGATATCCAGCAGCAGGCGCACCAGTGGCTGCAGTCGCTGCTCGACATCCAGAGCCAGACCGGCGATTCGCAGGAATTCCTCGAGCACGTCAAGATCGACCTGTTTCCGGATGCGGTCTACGTGTTTACGCCCAAGGGGCATATCCGCGCGCTGCCGCGCGGCGCCACCGCGCTGGACTTTGCCTACGCGGTGCACAGCGACCTGGGCAACCAGTGCGTCGCGGTCAAGATCAACAACGAGCTGCTGCCGCTGCGCACCGAGCTCAAGAGCGGCGATATCGTCGAGGTGGTGACGGCGCCGTACTCCAAGCCGAATCCGGCGTGGCTGTCGTTCGTGCGCACCGGCAAGGCGCGCGCGGCGATCCGCCATTACCTGAAGACCACCAAGCTGGACGAGGCGATCCAGCTCGGCGAGCGGCTGCTCGAACAATCCGCGCGCCAGCTCGGCATCGAGCTGAAGGCCGTGCCGCAGTCGGTGTGGGACCGCATGATCCAGTGGACCGGCAACAAGCAGCGCGAAGACATCTTCGCCGACCTGGCGCTGGGCCGGCGCGTGCCGGCGGTAGTGGCCAAGCGCATGGAGATCCTGCTGCAGGAGCTGTCCGGCGACGTCGACAGCGCGCTGCTGGCGGCGGTGCAGACCTTTGCCGGCGAAGAAGCGCCTGCGGTGCCGATCACCGGCGACGAAGGCATGTCGATGATCTTCTCGGCATGCTGCCGCCCGATCCCCGGCGATTCGATCGTCGGTTACCTGGGCAAGGGCGAAGGGCTGCAGATCCACGTGCAGGACTGCAAGATCGCCAAGCGCCTGCACAGCAAGGATCCGGAGCACTGGATCGACGTGATGTGGGCCAAGAAGACCACGCGGGCCTTCGACGTGTCGATCAAGGTGATGGTGCGCAACGTCAAGGGTATCGTCGCGCGCGTCGCCGCGGACCTGACCGCGGCCGATGCCAACGTCGCGCACGTGGCGATGGAGCAGCAGGACGGCAGCCACCAGGAAGCCACCTACATGCAGTTCATCATCCAGGTGCAGAACCGCCTGCACCTGGCCAACGTGATGCGCGGGCTGCGCCGCAACCCCGACGTCATCCGCATCTTCCGCGACCGCAACGACGGCTAGGCGGGCGTTTTTAGGACGGCCCTGGCGTCGTTGTGCGGCCTTGCCGTACTACTTGGACTGTCTGCGGCCGCGCGCTCCTGGCCAGGGCCGCCCTGACACGCCCGCCCACTGGTTCACTTATTGTTTCTCTGACGGGTAGCTGACTTCCAGGATATCGATCTGCTCGACCCCGGCCGGCGTGCGCAGCGGCACGGTGTCGCCCTCGCGCGCCTTGATCAGCGCCTTGGCGATCGGCGAGATCCAGCTGACGCGGTTGCTGTCCAGGTCGACTTCGTCCATACCCACGATGGTGATGGTGGTTTCTTCGCCGGCGCGGTTGGCGTAAGTGACGGTGGCGCCGAAAAAGATCTGGTCGTTGTCGCCCTGCAATGAGGGATCGACCACCTCGGCCTTGTCCAGGCGCCGCGTCAGGAAGCGGATGCGCCGGTCGATCTCGCGCAGCCGCTTCTTGCCGTAGAGGTAATCGCCATTTTCCGAGCGGTCGCCGTTGGATGCGGCCCACGAGACGATCTGCACCACATCGGGCCGGTCGACGTCGATCAACTGCATCAGCTCATTGCGCAGGCGGTTGTAGCCATCGGCTGTGATGTAGTTCTTGGTGCCGGGAGGCAGCGGCGTTGCGCCTTCGGGAAGGTCGTCGTCCTCGTCGCCAGAGGACTCTTTGACAAATGCCTTGTTCATGGTCCGGATCACATCTTCGGGTTCTCATTATAGAAAAACACTGCCGACAGGCCGCACTTCGCGAAAAGAAGAGAAAAAAGTGTCGAAGGGGGTTCACAAATCTGAAATCTCAGATATAATCTCTTTTCTCGAGTGCGGCTGTAGCTCAGTTGGATAGAGTACTTGGCTACGAACCAAGGGGTCGTGGGTTCGAATCCTGCCAGCCGCGCCACCTATGTAGTAAGAAAAGGGCTTCCGGAAACGGAAGCCCTTTTTGTTTTTCTGCTTTCCTTCCCCCAGCCGATCGCGTCGCGTGGGCCGTCAGGCCGATGCCTGCTTCGCTTCCCCCCTTTGTCGCCCTTACGCCGACAGCGCTTTTGCTGCGCCACGGCTTGCGCGCGCACGTGCCGCCTCCTAGGCTCGAAGCAGCAGGCGAAGCACGCCGACCCTCCGGAGCAATGGGTATGGAAAACGACTGGCGCGTCGAGCAGTACCGCGACATGGATGTCTACGTGCTGGTGTCGCCGCAGGGCGAGAGCACTATCGGCCGATGGGGCTATGAAGTCCGCGTGGCGCAGGAGGGGGCAGATCCTGCCGACGCGGGCGACATCGAAGCGCTGGCGAGTGGCGCGCAGCAGTTCGCCACGCGTCACGCTGCGGAAGTGGCTGCTTTCGGTGCCGGTTATGCGCTGGTGGACCGGATGCTCGGGCCGCCGCCGGAGTGATGCCCGGGCGGGCCACATGCGCGGCTATTGCCAACGGCGCAATGGCATATATCACACGATGATCAATCGACCTTGACCGGGATCATTTTTGATCCGGACCGGTATTCCTACGCTGGATTTGGAAGCGAGCGACGTCTTGCTCGCCGTTGCAGCAGAAGGAGTGCCCCGCCATGCCTGAATTCGAAGGCTACAAGGTCGTCTATGAAGTGATTGCGCTGCCCAAGCGCAAATGGGCTATCTTTATCGAAGTCATTCGCCGCAGAGATGGCATTGTCGTCGCCGGGCGGCATAACCCGTTCCCCAACCACGCGTTCGACACCAAGCTCGAGGCGCTTGAGCAGGTGAATCGCTCCATCGGGGTACTGTTTGCCGCGCACGAGGCCGATGGCAACACCACGCCTCGCGCATGAGCGCGCCAGCGATTCCACGATGAGCAGAGAAAAGACTTGCCAGATGCGCACAAGTGCTGCATAATCTTTTTCTTCGGACGCGGGGTGGAGCAGTTGGCAGCTCGTCGGGCTCATAACCCGAAGGTCGCAGGTTCAAGTCCTGCCCCCGCAACCAACGCCTTTCGCGGCATTCGCCGCAATCCTTCAAGGTGTTGTTCTCAAGGCCGTCCGGCCTGATTTATTCCCTGCTACGAACTGAACCTGAACCGCGAACTTCCGCGATGATCGCGCGCGTGGTGCTTGCTCGCCGTCAGGCCGGCAATCGTTGCGCTGCCTGCAGGAAGGTATTGCGCACCAGTGCCTGGTCTTCGCGCTCGGCCGCTTCCGCTCGCTCGCGCAACCGCTTGGCCAGCACCGCCAGCGTGCCTTGTGCCTGCGGACCACCGGCGGCCTGGCATTTGGCGACCGCTTCGCGCATCACGGCATCGAGCTCGGCACCGACATCGGCACCGTCGAAGGCGCTCACCGACAGGGCTGAAATTCGTTCCAGGTAGAGATTGACCAGCGCTTCGTCGTGTAGCGGTTCGGACATGGCTTCTCCTAGGCGATAACGGAAACACAAAAACCATTGTAGTGGAGGCGGCGCCTGCACAAGATCAAACAGTAATGATTCTTGTTCGAGTCATGCCAGGGTTCACCTACAATACGCGTTCGCGACGCGTTCGTCCGGCGTGCGCGCTTTCCCCATTCTTGCCCAAAGGTTGTCGCCACCATGTTGCTGCAGATTCCCGACGTACTCTCCAAGGACCAGGTGGCGCAGGTGCGGCAGGTCATCGATGCCGCACCGTGGACTGACGGCAATGAAACTTCGGGCTACCAGTCGGCGCTGGCCAAGCGCAACCTGCAGCTGCCCGAGGGCTCGCCCGCGGCGCGGCAGGTTGGCGACCTGATCCAGGATGCGCTGGGAAACAACGCGTTGTTCTTCTCGGCGGCATTGCCGCTGAAGGTTTATCCGCCGCTGTTCAACCGCTACGAGGGCGGCCACACCTTTGCCAACCATGTCGACAATGCGATCCGCTACCTGCGCGGCACCAGCTTCCGCATCCGCAGCGACCTGTCGGCAACGCTGTTCCTGACCGAGCCGGACCAGTACGACGGCGGCGAGCTGGTGATCGAGGACACTTACGGCCAGCAACGCGTGAAGCTGCCGGCCGGGCATATGGTGCTGTACCCGGCCACCAGCATCCACCACGTGACGCCGGTCACGCGCGGCGCGCGGGTGTCGTCGTTCTTCTGGATACAGAGCATGGTGCGCGACGACGGCAAGCGTTCGCTGCTGTTCGAGATGGACGGGCGCATTCGCCAGACGGCGCAGGAACTCGGCCAGTCGCATGAAGCCGTGATCGGCCTGACCGGCGTCTATCACAACCTGCTGCGCCGCTGGGCGGACGCCTGAACGCCGCCAGCGCCCGCCACCGGGCCACCGGCGGGGCGCTGCGTGACAGCGAGCGGCGCGCTATTCGTCGCGCCGTCGTCGCATCTGCAACTGCTCGATCGGAGAGGGCTGGATGCGGCGCCGTGCCGGCCGCAGGGCGCGGTTCGGCCACAGCACGTAGTTGGTGTGGGGGTCCAGCGGCTTGCCGAGATACGAGACCCAGACCTGCACGCCGTGCTCGGTTTCGGCGATCACTGCCGCAACGGCGCGTGCCGCGGCGGAAGGGGACTTGAGCAGTTCCGCCAGGGCTTCGACGCCCTGCACGACATGGTGCTTTACCCCTGAAAACCATGCGTACTGACGCATGGCGGACAACAAACGCTTGGTCATGAACGCGACTCTGGTGTGTGTGGAAGTGCGAATGAGACTGCTTCCCGTCCGATTTGTTCAACGGAAGCTTGCGGACGCCAGTATGACTGTGCGTGCGCTCCCACGCATTTGGTGCGTACCCTGAGACCGGACTTTTGCCGGGATGACGGCAGCGTCACACGAGGCGCGCCGGGTCGGGGGCCAACGCAGAGAGTACCATCGCCAGCCGGTCGAGCGCGGGATCGATGTCGAGCAGGTCGATGGCGCCGAAGCCCAGCAGCAAGCCTGAGCAGTTCGGCGGCGGCGTGGCGTGGAAGGGGTCCAGCGTGGCCAGTTCCAGGTCCGCGAGCCGGGCCATTGCCACCAGCGCGTCGGCAGCCACCGGCACACGCAGCCGCGCCGCCAGGTGGAAGCCCGCCATCGCCGGCAACGCTTCGAGCCACGGTGACAGGTCGCCGTGCAGCCGCGCCAGCAGGCGCGCGCGCCGCTGCACATGGCGCGCGTGCGAGCGGCGGATATGGCGCAACAGGTGCCCCTCCGACAGGAAGCGCGCCAGCGCCTGCTGGGTCAGCGTCGGGGTGTACCAGTCCATCAGGTGCTTGACCTTGCGCGCCGCCGGCATCAGCCATGGCGGCACCACCAGGTAGCCGCCCCGCAGGTTGGCCAACAGCGTCTTGGAAAACGTTCCCAGGTACACCACGCGCCCGTGGCGGTCCAGCGTCTGCAGCGCGTCCAGCGCCTGCCCGCCATAGCGGAACTCGCTGTCGTAGTCGTCTTCCAGGATCACCGCGTGGCGGCGCGCGGCCCAGTCGAGCAGCGCCTGCCGGCGTGCCAGGCTCATCGGCACGCCCAGCGGCGACTGGTGCGACGGCGTGACGAAGACCAGCGTTGCCTCGCCGGGCAGCGCCTCCACCACCAGCCCTTCGCCGTCGACCGGCACCGGCACCACGCGCGCGCCCAGCCCCTGGAACAGCGCGCGCGCCATCGGGTAGCCGGGATTTTCCATGGCTACCACGGCACCCGGCCCCAGCAGCAGTCGGGCGACCAGGTCGATGCCCTGCTGTGCGCCGGCGGTGACCAGGATATCCGTGGCAGCGCTCTGCACGCCGCGGGTGAAGGCGATATGGGTGGCAATGGCCTGCCGCAGCGGCATCTCGCCACACGGGTCCGCGGGCCCGGGCGGACGCTGCCGCTCCGCCGCCAGGGCCGCACGCACGCAGCGCGACCAGGCTTCGTGCGGAAAGCGCGTGGTGTCGGCCTGGCCCGGCTGGAAGGCGTAGCGCGCACCGCCCATCGGCCCGAGGAAGGGCGTCTCCACCGCCATCCAGCGCAGCACCGCCGGCGGCAGTACCGGCGCGGCGGCGATGCGCACCGGCTTGCGCGCCAGCCCCTCGGCGACATAAGTGCCGTCCCCGACGCGCGCATGCAGCCAGCCTTCGGCCAACAACCGTTCATAGGCCGTGGTTACGGTCTTGCGTGCGACGCCCAACTGGGTGCCGAGCAGCCGCGTGGGCGGCATGCGCGCACCAGCTTCCAGGCGTCCGGCCTGGATGGCGTCGCGGATCTGGTGGACGATCTGCGCCGTGAGGTCGCTGGCGTGGTCCAGCGCGAGATGGAGTTCCATGATGCTGCCCCAAAATTGGTCTACTGATTTTGCCGTAAATTGGCAGTGTACGGAGCCAATCGCGGGGGCTATCTTTGAGTCCAACGGGCCAGCGCCCGCCAACTCACTCAACCGGATCCCTGGAGAATCGACATGGAAGAACGCATGAACTGGCAAGACGTGGCCCCGGACGCCTACAAGGCAATGGTCGGCGTGGAGATCTACCTGGCCCGCTGCGGCCTGGAAAACAGCCTGAAGGAACTGGTGAAGATCCGCGCCTCGCAGATCAACGGCTGCGCCTTCTGCCTCGACATGCATGTGACCGATGCGCGCAAGCATGGCGAAAGCGATCGCCGCCTGAGCCTGCTGCCGGCATGGCGCGAAGTGAGCTGGTTCACCGCGCGCGAGCGTGCCGCGCTGGGCTGGACCGAGGCGCTGACGCTGCTGCCGCAAAGCCAGGCGCCCGACGCCGACTACAACGCGGTGCGCGAGCAGTTTTCTGAAAAGGAAATCGCCGACCTGACCCTGCTGATCTCGATGATCAATGCGTGGAACCGCTTCGGCGCCGGCTTCCGCCGCCAGCCGCCGGCGCTCTGATCGCAGCGCTACGCTTGCCACCCCTGCCGCCGCGGCTCGTCGATTGACAAGCCGCGGCGCGCTGTGCGGCTGGGTGCTGGCGCGGGCGCATGCCAGGGGCAGCGGGCTGGCCGCCGAGGTCAGCGGCCACCTGGAACGGAGCGACCGGATGGCCGATGCAATGGTAGGCTATGCCAATGGCTATGCCGACCAGGTCGGGCGCGACTATGAGCAGTTCGTTGCCGCGTGCCGGTCGGGCCGCCTGGAGGCGCGCACCGACGCCGGCATGGCGGGAGATTTTCGCGCGTAGCCGCGCTGGCGGTGCCCTTTGCGTTTGCGTTCATGTTTTGCCAGGAGTCTGCCCATGACAGAAGACACCCTGCTGCAACTGATGGCCGAGGTCGAGAAGGAAGACCCGATCGACTACGCCGACCTGCCGTTCGACGACCGCGCGCTGCGCCAGCTGGCGTGCCGGCTGATCGCCGAGCGCTCCGAGCAGATGGAAGCGTCCGGCTTGTCGACGGAGGCGCTGCTGGCCACGATGTGGGCCTCGACCGCCAAGCTGGTGCTGGAAAACCTGGTGCTCAACGCGCGCCTGCTGACGCTGCAGGGCATGCCCGACGACGCCCAGGCGCTGATCGACCGCATTGCGCGGCAGTCGCGCGGCGGCCCGGATCGAGAGTCCTGACTGGCCAACTTCTTATGTGACGCGTTCGCTACTAACTGCGGTGCTGCGTCTGTTTCGCTAAAATACTGGTTTTCGCCCAGCCGGCCCGCGGCGTGCTTTGCCACGTGCGTAACAGGGGCGGCCAACCAGGAGGATTTCGGGTGATCAAGTGGATATTCGTCGCGGGCTATCTCGGTGCCATCCTGTATGTGCACTTCCGCGGCAAGGTAAGACTGAAGATCTGGCGCCAGCTGCTGGACCATTCGGCGCTGGTGGCGCCGATCAACTGCTTCATGTATGCGTTCTCGGGCGTGCCGCGCACGCCGTATATTCCGGTCGATAATTTCCCCGACCTGGAAAAGCTGCGCGCCGCGTGGCCGGAGATCCGCGACGAAGGGCTGGCGCTGGGAGCGATGCGCAAGATCAAGGCCGCGGACAAGAACGACGACGCCGGCTTCAATTCGTTCTTCAAATACGGCTGGAAGCGTTTCTACCTGAAGTGGTACGAGGCCCAGCACCCGTCTGCGGAGACGCTGTGCCCCAAGACCGTGGCGCTGCTGCGCGAACTGCCGACCGTGAAGGCGGCGATGTTCGCCGAGCTGCCGCCTGGCGGCAAGCTCAATCCGCACCGCGACCCGTTCGCGGGCTCGCTGCGCTACCACCTGGGCTTGTCCACGCCCAACGATGACCGCTGCTTTATCGAGGTCGACGGCGAGCGCCACAGCTGGCGCGACGGCGAGGGCGTGGTCTTCGACGAAACCTACCTGCACTGGGCCGAAAACCGCAGCGAGACCAATCGCCTGATCCTGTTCTGCGATATCGAACGCCCGATGCGCTATGGCTGGGCCATGAAGTTCAACCACTGGATGGGCCGCAAGGTCATGACCGCGGCCAGCTCGCCCAACGACGAGCACGACCAGACCGGCATGATCAACAAGCTGTTCCGCTTCGTCTGGCTGGGCGGGCAATACCGCCGCCGCTTCAAGGCATGGAACCGCCAGCTGTATTACGTGGCCAAGTTCGGGCTGATCGTGGGGGGCGTGGCCCTGATCGTGTACCTGTAACCGCAAGAGAGCCGGCGCAAGCCGGCTCTTTGCTTTTTGGGGGGCTGCCCCGTCATGGAGATCCCGATGCGTGTGCGATCCGCCCTGTGGCTGGCGGCCGCCAGCCTTGGCGCCGCCGCCTGCACTACCACACCGGGAGGCCAGTCCGCAGCGCAGCCGGCCAGCGCGGCGCCCACGGTCGGCATGCCCAATCCGGCTTCGGTCAACTGCACCCGGCGCGGCGGCAAGCTGTCGATCGTACCGACGCCCGCCGGCCAGACCGGCATCTGCACCTTCCCCTCAGGCAAGCAGTGCGAGGAATGGGCGCTGATGCGCGGAGAGTGCGCGCCGGGCTGAGGCGTGCCGCCGGCCCTTTAGTTGCCCCTGCTGCGGCGCTCGTTGCCCAGCGCTTCGTAATGCGCGCGCTTGGCTTCGTACATGCGGCTGTCAGCCACCTTGACCGTGTCACTGAGCCGCTCGCCCTGCACGCAGGTGGCGTGGCCGATGGAAAAGCTCAGGCGCACGCCGGGATAGAAGGTGTTGTTCAGCTCGACTACCTTCTCGACCTGCTCGACCACCGTGGCGGCGCCGCGCTCGTCGCGGCCGGGCAGCAGGATCATGAATTCATCGCCGCCGATGCGGGCCACGCAGGCCTGCTCGCCCACGGCTTTCTTCAGCACCTCGCCGGTGCGGCGCAGCAGGCCATCGCCGTCGCCGTGGCCGAACTGGTCGTTGACCACCTTGAGCCCGTTCAGGTCCACCGCCACCACGCTGACCGGCCATGGTCCCTTGCGGCCCAGCCGCGCCAGTTCGTCCTCGTAATAAGCGCGGTTGTAGAGCTTGGTCAGCACGTCGTGCTTGCCCAGGAACTCGACATAGGCCTCGGCCTTCTTGCGCGCGGTGATATCGGTGAGCGACACCAGCACCTGGTCCCAGTCGGCCTCGCAGCCGGGGAACACCGACCACTGCATGTAGACATCGACCTGCCGGCCGTCGAGCGCGTAGTTGATGACCTCGCGCTGCTGCCACAGTTTCTCGTGCCAGAGGTCGATCAACTGCTCGGCGAAATGGATGCGCATGTCGTCGCGGAACACGTCGCCGAGGCGCGACAGCAGGATTTCCTTGGACTCGGCGCCGAACATCAGCAGTGTCTGCCGGTTGACGTCGAGCACGCGGATCTCCTGCATGCAGCGCGAGACAAAGTCTGGATGCACGTTGAGGAAGGTGCGGAAGTCGGTGATGCCGGCCGCGCGCACTTCGTCGAGCAGCACCTTGACCGCGCTGAAGTCTTCCACCCACAGTGACACCGGCGAGTGTTCGAACAGGCCCAGCGCGTATTGCTCGCTGCGGCGCAGCTCGCGTTCGCTACGCACGCGCGCGCTGATGTCCTCGATCGACAGCAGCACGCGCTCCCACGTGCCTTCATGGCCGGGCATGACCGTCGCTTCGAGCCGGATGTCGAGGCGTTCGCCGTCCAGCGTGTAGTTGACGGTCTGGCTGGCAAAGCGGGTGCCGCCGTCCCAGAGCTGGCCGAGTTCTTCCACGTGCTGGTCGAACATGTCGTCGCGGAAGACGGTGTCGAGGTTGGCGACCAGGTCGTCGAGGTCGGCCGCGCGGAACAGGTCGAGCGTGCGCTGGTTGACGTCGATCACGCGGATCAGCGACGAGCATTGCGCCACCTGGTGCGGATTGGCGCGCAGGTAGGCGCGCAGGTCGGTGACCCCGTCGCGGCGCAGCTGGTCGAAATGGGCGCGCACGTCGCTGAAGTCTTCCAGCCACAGCGACACGGGCGCGAGCTGGAACAGCGTCTGGTAATCGTCGAGGGTGTTGCCGGGCGGGGTGCCGGCGGGGCGGTTGCTGCTGTGAGCGCGTGATGCCGCGGAAGGACTGCTCAAGGCCACTCTCCTTTGTTCTTGTTCCCGTCTCGTGGCGGGGCTGGCAGCGTTCGAGGGAACCAGCAGAGCCTCGGCCGCCGCGCCAGCGCACTAGGATAGGTGAGGCGGCGGAAAATGGGGATAAACCGGGCGCAAAAAGCAGGTCAATCAGGCAGGGGCGCCACCGGTGTTGCGAAAATGCGCGAGGCTCGGCGCGCGGCTAGCTCGCCAGGCTTTGCACCACGCCCGCCAGCGTGGCCAGCGCGCGCTCGATCTGCGTTGAGCGCGGCGTGCCGCAGTTGATGCGCAGGCAATGGTCGAAACGCCCGGCGTTGGAGAACATCACCCCCGGCATGACGCGGATGCCGGCCTGCAGCGCCTGGTCGAAAACCGCCTCGGACGATACCTGCGCAGGCATCTCCACCCACAGGTGCATGCCGCCGCGCGGGGCACCCAGCCGCGTGCCCGCCGGGAAGCTGGCCGCCACCGCCTGCGCGAACCATTCGCGCTGAAGCTGCAGCCGCGTGCGCAACCGGCGCAGGTGCCGTTCATGCGCGCCGCTGGCGAGGAAGTCCGCCGCGGCCATCTGCGACAGCATCTCGTTGGGGCGCGACAGCCCGAACTTGAGCATTTCCACGCGCGGCTGCCATTTACCGGCAGCGATCCAGCCGAGCCGCATGCCGGGCGCCAGCACCTTGTGCAGCGAGGCGCAGTGGATCACGTTGCCGCTGCCGTCCCAGGCCTTGGCCGCAGCCGGCTGGGTATCGCCGTCAGCGGTGGCGGAGAAGCAGTCGTCCTCGATCAGCGCGATGCCGCGTGACTCGCACCACTGCACCAGCCGCGCCTTGTGCGCGTCCGGCATGATGCAGCCGAGCGGGTTCTGCAGGTTGGGCACCACCGCCACCGCGCGGATATTGTCGTAGTGCTGCGCCGCCAGCTCCAGCGCCTCCAGCGAGAGCCCGGTCTGCGGGCTGCACGGGATTTCCAGCGCGCGCATGCCGAGGCTTTCGAGGATCTGCAGCAGGCCGTAATAGGTGGGCGATTCCACCGCGATCACGTCGCCCGGGCCGGCCACCGCGCGCAGCGCAAGGTTGAGGGCCTCGGTGCAGCCGTGCGTGATGACGATCTCCTCCGGCGCCAGCTGCATCCGCGCATGCAGCGCCTGGCGCGCGATGGCGCTGCGCAGCGGCGCGTAGCCCTCCGGCTCGACGGCCTCGCCGAACAGCATCGGATGCCGGCGCAATGCGCGCGCCGCGGCGCTGCGCAATGCATCGGCGGGATAGAGCGAGGGCGCACAGTAGGCGCCGCCAAGATTGGTATGGACGTGCTGGTGCTGGCTGCGCGCCAGCAGCGCCGAAATGCGCTGGTGGATGCCGACGTACTGCGCGGGATCGGGCAGCGCGGCGTCGGGTTCGGTCAGCGGTGCCAGCGGCGCGCGCACGGGTGCCGCGACGAAATAGCCGGCGCGCGGGCGGGCTTCGAGCAGGCCATCGCTCTCCAGCTGGCGGCAGGCCTGCAGCGCCGTGGACAGGCTGACGCCATGCAGTCCCATCAGCGCGCGCACGGATGGCATGCGGTCGCCGGCGGTCAGCGTGCCGGATTCGATGGCGCGGCGGTAATGGCCGGCAACCTGGCGGTAAAGCGGGGTGGATTCCATGGCGGCATGGTGGCGCGGTTGGCCATCAGGGTACAGATACAGATGCGGGGCGCCTGTATCGTAACAGCCCCGGTTTTTCCTTGCTGTTCTGGTAGAGGTCGTGCGGGGGTGTGCCTGCCGCGCGCGCGAGCCGGCCGATAGGCTGGAGTCCTGAGCTTTTATCGGAGCCAAGCCATGCCAAGCGTATCGATCGACCCTCCAGAAGCCATCTTGCAGGCGTCCGCCACGCGCCTGTCTGCCGGGCAATGCCTGCACCTGCGCGTGCCGGCGGGCACGGTGCTGCATGCCGGCGCCGGCCAGATCGAGGTCAGCGGGCCGCCGCAATGGCTGGCCGAAACCTGCCACATACCGCGCTGGCGCCTGCGCGCGGGCGAGTCGCTGGCCATACCGGCACGCGGCTGGCTACAGGTGGCGGCGCGCGGCGACGCCGCCGTCACCATCGCCGTGCCACCCGGCTTGATCGCTCGCGTGGCGGCGTTGCTGACGTGGCGCAAGCGCCGCGTGCCGTGGCCATGGCGGCACCAGCCGCAATCGATTGCCGACCCGGCACCCGAAAGACTATAAAATTGCGCTCCGGCCGGACCTGGCACATTGGTGTGCCCAACCCCCCGGCCGCAGTTCTCGGGTTCCCCATGCTACGTCTAAGTGAAGTCAAACTCCCGCTCGACCATACCGAAAGCGACCTGGACGCCGCCGTGCGTGCCGGCGCCGCGCAGATCGGTGTCAAGGGAGACGGCCTGATCGGCTATACCGTGTTCCGCCGCGCCCACGATGCGCGCAAGCGCTCCGATATCAAGCTGACCTACATCATCGATATCGAAGTCAGTGACGAAGCCGCGGCGCTCAAGCGCATGGCCGGCAAGCCGAACTGGAGCGTGACGCCCGATATGGAGTACCGCTTCGTCGCGCGTGCGCCGCAGGGCGGCCCCGCGCTGCGTCCGGTGGTGATCGGCATGGGCCCGTGCGGCCTGCTGGCCGGCCTGATCCTGGCGCAGTCGGGCTTCCGCCCGATCATCCTGGAGCGCGGCAAGGAAGTGCGCGAGCGCACCAAGGACACCTTCGGCCTGTGGCGCAAGAGCGTGCTCAACCCTGAGTCCAACGTGCAGTTCGGCGAAGGCGGCGCGGGCACGTTCTCGGACGGCAAGCTGTACAGCCAGATCAAGGACCCGAAGCACTATGGCCGCAAGGTGCTCAACGAGTTCGTGCGCGCCGGTGCGCCGGAAGACATCCTGTACAAGGCGCGCCCGCATATCGGCACCTTCCGCCTGGTGAGCATGGTCGAGAAGATGCGCGCCGAGATCATCGAACTGGGCGGCGAAATCCGCTTCGGGACACGCGTCGACGATGTCGACATCGACGGCGGCCGCGTGCGCGGCCTGAAGCTGTCCGGCGGCGAATACCTGGAAGCCAGCCACGTCATCCTGGCGGTCGGCCACAGCGCGCGCGATACCTTCGAGATGCTGCACGGCCGCGGCGTGTTCATGGAGGCCAAGCCGTTCTCGCTGGGCTTCCGCATCGAGCATCCGCAGGGCCTGATCAACCGCAGCCGCTTCGGCAAGTTCGCCGGCAACAAGCTGCTGGGCGCGGCCGACTACAAGGTGGTGCACCACTGCAGCAACGGGCGTTCGGTGTACAGCTTCTGCATGTGCCCGGGCGGCACGGTGGTGGCGGCGGCGTCGGAGCCGGGGCGCGTGGTGACCAATGGCATGAGCCAGTACAAGCGTGCCGAGCGCAACGCCAACGCCGGCATCGTTGTCGGCATCACGCCGGATGACTATCCGGGTGGCCCGCTGGCCGGCATCGAGTTCCAGCGCAAGTGGGAAGAGCGCGCGTTCGAGCTGGGCGGCAGCAACTACAATGCGCCGGGCCAGCTGGTGGGCGACTTTGTCGCTGGCCGGCCGTCGACCTCGCTGGGCTCGGTCGAGCCTTCGTACAAGCCGGGCGTGACGCCGACCGACCTGAGCACGGCGCTGCCCGACTACGTGATCGAGGCGATCCGCGAAGGCATTCCCGAGATCGACAAGAAGCTGCCCGGATTCGCGCTGCATGACGCGGTGCTGACCGGCGTGGAAACACGTACCTCGTCGCCGCTGCGCATCCGCCGCAACAACGACGACTACCAGAGCATCAACGTCCAGGGCCTGTACCCGGCGGGCGAGGGCGCGGGCTATGCCGGCGGCATCTACTCGGCCGCGATCGACGGCATCGAGGTGGCCGAAGCGGTGGCGCTCAGCATCGCCGGCGGCAAGCAGGCCTGAGCCTGCCCCTGAGCCTGCCCTTAAGCCTGCCCTTAAGCCTGCTGCAGATACGCCGCGGCGCCCTGCGCCGCGGTGCGCCCGCTGGCGAAGCATGCTGTCAGCAGGTAACCCCCGGTGGGCGCCTCCCAGTCCAGCATTTCGCCCGCGCAGAACACGCCGGGCAGCGCGCGCAGCATCAGCCGTTCATCCATCGCTTCGAAACGCACGCCGCCTGCGCTGCTGATGACCTCGTCGATCGGGCGCGGGCGCAGCAGGCGCAGCGGCAATGCCTTGAGCGAAATCGCCAGCGTGCCTGGATCCTGCATCGCATCCTTCGCCAGGCATTCGCGCAGCAGCCCGGCCTTGACGCCGGTGATGCCGAGCCGGCTCTGCAGGTGACTCGACAGTGAACGCGAGCCGCGCGGATGGTTCACTGCGTTGCCGACCTGTTCCGCGGTGTGCGAGGGCAACAGGTCGAGGTGGATCACTGCGCTGCCGTCGGCTTCGATCCGGTCGCGAATCGGCGCCGACAACGCATAGACCAGGCTGCCTTCGATGCCGGTGGCGCTGATGACGAACTCGCCCTGGCGGTAGTGCGCGTTGCCGTCGCGGTCGGTCAGTGCGATTGCCACCGGCTTGACCGGCGTGCCGGCGAAGCGGTCGGCAAATGATGCGCTCCATGCCACATCGAAGCCGCAATTGGCGGGGCGCAGCGGCGCGACATCGACGCCACGCTCAGCCAGCCGCGGCACCCACGCACCATCCGATCCCAGTCGCGCCCAACTCGCGCCGCCCAGCGCCAGCACCACGGCACGCGCGGGCACGGATGTCTCGCCGTGCGGCGTGGCAAAACGCAGCGTATGCGCAACGCCTTCATCCCAGCCCAGCCAGCGATGGCGCATATGGAACTGCACGCCGGCTTCGCGCAGCCGGTGCAGCCATGCGCGCAGCATTGGCGCGGCCTTCATGTCGGCCGGGAAAACGCGGCCCGAACTGCCAATGAAGGTGTCGATGCCAAGCCCGTGGACCCACTCGCGTAGCATCTGCGGCCCGAAGTCCGCGAGCATCGGCGCGATTTGCGCCGCACGCGCGCCATAGCGGCCGAGGAAGGCCGGTTCCGGCTCCGCATGCGTCAGGTTCATGCCGCCCTTGCCGGCCATCAGGAACTTGCGCCCGACCGAGGGCATCGCGTCATATACCGCCACGCTGGCCCCTTGCGCCACCAGCACTTCGGCCGCCATCAGGCCGGCAGGACCGCCGCCGATGATGGCGACGTCAGGTCGGTTGGCGGTGGCTGCGGTAGGGGTGGCAAGGGACATGGGGGTTCGGCAAGGGCAAGTGTGTTTCCGCCGCGGATTATAGAGCCTGCGGCAGCGCTAGAATGACGCTTTCCCCGGTATTCCCCAGCTATTGCCAGCATGTCTTCCGCCGCCACATCCGCAGACGCCGTCATCGCCGCCACCCGCCACTGGCTTGAACGCGCGGTGATCGGGCTCAACCTGTGCCCCTTTGCCAAGAGCGTCTATGTGAAGGAGCAGGTGCGCTACGTGGTCAGCACGGCAACCGAAGCGCCGGATGTGCTGGATGAACTGGAACGCGAGCTCCGGCTGCTTGATGAGACAGATCCGGCGGGGATCGACACCACGCTGCTGATCCTGCCCGATGCCGTGGCCGATTTCCTCGACTACAACGACCTGCTGTACTTTGCCGGGCGCCTGCTTGGAAGCCTGGGCCTGGAAGGCACGCTGCAGATCGCCAGCTTCCATCCTCAGTACCAGTTCGCCGATACCGAGCCGGACGATATCGAGAACTACACCAACCGCGCGCCGTATCCGATCCTGCACTTGCTGCGCGAGGACAGCATTGCGCGTGCGGCGGCGGCATTCCCGGACGCGGCGGATATCTATGAGCGCAACCAGGCGACCATGCGCAGCCTTGGGCATGAGGGCTGGCGGCGCTGGATGGCGGGCGAGGACGAACCTGAAGACAACGCCGCCGGCAAGAACCCGGCCGCGCAGGACTGACTGACTGACCGACTTACGCCCGCTCGGCCCGCTCGACCGGTTCGGCCGGCGCGGTAGATTCCGGGGTGGTGAAGAAACGCTCGTTCATCTCTTCCAGCCCCAGCGTTTCCAGCACGTTCTGCAGCCGCTCCGCCGGGCGCCGGCGCGGCAGGTCCTTGTACTGGGCGATGATCAGCTCGTTCTTCATCGAATGTTCCCAGCCCACCAGCTCGGTCACGCTGACCTGGTAGCCATGGGCTTCCAGCTGCAGGCAGCGCAGCACATTGGTCACCTGGCTGCCGAACTCGCGCGTATGCAGCGGGTGGCGCCAGATCTCGGTCAGCGGATTGCCCGCCAGCAGCTTGCCCTTGTGCTTGCGCAGCACGCTGGCCACTTCGGCCTGGCAGCAGGGCACCAGCACGATATGCTGCGCACGCTTGGCCAGCGCGAAGTGGATGGCATCGTCGGTGGCGGTATTGCACGCATGCAGCGCGGTGACCACGTCGACGGTCGGCGGCAGCTGCGGCGAGGTGATCGAATCCGCCACCGACAGGTTCAGGAACGACATACCGGGAAAGCCCAGCCGCGCCGCCAGCGCCTGCGAGGTCTTCACCAGTTCCTCGCGCGTTTCGATGCCGTAGATGTGGGAATCGTCCTTCAATGCCTTGAAGAACAGGTCGTACAGGATGAAACCGAGGTACGACTTGCCGGCACCATGGTCGACCAGGGTGACGCGGCCGCGCTCGTCCTTGACCTGCTGAAGCAGCGGTTCGATGAACTGGAACAGGTGGTAGACCTGCTTGAGCTTGCGCCGGCTGTCCTGGTTCATCTTGCCGTCGCGCGTCAGGATATGGAGTTCCTTGAGCAACTCGGTGGACTGGCCGGGGCGGATTTCGTGGGTATTTGACATGGGGACTGCGCAGGCTGCGGGGCGCGGCGCGCCCCGGAAATGCCGACAGTTTACCGAAAAGTCCGGCGATGCCCCGTCAGTCGTGGTCGGCATCACCCCACCCCGGCGGGGATCGTTGTTCGCTCAAGTTTCTGGCCCCAGCTGCCGATGGTCAAGGATCGATAACAAGTGGAGCGCTAGCCATCCGGGCACGCCCTGTCCGCCAGCGCGGACAGGCAGCGGTGACGGGCCGGCCTGCAGCTCCGCAGAAAAATCAGGGGACTCATGATGCACGAGTCGGGTTTGCGCCTGGAGCTGACCGAGCCAGGCGAGCAGGTGCATGCACGCTACACGCCGGAGCCAGGCAGGCTGGCGCCGGATCACGCCAGCCTGAAACAGTGCCTGGACAGCCACGGCTGGGCCGGCGCCAGGCTGGATGCGCGCGCCGTTG
The DNA here is from genome assembly GCF_040784895.1 of Cupriavidus sp. Agwp_2. Taxonomy (NCBI): domain Bacteria; kingdom Pseudomonadati; phylum Pseudomonadota; class Betaproteobacteria; order Burkholderiales; family Burkholderiaceae; genus Cupriavidus; species Cupriavidus sp. Agwp_2. The sequence continues at coordinate 955,531 of NZ_CP088083.1, forward strand.
CGCAGTTCTTGCAGCAGTGCCAGCGCGCCGAGCACGAGATCGACGCTGCCATTGGCGCACTGGTTGACGGCGCTTTCGAGCTGGATGTCACGGGCGACTGCCTGGCTGTGCGGCTCACGTTGATGCCTGCCGAAGGTGGCCGCCCGGCCACGGAGGACGATATCCGCCGTGCTGTCGCAGAGCGCGGCGTGGTGGCGCCGATCCAGGCGCTTGCACTTGACGCCGCGCTGGCGGAAGGCCGCTGCGAATTGCACACCATCGCCGCCGGCGTGGCGCCGCGCCAGGGCGAGCCGGCGCGTTTCCTCAACCTGCTGCAGCCGCGCAAGCCGGCGCAGGCCGAAGACGAAGATTCGCGCGTCGACCTGCGCGACCTTGGCAACCTGCTGCTGGTCAGTCCCGGCACGCCGCTGATGCGCCGGATCCCGGCCGTGGCCGGCAACGATGGCATGGACGTGTTCGGCAAACCGGTGCCCGCCGATCCTGTCGATGATGCGCCCTTTGCCGAGGGCCTGACCGGCGCCGCCGCCGATCCCGACGACCCCGACCTGCTGGTCGCCGTGATCGCCGGCTCGCCGGTGGTCGGCGTGCATGGCATTGCCGTGAGCCCGGTGGTGCAGGTGGAGGCAGTCGACCTGCATTCGGGCAACGTCGCGTTTGACGGCACGCTGCGCGTAGCGGGCGATATCCGTACCGGCATGTCGGTGCGCGTCAGCGGCGACGTGCTGGTCGAAGGCACCATCGAAGCCGCCGACATCGACGCCGGCGGCAATGTCGTGGTCAAGGGCGGCATCATCGGCAAGGCCGAGACAGGCCATGCCGACGGCGGCATCAGCCGCGCCAGCGTGCGCTGCAAGGGCGCGGTCAAGGCGCGCTTCATCGAGAATGCCGTGGTCGAGGCCGGCACCGAGGTGAACGTCGACAGCGGCATCCGCCAGAGCGACGTTGCCGCGGGCGAGCGCATCGTGGTCGGCGGACCCGGCGTGCAGGGGAGCATCAGCGGCGGGCGCACGCGCGCCATGCTGGCGGTGCGCGTCGCGGTGCTCGGCAGCCCTGCCGGTAGCGCCACCAGTGTGCAGGTGGGCTTGAACCCTTACGCGGACGCTCAACGTGCCGCGCTGGAGGCCGACCGCCGCAAGCTGCTGGAAGAGCAGAACAAGGTCAGGCAACTGGTGACGTTTTTTGCCAAGCATCCGGAGAAGGCCGTCGGCGACTTGCGCGAGAAGGCGCGCGCCACGCTGTTCAAGCTTTCGCGCGACATGTTCGAGCTGGAAGGTCGCCTGACGGAACTGGGCCAGCAAATGCAGCCATCGGCCGATGCCGTGATCGACGCCGCGCGCCGCATCCATGGCGGCGTCACGCTGCAGGTGGGCAGCCGCGTGCTCAAGGTGATGGAAGACAAGCCTGGCGGCCAGATCCGCCTGGCTGACGACCGCATTGTGGTGAACTGACCACGGACCGGGCGCGCCCCGGGCACGCACCTTCGCCACGCGCGAATTTGTACTATCCTGCAGGTATGTCCTGGGGTGCCGCAGGATGGGCGAGAGAGCTAGACTCGGGCAGTGAATGCAGAAGCGGACCAGCAAACTGTGGAAGCGTTACACGGAACCGAATCACGTGGCACTTGAGATACCGGAAGGCCAGCCAATGCGGCTGGCCTTCCTGCTTTTGCAGGCACCGACATCGCGCGCGATCCGACCTACACTGAAGGTGCAACCAGTCTCTCACAGGAGGTTGCTATGACTGCCGCAATGATCACGGCACTGGCGCTGATCGCCCTGGTCGCTTGTGCCGCACTTGTCATCTGGGTCATGCGCGAGAAAGATCCGACGCTGCTGCAGCAGCAGGAGCAGTCGGTGCGCACATGGTTCGACCATATGATCCATCGCCACTAGTCCATCGCGTCATTGAATTGGCACCGGGCGAATTCGCCGCGATGGATCGTCGTACTTCCACTTGATTGGCTTGGGATTCTTGTTGTGTTGACGGATATAACGCATCAGCTTGCGATCCAGGTCCTTCACCGAAGTGAAGACGCCTCGTGCGATCACATCGCGCTGAATGCGCGCAAACCAGTTTTCGACCTGATTGAGCCAGGACGTGTAGGTCGGCGTGTGGTGCATGTGGACGTTGGGGTGTTCGCTGAGGAAGTCGCGCACGCGCTCGGTCTTGTGACTGCTCACGTTATCGCAGATGACGTGGATTTCTTGCTCCGGTCGCTGACTGGCTACAACGTCAGTGAGGAAGGCCACGAACTGCTCACTGGTATGACGTGGCGCAGTCTTGCCGATCACCTCCCCGGTTGCCGTGTTGAGTGCGGCAAACAGGCTGAGCGTGCCGTTACGCTTGTATTCGAAGCCGTGGCTCTCGGCACGTCCTGGCGACAGTGGCAGCATCCGATCCTTGCGATCCAGGGCTTGGATCGCGGTCTTCTCATCCACGCAGAACACCGCCGCATGCGCGGGCGGGTTCAGATACAGCCCGATCACGTCTGCAGCCTTCGTTTCGAAGTTGGGATCGTTGGAAATCATGTGCCGCTCCAACCTGTGCGGGCGCACGCCATGTTTGCGCCAGATGCGCTGCACGGCCGAGATGGACACGTCACCCAGCTCCGCGGCAAGTTTGTAGCTGCTCCAGTGCGTCGATCCGTCCAAGGGCTTGCGCTTGAGCGTGTAGCTCAGAACACGCGCCTCGAGTTTCTCAGGCGGCTGCATGGGCGCTCGTCCAGGATGGCGCGCATACAAGCCCGCCAGTCGCTCCGCCAGAAACCGACTCGACCAACGCGAGATGAAACGCGAATCGCACCCCAGCCGCTCAATGATCGCGTCGCGCGACTCACCGTCGTCAAGCATCAGGATCAGCTTGGCCCGGCGCGCGTCGGCTGCCCGAATGGTTCGGCTGCGAGTCGCCGACAGCAATTGTTCACGCTCGAGCTCGCTCAGATTCATTTTTCCCATGCACCTGATCTAACCATGAATGGGGTGCTTTTTCAATGACGCATTGGACTAGCGCCGCACCGTAGCCTGGCGGTACGTGCCGCAAGAGCCCGCCATGCCGGCGGGCTTTTTCATGCGTGCCGTCTCACCCCGTCGATATGCGCAGTTCGTGCAGCGCGCTGCGCTCGACGCGGGTGCCGAGCGCGCGACCTTCGTAGGCGAACATCGCCAGCAGCCATGCGATGTCGACTTCGCCCGCATATTTGAGCCGGAAATGGCTGCGCCGCAGCGGCACCAGCCGCAAGTCCGCGTTGCCTGCCGCATCGAAGCTGACGAACACCATCAGCGCCAGGTCCGGCCGGTAGTCGTCGTAGCCGCCGATGCCCTCGTAGTCGTTGATAAAGTCACCGCAGCCATAGAGGATGGGTTTGCCCGCATGCAGCTCGATGCCCAGCGGATGGTGCGAGGAATGTCCATGCACGATATCCACGCCGGCCCTTTCCACCAGCCCGTGCGCGAAGGCGCGTTGCGCGGGATCGATGTGGTAGCCCCAGTTGCCACCCCAGTGGATCGATGCCACCACGAGGTCGCGGGCGCGCCTGTCCTTGCTGATCCGCGCCGCGATGCGGTCGCACGAGGCGGCGGACCAGTCATCCAGCAGGGTCACGCCGGAGTGGCCGGCGGTGGCGCGCCATGCCGCGGGCGTGCCGCTGTTCTGCATGGCGAAGGCATAGACCGCGACACGGCCGCCGCCCGGCCGCGGCAGCCACGCCGGCTGCATCGCGCTGTCCTCATCGGGGCCGGCGCCGGCATGCGCGATATGCGCAGCATCGAGCGCAGCCAGCGTGTCTGCCAGGCCCGCGCGTCCCCAGTCGAGCACGTGGTTGTTGGCCAGCGCCACGCAGTCGAGGGCCGCGGCCTGCAGGCAGTCGACATTGCCCGGATGCATGCGGTAATGCACGGCCTTGCCGGGCCATGCGTCGTCGCTGGTGGTGATCGCTGTTTCCAGGTTGGCAATGCGCGGCCGTGCGCCGCGGCGATCCAGTTCCGCGAGCGCGTCGCCCCACGGATACGCCGGCGCCACCGGCCGCGCTATTGGCCCCGCCTTGCGCTCGGCCAGGTGCACGTAGTCGAGCGCCGAGTGCACATACGACTCGTGCAGCAGCGGCTGGCTGGGATGCGCCAGGATCTGGTCGATGCCGCGCCCGGTCATCACATCGCCGCACAGGAACAGGGGAGGGTGGCTGGTTGTGTCCATTGCGCAGCCGGTCGGCGCCGTTGCACCGTGCCGGCGTGCTTCCATGATAGGCCGCCACGGCGGCATGATCGCGTTGCGGCACTTGAGCCGGACGCGTTGCATGCCGCGTTTACATTCAGCGGGGGCCTGCCTTAAATGGTGAAGTCATCGGTTCTCGTGGCCATCATTCTTCACCCCGGCTGCCGCGCGTCGTCCGATGGTTCTAACTCGCATCGGGAGACAGATCATGGGCCAGTTATCGCAAGAACATGTTGAGTCACTAAAGGGGCAACTGCGCGGCCGGCTGCTGCAGCCCGCCGACGCCGCCTACGACGAAGCCCGCCGCATCTGGAACGCGATGATTGACCGCCGGCCGCAGTTGATCGTGCAGGCCGCAGGCGTCGCTGACGTGATGGCCGCGGTCAACTTCGCACGCGAGCACGGCGTGCTGCTGTCGATACGCGGCGGCGGCCACAATATCGGCGGGCTCGCGATCTGCGACGACGGCATGGTGCTCGACCTGTCATCGATGCGCTCGGTGCGCATCGATCCGCAGGCGCAGCGCGCCTGGGTCGAACCCGGCGCCACGCTGCGCGACTTCGACCATGAAGCGCAGGCCTTCGGGCTGGCCACGCCGCTGGGCATCAACTCGACCACGGGGGTCGCGGGGCTGACGCTGGGCGGCGGCTTCGGCTGGATCAGCCGCAAGTTTGGCACCACCGTCGACAACCTGGTCTCTGCGCACGTGGTCACCGCCGAAGGCAAGCTGGTGCGCGCCAGTGCCGACGAGCATCCCGACCTGTTCTGGGCGCTGCGCGGCGGCGGCGGCAACTTCGGCGTAGTCACGATGTTCGAGTTCCGGTTGCACCCGGTGGGGCCCGAGGTCTATGGTGGCCTGATCGTCTACCCGCTCGAACAGGCCCTCACCGTGCTGCCAGCCTTCCGCGATCTCTTCCAGTCCATGCCGGACGAGCTGACGGTCTGGGCGGTGCTGCGCCAGGCCCCGCCGCTGCCGTTCCTGCCGCCGGAGGCACACGGCAAGCCGATCGTGGCGCTGGCGATCTGCTATATCGGCCCGCCGGGACAGGGCCCCGCACTGGTCGAGCCGCTACGCAAGCTCGGCACGCCGTATGGCGAGCATGTCGGACCGATGCCGTTCGCCACATGGCAACAGGCCTTCGATCCCTTGCTCACGCCGGGCGCACGCAATTACTGGAAATCGCACAACTTCGACGGGCTCGACGACGGCCTGATCGCGATGCTGGTCGAGCAGATCGGCAAGCTGCCATCGTCGCAATGCGAGGTATTTGTCGGCGCGATGGGCGGCCAGACCAACCGCGTGGCGCCGGACGCCACCGCCTACGCCAACCGCGATGCGCAGTTCATCATGAACCTGCACGGGCGCTGGGACACTGCGGCGGAGGACGACGCGTGCATTGGCTGGGCGCGCGATGTGTTCCGCGCCGCGGCGCCGTTCGCGCTGGGCAGCGTCTACGTCAACTTCCTGACCCAGGAAGAAACCGACCGGGTCGGCGCCGCCTATGGCCCCAACTTCGCGCGGCTGGTCGAGGTCAAGCGCCGCTACGATCCGGACAACCTGTTCCGCCACAACCACAACATCAATCCGGCGGCATAGCGCGCGGAGGCGTTCACGCGGCTGCAACACTGGCGTGCCAGCATCGGCGCGACCGCGATGTATCCGACAGGAGGAGCAGATGAGACCGGGCGAGGCACAGCTGGTACGGCGCATCCACAACGAAGTTGCCGACTACTACGACGAAGAGATCGAACTGGAGCTGGACGACCGCGAAGCCAGCGAAGCCTTCGGCGACCCGGTACACCTGCCTGACGGGGCCGAGCAGGACAGCCGCCGCCACTATTTCCGCGAACTGTTCCGCCTGCAGGGCGAGCTGGTGCGGCTGCAGAGCTGGGTCGCGGCCACCGGCCACAAGCTGGTGATCCTCTTCGAAGGGCGCGACGCCGCCGGCAAGGGCGGCGTGATCAAGCGCATCACGCAGCGGCTGAACCCGCGCGTATGCCGCGTGGCCGCGCTGCCCGCGCCCAACGACCGCGAGCGCACGCAGTGGTACTTCCAGCGCTACGCGGCGCACCTGCCCGCGGCAGGCGAGATCGTGCTGTTCGACCGGAGCTGGTACAACCGCGCCGGCGTCGAGCGCGTGATGGGCTTCTGCAACGACGACCAGTACGAAGAATTCTTCCGCTCAGTGCCCGAGTTCGAGAAGATGCTGGTCCGCTCCGGCATCCAGGTCGTCAAGTACTGGTTCTCGATCACGCACGACGAACAGCGCCTGCGCTTCCTCAGCCGCATCCACGATCCGCTCAAGCAATGGAAGCTCAGCCCGATGGACCTGGAGTCACAGCGGCGCTGGGAGGACTACACCAAGGCCAAGGAGATCATGCTCGAGCGCACCCACATCGCCGAGGCGCCATGGTGGGTGGTGCAGGCCGACGACAAGAAGCGCGCGCGGCTGAACTGCATCCACCACCTGCTCAGCCTGGTGCCTTACCAGGACGTGGACGCACCCACGATCGTGCTGCCGGCGCGCGAGCGGCATGAGGACTACGTGCGGCATCCCGTACCGCAAGAAATGTTTGTGCCGGGAGTGTACTGACGCACCCTGCGTTAGGGTAAGTGCGGGGTGCGGTATCGGCCCCGCAGCGGCAGCGCTCCCTATAATGAAAACGGCCACCTGGCAAACAAGGGTGGCCGTGCATCGTGGAACTGCTTGTTTTTTGGGCGACCCTGCTTGTCGCCTTCCTCCTCATGAAGCACGCTGGCTGCTTCAGCCAGCCTGTGCTCTATCCCGACTTCGACCATCCGTTCCGGTATTGGTGGGCACGGCGGTTGGGGCGGTAGCCTGCCTCACCCCGTTCGCTGGAACGCCATGGCCGACGCGTCGGCGGCGGCGTCATGCGCGCCGCATCCCCGCTGACGCACGAGACGCCGCGAGGGTGGGAGCCTATCGAGACGCTAGAGGATCCACTTGCGCTGGCCTGAGCCGAGTTTCAGAAAGCAGGCAACAAAAAACCCGGAGAGCGTGACGCTGTCCGGGTTTGCGTGGGCGATGCCCTGAATTCTTTTGGTGCCGAAGAGAGGAATCGAACCCCCGACCTTCTCATTACGAATGAGCTGCTCTACCGACTGAGCTACTTCGGCAACAAGTTCCGGTGAACTGGAACAGCCCGCAATAGTAGCAGTGTTTTCTGGCCTTGTGAAGCCCTTTTGTGTCGCCCATGCCATCCGGCCGGGCCCAAAGAAAACAGGGCGCCCACCGGGCGCCCTGTCTCAATGCCGTGTGCCGGACTCAGGCCTTGCCTTCGGCTTCGAGGTGGTAGCGCGTGACGCGCTCCACTTCGTTCTTGGAGCCCAGGATCACGGAGACGCGCTGGTGCAGCTTTTCGGGCTGCACGTCCATGATGCGGTGGTGGCCGTTGGTGGCGGCACCGCCGGCCTGTTCGACCAGCATGGCCATCGGGTTGGCTTCGTACATCAGGCGCAGCTTGCCGGGTTTTTCCGGCTCGCGCTTGTCCCACGGGTACATGAAGACGCCGCCGCGGGTCAGGATGCGGTGCACGTCGGCGACCATCGAGGCGACCCAGCGCATGTTGAAGTTCTTGCCGCGCGGGCCTTCTTCGCCGGCCAGGCATTCGTCGATATAGCGGCGCACGGGCGGGGCCCAGTGGCGCATGTTCGACATGTTGATGGCGAATTCCTTGGTGTCGTCCGGGATCGTCACGTTGGAGTGCGTCAGCACGAAGCTGCCGGCCTCGCGGTCCAGCGTGAACATGTGCACGCCGTTGCCGACGGTCAGCACCAGGGTGGTCTGCGGGCCGTAGACGGCGTAGCCGGCGGCGACCTGGTGGGTGCCGGGCTGCATGAAGTCGGCCTCGGTCACGGTCTGGCCCGGCTTGGGCATGTGCAGCACCGAGAAGATGGTGCCGATCGAGACGTTGACGTCAATGTTCGACGAGCCGTCCAGCGGGTCGAACATCAGCAGGTATTCGCCCTTCGGGTAGCGGTTGGGAATCTCGTAGAACGATTCCATTTCTTCCGACGCCATGGCGGCGAGGTGGCCGCCCCATTCGTTGGCGTCGAGCAGCACTTCATTGGCGATCACGTCCAGCTTCTGCTGGGTTTCGCCCTGGACGTTGCCGGTGCCTGCCGAGCCCAGCACGCCGGCGAGGGCGCCCTTGCTGACGGCGTTGGAAATGGCCTTGCAGGCGCGCGCGACCACTTCGATCAGCAGCCGCAGTTCGGGCTGGATCGTGTTGTGCTTGCGCTGCTCCTCGACCAGGTAGCGGGTGAGGCTGATGCGAGTCATGGTTGGTTCTCCTTGGATGGCCGCAATTCTACATGCCCGGCCGGCCCTGGCCGGGCAAAGGGGGCGTTGCGGGGCCTCCCTGACGTACTCATTGTTCAGGCGGCCAGCGCCTTGCCGACGATCTCCCTGACGTCGCGCGACAGCGAGGTGCTGGCGGCCACGCGTTCCAGTTCGGCGCGCATGCGGTCGCGCAGCGTCAGCTCATATTTTTGCCAGCGGTCCATCACCCGCGCCAGGCGCGCGGCCACCTGCGGGTTGATGGCGTCGAGCGCCAGCACCTGGTCGGCCCAGAAGCGGTAGCCCGAGCCGTCTTCGGCATGGAACTGCGCCGGGTTGCCGGAGCAGAAGCTGAAGATCAGCGAGCGCGCGCGGTTGGGGTTGCGCAGGTTGAAGGCCGGGTGCTCCATCAGCCTGAGCACGGTGTCGATGGTGCGCTTGCCGGCGTGCGGACCACCCGGTTGTGTCCCCACGCTGCCGCGTTGCATGCCTTGCAGCGAGAACCACTTGTCGATCACCAGCGGGTCGTCCTCGAAGCGCTCATAGAAATCAGCGAGTGCATGCTCGCGCCCGGGCGCGAAGCTGTTCACCAGCGCCGACAGCGCGGCGAAGCGGTCGGTCATGTTGTCGGCGGCATGGTACTGCTTGTCGGCCAGCGCGTGCATGTCGGCTTCGCCGCTGTCGGCCAGGTAGCCGAGCGCCAGGTTGCGCAGTGCGCGCCTGGCGGAGGAAGTGGCATCCGGCGAGTAAAGGCCGGGCGTGGCGTTGGCCTTGTAGGCGGCCAGCCAGTCAGCCTTGAGCGCGCGGGCCAGGCCTTCGCGCATGAACTGGCGGGCGCGGTGGATGGCGGCGGGATCGGCCACGCCCATGCGCTCGGCCAGGTAGGCTTCGGCGGGCAGCACCAGCGCCTGCTCGCGGAAGGCGGGGTTGAGCGTGTCGTCGGTCAGCACTGCGCGCATGGCCTGCACCAGCGCCGGGTCGAGCTTGAGTTCGCGGCCGGCCTGCACGTCGGCGACCAGCTGCAGCAGCGCGCGCGTGGCCAGGCGCTGGCCGGCTTCCCAGCGGTTGAAGGCGTCGCTGTCGTGCGCCAGCAGGAAGGTCAGCTGCGCGTCGGTGTACTCGGCATCGACGATCACCGGCGCGGAGAAATTGCGCAGCAGCGACGGCAGCGGCGCCTCGGTGCCGCGCGGCAGGTTGATGAAGCGGAAGGTCTGCTCGGCCTGCGTGAGGTCGAGCACGCGCGTGGTCGCGCCGGGCGCGCCGGGCGCGCTCTCGCCTTCGAGTTGCAGCGGCAGGTCCTTGCCGTCGGCGCCGAGCAGGCCGAGCGCGAACGGGATGTGGAAGGGCTGCTTCTCGGGCGTGCCGGCGCGGGTCTCGATGCCGACCTTGGGGCAGCGCTGCGTCAGCGTCAGCGTCAGGCTGCCGTCGTCGCCGTTCCAGGCGGTGCGCGCGGTTACCACCGGCGTGCCGGCCTGGCTGTACCACAGGCCGAACTGTGTCAGGTCGCGGCCGTTGGCGTCGGCCATCGCCGCGCGGAAATCGTCGCAGGTGACAGCGTGGCCGTCATGGCGCTGGAAGTACAGGTCCATGCCCTTGCGGAAGCCGTCGCGGCCCAGCAGGGTCTGGTACATGCGCACGACCTCGGCGCCTTTCTCGTACACCGTGACGGTGTAGAAATTGTTGATCTCTTCGTAGCTGTCCGGGCGCACCGGGTGCGCCATCGGGCCGGCGTCCTCGGGGAACTGCACCTGGCGCAGCACGCGCACGTCTTCGATGCGCTTGACCGCGCGGCCGGATTCCGAGCCCATCATGTCGGCGGAGAATTCCTGGTCGCGGAATACCGTCAGGCCTTCCTTGAGCGACAGCTGGAACCAGTCGCGGCAGGTCACGCGGTTGCCGGTCCAGTTGTGGAAGTACTCGTGGCCGACCACTGCCTCGATATTGGCGAAGTCCGTGTCGGTGGCGGTCTCCGCATTGGCCAGCACATACTTGGTGTTGAAGATGTTCAGGCCCTTGTTCTCCATCGCGCCCATGTTGAAGTCGCCGACGGCGACGATCATGAAGCGGTCGAGATCCAGCTCCAGCCCGAAGCGCTTTTCATCCCAGCGGATCGAGTGGACCAGCGAATCCATCGCGTGGCGGGTCTTGTCCAGGTCGCGCGCCTCGACCCAGACCTGCAGCAGCTTGTCCTTGCCGGAGGCGGACTGGATCCGTTCCTCGATGCATTCCAGCTTGCCGGCCACCAGCGCGAACAGGTACGACGGCTTGCGGAACGGGTCTTCCCATACGGCCTCATGGCGGCCGTCGGGCAGGTCCTGCTCGCTCACCAGGTTGCCGTTGGACAGCAGCACCGGATAGGCGTCGCGATTGGCGCGCAGCGTGACGCGGAACGTCGCCATCACGTCCGGGCGGTCGAGGAAGTAGGTAATGCGGCGGAAGCCTTCGGCCTCGCACTGCGTGAAAAAGTTGCCGTTGGACACGTACAGGCCCGACAGCGTTGTATTGGCCGCGGGCTGGCACGCGGTGGTGATCTCCAGCGTGCCCTGCGCGGGCAGCCCGGGAACGGTCAGCGTGCCGGCGTCCTGGGTGGCGCTGGCCACCGGCTTGCCATCCAGGCTGACGCCGACCAGTTCGAGTTCGTCGCCGCACAGCACCAGCGGCGCTTCGGCGGCGGCGCCGGGCTGGCGTGCGAAGCGCAGCGTGCTGGTAACGACGGTGCGCTGGGGATCGAGGTCGAGCACCAGGTCGGCATGGTCGATGGCGAACGGGGGCGCGGTATAGTCCTTGCGATAGACGGTAACGGGCGTGTCGGTGCGCAGCATGGAGAGATCCTGTCTTCGGAAGACCGTTGGGGAGGGTGCCATGCGCGCGCGGGCGAAGCATGGCGCCGAAGTCCTCATTGTAGCCAAGGGGGTGGCGGGGCATAGTCAGCCGGAACACCCGGGGCGGTGGGAATTCCGCCGGTGCCGCGTGGTCTCAGCGACACGCAGGACGATTTCGAGAGTGTGGAAAGCGAGGTAGCACTATGTGGCAGCGCGCAGGCGGTGTCGGCAATGAAATAAAAAGAAGCGCTGGGGTCATGGGGTTCTCAGGGCTCTGGGGCACGATGGCGCTGCTGGCGGCGCTGCTGCTGTCTGGCTGCGCCAGCACCGTGGTGACCGATGTCACCGCGTTCCGGCAGCCCGGCTGGCAGAACGAGGCGCCGCGCACCTACAGCTTCGAGCGTACCCCGGAGCAGGCGGGGCAGCTGGACCGCCAGACCTACGAGCAATGGCTGGCCGAGGCGCTGTACGACGTCGGCTACGAGCAGGTGCCGGAGAAGCAGGCGCGCTACCGCATCAGCATGGACTACGACGCCGCGCCCGGCATCGTGCGCGTGGCCGAGACGGTCTATCCCGACCCCTGGTACGGCCCGTGGGGGCCCTATTGGGGGCCGTACTGGGGTCCCGGATATTACCGGCCTTGGGGTCCGTGGGGTCCGTGGGGACCGGGCTACTGGCCGCCGCAGACGGTGGTGCGCGACGTACCGGTGCTGTTCTCGAACCTGCGGGTCTATTTCAAGGACGCTGCCAGTGGCAAGCGGGTCTACCAGGTCACGGCGCAGAACCAGACCGAGAACGGCAGCCTGCCCGCGACGATGCCGTACCTGATCCGCAGCGCCCTAACGGACTTCCCGGGGGACAGCGGACGGCCGCGGCGGGTCAAGCTGGAAGTCGAAAAGCCGCAGAAATAGAACTGCGTGCAAATGCGTGCAGAGGCATGCTTCTGCACGTTCATTGCATACCCATTGGTAAAAGCTGTTTTACTGGAACATTCCGAGCAAAAAACGGCTTCCCGACTGGCTTTGGTGGCACTTTGCACGAAGCCGTGGGCTAGAATAACTGCTCGATTTTTCCGGCCTTGTGGTCGGGATCGTCAGTTTCACTGCCAGATGTTTTTCTTCGCTTCCGGTCCCTCTCCCGATTGCGGCCGACGCGAACCCTGGCGGGAGAGGGGCGCTTCCGGCACCGGGCCATTATCCGGACGAGCCAATGAGCAGCCAGAACAGCGGTGATGCACCGCAACATGCCCCGAACAGTCCTGAAGCGCAATTGCGCCTCGCTGCACTGGAATACCACCGCAGTCCCACCAAGGGAAAAATCCAGGTAACCGCGACCAAGGCGCTGTCCAACCAGCGCGACCTGTCGCTGGCCTACTCGCCGGGCGTCGCGTACGCCTGCGAGGAAATCGCCAAGGATCCCGCCACCGCCGCTGAATACACCTCGCGTGCCAACCTGGTGGCCGTGGTGACCAACGGCACCGCCGTGCTGGGCCTGGGCGACATCGGTCCGCTGGCCGGCAAGCCGGTGATGGAGGGCAAGGGCTGCCTGTTCAAGAAGTTCGCCGGCATCGACGTGTTCGACATCGAGCTCGACGCGCGCGACCCGGACAAGATCGTCGAGATCGTTGCTGCGCTGGAGCCCACGCTGGGCGGCGTGAACCTGGAAGACATCAAGGCGCCGGAATGCTTCTACATCGAGCAGAAGCTGCGCGAGCGCATGAACATCCCCGTCTTCCACGACGACCAGCACGGCACCGCCATTATCTCGGCGGCGGCGCTGCTGAACGGCCTGAAGGTGGTCGGCAAGGATATCGCCAAGGTCAAGATGGCGGTGTCGGGCGCCGGTGCCGCGGCGATTGCCTGCCTGGACACCATGGTGAGCCTGGGCGTGAAGCGCGAGAACGTCTCGGTGGTGGACTCCAAGGGCGTGATCTACGTTGGCCGCGATGCCAACATGGAAGCCAACAAGGCCCGCTACGCGCAGGACACGTCGGCGCGCACGCTGGCTGACATCGTCAAGGGCGCGGACGTGTTCCTGGGCTGCTCGACCGCCGGCGTGCTGACCGGCGACATGGTCAAGACCATGGCCGACAAGCCCATCATCCTGGCGCTGGCCAACCCCGAGCCGGAAATCCGCCCGGAAGTGGCCAAGGCCGCGCGCCCGGACTGCATCATCGCGACCGGCCGTTCGGACTACCCGAACCAGGTCAACAACGTGCTGTGCTTCCCGTACATCTTCCGCGGCGCACTCGATTGCGGCGCGACCAAGATCACGGAAGCGATGAAGCTGGCCTGCGTGAAGGCGATCGCCGAGCTGGCCGAAGCCGAGCTGAACGATGCCGTTGCTGCTGCCTACGGTGGCCGCGAACTGAAGTTCGGCCCCGACTACATCATCCCGACGCCGTTCGACCAGCGCCTGATCGAGAAGATCGCGCCGGCGGTGGCCAAGGCCGCTGAAGAATCCGGCGTGGCGACGCGCCCGATCCAGGACCTGGAAGCGTATCGCCAGCAGCTGACGACCTACGTCTACCACACCGGCCTGATCATGAAGCCGGTGTTCTCGGCCGCCAAGGCCGCGCCCAAGCGCGTGGCCTATGCCGAGGGCGAGGAAGAGCGCGTGCTGCGCGCGGTGCAGGGCGTGGTCGACGAAGGCCTGGCCCGCCCGATCCTGATCGGCCGCCCGCACGTGATCCAGATGCGCATCGAGAAGGCCGGCCTGCGCCTGAAACCTAGCGTGGACTTCGAGCTGATCAACCCCGAGGACGATCCGCGCTACCGCGCCTACCACGAGGCATACCACAACCTGCGCGGCCGCGACGGCGTCACGCCGGACATGGCCAAGGTGGCGCTGCGCCGCTCGAACACGCTGATCGGCACCATGCTGATGCACATGGGCGACGCCGACGCGCTGCTGTGCGGCACCGTGGGCCGCTTCGAGGCGCACCTGGAGCATGTGCGCGACGTGATCGGCCTGGCGCCGGGTGCCAAGGTGTTCGCCGCGATGAACGCGCTGATGCTGGAAAAGCACACGCTGTTCATCACCGACACCTTCGTCAATGACGATCCCACCGCGGAAGAACTGGCCGCGATCGCGCAGCTGGCCGCCGAGGAGATCGCGCGCTTCGGCCTGCATCCCAAGGCCGCGCTGATGTCGCACTCGATGTTCGGTTCTTCGACCCGTCCGTCGGCGCGCAAGATGCGCGAGGCTGCCGCGATCCTGGCCAAGGCGGCACCGCACCTGGAAGTGGAGGGCGAAATGCAGGGCGATGCCGCCCTGGACGAAGACGTGCGCCGCCACTTCCTGCCGTCGACCAAGCTGGCCGGCAGTGCCAACCTGCTGGTGATGCCGACGCTGGACGCCGCCAACATTGCCTTCAACCTGCTCAAGATCACGGGCGGACAAGGCGTGACCGTGGGCCCGATCCTGCTGGGCGCGGCCAAGCCGGTGCATATCCTGAACCCGCAGGCGACCACGCGCCGCATCGTCAACATGACGGCGGTGGCGGTAGCGGAGTGCAATGCCATCCGCTGAGCGGTGAGAGGGGTGTTATCTGGCCTTGCGCCAGGATGCAAAAAGCCGGGTCGCTGACCCGGCTTTTTGCTTGATGCTGCCTTGCCGCACAACACGTGCGGCAGGCATTCGGTGCGGTGGCTATTGCAGCACGTTGTACTGCTCACGCATGACCACGATAATTGATTTAGCCGCAGCCAGCTGGGTGTCGAGGTTTTCCACGTATTCCTGTCGAAAATCGACCTCGGCGCTCCAGTTGCATCCGGTGTGGTCAGGCTGGTGCGTTCGCACCGCGTGCAGCTCGCATTCGCCGCACTCGGGGTTGTTGTCGAGGCACTGGTTCAGGATGGCCATCAGTTCGGATCGCGTCTTCGCATATCGCCGCATGAGTCACCTCTCTAGGATCGAGTTTTGAGGCCTGGAACACCAATCTAGGTAGCGCAAGGAGGGGCTTCCAATTGAATCCCGCTATGGAGCGAAGGTTTCCGATCCGGCGATGGGCCTGGCATCTAATGGCGCAGCGCAGCATTCCTTGATGTTTTTTTGCTGCAAGTGATGGATGCAGGTGCAATAAAAAGCCCGCCGAAAAGGCGGGCATCAGGACTGCCGGGTGTGGCGGTTAAGCCATCAGAACTTGTGGCGCACACCTACGCCGAAGGTATCGCCGTGCTCGATGCCGGTGATCTTGTCGTAGTAGTAGGCGGCGTAGACATCGGTACGCTTGGACAGGTTGTAGTCGTAGGCGACGGCGAAGGTGTTGCGCTTGAAGTCGCCCAGCGAGTTGTCGACCTTGCCGTAGGCGTACGAAGCCAGCAGGCTGCCGGCGCCGATGGGCACCGAGGCACCGAACTGGCCGTCGATGTGCTTGGTGTCGCCCGACGGTGCGGTGGTGGCGCGGGTCTTGATGTACTGGCCCTGCGCGAACAGCTTGACCACCTTGAAGTCATAGGACAGGCCGACCTGGGCGGCGTCCTGGCGCGACAGGCCGGCGTCGGTCATGTCGGTCGGCACGTTGTTGAAGCGCACCTGCTGGTAGGCAACGGTGGCCGCGAACGGGCCGCTGAAGTACATCAGGTTGCCGCCCCACTTGTTCTTGCCGGCGGCGCCGGCCTGTTCGCCGAACGAGTAGATGAAGTTGGCGGTCAGGCCGCCGAAGTTCGGCGTGGAGTACAGCACCGAGTTGTTCCAGCCCGAATCGCCGATGATGCCCGGATCCACCACCGCGCCGCTGGTCGCGCCGAAGTAGGTGTGGAAGATCGTCGGCGAGAACACGTACGAGTCGATCAGCGGGTTGAACAGGATGGTCGAGACGAAGTACGGCGTGGTGTTGCGGCCCAGCTTGATCGTGCCAGCCTTGTCGTTCTGCAGGCCGACGTAGGCATTGCGGCTGAACATCGAGTCGCCGGTGAAGCGGCCGCTGTTGCCGCTGTCGGTACGGAAGAAGCCGTTCAGGTCGAAGATGGCCTTGGTGCCGCTGCCCAGGTCTTCAGTGCCCTTGATACCCCAGTACGACGTCTGCATCCCGCCCGAATTGGCGACCCATGCGCGCTCGCCCACACCCGGGCTCTTGACCGCACCGACGAACATGTCGGCCTGGCCGTACAGCGTCACGCTGGACTGGGCCATGGCCGTGCCGGAAAGAAGGGTAGCCGCTACCGCCGCCAGCTTCATTGCCGGCTTGTACTGCTTCTGCATGTTTAGACCTCCGTGGTTTTGAATCCTGCTTGGAACGTTGTGTACTGGGTCCCTGTCGGGTTCTTTTAATGTCTTTGTGCTTTTATTCGTGCCGCCTGGCGTTGGCTCGGTGTGGTGTGGTGTTGCTTGGGTGCCGGCGGCATCGGGTACAGCGTTTTTTGTTATACAGGTGACGCTTTTTTTCTCAGGCGGATACTAAGTCGTCAAGACGGAACTGCGCAATGCGATGGATCTGCCCGATGCAGGTTTGCAACTCTTCCTTCGGCGAGTTTTCTACGCGGCGCGCGAACTCCGCGATGATCCCGTGGCGGTCGTAGCCTCGCACGGCGAGGATGAACGGGAAGCCGAACTTCTGGTTGTACGCGGCGTTGAGCGCCTGCAGGCGATCGAATTCCTCCGGCGTGCACAGGTTCAGGCCGGCGCCGCTTTGCTCGCGCGTGGACTCGGCGGTCAGCTCGCCGCGCACCGCGGCCTTGCCGGCCAGCTCCGGGTGGGCGCGCACCAGCTTCAGCTGCGCGGCTTCGCCCGCTTCATCGACGGCCTTGCGCAGTGCTTGCGTCAGTGCGGCGACGTCGGCGAAGGGGCGTTGCGTGGCAGCGGCTTCGGCAAACCACGGTGAATGTTCATAGATGCCGCCCAGCACCTGCACGAATTCCGCGACAGGCATGGTGTTGAGTTGGGCGAGGGTGTAGGTCTGGCTCATGCTGAATCCGGGTTACCTGGCGGGCGTGTAGGGATGGGTCTCGGCCCAGTGGCGGGCGATGTCGACACGGCGGCAGATCCACACCTTGTCATGGCCCTGCACGTAGTCGAGAAAGCGCTGCAGCGCGCGGAAGCGGCCGGGACGGCCGAGCAGCCGGCAGTGCATGCCGATCGACAGCATCTTGGGGCTGTCCTGTCCGCCGGGGTCGCCTTCTTCATACAGCACGTCGAACGCATCCTTCAAATACTGGAAGAATTGCTCGCCGGTGTTGAAGCCTTGCGGCGTGGCAAAGCGCATGTCGTTCGAGTCCAGCGTGTACGGCACCACCAGGTGCGGCTTCTTTTCGCCGCCGGTGACTTCGACTTCAGTCCAGAAGGGCAGGTCGTCGCCGTAGTAGTCCGAGTCGTACAGCAAGCCGCCGTGCTCGACGACGAGGCGGCGCGTGTTGGGGCTGTCGCGGCCGGTGTACCAGCCCAGCGGCAGCTCGCCGGTCAGCTCCTTGATGATCTGCATGCCGATGCGCATGTGCTCGCGCTCGGTGGCTTCGTCCATGTTCTGGTAGTGGATCCAGCGCCAGCCGTGGCAGGCGATCTCGTGGCCCAGTTCGACGAAGGCGCGCGTCAGATCCGGATGGCGCTGCAGCGCCATCGACACGCCGAAGATGGTCAGCGGCAGGCCGCGCTTTTCGAACTCGCGCAGGATGCGCCAGGCACCCGCGCGCGAGCCGTATTCATAGATGCCCTCCATGCTCATGTGGCGGTCGGGGTAGGCCGCCGCGCCGACGATCTCGGAGAGGAACTGCTCGGAGGCGGCGTCGCCGTGCAGCACGCAGTTCTCCCCGCCTTCTTCATAGTTGAGGACGAACTGCACGGCGATGCGCGCGCCGCCCGGCCAGCGGGCGTGCGGCGGCTTGGCGCCGTAACCGATGAGATCGCGTGGATAGTTCTCTGTTGTCATGGTCGTTGCTTGCTTCAGGGGGAACCGTCCGGGCCGCGGCGCCCGCAAGCGCCGTTGACTGTGCAATGAGCGTGCCAGTCGCTGGCCCGGCGGCGTACTTCGGGATAACCGTTACTCGGTGCCGTGCGAGTTGGCGGCAGCGTTGCGCATTGCTTCCTCGCGCGACTGGATGCCGTTGTAGAACAGGTTCAGCGCCACGGCCACGATCGTGCCGAGCACGATGCCGCTATGGGTGAAGGGGTCGGTCCACTTGGGCAGGTACTGGAAGAACGTCGGTGCCAGCGTCGGGATCATGCCGAAGCCGATCGAGATGGCGACGATGAACAGGTTGTGGCGGTTGCGGTTGAAATCGCACGAGCCCAGGATGCGGATGCCGGTGGCGGCCACCATGCCGAACATCACGATGCCGGCGCCGCCCAGCACGAACTGCGGCACCGAGGCGACCACGTGGGCCATCTTGGGGAACAAGCCGAACGCGATCAGGATCAGGCCACCCGCTGCAGCCACGTAGCGCGAGCGCACGCCGGTCACGGTGACCAGGCCCACGTTCTGCGAGAAAGAGGTGTACGGGAAGGTGTTGAAGATGCCGCCGATCACGGTGCCCAGGCCATCGGCGCGCAGGCCGCGGGTCAGGTCGTCGTTGCTCAGCTTCTTGCCGGTGATGTCCGACAGCGCCAGGAACATGCCGGTCGATTCCACCAGCGTGATCAGCATGACGATGCACATCGACAGGATCGCGGTCACCTCGAAAGTCGGCATGCCGAAGTGCAGCGGCGTGATGACGGCGACGAAGCTGGCTTCGTCCAGGCCTTCGAACGAGACCTTGCCCATGGCCATCGCCGCCAGCGTGCCGATGATGATGCCCAGCAGCACCGCGCAATTGGCCACCAGGCCGCGACCGTATTTGGTCAGCAGCAGGATGGTCAGCAGCGTCAGCCCCGCAATGCCGAGGTTGGTCAGGTCACCGTAGGCGAGATTGGGCACTTCCTTGGCCACGCCGTCGATCACCGCGCGCGTGGTGGGCTGGCCGCCGGCCGCCCAGTTGATGCCCACGCGCATCAGCGACACGCCGATCAGCGTGATCACCGTGCCGGTCACCACCGGCGGGAACAATCCAAGCATGCGCCCCATCATCGGCGAAATCAGGATGCCGAAGATCCCTGACGCGATCACCGCGCCGTAGATGCCGAGCAGGCCGACGTTGGGATCGGTGCCGATGGCGATCATCGGCGCCACCGAGGCAAAGGTTACGCCCATCATCACCGGCAGGCGGATGCCGAACTTCCAGAACCCGATCGCCTGGATCAGCGTGGCCAGGCCCGCGGCGAAGAGATCGGCGTTGATGAGGAAAGCCAGCTGGTCCTTGGGCAGCTTCAGCGCACCGCCAACGATCAGGGGAACGGCTACCGTGCCGGCATACATCACCAGAACGTGCTGCAAACCAAGCGCGAGCAGGCGCCCTGAAGGCAAACGCTCGTTGGTGAGGTCCGTGGGGACCGTGGTGCTTGCGGAATTCATTGGTGCGTCTCCTCTCCTTTGGTTTGATGGGAACGCCACGCCCGTGCCTGTTGTGTTGCCGGCAATGCGTGTTGCCGGCGTTGTTATTGTTGTTTTCGGCCTGCCGTCGCTGCGCTCTCGTTTGCGCTGCCTGGGCGCGGTGCGGTCGGCGGGCGTTCGGCCTTCTTCTTGCGGGGGCGTGGCGGGAACACCGTACTAGGTGGAGCGGCCTAGTACGCTGCGAAGATCGAAGTTGCCCGGCTCGTCCGGCTGCACGCGGTCGGCGCAGGCGCCGAGGTGGTGCGCCATGCGCGACTGGGCCAGCGCGGCATCGCCCTGTTCCAGGGCGTCGAGGATTTCCTCGTGTTCGTCGAACGAGCAGGCGTTGTTGCCCGGGGCTTCCACGCTGGCGATCATCAGCGTGGTGCGCGACACCAGCCGGCGCATCATGTTGACCAGCAGGGCGTTGCCCGACAGCTCCGCCAGTGCCGTGTGGAATTCGGCGGACAGGCGGATCCATTTGGGGCGGTCGTGCGTCAGGAAGGCCTGGCGCTCGCTGGTGACCATCTTGCGCAGCGGCGCGATCACGGTCTTCACGTCCGGCATGCCGGCGAGCTTTTCCAGCACCGCGCGCTCCAGCATCTGGCGCAGCTCGAACATGTCGTGCGCTTCGTCGGTGGAGGGGCTGGCGATAAAGGCACCGCGGTTGGGTTCGAGGTCGACCATGCCGTCGGCGGCCAGGTGCGACAGCACCTTGCGCACCGTGTGACGCGCGGTGGCATAGATCTCGCAAAGCGAATGCTCGGTGAGCTTGGTGCGCGGCGGCAGCCGGTGCTCCATGATCGCGTCGTAGATCTCGTGGTACATGCGCTCTTCGACCGAGCCCTTGCGTGCGGGCTTTTCCGGCCTGGCGGGCAGGGACCCGGTCGGCTCGGCATCGGAAACGCCGGTGACACCGGCAATCAGCTTCAGGCTCTTGGACATCTTGGCACCAGCAGTCATGCAATCAGGTCGGTCCGGACCGCCGTAATCCCCTGTATCAGGGTCCGGTGATCCGAAAATTGTTGACAATTATTTGGCTGTGGCTTCAATATTGTCAACAAAACCAACTCAGGTTTTCGACAACTCAGGGAAATCCCTGAATTGCCAACCGGGTCGGGCAGGCGCATTGTCGCCACGCACCAACCCAGCGCCGGGATGCGTTACCAGACGTACCGAGCGGGCACCATTCCCACAAATGGTGCTAGTGAAGGCAGCGGCGCCCCTCACAACCCAATCGCAAAAGGACAAATACGATGGGACGCTTGACCACCCATGTTCTTGACACCGCTGCCGGCACGCCCGGACAAGGGATGTCGATTACTCTCCATAAAATTGTCGACAATCGCCGCGAAACCCTGAAGACCGTGGTCACCAACCACGACGGCCGCTGCGACCAGCCGCTGCTGGAAGGCGCCGACCTGGTCGCCGGCGTGTACGAGCTGGAATTTGCCGCGGGAGACTATTTCCGCGCACAGGGCACGAAGCTGCCCGAGCCGGCTTTCCTGGACGTGGTGCCGCTGCGCTTCGGCATTGCCGACGTCAACGCGCACTACCACGTGCCGCTCCTGGTTTCGCCCTGGTCGTACTCGACCTACCGTGGCAGCTGACGCGGTGGCATAGGGAAACAGGAGACAAGACATGGAAGGCTATATCCTCGACTGGGCCAATATGCTGCTGCGGTGGGTGCACGTCATCACCGCCATCGCATGGATCGGCTCTTCGTTCTATTTCGTGTGGCTGGACAACAGCCTGACCAAGCCCACCGCACCTG
This sequence comes from Cupriavidus sp. Agwp_2, assembly GCF_040784895.1. Taxonomy (NCBI): domain Bacteria; kingdom Pseudomonadati; phylum Pseudomonadota; class Betaproteobacteria; order Burkholderiales; family Burkholderiaceae; genus Cupriavidus; species Cupriavidus sp. Agwp_2. The sequence continues at coordinate 977,038 of NZ_CP088083.1, forward strand.
ACCTGAAGGAGAAGGGCGTCGACGGCGAGTTGTGGGCCGTGCACGGCGGTGGCTTCTACAACCCGCAGAAGTACCTGACCGCACCCAAGTCGTTGCCGGAGAACCTGCACTGGTTCTACTGGGAGTCGTATTCGACCTGGATGAGCGGTTTCGCGCTGCTGGTGGTGCTGTACCTGTTCAACGCAAGCACGTTCCTGATCGACAAGAATGTGTTCGATATGTCGCCTGGCGCGGCGGTCGGCTTTGCGGTGTCGTACCTGCTGATCGGCTGGATCGTCTATGACAGCATCTGCCGCCTGTTCAACAAGAATGACCGCCTGGTCGGCATCCTGGTGGCGCTCTATATCGCCGCCGCAGCCTTCGTGGCGTGCCATGTCTTCTCCGGCCGCGCGGCGTTCCTGCTGACCGGCGCGATGGTGGCCACGATCATGAGCGCCAACGTGCTGGCGTGGATCATCCCGGGCCAGCGCAAGGTGGTGGCGGCACTGAAGGCCGGCCAGCCGGTGGACCCGATCCACGGCAAGCGCGGCAAGCAGCGTAGCGTGCACAACACCTACTTCACGCTGCCGGTGCTGTTCGCGATGCTGTCGAACCACTACAGCATGACGTACGCGTCCAAGTACAACTGGGTGGTGCTGATCCTGATCATGCTGTCGGGCGTGCTGATCCGCCAGTTCTTCATCCTGAAGCACAAGGGCAAGATCAACGTGCTGTGGCCCGCCGCCGGTGTTGCAGCGCTGGGCGTGGTGGCAGTGATGATCGCGCCGCAGCCGCGCCCGGCCGTGGCCAAGGGTGGCGAGGCAGCCGCTGCGACCGTCAGCTTTGCCAAGGTCCAGGAAGTGATGAACGCACGCTGCGTGCAGTGCCACGCCGAGCAGCCGAAGATGATGCCGACCGCGGCCAAGGGGATCAAGCTGGAGACGCCGGAAGACATCAAGGCCCACGCCCAGCTGATCTACCAGCAGGCCGTGCAGCAGAAGGCGATGCCGCTGGGCAACGTGACGCAGATTACCGACGACGAACGCGCGCTGCTGGGGCAGTGGTTCGAAGGCGGTGCCAAGACCACCAACTGATGGTGGCCTGAGCTGAAAGAGTTGGGGCCGGCTTCTGACGAGCCGGCCCGCGAAATCCGAGCATCGGTGATCGACGGTCCGGAGGGCTGAGCAGCTGGCAGCCATCAGTACCGGACCGGCGAGGGTTTGAACGGGGCCTTGTGCCCCGTTTTTTTTATGGCGTGCGCGCCGCCCTTATGCCGCCCTTATGCCACCCTCACGCCGCCCTCACGCCACCCTCACGCCACCGCCTTGCCGTGCCGCGCGCCGTCGCCCACGTACTGCGCGATGTCGACGGCATCGATCTGGTCAGGCCGCATGAAGCGCTCGGCGTAGCGCAGGTAGACGCCCGAGGTCAGGAACAACTCGAACAGCTGTGGGTCGATATGTTGCTGCGCCGCCGCCGTGGCCATGATGCGCACCGATTCCGACAGGCTCTTGGCCTTCTTGTACGGGCGATCGGCGGCGGTCAGCGCCTCGAAGATATCGGCAATTGCCATCATCCGGGCCAATGGGCTCATCGCGCTGCCATGCAGCTTGCGCGGGTAGCCCGTGCCGTCCATCTTCTCGTGATGGCTGCCGGCGATTTCCGGTACCTGGCGCAGGTGGCGGGGGAATGGCAGGCGCGACAGCATGACCTGCGTCTGCACGATATGCTCCTCGATCTTGAAGCGCTCCTCCTCCGACAGCGTGCCGCGGCTGACCAGCAGGTTGTGCAGTTCGCCGCGGTCGTAGAGGTGCGTGGGCGTATTCAGCCGGAAGCCCCATGGATTGTCGGCCGGGAAGATGTCGCGCGTGCCGCGCGCGATCGCATGTTCGGGCTTGTCGGCCAGCAGCGGTTCCACGGCCGGTAGCGGTGCCGCGGGGCGGTGTGCCTTGCGCGCCAGTTCCTCCTGCGAGATGCCGAGGCGGTCATCCAGCGTGCGCAACCAGGTGCGCTCCGCAATGCGCATCAGCCGTTCCTGCTGCGGTGCATCCATGAACTCGCCGCCCTGGTTGCAGGCGGCGACAAAGGCAAAGTCGTCGTCCAGCGCCATGAGTTCGGCATCGCATCGCTGCCGCGCCGCGCTTGCATCCTCGCCGGCGGCGATGGCGCGCAGGCAGGCGATCTCGGCATCGCGCTTGAGCACCTCGAAGCGCATCCGTACCTCATGGATGCGGTCGCACAGCGTTTCCAGCTTGGTGGCCTTGTCGATGATGTATTCGGGGGTCGTGACCTTGCCGCAGTCGTGCAGCCACGCGGCAACGTGCAGGGCTTCCCACTGCGCGTCGGTCATCTGGAACGTGCGGTAGGGGCCGTCGGTGGCATCGCAGGCGGCGCGGGCCAGCAGCCTGGCGAGTTCCGGCACGCGTTCGCAGTGGCCGCCGGTGTGCGGGCTCTTGGCATCGATGGCGCCCGCCATCATCCGGATAAAGGCATCGAAGAGATTGCGCTGGGCTTGCGTCAGCGCGCGCACTTCCAGCGCGCCGGCGCACAGGCTGGCCAGGGTGCCGACGAAGGCGAGCCGGGCCGGATCGATCGGCGTGTCGCGCAAGACCAGGAGCAGGCCCTGCAATTCCTGCTGCCGCGTCGCGAGCGGAATCGCGGCGGCGTAGCATGGTGCGTCCGATGCCAGCAGTTCCAGCTTCGCCGCGCGAATGTCGTCGGGCGTCAGCGGGCCCGTCTGCGGCGCGAGCACGGCGGCAGCCGCACGCACCAGCGGCAGCGATTGCCGGATCGGGCTTGGTGGCATCGCCTGCGATACGCTGGCGCCGTCGCGATCGAATGCCGCGGCCACGCTCAGCGCCTCGCCGTCCGCCAGGTACAACGCACCCGCGCTGCCCCCCGCGGCGTCGAGCATTTTCCTCAGCAGCACCGGCAGCAGTTGCTCCAGGCGGCTTTCGGCGGAGACGGCCTGGACAATGACCACAAAGCGCTGGACGGTCTGCCGCATGTCTTCCGTGGCGCCGGCAAGGGCATTCACCTCGCTGATGCGCGACCGCACCGCGATCGGCTGGCGGAAGTCGAACCGGCGCAGGGCTTCGACGCTGCCGGCCAGGTCATGCAGCGGCCGGGAAAGATAGCGGGCCACCAGCCAGATCAGCGGCAGCGACAGCAGCACGACCGCGACCGTGGCGCCCATGCCCAGCCAGGCGCGCTGCCTTGCTGTCTTGAGCAGTTCCTCCTGCGGAATGGCCGCGAGCAGGTACAGCGGCTTGCCGCCCGTGGGCGTCAACAGGTCGATGGTGGTGTACCAGGCCTCGTCGCCGGCGTGCATCAGTTCCTGCCGGCCGGAAGGGGCGCCGCGCGCGCCGATGCGTGCCGCGAGCCGGGTCAGGATGGGAATGCCGAAATCGCCTGGCATGACGAGCAATTCCGTGCGGATGGTGTCGGGGGCGGAGGCGGAATCCGGAAATTTGCGATCGATCGCGACGATGCGTCCGCTGCTATCGAGCAAGGCCAGCAACGAGCGCGGCATGGTCGTCTTGCGCGCCAGCATGCTGCCCAGCGAGTCCAGGCGGAAGTCGCCGCCCACCACGGCATCGCGGCGGGGGGTGGGAATGGCCACCGTGGCCCCGGAATCGTTGTCGGAAAAGAACAGGTAGGGTTCGGTCCTGACCAGGCCGCCGCTGGACATGGCGTCCTGGTACCAGGGCCGCCGGCGCGGGTCGAATTTGCTGGCGAAATCGTGATCGTCGACGCTGCGCAGGATGCCGAGACCAGCATCGAGGAAGTCGAGCCGGCCACGGCTTTGTGCGTTGCCGCCCCGCTCGACACTGCGCAAGACATAGGCGGCCTGCCCGGGTGCCTTGAACAGCGCCCGGTCGGCGTCGCCGCGCAGTGCCCGGATATAGAAAAAGCTGCCGTCGGCATAGCCGAGAAAAAGCGACTGCAGCACCGGCGAGGTGTCCAGCGCGTCACGCAGCAAGGCCAGCCGCGCCAGCCGCGCGTCGACCGTGGAGGCCTCGGCCAGCGAACTGTGGCTGACCAGCTTGATGGCCATCTGCGCCGGCACGATCAGCTCGTTCACTTCGTCGAGCGTTTCCCGGCTGATGCGGTGGATGGCGTCGGAGGCAGCGGACTCCAGTGCCGTCTTGGTCATGAAGAAGTTGATGCCGCAAGTCAGCGCACCAACTGCCAGGACCAGCGACCCGAACAGCAGCCACAGGTGGACGTGAAGCGGGAAACTCTTGCGCGCTTGCATAGGCACCTCCCTCGGCAGGGTGTTGCACGGCGCGTAGCGGCGGCCGCCGCGTTACCTTGGCGGCCGTCCTGCGTGTAGCCCAACGTCCAGTTTCGAATGCGCGAGGGTGATCGTCAAGGCGCGCCTGGGGCGGCGCGGCGGCGCGGGGGATCAGCCGCCGATATTCAGCAGTGCCAGCACGCCAAGCACCACGAAGATCGCCGCGGCGATCTTGTGCACCAGCGCGATCGGCATCTTGTTGGCAAACTTGTCGCCCAGCAGCACGGCCGGCGCATTGGCGATCATCATGCCGAAGGTCGTGCCGGCCACCACCGCGACCACCGCATCGCTGAAGCGCGCTGCCAGCGCCACCGTGGCGATCTGCGTCTTGTCGCCCATCTCGGCGAAGAAGAAGGCAACGATGGTGGTGGCCAGGATGCCTAGCGCTCCCTTGACCGGCTTGGCCTGTTCGGCCTCGTCGAGCTTGTCGGGAATCAGCATCCATGCACCCATTGCGATAAAGCCCAGGCCCAGGATCCAGCGCAGCAGGCTTTCGCCGACCACATGCGTGATCCAGCCGCCGAGCGCGCCGGCAAAGCCGTGGTTGACGAGCGTGGCGATCAGGATGCCAAGGATGATGGGAAGGGGCTTGCGATAGCGCGCGGCCAGCACCAGCGACAGCAGTTGCGTCTTGTCGCCCATTTCAGCGAGCGCGACGATGCCTGTGGAGACGAGGAAGGCTTCCATGTTTTTTTGTGGGATAACCGGGCCGCAATGCATCGCGAGATGCCAATGACGCACACCTTTCCCGGCCCGGCCAGAAAGGTATGGTCATCGGTCTCGCCAGGCATGGACGCTGCCTGGGCCAGTCTGGCCAGGCGGGTCCGGAGCTGCGCACGCCATAACCGCAAGCGGTCAAGTCTGTTGACGTACGCCCCTGTCCCCCGGAGTCCGCATTGCGCGGCGCGGTGAGAGCAGGGCGGCTACTCCCCAATGGAAGCGCTAATTATAACCGTGGCGGCGGTGGGTCGTCCACCGCCGCCACGCGGGTGTGGCGCTCAGGCCGGTACCGGCGCGTTGTCGCTGGTCTGGCGGCCGCGGAAGTCGGTCCAGCACAGTGCCTTGAAGTCGTACAGCTTGCAGCGGCGCACGGTGTCGAAATACCAGCGCCAGGAGAAGTTCTCGACGATGATGCGGCCCGGCAGTGCATGCTCCAGCAGCGCCTGGGCGCGCTTGAGGCGGTACAGCGGCACGCTCATGTCAACGTGGTGCGCGGTGTGCTCCATGATGTGGTGCAGCGCGGAGCCAATGCCATGGCGGAAGCGCAGGTGCACGGTGGTCGAGACGAACGGCTGCGCCTTGGCCCACATGGTCTTGGTGTCGTACCACGCCACGCTGGCATGGGTATGGTGCACGTACAGCACAAAGCCCACGGTCACATTCCACACCAGGAAGGGCAGCACGAAGCCGGCGCCGACCAGCATCCAGGCCGACTGGCCCGTAGCAAGGGCCACTGCCACCAGCCCGCCGATCCAGGCCACGCCGAAGGCCGCCACCAGCAGGCAATCGCGAACGAAGACCGGGCGGCGCGTTGCCATTTGCCGCTTGCTGGGGAAAAACAGCTTGCTCCACCAGATCTCGACCAGGTAGTACAGGCCCGGGCCGAAGCCAGTGCGGTAGATGCGCTCCATCGCACGGCGCCAGCGCGGCAGCGCGTTGAATTCTTCCAGCGAATAGGGCGCCCAGACGAAGTCGAAGCCCTTCAGGTTGGTGTAGCCGTGGTGGACCACGTTATGGCCGACTTCCCACAGGCTGTAGGGCGTCAGTGACGGCAGGAAGGTCAGCCGGCCCAGCCATTTGTTCAGGCCGCGGCGCGGCGTCAGGCTCTGGTGGCAGGCATCGTGGCCGATGATGAACAGGCGCGCGATCACCAGCCCGGCCAGCACGCCCAACGCCAGCTTGGCGGCCCAGTGCGGGGCCAGCACCACGCCGGCCAGCACGGCGGCGAACAGCAGGTAGTCGAAGGCGAACAGCGCCAGCGCGCGCGGCGTGCTGCGCGCGCCCAACGGGATCAGCCAGCCGCGGATGATCTTGCGCGACGGAAAATGCGCATCCGGGGCGATCGGCTCTGGCAACGGCAGCCGGCCCGGCTTGGCGGACTGCCGGGCATGCGGGGCATGCTCGGGATGCGCTGCGGGCGCTGAGGGCGCTGATGGGATTGCGGTCATGCGGAACCTTCTGGTTTTGCGGTCGGATGGTGTCAGCCGTGCGGCGACGCATGCCGGCCATGGCGAAACCGTAAGGTTAGAAGGCTTTGCCGGTGGGGTTCTTGACGGGCGTCAATCCGGAGGGATGCGCTAAGCGGTAGAAGCGCGCCCGCCGCGCAGGGGCGGGCGCCATGATGTGGGATGTAATGGCAATATGTGACGGATCAGGCAGCGGCGCGCGCCGGCTCACCCATGATGTAGACGCTGTCGATCACGCGGTCGTCGCCCAGCATGGCAAAGGCGAACAGCTCTTCTTCCAGCGTCTCGGAGCGGTTGCTGCGGCGGGCGATCAGCGGCGTGGCCTTGGGATCGAGCACGACGAAGTCAGCCTCGCAGCCTTCGCTGAAGCTGCCGACGCGGGCGGTCCAGCCCAGCGCCTCGGCGGCGGCGCGCGTGGCCAGGTAGAACATGCGCAGCGCGGTCAGGTAGTAGCCGCCCATGCGTGCGACCTTGTGCGCGGCGTTCATGGTGCGGAACATCGAGAACGAGGTGCCGCCGCCGACGTCGGTCGCCAGCGTCACGTTCAGGCGGTTGGCGTCGGACTGGTGGAAGTCATAGAAGCCGCTGCCCAGGAACAGGTTGGAGGTGGGGCAGTGCGCCACCGCGGCGCCGCTGTCGGCCAGCCGGCGGCGGTCGTCCTGGTCCAGGTAGATGGCGTGGCCGTACATCGCGCCGGGGCGCAGCAGGCCGTAGCGGTCGTAGACGTCCAGGTAGCTGCGGGAATCCGGGAACAGCTCGGCGACCCATTTCACTTCGTCGCGGTTCTCGGCCACGTGGGTCTGGATAAAGGCGTCGGGATAGGCGCGCGCCAGTTCGCCGCAGGCGGCCAGCTGCGCTTCAGTCGAGGTCGGCGCGAAACGCGGCGTGATGGCGTACGACAGGCGGCCCTTGTTATGCCAGCGCGACAGCAGGTCGGCCGAGTCCTTCGCGCCGGTTTCGGCGGTATCGCGCAGGAATTCGGGGCAGTTGCGGTCCATCATCACCTTGCCGGTGACCATGCGCAGGTTGCGCGCCTCGCTTTCGGCAAAGAGCGCGTCGGCCGAAGCCTTGTGCACCGTGCTCCAGACCACCGCGCTTGTGGTGCCGTTGCGCAGCAGTTCTTCGGTAAAGAAGCCGGCCACGCCGCGCGCGTATTCGGGATCGGCGAAGCGGCGCTCTTCCGGGAAGGTGTAGGTGTCGAGCCAGTGCAGCAGGCCCGGCGACGGCGACGCGATCATGTCGGTCTGCGGGTAGTGCACGTGGGTGTCGATAAAGCCAGGCACGATCAGCTTGCCGCGGTGGTCGACGATCTCGGCGCCGGCCGGGATGCGTTCAACGAGCTTCGCATACTCGCCGGCCGCGGCGATGCGGCCGTCGGTGACGATCAGCACCCCATCGTCCCAATACTGGTACGCATCCTCATGGAACTGCGGGTCGCGCAGGAAATGCAGCACGCGGCCGCGGATGGCACGGGTGGTGGATTCAGTCGTGGGGGTGGTCGTCATCGTTTGTCTCTTGTCGCCGGCCCGCGCGTGAATACGCGGCGGGTCGGGCTATTGCATGCGCCGTTCAGGCCGTGGGGGCCGTCGCGGGCGGGGATTTGGGCCTGGCCGACCAGAAGTGGTCGACTTCGGCCAGGAACTCGGCCTTCTGCTGGTCGGACAGGAAGGCCGCTTCAAAGCTGTTGCGCGCCAGCTTGTGTGCGTCGGACTCGTCCAGCGGCAGCGCGTCGAAGGTGGCTTCCCAGTTGGCGTTCATGTAGCCGCCAAAGTAGGCCGGATCGTCCGAATGCAGCGTGATCGCCACGCCCGCATCCAGCATGCGCTTGAGCGGGTGGTCGCGCAGGTCGGGGTAGACCTTGAGCTTGACGTTGGACAGCGGGCATACCGTCAGCGCCACGCGCTCGCGCGCCAGGCGCTGGATCAGCGCGGCATCGTCGATGGCACGCACGCCGTGGTCGATGCGCTCGACGTTGAGGATGTCGAGTGCGTCGGTGACATATTGCGCCGGACCTTCCTCGCCAGCGTGTGCGACCAGGTGCAGGCCCAGCTCCTTCGCCCGCGCGAACACGCGTGCGAACTTCTCCGGGGGGTTGCCTTTCTCGGAGGAATCCAGCCCCACGCCGACGAAGCGATCGCGGTAGGACAGCGCGGCTTCCAGCGTGGCAAAGGCGTCTTCTTCCGACAGGTGGCGCAGGAAGCACAGGATCAGGCTGCTGGAGAAGTCATACTCCGTGCGTGCCTGGGCCAGCGCGTCGGCAATGCCGTCGATCACCACGCCGATCGGCACGCCGCGCGCGGTATGGGTCTGCGGATCGAAGAAGATCTCGGCGTGGCGGACATTGTCGGCGACGGCGCGCTTGACGTAGTCCATGGTCATGTCGAAGAAATCTTCCTCGGTCAGCAGCACGCTGGCGCCGGCGTAGTAGATGTCCAGGAACGACTGCAGGTCGGTAAAGGCATAGGCGGCGCGCAGCGCCTCCACGCTGGGGTAGGGCAGCGCCACCTGGTTGCGCTGGGCGAGCCGGAAGATCAGTTCCGGCTCAAGCGTGCCTTCGATATGCACATGCAGTTCGGCCTTTGGGGTACGGCGGATTTTGTCCGCCAGTGCGGCATCGATGGTCATGGGGGCCTCGTGTTCTCTATGCCCGCCGGCCAGGGCCGGCGGCACGGGTTCTCAGGGATGCACCGCCTCCGCCAGGCCCGCACGCAGCGCGGCTAAGCGCTGCTCGCGAACCTGGAGCAGCTGGGCGACGATGGCTACCGCAATCATAGCCGGAGCCTTGTCGGTAATCCCGGGAACCCCCATGGGGCATGTCATTTCCGCAAACCTGGCCGGGTCGATGCCGTGCTCGGCCATGCGGTGTTCAAAGCGTGCGCGCTTGGTCTTGGAGCCGATCAGGCCGAAGTAGGCAAAATCGGTGCGCTTCAGGATTTCTTCGCACAGGGTCTGGTCAAGCGCATGGCTGTGCGTCATCACCAGGAAATAGCTGCCCGCCGGGGCCTGCGCGACCACGGCCTCGGGCGTGTCGCTGGCCTCGGCCTCGACGTTGTCGGGCAGGCCGCCGGGGAACAGCGTGTCGCGCTCGTCGACCCAGTGGACGCGGCACGGCAGCGTCGCCAGGACCTTGACCAGCGCATGGCCGACGTGGCCGGCGCCGAACAGCACCACGTGCATGGCATCGGGCACCAGCGTGTCGGTCCAGCTGCCATCCTGCTGCAGGTCGACGGTGGGCAGGACGGCGCGGCTGTCGGCAAAGGTCACTGCGCCAGTGGCGGGCACGTGCCGCTGCAGCGAGCGCTGCGCGGCGAAGTTGCGTTCGACCGCGTCGAGCCACGCCAGGTCGGCTTCGCCGAGCACCTCGAATGCCAGCTGCACCACGCCGCCGCAGCACTGGCCCAGCGCCGGGCCCAGCGGGATGCGCTCGATGCGGCGCTGCTCATGCCGCACCAGCATCTCCCGCGCGATATCCATGCCGCGCCACTCCAGGTGGCCGCCGCCAATGGTGCCGACCAGATCGTTGGGGCTGACCAGCATGCGGATGCCGGGCTCGCGCGGGGCCGAGCCCTTGACCTCGACGATGGTCACCATCGCCACCGGCACGCCAGTGCGCACCATGCGGGCGGCGTCGGCGAAGCGGAAGGGTTTGAGCGGTGCGTCCTGCATGTCGGGGGCCTTGTTCGAATACTGGGTCTTGCTTGGGGGCAGGGTTGGCGCGCGCCTGCTTCTTCCGCCGGCCCCGTGCCTGTCAAGGCAGGCACGGGGGGAAAGTCCGGGGCGCCCGCGGGCGCGCGCTTCCTTGCGATCGCTTCGTTGCTGCGCTCAGGCAGCCTGGGCTGCCGCGTCGCGCACCGCTTCCACGGCGTCGAGGATCGCCTCGCTGGTGGCGGGCGCCTTCAGCGGCGGGTTGATGCGGTAGTCGCCCACCGCCGCGATCGCGTCGCGGATCGCGAAGAACACCGAGAACGGCAGCAGCAGCGGCGGCTCGCCCACAGCCTTGGAGCGGTGGATGCTGTCCTCGACGTTCTGGTTCTGGAACAGGCGTACGTTGAATTCCTCCGGGCAGTCATTGACGGTCGGGATCTTGTACGTGGACGGGGCGTGCGTCATCAGCTTGCCGTCCTTGTTCCACCACAGTTCCTCGGTGGTCAGCCAGCCCATGCCCTGGATGAACGCGCCCTCGACCTGGCCGATATCCAGCGCCGGGTTCAGCGAGCGGCCGGCGTCGTGCAGCGCATCGGCGCGCAGCAGCTTCCATTCGCCGGTGAGCGTGTCGACCAGCACCTCGGAGCAGGCGGCGCCGTAGGCGTAGTAGTAGAACGGGCGGCCATGCAGCTTGCTCTGGTCCCAGTGCAGCTTGGGCGTGGTGTAGAAGCCGTCGGACCACAGCTGCACGCGCGCCACGTAGGCCTCGCGCGCCAGGTCGCCGAAGGACACGCGCAGTTCACCGGCGCTGACGAGGTCATCGTTGAAGCGCACTTCGGAAGGCTCGACGCCTGCCTTGCGCGCGGCAAACGCGGCCAGGCGCTCGCGGATCTGGCGGGCGGCATCCTGCGCGGCCTTGCCGTTCAGGTCGGCACCGGTCGATGCTGCGGTCGCCGAAGTGTTGGCCACCTTGCTGGTATCGGTCGCGGTCACGCGCACGCGTTCCATGCGGATGCCCAGCTCATGCGCCACCACCATCGCCACCTTGGTGTTGAGGCCCTGGCCCATCTCGGTGCCGCCGTGGTTCACCAGCACCGAACCGTCGTTGTAGACGTGCACCAGCGCGCCGGCCTGGTTGAAGTGGGCCACGTTGAACGAGATGCCGAACTTCACCGGAGTGATGGCGATACCCTTCTTCAGGATCGGGCTCTGCGCGTTGAACGCGCGGGTGGCCTCGCGGCGGGCGCGGTATGCGCTGGTCGCGACCAGTTCGTCGATCAGCTCATGGATGACGTTGTCTTCCACGGTCTGGCCGTAGGGCGTGACGTTGTTCTCGGTCTTGCCGTAGAAGTTGGCGCGGCGCACGTCCAGCGAATCCTTGCCGACGTTGCGGGCCACGTTGTCCAGGATGTACTCGATCGCGAACGCGCCCTGCGGGCCGCCGAAGCCGCGGAAGGCGGTGTTGCTCTGCGTATTGGTCTTGCCGCAGTAGCCGTCGATCTGCACGTTCGGCAGCCAGTAGGCGTTGTCGAAGTGGCAGATGGCGCGGGTCATCACCGGGCCCGACAGGTCGGCGGAAAAGCCGGCGCGCGACACCATTTCGACCTTGACGCCCTCGATGCGGCCGTCGTCATCGTGGCCGACCTCGAAGTCGAACACGAAATCATGGCGCTTGCCGGTGATCATCATGTCGTCGTCGCGGTCCGGACGCAGCTTGACCGGGCACATCAGCTTCCACGCGGCGAGCGCTGCGCAGCAGGCGAACAGCGCCGACTGCGACTCCTTGCCGCCGAAGCCGCCGCCCATGCGGCGACACTCGACCAGCACCTGGTGCGCCTGCCAGCCCAGCATATGGCAAACGGCGTGCTGCATCTCGGTCGGGTGCTGGGTTGAGCACCACACGTGCATGCCATCGTTTTCACGCGGGGCGGCGTAGGAGATCTGGCCTTCGAGGTAGAACTGTTCCTGTCCGCCCAGGCGGATATTGCCGCCGTCCTTGTGGGCAGCGCCGGCGATATGGCTGGCGGCCTCGCCGCGCTTCAGGTGCATCGGCGGCAGCACGTAGCTGCCGGCTTCGTGCGCGGCCTCCGGCGACAGCACCGGCGGCAGGTCTTCATACTCGATCACGCCCAGGCGTGCGGCGCGGCGGGCGGCGTCGTGCGAGGTCGCCACCACGATAAAGACCGGCTGGCCGATGAACTGCACCACGTCGCGCGCCAGGATCGGGTCGTCGTGGATGATCGGGCCGCAGTCGTTGGTGCCGGGGATGTCGTCAACCGTCAGCACCGACACCACGCCGGGCGCGGCGCGGACCTTGTCGAGCGAGATCGACTTGATGCGTGCGTGGGCGCGGCTGCTCATGCCAAGCGCGGCGTGCAGCGTGCCGGCCAGCTCGGGGATGTCGTCCGTGTAGGTGGCGGTACCGGCCACGTGCAGGTGGGCGGATTCATGCGGACGCGAGATGCCGACCTGCGGCACTGCCTCGGCGGCAATGGTGGCGTCGAGCAGGAAGGGTTCGGTTTGCTTGTTCATGCCGATTTTCCTTTTTCTCTCAGGCCGTGACGATTGCGATGGTGCCGGCGCCGGGCGCACGGACGTTGACGGCTGCCGCGGGCAGCGCTTCGCTGGTGGTTTCCAGCCAGAAGCGGTACAGCAGGTTGGCGGCGCCACGGCTGCGATACGACGCGGTCGCGCGCATATCGCTCAGCGGGGTGTAGTCCTGCGCCAGCGCGGCCATGCCGGCGCGGGCGGTGGCTTCGTTCCACGGCTGGCCGATCAGTGCCGCTTCCGTGGCAGCCGCGCGCTTGGGCGTGGCGGCCATGCCGCCGAAGGCGATGCGCGCCTCGCTGACGATGCCGTCCTGCACGGTAATGCCGAATGCGGCACACACGGCGGAGATATCCTCGTCAAAACGTTTGGACAGCTTGTAGGTGCGGAAGTGCTGCAGCCCCGCCACCGGCACGCGCAGCGCGGCGACGAATTCGCCCTGCTGCATCGCGGTCTTCTGGTAGGCCAGGTACAGGTCTTCCAGCGGCAGCGTGCGGCGGGTTTCGCCAAGCTGCAGCACCACTTCCGTGCCGAGCGCGATCAGCGCCGGCATCGAGTCGCCGATCGGCGAGCCGTTGGCGATATTGCCGCCCAGCGTGCCGGCATTGCGGATCGGCAGCGAAGCGAAGCGCTTCCACAGCTCTTCCAGTTCCGGGTGCGCCGCGTTCAGCGCGGCATAGGCTTTTTCCAGCGTCACGGCAGCGCCGATTTCGACCATGCCGTCGCGTTCCTCGATCCGGTTCAGGTCTTCCACCTGGCCCACATAGAGCAGGTTACCCAGCTCGCGGAACTGCTTGGTCACCCACAGGCCGACATCGGTGCTGCCGGCCAGGATGCGGATATCGGGCTGCGCCGCCTTGATCGCGCCGAACTCGGCCGCAGTGCGCGGGGCAAAGAAGTCCTGGCCCTGCGCGCGGTAGCGGAAGGTCTCGCCGCGCTTGAGGTTGCGCAGCGTTTCGGCGATCTGCTTCGGGTCCAGCCTGTTGTCGGTGGGGGCGGGCAGGGCCATCATGCGCTCGCCGGCGTCGATGATCGGGCGGTAGCCGGTGCAGCGGCACAGGTTGCCGGTCAGCACGTCGCAGATGGTCTGGCGCGAAGGGGCCTCGCCACCCGGGGTGTGCTGCTGGTACAGCGCCCACAGCGACATCACGAACCCGGGAGTGCAGAATCCGCACTGCGAGCCGTGGCACTCGACCATGGCCTCCTGCACCGGATGCAGGGTGCCGTCGGCCTGGCGCAGGTCCTCGACCGTGATCAGGGCCTTGCCGTCCAGCGTGGGCAGGAACTGGATGCAGGCGTTGACCGCCTTGAATTCGACGTCGCCGCCGCCCTGCAGCTCGCCGATGACGACGGTACAGGCGCCGCAGTCGCCTTCGGCACAGCCTTCCTTGGTGCCGGTGCAGCGGGCGTCTTCACGCAGGTACTGCAGCACGGTGCGGGTAATGGGGGCGTCGGATACTTCCTTGACCTGGCCGCGGTGGAAAAAGCGGATGGTTTGCGTCTCCATGGTCTTCTCTCTCTTGGGGATGGCGGAAACATAGCATCGCTACGTTTCATGCAATATTCGACCCAGGTGATATGCGCCATCAGCGGGCACGCCCGTCGGTGCCCGGCCGCACTGAGCGGTATGCCGATTTGACCGATTGTGGGGTGCGTGTCATACACTATGCGCCGTTCCCATCCCCCACGCCACCCATCTGGCCCCCGCCGGAGGGCTGCCCATCGCCATGCACGGACGCGACCATCTCGATACTTATTTGCTGCGGGTGCTGCACACCCTGCTGACCGAGCAGAGCGTGACCCGTACCGCCGTGCGCCTTGGCCAGTCGCAGCCCGCCATCAGCAACACGCTGAAGCGCCTGCGCGAGATCACCGGCGACGCCATTTTGGTGCGGGGCAAAAACGGCATGGTGCCGACCGAGCGCGGCCGCGAACTGCTCGCGCTGGCCGAGCAAAGCCTGGCGGCGATGGACCGCATCGCCCGCCCGCCGCAGCAGTTCGACCCGGCCACCACCACGCGTACCTTCCACCTGGGCGCGCCGGACTACCTGGACGCGTTCTTCCTGCCCAATATCGTCGAGCGCGTGCGCCGGCTGGCGCCGGGCGCCAAGCTGTTCGTGCATCCGATGACGTCGTCGTCGGACTTCCTTGACGACCTGGAGCAGGGGCAGCTGGATATCGTGGTCGGCAACTGGCTGTCGCCGCCGGAGCACCTGCATATTTCGCCGCTGTTCGACGATGAAGTGGTCTGCATGCTGGGCGCCCAGCATCCGCTGGCACGCAAGGGGCTGACGCTGAAGCACTATCTGGAAATGCCGCACCTGGCGCCTGCGCCATATGCATCGATGCAGCGCAGCATGATCGACCAGGCGCTGGCCGAGCAGGGCTACAAGCGCAATATCCAGGTGACGCTGCCGTATTTCGGGCTGGTGCCGTATGTGCTGATGAAGACCGACATGGTCTTCACCACCGGCCGCCAGTTCGCGGCGCACTATGCGCAATACCTGCCGATCCGGATGGTGCCGTCGCCGGTGTCGTTCCCGCGCATGCGCTTCTACCAGCTGTGGCACGAGCGCTGCCATGCGGCGCCGGACATCATGTGGATCCGGCGGATGATCGCAGAGGTGGCAGCGGACCTGCCGCAATTGCCGCGGCTGGAGGCGGAGGCGGGGTGAGGCGGGGTGTGGTCCCCCCCGGCGCCTTATTTCTGCGCGGTCTGCGCCTTGTAGCTCGGGAAGAACAGCTGTTCCCCCTCCACCTTGTACCCGGCGATCGCCTCCTGCCCTTCCTTCGACGTGATCCACTCCACCAGCTTCATCGCATCCGCATAGTTGGTGCCCGAGTGCCTGGCCGGATTGACCGCGATGATCCCGTACGGATTGAACATCTTCGGGTCGCCCTCGATGGCAATGGCCAGCCCCGTCTTGGCGCGGTAGGCGCCGTAGGTGGCGCGGTCTGACAGCGTGTAGCCCGGCATCTGCGCGGCCATGGTCAAGACCTCGCCCATGCCCAGCCCCGCGCTGACGTACCACGGCTTGCCCTTGGGCTCGATGCCGATCTCTTTCCAGTAATCCTTTTCCATCACGTCGGTGCCGGAGTTGTCGCCGCGCGAGATGAATTTGCTGCCGCTGCCGGAGAGCTTGCGGAAGCCTGCCAGCACGTCCTTGCCGCCCTTGACGCCGGCAGGGTCGCTGGCCGGGCCGACCACGATGAAGTCGTTGTACATCACGTCGCGCCGGTTGACGCCGTAGCCGGCGGCGACGAATTCGTCTTCCATCTTGCGGGCGTGGACCAGCAGCACGTCGACATCGCCCATCTCGCCCATTTTCATCGCCTTGCCGGAGCCGACGGCGATCACCTTGACGCTGACGCCGGACTTCTGCTCGAAGCGGGGCAGCAGGTATTTCAACAGGCCGGAGTTCTCGGTGCTGGTGGTGGTGGCGAGTTTCAGTTGCCCGGCATGCGCGGCCGACATCATGACCAGGCAGGCGACGGCGGTGGCACGGCGCAGATGGCGGAGCGGGCTGGAGGTGTAGCGCGGCTGCATGCTGGGATCCCTTTAGTTATGTTCTAACGGACATAATTGCCTTTCGCTATAGCTCTCAGGGAGAATGCAACGAAAGACAAAGAAACATGGGGGTGTTCATTGTGGTCCAGCAAGATTTCCCAAGTAAATATGAGACGGAGAACATATGAGCTTTCGCTTTGACTTGTTCCCCGTCATCGCGCCCGACGACAATCCGCGCGCCAACGACAAGGTGTTCCAGCTGCTCAAGGCGGTGCGCGAGACTGGCTCGCTGCACCGCGCCGCGCGCGAGATCGGCTTGTCGTACCGCCATGCCTGGGGCGTGATGCGAACGTGGGAAGAGATGCTGGGGCGCACCATGCTCGACATGGAGCGCGGCCGCGGCGCCTCGCTGACGCGCTTTGGAGAGCGGCTGCTGCGTGCCGAGCTGCGCTTGCGCGAGTCGGTCGAGCCGGTGGTGCAGAAGGCCATGGCGGAGTTCATCGCCGAGCTGGACGATGCGCAGCAGCCACAATCCAGCGTGCATTTCACCGGCAGCCATGATCCGGCGGTGGAACTGCTGGCCGCAGCGCTGGGGGAGGCGACTACACCGTTGAAGCTCGATACCGTGTTCTGCGGCAGCGTGGAAGGGCTGGTCTGCCTGCAGGAGCGGCAGTCGGAGCTGGCGGGCTTCTACGTCTCGCCGGTACAGACGGCGGGGTCGGTGGCGCATGTGACCTTGCGCAAATGGCTGCGGCCGGCGTCGGTACGGCTGCTGCGGCTGGCGTGGCGCGAGCAGGGGCTGATTGTGGCGCCGGAAGTGGCGCGCGAGATCCGCGACCTGCGCGACCTGGTGCGCACCCAGGCGCGCTTCATCAACCGCCAGCGCAGCTCGGGCACGCGCATGCTGTTCGACCAGCTGCTGGCGGCGCAGGGCCTGTATCCGGACCAGATCGCCGGCTACGAGGATACCGAGTTCAGCAACGAGAAAGTGGGCGAGGCGGTGCATGGCGGCCGTGCCCAGGTCGGCTTCGGGCTGCGCATGAACGCGGAAAGCCTCGGCCTGGCCTTCGTGCCGCTGACGCGCGAGGCCTATTACCTGGCGTTGCGCAAGAACGACCAGACCGCCGGCTGGCTGGCGGCGCTGATGGCCCTGCTGGCCGATCCGGCGTTTGCCAGACGCATTGAAGCGCTGCCGGGATACGCCATGGCGGAGCCGGCCGGGGTGCTGACGCCGCAGGAGGCGCTGCCCTGGTTCGGGCCGGACGGCAAGGAAGGCAACTGAGCGGCGGGCCGGGCGGCCTGCCGTTGGCATGACGGGCCGCGCTGCCCGTCCGCCCCGGTCGTATTACACTCCTTGCCAGGGCGTGCCCCGCGCGCGCCCGGCCTTGCAAGGAGCACCATGCTGGAAACCGCCGCGCTGGCCGCGGGCATGTCCTGGGCCAGCGGTTTTCGCCTTTACCTCGCCGTGCTCGCCGCCGGCGTGATGGCACGCCTGGGCTGGCTGGAGCTGCCGCCCGGGCTGCAGCCGCTGGAATCGTGGTGGGTGATCGGCATCGCCGCGGTGCTGGCCGTGGCCGAGTTCGTTGCCGACAAGGTGCCGGGCTTCGATACGGTCTGGGACGGCATCCATACCTTCGTGCGCATCCCCGCCGGTGCGATCCTGGCGGCTGCCGCATTTGGCCAGCTCGACCCGCAGTGGGTGGTGGCGGCCGGCCTGATTGGCGGCACGCTGGCCGGCACCGCGCATGCGGCCAAGGCTGGCACGCGGGCGCTGATCAACGTTTCGCCGGAACCGTTTTCCAACTGGGCAGCCTCATTCACCGAGGACCTGACCGCAACCGGCAGCCTGATGCTGGCGTTTTTCCTGCCGGTGGTGTTCCTGGTGGTGCTGGTACTGTTCCTGGTGGCCGCCATCTGGCTGCTGCCCAAGCTGTGGCGCGGCGTGCGCCGGCTGCATGCCGGCCTGCGCGGCGGCAGCGCGCGGTCGGGGCGGCCGGGACCGCCCTAGCTTTTGCCGTCCACGCCGGATCCGTATTCCTTGTTTCCGGCTTTCCGACTGACCCGAGGCGCACCGGCGCCACGCAAGAACCGAACCACCGATGCCCCCCGAGTCCGCCATCGACGCCCCGACCACCAACGCCAGTCCCGCTGCCGGCGCGCTCAATGCGCAAGCTGGCAGGTTTTCCGCGTGGCGCCAGGCGCTGCGCATGGCGCGCCGCGACTGGCTCGCCGGCGAGCTTTACCTGCTGCTGTTCGCGCTGGTGCTGGCGGTGGCGGCGCTGTCCAGCGTCGGCTTCATGGCTGACCGCATGCGGCTGGGGCTGGAGCGCGATGCGCGGCAGATGATCGCCGCGGACGTGCTGCTGGTCTCGGACCATCCCTTCGACGCCGCCTTCGCGCAGCGCGCCAGGGAACAGGGGCTGGCGGTCGCGCAGACGGTAACCTTCCCGAGCATGGCCACGGCCAGCGGCAAGCCGCGCGCCGCCGGCGCCGAGGCGCCCAGCCAGCTGGCCGCGCTCAAGGCCGTGACCGACGGCTATCCGCTGCGCGGCAGGCTCAGGGTGACCAACACGCCGGGCACGCCGGATGCGCCCGCCGAAGGCATCCCCGCGCCGGGCACGGTATGGGTCGACGAAGCGCTGATGGGCGCGCTCGGCGTCGGCGTGGGCGATGCGCTGCAGCTCGGCAGCCGCACCTTCCGCATCGACCGCATCATCACGCAGGAGATGGACCGCGGCACGGGCTTCATGAACTTCGCGCCGCGCGTGCTGATGCCGCTGTCGGACCTGGAAGCCACCGGCCTGATCGGCTGGGGCAGCCGCGTGACCTACCGGCTGCTGGTGGCCGGTACGGATGCGGCCGGCGCCGCGTACCAGAAGTGGGCCCGGGATGAGATTGGCCGCCGCAAGCTGCGCAACACCCGGATCGAGTCGCTCGAATCCGGCCAGCCGCAGATGCGTGCCACGCTCGACCGGGCCGAGCGCTTTTTGTCGCTGGTGGCGGTGCTGTCATCGATGATCGCGGCGGTGGCGATCGCGATGTCGGCGCGCCGCTACATGCAGCGCCATACCGACGCCTGCGCGGTCTACAAATGCCTGGGGCTGTCGCGCGGACAGATCCTGCGCGCGTTCGGGCTGGAATTCCTGCTGATCGGCGCGGGCGGTGCGCTGGCCGGCGTGCTGATCGGCTACGTGGCGCACTACGGGCTGCTGCTGTCGCTGGGCGGGCTGCTCAAGGTGTCGCTGCCGCAGCCTTCGGCGTTGCCGGCGCTGGTGGGCGTGCTGGCCGGGCTGGTGCTGCTGGCCGGGTTTGCGCTGCCGCCGCTGCTGGCGCTGACGCGCGTGGCGCCGCTGCGGGTGCTGCGGCGTGATATCGGGCCGCCGCCGGTGTCGGCGTGGGTCGCGTATGCGCTGGGCCTGGGCGCCTTTGTCGCGCTGCTGCTGGTGGCGGCGCGCGACCTGCGGCTCGGGTTGACCACGGCCGGCGGCTTTGTCGCCGCCGGCGTGGTGTTCGGCGTGCTGGCGCTGGGCCTGCTGACGCTGCTGTCGCGCGTGCTGCGCGGCCGCCTGCGCGGCGCCGCGTCGATGGGCTGGCGCTTTGCCCTGGCGGTGCTGGAGCGCCGCCGCGGCGTCACCGTGCTGCAGACCGTGGCGCTGGCGGTGGGGCTGATGGCACTGCTGCTGCTCGGCATGACCCGCAACGACCTGGTCGATTCGTGGCGCAGCGCCACGCCGGCCGATGCGCCCAACCGCTTCATCATCAATATCCAGCCCGACCAGCGCGAGCCGCTGCGCATGATGCTAGCCGGCGCGGGCATCAAAGACCTGCTTTATCCGATGGTGCGCGGGCGCCTGACCCATATCGGCGAGCGTGCGATCCAGGCCGGCAGCTTCGAGGAAGGTCGCGCGCGCAACCTGGTCGAGCGCGAATTCAACCTGTCCTATACCGATGTGCTGCCGGAGGGCAACCGCGTGATCGCCGGGCGGTGGTCCGACGGCAGCGCCGGCACCGACGCGGGCGCCTCGGTGGAGGAGGGCATTGCCAAGACGCTGGGAATCCACCTCGGCGACACGCTGCGCTTCGACGTGGCCGGCCAGGCGGTGCAGGCACGCGTGACCTCGCTGCGCAAGCTCGACTGGGGCTCGATGCGGGTCAACTTCTTCGTGATCCTGCCGCCGTCGGCGATGCAGGGCATGCCCGAGACCTACATCACCTCGTTCCACCTGCCGGCTGCCAGCACGGCGCTGGGCAACCGGCTGATCGCGGCCTTCCCCAACATCACGGTGGTCAACACCGACATGATCCTGCGCCAGATCCAGGACATCCTGGACCAGGTGATCGCGGCGGTGGAGTTCCTGTTTGTCTTCACGCTCGCCGCCGGGGTCACGGTGCTGTACGCGGCGCTGTCCGGGGCGCGCGACGAGCGCATGCGCGACGCCGGCCTGCTCAAGGCGCTGGGGGCGTCGGCGGCACTGGTGCGGCAGACCCAATACGCTGAATTTTTGGTCGTGGGCGGCCTGGCTGGCTTCCTGGCGAGCCTGGGCGCGATCGCGGTAGGGTGGGGGCTGTCGCAGTTCGTGTTCGACTTCCCGTACCGCTTCAATGTGTGGATCGTGCCGGTCGGCGTGGTTTCTGGCATGCTGTGCGCTTTTGCCGGCGGCTGGCTGGGCCTGCGCGAAGTGCTGCGCCAGCCGGCGCTGGCGACCTTGCGTGACGCCTGAGCGGCACCGCGCCCCGAGTGTGTGATGAGTACTGAATCCAATCAAAAATCCGACAGCGCCGGCAGCGCCGGCAGCACCCCTGAAGGGCAGACCGAAGTGACGGCGTTCGACCTGGTCGGCGGCGAGGCGCGCGTGCGCGAGCTGGTCGACCGCTTCTACGACCTGATGGACCTGGAAACCCAGTTTGCCGGGCTGCGCGCGATCCATCCGCCTTCGCTGGAAGGCTCGCGCGACAAGCTGTTCTGGTTCCTGTGCGGCTGGCTGGGCGGCCCCAACCACTTTATCGAGCGTTTCGGCCATCCGCGCCTGCGCGCGCGCCACATGCCGTTCGAGATCGGCGTCAGCGAGCGCGACCAGTGGATGCGCTGCATGGCATTGGCGATGCAGGACGTCGGCCTGCCCGAGGACCTGCAGCTGCGCCTGATGCAGGCGTTCTTCCAGACCGCCGACTGGATGCGCAACGTCGCGCGCTGAAGCCACGCTGAAGCGCCTACCTTCCCCTTTTCATCGCGAAAGAATCTCCGCTTATGTCCGTGCAACTGCCTGAAGGTGCCTGCCGCGTGCTCGATTTCTGGTTCGACCAGCCTGGTTCAGCGGCCTGGAATACCTCGCGCCCCGCATGGTTCATCAAGTCGGATGACTTCGATGCCCAGATCCGCACGCACTTCCTGTCTGACTGGCAGGTTGCCAGCGAGGGCGCGGCGGACGACTGGTCGGTCACGCCCGCAGGCGCCTGCGCGCGCGTGGTGCTGCTGGACCAGTTCCCGCGCAACATCTTCCGCAACGACCCGCGCAGCTTCGGCACCGATGCGCAGGCGCTGGCGCTGGCCAGGCGCATCGTCGCCACCGGCATGGACCGGGCGCTGCCGACGGACTACCACCGCATGTTCTGCTACATGCCATTCGAGCATTCGGAAGCGCTGGAGGACCAGGACGAGGCGGTGCGGCTGATGACGCAGCTGCGCGAGTCCAGTGGCGGCAAGGTGGATGTGGTGGAGTGGGCCGACAAGCACCGCGAGATCATCGTGCGCTTTGGCCGCTTCCCGCACCGCAATGCGGTGCTGGGCAGGCCGAGCACGGCCGGGGAACAGGCGTTCCTGCAGCAGCCGGGCTCGTCGTTCTAGGCGCGGCAGGCGCCGCGCCGGGCATCAGGTCTTGTCGCGGGCCTGCTGCCACTTGTCCACGCGCACGCGCGGCGCGGCGGCCAGCTGGTCGAGCAGCGTGCCAGGCAGGTCGGCCACATGCAGCAGGTCGGCATGCACCTGCTTCAGGAAACCTTCCTGCACGGCATGGTTGAGGAAACCCAGCATGCCGTCATAGAAGCCGCTGACGTTGAGCAGGCCCACCGGCTTGTCGTGGTAGCCCAGCTGCAGCCAGGTGAAGGTCTCGAACAGCTCTTCGAAGGTGCCTACGCCGCCGGGCATGGCGATGAAGGCATCGGAGCGGTCGGCCATCATCTGCTTGCGCTCGTGCATGTTGCGCACCACGTGCAGCTCGGTCAGGCCGCGGTGGCCAACTTCCTTCTGCATCAGCGCGTCCGGGATGATGCCGATGACGGTGCCGCCGTGTTCCAGCACCGCGTCGGCCACGGTGCCCATCAGGCCGACCTTGCCGCCGCCATAGACCAGCGCCAGGCCGCGCTCGGCCAGCGTGCGGCCGAGCAGGCGCGCGCCCTCGGCATATTCGGGGCGGTTGCCGGGGCTGGAGCCGCAATAGACACAGACAGATTTCACTTCTTTTCCTTTGCCGCCTCGGTGGCTGCCCTGGATGCCGCGTAATCGCGGGCCAGCTGGTCGAAGGCCTCGCGCGCGCGGCCGCGCAGGTAGGGCGCGAGGATCGAGAAGATGTGGTAGCTGGAGCCGTGCAGGTAGCCGCGGATCTGCTCGGGATCGTTGTACTGGCGCGGATGCTGCACGAACTGGAACGACAGCCAGTAGGTGGCGATGACCACCATGTTGGTGCAGATCGCCTCGACCTGCTCGGGCGTGGCTTCCATCTCGCCGTCTTCCAGGAACTGCCGGCAGATCTCGTGCGCGAAGCGCTGCTTCTGCTCGACGATGCGCTTGAAGTTGGTCTCCAGCATCCGGTTGCGCGCCAGCAGGTCGTTGATGTCGCGATACAGGAAGCGGTAGTTCCACAGGAACTCGGACATGTACTGCAGGTAGCCCCAGCTCTCGTCCAGGGTCGCCTTGTGGTCGTCCGGCATCTTCAGCCGGCGCTCCATCTCCTGCTCGAAGCGCACGAAGATGGAGTTGATGATGTCGTCCTTGTTGCGGAAGTGGTAGTAGAGATTGCCGGGGCTGATCTCCATCGCTTCCGCGATCGTCGTGGTGGTGACGTTCGGTTCGCCGACTTCGTTGAACAGGCGCAGCGAGACGTCGAGGATGCGGTCCCTGGTACGGCGGGGGCCGGTTTGCGGTTTCGGTTCCATGGGCGTCCGGGCGATGGGTCGATCGGTGAATCGTGGCAGGGTAGCGATTATAAGCAATCGGCCCGGCCCAAGGCCCGGCGGGCCCTGGCTGGTTCCCCGCCCCGGAGGTCAGCCGGCCAGTGCCCGTGCCCAGTGCACCACGTGGGGCCCGGCAATGGCAAGCCAGGTGCCCCCGCACAGCACCAGCGCCAGCAACACCGCTGCGCTGCCGAAATCCTTGGCGCGCTTGGACAGGCTGTGGCGTTCCAGCGAGATCCGGTCGATTGCCGCCTCGACGCTGGAGTTGAGCAGTTCCACGATCAGCACGACCAGGAGCGTGCCGAGCAGCAGGATGCGTTCGACCACCCCCACCGGCAGCAGGAAGGCGCATGGCGCCAGGATCGCCACCAGCGTCAGTTCCTGGCGGAACGCGCTTTCCTCCAGCACCGCGTAGCGCAGGCCGGACAGCGAGTTGATCGCGGCACGCCAGGCGCGTGCCAGGCCGCGGTTGCCTTTGTGGGGGTTCTGCTCGATCGTGTAGTCAGCGCTCTGGGCTGCCGGCGGCCTCTGCAGGGGCGGGTCGGACGGCAGTTCCGGATGGGGTTTCGGCATGGGTTTGCGATGCGGGTTGGGCCGCTGCGCCGACCGGCTTGCCGGCGGCGAACGGCCGCAAGTGGGCCAGGAACTGCTCGGAGGCGGCGCGCCATGAAAACCTCTCGGCATGGCCTCGGGCCGTGGCGCGGTCGATGCGCAGCGCTTCCAGGCAGGCTTCGCGCAGGTCTTCGTGCATCACGCCCGCGGGGCTGTCGCCCAGCACGTCGATCGGGCCGGTGACCGGGTACGCCGCCACCGGCAGGCCGCTGGCCAGCGCTTCCAGCAGCACCAGCCCGAAGGTGTCGGTGCGGCTCGGGAACACGAAGACATCAGCCGAAGCATACACCCGGGCCAGTTCCGGCTGGCTCAGCACGCCCAGGTAGTTGGCGCCGGGATAGCGCGTACGCAGCGAGGGCAGTGCGGGGCCGTCGCCGACCACCCACTTGGAGCCGGGCAGGTCCAGCGCCAGGAAGGCCTCGACGTTCTTCTCCACCGCCACGCGGCCCACGTACAGGAAGATCGGGTGCGCCGTGTTGAGCACGTTGGCGCGCTGTGGCGTGAACACGTCCAGGTCGACGCCGCGCGTCCACAGCACGCCATGGTCGATGCCGTGCTGGTGCAGGTCGTCTAGCACCACCGGCGTCGGCGCCATCACCGACTGCGCCGGGCCGTGGAACCAGCGCAGGAAGCGGTAGGTCCAGGCCAGCGGGATCCCGAAGCGCGCCTGCACGTACTCCGGAAATCGCGTGTGGTAGGCCGTGGTGAAGGGCAGTCGCCGGCGCAGCGCATGGCGCCGCGCGGCCAGGCCCAGCGGGCCTTCGGTGGCGATATGCAGGGCATCGGGGCCGAACGCTTCGATGCGCCGCCGCACCCGCGCCGACGGCAGCAGCGACAGCCGGATCTCGGGGTAGGTCGGGCACGGCACCGTGCGGAATTCCAGCGGCGTGATCATGTCGACCGTGTGGCCCAGTGCCTCCAGCTCGCGGCGCGTGGATTTGAGCGTGCGCACCACGCCGTTGACTTGCGGTTCCCAGGCATCGGTGACGATCAGGATCTTCATGCAGCCTCCTCGGGGGCGTTGGCAGGGCAAGGCGGAATCAGGGTTGCCGGGGCAGGATCAGCCCGCCACCGCGGCACGGCGCCGGCGGCGCGTGGCCGGTTCGGGCGGATCCAGCAGTGTGGTCCAGTAGACGATCTTCAGTTCGCCTTCCATGGTCTCGACCAGCGCCGACAGGCTCTCGACCCAGTCGCCGTCATTGCAGTAGAGCTGGCCGTTGACCTCGCGGATCTCGGCCTTGTGGATGTGGCCGCAGACCACGCCGTCGCAGCCGCGCCGGCGCGCTTCGTCGACCATCGCGGTCTCGAAGGCGCTGATGTAGTTGACCGCGTTCTTGACCTGGTGCTTCAGGAACTGCGACAGCGACCAGTACGGGAAGCCCAGTCGCGCACGTAGCCGGTTGAAGTGCCGGTTCAGCGCCAGGATCATCGTGTACAGCGAATCGCCCAGGTAGGCGAGCCAGCGCGCGTGCTGCACCACGCCGTCGAACAGGTCGCCGTGCACCACCCACAGCCGGCGTCCGGTGGCGGTGACATGCACCGCCTCTTCGCGCACGGTGATGTCGCCGAACGCCATGCCGTCGAACTGGCGCGCGGCTTCGTCGTGGTTGCCGGGCACGTAGATCACCTCGGTGCCCTTGCGCGCCTTGCGCAGCAGCTTCTGCACCACATCGTTGTGGCTTTGCGGCCAGTACCAGCCGCGGCGCAGCTGCCAGCCGTCGATGATGTCGCCGACCAGGTAGAGCTGGTCGGATTCGTTGTGCTTGAGGAAGTCGAGCAGGTAGGTGGCCTGGCAGCCAGGCGTGCCCAGGTGGATGTCGGACAGCCAGATGGCGCGGTAACGGTGGACCGGGTGCGGCTCCGGCGGATAGGTGTCCGGCTGCTCGCGCAGCGGCGCGAGTGCGGCGCCGTCAAGGCCTGGCGGCAGGAAGGCGGTGAGCGGCGCGGCTTCCCAGCCGGTGTCGGCACCGCGGCGCAGCCGTTGCTTCAGTTGCGCGGCCTTCGACAGGTATCCGCGGGCGGATCGGAGTGCTTGCACCATGGCAGTCCCGGTAGCGGCGATGGCTGCATTCAGCCAGCGCGCGATGACGGCGCCGTGACGGAAACATGACTGACTTGTGAAGCGTGGGAAACCGTGGCGTAGGCGGGACAGCAGCGATGCCGTCGGTGTCGGCTAGCGTCCGCGTGCCGACAGCTCCTGCAGTGCATCCAGCACCGCCTGGATCGCCGCCGGATGCCGCAGCAGCGAGACATGGCCGATGCCTGACAGCGCGATATGTCCCGCGCCGTCGAGCCAGCCGGTGCAGGGCGGCCCGGCGATCGAGTCGTGCCAGCTGAACACCGAGACCATGCGCGCGCGCAGGCGCGGGCTTTCCGCGCCGGCAAGCGCGCGCAGCCAGGGGCTGCCGCAGCGCATCTGCCTGGCGTTATGCCCGCCGCCGAAGCGCGCCAGCGCGCTGCCATGGTGCGGAGTGCCGAGGGTCACGATGCCGGCGCAGGCGTCCTCGTCGCCAGCCAGCTGCAGCGCCGCGCGCGCCACCAGTCCGCCCATGCTGTGGCACACCAGCAGCGGCGCCCGGCCGTATGCCGCGGCCATGCGCCGCATCGCGGCGAGCAGCGCGTGGGAGTAGTCGTCGATATCGCCGAAGACCGGCAGCAGGTCGATGCCTTCGCAGCGGTAGCCTGCCGCCGCCAGCGCCGGCTGCAGGTCGAGCCAGATCGCCTGCCCGCAGGCGTACCCGTGGACCAGCAGCACCGGCGGTGCGTCGCGGCCGGGCAGGGCGTCAGCGGGCGGGGCAAAGGGGGCGCGGGCGCGGAACGGCTGCAGCCAGTCGAACATGCGCAGCACGGCGCGGATCTCGTTCAGGTAGCACCGCAACGCTTCAGGCACGCGCAAGGGACGGCGCGTCGCGACCAGTTCCTGTGGCGGTGCGGGCGGGCGCTGGCCCGCCGCCACCCATAGTCCGCGCTCGGTAAAGGCAAAGGCGATGGCGATGCTGGCTGCGAAGGCGCCGAGGATCACCGCCACGCCGGCGGCGATCGCGCCCGGCCACGGCCATCCCGCCAGCCGTACCAGCGCGGCGCCGGTGCCCAGCGCCGCGGCCGCCTGCGCGGTCACCGCCAGGCGGCGGATGCCGGCGGCGTTGAGCGTCATGCCTTGGGCGTGCGCAAATCCGCGAGCCGTGTACCGGCGAGGCGGTCGTGCAGGAACTGGCGGCGCGGGTCGAGCCAGGCCAGCAGGATCCAGATCAGCAGGCCGGCGCACAGCACGCCGACGAACGGGCCCTTGACCAGTCCCAGCAGATGCCCGACCGCCGCCGACGGCGGCAGCCACAGCCACGCCAGCACGTAGCGCAGCGCTGCCTGCGGCCAGCGCGGTGGCACGCCGGCGGCGTTCTCGACACGGATGCGCCAGGTCTGCATGGCCAGGGTCTGGCCGTTGCGCTGCCAGAACCAGGTGAAATACAGGCCCATCACCACGAAGCTCCATAGCTGGATCGTCAGCGGACCGTCCAGGCCGAGACGCTGCAGCAGCGGCCGCAGCAGCAGGAAGAGGGCAGTAGAAGCGCTCAGCACGCCGAACAGCAGGACGCCTTCGTACAGCATGCAGGCAAAGCGGCGGCGCAGAGGCGGGGCCACCGGTGCGGGAGCTGCGGCGGGCTTTGGGTCGAGGGTGGTGGCAGCGGGCATGTCAGGCGAAAGAGGGCGGCGCAAGCAAGCGAAACGCAACGCGAGCAAGACAGCCATTATGCCAAAGGGCATGGCGGCCACCCGTCCAACAGGCGACTACTGGCGCGCCGTGCCTTCGGAGGCCGCCGCGGCCTCGGTGGCAGGTTCCGGAGCGGCCGGGGCAGTGCTGGTGGCCGCCGGTGGCGTGGCTGCGGGTGTCGTCGCGGGTGTGGGCACGGTGGCGGACACTGCGGCCGGCGCGGATGACGCTGCCGCCGTGGCCGGCGCTACTGCTGCCGACGCGGCCTGGACTTCGCTGGCCGGCTTGCCGGCGGCGCCACCGGCGCCACCGGCTTTGGGCTCGTGCCGGACCGCGTGGCTGGTGCTGCCCGGCAGGCGCTTGGTGCTCGGCAGCGCGCTGACGGCACCGGGCCGGCTGGGCACGCGCTCGGCGGCGGCCAGCTTCTTCTTCTGCTCTTCCGGGAGGGCCTGGTACTTGTCCCACGCCTCGGCCTTTTTCTCGGCCGGCAGCGCGCGGGTGATCTGGTAGTTCTCGCGCGCCAGCCGCCGCTGCTGCGGCGTCATCTTGACCCATTCGTCCATGCGCGTCTGCAGCCGGGCCTGTTCCGCCGGCGAGAACTTCGGGTAGCGCTCGGCAATGCGCAGCCACTTGCGGCGATTCAGTTCGGGCAGGGTGTCCCAGAGTGGCTGCAGCGGCGCCAGGATGCGCTGGTTGACCGGGCTCAGCTCGGACCACGCAGGGCGTGCGCTTGCTGCCGCGCTGGCGCCGGAGGCGGCTTGCGCGTGCGCGGCGGCCGGCAGCAGGCACCAGCCAGTGGCGGCGCCGGACATGGCCAGCAGCAGCGCGGCCAGCCGGCGGCGCAGGGCGTCGGGGCGGGACAGTGCAGGCGCCATGCTATTGCCCGCGTTTCAGGAAGACGTGGAAGCCCTCGTCGGCGTAGGCCGTGGGCGGCAGGTCGTCGAGCAGCATGGCCGCATCGACATCGGCCAGTTCTTCCACGCGCTTCTGTTGCTGCCAGTGGTAGATACCCATCAGGCCGGCGGCCAGCGCCACCAGCGTCCAGATCAGGCCCAGGCGGCGCAGCCAGGCACCAGCGCGGTGCAGCGGCGAGGTCTCGTCATCGAATATCGGGACATGCGGTCCCGGCATGGCGAATTGCGGCACCGGCACGGTTGCTTCAGCCTTCTTGCGCGCGAGCGCAATCCGGCGCGCGGCGGCGAGCCGTTCGGTGATGTCGGCCGGCAATGCCTCCGCACTGGCATCCAGTGCCGTGCGGATCTCATGGGTGAACCGGCGTTCGCGGATATCTCTCTCGTTTATGCTCATAGTCGAACCCCCCGTGCGCGCAGGGCTTGCGCCAGAGTATGCGTGGCACGGGAACAGTGCGTCTTGACGCTGCCCTCGGAGCAACCCATCACGGCTGCGGTTTCGGCAACGTCCATATCTTCCCAGTAACGCATCAGGAATGCCTCGCGTTGACGCGCCGGCAGGCGCTGGATCTCCTGCTCGATGATGTGCATCACCTGAGCGCGTTCGACCTGGTCGGCACTGCTTTCCGCCGATGCCGAGCCGGCCTGCGCCTCCAGCGTTTCCAGCAAGTCGTTGTCGTCGCCCCCGTCGCGGTCGTCGCGCAGGCTGGAAAACAGCGTCACCCACGTGTTGCGCACCTTCTGGCGGCGGAACCAGTCGTGGATGGTGTTCTGCAGGATGCGCTGGAACAGCGGCGGGAGTTCGCCGGCACCTTTGTCGCCATATTTCTCGGCCAGCTTGATCATGGCGTCCTGCACGATATCCAGCGCCGCCTCGTCGTCGCGGACCGCGAACACGGCCTGCTTGAAGGCGCGGCGTTCGACGCTGGCAAGAAAATCGGTCAGTTCCTGGTCGGTGGCCATTCAGGCGGAGTGCGGCTTGGTGTGCGGCTTGCTGTGGAGCCTGTTGCGTCGATCGATTGCCCGGTCCTTGCGAATGTGCTGCGTACGACCCGTGGCACACGCAAGGTGCTGCGATGCTAGCAAAAAAACCCGCGGATGTACCATTTTGTATTGAGGGAAATACATTGGCTGACTGCTAAAGCGCCTGCTAAAGCAGCCAGCGGCCCGGTAAAACCCTGAGCGGCGCGGGGTGAAACAACCATAGACCGCGCTGGTGCATTGCAGTATCATCGAAGGTTCACACGACATCAGTGGTTGTCTCATCCGGCCGCTTATGAGGCGGTCTTCCATGCAGACGCGCACCGCTTGAACCCGAGCCACAAGTTCGGCAGAGAGCATCCAAACAATTTTTTGCCGAAAATTGCAAAGGACTGAAATGAACATGCCCAGCGCGGAATTCTCCCACGCAGACAGCAATTCATCTGCCGCACCCGAAATGATCGGGGCGGAAATTCTCGTTCACGCACTTGCCGAAGAAGGCGTCGAGTACGTCTGGGGCTATCCCGGCGGCGCAGTGCTGTATATCTACGACGAGCTCCACAAGCAAACCAAGTTCGAGCACATCCTGGTGCGCCACGAGCAGGCCGCGGTTCATGCCGCAGACGGCTACGCACGCGCAACGGGCAAGGTGGGTGTCGCCCTGGTGACCTCTGGTCCCGGCGTGACCAATGCTGTCACCGGCATTGCCACCGCGTACCTCGACTCGATCCCGATGGTAGTGATCACCGGCAACGTGCCGACCCACGCCATTGGCCAGGACGCCTTCCAGGAGTGCGACACCGTCGGCATCACCCGCCCGATCGTCAAGCACAACTTCCTGGTGAAGGACGTGCGCGACCTCGCCGCGACCATCAAGAAGGCGTTCTTCATCGCCTCGACCGGCCGTCCGGGCCCGGTGGTGGTGGACATTCCCAAGGATGTTTCCCGCAATTCCTGCAAGTACGAGTACCCCAAGTCGATCGACATGCGCTCGTACAACCCGGTGAACAAGGGACACTCGGGCCAGATCCGCAAGGCGGTGGCGCTGCTGCAGGGCGCCGAGCGCCCGTACATCTACTCCGGCGGCGGCGTGGTGCTGGCCAATGCCAGCGACGAGTTGCGCCAGCTGGCCGCGATGACCGGCCACCCGGTGACCAACACGCTGATGGGCCTGGGCGCGTTCCCCGGCACCAGCAAGCAGTTCGTCGGCATGCTCGGCATGCACGGCACGTATGAAGCCAACATGGCCATGCAGAACTGCGACGTGCTGATCGCCATCGGCGCCCGCTTCGACGACCGCGTGATCGGCAACCCGTCGCACTTCACCTCGCAGGCGCGCAAGATTATCCATATCGATATCGACCCGTCGTCGATCTCGAAGCGCGTCAAGGTGGACATCCCCATCGTCGGCAACGTCAAGGACGTGCTGCAGGAACTGATCGCCCAGCTCAAGGCCAGCGACGTCAAGCCCAAGCGCGAGGCCCTGGCCAAGTGGTGGGAGCAGATCGAGCAATGGCGCTCGGTCGACTGCCTGAAGTACGACCGCAGCTCCGAGATCATCAAGCCGCAGTACGTGGTGGAAAAGATCTGGGAACTGACCCACGGCGATGCCTTCATCTGCTCCGATGTCGGCCAGCACCAGATGTGGGCCGCGCAGTTCTACAAGTTCAACGAGCCGCGCCGCTGGATCAACTCGGGTGGCCTGGGCACGATGGGCGTGGGGCTGCCGTACGCGATGGGCATCAAGAAGGCATTCCCGGAGAAGGAAGTCGTCACCATCACCGGTGAAGGCTCGATCCAGATGTGCATCCAGGAACTGTCGACCTGCCTGCAGTACGACACCCCGGTGAAGATCTGCTCGCTCAACAACGGCTACCTCGGCATGGTGCGCCAGTGGCAGGAGATCGAGTACGACAACCGCTACTCGCACTCCTACATGGACGCGCTGCCCGACTTCGTCAAGCTGGCCGAGGCCTACGGGCATATCGGCATGCGCGTCGAGAAGACGTCCGACGTCGAGCCGGCGCTGCGCGAGGCGTTCCGCCTGAAGGACCGTACCGTGTTCCTGGACTTCCAGACCGATCCCACCGAAAACGTCTGGCCGATGGTCCAGGCGGGCAAGGGCATTTCCGAAATGCTGCTCGGCGCGGAGGACCTGTAATGCGACACATCATTTCGGTCCTGCTGGAAAACGAAGCCGGTGCGCTGTCGCGCGTGGTGGGCCTGTTCTCGGCCCGCGGCTACAACATCGAGACGCTGACTGTGGCGCCGACGGAGGATTCCTCGCTGTCGCGCATGACCATCGTCACCACCGGCTCGGATGACGTGATCGAGCAGATCACCAAGCACCTGAACCGCCTGGTCGAAGTGGTCAAGGTGGTCGACCTGACCGAAGGCGCGCACATCGAGCGCGAGCTCATGCTCGTCAAGGTGCGCGCGGTCGGCAAGGAGCGCGAAGAAATGAAGCGCACCGCCGACATCTTCCGCGGCCGCATCATCGATGTCACCGAGAAGACCTACACCATCGAGCTGACCGGCAACGGCGTCAAGCTCGATGCGTTCCTGGACGCGATCGACCGCACCGCCATCCTGGAGACCGTCCGTACCGGCGGCTCGGGCATTGGCCGCGGCGAGCGCATCCTGAAGGTCTGATCCAACGCCGCTCGCACAGCCAGTCGCACAGGTTCAAGCAGTATCCCCGGGCGGCGCGATCCGTGCGCACACAATGCACACGAGGATGCCGCCCCCCTCATATAAAAGACAGAGATTGAAGGATTTATCATGAAAGTGTTTTACGACAAGGACGCCGACCTCTCGCTGATCAAGGGCAAGAACGTCACCATCATCGGTTATGGCTCGCAGGGCCACGCCCACGCGCTGAACCTGAAGGATTCGGGCGTCAACGTGACGGTCGGCCTGCGCAAGAGCGGCGCGTCGTGGAACAAGGCCGCCAACGCCGGCCTGCAAGTCAAGGAAGTGGCCGAGGCCGTCAAGGGTGCCGACGTGGTCATGATCCTGCTGCCGGACGAGCAGATCGCCGACGTGTACAAGAACGAAGTGCACGACAACATCAAGGAAGGCGCCGCGCTGGCCTTCGCCCACGGCTTCAACGTGCACTACGGTGCCGTGATCCCGCGTGCCGACCTGGACGTGATCATGATCGCGCCGAAGGCCCCGGGCCACACCGTGCGCGCCACGTACACGCAAGGTGGCGGCGTGCCGCACCTGATCGCCGTGCACCAGAACAAGTCCGGCGCCGCCCGTGACATCGCCCTGTCGTACGCCACCGCCAACGGCGGCGGCCGTGCCGGCATCATCGAGACCAACTTCCGCGAAGAGACCGAAACCGACCTGTTCGGCGAGCAGGCCGTGCTGTGCGGCGGTACCGTCGAGCTGATCAAGGCTGGCTTCGAGACCCTGGTGGAAGCCGGCTACGCGCCGGAAATGGCCTACTTCGAGTGCCTGCACGAACTGAAGCTGATTGTCGACCTGATCTACGAAGGCGGCATCGCCAACATGAACTACTCGATCTCCAACAACGCGGAATATGGTGAATACGTCACTGGTCCGCGCGTGGTGACCGAAGAGACCAAGAAGGCGATGAAGCAGTGCCTGACCGACATCCAGACCGGCGAGTACGCCAAGAGCTTCCTGCTGGAGAACAAGGCCGGCGCCCCGACCCTGATCTCGCGCCGCCGCCTGAACGCCGAGCACGAGATCGAAGTGGTGGGTGAGAAGCTGCGCGCGATGATGCCGTGGATCGCCAAGAACAAGATGGTCGACCAGTCGAAGAACTGATCTGTAGCGCTGCCTGATGGCCCGCGCCGCACGGCGGCGGGCCGAAGCCGTTCAGCGTTCCGTGCCATGCCCTTCTATCATCGGAAGGGGATTGCCGGGACCTGAACGGCTTTTTGTTATCCTTGTCGAACTTTTTCGGGCAAGGCGTGCGCCTGATGCTGCTCCGCAACATGGGCCGGCAAGCGCCGCTGCAGCGGATATCGCCGCCGCCGCACCGCCTCCGCCCTGGTTTTGACTCCACCGAAACTCGTACTGCATGAACTATCCTCATCCGCTGATCGCCCGTGAAGGCTGGCCGTTCCTGGCCGGCGCCTTTGTCATTTCACTGCTGGTGCACGCCAGCGCGGGCTTCTGGTGGGCGCTGCCGCTGTGGATCATCACGGTGTTCGTGCTGCAGTTCTTCCGCGATCCGCCGCGCCCGATCCCGTCGGCGCCCAACGCGGTGCTGGCACCGGCCGACGGCCGCATCGTCGTGGTCGAAAAGGCCATGGATCCGTACGCTAACCGCGAGGCGCTGAAGATCAGCGTCTTCATGAACGTCTTCAACGTGCACTCGAACCGCGTGTCGGTCGATGGCGCGGTTGAAAAGGTCGAATATTTCCCGGGCAAGTTCGTCAACGCCGACCTGGACAAGGCCTCGACCGAGAACGAGCGCAATGCCGTGATCATCCGCCGTGCAACCGACGGCCAGGTGGTCACGCTGGTGCAGGTGGCCGGCCTGGTGGCGCGACGTATCCTGTGCTACACCAAGGTGGGCGACAAGCTCTCGCGAGGCCAGCGCTACGGCTTTATCCGCTTTGGCTCCCGCGTCGATGTCTACCTGCCGCTCGACGCGCGTCCGCGCGTGACCATTGGCGAGAAGGTGTCGGCGTCGTCGACCATCCTCGCCGAACTCGACGTGAAGTGAGCGAAGGCCTGACCAGGACCACAGGACGACAGGAGGACTGCGATGGTTGCCTTCAATCGACGTAACAAGCGGGTCAGCAGCGGCAACGTGACGCATCTGCGCCCGTTCCGCCATAACCAGTTGCGCGGTGCCGAGGACTATGACGACGATGCCGCGGACGACCACGACATCGCCTACGAGCGCCAGCGGCCGCGCCGCCGCGGCATCTACCTGCTGCCCAACGCGTTCACCACCGCGGCGCTGTTCGCCGGCTTCTTCGCCATCGTGCAGGCGATGAACATGCGCTTCGACGTGGCCGCCATCGCGATCTTCGCGGCCATGGTGCTCGATGGCATGGACGGCCGCGTGGCGCGCATCACCAATACGCAGAGCGCGTTCGGCGAGCAGTATGACTCGCTGTCGGACATGACCTCGTTCGGCGTCGCGCCGGCGCTGGTGATGTACGAATGGATCCTGCATGACCTCGGCAAGTGGGGCTGGATCGCGGCCTTTGTCTACTGCACCTGCGCGGCGCTGCGGCTGGCACGCTTCAACGCCAATATCGGCGTGGTCGACAAGCGTTTCTTCCAGGGCCTGCCCAGCCCGGCCGCCGCAGCGCTGGTGGCGGGCTTTGTCTGGCTGGTGATCGACAACAAGCTGCCGGTCAAGGAGCTGTGGATGCCGTGGGTGGCGTTCGGCATCACGCTGTACGCGGGGCTGTCGATGGTGTCCAACGCGCCGTTCTACAGCGGCAAGGCGCTGGACGTGCGTTACCGCGTGCCGTTCGGCATGATGGTGCTGGTCCTGGTGCTGTTCGTGGTGGTGTCGACCGATCCGCCGGTGGCGCTGTTCGGGCTGTTCGTTGCCTACGCGATCTCGGGTTACGTGCTGTGGGGCTGGCGTGCCATCCATGGGCAGCCCGGCGGAATCCGCAAGGTGCGCGAAAGCGGCAATGGCGGAAACGGCGGCAACGATTGAGTGTTGCGGGCAGGGAAGGGCGCTACGGCGCCCTTCGTGCTTTCCCGGTTTCACAATTGTTTTTACGCCGCGGCCACTGGCCGTGGCACTCTGCAGTGTTTTCCACTTACCGTCAGGAGGATGTCATGGGCATGTTCGACTTCATCAAGGAAGCGGGGGAAAAGCTGTTCGGCACCGGCGAGGCCAAGGCGGCGCAGCAGGCCGCGGCGGCAGATGCATCGGCCGAAAAGGTAGATGCCGCCAACCGTGCCGCGGGCGATGCGATCGAGGCATACATCAAGAAGATGGGACTGGATGCCACCGGGCTGATGGTGCAGGTGGATGGCTCGCAGGGGCTGGTGACGGTGTTCGGCGTGGCGCCCGACCAGGCCACGCGCGAGAAGATCATCCTGTGCGCAGGCAACGTCGAAGGGGTGGACAAGGTTGAGGACAAGATGTCGGTCAACGTCGAGTCGTCCGAATCGCAGTGGCATACCGTGGTGAAGGGCGACACGCTGTGGGCAATCGCTCAGGCCGCCTACGGCAACGGCGCCGAGTACAACAAGATCTTCGAGGCCAACAAGCCGATGCTGTCGCATCCCGACAAGATCTACCCGGGCCAGAAGCTGCGCATCCCGCCCAAGGGCTGATGCCCGCGGCAACGCGAAGGCGCGTTCGGCAAAAACCCTGTATTGCACGGGCGCGCCAAACCGGCTATAGTCGGTCCCATGATTTCGCGCCAAGTCCTAATCGCCCGCACCACCCTAGGTGGCCTACTAGGCCATCAGGTCGGGACGCGCGCGCGCTGAGGACAACGCAACCCTTAGCACGGAATCCGTAAGGAACACCAACGCCCCGGCCTGCTTGTGCACGCCGGGGCGTTTTGCATTCCACAGCCGTGGAGCGCGGAACAGGCGGTAAGCCCCGGACACAGCATGCCGGGGACAGCACACCAGAAAGCTACACAGGAGCTCCACAAAATGTCTGACAAACTCATCATTTTCGACACCACCTTGCGTGACGGCGAGCAGTCGCCCGGCGCTTCCATGACCCGCGAGGAAAAGATCCGCATCGCGCGCCAGCTGGAACGCCTGAGGGTCGATGTGATCGAGGCCGGCTTTGCGGCCAGCTCCAACGGTGACTTCGAAGCGATCCGCTCGATCGCCCAGGTGGTCAAGGACTCGACCATCTGCTCGCTGGCCCGCGCCAACGACAAGGACATCGCCCGCGCTGCCGAGGCGCTCAAGCCTGCGAATTCGTTCCGCATCCACACCTTTATCGCGACGTCCGCGCTGCACATGGAGAAGAAGCTGCGCATGACGCCTGACCAGGTGTACGAGCAGGCGCGCCTGGCGGTGCGCTTTGCGCGCCAGTTCACCGACGATATCGAGTTCTCGCCCGAAGACGGCAGCCGCTCGGACATGGACTTCCTGTGCCGCGTGCTCGAAGGCGTGATCGCCGAGGGCGCGACCACCATCAACCTGCCGGACACCGTGGGCTATGCCGTGCCCGAGGGCTACGCTGAGCTGATCCGCTCGGTGCGCGAGCGCATCCCCAACTCGGACAAGGCGATCTGGTCGGTGCACTGCCATAACGACCTCGGCATGGCCGTGGCCAACTCGCTGGCAGCGGTCAAGCTGGGCGGTGCGCGCCAGGTCGAGTGCACCATCAACGGCCTTGGCGAACGCGCCGGCAATACCAGCCTGGAAGAGGTAGTGATGGCGGTGAAGACCCGTCGCGACTACTTCGACATGGACGTCGGCGTGGATACCACGCAGATCGTGCCGGCCTCCAAGCTGGTGTCGCAGATCACCGGTTTCGTGGTGCAGCCGAACAAGGCCGTGGTCGGCGCCAATGCCTTCGCGCATGCGTCGGGCATCCACCAGGATGGCGTGCTCAAGGCGCGCGACACCTACGAGATCATGCGAGCGGAGGACGTGGGCTGGTCCGCCAACAAGATCGTGCTGGGCAAGCTGTCGGGCCGCAACGCCTTCAAGCAGCGCCTGCAGGAACTCGGCATCGAGCTGGACAGCGAGAGCGAAGTCAACGCCGCCTTCACGCGCTTCAAGGAGCTGGCCGACCAGAAGGCCGAGATCTTTGATGAAGACATCATGGCGATCGTCTCGAACGAGGCCCAGCACGACGCCAACGAGCACTTCCGCTTCATCTCGCTGTCGCAGCGCTCCGAGACGGGCGAGCGCCCGCATGCGCGCGTGGTGTTCAGCATGGATGGCAAGGAGCAGAGTGGCGAAGGCGAGGGCAACGGCCCGGTGGATGCCACGCTGCATGCGATCGAGTCGCGCGTGTCCAGCGGCGCCGAGATGGTGCTGTATTCGGTGAACGCGATCACCGGCGGTACCGAGGCCCAGGGCGAAGTGACCGTGCGCCTGTCCAAGGCCGGCCGCATCGTCAACGGCGTGGGTACCGACCCGGATATCGTCGCCGCTTCGGCCAAGGCCTACCTGGCCGCGCTGAACAAGCTGCACGACAAGGCCGTGCAAAAGATCAATCCGCAGATCTGACCAAGGCTTCTGCGTTAGACGGCGGACGGCTTACCCGGCCTGAGCGTACGGACCAAGCCCGCCATTCCCGACCCGGGGATGGCGGGCTTTTTCCTGAGCGTCTACCATCGGCGGAATCTTTCATCGGGGTCGTAGAGCGGGTCGGGCGTGATCTGCGTGCGGCGCAGCACGCCGGCATCGTCGAAATAGAAGTGGAACAGCGACGGCCATACGTCTTCATGGCGGAAGCGGTAGGACCAGACCTCATTGCGCATCCGCGGAAAATACTCGACCGGCAGGCGGGTCACGCCGAAATGCTCGGCGACGTCCTCGCGGGTCCAGGTGCCGACCTGCGCCTTGTACAGCTCCAGCGTCGACAGCATGTTGCGGAAGCTGGTCAGGTTGCCGTTGCGGTCGAACTCGGCGCCATAGGCGTACTGGCCCATTGGCTGCTGGGAATAGATCCAGCGCGAAGTGCCGTCGGGCAGGTTGTAGATATCGGTGGGCGGCCCGAACATCGCCTGGACCGCCGCCTTGGGCTGGCCGACCAGCTTGGTGCCTTCCTGGACCGGCATCAGTGTGCTGCACGCGCAGAGCAGGGCGGCAGCAAGCGCCAGGGAGAGCCGGCGGGCGCTGCCGGCGATTGCAGGGTTCATGACGGCCTCGGTCAATGCTTTGTTGATATCGAAAGTGTAGTCCCGCGCCTGCCCTTGGGTGCCCTTGGCGCTGCTTTCTGCCGCTACTTCGCCCAATGTGACGGGATCCGCGCCAAATCCCGGCGAATGCTGCGCAGGCGGCCGTCATTTGCGCCCGACCGGCGTGCTGCCGTACCATCCACCGCTTTCCGGGAGAGACTATGCAGGGTATGGCGCGGTGGCGGAGTTGGCTGGGCGGCGTGTTGCTGGTGGTGGCGGCGGGTGCGTCGGCAGGTGCGTCCGCTCAGGAGCCGATCCGGCTGGGGATGATCGACGGCCTTTCCGGCCCGTTTGCCAACGCGGGCGAGGCAGTGGCGCGCAACCTGCGCCTGGCGATCGAGCGCGTCAATGCCCGCGGCGGCGTCAAGACTGCCGACGGCGCGCGGCCCTTCGAGCTGGTGACGTTCGACAGCAAGGGCAACGTCGACGAAAGCCTGATCCAGTTGCGCGCCCTGACTGACCGGCGTATTCCGTTCGTCCTGCAGGGCAACAGTTCGGCCGTGGCCGGGGCACTGATCTCGGCCATCAACCGCCACAATGCGCGCCAGCCCGATGCGCGCGTGCTGTTCCTGAACTATTCGGCGGTCGATCCTAGCCTGACCAACGAGAACTGCAGCTTCTGGCATTTCCGCTTCGACGCCAGCGCCGACATGCGCATGCAGGCGCTGACAGAGGTGATCCGGCAGGACCAGTCCGTGCGCAAGGTCTACCTGATCGACCAGGACTACAGCTTCGGCCACCAGGTGGCGCGTTCGGCACGCGAGATGCTGGCCGCGCGTCGCCCCGACGTCCAGATCGTTGGCGACGAGTTCCATCCGATCGGCAAGATCAAGGATTTTGCCCCCTATATCGCCAAGATCAAGGCGAGTGGCGCGGACGCCGTCATCACTGGCAACTGGGGCAACGACCTGACGCTGATGGTCAAGGCTGCGCGCGAGGGTGGGTTGCAGGCCAAGTTCTACACCTTCTACGGCAATGGCCTGGGCGCGCCCGCGGCAATGGGTGATGCCGGCGTCGGCCGTGTGCTGGCCGTGGCCGAATGGCACCCGAACGTGGGCGGCGCTGCCTCGGACGCGTTTTACCAGCAGTTCCGCGCGCGTTACCCGGAGCCGAAGGATGATTACGTGCATCTGCGCATGCAGATGATGGTGGAAATGCTGGCACGCGCGATCGAGAAGGCGGGCTCAACCGACGCGGTGAAGGTGGCGCGGGCGCTGGAGAACATGCGGTACGTCAACGACTTCCACGAGGCCACCATCCGCGCCGAGGACCACCAGGTACTGCAGCCGCTCTATGTTTCGGTGATGGAAAAGCAGGGCGGTGCGGTGCGGTTCGACAACGAGGGCTCGGGCTACGGCTTCCGCACGGTGCGCAAGCTGAAGACGGCGCAAACCACGTTGCCGACCACGTGCCGGATGGAGCGCCCCTGAGCGCAGGAGCGCCGCGAAGGCGCCGCGGTTCTCCCTGCGGCCCTTTTCGGCTATAATGTGCGGCTGTCGTCGATCGGCCTCGCGCCGTATCGCGGCAATCCCCGTGACACGACGCAAGCGGCGCATCCCGCGCTGTAGCGTTCGCAAGTGAAAGGAAATCATCATGGCAGTCGCCGATATCAACAAGTCCGAAGTCATCAAGCAGTTCGCCCGTGGCGCCAACGACACCGGCAGCCCCGAAGTGCAAGTGGCCCTGCTGACCACCCGCATCAACGAACTGACCCCGCACTTCAAGGCCAACATGAAGGATCACCACAGCCGCCGCGGCCTGCTGCGCATGGTGAGCCGCCGCCGCCGCCTGCTGGACTACCTCAAGTCCAACGACGCCGACCGCTACCGCGCCCTGATCGAAAAGCTGGGCCTGCGCAAGTAAGCTTGCGCAAGAGGTTGCGTACGATGGCAGCGCGATTCCTGGGTTTGCACGGTTTCGCGTGAGGCCTGGATGCCTGCTTCAGCATTGCTGGGGCAGGCATTTTGCATTTCTGGTCGGGTGATTACGCCCCTGCCGGCAATGCAGCAGGTTGATGGAGTGATTTTCGCTTCACTGCTTCCGGCGAGGACTCCGATTCGCCGGAACCCCGTTGCGGCAAGGCGCGCAACGGAGTAAGTTGTTCTTTTTTTTGGGTTTAGTATCCGGACCGGCCAAGGAAACAGGGCTTTGTGTCATTCCAGCGCGGCATCGGCAACAGTGCCGCGCTGGAATGGCATAGCACTTCCCTGCGACTGCAGCTGTCTCCGGCAGTTAGCCTGCGGCTGAGAACGCAGGCGTGGCACGCTGCGCAATGATTGCGGCGTGCCCGCAAGACAAGGAATGCACATGTCCATGTTCAACAAGATCGTCAAGGAATTCCAATGGGGCCAGCACACGGTCCGCATGGAAACTGGCGAAATCGCCCGCCAGGCCGGCGGTGCCGTGCTGGTCGATGTGGAAGACACCGTAGTGCTGGCGACCGTGGTCGCCGCCAAGAACCCGAAGCCGGGCCAGGACTTCTTCCCGCTGACCGTCGACTACATCGAGAAGACCTATGCGGCCGGCAAGATCCCCGGCGGCTTCTTCAAGCGTGAAGGCCGTCCGTCGGAAAACGAGACGCTGACCTCGCGCCTGATCGACCGTCCGCTGCGTCCGCTGTTCCCGGAAGGCTTCTACAACGAAGTCCAGGTCGTGGTGCACGTGATTTCGCTGAACCCGGAAGTGCCCGCCGACATCCCCGCGCTGATCGGCGCGTCGGCCGCGCTGGCCGTGTCGGGCATCCCGTTCAGCGGCCCGGTGGGCGCCGCGCGCGTGGGCTACAAGGACGGCCAGTACCTGCTGAACCCGACCCGCCCGCAGATCGCCGCTTCGGACCTGGACCTGATCGTCGCCGGCACCGAGCGCGCCGTGCTGATGGTGGAATCGGAAGCCAACCAGCTGTCCGAAGACGTGATGCTGGGCGCCGTGGTCTATGGCCACGAGCAGATGCAGATCGCCATCAACGCCATCCATGAACTGGTGCGCGAAGGCGGCAAGGCCGAGTGGGACTGGACCGCGGCTGCCAAGAACGAGCCGCTGATCGCCAAGGTCACCGAAGTCGCGCAGCCGCTGCTGCAGGAAGCCTATCAGCTGCGCCAGAAGTCGGCCCGCAGCCAGAAGCTGAAGGAAGTGTCGCTCAAGGTGGCCGCCGCGCTGGCAGACGCCGGTGTGGAAGCCGACAAGGTGGAAGTCGGCAACATCATGTTCGACCTGGAAGCCAAGATCGTGCGCGGCCAGATCCTGAACGGCGAGCCGCGCATCGATGGCCGCGACACCCGCACC
The DNA here is from genome assembly GCF_040784895.1 of Cupriavidus sp. Agwp_2. Lineage (NCBI taxonomy): Bacteria > Pseudomonadati > Pseudomonadota > Betaproteobacteria > Burkholderiales > Burkholderiaceae > Cupriavidus > Cupriavidus sp. Agwp_2. The sequence continues at coordinate 1,018,702 of NZ_CP088083.1, forward strand.
GTGCGCCCGATCGAGATCCGTTCGTCGGTGCTGCCGCGCGCGCACGGCTCGGCGCTGTTCACCCGCGGCGAGACGCAGGCACTGGTGGTGGCCACGCTGGGCACCAAGAGCGACGAGCAGATCATCGACGCGCTCGCCGGCGAGTACCGCGACCGCTTCATGCTCCACTACAACATGCCCCCGTTCGCCACCGGTGAAACCGGCCGCGTGGGCAGCCCGAAGCGCCGCGAAATCGGCCACGGCCGCCTGGCCAAGCGCGCACTGATCCCGGTGCTGCCGAAGGACGATGAATTCGCCTACACCATCCGCCTGGTTTCGGAAATCACCGAATCCAACGGTTCGTCGTCGATGGCTTCGGTCTGCGGCGGCTGCCTGGCACTGATGGACGCCGGCGTTCCGGTCAAGGCGCACGTGGCCGGCGTGGCCATGGGCCTGATCCTGGAAGGCAACAAGTTTGCCGTGCTGACCGACATCCTGGGCGATGAAGATCACCTGGGTGACATGGACTTCAAGGTTGCGGGTACCGACAACGGCATTACCGCGCTGCAGATGGACATCAAGGTCCAGGGCATCACCAAGGAGATCATGCAGGTCGCGCTGGCGCAGGCCAAGGAAGGCCGCCTGCATATCCTGTCGAACATGCAGGGAGCGATGGGCCACGCCCGCACCGAGCTGTCGGAGCACGCGCCGCGCATGATCACCATGAAGATCCATCCGGACAAGATCCGCGAAGTGATCGGCAAGGGCGGTTCGACCATCCAGGCGCTGACCAAGGAAACCGGTACCACCATCGACATCCAGGAAGACGGCACCATCACCATCGCCTCGACCTCGACCGAAGGCATGGCCGAAGCCAAGCGCCGCATCGAAGGCATCACCGCCGAAGCCGAAGTGGGCAAGATCTACAACGGCACCGTGCTGAAGCTGCTGGACTTCGGCGCCATCGTCAACATCCTGCCGGGCAAGGATGGCCTGCTGCACATCTCGGAAATCGTCAACGAGCGTGTGAAGGACATCAAGGACTGGCTGAAGGAAGGCCAGCAGGTCCGCGTCAAGCTGATCCAGGCCGACGAGAAGGGCCGGCTGCGCCTGTCGCTGAAGGCCGCGCTGGCCGAAGAGGGCGGCAGCATCAGCCCGATCAACGCTGGCGAAGGTGCTGCCCCGGCAGCGCCGGCCGGCGGCTCGGAGCAGCAGCAGTAAGCGGGGCAGTACTGTCCCATAGGTGCCGCCGCAAGGCGGCGCCGCGAAGAAACGGCCGGGCAATGCCCGGCCGTTTTTTTGTTTACACTGCGGCAACCCATCGAGCGAAGGCTCACACCGAGCAAAGACAAGGAGCAGAGAAGCATGCAAGCCATCGAGATCCGCGAATACGGCGCCCCCGAAGTCCTCCAGCTGACCGAGCGGCCCGATCCGGTGCCCGCCGCGGGCGAGGTGCTGATCCGCGTGGCAGCCGCCGGCGTGAACCGCCCGGACGTGTTCCAGCGCACCGGCAACTATCCGGTGCCGCCCGGTGCGTCGGACCTGCCCGGCCTGGAAGTGGCGGGCGTGGTGGTCGGCGGTGACCTGTCTCATGCGGACAACCGCTTCGGCCTCAAGGTGGGCGATCGCGTTTGCGCGCTGGTGCAGGGCGGTGGCTACGCGCAGCTGTGCACCGCGCCGCTGGCGCAGGTATTGCCAGCCCCTGATGGCCTCAGCGATATCGAAGCCGCCGCGCTGCCGGAAACCTTCTTTACGGTGTGGAGCAATGTATTCGACCGCGGCTACCTGGGCCAGGGCCCGCGTGGCAAGGACGAAACGCTGCTGATCCAGGGCGGCTCCAGCGGCATCGGCACCACCGCGATCCAGATCGCCAAGGCGCTGGGCTTCAAGGTGTTCGTCACCGCCGGCACCGATGAAAAGTGCAAGGCGTGCGAGGACCTGGGCGCCGATCGCGCGATCAACTACAAGACGCAGGACTTCGTTGCCGAGGTGGCGGCGCTGACCGGCGGCAAGGGCGCCGACGTGATCCTCGACATGGTCGCCGGTCCGTACCTGGCACGCGAGTTGAAGTGCATCGCCGACGACGGCCGTATCGTCATCATCGCGCTGCTCGGTGGTGCCAAGGCCGAGATCCCGCTCGGCGATATCCTGCGCCGCCGCATCACCGTGACCGGCTCGACGCTGCGGCCGCGTCCGGCATCGTTCAAGGGCAAGATCGCAGCCGCGCTGCATGAGCAGGTGTGGCCGCTGCTGGCCGCCGGCAAGATCAAGCCGGTGATCCACCAGGTGTTCCCGGCCGCGCAGGCCGCCGACGCGCACCGCCTGATGGAGTCGAGCGAGCACATTGGCAAGATCGTGCTGACCTGGTGAGGCCGCGCGCCGTGCGCTGGCGCTGAAACCACGCAACGAAATGCCGCCGCCCGCCGTTGTCGGGCGGCGGTAGCGTCCCGCCCCTGCCACACGCTACAATAGCGGGTTTGATTTTGGAGGGGCACTTCGTGAGACAAAAGCTCGTCATCGGCAATTGGAAGATGCATGGCAGCCTGGCTGCGAACGCGGCGCTGCTGGAGGGAATCAAGGCCGGCGTGGCGCGTGCGTCGCTGGCGGTGTGCGCACCGTTCCCCTATCTTGCACAATGCCAGGCGGTGCTGAACGGCTCGCAAGTGACCTGGGGTGCGCAAGACGTCTCGGCGGAGGCGCGCGGTGCCTTCACGGGCGAAGTGGCCGCCTCCATGCTGGGTGAGTTTGGCTGCACTTATGCATTGGTTGGCCACTCGGAGCGCCGCACCTACCATGGCGAGACCGACCAGGTCGTCGCCGCCAAGGCGCTGCGCGCACTGGAGTTCGGTATCGTCCCGGTGGTCTGCGTCGGCGAAACGCTGGCCGAGCGCGAGGCCGGTCAGACCGAGGCCGTCGTTGGCCGCCAGCTGCAGGCAGTGCTGGACGCGCTGTCGGTGGAGCAGTTGAGCCGCGTGGTGCTGGCCTATGAGCCGGTTTGGGCGATCGGCACCGGCAAGACCGCGACCAACGCACAGGCGCAGGCCGTGCATGCCTTCCTGCGCGGCAAGGTGGCGGCGCGCGACGCGGGCGTGGCCGAGCGCATGGCCATCCTCTACGGCGGCAGCGTCAAGCCGGACAATGCGGCCGAATTGTTTTCCATGGCCGATATCGACGGGGGCCTGATTGGCGGCGCCTCGCTGAAATCGGAAGATTTTCTCGCGATCGGCAACGCCTGAATGCCGGCCGTTCCGATCGTTCCCATCGTTCCGGTCGGGCAGTAACCAGGCAAGTAACGCTTATTTAAATCAAATGGCAATCTTCAAGACTTTGTTGGTGGTGTTGCAGGTGCTGTCGGCCCTGGGCGTGATTGGCCTGGTGCTGATCCAGCATGGCAAGGGCGCCGATGTGGGCGCGGCATTCGGCTCGGGCGCCTCGGGCAGCCTGTTCGGTGCCACCGGCTCGGCAAACTTCCTGTCGCGTACCACCGCCGTGCTGGCCACGCTGTTCTTCGTGTCCACGCTGGCGCTGACGTTGCTGGGCAACTACAAGCCCGCTGCATCGCTGGGCGTGATGGGCGCCGCCCCGGCTTCGGCACCGGCCACGGCAGGCGCATCGGCTCCGGCCGCTGCCCCGGCCGCCGCTGCTGGCGCTTCGGCGCCCGCAGGTCCCGCTGTACCGAAATAATCCGATTGCCTTGCGGCGGATTCCTGAGTTTTTTTGCAGTTGTGCGTTGAACAAAGCAAGAAATTTAGGTTAGAATGCAAGGCTTGAAACGATTCCCCAGCGATGGGTCTTGAGCGAAGGCGAAACGCCCCAGCGAGAGTCCTGAAGGGCCTGAAAACCCGGCGCCAGGCAATATTGTTTCTCCCCCAGCCGACGTGGTGAAATTGGTAGACACGCTATCTTGAGGGGGTAGTGGCGAAAGCTGTGCGAGTTCGAGTCTCGCCGTCGGCACCAAACAACTTGATCGGAGTCCCTGGCCGGGCAATGCACCCGAGCGTGGGACTCCGGCAGTCCGCAAGGCGGCGCGCCATGATTCTCGTGGCTTAGCGCCTGGGGTGGGCAACAGGACGCCGCTTCAGCTGGTGCTGTTGACAACATTCCAGATAAGGCTGGCCGTACCTTGAATCTCGAAGCCTACTTCCCCGTTCTCATCTTCATCATCTTCGGTGTCGTGCTCGGCGTGGCACTGATGTCGATTGGTCGGATCCTCGGTCCGAACAAGCCCGATCCCGCGAAGCTGTCGCCGTACGAGTGCGGCTTCGAAGCGTTCGAGGATGCGCGCATGAAGTTCGACGTGCGCTACTACCTCATCGCCATCCTTTTTATCCTGTTCGATCTCGAAACCGCCTTCCTGTTTCCGTGGGGTGTTGCCCTGAGGGATATCGGCTGGCCGGGATTCATCGCCATGGGCGTGTTTCTGCTGGAATTCATCGTGGGCTTCGTCTACATCTGGAAAAAGGGCGCGCTCGATTGGGAGTGATGTGAAATGGCAATCGAAGGCGTTCTCAACGAAGGCTTTGTCACGACTACTGCTGACAAGCTGATCAATTGGACCCGCACCGGGTCGCTGTGGCCGATGACTTTCGGCCTGGCCTGCTGTGCCGTGGAAATGATGCATGCCGGCGCGGCGCGCTATGACCTGGACCGCTTCGGCGTGGTGTTCCGCCCGTCGCCGCGCCAGTCGGACGTGATGATCGTGGCCGGCACGCTGTGCAACAAGATGGCCCCCGCGCTGCGCAAGGTCTACGACCAGATGGCGGAACCGCGCTGGGTGATCTCGATGGGCTCGTGCGCCAACGGCGGCGGCTACTACCACTATTCGTACTCGGTGGTGCGTGGTTGCGACCGGATCGTGCCGGTGGATATCTACGTGCCGGGCTGCCCGCCGACGGCCGAAGCGCTGATCTACGGCGTGATCCAGCTGCAGAACAAGATCAAGCGTACCAACACCATCGCGCGCAAGGGCTGAAATGGCGAAGCTCGACATCCTGAAGGCCGCGCTCGAGAAGGCTCTCGGCAAGCGCGTGCAGAAACTGATCGAGGCGACCGGCGAACTGACGCTGATCGTCAAGGCCGACGACTACCTGGAAGCCGCCCGCATCCTGCGCGACGATCCCTCGCTGCGCTTCGAGCAGCTGATCGACCTGTGCGGCGTGGACTATTCCGACTTCGGCGACGGCGCCTGGGACGGCCCGCGCTTTGCCGCCGTGTCGCACCTGCTGTCGGTGACCCACAACTGGCGCGTGCGCCTGCGCGTGTTCGCCCCGGAGGACGATTTCCCGGTGGTGGCCAGCCTGATCGACGTCTGGAACTCGGTGAACTGGTTCGAGCGCGAAGCGTTCGATTTCTACGGCATCGTGTTCGACGGCCACCCGGACCTGCGCCGCATCCTGACCGACTACGGTTTCGTCGGCCATCCGTTCCGCAAGGATTTCCCGGTCTCCGGCTACGTCGAGATGCGCTACGACCCCGAACAGAAGCGGGTCATCTACCAGCCGGTCACGATCGAGCCGCGCGAAGTCACGCCGCGCGTGATCCGCGAGGACAAGTACGGCGGTTTGGAGCACTGAGAACGCGCCATGGCAGATATCAAGAATTACACCCTGAACTTCGGCCCGCAGCACCCGGCCGCGCACGGCGTGCTGCGCCTGGTGCTCGAGCTGGACGGCGAAGTCATCCAACGCGCCGACCCGCATATCGGCCTGCTGCACCGTGCCACCGAAAAGCTGGCTGAACAGAAGTCCTGGATCCAGAACGTGCCCTACATGGACCGTCTCGACTACGTGTCGATGATGTCCAACGAGCACGCCTACGTGATGGCGATCGAGCGCCTGCTGGGCCTGGAAGTGCCGGTCCGCGCGCAGTACATCCGCGTGATGTTCGACGAAATCACCCGCATCATGAACCACTTGATGTGGATCGGTGCGCACGCACTCGACGTGGGCGCGATGGCGGTGTTCCTGTACGCCTTCCGCGAGCGCGAAGACCTGTTCGACATGTACGAGGCGGTGTCGGGCGCGCGCATGCACGCGGCCTACTATCGGCCGGGCGGCGTCTACCGCGACCTGCCTGACACGATGCCGCAATATCGTGCCTCGAAGATCCACAACGAGCGTGCCATCAAGGTGATGAACGAAGCGCGTTCGGGCTCGCTGCTGGACTTCATCGAGGATTTCACCAACCGTTTCCCGAAGTACGTCGACGAGTACGAGACGCTGCTGACCGACAACCGGATCTGGAAGCAGCGCCTCGTGGACATCGGCGTGGTCAGTCCGGAACGTGCGCTGCAGATGGGCTTTACCGGCCCGATGTTGCGTGGCTCGGGCATCGAGTGGGACCTGCGCAAGAAGCAGCCGTACGAGGTGTACGACAAGATGGACTTCGACGTGCCGGTGGGTGTGGGTGGCGACTGCTACGCGCGCTACCTGGTGCGCGTGGAAGAGATGCGCCAGTCCAACCGCATCATCAAGCAGTGCATCGAATGGCTGCGCCGCAACCCGGGCCCGGTGATCACCGATAACCACAAGGTGGCGCCGCCCTCGCGCGTGGACATGAAGTCCAACATGGAAGAACTGATCCACCACTTCAAGCTGTTCACCGAAGGCATCCACGTGCCCGAAGGCGAAGCGTACGCAGCGGTGGAACACCCGAAGGGCGAGTTCGGTATCTACGCGATCTCGGACGGCGCGAACAAGCCGTACCGTCTGAAGATCCGTGCACCTGGCTTCCCGCACCTGGCCGCGCTGGACGAAATGGCCAAGGGACACATGATTGCTGACGCGGTAACGATCATCGGCACGCAAGACATCGTCTTCGGCGAGATCGACCGCTAATCACGGACCGCCGGCCCGGACGACGATCCGGGCGCTTTCCGAGGTGCTCCGCTGAGCGGAGCGGCCCGGAAGACCCGCGGCGGACCGGCAAGGCCTAAGGCCCGCCGGCGGAACGGCAGCGACGGCTGCAAACCTGCGGATGTACGCCCAGTGGCGCTGCCTCCGCCGTTTTACTGCAATGACCATGCTATCAGCAGAAGCTCTCAAGGAAATCGATCGCGCGATCGCGAAGTATCCGGCCGACCAGAAGCAGTCGGCCGTGATGGCGGCGCTTGCCGTGGCACAGGGCGAGGTGGGCTGGGTTTCCCCCGAAGTCATGCAGTTCGTCGCCAGCTACCTCGAGATGCCGCCCGTGTGGGTGGAAGAGGTGGCGACCTTCTACAACATGTACGACACCAAGCCGGTGGGCAAATTCAAGCTCGCCGTCTGCACCAACCTGCCGTGCGCGTTGTCGGGCGGCGAGCGGGCTGGCGAGTACCTGAAGCGCAAGCTCGGGATCGACTACAACGAGACCACCGCTGACGGCTGCTTCACCCTGAAAGAGGGCGAGTGCATGGGCGCTTGCGGCGACGCGCCGGTGATGATCGTCAACAACACCCGCATGTGCAGCTTCATGAGCGACGACAAGCTCGACGCGCTTGTCGATGAGCTCAAGAGCGAAGCCGCTGAAGCTGCAAAGGGGGGCAAGTAACATGACCAGTCTGCACGACCGCCATATCCAGCCGCTGATCCTGGCCGGCCTGGACGGCAAGAATTGGCACCTGGAAGACTACGTCAAGCGTGGCGGCTACCAGCAACTGAAGCGCATCCTGACCGAGAAGATCCCGCCCGAGCAGGTGATCGCCGACGTCAAGGCGTCGGGCCTGCGTGGCCGCGGCGGCGCGGGTTTCCCGACCGGCCTGAAGTGGAGCTTCATGCCGCGTACGTTCCCGGGTCAGAAATACCTGGTCTGCAACACCGATGAAGGCGAGCCTGGCACGTTCAAGGACCGCGACATCATTCGCTTCAACCCGCACTCGCTGATCGAAGGCATGGCCATCGGCGCGTATGCGATGGGCATCACCGTGGGCTACAACTACATCCACGGCGAGATCTGGAATGAGTACAAGATCTTCGAGGAAGCCCTCGAAGAGGCGCGTGCTGCCGGCTTCCTGGGCGACAACATCCTGGGCTCGGGCTTCAGCTTCCAGCTGCATGCGCACCACGGTTATGGCGCCTACATCTGCGGCGAGGAAACCGCGCTGCTCGAATCGCTGGAAGGCAAGAAGGGCCAGCCGCGTTTCAAGCCGCCGTTCCCGGCCAGCTTTGGCCTGTACGGCAAGCCGACCACCATCAACAACACCGAGACGTTTGCCGCGGTGCCGTTCCTGCTGGCCATCGGTCCGGAGAATTACCTGAAGCTGGGCAAGCCGAACAACGGCGGCACCAAGATCTTCTCGATCTCGGGCGACGTCGAGCGTCCCGGCAACTATGAGATCCCGCTGGGCACGCCGTTCGCCAAGCTGCTGGAACTGGCCGGCGGCATGCGTGGCGGCAAGCGCATCAAGGCGGTGATCCCGGGTGGCTCGTCGGCGCCGGTGGTGCCGGGCGACCTGATGATGGCGTCCGACATGGACTACGACTCGATTGCCAAGGCCGGCTCGATGCTGGGCTCGGGCGCGGTGATCGTGATGGACGAGACGCGCTGCATGGTCCGCTCGCTGCTGCGCCTGTCGTACTTCTATTTTGAGGAATCGTGCGGGCAGTGCACGCCGTGCCGCGAAGGCACCGGCTGGCTCTACCGCATGGTCAATCGCATCGAACACGGAGAGGGGCGCCAGGAAGACCTGGACCTGCTCAACAACGTCGCGGAAAACATCATGGGCCGCACCATCTGCGCGCTCGGCGATGCCGCGGCGATGCCGGTCCGCGGCATGCTCAAGCACTACTGGAAAGAGTTCGAGTATCACGTCGAACACAAGCAGTGCATGGTTCCGGCCTACATCTAAGCGTGGCAGAACATGGTTGAACTAGAGATCGACGGCAAGAAGGTTGAGGTTGCTGAGGGCAGCCTGGTGATGGAAGCGGCCCGCAAGCTGGGCACCTACATCCCGCACTTCTGCTACCACCGCAAACTGTCCATCGCGGCCAACTGCCGCATGTGCCTGGTCGAGGTCGAGAAGGCCCCGAAGGCGCTGCCTGCCTGCGCCACGCCGGTAACCCCCGGCATGAAGGTCTTCACCAATTCGGAGAAGGCAGTCAAGGCGCAGAAGTCCGTGATGGAATTCCTGCTGATCAACCACCCGCTGGATTGCCCGATCTGCGATCAGGGCGGCGAGTGCCAGCTGCAGGATCTGGCCGTGGGCTACGGTGCCTCGGAGTCGCGCTACAAGGAAGAGAAGCGCGTGGTGTTCCACAAGAACGTGGGCCCGCTGATCTCCATGGAGGAGATGACCCGCTGCATCCACTGCACCCGCTGCGTGCGCTTTGGCCAGGAAGTGGCCGGCGTGATGGAGCTGGGCATGCTCAACCGCGGCGAGCACTCGGAAATCACCACCTTCGTCGGCAAGACCGTTGACTCGGAACTGTCGGGCAACATGATCGACCTGTGCCCGGTCGGCGCGCTGACCAGCAAGCCGTTCCGCTACTCGGCCCGTACCTGGGAACTGGCCCGCCGCAAGTCGGTGTCGCCGCACGATGGCCTTGGCGCGAACCTGGTGGTGCAGACCAAGAACCAGCGCGTGATGCGCGTGCTGCCGCTGGAAAACGAAGACATCAACGAGTGCTGGATCTCCGACAAGGACCGCTTCTCGTATGAAGGCCTGAACAGTGCCGACCGCCTGACCCGCCCGCTGCTCAAGCAGGGCGGCGAGTGGATGGAAACCGACTGGCAGACCGCGCTGGAATACGTGGCCAACGGCCTGGCCGGCATCAAGCGCGAGCATGGCGCCGACCAGATCGCCGCGCTGGCCAGCCCGCACAGCACGCTGGAAGAGCTGTTCCTGCTGGGCAAGCTGGTGCGCGGCCTCGGCAGCGATAACGTCGACTTCCGCCTGCGCCAGTCCGACTTCTCGGCCGCGCTGAAGGGCGCGCCGTGGCTCGGCCTGCCGGTGGCTGACGTCACCGCGCTGCAACGCGTGCTGGTGATCGGCTCGTCGCTGCGCAAGGATCATCCGCTGCTGGCCTCGCGCCTGCGCCAGGCAACCAAGAAGGGTGCCCGCGTGACCGTGCTGGGCGCTGGTGGCGAAGACCTGCTGATGCCGGCGACCCGCATCGACGTGGCACCGTCCGGCTGGACCGCCGCGCTTGCCGGCGTGGCCCGTGCCGTTGCCGCCGCCAAGGGCGTCGCCGCCCCGGCCGGCACCGATGGTTTCGATGGCGGCGACGTCGCCGCCAAGGCGGCAGAAGCGCTGCTGCAAGGCGAGCGCCGTGCCGTGTTCCTCGGCAACGAGGCCGTGCGCCATCCGCAATTCTCGGCGCTGCACGCGCTGGCACAGTGGATTGCCACCGAGACCGGTGCGACGCTGGGCTTCCTGACCGAAGCCGCCAACACCGTCGGCGGCTACATCGCCGGCGCGCTGCCAAAGCATGGCGGCGCCAATGCGCAGGCGATGCTGGACACGCCGCGCAAGGCCTACATCCTGCTGAACACCGAGCCGGAATTCGATACCGCCGATCCGGGCAAGGCACTGGCCGCGCTGTCGCAGGCCAACACCGTGGTGGTGCTGTCGCCGTTCCGTTCGGAAGCGGCCATGCAGTACGCCGACGTGATCCTGCCGGTGACGCCGTTCACCGAAACCTCCGGCACGTTCGTCAACTGCGAAGGCAAGGCACAGAGTTTCAATGGCGTGGTCCGCGCCCTGGGCGAGTCGCGCCCGGGCTGGAAGGTGCTGCGCGTGCTGGGCAACCTGCTGGACGTCGCCGGCTTCGACTACGAAACCGCCGAATCGGTCCGTGCCGAAGTGCTGTCGGCTCCGGTCGAGGCTCAGCTGAACAATGCCACTGACGCGTCGATCAGCGTGGCCGCCGCTGCCGCCAACGGCATCGAACGCATCGCCGACGTGCCTATCTACCACGCCGACCCGATCGTGCGCCGCGCAGACTCGCTGCAGCTGACCGCCGCCGCGCGCCGCGCCATGCAGATCGCGCTGCCGGCCGACCTGTTTGCCCGCCTGGGCATCCAGTCGGGCGACCCGGTCCGCGTCACGCAAGGGCAGGGCAGCGTGGTGCTGCCGGCCGTGCTCGAAGCCACGCTGCCGGCCAACACCGTGCGCGTGCCCGCGGCAACGCCGGCGGCCATGGGCCTGGGCGGCATGTTCGGTACGGTCACCGTAGAGAAGGCCATCGACCTGGCACCGGCAACCACCGGCGCCGTGGCCACGGCGTAAGAACAAGAGCGAGAAGAAGACATGATTGACTGGATTACCTCGCAAGGGCAGGGCGTGCTGGGCGCGTACTGGACGCCGCTGTGGATCCTGATCCGCGCCGTGCTGATCGTGGTGCCCCTGCTGCTGTGCGTGGCTTACCTGATCCTGTGGGAGCGCAAGCTGATCGGCTGGATGCACGTCCGTCTCGGCCCGAACCGCGTGGGCCCGCTCGGCCTGCTGCAGCCGATCGCCGACGTGCTGAAGCTGCTGCTCAAAGAAGTCATGATGCCGACGCAGGTCAGCCGCGGCATGTACCTGATCGCGCCGCTGATGGTGCTGATGCCTGCCGTCGCGGTCTGGGCCGTGATCCCGTTCCAGGCCGAAGTGGTGATGGCGGACGTCAACGCCGGCCTGCTGTACGTGATGGCGATCAGCTCGGTCGGCGTCTACGGCGTGATCCTGGCCGGCTGGGCCTCGAACTCCAAGTACGCCTTTATCGGTGCCATGCGTGCCGCGGCACAGATGGTGTCGTACGAAATCGCCATGGGCTTCGCGCTGGTGACGGTGCTGATGGTTGCCGGCAGCCTGAACCTGTCGGCTATCGTCAACGGCCAGAACACCGGCTACTTCGCCGACATGGGCATCAACATCCTGTCGTGGAACTGGTTGCCGCTGCTGCCGATGTTCGGCGTGTACTTCATCTCGGGCGTGGCCGAAACCAACCGCCACCCGTTCGATGTGGTGGAAGGCGAGTCGGAAATCGTGGCCGGCCACATGATCGAGTATTCGGGCATGGGCTTCGCGCTGTTCTTCCTGGCCGAGTACATCAACATGATCATCATCTCGGCAATGACCGCGCTGATGTTCCTGGGCGGCTGGGCGCCTCCGTTCTCGAGCGTGATCACCAACGCAGTCCCCGGCTTCTTCTGGCTGCTGATCAAGGTTTTCCTGCTGCTGTCGGTCTTTATCTGGATCCGTGCCTCGTTCCCGCGCTACCGCTATGACCAGATCATGCGCCTGGGCTGGAAGGTGTTCATTCCGCTGACCGTGGCGTGGCTGATCATCGTGGCGATCTGGATCAAGTCGCCGTGGAACATCTGGCCCTGAACAGCCAAACGACGGTGCGCGCCGAAGCGCGCACCGCGTGGAAATACTAGGAAGCAATCGTCATGCTGCTCGCCATCAAGGACTTCTTCAACAGCCTGCTCCTGAAGGAACTCTTCAAGGGCATGGCGCTGACCGGCCGCTATCTCTTCGCGCGCAAGGTCACCGTCCAGTTCCCGGAAGAGAAAACGCCGATCTCGCCGCGCTTCCGTGGCCTGCATGCGCTGCGCCGCTATCCGAACGGCGAAGAGCGCTGCATTGCCTGCAAGCTGTGCGAAGCGGTTTGCCCGGCACTGGCAATCACCATCGAGTCGGACGTGCGCAACGACGGCACGCGCCGTACCACCCGCTACGACATCGACCTGACCAAGTGCATCTTCTGCGGTTTCTGCGAAGAGGCCTGCCCGGTCGATGCCATCGTGGAAACGCAGATCCTGGAGTACCACGGCGAGAAGCGCGGCGACCTGTACTTCACCAAGGACATGCTGCTGGCAGTGGGCGACCGCTACGAGCCGCAGATCGCGGCGGCCAAGGCTGCCGACGCCAAGTATCGCTGACCGGCGCATGCGCCACACGGCAGGGCGGCCACCAGTACCAGACCTGGCTGCTTCTGCCACCGAATTTGAATTCGGTCCCTTCAATGTGAGGGGCCAAAGCAAGGATGCCGCAGGAGCGGGCCACCCGAAGGGGAGGCTTGTGCCGGACGGCCCTGAGAGGATCCGATAGGAACCATGGAACTCACGACCACCATCTTCTATGTCTTTGCGCTGGTGCTGGTGCTCTCCGCACTGAAAGTCATCACTGCGAAGAACCCGGTGCATTCCGCACTGTTCCTCGTGCTGTCGTTCTTCACGGCCGCCGCGATCTGGATGCTGCTCAAGGCGGAATTCCTCGCCATCCTGCTGGTGCTGGTCTATGTCGGCGCGGTGATGGTGCTGTTCCTGTTCGTGGTGATGATGATCGATATCGATATCGAGCACCTGCGCCGCGACTTCTGGACCTACGTGCCGATGGCCTCGGTGGTGGGCGCGCTGATCATCGCCGAAATGGCGATCGTGCTGGTGCGCAGCTTCATCGGCACCACCACGCCGGTGGTCGCCAGCGGTTCGCAGGAGCCGGGCTACTCGAACACCGCCGCGCTCGGCAAGCTGATCTACACCGACTACATCTACGCCTTCGAAGTGGCCGGCATCATCCTGCTGGTGGCTATCATCGCCGCCGTGGCGCTGACCCTGCGCCGCCGCAAGGACACCAAGGCCCAGGACGTGTCGGCGCAGCTGCGTACCCGCCGCGACGAGCGCGTGCGCCTGGTGCCGATGCAGGCCGAAGTCCAGAACCCGCAGACGGAAGCCGCGGCTACCGCCAATAAGAACTAAAGCCCGGAGAAACGCTGTGCTCTCTCTCGCCCACTTCCTCGTGCTCGGTGCGATCCTGTTTGCGATCAGCATCGTCGGCATCTTCCTGAACCGCAAGAACGTGATCGTGCTGCTGATGGCGATCGAACTGATGCTGCTTGCGGTGAACATCAACTTTGTCGCCTTCTCGCATTACCTGGGCGACCTGGCTGGTCAGGTTTTCGTTTTCTTCATCCTTACTGTGGCCGCCGCCGAGTCGGCAATCGGTCTGGCAATCCTGGTCGTGCTGTTCCGCAACCTGGATACGATCAACGTGGACGACATGGACACCCTGAAGTACTGATCCGTGCCGCACTACGCAGATACCCAAGACTCACCGACCGCACACCACTAAGCGTCCTATGGCAACCACGCTCAACCCCAACCTGCTGCTCGCGATTGCGCTGGCGCCGCTAGTCGGCTCAGCGATCGCCGGCCTGTTCGGTACCAAGTTCTTTGGCCTGTTTTCCTCGGAGTCGCGCGGCGGCCGGATCGTGGCCCACACCTCGACCATCCTCGGCGTGGCCATTTCCTTCGTGCTGTCGGTGATGGTGCTGCTCGACGTGATGAACGGCGCCGGCTACAACGGCACCGTCTACGAGTGGATGGCCATCGGCAGCCTGAAGATGGAGGTCGGCTTCCTGGTCGACTCGCTGACCGCGATGATGATGGTCGTGGTGACCTTCGTCTCGCTGATGGTCCATATCTACACCGTCGGCTACATGGACGGGGACCCCGGCTACAACCGCTTCTTCGCCTATATCTCGCTCTTCACCTTCTCGATGCTGATGCTGGTGATGAGCAACAACTTCCTGCAACTGTTCTTCGGCTGGGAAGCGGTGGGCCTGGTGTCTTACCTGCTGATCGGCTTCTGGTACACGCGCCCGACCGCGATCTTCGCCAACCTGAAGGCGTTCCTGGTCAACCGCGTGGGTGACTTCGGCTTTATCCTGGGCATCGGCCTGCTGCTGGCCTACGCCGGCAGCATGAACTACACCGAAGTATTCGCCGCGCGCGACCAGCTGGCTACCGTGGTTTTCCCGGGCACCGACTGGATGATGATCACCGTGGCCTGCATCTGCCTGTTCATCGGTGCGATGGGCAAGTCGGCGCAGTTCCCGCTGCACGTCTGGCTGCCTGACTCGATGGAAGGCCCGACCCCGATCTCCGCACTGATCCACGCGGCAACGATGGTGACTGCCGGCATCTTCATGGTCGCGCGCATGTCGCCGCTGTTCGAGCTGTCGGACGCCGCGCTGTCGTTCGTGCTGGTGATCGGCGCCATCACCGCGCTGTTCATGGGCTTCCTGGGCATCATCCAGAACGACATCAAGCGCGTGGTCGCGTACTCGACGCTGTCGCAGCTGGGCTACATGACCGTGGCGCTGGGTGCTTCGGCCTACTCGGTGGCCGTGTTCCACCTGATGACGCACGCGTTCTTCAAGGCGCTGCTGTTCCTGGGTGCCGGCTCGGTCATCATCGGCATGCACCACGACCAGGACATCCGCAACATGGGTGGCCTGCGCAAGTACATGCCGATCACCTGGATCACCTCGCTGGTGGGTTCGCTGGCGCTGATCGGCACGCCGTTCTTCGCGGGCTTCTATTCCAAGGACTCGATCATCGAGGCCGTGGCCGAGTCGCATATCGCCGGTTCGGGCTTTGCCTACTTCGCCGTGCTGGCCGGTGTGTTCGTCACCGCGTTCTACTCGTTCCGCATGTACTTCCTGGTCTTCCATGGCAAGGAGCGCTGGGGCCAGAACCATGCCCACCAGCACCATGAGGGCGACCACGAGGACGAGGAAGTCTCGCACGACCACCACCATGGCCTGTCCGCCGGCGAGAAGCCGCACGAGTCGCCTTGGGTGGTGACGCTGCCGCTGGTGCTGCTGGCGATCCCGTCGGTGATCATAGGCGCCATCGCGATCGAGCCGATGCTGTTCGGCAACTTCTTCAAGATGGGCATTGCGTTCAAGGACGTGATCTTCGTCGGCGAGAACCACCACGCCATGGCCGAGCTGAAGGAAGCCTTCCACGGCTGGGTGCCGATGGCCATTCACTCGCTGACCACGCCCGTGCTGTGGCTGGCCATCGCCGGTGTCGTGCTGTCGTGGTTCTTCTACATGAAGCGCCCGGATATTCCCGAGGCGATCAAGAACCGCTTCTCGGGCCTGTACAAGCTGCTGGACAACAAGTACTACATGGACGCCATCAACCAGGCCGTGTTCGCCCGCGGCGCACGCCTGCTCGGTACCGGCCTGTGGAAGGGCGGCGACCAGAGCCTGATCGACGGCCTGTTCGTCAACGGCGCGGCGCGCGTGGTGGCTTCTTTCGCTTCGGCCAGCCGCTACCTGCAGTCGGGCTATATCTACCACTACGCGTTCGCGATGATCGTCGGCATGCTGGTGCTGCTGACGCTGACGATCACGGGCGTGATCGGCACCAAGTGATAGGCACCAAGTAAGGAAAACATAGAAATGGTTCTGTCTTTCTCAATCTGGCTGCCTGTCTTTTTCGGCCTGCTGATCCTGGCCTTCGGCTCGGACCGCAGCCCTGGCTTCGTGCGGTGGATGACGCTGTTCGGCTCGATCGCCAGCTTTATCGTCACGCTGCCGCTGGTATTCCACTTCGACCGTACGACCGCGGCGATGCAGTTCGTCGAGAAGGCGAACTGGATCGAGCGCTTCAGCATCCACTACCTGCTGGGTGTCGACGGCTTGTCGATGTGGTTCGTGGTGCTGACCGCCTTCATCACGGTGATCGTGGTGATCTCGGCCTGGGAAGTGATCACCGAGCGCGTGGCCGAGTACATGGCCTCGTTCCTGATCCTGTCCGGCCTGATGATCGGCGTGTTCTGCGCGCTCGATGGCATGCTGTTCTACGTGTTCTTCGAAGCCACGCTGATCCCGATGTACATCATCATCGGCGTCTGGGGCGGCCCGAACCGTGTCTACGCGGCCTTCAAGTTCTTCCTGTACACGCTGCTGGGCTCGTTGTTGACGCTGGTCGCGCTGCTGTACCTGTACAACAAGACCGGTACGTTCGACATCCTGCAATGGCACCAGGCCAAGCTGTCGATGAACGAGCAGATCGCGATCTTCATCGCCTTCTTCGTCGCCTTTGCCGTCAAGGTGCCGATGTGGCCGGTGCACACCTGGCTGCCCGACGCCCACGTGGAAGCGCCGACCGGCGGTTCGGTGGTGCTGGCCGCCATCATGCTGAAGCTGGGCGCCTACGGTTTCCTGCGGTTCTCGCTGCCGATCGCGCCTGACGCGAGCCACTACCTGGCCCCGTTCATCATCACGATCTCGCTGATCGCCGTGATCTACATCGGCCTGGTCGCGCTGGTGCAGGCCGACATGAAGAAGCTGGTGGCGTACTCGTCGATTGCCCACATGGGCTTCGTCACGCTGGGCTTCTTCATCTTCAGCGACATCGGCGTCGAAGGCGGCATCATCCAGATGATCTCGCACGGCTTTATCTCGGGCGCTATGTTCCTGTGCATCGGCGTGCTGTATGACCGCGTGCATTCGCGCCAGATCGCCGACTATGGCGGCGTGGTGAACACCATGCCGAAGTTCGCCGCGCTGTCGGTGTTCTTCGCGATGGCCAACTGCGGCCTGCCGGCCACCTCTGGCTTCGTCGGCGAATTCATGGTGATCCTGGGTGCCGTCAAGTTCAACTTCTGGATCGGCCTGCTGGCTGCCACCGCCCTGATCTTCGGCGCCGCCTATTCGCTGTGGATGGTGAAGCGCGTGATCTTCGGTGACGTCGTGCACCAGCACGTGCGCGAGCTGGTCGACCTGAACAAGCGTGAGTTCGTCATGCTCGGCCTGCTGGCCATCATGACGCTGTACATGGGCCTGCACCCGAAGCCCTTTACCGACGTGATGCACCCGTCCGTGGTCAACCTGCTGCAGCACGCGGCGCAGTCGAAGCTGTAATCGGGGAGAGATATCAATATGCAACCGTCCTCGACACTCGCCCCCGTGGCGCCGATCATCTTCCTGGCGATCGCCATCGCCGCGATCAACTGGATCGACCTGGCCCGGGGCAAGGGCAAGCAGAGCGTGGCCTACCCGCTGTCGCTGCTGACCACGCTGGTGCTGACCGTCTGGTTCGGCATGAACGCCGCCGCCGGCGAGACGCACTATGCGTTCTCCAACCTGGTCGTGATCGACCCGATGGCCAACGTGCTGTCGGCGTTCTGCGCGGCCGGCCTGTTTGTCACGCTGGTCTATACGCGCAGCTACCTGGCTGAGCGCGACATGTTCGCCGGCGAGTTCTACATGCTGGCGCTGTTCACGCTGGGTGGCCAGATCGTGATGATCACCGGCAACAACTTCCTGACCCTGTACCTGGGCCTGGAACTGCTGTCGCTGTCGTCGTACGCGCTGGTGGCGCTGCGCCGCGAGTCGCGCGTGACCTCGGAATCGGCCATGAAGTACTTCGTGCTGGGCGCGCTGGCTTCGGGCTTCCTGCTGTACGGCATCTCGATGATGTACGGCGCCACCGGTTCGCTGAACCTGGGCGAAGTGTTCCGCGTGGTCGAGTCGGGCCGCGTCAATACCACGATGCTGGCTTTCGGCGTGGTGTTCATCGTCGCCGGCCTGTCGTTCAAGCTGGGTGCCGCGCCGTTCCACATGTGGATCCCGGACATCTACCAGGGCTCGCCGACCGCCGTGACGCTGCTGATCGCGGGCGGCCCCAAGGTGGCGGCGTTCGCGCTGTTCATCCGCGTGCTGGTGGAAGGCCTGCTGCCGCTGGCCAACGACTGGCAGTTGATGCTGGTGGTGCTGTCGATCGTGTCGCTGGCGATTGGCAACCTGACGGCCATCGTCCAGACCAACCTGAAGCGGATGCTGGCGTACTCGACCATCTCGCACATGGGCTTCGTGCTGCTGGGCCTGCTGTCGGGTGTGGTGGCCAACAAGGCTGACGGCGCCGCCGATGCGTACAGCGCATCGATGTTCTACTCGGTGACCTACCTGCTGACCACGCTGGGTACCTTCGGCATCATCCTGCTGCGCACCAAGAAGGGCTTCGAGGCCGAGACGCTGGAAGACCTGAAGGGCATGTCGCGCCGCAACCCGTGGTTTGCCTTCCTGATGCTGGTGATGATGTTCTCGCTGGCCGGCATCCCGCCGACCGTGGGCTTCTACGCCAAGCTGGCGGTGCTGGATGCCGTGGTCAAGGCCGGCATGAACTGGCTGGCCGTGGTGGCCGTGATGTTCTCGCTGATCGGCGCGTTCTACTACCTGCGCATCGTCAAGCTGATGTACTTCGACCAGCCGGTTGGCGAAGAGCAGCTGGAAGCGACAGCCGGCCTGCGCTCGATGCTGAGCCTGAACGGCGCCGCCGTGATCGTGCTGGGCATTTTCCCGGCCGCGCTGATGAACCTGTGCTACCAGGCCATCCGCTCGACCCTGGGTTCCTGATCCGCTAACGTCCATGAGCGCATCCGCAAGCGGCTGGTTTGTCATCCTGCTGGCACTCGTCAGTGCTAACCTGCCGTTTGTGAACCAGCGCCTGTTCATGGTGATCCCGCTCCGGTGGGCGCGCAAGCCGCTGTGGCTGCGCCTGCTGGAGCTGATCGTCTGGTACGCGATGGCCGGCGCCGCCGGTTTCGCGGTGGAAGCCAGCCTCGGCAATGCCTTCCCGCAGGGCTGGCAGTTCTATGCCATCACCGCCTGCATGATGCTGGTGTTCGCCTTCCCGGGCTTCACCTGGCAATACCTCGTCAAACACCGCACGGCCTGAAGCCGGTCTCGTCGGCGCCGGGCCTGCCTGATCCGGAGCGTCCATGACCGACAAGATTCAACGCGGCACCCATTCGCTCGCCGATCCCGCGGATGCCGCCGGAAACGACGACGCACTGAAAGAAGTGTGCGTCGCCTCGGCCACGGTCCATCGCGGCAAATTCCTCACCCTCAAGCAAGACATCGTCCGCCTGCCCGACGGCAAACAGACCGGGCGCGAGTACATCGTGCATCCGGGTGCGGTGATGATGATTCCGTTGTTTGACGACGGCACCGTGCTGATGGAGCGCCAGTTCCGCTATCCCGTCGGTGAAGTCATGCTGGAATTCCCCGCCGGCAAACTCGATCCGCAAGAGGGCGCCCGGCGCTGCGGCGAACGGGAGTTGCTCGAAGAGACGGGCTATACGGCCAGGCGCTGGGACTACCTGACGCGCATCCATCCGGTCATTTCCTACTCGACTGAATTCATCGACGTCTTCCTGGCGCGCGACCTGACGCATGGCGAGGCGCAGCTGGACGATGGCGAATTCCTGGAGACGTTCATCACGCCGGTGGGGCAGGTGATCGACTGGGTGCGCAGCGGCCGCATCACGGATGTGAAGACCATCATCGGCGCGTTCTGGCTGGAGAAAGTCGTTTCCGGCGCATGGCAGCCGGGCGAGCAGACGGTGCCGGGCTGAGCCAACACAGCAGCGAGGCAAGCACTGCGCTAAGCTGGATGCAGGGCGGAAAACGTGTGTGCTGAAAGCAGCATGTTCGTTCCGCGAACGGTCGTTCGAAAAAATTTAGCACGACCGTTCACAAAATTTCGATTCGCGGATAATATAGCTTTTGACGGGCTGGAAAGATCATGAAGGTGCTCGACCTGCGCTGCGCGCATGACCATCGTTTCGAGGGCTGGTTTGCCTCGGAGGAAGAAGCGCAATCGCAAATCGCGCGTGACCTCGTCCAATGCCCGGTCTGTGGCGATCACGCCGTGACGCGGCTGCCCAGCGCGCCGCGCCTGAACCTGTCAGGCGCGACCGCGCCAAAGGGTGCCGCCAAGCCGGCGCCGCAAGCGGCAACCGCCGCAGCACCGGCGACACTGCAAGCGCTGTACATGAAGGCAGTGAAGCAGGTGCTGGCCCAGACCGAGGACGTTGGCGACCGCTTTGCCGAGGAGGCAAGGCGCATGCACTACGATGAAGCGCCGGAACGCGGCATCCGCGGTTCGGCTTCGCCAGAGGAAGTGCAGGCGCTGGCCGACGAGGGCATCGAGACTTTTCCGCTTGTCGTGCCGGATGCGCTGAAGCAGACGGCTCACTGAATTGCGTCCTGTGCCCGTTGCTGTCGGCGCATGACGCGCAAGGCAGAACAAACCGCCGGCAGCCTGAGACGATGCCGGCACCATCATGGAGACGGGCATGGATCTCAACTACTCGGCGTCCGACAACGCCTTCCGCGAGGAAGTGCGTAGCTGGCTCGAAGCCAACTTGCCGGCGGACATCCGCGGCAAGATTCTCAACCACCGCCGTCCGAACCGCGACGACCTGGTGCGCTGGCACAAGATCCTCGCCGGCAAGGGCTGGTCGGCGCCGCACTGGCCCGTCCAATACGGCGGCACCGGCTGGAACGCCACCCAGCGCCATATCTGGGACGAAGAGAACGCCCGCGTCGGCGCGCCCGGCGTGCTGCCGTTTGGCGTCGCCATGGTGGCGCCCGTGATCATGAAGTACGGCAACGAGCAGCAGAAGTCGTACTTCCTGCCGCGCATCCTGGACTGCACCGACTGGTGGTGCCAGGGCTATTCGGAGCCGGGCTCGGGTTCGGACCTGGCCTCGGTGAAGACCCGCGCTGAACTGACTTCCGACGGCAAGCACTACATCGTCAACGGCCAGAAGACCTGGACCACGCTCGGCCAGCACGCCGACATGATCTTCTGCCTGGTGCGCACCGATCCGGAAGCCAAGAAGCAGGAGGGTATCTCGTTCCTGCTGATCGACATGAAGACGCCGGGCATCACCGTGCGCCCGATCATCATGCTCGACGAAGAGCATGAGGTGAACGAGGTCTTCTTTGACAACGTCAAGGTGCCGGTCGAGAACCGCGTCGGCGAAGAGAACAAGGGCTGGACCTACGCCAAGTACCTGCTCGGCCATGAGCGCACCGGCATCGCGCGCGTGGGCAATTCCAAGCGCGAACTGGGCTTCCTGAAGCGCGTGGCGCGCCAGCAGCAGAAGAACGGCAAGCCGCTGCTGGAAGATCCGGTGTTCGGCGCCAAGGTGGCCGCGCTGGAAATCGAACTGATGGCGCTGGAGATCACCGTGCTGCGCGTGGTGTCGAGCGAAGCCGCCGGCAAGGGCCCCGGCCCCGAGGCGTCGATGCTGAAGATCAAGGGCACCGAGATCCAGCAACTGCTGACCGAGCTGATGGTCGAGGCAGTCGGCCCTTACGCCCAGCCGTTCGACACGGCCTACCTGGAGTGCGAGACCGAGCATGCGGTGACCGGCTACGACGACGCCGCGCCGCTGTCCGCGTACTACTTCAACTATCGCAAGACCTCCATCTACGGCGGGTCCAACGAAATTCAGAAGAACATCATCAGCCAGATGATTCTGGGGCTGTGAGGAGACACGTAACATGAACTTCAATCTCAGCGACGAACAGAAGCAACTGGCCGACGCCGTCCGCCGTTTTGTCGAGAAGGACTACGGTTTCGAGGACCGCAAGAAGAACTACGAAAGCGCCGCCGGCTACGGCGAATCCGCGTGGGGCTCGCTGGTCGAGCTTGGCCTGACTGCGCTGCCGGTGCCGGAAGAGCAGGGCGGTTTCTCGGGCAAGGCGCTCGACATGATGGTGGTGCAGCAGGAGCTGGGCCGCGGGCTGGTGGTGGAGCCGTACCTGGCCACCGTGGTGGGTGCCTACGCACTTGGCCTGGCCGGCGGCCAGGACGCGCTGCTGGAGCAGGTCGCCGGCGGCGAACTGAAGCTGGCCGTGGCCTTCAACGAGCCGCAGTCGCGCTATGAACTGAACAACGTGCGTGTCACGGCCCGCGACGGCAAGCTCAACGGCCGCAAGACCGTGGTGCTGCATGGTGCGCAGGCCGACAAGCTGATCGTGTCGGCACGCAGCAGCGGCGGTGAAGCCGACCAGGATGGCATCTCGCTGTTCCTGGTGGATGCGAAGGGCGCCGGTGTCAGCATCAAGGACTACCGCACCATCGATAACCTGCGCGCGGCGGACATCAGCTTCCAGGATGCGCCGGCCCAATTGCTGGGCGAGGCCGGCAAGGCTTTCCCGGTGATCGAGCAGGTAGCCGACTACGCCGCGGTGCTGCTGTGCGCTGAGGCCGTGGGCGTGATGGACACCCTCAATGCCGCCACGCTGGAATACGCCAAGACGCGCCAGCAGTTCGGCCAGCCGATCGCGCGCTTCCAGGCGCTGCAGCACCGCATGGTCGAGATGTTCATCCATGCCGAGCAGTCGCGCTCGATCACGCTGCTGGCCGCGGCCCGCTTTGAAGAGGCGTCGCCGGAAGAGCGCCGCCGCTATGTCTCGGCCGCCAAGGCGCGCGTGGGACAGGCAGCGCGCACGGTCGGCCAGGAAGCGGTGCAGATCCACGGCGGCATGGGCGTGACCAACGAACTGCCGGCCGCGCACATGTTCAAGCGGCTGACGCTGATCAACACCACCTTCGGTGACGTGGATCACCACCTGGGCCGGTTTGCTGCCCAGCCGGGGTTCCAGGACGCAGCCTGATCCTGTCATCTGCCATGCCAGCCAAAACCGCGCCGTAGTCCCAGGCGCGGTTTTTTTCTTTGCGCGCTGTTAGGGGCGGGTTCGGCAAATACGGACGCTGCGCCCTGGCATGCATGCGATCATCGTCAAGACAAGGCCATAGCCATCCACAACGGAGAGACAAGCAATGCTGTATTTCGAGGACTTTGAGGTCGGCAGCAGCCGTGAGCTGGGCTCCTACGTCGTCACCGAGGAAGAGCTCCTCGCCTTTGCCCGCCAGTACGACCCGCAGCCGTTCCATATCGACAAGGAAGCCGCCGCCAGGAGCATCTACGGCGGGCTGATCTCGAGCGGCTGGATGACGTGCTCGATCATGATGCGCCTGCTGGTGCTGAGCACCACCGGCAAATCGGCCAGCATGGGCTCGCCCGGTGTGGACGAGATCCGCTGGCTCAAGCCGGTGCATGCCGGCGATACCCTTAGCGTGGTGCTGAAGGTCCTGGATAAGCGCGCTTCGCAATCCAAGCCCGACCGCGGCGTGATCCACACCCAGTGGGAAGCCACCAACCAGCGCGGCGAACTGGTCTGCACGGTCAAGGGCATGGGCATGTACGGCCGCCGCCCCGCATAACGACACATCCAACCACCCAACGAGGAGACAACCGAGATGCGTACCATCGCAACGCTGGAAGAACTGGAAGGCCTGCAAGGGCAGGAAGTCGCGGTCAGCGACTGGATGGAGGTGACCCAGCAGCAGGTCAACCAGTTCGCCGAAGCCACCGGCGACCACCAGTGGATCCACGTCGACGTGGAGCGCGCCAAAAAGGAATCACCCTATGGCGCCCCGATTGCCCATGGCTTCCTGACGCTGTCGCTGCTGCCAAAGTTCATGCACAACGCGCTGCACATGCCGTCGAAGATCGGCGTCAACTACGGCCTGAACCGCGTGCGTTTCACCGCCCCCGTGCCGGTGGGCAGCAAGTTGCGGGCACGAATCAAGCTGCTCAAGGTCGAACGCCTGGATCCGCTGCCGAAGTCGCCTGAACTGGCGGGTGCACAGTCCACCTGGGAGGTCACGATCGAGCGCGAGGGCAGCGAGCGTCCGGTATGTGTTGCGGAATCGATTTCCCGCCGCTACGGCTGACCGGAAAAAACGCTGTGTGGGATTGAGGTGCGACAAAGTTTCTGATGCACTGCGACAATATGCCACACAGAAATGTCGCACCAGCAAAGCCGCGCAAATGCGCGGCTTTGTGCATATTTATAGTTGAAATTGTGATCTTGACGGCAATCAAGTGCTGCGATGCGATGCAAGCACATCATTGTCCGGTTATCTGAACGGTGTGTTCTGTGGCGTTGGGTTTACCCTCAATGTTGCGTTGCGGTACATTCGCGCCCACGATGTTTTACGTGTTGCGCTCCCTGGCCGAAAACCGCGCTTGCCCTGAGGGCAGGTCCGCCGGGAAGTGCAAAAGCCTCGTATTCCAACGCTACCCGGCCGCTGTACTGAGCCGGGACCGTTCGCGGTTTCGGCCACCAGGTGCCGCAGCGCCGGCAAGGTCCCACAGGGCCTGCAGCGCGCGCAGTCAGTTGTCCTTCCGTGTTCATGGCGTTGCAAGGCCGCATGGTCCTCCGGCGTTAGATTCGCCGCCCGACCGCAACGCCAGCTAAGGACACGTCCTTCCGGTTTTCCCATAGCCCCACGCCTCTTGCGCGAGCATCAGGCGGTTTAGCCACGCTTTTGCCCAAAGCGCGGTGTAACCAAACCAGTCGTGACATGAAGAAACCCATACTGCCGCGTTGGACGCGGTTCCTGCCCTGCCTCGGCCTGCTTCTGCTCGCCGGTTGCAACATGACGCTGCTCGACCCGAAAGGGCAGGTCGGCGTCGATATCAAGAACATCATCCTGATTGCCACCTGGCTCATGCTGCTGGTGGTGGTGCCGGTGATCGTGCTCACGCTGGTGTTCGCGTGGAAGTACCGCGCGTCCAACACCAAGGCGCGCTATGAGCCGGACTGGTCGCACTCCACCGCGATCGAAGTGGTGGTGTGGCTGATCCCGTGCCTGATCATCATCGCGCTGGGCATCATCACCTGGAAGTCCTCGCACGACCTGGACCCGTACAAGCCGCTGGAATCGAACAAGAAGCCCGTCACCATCGAGGTGGTGGCGCTGAACTGGAAGTGGCTGTTCATCTATCCGGAACTGAAGATCGCGACCGTCAACCAGATCGCGTTCCCGGTCGACACCCCGGTGAACTTCAAGATCACCTCGGATTCGATCATGAATTCGTTCTTCATCCCGCAACTGGGCAGCCAGGTGTACGCCATGGCAGGGATGGAGACCAAGCTGCACCTGATCGCCAACCATGCCGGCTCGTATGACGGCGTGTCCGCCAACTACAGCGGCGGCGGCTTCTCGGGCATGAAGTTCAAGGCGGTCGCCATGTCGAACTACGAGTTCGACGACTGGGTCGCCAAGGTTCGCGCCTCGTCGACCGAACTGGGCGTTGAAGGCTACAAGACGCTGGCACAACCCAGCGAGAAGGAGCCGGTCACGTACTACGGCAAGGTGGAAGACCAGCTCTTCCGCAACATCCTGCACAAGTACATGGACCACAGCGGCACGGCAGTCGCCGCCGACGGGTTCAAGGGCGGCCCGATCTGCACGTCGCGCAACACCCTCGGCGAAGAGCAGCTGTCGATGACCACGCCGGCCAAGCTGCCGGCGGGCGTGTAATCCTGGGAGCAATGATGTTTGGCAAGTTGAGTTTGTCGGCGATTCCGTTTCATGAGCCGATCATCATGGTCGTGCTGGCCGGCGTCGTCCTTGGCGGTGCCGCGCTGCTAGGCGCGATCACGTATTTCAAGAAGTGGGGCTACCTCTGGAACGAGTGGTTCACGTCCGTCGATCACAAGAAGATCGGCGTGATGTACTGCCTGGTTGCCCTGATCATGCTGCTGCGCGGCTTTGCCGACGCGGTCATGATGCGTACCCAGCTGGCGCTCGCCACCAATGGCGCCACCGGTGTCCTGCCGCCTGAGCACTACGACCAGATCTTCACCGCCCACGGCGTGATCATGATCTTCTTCGTGGCCATGCCGCTGATGACCGGCCTGATGAACCTGGTCGTGCCGCTGCAGATCGGCGCGCGCGACGTGGCCTTCCCGTTCCTGAACACGCTGTCGTTCTGGCTGTTCGTGTCGGGCGCCATGCTGGTCAACGTCTCGCTGGGCGTTGGTGAATTCGCCAAGACCGGCTGGCTGGCCTATCCGCCGCTGTCGGGCCTGGACTACAGCCCTGGCGTAGGGGTGGACTATTACCTCTGGAGCTTGCAGATCTCGGGCCTGGGCACGCTGCTGACCGGCGTGAACTTCCTGGTGACGATCCTGCGCATGCGCGCCCCGGGCATGACCCTGATGCGCATGCCGGTGTTCACCTGGACCGCGCTGTGCACCAACGTGCTGATCGTGGCCGCCTTCCCGGTGCTGACCGTGACCCTGGCACTGCTGGGCCTGGACCGCTACATCGGCACCCACTTCTTCACGAACGACGGTGGCGGCAACGCCATGATGTACGTGAACCTGATCTGGATCTGGGGCCACCCCGAGGTGTACATCCTGATCCTGCCGGCGTTCGGTATCTTCTCTGAAGTCATCGCCACGTTCTCGGGCAAGAAGCTGTTCGGCTACAAGGGCATGGTGTACGCGACCGCCGCGATCATGGTGCTGTCGTTCATCGTGTGGCTGCACCACTTCTTCACGATGGGCTCGGGCGCCAACGTCAATGCGTTCTTCGGCATCACGACCATGATCATCTCCATCCCGACCGGGGTGAAGATCTTCAACTGGCTGTTCACCATGTACCGCGGCCGGGTCCAGATGACCTCGCCGGTGCTGTGGACGCTGGGCTTCATGATCACCTTCGTGATCGGCGGCATGACCGGCGTGCTGATGGCCGTGCCGGCTGCTGACTTCGTGCTGCACAACAGCCTGTTCCTGATCGCCCACTTCCACAACGTGATCATCGGCGGCGTGCTGTTCGGCTACCTGGCCGGCATCACCTACTGGTGGCCGAAGGCGTTCGGCTTCACGCTGAACGAGCGCCTGGGCAAGTGCGCCTTCTGGTGCTGGCTGGTCGGCTTCTACTTCGCCTTCATGCCGCTGTACGTGCTGGGCCTGATGGGCATGACCCGCCGCCTGAACCACACCGACAATCCGGCCTGGACGCCGTGGCTGTACCTGGCCGTGGTTGGCGTGGTGTTCGTGGCGCTGGGCATCTTCTTCCAGGTGCTGCAGATCGTTGTGTCGATCCGCGACCGCAAGAAGCTGGCCGACGTGACCGGCGACCCGTGGGGCGGCCGTACCCTGGAGTGGGCCACCTCGTCGCCGCCGCCGTTCTACAACTTCGCGCACACCCCGGTGGTGCGTGACCTGGACGCGTTCGCCGACATGAAGGCCCGTGGCGAGACCCTGCCGACCGAAGGCTACGAGAAGATCCACATGCCCAAGAACACGGGTGCGGGCTTCATCATCGGCGCCTTCAGCCTGGTGTTTGGCTTTGCCCTGACCTGGCATATCTGGTGGATGGCCATCGTTGGCCTGGTGGGCATGGTGTGGGCGTTTATCCACCGCAGCAACGACGACCATATCGACTACTACGTGCCGGCCACCGAGGTCGAGCAGATCGAAACGCGCCATCTGCAGCGCATTGCTTCGCAGGCCTAAGAACCATGTCGACTCAAGTCCTAGACCGCATCCCCGCGCAGGCCGGCGCATCGGCCCACGCCGACGCACATGGCCATGACCATGCGCACCACGATACCAGTGCCAATACGGTGTATGGCTTCTGGATCTACCTGATGAGCGACTGCATCATCTTCGCCGGACTGTTCGCGGCTTTCGCCGTGCTGCGCGGCGAACTGGCAGGCGGCCCGTCGGCGAAGGAGCTGTTCGAGCTCAACTACGTGCTGGTGGAGACCTTCATCCTGCTGTTCTCCTCGATCACGTACGGCATGGCGATGATCTCGCTGCAGAACCGCAGCCTCAAGCACGTGCAGACGTGGCTCGGCGTGACCTTCCTGCTCGGTCTCGCGTTCATGGCGATGGAAATCAACGAGTTCCACCACCTGATCGCCGAAGGCGCCGGCCCGGGCCGCAGCGCGTTCCTGTCGTCGTTCTTCACGCTGGTCGGTACCCACGGCCTGCACGTCGCCAGCGGCATGCTGTGGATGATCGTGCTGATGTGGCAGCTGGGCAAGAAGGGCATCACCCCGACGCTCAGCAAGCGCCTGATGTGCCTGTCGCTGTTCTGGCACTTTCTGGACGTGGTCTGGATCGGCGTGTTTACCGTGGTCTACCTGATGGGACATCTGTGATGGCACAACACAACGCACCGGCGGCGCACGGCGCCCATGACGCGCATGCCGCGCACGACTCGCACAACACCCACGCCAGCTTCAAGGGCTACGCAATCGGCTTCATCCTGGCGGTGATCCTGACCGTGATCCCGTTCAAGCTGGTGATGGACGGCAGCATGGAGAAGGGCACGATCCTGTGGATCATCCTCGGCATGGCCGCGGTCCAGATCCTGGTCCACCTGAAGTATTTCCTGCACCTGGACACGTCGTCCGAGCAGCGCAGCAACGTGATCGCGCTGCTGTTCACGGCGCTGATCCTGGTGATCGTGGTGGCGGGTTCGCTGTGGATCATGTACAACCTGAACACCAACATGATGCCGATGTAAGGACTGCTGTCCCGGCATCGAAGAACGGGGTCCCGCAAGGGGCCCCGTTTTTTTTGTGCCGCTAGTGCCGCTACCCCATCAGGGCTTGAACGTATCGCCCAGCACCACGCCTTCGCGGCGCGGGTCGGCGCCGCCCACCAGCACCGCCGAGCCGCCGATGGTGGTGCGGATGATCGCGCTCAGGCCGCTCGACTGCGCCCCGATGTTCACGGTATGCCCGAGGTTGCGCAGTCCCTTGACCAGCGGGTCGTTGTCTCCCGCGATGCCGCCGGCCGGCACGCTGCTGTCGACGTTGGGATGCTCGCCGCCGACGATCATGGCCGAGCCCGCGCCATTGGAGCCGCCGAAGTCGATCATCGACACTGCCTGCTGCGCGTCCAAGTTCCAGTCCAGCGCCGCCACCAGCGTCTTGGCCACGTACTGGATGATGGTCGCGCCGCCTGGCGAGCCGGTCGTCATGTAGAAGTCCCCACGCGACCCGTCGGCATTGCGCTTGAACACCAGCGTCGGCGACATCGAGCTGCGCGGCCGCTTGCCTGGCTGCACGCGGTTGGCGACCAGCACGCCGCCCACGGCAGGCGCTGCGTTGAAGTCGGTCAGCTCGTTGTTCAGCAGGAAGCCGTTGGTCATGTGGTACGAGCCCAGCCCTGACTCGATGGTGGTGGTCATCGCTACCACGTTGCCGTACTTGTCGTGCAGCGACAGGTGGGTGGTGCCTCGCTCCTGCACGAACGACGGCGACAGCGGCACGTCGCCGAGGTTGCCTGCCGCCACCGGCGTGGTCAGAACGCCGGTGGTGCTGATCAGCGCGGCGCGCTGGCTCAGGTAGGGCTTGTTCAGCATGGTGTCCCAGCTGCCGCCCGGCAGGCCGATGAAGTCGGTGTCGGCCACGTACTTGTTGCGATCGGCATAGGCGAGGTGCCCGGCTTCGCCCAGCAGGTGGGCGCCCAGCACGCTGGGGCGGCCGCCGTTCTGGTCGACCAGCGTGGGACCATGGCTGGCCATGTCGAAGTTCTCGACGATGCCCAGGATCTGCGCCACCGCGATGCCGCCGGAGGAGGGTGGCGGCATGCCGCAAATCTCGTACTGGCGATAGGTGGTGCAGACCGCAGATCGCTTCTTGGCCTGGTAGTTGGCCAGGTCGTCCAGCGTGGTCACGCCAGGCGTGGTGTTGCCGTCGTAGGTGGTCTGGATCTTGTTGACGATGGCCTGCGCGATCGGGCCGTTCTTGTAGAAGGCATCGGCCCCGCCCGCGGCCACGGCCGTGAACACGCCGGCCAGCGCCGGGTTCCTGAGGATGGTATTGACTGCGCGCGGCGTGCCGTCGGGGTTCAGGAAGTAGGCGGCCATTTCCGGGTCGCGCTGGATGTTTGTCACCGTGGCCGCACCGGAAATCGCTGCCGCCATGCGGGGCGGGATCGCGAAGCCGTCGGTGGCAAGCTTGATGGCCGGCGTGAACAGGTCCTTCCAGGCCAGCTTGCCATGGTCATTGTGGGCCAGTTCCAGCACGCGCAGCGTGCCGGGCGTGCCGATCGAGCGGCCGCTGCGGACGGCGGTAGGTGCCGGCGCGGTCTGGTCGGAAGCGGACTTCCACTGGATGTAGTCCTCGTCGGCGCCGGCCGGGGCGGTCTCGCGGCCGTCGTAGGCGGTCACCGCCTTGCTTGCCGCGTCGTAATACATGATGAAGGCGCCGCCGCCGATGCCGGAGGACTGCGGCTCCACCAGGTTCAGCACCATCTGCGCCGCGACCGCGGCATCGGCCGCGGTGCCGCCGTCCTTGAGCACGTCGCAGGCGACCTTGGTGGAGAGCGGGTTGTTGGTCACGGCCATATAGGTCTTGCTGTAGACCGTCGACTTGGGCGCGTAGCCGGTGGCCTGCTCGGGCGCGTTCGGGTCGCCGGGCAGCACCACCGCCTGGCCGCCGGTGCTGCCATCGAGTTCGCAGCCGGTGGCCGCCGGCGTGGTGACAACGGGTGGCGGGTCGTCGCCGCCACCGCAGGCGCCCAGCGCCAGGGTGAAGGCGGCCAGGGCCAGGATGCCTTTGCGGCGCGATGCGGATTGCAGGGCGTGGAGCGACGGTTGCGGGACGGCGAGTGACGCCGTCTGATCTTCGGAAAACGGCATGGCTTCTCTCTGGGTTGTGTGGACCCGCATTCTTGTGTCGACCAGCGCCTGGCGCGATCGGCCACCGCGTCATGGCGGGTTGGACGGCGGCTATCTCTTACCGTAGGTTGGCCATGCGCCGGTCTTAATGGATGGTTGTACCGATTTACAGTCATCCAATTCCGGTTTAAAAGTCTGCTTACTTCTGCGCGGCGTGTCGCCATTGGCAAGCCGCATGCGCTTCAGCGCCATTCCCCCTTGCGCAGCGCGCCGCCGACCCGGCGCGAGCGACACGACCGATTCTGGCGCATGGTCGCAACCCGCTCGCGGGCACCATGCACCGTCACTGCTCCCATTTCTCCCGTTGCACTGTCTCAGTGCCACTCGCGCTGCACGCCCGTGGTGCGCGATGGTCCCCACGACCCGGTTAAGCCATGCGCGTCGTGCCTGGCAGCCAGGTCGCGGCGCGAAATCGGTGGCACGCTAGTTGCAGATGCATCACCCCGGGGAGCGTAGTCCCTACTAACACCACGAACGGGAGCTGCAAATGCAACGACGTGACATGCTGAAGCTGTCGGCCATCGCCGCCGCGGCAATGATCGGTACCAGCCCGCTGGCCATGGCGCAGTCCAAGGAACCGATCAAGGTCGGGATCCTGCACTCGCTGTCCGGCACGATGGCCATCTCGGAAACGTCGCTGAAGGACGTGGCCCTGATGACCATCGACGAGATCAACAAGAGCGGCGGCGTGCTCGGCCGCAAGCTCGAGCCGGTGGTGGTGGACCCGGCCTCCAACTGGCCGCTGTTCGCGGAGAAGGCGCGCCAGCTGGTCAGCAAGGACAAGGTCGCGGTGACTTTCGGTTGCTGGACTTCGGTGTCGCGCAAGTCGGTGCTGCCGGTCTATGAAGAGCTGAACTCGCTGCTGTTCTACCCGGTGCAGTACGAAGGCGAGGAAATGTCCAAGAACGTCTTCTACACCGGCGCAGCGCCCAACCAGCAGGCGATCCCGGCGGTGGAATACCTGATGAGCAAGGAAGGTGGCGGCGCCAAGCGCTTCTACCTGCTGGGTACCGACTACGTCTACCCGCGTACCACCAACAAGATCCTGCGCGCCTTCCTGAAGAGCAAGGGCGTTGCCGACAAGGACATCGAAGAGGTCTACACCCCGTTTGGCCACAGCGACTACCAGACCATCGTCGCCAATATCAAGAAGTTCTCGCAGGGCGGCAAGACCGCGGTGATCTCGACCATCAACGGCGACTCCAACGTGCCCTTCTATAAGGAACTGGGCAACGCCGGCCTGAAGGCCAAGGACGTGCCGGTGGTGGCGTTCTCGGTGGGCGAGGAAGAACTGCGCGGCATCGACACCAAGCCGCTGGTCGGCCACCTTGCGGCGTGGAACTACTTCATGTCGGTCAAGAACGCACAGAACGACGCCTTCAGGAAGCAGTGGGCGGCCTGGGTCAAGGCCAACAACCTGCCAGGCGGCGACAAGCGCGTGACCAACGACCCGATGGAAGCCACCTATGTCGGCATCCATATGTGGGCGCAGGCGGTGAAGAAGGCCGGCACCACCGACACCGACAAGGTGCGTGCGGCGATGTACGGCCAGACCTTCAAGGCGCCGGATGGCTTCACGCTGACCATGGGCGAAAACCACCACCTGTACAAGCCGGTGATGATCGGCGAGGTGAAGGGCGACGGCCAGTTCTCGGTGGTTTGGAAGACGCCGAAGGCCGTGCGCGCGCAGCCGTGGAGCCCGTTCATCTCGGGAAATGAAGGGAAGCCGGACAAGGTGCTGTAAGCCTCGTTTGCTTGCCACCACGCGGCTCCCCCGCTCCCGCTTGCGGGAGAGGGGGAGCAAACAGTCAGCTCGCTTCATTCCTGCCACTCGCAAGCTCCTATGCGCAATCCCTCATCCGTTCAAGTCGTGGCCTGGCTGCGCGCCCTGCTGGCAGCGCTGCTGCTGGCCGCGGCGCCGTGGGCCGTTGCGCTGACGCAGGCCGACCTGAAGCCGCTGGCCGAAGACGACTTCGACGCCAAGACTGCCGCGCTGTCCGCGTTGACCAGGGCATCGCCTGCCGAAGCCGGCCCGATCCTGAAGGCCCTGCAGGACGACACCCTGCAATATGCGCCTTCGGTCGGCATGGTGCGCCAGGACGGCGACAAGGTGGTCGATGCCATCACCGGCAAGGCGGTCACGGTGAAGCCCGACGAGCTCGAATCCCTGACCCTGAACAACAGCCTGCGCGCGCTGGTCGACAGCGCCGCCAGCAGCCTGCAGCTGCAATCGCCTGACATCGCGGTGCGAGCGCAAGCCATCAGCACGCTGCGCGACCAGCCGGAAAGCGCCTCGCTTGCCGCCGTCGAAGCCGCGCGCAAGACCGAGGCCGATGCCGGCCTGCGTGCCAGCCTCGACGTGATCTGGGCCAACCTCGTGCTGGCAGAAACCGCGCCGAACACGGATCCCGCCGCGCATGACGCGCGGCTCGAAGCGATCCGTATCCTCGGCAAGGACAGCAACCCGCAGAGCCGCCAGAAGCTGGCGCCGCTGGTCGAGCGCGACAGCGCCGGCAACTACCGCGAGCCCGATGCCGATGTGCGCCTGGCCGCGCAGCAGGCACTGGACCAGTTGCGCCGCGACCAGCGCCGCGCCGAGCTGATCGGCAATCTGTTCGCCGGCCTGAGCCTGGGCAGCGTGCTGCTGCTGGCCGCGTTGGGCCTGGCCATCACCTATGGCCTGATCGGCGTCATCAACATGGCGCACGGCGAGTTCCTGATGATCGGCGCTTATGCCACCTATGTGGTGCAGTCGCTGTTCCGCACCTATGCACCGGATGCGTTCGCGTGGTACCTGCCCGCCGCGCTGCCGGCGTCGTTCCTGGCGGCGGCCGTGGTGGGCTTCGTGCTGGAGCGGCTGGTGCTGCGCCACCTCTATGGCCGCCCGCTGGAAACGCTGCTGGCCACCTTCGGCATCAGCCTGCTGCTGATGCAGGCGGTGCGCACGCTGTTCGGCGCGCAGAACGTGGAAGTGGCCAATCCCGGATGGATGAGCGGCGGCCTTGAATGGATGCCGGGGCTGGTGATTCCGTACAACCGCGTGGTCATCATCCTGTTCGCGCTGGCGGTGGTGGCGGTGGCGTGGGCGGTGCTCAACCGCACGCGGCTGGGGCTGTTCGTGCGCGCCACGACGCAGAACCGCACCATGGCGGCCTGCGTCGGCGTGCGCACGTGGAAGGTCGACAGTTATGCCTTTGCCTTCGGTGCCGGCATCGCCGGGCTGGGCGGCTGTGCGCTGTCGCAGATCGGCAATGTCGGTCCCGACCTGGGCCAGGCCTACATCATCGATTCGTTCATGGTGGTGGTGCTGGGCGGCGTGGGGCAGCTGGCCGGCACCATCGTGGGCGCGTTCGGGCTGGGCATCATCAACAAGTTCATCGAGCCCTTCTATGGCGCGGTGCTGGCCAAGATCTTTGTCCTGGTGCTGATCGTGCTCTTCATCCAGAAGCGGCCGCAGGGACTTTTCGCGCTCAAGGGGCGCAGCGCGGAGGCATGATGCAGCGATTCCAATCGAGTTCTTCCGCGGCACCGTTCCGGCTTGCCGTACCCGAGCGCCAGTCGCTGTTCTCGCCGCGCGGCTGGATGGCGCTGGTGGCGCTGACCGTGATCGTCGGCATCGGCGTGCCGGTGTGCGCGCTGCTCGTGCCGGAGGGCCATGCGTTGCACCTGTCGGCCTATGCGCTGACGCTGGTCGGCAAGATCATGTGCTTTGCGCTGGCGGCGATCGCGCTCGACCTGGTGTGGGGCTACTGCGGCATCCTGAGCCTCGGCCATGGCCTGTTCTTCGCGCTGGGCGGCTATGCCATGGGCATGTACCTGATGCGCTCGATCGGGCGCGAAGGCGTGTACAAGAGCGACCTGCCTGACTTCATGGTGTTCCTCGACTGGAAGGAGCTGCCGTGGTTCTGGCATGGCACCGACCACCTTGGCTATGCGCTGTTGCTGGTGGTGCTGGTGCCTGGCGTGGTGGCGTGGCTGTTCGGCTTCTTTGCCTTCCGCTCGCGCATCAAGGGCGTGTACCTGTCCATCATCACGCAGGCGTTGACATATGCGGCAATGCTGCTGTTCTTCCGCAACGAGACCGGCTTCGGCGGCAACAATGGCTTTACCGATTTCAAGCGCATCGCCGGCTTTGCCATCGCCGCGCCGCAGACGCGCACGGCGCTGTTCGTGCTGACCTTCCTGGCGCTGCTGGGCGGCTTCGTTGCCTGCCGCTATATCGTCACGTCCAAGCTGGGCCGCGTGGTCACGGCGGTGCGCGATGCGGAGATGCGGGTGATGTTCTCCGGCTATAACCCGCTCGGCTACAAGCTGTTCGTGTGGACCTTCTCCGCCGTGCTGTGCGGCATCGCCGGCGCGCTGTACGTGCCGCAGGTCGGCATCATCAACCCGGGCGAGATGTCGCCCGGCAACTCGATCGAGATGGCGGTGTGGGTCGCCGTGGGCGGCCGCGGCACGCTGATCGGCCCGGTCATCGGCGCGTTCCTTGTCAATGGTGCCAAGACCGTCTTCACCGCCCACTTTGCCGAGTACTGGCTGTTCCTGCTCGGTGCGATGTTCGTGCTGGTGACGCTGTACCTGCCCGACGGCGTGACCGGCCTGTGGAAGCGCTTGCGCGAGCGCCGCGTGCAGGCCGCTGCACCGATCACGCCGGAACCTGTTTCCACGCCCGCGGTGGCTGGCCGCACCGGAGGTGAAGCATGAACGCCGCACTCGAACACGGCCAGGCCGAAAGCGGCGACGCCACCGGGCTGGGCCGGGTGCTGGAGCCGGGCACCATCGATGTTTCGCACGGCCCGATCCTCTACCTGGAAGACGTTACCGTGCAGTTCGACGGCTTCCGCGCGCTCAACAAGCTGAACCTGTCGATCGACCATGGCGAGCTGCGCTGCGTGATTGGCCCTAACGGCGCGGGCAAGACCACGATGATGGATGTCATCACCGGCAAGACCGGGCCGCGCAATGCCAATGTCAACGGGCGTGTATTCCTCGGCCAGACCATCGACCTGATGCGGATGACC
This sequence comes from Cupriavidus sp. Agwp_2, assembly GCF_040784895.1. NCBI lineage: Bacteria > Pseudomonadati > Pseudomonadota > Betaproteobacteria > Burkholderiales > Burkholderiaceae > Cupriavidus > Cupriavidus sp. Agwp_2. The sequence goes on from NZ_CP088083.1 coordinate 1,054,767, forward strand.
GAGCCGCGCATCGCGCAGGTCGGCATCGGCCGCAAGTTCCAGAAGCCCACCGTGTTCGAGCAGCACGCGGTGTGGGAGAACCTGGAGCTGGCGATGAAGGCCGACAAGCGCTGGTGGTCGTCGCTGCGCGCGCGGCTGACCGGCGAGGGGCATCGCCGCATCGAGGAGACGCTGGCGCTTACCGGCCTGGAGGATGAAGCGTACCGGCCCGCCGGACTGCTTTCTCACGGGCAGAAGCAGCGGCTGGAGATCGGCATGCTGCTGATGCAGCAGCCGCAACTGCTGCTGCTCGACGAGCCGGTGGCCGGCATGACCGATGAGGAAACCATGCAGCTGGCCAGCCTGCTCAACGGCTTGCGCGGCAGCTGCTCGATGATGGTGGTGGAGCACGACATGGAGTTCGTGGCCGCGCTGGCCGGCGATGCCGGCAAGGTCACGGTGCTGGCCGAGGGCAGCGTGCTGGCCGAAGGCACGCTGGACAGCGTCAAGCGCGACGAACGCGTGATCGAATCCTACCTGGGAAGATAACCATGCTGCAGGTCAATGCACTGAACCAGTTCTACGGCGGCAGCCATATCCTGCGCAACGTCTCCTTCGACGTGCCCGCGGGCAGGCTGACCACGCTGCTCGGCCGCAACGGCGTAGGCAAGAGCACGCTGCTGAAATGCCTGATGGGCGTCGTGCCGACGCGCAGCGGCAGCATCCACTGGGACGGCAAGCCGCTGGAGAAGAAGGCGCCGTACGAGCGCGTCTCGGCCGGGCTGGCCTATGTGCCCCAGGGGCGCGAGATCTTTCCGCGGCTGACGGTCGAAGAGAACCTGCTGATCGGCGCGGCCAGCCGCGCGCGGCCATCGGGCGTGCCCGATCGCATTTACCAGCTGTTCCCGGTGTTGCGCACGATGCGCCAGCGCCGCGGCGGTGACCTGTCCGGCGGCCAGCAGCAGCAACTGGCGATCGGCCGGGCGCTGATGAGCGAGCCGCAACTGCTGATCCTCGACGAGCCGACCGAAGGCATCCAGCCGTCGATCATCCAGGACATCGGCCGCGCGCTGCGGCTGCTGGTGGATGAGTTCGGCATGACCGTGCTGCTGGTCGAGCAGTACTACGAGTTCGCGCGCCATATCGCCGACCACTATGTGGTGATGAGCCGCGGCGAAGTGGTTGCGCGCGGTGCCGGGCCCGGCATGGAGCAGGACGGCGTACGGGAGCTGATTGCCGTGTAAGGGCAGGGCGGGGGAATGCGCATCGCACGCCGCTTCCGCGCAGGCAGGCGGCGCGCTATGATTGCCTGCAACCCCCGCCATCGCGCGCCCGCCGCCGGCATTGCCACGCCATGCGTCATCCAGATTTTCCTTCGTCACTCGCCGTGCCTGCCGCATGGCAGGCCAGCCTGCGGCTGCGCTTTGCGCAACGCGGCGAACGCACCGCGCTGGTCGAGCGCCGCCACCAGGGGCCATTGCTGGTGCAGAAGCCGCTCTATCCCGAAGGCGGCATCTGCCATGCCGTCATCCTGCATCCGCCGGCTGGCGTGGCGGGCGGCGACAGCCTGGATATCGATGTGACGGTCGAAGCCGGTGCCCATGCGGTGCTGGCCACGCCGGGCGCCACCAAGTGGTACAAGTCGCTCGGCCGCGATGCGGCGCAGCAGGTGCGGCTGTCGGTTGGGGCGGGGGCGCGGCTGGACTGGCTGCCGCAGGAGAACATCGTGTTCGACGATGCACGCGCGCGCATTGCGACGGTGCTCGACGTGGCGCCGGGCGGCAGCGCCATTGGCTGGGATGCCGTGGTGCTGGGCCGGCAGGCATCGGGCGAGCAATGGGCGCGCGGCGCGCTGTGGCTCGATACCCGCGTTGGCGGGGGCGAGCGCGCGTTGTGGATCGAGCAGTCGCATCTCGATGCGGGGTCGCCGCTGCGCACGGCCGTGGCGGGACTCGATGGGCTCAATGTGCTGGGCACGCTGTGGGCGGTGGGCGAGGGCGCCACGCAGGAACTGGCGGAGGCGCTGGCCGGACGGTTGCCCTACGGCCCGGAACTGCGCGCGGGCGTGACCTGCCTGGCAGCCCATGGCCAGTCCATGCTGCTGGTGCGCGTACTCGGCCGTCAGATGGAAGCCGTGCGCCATGTGATGGTCGATTGCTGGAGCGCGCTGCGCGAGCCGATGCACGGTGTGGCGCCGCGACCGCTGCGGCTGTGGGCGACGTAGGGCCACAACGCCACGCAGGGCCACGTAGGGCCACGTAGGGCCACGTAGGGCCACGATCGGACAACAAGACAGACAAGGAACAAGAGATGGAACTGACGCCGAGAGAGAAGGACAAGCTGCTGATCTTTACCGCCGCGCTGCTGGCCGAACGGCGCAAGGCGCGCGGGCTCAAGCTCAACTATCCGGAAGCGGTGGCGCTGATCACCGCCGCCATCATGGAAGGCGCGCGCGACGGCCGCACCGTGGCCGAGCTGATGCACGAAGGCACCACCGTGCTGACGCGCGACGAGGTGATGGACGGCATCGCCGAGATGATCCCCGAGATCCAGGTCGAAGCGACGTTTCCCGACGGCACCAAGCTGGTGACCGTGCACCATCCCATCGTCTGAAGCTTCACTGCGACGACAGATTCGAAGAGCAAATCCAACCGAGAGCCGTTATGAACCGTTCCGCCTGCCTGCGCCTTGCCCTGGGCACCCTCCTGACCGTTGCCGCCACCGCCGCGCTGGCGCACCCCGGCCATGACGCCGCCACCGTAGGCGCCAGCCTGTGGGCCGGCCTGGAACACCCCTTCACCGGCGCCGACCACCTGCTGGCGATGGCGGCGGTGGGCGTATGGAGCGCACTGGTGGCGCGCTCGGCTGCCGATACGCTGCGCCTGCCGCTGGTCTTCGTCGCGCTGATGCTGGTCGGTGCCGCGCTCGGCCTGGCCGGCATGGCGCTGCCCGCGGTGGAACCGATGATCGCCGTGTCCTTGCTGGTAGTGGGCTTGATGCTGGCGCTGCGCGCCAGGCTGCCGGCATGGGCCGGCGCCTTGCTGGTTGGCGGCTTTGCGGTGTTCCACGGTTACGCGCATGGCGCGGAGCTGCCGGCCACCGCCGAGGCGCTGCCCGCCGTGCTGGCCTACGTTGGCGGCTTTGCCGTCGCGACCATGGCGCTGCACCTGCTCGGTATCGCGGCCGGCACGCTGCTGCGACGCCATGCCGGCTGGCTGGCCCGCCTGGCCGGTGCCGGCGTGGCACTGTACGGCGCCGGTCTGCTGGTGGCCTGAGGAGACGCGCCATGATCCCCGGTGAACTGATGCCTGCCGATGGCGAGATCGAACTCAACGTCGGCCGCGCCACGGTCAGCGTGACGGTGGCCAATACCGGCGACCGGCCGATCCAGGTCGGCTCGCACTTCCACTTCTACGAGACCAACACCGCGCTGTCGTTCGATCGCGAGGCCACGCGCGGCTTCCGGCTGAATATCGCGGCGGGCACGGCGGTGCGTTTCGAGCCGGGCCAGACCCGCACTGTCGAGCTGGTGGCGCTGGACGGTGACCGCATCGTCTACGGCTTCAACGGCAAGATCATGGGAGCACTGTGATGGCAAAGATCTCCAGGCAGGCCTATGCCGAGATGTTCGGCCCGACCACAGGCGACCGCGTGCGGCTGGCGGACACCGGGCTCATCATCGAAGTCGAGAAGGACTTCACCATCTACGGCGAGGAAGTGAAGTTCGGCGGCGGCAAGGTGATCCGCGACGGCATGGGCCAGAGCCAGCGCATGGCAAAGGACTGTGTCGATACGGTCATCACCAATGCGCTGATCGTCGACCACTGGGGCATCGTCAAGGCGGACATCGGGCTGAAGGACGGGCGCATCGCGTCGATCGGCAAGGCCGGCAATCCGGATATCCAGCCGGGCGTGACCATCGTGGTCGGGCCCGGCACCGAGGTGATTGCGGGCGAGGGCATGATCGTCACCGCGGGCGGCATCGACAGCCATATCCACTTCATCTGCCCGCAGCAGATCGAAGAGGCGCTGATGAGCGGCGTCACCACCATGATCGGCGGCGGCACCGGGCCGGCGACGGGCACCTTCGCCACCACCGTGACGCCGGGGCCGTGGTTCATGGAGCGGATGCTGCAGGCGGCCGACGCCTACCCGATGAATATCGGCCTGCTCGGCAAGGGCAACGCCAGCCAGCAGGCGCCGATCCTGGAGCAGGTGGAGGCTGGCGCGATCGGGCTGAAGCTGCATGAGGACTGGGGCACCACGCCGGCGGCGATCGACACCTGCCTGTCGGTGGCTGACGCGACCGATACGCAGGTGGCGATCCATACCGATACGCTGAACGAAGCGGGCTTTGTCGAGGCCACGATTGCGGCGTTCAAGGGCCGCACCATCCATACGTACCACACCGAAGGCGCAGGCGGCGGCCATGCGCCGGACATCATCAAGGTGTGCGGCGAGGCCAACGTGCTGCCGTCGTCGACCAACCCGACGCGGCCATACACCGTGAACACGCTGGACGAGCACCTCGACATGCTGATGGTGTGCCACCACCTCGATCCCTCGATCGCCGAGGATATCGCCTTCGCCGAAAGCCGCATCCGCCGCGAGACCATCGCCGCGGAGGATATCCTGCACGACCTCGGCGCGTTCTCGATGATCTCCAGCGATTCGCAGGCCATGGGCCGCGTCGGCGAGGTCATCATCCGCACCTGGCAGACCGCGCACAAGATGGCGCTGCAGCGCGGCAAGCTGCCGGGCGATCCGCACGATGCGCGTGGCGGGCACGACAACTTCCGCGTCAAGCGCTATGTCGCCAAGTACACGATCAACCCGGCACTGACGCACGGCATCGCGCATGAGGTGGGCTCGATCGAGGTCGGCAAATGGGCCGACCTGGTGTTGTGGCGTCCGGCGTTCTTTGGCGTCAAGCCGAGCCTGATCCTGAAGGGCGGCATGATCGCGGCGGCGGCGATGGGCGATCCCAATGCATCGATCCCGACGCCGCAGCCGGTGCATTACCGGCCGATGTTCGCAGCGGCCGGCGGGGCGTTGCACCGGTCTTCGCTGACCTTTGTCTCGCAGGCGGCGCTTTCGGCCAATATCGGCGAACGCTATGGCCTGGCCAAGACGCTGTCGGCGGTGCGCGGCACGCGTACGGTCTGCAAACGCGACATGGTGCACAATGACTGGCAGCCGCACGTCACGGTCGACCCCGAGACCTATCAGGTCGTCGCCGACGGCCAACTGCTGACCTGCGAGCCGGCCACCGAGCTGCCCATGGCGCAGCGCTATTTCCTGTTCTGAACCGCCGGGGCACGCGCCCCGCATCGCGCATGCTGAAGATCGACAAATTCCTGAGCGCCCCGCACGGCATCGCGCCGGTGCTGGTGCGCCGTGCTCCCAAGCTGGTCCTGCCTTTCAACGAACGCAGCAAGAGCCGCCTGCGCGCGGTGCTCGACGACGGCACCGAGGCCGCGCTGTTCCTGCCGCGGGGTACGGTGCTGCGGGGTGGGGATTTGCTGGTGGCCGAGGATGGCAGTTTTGTCGAGGTGCAGGCTGCGGCGGAGGCCGTGCTGGATGTGCGTTCGGAGGACCCGCATGCGCTGATGCGCGCGGCTTACCACCTGGGCAACCGGCACACGCCGGTGGAGATCGGGCGCGACTACCTGCGGCTCGAGTATGACCCGGTGCTGGCCGACATGCTGCAGCGCCTGGGCTTGCGCGCCGAGCGCGCGGAACTGCCGTTCGAACCGGAGGCCGGGGCGTATGGCGGCGGGCACAGGCATGGGCACGATGCCACGTTCGCGGAGGATTATGCGGCGGCGCAGGCGGTGTTCCATGAGCATCACGGGCACTCGCACTCGCACTCGCACGGGCATAGTCATGATCACGAACATGGCGACGCCGAACATGTTCATGATGCGAATTGTGGGCATAAGCACTGATCAGCACCAGAGGCTGAGAGCAACGACGGGCGCTGTGAATCAACCTGAGAACCTGACCGATACCGACACCGTGCTCCCCTCTCCCGCTTGCGGGAGAGGGGCAGGGGGAGAGGGCCAGCGCTTGCCGGCACCGTCATTTGTCCGCATGCTCCGCGCCAACCAGGCCGAAGCGGAGCAACGTCAATGGTACCACTTCCGCGCCCACCGATTTCTGAGGCTGAAATTCAAGCGCCAACACCAGTGTGGACCTTATATTGCAGATTTCATCTGCATGGCGTTCAAACTAGTCATCGAAGTGGATGGTGGCCAGCATGGCGCCGAGGTTGACGCGAAGCGCGATGCCTGGTTTCAGCGTGAGGGATATCGTGTGTTGCGGTTCTGGAATCATGACGTAATGGGTAATACGGAGGCAGTACTGGAGAAAGTACGCGAGGTTTTGTTGGAGCTGGGGTTCGTGGATACGCCGGCCCTCTCCCCCGACGCCTCTCCCGCAAGCGGGCGAGGGGAGCAAACCGTCGCAAAGCGAGGGCCGTCCTCATGACCAACCTCCACCAACTCATCTCGCTGCTGCACCTTGCGTCCCCCGCCTTGCCCATCGGTGGCTTCAGCTATTCGCAAGGGCTTGAAGCCGCGATTGAAGCCGGCATCATCCATGACGCCCAGACGGCTGAGCGCTGGATCCGCGACAACCTGCTCCATGTCCAGGCGCAATGTGAAGCGCCGCTGTGGCTGCTGTTGCATCGCTGCTGGCGTGCCGGTGACACGGCGGCATTGCAGGCGTGGAACGACTGGTTCCATGCCACCCGCGAGACCTCGGAGCTGCGCCTCGAGACTGAGCAGATGGGCTGGTCGCTGTCGAAGCTGATCGCCCAGATGGCATGGGGCACGCCTGCATTGCGCGAAGCGCTGGCAACGCTGTCACCGGTTTGCCTGCCAACCGCCTTCACGGCAGCCTGCGTTGCGCTGGAGGTCGACGCCCACGACGGCCTGGCCGCCTATTGCTTCAACTGGGCCGAGAACCAGGTTGCCGCCGCGATCAAGGCGGTGCCGCTTGGCCAGGTTGCCGGGCAGCACATGCTGCGCCGCCTGCACGGGGCGGTACTGGAAACCGTGGACGAAGCCACGCGCCGTGCCGATGCCACGCCGCCGCAACTATCAACCTTTTCCCCCATGCTGGGCCTGCTTTCCGCACGCCACGAAACGCAGTACTCCCGGCTGTTCCGTTCCTGAATCCACATCGCACCATGACCCAGGCCCGTACCAAGAAGAACCCTCCGCTGCGCGTTGGCGTCGGCGGCCCGGTAGGCTCCGGCAAGACCACGCTGCTCGAGATGCTGTGCAAGGCCATGCGCGACCGCTATGACCTGGTCGCGATCACCAATGACATCTACACCAAGGAAGACCAGCGCCTGCTGACGATCTCCGGCGCGCTGCCCGCAGAACGCATCATGGGCGTGGAAACCGGCGGCTGCCCGCACACCGCGATCCGCGAGGATGCGTCGATCAACCTGGAAGCGGTGGACCGCATGCTGGCGAAGTTCCCGGATGCCGACGTGGTGTTCATCGAGTCCGGCGGCGACAACCTCGCGGCAACGTTCAGCCCAGAACTTTCTGATCTGACGATCTACGTGATCGACGTAGCCGGCGGTGAGAAAATTCCGAGAAAAGGCGGCCCCGGGATTACCAAGTCGGACTTGCTGGTGATCAACAAGACGGACCTCGCGCCGTACGTCGGCGCGTCGCTGGAAGTGATGGAAAGCGATGCCCGCAAGATGCGCGGTGCCCGGCCGTTCGTGATGGGCAGCGTGAAGTCCGGGCAGGGCCTGGACGAAGTGATCCGCTTCATCGAACGGCAGGGCATGCTTGGCGTCTAGGACTCGATGTCGCCCGCGGCGGCCTTGGCGCCGGGTTTGACATAGCTCACCGGCGGGCGGAAGCTGCCCTTGCCCGCCAGCGCCCGCGCTACCGCCGCCACCAGGTTCAGCTCGGGCTCGTTGAGCTCGGCCATATGGCGCATGGTGGCTTCGATGGCCGCCTGCTGCCGGTTGCCGTAGGGCATCGGCGGTTGTTCCACCTGCAAGTCGCTGGCGTCGTGGCGCGCGAAGTCCAGCATTTGAGATGGCGGGACCGCAAGGGTCTCGGCCAGCGTGCAGATATTGATCAGCGCCAGGTTGCGCTTGCCCCCTTCGATGCCGCTCAGGTATGAACGCGCCAGACCGCTTTCCAGCGACAACGTTTCCTGGGACCAGCCGCGCTGCTTGCGCAGCCAGGCGAGATGCAATCCGAAAAGTCTGAGATTTCGAGAAGTCATTGGGGTCGTAAGAAGTTCGGAGTGGTCTGAGGCTAAGGGTTTGACCTTGAGGCCACGACAACTTATTCTCCCCCTCACTATCGATGCCCGATCCGCGGATTAAGGGATGCGCCAGTGCATATGGCGCGGCACGATGGCATGACACCGGACGGCTTGCATGGCCGTGCCAGACGGGACGACTGCGCAATGCCTGGCGCGACGCTTTCGCGCGTGCGCCGTGTTGCGCGGACAGGATGCCCGCATCCTGTCGCCCTGCTCAGGGAATTCCCATGCAGATCTTCACGCTGTTCGAAGCGCAGATGCGCGCCTTCCACTCCGGCCACGCTACCGTGGCGGATCTGACCATCGGTTTCCAGTCGCGCCTGCTGCCCGCTACGGCCGGCATTGGCGAAACCTGCGACTACGTATTTCTACGCGCGGGAGAAGCGCAGCCCCAATTCGTGGCAGAGCGGCCCGAGTGGTGGGCCTGCCTGCGCGGTGGGCTGCGCCTGTCGGCGCCCGGCCGCGGGAGCCTGCTGGCGGGAGGCGGCGAGCTGTTCGCGCCTGCCACCGGCATGCCGATGCAGGTCCGCGCGATGGTCGATACGATCCTGGTGCGCGCCGTGGCGCAGGGTGCGGAAGCGGCGCCGGTGTCGCTGCCCGCTGGCGCGCGTCGCTGCGCGCTGGGCAGGATGGGGGCGGACGAACCTGAAGGCATGGCAGCCGTCGCGGCGGTGGGCGGTGCCGCGCTGCTGCAAGACTGCTCAGGCATGCGGCCCGAATTCATCCAGCTCGATGCGTCCGGCGGCGACTGGGCGCAGCGGCTGCGCGCGCGCGGCTTGCGCTGGGCGCTGTGCTATCGAGGTGCTGCAGGGTTGTACTGGCACGGGCCTGAGGCGCCAGCGGCGGACGACGAGGCGTTCCTGCAGCCCGGCGCGCTTTACGCGCCGGATGCGAACGAAACCTGTCGCCTCGACGTGCTCATGCCCGGCACGGGCCTGCTTTGCTGCTTCGGGCCGCCGGGAGAGCTCGGCGATCGCGGGGAGGAGGACGAAGGCGGGACCGGCCAGGCCTTCCGTTGCGCCGGACGCCTGGCCGGGGAGCGTGCCGCCACGCCGGCGCTGGTGGCGGCGTGAGCGGAGTGAGGGAGCGGCGCTGCGGCCCGGGGCCATGCCCGGGCCGGCCTTCAGTGGCGCTTGTACTGCGTGGCGCCGAACAGCACTTCGCGCGCCGCCTTGTCGTCCTGCAGCGCCTTGCGCGCGCTGGCCAGCACCTCTACGCCGCGCTTGACCGCGGGGCGCTCGGCGATCTCGTTGAACCACCGCTTCAGGTGCGGGTATTGGTCCAGCTCGACGCCCTGGTTCTGCCAGCTGCGCAGCCACGGGAAGGTGGCGATATCGGCGATGGTGTACTGGTCGCCGGCCAGCCATTCGTGCTTTGACAACTGCGTGTCGATCACGCCGTACAGGCGCCTCGCTTCGTTGGTGTAGCGATTCACCGCGTATTCGATCGTCTCGGGCGCGTAGATGCGGAAGTGGTGCGCCTGGCCCAGCATCGGGCCGACGCCGCCCATCTGGAACATCAGCCACTGCAGCGCGTCGTACTTGCCGCGCACGTCCCCGGGCAGGAACTTGCCGGTCTTGCCGGCCAGGTACAGCAGGATGGCGCCCGATTCGAACAGCGAGATCGGCTTGCCGTCCGGGCCGTCGGGATCGACGATGGCGGGAATCTTGTTATTGGGGCTGATCTTGAGGAAGTGCTCGCCGAACTGGTCGCCGGCGCCGATGTTGATCGGATGGACCTTGTACTCCAGGCCGCATTCTTCCAGCATGATGTGGACTTTGTGGCCGTTGGGCGTTGCCCAGGTATAGACGTCGATCATCGCAAAAGCTCCCCTGGCTGCGATCATGTTGACTGCCACGCCAACCACTGACGTGGCGAACCGGGCGATTTAAGCACAGAAGAAAAAAACGCGCAGGCAGGCTGCGCGTTTCCATGCTGGCATCAGGGGCGAGCGCGCCCCCAGCGGCGGGCGCTCAGAAGCCGCGCGCCACCGGCATCTTGATGCTGTCCGGGTTCACGTTCATGTGCTTGGCCAGCTCCAGCTTGGCGATGGCGTTGCGGTGCACCTCGTCCGGACCGTCGGCCAGGCGCAGCGTGCGCTGGTGCGCCCACCAGTTGGCCAGCGGGAAGTCGCTGGAAACACCCGCGGCGCCGTGCACCTGGATGGCCCAGTCGATCACCTTCAGCGCCACGTTCGGTGCGATGACCTTGATCATGGCGATCTCGGCCTTGGCCACCTTGTTGCCGACGGTGTCCATCATGTACGCGGCCTTGAGCGTCAGCAGGCGCGCCATCTCGATCTCGCAGCGCGCTTCGGCGATGCGTTCCTGGGTCACGCCCTGGCTGGACACCGGCTTGCCGAAGGCCACGCGCGACAGCGCGCGCTTGCACAGCAGTTCCAGCGCGCGCTCGGCCACGCCGATGCTGCGCATGCAGTGGTGGATACGGCCCGGGCCGAGGCGGCCCTGCGCGATCTCGAAGCCGCGGCCTTCGCCCAGCAGGATGTTCGAGGCCGGCACGCGCACGTTCTTCAGCTCGATCTCCATGTGGCCGTGCGGCGCGTCGTCGTAGCCGAACACCGGCAGGAAGCGCTTGATGGTGATCCCCGGGGTGTCGGCCGGCACCACGACCATCGACTGCTGCTCATGGCGGCCGGCGTCGGGGTTGGTCTTGCCCATCACGATATAGACCTGGCAGCGCGGATCGCCGGCGCCCGACGACCACCATTTGGTGCCATTGATGACGTAGTGGTCGCCATCGCGCTCGATGCGGCATTCGATGTTGGTGGCGTCCGACGAGGCCACCGCGGGCTCGGTCATCAGGAAGGCAGAGCGGATCTCGCCGGCCAGCAGCGGCTCCAGCCATTTGTCCTTCAGTTCCTCGGAGGCATAGCGCTCCAGCGTCTCCATGTTGCCGGTGTCGGGCGCGGCGCAGTTGAAGACCTCGGCCGACCAGGGCACCCGGCCCATGATCTCGCACAGCGTGGCGTATTCCAGGTTGGACAGGCCCTGCGGCGCGCGCGGCGAGCGCGGCAGGAACAGGTTCCACAGGCCAGCTTCGCGCGCCAGCGGCTTCAGTTCCTCGATCACCTTGGTCGGGACCCAGGCGTTGCCGGCGCGGCGGTTGGCGTCGATCTCTTCGGCGAAGCGCTTCTCGTTCGGATAGATGTGCTTGTCGAAGAAGGCCAGCAGCTTGGCCTGCATTTCCTTGACCTTCGGGCTGTACTCGAAATCCATGTGGTCTCCTCGCTACGGGATCAATGGGCGCCGGCATGGCAGCGGCGCCGGTTGGCTACGTCATTCAGGTGGAATGGGCCGATGCAATGCACTCTATCTGAAAGACGTTAATTAGAAAAATGAATTTTCTGGATTTGCCAGTATCAATTCCCTGCATTCCGTGACAGAATCGCCGTCATGCAGCTCTCCCGGATCGACCTCAACCTCTTCGTGGTGTTCGACGCCATCTACAGCGAAGGCAGCATCACCGCGGCCGCGCGCCAGCTCAACCTGACGCAGCCCGCGGTCAGCCATGCGCTGGGGCGGCTGCGCACGCTGTTCGACGACCCGCTGTTCGAGCGCCGCGGGCAGGGCATGGCACCCACGCCGCTGGCCCGTTCGCTGGCGGGCGAGGTGCGCGGCGCGCTGCAATCGTTCGCGCGCACGTTGCAGGATACGCCGCACTTCGATCCGACCAATACGGTGCGGCGCTTCACCATCGGCATGCGCGACGCGCTGGAATCGACGCTGCTGCCGCCGCTGATGGCGCGGGTGACGGCAATGGCGCCGCACGTGGAAATCGCCGCAATCCGCTTTGACCGGCGCGAGATGGAGTCCGAACTGCTGGCCGGGACCATCGACACCGCGATCGATATCCTGCTGCCGGTTTCGCCGGCCATCCACCACGCGCCATTCATGAACGACCCGATGGTGGTGCTGGCACGCCGCGACCATCCGCTGGTGAAGAAGGAACTGACGCTGGAGCGCTACCTGGCGGCCGAGCACGTGCACGTGTCATCGCGCCGCCGTGGCGCCGGGCTGGAAGACCAGGCGCTGCACCGCATGGGCCTGACGCGGCGCGTGCGGCTGCGTTGCCAGCACTATGCCGCCGCGTGCCGCGTGGTCAGCTGCACCGACCTGCTGGCGACGCTGCCGCTGCGCTATGCGCGCATCGCCAACGAGCCCTATGCCAACCGGCTGCTGTCGCTGCCGTTCAAGGTCCCGACGCTGGAACTGCACCTGTACTGGCACGCGGGCGGCGAGAACGATGGCGCCAACAGGTGGCTGCGCGAGCAGTTGATGGCGGTGATGACATCACTGGGTGGTGGCACCGCTGATGTGACGCCTGCGGGCTAAGCGGATGGCACGTCGCATGCCGCTTGCGACAAGGTGCGTCGGAAGCCGCCCCCGTGCTCCGCGCGCGGTTCACACGTAAGCAATTGTTCGCAGGCTAGACCCTGCCGGGTCACGCTCATACCATCGACCGGTCTTTCTGCCTCCGGCGCCTCCCGCGTCGGTTGTCCGCGCGTGCGGATCCCTCAGGCAGATGCCTTATTCCACGACTACGAGACATCCAGACCGATGACCGGGACACGCTTGCTTGCTGATTGCCAACCCACGCTGCCGCGACGCGCGCGCCGCACCACGTTCACCCTGACCGGCCTCTGCGCCGCTGCCGCGCTGGCCCTGTCCGCCTGTGGCGGCGGTGGCGACGGCGGCGGTGGAAGCACCTCGGGCGCTGCGCCACAGGGTTCCTCGCAATCCGGCACCCAGTCCAGCGCGAACCCCAGCGCGAACCCCGGCTCGACGCCCGGTTCCTCTTCCACGCCGGTCACGGCCGGCGGCTGCTACACCGTCAGCGGCGCGGCGCCGGCGCCCGCGGCTGGCAGCGGCATCACGCTGCTGCCGGCGCGCGGCAGCGCGGTCAGCAACTACCGCGTGCTCGACGAACCGCGCAGCGCGGGCCTGTGCTACGCCAACTACCGGCGCGAGCAGGTCGGCCTGCCGGCGCTGGCCGCGCGCGACGCGCTCAACAACGTGGCGCAGAACCACACCGGGTACATGCTGGCCAACGCCACGCTGACGCACGACGAAGTCAGCGGCAAGCCCGGCTATACCGGTGCCACGCCCAACGCGCGCATCCAGGCGGCTTACTCGACCAATGCCACCGCGGAAGTGGTGGCCGGCGCCAACCGCTGGACCTCGGTGGCCAATGCCAACCTGTCGATGTCGCCCAAGGATGCGCTGGCCTCTGACCTGATCAACGCGCCGTTCCACCGCGCCGCGCTGCTGGGCAGCTACGGCTCGGCCGGCAGCGGCTTTGCGGAGAGCGTGGGCCCGAACGGCAGCGGCACGTCTGCAAGCTACTACCAGACCATCGACCTGGCCGATGCGTCCAAGGGCGGCACAGACAACCAGATGGTGGCTTACCCGTTCAACGGCCAGGCCGACGTGCCCGCCAGCTGGGTCAACTCCGAAAGCCCCAACCCGGCGCCGGGCTACGAAGGCAAGACCGTGGGCTACCCGGTCTCGCTGCAGGCGATCAACACCTCGCTGCAGTTCGATGCCGACAACTTCGCCATCACCGACGCACAGGGCAACAGCGTCAACTGCCTGAAGGTCGACAGCCGTTCGTCGGGCCTGTCCAGCGCCGCGCGCGGGCTGGCGATCTGCACGCCGGTGGCACCGTTGGCAAGCGGCCAGCGCTACAACGTGCGCGTGACCGGCCGGCTGGGTTCGCAGCCGGTGGACCTGAGCTGGTCGTTCACCACGCGCTGATCTTCCGCGGTCAGCCACCAGGCACCGGCGCGCTCACTGCGGCGCGCGGTGCTGCAGATCGATGCGCACCTGGCCCGGGGCCAGCGTGCGGTCGGCTTGCACGGCATATGGCAACGGCGGGCGCTGTCCCGCCGGCATCGACTGCCATAGCCGTTCCACCCATTCCCTGATGTCCGCGCTGTCCGGTTCGGCCGCCCACACGCTGAGCGGCGGGCTTGCCTGCATGCGCGCCGCGATTGACGCGGGATCTTCCTGCACCGACACAACCATCGCCGCTGTGGCAAGCGCCGCGGGTGCGCGCGCCGCCGCCATCGGCGGGGCCATCTTGCGCGCGAAGTCGGCGCGCGGGGCGGCTGCCGGCGCCGGTGCGGGCGGGGCCGCCGGCGCAGGCGCGGCTTCCGCCATGGCGGAGTAGGCGGGCATCGGCGGGGCTGCTGCGACGGCGGGGGCTTGAGGCGGCAAGCCTTCGGTGGCCGGGGCAGGGGCGGGCATTGCCTGCGTATCGCCGCGTGGCGTCGCCTTGCGCTCGGCGCGCGGCTGTATGCGCTGGCGCGGGGTGGCTTCGCGTTCTTGCCGTAGCTCCTGCGATGCCGATGTAGTGGCCCTGGGTGCCGGTGGTGCGGGATTTGCCGGAGCGGCGACGGGTGCGTCCTGCGTCGGCGCGGGTGCGTCCCCGGCTGCCGGCGCCGTTGTCGGCGCGGCAGGTGCAGCTGCAGTTGTGGCTGCAGGTGTGGTTGACTCTTGCACCGCTGCCGGTTGCAAGGCGCCTTCGTCGATCTGCCGCAGCACGATGCTGGTGGTCAGCCCGGCCACGGCCGCCACGCTAGCCACCGCGCCGAGCGAACGCCACCAACGGCGTGCGCGTGCCGTGCGTGTCTGTTCTGTCCGCCCTGTGGCCTGCGCCGTGGCTGTGCGGTGCGCCTGCGCCGCCAGCCAGTCGCGCGTGGCATCGCTGACGGGCGCACCCAGGGCCTGCGCCACCGGCTGGCCTGCCGCAATGCCGGTCAGCACCGCATCGCGCCGGCCCGCCTGCGCTGCCTGCAGCCGCGCGGCTTCTTCCATCACCGCGGACGCGAGTCCCGGCGGCGCGGTGAATGGCAGGGAGCCGGCGCGGCGCGCGTCGGCCTCCTGTTGGGCCGCCCGCGCCGCTGCATGCACCGCGTCGGCCAGGCGTTCCGACGGCATGTAGCGGGGCAGGTCCTTCAGCAGCGAGGCGAGCCGGTCCTGCCCGTCGATGAAGCGGTCGGCGGCGCTCATGGCCCAGGCTCCCGCGCGCCGGGCACGCTGCCTGCCAGGTCGGCACGCAGGCGCGCAAAGGCATAGCGCAGCCGGCTCTTCACGGTCTCGAACTTCTCGCCCAGCATCTGCGCGATATCCTCGACGCTCATGTCGCTGAAGAAGCGCAGCACCACCACCTCGCGCTGCGCCACCGGCAGTTGCAGCAGCGCGCGGTGGACGTGGTGCGCATGCTGCCGCAACTGCAGCTCGGCTTCCGGCGACAGGTCGTCGGCGGGCAGTTCCGGCGGCTGGCCATCGTCCGTGTCATGGCGCTGGCGCGCATCCGCGCTGCGCACCTGGTCAAGCCAGGCATTGCGCGCGATCTGGTACAGGAAGGTGCGGAACGCCGCGGCGGGCTGGTAATCGCCGCAGCGGGTCATCAGCTTGACCCAGGTCTTCTGCGCGATGTCTTCGGCCTCGCCGGTGTTGCCCTGGCACAGCCACGCCACGTAGTTGTAGAGGCCGGCGTTATGGCGGCGGAACAGTTCGGCGATGGGCTGCTCGATGATGCCGGAAGCGACCAGCAGCATCAGGTCCTGGTCGGGCAGCGCGGCCAACGGGGGAGGCGGGACGGGGTCTGGAGCCTGCATGCGCCCGAGTATAGGAGAGCGCAGGGCGGGGCGACAAACCGCTGCGCCGCCCTGCGCCGATACGTTGTCAGCGCGCCGCACGCTCGGGAGCCGCACCACTGGCATCCGCCGGCTTGCTGGTCGCGAGGCTTTGCGCCAGGTCCACCAGCTTGAGGAATTCGCCGCGGTAGCCGAAGCGGTCGGCGCCGCGCGCGCCTTGCGCCAGCGCATGTGCCTCGGCGTAGCCCCAGCTGGCGGTGTGCTTGCCGCCGCGCAGCGCCTGGCCGAAGCCCGCCACGGCGGCAGCGAAGCGGAAGTCGTCGTCGCCTTGGGCCAGCGGCCGGATCGCCTGCCGCGCCACAGTGATATCCATCAGCTGGCTGGTGCTGGCCGTGGGCAGCTTGTAGCGCAGCTTCACATGCGCCAGTTCGCCATCGCGGCCATCGCGGCCATCGCGGCCGTTTGCCGGCGTGGCCGGCTGGTAGCGCAGCGGATCGACCAGCCCGGGCTGGCCGGCCAGCGTCAGCTCATACAGCGCGGTCACCGTATGGCCGGCGCCGATGTCACCGGCGTCGACCTTGTCGTTGTTGAAATCCTCGCGCGCCAGCATGCGGTTTTCATAGCCGATCAGACGGTATTCCTTCACCGTCGCCGGGTTGAATTCCACCTGGATCTTCACGTCTCGCGCGATGGTGGCCAGCGTCGAGCTGACCTCGTTCACCAGCACCTTGTTGCCTTCCATCAGGTTGTCGATATACGAGTAGGCGCCGTCGCCGGCATCGGCCAGCTGCTCCATCAGCTGCTCGTTGTAGTTGCCGGTGCCGAAGCCCAGCGTCGACAGCGACACGCCCGACTTGCGCTTCTCTTCGACCATGCCCTTGAGCTGCCGGAAGTCGGTCACGCCGACATTGAAGTCGCCGTCGGTCGCCAGCAGCACCCGGTTGATGCCGCCTGCAATGTAGCCCTGCTGCGCGGCCTGGTAGGCCAGTGCGATGCCGCTGGCGCCGGCGGTGCTGCCACCGGCCACGAGCTGGTCGATGGCGGCGCTGATGGCGGTCTTGTCGCTGCCCGGCGTGGGCGGCAGCGCCACGCGGGTGCCGCTGGCATAGGTGACCAGCGTGATGCGGTCCTGTGCGCGCAGCTTGTTCACCAGCAGCTTCAGCGAGGACTTGAGCAGCGGCAGCTTGTCGGGCGAGTCCATCGAGCCGGACACGTCGACCAGGAACACCAGGTTGGCCGGCGGCAGCGCGCCGCTGGCGATGTCCTTGCCCTTGATGCCGATGCGCAGCAGCACGTTGGACGGATGCCACGGCGCGGGCGCCAGCGCGGTGTGCACGGCGAAGGGCCTGCCGTCGGCGGGCTGGCCGTAGTCGTAGGGGAAGTAGTTCAGCAGCTCTTCCACGCGTACGGCATCCGCGGGCGGCAGCCGGCCGGCATTGAGCAGGCGGCGCATATTGCTGTAGCTGCCTGTGTCGACGTCGATGCTGAAGGTGGACACCGGGGCCTGCGCGACGAGTTTGACGCTGTTCTCTTCGATCTGGCCGTAGCGCTCGCGGTCCGAGGCCTGCGGTGGCGGCAAATAATAGGGTCGCGGCATGGCCATTGGGGCATGGGGCGCGACGGCGCGCATTTCGGCGGCGGGTGCGACGCTGGCGGCTTTGGCCGATCCGGCAGCGTGGTCGCGGACTGGCGCGGGCGCCGGGGCCGGCGGCACAGGTTGCGGCGCCTGCGTCAGCGAAGGCGAATGCCCGCCGCAGGCCGACAGCGCCAGCGCGGCGGCGCAGCAGGCAGCAGCGGCCCGGGCGCGCCGGGCGCCGACGGTGGAAACGACCGGTGCGCGAAGTTGCATGTTGTTCTCCTGGAGGGCCGCAGGCGGGACGCCGGGTGGCCTGTCCATGAAACGGAGCACGGCCGTCGGCGGGGTTGAATTCCGCAGATTTTTTTCGCTGCACGCTCCGCCAGGTGACGGAAATCAGACTTTGCCCGACCCCCGCATGCGCCGATCGCCACTACAATCGCCTGATTCCTTCCCCCAGGAGACATCGCATGGCCCACTTTGACCTCAATTCGATGGTGTGGCGGAGCACGCTGGCCCTGACCACGGCCGCGCTGCTTGGAGCGTGTGGAACGCAGGGCGGAGGGACAGGGACGCCCGCCGCGGCCGCCGCGCCGGCTGCGCCAGCTGCCGCACCGGCCGCGGCAGCGCCCGCGGCGGCCATGCCGCCGGCTCCGGAGGTCGCCTCCGGCTACCGCGCCGGCATGTCGACGGTCCATGCGCAGCGCCATATGGCCGCCGCGGCCAATCCGCTGGCCACCGAGGCCGGGCGCGCCATGCTGCGCCAGGGCGGCTCGGCCATCGATGCCGCCATCGCCATGCAGGCCGTGCTGACGCTGGTGGAGCCGCAGGCCACCGGCATCGGCGGCGGCGCCTTCATCATGTACTGGGACGGCAAGCGCGTGCAGGCCTTCGACGGCCGCGAGACCGCACCCGCCGGCGCCACTGAAAACATGTTCATGCGCCCCGATGGCAAGCCGATGGAGTTCAGCGAAGCGCAGATCGGCGGGCGTTCGGTCGGCACGCCGGGCGTGATGCGCGCGCTGGAGATGGCGCATCGGCAGCACGGTCGCCTGCCATGGGCCAAGCTGTTCGAGCCGGCGATTTCCCTGGCGGAGAAGGGCTTCCCGATCTCGCAGCGCCTGTACACGCAGGTTGCCGCCGACAAGTTCCTGGCCAATTCGCCGGAAATGGCTACGTACTTCCTCGATGCGCAGGGCAAGCCCAAGCCGGCCGGCACGGTGCTGAAGAACCCCAAGCTCGCACAGACGCTGCGCGATATCGCCCGGCGCGGTGCCGGCGTGCTGTACGGCGGCCCGATCGCGCAGGACATCGTCACCAAGGTGAACGGCGGCACCAACGCCGGCTCGCTGTCGATGGCCGATCTGCGCAACTACAAGGCCAAGCAGCGCGTGCCGGTCTGCACCGACTACAAGCGCTGGAAGATCTGCGGCATGCCGCCGCCGTCGTCAGGCGGTATCGCCATTGCGCAGATCCTGGGCACGCTGCAGGCGCTGGAGACCAAGAATCCCAAGTACGCGCTGGCCGCGCTCAAGCCGCAAAACGTCAACACGCCCGCGCAGGTGGAAGCCAATCCTGACGCGGTCCACGCGATCGCCGAAGCCGACCGCCTGGCCTATGCGGACCGCGGCCTGTATGTGGCCGATTCCGACTTCGTGCAGATCGACGTGGCTGGCCTCGTCAACCCGAACTACCTCGCGTCCCGCGCCGAGCTGATCAGCGACAAGAGCATGGGCAAGGCGCAGCCGGGCGTGCCGCCGGGGCCTGCGGTGGCGTATGCCCCCGACCGCTCGCCGCCGCGCATCTCCACCTCGCAGATCGTGGCGGTCGATGACCGCGGTGGCGCGATCTCGATGACCACCACGATCGAGTCGTACTTCGGCTCGCATCTGATGGTGCGCGGGTTCATGCTGAACAACCAGCTGACTGACTTCTCCTTCGTGGCGAGCGAGAACGGCAAGCCGGTGGCTAACCGCGTCGAGCCGGGCAAACGCCCGCGTTCGTCGATGGCGCCGACGCTGGTGTTCGACCGCCAGACCGGGCAGCTCGTGGCCACGGTTGGTTCGCCTGGAGGTTCGCAGATCATCGAGTATGTGTCCAAGACGCTGGTTGGCATGCTGGACTGGAATATGGATCCGCAGGCTGCGATCGGGATGGGTAACTTCGGCAGCCGCAATGGGCCTACCGAGGTGGAGAAGGGGCTGGTGTCGCCGGGGCTGGTGCAGGCGCTGCAGCAGCGTGGGCATCAGGTTGCCGAGATTGAGATGACCAGCGGGACGCAGGCTATCGTGCGCCGGCAGGGGCCCGATGGGAAGGTGGCGTGGGCTGGTGGCGCGGACCCGCGGCGGGAAGGGGTGGCGTTGGGGGATTAAAGGGGGAGGGCAGTTTTTCTGTCGTGGTCGCTGCTGGTGACATGCTGTCCGCCTTTGAACCGCCTGGTTCCGCCCTCCTGGGCGGGTTCAACGGCCGACAGCATGTCACCAACCGCGACCACAGCGTCAGAGCCTAACTCCAGTCAACCCTTAGCCTTCTTCGCATACTCCCACCCCATCTCCGCCATCGGCCGCGCCCGCTTGCCCGCATCAGTAGCCTGCGCCGACGAAGCCGTCCCATCCACCACGCGCTTCATGATCCCCTGCAGGATCCCGGCAATACGGAACATGCTGAAGGCCAGATAGAAATTCCAGTCGCCAGTGATTGCACGCCCGGTACGCTGCTCATACATGCGCCGATACGCAGCTTCATCGGGAATTCCCAGCCCCGCATAGTCCAGCCCCGCAATCCCACGGAACTGCCCTGGCGCGATATGCCAGCTCATGCAGTGGTAGCTGAAGTCCGCCATCGGGTGCCCCAGCGTGGACAGCTCCCAGTCCAGCACCGCCAGCACCCGCGGCTCGGTCGGATGGAACATCAGATTGTCGAGCCGGTAATCGCCATGCACGATCGACGTCAGGTCCGCGTCTTCCTGCGGAATATGCTGAGGTAGCCAGTCAATCAGCGCGTCCATGGCCGGGATCGACTCCGTCTCGGACAGCTTGTATTGCTTGCTCCACCGCTCGATCTGGCGCTGGAAGTAGTTGCCGGGCTTGCCGTAGTCGCCCAGCCCGATGGCGTTGTAGTCGACCGTGTGCAGCGCGGCGATGACGCGGTTCATCTCGTCATAGATGGCGCCGCGCTCCACGTTGCCCATGCCGGGCAGCGACTGGTCCCACAGCACGCGGCCGGCGACAAACTCCATGATGTAGAAGGCGCGGCCGACCACCGATTCGTCTTCGCACAGCGCGTACATGCGCGCCACCGGGACATCGGTGCCGGCAAGGGCGGCCATCACGCGGTATTCGCGCTCGATGGCGTGCGCGGACGGCAGCAGCTTGCTCTTGGGGCCGGGCTTGGCGCGCATCACGTAGGTCTGCCCCGGCGTGACCAGCTTGAAGGTCGGGTTGGACTGCCCGCCCTTGAACTGCTCGACGGTCAGCGGGCCGGCAAAACCTTCCACGTGCTGGCGCATCCAGGCTTCCAGCGCGTCGGTGTCGAAGCGTTGCTGGTCTGCCACCGGGCGCGTGCCCTCGAAGTGCGATACGTTGCTCGTCATGCTGTCTCCGTTGGTTTTCTGTTCGGGTTCGGTTGGATGGCTTGGGTGACTCAGGCGGCCGGCTGGCGTCCGCGCAAATACTGGTGCAGCAGCACTTCCATGGTGGTGTGGCGCGAGCCGCTGTGGACGGGCGTCGGCGGCGAGTAGTTGGTCATGCGCACCACCCAGTCGAGCGGGCCGTCGCCCATGTCGAGCACATTGATGCAGCCCGCCGTTTGCAGCAGCGAGCCGAACAGCACGCGCCGCCCGCAGGTGATGGCCTGCGACAGGATGGCGCGGTTGGTGCCGCCATGCAGCACCATCAGCACGGTGTCCCATTCCGGGTCGGCGCGCAGGCGATCCAGCCCGGGCAGCACGCGGTCGAGAAAGGCGCCGATGGTCTCGCCGTTGAGGAAGCGCTTGTCTTCGGGGACTTCGCCTTCAAAGGCGCCGACGAAGGCGTCGCGCAGGTCGGCGTCGGCAATTGCGGACAGGTCGCCGCCGCGGATTTCCTGGAACTCGGGCCAGACCTCGGGCACCACGTCGTCCATGTCGGGCAGTTCGGCCAGCACCCGCTCGGCAGTCTCGACCGTGCGCGGCAGGCCGCTGACGATGACGCGGTCGAAACGGATCTGCTCGGCGGCAAAGGCGCGTCCGGCGGCGGTAGCCTGCATGCGGCCGGTTTCGTTGAGCGGCACCATCTCCGGCAGGGCGGGGCGCCCGCCTTCATCGAAGTACGAAACGGCACCGTGGCGCATCAGATAGATGCGGCGACGCGAGGACGGCGGCAATTCCATGCGTTGTCTCCTTGTGTTGTGCTGGCGTGCCCGTCTGTTGCGGGCTTGCCGTGAGGACGGGCAGTGGCCCGTCCGTGTGCTTCAGGTCCGTCAGCGGTATTGCGGCTTGCGCTTCTCCAGGAACGCGCTGATGCCTTCGCCGCCATCCGGGTGATGCAGGGCGGCGACAAAGTTGTCGCGCTCGGCTAGCAGGTGTTCGTCGAGCGAGGCAGTGGCCGCATAGTTGATCAGGCCCTTGATGCGGCCGACCGCATGCGGCGATTGCCTGGCCAGCCCCGCGGCCAGCCGCAGCGACTCGGCCACCGCCTCGCCCGGCGGCGTGACGCGGTTGACGAGGCCAAACTGGGCCAGCCGCTCGGCGCTGACCGGCTTGCCTTCCATCATCATCTCGCTGGCGAGCTGGCGCGGCAGGGCGCGCGCCAGTTCGTACGAGCCGCCGCCGTCGGGCGTGAGGCCGACCGAGACATAGGCCATCACAAACTTGGCGTCGCTGGCCGCGACCACGAAGTCGCACGCCAGCACCAGCGACAGGCCCGCGCCGGCGGCCGCGCCTTCCACCGCCGCGATGATCGGCTTGGGAAAGGCGTGCAGCGAACGGATAAAGCCGTTCAGCACTTCGATGCTGGCGGCCTGGACCTCGGGCGGCTGGCTGCGGTTGCCGAGCAGCCGGTTCAGGTTGCCGCCGGCGCAGAACATGCCGTCGGCGCCGGTGAAGATCACCGCGCGGATCGAATCGTCGGCGGCGGCCGCATCCAGCGCCGCCTTCGAGCCCGCATAAATGTCCGGGTGCAGCGCGTTGCGCGCCTCGGGGTTCGAGATGGTCAGGACCAGCGTCGAATCGACGCGTTCGGAAAGCAGTTGTGCGGGCATGGGGGCGGACTCTGTAAAACCGGACTCTGAAAACGATAAGGGACGGGCTTACTGCTCTTCGGCCAGCAGCGACAGGCCGAGGCCGGCACGGCGCCACAGCCACGGGCTCGGGCGGTAGCGCATGTCGCCGGTCAGCGCTTCCATGTTGCGCAGCGTCTCCAGCACCAGTTGCGGGCCGACCGCATCGCCCAGCGCCAGCGGGCCCTTCGGGTAGCCGAGGCCGAGGTTCACGGCGAGGTCGATGTCCGCCGGCGTGGCGATGCGTTGCTGCGCGATATCGCTGGCGATATTAATGATGCAGCAGAGCACGCGCTGCGCGACGAAGCCGGCCGAGTCGCGGATCAGCGTCACTGGCACGCCGTCGCTGGCAAACAGGCCATGCGCGGCGTCACCCGCGGCGGCGCTGGTGGCCGGCGTGGTCATCAGCGTGCGGCGCCTGGTGGCCTCGAACGGCAGCAGGGTGTCGATGGCGACGGTGCGGGCCGGGTCCAGGCCTTGTTGCAGCGCGCTGGTGGTAGCGTCCAGGCCCAGCGGCGTGACGACGATCAGCGCGTCGGCCGACGGCTTGTTGCCGCCTTCCGGGGTCACGCCGAGCGCGCCCAGAAGCCTGGTCACCATGGCGTGGCCGCGCTCGCTGTCGTGGCTGACCCACACGCTCGACGGGCGCGCGCTCGGCACCACGGCGGCGGCAGGCACCTGCTTCTGGCCATCGGCGTACGCATAGAACCCGGCGCCGGCCTTGCGGCCGATCAGCCCGCCGACCGCGCGGATCGCGGTGATCGGCGACGGACGGTAGCGCGGCTCCTGGTAGAACTGGTTGTAGATCGACTCCATCACCGGGTGCGACACATCCAGCCCGGTCAGGTCCATCAGCTCGAACGGGCCCATACGGAAGCCGGCCTGCTCGCGCATGATGTTGTCGATGTCGGCAAACTCGGCCACGCCTTCCTGCGCGACCTTCAGGCCCTCGATGTTCATGCCGCGGCCGGCATGGTTGACGATAAAGCCCGGCATATCCTTGCAGCGCACCGGCGTATGGCCCATGCGGCGCGACAGCGCCATCAGCGCGTCGCCCACCGCGGGGTCGCCCGACAGGCCGTCGATGACCTCGACCACCTTCATCAGCGGCACGGGGTTGAAGAAGTGATAGCCGGCGACGCGGCCCGGGTGCCTGGCACCCACGGCGATCGCGGTGATCGACAGCGAGGAGGTGTTCGAGGCAATGATGGCGTCTTCGCGCAGGATCGCTTCCAGCTTTGCGACCAGGTCGCGCTTGACTTCCAGCTTCTCGACGATGGCTTCCAGCACCATGTCGCAGCCGGCCAGGTCTTCCAGCGCGCCGCAGGGCCTGACGCGGGCCAGCGTGGCCTCGGCGTCGGCGGCGCTGATCTTGCCCTTGTCGGCGAGCTTGGCCAGCGTGTCCTGCAGGTACTGGCGGGCGGCGGCCACAGCTTCCGGGTTGGCGTCGTACAGGTTGACGGTCAGGCCAGCCTGGGCGGCGATCTGTGCGATGCCGCGGCCCATGGCGCCGGTGCCGACGACGCCCAGCGTGTCGATGGTGAAGGTGCTCATCATTTGTCCCAAAAGTTGTGGTTAAATTAGCACGATCGTACGTTTTTTGCACCTTTCCGAACAGACCGGAAGGGCAGGCGGCGTGCGCTGATCGGCCAGCCCGGACACGGCAGGCTCCGGATGGGCCACAATCCCCCTCAGACCCGCGACGCGCGGGCGACCATTCCAACAACGGAGAGAGACGACATGCTGAAGCTCTGCGGCTTTGCCGCCAGCAACTACTACAACAAAGTGAAGCTGGCGCTGCTGGAAAAGAACGTGCCGTTCGAAGAGGTGCTGGCATGGATCGGCGAAACCGACCCGTCTGCATCGCCCGCGGGCAAGGTGCCCTACATGATCACCGAATCCGGCTCACTGTGCGAGTCGGAAGTCATCGTCGAATACCTGGAAGCGGCCTTCCCCCAAACGCCGCTGCTGCCGAAGGATCCGCTGCAGGCAGGCAAGGTGCGCGAGATCGTCACCTTCCTGGAGCTGTACCTGGAACTGACCGCACGCGAGCTGTATCCGGAAGCGTTCTTCGGCGGCAAGGTCAGCGACGGCGTCAAGGAGCGCCAGCACAAGCTGCTGACGCGCTATATCCCGGCGTTTGCCAGGCTGGCCAAATTCTCGCCGTATATCGCCGGCGAAAGCTTCACGCTGGCCGACTGCGCGGCAGCCGTGCACCTGCCGCTGGTGTCGTCGTGCACCAAGATCATCTATGGCACGGATATGCTGGCTGACCTGCCGGTCAAGGATTACCTGAAGACGCTGTCGCAGCGCGAGTCGGTGCAGCAGGTCAATGCGGACCGGAAGGCGAATACCGAGCTGATGATGAGCCGGAGCAAGAAGTAAGCGTCCAGCGCTTTTACGAGACAAAGCAAAACGCCCACGAGCAATCGTGGGCGTTTTGCTTTTTGGCCGGATGCCGGGCGCTTGCTTATAGCTTGGCGAGCCGTTCCAGCGCCAGCGCCAGCGTCTCTTCCTTCTTCGCAAAACAGAACCGCACCACGCCTGACTCACGCGGCTGCGTATAGAACGCCGACACCGGAATCGCCGCCACGCCGATCTCGCGCGTCAGCCACATGGCGAAGTCCGCCTCGCTCAGGTCGGAAATGGCCGAGTAGTCGACGCACTGGAAGTAAGTGCCATCCGACGGCAGCAGCTTGAAGCGCGAACTGGCCAGCCCGGCACGGAAGAAATCGCGCTTGGCCTGGTAGAACGCGGACAACTGCAGGTACGGCGCGGGATCGGCCATATAGTCGGCCAGCCCGTGCTGCACCGGCGTGTTGACGGTGAACACGTTGAACTGGTGCACCTTGCGGAACTCTGCCATCAGCGCCACCGGCGCGGCCACGTAGCCGACCTTCCAGCCGGTCACGTGGTAGGTCTTGCCGAAGCTCGAGACCACGAAGCTGCGGCGCGCCAGTTCGGGATGGCGCGAGACCGATTCATGCCGCTGGCCGTCGTAGACCATGTGCTCGTAGACCTCGTCCGACAGCAGCAGGATGTCGGTGCCCGCCAGGATCTGCGCCAGCTTGTCCATGTCGCCCGCGCGCCAGATCGTGCCGGTCGGGTTGTGCGGCGTGTTGATGAGGATCATGCGCGTGCGCGGCGTGATCGCGGCGGCGAGCTTGTCGAAGGGCACGCGGAATTCCGGCGCCTCCAGCGTGACCGGCACCGCGGTGGCGCCTGCCAGTTCGATCGCCGGCAGGTAGCTGTCGTAGCAGGGCTCGAGCACGATGACCTCGTCGCCCGGATGCACGGCGCACAGGATCGCGGTCAGGATGCCCTGCGTAGCGCCGGCGGTGACAGTGATCTCGGTATCCCAGCTGTATTGGTGGCCGTAGAGCGCGGCGATCTTGTCGGCGATGGCCTGGCGCAGGCGGGGCACGCCCGCCATCGGCGGGTACTGGTTATGGCCGGCGCGCATGGCCCCGGCGACCGCGTCGACGATCCTGGGGTCGCAATCGAAGTCCGGGAAACCCTGGCCCAGGTTGACGGCGTTCTTCTCGATGGCCAGGGCCGACATCACGGTGAAGATCGTGGTGCCGACGGCGGGCAGGCGCGAGGGCGGCGGGGTCAGGGGAGCGAGCGTGGTGTCTGCGGACATGTTGCGGGCGTCAGTGCGGTAAGAGAAAGGCGCGCGTGCCGGATTGGCCCCGCGCGCGATGCGGCAATTTTAAAGCGGATCGGCCGCGGTGTCGGTTGTGAAGTCGGCCGTGGTGCCGGCCTGAGCGGCCAGCCAGGCGCCAAAGCCCGGCGGCGTCAGCACCTCTACGCCGCTGGAGCGGCGCAGGCGGCTGCGCAGCTTGAGCACCGCCTTGTCCTTCGATACCAGGCACGCGGCGCCGGCAAAGTGGGCCAGCTCGACAAACTTCTGGTCGTCGGTGTCCTTGCAGCGGGGCAGCCTGATGGCGTCGGCTTCGTCCTGCGGCGGCAGTGGTTCGAGGCGGGTCAGGCGATCGACGGTGGCCAGCGCGGCGTCGATATCGACCTCGAAGCGGGCAAATTGCGGATAAGCCAGCACTCGGCGCAGCTCTTCGCGGCAATCGGCGCGGATCACCGGGGCGATGGTGCCGGCTTCCAGCGCCTGGCGGATGGGCTCGACATGCGGGTCGCGGAAGACCAGCAGGTCGACCCAGATATTGGAGTCGAGCACCACGCAGGGCGCGCCCGTCAGGGCGGATGTGATGCCGGCGGGGCTGGCGGGATGGTCGGTTCCGGTACTGTCGAGGCGCATTCGCTACAATCTTGGCTGGTTTGTCCTTGGCTACTGCCGCGATTTTGCCATGCTCATCGTTTTGTCTCCCGCCAAATCACTGGACTACGAGACACCCCCCCGCATCAAGACCCATACGCTGCCGCGTTTCATCGACCGTTCCGCCGCGCTGATCGAGCGCCTGCGCAAGCTCGCGCCGCAGGACGTGGGCGCGCTGATGGACATCTCCGACAAGCTCGCCGTGCTCAATGTCACGCGCTATGCCGAGTGGTCGCCCGAGTTCACCGCGGCCAACAGCAAGCAGGCGGTGCTGGCCTTCAATGGCGATGTCTACGACGGGCTCGATGCTAAGACGCTGCCCGCCGAGGACCTGGCCTTCGCGCAGAAGCACCTCCGCATCCTGTCCGGCCTGTACGGTGTGCTGCGCCCGCTGGACTGGATGCAGCCCTACCGGCTGGAGATGGGCACGCGCCTCGACAACGCCGCGGGCAAGGACCTGTACGCGTTCTGGGGCGACGAGGTCACGCAGATGATCAACGGCGACATGGCCGCGCTCAGGCAGGAAGGCGCGCCGGTGCTGGTCAACCTGGCCTCGGAAGAGTATTTCAAGGTGGTGCGGCCCAAGGTGCTGCAGGCGCGCATCGTCACGCCGGTGTTCGAGGACTGGAAGGGCGGCCGCTACAAGATCATCTCGTTCCACGCCAAGCGCGCGCGCGGCACCATGGCGCGCTACGCCGTCACGCACCGCATCACCGAGCCGGAAAAGCTCAAGGGCTTCGCCGAGGATGGCTATGCCTTCGATGCCTCCGCTTCTGACGCCGGCCGCTGGGTGTTCCGCCGCCGCCTGGAAGACTGATCCTAACGAAACGAGACCGCCAGCCATGCCTTCCGCCCTGCATATCTCCTCGCATTTCGATTCGGGTGCCATCGAGGTCGAGGCGCTCGACCGTGCCGACGATATCCGCCTGCGCCTGCGCGCCGATTCGCACGCCGACTTCCGGCAGTGGTTTCACTTCCGCCTGCAGGGCGCGGCGGGGCAGGCTTGCCGGATGCATTTCCTCAACGCGGGCGACTGCACTTATCCGGACGGCTGGCGCGACTATCGCGCGGTGGCCTCGTATGACCGCGCGCACTGGTTCCGCGTGCCGACGAGTTTCGACGGGCAGGTGATGACGGTGGAGTTCACGCCCGAGCACGACAGCGTCTGGTTCGCGTATTTCGAGCCCTATCCCGACGAGCGCCACCTGTCGCTGCTGGCGAGCTGCCAGCGCTCGCCGCTGGCGCAACTGTCGCACCTGGGCAGCACCGTCGACGGCCGCGACATGACCCGTGTCACGCTGGGACAGCCCGGCCCCGGCAAGAAGACCATCTGGATGATCGCGCGCCAGCATCCGGGCGAGAGCATGGCCGAATGGTTTGTCGAGGGCGTGCTGCAGCGCCTGACCGGCACCGGCGTGTGGAATGGCGATCCGGTCGCGCGCAAGCTGCTAGAGCGCGCCGTGTTCCATATCGTGCCGAACATGAACCCGGACGGCTCGGCGCGCGGCAACCTGCGCACCAACGCCGCGGGCGCCAACCTGAACCGCGAATGGATGTCGCCCAGCGCGGATACCAGCCCGGAGGTCTATCACGTGCGCCGCGCCATCGAGGCCACGGGTTGCGACATGTTCTTCGATATCCACGGCGACGAGGGCCTGCCTTACAACTTCGTCGCCGGCAGCGAGATGCTGCCCGGCTTTACCGAGGCGCGCCGGCGCGAGCAGCAGCGCTTCATCGAGGCCTTCAAGCGCGCTTCGCCGGACTTCCAGGACGTGCACGGCTATGCCGCCAGCAAGTACAACGCCGACGCGCTCAAGCTCGCGTCCAAGTACATTGGCCATACCTTCGGCTGCCTGGCGCTGACGCTGGAAATGCCGTTCAAGGACAACGCCGATTTGCCCGATCCGGCGGTGGGCTGGAACGGCGCGCGCAGCGCCCTGCTGGGCACGGCGATGGTGCAGGCGATCCTGGACTACCTGGGCTGAGGTGGTGCCTCTCTCGCACGCTGAGGGTTTGCTCCCTTCTCCCTGACGGGAGAGGGGAGACACAGCGCGCTTACTGCTTCTTCTTGGTCGTGCTGCTCGTCTTCGCCGACCCTGACGCCGATTTCGACGAAGCCGACTTCGTCGACTTGGCCGACGAGGACTTGCTCGACTTCGACGACGCCGTACTCTTGCCTTTCGCACCCTTGCGGCTCTTGCTGGATGACGTGGCCTGGCTCGACGTGGGCACTGCCGGCGCGGCAGCGGGTTCGCTGATGGTGGCGCCGCTGGTGTCCTGCAGTTCATACGCCAGCATCATGCCGTCGTCGTAGCCGCAGCGCACGCGCACCGGCTGCCAGTCGTTGTCGCCACGGCGCTTGTGCGCCGTGGCGTTGAAGGTGACCACGGTGCTGACCGGCACGGCCTGCTTGCCGGGCGAGAAGCGTCCGCTCCAGGGCTCGGTCGTGGCCTGCCCGGCGGCGAGCGCGCCGGTGGGGATCTTCAGGGCATCGTAGGTGGCCGAGCGCGGCACCACCCAACTGGCGTGCGCGGCGCAGTCCGCTACGTCGCTGGTGGCGTTCTCGGTCTTCATCAGCTGCTCGCGCATGCGTGCGCGGTACTCGGACAGGCTGACGCGGCCGCGCTCGGGCAGGGTGATGGTCTTGGTAGGCGGCGCGGAAGTGGCGGCGGGAGCGGAAGCGGCGGGCCGGGCAGGGGTGGCCGTCGGGGCCGGGACCTGGGTGGCGGCCTCGTCGGCGGGCATGTTGGCGCAGCCCGCCAGCCCGATCGCACCGGCCACCGCGGCAGCCACCATGCGGAGCCGGCTGCCGAGCAGTTCGGAAATTCGTCGGATCACAGTGTTTGCGGTGTTTGCGTTCTGGGATTGGCCTGCCGGCGCGGGGCCGGCAGGCCGGGTAGCTTCGCAAAGGAATGCCATGATAGAGGAAACCTATCTGGCAAAGTTCCTAAATCTTGTTACCTATTCTTCTAACGCATGACGACGCGCAGGAAGCGAGGCCTGCTTTCTAGCAGATATTTCCCACGTGGCACAACTGCGGGCAACCCGCACGACCGGTCCGCGGTGATCCAGCGCGGCCCGGCCGTGGTGCGTTGGAAAACGCCTCAGGCTACGCGCGAGGGCATTGCGCGCGTGAAGCGCAGCAGTTCGTCGAGCAGTGCGTTCAGATTGTGGCGCAGCTTGGCAAAGCCGGCGGTGTGGGTCAGGCCCACTTCGTCCATGTACAGCTTGCGGTTGACCTCGAGCTGCAGGCTGTGGCGCCCGGCCTGCGGCTGGCCGACCACGCGCACGATCTCCACGCCTTTGTACGGGTGGTTGCGCCAGACCTCATAGCCCATGTCCTTGAGCACGCCTTCGATGCGGTCGGTGAAGCGCTTGTCGCAGGTGGTGCCGTCGCGGTCGCCGACGACGAAGTCGGGATGCTCCAGGCCGGGGAACTCGGTCGCGTATTGCGCGGCCTGGCTCGGCATCGAATGGCAGTTGATGTGCCAGGCGCTGCCATGGCTGGAGACGGCGCGGTCGGCCAGCTTTTGCAGTTGCGCGTAGTAGGGCAGGTAGCAGCGGTTGATGCGCGCCTGCACTTCTTCCACGGCGAGCTTGCGGTCGTAGATCGCCTCGCCGCTGTCGAGCACGCGCCAGACCAGGCCCTTGCCGAGCCGGGTCTTGGAGGTTTCCTGCCTGGCGCCGGGCCAGGGGGTCTCGAGCAGGGCTTCGTCGATTTCCTCCAGCGCGCGGTTGGCGTCGAGGTAGCTGCGCGGGAAGCCCGCGCACAGCAGCGGGATGCCGCGCGCCGGCGCGCCGGCGTAGAGTTCATCGACAAAGGTGTCTTCGGCCTGCCGCAGCAGCGGCAGCGGCAGGGCGGGATCGGGGCGGAAGTCCGTCGGGTAGATGGTCGCGCTGTGCGGCGAATCCAGGAACAGCGGAGCGGACTCGCCCTCCGGCTGGTACAGGAAGAACGGACTATCCGCGGTGGTTCGGTCGGTATCGGTCATGGTGCTGCGCCAGGGGTCAGTCGAGCGAAATCTTGGCGGCCGCGGCCACGCGCTTGTTCTTGGCCACTTCGCTCTTGATCTGCGCGGCGAAGTGCGCCGGGGTGTCGCCCACCGGGGTCGCGCCCAGCTTTTCCAGCTTGGCCTTGACCTCCGGCAGCGCCAGCACCTTGACGGCGGCGGCATGCAGCTTGTTCTGGATGTCGGCCGGCAGGTTGGCCGGCGCGATCAGGCCGAACCAGGCAGCGTCGTTGACTTCGCCCAGGCCCAGCTCGGCGAAGGTCGGCACGTTCGGCAGCGCCGCCACGCGCTTGGGCGCGGCCACGGCCAGCGCGCGCAGCTTGCCGCCTTCGATGAACGGCAGCGACGACGGCAGGTTGTCGAACAGGATCTGCACCTGGTTGGCCAGCGCGTCGTTCAGCGCCGGGCCCACGCCCTTGTACGGCACGTGCAGCAGTTCGGTCTTGCTGCTCATCTTGAACAGTTCCCCCATCATGTGCGAGACGCTGCCGTTGCCGGCCGAGCCATAGGCCAGCTTGTTCGGCTGCGATTGCGCCAGCGCGATGAAGGACTTCATGTCGGTGGCCTTGACCGCCGGGTTGATGCTCATCACGTTCGGCACGGAGGCCAGGTTGGTGATGGTGGTGAAGTCCTTGGTTGCATCGTAGGACAGGCGAGGGTAGACCGCAGGGTTGATGCCGTGGGTCGAGGCCGTGGCAATGCCCAGCGTGTAGCCGTCCGGCGCGGCCTTGGACAGGAAGGTGGTGCCGATGCTGCCGCCGGCGCCGCCCCGGTTGTCGACCACAACGGCCTGGCCCAGCTGCTGGCCGAGCTTGTCGGCGACGATGCGTGCCACGATATCCGTGGTGCCGCCGGCGGGGAATGGCACGACCAGCGTGATCGGCTTGTTCGGGTAGCCGGACTGGGCGGCTGCGCTGAACGACAGGCCGGTGGCGAGGGCGGCCGAGGCGGCGGCCAGGACGCGGAGGAGGTGGCGACGTTGCATGAGGGTTTTTGTAGGGAAAAGGAGAGACAGAGGTGGTTTCCTGATTCTGCGCGTTTGAGCAAGACCCTCGCAAACGAAATAAAATCCCTAGCTCATTCCATCTGGTCGTGAAGTAGAGGTGAATTATGCGACGCATGTGTCCGTCGCTGACCGAGTTGCAGGCCTTCGAGGCCGCAGCCCGGCACAACAGCTTCACCGTGGCGGCGCGCGAGCTGCATGTGACGCAGGGTGCGGTCAGCAAGCAGGTGCGCAGCCTGGAGGCTTATCTTGGCGTGGAGCTGTTCGATCGCGTGCGCCAGCGGCTGGTGCTGACCACGGCGGGCGAACGCTACCTGGAACGCATCGGCCCCAGCCTGAACGAGCTGGAGGCGGCCACCGTCGAGCTGATGGCGCGGCAGGGTGGCGGCGGCGTGCTGCATATCGCCAGCATGCCGACGCTGGGCGCGAAGTGGCTGATCCCGCGCCTGCCGCAGTTCTTCGCCCGGCATCCGGAAGTAACGCTTGAATTCGTGCCGCATGCGCAAGGCTACGATTTTTCCGAGCCTGACCTGGATGCGGCGATCCGCTTCGGCGACGGTGTCTGGCCCGGCAGCCTGGCCGACTACATGACGGGGCGCGAAGTGCTGCCGGTATGCCGGCCGGGCCTGCTGGCAAATGAACCGGATGGCATCGCGCGCACGCCGGCTGCATTGCTGCACTATCCGCTGCTGCACCACACCACCGTGCCGGAGGCCTGGCCCGACTGGTTCGCCACCCTCGGCGTGACTACGCGGCAGGCGTGGGGCGGCGCGCGCTTCGACCAGTTCTCGCTGCTGACGCAGGCGGCGCTGTCGGGCCTGGGCATTGCGCTGATCCCGCGCTGCCTGATCGAACAGGAACTTGCCACCGGCGCGCTGGTGGTCGCCCATCCGGCGCAGGTGCTGGCCAAGAAGGGCTATTACCTGTGCTACCCGGAGCAAAAGCAGCACTTGCCCGCGCTGCGGACCTTCCGCGCCTGGGTGATGGAAGGCGCTGACCTGGCGCGGCCCGGCTGAGGCGGGGAGCCCAGCATACCGGCGGTTTGCTCCCCTCTCCCGTTTGCGACCCGTTTGCGGGAGAGGGGAGCCTGGTTCGCGCGGCGTCGGCTACGGCGCGCATTTTGAAAAGTCTTACTTCGACAAAACCTTCATCGCCTGCTCCAGCCCGGCCAGCGTAACGGGGAACATGCGCCCCTTCATCAGCTGGTTGATCACGGTGATCGACTGCCGGTATTGCCAAAGGCCTTCCGGCTCGGGGTTGAGCCATACGAAGTGCGGGAACTGCTCGGTCATGCGGTTCAGCCACACCGCGCCGGCCTCGGCGTTGTTGTACTCGACCGAGCCGCCTGGCTGCAGGATCTCGTACGGGCTCATGGTGGCGTCGCCGACGAAGATGATCTTGTAGTCGGAGGTGTACTTGTGCAGCAGGTCCCACGTCGCCAGCTTTTCGGCATGGCGGCGGCGGTTGTTCTTCCACACGTAGTCGTACAGGCAGTTGTGGAAGTAGTAGTACTCCAGGTGCTTGAACTCGGTCTTGGTGGCCGAGAACAGTTCTTCCACGCGCTTGATGTGGTCGTCCATCGAGCCGCCCACGTCCATCAGCATCAGCACCTTGACCTTGTTGTGGCGCTCGGGCCGCAGCTTGATGTCGAGCAGGCCGGCATTGGCGGCGGTCGAGTGGATGGTGTCGTCCAGGTCCAGCTCGGTGTCGGCCCCGTCGCGCGCAAAACGGCGCAGGCGGCGCAGCGCCACCTTGATGTTGCGCGTGCCAAGCTCGACCTGGTCGTCGTAGTCCTTGTAGGTGCGCGCTTCCCACACCTTGATCGCGGTGCGGTTGCCCTTGCTGGGGCCGCCGATGCGGATGCCTTCGGGGTTGTAGCCCCCGTGGCCGAACGGTGAGGTGCCGCCGGTGCCGATCCACTTGTTGCCGCCCTCGTGCTTTTCCTTCTGCTCCTCGAGCAGTTGCTTGAGGCGCTCCATCAGCTTGTCGAGGCCGCCCATGGCCTCGATCCTGGCCTTTTCCTCGGGCGACAGCTCGCGCTCCAGCGTCTTCTGCAGCCAGTCGAGCGGAATGTCGGACTTCCAGTCGACCAGGCTTTCCACGCCCTTGAAATAGGCGCCGAAGGTCTGGTCGAACTTGTCGAAGTGCTTCTCGTCCTTGACCAGCGTCATGCGCGACAGGTAGTAGAACTCGTCGATCGACGGCGTGATGACCTGTGCCTTGAGCGCTTCCAGCATGGTCAGGTATTCCTTGACCGAGACCGGCAGCTTGGCGTGTCGGAGCGAGAAGAAGAAATCGATCAGCATGATGCCTCGCGTTCAGTAGGCGGCCGCTTCAGCGCGGTCGGTCAAGCTGGAATTGCAGGTGTTGACGCACCGTCGGCCACTCGCTGGCGATGATCGAAAACACCACGGTATCGCGCAACGAGCCGTCCGGCATGCGCTGGTGGTTGCGCAGCACGCCGTCCTGCTTGGCGCCGAGCCGCGCGATCGCGGCGCGGCTCTGCTGGTTCATCCAGTGCGTGCGGAATTCCACGGCGATGCAGTCGAGCTGGTCGAAGGCATGGCCGAGCAGCATCAGCTTGCACTCGGTGTTCAGCGGCGTGCGCTGGACCCGGCGCGCATACCAGGTGGAGCCGATCTCCACGCGCCGGTTGGCCGCGTCGATATTCATGTAGGTGGTCATGCCCGCCAGTTCCCCCGCGGCGTCGCGCACCGCGAACGGCAGCATCGAGCCCTGTTCCTGCAGGCCCAGGCGGCGCGCGATCTCGGCTTCCAGGCGCTCGGGCGCGGGCACGCTGGTGTACCAGAGCTTGTGCAGCTCGCCGTCGGCCGACGCGGCGCGCAGGCCGTCGGCATGTTCGGGGCGCAGCGGCTCCAGCGTGGCGTGCTTGCCGGCCAGGGTCACGGGTTTGGCAAAGGCGGTCATGACAGGCAGCTCGCTCAGCGGTTGGCGCGGTTCATGAACACCAGGCGCTCGAACAGGTGCACGTCCTGCTCGTTCTTCAGCAGCGCGCCGTGCAGCGGCGGGATCGCGGCCTTCTTGTCCGGGCTCTTCAGCGCCTCGGGCGGGATGTCCTCGGCCATCAGCAGCTTGAGCCAGTCGATCAGCTCGGAGGTCGACGGCTTTTTCTTCAGGCCCGGCAGGTTGCGCATCTCGTAGAACGATTCCAGCGCGGCGGCGACCAGCTCGCGCTTGATGCCGGGGTAGTGCACGTCGACGATCTGCTGCATGGTGTCGGCGTCCGGGAACTTGATGTAATGGAAGAAGCAGCGGCGCAGGAAGGCGTCGGGCAGTTCTTTCTCGTTGTTCGAGGTGATGATCACCAGCGGACGGTGCCTGGCCTTGACCAGTTCGCGCGTCTCGTAGACGTAGAACTCCATGCGGTCGAGTTCGCGCAGCAGGTCGTTGGGGAATTCGATATCGGCCTTGTCGATCTCGTCGATCAGCAGCACCACCTGCTCGTCGGCCGAGAAAGCCTGCCACAGCACGCCCTTGACGATGTAGTTGCGGATGTCGTGCACGCGGTCGTCGCCGAGCTGCGAGTCGCGCAGGCGCGAGACCGCGTCGTACTCGTACAGGCCCTGCTGGGCCTTGGTGGTCGACTTGATATGCCACTGCAGCAGCGGCATGCCCAGCGCGGCGGCCACTTCCTCGGCCAGCATGGTCTTGCCGGTGCCGGGCTCGCCCTTGATCAGCAGCGGGCGCTGCAGCGTGCGCGCGGCGTTGACGGCCAGCTTGAGGTCGTCGGTGGCGACATACTGGTCACTGCCCTCGAATTTGACCTGCTGGGCGGAGGGTGCTTGGGCGGAAGCGTTGGCGGTGTTTGACATGAGGCAACCTGGAGGTGACGGCCTTGTCCTGGAAGGGTCGGGCCGGGTTGGCGTGTTTTGGCGCAGTCTCTTCGCGCTGTCACGCGCGCTTTCATTATGGGTGGTACGGTACGGCCGGGCTGGCTGCGGGCGCCAGCGAACGGTCGTGCGCTTTCCCGGAATGGGCCAGTATAAAAGACCTTTGCGGTTCGTGTTGGACGGGGTTGACAGCCCGCCCGCCACGGGGGGCGGTGGCTGGACTGCCAGGTGTCGCCTGCTGTACAATGCGCCGGTTTGACGCGCCCCACGTCCAGTTCTCCAGTATCCGGCAGTCCGCGTTCAGAAGTCCCAGCGGCCCGCCCGGGTCGCGGCGATTGCGCGAGGTGGTTCCAGAATGGTGTTCCACATCTCGGCATTAAGACCGGGTGCCGAATGCCTGGCGGGTTGCACCTCTGGCAACCCCATTGCCAAGCCAGGCTTCCCCAGAAGCATTCTGAAACCGTCTCCCGCCCCGGCAGGGCAGGTCACGCACGGTTTAACTTCCAATCCGCAAAGACAATGAAAAAGCTCCTCACGATGGTGGTGCTGGGC
This sequence comes from Cupriavidus sp. Agwp_2, assembly GCF_040784895.1. Taxonomy (NCBI): domain Bacteria; kingdom Pseudomonadati; phylum Pseudomonadota; class Betaproteobacteria; order Burkholderiales; family Burkholderiaceae; genus Cupriavidus; species Cupriavidus sp. Agwp_2. The sequence continues at coordinate 1,091,207 of NZ_CP088083.1, forward strand.
GCGGCTGCAATGGCCACGCAGGCACAGGAAGTCAAGGGCAATGGAGACGCTGCCAAGGACAAGGTTGCAATGTGCATCGGATGCCACGGCATTCCGGGCTACCGTGCGTCGTTCCCCGAGATCTATGAAGTGCCGCTGCTGGGCGGCCAGAGCGCCAAGTACATCGAAAACGCGCTGAAGGCGTACCAGAAGGGCGAGCGCAAGCACCCGACGATGCGCAGCATCGCCGCCACGCTGACCGAGCAGGATATTGCCGACGTGGCTGCCTACTACTCGCAGCAGAAGGCGAATACCCAGAACAACTCCCTGAAGTAAGAGACCCATCATGAAGACGCTCAAGACGCTTTCGATCGCGCTCGGCGCACTCGTGCTGGGTGCCGCCGCAGTGCCGGCCTCGGCCGCCGACCTCGCCAACGGCAAGACGCTGGTGGAAAAGGGTGCCTGCGTGGCCTGCCACGGCGCGGGCATGAACAAGCCGATTTCGCCTGACTATCCCAAGCTGGCCGGCCAGCATGCCGACTACCTGTACCACGCGTTGCTGTCGTACCAGGTGTCGGGCAACTCCCTGGTGGGCCGCTCCAATGCAATCATGGCCGGCCAGGTCAACGCCAATCCGGCCGTGACCGGCAAGGACGGCAAGCCCCGTCCGTTCACGCGCAAGGAGCTGAAGGACATGGCGGCGTATATCGAGTCGCTGCCGGGCGACCTGGTGCTGAAGAAGTAAGCCGTGGCGCGGCGCCTGCCGCGCCGTCGCAGAGGGAAAGGCCGCCTTGGTACAGGCGGCTTTTTCATTGGGCAGCGCGCCAGCGCGTCCTACGCCGCGACACCTGCCAGCCGGCGGCGCATCCCTGCCGTGGCCCAAGGCTCGCCGTCGCCTACGACCAGCGCGTCGACGCCGGCCGCACTGTGCAGCAGGCTGGCCGCGGCGGACTCGCCCGCGACCATCAACGCAGTGCCCAGTCCATTGACCGCCGCGGCCTGTGAAGCCACCAGCGTCACGCCATGCGGACCCGCCGCCGGCATGCCGCTGGCGGGGTCGAGCACGTGGTGGTAGCGCCTGCCGTTGGCGACGAAGCAGCGCTCATAGTCGCCCGAGGACGCGACCACGGCATCGGAAACCGCCAGCACGCCCAGCAGCCGCGCCGGTGCGCGCGGGTCGCGCACGCCTACGCGCCAGTCGCGCCCTTGCAGCTGGCCGCTCGCCAGCACATCGCCGCCGCCATTGATCATGGCATGACGCAATCCATGCCTGCGCAGCACCTGCATGCCCGCCTGCAGGATCGGCAGCTTGGCGATCCCGCCCAGGTCCAGGCGCATGCCGGGGCGCAGCAGCATTGCTTCGCCCCGGCGCTCGTCGAGCATGACCTGCCGGTAGTCCACCAGCGCCCGTTCGCGTGCCAGCTCGGCGGCAGGAGGCACGCGCGCGTTGTCTTCACCGAAGCGCCAGCCGGCGAATGCACCAACGGTAATGTCGAACGCACCACCGGTACGCGCCGACAGCGCCGCCGCCGCTTGCAACACCGCCATCACTTCCGGTGCGACCGGCACCGGTTGCCGGCCGGCTGCGCGCTGCAGTGCGCTGACCTGGCTGTCGGGCCGGTAGCGCGACATCAGTTGCTCCAGGCGCGCCATCTCGGCAAAGGCGGCGGCGATTCCGGACCTTGCATCCAGGTAAGAACTGTCCTGCACCAAAATATCGACTTGCGTGCCCAGCAGGCGCCGCGACACGCGCGTGACCGTGGCATCGGCCAGCGCCGGCCTGAAGAACATGGCAGTGGCAAGCATCGGCACGCTGGCCGCGGCGGCGCGCAGCACGTTGCGCCGCATGGCGTCGATGCGAGGGGAAGAAGACAGCGTTGCCGGTAGGGTCTTGGCGCGCATGACAAGGTGGGCGGCGCTTGCCGCATTAGTTGATGACGTTGTGGTGCCGCCATTCTCCCGGCAGTTTTCGCGAAAACATGCATTAAAAATGAATATTTAAAAGATCCATGACGACCGTCAACCTCGTTCGCGTCAACTGCTTCGACTATTTGTAGCCGGCACCAACAGGCCACCAACAGGCCACCAACACAACGAAGAAAGCGGGCGGAGCCCTCCGCCCTTTGCAATGACGGTTCGAGGATCGAAGATGACGAGGCATTCCCAAGACCCCCTGGCACACACCGATGCACCGGCGGCACCGGGACGAAGGCGCTTTATCAATACGGCGGCGCTCGCCGGGCTGGCCGGCGTGGCGGCGTGCACGGACAAGGGCGGCGCGCCCGCCGCGGCCACCGCCACTGCGGCAAGCGGTGCGCACGCAGGACATGGCAGCGCGCATGCCGGTGCTTCGGTGCACCTGAAGCCGGGCGAGCTCGATACCTACTACGGCCTGTGGAGCGGTGGCCATGCGGGCGACGTGCGCGTGCTGGGCCTGCCCTCGGGGCGTGAGCTGCATCGTATCCCGTGCTTCGTGCCCGATGCGCTGACCGGCTGGGGCATCACCAATGAATCCAAGCGCGTGATGGGCACGGGCCCCGACGGCCACGTGATGTACACCGTCGGCGACACGCACCACGTGCATGCCTCGTACAAGGACGGCAATTACGATGGCCGCTACGCATGGATCAACGACAAGATCAACGCGCGGCTGGCGCGCATCCGGCTCGACTATTTCGTCTGCGACAAGATCACCGACCTGCCTAACGTGCAGGGCTTCCACGGCATCTTCCCGGACAAGCGCGACCCCGTCGACGCGAACATCAACTACACCACGCGCGTGTTCTGCGGCGCGGAGTTCGCCCTGCCACTGCCCAATACGCCGACCGAGGACGCGGGCAAGTACCGCTCGCTGTTCACCTGCGTCGATGCGCAGACGATGGCGGTGCGCTGGCAGGTGCTGATCGACGGCAACTGCGACCTGGTCGCGACCTCGTACGACGGCAAGCTGGCCGCGACCAACCAGTACAACGTCGAAATGGGCGCGCGCTATGAAGACATGATGTCGGCCGAGCGCGATGCCTGCCTGTTCTTCAACATCGCCCGCATCGAGGCTGCAATCAAGGCTGGGAAGTTCAAGACCATCGGCGACTCGAAGGTGCCGGTGGTGGACGGCACGCACACGGCCAACGCCGACCCGAAGACCGCGCTGACCGCCTACGTCTCGGTGCCGAAGAACCCGCACGGGGTCAATGCGAGCCCGGACCAGAAGTACTTCATCTGCGCCGGCAAGCTGTCGCCGACCGGCACCGTGATCGAGCTTGCGAAGGTGCTGGACTGGTTCGACGGCAAGCTGGAGAAGCTCGACGACGCCATCGTCGCCGAGGTCGAACTGGGCCTGGGGCCGCTGCATACTGCCTTCGACGGGCGCGGCAATGCCTACACCACGCTGTTCCTCGACAGCCAGATCGTCAAGTGGAACATCGACTCGGCGATCCGCTTCCACAAGGGCGACAAGAACGCCAAGTACGTGGTCGACCGGCTCGACGTGCAGTACCAGCCCGGCCACCTGAACGCCTCGCAGTCCGAGACGATTGCCGCCGACGGCAAGTTCCTGGGAGTAGGCTGCAAGTTCTCCAAGGATCGTTTCCTGCCGGTGGGGCCGCTGCATGCCGAGAACGAGCAGCTGATCGATATCTCCGGCGACAAGATGGTGCTGCTGGCGGACCACCCGGTGCACAGCGAACCGCACGACTTCATCATCTTCCGCCGCGAGCTGCTGCGGCCCAAGCAGGTCTACGCGCTGGATGATTTCCCGCTGGCGGTGAAGGATCCGCAGCAGTCGGGCGTGTTCCGCAACGGCAAGAAGGTGACGGTGAAGATCACGTCGCAGGCGCCTGTGTTCTCGCTGCGCGAGATCAAGCTGAAGAAGGGCGACGAGGTCACGCTGATCCTCACCAACCTGGACAAGATCGAAGACCTGACGCACGGGTTTGCCATCCCCAAGTACAACATCAACTTCATCGTCAATCCGCTCGAAACCGCGTCGGTGACCTTTGTCGCCGACAAGCCGGGCGTGTTCTGGTGCTACTGCACCCACTTCTGCCACGCGCTGCATCTTGAGATGCGCAGCCGCATGATCGTCGAGGCCTGAGACGGCATGCGTGGATGACATGGCGCGGTGCTTGCCGCTGCGCCGGTTGTCTGCTTGCCCCCAATTCCATGATCCACGCATTTCTCGAACGGCTCGCGGCGTGCTTCGCCGCGTGCGTACTGGCGCTTGGCTTTGTTGCGCCGGCACATGCGGGCGCCTACGAGGCAGCCTTGCCGCCGGAACTGTCCACCGCGGCGGACCTGTGCGCACTGGTGCCCTGCACCGAAGTGCTGCCCGGCGCGACCAGCTTTTCCACGCGCAAGGGTCAACCGCCCTACGTAGAGGGCTATCGCACCGGCGCGGACGGCAAGCAAGATCTGCTCGGCTACGTGATGCTGTCCACCGATATCACCGATACGCCGGCGTATTCCGGCAAGCCGGTGGTGACGCTGATCGGCATGGATACGCGGGGACAGTACACGGGCGTCAGGGTACTGAAGCATTCGGAGCCGATCCTGCTGCTGGGCATCCCGGAATCGGCGCTGCTCGATTTCAACCGGCAGTACGTTGGCAAGTCGGTTGGCGACAAGATCGAGGTCGGGCAGTCGCGGCCGGACGAGGGCGTGGTCGGCGTGGATGCCATTTCCGGGGCTACCGTGACGGTGATCGCGCAGAACCAGGTGCTGACCATATCGGGCGCGGCGGTGGCGCGGCAGGTCGGCATCCTGGCGCCGACGCAGCGGGCACCGGCGCGATATGCGGAAAGCGGCAAGCACTATGGCTGGCAGCAAATGGTGGCCGGCGGCCTGGTGCAGCGGCTGCTCGTGCAGCCGGCGCAAGTCGGGCTGGCCGGTGGCAGCGAGCCCTTTATCGAATTATGGTTTGGCGACCTCAACCATCCCGACATCGGCCGCAGCGTGCTGGGCGATGCCGGCTGGCAGGGATTGCGCGCGCAGCTGAAGCCCGGCGAGCATGCCATCTTCGTCATCCGCACCGCGGGGTCGGAGTCGTTCAAGGGCTCCGGGTTCGTGCGCGGCGGCATCTACGATCGCGTGCAGGTGCGACAGGGTGCCGACGCGTTCACCTTCCGCGACCTGGACTACCTCAACCTCTACGGCGTCGCGGCGGAGGGCGCGCCGGCGGTGACGGAGTCTGCGATCTTCGTGATCCGGTCGACGGCGTTTTCCGCCGCCTATCCATGGAAGCTGTCGTTCCTTGGCAATCGCGTCGACCGCGCCACCGGCACGCGCAGCTTCGCCAGCTTCGATGCGCCGTACTGGCTGCCGGCAGCGATGCTGCAGGGCGGCCGGCCACAGGTCGACGAACCCGAGGCGCCGTGGCGCAAGGTCTGGCGCAAGCAGGCCACCGCAATTGGCCTGTTCATCGCGCTGCTCGGTGCGGTCACGCTGGTCTACGCACTGCGCGACCGCCTGACGCGGCGCGCCACGCACAAGAACAAATGGCCGGTCAACGCGTTCAAGTACACGGCCTGGGGCCTCAGCATCGTCTTTGTCGGCTTCGGCGCGATGGCGCAGCCGTCGATCACGCAGGTGCTGACGTGGTTCCATGCGCTGCTGCTGCGCTGGGACTGGGCGTTGTTCCTCAGCGATCCCTTTATCTTCTGCTTCTGGATCTTCATCATCGCCACCGTGCTGCTGTTCGGGCGCGGGCTGTTCTGCGGCTGGCTGTGCCCGTTCGGCTCGCTGTCCGAGGCGATCTACAAGCTGGGCCGCTTCCTCGGACTGAAGCGATGGCAGCGGCAACTGCCGCGTCGCTGGCATGACCGGCTCAAGTGGGTCAAGTACGGTGTGTTTTTCGGGCTGCTGGCGGTGTCGGTGTTTTCGATGGGGCTGGCCGAGATGCTGGCTGAGATCGAGCCGTTCAAGACGACCTTCCTGGTCGGCATCCCGAACCGCGCGTGGCCGTACGGGCTGTTCGCCTGCACGCTGCTGGGACTGTCGCTGTTTGTCGAACGGCCTTACTGCAAGTACCTGTGCCCGCTCGGCGCAGCACTGGCGATGCCCAGCACGTTCCGCTGGTTTGGCCTGCGGCGCAAGCCCGATTGCAACCACTGCAAGGCATGCGCGGTGGGCTGCGGCGCGCAGGCGATCGATGCCGACGGCCGCATCGACCAGCGCGAATGCCTGCATTGCCTCGACTGCATGGTGCTCTATACCGATACGCGCGGCTGCCCGCCGCTGGCCCGCGAGCGCAAGCGGCGCGAGCGCGACGGGCTGGCGCTGGCGCCAGTCGGGCGCGACGGGTATTTCATCCCGCTGGTGCCGGTGCCGGCCGACGCGAAGCAGCCGTCGGGCCCCGATCCGAGGATGCCGACCGACCCGGTGGCGCCGTACGCTGCAAGGGCTGGCGCCACGCGCTGGTCCGCCGAGCTGTGGGACCACTTGTGGCCATGGAGCGGGCAGGGCTGGCGCACCGCCGCTGCATTGCAGATGGCGGGGCTTGCGGTGGCGCTGGCGGCCACCGTCGCGTGGGCGCTGGCCGCCAGCGGACAAATGCGCGCGGGCGCGGTGATCGGATGGTGGCTGGGCTGGAGCCTGTACGAGGTGCTGATCCGCCTGTCGGGCAAGCGCTACGTCAAGGATGGCCCGTGGTGGCGCGGCCGCTACCGGCGCGCCACGGTGATGGACATGCTCAGCTATGTCGGCTTCAAGAACCTGCTGGTCGGCGCGGTGCTGTTCCTGGTGCTGAAGACGATGGGGATGCTGGCCACATGAAGGCGCTGCTTGGTATCGCGCTGCTTTGCATGACCTGCGCGCAGGCCGCGACCTGGCGCGTGCAGCCCGGCCAGTCGCTGCAGGCGGCGATCGACGCCGCCGGCGCAGGCGACACCATCGAGATTGCGCGCGGCCATTACACCGGCAACTTCGTCGTCGACAAGCCGCTGGTGCTGCGCGGCATTGCACGGCCCACGCTCAGCGGCGCGCTGCGCGGCGATACGCTGCGCATCACGGCGCCCGACGTGACGGTCGAAGGCCTGATCGTGCGCGACTCCGGCGACAGCCTGAAGGACCAGAACGCCGGCATCTATATCCGCCCCGGCGCGCACCGCGCGGCGGTGCGCCGGTGCGACCTGACCTACAACCTGTTCGGGCTGTGGATCGAGAAAGCCGACGATGTCCGCGTCGAACACAACACCATCACCGGCAAGCGCGATTACAACTCGGCGCAGCGCGGTAACGGCGTGCAGCTCTACAACACGCGCGGCGCACGCATCCTCGACAACAACATCAGCTTCGTGCGCGACGCGCTCTACGTCGATGTCTCGCACCATGCCATCTTTCGCGGCAACCGGCTGCACCACAGCCGCTACGGCACCCATTACATGAACTCGTACCACAACCTGTGGGAAGGCAACGACAGCTACCGCAACCGCGGCGGGCTGGCGCTGATGGAAGTGCGCGACCAGGTCGTGCGCAACAACCGCACCTGGGGCAATGCCGACCACGGCATCATGCTGCGCACGCTGCAGGACTCGGTGATCGAAGGCAACGTGGTCGCCGGCAACCAGCGCGGCTTCTTTATCTACGACGTCGAGTACGTGACGCTGCGCGGCAACCTGGTGCTGGGGAATGCGGTCGGCGTGCACCTGTCGGCCGGTTCGACGCGCAACGTAGTGCAGGGCAACGATTTCATCGGCAACCGCGAGCCGGTGCGCTACGTGGGCGCGCGCGACGAACCATGGGGCGGGCGCGGGCAGGGCAACTACTGGAGCAACTACCTGGGCTGGGACCGCGACGGCGATGGCGTGGGTGACGTGCCGTACCAGGCCAATGACCTCGTCGACCGGCTGGGCTGGCGCTATCCGGGCGTGACGCTGCTGCTGGGCAGTCCGGCCCTGCAGGCGCTGCGGCTGGCGGGACAGCAGTTCCCGGTGATCCGGGCGCCGGGCGTAGTCGATGCTTATCCGCGGATGCGCCCGGTGCGCGCCAACTGGAGGGACTGGGATGCTCAGGCCAGCGGCCACTGAACCGCACGACGCCATCGTGCTGGCCGGCGTCAGCCGGCATTTCGGCGCGTTGCGCGCCGTCGACGACGTCAGCCTCAGCGTGGGGCAGGGCGAACTGCTCGGGCTGATCGGGCACAACGGCGCGGGCAAGAGCACGCTGTTCAGGATGATGCTGGGACTGTTGCCACCTACGCATGGCACGTTACGCGTCGCCGGTGCCGACGTGGGCAGCCGCGCATTTCGCAACGCCCGGTGCGGCATCGGCTACCTGCCCGAGCACCTGGTGCTCTATGACAACCTGAGCGGCCTGGAAACGCTGCGCTTCTTCGCGCGCCTGAAGGGCGTGAGCGCGGATGCGTGCGCGCCGATGCTTGCTCAGGTCGGCCTGTCCGCCGCCGCCGCGCGGCCGGTGCGCGAGTATTCGAAAGGCATGCGTCAACGGCTCGGCTTCGCGCAGGCGCTGCTCGGCGCGCCGCGCGTGCTGTTCCTCGACGAGCCGACCAACGGACTGGACCCGGCGGCAATCCGCGACTTCTACCTGATGCTCAACGCATTGCGCGAACGCGGCGTGACCATCGTCATCACCTCGCACATCCTGGCCGAGCTGCAGCAGCGCATCGATCGCTTCGCCATTCTCGCCGCCGGCCGTTTGCAGGCCACCGGCAGCCTGGAAGCGCTGCGCGCGCAGGCGGGGCTGCCGCTGACGCTGGCGCTGCGGCTCGAACCGGGCGCGCGCGAAGACGCGCTGCGCCTGCTGCGGACGCAAGCGTGGGACAACATCGAAGTGGTGGAGGGGGAGCCGGCGGAACTGACCGTGCGCTGCCCCGTTGCGGCCAAGATGCCGGTGCTGGCCGCATTGCAGCCGCTGGCGGGCCGCCTGCTGGACCTGCAGATCCGCGAGCCGTCCCTCGAAGACCTGTTTCTCGGCATGCGGGGGCAAGCATGAACGCGCGCATCGATGCAAGGCAGGTGGCCGCGATTGCCGCCAAGGAATTCCGCGACCGCATGCGCAACCGCTGGGTGCTCGCCGTGGCGGTCGTCTTCACCGCACTGTCGCTGGCGATCGGCTATTTCGGCGGCGCCGAGCAGGGTGTGCTCGGACCGCGTTCGCTGGAGTTCGTCATCACCAGCCTGGCGAGCCTGGTGATCTACCTGGTGCCGATGATCGCGCTGCTGCTCGGTTTCGATGCCGTGGTGGGCGAGCGCGAGCGTGGCTCGCTCGACCTGCTGCTGTCATTGCCGCTGACGCGCGGCGAGCTGCTGCTGGGCAAGTACCTCGGGCTGGCCGCCGCATTGCTGCTGGCCACTACCGGCGGCTTTGCGTTGATGGCGGTGCTGCTGGCGCGCCAGTTCGGCTGGCCGGGCCTGTACCACTACCTCGGCTTCGTCGCGAGTGCCGCGCTGCTGGGCCTGGCATTCCTGAGCCTGGCGCTGTGGCTGTCGGTGCTGTCGCGCGACCGCGCGCAGGCATCGGGCCTGGCGATCGGCCTGTGGTTTTTCTTCGTGCTGGTGTTCGACCTGCTGCTGCTCGGGCTGCTGGTCGCCGGCGCGGGCGAGGGCGGCGCCAGCGCGTCTGGCACCGACTGGATCGCGTGGCTGCTGCTGCTGAACCCCGCGGACCTGTTCCGCATCGTCAATGCCTTTTCACTCGACCAGTTGCGCAGCGCCGGCGGCGTTGCCAGCATCGTGCCGCCGGCGCTGGCCAGCCCCTGGCCTACCGGCGCGGCGCTGCTGGCGTGGATCGCCGTGCCGCTGGTCCTTGCTGCCCGGAGATTCCGCTGATGTGTTCCCCATCGTCTTTGCGCCGCCGCCACCTGATGCTCGCCATGGCCGGTGCCACGGTCTTCGTTGCCGCCTGCGGCAAGAAGCCCGACGGCGCCGTGCACCCGCATGAGATCGAGTCCGCCACCGCCTGCGAGCTGGATGGCATGCTGCTGGCCGACTATCCTGGCCCCAAGGCGCAGGTCTTCTACGCGGGCGAAGCACGCCCGCACTGGTTCTGCGACACGGTGGAAATGTTCCACGCGCTGCTGCGGCCGGAGCAGGTCAGGCCGGTGCGCGCGGTGTTCGTGCAGGACATGGCGCGGGCTGACTGGGAGCGTCCGCGCGGCCACTGGTTCGATGCCACCACCGGCGTGTATGTCGCCGGCAGCGGGCGCCACGGATCGATGGGGCCGACGCTGGCGAGCTTCCGGGCGCAAAGCGATGCCAGCGCCTTTGTCGCCCGCCATGGCGGCAGGCTGCTGCGCTATGCCGAGGTGACGCCGGAACTGGCGGACCTCAGCGGCGGCGCCATGCACGACAGCCGGATGTAATGGCTGTCACGCAAGGCGCGCGCGATTGGAGGGGTTGGTGGCTCAGTTGCCGCTGCCCGGCACCAGGCGGCGCTGGCGCACCGATTCCGCCAGGCCTTCCAGCACCTTGACCGACTCATCCCAGCCGATGCACGCATCGGTGACCGACTGGCCGTAGGTCAGGTCCTCCAACGGCATGCCCTGCACGTGGTCCTGGCGGCCAGCCACCAGGTGCGATTCGACCATCACGCCGATGATGCGCTGGTCGCCGCCGGCGACCTGGCGGCCGATCTCTTCGCACACCGGGATCTGGTTCTCATGCTTCTTGCTGCTGTTGGCATGCGAGGCATCGATCATCAGGCGCGAGGCCAGCCCGGCCTTGGAGATGGCGTCGCACGCTTCCTGCACGCTGGCGGCATCGTAATTGGGCGCCTTGCCGCCGCGCAGGATCACGTGGCAGTCCTCATTGCCGGAGGTCGACACGATCGCCGAGTGGCCGCCCTTGGTCACCGACAGGAAATGGTGCGGCTGCGACGCGGCCTTGATTGCGTCCACCGCGATCTTGACGTTGCCGTCGGTGCCGTTCTTGAAGCCCACCGGGCACGACAGTCCCGAGGCCAGCTCGCGGTGCACCTGCGACTCGGTGGTGCGCGCGCCGATCGCGCCCCAGCTGACCAGGTCGGCGATATATTGCGGGCTGATCATGTCGAGGTACTCGGTGCCGGTCGGCACGCCCATCTCGCTGATGTTCAGCAGCAGTTCGCGCGCGGTGCGCAGGCCATCGTTGATCTTGAAGCTGCCGTCCATGTGCGGGTCGTTGATCAGGCCTTTCCAGCCCACCGTGGTGCGCGGCTTCTCGAAGTAGACGCGCATCACCACTTCCAGCTCGTTGGCGAAGCGGTCGCGCTGCACCTTGAGCAGCTTGGCGTATTCCAGCGCGGCGCGGGTATCGTGGATCGAGCACGGGCCGATGATGACGATGAGCCGGTCATCCATGCCGTGAAGGATGCGGTGCATGGACTGGCGCGCGCCGTAGATCACGTCCGAAGCCTTTTCAGAGCAGCCAAATTCGCGGATCAGGTGCGCCGGCGGCAGCAGCTCCTTGAGTTCGCGAATGCGCAGGTCGTCGGTGTTCTTCAGCATGATGGCTCCAGGATTTCTTGTGAGGTCGTGAGAGTGGGGGAAACAAACAGGTATAAAAAAACCGCCAGGGTCGCTGGCGGTTTCTTTTGTATTCGGGGCGCTTACAGCCGTCCCTCCCTATCCGCCAGCGGTGTGAGATCGCTAAAAAAGTAAAAGTAAAACTTAGCGGACATGGCGGGAAAGGACGTTGGCTGGGGTCAGCTTGATTCGATTTTGTGGATAGGCGCTGAATTCATGCTGCACTGCGTAGCAGAAAGGCAGGAAATTGCGCGCCGGTCGACAATTGTTTGACGCGCCTTGATTGCCTGCGGCACGACGAAGCATCTTTATAGCGCCTTTTGCCGGGGTTGGCAAGTGTCCGCGGCGTCGCGCGCGCGCTCGCGCCATGCCTCGTGTGGCGCGCAATTTCCTTGCTGTATCGGCTACGGCCGCGGCCTATATTGGACGGGAGGGAGCGCACGGGGAGGTGCATCATGAGCGTCGATGAGGCGAGGCTGAATGCCTTCATGGAGAAATTCGTCCACGATATCGGCGCGGTGATGCACGCGGCCACCGTGGTGGTCGGCGATGAACTGGGCCTGTACAAGGCCATGGCGGAAAAGCCGATGACCGTCGACGTGCTGGCGCAAAAGACCCATACCGACGTGCGCTACCTGCGCGAATGGCTGTCGGCGCAGGCAGCCAGCGGCTACGTCGACTACGATCCCGACAGCGCGGAGTTCAGCCTGAACGAAGAGCAGGCCTTCGCGCTGGCGCAAGAGGGCAGCCCGGCGTTCATCCCCGGCGCGTTCCAGATTGCCGTGGCGCAGTTCCGCGCCATTCCCAGGATGATCGATATCTTCCGCAACGGGCGCGGGCTGGGCTGGCATGAACACGACCCGGCGCTGTTCCACGGTACCGAACGCTTTTTCCGGCCCGGCTATGCCGCGCACCTGGTCTCGGAATGGATCCCCGCGCTCGACGGCATCGAGGCGCGGCTCAGGGACGGTGCCAGCGTGGCCGACGTCGGCTGTGGCCATGGCGCGTCGACCATCATCATGGCGCAGGCCTATCCGGCCTCGCGCTTCGTCGGCTTCGACTACCACGAGCCTTCGGTACGCCATGCCACCGAGGCCGCGCGGCGCGCCGGCGTGGGCGATCGCGTGCGCTTCGAAGTGGCCAGCGCGAAGGACTATGCCGGCAAGGACTACGACCTGGTCGCGGTGTTCGACTGCCTGCACGACATGGGCGATCCGGTCGGCGCGGCGCGGCACGTGCGCGAGACGCTGCGGCCCGACGGCGCATGGCTGATCGTCGAGCCGTTCGCCAACGACAAGCTGGAAGACAACCTCAATCCGGTCGCGCGCGTGTTCTATTCCGCGTCGACGTTCATCTGCACGCCGGCGTCGCGTTCGCAGGAAGTCGGGTTGTGCCTGGGCGCGCAGGCGGGGGAGGCGCGCCTGCGCGGGGTGGCCGAGCAGGCGGGCTTCGGCAGCTTCCGCAGGGCGGCGCAGACGCCGTTCAACCTGGTGTACGAGGCGCGGCCGCACGCACAAGAGGCATCATGAAAAACGGGACCCGCGGGTCCCGTTTCCTTGGGGCGATGCAGCGTCAGGCAGTGCCGCCCACCGTCATGTTTTCAATCCGCAGCGTCGGCTGGCCCACGCCGACCGGCACGCTCTGGCCTTCCTTGCCGCAGACGCCAACGCCGGAATCCAGGCGCATGTCGTTGCCGATCATGGTCACGTCCTTCAGCGATTCCGGGCCGTTGCCGACCAGCGTCGCGCCCTTGACCGGGTACGTGATCTTGCCGTCCTCGATCATGTACGCCTCGCTCGCCGAGAATACGAACCTGCCGTTGGTGATATCGACCTGGCCGCCGCCGAAGTTGACCGCATACAGGCCCTTCTTGACGCTGGCGATGATTTCCTGCGGATCCCTGTCGCCGTTGAGCATGTAGGTGTTGGTCATGCGCGGCATCGGCAGCGCGGCATAGCTTTCGCGGCGCGCGTTGCCGGTGACCGGCATCTTCATCAGGCGCGCGTTGAGCGTGTCCTGGATATAGCCGCGCAGGATGCCGTCCTCGATCAGCGTGGTGCACTGGGTCGGGTTGCCTTCGTCGTCGAGGTTGAGCGAGCCGCGGCGGTTGGCCAGCGTGCCATCGTCGACCACGGTCACGCCCTTGGCCGCGACGCGCTCGCCCATGCGGCCGGCGAAAGCCGATGAGCCCTTGCGGTTGAAGTCGCCTTCCAGCCCATGGCCGACGGCCTCATGCAGCAGCACGCCGGGCCAGCCCGGGCCCAGCACCACGGTCATCGCGCCGGCCGGGGCGGGGCGGGCGTCCAGGTTGACCAGCGCCGACGACACGGCTTCGTCCACGTATTTCTGCAGCAGTTCGTCGCTGAAGTACCCATAGGCATAGCGGCCGCCGCCACCCGAGGAGCCGATCTCGCGGCGCCCGCCCTGTTCGGCGATCACCGTCACCGACACGCGCACCAGCGGCCGCACGTCGGCGGCGATCACGCCGTCGCTGCGCGCCACCAGCACCACGTCGTATTCGCCGGCCAGGCCGGCCATCACCTGCACCACGCGCGGGTCCTTGGCGCGCGCCATGCGTTCGATGCGTTCCAGCAGTGCCACCTTTTCGGCGGCGCTCATCGAATCCAGCGGGTCGTTGGGTGCATACAGGCTGCGGCCGGCGTGCGAGGCCAGTTCGCCCGCCACCTTGACGCGGCCGTTGCCGGCGCGGCCGATGGTGCGGGTGGCGGCTGCCGCCTGCGACAGCGCGGCCAGGCTGATGTCGTCCGAATAGGCAAAGGCGGTCTTGTCGCCCGATACGGCGCGCACGCCCACGCCCTGGTCGATGCTGAAGCTGCCCGACTTGACGATGCCTTCTTCCAGGCTCCACGCCTCGTTGCGGGTGTACTGGAAGTACAGGTCGGCATAGTCGACCTTGTGCGTGAAGATATCGGCCAGCACGCGCTGCAGCTTGGCCTCGTCCAGGCCATATGGCGCCAGCAGCAGTTGCTGCGCGGTGGCCAGGTTGCGGATTCCGAGATCGCCGGCGTTCATGAGATGTCCTTTTTTCCGATTGCCGCCCCGGCGCGACAGGGGTCTTGCCGGTGGCGTGAAATGCCTTGTGCGGGCGCCGCCTGCGGCCCCGCGGTTGCGTACATGCTACAGCACCCGGTGACGCAATGCCGGCAGGTTTTGCCGGACTTCTTCCAGCCGCGCCGGGTCGATGGTGCCGGCCACCACGCCTTCGCCTTCGGGCAGCATGGCCAGCACCTCGCCCCAGGGATCGACCAGCATCGAATGGCCCCAGGTGCGGCGACCGTTCTCGTGCTTGCCACCCTGTGCGGCGGCCAGCACATAGCACTGGTTTTCGATGGCGCGGGCGCGCAGCAGGATCTCCCAGTGCGCCTGGCCCGTGGTGTAGGTGAAGGCGGCTGGCATCAGGATCAGGCTGGTGCCTGCGCCGGACGCCAGCCCGCGGTACAGCTCGGGAAAGCGCAGGTCGTAGCACACCGACATGGCCACGCGGCCGCACGGCGCGTCGAAGCTGACGGGGGTGCGGCCGGCCAGGATGGTGCGCGATTCGTCATAGCTCTCGGCACCGCGCGTGAAGCCGAACAGGTGGATCTTGTCGTAGCGCGCCACGCGCTCGCCGCGCGGGTCGAAGGCGAGCGAGGTGTTGTACACGCGTGCCGGGTCGTCGCACCACATCGGCAGCGTGCCGCCCACCAGCCAGATGCCGTGGCGGCGTGCGGCGTCGGCCAGGAACTGCTGCACCGGGCCGTCGCCGTCGTGCTCGCGCACGGCCACCTTGTCCGCTTCGGAGCGGCCCATCATGCAGAAGTACTCGGGCAGCAGCACCAGTTGCGCGCCGCCGGCGGCGGCCTCGGCGATCAGCGCCTCGGCACGCGCGAGATTGGCATCGAGCGAAGTGCCGGTGACGGTCTGCACGGCGGCCACGTGGAACGGGGCGGGGGCGGTCATGGGCGTTGGTTTCCTCTTGGACTTTCTCGGACTTTCTTGGACGGCAGCGGGCTTCAGCGCGGGAACGCGGGGTCGGCGCGGTTCTGGAACCTGGGGGCTTGCGCCTTATTCTCCTCCAGTTTGCCGATCTGCGGGTTGGCCCAGCTGCCGGTGATGCGGTAGTGCTGGGTGAACACCTTGGAGAATTCGTCGGCAAACAGCAGCTGCGCGGCGAGCGTGCCGATGCCCAGCACCGGGTTGATAAAGGCGGCCGCCACCGAAGTCGAGGTGGCGTTGATGCGCGGCACCACGTCCACGCGCAGGTCCTGGGTCTCGCGCAACAGGTTGGCGGTGCCGCTCATGCTGGCGATGATCTGCGGGCTTTTCAGTTCGAAGTCCTGGATGGTGCCGACGCCGTTCTCGATCGTGCCTGAGCCGGTGATGCGGTCGAACAGCAGCCCGCGGCCCGACAGGCTGCGGAAGTCCAGCGTGGCAAAGCGTAGCAGCCCCTGCAGGCTGAGCACGCCCAGCAGCCGCGCCGCCCCGGGCTCGACGCTCATGATCTGGCCGTTCTCCAGCTCGAGCGACAGCTTGCCGGACAACGTCGGGTAATCGATCGACAGCGGCGAGCCGCGCCAGGCCACGCGGCCTTCCAGCTTGCCCTTGCCGTCGCGCAGCGTGTGCGGCAGCCCCAGCCGGTCGAGCGTGGCGCCGGCGTCGCCGATGTCGATGGTGAACGACAGCAGGGTGCGGCGCTCGGCATTGCCGTCGGCGCGCAGCCGGCGCGGCACGCGCCAGCTGCCCTGGCCGGTCAACGTGGCATCGGGCTGTTCGATCCTCAGCTTGTCCAGGGTCCAGACCGGGTCGGTGCCGCTGGTGCCGGTGTGCGCCTTGACTTCCAGCTTGCCGAAGTCGTGGCCGCGCAGCATGAACTGCTCGGCGACCAGGTCGATGGCGGGCAGTTCGTCGATGCTGCTGGCGAGGGCGTCGACCACGTTGTGCTCGTCGCTGGCATCGGGCACGTTCAGGCGCGACAGGCGCAGTTTCAGCGCGCCCGTGGCGTTGGAGCCGGCACCCGCACCCGCACCCGCACCCGCACCCGCACCCGCACCGGCGGCGGCCGGTTGCCACTGCACGGCGCCGGCGATCTGGCGCGATTCGATCCTGGCGTTCCAGCCGTCGGCTTCGCGCGTGGCATCGAGGGCCACGTCGTCGAGCGTGCGGCCCATGCCATGGAGCGTGCCGGCGCGCAGCGAAATGCGGCCGGGCAGGAAAAGCGAGGGGCGCACGCCTTCGCCGGTGGAGTTTGCAGGGCCGGCGAAGGCCGCGCGCCAGGCATCGATGTCGAGCCGGTCGAAAGTTGCCGCGGCGCTGACGCCGGGCGTCGGCGCCGGCGCCGCCTGCTGCACGCCGATGCCGCCGGCGATGACTTCGACGCCATTGCCGCCGTTCTGGTCGCGGCGCAACAGGTAGCGCGCATTGAGGGCGTTGCCCAGCTGCAGTGCCAGTTCGTCGATGCCGGCGCGGCCGGGGGCGGGGCGCAGTTCGATGCGCAGCGGCAGGTCGTGCGGCGCCGCCTTGGCCAGCGGCGCCGGCAAGCCGATCGCCATGCCGTTGAGCGCGGAATTCAGCTGCACCTGCAGCTCGCGTTCGCGCACCGCGATCACGGTGTTGTAGCCAGTGCTGCCCTCCAGCTTGGCCGCCAGCGGTGCGAGTGCCGAGCCCGCCGCGGCCTCGCGCAGACCCGCGGCGGAGGCGGTGCCGCTCGCGGTGACGCGCGTGCCGCCGTCCGGCTGGGTCCCGCCGCCCAGCCTGACTTCGCCGCCCAGGAAGCGCGCGCGCAGGTTCTCCAGCCCGAACCAGTGCTCATTGAATGTGATGTCCCCGCTGGCGTTGCCGAATGCCGGCAGCTGCGGGTTTAGCACGACGTCGTTGCCGGGGAAGCGGAAACGCCCGTCCACCTTGGCCGCGTTGGCGTGCTCCAGCGGCATGTCGAGCTTGAGCCTGAGCTCGCCGTTGCCGTGCGCGCGCGCCGCGTCGGCCACGCGCGCGGTCCATTCGCGCACCGGCGACGCGGCGATGTAGCGCAGGAAGCCCTGCACCGGCCCGCTGGCGCCGCCGTCGATGGCGAGGCGGCCGTGTTCGCTGAGGTCGTCGATGCGGCCGCTGACGTCCTGCAGCACCACGCCCGGGATGTCGTGCACCGCGGCGCGCCGTGCCAGGAAGGTCATGCCGCCGCGGTCGAACGTGACCTGTCCGGCGATGTCGGTGAACGCCGGCCACAGCGGCGCGCCACCCGCGCCTGTCTCGTGCGGCGCGATCTGGTAGCTGACGTGCTCGATCGGCACGTCGACGCGGAACTCTCCTGCTTTCTCGAACGGCCCGTGGAACGGGAAGTGCTCCAGGTCGCCCTTGAGCAGGAAGCCGACGCCGGCTGCGTCGCCACGCATCAGTGCGCCTGCCAGGTAGTGCCGCGTGCCCGCGGGGATGGTCAGCGGCAGGTAGCGCGGCACGCGCGCGACCTGGGCGCGGGTCATCTCGCCGCTCAGGTCGGCGATGCCGGACGTGCCGTCGCCGCCGGCGCGCCAGGTGCCGCGCACCGAGCCCGCGGCATCGGCGTTGGCAAAGCGGATGCCGTCCAGCGTCACCACCAGCTTGCCGCCGGCGTGGTGCCAGCGCACGTCGCCGCCGATCTGGTCGAACGGCACGCGCGGCTCTTCGAACAGCCCCGGCACCACCAGCGACGCGCCATTGCCCTCGAAGCGCGCATTGCCTTGCTGGTCGTCGAACGAGAACGTGCCCGACAGGCGCGAGAAACCGGGTGTGCCCAGCCGCGGGTGCCCCTTGGCATCCAGGGCCGGCACCGCCGGCTGGCCGTTGACCGAGACGTCGCGCAGCGTGCCCTGCACGTTGTAGTGGAGCTTGCCGCCGCTGCGGTCGAGCATGCCGGCGCGCTCGCGGCTCCAGCTGACGTTGAGGTTGTCGAGATGGCCGGCCGGCTGCAGCGCGCGCAGGCGGCGCAGCACCGCGGTCTCCAGCGGCATCGAACTGGCCAGCGCGCGCACCGTGTTGAGGTCAAGCGTAGGCGCCTTCAGGGTGAACTTGCGCAGGCTGCCGTCCTTCGCATAAGCCCAGCCGAACTCGACCTTGCGCATGCCTTCGCGCCAGTTGCCATCCGCGGGCGCCGGCTGGCCGTCGGCGGGCTGCGGCCGCCACAGCAGCGTGTCGACGGTGAGCAGGTTGCTGCCGTCGCGCTCGGTCCGGTGCAGCAGGAAGGCCTGCGCATTGGCCAGTCGCAGGGGGGCGGCGGCGCCGGCCAGCTGCAGGTCGATGTCGCTGGCGCGCAGCCGGGTCTGGCTGCGCACGATGCGGCCCTGGCGGAATTCAATGCTGCCGTCGGTGCTGAAGGTGCCGCTGGCCACGCCCTCGACCATGGCCAGGTAGCGCTGCAGCACCGGCAGCTCCAGCTGGGCCACGTCCCAGCTGGCCTGGCCGGTCCAGTAGCGCCAGTTGCCGGCGCTGTGCAGGTAATCGTTGCGAAAGCTGGATTTGACCACCAGCGGGCGCGGGCCCAGCGCCGGCGAGCGCGCTTCCAGGGTCAGCGTATGGCGCGAGCCGTCGCGGCGGGTGTCGAGGCGGATTTCGCCGATATCGAGCCGCGGCAGCCCGGCCTTCTCGTCCAGCCAGCGCAGCTTGCCGTCGGACAGCGACACGCGGCCCTGCGACATCAGCCAGCCCAGGAAGCGGTCGTCCTCCTGCTGGCCGCCGGTGGCGTCGACCGGCATGCCGCCGACCAGCAACTTGCCCTCGGCCGTGCGGCGCACCAGGATGTCGGTGCCGGTGGCGCCCAGGCTGACGAACTGCAGGTCCATGCCGAACAGGGAGCGCCACGACAGCTTGCCGTCGAGCGTGGCGGTCGCCAGCAGTACGCGCTTGCCATCGTCCACGGCGCGCAGGTCGCGGGCGCGGAAGGCGGGGTTCCAGCCGTCCCAGTAGGTATCGAGCGCACCGATGGTGACTTGTGCCGACAGCGCGACCGAGCCGCGCTCCTCCAGCCATTCGCGCGCGGCCGATGCCTGCGGCCATAGCACGAAGCGGATCAGCAGGCCCGCCACCAGCGCCAGCACGCCCAGCACCAGCGCCAGCCGCACCAGCGCGCGTCCGAGCCCGCGCCAGAACGGGTGGCGCACCACGGCAACGGCCGCGCGCACGCCGGCGCCGGCGAGGCCGCGCAGGCGCGCAAGTCCCGACGCGGGGCGCGTCAGGGCAGGGGAATCGATACCGGGAGCAGCCAAGGAATTTGCTGGTGGTGGCGAAGCGGGGTTGGTAGCCGGATTGTTAGCCGGACTGTTAGCGGGGTTGTGTGCCGGATCGGGCAGCGTAGCGGCGGCCTCATGCCTACCCGCGCCGCCATTGGGGGGAGAACCGTTAGCGGGTTGTGGGGCGCGGCTGGACATGCGCAGATTATCCGACAATACTAGCCGCTCTCCAATCTGGTGCCCGGCCGGCTACAACAACACAGCGCGCACCGCGCGCAGCGCGAACCGGGGCAGCATGGCCCGGGCACGCCCAATCTGGCGACGGTACTGGCCGCACCTTTTCTCGCATTTCAAGTTACTGGAATGACTGTCTCTGACCCGACGAGTTCCGCCGCTGGCGATCCCTCCGACCAACATGGCGCGGGCGCCACACCGGCGCCGACGGATCCGGCGGCGCGTGCCCCGGGCGAGGGGCCCGGGACCATGACCGCCGGCGCCTTTGCCGTCTCCGCGGCGCAGGCATTGCCGCAGGGTCTGCAGATGGCCGATTGCGGCGGCCATGTATTGTACTCGGCGGCGTATTCGCACTACGCGCGGCGAGTGCTGCAGGCCCGCCCCGAGTTGCCGGCGGTGATCGCCGCGGCGGCGGGGCAGCCGCTCACTCGCGCATGGATGGAGGCGCGGCTGCAGGCGCTGCATGAGCCCTCGGCGGATGCCGAGGAAGCCACCAAGCGTACCTTGCGCCGGCTGCGCGCCGAAGTCATGTGCGTGGTGATCGAGCGCGACCTGCGCGGCCTGGCCCCGCTGGGCGAAATCACCGGCGCCATGACCGACCTGGCCGAATTGGTCGTCCAGCACGGCCTGGCTGTGCTCGGCGCGGATCTCGCCGCCACCTTCGGCCGCCCGGTCGGGGAGCAGAGCGGCGAGGTGCAGGAGCTGGTGGTGGTCGGCATGGGCAAGCTCGGCGGGCGCGAGCTGAACGTCTCGTCCGACATCGACCTGATCTTCCTGTATGACGAAGATGGCGACACACAGGGCGGCACGCGCAGCCTGTCCAACCACGAGTATTTCATCCGCCTCGGCCGCCGCCTGATCAACCTGCTTGCCGAAGTGACCGCCGACGGCTACGTGTTCCGCGTCGACATGCGGCTGCGGCCCAATGGCGACGCCGGTCCGCTGGCGTGCAGCCTGGGCATGCTGGAGGAATACCTGGTGGTGCAGGGGCGCGAGTGGGAGCGCTACGCCTGGATCAAGGGCCGCGTGGTGTCGGCGCTCGACACGCCGCACGCGCAGCGCACCGCCGGCCTGCTGGCGCGCCTGACCACGCCGTTCGTGTTCCGCCGCTACCTGGACTACGGCGTGATCGCGGCGATCCGCTCGCTGCATGCGCAGATCCGCAGCGAGGCGGCCAAGCGCAGTGGCGGGCTGTCGGGCCACGGCATGAACATCGGCAGCCAGCGTTCGTTCAATATCAAGCTCGGCCGCGGCGGGATCCGCGAGATCGAGTTCATGGCGCAGGTGTTTCAGCTGATCCGCGGCGGCCAGGACCCGGCGCTGCGGGTGCGGCCGACCCTTGAAGTGCTGGGCGTGGCGGTCGGACGCGGCCTGCTGCCGGCCGGCCAGGCCGGGCAACTGGGCGACGCCTACCGCTTCCTGCGCCAGCTGGAACACCGTCTGCAATACCGCGACGACGCGCAGACCCATCATCTGCCTACCTCGGAAGACGAGCAGCAGGCGGTGGCGCAGATGATGGGCTGCGCAAGCTGGACCGAACTGCTGGCGCGCCTGGCGGCGCTGCAGGACCCGGTGGCGCAGCAGTTCGAGGCCACCTTCTCCGATCCCGACGCCGCGCCCTGCGAAGCGTTGTGGCCCGATATCGTGCTCGACGACAACGCCGCGCGCGCGCAGGACAACCCGCAGGAGGATGCCGCCGCGCAGGCACAGGCCGAGGAGGGCGGCCAGGGAGGGTGCGACGACGATGCCACGCCGTGCGGCCGCCTGAAGGCGGCCGGCTTCACCGACTGCACCGGCCTGCTCGACCGGCTGCGCGCGATCGCGTCGTCGCTGCGCTACCGCGCGCTGTCCGAATCCAGCCGCACCCGCTTCGACCTGCTGGTGAACCGCGCGCTTGACCTGGCTGCGCGCCAGGACGACGCCGACAGCACCATCGCGCGCTTTATCGACTTCCTCGAGGCGATCAGCCGGCGCGCCTCTTACCTGTCGCTGCTGTCCGAGTTCCCGCAGGCGATGGACCGCGTCGCGCAGACGCTGCACGCCTCGCGCTGGGCCGCGGCCTACCTGACGCGCCACCCGCAACTGCTCGACGAACTGCTCGACAGCGATGCGCTGGCCGGCGCGCCCGACTGGGCCGCGTTCCGCAAGCGCCTGCACGAGCGGCTGCTGGCCGCCGAAGGGCAGGTCGAGCACCAGATGGACATCCTGCGCCGCGAGCACCATGCCGAGACCTTCCGCGTACTGCTGCAGGACCTGCAGGGCATGCTGACGGTGGAGCAGGTGGCCGACCGCCTGTCGGACCTGGCCGACGCCATGCTCGATGCCACGCTGGAGACGGTGTGGCGCCAGCTTGCCACGCGCCATCGCGACACGCCGCGCTTCGCGGTGATCGCCTACGGCCGGCTTGGCGGCAAGGAGCTGGGCTATGCCTCGGACCTCGACATCATTTTCCTGTATGACGACGAGCACGAGCGCGCGCCCGACGTCTATGCCGCCTTCGCGCGCCGGCTGATCACCTGGCTTACCAGCCATACCGCGGCCGGCGCGCTGTTCGACGTAGACACGCGGTTGCGCCCCAACGGCGCCGCCGGCCTGCTGGTCACCAGCTTCGACGCTTTCCGCCGCTACCAGCTGCGCGAGGGCGACAACACCGCATGGGTGTGGGAACACCAGGCGCTCACGCGTGCGCGCTTCTGCGCCGGCGACGCGGCCATCGGCGAGCGCTTCGAGGCGCTGCGCGACGAGGTGCTGCGCCAGCAGCGCGATGCCGCGGTGCTGTGCGACGAGATCGTGCAGATGCGCCGCAAGGTCGCCGAGGGCCATCCCAATCCCACCAGCCTGTTCGACCTCAAGCATGATCGCGGCGGCATGGTCGACATCGAGTTCACGGTGCAATACCTGGTGCTGCTGCACAGCCGCGCGCATCCGCAGCTGACGCGCAACGCAGGCAATATCGCGCTGCTGCGCGAAGCCGGCGAGCTCGGGCTGATCGATGCCGCGCTGGCCCTGGCGGTGGGCGATGCCTACCGGCTGTTCCGCGCACGCCAGCACCAGTTGCGGCTCGACGGCCAGGCGCACGCGCGCGTGGCGGCGGAATCGGTCTCCGCGCAGACGGCGCAGGTGCGCACGCTGTGGCGCGCGGTGTTCGGTGAGGACTGAGGCCGCAGCGGCCGCAGTTGCAGCGGTGGCCCCGAGCCGGCCCGCCGGTGCCTCGTGGCCGGGGCTGCTGGCGGCGATCGCGCTGGTCTGGGCGCTGTCGGCCTGCTTCACCTTCGTGCCGTGGTGGCACGCGCACGGCCTCTACCTGCGCGATGCGGTGCGGCTCGACGGCCAGTGGTGGCGGCTGGCCACTGCCATGTGGGTGCACCTGAACGCCATGCACTGGCTGGCCAACGCACTCGCGGCCGCGGGCCTGCTGGCCCTGGCCGGGCGTGTGGCGCGGGTGCGGGCCATGCTGCTGGTGCTGGTGGCCTGCGGCCTCGCCGCGCAGGCCGCGCTGCTGCGCGTGCCATCGGTCGGCTGGTATGGCGGCTTGTCGGGCGCCTTGCACGGGCTGGCGCTGTGGGGCGGGCTCAGCCTGTTGCGCACGCCCGGATTGTCGCGCGTGCTCGGCGTGATCCTGTGCCTGGGTGTGCTGGCCAAGGTCTGGATCGAGCAATCGTGGCTGGCACCGGTCCTCCTCGATCCGTCATGGGGCTTCGGTGTGGTGCGCGCCGCGCACGCAGCCGGCGCGGTGGCCGGGCTGCTGTGCTGGGTGGTGCAGGAGTGGCGGCTGGCGCGGCGGCCACTGCGTGGCGTTGACGACGACTGAGCCGTGTCCGCAGCACCGGCCAGCACTGGCCAGCGTCAGGCGCGCCGGCGCAGCGCGAAGCCGAGCAGTCCCGAGCAGGCCAGCGCCAGCGCCAGCCAGTGTGGCACCGCACCGCCGCCACCGCCGCCATTGGACGGGGCCGGTTCCGCGGGCGCCGGCGGGGCTGATATGGCCGCCGCCAGCGCATTGTCGGCATCGAGCAGGCCGGCGCCGCACACGCCCGGGTTGGTGGTGCAATAGGTGCCGGAAGGGTGCGGCCGCGCCGACGACTTCAACGCCGCGGTCACTTGCGCCGGCGTCAGCGATCCGTTCAGCGCAAACATCATCGCCACCACGCCCGAGACCATCGGCGCCGCGAAGCTGGTGCCCTGCGACGACGACACCGTGTAGGCCCCGAACGAAGTGCCGCCGTCGTTGCCCAGCGTGCGGATCACCGACGGCGTAGTGGTGCACGATCCGTTCTGCACGCGCGAGTTGCCGCAGCCGCCGCCCGGCGCGCTGAGCGCGACCTGCGGGCCGATGTTGGCATAAGTGGCGTTTTCGCCGTCGTTGGCGTGGGCCGTGACCGCGATCACGCCGCTGCAGTCGGCCGGCGCTTCGACCGCGCTGCGGTTGTTGCCCGCCGCCGCCACCACCACCACGCCGCGCGCGTTCAGGTCGTTGACCGCCTGCTGCTCGATGCTGCTGCACGTGCCGCCGCCCAGGCTGATATTGACCACGCGCGCCGGCGTGGGATTGGCCGGCACGCCGGGCACCGACATGCCGCCGGCCCAGCGCATGCCATCGACGGTATCGGACAGCAGTGCGCCGCACCGTCCCGAGACCCGCACCGGCAGGATGCGCGCGCTCCAGTCCACCGCGGCAATGCCGTCGCCGTTGTTGGTGGCCGCGCCCAGTACGCTTGCCACGCGCGTGCCGTGCCAGCTGTTGGTCGTGGCGTCGGTGGTCGGGGCGGAACTGCCCGGGCAGGTGAAGCCAGCGGGGACATTGTCGCCGGTGTCGGTGGCATCGCCGTCGCGCCCGTCGCCGTCGTTGGAGACGGTGGTGGTGCTGATGAAGTCATAGCCCGGCAGCAGCCGGGGGGCCAGGTCGGGGTGGTTCAGGGTCCCGGTATCGACCACCGCGATCACGATGCCGCTGCTGCCGCGCGTGCGGTCCCACGCGCGCGGCAGGTTGACGCCGCCGACCGTGGTGCCGGTGCCCAGCAGGTAAGGCTGGTTGGCGCGGAATTCCGGATCGTTGGGCAGCGTGTCGTGCAGCCGCAGCCAGCGGTCCGGCACCGCGTCGGCAACACGCGGGTCCAGGCGCAGGCGCGCGGCCGCGGCTTCGGGGTCGGTGGCGAGGTCGTCCGGCACCTGCAGCAGGTCCATGTTGCCGCCCATGGGCCGGCGCAGCGTGGCGGCGATGCCGGTACGCTCGCGCAACTGCTGCAGCTGGCTTGCCGCCTGCGCGGGGGCTGCCGACGCGGCCGGTGTCCTGCTGGCCGCATCCGGGGTGATGGTGGAGGCGGTGCCATCGCGCCAGCGCACGATGATCTGGCCGGTATAGGGTGCGGCCGGGGCGGCGGGGGTGGAGGCGCCGGTGGCGCTGGCCGCGAATGCCGCGCTGGTCGGTGCCGTGGCGCACAGCGCGGCGATGGCGATCAGGAATACCCGCCATCGATGGACCGGGATGCAGCGACGGAAGACGGACTGCGCAGAATGCGGCATGTATTCCTCCAGATGCACCCCGCGCGGCATTGGCCGCGCAAGGGAATCTTATGTAGGGAATACGATCCGCTGCGGTTGTGCAAGGGCTACCGAAGGTTTAGAACCCGGCGCTTGCGGACAGGTCCCGGGCGCGGGCTCAGCTCTTCGGCATGTCCCGGCTGGTCGGCATGGTGCGGTTGGGCTGGATGAGCCGGTCCGGGTCGGCGGTCTCGATGCGTGGGGTAGCGCGCAGGGTATCCACCGCCTGGTCGATGGTGGCGTCGGCCGAACTGGAAATGGCCGTCACCAGCCACACGCCGCCCGACATCGGGCGCTTGACCACGTAGCGGATCGGGCCCTTGATCTCGGCCAGCAGCTTCCCCGCATCCTCGGACATGTCGACCGCGGGCGGCTTGAAGCGGACCATGATGTCGCCCAGCGCGCGGTCGTCGGTGATGCTGCCCGGCGGCGGGGCAGAGGCCCCGGAGTGCGCCTGGCAGCCGGACAGTGCCAGCAGTGCGGCCGTGGCCGCGGTGGCCAGGGCCAGTACGTGGCGCAAGGGGCGGTGGCGGCGGCCTGCCGGCGGCGCGTGGCGGGTCATGATGGGACTCCTGTGAAAGTTGGTTCGGTAGGCCGGGAGGCCAGCGCTAGTCGGGGCGCCAGCTGGGACGCCCGGTTGGGACGCCGGTTGGGACGCCGGTTGGGACGCCGGTTGGGACGCCGGTTGGGACGCCGGTGGGGACGTCAGCCGGCGGCGCGCCGGCCGCGCCGGCTTTCCTTTGCCGTGCCGCGCGCCGGGGCGCCGGCCTGGCCTTCGGCGCCTTGCGCCAGCATCTCTTCGGCATGTTGCAACGTGGTCGCGGTGACGGTGGCGCCGCCCAGCATGCGCGCGGTCTCGACCACGCGCCCGGCCGGGTCGAGCATGCGGATGCGCGATCGCGTAACCGAGCGCGTGACCGAGCCCTCACCGCCATCGGTGGTCTCCTTGCTGACGAGCAGGTGCGTGCCGGCCTGCGCGGCGACCTGCGGCAAGTGGGTCACGCACAGCACCTGGCGCGCGCGGCCCAGTTCCTGCAGGCGCCGGCCGACGACTTCGGCGACGGCGCCGCCGATGCCGGTGTCGACTTCGTCAAAGATCAGCGTCGGCGTGGGCGAGGCCTCGCTGGTGATCACCGAGATGGCCAGGCTGATGCGCGCCAGTTCGCCGCCGGAGGCGACGCGTGCCAGCGGCCGCGCGCTGACGCCGGCATGGCCGGCCACCAGGAACTCGACCTGCTCCAGCCCGTAGCTCTGGCCTTCTTCCAGCGCGTTCAGCGCGGCGACGAAGCTGCCGCCCGCCATCGACAGGCCCTGCATGGCTTCGGTGACCGCCGCCGACAGTGCCTGCGCCGCTTGCTTGCGCGCATGGCTGAGGTGTTGCGCCAGCGTCAGGTAGGCGGCCTTGGCCGCGGCTTCGCGCGCTATCACCTTGTTCAGGTCCTGCGCGGCCTGCAGGTCGTCGAGTTGCTGGCGGCGCGCCAGCAGTTCGTCAGGCAGCTGCTCGGGCGGCAGGCGATACTTGCGCGCGGTGGCGTGCAGCCCCTGCATGCGTTCTTCGACGGCCTGCAGCCGTTCGGGATCCAGTTCGAGCCGGTCGACGTAGCGGGTCAGCGAGTGCGCGGCTTCCTCGGCCTGCACCTGGGCGGGCTCGAGCGCGGCCAGCACGTCGCGCAGGGCGGAATCGACGTCGGCCAGTTGCTGCAGCCGATGCACGATCGAATTCAGCGCCGACAGGACCGAGCCGTCGGACTCGGACAGCGCGTCCAGCGCCGCGCGGCTGCCGTCGATCAGGCCGGCGGCGTGCGACAGGCGGTTGTACTCGGCCTGGATCTCTTCCCATTCGCCCGGCTGCGGATTGAGCTTGTCGAGCTCGCCCACCTGCCATTCCAGCCGCTCGCGCTCAAGCTGCATCTCGCGCGACTGGTGCTCGACCGCCTCGCGCTGGCGCACGCAGGCGCGCCACGCGCGCCAGGCCTCGGCCACCGCACCGGCCTGCTGGGTCAGCCCGGCGTGGGCGTCGAACAGCAGCCGCTGCGCATCCGGGCGCAGCAGCAGCTGGTGCGCGTGCTGCCCGTGGATGTCGACCAACTGGTCGCCCACTTCGCGCAGTTGCGCCAGCGTGGCCGCGGCGCCATTGATAAAGGCCTTGCTGCGGCCGCCGGCATCGACCGTGCGGCGCAGCAGCACCGAGCCGGCGCCATCGGCGCCATCGCCGGCATTGAGTTCGCGCTCGGCCAGCCAGGCGTCGAGCGCCGGGTGGGTCGAGAAGGTGGCGCTGATGCTGGCGCGGGCAGCGCCTTCGCGCACGATGCCGGCATCGGCGCGCTCGCCCAGCACCAGGGCCAGGGCGTCGATCAGGATCGACTTGCCGGCCCCGGTCTCGCCGGTAAAGACGGTGAAGCCAGTGGTGAAATCCAGGTCGAGCGAGTCGACGATGACGAAATCGCGGATGGACAGGCTGCGCAGCATCGTGGCGGAAAGTGAGATCGGTCCGGGAGGTCGGGCTGGCGTCGGATCGGGGTGGCTAGCTCGGGCTCTGGGGGCGGCTCAGAGGCGGTTGTCTTCGGACGGGTATTCGTGCCAGTGCAGCTTCTTGCGCAGCGTGGCGTAGTAGTTGTAGCCCACCGGGTGCAGCAGGTTGATGCTCTTCTCCGAGCGCCGCACCACGATCCGGTCGCCGGGCAGCAGCGAGGTCAGCGACTGCATGTCGAAATTGACGCTGGCGTCGCGCGCGCTGGCGACTTCGATGGTGACCTCGGCGTCGTGCGGCAGCACGATCGGCCGGTTCGACAGCGCATGCGGGGCGATCGGCACCAGCACCACGCCAGACAGCGTCGGGTGCAGGATCGGGCCGCCGGCGGACAGCGCGTAGGCGGTCGATCCGGTCGCGGTCGACACGATCAGGCCGTCCGAACGCTGGTTGTACATGAAGTAGCCGTCTACGGACACCGCCAGTTCGACCATGCCGGAAATGCCCGAACGGTTCACCACCACGTCGTTCAGCGCCAGCGCGGAAAAAATGACGTTGTCGTCGCGTACCACGCGTGACTCGAGCAGCAGCCGGTTCTCGGCCTCGTAGCGGCCGTCGAGCATGTCGGGCAGCACAGTGTGCGCGTCTTCCAGCGCGATGTCGGTCATGAAACCGAGCCGCCCGTGGTTGACCCCGATCAGCGGCACGTCGTACCCGGCCAGCTGGCGGGCAATGCCCAGCAGCGTGCCGTCGCCGCCCAGCACCACCGCCACGTCCGCGTGCTTGCCGATTTCCTCGGCCGACAGGGCAGGGTAGGCGGTCAGCCCGGTGGCCAGCGCGGTCTCGCGCTCGAACACCACATCCTGGCCGTTGCGCAGGATATAAGAGGCAATCTCCTCCAGCGGTCCTTCGATGCCGGCAGTCGAGTAGCGGCCCACCAGGGCGACGGTGTTGAACGAAGTGCGCAAGGCGCTGGCTCTCGGGGGGGCGGACATGCCGGGATTAGACCATACCGCCGCTGCCCTTGCCAGCAGGCGCCGGAGCCGCAACCCAGGCGGGGCGCCAGAAGGTCTAAAACTTGCGTAAAATCGGGACATCATGGATGAACGTTCCAAAACGCTGCTCAAGACCCTGATCGAGCGCTACATCGCCGAAGGCCAGCCGGTCGGATCCCGCACCCTGTCGAAGTTCTCGGGGCTGGACCTGTCGCCGGCGACCATCCGCAATGTGATGTCCGACCTGGAGGAAATGGGCTTTATCGCCAGCCCGCATACGTCGGCCGGCCGCATCCCGACGCCGCGCGGGTACCGGCTGTTCGTCGATTCCATGCTGACGGCCAAGCCGCTGGAGCGCAACGCCGACCTGGCCGAACTGACCGGCCAGATCCAGGGCCAGCTCGGTGCCCAGCAACTGGGGCCGCAGCGCATGATCACGGCGGCGGCGCGCACGCTGTCCAACCTGTCGCACTTCGCCGGCGTGGTGATGACGCCGCGGCGCGCGCAGGCGTTCCGGCAGATCGAATTCATGCGCCTGTCCGACAAGCGCATCCTGCTGATCATCGTCAGTCCCGAGGGCGATGTGCAGAACCGGATCATCCAGACCGAGCTGTCATACACCCCGGCCCAGCTGATCGAGGCGGCCAACTACTTCAACTCGCACTACACCGGCATGAGTTTCGACGCCGTGCGCAGCCACCTGCGCGTCGAGCTGCGGGACCTGCGCCGCGACATGTCGCAGCTGATGCAGGCGGCGGTCGAGGCCGGCAGCGTGGCCGACGACGAGGAAGACGACCACGTCTATATCAGCGGCGAGCGCAAGCTGCTGGAAGTGGAAGACCTGTCTTCCAGCATGGACAAGCTGCGCCGGCTGTTCGACGTGTTCGAGCACAAGACCAGCCTGCTGCAGCTGCTCGATGTCTCCAGCCACGCGCAGGGCGTGCAAATCTTCATCGGCGGCGAAAGCCAGCTGGTGCCGCTGGAAGACATGGCGGTCATCACCGCGCCGTACGAGGTCGACGGGCAGATCGTCGGCACCCTCGGCGTGATCGGCCCGACACGCATGGCATACGAGCGCGTGATCCCGATCGTCGACATCACCGCGCGGCTGCTGTCCAGCGCGCTGAGCCAGAACCAGTGACGCGGCTGGCCGGTCTGACAAGCTGCCCCATTCCTACCGAGCGCCGACTTTGCCGGCGCGCCACCATGGCGCGTTCCCGGCCGTGCGCCAACCCGGAAGCGACATGACGTTTTCACCCGAACCGGTCTACCAGCACGGCCAGGCGCCGCGCACGGCGATCCTGCTGGTCAACCTGGGCACTCCCGACGCACCCACGCCCAAGGCGGTGGGGCGCTACCTGAAGGAATTCCTGTCCGACCCGCGCGTGGTCGAGATCCCGCGCGCCGCCTGGCTGCCGCTGCTGCATGGCGTGATCCTGCCGTTGCGGTCACGCGCGTCGGCGCTGAAGTACGAGTCGATCTGGCTGCGCGAGGCGCATATGACCGGCTCGCCGCTGCTGGTCTACAGCGAGCGCCAGGCGCACGCGCTGCAGCGGCTGCTGAACCAGAACGGCCATGAAGTCACGGTGGCGTGTGCCATGCGCTACGGCAACCCGTCGATCGCCTCGGTGATGGAGGCGCTACGCCGCCAGGGCTGCGAGCAGGTGCTGGTGCTGCCGATGTATCCGCAGTATTCGGGCACCACTACTGCCACCGCGTTCGACGAGGTCTTCCGCGTGCTGGGTCAATGGCGCAACCAGCCCGAGCTGCGGCTGGTCAAACATTTCCATGACCACCCGGCGTATATATCGGCGCTGCACCAGCAGATTGGGGCCTACTGGTCACGGCACGGCATGCCCGACTTTGCACATGGCGACAAGTTGATCCTGTCGTTCCACGGCGTGCCGCGGCGCACGCTCGAGCTGGGCGATCCGTATCACTGCGAGTGCGTGAAGACCGGCCGGCTGCTCGGCGATGCGCTGGGCTTGCAGCCGGGGCAGTACCAGGTGACGTTCCAGTCTCGCTTCGGCAAGGCGGAGTGGCTGCAGCCTTACACGGCGCCCACGCTGGCTGAGTTGGGCAAGGTCGGCGCCGGGCGGGTCGACGTGTTCTGCCCGGGCTTCCCGGCAGACTGCATCGAGACGCTGGAGGAAATTGCAATGGAAGGGCAGACCGCATTCAAGGTGGCCGGGGGCAAGGAGTTCCACTTTATCCCTTGCATGAACGACTCGGCGCCGTGGGTGGCCGCGATGGCGGAGATTGCCCTGCAGCACCTGCAGGGATGGCCGCTCAATACGCCGCACCCGCATGAACTGGAAGCGCGCCGCTCGCGCGCACAGACCCGGGGAGCCGCAGCATGAACGTGGATTATGAGGCGGATGCGCGCCAGCGCATCGACAAATGGCTGTGGTGCGCGCGCTTCTTCAAGACGCGTTCGCTCGCGGCAGAGGCGGTGGAGCGCGGCAAGGTGACCGTCAACGGCCAGCTGGTCAAGAACTCGCGCGAAGTGCGGCCCGGCGACAAGGTTGTGCTTGAAGCACACCAGCAGCGCTGGGAGCTCCAGGTGAAGGGCGTTGCCCCGGCGCGTGGGCCGGCACCGGTGGCGCAAACGCTGTATGAAGAAGGCGCGGACAGCCAGGCGCGCCGGCAGGCCGAGGCCGAGCGCCGCCGCCTGCAGCCGGAACCCGCCGCGCAGCTGCAGGGGCGGCCGACCAAGCGCGACCGCCGCCGCATCGATGATTTCCGGCACTGAGGCCGCCAGCAAGTTGACAAAAAGACACGCGGCGGCGCCGGCAGGGTGCCGGGGCCGCCGCGGTGTGCGTGCGCCGGGAAGTTGCGCGGATGCCTATTCCTGCGAGACTTCCTGGCTGACGATAGGAACGATGTAGTGCTTGAACACCGCCTTGCCGCTGCCATACTCGGTATCGCGCGGCGTGAAGGCGCCGGACAGGCAGATAAAGGCGGTCATGACCGCCAAGGCGGCCACGAGGCAGAGTGTCACGACTGGCAGCTTATGCATGGCCAACCTTTCCGAAGCGGTGCAAAAATGAACCATCTCCAGGGCCCCCGGCATTTTTGTCATTTTTCTTAATGAGAATCTTAGTGAGTGCAGTGCAGCGAGGCAATAAGGCGTCAATTGCATAACTCACGCCTTTGTAACCGCTTGTTTCCGCGTCTCGCCGGCGCCACTCTTGAAATCCGGCGCATCGCCACCAATTGCCCGCTAAACACGCCGATTGACCCATCGCGGCCGTGCCCACGGACGGCCGCGCCAATGCATTGATACGGATCGACATGGAAGAACTGAAGCAGACGCCATCCAACCCGACGCCCAACGACGAAGCCAGCGCTGCCGCCGCGCAGGAGAACGCCGCGCCGGAGGCTGCCGCCGTGGAGGACGTGGCGGCCCAGCTGGCCACCTTGGAAGCCAAGGCGCGTGAGCACTATGACCTGTACATGCGTGCGGTCGCCGAAGGCGAGAACATCCGCCGCCGGGCGCAGGACGATGTGGCCAAGGCCCACAAATTTGCCATCGAAAGCTTCGCCGATAACCTGCTGCCGGTGATGGACAGCCTGCAGGCCGCGCTCGCGGACGGTTCGGGCGACATCGCCAAGCTGCGCGAAGGCGTCGAACTGACCGCGCGCCAGCTGGCCGCCGCGTTCGAGCGCGGCAAGATCGTCGAGCTGAACCCGGTCGGCGAGAAGTTCGACCCGCACCGCCACCAGGCCATTTCGATGGTGCCGGCCGAGCAGGAAGCCAACACCGTCGTCACCGTGCTGCAGCGCGGCTACACCATTGCCGACCGCGTGCTGCGCCCGGCGCTGGTGACGGTGGCGGCACCGAAATAAGAGGGATCAGGAAAGCCAGGACCGCCTGGCGGTGGACGATGCGCCCGGTGCCTCTCAGGCCCGGGCGTTTTGCCTTGTTTTGTCTTTGCGGGAGCCAACCATGTCAAGCGAATCGCCGGCCGGCGGGCCGTCCGCGGACGAAGCCGCGGCACCCCATCTCGACCACCGCGCCTTCGAGGCCTTCGGCATGCGCCAGGTCGATGACGGCAGCATCGACGCCGCGATTGCGCAAGCCGGCGATGCGCTGGTGTGCGTGTTCTTCTGGGGCGTGGATTGCTTCAATTGCGAGATGGCCAAGAAGGCCATGCTCGCCAGTCCCGAACCGATCCGGGCGCTGGGCCTGCACTGGCTGCACGCCAACGTCTATGAACATCCCGCGCTGGGTAAACGCTTCGGCCTGCACGGCATCCCGGTCTTCATGTTCTTCCAGAACGGCAAGAAGCTGGGCCGGGCCACCGGCTGGCATGGTCACGGCCAGTTCGCGGCCGCCGTTGCCAATGCCCGGCTGAAGGCGGACGGCAGGCCGCTGGCGGGCTGAGTGGCCAGACCAAGCCAGGCCGCAGGCAGCATCAGAGATTCAGCGCGACAGCGCGTAGCCGATGCGGAACTGCCAGGGCAGTTTGTGGTTGTAGTCGAGCAGGCTTTCGCCATAGCCGACGAAATAACCCGCCATCAGGTAGCCCGCGGTACCCGGCAGCAGCCGCGCCAACGGGTAGGTGAGCTGCGCATCGACGCTGCCGTACCACTTGCGCGTGCCCTTGCGCAGCGTGGCGGAAAACTCCCACGAATCCGGACGCCCATACGCAATGCCCAGGTCCATATACCCGCGATAGTGGGCGATGTCAGGGTTATCGCCCTTTTCCACGTAGGCATAGAGCTTGGGCGCGACGCGCCAGTGCCAGTCGTTCTGGTCGCCGAAGTAGAACGTCGGCTTGACGAACACGGTGTTGATGCTGCGCGACTCGCCGCCGCTGCGGCCGTTGGACTCGTGCTCCACGCCGGCCGCCAGCGACAGCCGGCTGACGGCGCGGTTGCGCACGCCGGTATCCGACAGGTAGTAGAACAGGCTCGGACGGTAATTGGTGTCGCGAAACGGCTTGGACTGCTCTGACAGATCCCACAGCGAAAACTGGGTATAGCCGAGGTAGAGGTTGTCGAACAGGCTCTTCGATGCCGGATCCTCGCCCTCGAAGATCCGGTACTTGAAGCTGAACTGGAACTTTGCGTTGGCGCCGTCGTGGGCGCCGACGGTGAAGAACATCGGATCGTAGAACGACAGGCGCGCGCTGTCGCGCAGGTCTGCCGGTGCCGGGGCGATGGCGCTGGCGCTGGTCACCGGCGTGACGGGAACCGGCGCCGCCTCCGCGCCTTCGCCGGCAGGCGCCGGCGTCGCGGCCACCGCAGGCGGGGAGGCAGTGGCCGCGGTGGCGGCTTCGCCCGGCTGGGGCAGCCGGTTCAGTGTGACCAGCACCGGTGCGGCATCGATGCCGGTTGCATCCAGCCGCACCTGGCCGCGCAACTGGGGCGGCAGCGTCGCGGTGTAGCGGATGGCACGGTGCTCGCCGCGGCGCAGGCTGACCATGGCCGGCCCGGATACCTCGCGCCAGAGCACCAGCCGCACCGGCGCCTGCATTTCGCTTGAGGCCGTCACTTCCAGGGTGTCGGGGATCCGGTAGCGCCGCGTCGCGCCGTCGGCGCTCACCACCAGCGTCAGCACCAGCGGCTGGTTGCCATCGATGACGCGCGGCGGTTGCAGCAGCGCTACGCCGGCGTGGGCGGCCAGAGGCCAGGCCAGCGCCAGGGAGACGGACAGGGATAGGCACAGAGGGGCGACGACGCGGCTGGCGGACGCCAGGCCGCGCCGGCGGGGCAGGGTCACTCGGGACATAAATCTGATACCGCGGGGCGCCGATGTGCGGCGCGCGCGGTCTAGGAAATTTCGGAACCCGCAGAGCCTACCACGCGGTAGAAAGCGGGTTGTGACGAAATGTACGCAGCGGGATTTGCGTGGCGGGCTCAGCGCATTGCACGCCGGCGCACGCTGTCGACGTATTGGTCGCCATTTGGCGGCAGGCCGCTGCGCTGTGCCTGCCACAGCATCTCGCCCAGGCATTCCATCACCTGGTGCTGGGCCTCGTGCGGCGAATCGAGCCGGCGCGCGAGCGCCTCATAGGCCTCCCGGATTCCGCGCGGCTGGTCGACCGAAACCTGTTCCGAAATCGACAGGTGCATCGCCAGGTGCAGGAACGGGTTGGTCTGGCCTTGCTCCGGGGTGTAGTCCTGCGTCAGCGCGCCTTCGGTGTCGCGCAGCAGTTCGTGGTACTCGGGATGCTCGCCGATCCAGTCGACGGCAATGACTTCAAGCGGCGTCAGCACGCTGCCCGCAATCTGCTTCTGCCAGGCTTCGCAGAAGAAACGGCGGACTTCTTCTCGTGAGGGATTAAACATGGTGGCGCCATTGTAAGCGAGGGCCGCGGCGAGCGCTGGCGGCCCGGCGGCGCCAAGTAGAATGCGGGATCGCCGACTTCCCGCCATCTTCATGACCGCCTCCGCCTCCACGACCGCCCAGGAACAGGCCCGCGCCAAGCTTGTCGGGGTGCTGCTGATCGCGGTGTCGGCCAGCGCCTTCGGCGCGATGGCGATCTTTGCGCGTTTTGCCTACGCCGCCGGTGCCGACGTCTACGGCCTGCTGTTGGTGCGCTTCGTGCTGGCGGCCGTGGCACTGGCCTGGGTGATGCGCACGCGCGGCATCGGCCTGCCGCCGTGGCGGCGCGTGCTGGCGCTGGCGGCGATGGGCGGCATCGGCTACGTGGGCCAGTCGTTCTGCTTTTTCAGCGCGCTGAACCACGCGCAAGCCAGCCTGGTGGCGCTGCTGCTGTACCTGTATCCGTTGTTCGTGACGATCCTGGCCGCGGTGTTCCTGAAGGAGAGGCTGACCACGGCGGCCGTGATCGCGCTGGTGCTGTGCTCGGTGGGAGCTGGCCTGACCGTCGGCGGGGGCGAGGGTTCGCCGCTGGGCATCGCGTTGGGGCTGGCGGCGGCGGTGATCTATTCGGTCTACATCATCGTCGGCGCGCGCGTGACGGCCGGCGTCAACCCGATCGCCACGACCACGGTGATCTGCACCGCGGCCGCGCTGGTCTACGGCGTGGTCGGGTTGTTGCGCCTCGGCGCGGGCGTGCCGCCGCAGTTCCCGGCCAGCGCCGGCGGCTGGCTGGCACTGGCGGCGATCGCGCTGCTGTCGACGGTGCTGGCGATCCTGACCTTCTTCGCCGGGCTGCAACGGCTCGGCGCGGCGCAGGCTTCGATGTTGTCGACGCTCGAACCGGTGGTCACGGTGCTGCTGGCGGCGTTGTTGCTGGGCGAGCATATCGGCGGCACGCAGGCGGTGGGCGGCGGGCTGATCCTGGCAGGCGTGCTGTGGCTGACGCGGCGCAGCAGCGCGCCGGCGCCGGCCCGCGGGGATATGCAAGAGAATTGAACGGGTTGGTCAAAGTCACTGGCGCGGCACATCCCGGGGCTTGGGTAAAATCGCCGCTTCTTACACATCACGGATAGGAAGAGCCGCATGTCCCAGATCGACCAAGCCGCGCTGGCGCAACTGTTCACCGAGGCCCGCACCCACAACGTGTGGCAGGACCGCCATGTGGACGACGCCGTCCTGCACCAGATCTATGACGCGATGAAGTTTGGCCCGACCGCCGCCAACAGCGGCCCGGCCCGCATCGTCTTCGTCAAGAGCGCCGCCGAGAAGGCGCGTCTGGTGGAGTGCGTGTCGGCCGGCAACGTCGAGAAGACCCGCTCCGCGCCGGTCACCGCGATCATCGCCTTCGACAAGGCCTTCCACGACCAGTTGCCGCGCCTGTTCCCGCACGCCGACGCGCGTGCCTGGTATGCCGGCAACGAGCAGAAAATCGCCCGCGACGCCCTGATGAACAGCTCGCTGCAAGGCGGCTACTTCATCCTGGCCGCACGTGCGCTGGGCCTGGATTGCGGCCCGATGGCCGGTTTCGACGCCGACAAGGTCAACGCGGCCTTCTTCCCCGATGGCAAATGGTCGGTCAACTTCCTGGTCAACCTGGGCTACGGCGTTGCCGAGAAGCTGCATCCGCGCCTGCCGCGCCTGTCGTTCGACGAAGCCTGCCGCATCGTCTGAAGACGCCCCGCGCGGGTGGCGCCGCGAATTAAAAAAGCGACTCCTGGGGTCGCTTTTTTCATGGCGCGCGGCAACGTCAGGCAGTCCATTCCTGCGCGGGGCGGCAGGCGAGGTAACGGCCGGGTTCGGCAATGCCGAGCCGGGCGCGCGCCGCGTCGAGCGGTTCGTGCAACAGCTTTTCGTAGTCCTCGCCCAGCAGCCACCCGGCGCGGTGGCCCAGCCGGTAGCCTTCCAGCACCGCGCGTGCAAAGGCCCGGCTGCCGGTCACGCGCAGGCTCTTCAGCGATGCCGCGATGGCGATGAATGCCCATCCCTTGCCGCCGGTCTGCGCGTAGCTGAACGCCACCAGCGCGGCTTCGCCCAGGCTTTCGTCGGCACGGTAGCCGGTGAGCACATGCCAGATGTCATGGATGTCGCGGGTACGCCGGCCGAACCACAGGTAGGCGTCCTCAATCACCGGCTCCTGGTCGAGGTTCGACACCTTGGCCAGGCCGTCCGCGCTGTAGCCGGTCTTTTCCAGGAACGTGCGATAGGCCGCGCCGACCGTGCCCGGGGCGAAGCTGGCGACATAGGCGGGATCGGACAGGCGCTCGGCCAGTTCGATGCGCTGGTAGACCATGCGCCGGCCATCGTGCGTGCCCAGCAGGCGGCTGAAGTTGCGCGGCATCGACGGGCCGTTCAGCGCGCGCATGATGCGGAATACCTGCTCGGTGTCGTTGCCGTTCGCCAGCAGCTTGCGCACGGCCCGGAACGCGGCGAAGACGTCCTGCTTGTAGGGATTGGAAGAGGGATTGGAAGCGGGATTGGAAGCGGCTGGGGTAGTCATGGCAGTGACTCCGTGAATCAGGCGAACTGGGCCGGGCCGGGGGCCGGCGCATGCAGTGGCGCGGCGGCGTCGCGGACAAAGTCGACACAGGTGTCGATGGCGGTCACCGGCAGCATATGGCCGCCACTGACCAGCGTCAGTGTCGCGCCCGGCACCCTGGCCACCAGCGCTTCGCCATGCTCGGCATAGTCGAGGATGCGGTCATCGCTGCCGTACAGCACGCTCACCGGCACACGCAGCGAGCCATAGTGCTGCAGCAGCGCCGGCAGGCTTTGCGCGGCACCGATCAGGTCTTCCGACGCGGCCAGGAAGTGGTCTGGCCGTAGCGCCAGCAGGCCGCCACCCCGGATCGGGAAGTCGAGCGGGAACGGGTCGGGACCGAACACGATATCCATGACTGCCTCGCGCCGCCGAACCGACATCGGCACCACCAGCGTCCACGCCAGCAGCCGGCGCAATGCGCGCGGCACGGTCATCGCCTGGAATACCGGCGAGATCGCCTTGGGCGGGTGCGTCAGCGGCGCGATCAGTGCCAGCCCGCCGATGCGCTCGGGGTGGTAGGCGGCCAGCGCGAGCGCGATCGCGCCACCCAGCGAGTGCCCGACCACCAGCGGCTTTTCCAGGCCCAGCTGGCCGCACAGCGCGGCGAGGGCGGCGGCCTGTGCCGGCAAATCCGCCGCGGTGCCCGCCACGCGCGTCGAGTGGCCCGCGCCGGGGCGGTCGACGGCGATCACGCGGAAATGCCGGGCGAGCGGATCGATCATGCCGTAGCCGAAATTCTCCAGCTGGCCCGAGAGTCCATGCACCAGCAGCACGGCGGGACCCTGGCCGCGCTCGACCACATGCAGCCGTGCGCCGGGCACGTCGACAAAGCGGCCGCGTGGCGGCATCGCGGCCTCGATGCGCCGGACGGTGCGCAACGTGTACAGCCAAAGCGCCGCACCCGGCAGCACGAGCAGCGCGATCAGCACGCCAGCGACGGTCAGCGCGATGGTCACGATTGCACCTCGCTGGCGGCGACGGCCGGCACGGCATTGGTTTCTGTGGCGCCCTGGCTGTCCCGGTGGGGCCGGCTAGCCTGGGTCAAGCGAGGCGGGACATCGAACTGCAGCACGCCGTCGGCGATGCGCCCGTGCCGGATCGTCAGCATGTCTTTCAGGTAGTTCTGGTAGACGCGCCATGGCTTGCGGTCCCCCTGCCGTGGCAGCACGGTGGCGGCGCGTTGCACATAGCCCGAGGTGAAGTCCAGGAACGGCGTGGGCTGCATGCCGGCGTGCGCGCTCGGCATCGCCATGCGGCGGCCATGGCGGTCCATATGGCGCAGCAGGCGGCAGACGTATTCGGCGGTGAGGTCTGCCTTGAGCGTCCACGAGGCGTTGGTGTAGCCGAAGGCGAGCACGAGGTTGGGTACGTCGCTCAGCATCATTCCCTTGTACGCGAAGGACTCGGCGGGGCGGCGCGGCTCACCGTCGACGCTGACCGCGATATCGCCCAGCATGTTCAGCTTCAACCCGGTCGCCACGACCACGATATCCGTGGGGAGCGTCTTGCCGCCGGCCAGCACGACCCCGTCTTCGGTGAATCGTTCGATGGTGCCGGTCTCCACCGTGGCGAGCCCATTGCGGATCGCGCCGAACAGGTCGCCATCGGGCACCAGGCACAGGCGCTGGTCCCACGGGTTGTAGCGGGGTGTGAAATGGGTAGCGACGTCGAAGTCCGGTGCCAGCTGCGCCGCCGCCATGCCGATCAGCTTTGCCCTGGTGCGCTCCGGCCGCCGCCGCGCCAGCTGGAAGAACAGCATGCCGAGCAGCACGTTCTTCCAGCGCGTGGCGCCGTAGGCCAGCCGCTCGGGCAGCAGCCGGCGCAGCTTGTGGGCGATCGCGTCCTCGGCGGGGCGCGTCACGATGTAGGTGGGCGAGCGTTGCAGCATGGTCACGTGCGCCGCGCGCTTTGCCATCTCCGGCACCAGCGTGACCGCGGTGGCGCCGCTGCCGATCACCACCACGCGCTTGCCGCCGTAGTCGAGCGATTCGTCCCAGAACTGCGGATGCACGATGCGCCCGCGGAAGCGATCCTCGCCGGCAAAAGCCGGACGGTGGCCTTCGGCATAGCTGTAATAGCCGGCGCAGACATAGAGCAAACGGGCGCGCAGTTGCACACGGGTGTGATCCGCCGTGCGCTCGGCCTCGACCGTCCAGCAGGCCGCCGCGCTGTCCCATGCGGCGCTGACGACCTTGTGGCCGAAGCGGATATGCGGCGTGATGCCGGCTTCCGCGGCGGTCTCGCGGATATAGGCGCGGATCGACGGCCCGTCGGCGATGGCCTTGGCGCCACGCCAGGGCTTGAAGCGGTAGCCCAGCGTGTACATGTCCGAGTCGGAGCGGATACCGGGGTAGCGGAACAGGTCCCAGGTGCC
Organism: Cupriavidus sp. Agwp_2; assembly: GCF_040784895.1. Taxonomy (NCBI): domain Bacteria; kingdom Pseudomonadati; phylum Pseudomonadota; class Betaproteobacteria; order Burkholderiales; family Burkholderiaceae; genus Cupriavidus; species Cupriavidus sp. Agwp_2. The sequence continues at coordinate 1,131,323 of NZ_CP088083.1, forward strand.
GCCGATGGCGTCCCGTGCCTCCAGGATGGCATAGCGCTTGCCGGGGCAGCGCATCTGCAGGTGGCGCGCGGCGCCGATGCCGGACAGGCCGGCGCCTACGATCAGGACATCCAGGACGGCATCATCGGGACGGGCGGCGGTCATGTCAGGCATCCGGGGCGAATGGAGCTTCTGACAACATAGGTTGTCAGAAGCGATATGACAAGGCATCTGACAATAGGGAATGTCATAATGGCACGCATGACCACCGAGCTCGTCCCTGCACGCCGCTATCGCGGCGCCGAAGCCGAAGAACGGCGCGCGCAGCGCCGGGGCCAGCTGATTGCCGCGGCGGTGCAGGTCTATGGCGAACGTGGCTACCAGAACGCCACGGTCAAGGCCGTGTGCGAGGCCGCCGGCCTGACCGAGCGCTATTTCTACGAGTCATTCGCCAACAGCGAGGCGCTGCTGCTGGCGTCGTTCCAGGCTGTCACCCACCGCTTGCTGCAGACACTGGCCCGCGCCGGGGAGGCCGCAGCCGGCGGCGGCCCCAACCGGGCGCTGGCGATGCTGCGCGCCTATTTCGGGGCGCTGCAGTGCGAACCGCGTTCGGCGCGCGTGTTTTTGGTAGAGATCCGCGGCGTCAGCAAGCTGGTCGACGGCGCGCTGGCGGATTCTCTGAGCGAATTTGGCGGCCTGCTGGCGCAAGCGCTGCTGCCGCCGGGCCGGCGGCTCGATCCCTTGCTGACCGCGGGCGTGGCGGGCGGAGTGATCCACGTCGCGCTGCGCTGGATCGGACAGGGCTATACGCCCGACGTTGAGGTGGTGGCACGTACGGCGCTGCAACTGGCCATGGTGCTGGCGCGCGAGCCGGACTGAAGCCGGCCGGCGGCGCTTACAGTTGCGGCGCTTCGGTCTTTTCCCGGAACTCGCATAGCGGCTCGATCACGCAGTGCCAGCATTCCGGCTTGCGCGCCTTGCACACGTACCGGCCGTGCAGGATCAGCCAGTGGTGCGCATCGTGCAGGAATTCATGCGGCACGCACTTGAGCAGCTTCTGCTCGACCACCTGCACGTTCTTGCCGGGCGCCAGCCCGGTGCGGTTCGAGACCCGGAAGATATGCGTATCCACCGCGATGGTGGGCTCGCCGAAGGCCGTGTTGAGGACCACGTTGGCGGTCTTGCGGCCCACGCCCGGCAGCGCTTCCAGCGCTTCGCGGTCGGGCGGCACCTTGCCGCCGTGCCGCTCGACCAGGATGCGGCAGGTCTCGATGACATGCTTCGCCTTGGTCTTGTACAGGCCGATGGTCTTGATGTATTCGCTCAGCCCGGCCTCGCCGAGGTCGAGCATCTGCTGGGGCGTGTGCGCGATCGGGAACAGCCGGCGCGTGGCCTTGTTGACGCCGACGTCGGTGGCCTGCGCCGACAGCAGCACGGCAATCAGCAGCTCGAACGGCGAGCTGTATTCCAGTTCAGTGGTCGGGGCCGGGTTGACTTCGCGCAGCGTCTCGAAAATGGCACGGCACTTGGCGGCGTTCATTGCTGTGGTTCTGGGTCGGGTTTGGCGTCCGGGCCGGCAGCCGGCCCCGTCAGGCCGGCGCGCGCACGGCGCGCTTCGGCGGCATCGATCTGGGCCTGCACCGCAGGCGACACATTCTCCGTATTGCGCGGCTGCGCGGCCTGCTGCTTCTGGCGGGCGCGCTCGATCGCAGCCTGGATGATGGCGCGCTTGCGTTCCTGCGCGGCGCGCTCGGTGTCGTCTTGCGGCGCTTCGGCCTGAACCGCGGCCAGCTTGGCCGCGGCCTTGGCGGCCAGGCGCGCGTCGTTTTCCTCGCGCTCGCGCACCAGCCGGGCCTGGCGCTCCAGGTAGCGCGCGTGGGCCGCGTCGGCCTGGTCCTGTGACCACGCGTCCCAGCCAGTGCGCTCGCCGGTGACCGGGATCATGGCGATGCAGTCGACGGGGCAGGGCGCCACGCACAGGTCGCAGCCGGTGCACAGCTCGGGAATCACCGTATGCATCTGCTTGGCGGCGCCGGCAATGGCGTCAACCGGGCATGCCTGGATGCAAAGGGTGCATCCGATGCACAGGCTCTCGTCGATCAGCGCGACCGCGCGCGGTTGCTCGGTGCCGCGTTCGGGATCGAGCGGCATGGGTTCGACGCCGAGCAACCCGGCCAGCCGGCGTATCCCATCCGCGCCACCCGGCGGGCAGCGGTTGCAGGCCGCTTCGCCGGCGGCCATGGCCTCGGCATAGGGGCGGCAGCCGTTGAATCCGCATTTGGTGCACTGGGTCTGGGGCAGCAGGGCCTCGATGCGATCGGCAAGGGTCTTGACGGCGGGATTCACGACGACGGGCTGGAAATCAGGAGACAAACCGGATCTGGACGGGACAAGACTGGACATTTATGGGCGCGATGGGCGCATATGGCGCTGTGCGTTGTTGCCGACATAACTGCGGCCCGGCAGACACCCGGCGCGCAAGCGTCGGCGCACAATGGTCCGGCGAAACCGTCGCCGGCGGGCCTCATCGGCCCGGTCGGGCTTCTTCGAGCCCTCGCGCCGCAAGGATTATCCCCGATTTCGCCGATGGACAGAAACGGCGATGATGCGCGTCGCGCAGCCGGACTGCCGCATTCCGGCGTGTGCCATAATCCGCGCAACGATCGACCTGCCATCCATGTCAACAGAGACCAAGACCAAACGCGACCCCGAAGGGACGCGCCGACGCATCCTCGCCGCGGCCACCGAGGAATTCGCCAAGGGTGGTCTGGCCGGCGCCCGCGTCGACCAGATTGCCCGGCGCGCGGAAACCAACGAGCGCATGCTGTATTACTACTACGGCAGCAAGGAAGGGCTGTTCCTGGCGGTGCTGGAAAAACAGTACGCCGAATTCCGCGCCGCCGAAGAGAAGCTACACCTGGTCGACGAAGACCCGATCGCCGGCGTGCGCGCGCTGGCCCGTTTTGTCTGGGACTGGTACTACGAGCACCCCGAGTTCATCCGCCTGATCAACAGCGAGAACCTGCACGAAGCCCGCCACCTGAAGAAATCGGCGCAACTGCAGCAGCTGATCAACCCGGTCGTGGACGTGCTGGCCGACGTGATCCACCGCGGCCAGCAGCAGGGCGTGTTCCGCGACCACATCGACGTGCCGCAGTTCTACCTGACGATCTCGGCGCTGGGCTACTACGTGCTGTCCAACCGCTACACCATCAGTGCCGTGACCGGGCGCGACGTGGCGTCGCAGCACGAGCACGAGCGCTTTGCCGAGCTGCATACCGAGATGCTGCTCTGCTACCTGAAGCGCTGAGGCTGTCCCGAGAGCGCGCATAAGAAGAAACGCCCGCGATTGCGGGCGTTGTCTTGTCTGCGGCAGCGTTACTTCGCCACGGGCTGGTGGTACTTGCGGATGAAATCGCGCAGGTCCGGATAGATGTCCTCGCGCCAGCGGCGGCCCGAGAAAATCCCGTAGTGGCCGCAACGCGGCGCGGTGATGTGCTGCTTGCGGTTTTTCGGGATGCCGCTGCACAGGTCGTGCGCGGCGGCGGTCTGGCCCGCGCCAGAGATATCGTCCAGTTCGCCCTCTACCGTCATCAGCGCGGTGGCCTTGATATCCTGCGGGCGCACCGGCTTGCCATCGATGGACCACGTGCCGTTGGCCAGGCGGAATTCCTGGAACACTTCGCGGATGGTGTCGAGGTAATACTCGGCGGCCATGTCCAGCACCGCGTTGTATTCGTCGTAGAAGCGCACATGCGCCTCGGCGTCGTCGGCGTCGCCCTCGACCAGGCTCAGGTAATAGTCATAGTGCGAGGACAGGTGCCGGTCCGGGTTCATCGCCACGAAGCCGGCATGCTGCAGGAAGCCCGGGTACACGCGGCGCCCATGGCCGGCGTAGTTGGCCGGCACGGTGTAGATCACGTTGTTCTCGAACCACTCGAACGACTTGTTCGTGGCCAGCGAGTTGACGGCGGTCGGGCTCTTGCGGGCATCGATCGGGCCGCCCATCATGGTCATGGTGCGTGGCGTGGTCTCGCCGGCGGAAGCCAGCAGCGAGATCGCGGCCAGCACCGGCACGGTCGGCTGGCACACCGAAACCACATGCAGGTTCTCGGCGCCGATATGGCGGATGAACTCCTGGATGTAGTAGATGTAGTCCGAAAGGTGGAAGGCGCCGTCTTCAATCGGCACCATGCGCGCGTCGATCCAGTCGGTCACGTAGACCTTGTGGTCCTGCAGCAGCGTGCGCACGGTGTCGCGCAGCAGCGTGGCATGGTGGCCCGACAGCGGCGCACACACCAGCACCACCGGCTCGTCCTTCAGCAGCTTGATGGTTTCCGGATCGTCGGCATAGCGCTTGAAGCGCAGCAGCTTGCAGAACGGCTTTTCCAGCACGGACTGCTCGACGATGGGGATGTCGCGCCCGTTGGAGCGCACCGACCTGATGTCGAACGCGGGTTTTTCGTATTCCTTGCCGAGCCGGTACAGCAGCTCGTAGCCCGCGGCCAGGCGAGGGGCGCCTGGCACCAGAGACATCGGGCTGAGTGGATTGGTGAAAGTCTTGGCGGTCGCCTGGGCCCACGCGGTGAGCGGGTGCAGGATCGAGCGCTGGAACTCGTGCAATTGGTAGAGCATGCCGTTTCTGCCTGGTCTTACTTTTGGTCACGTACCACCAAGTACTAATGTACTGACAATACACCTAGGATCGCGTCGCGGATTATGCCCGTTCTCGAACGACCGTGCTAACGATCTTGCTTTGCAGCATATACCTTAAGGTACATCCCTATGCGCGGAACACAATAAGGCATTGGCCTGATTTTTGGATGACACGTCCTACAAAACTGAAAACAAATGCAAAAAGCGGCCGGGGCCGCTTTTTTTGTGACGCTTTGTGACGTTGACGCCAGTTGCCATGTGTTGCCGCCCGTTGCCGTGCAGCAACGCCTGCAACGTTACATCACTGCTGCGATCGCATCGACCACCGCGTCGATATTGCGGCTGTTCAGCGCCGCCACGCAGATGCGGCCGGTGCCGACGGCGTAGATGCCGTGCTCATTGCGCAGGCGGTCCACCTGGGCCGAGGTCAGGCCCGAGTACGAGAACATGCCGCGCTGGGCCTTGACGAAGGAGAAGTCGCCCGGCACGCCCTTGGCGGCCAGCTTGTCCACCAGCGCATGGCGCATCAGCTTGATGCGGTCGCGCATCTCGGCCAGCTCTTCTTCCCACATGGCACGCAGTTCCGGGCTGTTCAGCACGGTGGCGACCACGGTGCCGCCGTGCGTCGGCGGGTTGGAATAGTTGGTGCGGATCACGCGCTTGACCTGCGACATCACGCGCTGGGCTTCTTCCTTGCCGGTGGTGACGATCGACAGCGCGCCCACGCGCTCGCCGTACAGCGAGAAGCTCTTGGAGAACGAGCTCGACACGAAGAAGGGCAGGCCGGAGTCGGCGAACAGGCGCACGGCGGCACCGTCGGCGTCGATGCCGTCGGCGAAGCCCTGGTAGGCCATGTCCAGGAACGGGATCAGGTTGCGTTCCTTGATCAGTCCCACCACTTGCTGCCACTGCTCGGCCGACAGGTCCACGCCGGTCGGGTTATGGCAGCAGGCATGCAGCACGACGATGGTGTTGGCCGGGTACGACTTCAGCGATTCCACCATGCCGGCGAAGTTCAGGCCGTGGCTGGCGGCATCGTAATAGGCGTAGTTGACCACCGGGAAGCCGGCGGCCTCGAACAGGGCGCGGTGGTTTTCCCAGCTCGGGTCGCTGATGGCGACCTTGGCCTCCGGGTACAGGCGCTTGAGGAAGTCGGCGCCGATCTTCAGCGCGCCGGTGCCGCCCAGTGCCTGGGCCGTCACAACGCGGCCTTCGGTGATCAGCGGCGATTCCTTGCCGAACAGCAGCGTCTGCACGGCCTGGTCATAGGCGGCGATGCCTTCGATCGGCAGGTAGCCACGCGGGGTGGCGGTGGTCAGACGGGCCTTTTCTGCCTCCTGGACGGCGCGCAGCAGCGGGATTTTCCCTTCGTCGGTGAAGTACACGCCAACGCCCAGGTTGACCTTGGTGGCGCGGGTGTCGGCATTGAAGGCTTCGTTGAGGCCCAGGATCGGGTCGCGCGGGGCCATCTCGACGGCAGAAAACAAACTCATTTGGAATCTCGTGGTCGGCAATGAAAGAAAACGGGAAGGCGTAGAATGCTCCGGACTGCGCTGCGGCTGGCAGGCCCCGTTCCGTTCTGGGCGGAATCGGCCCCACGCCGTTGGAAACGGCTTGAAGCGGGGGCTGTCAACCCCAAGATTCTAGCGTATCCGCCCGTTTTCCTGAGGTTTTTCCCTAATCCGCCATCACTTCTTTCGTTACTTCTTTATTACTTCTCCCGCTATTCCGCCCCCTATGTCGAACCTCGCAGAAGCCGCGCCGGCCCTGGACGAAAGCAAATTCGTCACATTTTCCGGCTCCCCGTTCCAGCTGTACCAGCCGTTCGCGCCCGCCGGCGACCAGCCGGAAGCGATCCGCCAGCTGGTGGAAGGGGTGGAGGACGGCCTGTCGTACCAGACACTGCTGGGCGTGACCGGATCGGGCAAGACCTTCACCATGGCCAACGTGATCGCCCGGATGGGACGGCCGGCGATCGTGTTCGCGCCCAACAAGACGCTGGCGGCCCAGCTCTACGCCGAGTTCCGCGAGTTTTTCCCGCGCAATGCGGTCGAGTACTTCGTCAGCTACTACGACTACTACCAGCCTGAGGCTTACGTCCCGCAGCGCGACCTGTTCATCGAGAAAGACTCGTCGATCAACGAGCATATCGAGCAGATGCGGCTGTCGGCGACCAAGAGCCTGCTGGAGCGCCGCGACACGGTGATCGTGGCGACGGTCTCGGCGATCTATGGTATCGGCAACCCGAACGAATACCACCAGATGATTCTCACTTTGCGGGCCGGCGACAAGATCAGCCAGCGCGATGTGATCGCGCGCCTGATCGCCATGCAATACACCCGCAACGAGACCGATTTCCAGCGCGGCACGTTCCGCGTGCGCGGCGACACCATCGACATCTTCCCGGCCGAACACGCCGAGATGGCGGTGCGGCTGGAGATGTTCGACGACGAAGTGGAATCGCTCCAGTTCTTCGATCCATTGACCGGCCGCGTGAAGCAGAAGATCCCGCGCTTCACGGTCTACCCGTCGAGCCACTACGTGACGCCGCGCGAGACCGTGCTGCGCGCGATCGAGGCGATCAAGGACGAATTGCGCGGCCGGCTGGAGTTCTTCCACAAGGAAAACCGGCTGGTCGAGGCCCAGCGGCTGGAGCAGCGTACCCGCTTCGATCTCGAAATGCTTTCGGAGCTGGGCTTTTGCAAGGGCATCGAGAACTATTCGCGCCACCTGTCCGGCGCGCGCCCCGGGGAACCGCCGCCGACGCTGGTCGACTACCTGCCGTCCGACGCGCTGATGTTCCTGGATGAGTCGCACGTGCTGATCGGCCAGCTCAACGGCATGTACAACGGTGACCGCGCGCGCAAGACCACGCTGGTCGAGTACGGCTTCCGGCTGCCGTCGGCGCTGGACAACCGGCCGCTCAAGTTCGACGAGTTCGAGGGCAAGATGCGCCAGGTAATGTTTGTCTCGGCGACACCGGCGCAGTTCGAGCAGGAGCATGCCGGGCAGGTGGTGGAGCAGGTGGTGCGCCCGACCGGGCTGGTCGACCCGACCATCATCGTGCGTCCGGCGACCACGCAGGTGGACGACCTGCTGTCGGAAATCCACGCGCGCGTGGAGGTCAACGAGCGTGTGCTGGTGACCACGCTGACCAAGCGCATGGCCGAGCAGCTGACCGAGTTCCTGTCCGAGAACGGCGTCAAGGTGCGCTACCTGCACTCGGACATCGACACGGTGGAGCGCGTCGAGATCATCCGCGACCTGCGCCTGGGTACCTTTGACGTGCTGGTCGGCATCAACCTGCTGCGCGAGGGTTTGGATATCCCCGAAGTCTCGCTGGTGGCGATCCTGGATGCCGACAAGGAAGGCTTCCTGCGCGCCGAGCGCTCGCTGATCCAGACCATCGGCCGCGCCGCGCGCAACGTCAATGGCGCCGCCATCCTGTATGCCGACCGCATGACCGAGTCGATGCGCAAGGCCATCAGCGAGACCGAGCGCCGCCGCGCCAAGCAGATGGCCTTCAACGAGGCCAACGGCATCATTCCGCGCGGCGTGGTCAAGCGCATCAAGGACATCATCGACGGCGTCTACAACGCCAGCGATGCCAAGGCCGAGCTGCAGGCCGCGCAGGAGCAGGCGCGCTACGAGGATATGAGCGAAAAGCAGGTGTCTAAGGAAATCAAGCGCCTGGAAAAACTCATGCTCGACCATGCCCGCAACCTGGAATTCGAGCAGGCGGCGCAGGTGCGCGACCAGTTGGCCAAGCTCAAGGCGCAGGTGTTCGGCGCCAGCGGCGAGGGCGCGCTGCCGCCCGCCTGAACCTGCGCCACGGGGCGGGCGTGCGGCGTGGCTGGCCTATAGTGAAATGCGTCAGGACCGATCCCGGAGACGCATCATGGTAAAGCTTGGCCTGTGGGTGCCGCTGGAGGCGCGACCCGGCAAGGAACAGGAAGTCGATCAGTTCCTGCGCGACGGACTGGCGCTGGTGCAGCAGGAGGCCGGTACTGCGGCCTGGTTCGCGCTGCGGCTGGGGCCGTCGATGTTCGGCATCTTCGATGCCTTTGCCGACGAGTCCGCGCGCGACGCACACCTGTCCGGCAAGGTTGCCGCCGCGCTGATGGCCAGGGCGCCGGAACTGTTCATGGGTACGCCGCCGATCCAGAAGCTGGAGGTGCTGGCGGCCAAGCTGCCAGGGTGAACCGGGCGCAAGGAGCTGCCATGGAACGCCAATTCGAGTACGGAGGCTACCTGGTCGTGGCCAGCGCGGTGCCAAATGCCGCAGGCGGTTTTGCCGGGCAGATGCGCATTGCCGACGCCTTTGGCGAGCCGGCCGGCCCTACCTACGAGGCCATTGCCGGCGATGCGCCCACGCAGGAGGCGGCTGTTGCACTGGCCGAGGCCGCGGCGATGCGGGCCATCGATGCCGGCGAGGTCAACTAGCCGTCCGCCCCGTCCCATTTCCCGAGGAGAACACACAATGGCCGAAATCGGCGAGTGGAAGAAGAAGGTCTATGAAACCCACGAGGTGCAGGTGCAGGTCAGGCAACGCTCGCAGAGCGAATGGTCGTACACGGTGCGCGTCTGCCGCCCGGGGACCAATATCCGCGCCGCCGGCACGCTGACCGAGACTTCGCGCATCACCGATCATTTCAAATCCGCCGAAGCCGCCGCGGTGGCCGGGTTTGCGCATGGCGAGCGCCTGGCCAGGCAGCTCGCTTAGGCAGGGCCCGGCGCCACGGCGCGAGCCGGCGAGCATCGGCGGCTCGCTCCGGACAGGCGGCTAGAATTGCGCCTCGCCTAATCTACCGGGCAGGCCGGCAGGCAGGGAGCCTTGAGCGCCACGCCGTGGCCGCGCTTGCGCTTTCACCAGCCCACGCTGTCGATCGACCGATGAAAAAATACGCCATCCTGATGTGTTGCATGGGCAACATCTGCCGTTCACCGACTGCGGAAGGCGTGCTGCGCGCCAAGCTTGCTGCAGCCGGGCTGGAGCCGCTGGTCGAACTGGACTCGGCCGGCACCCATGAGTACCACCTGGGCCGCGCGCCCGACCCGCGCACCCAGCGCGCCGCGCTGCGCCGCGGCTACGACCTGTCGGCGCTGCGCGCCCGCAAGGTCGGCCTGCCTGACTTTGACCGTTTCGACCTGATTTTGGCGATGGACCGCGAGAATCTCGCCGGCCTGACTCGGCTGCATCCCGATGCCGGCGACAAGGTGCGCCTGCTGATGAGCTTCGCCACTCTTCACGACGCCGACGAAGTGCCTGATCCGTACTACGGCGAGGGCGACGGTTTCGAGCGCGTGCTCGACTATGTCGAGGACGCCTGCGACGGACTGATCGCGATGCTTCGCCAGCACCTGCAAGACCCGGCCGGCTGAGCCGGCACCCGCGCGCATCCTCCCGCGGCCGGCGCTTCGCTCACGCAATTTGCGGCGGGTGGATCGCGCCGAGCCAAGCGCCGTCGTGCGGCGCCGCATCCTGAAACACCCGCTTTCGCTGGTCGTGCCGCCCCGCGCCGCAAGCCCGGAGAGGGTTGCCGGCGAGTGCAGCGCTTGATGCGCTGCGGCAGCGGTAGTTGACTGAATTAGTCGGGTACCTTTATACTTGACGGAAACGATCAAGTATTCGCTTTACCCCCAGAGCCCTGCACCATGAGACTGACCACCAAAGGCCGCTTCGCGGTCACTGCGATGATCGACCTGGCGATGCGCCAGGACCAGGGACCGGTGACGCTCGCCGGCATCAGCCAGCGGCAAAAGATCTCCCTGTCGTACCTGGAACAGCTGTTCGGCAAGCTGCGCCGGCATGAGATCGTCGAAAGCGTACGCGGTCCGGGCGGTGGCTACAGCCTGGCACGCAAGGCCGAAGACGTCACGGTGGCGGACATCATCATCGCCGTCGACGAGCCGCTGGACGCTACCCAGTGCGGCGGAAAGGGTAATTGTAACGGAGATGACGGCTCCGGGCGTTGCATGACCCACGAGTTGTGGGCAACGCTGAACCAGAAGATGGTCGAGTACCTCGACTCCGTCTCCCTCAAGAACCTGGTTGACCAGCAGCGCGCCCGCCAGCCGGCGGTGCTGCACGACATGCGCGAGGAAGCCGCGCAGCCGGCAACCGCCGCCGCGCGCGGCAAGGCCGACAAGCAGGAAAAGCCGGTCCGGGCGAGGGTGGTGAATTCAGTTTTCAGCCTGGCGCAGTCCTGACCCCCAAAGGCGCGACACAGGCAACGGTAGAAATCAGCGATCAGCGGTCCCTAAAAAGGCAGTCATAACGATGAGCACCCCACATTTCCCCATCTACATGGATTACTCGGCCACCACGCCGGTAGACCCGCGCGTGGCGGACAAGATGATTCCGTACCTGCGCGAGCAGTTCGGCAACCCCGCCTCGCGCAGCCATGCGTACGGCTGGGAGGCGGAGCGCGCGGTGGAAGAGGCGCGTGAGCAGGTGGCAGCACTGGTCGGCGCGGACCCGCGCGAGATCGTGTGGACGTCGGGTGCGACCGAATCGAACAACCTGGCCATCAAGGGTGCCGCGAACTTCTATTCGGGCAAGGGCAAGCATCTCATCACCGTGAAGACCGAGCACAAGGCCGTGCTCGACACCACGCGCGAACTGGAACGCCAGGGCTTCGAGGTGACCTACCTGGACGTGAAGGAAAACGGCCTGGTCGATATCGACGTATTCAAGCAGGCGCTGCGCCCGGACACGATCCTGGTGTCGGTGATGCTGGTCAACAACGAGATCGGCGTGATCCAGGACGTCGAGCAGATCGGCGAGATCTGCCGCGAAAAGGGCATCATCTTCCATTGCGACGCCGCGCAGGCGACCGGCAAGGTGGTGATCGACCTGAACAAGCTGAAGTGCGACCTGATGTCGTTCTCGGCCCACAAGACTTATGGCCCGAAGGGCGTCGGCGCGTTGTATGTGCGCCGCAAGCCGCGCGTGCGCATCGAGGCGCAGATGCACGGCGGCGGCCATGAGCGCGGCATGCGCTCGGGCACGCTGGCCACGCACCAGATCGTCGGCATGGGCGAAGCCTTCCGCATCGCCCGCGAAGAAATGGCGACGGAGAACGAACGCATTCGCATGCTGCGCGACCGCCTGTGGAACGGCCTGTCGGACATGGAAGAGGTCTACCTGAACGGTGACCTGGACCACCGCGTGCCGCACAACCTGAATGTCAGCTTCAACTTCGTCGAAGGCGAGTCGCTGATCATGGCGATCAAGGACGTGGCGGTGTCGTCGGGTTCGGCCTGCACCTCGGCTTCGCTGGAGCCGTCGTACGTGCTGCGCGCGCTGGGCCGCAATGACGAGCTGGCGCACAGCTCGATCCGCTTCACGGTCGGCCGCTTCACCACCGAGCAGGAGATCGACTACACCGTCCAGCTGCTCAAGTCCAAGATCGGCAAGCTGCGCGACCTGTCGCCGCTGTGGGAAATGTTCAAGGACGGCGTCGACCTGAATTCGATCCAGTGGGCCGCGCACTGAGCGCATTAAGTACCCGCAGGATCCAGCCAAAACAAAAGCAAGACCCCCGTAAAAGATACGCAAGAGGTAAGCAAAATGTCATACAGCACGAAGGTTCTCGACCACTATGAAAACCCCCGCAACGTCGGTTCGTTCGACAAGAACGACGATGCGGTCGGCACCGGCATGGTCGGCGCCCCGGCTTGCGGCGACGTGATGAAGCTGCAGATCAAGGTCAACGAAGCTGGCGTGATCGAAGACGCCAAGTTCAAGACCTATGGCTGCGGCTCGGCCATCGCCTCGTCGTCGCTGGTGACCGAGTGGGTCAAGGGCAAGACCGTGGACCAGGCGCTGGAGATCAAGAACACCCAGATCGCTGAAGAACTGGCCCTGCCGCCGGTGAAGATCCACTGCTCGATCCTGGCTGAAGACGCGATCAAGGCTGCTGTCGAAGACTACAAGAAGAAGCACGGCGCCGAGCAGAAGGCTGCCTGATCCTGTCGATCGACAAGAAGCACGAAGGAAGACGCAACGATGATCACGATGACCGAGAAGGCGGCCAAGCACGTCGCCCGCTATCTGGAACGCCGCGGCAAGGGCGTGGGCCTGCGCCTGGGCGTGAAGACCACCGGCTGCTCGGGCCTGGCCTACAAGCTGGAATATGTCGACGAGCTGCTGCCGGAAGACGCGGTGTTCGAGTCGCACGGCATCAAGGTCATCGTTGACGCCAAGAGCCTGCCGTACATCGACGGCACCGAACTCGACTATGCGCGCGAAGGGTTGAACGAAGGGTTCCGCTTCAACAACCCCAACGTCAAGGACGAGTGCGGCTGCGGCGAGTCGTTCACGGTCTGAGCAGCATCGCACCAAAGCCACGAAGGACGTCGGTGGAGCGCAGCATCACCGGGTTCCACCGGGACGCGGAAGGCTACTGGGTGGCTGAACTCGATTGCGGCCATGGCCAGCACGTGCGGCACGATCCGCCGTGGCAGTTGCGGCCGTGGACACAGAGCGAGCAGGGCCGCGCCGGCATGGTTGGCGCGCGGGTGAATTGCCTGAAGTGCGACCGCAACGAACCGCCGGCGGAGTGGGCCCTGGCGCGGGCCAGCCAGCCTGCCGGCCGGTGACGGCGGCAAATGGACGAAGGGGCGGCGCGGCCGCTCTTTTTTCTTGGGGAAGCAGTTGAAAGACGATTTTTTTGCGCTGTTCGGTCTGCCGGCGCAGTTCGGCGTAGACGAGGCCGCGCTGGATGCGGCCTATCTCACCGTGCAGTCGCAGGCGCACCCGGACCGCTTCGCCAACGCCGGCGATGCCGAGCGCCGCGTGGCCATGCAGTGGGCCGCGCATGCCAATGAAGCCTACCGCACGCTGCGCCAGCCGTTGCGGCGCGCGACCTACCTGCTGAAGCTGCGCGGCGTCGACGTGCAGGCGGAGAACAACACCGCCATGTCGCCCGCCTTCCTGATGCAGCAGATGGAGTGGCGCGAAGCGCTGCAGGAAGCGGTGGAAGCGCGCGACGTGGACCGCCTCGATGCGCTGCTGCGCGAGCTGCGCCAGGAAAAGCGCGAGCGCCATGCCGCGCTGGGCGCACTGCTGGATGGCGGCGACAACGAGGCAGCCGGTGCCGCGGTCCGGCAACTGATGTTTATCGAGAAGATCGAGCACGATACCAGCGAGGCCATCGACCGGCTGGAAGACTGACCGGCAAGATTGCCGGGGCCGTGACACAATGGCGCCCGGCGTGAAAACCGCCCCCATGCGGCCCGCATGGCGGTTTCCCCTGCCGCACAAGACAGCGAAGAATTACCATGGCACTGCTCCAGATTTCCGAACCCGGCATGTCGCCGGCGCCCCACCAACGCCGCCTGGCCGTCGGCATCGACCTCGGCACCACCAACTCGCTGGTGGCCGCGGTGCGCAGCAGCATCCCTGAGGTGCTGGGCGACGAGCGCGGCCGCGCGCTGCTGCCGTCGGTCGTGCGCTACCTGCCGGACCGCACCGCGCATATTGGCTACCGGGCCCAGGAAGAGGCGGTGCGCGATCCCAAGAACACCATCGTCTCGGTCAAGCGCTTCATGGGCCGTGGCCTGCGCGACGTGGCCAATATCGAGCACAGCCCGTACGACTTCGTCGACGCGCCCGGCATGGTGCAGATCAAGACCGCCGCGGGGGTGAAGAGCCCGGTGGAAATCTCGGCCGAGATCCTGGCCACGCTGCGCCAGCGCGCCGAAGACACGCTGGGTGACGACCTCGTCGGCGCGGTCATCACCGTACCGGCATATTTCGATGAGGCGCAGCGCCAGGCGACCAAGGACGCCGCGCGCCTGGCCGGCCTGGAAGTGCTGCGCCTGCTGAACGAGCCGACCGCCGCAGCCATTGCCTATGGCCTCGACAACGCCGCCGAAGGCGTCTACGCGGTCTATGACCTGGGCGGCGGCACTTTCGATATCTCGGTGCTCAAGCTCACGCGCGGCGTGTTCGAGGTGTTGGCCACCGGCGGCGATTCCGCGCTGGGCGGTGATGACTTCGACCAGCGCCTGCTGTGCTGGATTGTCGAGCAGGCCAGCCTGCAGCCGCTGTCGGCGCAGGACATGCGCCTGCTGATGGTGCGCGCGCGCGCCGCCAAGGAAGCGCTGTCGGAAGCGGACAGCACCGTGATCGATGCCGTGCTTGACTCCGGCGAGATCGTCCACCTGACGCTGACCGACGAGACTTTCGAGAAGATCACCGCCCATCTGGTGCAGAAGACGCTGGCGCCGGTGCGCAAGGCGCTGCGCGACGCCGGTGTGGCGCCCGACGACGTCAAGGGCGTGGTGCTGGTCGGCGGCGCCACGCGCATGCCCTCGATCCGCAAGGCCGTCGGCGATCACTTCGGCCAGACCCCGCTGACCAACCTTGACCCCGACCGCGTGGTGGCGCTGGGCGCCGCAATGCAGGCCAACCTGCTGGCCGGCAACCATGCTCCCGGTGAAGACTGGCTGCTGCTCGACGTGATCCCGCTGTCGCTGGGCGTCGAGACCATGGGTGGCCTGGTCGAGAAGATCATCCCGCGCAACAGCACCATCCCGGTGGCGCGTGCGCAGGAATTCACCACTTTCAAGGACGGCCAGACCGCGATGGCGATCCACGTGCTGCAGGGCGAGCGCGAACTGGCGAGCGACTGCCGCTCGCTGGCGCGCTTCGAGCTGCGCGGCATCCCGCCGATGGTGGCCGGCGCGGCGCGCATCCGCGTGACCTACCAGGTCGATGCCGACGGCCTGCTGTCGGTGACGGCCCGCGAGACGCACTCCGGCGTGGAAGCTTCGGTGACGGTCAAGCCGTCGTACGGGCTGGCCGACGACGATATCGCGCGCATGCTGCAGGACAGCTTCCGCGAAGCCGAGCACGACATGAAGAGCCGCGCGCTGGCTGAAGAGCGCGTCGAGGCCGACCGGTTGGGCGAGGCCACGCGGCGCGCGCTGGAGACCGACGGCGACCTGCTGTCGGCCGAAGAGCGCGCCGACGTCGAAGCGCTGATCGCCAGCGTGCGCGAGATTGCCAGGGGCGAAGACCACCTGGCGATCCGTGCCGCGGTGGAAAAACTGTCGCACGGCACCGATGAATTCGCCGCCCGCCGCATGGACCGCTCGATCAAGAGTGCGCTGGCCGGGCGCAAGGTGCAGGAACTGGGCTGATCACCGCGCCTGCACCGCATTACAGAACCCCAGGAAACGACATGCCACAGATCATTGTTTTGCCCCACGTCGAATACTGTCCCGAAGGGAAGGTGATCGAGGCCGAGAAGGGCGTCAGCGTCCTCGACTCCCTCCTTTCCCACGGTATCGATCTCGAACACGCGTGCGAGAAGTCGTGCGCCTGCACCACTTGCCACGTGATCGTGCGCGAAGGCTTTGACTCGCTCAACGAGGCTGAAGAGAAGGAAGAAGACCTGCTCGACAAGGCCTGGGGCCTGGAGCCGAATTCGCGC
The DNA here is from genome assembly GCF_040784895.1 of Cupriavidus sp. Agwp_2. Taxonomy (NCBI): domain Bacteria; kingdom Pseudomonadati; phylum Pseudomonadota; class Betaproteobacteria; order Burkholderiales; family Burkholderiaceae; genus Cupriavidus; species Cupriavidus sp. Agwp_2. The sequence continues at coordinate 1,147,402 of NZ_CP088083.1, forward strand.
CTCTCGTGCCAGGCCATCGTCGACGAGGACGACCTGACCGTCGAGATCCCCAAGTACACCATCAACCACGCCAAGGAAGGCCACTGAGCCGACGGCGCAGATCTCAGCGGAGAACGACCCATGAAGTGGACCGATACCTACGACATTGCTTCGGCGCTGTACGACAAATATCCTGATGTCGACCCGGCCGGCGTACGCTTTACCGACCTGCGCAGCTGGGTGCTGGAGCTCGACGGCTTTGCCGACGATCCCGCACGTTCGGGCGAGAAGATCCTGGAAGCGATCCAGCAAGCCTGGATCGAGGAAGCGGAATAAAGCTTTCGGTATCGGGGAGAAGCAAAAGGCCGGCATAGTCGCCGGCCTTTTGCATTGGTGCTGCGCGAGCGTGGGAATCAGCCTCGCACCAGCGCACCGTTCTCCATGTGCACGCGCTCGCCGACCTGCACCGCGGGATCCTTTTCATACGTAAAGGTGCGCTGGCTGCCGTCATCCATGCGGACGCGCACCTCGTAGTGCGTGTCCTTGCTCACGGCCTTCTCGATCTGGTTGCCTGCGACACCGCCGCCCACCGCACCGACAACAGTGCCGACGATACGGCCATTGCCCTTGCCGACCTGGTTGCCAACCAAGCCGCCGACCACGGCGCCGCCCAGCGCGCCCAGGCCGCTGGTGTTGGGCTTCTGGGTCTGTATCGGTGTCACGGCGACGATGCGCCCGGCGTAGGGGCTGCCCTTGGCGGCCGGGCGCTCGGTGTCGGCGCGCTGGCTGGTGCGGGGTTCGCTGTCGCGCTGGGCGGCCTGGCGTGCGGGAGCGGCGCGCGGGGCGGCTTGCGCCGGTTGCGAGGTGGCGTTCTGGCGCGATTGCGCTTGCTGGCCGTCGTCATAGACCGGCGGGCGGGTTGTACTGCCCGGCGGCGGCGCGGTCTGCGTGGTGACTGGCAGCGGCCCCTGCGGCGCCTGTGCCCCTTGCTGGCTTTGCCGCGCCTGCAGGTCAGGATTCGCCTTGCTGATCGGCAGCACGCCGGTGACGGCGGCTACGGCGGTCAGGCTGGCGATGACCACGGACACGGCTGCCGCGCCGATCAGCGGATGCAGCCGGCGTTGCGGCGGCAGCGGGGCGGACGTTTGGTTGGGCGAAGTGGCTGGGCTCTGCATTATGGCTCCGGTGCGGCGATGGCCGCGATGGGATGGAACCAGTTTGGCGGAAGCGGGGCGCGTTTTCCGTTTGTTTTTGTAAATATATGTAGGCGGAAAAGGCCTTTTGTATCAATGGGTTGCGAGAGGCTTGCGGGGCGGGGAGCGGGCGCTGTAACAACCCGCGAGCGACGCGAGGAGGCTTGAATCACCCGCTTGTTTGCTCCCTCTCCCGCTTGCGGGAGAGGGAGCAAACCGTCAGTCTTCCTTGCGCAGGTGCGGGAACAGGATGACGTCGCGGATATTGGGGCTATCCGTCAGCAGCATCACCAGACGGTCGATGCCGATACCGCAGCCGCCCGTCGGGGGCATGCCGTATTCCAGCGCGCGGATGTAGTCGGCGTCGAAATACATCGCTTCCTCGTCACCGGCGTCCTTCTGCTCGACCTGCTTGCGGAAACGGTCGGCCTGGTCTTCGGCGTCATTCAGTTCCGAGAAGCCGTTGGCGATCTCGCGGCCGGTGATGAACAGCTCGAAACGCTCGGTAATGCCCGGCACCGTGTCCGAAGCGCGCGCCAGCGGCGAGACCTCGACCGGGTAGTCGATGATAAAGGTCGGCTCCCACAGCTGGCTCTCGGCGGTTTCCTCGAACAGCACCAGTTGCAGCGTGCCCAGCCCGGCATTGAGGAACTGCGGCGCGTTGGTGTTGACGCCGAACTTCTTCAGCTCAACGCGCAGGAACTCGGCATCGGCCAGTTGCGCGTCGGTGTATTGCGGCGCGAACTTCTGGATCGCCTGGCAGATGGTCAGGCGGTGGAACGGCTTGGACAGGTCCAGCTCGCGTTCCTGGTATGTCAGCACGGCGCTGCCGCGCGCATCGATCGCGGCCTTGCGGATCAGGTCTTCGGTGAAGTCCATCAGCCAGCGGTAGTCCGTGTAGGCCGCGTAGAACTCCATCATGGTGAACTCGGGGTTGTGGCGCGGGCTCACCCCCTCGTTACGGAAGTTGCGGTTGATCTCGAACACGCGCTCGAAGCCGCCGACCACCAGGCGCTTCAGGTACAGCTCAGGCGCGATGCGCATGAACATCTGCATGTCCAGCGCATTGTGGTGCGTGATAAAGGGCTTGGCCGCGGCGCCGCCCGGGATCGGGTGCAGCATCGGCGTTTCCACTTCCATGAAGCCGGCGTCGGCCATATGGCGGCGCAGCGACGAGATCGCGTTGGTGCGGGCGCGGAAGGTGTTGCGCGTTTCCGGCGACACGATCAGGTCGACATAGCGCTGGCGGTACTTCATTTCCTGGTCGGCCAGGCCGTGGAACTTGTCCGGCAGCGGGCGCAGCGACTTGGACAGCAGGCGCAACTCGCGCACCTGCACCGACAGTTCGCCCTTGTTGGTGCGGAACAGCTCGCCGCGGGCGCTGATGATGTCGCCCAGGTCCCAGTGCTTGAAGGCGGCGTAGACCTCTTCGCCGACCTTGTCGCGCGTGATGTAGAACTGGATCTGGCCGCTGCCGTCCTGCACGGTGGCGAAGCTGGCCTTGCCCATTACGCGCTTGAGCATCATGCGGCCGGCGATCGCGACTTCAACCGGGCTGGCTTCGAGCGCGGCCTGGTCGGTCTCGCCGTATTGCGCGTGCAGCGCGGCGGCCTGGTGGGTGGGGCGGAAATCGTTGGGGAAGGCCACGCCTTGCTGGCGCAGCGCGGCCAGTTTCTCGCGCCGCTCCGCGATGATCTTGTTCTCGTCGACGGCGGGCGTGTCTGCGGCGGCTGGCTTGGCCTGGGCGTGGTTCGGTTCGGTCATGATGTCTTGTAGCGTCGCACGCGGCGGGCCGCATGCGGGTTCAGTATGGCTTCAGTAGTTGCGGAGATCGTCCAGCTCGGTGCTGCCGAAATCCGGGCGGTGCAGGTAGGCGACGATGCGGCCTGCGGTTTCCTCGGCGGAAGCGAGCTGCTCGTTCGCCTTCAGGTCGCGGAAGCGCTGCACCTGGGCAAAGTCGGCGTTGCGGATCACGTCCTGCATGCCGGTGTCGATCACGCCCGGCGCCAGCGCCACCGCGCGCACGGTGCGCGGTGCCGGTGCCTGCGCGTACTCGGCGTTGACCGAGCGCATGAACATGTCCAGGCCCGCCTTGCCGGCGCAGTAGGCGCTCCAGCCCTCGATCGGGCGGCGCGCCGCGCCGGAAGAGATTGCCAGCACCTTGCGCGGGCAGTCGTACTTCTCGGTGCGCTCCAGGAAGGCAGCGGTCATTGTCATCGGCGCCGCGAGGTTGGTCAGCAGGTGCGGCACCAGCGTGCTTTCCTGCAGGCGCGAGACCGGGCCGATCGGCTCGACCACGCCGGCGTTCAGGATCAGCGTGGCGCTGGTCGGCGGCTGGTCGAGGGTATCGATCACGCTGGCCAGCCAGGTGGCCGCGGGCCCGGCCTGGGACAGGTCCTGCAGGTGCCAGGCCACCGGCACGCCGCTCATGGTGGCGATGCGCTCGAGCTCATTGTTGCGGCTGCGCGCCACGCAGATCAGGCGGTTGCCCGGCACGAGCAGGGCGTTGGTCAGTGCCGCGCCCAGCCCGCGCGAGGCGCCGGTGATGATGTAGAGGTGATTGGCTTCGCTCATGGTGCCCCGGTCGGAAAGGCCGCAAGTGCGGCGGTACAGCAGTGAGGTGCAGCTGTGACGCAGCGAATGCGGCGATGTTGCCGTGCCGCCGCGGGTGCCGCCGCCGCGCCGCAGGGCGCGGGGCGGGCAGCCCGGTACGGCCTTACAGTCCCTGCTTGAGGCTGGCCTCGATGAACGGGTCCAGGTCGCCGTCCAGCACCTTCTGGGTGTTGGACATTTCCACGTTGGTGCGCAGATCCTTGATGCGGCTCTGGTCCAGCACGTAGGAGCGAATCTGGTGGCCCCAGCCCACGTCGGTCTTGCCGGCTTCCAGCTTGTCGGCCTCGGCCTGGCGCTTGCGCATCTCGTGCTCGTACAGGCGCGACTTCAGCATCGACATGGCCTCGGCACGGTTGCGGTGCTGTGAGCGGTCGTTCTGGCACTGCACCACGATGCCGGTCGGGATGTGCGTGATCCGCACGGCCGAGTCGGTCTTGTTGATGTGCTGGCCGCCGGCGCCCGAGGCGCGGTAGGTATCCACGCGCAGGTCCGCCGGGTTGACTTCCACCTCGAACGATTCATCCACCTCGGGGTAGACGAACACCGACGAGAACGAGGTATGGCGCCCGCCCGACGAATCGAACGGCGACTTGCGCACCAGGCGGTGCACGCCCGTTTCCGTGCGCAGGTAGCCAAAGGCGTATTCGCCCTCGATCTTGATGGTCGCGCTCTTGATGCCGGCCACGTCGCCTTCGGACTCTTCCAGCACCTCGGCCTTGAAGCCCTTGCGCTCGCAGTACTTCAGGTACTGGCGCAGCAGCATCGAGGCCCAGTCGCACGCTTCGGTGCCGCCGGCGCCGGCCTGGATGTCGATAAAGGCGTTGGCCTGGTCCATCTCGCCGGAGAACATGCGGCGGAATTCCATGCCCGCCACGATCTCCTCGAAGCCCTTGACGTCGGTTTCGATCGATTCGAGCGTCTCGTCGTCGCCTTCTTCCCTGGCGAGTTCAAACAGCTCGTCGGCGCCGCCAAGGTCGTCCGTGAGCTTGCCCAGGACGCTTACCACGCCCTCGAGAGCCTTCTTTTCCTTGCCGAGATCCTGGGCACGCTTGGGGTTATTCCAGACGTCCGGGTCTTCCAGCAAGCCGTTGACTTCGTCCAGCCTTCCTACTTTGACATCGTAGTCAAAGATACCCCCGTAGATCTTCCGTCCGGGAACGGAGATCGGAGATGGCACCGGAGATGGCGTTGAGGCGTTCTGCTTCCATGATGTTCCTGCGCTTCGAAAACCTTGAATTATAGCGGATTGATGCCCGGAATCGGTCGCGGATTCGGGGATTCCGGCCGCCCCCGGCATGGTGCGCCGCGAACGGAAAGGGCGTGCGATGGTCTATCCGGCGGTGCCGGGCAGCGCACGCGGCGATAATACGCATTCGCAAACCGCCTCCCGGCATGAAGACAAACAGGGACGCATGACGAAAACCAGACATGACATCGAACCAGGCCGGCGCCGCGCGCTGGGCCTGCTGCTGGCGGCCACGGCCGCCGCGGTCGCGGCCGGCTGCGGCACCACCGGCGGCCCCGTGCCGGATGGCTATTACCGCGTGGAACGGGGCGATACGCTCTATTCGATCGCCCGCAAGCACGGTCGCACCGTGCGCGACCTGACCCGCTGGAACAGCGAGATCACCAGCCCCAGCCAGATCGAGGTGGGCCAGCTGATCCGCGTGCGGCCTGCCGGCGGCAGTGCCGCGGCCGGCACCGGCACCGGCCAGGCCGTCACCGAGACCCCGCGTGTCGACAGCGGCGCGTCGAAGCCGCCCGCCAGCAGCATCCGCCTGCAATGGCCGGCCGACGGCCGCGTCACCGCAAATTACTCGCCGCCCGCCAGCAAGGGCCTGACCATCGCCGTGCCTGCCAACGGCACGGTGCGTGCGGCCGCCGCCGGCCGGGCCATCCATGTGGGCAACCTGCGTGGCTACGGCATGCTGGTGATCGTCAAGCACAACGACGACTGGCTGACCGTCTACGGCAACCTCGACCAGCCGCTGGTCAGCGAGGGCGCGACGGTCGCGGCCGGACAGGACGTTGGCCGCATGGGCGCGAGCGCCAGCGAGCTGCATTTCGAGGTGCGGGGCAACGGCAAGCCGGTCGATCCGATGGCGTACCTGCCGGCGCGCGGCTAGGGCCGGGGGCAATCCCCGGGCACGCTATTGCGCGTGCTCGATCACCAGCTGCACGCGGGTGACGCCGTTGAAGGTGTTGTTGTCCAGCCGGTAGGCAATCTGCGCGCTGGCGCCGAGCGAATCGGCGTGGTTGAACCAGATCGCGTCAAAGCGCTGGCTGCCGCGCCCCAGCTGCAGCTTCAGGTGCTTGCCCTTGAGCACGGTCTGGCGCAGCACGTCGAACTCGCCGCAAAAGGTCGGGGCGGGGAAGCCCTGGCCCCAGACCTGCTGCTCCAGCAGCGTGACGAACTCCGGGCTGAAACACTGGTCCTCGATATCGCCGTCGGTCTCGATCACGCGCGCGAGCTGGTCGTCGGTCAGCCATTCCTTGCCGACCGCTTCGAACGCCTCCTGGAACTCGGCGAAGCGCTCGGCGCGCACGGTCAGGCCGGCCGCCATGGCGTGGCCGCCGAACTTGACCATCATGCCCGGGCAGCGCTTGGACACCAGGTCGAGCGCGTCGCGCAGGTGGAAGCCCGGGATCGAGCGGCCGGAGCCCTTGATGGTGGCTTCGTCGCCAGGCGCGAAGGTGATGGTGGGGCGGTGGTACTTGTCCTTGAGCCGCGATGCGACGATGCCGATCACGCCCTGGTGCCAGGTGTCGTTGAACACGCTGACGGTAAAGCGCGCCGACGGATCGGGGCCGGCAAGGCCGGCCATGGGCTGTTCCAGGATCTGCAGCGCCTCCTGCTGCATGCCGGCCTCGATATCGCGCCGCTCGCGGTTCATGCTGTCGAGTTCCTGGGCGATTTCCCAGGCGCGGTTGGCATCGTCGGTCAGCAGGCATTCAATGCCCAGCGACATGTCCGCCAGCCGGCCGGCGGCGTTCAGGCGCGGGCCCAGCCCGAAGCCGAGGTCGAAGGTGTTGGCGCGCGACGCCTCGCGTCCCGCGGCGCGGAACAGCGCCGCGACGCCCGGATGCATGCGTCCCGCGCGCATCCGGCGCAGGCCCTGCGCCACCAGGATGCGGTTGTTGGTGTCGAGCTTGACCACGTCGGCGACAGTGCCCAGCGCCACCAGGTCGAGCAGCGTCTGCAGCGGCGGCTGGGTCGCCTGGGTGTAGACGCCGCGCTGGCGCAGCTCGGCGCGCAGCGCCAGCAGCACATAGAACATCACGCCCACGCCCGCCAGGTTCTTGCTGGGGAATTCGCAACCGGGCTGGTTCGGGTTGACGATCACCGCCGCCTCCGGCAGTTCCGCGCCCGGCAGGTGGTGGTCGGTCACCACCACGTCGATTCCCAGCGCATTGGCCGCGGCCACGCCGTCGACGCTGGCGATGCCGTTATCGACCGTGACGATCACGTCGGGCTGTTGCTTCGCCGCCAGCGCCACGATTTCAGGCGTCAGGCCGTAGCCATACTCGAAGCGGTTGGGAACGATGTACTCGACCCGCGCGCCCAGCATGCGCAGCCCGCGCACCCCAACCGCGCAAGCGGTGGCGCCGTCGCAGTCATAGTCGGCGACGATCAGCAGTCGTTTGCCGGCGGCGATGGCGTCGGCGAGGTAGGCGGCGGCATGGCCGATGCCTTTCATGGCGCCCGGTGGCACCAGCTCAGGCAGGTCGGTCGCCAGCTCGGCGGTGCGCGCCACGCCGCGCGCGGCCAGGATGCGGGCCAGGGTCGGATGCAAGCCGGCGGCGGCCAGCGTGGTGACGTGTTCGGACGAATAGGTGCGGATGGCAATCCGGGTCATGGCGGGGGTCTTGTTCTTGCGGTAGGGCGGCAGTCGGGCGACGTTAGGCGGTCTTGGGTGACGTTCGGCGATATTCAGGCGGCAAAGGCGAGGTCGGACAGCAGGGCGCGCCAGTTGCCGCGCTGGCCCATGCCGCGCCAGAACTTGCGCAGGTCGGCGCGGGTCACGGTGAACTCGGCAAAGTGGTTCTCGCCCCCCAGCACCAGCGTCACGGCGCCGATGCCGCCGGCCGCCAGCGCCTCCAGCGCCGGCGCGAACCAGTCGGCATCGAGCGCATGCATGCGCTCGATCCACAGGCCCCAGTCCTCCGTGATATGGGCTTCGGTGGCCCGTTCCAGCATCGCCAGCACCGATCCCTCGGCCTCGGCCACCCCGGCCAGTCCCGCTGGCACTGGCAGCACGCGGCTGCCGGCGGCCAGCGCCAGCCCGGCCAGGAACGGGTCGTCGCTCAGTACCGTGTCGGCCAGGCGTGGCACCGTCTGCAGCGCGCCGCCGCCGTACAGCCAGACCGAGTTCACCGGCAACTCGCCGCGCGCCTCGCGGGCCTGGTTGACCGGGTGGTCGAACCAGGTCATCTGGATCTCGTTCTGTACCCGGCGCCAGTCGCGCGCACGCTCGCCGGCCTGCATCCAGATATCGATGTTGCGCCCCGCCGCGCGCAGCGGGGTGGTGGCTTCCAGCGGCCCGAACACGGACTCGGGCAGGTACCAGCGCGACGGGCTGGGCGTTTCGACCGCGATGCCGGACTCCTGCAGCAGCGGAGCGATGGCGGCGCGCAGGGCGTCGGCCTCTTCCGGCCGGATGCCGAGGTGCGTTGGCGGCATCAGCACCAGGTGGTCGCGCGCCGCGTGGATGTGCACCGGCTGCAGGCAGGCCCAGGTCTGGCCGTCCTGCGCAGCAGGGACGGCTGCGCCGCTGTCGGCCAGCTGCATATAAGGCGCCGACGGCACCCGGCTGGTATCCAGTCCCGTCTTGCCGGCCAGCCAGCGTTCCTGCGGCAGGCTGCGCAGAAACGGGTCGTCGTGGCGCTCGCGCGGGCCGGGCGTGGCCCGCGTCAGCAACTTTCCGAGCGCGGGCAGCTCCAACTGCCGCAGCAGCGCGCCGGGAATGACGTCGTCGCGGCCGTCGTCGCCGGCGCCCGGCGGGACGGAAAAGGGCACAATCAGGGTCAGGTGCGTCATCATGGTGGCGAGATTGTAAACTTCCGGCTGGCCGATGTGAGTACCGAGCCAGTACGGGGCCAGTCCCGGCCGAGTCCGGTGCAGCGTGGACCGCGCCCGCGACGGCTCGCACGAGTGCCGTCGGCGCCCCTCGGAGGGGCGCCGGCGATATCCCGAAACAACAGGAATCCTCTTGAACTTCCCCTACGAGTGGCAGATCGGCTGGCGATACACCCGCGCAAGCAAGCGCGCCAGCCGCAACACCTTCATTTCGTTCATCTCGATGATCTCGATGCTTGGGATCGCCCTGGGCGTGGCCGCGCTGATCGTGGTGCTGTCGGTGATGAACGGCTTCCAGAAAGAGGTGCGCGACCGCATGCTGTCGGTGCTGTCGCATATCGAGGTCATCGGCCCGTCGTCGCTGCCCGACTGGCAGCACACCGCGGCCGAGGCCATGCAGAACAAGGAAGTGGCCGGCGCCGCGCCCTATGTGGCGGCGCAGGCCATGCTGACCCGCGAGGATGCCGTGCGCGGCGTGCTGCTGCGCGGCGTCGAGCCGTCGCAGGAGCCCAAGGTCTCGGACATTGGCAGCCAGTTCAAGTCCGGCAGCATGAACGCGCTGGTGCCGGGCGAGTTTGGCATTGCGCTGGGCAACGAGCTGGCCAATGCCATGGGCGTGCAGGTCGGCGACAAGGTCACGCTGGTCGCGCCGCAGGGCACCATCACGCCGGCCGGCGTGCTGCCGCGGCTCAAGCAGTTCACCGTGACCGGCATCTTTTCGTCGGGCCATTTCGAATTCGACAGCGCGCTGGCGCTGGTCAACATGCATGATGCCGAGACGCTGTTCCGCCTGAGCGGCCCCACTGGCGTGCGGCTGAAGCTGCACGACATGCAGCGCGCGCCGCAGGTGGCGCAGCAGCTCGCCGGCACCATGTCGGGCGAGCTCTACCTGCGTGACTGGTCCAAGCAGAACCGCAACTGGTTCGCCGCCGTGCAGACCGAAAAGCGCATGATGTTCATCATCCTGACGCTGATCATCGCGGTGGCCGCGTTCAACCTGGTGTCGACGCTGGTGATGACCGTGACCGACAAGCAGGCCGATATCGCCATCCTGCGCACCATGGGCGCGCAGCCCCGCTCGATCATGAAGATCTTTATCGTGCAGGGCGTGGCCATCGGCTTTATCGGCACGCTCCTTGGCGTGGGCGGCGGCACGCTGATCGCGACCAATATCGACGTGATCGTGCCTTTCATCGAACGGGTGCTGCACGTGCAGTTCCTGCCGCGCGACATTTATTTCATCAGTGAATTGCCCTCGGATCCCCGCGTGAACGACATCGTCACCATCGGCATCATCTCCTTCGTGCTGGCCACGCTGGCCACGCTCTATCCCAGCTGGCGTGCCGCCCGCGTCAACCCCGCGGAGGCGCTGCGCTATGAGTGAAGCAGTGCTGCAAGCGGATACCGCCGCCAACACGGCGGGCCAGCCGCGCGCCGGATCGCCGGTGCTGGTCGCCGAGGGCCTGACCAAGCGTTTCCGCCAGGGCGAACTCGATGTCGATGTGCTGCGCGGCGTGGACGTGCGCGTCAACGCCGGCGAGAAGGTCGCCATCGTCGGCGCGTCCGGCTCCGGCAAGAGCACGCTGCTGCATGTGCTGGGCGGGCTCGACAATCCCGACTCGGGCCGCGTCGCGCTGCTCGGCAAGCCATTCACGGCGCTGCGCGAGCGCGAGCGCAACGTGGTGCGCAACCGCTCGCTGGGCTTTGTCTACCAGTTCCACCACCTGCTGCCGGAGTTCACCGCGCTCGACAACGTGGCGATGCCGATGCGCATCCGCGGCCTGACGCAGCACGATGCGCGCGGCACGGCGCAGGCGATGCTGGAACGCGTGGGGCTGGGCGGCCGCGCCAAGCACCGTCCCGGCGAACTGTCCGGCGGCGAACGCCAGCGCGTGGCGATCGCGCGCGCGCTGGTGGGGCAGCCCGCCTGCGTGCTGGCCGACGAACCGACCGGCAACCTCGACGACCACACCGCAGGCGGCGTCTACGATCTGATGCTGGAGCTGTCGCGCACGCTCGGTACCAGCTTCGTCATCGTCACCCATGACCTCGACCTGGCCGGCCGCTGCGACCGCGTGCTGCGCCTGCGCGACGGCCACCTGCACCAGGAACGCTGAGCCCGGCGTTGCACCATGTGGATCGACACTCACTGCCATCTCGATGCCCGCGAGTTCGACGCTGACCGGCGCCAGATTGCCGACGCCGCCGAGGCCGCCGGCGTGCGTGGCATCGTGGTGCCGGCGGTGGCGGTGGGGAATTTCGAGGCGGTGCGCAAGCTGGCGCACGAGGACGCGCGCTGTGTCTATGCGCTCGGCATCCATCCGCTGTGCTCGCCCGGCGCCGGGCAGCCCGATATCGACGCGCTCAGGCGCGAGGTCGCGGCCAGCATGGGCGATCCGCGCTTTGTCGGCATCGGCGAGATCGGGCTCGATTTCTTTGTCGCCGGTCTCGATAACGATCATCAGACCTGGCTCTATGCCGAGCAGCTGAAGATCGCGCGCGAATTTGACCTGCCGGTGCTGCTGCATGTGCGCAAGTCGCAGGACCAGGTCGGCGCGCAACTGCGCAAGCATGGCGTCAGGCGCGGTATCGCGCATGCGTTCAACGGCAGCCATGAGCAGGCGCGGCGCTTTGTCGAGCAGGGCTTCAAGCTCGGCTTCGGTGGCAACGTGACCTTTAGCCGCGCGCGCCAGATCCGCCGGCTGGCGGCCGAGATGCCGCTGGATGCGCTGGTGCTGGAAACCGATGCGCCCGATATCGCGCCCGCTTGGCTTTCGGACGACCAGTTCGGCGAGCAGCACAAGGTGCGCAACACGCCTGCGGAAGTCGCCGGCGTGGCGCGTGTGCTGGGCGATCTGCGCGGCCTTGATGCCGCCGTCCTGGCGCAGGCGACCTGGTGCAATGCCGTCGACGCGCTGCCGCGGCTGGCGGCCTTTGCCGAATCCATGGCGCCGGCCGGACACACAACTTCCACGACTTCCTGACAGGCTGACAAGCTTTCCGCTGCGTCGAGCGGTTACAACTCTGGCTGTGTGCAATCAGCCGGGGAGATGCCGTGCGCGGGTTCGTGGTGGCGTTCGTCGCGGGATGCTGGGTGCTGCAGCAGCAGGCAACGCTGCCGCGGCAGGACGCCGTGCGCATGGCCGCTGCCGGACTGGCGCTGGCGGGCATCGCCATGCTGCTGTGCGGCACGCGCCTGCGTGCCGCGCGGCGGGGCCCGATGCTGGCGCTCCTGGCCTTCGGCGCCGCGTTCTGCTGGGCGGCATGGCGCGCCGATATCCGCTTGCGGGAGTGGTTGCCTGCTTCGCTTGAATCGCGCGACCTCGACGTGCAGGGTGTGGTTTCCGGGTTGCCGTCGGAATCAGCGGGCGGCGTCCGCTTTGCCTTCGCCGTCGAGCAGGCCGTGCCGGATGGGTCGGACGAACCAGGGTTGGTGTTACCCGGCCGGCTGCTTCTTCACTGGCGCGACGCGCCGCCTGGCCTGTATCCCGGCCAGCGCTACGCCCTGACCATACGCTTGCGGCGCCCGCGTGGGCTGGCCAATCCATTCGGCTTCGACTATGCCTACTGGCTGCTGGCGCAGGGCTATGGCGCGACGGGCTATGTACGGCGCGCACAGGGGCCACCGCAGGAGGTCACGCGGGAGCGGCTTGGATGGCGCATCGAGGCATGGCGCGCGGCGGTGCGCGATCACCTGCGCGCGGCGATGCCGGCCGATGCGCGCTATGGCCCCGTGCTGATCGCGCTGGTGATCGGCGACCAGCGCGGCATCGATACGGAAGACTGGCAGTTGTTCCGGCGTACCGGCATCAGCCACCTGGTCAGTATTTCAGGTTTGCACATCACCATGATTGCCGGCATGGCGGGGTCGCTCGCGGGCATGTTATGGCGGCATTCATTCGGCCTGGGGCGCAGGCTGCGCCGGCCATTGCCGCTATGGCTCCCGGCCAGGCACGCGGCGCTGGCGGCGGCGGTGGCCAGCGCGCTGGTGTATGGGCTGCTGGCTGGCATGCAGATCCCGGCATTGCGCACCGTGGCGATGCTGTGCGTGGCTGCGGTGGCGGTTTGGGGCGCGCGGACGCCGCCGGCCTCGGTGGTGCTGGCCTTCGCTGCGCTGGTGGCGTTGCTGCTGGATCCATGGGCCGTGATGTCGCCGGGCTTCTGGCTGTCGTTCGGCGCGGTGGCGGTGATCTTCTATGCTGCCCGGTCCGAACGCGGCCATGCGCCGGAAAGCCGCTGGCAACGCTCGCGTGCTACGCTTGCCGCCGCTGCGCGCACGCAATGGGCGGTGACAGCCGGACTGGTGCCGCTGACGCTGCTGATGTTCCAGCAGGTGTCGGTGGTGTCGCCACTGGCCAATGCGGTCGCCATCCCGGTGGTCAGCCTGCTGGTGACGCCGCTGTCGCTGGCGGCCGCCGCCGCGCCGGCGATGCTGGCCGCGCCGTTGCTGACCGTCGCGCACCAGGCGATGGTGTGGCTGGCGGCCCTGCTGGGCTGGTTTTCCGGCCTGCCTTGGGCCATGTGGGAAGCGCCGGGCTCGGGCCCATTGCCTTTGCTGCTGGCCGGGCTCGGGATTGCGCTGTTGCTGGCGCCGCCGGCCAGCGCCGTGGTGCCCCTGCACGGCGGCCTGCTGGTGTTGCCGCTGGTATTGGCGCGCGGGCCGCCGGTGGCGCACGGCGAGTTCCGCGCGGTGATGCTCGATGTGGGACAGGGAACCGCGGTGCTGGTGCAGACGCGCGCGCATGCGCTGCTTTACGACGCGGGGCCTGGCTACGCATCGGGCGCCAGCGCCGGCGCGCAGGTAGTGGTGCCGCTACTGCGTGGCCTGGGTCTTGGCCGGATCGACCATCTGATGGTCAGCCATGAAGACGCCGACCATGCCGGCGGGGTGGCGGATGTGGAAGCGGCGGTGCCCGTAGCGGCGCGCAGTACCGGCGCGCCACCGGATCATGCCTTGCTCGGGCCGGCGCCATCCGGCTGGGCGCCGTGCGCGGCCGGGCAGCAATGGGAATGGGACGGCGTGCATTTCACGGTGCTGCATCCGCTGCCATCGCAATCGCAACAGGCGGCGATCGCCAGCAATGCCCGCAGCTGCGTGCTGCACGTGGCGTCCGCGCGCCATCGCCTGCTGCTGACAGGCGATATTGGCGTGGCCGAGGAACGCGCGCTGATCGATAGGTTGCCGCCGGAGGCGCTGCTTGCCGACGTCATGGTGGTGGCGCACCACGGCAGCGGCACGTCGTCCGGCGCCGCCTGGCTGGACGCAGTGCGGCCCCAGGCGGCGGTATTCCAGCTGGGCTATGCCAACCGGTACCGCCATCCGCGTGCCGATGTGTGGGAGCGCTACGGGCGCGCCGGCATCGCGCGCTACCGTGCAGACGAAACCGGCGCGGTGACCTTGTCCACCGCGCCGGCGGGCTACACGCTGTCGGTCTTCCGGCAGGCCGAGCCGCGCTACTGGCGCGCCCGGGCGGAGGCGCCGCGCTAGCGGGGCTTGCGGCGGCGCGCGCGGGTAGCCACCGGGCTTGGCTGCGCGTCCCCGGAATCCGGCTGGGGCGTGGCGCGGCCTCGGGCAGGGGGCAGCGTGCGTGCCGGCTCGGCGCCTGCGATGCGGCGCTCGCGCAGGTGGGCCTTGGCGCGCTGCAGGCCGGCGGCGACCGTTTCCGCGCGCTCCAGCGCCACGCCTGCGGCCAGCACATCGCCAAGCACCAGGTGGCTGATGCGGGAGGTCATCGGCGTATAGACCTCGCTGTCTTCCTCGACGTCGGAAAACACGCAGACGTCGGCCAGCTTCGCCAGCGGCGAGCCGCTGTGGGTGATCGCCAGCACGCTGGCGCCGCTGCTGCGTGCCAGCGTGGCGGCGGTCAGCATGTCCCAGGTGCGGCCGCTGTTGGACACCAGCACCGCCACGTCGCCGGCACCGAGCAGTGCGGCGGACATGCTGAATACATGCGGGTCGGAGTAGGCGACGGTCGGAATGCCGAGGCGGAAGAATTTGTGCTGGATGTCGAGCGCGACGATGCCCGAATTGCCGCAGCCGTAGAACTCGATGCGGCGTGCGCGGGCCAGCAGGTGGATGCCATGCTCGATCTGGTCGGCCGACAGCGCGTTGCGCACGCTCATCAGCGTGGCGATGGTGCGGTCGAACACCTTGCCGGCGATGTCGGCGGGGCGGTCGTGGGCCTCCACGTCCTGGTGCACGAAAGGCATGCCGCCGCCGACGTTCTGCGCGAACTGCAGCTTGAACTCGCGAAAGCCGTCGTAGCCCAGCGCGGCGCAGAAGCGTGCGATGGTGGGCTGCGACACGCCTGCGCGCTCGGCCAGCTCGGGCATCGACAGGCGGATCACGGCGGCGCCGTGCTCGGCGACGTAATCCGCCAGGCGGCGTTCGGAAGGGCGGAGCGTGTCGTAGACGGCAAGGATTCGGTCGCGCATGGCGGCTGGCGGGTGGGTCGGGTTGTTCGGATACTTCGGAATGTAGAGATTCTACATCCGTTGGCGCGGCATCATGCCCGAAATCGTGCATGGCAGGCTGTCAGGGTTTGCCCGTAATCCGGTGAATTCGGCGAATTCCGGTGATATTGTGATGCATGACCCAGTCGACGGCGACATTGCTATCGGTATAATGTAGAAAATCTACATGCGACGCGCCATTTTGGTGCTGCCGCCCCGACAACAAGGAACGTCTCCGCCATGCCCATTGCCGTCCATGCCGAGCTGTTGGCCGTCACCGAACGCATCGTTGGCCGCAGCCGCGCCAGCCGTGCCGCCTACCTGGCGCGCTGCGAGCGTGCGCAAGCCGAGTTGGGGCCGCTGCGCGGCATGTCATGCGCCAACCTGGCGCACGGCTTTGCGGCGCTGCCAGCCAACGACAAGTTGAAGCTGCGCGTCGACCATGCGCCCAATCTAGGCATCGTCACCGCGTACAACGACATGCTGTCGGCCCACCAGCCCTATGAGCGCTATCCCGGCGTGATCCGGGAAGCCGCGCGCGCAGTAGGGGCCGTGGCGCAGGTGGCGGGCGGCGTGCCGGCGATGTGCGATGGCATCACGCAGGGCAATGCCGGCATGGAGCTGTCGCTGTTCTCGCGCGATGCGATTGCCATGGGCACGGCTATCGCGCTGTCGCACAACACCTTCGACGCGGCGCTGATGCTGGGCGTGTGCGACAAGATCGTCCCCGGCCTGCTGATGGGCGCGCTGCAGTTCGGCCACCTGCCGGTGGTGTTCGTGCCCGCGGGGCCGATGGCGACCGGGCTGTCCAACAAGGAAAAGGCGCGCGTGCGCCAGCTCTATGCCACCGGGCAGGTCGGCCGCGATGCGCTGCTCGAGGCCGAATGCCAGGCCTATCACGGCGCCGGCACCTGCACCTTCTACGGCACCGCCAACAGCAACCAGTTCCTGATGGAAATCATGGGCCTGCACCTGCCCGGCGCGGCCTTCGTCCACCCGGACAGCGGCCTGCGCGACGCGCTGACGGCCGCGGCGGCCCAGCGCGCGGTCGCGCTGAGCGCGCGCGGCAGCGAATACCTGCCGCTGGCGCGCATCGTCGACGAGCGCGCGGTGGCCAACGCCATGGTCGGCCTGCTGGCGACGGGCGGCTCGACCAACCACACCATTCACCTGGTGGCGATGGCGCGCGCCGCGGGCATCATCATCGACTGGGACGACTTCGACCACCTGTCGCGCGTCACGCCGCTGCTGGCGCGGGTGTACCCGAACGGCTCCGCCGACGTGAACCACTTCCATGCCGCCGGCGGCGCCGGGCTGATCATCCGCGAGCTGCTGCAGGCGGGGCTGCTGCATGAGGACGTGCAGACCGTCGCGGGCCCGGGCCTGGCGCGATACACGCAGGAGCCGGTGATGAGCGATGGCGTGCTGCAATGGCGTGATGGCGCGACGGCAAGCGGCGACGCCCAGGTCGTTGCCAGCGCGGCGGCGCCGTTCTCGCCCGAAGGCGGGCTGCGGCTGATGCAGGGCAACCTGGGCCGCGGTGTGATCAAGGTCTCGGCCGTGGCGCCCGAGCACCGCGTGGTCGAGGCGCCGGTGCGCGTCTTCGATGCGCAGGAGGCGCTGCAGGCGGCGTTCGAGGCCGGCGAACTGAACGGCGACCTCATCGCCGTGGTCCGCTTCCAGGGGCCGAACGCCAATGGCATGCCCGAGCTGCACCGCCTGACACCGGTGCTGGGCGCGCTGCAGGACGCCGGCCACAAGGTGGCGCTGGTGACCGACGGCCGCATGTCGGGCGCGTCGGGCAAGGTGCCGGCGGTGATCCACGTCGGCCCTGAAGCACTGGCCGGCGGCGCGCTGGCCCGCGTGCGCGACGGCGACCGCATCCGCGTCGACGCGGTGGCCGGCGTGCTGCAATGGCTGGGCGACGAGGGCGAGTTCGCGGCGCGCGAGCCGGCGGCGGCACCGGCCGACGATTTCGCCCGGTTCAGCCTCGGACGAGGGCTGTTCGGCTCGTTCCGGCGCCACGCGCGCATCGCGGAAGAGGGGGGCAGCGCACTCGACCTGTCCGAAGCGGATGCTGGCGCCGCCCCAGCCGCATCCGCCACTGCCGTCGCGGTGCAAACCGTCGCACAATAGTCTCACGCATTCCCGTCGTTGGCCGCCGGCGCGGGGACGACGGGAGCGGCCCGCAGGCAATGACCACGGCCGCGACCCCATCCGAAAGCAAGTCAGCAAGACAGCAAGACAGCAAGATAGCAAGACGATACCAAGACCGACGGAGCAGACATGATCTATATCCTGATGGGCGTTTCCGGCAGCGGCAAGACCACGGTCGGCCAGCTGCTGGCGCAGCGCCTGGGCTGCGGCTTCCATGACGCGGACGAATTCCACAGCGAGGCCAACAAGGCCAAGATGCATGCGGGCATTCCGCTGACTGACGAAGACCGCTGGCCCTGGCTGGCGGCGATGCGCGCCGCCATCGACGCGGCGCGCGCCGAAGGCCGGACCCACGTGTTCACCTGCTCGGCCCTGCGCCAGGCGTACCGCGACCGGCTGACGCCGCCCGACGGCGGCGTGACCTTCGTCCACATGAAGGGCGATGCCGCACTGATCGCCGGGCGCCTGTCCGCCCGCACCGACCATTTCTTCAATCCCGAGCTGCTGCAGAGCCAGTTCGATACGTTGGAGGTGCCCCGCGACGCGGTGGAACTCGATATCCGCCAGCCGCCCGAAGTGCTGGTGGACACCATCCTGCAGTCTGGCGCCCGCTGAACCTTCCGCCCGCGCTCGTCCGTTCTATCCCCTGACGGCCGCCAGCTCCGCTGGCGGCCGTTTTTGCGTGCGCTGGCAGACATCTTGCTAGTTCACTTTCCGTGCCGGCTGCGGTCCACCAGCTTGCGGCTTTCGCCGGTACAGGTATGCTGAAAGGGCCAGTGACTCGACAGCATCGTCGCGCCAATGCCATTGGAGACCATCCCGGGCACCGCGCGGCGGGCTTGTGGCAGGACAGCCAGGTCAAACCAGGGCGGCCGGATGCGGGGCAGTGGCAGCATCCGAACGCCCACTACATGGAGGAGCGGCCATCATGGCGGGGCGGTTTTTCGACGAGATGCTGGACTGGCGCGCCGACGGGGCGCCCACGGTCATCCAGGCAGGGCAATCATTGCCCGACGGGGCGGTACGCCCGCACTACCGGCATTTCTCTGACTGGCTGGCGCGGCAGTCTGGCAGCACCATGGACAACAAGCGTGCCGAGGCAGACCTGATCTTCCGGCGCGTGGGCATTACCTTTGCCGTCTATGGCGACAAGGACGAGGCCAACAGCGGCACCGAGCGAACCATCCCGTTCGACGTGATCCCCCGCATCTTCCCGGCCAGCGAATGGGCGCTGCTGGAAAAAGGCCTGCGCCAGCGCGTCGCAGCGCTGAACCGGTTCATCCACGACATCTACCACGGCCAGGACATCATCCGCGCGGGCGTGATCCCGCCCGACCAGATCTACAACAACGCCCAGTACCGGCCCGAGATGCTCGGCGTCAACGTGCCGCACGACATCTACGCGCATGTCGCCGGCATCGACGTGGTGCGTGCCGGCGAGGGCGAGTTCTACGTGCTGGAAGACAACCTGCGCGTGCCTTCCGGCGTGTCGTACATGCTGGAAAACCGCAAGATGATGATGCGGCTGTTCCCGGACCTGTTCGCGCGCAACCGCGTCGCGCCGGTGGCGCACTATCCGGACCTGCTGCTCGACATGCTGCGCGGCGTGTCACCGCAGGCGATCGCCGATCCCACCGTGGTGGTGCTGACCCCGGGCATGTACAACTCGGCGTACTTCGAGCACGCGTTCCTGGCGCAGCAGATGGGCGTCGAGCTGGTCGAAGGCAGCGACCTGTTCGTCGAGGACGACCACCTGTTCATGCGCACCACGCAGGGGCCGCAGCGCATCGACGTGATCTACCGGCGCGTCGACGACGACTTCCTCGACCCGCTGGTGTTCCGGCACGATTCCGCGCTCGGCGCGGCCGGGTTGCTGTCGGTCTACCGTGCCGGCAACGTGACCATCTGCAATGCGATCGGCACCGGCGTGGCGGACGACAAGTCGATCTATCCGTACGTGCCCGACATGATCCGCTTTTACCTCGGCGAGGAGGTCATCCTCAATAACGTACCCACGTACATGTGCCGGCGTCCGGATGACCTGCAGTACGTGCTCGATCATATGGGCGAGCTGGTGGTCAAGGAAACCCACGGCGCCGGCGGCTACGGCATGCTGGTGGGGCCAGCCGCGACGCGCGCCGAGATCGATGCCTTCCGCGAGGTGGTCAAGGCCAGGCCCGAGCAGTACATCGCGCAGCCGACGCTGGCGCTGTCGACCTGCCCGACCTATGTGGAGTCGGGCATCGCCCCGCGCCATATCGACCTGCGCCCATTCGTGCTGTCGGGCAAGGAAGTGCGCATGGTGCCCGGCGGGCTGACGCGCGTGGCGCTGCGCGAGGGCTCGCTGGTGGTCAATTCCTCGCAAGGGGGCGGCACCAAGGACACCTGGGTGCTCGAACGATGACGACGACAGCCCCTCACGCGATCAACACCGCGATCAAGACTGCCGCTGCCTTGCCAGGAGAGCCCACATGCTGAGCCGTACCGCCGACCACCTGTTCTGGATGGCCCGCTACACCGAACGCGCGGAAAACACCGCGCGCATGCTCGACGTCAACTACCAGACCTCGCTGCTGCCGCAATCGGCCGAGGTGGCAGAGCAGGGCTGGTGGGCCATGCTGGATATCTCGGAGCTGACGCACGCCTTCGACCACAAGTACGGCCTGCTGTCGCGCGACGACGTGATCGATTTCATGGTCCGCGACATGACCAATGTGTCATCGATCATGAGTTGCCTGCGCGCGGCGCGCGAAAACGCGCGCGCGGTGCGCGGCTCACTGACCACCGAAGTCTGGGAGACCGTGAACACCACCTGGCTCGACGTGCAGCGCATGATCGCCGACGGCGTGCTCAGGGAAGACCCGTCGCGCTTCTTCGAGTGGGTCAAGTTCCGTTCGCACCTGGCGCGCGGCGTCCAGTTCGGCACCATGCTCAAGGACGATGCCTTTCACTTCATGCGGCTCGGCACCTTCCTGGAGCGCGCCGACAATACCGCGCGGATCCTCGACGTCAAGTTCCAGGCCTCCGGCAGGGATGACAGCGATCCCAACCGCGAGCAGAACGACTTCTACCACTGGGCCGCGGTGCTTCGCTCGGTGTCCGGGTTCGAGGTCTACCGCAAGGTCTACCGCGCGGTGGTCACGCCGCAGCGCGTGGCCGAACTGCTGGTGCTGCGCCCTGACATGCCGCGCTCGCTGGTGTCGAGCATGGACGAGGTGGTGACGATCCTGGCCATGGTGCGCAACCAGCAGTCGGCAGAGACCGAGCGGCAGGCTGGTAAACTCCACGCCGACCTGAAGTACGCGCGCATCGACGACATCTTTGCCGTCGGCCTGCACGCGTACCTGACCAGCTTCCTGGAGCGCATCGGCGATCTCGGCAATGGCATCAGCCGGGACTTCCTGGTGCCGCTGCAGGCGGTCTGACATGGGCACGCCGGCGGCGACCATGTGCTGCCGGCGCCACACCGTGCCCTGATACCGTGAAATACAAGATCAACCACCATACTGTCTACCGCTATGCCGAGCCGGTGCGCCGCAGCGTGCACGAGCTGCGGCTCGAGCCGCGCTCGGGTCCGCTGCAGACGGTGCACAACTGGCAGCTGAGCACGCCCGGCAACCCGTCCGCGGCGCGCGACGGCTTCGGCAACATCGTGCACAACTTCACCGTCTCCGGCCCGTCGGACACTATCGCCATCGAAGCCAGCGGCGAGGTGGAGGTTCTGCCGCCGCATGGCGACCTCGACCGCGACGGCCACCATGCCTTCTGCGATGTGCCGCCGGCCGGGGAATCGCGCGTGTCGCCGCTGTACTTCCTCGGCAGCACGCCGCTGACCACGGCGCCGCGCGAGATGCAGGCCTTCGCCGCGCCGTTCCTGGCTTCGGGCCATGAAATTCCCGCGTTGCTGGCACTGGCCCAGGCCATCGGCGAACGCGTGCGTTACAAGCCCAATACCACCGATGTCGGGACTTCCGCCGCCGAGGCTTTCGGCCTGGGTAGTGGCGTGTGCCAGGACCAGGCGCAGGTGATGGTGGCGGCGTGCCGCGCGCTCGGCGTCCCGGCACGCTATGTGAGCGGCTACTTCTACGATCCCGCCGCCACTGACCTGGCCAGCCATGCGTGGGCCGACGTTTGCCTGGATCCGCAACGCGAGATCTGGTGCAGTATCGACATCACCCACGGCTGCCTCACCGACGAGCGCCATGTCCGCCTCGCCGTGGGGCGCGACTACCAGTCCGCCGCACCGGTCCGGGGCATCCTGGAGGGCGGTGCCGGGGAGACGCTCGAAGTCAATGTCGTAATCACGCCGCTTGCCGACCCGGTCTAGCTCCGGCCGCCTCAATTAGGTGCCGCATTCCAGAACCGGCACCGATAGGCGGCAGCGGCGCTAGAATCCGTTAATGCAGGCCTCCGGCCGGCCACTCCCGGCCGTCCAACAAGAACACCAGAACAAGACCATGACGTACTGTGTAGCCATGCGGCTGGATGCCGGCCTGGTATTCCTGTCCGATTCCCGCACCAACGCCGGGGTGGACGCCATCTCGACGGCGCGCAAGATGACGGTGTTCGAAGAACCCGGCGACCGCGTGATGGTGCTGATGACCGCCGGCAACCTCGCCATCAGCCAGTCTGTGCGCCAGATCCTGGCCGAAAACCATGACGACAAGCGCTCCCTGTGGAATGCGCGTGACATGTTTGAAGCCGCCTCCATCGTGGGCGACGCGGTGCGCCAGGTACATAAGCGCGACGCGCACGCGCTGCGCGATGCCGGCATCGAATTCAATGTCAGCCTGATCTTCGGCGGCCAGGTCCGGGGCGAGCGGCAGCGGCTGTTCAATATCTATGCCGCTGGCAACTTCGTCGAAGCCACGCCGGAAAACTGTTATTTCCAGATCGGCGAGGCCAAGTACGGCAAGCCGATCATCGACCGCGTCGTGCATCCTTCGCTGCCCCTGGCCGAGGGCGCAAAATGCGCGCTGATCTCGATGGATTCGACGCTGAAGTCGAATATTTCAGTGGGATTGCCTCTGGACCTGCTGGTCTACGAGGCCGATTCGCTGCGCGTGACGCGCTTCGTCAACATCGACGAGCGCAACGCCTATTTCCGCATGATTCGCGATACCTGGGGCCACCGGCTGCGCCAGGTGTTCGGCGAGATCCACAACCCGGAGTGGGATGTGACCCAGCAGCCCGACTTCCCGCTGGCGCGTGGCGCGGAGGGCGACTGCTGGGGGCAGCCCGTGCGCGCCAGGCGCAATCCCTCCCGTACCCAGGAATGAGGGGCGGGGCGGCGATGCGCGAGATCATTCATTTTTCCCATGCCAACGGCTTCCCGGTCACCACGTACCGCAAGCTGTTTGGCGAACTGGACGGCGAGTTCGAATTCCGCGCCGTTGACCGCTACGGCCACCGGCCGCAGTTCCCGGTCACGCGCGGCTGGCCGCATCTGGTGGAAGAGTTGCTCGAGGAAGTGGGGCGCCAGTACCGCGAGCCGGTCTGGCTGGTGGGCCATTCGCTGGGCGGTTTCCTGTCGATGATGGCGGCGCTGCGCCGGCCCGAATGGGTGCGTGGCGTGGTGATGCTGGATTCGCCGATCATTGCTGGCTGGCGGGCCTCGCTGCTGAAGACGGCGCAGGTGCTCGGCATGGATGAAAAGCCCGGTCCGGCGGCGGTGACCAGGAACCGGCGCACGCACTGGCCCGACGCCGAGGCCGTATGGCAGCATTTCCGCAGCAAGCCGAACTTCGCCGTGTGGGATCAAGAGGTGCTGCGCGACTATGCGCTGCATGGCACCGAGCCCACCGGCAAGGCCGACGAGCGGCGCTTGCGCTTCGACCGCGAGGTCGAATACTGGATCTACCGCACGCTGCCGACCAGCCTGGGACGCAAGCTCAGGCGGGGCGCGCCAGTGCCGGTCGGCTTCGTCGCCGGTACGCGATCACGCGAGGTGCGGCAGTGCGGCCTCGCGGCCACCCGCAAGCTGGTGGGCGAAAACCTGCGTTTTATCGAGGGCGGCCATTTGTACCCGATGGAGCGGCCCCAGGAGACGGCGCAACTGGTGCGCGACCTGATCGGCGCGATGCGCCGCGACGGGCGCTGAACGGGTATGCGGCGCATGCGCCGCAGCGCTAGCCCGGGGACGTCGGAACGCCCCGGCAGGCCACGCGCGAACCGGCGCTGGCGGGTCGGGTTGTCACAATTTCCGGGTCGGCGCAGAACGGGCTCTCATGTATAATCCCGATTTCCCCGGCAAGCTCGGTTTATGACCAAATTCGTCTTCGTCACCGGTGGCGTCGTCTCTTCTCTCGGCAAGGGCATCGCTGCTGCCTCGCTCGCGGCCATTCTTGAGTCGCGCGGCCTCAAAGTCACCCTCCTCAAGCTAGATCCCTACATCAACGTCGATCCCGGCACGATGAGCCCCTTCCAGCATGGCGAGGTGTTTGTCACGGAAGACGGTGCGGAAACCGACCTCGATCTCGGCCACTACGAGCGTTTCGTCTCGGCCAAGATGCGCAAGTCGAACAACTTCACCACCGGCCAGATCTACGAATCGGTGATCCGCAAGGAGCGCCGCGGCGAATACCTCGGCAAGACCGTGCAGGTGATCCCGCATATCACCAACGAGATCCAGGCCTTCATCGAGAAGGGCGCTGCCGCCTCGCACGACGGCAAGGCCGACGTGGCGCTGGTGGAAATCGGCGGTACCGTGGGTGACATCGAATCGCTGCCGTTCCTGGAAGCCGCGCGCCAGATGAGCCTGCGCATGGGCCGCAACCACGCTGCCTTCGTGCACCTGACGCTGGTGCCGTTCATTGCCAGCGCCGGCGAGCTGAAGACCAAGCCGACCCAGCACTCGGTGCAGAAGCTGCGTGAAATCGGCATTTCGCCGACCGCGCTGCTGTGCCGCGCCGACCGCCCGATCCCGGACGACGAGCGCGCCAAGATTTCGCTGTTCGCCAATATCCCCCAAGACGCCGTGATCTCGGTGTGGGATGCGGACAGCATCTACAAGATCCCGCAGATGCTCAACGAGCAGGGCCTCGACCGCCTGATCTGCGAGGAACTGCGCCTGGATCCGCGGCCGGCCGACCTGTCGATGTGGCAGAAGCTGGTCAACGCCCAGGAAAATCCCGAGCACGAAATCACCATCGGCATGGTCGGCAAGTATGTCGACCTGACCGAGTCGTACAAGTCGCTGATCGAGGCGCTGCGCCACGCCGGCATGCACACCGCCACGCGCGTCAACATCGAGTACATCGATTCCGAGGAACTGGAATCGGGCCACCTCGAAGTGCTGGCCCCGCTGGACGCTATCCTGGTGCCGGGCGGCTTCGGCAAGCGCGGCACGGAAGGCAAGATCCGCGCGATCCAGTACGCCCGCGAGAACAAGGTGCCTTACCTGGGCATCTGCCTGGGCATGCAGCTGGCCGTGATCGAGTTCGCCCGTCACGTCGCCAACATGGCTGACGCCAACTCGACCGAGTTCAACCTCGAAACCGAACACCCGGTGGTCGCGCTGATCACCGAGTGGGTCGACCGCGAAGGCAAGGTCGAGCAGCGCTCGGCAGATTCCGACCTGGGCGGCACCATGCGCCTGGGCGCGCAACGCGTGCCGGTCAAGGAAGGCACCAAGGCCAACGCCATCTACGGCGCAGAGGTCAACGAGCGCCACCGCCACCGTTACGAGGTCAACAACCACTACGTGCCGACGCTGGAAAACGCCGGCATGGTGATCTCGGCCCGCACCCCGACCGAGAACCTGCCGGAAATGATGGAACTGCCGGTGTCGATGCACCCGTGGTTCGTCGGCGTGCAGTTCCACCCGGAATTCACCTCGACGCCGCGCGACGGCCATCCGCTGTTCAAGGCGTACGTCGAAGCCGCGCTGGCCAGCCAGCAGCGCAAGGGCGCCTGAGGCCAGGCGGCAAGAGAGGAGTCTGTCATGAAACTCTGTGGATTCGAGGTCGGCCTCGACAAGCCGTTCTTCCTGATCGCTGGTCCTTGTGTGATCGAGTCCGAGCAGATGGCGCTGGATACCGCCGGCGAGCTCAAGGCCATCACCGCTGAACTGGGAATCCCGTTCATCTACAAGTCGTCGTTCGACAAGGCCAATCGTTCTTCCGGCAAGTCGTTCCGCGGCCTGGGGCTGGAGAAGGGCCTGGAAATCCTGGCGACCGTCAAGCGCGAGATCGGCGTGCCGGTGCTTACCGACATCCACGAGATCGACGAGATCAAGCCCGTCGCGGCCGTGGTGGACGTGCTGCAGACCCCGGCCTTCCTGTGCCGCCAGACCGATTTCATCCGCGCCTGCGCCCAGAGCGGCAAGCCGGTGAACATCAAGAAGGGCCAGTTCCTGGCGCCCGGCGACATGAAGAACGTGATTGACAAGGCCCGCGACGCCGCGCGCGACGCAGGCCTGCCTGACGACGTCTTCATGGCCTGCGAGCGCGGTGTCTCGTTCGGCTACAACAACCTGGTGTCCGACATGCGCTCGCTTGCGATCATGCGCGAGACGGGTGCCCCGGTGGTGTTCGACGCTACCCACTCGGTGCAGCTGCCGGGCGGCCAGGGCACCAGCTCCGGCGGCCAGCGCGAGTTCGTGCCGGTGCTGTCGCGCGCGGCCGTCGCCACCGGCGTGGCGGGCCTGTTCATGGAAACGCACCCGGACCCGAGCAAGGCCATGTCCGATGGCCCCAACGCGGTGCCGCTGTCGCGCATGAAGGAATTGCTGGCCGTGCTCAAGGACCTGGACACGCTGGTCAAGCGCGCCGGTTTCCTGGAAGACAACTTCGGCTGGCCGGCCTGCGCCTGAGCAGGCCCGGTTTTGTCACCACCGCGCCATTTCCGGGCGCCGGTGATGACAAACCATATCGAAAGACAATACAAAAAATCGGGAGATTCTCCATGGCCGCGGGCTATATCATCGCCTACGTCGACGTGACCGACCCCCAGCAGTACGAAGAATACAAAGTGCTCTCGAGCAAGGCCATGCAGATCCATGGCGCCGAGGTGCTGGTACGCGGCGGCAAGACCGAGCCGCTGGAGGGCGAGTGGGCGCCGACCCGCGTCGTGGTGCTGAAATTCCCCAGCTATGAAGCCGCCAGGTCGTTCCACGACGGCGAAGCCTATCGCGCCGCCCGCAAGGCGCGCGAGCATGCAGCAAAGATGAACATGATCGTGGTGGAAGGCGCTGCCTGAGGGTTGTCGGGCAGTTTGACATGCGCCTGACACGGGCACAGGTTGAAGTAATCAGCAGCAGCAAGAATCAACAGTCAGAGAGGAATTCATGAGTGCAATCGTAGATATCATCGGTCGCGAGGTTCTCGACTCGCGCGGCAACCCCACCGTCGAATGCGACGTGCTGCTGGAATCCGGCGTGATGGGCCGCGCCGCGGTGCCGTCGGGCGCGTCGACCGGTTCGCGCGAAGCCATCGAACTGCGTGATGGCGACAAGTCGCGTTACCTGGGCAAGGGCGTGCTGAAGGCCGTCGAGCACATCAACACCGAAATCTCCGAAGCCATCATGGGCCTGGACGCCTCCGAGCAGGCCTTCCTGGACCGTACCCTGATCGACCTCGACGGCACCGAGAACAAGGGCCGCCTGGGCGCCAACGCCATGCTGGCCGTGTCGATGGCTGTCGCCAAGGCCGCCGCGGAAGAAGCCGGCCTGCCGCTGTACCGCTATTTCGGCGGTTCGGGCGCGATGCAACTGCCGGTGCCGATGATGAACATCGTCAACGGCGGCGCGCACGCCAACAACAGCCTGGACATCCAGGAATTCATGATCATGCCGGTGTCGCAGACCAGCTTCCGTGAAGCCCTGCGTTGCGGCGCCGAGATCTTCCACGCGCTGAAGAAGATCCTGGCCGACAAGGGCATGTCCACCGCGGTGGGCGACGAAGGCGGTTTTGCCCCGAATTTCTCGTCCAACGAGGAATGCCTGAACACCGTGGTGCAGGCCATCGAGAAGGCCGGCTACCGCGCCGGTGAGGACGTGCTGCTGGCGCTGGACTGCGCCGCCAGCGAGTTCTACCACGAAGGCGAAGGCGTGTACCAGCTGGAAGGCGAAGGCCTGAAGCTGACCTCGACCCAGTTCGCCGACTACCTGGCCAACCTGTGCGACAAGTTCCCGATCGTGTCGATCGAGGACGGCATGGCCGAAGGCGACTGGGACGGCTGGAAGACGCTGACCGACAAGCTGGGCAAGCGCGTGCAGCTGGTGGGCGACGACCTGTTCGTCACCAACACCAAGATCCTGAAGGAAGGCATCGAGAAGGGCATCGGCAACTCGATCCTGATCAAGATCAACCAGATCGGCACCCTGACCGAAACGTTCGCAGCCATCGAGATGGCCAAGCGCGCCGGCTACACCGCCGTGATCTCGCACCGCTCGGGCGAGACCGAGGACAGCACCATCGCCGACATCGCCGTGGGCACCAACGCCGGCCAGATCAAGACCGGCTCGCTGTCGCGCTCGGACCGCATGGCCAAGTACAACCAGCTGCTGCGCATCGAGGAAGACCTGGGCGATATCGCCAGCTACCCGGGCAAGGGCGCGTTCTACAACCTGCGCTGAAGCCCGTCGTTCCCGCTTGCGCGGGAATGACGCCGTAGTACTGAGAGCGGCGGTGGCACGGATCTACATCCGGCCACCGCCGTTTTTGTATCGAAATCTGCCTGGCAATTGCCTTCCGGGCTGACTTCGCAGATCATTGTGCGGAATTTCTTGTCCGCAACCTTTCATGCGTCTGATTTCGTTGCTGTTGTTCGTGTTGCTACTCGCGATCCAGTATCCGCTCTGGCTGGGCAAGGGTGGCTGGCTGCGCGTCTGGGACCTGAACCGCCAGCTGACCGAGCAAGGTACCCGCAACCAGACGCTCAAGCTGCGCAACGCCAAGCTGGAAGGGGAAGTTGCCGACCTGCAGGACGGTACCGGCGCGATCGAGGAACGTGCCCGCTATGAGCTGGGCATGGTGCGGGAAGGCGAGGTGTTCGTGCAGTTCGTGGCACCGGCACCCAAGGTCAGCGCCACGCCGCCGCTGCCGCCGCCGGCAAATTCCGTCGCCGGGCGCGGCGGACACTGATCAACATTCTGTCTTGCTGTGGGCGGCACCTGGCCGTCACCACCAGTACGGATAGCCGCCCCAGTAGCCGGGCATCCCCACGCTGACGCCGCCACCCCAGTGGCCGCCGCCCCATCCCCCGTAGAACAGGTTCCAGCTCGTGTTGGGATAGGCGTATGCCCGTGCGTACGCCTCGGCTTGTTGCCGTCGCGCGATGGCGTCGGCCTGTTCGCGCAGCACCTCCTGGTTCAGGGCATCGAGCTTTTGCCGCGCTTCGGGCGTCAGCCGCGCCGGCGGCATGGCGTTCGGCGCGAGCCGCGCCGTCGGAGGCGAGCCGTTGGCGTCGCGTGGGATCTCAGCGCAGCCAGTGGCCAATAGCAGGGCGCCTGCCGCGGCCAATGCAACAGCGCCACGCATCCGGCTGCGCGTGGCGGCCGTTGTCGTGGCGCTGGATTCGGGTAAGGGGAGTGACGCTTCGGCGGACATGGCGGTTCTCAGGCACGCGGGCACAGCGATCGTACAGCCGTTGGACAGGGCGGCGCGCCGGATGTTTCCGTTACGCCGCTCCCGCTCTCATTCCCCGCTCACGTTGCCGCCACGGATCAATCCGTGGCTTGCCGCCTCAGTGGTGCTGGTGCGCGCCAGCCCCGGCGCCGGTGGCGACGTGGGTGGCCGAGAACAGCTGGGCGCAATCGACCGGGTCGAACTCATAGCGCTGGCCGCAGAAATCGCAATGGATCTCCACGTTGCCGCGTTCGGCGATGATGCTCTCGATCTCTTCGCGCCCCAGCGACTGCAGCATGCCCGCCACCTTGGGACGCGAGCACGAGCAATGGAAATGCGGCGTCATCGGCTCAAACACGCGCAGGCCGGCGTCCTGCAGGTCTTCCCAGAACAGGCGGCGCAGCAGCGTCTCGGGCGACTCGGCCAGCAGTTCTTCGGCCTTGAGCGTGGTGCCCAATTGCACCGCGCGGTCCCAGGTGTCCAGGTCCTGGGCCTTGGCATGGCTGGCCAGCGGAGCGCCGGTCTCGCCCACGTTGGCCGTACCGCCGTAGGAGGGCAGCTTCTGCAGCAGCATGCCGGCGGCGACGCGGTCGTCGGCGGCCAGCCACAGGCGCGTGTCGAGCTGCTCGGATGCCTTCATGTAATGCTCCAGCACCGCGCTGATCGACGCCAGCGGGCCGTGCTCATCCGCCAGCGGCACGATGCCCTGGTACGGCTGCTGGCCCGGCAGCTTGTCCTTCGGGTCAAGCGTGATGGCAAAGCGGCCGTGGCCGTGCGCATGGACCAGGTCGGCCAGCGTGGCGTCGTCGGCAATCTCGGCGCCCTCGGCCAGCTTGGCGGTGGCGCGCATCGACAGGTCGGACAGGCATTCCACCACCAGCATGCGCACCGGGCCGTCGCCGTGCAGCTGCATCACCAGCGCGCCGTTGAACTTCAGGTTGGCCGACAGCAGTGCCGCGGCGGCCACCATCTCGCCCAGCAGCCGGCGCACCGGCGTGGGGTAGCTGTGGCGGCCCAGCACTTCCTGCCAGGTGGCTTCCATGCGCACCAGTTCGCCGCGCACGGGGGCGGCGTCGAACAGGAACTTCTGCAGGGTGTCGGGGGTGGTGGGGGTAGTCTGAGTCACGTTGTCTGTCGGTAATTCGATGGGTGCCGCCGCGGCTTGCGTTCAGCCGATCCGCTTGAGCTGTTGCTTGTACATGGCCTGCCGCGAGGCGTAGGTCTCGGCGTTGCGGTACAGGTTGGCGACGTCCTCGTCGGTCAGCTGCCGCACCACCTTGGCCGGCGCGCCCAGGATCAGCGAGCGGTCCGGGAAGACCTTGCCCTCGGTGACCACGGCACCAGCGCCTACCAGGCATTCCTTGCCGATCACGGCACGGTTCAGCACCACGGCCTGGATACCGATCAGCGAGCCTTCGCCGACGGTGCAGCCGTGCAGCATGGCCTGGTGGCCAATCGAGACCTTGTCGCCCAGGGTCAGCGGGCAGCCCGGGTCAGTGTGCAGCACCGAGCCCTCCTGGATATTGGTGTCATGCCCCACCACGATCGGCTCGTTGTCGCCGCGGATCACGACACCGGGCCAGGCGCTGGCGCGGGACTTGAGGGTCACGTTGCCGATGACGGTGGCTTCCGGGGCCACGTAGGCTTCGCTGTCGATATTGGGCTTGACGTCGCCGAGCTGGTAAAGCGCCATGAGGTCTCCTGCACGAAAGGCTTGTGTTGAAATGGGGGTTGCCGCCGGACTTTAAAGAGTCAGCGGGTCTGTGGGGAACTGCATGGCCAGGCACGCGGGTGGGTGCCGGCGAGGCCCTACAATGGCGGCAGTCCGGATTTTACGCCCATGCCAGAAAAAACACCCGCCACCGCTTTGCCTGATCCGTCACTTTCGCCGCGCCATCGCGCGCTGGTGGTGCTGTGCATGACCGATCCGCGCGAAAAGGCCGGCGCCGCGCGGGCGTTGTACCGCGATGCCATGGCGCTGTCCGATGGAGCGCTGCGTGCGGACGAGGCGATCGATGCCGACGGGGGCCATATCATCCCGGGACGTCCGGAGCGGCCGGCACTGGTGGCGCCGCAGGGCGTCGAACGGCGCCGCTCGCTGCACACGCCCGCCGGCCGCGCGGCGATGATCCACGCACTGTGCCATATCGAATTCAACGCCATCAACCTCGCGCTGGATGCAGTGTGGCGCTTTGCCGGCATGCCACCGGCCTACTACCGCGACTGGTTGCGCGTGGCCGACGAAGAAGCGCTGCATTTCACGCTGCTGGCCGACCATCTGGGCACGCTGGGTGCGGCCTACGGCGATTTTCCCGCGCACAACAGCCTGTGGGAGATGACCGACAAGACCGCCGGCGACGTGCTGGCGCGCATGGCGCTGGTGCCGCGCACGCTGGAAGCGCGCGGGCTCGATGCCTCGCCGCCGGTGCGCGCCAAACTGGCCGGCGCCGGGGACCATGCCGCCGCGGCGATCATCGATATCATCCTGCGCGACGAGGTCGGGCATGTAGCGATCGGCAACCACTGGTACCGCTGGCTGTGCGCGCAGCGCAAGCTGGAGCCGGTGGCTACCTATGCGCAACTGGCCGAGCAGTACCGTGCGCCGAAGCTGCGCGGGCCGTTCAATCTCGATGCGCGGCGTGCG
Source organism: Cupriavidus sp. Agwp_2 (assembly GCF_040784895.1). Classification (NCBI taxonomy): domain Bacteria; kingdom Pseudomonadati; phylum Pseudomonadota; class Betaproteobacteria; order Burkholderiales; family Burkholderiaceae; genus Cupriavidus; species Cupriavidus sp. Agwp_2. The sequence continues at coordinate 1,179,085 of NZ_CP088083.1, forward strand.
GCCGGGTTCGACGAGGATGAGCTGGCGTGGCTGGAGGCGTCGGCCGGCTAGGCAGACTGCCGGCGCTGCGCCGCCCGCTCTTCCTCCAGCAACCGCAACACCCGCCGCTGGATCTTGCCGGTGGTCGTCATCGGCAACTGGTCGATGAACTCGATTGCCTTCGGATACTCGTACGGCGCGAGTTGCCCGCGCACATGCGCCTGCAGTTCTGCGATAAGCGCCGAGTCGCCGTCGAACGAGCGCGCCACCGACGGCGTCAGCACCACGAAGGCCTTGACCACCGCGCCGCGCTCGGGATCGGGCGAGGGCACCACCGCGCAGTTGGACACCGCGGGATGCTTGAGCAGGCAGTTCTCGATCTCGCTCGGCCCGATGCGATAGCCCGAGGACTTGAACACGTCGTCGGCACGGCCCTGGTACCACAGGTAGCCGTCGGCATCGATGCGCGCAAGATCGCCGGTGCGGCACCAGCGCAGGCCGTCGCGCTCGACGTACTTGCCCGCGGTCGCCGCCTCGTTTTTCCAGTAGCCGAGGAAGAACACCGGGTCCGGGTGCCCGGCGATATCGGTGGCGCAGACCGCGACTTCGCCGTCCTCGCCCGGCGCGCACGGACGGCCTTCATCGTCGATCACCTGCACGCGATGGCCGGGGTAGGGGCGTCCCATCGAGCCGGGCCGCGCCGGCCAGCCCAGGCGCTCGTCGTCGTTCTGCGCGGTGCAGTTGCCGACGATGTAGTTGATCTCGGTCTGGCCGAACATCTCGTTGACGATCACGCCGAGTGCGTCGCGGCACCAGCCGAACACGGTTTCGCCAACCGCTTCGCCGGCGCTCATCAAGGCGCGCAGCTTTATGTCATAACGTTGCCGCGGCTCGGGGCACGCCTTCATCATCTGCTTGAGCGCGGTCGGGAACAGGAAGGTGTTGGTGACGGCGTAGCGTTCGAGCAGCTCGAAGGCGCGCTCGGCGGAGAAGCGGCCCTGGTAGCCGACGATGGGTTTGCCGAAGTACAGCGCCGGCATCAGCGCATCCCACAGCCCGCCGGTCCAGGCCCAGTCGGCCGGGCTCCAGAACACGTCGTCGTCCTGCGGATACCAGTTCTGCGAGCATACAAAGCCGGTCAGGTTGCCGACCAGCGCGCGGTGCGGGATCAGCGCGCCCTTGGGCGGGCCGGTGGTGCCGCTGGTGTAGATCAGCACGGCGGCCTCGTCGGCCTTGGTCTGCTCGGCGGTGAAGGCAGGCAGCTGCGCTGCCAGCAGCACGTCCCAGTCGTGGTCGCCGCGGCCGTGCGCATCGCCGGCGGCGATCACGGTGGCCAGCGCCGGGCATTCCGGGCGCGCGGCAAGCACGTTGTCGATCGAGGTTTCGTCGGCGATCGCCACGCAGGCTTCGCTGTGCGCGATGCGGTAGGCCAATGCCTCCGGCCCGAACAGCATCGACAGCGGCATCGCGATCGCGCACAGCTGGTAGATCGCCATATGGGCGATCACGGTCTCGATCCGCTGCGGCATCACGATCGCCACGCGTTCGCCGCGCGCCACGCCAAGGCCGCGCAGCGCCGCCGAAAGCCGGTTGGCCTCGGCCTGGATATAGGCGAAGGTATGCGCGTTGCGCCGGCCGTCTTCGTGCTCGGTATAGACCGCGATGCGGTCCATGGTTGCCGGATCCCGCGCCCAGCGGCCGCAGCAGGCTTCGGCAATGTTGAAGTTCGGGGGGATTTCCCAGCGGAAGGATTCGTACAGCGCGTGGTAGTCGTCGCGCCGGCTTGCCGGCAAGGCAGCTGCGGCCATCCAAGGTCTCCAGAAGGTCTGCGGCAAGCTGCAAATGGCGCTGGCCGCTATAATGCCTGCAAGCGAACGATCGTTCTATTTTGTCGGGGCTTCCCTTTTGCCGGCCCACGCTGGCAGGAAGACCCCGACGCCAGGGTGGAGACAATGACAATCAAGGAAACCTCGCGGTCTGAATTTATCACGTTGCGCGGGCTGCGCTACCACGTGCGCCACTGGGGCACGCCCGGTGCGCGCAAGCTGTTCATGCTGCACGGCTGGATGGACGTGGCCGCTTCGTTCCAGTTCCTGGTCGACCACCTGCACGGCGACTGGCATGTGATCGCACCCGACTGGCGCGGCTTTGGCGAGACCGACTGGCCTTCGCGCTATCCCGGCACGCAGTCGTACTGGTTTCCCGACTACCTCGCCGACCTGGAGGCGCTGCTCGATTACTACCAGCCGGAAGGGCCGGTGGACCTGGTCGGCCATAGCATGGGTGCCAACGTGATCTGCCTGTACGCAGGCATCCGTCCCGAACGCGTGCGCCGCGTGGTGGACCTGGAAGGCTTCGGCATGACGGCGAGAGGGCCGGCGCATGCGCCCAAGCGCTATGCGCGCTGGCTTGACGAGTTGCGCATCGGTACGGAGCTGAAGACGTACGACAGCGTTGGCGGCGTGGCGGCGCGCCTGCAGAAGACCAACCCGCGCCTGCCGGACGACCGCGCCGCGTTCCTGGCCGCGCACTGGTCGCGCCGGAATGCGGACGGCCGCTGGGAAATCCTGGGCGACCCGGCGCACAAGCTGGTCAATCCGACGCTGTACCGGCTCGACGAAGTGATGGCGATCTGGGAGCAGGTCAGCGCGCCGGTGTTGCATGTGGAAGCGCGCGATTCGGAGACGCTGCGCCATATCGCCCACAAGCAGAGCATCGACGAATTCAAGGAGCGTTTCCGCGCCTTCCGCGATTTCCGTGAAGCGGTGATCGACGACGCCGGCCACATGTTGCATCACGACCAGCCGGCCGCGGTGGCGGAGCTGGTCGAGTCGTTCTGTCGTTAAGCCGGCGACCGCGCTCAGGCGTGCGTGAGCCTTTCCTTCAGCGCGGCGTTGTTGCTGGTGTGCACGTGCACCAGCGCCTTTTCCGGGAAGGCGTAGTGATACGCGCGGCGCAGCGCCAGCGCGGCTTCATGGAAGCCTGACAGGATCAGCTTCTGCTTGTTGGGATAGAAGGCGATGTCGCCCGCGGCAAAGATGCCGCGGCGCGAGCTTTCATACGTGGTGGTGTCGACCAGGATGCGGCCGGCGCGCATGTCCATGTCCCACTGCGCGATCGGGCCGGGCTCGGACACCAGGCCGTACAGCGCCACCAGTTCGTCGGCGGGAAGCGCCTGGCTGCCGTCGCGGGTGCGCACTTCCACTTCGGCCAGTGCATTGCCGTCGATGCGCAGCGCGCCCAGCATGCCGACCACGAAGTCCATCTCGCCGGCCGCCACCGCGGCGCGCATCTCGGCCACGGTGCCGTCGGCGGCGCGGAAGCCTTCGCGCCGGTGCAGCAGCGTCACGCGGGCGGCCACCTTGCGCAGCGCCAGCGCCCAGTCCAGCGCCGAGTCGCCGCCGCCGGCGACGATCACGCGCTTGCCGGCAAAGTGCGATACATCGCGCACGGCGTAGTGCACGTGGCGGTCTTCCAGCGCCGCGGCTTCGGGCAGCGATACGCGCTGCGGCGCGAACGCGCCCGCGCCGGAGCAGACCAGCACCGCGGCGACATCGTAGCGCTTGCCGCCATCGGTGGTGACCAGCAGGCGCGAGTGGGCAGGGTGGCCGTCCTGCGCGGGCACTCCGGGGATTTCGGACACGCTCTCGGCGCGCTGGCCGAAGTGCATCGGGAAGGCAAACGGCGCGCATTGCTCCAGCAGCCGGTCAACCAGGTCCTGCGCCAGGCAGCCCGGCACGGCGGGGATGTCGTAGATCGGCTTTTCCGGATACAGCTCGGTGCACTGGCCGCCGGCGCGGTCGAGCACGTCGATCAGTTCACATTTGAGGCCGAGCACGCCGGCCTGGAAGGCGGCGAACAGCCCGACCGGGCCGGCGCCCACGATCAGGACGTCGGTGGTGGTGACGGCGGGCGTGGCGGCGGTGGCGTTGTCGGTGGACATGGCGGACATGATGGACAGGGCGCGGGCACGGACGGCCCGCGGAAGATGGTGCAAAGCCCGACTATACCCCGCGCCAGCCCGTTTCCCGGCGACGCCAGCGTTGCCGGCAGGGCTTTGGCACGCGCGCCGGAGCCCCTCCGGCAAGCCTCCGGCGCCACGCAGGCAAGGGTCGACAGGAGTAGAATGAGCCCCATGCAAAACGCCCACGCCATCAACGCCGACCTGCACTGCCATTCCACCGTGTCCGACGGCACGCTGTCGCCCCGCGCGGTAGCGGAAATCGCGCGCGATGCGGGCGTTGCATACTGGGCGCTGACCGACCATGACGAGGTCGGCGGGCAAGCCGCGGCGCGCGCCGCGGCCGAGGAATTCGGCATGCGCTATGTGCCGGGTGTTGAGATCTCGGTGACCTGGGCCGGGCAGACCGTGCATATCGTTGGCCTGCAGATCGACCCGTTCTGCCCCGAGCTGATCGATGGCCTGACCGATACCCGTTCCGGGCGTGCCCGGCGTGCCCGCGATATCGGCGAGGCGCTGGCCAAGGTCGGCATCGGCGACGCCTACGCGGGCGCGCTGCGGTATGTCGGCAACCCGGACCTGATCTCGCGCACCCATTTCGCGCGCTGGCTGGTCGACCAGGGCCACTGCGCCACCATCGGCGACGTGTTCAGCGAGTACTTGTCCGAGGGCCGGCCCGGCTATGTCGGCCACCGTTGGGCGAGCCTGTCCGAAGCCGTTGGCTGGATCCGCACCGCCGGTGGCATCGCCGTGATGGCGCACCCCGGCCGCTACCACTACACCGCTACCCAGCACGATGCGCTGTTCGATGAGTTCAAGTCGCTCGGCGGCGGCGCGGTCGAGGTCGTGACCGGCAGCCACACGCCGGACCAGTACCGCCGCTATGCCGATGTGGCGCGGCACTACGGGCTGCTGGCTTCGCGCGGCTCGGATTTCCATGGGCCCGGCGAAGGCCGGGTCGAGCTCGGCACGCTGCCACCGCTGCCGTCCACGGTCACGCCGGTCTGGCACGACTGGTAACCCGCCAGCCCAACGAAAGGCGCCCTGCATGTCCCAGTACTTCGAGATCCATCCGCTCAACCCGCAGTCGCGCCTGATCAAGCAGGCCGCGCAGATCCTGCAGAAGGGCGGACTGATCGCGCTGCCGACCGATTCCAGCTACGCGCTCGCCTGCCAGCTCGACGACAAGCATGCGGTCGAGCGCCTGCGCCGGCTGCGCGACATCGACGACCGCCACCACCTGACACTGATGTGCCGCGACCTGTCCGAGCTGGGCAACTTCGCCCGCGTCGACAACCGCCAGTACCGCTGGATCAAGGGCGCCACGCCGGGGCCGTACGTCTTTATCCTGGAAGCCACCAAGGAAGTGCCGCGGCGCCTGTCGCACCCGGCGCGCAAGACCATCGGCATGCGCGTGCCCGACCACGCCATCCCGCTGGCGCTGCTGGGCGAGACCGGCGAGCCGCTGATCACGGCGACGCTGCAGATGCCCGGCGACGACGAGCCGCTCAACGACCCGGCGGAAATCCGCGCCCGGCTGGAAAAACAGCTCGACCTGGTGGTCTGCGGCGGCCCGGCGCCGGCGCAGCCGACCACGGTGATCGACCTCACCGGCGGCGAGCCCGAACTGGTGCGCGCTGGCCGCGGCGATATCTCGCTTTTTGGACTCTGAGCGGGCTCCAAGCGTGCGCTGCGCCGCCGCCACAGGGGCGCGGCCGTGTGCCTGGCAAGCCGGCGGCCCGTTACAATAGCCGTCATGGATTCCTCCCTTATCCAGACCTTCGCGGTCTATGCCCTGCCGGTGCTGTTCGCCATCACGCTGCATGAGGCGTCGCACGGTTATGTGGCCAAGGTGTTTGGCGACAGCACGGCCTATTCGCTCGGGCGCGTCAGCCTGAACCCGATCCGCCATATCGACCCGATCGGCACCATCGCGGTACCGCTGCTGCTCTACATCATGACCAGCGGCCAGTTCGTGTTTGGCTACGCCAAGCCGGTGCCGGTGGTGTTCGAGCGCCTGCGCAACCCGCGCTGGCATGGCATGTGGGTGGCGCTGGCAGGTCCCGCCAGCAACGTGGTGCAGGCCTTTGTCTGGGTGCTGCTGGCGATCGGCCTGACCTGGGGCGGCGTGCGCGAACCCTTCTTCGGCGAAATGGCGCTGGCGGGGGTGCGTGTCAACCTGGTGGTGGCCGCCTTCAACCTGTTCCCGGTGCCGCCGCTGGACGGTGGCCGCGTGCTGACCGCGTTGCTGCCGCAGGGAATCGCGCGCGGCGTGTCGCGCATCGAGCCCTACGGCATCTTTGTCGTGCTGGCGCTGGTCGCCGCGGGCGTGATCACCACCATCTGGATGACGCCGGTGGTCAACGTGCTGATGTCGCTGATCGAGCTGATGCTGCGCCCGGTCGTGATGCTGCTGCACTGACGGGGGCGCCATGACCGACGTCCCAGTCGCGCCGCACGCCGGCTTGTCCGCTCCGTCCGCGTGGGTCACCCGCTGGGCGCACCTGCTGCGTCCCGGCGCCCGCATTCTCGACCTGGCCTGTGGCAGTGGCCGCCATGCCGCCTGGCTCGCCGCGCGTGGCCATGCGGTGCTGGCGGTCGATCGCGATGCCGGCGCCATCGCCGGCCTGCCGGCCGGCGTGACCGGCCGCGTGGCCGACCTGGAGCAGGGCGCCTGGCCGCTGGCGGACGAGGCGCCGTTCGACGCCATCGTCGTCACCAACTACCTGCACCGGCCGCTCTGGCCGCACCTGGCCGGCGCGCTGGCGCCGGGCGGGGTGTGGCTGTACGAGACCTTCGCAGCCGGCAACGAAACCGTCGGCAAGCCGTCGCGGCCGGATTTTCTGCTGTGCCCCGGCGAATTGCTTGAAGTGGCGCGCACGCACGGCCTGCGCGTCATCGCTTATGAAGACGGTGTGCAGGAAGTGCCGAAAACAGCCTTCGTGCAGCGCCTGTGTGCGGTGCGCGAGGCCGCCGCGGCGCTGGATGCGGCCACCCCGGCACGCTACCGGCTAGACCCCTGAAAGTGCGCTTTCGCTGTCGGCGAGAATCCCGCTGCACACGTTGAAACAGTTGGTATCAACCCCTGCCCCGCCGGCGGTCGAAGCCGCCTGCGGTTCCGGTACAATCCCGTTATTCGCATCCCGAATTCCTTAACGTTATGACACAGATTACCGGCAGCATCGTCGCCATCGTTACTCCGATGCATGAGGACGGCAGCCTGGATTTCCCGGCCCTGCGCGCACTGGTCGACTGGCACGTCGCCGAGGGCACCGATGGCATCGTGATCGTCGGCACGACCGGTGAATCCCCGACGGTTTCCGTCGAGGAACACTGCGAACTGATCCGCGTGGCCGTCGAACAGTCCGGCAAGCGCATCCCGATCATCGCTGGCACCGGCGGCAATTCCACCAAGGAAGCCATCGAGCTGACCGCCTTCGCGAAGAAGGTGGGTGCCGACGCATCGCTGCAGGTTGTGCCGTACTACAACAAGCCGACCCAGGAAGGCATGTACCGCCATTTCCGCACCATCGCGGAAGCGGCGGAACTGCCGGTGCTGCTGTACAACGTCCCGGGCCGCACCGTTGCCGACATGAGCAACGACACCATCCTGCGCCTGGCGCAGGTGCCGGGTATTGTCGGCGTCAAGGAAGCCACGGGAAATATCGACCGGGCCGCGCAGCTGATCAACGACGCGCCGGAGAGCTTTGCCATCTACAGCGGCGACGATCCCACCGCGGTCGCGCTGATCCTGCTGGGCGGCAAGGGTAATATCTCGGTCACGGCGAACGTGGCCCCGCGCAAGATGCACGAGATGTGCGCGGCGGCACTGAAGGGCGACGTCGTCACCGCGCGCCGCCTGCACATGGAACTGATCGGACTGAACAAGGCCATGTTTGTCGAAGCCAATCCGATCCCGGTGAAGTGGGCCCTGCAGCAGATGGGCAAGATGGCCGGCGGTATCCGCCTGCCGCTGACCCCGCTGTCGGAATCCAACCACGAAACCGTACGCAAGGCACTGGCCGCCGCCGGCCTGCTGGCCTGATTTACCGCGGCGTCTTGCTGTCGCTCCCTCAACTAGGATTGCGTGTCAATGAAATCGAAGCTTAACCGCCGCGGCGCGACGCAAGTCCGCCGCGCCGCCCTGGTTGTGCCCGTGCTGGCCGCGGGCGTGATCACCGGCTGCAGCAGCATCAATGAAGCGATGCAGCCCGACAAGATCGACTACAAGTCGTCGGCGTCGAAGCGCACGCCAACGCTGGACATCCCGCCGGACCTGACCAAGCTGGAAGGCGACCGCCGCTACTCGGTGCCCGATGCGAACGGCACCTCGACGCTGTCGACCTACAGCCAGGCCACCAAGGTGCGCGAGCAATCCCCGACCGAGAACGTACTGCCCTCGGCGCAGGGCATCCGCATGGAGCGTGACGGCAACCAGCGCTGGCTGGTGATCAGCAACGGCATGCGCGGCGACCAGCTGTGGCAGCAGCTGCGCGGCTTCTGGCAGGAAAGCGGTTTCCTGCTGGTGCAGGACTCGCCCGAGACCGGCATCATGGAAACCGATTGGGCCGAGAACCGCGCCAAGATACCGCAGGACATCATCCGCAATACCATCGGCAAGGTGTTCGACGGCCTGTACTCGACCTCCGAGCGCGACAAGTTCCGCACCCGCGTCGAGCGCTCGCAGAATGGCACGCTGGAAGTGTTCATCAGCCACCGCGGCGCGCAGGAGCAGCTGACCGGCATCGACAAGTCCAGCACCGTCTGGACCCCGCGTCCGGCGGACCCCGAGCTGGAAGCCGAATTCCTGTCGCGCCTGGCGCAACGCCTGGGCGTGCAGAAGGAACAGGCCGACCGCATGGCCAAGAACCCGGCGGCGGCTGGCAGCAGCGCGGCGACGGCTGATACGGCTGCGGCTGGCGCAGCGGGCGCCACGGCCGCTGCAGCCGGCGGCGCTGCGCAGAAGTCTTACCTGGCCCAGGTCAATGGCGCCCCGGCGCTGCAACTGCCTGAGCCGTTCGACCGCGCCTGGCGCTCGGTCGGCCTGTCGCTGGATCGCGTCAACTTCACCATCGAAGACCGCGACCGCGCGCAGGGCCTGTACTACGTGCGCTACGTCGATCCGCGCACCAACGTGGACAACCGTGGCTTCTTCTCCAAGCTGTTCACGAAGCCGGACGATCCCAAGACCGCCAAGAAGTACCGCGTGGCGCTCAAGGGCACCGGCAGCGGCACGCTGGTGACGGTGCTCAACGATGCTGGCCAGCCGGAGAACGGCGAAATCGGCAAGCGCATCCTGTCGCTGCTCGACGAGCAACTGCACTGAGCCGGCGGTGACCGGCTCCACCGCCGGCTGTCCTGGCCGGCCTGCCAACTGCATGGCGGGGAGGGCGCGGCCATGATGCGCTTCGCCTTCCTTGGCAGCGGCAGCGAGGGCAACTCGCTGCTGATCGAATCCCGCGAAGACACCACCACCACGCGCGTGCTGCTGGACTGCGGCTTCGGCATCCGCGAGACCACCCGGCGCCTGGAGCGCCTGGGTGTCACGCCGGACCAACTCGACGCCGTGCTGGTCACGCACGAGCATGGCGACCATGTCGGTTCTGCCTACGCCTTTGCGGCGCGGCACCGGCTGGCGGTCTACACCAGTCACGGAACCTGGCTTGCGACCTCGCACATGCGCGGCGCCGATGTCGCCGATGTGCGTGTGTGCGGCGCCGACCACGCCTTTGCCATCGGCGGCGTCCAGGTGATGCCGTACACGGTGCCGCACGACGCGCGCGAGCCGCTGCAGTTCGTGCTGTCCGATGGCCAGTCGCGGCTGGGCGTGCTGACCGACGCGGGCATGGAAACGCCCTATGTGACGGCGCGCCTGTCAGGTGTCGACGCGCTGGTGCTGGAGTGCAACCACGACCGCGAGATGCTGCGCAACTCAGTCTATCCGGCATCGCTGAAACGGCGAATTGGCGGTGACTTCGGCCATCTGGCCAACGAGGTGGCCGCGAGCATCCTCGTGCAGGTCGCGCATGCGGGCCTGAACCGGGTCGTGGCGGCGCACCTGAGCAAGCAAAACAACACGCGCGAATTGGCTACGGGCGCGCTGGCGGCTGCACTGGGCGCACTGCCGTCGGAGGTGCTGGTGGCGGATCAGGAATTGGGTCTGGACTGGCAGACGGTGCGCACCTGATCGGCGCACGATGCGCTTTGCAGCGCCGATAAAAAAACCGGCCCGAAGGCCGGTTTTTTTATCGGTCGGAACCGAGTACTGCTGGCGATTATTGCTTGGCGGCCGGAGCCGAAGCGTCAGCAGCCGGAGCCGAGGCGTCAGCAGCCGGGGCCGAAGCGTCAGCAGCGGCAGCAGCAGCCGGGGCTTCAGCAGCCGGAGCCGAAGCTTCAGCAGCCGGAGCGGCGGCAGCCGGAGCAGCCGTGTCAGCGGCCGGAGCAGCCGGTTCTTCCTTCTTGCCGCAAGCGGCGAGGGCAACAGCGGCCAGCAGCGATGCGATCAGGAGAGACTTCTTCATTGTTCGTCCTTTAACTTGTAATAACGAAAAACAGGCGATGAATAATTACCGGTAATTATCGCTCTTGAACTGCAAAATAAAGGCCCTCCCGGGTGCCGACAATGCAGTGGTCCGCAGTACTAGCCAGCCGACGATTATATCCGCGTTTTCCCGGCTTGTGTAGCGCCGAAATTTGCTGAATTGCAATGTTACGCATTATTACAGCAGGGGGCCCAATTGTAGCCATCCCTCCTGCGTCCAGTGATGAAATGTCTCCATCAGGTCGGGAAGGCTGGCACATGCGCTAACATCGTCGCCACTAAGGTGGCGATTATCGGCCAGCTTTTTCAGCCACGGCATCAATTCGGCTGGCGGCTCGTAGGCTTCGCCATTGAGGAAGAAATTGTTCCGGTCGTAAAGTGCGATCGAGGCGGACGCAAGAACAACGCCATGGTGGGCCGCAAGTTTCTCATAACGGCGCTGTGGCAGGTCGGCTATTTCGGCGAATTCAACTCCGGGCTTGGGTTCGGACAGATGCGAGCCAAGGAATTCCGACACCATCTGCGTATTCCATTGCAGTGCCTTGAGCCGTTCGGCGACTGCCTTGGCCATGCCGGCGGGCAGTTGCGCGGGCTTGGTCGCCGCACGTTCGCCGGCATCGGCGTAACGCCCGGTCAGGTCTTCGTTGTCTTCCACCGTCTCTGACAGCCAGGCGAGAAAGTGCCCGGCCAGTTCACGGTAGGCCGGGGCGCGGAAGCCGATCGAGCAGGTCATGCATTCCCCCTCGGCCACGCCGTCGTGGGCGTACTGCGGCGGCAGGTACAGCATGTCGCCCGGCTCCAGCACCCATTCCTCTTCTGTGCTGAAATCGGCAAGGATCTTCAGCGGCATGTCGGGGACCAGCTCGAGGCTGGTCTGCGACGAGATGCGCCAGCGGCGCCGGCCCGAGACTTGCAGCAGGAACACGTCGTAGGAGTCGAAGTGCGGACCGACCCCACCGCCGTCCGATGCGTAGCTGATCATCAGGTCGTCCAGCCGCGCGTCGGGCACGAAGCGGAAGCGTCCCATCAGTTCCGCGGCGGCGGCGTCGTGCAGGTTCACGCCCTGAACCAGCAAAGTCCACTGACGGGTCTTGACGGAAGGTAGGTTTTCGCGCGCAAATGGACCATGTTCGAGCTTCCAGCGATTGCGGAAGTGCGTCACCAGGCGCGATTCGACTTCGTCGCGATCGGCAAGGTCGAAAAGCGCATCGCGCGACACAGGCGGCACGATTCCGGGTACCGCCTGTCGAATCAGCAGAGGCTTGCGGTGCCAGACATCCCGCATGAATGCAGCCGGCGTCATGCCACCAAGCAGGTCGAGCGGAGTGTCTGGATCGACGGGGCCAGGGGGCAGGGCCTGCGCGTATAATGCGGAATCGTTCATGGAGTCAAGAATTGAAAATCGCTAAGAACACGGTAGTGTCCGTGATGTACAAGCTGTCGGACACGCAAGGCAATCTGATCGAGGAGTCAGATGAAGCCATGGTCTATTTGCACGGCGGGTATGATGGCACGTTCCCCAAGATCGAGGAAGCGCTCGACGGCCATGACGCCGGCTTCGAGACCCAACTGCAGCTCGAGCCCGAAGATGCCTTTGGCGACTACGATGCTGAGCTGGTCAAGGTCGAACCGCGCGACCGCTTCCCGGAGCCGCTGGAAGTCGGCATGCAGTTCGAAGGCATGCCCGAGGACGGCGATGAAGACGACTCCGTCATCTACACCGTGACCGACGTGGCCGAAGACAAGGTGGTCCTGGACGGCAACCACCCGCTGGCCGGCATGGCGCTGCGCTTCTGGCTGAAGGTCTCCGAAGTTCGCGAAGCCACCGCCGAGGAAATCGAGCATGGCCACGCCCACGGCGCCTCGGGCGTCGAGGTGGTGGACGAGGACGAGGACGACGATACCCCGCGCACGCTGCACTGATCCAGCGCCTGCGTGGTCCATGAAGGAAGCCGGCTCAGCCGGCTTTTTTCATTGGCGCGAGCCCAGCGCGGGCCCGGCAGCTCAGGGCGTGGTTGGTGCGTCCCTGAGCGATATCGAGAACGGCGCCGCCGCGTTCGGAGTGATCACGAGCTCCGTCCATTGCGCCATCGTGTTGTTCGGCAGCGAGACGCGCGTGAAATTCTGCAGCACCTTGCCTGCGCTGTCGCGCAGCGGCTTGTCGATGCCGAAGCCATTCTCGCCCGCATGCACCAGCAGCACCTGGCCGGGAAAACGCGCGCTCAGGTCGCGCAGTTGCCGCTTGAACTCCAGGTAGCCGTCGCGCGTGCGGTGGCGCATGAAGCCGTCCAGCAGCGTCGGGCGGCCTTTCTTTTCCCAGCCGTTGGCGAATTGCGGATCGGCATGGGCCACCACGACGATGCCGTTCATGTCGCGCTGCCGCGCCAGCGAGAATGCACGCGCCAGCCACTGCCGGTTGGCCTCGCGCCGGTCTTCGAACTCGCTGTTGCGCCCGCCCTCGTTGCGGAAGTGGTTGTTGTCGCCAGGCACGTTCAGGCCGACGATCAGGATGTCGCCCAGGGCGAGACGAACGTTCTCGCGGAAGGTGCGGAACAGGGCCTGGTCGGACTGCCGCAACACCGGCCGCGGATGCTGGCCCAGCGTGGCGTCTTCGGGGAAGAACAGCTCGCGCAGGCGGTTCAGCCGCTCGACCGCGTCGAACTTGCCATTGACCGGGAGCCGGCATTCGGCCCAGTCGGTTTCGCCGGGCACATAGAGCAGTGGCAACGGCGACTGGGCCAGCAGCTGCTGGCGGCTGGTCAGGATCGAGTCGCTGCAGGCTTCGGTATCGCCCTTGATGCCGCCGGCGTGGATCACGAAGTCGAGCTTACGTTCGGCAAAGCTGTCGAGGAGGGCGGTGGCGTTGGCTTCGGCGGCAGGCCATTGCGGCAGGTCGGCGATCAGCGCGATGCGGATCACCTTTGGCTTGGGCGCAGGCTTGCTGCCGCGACCGGCCGGTGCCGGCCACGCGGTGCTGGCCGCGCACAGCAGCAATGCCGCGGCGAGGATCCGGCCAGTGTGCCGGCGCGTGGCGTTCATGCCGTGCCGACCGCCTCGCCTGCAAGCGCCTTGAGCCGGTACAGCGCATCGAGCGCGGCACGCGGCGTCAGGCTGTCCGGGTCCAGGTCTGCCAGCGTGTCGATCAGCGCGGCATGCTCCGGTGCCAGTGCGGCCGGCTGCGGCACGGCCATCGTATAGTCGTTGTCCTCGTCTTCGGTGTCCGGCACCGTCGGCGCGGCAAACAGGTCGAGTTGCGGCGTCGGTGTGGCATCGGACGATTGCTGTTCCAGCCACGCCAGGTGCTTGCGCGCGGCGCGGATCACCGGCTGCGGCACGCCGGCCAGTTGCGCCACCTGCAGGCCATAGCTCTGGCTGGCAGGGCCGTCCTGCACCGCGTGCAGGAACACGATGCCGTCGCCGTGCTCCACCGCCGACAGGTGCACGTTGGCGGCCTGCGGGAATTCCTGCGGCAACTGCGTCAACTCGAAATAGTGGGTCGCGAACAGCGTATGGCTGCGGTTGTGCGACAGCAGGTGGCGCGCGATCGCCCACGCCAGCGCCAGGCCGTCGAAGGTGGACGTGCCGCGGCCGATCTCGTCCATCAGCACCAGCGACGACGGCGTGGCGTGATGCAGGATGCCGGCGGCTTCAGTCATCTCCACCATGAAGGTGGAGCGCCCGCCCGCCAGGTCGTCGGCAGCGCCGATGCGGGTAAAGATGCGGTCGATCGGGCCGATCATGGCGCGTCGCGCCGGCACGTAGGCGCCCACGCAGGCCAGCAGCACGATCAGCGCGGTCTGGCGCATGAAGGTCGACTTACCGCCCATGTTGGGGCCGGTGATCAGCAGCAGCTTGCGCGCTTCGTTGAGCTGGCAGTCGTTGGCGATAAACGCCACCGATTCCGCCGCCAGCTGGCCTTCCACGACCGGGTGGCGACCTTGCACGATATCGATCACGTTCTCGCGCACGCGTTCGGGCGCGGACCAGTCGAGCGTCTGCGCGCGCTCGGCCAGTGCCGCCAGCACGTCGAGGCGCGCCAGCGCACCGGCCACGCGCTGCAGCTCGCCGATATGCGGCAGCAGCGACTGCAGCAGGCCGTCGTAGAGTTGCTTCTCGCGCGCAAGCGCGCGGTCCTGCGCCGACAGCGCCTTGTCCTCGAACGACTTCAGTTCGGGCGTGATGTAGCGCTCGGCGTTCTTCAGCGTCTGGCGGCGGCGGTAGTCGTCAGGCACCTTGTCGGCCTGGCCATTGGTGACCTCGATATAGAAGCCGTGCACGCGGTTGAACTCGACGCGCAGGTTGGCAATGCCGGTGCGCGTGCGTTCGCGCGCTTCCAGGTCGATCAGGAACTGGCCGCAGTTCTCGGAAATATCGCGCAGCTCGTCGAGTTCGGTGTCGTAGCCGCGTGCGATCACGCCGCCGTCGCGCACCACGGTGGCGGGTTCTTCTGCGACCGCGCGCACCAGCAGGTCCAGGGACGCCTGCGGCACGGCCAGATCCTGCAGCGTCTGCGCCAGCAGCGCGCTGTCCTGTTCGTCGCGGATGCAGGCCTGCACGTCGGGCAGCGCTCGCAGCGTATCGCGTAGCGAGGACAGGTCGCGCGGGCGCGCGCTCAGCAGCGCGAGCCGCGAGGTGATGCGCTCGACGTCGGCCAGCCGGCGCAGCGCGGCGCGCAGCGTATCGGTGCCCTGGTCGATCAGCACGCCGATGGCCTGTTGCCGCGCCTGAGGCACGGCCGGGTCGCGCAGCGGGTGGTGCAGCCAGTGACGCAGCGCGCGGCTGCCCATCGTGGTGCAGCAGGTATCCAGCAGCGAGAACAGTGTCGGCGACTCGCCGCCGCGCAGGGTCTCGGTCAGCTCCAGGTTGCGGCGCGTGGCCGAATCCAGGCCGATGTATTCCGATTCACGCTCGACTTTCAGGCCCTGCACATGACGCAGCGACTGGCCCTGCGTGGTGGCGGCGTAGTTCAACAGCGCGCCGGCGGCCCCGATCGCAGCGCCCAGCCCGGCACAACCGAATGGATCTAGGCTGGCCACGCCCAGTTGCTCGCGCAGGCGGCGCGAACCGGCGTCCTGGTCGAAGTGCCATTCGGGCAGGCGCGTGCGCGCGCAATCGAGCGCCGGCAGGTCGATACCGTCGGCATAGAGCAGCTCGGCCGGGCGGATGCGCTCCAGCTCGCGGCCCAGCTGCGCAACCTCGCACTCCATCAGGCGCAATTCGCCGCTGGCCAGGTTCAGCCACGCCAGACCCGTCTTGCTGATGCCGCGCCGCGTGGTCTGCTGGTGCACCGCCATCAGGAAGGTGTCCACCTTGTCCGGCAGCAGCGCCGCGTCGGTCAGCGTGCCCGGCGTGACAATGCGCACTACCTTGCGCTCCACCGGCCCCTTGCTGGTGGCGGGATCGCCGATTTGCTCACAAATCGCCACCGACTCGCCCAGCTTCACCAGTCGGGCCAGGTACTGGTCCGCCGAATGGAAGGGAATGCCGGCCATCCGGATCGGCACGCCATTCGAGGCGCCGCGCGCGGTCAGCGTGATGTCGAGCAGGCGCGCGGCCTTCTCGGCGTCGTCGTGGAACAGCTCGTAGAAGTCACCCATGCGGTAGAACAGCAGGGTGTCGGGGTGGTCTGCCTTGATGCGCAAATATTGCTGCATCATGGGCGTGTGGCGGCTGCCTGCGGCGTCTGCCTGTGCCTGTTCAGGGTCGGTTTTCTTCTGCAATCCCATTGCCATTTAGCCTGTCTGGCGGTGGGCCTGCGTTGTGCCGCCCGATCCGCTCGGAGCGCCGCCTTGCGTGTCCCGGAAAAGCGCCCCCGCGGGGGCGGCCGGGCGCTGGTCCGGCGGCCTGTGGCCGCGGCACGAAGGGGCGTTTTCGAATATGGGCGATATGGTACAGCACGGTGCCGCCGCCGATGTGCCGCGCCGATGTGCCGCGAACAGGGCGATGCGCGTGCCGGCCGCCGATCAGCGGAACACCAGCACCGGGATGTCGCTATGGGTCAGCACTTTCTGCGTTTCGCTGCCCAGCAGCAGCCCGCTCAGGCCCCTGCGCCCGTGCGATGCCATGAAGATGACATCGCAGCCCAGTTCCCTGGCGGCATGGATGATGCCCTGGTACGGTACCGAGGCGCTGGAGACGTGGCCGGTGCAGGGCACGCCGGCCAGCGCGGCCGCGCTCTCGACCTTGGCGAGTTCCTGGCGCGCCTCGGCTTCCACGCGCTGCTGGTACACCTCTCGCTTTTCGTGCGAGCTGTCGCTGGACAGCACATAGGGATAGCTCTCCACGCACATATAGGGCGTGAGCCGCGCCGCCGCGGTGCGGGCAAACTGGATGGCTGCGGAAACGGCCTTGTGCGAAAGCTCGGAGCCGTCGACGGGGAGCAGGATGTGCTTGAACATAACGTCCTTTTCAGGTGAGGGAGACGAGAGGGTTGGGGCGGCGTCCTGCGTTGCCGCCAGGAATCAGTTGGCCAGCGCGCGCCCGACGATCAGCGGATCGGCCTGGCCGATGGCGGTGGTGTCCCGGTTGGCATACGGAAAGCGCGACAGGATGAAGCGCAGCGCATTCAGCCGCGCGCGCTTCTTGCAATCGGAGCGGATCACGGTCCAGGGTGCGTCGGCGGTGTCGGTATGCGCGAACATCGCCTCCTTGGCGTGCGTGTATTCGTCCCATTTGTCGAGCGAAGCAATGTCGACCGGGCTGAGCTTCCACTGCTTGAGCGGGTGGATCTCGCGCTCGCGGAAGCGGCGGCGCTGCTCTTTCTGGCTGACCGAGAACCAGAACTTGAACAGGTGGATGCCGCTGCGCACCAGATGGCGCTCGAACTCAGGCGCCTGCTGCAGGAAGTCCTGGTACTCGCGCGGGGAGCAGAAGCCCATCACGTGCTCGACGCCGGCGCGGTTGTACCAGGAGCGGTCGAACAGCACGATTTCACCGGCGGCCGGCAGGTGCTGCACGTACCGCTGGAAATACCATTGGCCGCGTTCGGATTCCGTCGGCTTTTCCAGTGCCACGACGCGCGCGCCGCGCGGGTTCATGTGTTCCATGAAGCGTTTGATGGTGCCGCCCTTGCCGGCCGCGTCGCGGCCTTCGAACAGGATCAGCACGCGCTGCCCGGTCTCGCGCACCCAGGCCTGGAACTTGAGCAACTCGACCTGCAGGCGGTATTTCTGCTTTTCGTAATTGCGGCGCGACATCAGGTTCTGGTACGGGTAGGCGCCGTCGCGCCAGCCGGCCGCGAGTTCGTCGTCGGGATGGCGCCGGCGGCCCGCCTGCCAGGCACCGGGGTCGCCCTCCAGGATGAGGCTGCGCAGCTGCGCGGCCTCATCCGGAGCGAGTCCGTCGAGCAGCGTGCGCATGGCGTCGAGCATGCTGGCGCCCTGGCCGGCGCGGCTGGCGAGAATGTCCTGCATGCTGCTGGCGGCCACCTGCACGGCAGCGTCGACGGCGCCGCTGACTTCATTGCGCTCGGCGGACAGGGCAGTATTGGTCGGC
Organism: Cupriavidus sp. Agwp_2; assembly: GCF_040784895.1. Taxonomy (NCBI): domain Bacteria; kingdom Pseudomonadati; phylum Pseudomonadota; class Betaproteobacteria; order Burkholderiales; family Burkholderiaceae; genus Cupriavidus; species Cupriavidus sp. Agwp_2. The sequence goes on from NZ_CP088083.1 coordinate 1,197,060, forward strand.
AGTACATCGCCGCGTGCGGCAGGGCGGCTACGGGCCTGCGAAGGGGTGCGGGGGTTGGCGGCAGGCGTGTCGCGATCGGTCATCTGCGGTCCTCCGTTCAGGCCGCGCGCTGGCGGAGGATCCGGTAGAGCTGGTCCTTGATCTGCAGCTTTTCCTTCTTCAGCCGCTCGATCTCGAAGCCCGAGGACGGAACCAGTCCGGACTCCATGTTGTGGATCTCCTGGTCCAGCGCATTGTGGCGATGGAACAGGCGGGCGAAATGGGCGTCCTGCGTCTTCAGGAGCGAGATCTGGTCGCGGTATTCGGGAAACATGCGGGCTCTCCTCGGCTTGATCCGCGCGCACGGGGCGTGGCGCATGGATTCATTCTGGGGAGAGCAGGGCGGTGCGACCTTGACGCGGATCATGGTCGGCCGGGGCGGCGGGAAATATGCGACTAGTCTCTGCGCGCCGGCAAGCGCAGCAGCTGGAAAGCAAAACGCCCGCCGGGGCGCGGCGGGCGTTTGTGTTTGGCAATGCCCGTCAGGACATGCCGCGGACTCAGGCAGTGGCCGGCTTGGCGTTGTCGAGCGAGTACCGCGACAGCAGTCGCACCATCTGGGCAAAAGCCTTGGGGTTGCCTGCGAGGACTTCGCCTTGCTCCATCTGGCGCGGCTCGCCGTTGTAGTTGCCAACCAGGCCGCCCGATTCGGTGATCAGCAGCATGCCGGCGGCCATGTCCCACGGCTTCAGGCCGCTCTCGAAGAAGCCATCCAGGCGGCCGCAGGCGACATAGGCCAGGTCCAGCGCGGCAGCACCCGGGCGGCGCAGGCCAGCGCAGCTGCGCGTCATCAGCGCGAAGATCTCGAGGTATTCTTCCAGGCCTTCCATGTCGCGGAAGGGGAAGCCGGTGCCGATCAGGCAGTCGGCCAGCTTGTCGCGGCGGGTCACGCGGATGCGGCGGTTGTTCAGGAAGGCGCCGGCGCCCTTGCTGGCGGTGAACAGCTCGTCGCGGGTCGGGTCGTAGACCACCGCCTGCACGGGCGTGCCACGGTGCAGCTGGGCGATCGAGACCGCGAACTGCGGGAAGCCGTGGATGAAGTTGGTGGTGCCGTCGAGCGGGTCGATGACCCAGGTGTATTCGTGGGCGTCTTCGCCCTCGGCCCAGGACTGGCCGGACTCTTCCGCTAGAATGGCGTGTTCCGGGTAGGCGGTGCGGATGATCTCGATGATCGCGGCTTCGGCGGCGCGGTCGACCTCGGTAACGAAATCGTTGTGTTGCTTGCGCGAGACGCGCACCAGATCGACGTCGAGCGACGCGCGGTTGATGATGGATCCCGCCTTGCGGGCCGCCTTGACGGCGATATTGAGCATCGGATGCATGAATCTCTCCAGGCCGGCTCACGAGGAAGCGGCGGGGTGCTCATGGCACCGCGCGCCCGCTCATGGGCAGCTGACAACACAACGGATTGTAGAAGAACGTCGGCCCGTCGCCGGTCTTGTGCAAAATGTGCCGCGAAGATCTCGCGGGCGAGCAAAAACCTGGCGCCGTGCCAAAGAAGAATCCCGAATTGTATATGAACCCGGCAAATGATACGAGCCAGCCCGCTGGCCGGCCTGATGCGTCACCCACGGCCGGCGCCGATGCCTTCGGGCGCGTGCGTTTCGTGCTGGTCGAGACCAGCCACCCGGGCAACGTCGGCTCGGTGGCGCGCGCGATCAAGACCATGGGCTTCGGCAGCCTGGTGCTGGTCTCGCCGCGCGAGCCTGACGTGCTGCGGCACGCCGATGCCATCGCCATGGCCAGCGGCGCCGACGATGTGCTGGCCGGTGCCGTCATCGTCGACCAGATCGACGCGGCGCTGGCCGGCGCGGCATTGACCGTAGCCATGACCGCGCGCCAGCGCGAGTTTGGCCCGCCCCGGCTGCTGCCGCGCGCCGCGGCCGCGCGCGCCTGCCAGACGCTGGCGGGCAGCGGCGACATTGCCTTTGTCTTCGGCAACGAGCGCTACGGCTTGCCTAACGAAGCGGTCGAGCGTTGCATGGCGGTCACCCATATCCCCGCCAACCCCGCATACACTTCGCTCAACCTGGCGCAGGCGGTGCAGCTGGTCGCCTACGAGATGCGGCTGGCGCTGCTGGACGCTGCTCCCGCCGGCGCGGCGGCGCCGGACGCGGGCGCCAATATCGGCTATGCTGGTGAGCCCGCCACGGCCGAGCAGGTCGAGGCCATGTTCGGACACCTGCAGTCGGGCCTGGAGGCAATCGGCTTTCTCGATCCCGCCAATCCGCGCAAGCTGATGACGCGGCTGCGGCGGCTGCTGGCCCGCAGCGGCCTGGAGCGCGAGGAAGTGAACATCCTGCGCGGCATCGCCAAGCACATGCTGATGACGCAGCATCGGCCAGCGCCAGACCGGAAAGAGTAAGCGAGCAGAGGAGCAAGCACAGTGGCAGCAACCCGCGGCATTTCGAGGCTGGACGACGCAGGCGTACGCGGCAAGCGCGCACGCTGTCGGCCCGTCGCGGCGGGTTGGCGCGTGCCGGGGCGATGTTGATCGTCGCACTGCCGCTGCAAAATCCCTGACGGATCAAGGGCCAATGGCCGGCGCCAGAGCGCCGGCCGCAAATCACTTACACTCCCTGATCCCGTCTCCACCGGCCACCGACCTCGCCGGCGACCCTGCCCCAGGCGCAAGCCTTGCGTGGCGCGGCGCACGGCGCGGCAACACGACACGACCAAGATGTTCTCTCGCCTGAAGGAAGATATTGACACGATCATGCTGCGCGATCCCGCCGCGCGCAGCCGCCTGGAAGTCCTGACCTGCTACCCCGGCCTGCATGCCGTGGTTTTCCACCGCTTTGCACACGCATGCTGGAACACGGGCTTCCATTGGCTGGGACGCTGGATCTCGCACTGGTCGCGTTTTTTGACCGGCATCGAGATCCATCCGGCGGTGAAGCTGGGGCGCCGGGTGTTTATCGACCACGGCATGGGCGTGGTGATCGGGGAGACCGCCGAGATCGGCGATGACTGCACCATCTACCAGGGCGTGACGCTGGGCGGCACCTCGCTGTACAAGGGCCAGAAGCGGCACCCGACGCTGGGCGCGAACGTGGTGGTGAGCGCGGGCGCCAAGGTGCTGGGCGGATTCGTGGTGGGTGACGGCGCGCGCGTGGGCTCGAACGCGGTGGTGCTCAAGCCGGTGCCGCCTGGCGCGACCGCGGTGGGCATCCCGGCACGCATCATCCTGCCCGATGCGCCGGCGGCGCAGCAGGGCGCCAAGCAGGAGTTCTCGGCCTACGGCATCACGCCGAATGCGGACGATCCGGTGTCGCTGGCGCTCAAGAGCCTGATCGACAATGCCGCGCGCCAGCATGAGCGCATCGAGACCGTGCTGGCGGCGCTCGACCGGCTGGGCGAGCATCTGGAAAAAACGCCGAACGATCGCTTCGATGCGAGCGAGTTGCGCAAGCTGATGAAGTAAAAGGAAGAAGGCGGCCGGCAACGGCCGCTTTTTTTCTGAGGCGCGATCTCAGTCAGTCTGCGGCAGCAGCCGGAATCCGCCGCCGTCGAGCTGCAGCACGGCCGCGCGCGGATGGCGCCCGTCCAGGTCCCAGTCAGTCAGCACCCAGCGCACGCCGGCATCGTCTTCGTGGCGCGCCGGGCGATGGGTGTGGCCATGCACCATCAACCTCGCGCCGGCCATGCCAAGGAGTTCGGCCGCGGCAGCGGGCGCCACGTCGCCGTAGACCATCCGTACGCCATTGCCTGAGGCGGCCTGGCGTGCGCGGTTGCCTTCGCTGTCCGCGCGCAATTTCTGCGCGATCCCCAATCGCGTACGCAGCGGCAGCGCCAGGAACAGCCGCTGCACCCAGCGCTTGCGGGTCCAGCGGCGGAAACGGTTGTAGCGCTCGTCGTCGATGCACAGCATGTCACCGTGGCTGAGCACCACGCGCTGGCCGGAGCAATCGATCACCGTGGGGTCGGGCAGGAGCTTCGCGCCCGCGGCGGCAGCAAAGCGTGCGCCAAGCAGGAAGTCGCGGTTGCCGTGCATCAGGTAGACGGCAACACCGCGCGCGGCCAGCGCGCGCAGGGCGCCGGCCACGCGTTGTGCGAACGGCGAGTCGGTTTCCTCGTCGCCGATCCAGAATTCAAAGAAATCGCCCAGGATGAACAGCGTGCGCGCGTCGTGTGCCGCGCGCTCGAGCGCGCGCTCGAAGGCTGCCAGCGTGCGCGGCATGCCGGGCGTGAGATGGAGGTCTGAAATGAACCACGCCGGCGCCTGTACCTCGAAGGGACCGGCCACCGGCGTGCGGGGGATTGCGGTCATGCGCGGGGTCGGGAAGAAGATGCCGGCAGGGCCGGGCGCGCGTAACCGCAATCAGGGGGCATGGCTTGCTCGACGCTTTAGTCGGCGCGTTAGTCGACGATTACTCGACGATTACTCGACGACGGTAGCCTTCTCGATCACCACGTCTTCCAGCGGCACGTCCTGGTGGAAGCCCGAGCTGCCGGTGCGCACGCCCTTGATCTGGTCGACCACATCGGTGCCTTCCACCACCTTGCCGAACACGGCGTAGCCGAAGCCTTGCGGCGTCGGCGAGGTGAAGTTCAGGAAGTCGTTGTCGACCACGTTGATGAAGAACTGCGCGGTGGCCGAGTGGGGCGCGTTGGTGCGTGCCATGGCCACGGTGTAGCGGTCGTTCTTCAGGCCGTTGCCGGCTTCGTTCTCGATCGGCGCGTCGGTGCCCTTTTGCTTCATGCCGGGCTCGAAGCCGCCACCCTGGACCATGAAGTTCTTGATCACGCGGTGGAAGATGGTGTTGTCATAGTGGCCCTTGCGGACGTACGACAGGAAATTCTCGACCGATTTCGGCGCCTTCTCGGCGTCGAGTTCGATGACGATGACACCCTGGTTGGTTTGGAGTTGGACCTTGGACATGGTTTCCTCTGTACGGTGTGTTATTTGACGACAGTGGCCGACTCGATCACGATCGGCGAGGCCGGCACATTGCGCATGGGGCCGTAGGCCGTGGTCGGCACGGTCTTGATCTTGTCGATCGTGTCCATGCCTTCCACCACCTTGCCGAAGACTGCGTAGCCGTTGCCGTCCGGCTGCGGGTAGTCGAGATTCGGATTATCCACCACATTGACGAAGAACTGCGCGGTGGCCGAATCGGGGTTGCTGGTGCGCGCCATGGCCAGCGTGCCGGCCTTGTTCTTCAGGCCGCCGCGGGCTTCCAGCGGGATCGGCGCACGCGTGGGCTTTTCCTTCATGTCGCGGTCGAAGCCGCCGCCCTGCACCATGAAGCCGTTGATCACGCGGTGGAAGATGGTGCCGCTATAGAAGCCGCTCTTCACGTATTCCAGGAAGTTGGCCACGGTCTTGGGTGCCACGTCCGGGTACAGCTCGACCGTGAACTTGCCGGCGCTGGTGACGAACTGGACGCGCTCGGCAGCCTTTTGCTGCGCCAGCGCGCTGAACGACGACAACGCGAGGGCACCGGCGGTCAGCGCGGCGAGGGCGATGCGACGGGAACGGATCATGGATGGAACTCCGGTAAGTCGGGATTCAAACGGTCCGGGCGCATCGCGTCCGGACATTCTTGGCAGGGGCGTCAGTTGGCCGCCGGGGCGCTGGCCGGGGCCGGGCGCTGTGCCGGAGCCGGCTTGCGGGTGCCGGCCGGGGCAGCCGCGGGCCCGGTCGTGCCGGTCGTGCCCGTCGCCGCGGGCGTGCCGGTGGCTGCCTCCGGGCGCAACTGGCGCAGCCCGGCGCTGGCGCGGGTATCGGCCGGGTTGCGGCGCAGCGCCTCGGCATAGGACTGCTCGGCCAGGCGGCGGTAGACGTCGCCCAGGTTGGTGTAGGCAATGGCAAAGGCCGGTTTGACCTCGGTGGCCAGCAGCAGTTCGGCCTCGGCGCGCTTCAGGTCGCCGCGCTTGGCATAGAGCAGCGCCAGGTTGTTGTGGGGCTCTGGCAGTTCGGGGAAGTCCGCGGCCATTTCCGTGAAGGCCTGGATGGCGGCGTCCTCGCGCCCGGACTGCGCCAGCGCCCAGGCGCGCTGGAAGCGGGCCTGGGCATTGCGCGGATTGGCCGCGATCACGCGGTCGAAGCCCTTGATGGCCTCGTCATAGCGGCGCGCGTTGGCGGCCTGCTGGGCCTGGGTCATGCCGGGGTCGGTTGAACGGATGCCATCCACCGGCGACGTGGGCGCGGGCAGCGACAACGGTCCGTGCTGGGCCTGCGCGGGGCCGGCCAGCGCGGCGGCAAGCGCCAGGACGGCCGCGGCGGCCAGTGCCGGACGCGGGCGGAGCGGGCGTGCAAGGGCGGCGGGGGACGCGGCGGGGAGCGCGGCGATAGGCGAGGAGGGCAGCAGCAGGCTCATTGAAGACGGGTCCGTTATACTCGGCGGCATTCTAGCAAAGCGGCACGGCCGGCACTAAAGCCATGGCCCGGGCAAGCGTCGGCAAGCGCCGGCGGCCGCGGCAAATCCCCCGGCGCGCGGCCTACCGGCACATCGCCTTCCGGTAAGATATGGGGCGCGGCGGAATTGCGCCAGTGCCGCCTCCCCTGACCATTCACTTCGTTTCATGCAGCCTCTGAACATCTACAACACGCTCGCGCGTGAGAAGCAGCCATTCGTGCCCATCGAACCCGGCAAGGTCCGCATGTATGTCTGCGGCATGACGGTGTACGACTACTGCCACGTCGGCCACGCGCGCGTGATGGTGGTGTTCGACATGGTGCACCGCTGGCTGCGTGCCGCCGGCTACGAGGTGACATATGTACAGAACATTACGGATATCGACGACAAGATCATCCGCCGCGCCGCCGAGAACGGCGAAACCATCGGCGCGCTGACCACGCGCTTCATCCAGTACATGCACGAGGACGCCGCCGCGCTGGGCGTGATCCGTCCCGACCACGAGCCGCGCGCGACCGACTACGTGCCGCAGATGCTTGACATGATCGGCAAGCTGGAGGCGAGGGGGCTGGCCTACCAGGCCAGCGATGGCGACGTGAATTACTCGGTGCGCAAGTTTGACGGCTACGGCAAGTTGTCCGGCAAGTCGCTGGAAGACCTGCGCGCGGGCGAGCGCGTCAGTGCCAACGACGCCAAGCAGGACCCGCTCGACTTCGTGCTGTGGAAGTCCGCCAAGACCAGCGAGCCGCCCGAGACCAAGTGGGACTCTAAGTGGGGCAGCGGCCGCCCGGGCTGGCACATTGAATGCTCCGCCATGAGCTGCGCGCTGCTGGGCGAGCATTTCGACATCCATGGCGGCGGGGCGGATTTGCAGTTCCCGCACCATGAGAACGAGATCGCGCAATCGGAAGGGGCCAGCGGCAAGCCGTTCGTCAACATGTGGATGCACAACGGTTTCGTGCGCATCAACGACGAAAAAATGTCCAAGTCGCTCGGCAATTTCTTCACGATCCGCGAAGTGCTGAAGGCGTACGACGCCGAGGTCGTGCGCTTCTTCATCCTGCGCGCGCACTACCGCAGCCCGCTGAACTACAGCGACGCGCACCTGGACGACGCGCGCCATGCGCTGACGCGCCTGTACACCGCACTGAAGGACACGCAGCCCGGCGGCTGCGCGGTCGACTGGGAAGAGCCGCACGCGAAGCGCTTCGCCGAAGCCATGGGCGATGACTTCAACACGCCGATCGCGATGTCGGTGCTGTTCGACCTGGCCAGCGAGATCAACCGCACCGGCTCCACCGCCGCCGCGCGCCAGCTCAAGGGGCTGGCCGGCACGCTGGGGCTGCTCGAGCGCGATCCGCATACCTTCCTGCAGGGCGGCAAGTCCGAGGACGGCCCCGGCGCGGAAGAAATCGAAGCCAGCATCGCCGCGCGCAAGGCCGCCAAGGCCGAGCGCAACTTCGCCGAAGCCGACCGCATCCGCGCTGAACTGCTTGCCGCCGGCATCGTGCTGGAAGACAAGCCGGGTGGTGCGACCGAGTGGAGGCGTGCTTGAACGCTGCCGCGCGCAAGCCTGTCAACGCCGCCGTGCCGGCAGCAGCCGGCCGGTCGAAGGCGTCCGGCCCGCGTCCGGCCAAGGCAGGCGCCAGCGAGGCACCGCTGCCCGACGGCAAGTCGGCGGCCAAGTCCACGCGCAACGCCAAGGCAGTGCTGCCCGAGGCCGACGCGGTACCGCTGCAGGTCGAGACAGTCATCGACGCGGTCCGGCCCGCCTATTGGGACGAGGCCTGCGCCGACCTGATGAAGCGCGACCGCATCCTGCGCAAGATGATTCCGACCTACGGCCCCGCGCACCTGGTGTCGCGCGGCGATCCGTTCGTCACGCTGGCGCGCGCCGTGGTGGGCCAGCAGATCTCGGTCAAGGCGGCGCAGTCGGTATGGGAGCGCCTGCACGCGGCCTGCCCCAGGCTGACGCCGGCACAGTTCCTGCGGGCGGGCACCGAGAAGCTGGCCGGCTGCGGATTGTCCAAGCGCAAGGCGGAATACATGATCGACCTGGCCGACCACTTCAAGGCAGGCCGGGTGCACGTGACCGAATGGGCGCAGATGGACGACGAAGCGGTGATCGCGGAGCTGACGCAGATCCGCGGTATCGGCCGCTGGACGGCCGAGATGTTCCTGATGTTCAACCTGATGCGTCCCAACGTGCTGCCACTCGACGACATCGGCCTGATCAATGCAATTTCCGCCAACTATTTCAGCGGCGAACCGGTCACGCGCAGCGAGGCGCGCGAGGTGGCGGCCAACTGGGAGCCGTGGCGGACGGTGGCAACCTGGTATATGTGGCGTAGTCAGGACCCGTTGCCTGTGACGTACTAGGCATCGGAACAATAAAATTCAGAAGCAGGTGCATTGCAGGCTATCTGGCAGGCGCTAAGATAGCGGCCAAATTCCGGTAGAATGCGCCCCTTCACAGACAGGTACGTGTGATTTTATGAAAACCACCTTCCTGGATTTTGAGCAGCCCATTGCCGAACTCGAGGCAAAAATCGAAGAACTGCGCTTTGTGCAGGACGATTCGGCTGTCGATATTTCCGAAGAGATTTCGCGGCTGGCCGGCAAGAGCCAGCAGCTGACCAAAGACATCTATGCCAACCTGACCCCGTGGCAGGTTGCGCAAATCGCCCGCCACCCCCAGCGCCCCTACACGCTGGACTACGTGCGCGAGATCTTCACCGATTTCCACGAACTGCACGGCGACCGCACCTTTGCCGACGACCTGTCGATCGTCGGCGGGCTGGCCCGTTTCAACGGCCAGTCGTGCATGGTGATCGGCCACCAGAAGGGCCGTGACACGAAAGAGCGCGCCCTGCGCAATTTCGGCATGCCCAAGCCCGAGGGCTACCGCAAGGCCAAGCGCCTGATGGAACTGGCCGACAAGTTCGGCCTGCCGATCTTCACCTTCGTCGATACCCCGGGCGCGTTCCCCGGCATCGACGCGGAGGAGCGCGGCCAGTCGGAAGCCATCGGCCACAACCTGTACGTGATGGCCGGCCTGAAGGTACCCCTGATCGCCACCATCATCGGTGAAGGCGGTTCGGGCGGCGCGCTGGCGATCGCCGTGGGCGATGTGGTGCAGATGCTGCAATTCGCCACCTACGCCGTGATCTCGCCGGAAGGCTGCGCCTCGATCCTGTGGAAGACCGCCGAAAAGGCACCGGAAGCCGCCGAGGCGCTGGGCCTGACCGCGCACCGCCTGAAGGCGCTGGGCCTGATCGACAAGATCGTCAACGAGCCGCTGGGCGGCGCGCACCGCGATCACAAGGCCATGGCGGCGCTGCTCAAGCGCACGCTGGCCGAGTCGCTGCGCCAGTTCCAGGGCATGAGCATGAAGGAACTGCAGGCGCGCCGCTACGAGCGCCTGCTGGCCTATGGCAAGTTCAAGGAAACCGGCGCCCAGGAGTGATCCGTCCGCCCGGCTGACCGACAAGGTCGCACAGGCCCTGCAGGGCGGTGCGGCCTTTGTTGTTTCTGGGAGCGGCGCGCCGGTGATCGCGGTGGCGCTGTCGGGCGGGCGCGATTCGGTTGCGCTGCTGCATGCCGCGTGCGTCGCCACGCAGGGCACGGCGGCGCGCGTGGTGGCGCTGCACGTGCATCACGGCCTGCAGGCTGCTGCCGACGAGTGGGACCGCTTCTGCGAGGCATTGTGCGAGCAGTGGCAGGTTGGTTATTTCGTACGCCGGGTCGCGGTGCAGCCGGCGGCGGGCGAGGGCGTGGAGGCCGCCGCGCGCCGGGCGCGCTATGCCGCGCTGGCGGCGATGTGCGCCGACAGCGGGGCACGGCTGCTGCTGTTCGCGCATCACCAGGATGACCAGGTCGAGACCGTGCTGCTGCGGCTGTTCCGCGGCGCAGGCGTGGCCGGCATGGCCGGCATGCCTGCAATGCGCGCGCTTGATGCGCACGGCGGCGTGATGCTGTTGCGGCCTTGGCTGGACGTGAGCCGCGACGAGATCGATGCCTACTGCGCCGCTAATGCGCTGCGCTGGATCGACGATCCTTCCAATGCTGACGCGCGCTATGCGCGCAACGCCCTGCGCGCGCATTTGCCCGCGCTGGTATCGGCCTTTCCCGCGCTGCGCGCCAACGTGGTCCAGGCAGCGGCGCATTTCGCGCAGGCCAGCGAACTGATCGACCAGCTTGCCGCTGCTGCCCTGGCGCAGCTGGCGCGTCACGGGCGCGATGCCGATACGCTGGCCGAACTCGACCTTGCCGGTTTGCGCGCGTTGCCCGCGGCGCAGGCCGATGCGGTGTTGCGGCTATGGCTGCGCGACCTCGGCACGCGCGCGCCATCGACCGCGCGGCTCGCGGCGATGCGCGCGCAACTGGTCGCGCACGAGGGTGGCGAGCCCGCCATTGCCCATGACGGCCTGGTGCTGCGCCGATTCCGCGACCGCGTGCTGGCCTGCACGCCGCCGCCTGCGCAACCTCCCGAAGCGGTATTGCTCGACTGGCGCGGCGAAGCCCGCATCGTCGTGCCCGCGTGGCGCGGCGAACTGCGCTTCTTCCGCGACGACAGCTTCGGCGTGCCGGAAGCCGTGTTGCGGCAACCGCTGCGGCTGGCGCCGCGTGCCGGCGGCGAACGCCTGGTGCTGCGCCCCGGCGGCCCTGCGCGCGCGCTCAAGCAGGCCTGCCAGGAGGCTGGCATTCCCGCCTGGCGCCGGGCGTGGCTGCCGCTGCTGTGGGCAGGCGACACCCTTGTGCTTGCCGCCGGACTCGGCATGCACCGCCGCTGGCCGGCCGACACGGCAGCGCCGCGCTGGTGTGTCGAATGGCATGCACAGCCACCGCAAGTGCCGGGCGCGCCGCGCTGAGCGTCATCGCCGTCACCGCGATCCGCCGCGTGGATCACATCGAGAAGCCCGCAACCTCGGCTGCGCCTTGCCTGATAAGCCTTGTTCGTGTATTTTCAACGGCTTTGCACAATCGCTGGCGTCGACAAGAAGATGGCTCTCATCGTTCACAAATACGGCGGCACTTCGATGGGTTCCACGGAACGCATCAAGAATGTCGCCAAGCGCGTTGCCAAGTGGCACCGCGCCGGTCACCGCGTAGTCGTGGTGCCTTCGGCCATGTCGGGCGAAACCAATCGCCTGCTGGGACTCGCCAAGGAAATTTCGCCGCAGCCGAACCCGCGTGAACTGGACATGCTCGCCTCCACCGGCGAACAGGCCAGCGTTGCGCTGCTCGCCATCGCGCTGCATGGCGAGGACATCGATGCGGTCAGCTACACCGGCTGGCAAGTGCCGGTGAAGACCGACTCGTCTTACACCAAGGCGCGTATCGAGTCGATCGACGACGAGCGCATCCTCGGCGACCTCGACGCCGGCCGCGTGGTCGTGATCACCGGCTTCCAGGGCATCGACGACGACGGCAACATCACCACGCTGGGCCGTGGCGGCTCGGACACCTCGGCGGTGGCGATTGCCGCCGCGATCGAAGCCGACGAGTGCCTGATCTACACCGACGTCGACGGCGTGTACACGACCGACCCGCGCGTGGTGGAAGACGCCCGCCGCCTGGACCAGATCACCTTCGAGGAAATGCTCGAAATGGCCAGCCTCGGCTCCAAGGTGCTGCAGATCCGCTCCGTGGAGTTCGCCGGCAAGTACCGCGTGAAGACCCGCGTGCTGTCGTCGCTGACCGACCCGCTTATGCCGCTCGAGCAGGAAATGCACTCGGGCACGCTGATCACTTTTGAGGAAGAGTCTGAAATGGAAGCAGCCGTCATCTCCGGCATCGCCTTTGCCCGTGACGAGGCCAAGATCACCGTTCTCGGCGTGCCGGACAAGCCGGGCATCGCCTACCAGATCCTGGGCCCGATCGCCGACGCCAACATCGACGTCGACATGATCATCCAGAACCAGTCCGTTGACGGCAAGACCGACTTCACCTTCACCGTGCCGCGCGCCGATTACCAGCGTGCGCTGGCGATCCTGAACGACGGCGTGAAGACGCATATCGGCGCCGGCAGCGTGTCGGGCGACCCGAAGGTGTCGAAGGTGTCCGTGGTCGGCGTGGGCATGCGCTCGCACGTCGGCATCGCCAGCAAGATGTTCCGCACGCTGTCGGAAGAGGGCATCAACATCCAGATGATCTCCACCTCGGAAATCAAGATCTCGGTGCTGATCGACGAGAAGTACATGGAACTGGCCGTGCGCGCCCTGCACAAGGCCTTCGAACTGGAACAGGCGTAATCCGTTCGTAAGCATTTTCTGGCGACGCTGCAGATTTTGTGTTGAGTCATAGATTTTTTCATTGACCAACCTGCGTGGCGTCGCTAGAATACGCGCTTCGTTGTGTGGCTCCCTCACACAACGCAAGTTTGGGAGACGTGGCCGAGAGGTCGAAGGCACTCCCCTGCTAAGGGAGCATCTGGGCCAAAACCTGGATCGAGGGTTCGAATCCCTCCGTCTCCGCCAAGATCGTTGGTAAGACGCTGATTTTAAAGTGTTTTATCAGGCGGAACCTGCAGTACCCATGTTGCTACCCATGTGGTGATGTGGCGCAGTAAAAGCAAAAGGCCCTGTCCATCGCGGTGGACAGGGCCTTTGTCTTTCTAGGGCCTACAGCGCCGCAGCCTCCTGCCAGATCACGCTATAGGCGCCGATCTTCAGGCCGCCTGTTTCGGCGTCTACCTTCACGATGCTTGCCGGCGAGCGCGCCGCAAAGTCCTTCAGCGACTGCGTGAGGGTCCACGCCTGCGCGTCGTCCACGGTGATGATGCGATCATGCAGACTTCTGGCGGGCGCCAGCCGAATTTCCAGCGGCCTGGCAGCACCGTACTGCTTGGACCAGCTTTCGGCCGCAGGCTTCAGGCTCGGCTTAACGGTGCCGGCGTCAGAGAGGATGCGGACCTGCACGCCTTCAGGAGCCAGCACTGCGAAGTCCGTCAGCACCTTGGCGTCTGCATACGGATCGACAATCAGGACGGTTTGACGCGCTCCAGCCAGAACCTTTGATACGGCAGCAACGGCGGAAAACGACTCTCCTACGGGGATGAACGAGCCTTGCGCACTGGCCGGGGCGCGAATCTCGGCGCGCGCCAATGCCCGGTGCAAAAGCAACGCTATTTCTTGCGTTAGGCTAGGCCGCATCCCCTGAAAATGCAGCCGACCCGTGAGGTTCCTGAACGTAACGGAATCAGCTATATCCCCGGATGCTTCAATTAACGCTGCTGCACGGCCAAGCCATTGCAGTACGTCATTCGAATAGTGACCGACACGGGTCAAATCGGGCATGGTCGCTATGATCTGACCAATTTGCATGTAGAGGGACTCGGGTTCGATTTTCATGGCGGGAGTTTGCTACAGAATGACTGGTACTCTGCCATATGGCCACTGTCTTCGCCAGTTACATTGGGCGCAATAACGGCCCCTAAAAGGCATGGGGTTCCAGAGCGTCGGCGGCATCGTCAGCCATGGCGCGAGCTAGGTTCTGCAGCAGTGCGGCGCGGGCGTTGTCGGCGTGTTGTTGCGGGGTGGTGACACTTGTTTAAACGGCGCTGCGCTACTGGGCTTGGGTGGCCAGTTCGTCAGCACCAGCTGCGCGCAGTGCCGCAGCCGCCAGGGCCAGCGCATCCACGCGGCGTCGCTCTCGGTCCTGCTGCGTCACGATGGGGCCTAGCAGCCTGGCCACCGCCATATCCCAGGTTTCACGATCTTCCTTGGCCGCGCTCATCGCGCATCCATCGCCAGTTCGCTGGCCCGAAACGCCAGGTCATCGCGGCCGGCGCGCAGGAATGCCACCGTGACTTCCAGCATCAGTGCGGCGGCACGCTCCATCGCGGCGGCGCGCTCGGCTTCGGTTTCGTGCGGCGGCGTCAGGAACACCATTGCGCGCTCGGCGGCTTTCAGGACTTCAGGGTTGATCGTCTGCATAGTCGTCAGTCTCGTTGTGCAAGTCGGGGTCAGTTTCAGCGGCGGTCTTGAGTGCCTGGATCAGTTCGGCTCGCAGCGTCTGTTTGAAAATGGTTTCGTCGGTTTCCCCGAGTAATTGCAGCACGGCGCGCGCTGGCACCCCGAGTATGTTGGTCTGGATAATCTGATACTTGGCCGACTGCGCGTGCTCGAATTCGCTGACCAAGGCCACTTCGTCGCGCGCCTTCGCCAGTTCTAATTGCGCCATCTGCGCATCGGCGGTCAGCTTCGCCAGCCTGGCCTTGTTGATCTGCTCGCCAATGTCGCCGCCGGTCAGTTCGGCCACCAGCGCCGGCAGTGCATCGCCCAGGCGGTATCTGTTGCGACCGATTCGTTCCAGGGCACCGCGCTTGGCGAATTCACGAACCCAGCGCGGCGAAACACCAACCAGGGCGGCCAGGTCGGCGTCGCCCACTTCCAGGTCCAGCACGGCGCTCACAGGCGGACCCCTCGCGCCACCTGGCGGGCTTGCTCGATCAGTGGGCCGTCAGCGTCGATATGAACCGCGCCGGCTGCAGCGCGGTGTTTCCCGCGTCGCAGCTTACGGCGGCCCTTGTGCGGCTTGTCAGCAGCCTGGTTCGTGGCTGGTGCAGCGGCCTGGCTGGCCTTGCGAGCGTGAAACAGTTTCAGGATTGTTTGCAGCATGCGTCTTGTTCCAGTCAGGGGAGGTTGGCAGACTATTTCCGGCCGTCTGCCAGGGCGAAGAAAAACCGGGATTTCATCCCGTGGCTCCCGGCGGGCCACGCCACATTTCACCCAACGGCGGAAGTGGGCCGCCGTCTCGCCTTTGTACCCCCGCGAGCCAGGGGAGAAAACTTAGGTGTGTCGCTGTTCCAGCGCGCGCCGCATCAGTGCGGCGGCTGTTGCGCTCAAGCTGGCACGCAAACCGGTTTGTTGCTGGACTCGGCGCTGCTCGGCCCTCAGGGCTTCCACCAGCTTGGCGTCCGCTAGGAAAGTCACGCGGTGATCTTGTTTCGGTGCTTGCATGAGTTGTCCTTAGAGTTTGGGCAGCGGCCGCCAGTCGGCCCACCGCTCGCCGTGCTCGGCAATCTCAGCGGCTTTCGCAGACTCGCGCAGCGCGATGCGGGCACGGTCCAGCAGGTACTGCGCGGCGCGCTTGGCCTGCTCGTCGTTCAGGTCGGGGAATGCCGCCAGGATCGTCGCCACGGCGCGGTCATCGTTGAGCACGAAGCCACGGCGCTCAGGCAGCATCACGAAGGCGCGCGCGCCATCGTCGCTCTTGAAACGCGGCACGATGTGGGCGGCGTCGATGGCCGCCAGCACATCGGCCGGCGGCTCTGAGGTGAGCGGCTTAGGCCGCTTCACCAGGCGTTCAAACCAGGTGCTGGCCATGATTAGGCTGCCTTCCAGAATGCAGTCGCGTCGGGCACCAGTGGCAGCATGTTGGCGAACACGGTCAATTCTAGATTGCCGGCCAGGCTGGTGCGCTTGGCGTGCACCGCGATTTCCGGGTGAATGGCCACGCCGGCGCGCGCGAATGATCCGATAACCGTTTCCGCGATGGTCGGCGTCAGTTCGCCCAGCACACCAGCGGCGCGCAGGGTGCCTTCCTGGCCAATCGCTGCGCCGGTGGCAGCGGTGCCGATCAGGGCGCGCAGTTCCGCGAATTCCAGGCCGTGCGCAGCTGCAGCGCCAAGCGTGAAGGTCGGCGCTGCAGCCAGGGCGGTAACGATGGCAGACAGCAGCGCCTTGTCAGCGGCGCGAGCCAGGCCCAGGACGATGGCATGCGCCACGGCGGCTTCCACGTCATAGCCGCTGTCCTTGCGCTGACGGCGGGTGATGGCCGTGCTGAACGCGATGTTGGGCGCGTCGCCCCAGGTGATGGCGGCGGACTTCACCGGCAGCGCGCTGGTGGTCGCGTTCGCGCCATCGGCCACGGTGCCAAAGGCCGCCGGGTCAACGATCACCAGTGCGCCGGCGTCGCGGTACAGCGCCAGTTCGTTGACCACCGGCGCGGGGCGCTCGGCAGCGACGATGACGTGGGCGCCGGCCTTGGCCACCAGGCTGTTGGCGATGACCGATGCCGAAACGCTGGTGGTCTTGGCGGCAGGCTCGCCAGCCGGCGCACTGGTCACGATGCCGTCTGCATTCAGCAGCGAAGGCAGCGACAGTTCGCGCAGGTCGAAGAACTGGGACAATGCAGCGGGCTTGCTGGTGACCGCGTGCGGCATGTCCATGCCAGCGGCGATGTGCTGCACGGCGGCTTGCTCGGTGCGGGCGCGGGCGAGCAGGGCGGAAAGGGAGAATTGGTGCATGAGGTCGTTTACCGGGTTGAAGAACTTATGGCCCGAGTTTGAATGACCTTCGCAATCACTTCCTCTTGTGGTTTTTCCGTTCATTGCAGTGCCAATGAATTGGCACTGGAAGCGAAAAAGGATGCTTCGCAGAACTCGATAGCTGCGGGAGCACTGCCCCCGCCCGCCGTACTGGCCTTAGGAGGACCCCGAGGCTCTTTTTGGCCGCCGCCGCCTTAGCAGCCCGCCCGCTTGCGGCCCTCAGTGGTCAGGCTGTACCTGCTCCTGCTATCTCTGGCCACCAGCCCAGCACGCGCCATCCTGGCAACCCTGCGGATGACTGTAGGGCGCGGCATGCCCACATAGGCCCGCAGAGTTTCATTGCATAATGGTGCTTCCCCCTAGTGAGGCGTCTATACCTATCATCGTGTACTGAATATGGCTCAACTTACCGCAGAACAAATCACTTTTCTGAAGTCACAACATATTTCGTTGTCTATGGTCTTCGACGCAACGGGATTGTCAGCGCCGGAGCGAAAGGCTTCAATGACGGCATTGGAAGTGCCGTTTTACTATGGTGGCGCAGAGTGTGCAGCGGGCGGACATAGCCTCCGCACCAAAGCCGGGCATTGCATTCAATGTGACACGGCAAAAATTGCCTATCAATTACGCAATTCTGCGCAGGGGTATGTGTATTTAGCTCATTCTAAGAGCACAGGGTACATTAAGGTGGGTTATTCACGTAGCCACCCGCAGGATAGAGGTCATTTTCTACGCAACGAAGCCTACGGCGGGGTTAAAGATTGGGATATAAAGAAAATTCAGCATCTCGATAAAGAGGCTGGACGAAAGGAATTTCTCATTCACGCAAGATTGGAAAGATACAGAAAATCGATCTCTTATCAGAAAGGCGCATCCTTAGTAGAGTGTCGTGAGATATTTTTATGTGATCTCGATCATGCGCTGAGCGTGTTTGTCGAAGTGTTGTCGGCGTAGTGGGCGTACGCATGGCGACTATGGGCTGGCCTGTTGCAGGTGTTCCCACTGTTCCCTCAGTTCCCATGTTCCTGCTGTTTTCCTATATTTACCCCCGTTCTCTGTAACAGCCCCTGTTACAGCATCTACCTAACTCTTACTGGTAGGTGGGAACAGTGGGAACGTAGGAACAACCCAGAATTCACAAGGGTTTGCGGTGTTCCCACCAATTCGACTAGATGGGAACAACAGCGCGCAGGCAGGAACAAAAAGCCCCGCCGCAGCGGGGTCATGTTCAGAACGGCGCTGAATCGTCGTCGTCCACATCGCGCACCCAGGCCCAAAAGGTACGTGAAGCACGGCGGACTTTCTTGCGTTGGAAACCGAGTGAAGCGAGCGCACGTGCGACGCGCATCTGCTCAGCCTTGCCCTGGCGGGCCAGTTCCACACCAATGCCGGCCAGCACGTCAGAAACGAGAACTTCGCTATGGCCGATGCACCATTCGGCAATTGCCGGCTCCCATGCGTCAGTTTCGCGTCGCGCATCGGTTTCCGCCTTCGCGGCTTCGGCCGGCACTTCCCACCACGTCGCGCCGTCCTTGAATCGCTCAACGGCTTCCGCGAACAGTTGCACGCGATTGCACTGCAGCCAGTCGTGGTCAATGCTTGCGACGGTCAGCGGCCAAAAGCGCCGTGCGCCTGTTGCATCGCGCAGATATTCGTGTTCGTTGGTCGTGCCAGCGAATGCTACGCGACGTGGCAGGTCAACGGCGCGCTTTGCGTAGGGCAGTCGGCACCGGTCCTGCTGCGATGACAGGACTTGCTTGATGCGCGTCACGTCAGCACGCCGGAAGGCGTCCAGTTCGGCAATCTCGATCAGCCACTTTCCCTGGATCACCACGAAAAAGTCTTTCGTGTCCAGGCTCTCCGTCAGTTCGGCGTAGTAGCTACCGCCTAGGATTGCCAGCAGGCGCGATTTCCCCGCACCTTGCGCGCCTTCAAACACCGGCATGGTGTCCGCCTTGCAACCAGGCACCAGTCCACGCGCAACCATCGACAGGACGAAGTTTCGGCCGATGGCGTTGTGGTATTCGTCAGCAGGCGCGCCAACTGCGCGCTGCAGCCAGTCGTCCAGGCGCTGCGTACCATCCCAGCGTAGCGACTGCAGCCAGTCGCGCAGTTCGTCGCGTTGGTCGGCGTGCGCCACGGCGATGGCCGCCTTATCCACGATTTCATCACCGAACTTCACCAGGCCGAATTCGCGCTGGAACACGGTTGCGACGCGCAGGCGGTCAGCATCCACCCACTGGCGCGGCTGGTCGCAGTCCCACGTGGTCATGATCTCCTGGTGGAACGTGTCGTACCAGATGCGACCAGCGAAGCGCGGATGCCCCTGCAGGACGGCGATGGCGTTGTCCAGGTTCGGATAAGGTTCCTGGCGCGTGTTGGCGGCCAGCGTGATGCCGTGACGCGCCATTAGTTCGATGGCGTTCCAACCGCAGGTTGGACGCGGCGCGTCGTCGTTCACAGGCACGGGCATGGCTTGCACGGCGCGCGTAGCCCGCGCCACAGCTTCGCGCACCGCATCCGCCCCACGCTCCAGGTGCAGGTCGTTCACGTCCGCGCCGTTTGTCATGTCAGCAGGCAGCGTCACGTATTCGCAACCCTGGCGTATTGCAGCGGCGCGTGCGTCGCCTTCCTTGCCTCGGTCTGCGACGATTACAGGCACTGCACCTGCCGCTTTGATCGTTGCTGCGGCTTTTTCAATGTTCGCAGCGCCAAACGAGACAACAGCAGCGTGGCCGGTGACCTCGTGAAGGCTCCAGGCGTGGCCGATGCCCTCCACGATGTACGCGGGCGTGTCATGCTGTAGCGTGCCAACGGTGAACGTTCCGGCCATCGGGCAACCGAAGGCGTTCAGTTTTTCGCCGCCGCTCGGGCCGATGAACTGAATGGAAACCATTTTTCCGTCAGCGCCCAGCACCGGCACCATCAGCCAGCCTTCCAGACTGCGGCCTTTGAACGCCGCCCAGCCCTGCAGGGGCCATGACACCAGGCGCAGCCCATCAGGCGTGCCATGCTTCCTGGTGATGTAGCCATGAGCGGCGGTTGCCGTCTGCCCACGGTCCCACCATTCGCGCAGCGGAGCGGCACGTTTCGCGTCCCGTTCCTGCTTGCGATCGTTCGCAGGGTCAGCCCAACCGGCTTGGCGCGCCAGGTGAAACAGGGTGCCGGCATTCACGCCGCCGTCCTGTTTAAACGATTTCCAGGCGTCGCTGGTGTCACCTTGGCCACCGTAGTTGCCAGCAGTCGCGCTCCAATCGTTGAAGTCCTCAAACGCCAGACTAGCAGCCTTTGCCGCGCAGCCGATGCGGACCCATTCACGACGATTCACGCCAGCGTCCAGCGCCCACAGCGCATCGCGGGCGCGGTCAATGTCGATTGCGGGTGCATTCATACCCGCGCCCCGCAACCATGCATAACGTCCGTTACGATGCGCCAGCAATCCAGCATTGAAAGCCGCAGTCTGCGCGGACCATTGGTCGCGTGGGCGCGCATCAGTCGGCAGCAATCCCATGCCAAGGTCGGGCCGCCGTAGCAGTGCGGCTCGCTAAAAAACGATTTCGCAGCATGCCAAGCGGAAGCGTGGCGCTCCGCCAACGTTTCCCCAGTTGCGCACTTGCTGAAGTAATGCAACGAACTACAATTGGTGTTGCACGCAGAGTTTTTGTTTTGAAGGAGGTTCGGCATTCGTCGGGCCTCCTTTTTTATTGCACACGCGATGCCGCGATGCGGCAATTGATCCAGGTTTGGATCTCGGAAGCGAGCCAGCCGGCGGCTTTCGGCCCCAGCTTGATTTGCTTGGGGAAGGTGCCCTGCTTCATGTGCAGGTAGATGGTGGGTTTGGCCAGGCCGGTAATCTCCATGACCTGCTTGATGCGAAGAATGCGGTTCGCCGTTTCCATGCCGGTATCACCTAGATAAAAGTAGACGGTGATACGCATTCTTTAGAACAAATCAGGTCATTTCCTCTTGTGGTTTTTCCACGCTGTTTCGCAAACCGTTTAAACGTTCATTGAACGTCATTCTGCTTCACTTTGCATCACGGAGATTCACGAAATTCCGTTTAAGAAATCATCGCAGTGGATAAAAAAACCCCGCACATGGCGGGGTGTATTTCACGCTGCTATGGCTTCCGGCTCGGCCGGCTGCTCTGTTTCTATGTACCTGGCCCAGTCGTCCATCAGGGCGCGCCGCTTGTCGAATAGGGTCCCGCGCTGATAAGCGGCCTCGGCCTTGTCCTTCAACTGGTGCGCCAGCGCGTGTTCGATGACTTCCCGCGCGTGGTGCGTCTGCTCGCCGGCCCAGTCGCGGAACGTGCTGCGGAAGCCGTGCACCGTCAGGTCGGTGCGGCCCATACCCTTCAGCAGCTTCAGCATGGCCATGTTGGACAAGCCCTTTTCCCCTGACCAGCCAGGGAACACGAATTCGCAACCGTCGCGCTTGTCACGCGCGTCCTGCATTTCCTTCAGGATTTCAACGGCTCGCAGCGACAGCGGAATGCGGTGTTCTTTCCCTGCCTTCATCCGGCCGGCCGGCACGGTCCACACCTTGTTGGTCAGGTCGATTTCCTTATCCCACTGGGCGCCAATGACTTCGCCGGTACGGGCGGCGGTCAGGATCGTGAATTCCAGCGCGCGAGGGGCAACGCCTGGCTGCTCCCGCAGTTCCTGCAAAAAGGCGTTGATGGCGCGATAGGGCAGGGCTTCGTGGTGCTTTTCCTTTTGGACGGCGCTGGGCTTCGGTAGGAGGGTGTCCAAATGGTTTCGCCACGCTGCCGGGTTGTCGCCCTGGCGCAGCTTCCGGGTGGTGGCCCAGGCAAGGATTCGCTCGATTCGGCCGCGCACGCGGGACGCGGTTTCGTTCTTCGTGGTCCAAATCGGTTCCAGGATGCGGACGATGTGCGGCGTGTCGATGTGTGCTACGTCCAGACTACCAATGATCGGGGACGCGTAGGTTTTCAGCGTGGCGTCCCACTGGTCCGCGTGCTTCGGGTTCTTCCAGCCGTCCTTGTGGGCGGCGATGTACTTTTCCGCGCATTGGTCGAACGTCATACGGCTGGCGGCATTGGCCTTCGCTGCCAAACGCTCGGCCTTGGGGTCATCGCCTCGCCCCAAGGTGGCGCGAAGCTCGGCCGCTTTCTCGCGCGCCACCTTCAGGCTGACGTTCAGGTACGAACCCAAGCCAAGGTCATGGGTTCGGCCCTGGCGCGAGTACCTGAACACCCACGATTTCGTTCCGGTTTGGCTAACCTGCAGCCAAAGACCGCCACCGTCGCCGTAGTAGCCTGGCTGTTTCTGTTCCCGCACTGCGCGGTCTGAAAGTTTGTTGATCCCTCGCGCCATCACGTTCTCCGCCTAACCAGTCTACCCATGTTTCTACCCATGTTTTGGGCGTAGATTCTATTATCACAAGCTAGACCGAATTAGACAAGAAAATCAGGATAAACAAAGGTTTGCGTGATGCAGCGTGAAGTTGCGTGAAGCTCCGTGAAGGCGGAGACAGACTCCGTCTCCGCCAGCAATGGCGGCGAACCCCGGAAGATCGCGGTCTTCCGGGGTTTTGTTTTTTGTGGCGCCGGTTTTTGCAGCGCCACTCTTTGTGGTCCGCTGCAACGACCAGCCGCTGCCGTCATGCACCGCTACGTGCAATTTTCCCGATACGCCTGCTCCAGCTCCTTGCGCGACTTGTCGCGCTCGATCTTGGGGATCGTGCGACCCTGCGCGGTCTGCGTAGCGGCGCCGGACGACTGGTACGTGCGCTTCTTGGACGTGGCGTTGTACTGCTCTTTCAGCGACTCGCACTTGTCGCGCGTTATCTGGTCGGGGTCGAGGGTGGGTGTCGACGGCGCGCGGTAGGGATTGCTGCCTTCCTGCACCGCTTCCGAGATGGCGCCCGCGGCGCCCGTTGGCGGGGATTGCTGGGCCTGGGCTGCCGAGACGCTGCCCAGGGCCAGCAATCCGGTCACCAGCCATCTTGTCGATATTGGCATTTTTGTCCCTCCTCGATCGCTGGGCAGCCAGCCGGCTTCCATGACAACCATCATATGTGCCGTGCCCGGAATTACCAGAACCCAATGGCGCCGGCATCGACGGACCGGGCCTGCGTGTCAGGGAGGGGCAGGGGAGGGCCATGGCACGCTGCCAGGCCGCGATTTGCGTTCTGGCCTTGCCTGCCATAAACCTAGGTCAGGGACGCGCTTAAAGTGCCTCCAGGACTTCAGGGGACGTCAATGAGTGTGCTGATGCTTTCGAACGTCGACATGGAAACCACCGACGACGAGATCCGCGAGTTCCTTATCCGCTACGGCTTCCCGGCGTTCGACGAGATCGAGCGGCTGCCGGGAGATGGATCTCGCCCGGCGGTCGCGGTGCATTTCAATGCGGTGGAGGGTGCCGCGCTGCGGATGCTGCAGCCGCGCATCAATCATTTGTTCTGGAAGAAGCGCCAGGTTGATGCGATGGTGCTCAACGAGCGCTTCGAATAGGCGGGGTGGGCAGGAAGGGCGCCTGCGGGCGGGATGTCCCGCAGGCTGCAGGCTGGGCCTGCCGGGTGCCGGTACTTAGCCGACGAAGGCCTTTTCCAGCACGAAATGGCCGGGCTCGCTCATATTGCCTTCCTCGAAGCCACGCTCTTCCAGCATGACGCGGATTTCCTTGAGCATATCGGGGCTGCCGCACAGCATCAGGCGGTCGTTCTCGGTCGAGAACGGGGGCAAGCCCAGGCGCTCGAACATCTCGCCCGACTCGATCAGCTCGGTAATGCGGCCGCGCGTGTGGAAGTCTTCGCGGGTGACCGTGGGGAAGTAGACCAGCTTCTCGCGCACCATCTCGCCCAGGTACTCGTGCTCAGGCAGGTGCTCGTTCAGCAACTGCTGGTAGGCCAGTTCCTCGACAAAGCGGCAGGTGTGGGTCAGCACGATCTTGTCGTAGCGCGCATACACCTCGGGATCGCGGATGATCGACAGGAACGGGGCCAGGCCGGTGCCGGTGGCAAGCAGCCACAGGGTCTTGCCGGGCAGCAGGTTTTCAACCAGCAGAGTGCCGGTGGGCTTCTTGCCGACAAAAATCTGGTCGCCTTCGCGCAAGTGCTGCAGGCGCGACGTCAGCGGGCCATCCGGCACCTTGATGCTGAAAAATTCCAGGGTTTCTTCATAGTTGGCGCTGGCGATGCTGTACGCACGCAGCAGCGGGCGGCCGTTGACTTCCAGGCCGACCATGGCGAACTGGCCGTTTTCGAAGCGGAAACCCGGGTCGCGCGTGCAGGTGAAGCTGAACAGCGTGTCGGTCCAGTGGTGAACGGAGAGGATGGATTGCTGGTAGAGATTGCTCATCGGAGAAAGCGCGAAGGCCCGCGGGCAAGCCGCCGGGAAGGAGGGTGACCGGACATGTGCGCCTGTCGGCGGTTACCGGCAAGGCGGCGGATCACGGGAACGCAATGATCCACTTCGTCGCGTATTGTAAAACGGTAGCGCCGGGCGTGCCCGGACCGCGATGACGGAACCCCGCGCGGGATAGGGTTATGCGCAGCGATGAAATGCGAAATTTCATTTCTGAAATTCGCATGCGCGGGTTTGCGTGGCGAAACCTTGCCGAATCAACGGAATCCGCGTTGGCCCGCTTTTTGCGCTCCGAGACGCGCCGCACGTCAAAGCCATCGTGCCGGCACAGCCGCCGTGACCCGACGATCGCATTGCGTTGCAGGGCAGGCCCCTTGGTCTTGAACAGGATTGCACCGCGATGTACTACGGAACCAACGCAGCCGGCGCGGATGGCTGCGCGCCTGGCGCAGACGCCAGCCAGCCACATGCCGGCCACCACCACGAAGATCGTTGCGGCGGCAAGCCGGCGCAACCGCGCATTAACTGGGCCTGGGCGAGCGTGACCAGGCATGACGACTGGATGGATTCACACACCCCGTTTGCGCAGTTCGCGCATCTCGACTAGCCGCCGGCCACGGCCCCTGCCGTGGCGCTGTCCCTTCGACTCACCCGAGCCGCCGTGCCGCCAGCGCGGCGTCTCAGTTGCCTTGTGCGTGCCATGAACTACGCTCCCATCAAATCGCTGCTGATTGCCAACCGTTCCGAGATCTCGATCCGCGTGATGCGCGCCGCGGCCGAGATGAATATCCGGACCGTGGCGATCTATTCCAAAGAAGACCGCCTAGCGCTGCATCGCTTCAAGGCCGACGAAAGCTACCTCGTCGGCGAGGGCAAGAAGCCGCTGGCGGCTTATCTGGATATCGAAGACATCCTGCGCATCGCGCGCCAGGCAAAGGTCGATGCGATCCACCCGGGCTACGGCTTCCTGTCGGAGAACCCGGACTTCGCACAGGCCGTGATCGACGCGGGCATCCGCTGGGTCGGCCCGTCGCCCGAGGTCATGCGCAAGCTCGGCAACAAGGTGGCCGCGCGCAACGCGGCGATCGAGGCGGGCGTGCCCGTCATGCCGGCCACCGATCCGCTGCCGCACGACCTGGAAGCCTGCAAGCGGCTGGCCGCGGGCATTGGCTATCCGCTGATGCTCAAGGCCAGCTGGGGCGGCGGCGGGCGCGGCATGCGCATCCTGGAAAGCGAGCAGGACCTGGAAGGCTCGCTGGCGGCGGCGCGGCGCGAGGCGCTGGCCGCGTTCGGCAACGACGAGGTCTATGTCGAGAAGCTGGTGCGCAACGCGCGGCACGTCGAAGTGCAGGCGCTCGGCGACACGCATGGCAACCTGGTGCACCTGTACGAGCGCGACTGTACCGTGCAGCGCCGCAACCAGAAGGTGGTGGAGCGCGCGCCCGCGCCTTACCTCGACGAGGCCGGCCGTGCCGAGCTGTGCGAAGCGGCGATGCGGCTGATGCGCGCGGTCGGCTATACCCACGCCGGCACGGTTGAGTTCCTGATGGATGCCGATTCCGGCCAGTTCTACTTCATCGAAGTCAATCCGCGCATCCAGGTCGAGCATACGGTCACCGAGATGGTCACCGGAGTCGATATCGTCAAGGCGCAGATCCGGATCACGGAAGGCGGCCATATCGGCATGACCGAGAACACGCGCAATGAGAACGGCGACATCGTCGTGCGCGCCGCGGGCGTGCCGGTCCAGCAGGATATCCACCTGAACGGCCACGCGTTGCAGTGCCGGATCACGACCGAGGACCCCGAGAACGGCTTCCTGCCGGACTACGGCCGCCTCACCGCGTATCGCAGCGCCGCGGGCTTCGGCGTGCGGCTGGACGCCGGCACTGCCTACGGCGGCGCGGTGATCACGCCGTACTACGACTCGCTGCTGGTCAAGGTCACCACCTGGGCGCCGACCGCGCCCGAGTCCATCCGGCGCATGGACCGCGCGCTGCGCGAGTTCCGCATCCGCGGCGTGGCCTCCAACCTGCAGTTCCTCGAGAACGTGATCAACCATCCCGCGTTTCGCGCCGGCGATGTCACCACGCGCTTTATCGACAAGACGCCGGAACTGCTGGAATTCACCAAGCGCCTGGACCGCGCCACCAAGCTGCTGCGCTACCTGGGCGAGATCAGCGTCAACGGCCACACGGAAATGTCCGGCCGCACGCTGCCCCCGTTGCCGTTGCCCCGGCCGGTGCTGCCTGCGGTCGACAACAGCGGGGCGCTGCCCTACGGCACGCGCGACCGGCTGCGCGAACTCGGCGCGGAAAAATTCTCGCGCTGGATGCTCGAGCAGAAGCAGGTGCTGCTGACCGACACCACCATGCGCGACGCGCACCAGTCGCTGTTCGCCACGCGCATGCGCACTGCCGACATGCTGCCGATCGCGCCGTTCTATGCGCGCGAACTGTCGCAGCTGTTCTCGCTGGAGTGCTGGGGCGGCGCGACCTTCGACGTGGCGCTGCGCTTCCTCAAGGAAGACCCGTGGCAGCGCCTTGAGCAATTGCGCGAGCGCGTGCCGAACGTTCTGTTCCAGATGCTGCTGCGCGGCTCCAATGCGGTGGGCTACACCAACTATGCGGACAACGTGGTGCGCTTCTTCGTGCGCCAGGCCGCCAGCGCCGGCGTGGATGTGTTCCGCGTATTCGATTCGCTCAACTGGGTGCGCAATATGCGCGTGGCGATCGATGCCGTGGGCGAAAGCGGCGCGCTGTGCGAAGGCGCGATCTGCTATACCGGCGACCTGTTCGACAAGTCGCGCGCCAAGTACGACCTGAAGTACTACGTCGCCATCGCGCGCGAACTGCAGCAGGCCGGCGTGCATGTACTCGGCATCAAGGACATGGCGGGCATCTGCCGTCCGCAGGCGGCGGCCGCGCTGGTCAAGGCGCTCAAGGAAGAGACCGGGCTGCCGGTGCATTTCCATACGCACGACACCAGCGGCATCTCGGCCGCGTCGGCGCTGGCCGCGATCGAGGCCGGCTGCGATGCGGTGGACGGCGCGCTCGATGCGATGAGCGGGCTGACCTCGCAGCCCAACCTGTCGAGCATCGCCGCGGCGCTGGCCGGCAGCGAGCGCGATCCGGGCCTGAGCCTGGAACGGCTGCATGAAGCCTCGATGTACTGGGAAGGGGTGCGCCGCTACTACGCGCCATTCGAATCCGAGATCCGCGCCGGCACCGCAGACGTGTACCGCCACGAGATGCCCGGCGGCCAGTACACCAACCTGCGCGAGCAGGCGCGCTCGCTTGGCATCGAGCATCGCTGGACCGAGGTGTCGCAGGCGTACGCCGAGGTCAACCAGGTGTTCGGCGATATCGTCAAAGTGACGCCGACCTCCAAGGTGGTAGGCGACATGGCGCTGATGATGGTGGCCAACGACATGAGCGCCGCGGACGTGTGCGACCCGGCCAAGGAAATCGCGTTCCCGGAATCGGTGGTGTCGCTGTTCAAGGGCGAACTTGGCTTCCCGCCCGATGGCTTCCCCGCGGAACTGTCGCGCAAGGTGCTGCGCGGCGAACCCCCCGCACCGTACCGGCCCGGCGACCAGATTCCGCCGGTCGACCTCGATGCCGCGCGCGCTGCTGCGGAAGCGGCTTGCGAGCAGCCGCTGGACGACCGCCAGCTGGCGTCGTACCTGATGTACCCGAAGCAGGCCGTGGATTACCACGCGCACGTGCGCAATTACAGCGACACCTCGGTGGTGCCGACGCCGGCCTTCCTGTACGGCCTGCAGCCGCAGGAAGAAGTGGCCATCGACATCGCCGCGGGCAAGACGCTGCTGGTTTCGCTGCAGGGCACGCACCCCGATGCCGAGGAAGGCCGCATCAAGGTCCAGTTCGAGCTGAACGGGCAATCGCGCACGGCATTGGTCGAGCAACGCATTGCCACGCAAGCGGGATCCGCGCGCCAGAGCCGTCCGGTGGCCGAGCCCGACAACCCGCTGCATATCGCGGCGCCGATGCCGGGCTCGATCGTGACCGTGGCGGTGCAGCCGGGGCAGCGCGTGGCCGCGGGCACGACGCTGCTGGCGCTGGAGGCGATGAAGATGGAAACCCATATCGCCGCCGACCGCGACTGCGAGATCGCGGTGGTGCATGTGAAGCAGGGCGACCGGGTGGCGGCGAAGGACCTGCTGATCGAGCTGAAGCCGTCGGAGTGAGGTGAAGGACGGGCGGCAACTGCGCGGGTTGCCGCCTTCGCTTCTGGCGCTCAGATCGCGCCGGCCGCATCTCCTGGTCCAGCCCGGCACGATTGGCGACGCGCAGGAGGTTTGAGTTGAAGCGCTCGTTCGCAAAGGGTGAGCTACGTTCCCAACCGCTTCCGAAGCGCGTCAGAAGAAAAAGCAGCGCAAGGTGGCAAGCTGGCAGTCTCGCCACCTTCCGGCGTCAGAAAATCTGCCGGATACCCACGGTGACGCCGACCATGCTCTTTTGTCCCGCCATCGTCGGATAGCGGAAGGCATAGGCGGTGGCGGCGCTGTCGAAGCTCAGCCCGCCGTTGCGGGCGTAGCCGGCCGACAGGTACACGTCGGTGCGCTTGCTGAAATTGTAGTCGGCGATAAAGCTGACCTGTTGCATGTTGGGCGGGTTGGTTTCGGCCGAGGTCGGGGTCGAGGCTACGCGGGCGCCTTTGACGTCCGCGTAGTAGTAGGCGAGCGACAGCCCCAGCGCCGGCGTGGCCTGGTAGTTGATGCCGGCCCACCAGTAGTCGTCACGCAGCAGGGTGTTGCCGTTGGCGAACTCGGCCTTGTTGTAGCGGTAGCCCAGCGTGAACTTGAACGGTCCGGTGTTGTACAGCGCCGCCGCGCCGAGCTTGGTCATGGTGCCGGGCTGGCCGGTTGTCGCGGCCGGGCGCCATACGTCGGCGGCGATCGACGCGCCGAAGCCGCTGCCGTTCAGGTACATCAGCGAGGCGCCGTAGGCGGTGTTGTCGCTGAAATGCCCCGGCACTTCGCCGGCGCCGCCGTTGGCCAGCAGGATGCTGGCATTCTGCACCGCCACGCCGGTGCCGAACGACCAGTGTGCCACTGCCTGCAGCGGGCCGAACTGGCCGGTGTACTTCACCATATTGTCTTCGCGGTAGTTCAGGCCCATCCACCAGATGCCCGGCTCGTAGGTGGCGGCGAAGCGCATCGGCGCGAAGTTGGCCATGCCTTCGAAAAACGAGGTGTACTGGCGGCCGAAGGTCAGCTTGCCGATGCCTTTGCTCTGCATCCCGATGAAGGACTGGCGGTTGAACAGCGGCGCGCTTTGCAGTTGGCCCGAGTCCCACTGGAAGCCGCTTTCCAGCACGAACAGCACCTGGTTGCCGGCGCCGAGGTCTTCCACGCCGCGCAGGCCCCAGCGCGAGGCGCTCAGACCGCCCACGCTGGGCATGCCGAAGCGTTTGCCGCCCTGGGTGGGCGTGGTGGCCGATGCCGCCACCCGGTTGACGTATTCGATCGATCCGTCGATGACCCCATACAGCGTCACGCCGGACTGTGCATTGGCGGCGCCAGACGCTACGCCAAGCACGGCCAGGGTGATAAGCGATTTCCTCATGCTAAGTCGTCTCCTGTCGGTTTTGTCGTTTCGGTACCCGGGTGCGATGCCCGGGCCAGCACCCATTAGACCTGTGTGCGTGCCGCCGTACCCCATCCCAAAAGGAGTGGTTCGGGGACTGTTGCAACGGGACACAAGCTGCTGGCAGGAGCGGTTTCCCATTGAGATGAATCGATGTGACTGAACGCGGTATCAGTCGTTGGACTGCACCGGCCAAAAGAAACAGGGCCCCGCAAGCGGGGCCCTGTCGGGCACAGCAAAACCGTCTGCTTACTGCACGTTGCCCGCGACCGCGATCACCTGGCCGGTGATGTAGTTCGAATCGGGCGAGCAGAACAGGTACACGCCGCCTGCCGCTTCCTCCGGCGTGCCGCCGCGGCCGAGCGGGTTGCGCTGGGCGTGAGACTTGAGCATTTCCGGGTTCAGGCCCACGCGGATCTCGCGGCCTTCGATGTTCACCGTGGCGCCGGCATGCGCGTCGGCCGAGGTCATGCGGGTGTGGATCAGGCCGAAGGCCACCGCGTTCACGTTGACGTTGAAGCGGCCCCATTCGCGCGCCATGGCGCGGGTCATGCCGATCACGCCGGCCTTGGCGCCGGAGTAGTTGATCTGGCCGGCGTTGCCGTTCAGGCCGGACGTCGACGAGATATTGACGATCTTGCGGTACACCTCTCGGCCGGCTTCCTTGTCGGCTGCCGACAGCGCCTTGATATGCGGGTAGGCGGCGCGCAGGATGCGGAACGGCGCGGTCATGTGGCAGTCCAGGATGGCGTACCACTGCTCGTCGCTCATCTTCTGCACCACATCGTCCCAGGTGAAGCCGGCGTTGTTGACGATGATGTCGATGCTCTTGAAGTTGCTCATCGCCGTGTTGATGAAGCGGTCGGCGAAATCCGGCGCGGTCACGTTGCCCACGCATGCCACCGCTTCCACGCCCATCGCCTTCAGTTCTTCCACCGTCTGCTGCGCGGGTTCGGCGTCGAGGTCATTGATGACCAGGCGCGCGCCTTCGCGCGCCAGGCGCTTGGCGATTGCATTGCCGATGCCGCGGCCCGAACCGGTGACCAGTGCCACCTTGCCTTCAAGTGCTCCCATTGCTGACTCCTTTGTGCTCGATTGGATTTACAGGGCGACGACGGCGTCGCCGAGGATCTTGGTTTCGCCGTACTGGTTGGCGGTCTGGATTTCCAGCTTGATGCGCTGCTCTTTGCCATTCGGGCCGTGCACTTCCAGCTTTTCGACCACGCGGCCGCTGCAGGTGATGCGATGGCCCAGGTGCGTGATGCCGACAAAGCGCACGCCGAACTGGCGCAGCTGGCGCTGGTCGACCCACTGCGTCAGCAGGCGGCCGAGGTATGCCATCGACAGCATGCCGTGCGCAAACACATCCGGCATGCCGGCCTTGCGTGCGTAGTCGGTATCGATATGGATGGCGTTGTGGTCGTTCGACGCGCCGGCGAACAGCGCCAGCGTGGTGCGGTTGATTGGTTCCAGCGTCAGCGGCGGCAGGGTGTCGCCCACCTTGACCTGGTCGAAGCTCAGTTTGCTCATGTGGGGTCTCCCGTTCAGCCGTTGCGTTGCACCAGTACGCTGCGCAGGTCGGCCACGTGCTCGCCATCCTGGTTGGTCACGCGCGTGATGCGTTCGACAAAGTCCAGCGCGCCGCCTTTCTTGTCGTAGATGTCGGAGATGGTGGTCTTGAAGTGCAGCGTGTCGCCGGCATAAGCCATGCGGTGATAGGTGAAGGACTGCTCGCCGTGCAGGATGCGCTCGACCTTGATGCCAAGCTCGTCGCGCCAGCCGCTGGGCGGGTTGACCAGCTCAAGCGAGAACAGGAAGGTCGGCGGCAGCGGCAGGCCGGGGTGGCCGGCGTCGCGCGCCGCGGCTTCATCGATATAGACCGGATCGGTCTGGCCGGTGGCCTTGGCGAAGAAGCGCAACTGGCTGGCCGGCGCGGACGTGCGGAAATCCGCGACGACCTTGCCGATGTGCTTTTTGTCGATCATGAGAAGTCTCCTTGGATGCGCGCGCTCAGGCGTGCTTCTGGTACAGGGTCACCACGCAGGCGCCGCCCAGGCCCAGGTTGTGCGTCAGCGCCAGGCGCGCGCCTTCCACCTGGCGCTTGCCGGCCGTGCCGCGCAGCTGCTGGACCATCTCGAAGCACTGCGCCAGCCCGGTGGCACCCAGCGGATGGCCCTTGGACAGCAGGCCGCCCGACGGATTGACCACCCACTTGCCGCCATAGGTGTTGTCGCCGTTGTTGACCAGCTTCTCGGCGCCGCCTTCCTCGCACAGGCCAAGGCCTTCATAGGTCAGCAGCTCGTTCTGCGCGAAGCAGTCGTGTAGTTCGATCACGTCGATATCCTGCGGGCCGACGCCGGCCTGCTCGTACACCAGCTGCGAGCCTTCGCGCGTCATGTCGAAGCCGACCACACGGATCATGTCGCGCGCGTCGTAGGTGCTGGGGCGGTCGGTAGTCAGGGACTGGCCGGCGATCAGCACATCGGTCTTCAGTCCCTTCCTGCGCGCGAATTCCTCCGACACCACGATCGCGGCCGCCGCGCCGCAGGTCGGCGGGCACGCCATCAGGCGCGTCAGCACGCCTTCCCACAGTGCCGGCGCGGCCAGCACATCTTCGGGAGTCATGACGTTGCGGAACACGGCCAGCGGGTTGTTGGCGGCATGGCGGCTGGCCTTGGCGCGGATCTTGGCGAAGGTTTCCAGCCTGGTGCCGTACTTGTCCATATGCGCCTTGCCGGCCCCCGAGAACTGGCGGATGGCGTTGGGCAGGTCCTTGCGGTCGACCAGTTCGTCGACCAGGTCGAGCGCGCGCTCCAGCGCCGGGGCGCGGTCGTCCCAGCGCGACCTGAGCGCGCCGGGCTGCATGTACTCGAAGCCGACCGCCAGCGCGCAATCCACGGCACCGCTCTGCACGGCCTGGCGCGCCAGGAACAGCGCGGTCGAGCCGGTGGCGCAGTTGTTGTTGACGTTGACCACCGGGATGCCAGTCATGCCGACCTGGTACAGCGCCTTCTGGCCGCAGGTGGAGTCGCCGTAGACGTAGCCGGCGTAGGCCTGCTGCACGTCGTCGTAGCTCAGCCCGGCGTCTTCCAGCGCCTGGCGCACGGCCGTGGCGCCCATCACGTCATAGGTGTCGCTGCTGCCCGGCTTCTTGAACGGGATCATGCCGGCGCCGGCGACGAAAACCTTGCGAGTCATGTGTGTCCTCCGATGGATGTTCTGGATGGTCTGGCGTTACAGCTTGCGCGAGATCAGTTCGCGCATCACTTCGCTGGTGCCGCCGTAGATGCGCGTGACGCGCGAATCGGCAAAGGCGCGCGCCACCGGGTACTCGAGCATGTAACCGTAGCCGCCGTGCAGCTGCACCATCTGGTCCAGCGCCTGGCCCAGCGCCTCGGTCGCATACAGCTTGGCCACCGCGGCTTCTTCCAGCGTCAGGCGGCGGCGGATGTGCTCGCCCAGGTAGTGGTCGATCATCAGGCGCACGGCGATGGCCTGCGCCTTGATGTCGGCCAGCTTGAACTTGGTGTTCTGGAAGTCCCACACGGTCTGGTTGAAGGCCTTGCGGTCCTTGACGTAGGCCAGCGTGTGCTCCAGCGAAACTTCGAGCTTGGCCGCGGCGCTGATGGCGATCGACAGGCGTTCCTGCGGCAGTTCGGCCATCAGGTAGCCGAAGCCCTTGCCTTCCTCGCCGAGCAGGTTGGCCACCGGCACGCGCACGTTGTCGAAGAACAGCTCGGCGGTGTCCTGCGCGTGCTGGCCGACCTTGTCGAGCTTGCGGCCGCGGCGGAAGCCTTCGCGGTCGGCTTCGACCACGATCAGGCTGACGCCGCGAGAGCCGGCGCTGGGGTCGGTCTTGCAGACCATGATGATCAGGTCGGCATTCAGGCCGTTGGAGATGAAGGTCTTGCTGCCGTTGATGACGTATTCGTCGCCCTCGCGGATCGCGGTGGTGCGGATCGCCTTGAGATCGCTGCCGGTGCCGGGCTCGGTCATGCCGATCGCCAGGATGTATTCGCCCGAGCAGACCTTGGGCAGCCAGCGCTGCTTCTGTTCCTCGTTGCCGATGCGGGCGAGGTACGGCGCAATGATGTCGGAATGCACGCCGAAGCCCGGGCCGCTGATGCCGGCGCGCGCCTGCTCTTCGTTGAAGATGGCGGAATGGCCGAAGTCGCCGCCGCCGCCGCCGTATTCGGTCGGCAGCGTCACGCACAGCAGGCCTTCGCGGCCGGCCTTGAGCCAGGTTTCGCGATCGACCTTGCCGGCCTTGTCCCACTCGGCCTGGCGCGGCAGGCACTCGCGTTCGAGGAAGCGGCGCACCGTGGTGCGGAACATCTCGTGGTCGTCGCGGAAGATGGTGCGTTGGATTTCCATGGAGGTCTCCGTATGTCTGCCCGCAAGTGGCGCCCGCGGCTTGCGGTCTGCGGCGTGACGAGTTTTCTGGAAAAGCGGTTCGGGCACAGGTCGCCGGCTGTTGCGGGCCGGGCCACTGGCATGTCGCTAAGTTACTGGGGGGAGGGGGGCGCGAACACCACCCGCGTCAGGTGGTGGGGTGGGCGCGGTTGCCGCGCCCGGCGCGGACGGGGCGGGCGGGCAGGGAGGCGGGTGCCGGGAGGCGGATCAGTGTGAGGCGCGCGCCCCGGAGAGGGCGAGGCCTCGGGCGCGCATGAGCAGTGCCAGCGGTGCCAGCGGTGTTAGTGGTGTCAGCGCGCCCCGTCGGGCGGCTGGCCGCCCTGGCCAAGTTCGCGGTCGCGCACGCGCGCCACCGCCTCGTCGCGGCTGCTCACGCCGAGCTTGCGGAATATGTTGCGCAGGTGCCATTTCACCGTCTCCGGCGACAGGCCCAGCGTGCGCGCGATCTTCTTGTTGGGCAGCGCCTGGCCGAGCAGGCGCACCACGTCGGCCTCGCGGTCGCTCAGTTCTTCGGTGCGCCCCTCCGCGAGCCCCGCGGGGGCGGTGCCGGCGGCCGCTGCACTGGCCGGTGCCCGCTGCAGCATGGCCTGCTGCAGCCGCTCGATGTAGAACGCCAGCACCGGGTCGAGCCCGGGCGTGCCGGCGATGGCTTCGATCTGCCGCATTGCTCCCGGGTAGGCATCGATCAGGCTGCGCATCAGCCCGAGCCGGTGCCCGCGGCGCAGGCCTTCGAGCGCATGCTCGTGCGAGGCTTCGGGATCGCCGCGGCGCTTGGCGACGCCCGCGGCCAGCATGTGCAGCTGCGCCACGTGGCGCTGCCAGCCGCGCGTCTCGCAGTAGGCGATCAGCGGCGCCAGCCGCGTCCAGGCGGCGCGCAGGTCGTCGTGCGCCAGGCTTGCCAGGATGTGCGCACGCTCGGTCACCATGTGGATCGCGTCGAGGAAGCCGCGCGGCGCATCGCGGTGGCGCGCGGCAATGGCGTCGAGCCGCGCCAGCACCGCTTCGGCCGTGGCGATGTCGCCGCTGGCCAGGTGCAGGCGAACCTGGTTGGAGAGGCTCTGCGCCACCAGTCGGTCCAGGCCCTGCTGCGCGCCGTAGTCCTCCAGCCGCTCCAGCTGCGCGAAGGCATCGAGCCGGTGGCCGATGATCCAGTGCGCGGCGGCCAGCGCGATATGCACGCGCAGCACGGAATCGGGGATCGACACGCGTTCCAGCACGTCGACGCGGTCTTCGAGCAGCTTGCGCGCGGCGTCCAGGTCGTTGTGCTCGTACAGCACTTCGCCCAGCAGCGCGGCGGCAAAGTACTCCGGCTCGGCGCCGGCGCCGCCGTGCCCCCCCACCTGCTCGACTTCGCGCAGCACGTCGCGGCTGATGCGCTCGACCTGCGTCACGTTGCCTTCCATCGCATGGCTGAACCCGGCCAGGCAGCGGCCGTTGAGCATGCCGCTGGCGGTGCCCAGCAGCGGCACACCGTCGACCAGCAGCGGCGGCGTCTCGGCGTGGATGGCGCGCGCGCGTTGGTAGTCACCCAGGTGCATGTACAGCAGTGACAGCAGGTTGTTGCGCGAGCCCATGTAGAAGGGCGCGAGATCGGCCGGGGCGGCTTCGATTTCGGGCAGCAGCGCCAGCGCGCCGGCGGTGTCGTCGCGCAGCAGCACGAGGCTGAAGCGCAGCAGCGCCAGCCGGTAGCGCAGCGAGGCGTTGCCGGGCCCGGGGCCGATATCGGCTTCGAGCCGGTCGGCCCCGGCGGCACAGCCGTCGAGGTCGCGGGTGAGCATCTGCATGCGCAGCGCCAGCAGCCGCAGTTCCGGGCGCGCCTGGATCTCGCTGGCGGGCAGCAGGCGCAACAGTCCGATCGCCTTGCGCACTTCGCCGCGCGCCATCAGGGTGTCGGTATAGCGTTCCACGAACTCGGCCGCGGTGCCGGCATCGCCGGCCAGCACGGCATGGTGGACGGCCTCGGCCAGCATGCGATGGTCGCGGAACCAGCGCCAGGCGGCCCCGTGGATGGCGCGCTGCTGCGCTTCGCCGCGCGCGCGGAAACGCTCGGCCAGGGTCTCGCGCAGCAGCGGGTGCAGGCGGTACCAGGCTTCACGCTCGGGGCCGTGCGTGGGAGTGATGAAGAGGTTCTCGTGCTCCAGCCGCGTCAGCAGGGCCAGCACCTCGTGCTCGCCCATCGCCTGTTCGCCCAGCGCCTGGCACAGCGACGCGGTAAAGCGTTCGCACGCGGCGGCGCGCACCAGCAGCTCGGCTTCGTCGGGCGCCAGCCGCGACAGGACTTCGCGCTCGAAATATTCGGCGAAGGCGCCGGCGTCCTGCACGTTGGCCTGTACGAAGCCGCTGGCAAAGGTGATGCCGCTGGCGTTGGCCTTCTTGCGCTTCCAGTGCGCGGCGAACAGTTGCAGGCCGGCGACCCAGCCGTCGGCCAGCTCGTGCAGCAGTCGCGCGTCGCGCGCGGAGATATCGCCGAGTTGCGCGCGCAGGAAGTGCTGCGATTCGGCCAGCGTGAAGCGCAGGTCGCGCTGGTCCAGCTCCAGCAGCAGGCCCTGGTCGCGCAGGCGCCCCAGCGACAGTGGCAGCGCCATGCGCGTGGCGAGCAACACGTGGAAATTCGGCGGGGCGTAGTCGAGCAGCCATTGCAGCGGCTGCAGCACCCTTGCCGAGGCCAGGTGCTGCACGTCGTCGAGCACCAGCGTCACTTCGCGCTGGTGCGCGCCGATGCCGCGCACCAGCGCCACGATGGCGCGCTCGACGGCTTCGTCGTCGCTGCCGCGGTCGGCCAGCAGCACGGCCTCGCGGGTGATGTCGGGGCTGACCTCGGTCAGGCAGCCGAGCACGCGGTCGAGCCAGCGCTGGCGCTCGTTGTCGGTGGGGTCCAGCGCCAGCGCAGCCATGTCGAAGCCCAGTGCCAGCAGATCCAGCCGCCAGGCGCTCAGCAGCGCTGTCTTGCCGTACCCGGCCGGCCCCTGCAGCACGATGCAGCGCCGGCGGCGCGCTTCGGTCAGGTGCGCCAGCAGGCGTTCGCGCGCGACCACCCGCGCGGCGCTGCGCAGCGATGCAGGACGCGACGGCGGCGAAGGCAGCGTGGCGGGCTGGCTGCCAGGTGGCGACGGAGGGTTGGCGGATGAATGGGGCATCGGTGCGGCGGAATTTGCAAGCCTATGGCATGCCTATGGGTGACCTAGGGAAGGCCTATGCAAGGCGGCTGCGCTGGCTCGCAAGCGCCAGGGCGTCCAGCCCCGGCGGGACAAGAGGCAGTTGTTGCGGCGATTGTAATGGCAGAAACCACGGCCGGGAGAAACCGCCCTGGCGCGGCCATCGGCATGCCGGGCCGGGCCGTGCCGGTGCCATGCCGGTGTCATCAGCGTGCTGGGGCGCACGCAGCACCTGCGCGCCACCCGGAACAGGTGGGGGAGGGTTTGCCGGATGCCGGGCTTTGCCATGCTGCGCTTATAGTCGCCCCGCGAAGCGCCCCCCGGCCAGGCGGGCCGTGCCCCGCCGTTTCGATTGCGCACCGCGAAAAAAATCGCCCATGGAAACCCTGAACGCCGTCGTGGCGACCCGGCTGCTGCCGCCGCGCGTGAGCCGCTGCTCGATCCCGCGTACAACGCTGCTGCACAGCCTGCATGCCGTCCGGCACAGCCGGCTGGTGCTGCTGACCGCGCCCGCCGGCTATGGCAAGACCAACGTGATGGCGCAATGGCGCCAGCGCCTGCTCGCCGACGGCGCGCGCGTGGCGTGGCTGGCGCTGGCCGCCGAGGACGACGATCCGCGCCAGCTTTGCGCCAGGCTCGAAGCGAGCCTGCGCCAGGCCGGCGTCCAGCCCCGGCGCGCCGGGGCCGCGCCGTTCCCGGACGGCGCCGGTCCGGCGGCGCTGCTGCCAGCCCTGGCGGCCCTTGTCGCGTTGCTCGACGGTGTGCCGGGAGAGGTCTACCTGATGCTGGACGGCTTCGACCACCTGCGCCAGCCCGCCACGCTGGCGTTCCTGCAAGACTTGCTGCGCGCGCGGCTGCCGCACCTGCACCTGGTCGCCACCGCGCGCGGCAGCACCGGGCTGGCGCTGGCCCGGCTGCGCGCCGGCCGCGAGCTGGCCGAGTTCGGCAGCGCCGCGCTGGCGTTCACACTCGCAGAGACGCTGGCGTTCGTCGGCCAGCGCGCCGATGGCTGTACCCCGGGGGACAGTGCGCAAGCCGCCATCGACACCGCGGTGGGGCTGCACGAGCTGACCGAAGGGTGGCCAGCCGGGCTGGAGCTGGCCGCCGCGTGGCCGGACACGGCCGGGCCGCTACAGTGCGGCTGGCAGGCACCCGCGTCCTTGCAGGCGTACTGGCGCGAGGAAGTGACCGCCACTCTGGCGCCGGCGCTGCTGGACTTCCTGCAGCGCATCGCCGTGCCGCGGCAGGTTGACGCGGCGCTGGCCGCGCAGCTGACCGGCGCCGCCGATGCCGGGCAGCAGCTCGCGCAGATTGCGGCGCGCGGGCTGTTCGTGGACGCCGTGCCCGGCCATGCCGAAGGCGGCTGGTACCGGCTGCACCCGCTGTTCCGCAGCCACCTGCTGCACGAGCTGGCATGCGCCGGCCCGGCCGGGCTGCCGGCGCTGCATGTGCGTACCGCCGCCTGGCTGGCGCGGCATGGCCAGCCTGCCGGCGCCATTGCGCACGCCCTGCAGGGCGACGATTTCGAATGCGTGCAGGCGCTGGTGGCGGCCAATGCGGCGCAACTGCCCGGGATGCATCCGCTGCGCGAGTTCCTGCAGTGGGCCGACCGCATCGCCCCGGCGCGGCTGGCCGCGCATCCCGCCTTGCTGCTGGCCGCGGCGTGGGCCTGCGTGGTGTCGGCGCGGCCACGCCAGGCGGAGCACTGGATTCGTCAATGGGAGGCCAGTGCGGCGCACGGCGCCGCCCTCCGCGGCATCGATGCCGAGCGGCACGCGACCGTGATGCGCGCCACCATTGCCGCGCAACGCGACGACCTGCCGCGCACGCAAGCCCTGCTCGACACGCTGCATGGCAAGCCCGCCGGCAATCCCGAGCTCGAACTGGTGCGCATGAGCCTCGGCCTGCGCTGCGCGGCGACGCTGGGCCAGCCGGCGCGTTCGCGCGCGCCATTCCGCGCCGCGGCGCAGCCGGGCGCCACCGAACTGGGCCTGCTGGGCGGCGCCATGATGGCGATGGTGGCGTGGCAGGAGGGCAATGCGTATGAAGCCTTGCGCCTGGGCCGGCAGGTGCTGGCGCTGGCGCAGCAGGCGTACGGGCGGCGCTCGATTGCCGCCAGCGTATGTGCCGTGCCGGTGGCCGCGGCACTCTACGAACAAGACCGCATCGACATGGCCAGCGAAGTGCTGGCCGGTCGGCTGCAGACGCTGCGCACCGGCACGCCGGACGTGCTGATCGAGGCCGGGCTGTGCTATGCGCGGCTGCAATGGCTGGCGGGCGCGCGCCAGGAAGCGCTGGCCGAGCTGGCCGAGGCCGAGGCCATGTTCCACCGCCGGGGCCTGCCGCGCGGCGTCGCGCGCATGGTGGCCGAGCGCCAGCGCATGGTGCTGGCGGGCAAGGACCTGCGCCATGCGCAGCGGCTGCAGGGCGCACTGGACGAGCTGGCGCGCCAGCACGCCGGCACGGCGCCACGCGACCAGGAGATTGCCGCGCTGGCGGCGCTTGGCCGCGCGCGCCTGGCGCTGGCCGCAGGCGAGCCGGCGTCGGCGCTGGCTGCGCTGGTGCCGATGCGCGGCCTCGCCCTCGTGACGGTGCGCGAGCCGCTGATGGCCAGTGCCGACCTGCTGCAGGCGGCGGCGCTGGACACGCTGTACCGTTCCGACGAGGCAGCGGCATCGCTGCAGGCCGCGCTGGCCGCGGGCGAGCGACTGGGGCTGGTGCGCACGTTCGCCGACGAGGGCGCGTGTGTGCAGGCCTTGCTCGACCGCGCCGCGCCATGCGGTACGGAATACCTTGCGCGGCTGCGCGCAGCGTCCGCGCCGGCGGCGGTGGCCATCCCGGCCATGTCGCAACCGTCGCCGCCGCCAAAACCGCTGCCGCCGGCGGACGCCGGCAAGGGCCGGCAGCTGACACGCCGCGAGCGCGAGATCCTGGCCCTGCTTGAGCAATCGATGTCTAACAAGCGCATCGCGCTGGCGCTGAACCTGAGCGTCGACACGGTCAAGTGGAACTTGCGCCAGATTTACGCCAAGCTCGAGGTGTCACGCCGCTACGATGCCATCCTGGTGGCACGCAGCGCCGCCCGGCACGCGGACTGACGGCGCCGCGGCCAGGGCCTATTCCGCGGTGGCGCCGCTGGCCTTGATCATGCGCGCGATCACCGGCTCGGTGGCATCGAACTCGCGCCGGAATTCGGCCGGGCTGTTGCCGACCGGCTCCATGGCCAGCGCGTCCAGGCGAGTGCGCATGGCGGGCGAGAGGATCGAGGCGCGCGCTTCCGTTTCCAGCCGCGACAGGATCGCCGCCGGCGTGCCGGAGCGCATGAACAGGCCGAACCACGCCGGCGAGCGCAGTTCGTGTTCCTTGAGCCCGGCCTCGGCCAGGGTCGGAACCTCGGGCAGTTCCTTGATGCGCTGCTCGCTTATTACGGCCAGCGGACGCACGCGGCCGCTCTTGATGTGCGGACCCAGGGTAGTCATCGAGCCGATCACCCACGACACGTTGCCGGCAATCATGTCCTGCACCATGGGCGCCTCGCCCTTGTAGGCAATATGCGCCATGTCGAGGTCGCGGGTCTGGTTCAGGTGCGAGCCGACCAGGTGCGGAAAGGTGCCGACGCCATACGAGCCGTAGCTGACCTTGCCCTTGTTTCTGGCGGCCCAGTCGAACAGTTCCTGCACGGACTTGGCCGGGACGTCGCGGTTGACCGCCAGCACGATCTTGCCGATGCACAGCTCGGTGAGAAAGGACAGGTCGCGGCGCACGTCGTACTGCACATTGCGGTACAGATGCGGCGTGTTGATCAGCGGCGACGAATGGCTGAGCAGCATCGTATAGCCGTCCGGCGCGCCGCGCGTGATGGCCTGCACCGCGATCACGCCGGCACCGCCGGGCTTGTTGTCGACGATGATGGTCTGGCCCAGGCGCTTGCCCATGTCTTCGGCCAGAGCGCGCGCCAGCGTGTCGGTGGCGCCGCCGGGCGGCCCCGGCACCACCAGGGTGATCGGGCGCGACGGATAGGTCTGCGCGCCGCAGGCGGCGCTAAAGGCGACCAGGGCCAATGCAATCAGGGATGTCTTGCTGCGCATGTCGTATTGCCTCGGTGGATCAGGAGTGTGGGAAAGGCGGGATACGACCAAGGTAGCGGATGGGACGGGGCGGTACCCCCCGCCGGAATGGGCGGGGCGGGATAGTCCTATCAGTGTCTACCCTAGACGGGTTGCGGCGGAACGGGTGCCATGCGCCGGAAAAGATGCCGGCCGCATAGGCGGCCGGCAAGGGAAGTGCAGGAACGGAGGGTAAGGCCGGCGCCGCCGGCGACGTCAGCGCGGTGGCTCAGCCTGCCGGGAGCACGCCAAGGCCCATGGCCTGTAGCTGCCCGATGCCGTCACCATCGAAGCCCCAGTCGCGCAGTGCGGCCGCACCGTGCTGGCCGCGTTCGGGGGCGCTGCGCATCACCTCCGAAGGCGTGCCGAGAAAGCGCGGCGCGGGAGCCGGCTGCACCACGCCGTCTACTTCGATAAAGCTGCCGCGCGCGCGGTGGTGCGGGTGCTGCGGCGCCTCGCTGAACTCGAGCACCGGCGCCACGCAGGCATCGCTGCCTTCGAATGCCGCGCACCATTCGTCGCGCGTGCGGGACTGGAACACTGCCTCGAAGCGCTGGCGCAGCACCGG
The DNA here is from genome assembly GCF_040784895.1 of Cupriavidus sp. Agwp_2. Taxonomy (NCBI): domain Bacteria; kingdom Pseudomonadati; phylum Pseudomonadota; class Betaproteobacteria; order Burkholderiales; family Burkholderiaceae; genus Cupriavidus; species Cupriavidus sp. Agwp_2. The sequence continues at coordinate 1,238,921 of NZ_CP088083.1, forward strand.
CCAGCCGCTGCGGTCGTACTGCGCCGGCAGCTCGCTGGCATCGAGGCCGAGGCGTTGCAGCAGCTCGGAATAGAAGCGCTGCTCGACCGGGCCGATTGAAAAGTACTTGCCGTCGCGGGTCCGGTAGCTGTCGTACCAGGGCGCGCCGCCGTCCAGCACGTTCGACTGGCGTGCTTCCTTCCAGGTGCCGGAGGCCAGCATGCCCCAGAACACCGCGCCCAGCTGCGCCGCGCCTTCGGTCATGGCGGCGTCGACCACCTGGCCCTTGCCGCCGCGCTGCACGTTGAGCAGCGCCGCGACCACGCCCAGCGCCAGCAGCATGCCGCCGCCGCCGTAGTCGCCGACCAGGTTCAGCGGCGGCACCGGCGCCTCGCCCGCGCGCCCAATGCCCGACAGCACCCCGGACAGTGCCACGTAGTTGAGGTCGTGCCCGGCGCGGTCCGCCAGCGGGCCGGTCTGGCCCCAGCCGGTCATACGCCCGTAGACCAGCTTCGGGTTGCGCGCGAGCGCGACGTCCGGCCCCAGGCCCAGGCGTTCCATGGTGCCGGGGCGGAAGCCTTCGAGCACGACGTCGGCGCGCTCGATCAGCGCCAGCGCCGCGCGCTGCGCTTCGGGCTGCTTCAGGTCCAGCGTGACCGAGCGCCGGCCGCGGCCGGTGATGTCGATGCGGCGGGCGCCTTCGGCCTTCTTCGGGCCGAGGTCGGCGGGCGCCTCGGGGCGGTCGACGCGGATCACGTCGGCGCCCATGTCGGCCAGCAGCATTGCGCCGAACGGGCCCGGCCCGATGGCTTCGAATTCGAGTACGCGGATTCCGCTCAGTACGCCCATGTTCGCTCTCTCCTGTGGTGTGGCGGTGGCGCGCGCGCGGCCCCATGCCGGCGCATTGCCGTCTGCCTGCAAGTAGACCAAATGCCCGTTGGCGGCGAACCCACCCGTATCAGGTAGGACGGCGCGATATTCTTTTGCAGCGCACAAACGCACTCCTATAATCGGCAGACGCTGACGGACGGTCCGCACCGGGTCGCACGGCAAGCGAAATCCAGTGAGCCGGAGGCAGCAGTGAGCCAGACCCAGCGCGCCAGCGCATTGCCAACAGGAGCCGACCATTCCCTGCGGACCGCTTCCCCGGCGCGCCTGCTGCCGGTGCTGAGCGAGCTCAGGGAGGAAGTGCGCGCGCTCAGCCGCCAGGCGCACAAGCTCGCGCTGGCGCAGGCCGGCCGTGAAGCGCACGACAGCAAGGCGCACGACGGTGAAGGTGCCTACCATGCCTGCCTGGCGACGCTGTTCGAGCGCTGGGTCGAAGACCGCGCGGGCCGGGCGCAGGTGGTGTGCTTTGCTTCGGCGGCGGAGTTCGGCCTGCCGCTGCACAGCCATGCGGAGCGCTGCCGCGCGGCGGCCATGCGCGATGGCTCGCACGCGGTGCGCGCGCTGTACTGGGCGGCGCTGCACCGCACGCGCAGCCGTGTCGGCATGACCGCGCAGATGGACGATGCGCTGGCCGCGGTGCTGCCACACGCGGCGGCAGAAGCCATGCAGGCGCCGGCTGCTCCCGAGGCGTCCCGGCAAGCGCTGTGCCGCCATTGCGAGCGGTTGCGGCTGGACGCACGCTGCGCCGACGGCCACGGCGCGCTGCGCGCGTTGGGCGAGGCGCACTGGCGCAGCGTCGGCGCGGGCGTGCCCTGCCAGACGCGCGAGCACCAGTGCGCCTCGTGCAAGACCCGCTGGACGCAGCATCGCAGCGCCGCGGACCCGTTCACCGTCTGGACCATCAGCCGCCGCGGCCGCATCGCGGACACGGCCGTACAGGATGTGAAGATGGCCTGAGACGGCGGGGAGGGCGCGCCGATCCGGCACGGCCTCCCTCGTGCCAGCCGCGCTCAGTTCACCGCGCGTGCCTTGCCTTCCCAGTGCGGTGCGCGCAGGTCCCGCTTGAGGATCTTGCCGGCACCGGACAGCGGCAGCGCCTGGCGGAACTCGATGCTCTTCGGGCATTTGTAGCCGGCGATATGCGCGCGGCAGTGCTCGCGGATTTCTTCTTCCGTCGCCTGCGCCCCAGCCTTCAGCACCACCACGGCATGCACGGCCTCGCCCCATTTCTCGTGCGGCACGCCGATCACCGCGCTCATCGCCACCGCGGGATGGCGGCCGATGACGTTTTCCACCTCGGCCGAATAGACGTTCTCGCCGCCGCTGACGATCATGTCCTTGATGCGGTCGACGATAAAGATATAGCCCTGCTCGTTCATGTACGCGCCGTCGCCGGTATGCAGCCAGCCGTCGCGCAGCGCGCGGGCGGTGTCTTCGGGCCGGTTCCAGTAGCCGGGCGTGACGCCGCCGCTGCGCACCAGGATCTCGCCGACGGTGCCGCGCGGCACTTCGTTGCCTTCAGCGTCCGCTATCTTCACCTCGATGCCGATGCCGGCGCATCCGGCCGACAGGTGCAATCCCTGCGCGCGCGCCGTGCTGCCATGGTTGCCTGGCGGGTTGGTAGTGACGATCATCGACTCGGTCATGCCGTACGAGTGCGCGAATTCGACGCTGGGCAGCTTTTCCATGGCCTGTTCCAGTACCGCGGCGCTGATTGGCGACGCGCCATACCCCAGCCGCTGGACGCTGCCGAGGTCGCGCGAGGGAAAGTCCGGGTGGTGGATCAGCATCTGGATGGTGGTCGGCACCATGCCCAGCTCGGTGATGCGTTCGCGCTCGATAGTTTCCAATACCTCGCGCGCTTCGAACGACGGCAGGATCACGTGGGTCTCGCCGGCGATGAACTGCATCAGCACGCGCGCGATCGCGGCGATATGGAAGAACGGATTGGTATGCAGCACGCGGCCGCCTTTTAGCGGCGGGGTGTCGGCCATGCGCTGCAGGGTGCCGCACCACAGCGAGCTGTGGGTCTGCATGACGCCCTTGGGAAAGCCCGTGGTGCCACCGGTGTACATGACGATGGCGAGGTCGTCGCCGCCGCGCTCCGCATCCGGCACCGGCGCGGCGTCGTCGATCAGCCGCTCGTAAGACAGCGTGCCGGCGGGCGCGTCGCCGTCGCCGGCATGGATCAGCACCGGTTCGCGCCGCGCCGTGGCGCGGATGCCGTCGGCCATCGGCAGGAACTGGTCGTCGACCACCAGGATGCCGGTGTCGCAATCATCGAGCGAGTAGACCACCTCCGGCACGCTCCAGCGCACGTTGACGGGGTTGAGCACGCCGCCGCCCCACCAGGCGGCCATGGCGAACTCGAGGTAGCGGTCCGAGTTCTGCGCCAGGATGCCGACGCGGTCGTTCGGCCGCATGCCCAGCGCCTGCAGCGCGCCGGCCAGGCGCGCGACGCGCGCGCAGAACTCGCGATAGCTGCGGCGCCGGCCGCGGAAGATGGTAACGATTTCGTCCGGCTGCTGTTGCAGCGAGCGGTGCAGGGCTCGGGTCAGGTACACCGTTGTCTCCGTTCTTGCCTTCTTGTCCTTGGGCCGGCGCATGGTCAGGCCGGGTTGGCTGTATTGTGCGACGCCCGGCGATTATGGAATTCGGATATGCCGAAGGCAGTGTTTGCCAGACGGAAGCGCGCCGCCCCGCTGTTGGCGCCGGCCGCTACAATCCGCATGGGACATTTCTGAATACATGCAAAAAGACTCGATGACATACATCGTTGACGCGGTGGACGAGGCGCTGGGCCTGCTGATGCTGGTGGCCGAACATCCTTCGCTGGGGGTAACCGAGCTGGCCCGCCGCGCGGGGCTGACCAAGGCCCGTGCCTTTCGCCTGCTGGCCACGCTGGAGCATCGCGGCATGATCGCGCGCGAGCCCGCGGCCGCGGTCTACAAGCTCAGCTACAACGCCTTGCTGGTGGGCAATGCCGCGCGCGACCAGTTCGACCTGGTCAAGGTGGTGGCACCGCGGCTGGCCGCGATCGGCGCGGCCTGCGGCGAAAACGTGATCGTGCGCGTGCGCGACGGGCTGGAATCAGTCTGCGTGGCGCGGCACGAATCGTCGCAATCGGTGCGCGTGCATACCGAAGTCGGCAACCGGCGGCCGCTGCATGTGGGCGCCTCGGGCAAGCTGCTGCTGGCTTTCGCCGCGCCCGAGGTGGCCGACGCCGTGGCGGCGCAGGGCCTGGAGCGCTTTACCGAGCGCACCATTGCCAGCGCCGAGCAGCTGCGCGACGAACTTGCCGCGATCCGTGCCGCCGGGCACGCCGTGTCGCTGGGCGAGCGCGATGCCGATGCGGTATCGGCGGCGGCGCCATTGCACGACCACAGCGGTGCGGTGGTGGCATCGCTGAGCATTGCCAGCCCGGCCAGCCGGACCACGCCCGAGGCGCTCGCCAGGCATGTCGCGATGGTGGTGGAAGAGGCCGCGGCGCTGTCGCGGGCACTGGGATTTGCCGGCGGCTGACGCCGCGGCCGCGTAACAGTTGTCCGGTCATGGGCGGCGCTTCGGCGCCGCTATTTTTTTGTCCTCATTTTGTCTTGCCGGGTAAACCCTCGTTACTGGCGGCAGCCGAATGTTTTATTATCCGACACATCGTATCGGTAAATGAAACAATGTTTCGATCAGCGAGATTTTCCAGGGCCGCGATGGCTACTGCGTTTGCCTTGTCCACACTGGTGGGCGGGAACCATCCCGCGCATGCCGCCGAACTGCGCATCGGCTACAAAGCCGAGGTCAGCGCTGCCGACCCGCACGTGCTCGACGCCGCTGGCCGCAACCTCTGGGGTCACGTGTACGAGACCCTGGTCGGCCTCGACAACGCCCTGCGCCCGGTGCCGCTGCTGGCCACCAGCTGGCGCCAGCTGGATGACCACAACTGGGAATTCCAGCTGCGCCCGGGGGTGAAGTTCAGTAATGGAGCGCCGTTCACTGCGGAGGACGCTCGCTATTCGATCGAGCGTGCGCGCAAGCTGCCGGGCGCGCGCACCTTCCGCACCTACCTGAAATCCATCGAGGCGGTCGAGGCCACGGGCCAGCTGACGCTGCGCGTGCGCACCCGCACGCCCAACCCGGTGCTGCCGCAGAACATCGGCATGGTGGCGATGCTGCCGCACGGGCTGGGACAGGGCGTGCGCGAGGCGGACTTCGCCCATGGCCAGGCCAGCATCGGCACCGGCCCGTTCCGGCTGGTGGCGTGGGAGCATGGGCAGCAGCTGACGCTGGCGCGCAACCCCGGCTACTGGGGCGGCGCGCAGCCATGGGATCGCGTGGTGTTCCAGTTCATTCCCAAGGAGCCGGCGCGTGCGTCGGCGCTGCTGTCGGGGCTGGTGGATGTGATCGATGCCTCTTCGGCCAGCATTGCCGAGGCCTTCGCGCGTACCAACGGCCGCATCCGCACGGTGTCGACGACGTCGTACATGCTCAACTACCTGCAGCTCGACCAGGGGCGGGCGGTCTCGCCCTATGTGCAGGATGCCGCCGGCCGGCCGCTGCCCGCCAATCCGTTGCGCGACGTGCGCGTGCGCCAGGCCATCAGCCTCGCGATCGACCGCGACCTGATCGCCGCGCGCGTGACCAAGGGCGATTCGGTGCCGGCCGGGCAGATGGTGCCGGCAGGCTTTTTCGGCTTTGCTCCGGCCGTGCCCGCGCCGCGCGCCGATGCCGCGCAGGTGCGCAGGCTGCTCGCGCAAGCCGGCTATCCCGACGGCTTCCGCCTGACGCTGCACTGCCCGAGCGACCGCTACCTGAACGACGCCAAGGCCTGCGAGGCCGTGGGCCAGATGCTGACCCGCGCCGGCATCCGCACCGAGGTGCGCACGTTGCCGTACTCGGTCTACATCACGCGCGCCACCTCGGGCGGCGAGGGCGGCAAGCCAGAGTTCAGCGCCTTCCTGCTTGGCATCGGCGCGGTCAGCGGCGATTCGCTGGAACCGCTGGTGGCGGTGGCGCATGCGCAGGACAAGGCCGCCGGCCTGGGCGCGAACAACCGCAGCGGCTATGCCAATCCCGCGCTGGACGCGCTGGTCGAAACCTCCATGCGCACCATGGTGCCGGCGCCGCGAGAGCAGTTGCAGCGCCGTGCCGCCGAAATGCTGGCCGCCGATGCCGGCATCGTGCCGCTGCACCACCTGCGCGCCGCCTGGGCCTACCGGGCCGGGCTGGTGGTGCAGCCGCGCGCCGACGGCTTTACCTACGCCGGCAACATCCGCCCCGCAGCGCCTGCAGCGCCCCCTGCGGCGCACCCCTGACCGATTCACCGATTCCTGTCCTGATCGCTATGCTCGAAACCTTGTTGAAGCGGCTGCTGCAAAGCCTGGTCGTGCTGTGGCTGATGTCGGTGCTGACCTTCTGCGCCGTCAACCTGATCGGCGACCCGGTGCACCTGCTGGTCAGCCCCACCGCCACCGAGCAGGAAATCGCCGACGCGCGCCACGCGCTCGGGCTGGACCTGCCGGTGCTGCAGCAATACCTGCGCTTCACGCAGGGCGCGCTGCGCGGCGACCTGGGCGATTCCTTTATCTACAACCGTCCCGCGATCGAGCTGATCGTCAGCCGCGTGCCGGCCACGCTGGAGCTGGCTGTGACCGCGCTGCTGCTGTCGCTGGGCATCGGCATCCCGATGGGCGTGTTCGCCGGGCTCAGGCCGGATAGCCGGCTGGCGCGCGCGCTGATGGCGGGCTCGCTGGGCGGCGTGATCATGCCGACGTTCTGGGTGGGCATGATCGGCATCCTGGTGTTCTCGGTGAACCTGGGCTGGCTGCCATCGGGTGGGCGCGGGCCGGTCAGCACCGTGCTGGGCATCCCGCTGTCGGTGACCAGCTGGGAGGGCATCCGCTTCCTGCTGCTGCCGGCGCTGACGCTGTCGCTGTTCAAGATCTCGCTGGTGGCGCGGCTGGCCGAAGCCGGCACGCGCGAAGTGGCGGGGCAGGAGTACATCAAGTTTGCCCGCGCCAAGGGCGTGGGCGGCGCGCGGCTGGTGTTGCGCCACGTGGTGCCCAATGTGCTGATCCCGATCGTCACCGTGGTCGGGCTGGAATTCGGGCACCTGATCGCCTTCTCGGTGGTGACCGAGTCGGTGTTCTCGTGGCCGGGCATGGGCAAGCTGATCATCGATTCGGTGCTGGCGCTGGACCGCCCGGTGGTGGTGGCTTACCTGCTGGTCACGCTGGTGCTGTTCGTGGTGCTGAACCTGGTGGTCGACCTGCTTTATGTGGTGCTCGATCCGCGCCTGCGCCACAAGGCGGGCTGAGCCCGGCTGCATCCACCATCCCCCACAGAAGCAAAAGAACGAACCGGACCCACAAACGAGAACCCATCGATGTCCCTGCCTGCATCCCAACCTGACACTGCCGCGCCGGCGCTGGCGGCAACCGCCGCGCCTGCCGTGCCGCCGCCACCGGTGCGGCCCTCGCTGCTGCGGCGCTTCGTCGCCAACCGCGTCGCGGCGGCTTCACTGGTGCTGCTCGTGGTCCTGCTGTTGATCGCCGCGCTGGCCCATGTCATCAGCCCGCAGAACCCGTACGACCTGGCCACGGTGTCGGTGATCGACTCCGAGTTGCCGCCCGGCAGCGCCGGCTATGAAGGCAACACGCACTACTGGCTCGGCACCGACGGCGCCGGCCGCGACCTGGTCAGCGCGATCTTCTATGGCATCCGCATCAGCGTGGGCGTCGGCGTCATCAGCGCGGTGGTGGCGCTGATGGTCGGCAGTGCGGTCGGCCTGGCCGCGGCCTACTTCGGCGGCATCGTCGATGCCGCGATCATGCGCGTGGTCGACCTGCAACTGAGCCTGCCGGCGGTGCTGGTGGCGCTGATCCTGCTGGCGGTGCTGGGGCAGGGCGTGGACAAGACGCTGCTGGCGCTGGTGATCGTGCAGTGGGCCTACTTTGCCCGCACGGTGCGCGGCGCGGCGCAGGTGGAGCGGCGCAAGGAGTATGTCGAGGCGGCGCTGGGTCAGGGGCTGCCGGCGCTGCGCGTGATGTTCCGCCATATCCTGCCCAACTGCATGGCACCGCTGGTGGTGACCGGCACGCTGCAGATCGCGCACGCGATCACGCTGGAAGCGACCATGAGCTTCCTCGGCATCGGCCTGCCGCGCACGCAGCCGTCCCTCGGCATGCTGATCGCCAACGGCTTCGAATACATGCTGTCGAACAAGTACTGGATCAGCATCTTCCCGGGCGTGGCCCTGGTGTTGCTGATCGGCTCGATCAACCTGGTGGGCGACCGCCTGCGCCGCGTCCTGAACCCGCGGCTGGACGGCTGAGGCCACGGAGACACACATGGCACTACTGGAAGTCTCCGGGCTGAGCACGGCCTTCGCTTTCTCCAAGGCGGGACGCAAGCCGCTCAAAGCCGTCGACGATGTCTCGTTCACGCTGGAGCCGGGTGAAATCCTCGGCATCGTCGGCGAGTCCGGTTCGGGCAAGTCGGTGACGGCGTTCTCGCTGATGAACCTGCTGGACCCACCCGGGCGCGTCACCGGCGGCTCGATCCGCTTCAAGGGGCAGGAACTGCTGTCGTGCTCGGCGCGCCAGTGGCAGGCGCTGCGCGGCGATCGCATCGCGATGGTGTTCCAGGACCCGATGATGTCGCTGAACCCGGTGATGCGCGTCGGCGACCAGCTGGTCGAGACCGTGCGGGTGCACCACCGCCGCACCCGCGCGCAGGCGCACGCGCAGGCGGTCGATGCGCTGGCGCGCGTGGGCATCCCGGCGCCGCAGGAGCGCATGCGCGCCTATCCGCACGAGCTGTCCGGTGGCATGCGCCAGCGCGTGGCGATCGCCAATGCGCTGATCAACCGGCCTGACCTGATCATTGCCGACGAGCCCACCACAGCGCTGGACGTCACCATCCAGGCGCAGATCCTTTTCGAGATGAAGCAGCTGGTGCGCGAGACCGGCGCCGCCGCGATCTGGATCAGCCATGACCTGGCCGTGGTCAAGGACCTGGTCGACCGGGTCTGTGTGATGTACGCCGGCAAGGTGGTGGAGCAGGGGCCGGTGGCCGAGCTGATCGCGCGGCCGCTGCATCCGTACACGCGCGGGCTGCTCGACTCGTTGCCCACGCCTGAAATGCGCGGCGCCACGCTGCGCGCGATCCCCGGGGCCGCGCCCGCATTGGCGGCGCTGCCCCCGGGATGCGCCTTCGCGCCGCGCTGCCCGCGCGTGCGCGAGGCCTGCAACCGGCCGCCCGCGGCAACCGTGGTGCGCGGCCGTGCGCTGCGCTGCTTTTATCCCCTGGAGGCCGTATGACTGTCCTGCTGGAAACGCGCCAGTTGCAGAAACGCTTTTCGCTCAAGCCCGGCCTGCTCGGCCGCATGGCCGGCAAGCCGGTGCAGGCGGTGCATGCCGTCAACGAGGTCTCGCTGCAGGTGTGCAAGGGCGAGGTGCTGGGCGTGGTCGGCGAGTCCGGTTGCGGAAAATCCACGCTGGGCCGCATGCTGGCCGGGCTGCTGCGGCAGAGCGGCGGCGAAATCGCGTGGGAAGGGCGGCGCGCGGATGTTGCATCGGCCGGCTACCACCGCGCGGTGCAGATGGTGTTCCAGAATCCCTATGCCTCGCTCAATCCACGGCTGCGCATCGGCCAGGCCATCACCGAGGGCGCGGTCTACCATCGCCTGGCCAGCCGCGCGCGGGCCGCGGGGTTGGCCGGCGATCTGCTCCAGCAGGTCGGACTCGACCCCAGCTACGCCGAACGCTATCCGCACGAGTTCTCCGGCGGCCAGCGCCAGCGCGTGGCGATCGCCCGCGCGCTGGCGCTGCGCCCGCGGCTGCTGATCTGCGATGAAGCCGTGTCCGCGCTCGACGTCTCGGTGCAGGCGCAGATTATCAACCTGTTCATGCAGCTGCGGCGCGAGCATGGGCTGACCTACGTCTTTATCAGCCACAACCTGGCGGTGGTGGAGCATATGTCCGACCGCGTCGCGATCATGTACCTGGGCCGCGTCGTCGAGAGCGGCGATGCCCGTACCGTGTTCGGCGCGCCAAACCATCCCTACACCCGCGCGCTGCTGGCCGACGCGCCGCGGCTGGGTGGCGGCGCTGCCAGCCACCAGCCGATCCGCGGCGAGTTGCCGAGCCCGCTGGCGCCGCCCACCGGCTGCGCCTTCCATCCGCGCTGTCCTCATGCCAGCGCACGCTGCGCCGCCGAAGTGCCGGTGCTGCGCGATATCGGCGGACGCCTGTCCGCCTGCCACCTGAACGACTAGTACAACATCCCGCAAATAGGTTTAATAATTATCAGGCTGTAGGTACGGCTCCAGGAGCGTGACGACCAACTGGGCCATCTCGTCGAGCGAGCCTGCGCCTGGCAACGGCTCCCAACGCCCACTATGGGTGCGAAAGGCGGCGCCATAACGATTGCGGCCGAGCTCGGTCAGCCGAGCCACCACGGTCGGCTCCTCGTCGTCCAGACGTTTGATCAGCAGGTGACGCCCGTAGGCTTGCGTGATGATCTGCTCGTGGCCGAGCAGGCTGCGCAGTTGCCCCTGCAATTCGGCAGCGTAGTGTTTGGCGGGTAAGGCTGGCATGTCGATTCTCGATTACGATGCGCCGGTTTGTAGCGGATAGCCCCGGAAGCTCCATTTGAACGGGCGGGCCACCTGATTGTGCGCGCGGACAAACTGTTCGGTGCGCTCGCGCAGGTGCGCGATGCTGGTGTGGCTCGCTTGGCGCAGCACTCGGCGCGTGTAGCAGGCAAACCAGAGCTCGATCTGATTGACCCAACTCGCGTGCAATGGCGTGAAGTGGAAGTGAAACCGCCCATCGTGCCGCGCGTTGAACACCTGCCAGACTGCTTCGGCGCGATGCGTGTTCAGGTTATCCCAGACGACGTGCACCTGTTTGCCCGGGTACGCGCTTGCCACGCGCTCCATGAAGGCGACCAGATCGTCCTGGGTGCGCCGGTCGCGGCATTCTGCCAGCACCTGTCCGGTATGCACTTCGAGCGCGGCAATCAATGCCTGGGTGCCGTGACGAATATATTCAAACTCACGCCGACGCAGTCGCCCCGGCGCGGGGGCACGTCCCGGGTACTTACGCTCGATGGCCTGAATGCCGGTCTTCTCGTCGATACTGAGCACCACCGCGTTTCGAGGCGCCTTGCGGTACAGCGTGCAAATCCCGTTGACCTTCTCGCGAAACGCCGGGTCTGGGCTATGTAGCCATTGCTGGACCCGGTGCGGACGCACGTCGCCGGCCTGCAGAATGCGCTGCACCTGGCTGCGGCTGATCTGCTCGACGACGCCGCGCTCCACGGCGCGCGCCACAATCTCGTCGAGCGTGGGCGTGACCCGTCCCTCAGGTTCCTGCGTTTCACACGCCAGCGCGATCAACTGTAATCGTGCTTCCTGTGTGATGCGGGGCGGACGACCACTGCGCTCACCCTCGCGAATGCCTTGGGCACCTTGCTGGGCAATGCGCTTGCGCCACAGGCAGACCGTTTGCACCGATATCCCCAGCTCCCGCGCAATGGCTGTATTGGAGTGGCCCTCGTGGGCCCACAACGCGATTCGCGCCCGCATCACATCTCGCTGCGCTGCCGTCTTCCGCTCGATCAGCGATAGCAGTTCCTGTCTTTCTTTCTTCGCCAGCTTCACTGGCGTTGCATGGCGACCTCGACTCATCCCGCCATGATATCGGAGACGATTAATTATTCAAGCTATTTACGGGATGTTGTACTAGCTAGCCGCCGCGCGCGGCCGCGCCTCGCTCCGTGACTTGCGCTGCCATCCCGCCGTGGCGGGTCGGCGGGGGAGCGTTCGCGCTGCGCGCAGGAACAAGACGACGGCAGACGGGAGATCCAACGGGGGAAGTCATGCATCGCCAACGAGGGAAAGGGAGAAAGGCCATGATTCAAGTCAAACCTCAAGTCAACCCATTTCGGCGGCAGGTACGCCATGCGTGCATCGGTAGCGCGCTGGCGCTGCTGTCAGCCGCGGCCGACGCATCGGTGGTGCTGTACGGTCGCCTCGACACCGACGTCGAATACCAGAAGGGACCGGACGGCCCGGCCACGCAGATGGTCGACAACGCCTCGCGCTGGGGCATGCGCGGCAGCGAAGACCTCGGCGGCGGCCTGCGCGCCGCGTTCGGGCTGGAGCAGGGCTTTTCCGCCGACAGCGGCATGGCCACCAACCCGCAGTTCCGCAATGCCTTCGTCGGGCTGCAGGGCGGCTTCGGCGCATTTGCGCTGGGACGGCTGGATTCGGCGACCATCGTCGGTTCGCCGATCTATTCGCAGGTGACGCAGAACGTGGACTTTGCCATCCACGATGCCGGCGCCACCGCGATTGGCACCAAGGTGCTGAATGCGCGCAACCGCGTGTCCAATGCGCTCGGCTACATGACGCCCGACTTCGGCGGCTTTTCCGTGCGGGCGCGCGTGAACCTGGCGGGCCCCGATCCGGCCACGCCCAACACCGGCTCGCCGGTGAAGGCGGAAGACGATTTCCGCCAGGTCGACATCGGCCTGAACTACGCGGCAGGCAATTTTGCCGCGGGCCTGGGCTATTCGCGCGATGCCAAGACCGGCGGGCTGGTCTCCAACGACTTCCGCGGCAAGGTGCAGGCGGTGGCGTCCTACGACTTCACCGTGGTCAACGTGTATGGGCTCTACGGGCGCGACCGCTACGTCGGCACCGCCACCACGCGCACCGACGTGCCGTACTGGCTGGTTGGCTTCACCGTACCGTACGGCGCGCACAGCCTGACCGTCAACTACATGGAGCGCGCGGTGCAGCGCGACCTGCAAGGCCGGCTGACAAAGGTGCAGGCAGCCTATGGCTACCGTCTCAGCAAGCGCACCATGCCCTATGTGTTCTTCGACCGCGAAGACCCGAACTCGCACAAGGCCGGCGATACCGTGACCACGGCCGGCATCGGCATCCAGCATAAATTCTGAGCATGACGTTTCCTTATACGCTTACCGAACCGGCTGGCGCGGCGTTGCCGCTGGTGATCGATTCTCCGCACAGCGGGCAGGCCCGCGCCGGCAGCCTGCCGTCCGCGCTGCCGCTGGCCGCGCCGCCCGAAGCCCTGCTGACGGGCTGGGACGCCTATGTCGACAAGCTGTTCGGGCATGCGCCGGCGGTGGGCGGCACGCTGCTGTGCGCGGAGTTCCCGCGCTGGCTGGTGGACGTGAACCGCGCCCGCGACGATATCGATCCGGCGCTGGTCGGCGGCGCCATGCCGTTCGCGCTGCGGCCCAGTGACAAGGCCGGGCGCGGCATGGGTGTGCTGCGCCGGCTGGCGCTGCCGGGTGTACCGGTCTACGGCGCGCCGCTGTCGCCAGCCATGGCCGAGCAACTGCTGAAGACCTACTACGATCCCTACCATGCCGCGCTTGCCAGCGCGATGGCGGCGCACCATGCGCGCTTCGGCGCGGTGTGGCATCTCGACTGCCATTCGATGAAATCGCGCGGCAATGCCATGAACGTGGACTACGGCTCGGAGCGGCCGGACTTCGTCCTCAGCAACCGCGACGGCGCTACCTGCCCGGAAGCGTTTATCGAGCTGGTGGGGCAATGCCTGCGCGGCCTTGGCTACCATGTCGGCATCAACTGGCCGTACAAAGGCGCGGAACTGGTGACGGCGTATTCGGATCCGGCGCGCGGGCGCTACAGCCTGCAGATCGAGATCAACCGCGCGCTGTACCTGGACGAGGCACGCTTCGTGCCGCATGCCGGGTTTGCCCGGCTGCGCGGCCATCTGGATCAGTTGCTCGAGCGCGTGGCAGACCACATACGCGCGGAGCTGGCGCGCGGCGCATGAGCGTGCTCAGAGCACCTTGCCCGGATTCATCAGCCCCAGCGGGTCCAGCGCGCCCTTGATTGCGCGCATCAGCGTCAGCTCGACCTCGCTCTTGTAGTGCTGCAGTTCCTCGCGCTTGAGCTGGCCCACGCCGTGCTCGGCCGAGATCGAGCCGAAGTGCGAGCGCACGCTGTCGTGCACGATGCGGTTGACCTGGTCCTGGTTGGCAAGGAAGGCGTCATGGTCGACGCCTTCCGGCGGCGAGACGTTGTAGTGCAGGTTACCGTCGCCAAGGTGGCCGAAGGTCACCATGCGCGCGCCGGGGAAGGCGTTCTGCAGCAGCGCGTCGGTGGTCTCGATGAAGTCCGCCACGCGCGAGACCGGCACGGCGATATCGTGCTTGATGTTCTTGCCGTCCTCGACCTGCGCCAGCGGGATATGCTCGCGCAGGTTCCAGAAATCGCGCGACTGCTGCACCGACTCGGCCACCACGGCGTCAAGCACCACGCCAGAGTCGAAGGCGGCATTCATCAGCGTTTCGAAGATGCCGCGCGCGTGGGCTTCGCCTTCGCTGTCGGACAGCTCCATCAGCACCAGCTGCGGGTGGATGTCGGCGAACGGGTAGCGCAGCTGGGGGTAGTGCTGCGTCACGAGCGCCATGCAGCGCGCCGACATCAGCTCGAAGCCGGTCAGCATCGCCCCCGCATGCGACTGCGCGATCGCCAGCAGCGCCAATGCGGCGCGCGGGCTCTGCACCGCGGCCAGCGCGGTGACCGAGGCGCGCGGCAGCGGGAACAGCTTCATCACGGCGGCGGTGATGATGCCGAGCGTGCCTTCGGCGCCGATATACAGGTCGCGCAGGTCGTAGCCGGTATTGTCCTTGCGCAGGCCGCGCAGGCCATGCCAGGTGTCGCCCGTCGGCGTCACCACCTCCAGCCCCAGGCACAGCTCGCGCGTGTTGCCGTAGCGCAGCACCGCGGTGCCGCCGGCGTTGGTCGACAGGTTGCCGCCGATGGTGCAGCTGCCCTCGGCCGCGAGACTCAGCGGGAACAGCCGGCCGTGCTCGCGTGCCACGTCCTGGAGGTGCTGCAGCACCACGCCGGCTTCGACCGTGATGGTGTTGTTGAGCGGATCGATCTGGCGGATGCGGTTGAGCCGCTGCAGCGACAGCACCACCGTATCGCGCCGGGCCGCCGGCGTGGCGCCGCCGCACAGGCCGGTATTGCCGCCCTGCGGCACCACCGCCACCTTGTGCGCATGGCAGGCATGGACCGCGGCGGCGACTTCCTCGGTGGTGCCGGGACGCAGCACGGCCAGCGCCTCGCCGCTATAGCGCTTGCGCCAGTCGGTCAGGTAAGGAGCCTTGTCGGCGGCCCCGGTCAGCACGTGCTGCGGGCCGAGCGCCGCGCGGCAAAGGGCGAGGAAGGAGTCTTGGGACGAGGTCATGGGCGGGGAATCGATTGCATGGGGAGCGCGGGCTCAGCGTTCTTTTGCAGCTGCCTTCGTGGCCGCGCGGGCGCGGCGCTTGTACGGCCGCAGGTACAGGATGGTGCTGACGAAGAACACCAGCGTCAGCGCCACCTCCACCCAGGCCAGCGTCGCCGAGAAGCCGCGGTCGCTGGTCGCGCGCACGATGCCCTCGGTGAAGAACAGCAGGATCAGCATCGACGACCACTGCATGGTGTAGCGGTTGCGCGTCAGCACGCCGCGCAGCGGCAGCAGCAGCGGCAGGAACTTGATGATCAGCCACGAGCCGCCTGGACGCAGCGGCGCCAAAAACCATTCCCAGGCAATGCACAGCACCATCAGCGCCACCAGGCTGCCAGCGCTGATCCGGTGCAGCCAGGGGCTGTGCAGCGTGTTGTCGCTGTCTGCGGGTGCGTTCATGCGTGCGCTCCGGACAAGCGCAGCGCGGCTTGCGCCAGGCGCCGGCCCATGGCCATGGCCAGTGCCGACTCGTCGTCGGTGATGGGGCCGCGGTTGTCGACGTAGGCATGGTGGCTGGGGCCGTAAGGCGTGCCACCCGACGTGGTCGTCATCAGGCCCTTCTCGGAATAGGGCAGGCCCATGATCAGCATGCCGTGGTGCAGCAGCGGCAGCATCATCGACAGCAGCGTGGTCTCCTGGCCGCCGTGCAGGCTGCCGGTGGCGGTGAACACGCAGGCGGGCTTGCCGGACAGCGCGCCCGACAGCCACTGGGCCACGGTGCCGTCCAGGAAGTACTTGACCGGGGCGGCCATGTTGCCGAAGCGCGTGGGGCTCCCCAGCGCCAGGCCCGCGCATTCTTCCAGGTCGCGCAACTCTGCATAGGGCGGGCCGTCGGCGGGAATGTCGGAAGCGGTGGCTTCGCACACCGTTGAGACCGGCGGCACCGTGCGCAGGCGCGCCTGGGCGCCGGGGACGCTGTCGATGCCGTGGGCGATCAGTTCGGCGAGTTTGCGGGTGCTGCCGTGGCGGCTGTAGTAGAGGACGAGGATGTCGGTCATGGAGCGGGATGGCCGGCGCTGCCGGAAAGGGGCGGCAGGTGCCGCAGGCAATGCGCGTATTATAGATGTGCCCCCGCGCGCGCTCCCCCGCGAAGCGCCGCTTCCGCATCCCGGCAGTCGCCGGTCCGCTTGCCGGCCGATGCCATCGTTCACAACTACCGATCCATCCACGAGGAGATTGCTGCCGCATGCTTGGTACCCGCGTTGCCCGTCTGCGCAGGGAATGGAACCTGCAGAAGGTCCGCGCACTGGCGCGCTATGTCGTACGCCGCGCCGGCGAGGACCGGCTGCCGCAGGTATCCGCGAGCCTGACCTTTACCACCGTGCTTGCCGTGGTGCCGGTGCTGACGGTGGCGTTCGCGCTGCTGGCCGCGTTCCCGGTGTTCCGCGAATTCCGCAATGCCATCGAGGCGTTCCTGTTCCAGAACCTGATCCCCGGCAACGTCAGCGAATCGATCTCGCGCTATATCGGCCAGTTCGCCAAAAGCGCGCGCGGGCTGACAGCGATGGGCCTGGGCGGGCTGATGGTGACGTCGGTGCTGACCATGCTGACGGTGGAAGACGCGCTCAACGCGATCTGGCGCGTCAAGCAGCGCCGTCCGCTGGCGCAGCGGGTGCTGGTGTTCTGGGCGGTTCTGACCTTCGGCCCCGTGCTGATCGGCGCCAGCCTGTCGATCAGTTCGTACCTGATCTCGATTTCGGCCGGCTACGTCGGCACCATGCCGGTGGGGCTCGGGCTGCTGGTGAGCGCGACCCCGGTGGTGCTGTCGGCGCTGGCCTTTGCTTTCCTGTACACCGCGGTGCCCAACGCCTACGTGGAGTGGCGCGATGCCATCGTCGCGGGCGTGGTGGCGGCGATCGCGTTCGAGTTCGCCAAGCGCGGCTTCGGCTATTTCATCACGCATATTCCGGCCTATACGGCGGTCTACGGCACCTTTGCCGCGCTGCCGATCTTCCTGCTGTGGATCTACCTGAGCTGGCTGGTGACGCTGCTGGGCGCCACCATCGCCGCCAACATGCCGGTGATCCGGCAGGGCTACTGGCGCCGCCGCACCTTTGCCGGCAGCGAGTTCTTCGATGCACTGGGCGTGCTGCTGCTGCTCTACCGCGCCCGCGACGAGGTCCCGCGCAGCGTGGGCGAACTGGACCTGGGACGCAAGCTGCGCGTGGAAGCGGATTACCTGGCGGGGCTGCTCGGCAAGCTCAAGACCATGCACCTGGTCGGGCGGCTGCAGCAGGAGGGCGGGCAGGCCCACTGGGCACTGCTGTGCGATCCGTCGCAGGTGACGCTGCGCATGTTGTACGACCGGCTGGTGCTGAATCTGCCGCGGCTGCCGCGCACGGCATTGGCGCAACACCTGCGTGGCGCCGACTCGCTCAGGTCGGTGCTGGACAACCCGCAGCTGGACCAGACGCTGGAGGCGGTCTTCAACCAGCAACCAGCCGGCCTGCCACCGGCAGCGGACGACGCCGCGCAGCAGCGGCGCACGCTGGAAGTGGTGCCGCCGGGCTGGCACGGGCAGGTGTGACTCCGCAGGCCGCGGGCAAGGTCGCCCGTGGTCAGAACGGGATCTTGCCGCGCCAGATATCGGCGTACATGACCCAGTCGCCCATCAGGCTGTAGAGCGGATGGCGGAAGGTCGCCGGCCGGTTTTTCTCGAAGCCGAAATGGCCGACCCAGGCGAAGGCGTAGCCGGCGACCACGGCGCCCAGCAACCACCACGCGTTGCCGGTCACTACCAGCGCCACCAGGCACAGCAGCGCCACGGTGGAGCCGATGAAATGCAGCCGCCGGCAGGTACGGTCCTGGTGCTCGCTCAGGTAGTTGGGGTAGAAGGCCGCGAAGTTCGCGAACTCGCGGGCGCGCGCGTGAGCCATGAATGTCTCCGGCAGGTCTTTTGTGCAGTGTAGACCTTCCATGCCCCTGAAGGGAGGATGGCCGCCGGCAGCCGGCCAGCCATCCTGTGCGGCGTCAGCCTGCCGCAACCACCTTGCGGGCGAAGCCCGCCAGCGCGTCCAGCACTTCGTCCGGGCGCTCGCCCATCAGCGCATGGCCGCACGGTACCGACACCATGCTCGCCTTGCCCATCTTGCCGGCCAGGGCCTGCGCCGCCTTGGGCGAGGTCATCATGTCCTTGCTGCCGGTGATGAACAGCGCCGGGCAGGCCACCGCGGCAGTGGCTTCCTCGCCGTGTGCGTAGGCATTGCAGGCGGAGAAGTCGTTGTGGAACACATGCGCCTGCGGGTTGTTTCTCGACACGCGCTCCATCAGCCGCTGGCTGCCGCCGTGCATCCACGCGCCCGGACCCGGCGACGAGGGCTTGTTGGCCAGGCTCGAATGCGACCAGGCGTTGACCATGGCGATGGCCTCGCTCTCACGGTTCAGCGACGCATCAAGCAGCGCATCGGAAACCTTCATCGGATAGGCCGTGGCCAGCAGGGCGATGCCGCGCACCGCCTGCGGATGCCGCGCCGCGCATTCCAGCGCGATCAGCGAGCCCATGCTGTGCCCGAACACGAAGGCCGGCGCCTTGACGCCGGCGGCAGCCACCAGCTCCATCACCCAGTCGGCCATGGCCTCGACAGTGGCCAGCGGCGTGCCCTGGCTGCGGTTATGGCCGGGCAGGTCCACCGCCAGCACGGAAAAACCGTGGTTGGCGAACCAGCGCGTCTGCAGCGCCCACACGCTGTGGTCGTTCTGCGCGCCATGGACGAACACGGCGCAGGGCAGGGCGGGATCGAAGGGTTTGCCGCCGGTATAGGCGTAGGCCGGCTGGCCTGCAACGTTCAGTTCCATCAGGCCTGACCTCCCTTGGTCATGGTCTTCTCGGCGGCCTTCAGGCCGCGCTTGAGGTCGTCGATCAGGTCGTCCGGGTCTTCCAGGCCGATCGACAGGCGGATCGTGCCCTCGGCGATGCCGGCCGACTGCAGCGCCGCCGCGTCCATGCGGAAGTGCGTGGTCGACGCCGGGTGGATCACCAGCGAGCGCGCATCGCCGACGTTGGCCAGGTGCGAGAACAGCGACATGCTTTCGATGAAGCGCTGGCCCGCCAGGCGGTTGCCCTTCAGGTTGAAGCTGAACACCGCGCCGCAGCCGCGCGGCAGCAGGCGCTTGGCCAGTTCATAGTCGGGGTGCGATTCCAGTTCGGGGTACGACACCGACTCCACCATCGGGTTTGAGGCCAGGAACTGCACCACCTTGCGGGTGTTGTCGACGTGGCGGCTCATGCGCAGCGGCAGCGTCTCCACGCCCTGCAGCAACTGCCATGCCGCCATCGGGTTCATGCAGGCGCCGAAGTCGCGCAGGCCTTCGCGGCGCGCGCGCAGCAGGAAGGGCGCCACCGTGCTTTCCTCGGTGAACACCATGTTGTGGAAGCCTTCGTACGGCTCTGACAGCTCCGGGAAGCGGCCCGACTTCTCGAAGTCGAACGTGCCGCCTTCCACCAGCACGCCGCCGATGGTGGTGCCGTGGCCGCCCAGGAACTTGGTCGCGGAATGGTAAAGCAGGCCGGCGCCGAGATCGAAGGGGCGCAGCAGGTAGGGCGTGGTGAAGGTGGAATCGACCAGCAGCGGGATGCCGTTGTCCTGGCCGAGTTGCGCCAGCGTGGGGATGTCGAGCACGTCCAGCCCCGGGTTGCCCAGCGTCTCGCCGAACAGCAGTTTGGTATTGGGGCGGATCGCGGCGCGCCAGGCGTCGATGTCGCGCGCCTTGACGAAGGTGGTCTCGATGCCGAAGCGGCGCAGCGTGTAGTGCAGCAGGTTGTGCGAGCCGCCATACAGTGCCGACGAGGCCACCACGTGCGAGCCGGCGCCCATCAGCGTGGCCACGGCAAGGTGCAGCGCGGCCTGGCCCGAGGCGGTGGCGATCGCGCCGGCGCCGTTCTCCAGCGCGGCGATGCGCTCTTCCAGCACGGCCACGGTCGGGTTGGAAATGCGCGAATAGACGTGGCCCGCGCGCTCCATGTTGAACAGCGATGCAGCATGCTCGCTGTCGCGGAACACGAAGGAGGTGGTCAGGTGGATGGGGGTGGCGCGCGCCCCGGTGGCGGGGTCTGGCGCGGCGCCGGCGTGCAGCGCCAGCGTGTCGAAGCGGGTTCCGGACATGGTCGGTCGGGTGTAGTTATCTCCGGCCAGCATCGTAGCATCGTGCGCGCGCCCACGCTGCGCCATCACCCGCAAACCGGCCTCCTGCTTTACTTTGCCGGCTGGTTTGGGCTAGGATCGGTCGCACGGGCATCTCTGCCCGCACATCCCTAAACAGATAACGAAGTGGCCGGCATCGCCCTGCGATGCTTTCAGCGCAGTTCGGCACAGCTCAGTACAAGGCAGCGGAGACCAACATGAAAGTCAGCGACATCCTGCAGATCAAGGGCAATACGCTCTACACCGTGACGCCTGACACCTCCTTGCTGATCGCCGCCAACACCATGGCCGAGCGCGATATCGGCTCGCTGGTGGTCATGGAATACGGCGACCTGGTCGGCATGCTGACTTTCCGCGAGATCATCGAGACCCTGGCCCGCAACGGCGGCACCCTCGGCACCAGCAGCATCCGCAAGGTGATGGACGATGCGCCGCTGACCTGCACGATGGAAACCGACGTCAACGAGGTGCGCCGGATGATGCTTGAGCGTCACACCCGCTACCTGCCGGTGCTCGACAATCGCACGCTGATGGGCGTGATTTCCTTCTACGACGTCGCCAAGGCGGTGGTCGAGGACCAGAGCTTCGAGAACAAGATGCTCAAGGCCTATATCCGCGACTGGCCGGAAGAGCGGCCCTGAACGCCCGGCCTGCGCCCATCCGGGCGGCGGGGCAGCCCATCCTGTAGCTTCCTTCGGAAAATTGTTGCGACTGGCGCCGCGCGGCCGCGTGGTGGTGGCATGATGGCGGCCGGTTTCCGGCTCCGGCAAATTGCCGGCGTTTCCATTTCCGCGGCGGCCCCAGCAGGCCGACCGGTCATCCATGAGCCAACACAGCCAGTTCCGACTGCTCGGCGCGCGCCGCTTCGCCCCCTTTTTCTGGACCCAGTTCCTGGGGGCGATGAACGACAACGTCTTCAAGGTCGCCTTCACCTCGCTGGTGACCTACCACACGGCGCTGTTCGAGGGCGTGGACGCGCGCAGCGCCGCCTTCCTGATCTCGGCCATCTTTATCGCGCCGTTCGTGCTGTTCTCAGCCACCAGCGGGCAGGTCGCCGACAAGATGGAGAAGTCGCGCCTGATCCGGCTGGTGAAGTCGCTGGAAATCGCCATCATGGTGCTTGGCCTGGCCGGCTTTGCCTGGCACAGCGCGCCGCTGCTCTACGCCGGCACCTTCCTGATGGGGCTGCATTCGACGCTGTTCGGGCCGGTCAAGTTTGCCTACCTGCCGCAGCACCTGGATGAAAGCGAGCTGGTCGGCGGCAACGGGCTGGTCGAGATGGGCACCTTTGTCGCGATCCTGATCGGCACGCTGATCGGCGGCGAGCTGGCAGGATTGCAGCAGGGCGGCACGGTGGTGGGGCCGCTGTATGTCGGCGCCGTGTGCGTGGCGATCGCCGTGGCGGGGCGAGTCGTGTCGGGCCGGATCCCGGTGTCGCCGGCGCCCCAGCCGGAACTGCGCATCAACTGGAATCCTTTTTCCGAGACCTGGCGCAACCTGGTGCTGGCGCACGGCAATCGCACGGTATTCCAGAGCCTGCTCGGGATTTCGTGGCTGTGGTTCCTCGGCGCGACCTTCCTGACCTCCTTCTTCAGCTATGCCAAGGACGTGCTGGGCGGCGACCAGAATGTGGTCACGCTGCTGCTGGCGGTGTTCTCGCTGGGCATCGGCACCGGCTCGCTGCTGTGCGAGCGGCTGTCCGGGCGCCATGTGGAGGTCGGACTGGTGCCGTTCGGCTCGATCGGCATGACGGTGTTCGCCATCGACCTGTACTTTGCCAGCCAGGGGCAGCCACCGGGCGCGCTCACCGGCATCGGCGGCTTCCTGGCCGAGGCGCGCCACTGGCGCGTGCTGGCCGACCTGTTCCTGCTGGCGATGTTCGGAGGCTTCTACAGCGTGCCGCTGTACGCGCTGATCCAGAGCCGCAGCGCGCCCACGCACCGCGCGCGCATCATCGCCGCCAACAACATCCTGAACAGCTTCTTCATGATCGCGGCGTCGCTGTTGGGCGTGGCGATGGCGCTGGCCGGCTACAGCATCCCGCAGCTGTATCTGGTGGTGGGGCTGCTCAATGCGGTGGTGGCGGTCTATATCTACTCGCTGGTGCCGGAATTCCTGCTGCGTTTTATCGCCTGGATCCTCGTCCACACCCTGTACCGGCTGCGCCGCGTGAACGCCGAGCGCATTCCCGCCGACGGCCCGGCGGTGCTGGTCTGCAACCATGTCAGCTTTGCCGATGCGGTGGTGCTGATGGCATGCAGCCCGCGCCCGGTGCGCTTCGTGATGGACTACCGCATCTTCAGCGTGCCGCTGCTGTCGTGGTTCTTCCGCCAGGCCCGCGCAATCCCGATCGCGCCCGCGCACGAACACCCGGACATGCTCAAGCGCGCGTATGACAGCGTGGCGCAGGCACTGGAGGAGGGCGACCTGGTCTGTATCTTCCCGGAGGGCAAGATCACCGCCACCGGCGAGATCAACCCGTTCCGCCAGGGCGTGCAGCAGATCATCCGCCGCACGCCGGTGCCGGTGGTGCCGATGGCGCTGCGCGGGCTGTGGGGCAGCTTCTTCTCCCGCAAGGACGCACCGGCG
Organism: Cupriavidus sp. Agwp_2; assembly: GCF_040784895.1. Classification (NCBI taxonomy): domain Bacteria; kingdom Pseudomonadati; phylum Pseudomonadota; class Betaproteobacteria; order Burkholderiales; family Burkholderiaceae; genus Cupriavidus; species Cupriavidus sp. Agwp_2. Next base: position 1,261,815 of record NZ_CP088083.1, read on the forward strand.
ATGTCGCGGCCGTTCCGCCGCGGCATCCTGAACCGGCTGGAACTGGTGGTGGGCGAGCCGGTGCCGCCTGAGGCGGCCACGCCTGAGGGGCTCCAGCAGATGGTGCAGGCCCTGCGCGGCGACTGGCGCTGAATGCATGTTCTCCTACGCGGACCCCGACCCACCATGATCACGCTCTATACCTTCGGCCCGGCCTTCGGGCTGCCTGACGCCAGCCCCTTCGTCACCAAGGCAGAGATGCTGCTCAAGCTCGCCGGCCTGCCATATCAGGCGCGCCCCGGCAGCCTGCGGCGAGCGCCCAAGGGCAAGCTGCCGTACCTCGACGACATGGGCCGGGTCGTGGCGGATTCGACCATGATCCGCTGGCAAATCGAGAAGACCTACCACATCGACTTCGACGCCGGCCTGAGCCCGGCCGAGCGCGGCATCGCCTGGGCCGCCGAGAAGCTGATGGAAGACCACCTGTACTGGGCGGTGGCGCGGGTGCGCTGGCTCGACCAGGCCAATTTCGATAAAGGACCGGCGCAGTTCTTCCGCGGCGTGCCGGCGCCTGTGCGCGGCCTGGCCGAGCGGCTGGTGCGCTACAAGGTCAAGAAGACGCTCTGGGGGCAGGGGCTGGGCCGGCACAGCGAGGAAGAACTGGTGGCACTGGCCAGCAAGGGCGTGACCTCGATCGCCGATATCCTGGGCGACAAGCGCTACCTGATGGGCGACAAGCCATGCGGCGCCGACGCCACGCTGTTTGCCTTCGCCGGCAGCCTGCTGTGTCCCACGTTCGACACGCCGATCCGCACCGCGGCGGAAGGGCACGCCAACCTGGTGGCCTATATGGAACGGATGCGGGCGGAGTTCTACCCCGAATTCACACCGGAAACCGCGGCGGCCTGAGCCGGCCGGGCCGCCAGCGGCCGGGCATTGGCCTTACAATGGAGGCCGTCCCCAATTCCTGTGCGGTTTCCATCATGTCCGGCAACACCCTTGGCCTGCTCTTCACTGTCACCACCTTCGGCGAATCGCACGGCCCCGCCATCGGCGCGGTGGTGGATGGCTGCCCGCCGGGCATGGCGCTGAGCGAGGCCGATATCCAGGGCGACCTGGACCGCCGCAAGCCCGGCACCTCGCGCCACGTCACCCAGCGCAAGGAACCCGATCAGGTCGAAATCCTGTCCGGCGTGTTCGAGGGCAAGACCACCGGCACCCCGATCTGCCTGCTGATCCGCAACACCGACCAGCGCAGCAAGGACTACGGCAATATCGTCGAGACCTTCCGCCCGGGACACGCGGACTACACCTATTGGCAGAAGTACGGAATCCGCGACTATCGCGGCGGCGGCCGGTCGTCAGCTCGCCTGACCGCGCCGGTGGTGGCCGCGGCAGCTGTGGCCAAGAAGTGGCTGCGCGAGCAGTACGGCACCGAGATCCGGGGCTACATGTCGCAGCTGGGCGAGATCGCGGTGCCGTTCGCCGACTGGTCGCATGTGCCCGAGAATCCGTTCTTCGCGCCCAACGCCGACATCATCCCCGAGCTGGAAACCTATATGGACGCGCTGCGCCGCGACGGCGATTCGGTCGGCGCGCGCATCGAGGTGGTGGCCAGCAACGTGCCGGTCGGGCTGGGCGAGCCGCTGTTCGACCGCCTCGACGCCGATATCGCGCACGCGATGATGGGCATCAACGCAGTCAAGGGCGTGGAGATCGGCGCCGGCTTCGACAGCGTGTCGCAGCGGGGCAGCGTGCATGGCGACGAGCTGACCGCTGACGGCTTCCGCACCAACAATTCCGGCGGCGTGCTGGGCGGCATTTCCACCGGCCAGGATGTCACCGTGTCGCTGGCGATCAAGCCGACGTCCTCGATCCGCACGCCGCGCGAGTCGATCGACAAGGCCGGCAATGCCGCCACGGTCGAAACCTTCGGCCGCCACGACCCGTGCGTCGGCATCCGCGCCACGCCGATCGCCGAGGCCATGCTGGCGCTGGTGCTGATGGACCACGCGCTGCGCCACCGCGCGCAATGCGGCGACGTCAAGACCGACACGCCGCACATTCCGGCGCAGGTCGGCCAGACGCGCTGAGTTGAGCACGCTCCCTGGGGCTGGCGGTGCCATGGGTACCGCTCGCCCGGATTACGCCCGCTTCGGGCTTTTCTATCTTGGCTACTACGGCTATGTCGGCGTCATCTCGCCGTACGTGAGCCTGTATTTCGCCGATCGCGGTTTCAATCCGGTGCAGATCGGCGTGCTGATGGCCAGCTTCCAGGTCAGCCGCATCGTCGGGCCCTACCTGTGGGGCTGGCTGTCCGACGTAATGCACACACGCGTGCGCATCCTGCGCGTGAGCGCGTTCACCTCGCTGCTGGCGTTCCTGATGCTGCCCGGCGTGGGCAGCTACGGCGGCATGATGGCGATGATGCTGACGCTGAGCCTGCTCACCAGCGCGATGTCGCCGCTGGGCGATGCCCTCACCATCTCCACGCTGCGCCGCTACGGCGCCTTTGACCATAGCTATGGCCGCATCCGCATGTTCGGCTCGGTCGGCTTTATTGGCGCGGTGCTGGCCGGTGGGGCACTGTTCGAGATGGTCGGCATGCGCGCCTTCCCGTGGGTGGCCAGCGGCTTGCTGGCGATCCTGGCAGGCGTGGTGCTGAGCATGCGCGATGCCGTCGACGACGGGCCGCGCGTGCCCGCGCCGCGCGCGCTGCCCTTGCTGCTCCGGCCGGACGTGGCGTGGTTCCTGGCATCGGCCTTCCTGATGATGTTCGCGCACGCCGCGCTCTACGTGTTCTATTCGCTGTGGCTGGAGAAGCTTGGCTACAGCAAGTTCGCCATCGGCGTGATGTGGACCATCGGCGTGGTCGCCGAAATCGTTTTCTTCTATTACCAGGGCCTGTTGTTCGCGCGCTTCGCGCTGCGCACGATCCTGGCCGGCACTTTCGTGCTGGCTGCGGTCCGCTTTGGCCTGACCGGCTACTTCGCGCAGCTTGCCTGGCTGATGGCGCTGGTGCAGGTGTTGCACGCGGCCACTTTCGCCGCGCACCACAGCGCCAGCCTGAAGCGGCTGCAGGCATGGTTTGCCGGGCCGCTGCAGGGACGCGGGCAGGCGCTGTACACGGGGATTTCCTACGGCGTCGGCGGCACGCTCGGGGGGCTCGCCATGGGCTGGACCTGGAATGCGCTGGCGCCCGAACACACCTTCGGGCTGGCCGCCCTGGCCGCAGCGGCCGGCGCCTTCTGCGCGGCGATGAGCTTCCGCGCGGAGGGTGCGGCAGGCGGCGATGCGCTTCAGGCCAGCGCGGCGCAGACGCGCTCGGCGATCGCCAGCGACGAGGTCAGCCCCGGCGACTCGATGCCGAACAGGTGAACCAGCCCCGGCACGCCATGCACGGCGGGGCCATCGATGCGGAAGTCCGCCGCCGTTTCGTGCGGGCCGCTGATCTTCGGGCGGATGCCGGCATAGCCCGGCTGCAGCGCGCCGTCGGCCAGTCCTGGCCAGTAACGGCGCACCTCGTCATAGAAGCTGTCGGCATCGGCCGGGTCGACGCTGTACTCGATGTCATCGATCCAGCGCACATTGGGGCCGAAGCGCGCCTGGCCGCCCAGGTCCAGCGTCAGGTGCACGCCCAGGCCGGCGGCCTCCGGCACCGGGTAGATCAGCCGTGAGAACGGCGCGCGCCCGGCCAGCGTGAAATAGCAGCCCTTGGCGTAGTACTGCGGCGGGATATGGGCCTCGGGCATGCCATCGAGGCGGCGCGCCAGTTCCGGCGCTGTCAGGCCGGCCGAGTTCACGACCGTGCGCGCCAGCAGCGTGGTCGCGCCGCCATCCTCGCTGCCCACTTCCAGGCGGATCCCGTCCGCGGTGATCGCGCCGCCCAGCACCGGCGACTGCACCGCCAGCATCGCACCCGCGTTCTCGGCATCGCCCAGCAGTGCGGTCATCAGGCCGTGGCTGTCGACGATGCCGGTGGAGGGCGACAGCAGCGCGGCATGGCATTGCAGCTGCGGCTCCAGCGCCTGCGCTTCGTCGCGCGAGAGCAGCCGCAGGTCGTCGACGCCGTTGGCCGCGGCCTTGGCGCGGATGCCGTCCAGCGTGGCCACCTGCGCCGCGCTGGTGGCGACGATCAGCTTGCCGCAGCGCTGGTGCGCGACGTGGTGCGTGGCGCAGTAGTCGTACAGCATGGCCTTGCCACGTACGCACAACTCCGCCTTCAGTGAACCGGCGGGGTAGTAGATGCCGGCGTGGATGACTTCGCTGTTGCGCGCGCTGGTGATGGTGCCGAAGGCGTTCTCGGCTTCCAGGACGATCACCTCGCGGCCCTGCAGCGCGAGGGCGCGCGCGGCTGCCAGTCCTACGACACCCGCGCCGATGACGACGCAATCCACCTTTTCCATGCTCGATTCCTTGTTGCTGAGGTTTGTTGCCAGTGCTGACTGCTGTGTGGCGGAATTCAGCCCGCCAGGCCCAGCCGGGAGGCCGCGGCGGCCAGGTGCCGTTGCGCAGCCTCGCGCGCTGCCGGGGCATTGCCGGCGGCGATGGCGTCGGCCAGCGCCGTGTGTTCGGTGTCGGCGGCGCGCGGGCTGCCGGTGGCTGCGCCGAGCCGCGCGGTGTTCTCCCATGCGCGCTGTCGTGCCGCCAGCATCTGCTGGCTGACGAAGTCGGTCAGGCCGGTAAAGCAGGGGTTGTGCGCGGCTTCGGCGATGGCGTGGTGGAAGGCCATGTCGGCGGCAGCCGCGTTGGCCATGTCGCCACGGCCGTCGGCCTGCGCCTGCATGGCCGCGAGTGCGGCGCGGATCGCATCGACATCGGTTGCGGTACGGCGCTCGGCCGCCATCTCGGCGCAGGCGGTCTCGACCACGCGGCGCAGCTCGAACAGCTGCGCCAGCGTCGGTCCGCCGTCCGGTGCGCTCGCCACGCGCCAGGCCTGGCCGCCCGGGGTTTCCGAAACAAAGGCACCGGAACCCTTGCGCGTGACCAGCACGCCGTCGGCCTTGAGCTGGGCGATGGCTTCCCGCACGATCGGCCGGCTTACGCCGAAGGTGTCGGCCAGGCTCGCTTCGGCGGGCAGGCGTCCGCCCGCGGCGTAGCGGCCGGCGAGGATGTCGTCGTGCAAGGACTGGGCGATGCGGCTGGCCAGGGAGGCCGGGCGGTGCAGGGTCATGGGTAGATATGTCAGGCTGTCAGACAGCTTTGTGCGATTGTGCTGGCGAAGTTGTTGCGCGTCAAGCTTGCCGCAGATTGCCGGTGCTAAACATGGCGGCCTCGACCCGCAGTATTCGCTAAATTTCTTTGGCCAACGGCCGATAGATCCCGGATACAGGTGGCGGATACTGCCCGGCAGCTCCGCCGTGGGTTTGCCATGCCCCGTGCGCGGCGACAAACGCGGGGCCCTTTGCAAACAACCATGATCCAGCTCACTCCCAACGATCTCCCGGTCGGACACCCGCTGCCCTGGTCGCTGCTAGACGGCGACGGCAACCTGGTGCTCGGCAGCGGCAGCGTCATCCCCGATGCGCGCGACCTGGCGCTGGTGTTCCGCCACGGCGTGGTCTGCCGCGCCGGTAATAGCGGCAATAGCGATGACACCGACGATAGAGGCAATAGCGGCAATAGCGGCAATAGCGGCAATAGCGGCAATAGCGGCGATGCCGAGGCCGCCACCCGCACCGCGCCCGGGCCGCTTGGCCTGCAGGTCGGTACGCTGCTTCACGTCAAGCACGAAGGCGAGTCCGCGCGCGCCGCCGCCAGCCGCCTGATCGGCTTTATCGAGCAGGGGCTGTTCGTGACCTGGCCGCAACTGGGCGGGCGCGACCTGCCGCTGCAGGCGGGCGACACCGTGTTGCTGCGGGGCTTCTCCGGGCAGGCGATCCATAGCTTTACCTCGACCATCACCGCGGTCTGCCGCAGCCCGTTCCGTTACCTGGTGCTGTCGGCGCCGACCAACCTGCATGCGACCCCGGTACGCAAGGCGGCGCGCGTGCCAACGCGTCTGGCGGCATACCTGACCGAGCCCCCGGAAGACGACGATGACGATCATGGCGTGGCCGTCGCGGTGCGGACGGGTACGGCCCGGCTGGCGCTGCTGTCCGACCTCAGCACCGGCGGAGCGCTGGTGCAGACCACCGCGCCGTCGCCCGCGCCGGGCAGCCGCGTGCGGCTGCGCTTCCAGCTGCGGGCCGCGTCGTTCGACAGCGAAGTCATCGTCGACGGCTGGATCCGGGCGGCGCCGGGAGCAGCCAGCCAGGACGATGCCGAATTCCCGGCCTTCGGTGTGGCCTTCGACGTGCTGGCAGAGCGCGAGATGACGCTGCTGCAGTGCTACATCTACGAACAGCTGCTGTCCACGACGCGCCTGCCGCTGTAGCCGGCGACCGGCGGCCTCGGTACCTGCGTTCAGCAGCGCGCCAATAAAAAAAACGGCACCGGGAGACCGGTGCCGTTCCATGCGCCAGGCGCTTGCGCGCCGGGGGCTTACATGCCGACGTAGTTCGGACCGCCGCCGCCTTCCGGCGTGACCCAGACGATGTTCTGCGTCGGGTCCTTGATATCGCAGGTCTTGCAGTGCACGCAGTTCTGCGCATTGATCTGCAGCCGTTCCTTGCCCGAGGTCTCGTCCTGCACGAACTCGTACACACCCGCCGGGCAGTAGCGCGACTCGGGGCCGGCGTACTTGTCCCAGTTGATGTTGACCGGTACGCTGGCGTCCTTCAGCGTCAGGTGCGCCGGCTGGTTTTCCTCATGGTTGGTGTTGCTGATGAACACCGAGCTGAGGCGGTCGAAGGTCAGCTTGCCGTCCGGCTTCGGGTAGACGATCTTCTCGCATTCGGCCGCCGGCTTCAGGTACACGTGGTCCGGCTTGACGCGGTGGATGGTCCAGGGCGGGTTGCGGATGCCCAGCTTGGGCAGCAGCCATTGCTCGATGCCGGTCATCAGCGTCGCGGTGGTGCGGCCCTTCTTGAACCACTGCTTGAAGTTCTTGGCCTGCAGCAGTTCCTTGTACAACCAGCTCTGCTCGAACGCGGCGGGGTAGGCGGTCAGCTCGTCGTGCTGGCGGCCGCCCTGCAGTGCGTCGTACGCGGCCTCGGCGGCCAGCATGCCGGTCTTGATCGCGGCGTGGCTGCCCTTGATGCGCGAGGCGTTCAGGTAGCCGGCATCGCAGCCGACCAGCGCGCCACCCGGGAACACGGTCTTGGGCAGCGACAGCAGGCCGCCGGCGGTGATAGCGCGCGCGCCGTAGCTCAGGCGCTTGCCGCCTTCAAAGTACTGGCGGATTTCCGGGTGCGTCTTGAAGCGCTGGAATTCCTCGAACGGCGACAGCCACGGGTTGGTGTAGTCCAGGCCGACCACAAAGCCGACCGCGACCTTGTTGTCTTCCATGTGGTACAGGAACGAGCCGCCATAGGTGGCCGGATCCAGCGGCCAGCCGGCGGTGTGCACCACCAGGCCGGGCTTGTGCTTGGCCGGGTCGATCTCCCACAGTTCCTTCAGGCCGATGCCGTAGCTCTGCGGATCCTTGCCGGCATCCAGGCCGAACTTGGCGATCAGCTGCCGGCCCAGATGGCCGCGCGCGCCTTCGGCGAAGATGGTGTACTTGGCATGCAGTTCCATGCCGAGCTGGAAGTTGTCGGTGGGCTCGCCTTCCTTGCCGATGCCCATGTTGCCGGTGGCCACGCCCTTGACCGAGCCGTCTTCGTTGTACAGCACTTCGGCCGCGGGGAAGCCCGGGAAGATCTCCACGCCCAGCGCCTCGGCCTGCTGGCCCAGCCAGCGCACGAAGTTCGACAGGCTGATGATGTAGTTGCCGTGGTTGTGGAAGCACTCCGGCAGCAGCGCCGGCGGGGTGCCCTTGGAGCCGGATTCGTTCAGGAACAGGAACTTGTCTTCGGTGACCGGCTGGTTCAGCGGTGCGCCCAGTTCCTGCCAGTTCGGGAACAGCTCGTTGAGGGCACGCGGATCCATGATGGCGCCCGACAGGATATGCGCGCCGGGTTCGGAACCCTTTTCAAGCACGCATACGTTGACGTCGCTGCCCTTCTCCTGCGCGAGTTGCTTCAGGCGGATGGCCGTGGCCAGGCCGGCGGGGCCGCCGCCGACGACGACCACGTCGTATTCCATGGCTTCACGCGGGCCGAACTGCTCCAGGAGCTGTTGCTGATCCATTGTCTCTAACCCTCTATTTCTTTGCTGCTAGCTTTGCAATTGTGGGAAGTGCGGTGATCGTTCTGCTCGAACCTGCGCCGGCGGGCACGGGGAGGAATTTTGACGGCTGTTTGCGGCCGATAGCCGGCCGGATCGCTCGTTTTCCCTCTTTCCCTTTGCGGGCCAAGTTCTTAGAATCTCCGGCATTGTCCGGGACTCGCCACCCACAGGCAAGGATTTTTTTGGAACGGTCGTTCTTTTTTATGGTATGCCGCCTTCCGCACCTGAAGAGGCTGGAGGGGCGCCCGCACAAGAGGTCATCATGGGTTTGTCGATCAATCTGGAAGGCAAGGTAGCGCTGGTCACAGGCGCGTCAAGCGGGCTCGGCTCGCGTTTTGCCACGGTGCTGGCCGCCGCCGGGGCCAAGGTCGTGCTGGCCTCGCGCCGCACCGAGCGCCTCAAGGAACTGCGCGCGGCGATCGAGGCCGAGGGCGGCAGCGCACACGTGGTGCGACTCGACGTCACCGATCCGGACAGCATCCGCGCCGCCGTGGCGCATGCGGAAACCGAAGCCGGCTCTATCGACATCCTGGTCAACAACTCGGGGGTGTCGACCACGCAGAAGCTGACCGACGTCACGCCGGACGATTTCGATTTCGTCTTCGACACCAATACCCGCGGCGCCTTCTTCGTCGCGCAGGAAGTGGCCAAGCGCATGATCGCGCGGGCCAAGGGCGCCGAGAAGAACGGCAGCCCGCTGCCGCAGGCGCGCATCGTCAATGTCGCGTCGGTGGCTGGCCTGAAGGTGCTGTCGCAGATCGGCATCTATTGCATGAGCAAGGCGTCGGTGGTGCACATGACCAAGGCCATGGCGCTGGAATGGGCGCGCCATGGCATCAACACCAACGCGATCTGTCCCGGCTATATCGATACCGAGATCAACCACCACCACTGGGACTCGGACGCCGGCCAGAAGCTGATCCAGATGCTGCCGCGCAAGCGCCTGGGCAAGCCCGACGATCTAGACGGCTTGCTGTTGCTGCTGGCGTCCGACCAGTCGCAATTCATCAATGGTGCCGTGATCACCGCCGACGACGGCATGGTCTGACTCCGGCCGCCGGCGCCGCGCCGCCCGCTTTCTACCCGCTACCTGCCCGCGCGCCACAAGCGTGCGGCGGGGCATCCCAGCTGTCCACCCCAGGGCTTATCCGGTCCCCTTGGGCGGGCTTTTCGAGCGCGGCTTCCAGTTCCCCATCAAAGAAAGTTGATGCGCGTCGTGCCAGTCTTGGCATAATCCGCCATGTCTTTAGACTAAGTCTTTACATACAAGCAAAAAATGCCGCAGTGGCCGCCTGGCCCAAGCGGCCCTGGACCGGAGGCCGGGGAGATGGAGCAACAAGAAGAGGCACGGCGCAATGCCGTGCCGCAACACGTCGTCGATTCCGCGGTGATCCCGCAGGCGGCAGACGAAGCGCAGGACACTGAATTCCGGGTTTCACCCCGCCTCGAGGACTGGATTGGCGTGATCGTGATGCTGCTGCTGGTAGGCATCACCTTCGCCAACGTGGTAGTCCGCTATTTCACTGACGAGTCGTTTGCCTGGACCGAGGAATTCTCGGTCTTCCTGATGATCGTGCTGGCACTGGTCGCGGGCAGCGCCGCGGTGGCGCGCGATCGCAATATCCGCATCGAATTCTTCTTTGAGCGCGGCAGCGCGGCGCGCCAGCGCCGGCTGGCGATCCTGTCGGCGCTGGCGGTGGCCGTGATGTTCATCGCGCTGGCAGTATTGGGTGCGCGCATCACCTGGGATGAGTACACCTTTGGCGAAACCTCGCCGGGCATCGGCGTGCCGAGCTGGTGGTACTCGATCTGGCTGCCGGTGCTGTCGGCCGGCATTGCGCTGCGCGCGCTGGGCCTGGCGTTGCGCAACGTGCGTGCGCTCAAGGCGCTGCATGAAGAGAACCGGATGGCGAAGGAGCGTTTGCAATGACGCTGGTTGCCATCATCCTGTTTGTGGTCTTTATCGGCCTGATGCTGCTGGGCGTGCCCATCGGCGTGTCGCTGGGGCTGAGCGGCCTGATCGCGATCGGCCTGTCCAACGTGGATACCCAGATGTTCGGCCTGCTGGCCGTGCCGCAGAACTTCTACGCCGGGCTGGCCAAGTACCCGCTGCTGGCGATCCCGATGTTCGTGCTGGTGGGGTCGATCTTCGACCGTTCCGGCGTGGCGCAGCGGCTGGTGACCTTTGCCATCGCCGTCGTCGGGCGCGGACCGGGCATGCTGCCGCTGGTGGCGATCCTGGTGGCGATGTTCCTCGGCGGCATTTCCGGCTCGGGTCCGGCCAACGCGGCCGCGGTCGGCGGCGTGATGATCGCGGCGATGTCGCGGGCGGGGTATCCCGGTTCGTACAGCGCCGCGGTGGTCGGCGCGGCGGCCGCGACCGACATCCTGATCCCGCCGTCGGTGGCCTTCATCATCTACAGCGTGCTGGTACCCGGCGCGTCGGTGCCGGCACTGTTCGCCGCGGGCATGATTCCGGGCGTGCTGGCCGGCGTGGCGCTGATCGTGCCGGCGGTGTGGCTGGCTCGCAAGCACAACATGGGTGCCGCCGAGGCTGCGCTGCCGCGTCCGCCGTTCTGGAAGAGCCTGCGCGAAGCGGCGTGGGGCCTGGTGGCGCCGTTCCTGATCCTGGGTGGCATGCGCGCCGGCTGGTTCACGCCGACCGAAGCCGCCGTGGTGGCGGTGGTGTACGGCCTCTTCGTCGGCATGGTGGTGTACCGCAGCATCGGCATGCGCGACCTGTTCACGATCTTCCAGGAAGCGGCCGAGACCTCGGCGGTGATCCTGCTGGTGGTCGCGCTGGCCGGCATCTTCGCCTATGCGCTGTCTACGCTGGGCGTGATCGATCCGCTGGCGCACGCCATCGCCAATTCCGGCCTGGGCGAGTACGGCGTGCTGGCGCTGATCGTGCTGCTGCTGATGACGGTAGGCATGTTCCTGGACGGCATCTCGATCTTCCTGATCTTCGTGCCGCTGCTGCTGCCGATCGCCAATGCCTTCCACTGGAACCCGGTGTGGTTCGGCGTGGTGCTGACGCTGAAGGTGGCGCTGGGCCAGTTCACGCCGCCGCTGGCCGTGAACCTGATGGTGTCGTGCCGGATCGCCCGCGTGCGCATGGAAGAGACCGTGCCCTGGGTGATCTGGATGCTGCTGGCGATGTTCGTTGCCATGCTGATGGTGCTGGCCTATCCGCCGCTGGCGACCTGGCTGCCGGAATACCTCGGCTATTGATCGCTGTTGACTTCACTTTGCATTCACAAACAAGAATTGACGATTCCCGAGAGGAGATAAGATGAAACGTCGTGCCCTGATGCTCGCAACGGCCGCCGCCATTGCCGCTTCCGCCTTCGCCCCCGCCGGCGCGATGGCGCAGACCTACAAGTCCGAGTACAAGATGTCGCTGGTGCTCGGCCCGGCCTTCCCGTGGGGCAAGGGTGGCGAGATCTGGGCCGACCTGGTCAAGCAGCGCACCAATGGCCGCATCAATATCAAGCTGTACCCGGGCACCTCGCTGGTGGCCGGCGACCAGACCCGCGAGTTCTCGGCGATCCGCCAGGGCGTGATCGACATGGCGGTCGGCTCGACCATCAACTGGTCGCCGCAGGTCAAGGAACTGAACCTGTTCTCGCTGCCGTTCCTGATGCCGGACTACAAGGCGCTGGACGCACTGACGCAGGGCGAAGTCGGCAAGTCGATCTTCACCACGCTGGAAAAGGCCGGCGTGGTGCCGCTGGCCTGGGGCGAGAACGGCTTCCGCGAGGTGTCGAACTCCAAGCGGGAGATCCGCAAGCCGGAAGACCTCAAGGGCATGAAGCTGCGCGTGGTGGGCTCGCCGCTGTACATCGAGACCTTCAACGCGCTGGGCGCCAACCCGACGCAGATGAGCTGGGCCGACGCGCAGCCGGCGATGGCCTCGGGCGCCGTGGACGGCCAGGAGAACCCGCAGTCGGTGTTCGCCGCCGCCAAGCTGTACACGGTGGGCCAGAAGTTCGTCACCGCCTGGGGCTACGTGGCTGACCCGCTGATCTTCGTGGTCAACAAGCAGATCTGGGAAAGCTGGACCCCGGCTGACCGCGAGATCGTCAAGCAGGCCGCCATCGACGCCGGCAAGCAGGAAATCGTGCTCGCCCGCAAGGGCCTGGCCGAGGCCGGCGCGCCCGCCTGGAAGGAAATGGAAGGCCACGGCGTCAAGGTCACGCACCTGACGCCGGCCGAGCATGACGCCTTCCGCAAGGCGACCGCCAAGGTCTACGACAAGTGGAAGAAGCAGATCGGCGCCGACCTGGTGACCAAGGCTGAAGGCGCGATCGCCAAGCGCTAAGTCACGAAGCAGGCCCGCCAGTGTTGGCGGGCCTGTTGCATTGGAGGCTGTGATGAAACACGTCTATACGGTGGTCATGCCGATCCGCTGGGGCGACATGGATGCGATGGGCCATGTCAACAACACCGTCTATTTCCAGTACCTGGAGCAGGCGCGCATAGAGTGGTTCGCGTCGCTGGGGCGCGGCGGCAAGGATCCGCAAGGGCAGGGCCCGGTCATCATCAATGCGCATATGACCTTCCTGAAGCAGTTGCGCTATCCGGGGGATATCGAGTGTCGGGTCTATGCCGGGCAGCTGGGGCGTACCAGTTTCGAGACGCGCATGGAGATCCGGCGTACCGATCTGCCCGACGTGGTCTGGGCAGAGGGCGGGGCCAAGGTGGTGTGGTGCGATTATTCGGTGGAGAAGTCGGTGCCGGTGCCCCCGGAAATCCGCGCGATCATCGAGGGTTGAGCTTCAGTGGTTGACCAGCCGCTGGACCAGGTCGACCGACGTGCTCGCCCCATACTTCTTCATCAACCGCGCGCGGTAGATATCCACCGTGCGCGGGCTGATTGCCAGCAGCTTGCCGATCTGCTTGCTGGTCTTCCCCTCCACCAGCTGCGCCGCGATGTCGCGCTCGCGCGCGGTCAGCTCGGCCGTGACCTGCCGCTTCTGCGACAGGTCCTCAAAGGTCCAGATCCCCGCGCCCAGCGGCTGCGAACGATCGAGCGCGCGCCCGGTGACATGGCACCAGAACAGCTCGCCGCCGGCGCGCTTCATGATGCGCTCGTCCGAGTACATGCCGTGCTTGTTCATGATCGGCACGATGCGCGCGCCGGTGCGCTCGAATTCGTCCGGGGTGGGGTAGAGCACCTGGAACGACTGGCCCAGCAGCGCCTCGCGCGTCGTGCCGAAAATGCGGCAGACTTCTTCGTTGCAGTCTTCGATCACGCGCTCGCGTGACAGCACCAGGCCCACGGGGGCGAGCTGGAAAGCGGTCTGGTAGTCGATGGCGGGCATCTACTTATGTATTTTTACGTAATGGCGTAGCCGGCGGGGCTTGCGTATCCTGTCGGTCGGACGAGAGACGGTGGTAATCGCCGATTGTACCGTTACAATTTCCCTGCGTCGCCCGCCGCACAAGCCGGCGGGGGAAGCACGACAGCGGAACCCCGAGGAACTACCGAGGAAGGAGCGAACATGAACAAGGTCCACGCCAGCGCCGCAGAAGCGCTTGCAGGCGTCGTCCGCGACGGCCAGACGATCGCCGTTGGCGGTTTCGGGCTGTGCGGCATCCCCGAGGCGCTGATCGTCGCGCTGCGCGACAGCGGCGCCAAGCAGCTTACCTGCATCTCCAACAATGCCGGCGTCGACGGCTTCGGGCTGGGCCTGCTGCTGGCCACCCGCCAGATCAAGAAGATGATCTCGTCCTACGTGGGCGAGAACAAGGAATTCGAGCGCCAGTACCTGGCCGGCGAACTCGAGCTGGAATTCACCCCGCAAGGCACGCTGGCCGAGAAGCTGCGCGCCGGCGGCTCCGGCATCCCGGCGTTCTTCACCAAGACCGGTGTCGGCACCATCGTCGCCGAAGGCAAGGAAATCCGCGAATTCGACGGCGAGCAATACGTGATGGAGCGTTCGCTGACCGCTGACGTCGCGCTGGTCAAGGCCTGGAAGGCCGACAAGGCCGGCAACCTGGTGTTCCGCCGCACCGCGCGCAACTTCAACCCGATGTGCGCGATGGCAGGCAAGGTCACCGTGGCCGAGGTCGAACAGATCGTCGAGACCGGCGAACTGGATCCGGACGAGATCCACCTGGCAGGCATCTTCGTGCAGCGCCTGGTGCTGAACACCAATCCCGAGAAACGCATCGAGCAGCGCACCGTGCGCGCGGCCAGCTAAGGAGACACCATCATGGCATGGACACGTGACGAAATGGCCTCGCGCGCCGCGGCCGAGCTGCAGGACGGTTTCTACGTCAACCTGGGCATCGGCCTGCCGACGCTGGTTGCCAACTGGGTGCCCGAGGGCATGGAAGTGTGGCTGCAGTCCGAGAACGGCCTGCTCGGCATCGGCCCGTTCCCGACCGAAGACCAGGTCGACGCCGACATGATCAACGCCGGCAAGCAGACCGTGACGACGCTGCCGGGCTCGTCGATCTTCTCGTCGGCCGACTCGTTCGGGATGATCCGCGGCGGCCACATCAACCTGGCCATCCTGGGCGCGATGCAGGTCAGCGAGAAGGGCGACCTGGCCAACTGGATGATCCCGGGCAAGATGGTCAAGGGCATGGGCGGCGCGATGGACCTGGTCGCAGGCGTCGGCCGCGTGGTGGTGCTGATGGAACACACCGCCAAGAAGAAGGACGGCACCGAGGACATCAAGATCCTGAAGCAGTGCAACCTGCCGCTGACCGGCGTGGGCGTGGTCAATCGCATCATCACCGACCTGGGCGTGATCGACGTGACCCCGGAAGGCCTGAAGCTGGTCGAGACCGCCCCGGGCATCAGCCGCGAGGAAATCCAGGCGAAGACTGGCGCGCCGCTGCTGTAAGCAAGCCTCGGCGATTGCCTGACGGGCCCTGTGGCGCACTGCGCCCCAGGGCTTTTTCATTTGGTGCCCGGGGTAACCGATGACGCCAATCGGCTGTACGGGCTAGCTCTATCGGCGAATGGCCCGCCCGCGCACAAGTCACTATGCTGGCCGCTTCCCAGCAGGCGTGTTCCTGCCAACACAAGTCTTTACGGAAGGTGCGCGATGCCGGCTTCCCCCACCCGATCCCTGCCACTGGTGTACGCCTGCTCCGGCTGCTCCAGCGTGGCGCAACTGGCCAATGCCTGCGCGGTGCGGCTGGACCGCAGCGGCCGCGCCGAAATGTCGTGCATCAGCGGCGTGGGCGGCGGCGTGCCGGCGCTGACGCGCGTGGCGCAATCGGGCCGGCCGATCCTGGCGCTGGACGGTTGCCCGCTGGCGTGCGTGCAGGCTTGCCTGGCAAACGTGGGCGTGGTGCCGGACCAGCATTTGGTGCTGAACCGGCTGGGTGCGGTCAAGCGCCAGCACGGCGAATGCACCGAGGGCGAGACCGAGTCGGTATGGCGGGAAGTTGAAGCGGCCTTGGAAAGCCTTGCGGGTGTGTAGGGCAGGCCGGACGCGCGGCGGCGCATCCGGCGGGGCGGCTGGGCGGCGCCTTAGGCCGCCGGCTTGTTGTAGCGTGCGAACACCGAGGCCGCGCCGTCGGCCTTGACCAGCAGCACGTCGAAGGGATCCTTGCGCGAGCCCTGTTCCATGCCGGGCGAGCCGACCGGCATGCCCGGCACCGCCAGCCCGACCGCCTTGGGTTTGGCGGCCAGCAGCTTGCGGATATCGGCCGCCGGCACGTGCCCCTCGATCGCATAGCCGCCGATGTAGCCGGTATGGCAGGAGCCGAAGCGCTCCGGCATGCCGAAGCGCTTGCGGTATTCGCCGGTATCCTCGACGTCATGCACCGTCACGGTGAATCCGTTTGCCCGCAGGTGCTTGACCCATTCCTCGCAGCAGCCGCACAGCGGGCTCTTGTAGACCTCGATGGCCAGGGGCTTGGCTTGCGCAAACGCATCGGCCGCGGGCCCGAGCACGCCCACGGCGAGCGTGCCGAGCGCCAGCGCGCCCAGGGTGCCAAGAAAACGTCGTCGTTGCATCCGTTGCTCCTTGTTTTGCCGCCTGACTGTGCCGCCGGACTGTGCCGCCGGACTGCGCCGTCTTACTGCGCGACCCAGCCGCCATCCATGTTCCAGATTGCGCCGCGCACCTGCCGGGCCGCGTCGGACGACAGGAACACGGCCAGCGCGCCCAGTTCGTCGGGCGTCACGAATTCCCCCGAGGGCTGCTTCTCCAGCACCAGCTCGCGCTTGGCCTGTTCGACCGGGATGCCTTCCTTCTGCGCGCGTGCTTCCACCTGCTTCTGCACCAGCGGCGTCAGGACCCAGCCCGGGCAGATCGCGTTGGCGGTCACGCCGGTCTGCGCGGTTTCCAGCGCAATTACCTTGGTCAGGCCGACGATGCCGTGCTTGGCTGCCACGTAGGCCGATTTCTGCGCCGACGCCACCAGCCCGTGCGCCGAGGCCACGTTGATGATGCGGCCCCAGTTCTTCTGGCGCATGCCGGGCAGCGCGAGGCGGGTGGTGTGGAAAGCGGAGGTCAGGTTGATGGCGATGATGGCGTCCCAGCGCTCCGTGGGAAAGTCCTCGATCGGCGCCACATGCTGGATGCCGGCGTTGTTGACCAGGATGTCGGCGCCGCCGAAGTCGGCCTGCGCATAGCGCATCATGTCCTCGATCTCTGCCGACTTGCTCATGTCCGCGCCGTGGTAGCCGACCTTGATGCCCTGGCCGGCCTGCGCGATCTCGTTCTTTGCGGCGTCCGCGTCACCAAAGCCATTGACGATGATGTTGGCGCCCTGGGCCGCCAGCGCCTTTGCGATGCCGAGCCCGATACCACTGGTCGAGCCAGTCACCAGAGCGGTCTTGCCTTTGAGCATGTAAGCCTCCGTCGAGAGAGAGATTCCACAGGAAGGAAAGGGCGGCCCGGGTGGCCGGGACCGCCTGGTCTGGGACAACCACGCACCAGCATGTGGCGCGTGCGGTGGCGCAGACAGTGTGCTGTGGCATTGTACCCGGTGCGGCGTACAATCCAGTTTTGCTCAACTACCGGCAGCGCCGCTTTTTCGCGGTCCCGGCCGGGTCCGTCAGGAGTTCAGATGTCTGCCAGTCCGCGCCTCGGTTTTGTCCAGTGCATCAGTCCGGCGGGCCTGCACCGCATGGCCTATCACGAATGGGGAGATCCCGCGAATCCTCGCGTGCTGGTGTGCGCGCACGGGCTGACGCGCACCGGCAGGGATTTCGATGCCGTCGCCAGCGCGCTGTGCGGCGACTATCGCGTGATCTGCCCCGACGTGGTCGGGCGCGGCCGCTCGGAATGGCTGGCCAACCCGGACGGCTACATCGTGCCGCAGTACGTGTCCGACATGGTCACGCTGATCGCCCGGCTCAACGTCGAGCAGGTGGACTGGTTCGGCACGTCGATGGGCGGGCTGATCGGCATGGGGCTGGCAGGGCTGCCCAAGTCGCCGGTGCGCAAGCTGCTGCTGAATGACGTCGGCCCCAGGATCGCGCTGTCGGCGGTGGAGCGGATCGGTGCCTACCTGGGCCTGCCGGTACGCTTCAAGACCTTCGAGGAAGGCCTGGCCTACCTGCAGACCATCAGCGCGTCGTTCGGGCGCCACACGCCTGACCAGTGGCGCGAGCTTAACGCCGCCATCTTGAAACCGGTGCAGGGTGGCGAGGGGCTGGAATGGGGCTTGCATTACGACCCGCAACTGGCCGTGCCTTTCCGCAAGTCCACGCCCGAAGCGGTGGCAGCGGGCGAAGCCGCGCTGTGGCGCAGCTTCGAGGCCATCGAAGCCTCGGTGCTGGTGGTGCGCGGTGCACAGTCCGATTTGCTGCTGCGCGAGACCGTGGCCGAGATGGTGGCGCGCGGCAAGCATGTCAGCTCGGTGGAAGTCCCTGAAGTGGGGCATGCACCAACCTTTGTCGATCCGGCGCAGATCGCGATCGCCCGGCAGTTCTTTGTCGGGTGAGTTTGCGCGCATCGCGCGGCGGACCTGTTTTTATCGATCAACGCATTGTCATGAGTAACCTTGAACTGAAGCGCGCCCACGTGGGCAAGCGGTTGTCCGAATACGCGGTCTATAACGGCGTGGTCTACCTGGCCGGCCAGGTTCCGGAAGTCGATCCCAAGGCCGATCTCCGCGGCCAGACGAGCGAAGTGCTCGGCCATATCGACCGCTTGCTGGCCGAGGCCGGCAGCGACAAGACCCGCATCCTGTCGTGCCAGATCTTCCTGACCGACATCACGCAGATCGGCGTCATGAACGAGGTCTGGGACGCCTGGGTCCCGCAGGGCAATACGCCCCCGCGCGCCACCGTCGAAGCCCGCCTGGGCAATCCCGATTACCTGATCGAAGTGGTGGTGACCGCTGCGCTCAACTGATGCAGGCGTTGTGACATGGTGACGTCGACCGACCTGGCTGGCCGGGTCGCAGGCATTCCGGATACCGAGCTGGTTGAGCGCGCACTGGCGTACGTGCGCGAGCATGGAGCCGGCGTGGCGCTGCCCACCGGCGAGACCGTGCAGTCGCACGCTGAGGGGATGCTGCGCATCCTCGATGGGCTGCGCGTGGACGATGCCGCGCGCGCCGCCGCATGCCTGTTCGGGCTGGCGGCATTCGTGCCCGGGACCGAGGCCGAGATCGAGCCGCGCTTCGGCGAAGAAGTGGCGCGGCTGGTCAACGGTGTGCGGCAACTGCTGCGCATCGGCGCCATCGCCGGCAATCGCCCTGATGTGGAAGCGGCCGCGCCGTCAAAGAACGAGGCGCAGGCGCGCCACGAACAGGTCGAGGCGCTGCGCAAGATGCTGCTCGCGTTCGCGCAGGACATCCGCGTGGTGCTGGTGCGGCTGGCGTCGCGGCTGCAGACGCTGCGCTGGCTTGCGGAGACCAAGCACACGCCGACCCCGGGCGTGGCGCGCGAAACGCTCGACATCTACGCGCCGCTGGCCAACCGCCTGGGTATCTGGCAGATGAAGTGGGAGCTGGAAGACCTGGCGTTCCGCTTCGAGCAGCCCGACACCTACAAGCGCATCGCCAGGCTGCTGGACGAAAAGCGCATCGAGCGCGAAGGCTATATCGCCGGCGCCATCGCGCGGCTGCAGTCCGAGCTGACGGCCGCCGGCATCCGTGCCGAGGTGTCCGGCCGGCCCAAGCACATCTACAGCATCTGGAAGAAGATGCGCGGCAAGGAGCTTGATTTTGCCGACCTGTACGATGTGCGCGCCTTCCGCGTGATCGTCGAAGATATCAAGGACTGCTATACGGTGCTGGGTATCGTCCACCATATCTGGCAGCCGATCCCGCGCGAGTTCGACGACTACATCTCGCGGCCCAAGGCCAACGGCTACAAGTCGCTGCACACGGTGGTGATCGGCGATGACGGTCGCGCTTTCGAGGTGCAGATCCGCACGTACGAGATGCACCACTTCGCCGAATACGGCGTGGCGGCGCACTGGCGCTACAAGGAAGCTGGCAGCAAGGGCTACGGTGGGCAGTTCTCCGCCAGCGAACGCTACGACGAGAAAATCGCCTGGCTGCGCCAGCTGCTGGCATGGAAGGACGATGCCGATCACAGCGTGGCGCACGACG
This sequence comes from Cupriavidus sp. Agwp_2, assembly GCF_040784895.1. Lineage (NCBI taxonomy): Bacteria > Pseudomonadati > Pseudomonadota > Betaproteobacteria > Burkholderiales > Burkholderiaceae > Cupriavidus > Cupriavidus sp. Agwp_2. The sequence continues at coordinate 1,281,543 of NZ_CP088083.1, forward strand.
AGTGGGAGCAGCTCAAGCACGCCGCGATCGACGACCACATCTACGTGCTGACGCCGCAGGCCCGCGTGGTAGCGTTGCCGCACGGCGCGACGCCGCTGGACTTCGCCTATTACCTCCACAGCGACCTCGGCCACCGTTGCCGCGGCGCGCGCGTGGACGGCACCATGGTGCCGCTGAATACCACGCTGAAGAACGGCCAGACCGTCGAGATCATCGCGGTCAAGCAGGGCGGGCCCTCGCGCGACTGGCTCAATGCCGAGCTTGGCTACCTGGCCAGCAGCCGTGCGCGCGCCAAGGTGCGCGCGTGGTTCAACGCGCTCGATTCGCAGGAGACCATCGCACAGGGCCGCGCCCTGATCGACAAGACCCTGCAGCGCGAGGGTAAGACCGCGGTCAAGCTGGAAGACCTGGCCGCGCGGCTGAACTTCAAGACGCCCGACGACCTGTTCGCGGCGGTGGCCAAGGATGAGTTCAGCCTGCGCCATGTCGAGCACGCGCTGCGCCACCCCGAAGGCGAAACCCAGGCGCCGCTCAGCGAGGAAGACGCCGTTACCAAGAAGAGCCGTGCCACCAGCGTGGCGCGCGGCGCCAAGAGCGGCGTGCTGGTGGTGGGCGTGGATTCGTTGATGACGCAGATGTCGCGCTGCTGCAAGCCGGCGCCACCGGACGATATCGTCGGCTTTGTCACGCGCGGACGCGGGGTGTCGATCCACCGGCGCAACTGCCATACCTTCCAGCAGTTGTCGGCGCGCGCGCCCGAGCGGGTGATCCAGACCGAGTGGGGGCAGAAGAGCCACGCGGCGGTGTATCCGGTTGATATCCACGTCGAGGCAATCGACCGGCAGGGGTTGCTGCGCGATATCTCTGAAGTGCTGTCGCGCGAGAAGATTAACGTCACCGGCGTGAAGACTTTGTCGAGCAAGGGCGTGGCACGCATGCAGTTCACCGCCGAGGTGTCCGAGGCGACGCAACTGCAGCGCGCGCTGTCGCTGATCGAAGAGGTGCAGGGGGTATTGCAGGCAAAAAGAAAGTGATGCTATACTTGCGTCTTCGCTAGGCTCGTAGCTCAGCTGGTTAGAGCACCACCTTGACATGGTGGGGGTCGTTGGTTCGAGTCCAATCGAGCCTACCAACGAATTGCAGTAACAACGAAGTGCAGCAAATCCGATTCAACCTGACATGGAACGGAAAGGCATCATGTTCATGACACCGCGAACTACTACCGCTGGCAAGCGACAGTAGTCGAGGTGCGCCTTCCGACCCGGTTGAAGCGGGTTTGACAAAGAGAAACGCGGCCTTGGCCGCGTTTTTTTTCGTCTGTCGCCTGCCAGCAGCCTGATAAGCTGCCGCTCGCGCGCGTTGGCGTGCATGCGCAGTGTGCAGCAATAAACAATCGAACAATCGCCGGGCCGTGCAGCCGCGGACCGGTGCCCGCAAGATGCAGTTTGATCCGCCTGGCCGAGGCGCTACGCGCCGCCGGCGGAATCCTGGAGAGTCCAAATGATCGCAATCACGCTGCCGGATGGGTCCCGCCGCGAGTTTCCGGGCCCGGTGACGGTTGCCGAAGTGGCGCAGAGCATCGGCTCCGGCCTGGCCAAGGCCGCGCTGGCCGGCAAGGTCGACGGCAAGCTGGTCGACACGAGCTACAAGATCGAAGACGACGCCCAGCTGGCCATCGTCACGGACAAGGACGCCGACGGCGTCGATGTGATCCGTCACTCCACGGCGCACTTGCTGGCCTATGCCGTCAAGGAACTGTATCCGGAAGCGCAGGTGACGATCGGGCCGGTGATCGAGAACGGCTTCTACTACGACTTCGCCTACAAGCGCCCCTTCACGCCCGAAGACCTCGCCGCCATCGAAAAGAAGATGACGGAACTCTCCCGCAAGGACGAGAAGGTCGTGCGCGAAGTGTGGAACCGCGACGAAGCCGTGGCGCTGTTCGAGTCGATGGGCGAGAAGTACAAGGCCGAGATCATCGCCTCGATCCCGGCCGACCAGGAAATCGGGCTGTACCGCGAAGGCAAGTTCGTCGACCTGTGCCGCGGCCCGCACGTGCCGTCGACGGGCAAGCTCAAGGTCTTCAAGCTGATGAAGGTGGCCGGCGCCTACTGGCGCGGCGACGCCAACAACGAGATGCTCCAGCGCATCTACGGCACGGCCTGGGCCAGGAAGGAAGACCAGGAAGCCTACCTGCACATGCTGGAAGAGGCCGAGAAGCGCGACCACCGCAAGCTGGGCAAGACGCTCGACCTGTTCCACCTGCAGGAAGAGGCGCCCGGCATGGTGTTCTGGCATCCGAAGGGCTGGCAGGTGTGGCAGGCCGTCGAGCAGTACATGCGCGGCCGCCTGGGCAACGCCGGCTACGACGAGGTGCGCACGCCGCAGGTGATGGACCGTTCGCTCTGGGAAAAGTCCGGCCACTGGCAGAACTACAAAGAGAACATGTTCGTCACGGAGTCGGAGAAGCGCGACTACGCGATCAAGCCGATGAACTGCCCGGGCCACGTGCAGATCTTCAACCACGGCCTGCGCTCTTACCGCGACCTGCCGCTGCGCCTGGCCGAGTTCGGCGCCTGCCACCGCAATGAGCCTTCGGGCGCGCTGCACGGCCTGATGCGCGTGCGCGGCTTTGTGCAGGACGATGCCCACATCTTCTGCACGGAAGAGCAGATCGTGGCCGAAGCCAAGGCCTTCAATGAGCTGGCGTTCTCGGTCTACGACGACTTCGGCTTCAAGAACGTTTCGGTGAAGCTGTCGCTGCGCCCCGAACAGCGCGCCGGCTCGGACGAGGTCTGGGACCACGCCGAGGAAGGCCTGCGCCTGGCGCTGCGCGCGTGCGGCGTGGAGTGGGAAGAACTGCCGGGCGAGGGCGCGTTCTATGGCCCGAAGGTGGAATACCACATCAAGGACGCGATCGGCCGTTCGTGGCAATGCGGCACGCTGCAGCTTGACCTGGTGCTGCCAGAGCGCCTGGGGGCCGAATACGTCTCCGAGGACAACTCGCGCAAGCGCCCGGTCATGCTTCACCGCGCCATCCTGGGCTCTTTCGAGCGCTTCCTGGGCATCCTGCTGGAAAACCACGCCGGCGCGCTGCCCGCCTGGCTGGCCCCGGATCAGGTCGTGGTCATGAATATTGCGGATTCGCAGGCAGAATACGCCGAAAACGTCGTGCAATTGCTGCAAAAACAAGGGTTTAGGGCCAAGGCCGATTTGCGCAACGAGAAAATTACGTATAAAATCCGCGAGCATTCCCTTCAGAAGGTTCCTTACCTGCTCGTGGTAGGCGACAAGGAGCGGGATGCCAGTCAAGTGGCCGTGCGTGCCCGTGGCAACGTGGATCTGGGTGTGATGCCCGTCTCCGCGTTTGTTGAGCGTCTGCAACACGACGTCGCCAGCAAAGCCTGATGGGTGGTGAGCACGGCTTGTTTTTTTCTTCTTGAGGTAACGCAACATCGCTACGGACAAAGGTCATCGCATCAACCGGGAAATCAGCGCGCCTGAGCTGCGCCTGGTAGGGGTTGATAACGAGCAGCTCGGCATCGTCAAGTTCATGGACGCTCTGCGGCTGGCTGAGGACAAGGACTTGGACCTGGTGGAGATCGCCCCGAACGCGACTCCTCCCGTCGCCCGGATCATGGATTACGGGAAGTTCAAGTACGAGGAAGCCAAGCGCGCCCACGAGGCCAAGCTGAAGCAGAAAATCATCCAGGTCAAGGAAGTCAAGTTCCGGCCGGGTACGGATGATGGCGACTACAACGTCAAGCTGCGCAACCTGAAGCGCTTCCTGGAAGATGGCGACAAGACCAAGATCACGCTGCGGTTCCGTGGTCGCGAGATGGCGCACCAGGAAATCGGCGCGCGCATGCTCGAACGCCTGAAGGCGGACCTGGAAGAAATCGGCCAGGTCGAGCAAATGCCGAAGATGGAAGGGCGCCAGATGGTGATGGTGCTCGCTCCCAAGAAGAAGAAGTAATTCTTGCACGGTGCAGCGGCCGGGATGCCAGTGCATCCCGGCGTTGCTTCGTGCGGAAGTCGCGCGTGCCCTGCAAGGGGTGTCGTGCAACAACAAGTGGATGCGGGTCTTGCAAGCGTCGGCGTGAGCCGTCCACCTGCATGCATGTCATATGAGCTGGAGTTTTTCATGCCGAAGATGAAGACGAAGAAAAGCGCTTCCAAGCGCTTTACTGCCCGTCCGAACGGTTCGTTCAAGCGTGGCCAGGCCTTCAAGCGTCACATCCTGACCAAGAAGACCACCAAGAACAAGCGTCAACTGCGCGGCACTCAGGACGTCCATGAGACGAACCTGAAGTCGGTGCGCGCGATGATGCCTTACGCATAACCCCTGACGATAACGAAAGGAGAATTACATGCCTCGAGTAAAGCGTGGGGTCACTGCACGGGCCCGTCACAAGAAAGTCATCGATGCTGCCAAGGGTTACCGCGGCCGTCGCAATAATGTCTATCGCATCGCCAAGCAGGCGGTCATGCGTGCTGGCCAGTACGCGTACCGCGATCGCCGCAACAAGAAGCGCGTGTTCCGCGCTCTGTGGATTGCGCGTATCAATGCCGCGACGCGTGAGCATGGCATGACCTACAGCGTGTTCATGAACGGCCTGAAGAAGGCCTCGATTGAGCTGGACCGCAAGGTGCTGTCGGACATGGCTATTCACGACAAGCCTGCCTTTGCCGCCATCGTCAACCAGGTGAAAGCCACCGTTGCCTGATGCCGGCTGCGGTAGCGCATAAGCGCTGCCGGGCAAGCACCGACCGCAAGGTCGACCGCTGACCGCAAGGTCTGCTGAAACGGGGCTCCTCACCGAGCCCCGTTTTTATTTGCGTTTCCGCATACCGTTTTGTGCTTGTTATCGGGACGGCATCCGGAAACGCATACCGCACGTAGTGCCAACCCACGTCGAGCCGGCTTTGTTTTTTTGACATTGTTCCGCCGACGTCAGAACACTCCACGACCGCCGCCATGTCTCAGGATCTGGACCAAATCGTCGCTGACGCCCAGGCCGCTTTCGCCGCCGCCAATGACAACGCCACGCTGGAAAACGAAAAGGCCCGCTTCCTGGGCAAGACCGGCGCGCTGACCGAACTGCTCAAGGGCCTCGGCAAGCTCGACCCGGAGACCCGCAAGAGCGAGGGCGCGCGTATCAACCAGGTCAAGCAGCAGGTGGAAGCCGCGCTGCAGGCGCGACGCCAGGCGCTGGCCGACGCGCTGATGAACGCGCGCCTGGCCGCCGAAGCCATCGACGTCACGCTGCCCGGCCGTGCGGTTGCCGGCGGCAGCCTGCATCCGGTGATGCGCACGTGGGAGCGTGTCGAGCAGATCTTTGGCTCGATCGGCTTCGACGTGGCCGACGGCCCCGAGATCGAAACCGACTGGATGAACTTCACCGCGCTGAACAACCCGGACAACCATCCGGCGCGTTCGATGCAGGATACGTTCTACGTCGATGGCCGCGACAGCGACGACAAGCTCCTGCTGTTGCGCACGCACACCAGCCCGATGCAGGTCCGCTACGCCAAGATGCACGTGGAGAAGTACGCCGGCAAGCCGATGCCGCCGATCAAGGTGATCTGCCCGGGCCGTACCTACCGCGTCGACAGCGATGCCACCCACTCGCCGATGTTCAACCAGGTCGAAGGCCTGTGGATCGGCGAGGACGTCAGCTTTGCCGACCTGAAGGGCGCGTACACCGACTTCCTGCGCAAGTTCTTCGAGCGCGATGACATCCAGGTGCGCTTCCGTCCGTCGTACTTCCCGTTCACCGAGCCGTCTGCCGAAATCGACATGGCCTTCGGCAATGGGAAATGGCTGGAAATTTCCGGTTCGGGCCAGGTGCACCCGAACGTGCTGCGCAACATGGGCCTCGATCCCGAGCGCTATATCGGTTTCGCGTTCGGCTCCGGCCTGGAGCGCCTGACCATGCTGCGCTATGGCATCAACGACCTGCGCCTGTTCTTCGAGGGCGACGTGCGCTTCCTGCGCCAGTTCGCCTGATAAGGCGCGCCGTCAAACTCGTCACCGACTACACAGAATACTTACCGGATCAGAAGCGCCATGCAATTCTCGGAATCCTGGCTTCGCACCTTCGCCAACCCTGAAAAGATTTCCACCGACGCGCTGTCGCACAGCCTGACCATGGCCGGGCTCGAAGTGGAAGAGGTGGGCCCGGTCGCGCCGCCGTTCGACAAGGTGGTGGTCGCGCACGTGCTGTCGACCGAGCGCCATCCCAACGCCGACCGCCTCAACGTGTGCCAGGTCGATGCCGGCACCGGCGAGACCCTGCAGATCGTTTGCGGTGCGCCCAACGTCAAGCCCGGCATCAAGGTGCCGTGCGCGCTGGTCGGCGCGGTGCTGCCGCCGGCAGAGGACGGCGGCAACCCGTTCGAGATCAAGGTCGGCAAGCTGCGTGGCGTGGACAGCTACGGCATGCTGTGCTCGGCGCGCGAACTGAAACTGTCCGAAGACCACGGCGGCCTGATGGTGCTGCCGGAAGACGCGGTGGTCGGCCAGAACATCCGCGAACACCTGAACCTGGACGACCAGGTCTTCGTCATCAAGCTGACGCCGAACAAGGCCGACTGCCTGTCGATCCATGGCGTGGCGCGCGAGGTGTCGGCGCTGACCGGTGCCGCGCTGAACCTGCCTGACATGTCGCCGGTGCCGGTGACGCTCCAGGACAAGCTGCCGGTCAAGGTGTCGGCGCCCGACCTGTGCGGTCGCTTCTCCGGCCGTATTATCCGCGGCGTCAACGCACGTGCCGCCACGCCGCAGTGGATGGTGCAGCGCCTGGAGCGCTCGGGGCAGCGCAGCGTGTCCGCGCTGGTCGATATCTCGAACTACGTGATGCTGGAACTGGGCCGTCCGTCGCACGTGTTCGACCTGCACAAGATCCACGGCGGCCTCGACGTGCGCTGGGGCCGCAAGGGCGAGCAGATCAAGCTGCTGAACGGCAACACCATCGAGGTCGACGACCAGGTCGGCGTAATCGCTGACGACAAGGAAATCGAGAGCCTGGCCGGCATCATGGGCGGCGACAGCACTGCCGTCACGCTGGACACCACCGACATCTACCTCGAAGCCGCATTCTGGTGGCCGGCCGCGATCCAGGGCCGCAGCCGCCGCTACAACTTCTCGACCGACGCCGGACATCGCTTCGAACGCGGCGTGGACTACGCCACCACTGTCGAGCATATCGAGCGCATCACCGCGCTCATCCTCGAGATCTGCGGCGGCCAGGCCGGCCCGGTGGATGACCACGTGGTCAACCTGCCGGTGCGCAAGCCGGTCAGCCTGCGCGTGGCGCGCGCCGAGCGCGTGCTCGGCATCGAGCTGTCGCCGGCAGTGATCGCCGACGTGTTCCAGCGCCTGCAGCTGCCGTTCACGCGCTCTCAAGGCGCCGAAGGCGAAGTTTTCGAAGTCACGCCGCCGAGCTACCGTTTCGACATCGAGATCGAGGAAGACCTGATCGAGGAAGTCGCGCGTATCTACGGCTTCGAGCGCATCCCGGCGCGTCCGCCAGTCGCCGAAAGCGAAATGCGCCCGACCAACGAGGCTCGCCGCTCGACGCATGTGGTGCGCCACGCGCTGGCTGCGCGCGACTACCAGGAAGTCATCAACTTCGCCTTCGTCGAAGAGAAGTGGGAACGCGACTTCGCTGCCAACGACAAGCCGATCCGGCTGCTGAACCCGATCGCCAGCCAGCTGGCCGTGATGCGTTCGTCGCTGGTCGGCGGCCTGGTCGAAAAGGTGCGCTACAACCTGAACCGCAAGGCCGCGCGCGTGCGCCTGTTCGAGGTGGGCCGCGTGTTCCATCGCGACGAGAACGTGAAGGACGGCGGCCTGACGGTGGCCGGTTACCACCAGCCGATGATGGCCGCGGGCATCGCCTACGGCCCGGCGTTTGAAGAGCAGTGGGGCATCGCCACGCGCAATGTCGACTTCTTCGATGTGAAGGGCGATGTCGAAGCACTGTTCCATCCGCGCGTGCCGCGCTTCGAGCCGGTGTCACACCCGGCGCTGCATCCTGGCCGCGCCGCGCGCGTGCTGGTCGATGGCAAGCCGGTTGGCGTCGTCGGCGAGCTGCATCCGCGCTGGCTGCAGGAATACGAACTGCAGCACGCACCGGTGCTGTTCGAACTGCAGCTCGACGCGCTGCGCGAGACCGGCCTGCCCGCGTACACCGAGGTCTCCAAGTTCCCCGCTGCCGTGCGCGACCTGGCGGTGGTGGTGAAGCAATCGGTACGCGTGCAGGACATGCTCGACGCCATGCGCGCGGCGCTGGAAAAGCAGGGCTATGGCCGCTTCTGCCAGGGCCTGGTGCTGTTCGACGAGTTCCGTCCCAAGGCCGCTTCCGCCGCCATTGGCGCGGACGAGAAAAGCCTTGCGTTCCGGGTGACCTTGCAAGATACTGGGTCGACCCTCCAGGACGAAACCGTCGACAGCGCAGTGCGCTGCATGGTCGACGCGCTGACAGAGGCCTTCCAGGCCCGGCTGCGCGGCTAGACCGACATCACCAGCGACGGCTTTACGATAAACAAGGGCGCCCGAGCCTGGCCTCGGGCGGATCGCCAGACAGACACTTGAGCGATCGACATGAATGATCGAGACGCGAATTCCATGACCGCTGCAGCACTGGGTGACATGAGCGACCGGCAGGCTTCCACCCTTGACGACGCGACGCCGGATACCCGCGCGCCCGAAGTTCCTACGCTGACCAAGGCCGAACTTGCCGAGATGCTGTTCGACCAGGTCGGCCTGAACAAGCGCGAATCCAAGGACATGGTCGAAGCCTTCTTCGACGTCATCCGCGAAGCGCTGGAGCACGGCGACAGCGTCAAGCTGTCCGGCTTCGGCAACTTCCAGTTGCGCGACAAGCCGCAGCGGCCCGGGCGCAATCCCAAGACCGGTGAAGTGATTCCGATCACCGCGCGCAGGGTCGTGACGTTCCACGCCAGCCAGAAGCTCAAGGGCCTGGTGGAAGAACGCGCGGACATCGCCGGCTGACGCGTCACCGCCTCACCCGAAAGGCGGATTGCTTCGGCAGGCCTGCATCGGTATCCTTCTGGGCGCGCAAAGCCTTGCGCGCCAACCTCATGGCCGGCATGGCCTGACGCTCGTCTACACACCGCATGTCGGACAAATCCAGCGAACGCATCGCCTTGCCGCCGATCCCGGCCAAGCGCTACTTCACCATCGGTGAGGTGAGCGAGCTTTGCGCCGTCAAGCCGCATGTCCTGCGCTACTGGGAGCAGGAGTTCACGCAGCTCAAGCCGGTCAAGCGCCGCGGCAACCGCCGCTACTACCAGCACCATGAAGTGCTGCTGATCCGGCGCATCCGCGAACTGCTGTACGAGCAGGGCTTCACCATCAACGGCGCGCGCAACCGGCTCGACGAAGGCCGCCATCACACTGCCGCGGCGCCGGAAACCGCCGACGAAAGCCGCGAGGAAAGCCCGGCAGCGCTGTCGATCGATGTGGCCGGTTTGCGCAATGAACTGGTCGAGGTACAGCACCTGCTCGCACAACTACGCGAGATCGCGAAGCAGGGATAATTTGTGCCTCGGGAGCTAGTCATGCACGAAATGCTTCTGATATAATCTTCTTCTTTCGGGGCGTAGCGCAGCCTGGTAGCGTACCTGCATGGGGTGCAGGTGGTCGGAGGTTCAAATCCTCTCGCCCCGACCAGACAAGAAACCCGCTTGGTGAATGCCAGGCGGGTTTTTTCATTGTGCGTCTTGTTCGCAGCGATGCGATCTTCTTTTGCTTCAGCTTTGCAACGCTTCCCCATGCGGTCCCACGGTGGAAGGCGATGAGGCGTAACGCTTTGATACACCCTCTGACAGCGGCTGTTGTTATGCTCAGCGACTTCATGCGCAGGTCGTTCTTATGGCACGCACGTTCATTACTCGATTCCTCATCCTCTCCTGCCTGGTCGCCTCACCTGTCACTCACGCAGGCGGCGAGTACAAGGAGAAATTTCGCAGTGGTCCGTGCAAGATCGAACGCGAGGTCAAGCGCGATGGCGAGTACAAGGAAGAGCGCAAGTGCAAAGGCGGTCCGCGCGGCTATGAGCACAAGGAAAAGTACCGCGACGGTCCATGCCTGATCGAGCGTAAATGGGACGACGACGGAGAATATGAAGAGAAGGTCGAATGCAAGCGGTCATGAACGCGTGACCTGCGCCGTAACCGGCTCCGCATTGCGCCTATAGTGGATGCTCTGGCTGCGGCCATGGCATGACAGGATGATGGCGTCCTGTCGCAATGACGGAGGACGGGATGTCGGACAAGGACCATGGGATGGGGATTGCCGGTACCACCTGCATCGCGCTGGCGGTGGCGGGGCTTGCGCTGACCGCGTCGTTGATTCTCGCTTACTATGCGACGCGGTCGCGCATCGAGGGCTTGTATCTCGGTGGCGGCGGGCAGGAGTCCGCTGGCGAGTAGTCCGGTATTACCCTTTGATATCGGGCGGGTCATTACCGAAGCTGTTGCGCAGGCGGATCTGACCGTCGCGGCCGTGAATCAGCAGTTCGACGCGCAGTTGCTTCGCTTTCTCCGTGCCCGCAGCGATGGCGTCTTCCTGCGACGCAAACAGTTGGCGCCCGCCGGCACCGCCTTCGGATTCGATTGCCCAGCCGTGTTCGACGGGAACGACATGGATGTTGTTGCCTGGCATGGAGATCTCCGGTTGTGTCGATGCAGCCAGTCTCGGCGCGCTCGCGGGGCGCCGGTATCCGTCTTCGTCCGACAGCCATGTGCCGCGCGCAAGACTCCCGGTTACGGGGCTGGCTCGGGCTCGGCGCGGTAGGCGGACCAGTAGTAGTGCGTGTACCGCCCATGGCGCGCCTGCTTCTTTTCGATGAACAGCCGTACGGTGCCGGCGTGCCCGGCCTCGAGCAGCACTTCGCGGTGGCCAGGGCCGTCGCGAGTGGCCGGTCCGAGCGTGCCCAGCGCGGCGGCAATGTAGTGGCCGGGGATGCGGCCCAGGATGCCGTTGGCCCCGGGAACCGGATAGCTGTCGGGCGCCGCCGCCGGCATGTGGCAACGGGAAGCGAGCTTGTTGTTGCCCATCGGTCAGGGCCTGCCAGGACTGATGCTGATGACATCCCGGGTCACGTCCAGGAGCGGCAGGTGACCGTAGGCGCGCAGCCGGCGGATATCCTCGCGGGCCGAGGCCGGCATGCCGGGGCGGCACGATAACGCCCTGGAGCTGATCTGGAAGGTGCCGCAGCAGGGACAGGTGTAGCGGTAGCCGCGTGGCGCGGCGCGCAGGCGCTCGGCGGCGGCGCCGCAAACGGGGCAGTTGGCGGGTTCGGGTGACATTGGCGCACAGGAAAAATACTGTATGGATATACAGTATAGCGCTGCTGCGCGGACTGTCGGCGGAAAAAGCGGTGGGATACCAGGGTTCTTCGCTGATGGGGGCGCGGCGTGGCGGCGTAGACTGGCGCAGCAGTCCTGACCGGCCCGCCCGCACCCCGCCGTGGCGGGCTGTTTTTTTGCCAGGGGCTAACGCGAGAGCCGGCGAAACAGGGAGTGATGGGCGCTTGCCAGGCCGGCAAGCGCGGCGGGATCCGCTAGTTCGAACTCGCTGAACTGGAAGGCCGGTGCCACGGTGCAGCCGACCAGCGCAAAGTCGACGTTGTCCCCCAGGTCCACGCGTTCCGCGGCAAACCATCGGCCGGCTGGAACTATCGCCTGGAAGGTTGCGCCGGCGTGGCGCAACGGGTCGCCGAGACGTTGCGTGACAATGCCGCCGTCGACAATGCTGTGCAAGTCTACCGGCGAGCCGCGGTGGAAGTGCCACAACTCGTCGGAACGGATGCGGTGCCAGGCGGAATAGTCGTTGCCACAAAGCATGTAGTAGATCGCCGTGCTGGCTTCGCGCATACGCTGGTCGGCACACACGACCCGTTCTGCGCTGCGGTAGGTCTCGCGATAGAAGCCGCCTTCGGGGTGCGGCTTCAGGTCAAGGGTGCGGATCAGTTCGCTGGCGGCAAGGCTGCGGTCTGGCATGTTGGCGTCGGCAGGGCATGGTGTTGGCGGAAGCCTAGCTTAAAGCAGGGCGAAGCGGGCCTGCGCGGGGCCGACCAGCACCGGGCGGCTGACCGGGTAGCGGTGGTGCGTGCCGTGCGTCTCGAATGAGAGGAAATCGGGTGTCCAGCGCAGCGACCGGAGCAGGTCCGGCTCGATGCCGTGGACGATGATGGCGCCCGCGTCAACGCTGACGCTGCCGCAGGGCAGGCGCAGGGATTCAGCATCGTCGCCGAAGTAGAAGGCCTCAAGCAGGATGGAATCGGACTGGTACAGGGGCATATGGCAAGGACCATGCGGCAGCGCGGCCAGCGGCAGGACGCCTGTCGGATTACTGTATGGATATACAGTATAGTCGCCGCCAGTGGTTCGGTCACGCCCGGATTCTTATTTCAGGAGGCTGGTGCGCCGCAGTGGCCTTCTTCCGGATTGGTATAACCTGAAACCAACACCGCGCACGCTGCCAGTGTCTTGCGCAGGTGACAGGATTGCCGGCAGGGGCCAATGACAGGGGATGCCGATGGAGTGTGGAAGCAGGGCTTGCTGGTTTGGCCTGGGCGTGGCGCTTGGCGCGGCGCTGGGCGGCGCTTGCGTGGCGCTGGTGCGGGCAAGTCCGGCGCGAGGCGGGTCGAACCCCCGGGCGGATGCACCGGTGGTGCCATCCGATGCCAGCGCCGACCGGGCGCTGACCGATGACGCGACCGACGTGGTCGAGTATCGCGGCTTTGTGGTCCACGTGTTTTGCCACGCGCTGGGGCCGGGACGTTTCAAGGCCTTGTGCGACATTTGGGAATCTGGCGCAGTCGTGCTGGAAGGCGGTGCGCCGCCGACCACGCATGCCACGCCGGAGGATGCCCGCACCGCGGCGATATCATGGGCGCGGCAGTGGGTGCAACGAAATGGCTGAGCGGTTCGCTGTCGAGGCCTTGATTATCAATTTTCAGGAGAGTTCATGTTTGTTTGTGGGAACCAGGCTTGCGGCGCGCGCTGGGAGCCGGACGAGGTGCAGATCCGCAACGAAGGGCAGGGGCCGGTGTTCCGCTGCCCGCAGTGCGGCGCCCGCAACCACGTCCAGGCCCGTACCGCGCGCGATGGCACCACGGTCTACCGGCAGGTAGCTGCGAAGCCGGCAGCGCGATAGCCGTATCGGCGTCGCAAGCCTGTGCGCACCCCACGCATGTGGGGTCAAATTCACATGGCTGCCGACTTAAGCTCGCTCCGGCGGGACCGTTAAACACAAAATGGACTTTGCCGACTTTCCTCAAGACTCCGCTTCCAATGCTGAACGCATGGGCTGGGCGAATGCTTCCCCGGAAGTCATCGCCAAGGTATTGAATTCGGCGCTGGCGGCGCAGGACCTGTCCGGGTTTGCCGCGCTGCTGTCTGATATCGCGCGCGACCGCGGCCTCAAGGGGCAGCGCGCCGCGCACCAGTCGATCTACGACATGCCCTATGCCAGCCTGCTGCCCCGGCAGAAGCACCTGTTGTCAGATGCCTTCGACCTGCTGGTGCTGCTCGGGCTGGAGTTGCGCGCCCGCGGGGCCGATGATGGCCTCGACACGGACATCGAAGAAGACAGCGACGACGATGCCGCGCATGCCGCGGACGCTGGCGAGTAAGCCCGGCGCGCCCGCCGCGCTCGCCGACTTGCCCGCCCCACGGCTGGCGCGCTAGCCGCGCTCCAGCATCCCGATCTCGCGCACCGCGACCGACAGCATCGACAGCCCCGCCGCGCCCGACGCGCGCTGGTCGGCCAGCATGCGCGTAAAGCGTTCCAGCGCACCATGGCGGCTGGTACGCCAGGCATCGATCATTGCTTCCGGAGACTCCAGCTCGCCGGGCTGCGACAACACGCTGACCGTCAATGCACGCTTGAGCCGGCCCAGGTCTTCCAGCGTGGTCGTGCGCGCCAGCAGGTCCCAGTGCGTGTCCGAAGGCAGCGCCAGCGCACGCTCGCGCAGCCAGCTGAAGCTCAGGTGGCTGTCCAGCGCGAAATACACCCCCGCGACCAGGTCGAGGCTGCGCTCGCACGCATTCGCCACTTCGGCGATATCCAGTGCCGCCGCGGAAATCTCGCTGCCGGCCACGCGCAAGGCCAGCACCTCGTCGACACCGGCATCGGAGAAGGTCCTGGCATGTTCCGCCAGCGCCGCCGCATCGGCCGGCGGCAGCAGTTGCGGCAACTGCGGCACCAGCCACTGCGCCGCCTGCGTAAAGCGCGCCAGTTGGGCGCCGGCCTGGCCGCCGCCGCGCAGATAGCGGATAAACCACAGGCAGGCTCGCTCCAGCAGCACCGCCACCTCGCCGAACATGCGCGCCTGCTCGGCATCGGGCACGCGGTTGTCCAGCGCATCGATCTCCTGCCACAGTGCGGTCAGCCCGAACACGTCGCGCGCAATCAGGCAGGCCCGCACGATGTCGGCCGGGCGCGCGTCGGTTTCTTCCATGATCCGGTGCACGAAGGTCGCGCCGATGCGGTTGACCAGCATATTGGTCAGGTGCGTCGACAGGATCTCGCGCCGCAGCGGATGGCGATGCATGGCTTCGCCATGGCGCTGGCGCAGCGGCACCGGGAAGTAGTCGGCCAGCAGGCCGCCGACCAGCGGGTCTTCGGGTACGTCGGAATCGAGCAGCGCGTCGTACAGCCACATCTTGCTGTACGCCAGCAGCACCGCGCGCTCGGGCGACGTGAGCCCTTCGCTGGCCAGCTTGCGCTCGGCGATCTCTTCGTCGGACGGCAGGAATTCCAGCGCGCGGTTCAGCCGCCCGGCGCGCTCCAGCCAGCGCACCAGCCGCGCCTCGCCATCGAGCAGCGGCGCGGCGTGGCGCCCGGCCACCGACAAAGCCTGGGTCTGGTAGTAGTTGTCCTGCAGCACCAGCAGGCCGACCTCGTCGGTCATCTCGGCCAGCAGCTTGTTGCGCTGCTTCTCGGTCATCTCGCCGTCGGCCATCACCAGGCCCAGCAGGATCTTGATATTGACCTCGTGGTCGGAGCAGTCCACGCCGGCGGAGTTGTCGATCGCATCGGTGTTGATGCGGCCGCCCTTGCGCGCGAACTCGATGCGCCCCAGCTGGGTAAAGCCCAGGTTGCCGCCTTCGCCGACCACCTTGCAGCGCAGTTCGTTGCCGTTGACGCGCACCGCGTCGTTGGTGCGGTCGCCGGCCTGCAGGTGTGTTTCCTGGCTCGACTTGACGTAGGTGCCGATGCCGCCGTTGTAGAGCAGGTCGACCGGCGCCATCAGGATGGCGTGGATCAGCTCGGCCGGCGACAGCGCGCTGGCCGTGATGCCGAGCACCGCCTGCACCTGCGGCGTCAGCGCGATGGTCTTGGCCGTGCGCGGGAAGATGCCGCCGCCAGCGGAGATCAGCGTGGCGTCGTAGTCGGCCCAGCTCGAGCGCGGCAGGCTGAACAGCCGCGTGCGTTCTTCCAGCGTGCGCGCGGGATCCGGATCGGGGTCGAGGAAGATGTGACGGTGGTCGAAGGCGGCTACCAGCTTGATATGCGGCGACAACAGCATGCCGTTGCCGAACACATCGCCCGACATGTCGCCGACGCCGGCCACGGTGAAGTCCGTGGTCTGGATATCGACGCCCATCTCGCGGAAATGCCGCTTGACCGACTCCCACGCGCCGCGCGCGGTGATGCCCATCTTCTTGTGGTCGTAGCCGACCGAGCCGCCGGAGGCAAAGGCATCGTCCAGCCAGAAGCCATACTCGGCGGAAATCGCGTTGGCGAAGTCGGAGAACGTCGCGGTGCCCTTGTCGGCGGCGACCACTAGGTAGGGATCGTTGTCGTCATGCCGCACCACGTCGGGTGGGGGCACCAGCTGGCCGCCGACAAGGTTGTCGGTCAGGTCCAGCAGCCCGCGCAGGAAGGTCTGGTAGCAGGCGATGCCTTCCTGCAGGAACGCATCGCGGTCGGTCGGCGGAGGCGGGCGCTTGACCACGAAACCGCCCTTGGAGCCCACCGGCACGATTACTGTGTTCTTGACCATCTGCGCCTTCATCAGCCCCAGCACCTCGGTGCGGAAGTCTTCGCGGCGATCGGACCAGCGCAGCCCGCCGCGCGCCACGCGGCCGCCGCGCAGGTGCACGCCCTCGACGCGCGGCGAGTAGACCCAGATCTCGAACATCGGCCGCGGCTCGGGCAGCCCCGGCACCAGCGCCGGGTTGAACTTGAACGACACATAGGGACGCGGCTGGCCGTCCTCGCTGCGGTGGAAATAGTTGGTGCGCACCGTGGCCTGGATCACGCCCAGAAAGAGCCGCAGGATGCGGTCCTCGTCGAGGTTGGGCACCTTGTCGAGCGCGGCTTCGATATCCGCCAGCAGCTTGTCGCAGCGTGCCTGGCGCGCGGTGTCGGCAGCCACCTGGCTGACGGTGTCGAAGCGCGCGATGAACAGCGCGACCAGCATCGCCGCGATGCCCGCATTGCCGGTCAGCGCGCGTTCGATATAGGCATCGCTGAAGGTCGAGCCGACCTGGCGCAAGTAGCGCGCGTAGGCGCGCAGGATGGTGACATCGCGTGCGGCCATTTCGGCGCGCAGCACCAGCCGGTTGAGGTCGTCGTTCTCGATTTCACCGTGCCAGGCGCGCGCAAAGGCGTCTTCGAACAGTGCCTTGACGCGCGCGATATCGAAATCCGCCGCGCCGCCGCTGTCCGCGATCTCCAGCCCGAAGTCATGCACCCACACCGGCGCGCCGGTATCGGGCTCGATCAGGTACGGACGCTCTTCGTCCACCCGCACGCCCAGGTGTTCGAGCATGGGCAGGCTGTGCGATAGCGCGATCGGCTCGCCTGCGCGGTAGACCTTGAAGCGGAAAGCGCCCGGCGCGGCCTCGATCGGCCGGTACAGGTTCATGGCCATGCCGCACGCGCTGTCGTTGGCGCGCAGCGCGTGCTCCATCAGCTCGATGTCGCGCACCGCGGTCCGGGCAGGGTAGTCTTCGCGGTAGCCTGCGGGAAACGAGGTGCCATAGCGCTGCAGCAGCCGGTTGCCTTGTTCTTCGCCGTGGCTCTCGTGCAGCGCTTCGGCGAGGTCGTCCTGCCAGCGGCGGCTGGCGTGGACGATACGCTGCTCCAGTTCGGCGGTATCGACATGCGGCATCGTGCCGGGCTCGCCGCGCACGGTCAGCTGGATGCGCGCCAGCGGCGATTCCGACAGCAGCGGCGTGAATTCGCAACTGGTGCCGTGGAAGGCCGCGGTCAGCAGCTTCTGGATCTTCTGGCGCAGGTCGGTGTTGTACTTGTCACGCGGCACGAACACCAGGCACGAGACAAAGCGGTCGAAGCGGTCGCGTCGCACGAACAGCCGCGTGCGCTGGTGTTCCTGCAGCCGCAGGATGCCGATGGTGATGTCGAAAAGTTCGTCCTCGCTCGCCTGGAACAGTTCGTCGCGCGGATATTGCTCGAGGATCGTGACCAGCGACTTGTACAGGTGACCCTTGGTGAGGAAGCCGGCGCGTGCCAGGATATTGGCGCACTTGCGCCGCACCAGCGGAATCTCGGCGATCGGCGCCATGTAGGCGGTAGACGTGTACAGCCCCACGAAGCGGCGCTCGCCGAACAGCTGGCCCTGTGCATCCAGCAGCTTGACGCCGACATAGTCGAGATAGCCCGGCCGGTGCACGCTGGCGCGCGAGTTGGCCTTGGTGACGAAGATAGGCGAGGGTCCCTCGATGATGGCGGTGGCCGCGGCGGGCAGCGGCGTCAGGTCCTGCGCGTCCGGCTCGCGCAGGCTCTCGCGCAGGATGCCCGCGCCAGAGCCCGGCACGCCGCGCAGGAAATAACGCCCTTCCTGCGCCACCAGCTGGTAGTCGCGCTGGCCGAGGAAGGAGAAATGGTCGTCCATCATCCATTCCAGGAAGGCGCGGGCCTCGGTGCTGTCGGGCGAGGCGGCATCCGGTGCCTGCGCCAGCGCGGCGATGGTGGCCTGGGTGATGTCGCACATTGCAGGCCAGTCTTCGACCGCGGCCCGCACGTCGCCCAGCACGCGCGCGATACCGCTGCGCAGCGCTTCCAGCCGCGCGGCCTCGCCGCTGCGGTCGACCTCGAAGTGGATGAAGGATTCCAGGCGTGAATTGTCGCCGGGCTCGCCGGCGCCGCCCAGGGCGATGCGCTCGATGCCGCCGGTGGCGCTACGCCAGACGCGGAACACCGGGTGGATCGCCGAATGCAACGCCAGCCCTTGCCGGTTGATCTCCATGGTCACGGAGTCGACCAGGAAGGGCATGTCATCGTTGACGATCTCGACCACGGTATGGTCGGAATGCCAGCCATGCTCTTCCAGGGTGGGATTGTAGATGCGGATGCGCGCGCTGCCCGGGACGAACTTCTGCGCGGTCTGCCAGTGCGCCATCACGGCGCCATACAGGTCGTCGACCTCGCGGTGCAGCAGGTCGTCGGCGTCGGCCTGGTCGTAGTAGTGCCGCAGGAAGGGCTCGGCAGCGCCAAACGTGGCCGCCGGCAGCCGCTCCCGAGCGAAGGCAAGCAGTTCGTCCAGCAGGTGCGCGACTTTGTCTTCGTTCTCCTGCGGCATGATCCCTCCTCGCGGTATCGATGGACGACGCGGCCAGTGCGGCCCGCGCGGCAACAACGCCGCCCGGTCCGGCATGTGCCGGGGCATGCTCATACTTTAGGAAAAATCAGCGGACCTGGCGGGACAAAGTCGCGAAGAAAGCGAACGATCCGGACAGTTCGGCCGGTCCACCTGCAAGGGAGGCGGCAACCGGCCCTGGCGCGCGCGTCAGAAGCGTGCGCTGGCGAGGGTAGGACAGGACGCCGGGCGATGCGCAACCGGCAACAGTCCCGTGCAGGGAACGACGGACGCCGGCACGCCGGCCGGCGTGGCGGTCCCGGCGGCATTGGCCAGCTTGTCCTGGCGCGCGGCTTCGCCGCCCACGCGGATCTGGCGCGTGGTGTGATCGTTCAGCCGGATCTTCATCCGTTCCAGCAGGCTGCCCAGCGCCACGCGCTCCTGCGGGCTGAACGGTGCCACCGACACGCTGTGCAGCGCGCTGAGCGCCTGCGAGGCGCGTTCGAGGCGGCTCACGGCGGTGTCGGCGATGCGCGGCGTAATGGCCTCGGCATACTCGATCCAGCCGTCGCGACGCAGTTCATGCAGCAGCAGTTCAGACTGCGGGACATCGATCGGCATGGCGCCCGGCAAGGGGGCGCCGCGCACGAAGTCGCCACGCCGGACCGCGCGCAGCAACAACCATTTGGCGTAAGTCAGGCCAGAGGCGGAGAGGGTCTGCTCCAGGGCGTCTTGCCAGGCGGTAACGGCGTCGACCAGTGCAAGGACGACCGGCTCGTTGGGTTCGAGAGGTCTCGGCTGCATGAATGGCGTCTCCTGATTTTTAAAAATGCCGCCACTACGATGCTGCGGGCACCCGTCACGCTGTTGCAACGGGTTGCTGGGCCGAGCATGGCCGGCCCGGGCGGCACGGTTGCAGGACCTCTCTGGCGGGCCCGTTCAACCGATGAGGCGAGACACTACCAGAAACTTTTGCCATTTTTGTGACATTGCGGGTATGTCCTGAGGCACCAGGCGCAGTGAGTGGTGCGCGCGCCCCCGGTAGCGGCAACTGCCATGAAGAAAGTGACTGGAATCCATGACTTTAAATCGCAGCCGGAATATAGGCAGCTGGCTACACTGCCAGCCGGAGACCCCGCAAGCCAGCCTGCAGTGACGCGAGGCACGGGGCGAGCGGCACGGGCAAGGGCCTGCGCCGCCAGACCGGAGATCACGATGGACAAGGAACGCATTCGCCTGGCCAGGCTGCATGACAAGGTAGTCTCGGCCGACGAAGCCGCCGCGCTGATCCGCGACGGCATGACCGTAGGCATGAGCGGGTTCACCCGCGCGGGCGACTGCAAGGAAGTCCCGTTCGCGCTGGCGCGGCGCGCGGCGACCGAGCCGCTGCGCATTACGCTGATGACGGGCGCCTCGCTCGGCAACGACATCGACCGCGTCCTGGCCGAGGCCAACGTGATCGCGCGCCGCCTGCCATTCCAGTCCGATGCCACGCTGCGCCGCAAGATCAACGCCGGCGAGGTGATGTTCATCGACCAGCACCTGTCCGAAACCGTCGAGCAGCTGCGTTCCGGCCAGATCGCGCCGGTCGACGTCGCGGTGGTCGAGGCCGTCGCGATCACCGAGCAGGGCGGCATCATCCCCAGCACCTCGGTGGGCAATTCGGCCAGCTTTGCCATGCTCGCGCGCAAGGTGATCGTCGAGATCAACATGAACATGCCGCTGGAGCTGGAAGGCCTGCATGACATCTATTTCCCGGTCCAGCGCCCGTACCGCCAGCCGATCCCGCTGATCGCCACCGAGCAACGCATCGGCCTGCCGTACATTCCGATCGATCCGGAGAAGATCGCCGCCATCGTCATCACCGCCAGGGACGACAGCCCGTCGAACGCGCTGCCGCCGGACGACGAGACGCGCAACATCGCCGGCCACCTCAATGACTTCCTGCTGCGCGAAGTGCGCGCGGGCAAGCTGTCGCCGTCGCTGCAGCCGCTGCAGGCCGGCATCGGCACCATTGCCAACGCCGTGCTGCATGGGCTGGTCGATTCACCGTTCCGCGACCTGAAAATGTATTCCGAGGTGCTGCAGGACAGCACCATCGAGTTGCTCGATGCGGGCCGGCTGTCGTTCGCCTCGGCATCGTCGGTGACGCTGACGCGCGAGGTCTACCAGCGCTTCCTGTCGAACCTGGACCGCTACCGTTCGCGGCTGCTGCTGCGCCCCCAGGAAATCAGCAACCATCCCGAGATCCTGCGCCGGCTGGGGCTGATCACCATCAACACGGCGCTGGAGTGCGACATCTACGGCAACGTCAATTCCACGCACGTGGGCGGCACGCACATGATGAACGGCATCGGCGGCTCCGGCGACTTTGCGCGCAATGCGCACCTGTCGGTGTTCGTGACCAAGTCGGTGGCCAAGGGTGGCGATGTCTCGAGCATCGTGCCGATGGTGGCGCACGTGGACCACACCGAGCACGACGTCGACATCATCGTCACTGAGCATGGCCTGGCCGACCTGCGCGGGCTGGCGCCGCGCGAGCGCGCCTGCACCATCATTGCCAATTGCGCCGATCCGCAATACCGTGAGCTGCTCGGCGACTATTTCCGCCGCGCCAGCGCCCACGGCGGCCAGACGCCGCACCTGCTGGAAGAGGCGCTGTCCTGGCATGTCGGCTTCCGCGATCGCCGCACGATGCAGCCCGCACGGCCGGCGCAGGCGCTGGCTGCCTGACAGAGACCGCCAAGCCAA
Organism: Cupriavidus sp. Agwp_2; assembly: GCF_040784895.1. Classification (NCBI taxonomy): domain Bacteria; kingdom Pseudomonadati; phylum Pseudomonadota; class Betaproteobacteria; order Burkholderiales; family Burkholderiaceae; genus Cupriavidus; species Cupriavidus sp. Agwp_2. The sequence continues at coordinate 1,302,881 of NZ_CP088083.1, forward strand.
AGTAAAACAGCCCGCCGAAGCGGGCTGTTTTACTTGGCAACTGCAGGCTTACTGCGCCTTGCTGCCCTGGCTGGCGGGCGCCTTGGCGCCATCGGTGTACGTGTCGAACTTGCCGGCCTTGGCACCGTCGGTGTACGGATCATACTTGCCGGCCTTGGCACCATCGGTGTTCGGGTCGAACTTCTTGCCCGAACTGGTCAGGTCGGAGCGGGTCGACTTCTTGGCGCCGTCGGTGTAGGGGTCGAACTTGCCCGACTTAGCAGGGTTCTGGTTCGGACTGGCCTGCTTCTTGGTGTGGCTGCCGCCGTAGAGGTCGCCGCCCTCGGTGTAGTTCTTCTGCGCATAAACCTGCGTCGCGCCCACAGCGGCGAGTGCTGCAATGATCAGGGTCGAAACGGTCTTCTTCAGCATCTGTCTTATCCTCGCGAATATCGGCAGCGCAGCGCCTGTGCGATGCCGGGTTTGGGGCCGAGCGTGGTCCGGCATGCGGCCGGCCGTGTGGCGGATCACCCAGCTAATGTACCGAGTTGGCGCGTGTCCGCAAAGTGAAAGTTTCTTCCAGGGATATTGAAACGCTTGGGTGGGCGTAGCGTCCTGTCCTGGATCAAGATCCGGCCGATGGGTCAGAACTTTCGAGCCAGGCAGTGTCGCTATCGGCACCTTTGGTGGCGTCCGGATGAAAAAACGGCTGCCATGCGGCAGCCGTTCGATGGCCCCTCGTCCTGGCGCCGGTTATTCCAGCGTGATGTTCTGGTCATGCGCAATCTTCTTGCGCAGGTCGAGTTCGCGCTTGATCTGCGCGGTGTACTGGGCCGAGGTATTGCCGTCGGTGTAGGCGCCGCTTTCAGCCAGGCGGCGCTTCACGTTCGGGTCCTGCAGTGCCTTGACCGCGGCAGCGTGCACGCGCGTGAGGATGGCCGCGGGCGTGCCGGCCGGCGCTACCAGGCCGTACCAGGCCATGTTGTTCATGTCCTTCATGCCGGCTTCGGCAAAGGTCGGCACGTCGGGCAGGCCCTCGACGCGCTTGGGTGCCGCCACCGCCAGCGCACGCAGCTTGCCGGCCTGGATATGGGGCATCGACGACGGCAGGTTGTCGAACTGCGCGTTGACCTGGCCGGCCAGCGTGTCGTTCAGCGCCGGGCCCGATCCGCGATAGGGGATATGGACCATGTCGGTCTTGGTGATGTCCTTGAACAGCTCGCCATCCAGATGCGAGATGCTGCCCTTGCCGGCGGAAGCGTAGCTGTATTTGCCCGGGTTGGCCTTCAGCAGCGCAACGAATTCCTTCAGCGTCTTGGCCGGCACCTTCGGGTTCACCGTCAGCACGTTTGGCACGTTGACCAGGTTGGTGATCGGCGCGAAATCCTTGAGCGGGTCGTACGGGTTCTTCGGATTGGTGGCCGGGTTGGTCGCCATGGTGCTGACCGTGGCGATGCCCAGCGTGTAGCCGTCCGGTGCGGACTTGGCCAGCGCGTCGGCACCGATCGCGCCACCGCCGCCGCCGCGGTTTTCCACCACCACCGGCTGGCCCAGTTCACGGCCCAGGGCGTCGGAGACCGAGCGCGCGACGATGTCGGTGGTGCCGCCGGCCGCGAACGGGACGATCAGGCGGATCGGCTTGGTGGGGTAGGACTGCGCCTGGGCAAAGCCGGCGTACGCCAGGCCGATGGCTGCGACGCAGGCGGCTGCGCCTGCTTTGTTGACTGCTTTCAAGGATGCCTCCGTTCTTCTTTCACTGATTGCTTGCCAGGCGGGCTGCAGGCGTTTTCTCGGGCGCAGATTTATCGCGCGCCCCGCGCCGTCAGTCTTCCCGCGCCGGCCGACCCGGCCGCGCCAGGGTGCGGCAGCGGCCTGCACGCCGCCATCGTTCCGCGATACGGAACTATGTTCCACGACGTGTGCGGGAGCGATTCAACCGGGAAAGCGCGCGCAATGGAATTGGTGACAACCCGCGTATCAAGAAAACGGCGGCCGTGCCGTATGGGTGAACCCGGCTTGCACAAGCGTAGGTGGGGCCTGGAACGGACTGGCGAGCGGAAACAAAAAGAAATGAAAAAAGCCGGAAGCAAGCTTCCGGCTTTTCATGAATTCGCTGGTGGGGCGTGAGTGACTCGAACACTCGACCTACGGATTAAGAGTCCGCTGCTCTACCAACTGAGCTAACGCCCCAACGAAGAAAAAGATTGTAGCAAGGTATCTGATGCGACGCAAGACCCTTTCGCCATTTTTTGCGAAGGCGGGCTGCGGCAGGGCACACGCCCGCCGCTACAATGCGGCACGTCCCGATACCCTGCCAGCCCATGCACGCCAGAGTCCTGCGCTACCTCGACGAGGTTGTCCGCCGCGGTTCGATCCGCAAGGCGGCCGAGCACCTGCACGTGGCGCCGACGGCCGTGAACCGGCAGATCCTCGACCTCGAAGCCGAACTGGGGGCGCCACTGTTCGAACGCATCAACAAACGGCTGCGCCTGACGCCGCTGGGCGAGATGGTGCTGGCCCACGTCCGTCAGACGCTGCGCGAGCATGATGCCCTGCGCGAGCGCATCGAAGAGTTCAAGGGCGCTCGCCGCGGCGACGTCACCGTGGCGGTCACCGCGGGGCTGGCCGGCTCGCTGATGCCGTCGCTGGTGCATGCCTTCCGCCAGCGCTACCCGGGCATCGTCGTGCGCGTGAACGACCTGCCGGTTGCCGATATCGTCGCGGCGGTCGAGCAGGGCGATGCCGATCTCGGGCTTGGCTACGATTTGCCGGAGCTGCCCGCCTTTCGTGCGCTGGCCACCAGCGACTGGCAGATCGGCGCGGTGGTGCCGCCAGGCCATGCGCTGGCGGCGCAGCCGTCGGTGCTGCTGAGCGAGTGCGTCGGCTATCCGCTGATCCTGCCCGCGCCATCGCTGTCGATCCGCGCGCTGCTGGACGCCGCCTTCTCCCGCAATGCCATCGAGGTGTCGCCGGTGGCCGAATCGACCTCGACCGTGCTGATCCGCCAGCTGGTCATGCTCGGCACGGGCGTGGCGCTGCTGAATCCGCTCGATGTCATGGAGGAGCGCGCGCGGCAGGCGCTGGTGTATGTGCCGCTGCGCGACCGCCACTTGCAGGGCCAGACGCTGACGCTGGTGGCGCGTGCGCGCGGCACGCTCAGCGCGGCCGCGGAGCTGATGGCCGAACGCATCGGCGATGCACTGGCCACGTTGTTCGCCCAGGCTCGTTAGTGAGGGTGGTGCCGGTGTCCACTTTTTGTGGACACGGTGGTCGGAATTCCATGCTTAGGCGCGAGCAACCCTTCGCCTTAGACTGGCGGCATCTGTCCCCACGAACCGAAGGAATGCCACCATGACCCTGATTGCCCTGAACGCCGACGTACTCGTCACGATGGATGCGCAGCGCCGCGAGATCCGCGACGGCGCGCTGGTCGCCGAAGGGCCGGCGGTGCAATGGGTTGGCCCTACCAACGAACTGCCGCCCCAATACCGCCGCATGGTCGACGACGGCAGCGCGCAGGTGCTCGACATGCGCGGCCGCGTGGTGACGCCCGGCCTGGTCAACACGCACCACCACATGTACCAGAGCCTGACGCGAGCCGTGCCCGCCGCGCAGGATGCCGAGCTGTTCTCGTGGCTGACCAACCTGTACATGCTGTGGTCGCACCTGACGCCGGAAATGATCGCCGTGTCGACGAAGACCGCGATGGCCGAGCTGATGCTGTCCGGTTGCACCACCACCAGCGATCACCTCTACCTGTTCCCCAACGGTTCGCGCCTGGACGATTCGATCGGCGCAGCGCAGGAGATGGGCATGCGCTTCCACGCCGCGCGCGGCTCGATGAGCGTGGGCCGCAGCAAGGGCGGCCTGCCGCCCGACGTGGTGGTGGAAGACGAGGCCGCGATCCTGAGCGACAGCCAGCGGCTGGTCGAGCAATACCACGACAGCGCGCGCCATGCCATGCTGCGTGTCGTGCTGGCGCCGTGCTCGCCGTTCTCGGTATCGCGCGACCTGATGCGTGAGTCGGCCGTGATGGCGCGGCACTACGGCGTGTCGCTGCACACCCACCTGGCCGAGAACGACAACGACATCGCGTACTCGCGAGAGAAGTTCGGCCTGACGCCGGCGCAATATGCCGAGGATCTGGGCTGGGTCGGACACGACGTGTGGCACGCGCACTGCGTCAAGCTCGACGAAGAGGGTATCGCGCTGTTCGCGCGTACCGGCACCGGCGTGGCGCATTGCCCGTGCTCGAACATGCGCCTCGCCTCCGGCATTGCGCCGGTGCGGGCGATGCGCGATGCCGGCGTGCCGGTCGGGCTGGGCGTCGACGGCAGCGCGTCAAACGATGGCGCGCACATGCTGGGCGAAGCGCGCCAGGCCATGTTGCTGCAGCGCGTCGGCTACGGCCCGGCTGCGATGAGCGCGCGCGAGGCACTGGAGATCGCCACGCTGGGCGGCGCACGCGTGCTCAACCGCGACGATATCGGCGCGCTCGCACCGGGCATGTCGGCGGACTTCGTCGCCTTCGATATGTCAGGAGTGGGCTTTGCCGGCGGCGGCCACGACCCGGTCGCTTCGCTGGTGTTCTGCACCCCGGCCAATGTCGCGGCGAGCGTGATCAACGGCCGCGAAGTGGTGCGCGATGGCGTGTTGCTGACGGCGGACCTGCCCAGCGTGCTGACGCGGCATCGCGCGCTGGCGCGCACGCTGTTCGAGCGCGCCAGCGTGGGTGCCTGACCGCGCCGGGATGGACTGCCGCGGGCATGCGTTGCCTGCCCGCGGCAGTTTTCGAAGCGATCGGAACGAAAAGCGGAGCGGGGAAAAGCAAAAGGCCGGAAGCATTGCTGCTTCCGGCCTTTCTGTATTCGCTGGTGGGGCGTGAGTGACTCGAACACTCGACCTACGGATTAAGAGTCCGCTGCTCTACCAACTGAGCTAACGCCCCAACGAAGAACGAGATTCTAGCATGATTTTCGGCGCTGTCAACAGTTGGAGCAAAACCAGGCGCAACGCTTTTCGCGCATGCCGATGCTGGCAGCCATCAGGTGAACGGAACCGAACGCCAGCCTTGCAGGTCATCCATTTGAGCGCAATCGCACAAGCCGGATCCGCACGATATCGCCGGAGCCATGTTAGGATTCTTCTCCACTTGCATATGGAGGGCTGCACCGATGGATATCAAATTCCAAGAGCAAGAGCGTTACGACATCAACAATGAAGGCTTGCTCTTCCAGGCGATCGTCAATGGCGAGAAAGTGACTTGCGTAGTGACACGCGAGGCACTGTGGGAAGGCTTCAGCGCCGACCAGGTGCTGTCGCTGGAAGAGGCATTCCGTGCCGGCCGCGAAACCATTGAACGCGCCGCCGTGGTGCTGATCGAGCAGGGCGCGCCCCAGCCAATCGTCGTCAAGCGCGCCCACGTGGCGCCGATCTGATGAGGATGGATGCCCCGGCCAGCCGTCGGCATGTCGCGGGCGCCCATCCACCATCAGGCATCACCGCGTAGGGCCGTCCGGCCTTGCGTACCTGGTCCGGCAACGCCGGCGCAGGCACTACCGTCATCCCCGCTGTTTCAATTTCCGTTTGTTTAACACTGTCCTCGGCAGATTTTTATTGCTGAAGGGACGTTGTGCGCGACGCGTCAGCGTGCCGCCGTGGTGGCGCATGCCTTCGGCTGCGGTGCGCCCGCCGCATCCGTGCTGGCGGCGTCGTGCATGGATGCTCCCGGCCGTGACGCGCATTCTTCGAAGATCCTGGCGCGGCACTGTGCACAGATCTCGGGCGACAGTTTGCCAATGATCGTGTGCAGCGCCTGCCGCTTGGTCGGGAAGATATGGTCCGGCCCCAGCTTGTTGCTGAAGCCGGTCTGCTCCCATGTCTGCAGCACTTGCGTGCGCGGGCGGTGGAAGTAGAGGTCGCCACCCATGGCGCGGCGCTCGGCAAGCTCGTTTTCCCACATCTCCGCGCCCGCCAGGTCGATGAAGTTCATGCTCTTGGTCATCGCCAGCAAGTGCGTCTGGCCGGCATTGACCGTGCGCAGCCAGTGCAGGCGGTCGGTCACGTACTGCACGGCGCCGAAGTAGATCGCGCCTTCCATGCGCAGCAGCTTGAGTTGCGGGCATTCCGGCTGCGGACGGTGCAGTTCGTCCAGCGGCGTGAAGCGCCGGCCAGGGTCGTCGGCATCAGGCACCAGGCTGCGCACAGCCGGCCGGGAGGTGCGGTACAGGTAGGCCACCAGCGACAGCACGGTGCCGAGCAGCACGGCCATTTCGAGCCGGATCACCAGCGTCGCGGCGAACGTGCCGATGGCGATCGCGAACTCGGTACGGCTCAGCGTGAAGATGCGCCGCAGCCGCGCAATATCGAGCAGTCCCCACGCTACCAGCAGCAGCATGGCGCCGATCGCCGCCATCGGGATCTGCGCCAGCAGCGGCGCGCTGACAGCGACCAGCGCCACCAGCCACAGCGCCGAGAACACGCTGGCCAGCGGCGTGCGCGCGCCGGCTTCAAAGTTGGGTACCGAGCGGTTGAGCGAGCCGCACGAGATATAGCCGGAGAAAAAGCCGCCGGCGATATTGGACAGCCCCTGGCCGATGAATTCGCGGTTGGCGTCGATATGCTGCCCGGAGCGCAGCGCCACCGCCTTGGCGATCGAGATCGACTGGCCCAGCGCGACGATGGTCAGGGCGGAGGCGATGCCGAGCAGGTCGGGCAGCTTGCGCCAGTCGACGTCGGGCACGTGGAAATTCGGCAGGGCCGACGGGATCGGCCCGACCACGTTCACATGCTGGGCGAAGGTGCCGGCCTGGTTTAGCAGCAGCGCCACGCCATATCCGGCCAGCAGGCCCAGCAGCATGAACGGCAGCTTGCGCCACAGCCGCTTGCATAGCAGCGTGACCACCAGCGTCACGGCAGCGACGGCAACCGCGGACCAGTTGATGGTGTCGGCGTGTTCGGCCAGGTGGCGCAGCACGCCGAAGGCACTGGTGCCGGTCGGCACTTGCAGGCCGAACACATCCTTCAGTGCATAGAGCCCGATCAATGTCGCGGCGCCGCACGTGAAGCCGAGCAACACCGACGGCGAGATAAAGTTGGCGAGCGAACCGAGCCGCAACGTGCCGACCGCGAGCTGCATCACGCCGACCACGATGGTCACCGCCAGCGCCAGCCCGATATACGCGGGGCTGCCGGCGAATGCGAGCGGGCTCAGCATGGCGAACAACGCCAGCGAATTGGCATTGGTCGGCCCCGACATCACGTGCCAGCTCGAACCGAACAGCGCCGCGACGATGCAGGGCACCACCGCGCTGTAGATGCCGTACTGCGGCGGCAGTCCGGCCAGCGTGGCGAAGGCCACGCCTTGCGGCAGCACCAGCACCGCGCCGAGCAGGCCGGCGATCACGTCGGCGCGCAGTGTGGTGCGGTCGACGCGCTGGCGCCACGGGAACATGCGGTGCAGGAAAGAGCCTTGCGTGGATACGGACATGGGGAACAGGACAGCCTCGGCGCCCCTGTCAGCGGTCTCGCCGCGTTCAGGGGTTCATGCCGGCAGTGTAGCGGGCAGGCCGCCGCGGGGCGAGCCGGGCATGCCCGGACTTGCGTGAACGCGTGGACTGGGGCGGCGCGTGCCGCGGCAGCCGCAGCCCCTGGCGGGCGTCAGCCGCAGTGCAGCGTGGCGACCACCGGCGTGTGATCCGAGGGCTGTTCCCAGGTGCGCGGCACGCGGTCGATCGCGCAGGCGGAGCATTGCTCCACCAGCGCCGGCGACAGCAGGATATGGTCGATGCGCAGCCCGGCATTGCGGCGGAACGCCATCATGCGGTAATCCCACCAGGAGAAGCTCTTCTCCGGCTGCTCGAACCTGCGGAAAGCATCGGCCAGGCCCAGTTCCACCAGTGCGGTGAAGGCGGCGCGCTCCGGCGGCGACACGAGGTTCTGGCCCACCCACTTGGCCGGGTCGTGCACGTCACGGTCTTCGGGCGCGATATTGAAGTCGCCCAGCAGCGCGAGGCGCGGATGGCGCTGCATTTCCTCGCGCAACCACGCTGTCATCGCTTCCAGCCACTTGAGCTTGTACGTGAACTTTTCCGACTCGGGCGACTGGCCGTTGGGAAAGTAGGCGCAGACCAGCCGCAGGTCGCCATAGGTGGCGGCGATCACGCGCTGCTGCGCATCCTCGAAGCCCGGGATGTTGCGCACCACGTCAGCCGGCCCGGGCATGCTGGCGTCGCGGGCGACGATGGCCACGCCGTTGTACGTCTTCTGGCCGGTGTAGATGCTGTGGAAGCCGGCATTTTCCAGTTCGGCCAGCGGGTACTTGTCGTCCGGCAGCTTCAGTTCCTGCAGGCACAGCGCGTCGATCGGCGCGCCGGCCTGGTCCTGCTCGGCCAGCCATTGCAGCACCTGCGGCAGGCGCACCTTGAGCGAGTTGACGTTCCAGCTGGCGATGCGCAGCGGACCACTGGTGGGCAGTGCAACCGCGCTCATGCCGCCATCCCGCCGTGGCGCAGCAGCGCATCGATCTGCGGCGCGCGGCCGCGGAACGCGACGAAGGATTCCATCGCCGGGCGGCTGCCGCCCACCGACAGGATCTCGCGCTGGTAGCGCGCGCCGGTCTCGCTGTCGAGCACGGTGCCCGACAGCTGCGCCGCTTCTTCAAACGCCGCATAGACGTCGGCCGACAGCACCTCCGCCCACTTGTAGCTGTAGTATCCCGCCGCGTAGCCGCCGGCAAAGATATGGCTGAAGGTATTCGGCCAGCGCGACAGCGGATGCTGCGGCACCACGTGCACGCGGTCGTTGATCTGGCGCGAGAGCTCGAGCACCGAGGTGGCGCCGGCCGGGTCGAAGTCCGTATGCAGGTGCATGTCGAACGACGAGAACACGATCTGGCGCAGCGTCATCATGCCGTTCTGGAAGTTCTTGGCGGCCAGCATGCGGTCGAACAGCGTGCGCGGCAGCGGCGCGCCGGTGTCGACGTGCTGGGTCATGCCGGTCAGCACTTCATACTCCCAGCAGAAGTTTTCCATGAACTGCGACGGCAGTTCCACCGCATCCCATTCCACGCCGTTGATGCCCGACACGCCCAGCTCGCCCACCTGCGTCAGCATGTGGTGCAGGCCGTGACCGAACTCATGGAACAGCGTGATCACTTCGTCGTGAGTGAACAACGCGGGCTTGTTGCCCACCGGCGCGGAGAAGTTGCAGGTCAGGTACGCGACCGGCGTCTGCACGCCGCCTTGCTCCAGCACCTTGCGGCCGCGCGCATCGTCCATCCACGCGCCGCCGCGCTTGCCTTCGCGCGCGTACAGGTCGATGTAGAACTGGGCCAGCAGCGTGCCGTCGGCGGTGGTCACGCGGAAGAAGCGCACGTCCTTGTGCCAGGTCTGCGCCGGCTCGGCCTCGATACGCACCGAGAACAGCTTCTGCACCACGCCGAACAGACCTTCCAGCACCTTGGGCTCCGGGAAGTACTGCTTGACCTCGTGCTCGGAGAACGCATAGCGCTGCTGGCGCAGTTTTTCCGAGGCGTAGGCCACGTCCCAGGGCTGCAGGTCGGACAGGCCGAGTTCGGCGGCGGCGAAGGCCTTCAGTTCGGCCCAGTCCTTCTCGGCGTACGGGCGTGCCTTGACGGCGAGTTCGTCGAGGAACTTCAGTACTTCGGCCGGCGACTCGGCCATCTTCGGCACCAGCGAGACTTCGCCGTAGCACTGGTAGCCGAGCATCTGCGCTTCTTCACGGCGCAGCGCCAGCTGGTCGCGCATGTTGGCAGTGTTGTCCCAATCCGCCTGGCCCTGGCCGTACTGCTGGCCGAGTTCCGAGGCGCGCGTGACATTGGATTCGTACAGCGTCTGGCGCAGCGCGCGGTCGTCGGCGTACTGCAGCACCGGGAAGTACGAGGGGAAGTGCAGCGTGAACTTCCATCCGGCCTTGCCGTCTTTCTCGGCGGCGTGGCGGGCGGCTTCCTTCGCATCGTCGGGCAGGCCGGCGAGCCGTGCCTCGTCCTCGATGATCAGTGCGTAGGTGTTGGTGGCGTCCAGCACATGATCGGAGAAGGCCTTGGACAGCTGCGCCTGCTGCTCCTGGATTTCGGCAAAGCGCGGTTTCCGGTCTTCAGGCAGCTCGGCGCCGCCCAGGCGGAAGCCGCGCAGTTCGTTCTCGATCAGCTGGTGGCGTGCCGCGCTCATACCGGCAAACTCGGGGCTGGCGGCCAGCGCCTTGTACTTTTCATACAGCGCCAGGCTCTGGCCGAGCGACGACCAGAACTCGGTCATGCGCGGCAGGTTGTCGGCGTGCGCCTTGCGCAGCTCCGGCGTGTCGGCGACGGCGCTCAGGTGGCTGACCACGCCCCAGGCGCGGCCCAGCGGCTCGGTGGCGACTTCCAGCGCCTGCACGGCGTTGGCCCAGTCGGCCGGCGTGGCCGGATCCTCGGCGCGGGCGACGGCCTGCTGCGCGTGTTCCAGCAGCACGTCCAGCGCCGGGCTGATGTGCTCGGGCCGGATTTCGGCAAAGCGGGGCAGGTCGGAAAAGTCCAGCAGCGGGTTGCTGGTCGCGTTGGTCGCGTTGGTCGAGGTGGTGGCGTCGGCAGCTTGGTCCATGGCGTGTTCTCGGTTGGCTGGCCTCAAAGGTCGATGCCCCGCAGATGGGGGCGGGGTGCGGGCATTTCCAGCACCCCGTGTGGCGTACTGTACGTCGGATGCAAGTCCAATGTACGCCGAACGCGCAGGGGCTTCAGCCCGCGGCGCGTTCCGCTGCTTCCAGCGTGTTGACCAGCAGCATGGTGATGGTCATCGGGCCGACGCCGCCCGGCACCGGCGTGATGTAGCCGGCCACCTCGCGCACGCCGGCGAAGTCCACGTCGCCGCACAGCTTGCCGTTGTCGTCGCGGTTCATGCCGACGTCGATCACGACGGCGCCCGGCTTGACCATGTCGGCGGTGATCAGGTTGCGCCTGCCGACCGCGGCCACCACCACGTCAGCCTCGCGGGTATGGGCGCCGATATCGCGCGTCTTGCTGTTGCAGATGGTGACGGTGGCGCCAGCCTGCAGCAGCAGCATCGCCATGGGCTTGCCGACGATGTTCGAGGCGCCCACCACCACGGCACGCGCGCCGCGCAGCGGGTACTGGATCGATTCCAGCATCTTCATGCAGCCGTACGGGGTGCACGGGCGGAACAGCGGGGCGCCGGTCATCAGCGCGCCGGCGTTGGCGACGTGGAAGCCGTCGACATCCTTTTCCGGGGCAATCGCTTCCAGCACCTTGTGGCTGTCGATGTGCTTGGGCAGCGGCAGCTGGACCAGGATGCCGTGGATGCTCGGGTCCTGGTTGAGCGCGTCGATGCGGGCCAGCAATTCCGCCTCGGACAGGTCGGCCGGGTAGCGGTCGAGCGAGGAGTGGAAGCCGTTGTCCTGGCAGGCCTTGACCTTGTTGCGCACGTAGACCTGGCTGGCCGGGTCTTCACCGACCAGGACCACGGCCAGTCCGGGGCGGTGGCCGCGTTCGGTCAGGCTGGCGGCGCGCTGGGCGGCTTCGGAACGGATTTGTTTGGCAAGGGCGTTGCCGTCGATCAGTTGGGCAGACATGGGGGAAAAGACCGGTTTAGGCGGGTTTAGGCGGGTTTTGGCAGATTCTTGGCCGCGAGTGGCGTGTGCCCGGCATGCAGGCATGCGGATCAAAGGCGAATTATAAAGGGTCAGTGCGGGCTGGCGCGCGCAGCTTGACCGGCGGCAAGGGTTGGCCGGGTGCGGCGCTGGTAGCATCGGCCGCATGCACACCGCGCTCCCGTCCCTGCTGTCCGATCCGCTGCTGATTGTCGTGTCCCTCGCCGGGCTGCTGTGGGCGCTGACGCGGCGGCCGTGGCAGCTGCTGCGGCGCAATGCGCTGCAGCACGCCTGGCTGGGCGCAATGGTACTGGTGGCGCTGCTGTGGACGGTGCGTGCCACGCTGGTCGGCGGCCTGGTGATCCAGTTGATGGGCGCCACGCTGATGGTGACGCTGTTCGGGCTGCCGCTGGCGCTGCTGTCGCTGTTCGTGGTGGACCTGGTGTCGCTGTTTGGGCTGGAGTACCTCGCCGGGCACGGCTGGGAGCTGTTCGACTGGCCTTCGCTATGGGTGCGCTATACCTGGCTGGCGCTGGTGCCGGCGCTGCTCTCGGCAGGCCTGCAGGCGCTGATGCGGCGCTGGCTGCCGCGCCATCCGTTCGTCTTCATCCTGGGACACGGCTATTTCACCGCGGGTCTGGCCGCGCTGGGCGCCGGCGGGGTGCAGGCGGCGTGGCGGCACGTGATGGCGCCGGGGCTGCCGTTCACCGTGGCCGAAACGCTGACGGCAACGCTGATCCTGGCGTTTGGCGAGGCTTTCCTGACCGGTATGCTGGTGGCCATCTTTGTGGTCTACCGGCCACAATGGGTGGTCACCTTCCGGGACGAGGAATACCTGAAGAACTAGGAAGGGACCGGGCGCCAGGGAGGGACTGGACGCCTGGGTGCGCCCGGCAAGCGGCCGGCCACATGACGGAGCCAGCCTGCACGGTGCTGCCGGCCCGTCGGGTCAGCTGTTGCGCGACAGCGCCAGGCGCAGCAGGTCGGCGACCGTGTTGACGTTGAGCTTTTCCATGATGTTGGCGCGGTGCGCCTCCACCGTCTTGATGGAAATGCCCAGGTCGTCGGCGATCTGCTTGTTCAGGCGACCGGCCACGATACGCTCCAGCACCTGCTGCTCGCGCGTGGTCAGCTTGCCCAGCAGGTCCTTGGCGGCGCGCTGCTCGCGCGCGGCGGAATGGTCGGTGCGGGCCTTCTGCAGCATGCGCTCGACCAGCGCGCGCAGTTCGGATTCGTCGAACGGCTTCTCGATGAAGTCGATCGCGCCGCGCTTCATGGTCGTGACCGCCATGGGCACGTCGCCGTGGCCGGTGATGAAGACGATCGGAATATTGATGTTCTCGGCGATCATCCGCTCCTGCAGTTCCGGGCCGCTCATGCCGGGCATGCGCACGTCGAGGATCAGGCAGGACACCTGGCCGGCGTCGTAGGCGGCGAGGAACTGCTCGGCGCTGGTAAAGCTGCGAACCTGGTAGCCATTGCCCTCCAGCAGCCAGGTCAGCGAGTCGCGCATGGCTTCATCGTCGTCGACGATGAACACGGTCTCGCCGCGGTGGGGCGTGGGGTTTGGCGTTGCGGTCATGTAGTCTCCTCGGGACAACAATTCATTGCTGCGAAGTGTAACCGCCCCGGGGCCTCTGTGGCGAGACGGATCCCCCACCTGCGTAGGGGGTCTGGCGCCGGCCTTGCGGGGGTGTCCGGAATGAATCGGACAGCGGTGGAATGCGGGGATTATTGCTCGGCCATCACGGGATGCAGCGGCAGCATGATCTTGAAGGTGCAGCCGACGCCGTCGATATTGTTCTCCACCCACAGCCGGCCCTGGTGCGACTCGATGATCGAGCGGCAGATGTTCAGCCCCATGCCCATGCCGTCGGACTTGGTGCTGAAGAAGGGCTCGAACAGGCGCTCCTTGGTGGCCTCGTCGACGCCCGGGCCCTGGTCGATGACGTCGATATGGATGTTGTCACCGATCTCGCCCGGCTCCACGCGCGCATGCAGGCGCACCACGCCGCCGGCGTGCAGCGCCGGCAGGCCGGCCATGGCCTCGACCGCGTTCTTGAGCAGGTTCACCAGCACCTGCTCGATCAGCACCGGGTCGACATAGATGGTCATCGGCGGTGCCGGCAGCCGGGTCAGGATGGTGACGCGGCGCCGGGTCGCCTCCAGGTCGGCCAGGCCCACGGCATCGGCGACGATGTCGTGCAGCGACGCCTCGCGCCGTTGTGGCTGGCTGCGCTTCACGAAGCCACGGATGCGGCTGATGATGGTGCCGGCGCGCACGGCCTGCGCCGACGTCTTCTCCAGCACCGGGATCAGGTCCTCCGGCGTGCTGCGGCCCGAATGCAGTCGCGCCACCGCGCCCATGCAGTAGTTATTGATTGCGGCCAGCGGCTGGTTCAGTTCATGCGCCAGCGACGACGCCATCTCGCCCATGGTGGTCAGGCGGCTGGTGAACTGCAGGCGTTCTTCATGCTGGCGTGCCATTTCCTCGGCGGCCTTGCGCACCGTGATGTCGGTGGCGATCTGCATCTGCGCCAGGTGGCCGTCGACCCACTGGATATAGCGGCGGCGCACCTCGAACCATTTCTGCATGTCGGGTACGAACACCTCGCGCGCGTCCGACGCATAAGGCATCAGTTCCGAAGCGGGCAGGCCGGCGTAGGCATCGACATAGTCGGCGTTGTCGCTCGAGACCTGTTCCTTGTCGAGCTCGTCGCCGGCCAGCTTGAGGTGGCCCTCGGCCTCCCAGCCGAACAGCTGCCGGTAGTAGCGGTTGGCGAACAGCAGCTCGGCCTTGTCGGTGGCAAGCACCGACACCGCCGCGTCCAGGCTCTCCAGCACCGTGGTGAAGCGGTCATGCGCGGCGGCCAGTTCCTCGCGCGCGCGCTTGGGCTCGGTGATGTCCGTCATCGAGCTCATCCAGCCGGTATGGCGGCCGCGGCTGTCCACCAGCGGCGACACGTACATGCGTGCGTAGAAGCTGCTGCCGTCGCGGCGCATCGTGCGCATCTCATAGCCGCCGGCGGGCGACTTGCCCTGCAGCGTCAGGTCGATCTGCTTCTGCATCTCCTGCTGGTCGTTGGGCGGCCAGTAGGGGAAGGGCGGCAGGCGCCCGACCAGGTCGTTCTCCTGCCAGCCGGTCATGCGGCAGAAGGCGGGGTTGACGTAGGTGATGCGGCCGTTCAGGTCGAGCGCGCGCAGGCCGATCAACATCGAGTTTTCCATCGCGCGGCGGAACGAGGTCTCGGCCAGCAGCGCGCGCTGCGCCTCGGAGCGGCGGCTGGTGTGGCGCCACATGCTCCACAGGCTCCACAGCAGGAAGCAGGACAAGCCCACCACCAGCCACAGCAGCATGTTGTTGGGCAGGTTCGACGGTGGCGGGTAGGCGTCGGCGCGCAGCGACAGCGAGTGGCCCGGCGGATCGAGCAGCACCTCGTACGACAGCGCGTTGCCCGGGACCGGCCGCAGCGAGGTGCTGGCGCGGGTCTGGTTGTTCTTGTCGATCAGCGAGAAGCGGTAGCGCTCGGTCAGCTCAGGCGGCAGCAGGTGCGTGAGGATGCCGTTGATCGAGTAAAGCGCGCCGAGCGTGCCGAGGAACTCGTTGTCGCGCACGATCGGCACCTGCATCAGCATGAAGCTGTCGCCGCGGTCGTTGACCAGCGGGCGCGAGTAGACCACGCGCTGGGTCTCGCGCGCGGCATCGAAGGTGTCCAGCACTTCGGGTTCGAGCGGCTGGTCCTGGTTCTCGCGCAGGCGCACCGCGAACTCGGACGTCGACGGCAGCGACCAGCGGCCGCGCTTGGTGGCGTCGAGCCAGTTGATGAAGACGATCTCGGGGTTCTCGCGCAGGATTTCCTGCGCCGCGGTGCGGTAGGCGCCTTGCTCCAGCTGTGCCGCGGCGATGTCGCGCGCCAGTGAGGCCAGCTGGTCCTGGTTGCTGAGCAGGGACAAGCGTACGCGCTGCTGCGCCCAGGCGGCGTCGCGGTACAGCGCGTCGCGCTGCTGCTGGCGCTCGGTCTCGTGCAGCGACCACAGGATCACGCCCATCGCCACCGTGAACAGCACGATCGCGACCAGCGGGATGAACATGAACCAGCTGGTGGCGACCAGGTTGCGCCAGCGCAGCCACCACAGGCCGCGGGGCGCCGCTACCGGCGCGCCGTCGTCGGGGCCGAGCGTGTCGATCGGACCAAGCCCGGCCGCCGGGGAGGGGGTGTGGCCGGGATCGCCACCGGCGGCCTTGGCTGTACCCGAGGCATCGGGTGAGAGCATGGCTGCGCGCAGGCGGGAAAGGAAGCGATCGAGGAACGGCATGGGAGGGATTGACGGCTGACCTGCCAGTGTACCGAGATTATTGCGGTGCGTCGCTTGGGGAAAGCGCCAATGAAATCCCGGCTGCCGCTGCCCGTGCCGCCGCCCTTGTGGCTGGCGGCAGGCCGGCCGGGACATGATTGTTGGTGCACCGCGTCATTATTTCACATTGCAAAAAACGATATCGCAATTTGAAAATTTCACTTGTGTTGGCAAATGGGCTTCCATAGAATCGGTTCGACCCAAGAATGCGGGCGGTAGCCATGCGCCTGCCGCGCGGAGGGACCGGAACAGGTTCCCCGGCGGCGGCCCCGATGCAAGGCGCGGCAGCGCTGAACCCGCAACGGTGCGAGTCAACCCGTAAAGCCCCCAGGCCGGCGCCGGAAGCGCAGGCACGGAAGCACGAATTCACCCAGGAGACAGTCATGTCCGCCGTACCAGAGCAGATTCTCGGCGCATCCAGCGCCAACGACGCCGATCCCCAGGAAACCCATGAATGGCTGGATGCCCTGCAGGGCGTCCTCGCCGCCGAGGGCCCTGCGCGCGCCGCGTTCCTGATCGACAAGCAGATCGAGTACGCACGCGTGAACGGCGTGACCCAGCCGTTCCACGCCGAGACGCAGTACATCAACACCATTCCGGTGGAGCAGCAGGCCCGTATCCCCGGCGACCAGGACATCGAGCACCGCATCCGCTCGTACACCCGCTGGAACGCCATGGCGATGGTGCTGCGCGCCAACAAGCACACCAACGTCGGCGGCCATATCTCCTCGTTTGCCTCGGCGGCCACGCTGTATGACGTCGGCTACAACCATTTCTGGCGTGCCCCCTCGGAACAGAGCGGCGGCGACCTGGTCTTCGTGCAGGGCCACTCGGCACCGGGCGTGTACTCGCGCGCCTTCCTGCTGGGCCGCCTGAGCCAGGACCAGCTCGACAACTTCCGCCAGGAAGTCGACGGCAAGGGCATCTCGTCGTACCCGCACCCGTGGCTGATGCCGGATTTCTGGCAGTTCCCGACCGTGTCGATGGGCCTGGGGCCGATCATGGCCATCTACCAGGCCCGCTTCATGAAGTACCTGGACAGCCGCGGCCTGGCCAAGGCCGGCGACCGCAAGGTGTGGGCCTTCCTGGGCGACGGCGAGACCGACGAGCCGGAATCGCTGGGCGCGATCGGCATGGCCGGCCGCGAGAAGCTCGACAACCTGGTTTTTGTCATCAACTGCAACCTGCAGCGCCTGGACGGCCCGGTGCGCGGCAACGGCAAGATCATCCAGGAACTGGAATCCGAGTTCCGCGGCGCCGGCTGGAACGTGATCAAGGTGGTGTGGGGCAGCAAGTGGGATTCGCTGCTGGCCCGCGACACCAAGGGCCTGCTGATGAAGCGCATGATGGATTGCGTGGACGGCGAATACCAGACCATGAAGGCCAAGGGCGGCGCCTACGTCCGCGAACACTTCTTCAACACGCCTGAGCTGAAGGCGATGGTCGCCGACTGGTCCGACGAGGACATCTGGCGCCTGAACCGCGGCGGCCACGACCCGCACAAGATCTACGCCGCCTACAAGGCCGCCAGCGAGCACAAGGGCCAGCCCACGCTGATCCTGGCCAAGACCATCAAGGGCTATGGCATGGGCGACGCCGGCCAGGCCATGAACGTGGCCCACCAGCAGAAGAAGATGCCGGTGGACGCAATCCGCAAGTTCCGCGACCAGTTCAACCTGCCCGTTGCCGACGACCAGCTGGAAGAGGTGCCGTACATCACCTTCCCGGAAGGCTCGAAGGAACTGGAGTACATGCGCCAGGCGCGCCTGAACCTGGGCGGCTACCTGCCGGCCCGCCGCCAGAAGGCCGAGGCGCTGCCGGTGCCGCAACTGTCGGCGTTCGACGCGCTGCTGAAGGCCACCGGCGAAGGCCGCGAAGTGTCCACCACCATGGCCTTCGTCCGTATCCTGAACACGCTGCTGAAAGACAAGCAGATCGGCAAGCACGTGGTGCCCATCGTGCCGGACGAGTCGCGCACCTTCGGCATGGAAGGCCTGTTCCGCCAGGTCGGCATCTGGAACCAGGAAGGCCAGAAATACGTGCCGGAAGACCATGACCAGCTGATGTTCTACAAGGAATCGCAGACTGGCCAGGTGCTGCAGGAAGGCATCAACGAAGCCGGCGCCATGTGCGACTGGATCGCCGCCGCCACGTCGTACTCGACGCACGGCGTGCAGATGATCCCGTTCTACATCTACTACTCGATGTTCGGCATCCAGCGTATCGGCGACCTGTGCTGGGCCGCTGCCGACATGCGCTCGCGTGGCTTCCTGCTGGGCGGCACCGCCGGCCGCACCACGCTGAACGGCGAAGGCCTGCAGCACGAAGACGGCCACTCGCACGTGTTCCACGCCGCGATCCCGAACTGCATCTCGTACGACCCGACCTTCCAGTACGAACTGGCGGTGGTCATGCAGGACGGCCTGCGCCGCATGTACGCCGAGCAGGAAGACGTCTACTACTACCTGACGGTGATGAACGAGAACTACGAGCATCCGGAAATGCCGGCTGGCGTAGAGCAGGACATCGTCAAGGGCATGTACCAGTTCCGCAAGGGCGTCGAGAACAGCAACGCGCCGCGCGTGCAGCTGCTGGGCTCGGGCACGATCTTCCGCGAGGTGATTGCCGCCGCCGAACTGCTGAAGAAGGACTGGGGCGTCGAGTCCGACCTGTGGGGCTGCCCGAGCTTCACCGAACTGGCCCGCGAAGGCCAGGCCGCCGAGCGCTACAACCTGCTGCATCCGTCCGAGACGCAGCGCGAGTCGTTCGTCACGCAGAAGCTGAAGTCGGCCCGCGGTCCGGTGATCGCCTCGACCGACTACGTGCGCGCCTTCGCCGAGCAGATCCGCCCGTTCGTGCCGCGCCGCTACGTGGTGCTGGGCACCGACGGCTTCGGCCGCTCGGATACCCGCGAGAAGCTGCGCCACTTCTTTGAAGTGGATCGCCACTGGGTCACGCTGGCCGCGCTCAAGGCGCTGGCCGACGAGGGCGCCATCAGCCGCGACAAGGTGGCCGAGGCCATCAAGAAGTACAACCTCGACCCGAGCAAGCCCAACCCGATGTCGGTCTGATCCGGCAGCCAGCACCCACACCCGCAGTACGGCTACGCCGTGCCGCGGGCGCCCCGGCCTGACGCCGAAGGCGCCTTGCGGCACGGCGGCGTGACAGAAGCGGGCGGCGAAGGTAATCTCGCCGCTTGCGGATGTCATGCGCGCTGGCCTGCCCAGGAGACACTGAATGAGTCAAGCGATTGAAATCAAGGTGCCGGATATCGGCGACTATGACGCCGTTCCCGTCATCGAAGTGCATGTGAAGCCCGGCGACACCATCAACGCGGAAGACGCGCTGGTGACGCTGGAATCGGACAAGGCCACCATGGACGTGCCCTCGCCGCAGGCCGGCGTGGTCAAGGACGTCCGCATCAAGGTGGGCGACAACGTATCCGAAGGCTCGGTCCTGGTGATGCTGGAAGCGGCCAACGAGGCTTCCGCGGCACCGGCCCCCGCTGCCGCAGCGCCGGCACCGGCGCCAGCCGCCGCGTCCCCCGCACCGGCTCCCGCTCCGGCCGCAGCGCCGGCTCCGGCCGCTGCCGCCAGCGGCGGCACCATCGAAGTCAAGGTGCCCGATATCGGCGACTACGATGCCGTGCCGGTCATCGAAGTCCACGTCAAGCCGGGCGACACCATCAGCGCCGAAGACGCGGTGGTGACGCTGGAATCGGACAAGGCCACCATGGACGTGCCCTCGCCGCAGGGCGGCGTGGTCAAGGAAGTCAAGGTCAAGGTCGGCGACAACGTGTCCGAAGGCACGCTGCTGCTGATCCTGGAAGGCGCCGGCGCGGCAGCAGCACCGGCTCCGGCCGCTGCGGCGGCTCCGGCACCGGCCGCTGCCAGCGCGCCCGCCCCGGCACCCGCAGCCGCGGCTGCCCCGGCTCCGGCAGCAGCGCCTGCCGCCGCGCCGGCCGTCGCTGGCGTCAGCGGCAAGGCCGCACACGCCAGCCCGTCGGTGCGCAAGTTCGCGCGCGAGCTGGGCGTCGACGTGTCGCGCGTGGCCGGCACCGGCCCCAAGGGCCGCATCACCCAGCAGGACGTGCAGAACTACGTCAAGGGCGTGATGACCGGCCAGGCCGCTGCGCCGGCCCAGGCTGCCGCGGCTGGCGGCGGTGGTGGCGAGCTTGGCCTGCTGCCGTGGCCGAAGGTCGATTTCACCCGCTTCGGCGAGGTCGAAAGCAAGGCCCTGTCGCGCATCAAGAAGATTTCCGGTGCCAACCTGCACCGCAACTGGGTCATGATCCCGCACGTCACCAACCATGACGAAGCGGACATCACCGAGCTGGAAGCCTTCCGCGTGCAGCTGAACAAGGAAAACGAGAAGTCCGGCATCAAGGTGACCATGCTGGCTTTCATGATCAAGGCCACGGTCGCGGCGCTGAAGAAGTTCCCGAACTTCAACGCTTCGCTCGACGGCGACAACCTGGTGCTGAAGAAATACTTCAACATCGGTTTCGCCGCCGACACCCCGAACGGTCTGGTCGTGCCCGTGATCAAGGACGCCGACAAGAAGGGCGTGCTGGAGATCAGCCAGGAAATGGGCGAACTGGCCAAACTGGCGCGCGACGGCAAGCTCAAGCCCGACCAGATGCAGGGCGGCTGCTTCTCGATCTCCTCGCTGGGCGGCCTGGGCGGCACGTATTTCACGCCAATCATCAACGCGCCGGAAGTTGCCATCATGGGCGTGTGCAAGTCGTTCCAGAAGCCGGTGTGGGACGGCAAGCAGTTTGCGCCGCGCCTGACGCTGCCGCTGTCGCTGTCGTGGGACCATCGCGTCATCGACGGTGCCGAGGCCGCGCGCTTCAACACGTACTTCGCGCAATTGCTGGCGGATTTCCGCCGTATCCTGCTCTAACGCGGCGGCGCGCACCGGTTCTGCCGGTGCGCGCGCAAGCCGGACGATAGGAGCGAGCCATGACTACCTGTGTTGTCGTCAAGAAGGGCGCCGAGGTGGCGATCGCGGCGGACGCGCTGGTCACCTTCGGCGATACGCGGCTGTCGCGCGCGTATGAGCGCAACCAGAAAGTCTTTCCGGTCGGCGACGGATTTATTGCGCTGGCCGGGACGACCGCGCACTTCCCGGTCATGCGCACGCTGCTGGCGGGCATGGGCGAGGAGTGCCGGCTGGGCTCGCGCGATGACGTGTTCCGCACCTTCCTGAAGGTGCATGAGAAGCTGAAGACGGACTACTTCGTCAACACCAAGGAAGACGAGGACGATCCCTACGAGTCGTCGCAGATCGTGTGCCTGATCGCCAATCCGGCAGGCATCTTCGGCGTCTACTCGTATCGCGAGGTGTTTTCGTTCGACCGTTTCTGGGGCATCGGCTCGGGCCGCAACTACGCGCTCGGCGCGATGCATGCGGTGTATGACCGGCCGGACCTGGATGCGGGCGAGATCGCGCGCATCGGCGTCGATGCGGGCGTGGAGTTCGACAAGAGTTCATCGGGACCGATCGAAGTCCATGCGGTGCGGCTGCACGAAGCAGGCAATGGCGCAGCGCCGGCAGCGGATGCGGCAACCAACAACGACGGCGCGCCCTGAAGCCGAAAGGCGGGCGCGCATTGAGGAGCAAACATGAGTGTGATCGAAGTCAAGGTGCCGGATATCGGCGATTTCGACGCGGTGGAAGTGATCGAGGTACTGGTCAAGGCCGGCGATACGGTCGAGACGGAACAGTCCCTGATCGTGCTGGAGTCCGACAAGGCGAGCATGGACGTGCCGTCGTCGGCCACCGGCAAGGTGGTGGAGGTCAAGGTCAAGGTGGGCGACAAGGTCGGCCAGGGCGCGGTGATCTGCACCGTCGAAGCCCAGGCCGCCGCCGCTGCCCCGGCGCCCGCGCAAGCTCCGGCTCCGGCCGCTGCACCCGCGCCGGCTGCCGCTGCCCCGGCGCCTGCCGCCGCCACGCATAGCGGCAGTGCCGACATCCAGTGCGACATGCTGGTGCTGGGCGCTGGCCCCGGCGGCTACTCGGCCGCATTCCGCGCCGCCGACCTGGGCATGAACACCGTGCTGGTCGAACGCTACAGCACGCTGGGCGGCGTCTGCCTGAACGTGGGCTGCATCCCCTCCAAGGCACTGCTGCACAACGCCGCCGTGATCGACGAGGCCAAGGCGCTGGCCGCCCACGGCATCCTGTTCGGCGAAGCCAAGATCGACCTCGACGGCCTGCGCCACTACAAGAATCAGGTGGTCGGCAAGCTGACCGGCGGCCTGGCCGGCATGGCCAAGGCGCGCAAGGTGCAGGTGGTGCGCGGCATCGGCAACTTCCTCGATCCGCATCACCTGGAGGTCGAGCTGACCGAGGGCGAGGGCAAGCGCAGCACCGGCAAGAAGACCGTGATCCGCTTCGAGAAGGCCGTCATCGCCGCCGGCAGCCAGGCGGTGAAGCTGCCCTTCATCCCGGAAGACCCGCGCATCGTCGACTCGACCGGCGCGCTCGAACTGCCGGAAGTCCCCAACAAGATGCTGGTCATCGGCGGCGGCATCATCGGCCTGGAAATGGCCACGGTGTACAGCACGCTGGGCGCCGAGATCGATGTCGTCGAAATGCTGCCGGGCCTGATGGGCGGTGCCGACCGCGACCTGGTCAAGGTCTGGGAAAAGAAGAACAAGGACCGCTTCGGCAAGGTCATGCTGAATACCAAGACCGTCGGGGTGGAAGCCAAGCCGGACGGCATTTACGTCAAGTTCGAGGGCGAGCAGGCGCCGGCCGAGGCGCAGCGCTACGACCTGGTGCTGGTATCGGTGGGCCGCGCGCCCAACGGCAAGCGCATCGGCGCCGAGAAGGCCGGCGTGGCCGTGACCGACCGGGGCTTTATCAACGTCGACAAGCAGATGCGCACCAACGTGCCGCATATCTTCGCGATCGGCGATGTCGTCGGCCAGCCGATGCTGGCGCACAAGGCGGTGCATGAAGCCCACGTGGCCGCGGAAGCCGCGCATGGCGAGAAGGCTTTCTTCGATGCCAAGCAGATCCCGTCGGTGGCCTTTACGGATCCGGAAGTGGCCTGGGCCGGCCTGACCGAGGACGAATGCAAGGCGCAGGGCATCAAGTACAGCAAGGGTGTGTTCCCGTGGGCCGCTTCGGGCCGCGCCATCGCCAATGGCCGCGACGAGGGCTTTACCAAGCTGATCTTCGACGAAGAAACGCATCGCGTGATCGGCGGCGGCATCGTCGGTATGCACGCAGGCGACCTGATCAGCGAAGTGTGCCTGGCGATCGAGATGGGCGCGGATGCGGTGGATATCGGCAAGACCATCCACCCGCACCCGACGCTGGGCGAATCGATCGGCATGGCAGCGGAGATTTACGAAGGTACGTGTACCGACGTGCCGCCACCGCGCAAGCGCTGAGAATTGCTGCCGTAGTAGAAGAACCCGCTGCAATGGCGGGTTCTTTTTTGCCCGATAACGCAATTAACCGCCAGGAGCTACTTGCGTCCGCAGAGATAGCCAGCAGGGCGCGGCTCGGCTTGGACGGTACGCAACTATGCGCGATCTTTGACAAACCTGTACGCGGTCCCAGGCCGAGGCGGTGGGGACCATGTTGTGGGTACTGTCGCAGGCGGAGGGCCGGAAGCCGGAGGCAACCGGGACAGCAGGCTGGCCAGGCGCTTGAGGCGAGGCAGGCGCAGGTGACGAGCAAAAAAAAGCCCGGCCATCAGGCCAGGCTTTAACGATACCTTTGGACAAGGAGACCGCGGTACCGAGGAGACATCGGCAGACTAGGCAGTGCCGCTATCCTCGGTCGGGACACCACCATCATCGTTGGCAAAACGCACCGGCAAGATGCCGCATCGATGCGCTTTGCCAACGGACCGGCCGGAGCCGGTCCATCGTCAAGACAAACTGCTATCAGGCAACAGTCGTCTTCTTCGCCGTGGCCGTGCGGGCCGTGGCGCTGGCTTGCTGGGCAGCCTTGGTCGCGGCGGACGCAGCAGCCTGGAAGTTGGTTTCAGCGATTTCGACAGCTTGCTTGGTCGCCTTCTGCACCGACTCGTAGGCGTTGTTGGCAGCCGAGATCGCCGACTTCACGATGGCCACGGTCGATTCCGAACCGGCCGGGGCGTTCTTGGCGAAGTTCTCGACCAGCGCCTGAACGTTCTTCGAGCCTTCGGCCAGTTGGGCCTCGGCCACCTTGGTGAATTCGCTCTGGGTTTCCGAAGCGATTTCGTACAGGTGACGGGTGTAAGCCAGGGTCTTCTCGGCGACCGGCTGCACGGCTGCGGCCTGCAGGGCCAGCAGTTCTTGTGCGTCCTTGGCCGACAGGGCCTTCTTGGCGTTTTCCACGTTCTCGGCGAACGTGGTCTTCACGACCTGCAGGTTCAGTTCGACAAGCTTCTCGACGCCTTCAAATGCCTTGGTAGTCAGGCCGAACAGCGTTTCCAGGTTTGCTTTTTGTGCTGCTGCGACTTGTTCCGGGGTCAGGATCATTGCTGGTCTCCAGTGGTGAACTTCAAGGTCAAGCAAAATTAAGCCGCCTAGATGTCAGGGCCGTGACGGTGTGTGTCCCGTTTCGGCCAGCCCAAGGCGTATGTGGGTGGTTATGTGCCGCGCCCGATGCTTTGATGCGCCGCAACAATTCCAATTTTAGGGGAGCCGGGTTTAATGTCAAGCGCATTTTGTGCGTTGCACAAAAAAGATCGCGGCGGCGCGGCAAATTGTGGTGCAACCGGCATCCCCCCGCGTCCGGCGTGCCCCGGGCAGGGGTGCTACCATCGCGGATTGCCTCGCTGTACGGCTGGCCGCCGCCTGCGAAACCGATAAGACGTGAACAGAACCGCACAGGCCAAATCCATGCTTGCATTCTACGCCGACCATTTTGTGTTGCCGCTGCCGCCGGGACACCGTTTTCCGATGCGCAAGTACAGCATGCTGCGCGACGCGGTCGCCGCCCAGGTCCCTGGCCTGCGCCTGGCTGAGGCGCCGCGCGCCGGCGACGATGCGCTGCTGCTGGCGCATACGCCGGAATACGTGCAAGCCGCTTCCGCCGGAACGCTGGATGCGGCCCGCCAGCGCGAAATCGGCTTCCCCTGGTCCGAAGCCATGGTCGAGCGCTCGCGGCGCTCCGCCGGCGCCACCATCGCAGCGTGCCGGGCAGCATTGCGCGAAGGTGTTGCCGTGAACCTCGCCGGCGGCACGCACCACGCGTATGCCGACAAGGGTGGCGGCTTCTGCGTGTTCAATGACGCTGCCATTGCAGCGCGCGTGCTGCAGCGCGACGGCGACGTGCGCCGCGTGGCCGTGGTCGATCTCGACGTGCACCAGGGCAACGGCACGGCATCGATCCTGCAAGGCGACCCCTCCGTGTTCACGCTGTCGCTGCACGGCGAGAAGAACTACCCGTTCCGCAAGGAAGCCAGCGACCTCGACGTCGGGCTGCCGGACGGCTGCGACGACGACACCTATGCCGGGGCGCTGCAGGCGGCGCTGGATGCGCTGTTCAGCCGCTTCGCGCCCGACCTGCTGATCTACCTGGCCGGCGCTGATCCACACGAGGGCGACCGCCTCGGGCGGCTCAGGCTGACTTTCGCCGGCTTGGCCCGGCGCGACCAGCTGGTATTCGACGCCGCCATGGGGCGCGGACTGCCGGTGGCGGTGGCGATGGCCGGCGGCTACGGCAACCAGATCGAAGACACGGTAGCGGTCCACGCACAGACGGTGCGCCTGGCAGCGCAATACCATGCCCGCCACGGCGCGCTGGCGGCGGCGTCATGAGTACCGCGGCGGAACCCGGCCGCGCGGCTGAAGCCGGCACCCGCCCGACGCCGTGGGTGGCGGCGATGCCGTGGCTGTTCGTGCTGATCTGGAGCACCGGCTTCATCGTCGCCAAGTACGGCATGCCGTATGCGGAGCCCATGACATTCCTGTTCCTGCGCTTTGTCGGCGTACTGGTGCTGATGGTGCCGTTCGTGCTGCTGGCCGGCGTGCGGTTGCCACGCGCGGCGGGCACGGCGCATACCGACTGGCGCATGGTCGGCCATCTTGCCGTGGCCGGCTTGCTGCTGCAGGCCGGCTACCTCGGCGGCGTGTGGGCAGCGATCAAGCTTGGCATGCCGGCTGGCGTGTCGGCGCTGATCGCGGGCATGCAGCCGATCCTGACCGCACTGATCGCCGCGCGGCTGGGCGAGCGCATCAGCGGGCGCCAGTGGCTGGGCCTGCTGCTGGGTATTGCCGGCGTGGCGCTGGTGGTAGCCAACAAGCTCGGCACCAGCGCGCTGACGCCGGCAAGCCTGGCGCTGGCGGTCGGCGCGCTGCTCAGCATCACCGTTGGCACGGTCTACCAGAAGCGCTTCTGCCCGGTCTTTGACCTGCGCATGGGATCAGTGATCCAGTTCGGCGCCGCTGCGCTGGCTTGCCTGCCGTTCATGTTCCTGTTCGAGACCCGCGCAGTGCAGTGGACCGCTTCCATGATCGGTGCGCTGGCGTGGTCGGTGGTGGCGTTGTCGATCGGCGCCATCTCGTTGCTGTTCCTGCTGATCCGTCAGGGTGCGGCGACCAAGGTGTCGAGTCTCATGTACCTGACGCCGCCGACCACCGCCGTGATGGCCTGGCTTCTCTTCGGCGAACGCTTCCCGCCGCTCGCCGCCGCCGGCATGGTGCTTGCTGCGCTAGGGGTGGCACTGGTCATCCGCAAGTAGCACTGGTGCGTTCGTGTCGCAGTGGCGGACGCATCGACGGTTGCCTTACGGCACTCCGATTCCATTTTCCGTTCTTGCCCAGTTCCTTCCTCGCCCCATGAAACCACAAGCCGAGCCGCGCAGTGCCTATCCGTACTTCCAGCCGATCACGACGCGTTGGATGGATAACGATGTCTATGGCCACGTTAACAACGTTGTCTACTACAGTTATTTTGACACCGTGGTGAATACCTACCTGATCCGGCAGGGCGCGCTCGATATCGAGTCGGGCAAGACCATCGGGCTGGTGATCGAGACGCAGTGCAACTACTTCTCGTCGCTCAGCTTCCCGGAGACCGTGGTCGCAGGCTTGCGCGTCGCCAGGCTCGGCACGTCGAGCGTGCGCTATGAGGTCGGCCTGTTCAGCGGCGACAACGAGGTTGCCGCCGCGCAAGGGCATTTCATCCACGTCTATGTCGATCGCGCCACGCGCCGGCCGGTACCGCTGCCGGCGCCGCTGCGCGAGGCGCTGCTGCCGCTGGCGGCGGCAGGTGCGCAAGGGTAAGGGCGGGGCAATGGAGACGAACAAGATGTCCCTCGAGAGGCAACCGGGTTCGCCGGACACCGTGGAGTGCGTGGATCGCGCGATCCTGACGCGGCGGTCGGTGCGGGCCTTCCTCGATACGCCCGTGCCGCGCGAGACCGTGGAAGACATCCTGGCCGTCGCCAGCCGCGCCCCCTCCGGCACCAATACGCAGCCATGGCGGGTCTATGTCCTGTCGGGCGATGCCAAGGCAAAGTTGTGCGCCGATGTCCTTGCCGCTTACGCCGACCCCGAGCGCGACAGCAAGTACCTGGAGGAGTACCCATACTACCCCCGCGAATGGGCCAACCCCTACCTGGCGCGGCGGCGCAAGGTGGGCTGGGACCTGTACGGTCTGCTTGAGATCAGCCGCGAGGACAAGGCGCGCATGCATGAGCAGCACGCGCGCAACTTCCGCTTCTTCGATGCGCCGGTGGGCATGATCTTTACCATCGACCGCATCATGGAGCAGGGCAGCTGGCTCGATTACGGCATGTTCCTGCAAAGCATCATGGTCGCCGCGCGGGCGCGCGGGCTGGATACCTGTCCGCAGGCGGCATTTACGCAGTTCCACAAGATCATTGCCAGCCACTTGCTGTTGCCGCCGGAGGAAATGGTGGTGTGCGGCATGTCGCTGGGGTTTGCCGATCCGGACGCGCCGGAGAATCGCCTTGCCACCGAACGGGAGCCGGTGAGCGGATTTGCGCGTTTCCTCTCATAGAGAGGTTTGTATCAATGTGTAACGATTGCTGCCGATATAGAGAGCGAATTGCCGCATTGGCAGCCATTGTTACTGGGGTAAGCAAGGCGGAGCGAATGCAGTTCGTTTGCAAACGTGACCTCTGGTCAACTTTTTTCACCATGTGGAAATGTTTGCAAATCGAACTTTAAGGAGCGTCTGTAAGTCTTTAATCTTGCTAACAATTTCTTAATTTCCTAAACTAGCGCCATTCTTGATGCGCTGAACGAATCATGTTTCGGTCTGATTCCATTTTTTCCAGATTCTTCGGCTCTACGCCTGTGTCCGCCGTTGCCGCCGCGGTGCTGGTGTCGGTGTCGATGGTTGCAGCTCCCTTCGCTGAAGCTGCCAGCAAACCTGCAAGTACGCAAAAAGCGACAAAAAAGCAGGCAACCAACGCTAAAGTCACCAAAAAATCCACCTCTAAAGATGTGACCGCGAAGTCGCGCAGCAGCAGGGTCGCGAAGAGCGAAGCCCGTTCCGCGCGCAAGGTCATCGTGCTGAAGAACGGCAAGCGCCAGGTCGTGGCCGCCCAACGCGTGGCGCCGGTGCGCGCCGTGTTCACGCCTGCCAAGCCGTCGCTGGGCGAGGCGATGGGGCTGCGCGACACGGAAGACGCGCTTGCGCTGCGCTCCAGCGTGGCGCTGGTGATGGACCAGGGCTCCAACGAGGTGCTGTTCCAGAAGAACGCCTCCGCGGTACTGCCGATCGCCTCGATCACCAAGCTGATGACCGCGCTGGTGGTGATGGACGCGCGCTTGCCGATGGACGAGGTGCTGACGATCAGCGAGGAAGATCGCGACACCGAAAAGCACAGCAGCTCGCGCCTGCGCTTCGGTACGCAGCTGACCCGCCAGGAACTGCTGCTGCTTGCGCTGATGTCGTCCGAGAACCGTGCCGCCTCGGCGCTGGGCCGCAATTATCCGGGTGGCCTGCCGTCCTTTGTGCAGGCGATGAACCGCAAGGCGCGCGAACTGGGCATGAACGACAGCCACTTCGTCGACTCGAGCGGCCTGTCGAGCAGCAACGTGTCGAGCGCGATGGACCTGGTGCGCATGGTCAATGCCGCGTACCGCAACCCGACCATCCGCGAGTTCTCGACCCAGACCGAGCATGAAGTCAACGTGCTGGGCCGCACGCAGCACTATGTCAGCACCAACCGCCTGGTGCGCGGCGGCAACTGGGAGATCGGCCTGCAGAAGACCGGCTTTATCTCCGAGGCCGGCCAATGCCTGGTGATGCAGGCGCGCGTGCAGGGCCGCAATGTGGTGATGGTGTTCCTGGATTCGGCGGGCAAGCTGTCGCGCTTTGCCGATGCCAACCGCGTCAAGGATTGGCTGGAGCATTCGCCGTCGCAACAGCATGGCTTTCCCTCGTCCCCTAATTTGACGCAGCGTCCGGGCGGCGCGCACGCGATCCTGGCTTCGCAGCAGGCGCGCGGCATCTGATCGCTGACCTGCAATGAAAAACGCGCCGAATCCCGGCGCGTTTTTTTATTGCCGGCCGAGTACGCTCAGAGCAGCTTGCCGGGGTTCATGATCCCGGCCGGATCGAACACCGCCTTGATCTCTCGCATCAGCCGCAGTTCCAGCGGATCCTTGGCCGCCAGGAAGGCGTGACGCTTGAGCTGGCCGATGCCATGCTCGGCGCTGATGCTGCCGCCGTAGCGCATCACTTCATCCAGTACCGCGTCAGTGACCGCATCGCCCCGGGTCGCCGCCCAGTCCCTGGGGGCGCCCGCCGGGCGCGACAGGTTGTAGTGCAGGTTGCCATCGCCGAAATGGCCAAAGATAAAGGGCCGGATCGCCGGATCGAGCGCGCGCAGCCGGCTTTCCATTGACGTCATGAACGCCGGGATCTGCTCGATCGGCAGCGACACGTCGTGCTTCAGGTGCGGGCCATCGGCGCGCTGCGCTTCGGAGATCTCCTCGCGCAGTTTCCACATCGCCTGCAGTTGCGCCAGGGATGCCGAGACCGCCGCGTCCAGACACAGCTCGCGCTCCAACGCTTCGCCGATCACGCGCTCCAGCAATGCGTTGAGCGCGTCCTCATCCGTGGTGTCCGCCAGTTCCACCAGCACATAGGCGGGGTAGCGCTGCGCGAACGGTTCCTGCACGCCTTCCGCATGCGTCAGCACCAGGTCCAGGCAATCGCCGGTAAAAAACTCGAATGCCTGCAGGCGCGCGCCGCACTGCGCGAACAGCAGTTCATACAGCTCCAGGGATTGCGCCGGCGAAGCAACTGCCGCCAGCACCACGCTGCGCGTATCGGTGCGCGGGAACAGCCGCAACGCCGCCGCCGTGATCACGCCCAGCGTGCCTTCAGAGCCGATCAGCAGCTGCTTCAGGTCGTAGCCGGTGTTGTCCTTGCGCAGCGTGCGCAAGCCGTTGAACACCTCGCCGTTGGGCAGCACGGCTTCCACGCCCAGTACCAGTTCGCGCGTCATGCCGTAGCGCACCACGTTGACGCCGCCGGCATTGGTGGCAAGGTTGCCGCCGATCTGGCACGAGTCCTCGGCCGCCAGCGAAAGGGGCAACAACCGGTTGGCCTCTTGCGCGGCGCGGCGAAGGTTGCCCAGGATGCAGCCGGCTTCGGCCACCATGGTGTTGGCGATGGTGTCGAGCGAACGCACCTCGTTCATGCGGTCCAGGCTCAGCACCACATTGCCGGCCTGAGCGTCGGGCGTGGCGCCGCCGCACAGTCCGGTATTGCCGCCGCGCGGCACCACCGGCACCGCCGCCTGCTGGCACAGCGCCAGCGTGCGCGAAACCTGATCCACGGAACGCGGGCGCACCACGGCCTGTGCCTGCCCGCGATAGATGCCGCGCCAGTCAGACAGCCACGGTGCGATGTCGTCGGGGTGGGTCAGGACAGTGTCGGCGCCAAGTGCTTCGGTGAGGCGTTGAGCGAGTTGTGCGGTTTGCATGTCGGATACGTTCTCTCAGGGCTGTGCGAGGGAGGGGCTGGCGGTGCGTGCGCGCAGCGTCAGGCCAAGACGCCGTGCCGCGTTCAGCAGGTGGGTGACCGCGGCGGTGCGGGCTGCTTCGGCGTCGCCGCGGCGGATTGCGTCGACGATGGCTTCATGTTCGGCCTGCACGCCTTCGGCCAGCCCCGGCTGGCGCAGCGTATTGGCGCGCGCAGTGGCGACGGCCTGGTGCAACTGCAGGTTCAGGTACTGCAGCAACTGGCGGTAGTACGGGTTATGCGTCGCCGCGGCGATGCCGATATGAAAGGCCGCGTCGATATCGGTTGCCGGCTGCCCGTCGTAGAGGTGGGCATGCAGCCGCTCCAGCAGCGCCGCCAGCGCTGCGACGTCGTCATCGGTGCGGCGCACGGCCGCCAGCGCGGCCGCGGCACCCTCAATGTCGATGCGCAGGTCGTACAGGTCTGCCAGGCCGGCGGCGTCAATATCAGGCTCCCTCGGCAGCTGGAACCCCGCCGCGCCGGTGCGCGAGCGCACCGTGCAGCCGACTCCCTGGCGCGTCTCGACAAAGCCCTGTGAGCGCAGATGCTCCGTGACTTCACGGATCACCGCGGCGCTGACGCCGTATTGCTCGGAGAGCTGCTTGCCGGTGGGCAGCCGTGTGCCGACCGGGTATGCGCCGCTTTCGATATCGGCGCGCAACTGGCGGGTGACCTGTTCGGTAAGGGTGACGGCACGGGTTCGCATGGCCGTCGATTATAAGGTTTGCTGGTTATCTGAAAACTAAGGGTAAACGCTCAGAAGTAGATATGTCCGACGCCAGATGCAAAAACGCGCGGGGCGCCATCGCTGGCGGCCCGCGCGTCGTGGCGCAGAGGAACGAAGGCCGGCGGTCAGGCTGCGGCTTCGGACACGTAACCCATGCCGCGCGAGATCTGCAGCGCGGTTTCCTTCAGGTTCTGCAGCCAGCTGTCCTGGAGCCGGTCAGCCGGGGCCGACAGCGACAGGCCCGCCACCAGCCGACGCGAATCGTCGTAAATGCCGGCGGCAATGCAGCGCACGCCCAGTTCCAGTTCTTCATTGTCGCGGGCGTAGCCGTTGGTGCGTACCCAATTCAGTTCGCGCTCCAGCTTGGTCAGGTCAGTGATCGAGGTCCGCGTATGCCCGGCCAGCCCGGTGCGGGTGGCGTAGTTGCGCACGCGCGCCGACTCGTCGGCGGCCAGGAACAGCTTGCCGACCGAGGTCAGGTGCAGCGGCGCACGGCCGCCGATGGCGCGCACTACTTGCATCCCCGAGCGCTCGCTGTAGGCGCGCTCGATATACACGATCTCGTCGCCCTGCCGCACCGACAGGTTGACCGTCTGTCCCGTGACGCGGTGCAGCGCGCGCATCGGCGCCAGCGCCGCGTCGCGTACCGACAGGCGCGCCTTGACCAGATTGCCCAGCTCCAGCAGGCGCATGCCAAGACGATAGCTGCCCGGGTCGGAACGATCGACGAAACGGCAGGCCACCATATCGTTGAGGATGCGGTGGGCAGTGGAGGGGTGCAGGCCCGTGGCCAGCGACAGCTCTTTGAGGCTGACCGGGTCGGCGTGCTGGGCGAGGGCGTCCAGCAGGGTCATCATGCGCTCGATGACCTGGATGGACGTCTTGCCGGGTGACTTGTCTGCTTCGGACATAGGAAAAAGAGGAGAAATGTTGCCTTGCGGCATTTTTGAGTCTGCCTGATTCTATCTCGCATCGTGAAAATTTCAATAGGTGAAATGACATTACCGTAAGAATCACGTCGTGATGTTGTCCTGGAAAGTGATGTACGTTGCACCGGATTCACGCCCGCGCTGAACGGTTTGTGCGCCACGCGCGGCGCAAGGCGCGCATAATTGCGGGGTTTTGGGGTCTGGAGAAGCCAACAATGCGAGTCGGTCTGTTCGCCACCTGTCTGGTGGACCTGATGCGTCCGGAGATCGGGTTTTCGGTGCTGAAGCTGCTGGAGGCCGCTGGCTACGAGGTCATGGTGCCCGAGGCGCAGACCTGCTGCGGCCAGCCGGCGTACAACTCGGGCGAGCGCGCGGTGTCGCGGGACCTCGCCGAGAAATTCCTGCGCGAGTTCGAGATGTTCGACTACATCGTGGTCCCGTCGGGAAGCTGCGGCGGCATGGTCCGCCACCACTACGGTGACCTGCTGCGCGACGATCCGGAGCTGAACGGCCGCTATGAGCGCCTGCGGGAACGGGTGTACGAGCTGACCGAATTCCTGGTCAACGTGGCGCGCGTCGAGACGTTGCCATCCAGCTTCACCGGCCACATCACCTACCACGATTCCTGTTCCGGCCTGCGCGAGCTGGGCGTCAAGCAGCAACCGCGCGAACTGCTGTCGCGCCTGCCCGGCGTGCAGATGACCGAGATGAAGGACTGCGAAGCCTGCTGCGGCTTCGGCGGCACCTTCTCGGTCAAGTACGGCAATATCTCGACGGCCATCGTCGACGAGAAGTGCGCCAACATCAAGGCCAGCGGCGCCGACGCCGTGGTGCTGGGCGACCTCGGCTGCATCCTCAATATCGAAGGCCGGCTGCGCCGCACCGGCGACAGCCAGACCCGCGTGCTGCATATCGCCCAGGTGCTGGCCGGCGACGCCTGACAACGAGAGACGCCACGATGCAAGTCCACAGCATGGAATTCAAGGCGCGGGCCGGCCAGAAGCTGGCTGACCAGCGCCTGCAGCAGAACCTGAAGAAGCTCTCGACCAAGTTTGTCACGGCGCGCGCCGATGCCATCCGCGACATCGATTTCGACGCCACCCGCGAAGCGCTGAAGGAACGCCGCAACCGCGCGCTGGAAAACCTCGACGTCTGGCTGGCGGAGTTCGAGCGGAACGCGACCAGGCGTGGCGCCACGGTGCTGTTCGCGGAGACCACCGCCGACGCCGCGCGCCTGGTCGCCGAGATCGCGCAGAAGCATGGCGTGAAGAAGGTCATCAAGAGCAAGTCGATGGTGACCGAGGAAATGCGCCTGAACCAGGTGCTGGGCGAGATGGGCGTGCAGAGCATCGAGACCGACCTCGGCGAGTACATCCTGCAGATCAACGACTCGGAGCCGCCGTCGCACATCATTGCGCCGGTGGTGCACAAGGACAAGGACGAGATCGCCGACCTGTTCGCCAGGGTCCACCACAAGCCGCGGCTGACCGATATCCCGGAGATGACCCGCGAGGCGCGCGAAGTGTTGCGCCCCGAGTTCCTGTCCGCCGACATGGGCGTGACCGGCGGCAACTTCATCATTGCCGAGACCGGCTCGGTGGCGGTGGTCACCAACGAAGGCAACGAAGGCATGTGCACGGTGATGCCGCGCGTGCACGTGGCCGTCACCGGCATCGAGAAGGTGTTGCCGACGCTGGAAGACCTGGCCACGGTCATGCGCCTGCTGCCCCGTTCGGCCACTGGCCAGGCGATCTCCAACTATTTCTCGCTGCTGACCGGCCCACGCGCCGAAGGCGAACGCGACGGCCCGGAGCATATGTACTTCGTGCTGGTCGACGGTGGCCGCTCGGGGCTGATCGGCGGCGACTTCCAGGAGATGCTGCGCTGCATCCGTTGCGGCGCATGCATGAACCACTGCCCGGTCTACCAGAAGATCGGCGGCCATGCCTATGGCTGGGTCTATCCGGGGCCGATGGGCAGCGTGCTGACGCCCAGCTACGTAGGCCTGGCGAATGCGGTGGACCTGCCGCAGGCGGCGACCATGTGCGGCGAATGCAATCGTGTCTGCCCGGCATCGATCCCGCTGTCGGACCTGCTGCGCAAGCTGCGCGAGAAGCAGATGGAACGCGGGCTGCGTCCCTGGCAGGAGCGGTTTGCGCTGAAGGCCTGGGGCTACGTGGCGAAGCGGCCCGACCTCTATGCCTTTGCCACACGTATCGGCGCCTGGCTGCTGCAACGCATGGGCGGCGGCAACAAGTTGATCACCAGCCTGCCGATGGCCGGCAAGGGCTGGACCGAAACCCGCGACATGCCGGCCCCGCCGGGCCGCACGTTCCGCGAACTCTACAAGGAAAGGAGGGCGCGTTCATGAGCGCAGCCAACACGGAAACGCTGGCGCGCATGCGCGCCGCGCTGGACCAGCACGTCGCCGGATCGATGCCGGCGCAGGACCTCGTACGCGCATGGCGCGATGCCGGCGGCGGGCTGACGCTGCCGCCCGTCTATGGGCAAGCGATGGAAGAACTGCTGCGCAGGCTGGAGATGTCGGCGGTGTTTGCGCAGGACAGCTGCTCGTTCTCGAGCAGCGCGGTGACAGACCAGCTGGCGCGGTGGCTGGACAAGGCGGCGACGGCCTGAGGCCACTGCGCTTCCTCGCAGCCGCTTCCTCGCAGCCGCTTCCGCGGCTCAACGCTGCATCATCCCCGTCAGCGTCTCCACAAATTCCAGCGACAGGCGCGACAGCGGCTCCGTCTGCACATGGAAGATCTGCACCGAGGCATTGACCTTGGTGCGGATCGGCACGGCAACGATATTGGGCCAGTTCGCGCCGAAAACCGTCATGGCATCGACCAGCGCAATGCCGGCACCGGCCTGCGCCAGCGCCCGCGCCACATGGGCCTGCTCCACCTGTACCCGCATATCGGGCTGGTCGCCATCGTTGCCGAACATCTCGTGCACCAGGAGCGCGAACGGCACATCGGGTCCATAGCCGATCAGGTCTTCGCCGATCAGGTCGGCGGGACGCACCCATTTGCGCGTGGCGAACCGGTGTCCCACCGGCACCAGTGCCACGATCTCGTTCTTCACCAGCAGGCGTGCCTCCAGGTTGGGGTGCGTCAGCGGCATGTTCGATACCGCCAGGTCTACCTGTCCCGATAGCAGCGCCCGCAGCATGTTGCCGGGAATCTGCGTGCGCACCACCACGCGCACCGCCGGGTGCGCGGCGCGGAAGCTGGCGATCGCACGCGGCAGCACGGTCTGCCCCAGGTTGGGGCTGCATGTGATGCGCAGGCTACCAGTCCGGTTGGTGGCGAGGTCCTCGGCGATCTCGTTGACGCGCTCGATCCCTTCATACACGGCGTTCACTTCGCCAAGCAGCCGCCGCGCTTCCGGCGTGGGGTAGAGACGCCCCTTGGTGCGGCGGAACAACTCCAGGCCGAGGCGTTGTTCGGTGTGCGACATCAGCCGGCTGATCGCCGGTTGCGACACATAGAGCAGCTTCGAGGCGCCGCTGATGGAACCGGTCAGCATCACCGCGCGGAAGACCTCGATCTGGCGCAGGTTCATTTTCATGGCATTAACCTGATGTTAAGGCAGGCGGACATATAAGCATATGACAGTCAATGCCGCCCACCCTACACTGAATTCCAGCGACACACGACCCACACGACACACATTGATCTGGAGAACGGGGACCATATGGCTGATATTCATCTCACCTACCTCAACGGCCGGGATATTGCGCGCCTGGAAATGACCGACGCCGAAATCATCGACGCGGTGGAGCTGGCACTGATCGCGCAGGGCAACGGCGAGACCGTGATCGAGCCGCGCGTGCACCTGATGCCGGATCCTGCCTTCAACGGCCACTTCAACGTGCTGCGCGGCTACGTGGCGCCGCTGGGGCTGGCCGGCGTCAAGGTCGTCGGCGATTTCGTCGACAACTACAAGCTCGGCCTGCCTTCCGAGATGGCCATGCTGAACCTGTTTGATCCGCGCACCGGCATGCCGGTCGCGGTGATCGACGCTACCTTCATCACCGATGCCCGCACCGGCGCGCTGACCGCGCTCGGCGCCAGGCACCTGGCCCGCCGTGACAGCAAGGTGCTCGGCCATATCGGCGCGCGCGGCACCTCGTACTGGAACGTGCGCCTGCTCGACAGCCTGTATGACTTCGACGAGATCCGCGTGCATTCGCGCCGTCCGGAAAGCCGCAATGCCTTTGCCGCGCGGCTGGAGCGCGATCTCGGCAAGAAGATCGTGGTGACCGAGGACTGGGAATCGTGCGTGCGCGGCGCCGACATCGTGGTCGAGGCGTCGCGCCTGGAACGCCCGACGCCGATGCTCAAGACCGAATGGATCAAGCCCGGCGCCTTCGTCGTGCCCTACGGCACCATGAGCGCGGTCGAGCTGTCGCTGACCGACATCATGACGCGGATGGTGGTGGACGACTGGGGGCAGTGCAAGGGCGGCATGTTCGGCTCGCTGCGCGCGCATGTCGAAGCGGGCAAGCTGTCGGAACAGACGCTCTACGGCGAACTTGGCGAGATCGCCGCCGGCCGCAAGCCTGGCCGCCAGAGCGACGACGAGACCAACCTGTTCTGGCATCGTGGCCTGTCGCTGAGCGATATCGCGCTGGGACACGCCATCCTGAAGAAGGCCGAGCAGCGCGGAGTGGGCCAGAAGCTGGTGTACGCATGATAGCCAATGCCCGCATGTACGCGGTGACGCCGCAGGCCGAGGAGGCATGGCGCGCATTGCTTGCCCGCGTGTCCGAGCGCGCGGGCGTGGCGTTGCCATATGTCGAGCATCCCGCGCCGGCGCCGGTCAGCGCGTTGTGGGCACGGCCGGACTGCGGCTGCGTGTTCATGTGCGGCTATCCGTACGCGAGCGCGCAGGTGACGCCGCATTTGCTGGCGGCGCCGGTGCCGGCACTGGCGCGCTACGACGGGCAGCCGGTCTATTTCACGGAATTCATCGTGCGCGCGGATGCGCCGGTGCAGTCGCTGGCGCACACTTTCGGCCAACGGCTGGCATGCATGTTGCCTGAGTCCAATTCGGGCTATAACGCGCCGCGTCACTACCTGATGCGGCTGGCACCGGCGGGTACGCGGGCGCTGTACCGGCCCACCGCCATGCTTACGCCGACGCCGCGTGAGGTCATCGGTGCCGTGCTCGCCGGCCAGGCCGAGGTGGGTGTGATCGACAGCTTCGTGATGGACCTGCTGCGCCGCTATGACCCCTGGCTTGCCGAGCAACTGAAGACGCTGGCGCTGACGCCGCCCACGCCAATCCCGACGCTGGTCGCATCGGCGGGGGCCGATCCGCAGCAGTGTGCGCGTGTGCGCGCGGCACTGCTGGGCCTGCATGAGGATGCCGCGGGTACGGCGCTGCTTGCCATGTTGGGGCTGGCGCGCTTCGTCGCGGTGCAGCCCGCCGACTATGCCTGCCTGCCAGCGATGGCGAACGAAGCGGACCTGGCCGGCTTTGCGCTGACCGATGCCGCGGCCGGCGAGCAGGGCATGGGGTAAGCAACGCATTGGACCGCACACGGCCAAGGACGATAACAAGACTGCCGGCGCGGTGGAGGAGCCATTGCCTGATCACTGCCACATTGGGGAAACCGTCATGAAATCCGCTGTGAATGCCGCTGTGAATCCTTTCGTGAATCCTGACATCCGGCGCCTTGCCATGCATTGCCTGTTCGCTTGCGCGGCAGCCTGCGCGACATGGTTCAGTGCGGCTGCGGCCCATGCCCAGCCGCCGGCGTATCCCGCCAAGCCGGTGCGTATCGTGGTGCCGTTCGCCGCCGGTGGCCCTGCGGACGTGCTGGCCCGCGCCGTCGGCGAAGGCATCGCCAAGGCTACTGGCCAAAGCGTGCTGGTCGAAAACAAGGCCGGCGCCGCCGGCACCATCGGTGTCGACATGGTGGCCAAGGCCGCGCCCGACGGCTACACCATCGCGCTGGTGCCGGTCGGCAATATCGCGGTGAATCCCACCCTGATGCCGAACCTGCCTTACAAGCAGGCTGACCTGGCGCCGGTGGCAATGCTCGCCACCGCCGAAAACGTGCTGGTGGTCAACACGGCGATGCCGGCCAGATCGCTGGCGGAACTGCTCAAGCTCGCCGCGCAGAAACCGGGCGAACTGAGCTTCGCCTCGCCCGGCGCCGGCAGCCAGGCGCACCTGGCCGGAGAGCTGCTGCAGCTCGATGCCAACGTCAGGCTCAACCACGTACCGTACAAGGGCGTGAGCCCGGCAATGACCGATGTGGTCGGCGGGCAGGTGACGATGATGTTCGCGCAGCTCTCCGCGGCGCTGCCCTATATCAAGGCCGGCAAGCTGCGTGCATTGGGCGTGGCCAGCGCCAGGCGCTCGACGGTGCTGCCCGATGTGCCGACGATCGCGGAGCAGGGCTTCCCGAAGTTCGAGGCGGTGTCGTGGTATGCGCTGATGGCGCCGGCGGGGACGCCGCCTGAGGTCGTGCGCAAGCTCAGCCAGCATGTCGACGCTGTGCTGGCCGATGCGGCACTGAAGGAAAAGCTGGCGACACTGGGGATGGACGCGGCGGGCGGCACGCCGCAGCAGCTGGCGGCGACGATCCAGAAGGAAAGCGTGCGGTGGGCTGGGGTGATCAAGCAGCGGCGTATTACGATCGACTAGCCGTCTTCACGCTGCTGGCTTGCCAAAAAAAACGGGGAGCGAAGGCTCCCCGTTTTCTTGATGCCAGAGCTATCACCCCAGCAACAACGCATCATCATCCAGCTGCTCATGCCGCGTCTGCTCGAACATCTTCAGCAGGTCCGGCACATCCAGTCCCTTGCGCTTGTCGCCCGACACATCCAGCACCACCTGCCCCTGGTGCAGCATCACCGTGCGTTGGCCATAGTCCAGCGCCTGGCGCATGCTGTGCGTCACCATCATCGTGGTCAGCTTGCTTTCCTCGACGATGCGCGCGGTCAGTTCCAGCACGAACGCGGCGGTCTTCGGGTCCAGCGCGGCGGTGTGCTCGTCCAGCAGCAGGATGCGCGACGGCTGCAGCGATGCCATCAGCAGGCTGACCGCCTGGCGCTGGCCGCCGGAGAGCAGGCCGATGCGGTCGGTCAGGCGGTTTTCCAGGCCCAGGTTCAGCAGCCGCAGCTTCTCGCGGAACAGCTCGCGCGAGGCGCGGTTCAGCGCCGGGCGGAAGCCGCGCCTGGCGCCGCGGGCCATCGCCAGCGCCATGTTCTCTTCGATCGTCAGCGCCTCGCAGGTGCCGGCCATCGGATCCTGGAACACGCGCGCCACCAGCGGGGCGCGGTCCCATGCCGGCTGGCGCGTCACGTCGGTGTCATCGATGGTGATGCGGCCCGAGTCGACCATCTGGTCGCCGCTGATCGCATTCAGGAAGGTCGACTTGCCGGCGCCGTTGGAGCCGATCACGGCGACGAACTGGCCGCTAGGGATCTCCAGGCTGAGGCCGCGCAGCGCCCGCGTCTCGATCGGGGTGCCCGGGTTGAAGGTGAGCTTAAGGTCTTGTGCGCGCAGCATCTCAGGCACCTCCGTTCTTGCGGGCAAACAGCTTCTTGCGCGTGGCCGGCAGCACCAGCGCGATCGTCACCAGCGCGGCGGTGACCAGGTTCAGGTCCTGCGCCTTCAGGCCGATGAAGTCGCTGTTCAGCGCCAGCGCGATGAAGAAGCGGTACAGGATGGCGCCCAGCACCACGGCCAGCGTGGTCCAGATCAGGCGGCGCGCCGGCAGCACGGTTTCGCCAATGATCACCGCAGCCAGGCCGATCACGATGGTGCCGATGCCCATCGAGATATCCGAGCCGCCCTGGGTCTGCGCGAACAGCGCGCCGGCCAGTGCCACCAGCGCATTGGACAGCGCCATGCCGGCCAGCGTGGCGCGGCCGGTGGCAATGCCCTGCGCGCGGGCCATGCGCGGGTTGGCGCCGGTGGCGCGCATCGCCAGGCCCAGTTGCGAGCTGAAGAACCAGTCCAGGCCGAGCTTGGCGATCACCACCACCACGAACAGCACCAGCGGGCGCAGCACGTAGTCAGGCATCCATTCCGGCTGCAGGATGGTGAACAGGGTCGGTTCGGTGATCAGCGGCACGTTGGGGCGGCCCATGATGCGCAGGTTGACCGAGTACAGCGCGATCATCATCAGGATACTGGCGAGCAGGTCCATGATCTTGAGGCGCACGTTGAGCCAGCCGGTGATCCAGCCAGCGAGTGCGCCGGCGGCGATCGCGACCACGGTCGCCAGGAACGGGTCCTGGCCAGCGGCGATCAGCGTCGCGGCAACGGCGCCGCCCAGCGGGAAGCTGCCGTCAACGGTCAGGTCGGGGAAATTGAGGATGCGGAAGGAAATCAGCACCCCGAGCGCCACCAGGCTGAAGATCAGGCCGATCTCCAGGGCGCCCAGAAGGGAGAAAAGGGACATGGGGGAATCCTGTTGCGGGGGCCGGCGGCTACCCTGGCGCCGGTTTGGGGGCGGGGCGGCAGGGCGGCCCGTGTGGAGCCGTCCGCCGCCTCGCCCGGTCTGCGCCTGCCGCGCCGGGTAGGCGCGCCAGGGCGCCGCCGTGTTGCGACGGCGGCGGGCTGTGCCGTGATTACTTGATGACCGTCTTGGCTTCCTTGATCAGCTCCGGCGACAGCGTGGCACCTTGCTTGGCGGCGGCGCCCGTGTTCACGAACAGTTCCAGGTTGTCGCTGGTCTGCGAAGCGATCGCGCCCGGCTTCTCGCCCTTCAGGATGCGCACCACGACCTTGCCGGTCTGGTGGCCCAGGTCGCCGTAGTTGATGCCCAGCGCGGCCACTGCGCCACGCTTGACGCTGTCGGTATCGGCGGCCACCAGCGGGATCTTCGATTCGTTGGCGACCTTGACCAGCGACTCATACGCCGACACCACGTTGTTGTCGGTATTGGTGTAGATCACGTCGACCTTGCCGATCAGGCTCTTGGCGGCCGGGCCGATGTCCACGGTACGCGGCGCGGCGGCTTCCTTCAGCGTCAGGCCTTCCTTGGCCAGCAGCTCCTTCAGTTCCTTGACCACCACGACCGAGTTGGCTTCGCCCGGGTTGTAGACCATGCCCACGTTCTTGGCCTTCGGCACCACGCGCTTGATCAGGGCGACCTGCTTGTCCAGCGGCAGCTTGTCCGACACGCCGGTCACGTTGGTGCCCGAAGCGGCCCAGCTCTTGACCAGCTGCGCGGCGACCGGATCGGTCACGCCCGAGTACACCACCGGCACCGTCTTGGTGGCGGCGACCACGGCCTGCGCCGACGGGGTGGCGATGGCAACGATGGCGTTCGGGTTGTCGCCGACGAACTTGCGGGCGATCTGCGCCGCGGTGCCGGTGTTGCCCTGGGCGCTCTGGTATTCCCACTTCAGGCTCTTGTCGGCGTCATAGCCGGCCGCCTTCAGTTCGGCGCGCACGCCGTCGCGGATGGCGTCCAGCGCGGGGTGGTCGACGATCGACAGCACCTTGACGGTCTGGGCTTGCACGGCACCGCCGTACAGCAGGGCCAGCGCCACGGCGCCGCCCAGGATCGACTTGGTTGCTGCGAGACCCTTGATGGACTTCATTGTCTGTTCTCCCCCGAATGCTCGGTTCTGGATGAAAGCGGCCGCGGATGGTTCGGTCCGCTGTCCTGGCGCGCGTCCGCGCACTGGCGGACGGTGCCGGTCCGGGACGTGCGCGGCGGCTTCCTGCGGCGGGAGGGAGCGTGCGCGGGCGCGTCGGATGCGACAGCGATAAGCCTGCGAGGATACCACTTCTCGCGCACGAAATGCGTAGTCATCATGCCAAAGCGCGGCATCCGATGCTGTCAGACGCCCGCTATCGGCCATCCAGGCGCATATTATTGCGCGGGATTCGTGATTTCCTTGTGGATTACCCCGATTGCGGCGATCACATCTTCATGCAATTGCGCATCCCAGGCGTCGAGGTTTTCCTCGAGCTGGGCCAGGGTGGTGGCGCCGATGATGGTG
Organism: Cupriavidus sp. Agwp_2; assembly: GCF_040784895.1. NCBI lineage: Bacteria > Pseudomonadati > Pseudomonadota > Betaproteobacteria > Burkholderiales > Burkholderiaceae > Cupriavidus > Cupriavidus sp. Agwp_2. The sequence continues at coordinate 1,345,414 of NZ_CP088083.1, forward strand.
CTGGCCGCGAACCAGCGCGAGTAGCACCAGGCCAGGGCCAGCGTGGCAGGGGTCATCCCGGCACTTCTGGCCAGTTCGACGTAGCGCGCCGACGCTGCCATGGTCTCGGGGCGCATGTAGCGCGGGCTCCAGTCGGGCGAGAAGCGCGACAGCCGGCCCTTGGCCTCGGGATTGAACACCGGGCTGGCCATGTCGCCGGCCAAATACTTGCCGGTCAACTGCCCGAACGCCAGCGGGCTGTACACCAGCAGGCTGACGCCGGTGCGGAAGCAGGCCTCGTCCAGCCCCTGCTCATAGCTGCGGTTGACCAGGTTGTACGGGTTCTGGATGGTGGCGATGCGCGGCAGGCCATGCTGCCCGGCCAGGCGCACGAACTCGGCCACGCCCCACGGCGTTTCGTTGGACACGCCGACATAGCGGATCTTGCCCGCCTTGACCAGTTCGCCCATCACTTCGAGCTGCGCCTGGATCGAGGTGCATTCGCGCTCTTTCTGCGGGTCGAAGCTCAGCTGGCCGAAGATCGGCGCATTCCGTGCCGGCCAGTGGATCTGGTAGAGGTCGATGTAGTCGGTCTGCAGCCGGCGTAGCGATTCATCCACCGCGGCGCGGATGCCGGCCGGGGTCAGGTCGTCGCCGTTGCGGATCCAGGGCATGCGGCCCGGGCCCGCCACCTTGGTCGCGAGCACCACGCGGTCGCGTGGCTGGCGCTTCAGCCAGGTGCCGACGATGCGCTCGGTCTGGCCGTAGGTCTCGGCGCACGGCTTGACCGGATACATCTCGGCCGTGTCGATAAAGTTCACGCCGCGCGAGAAGGCGTAGTCGAGCTGGCTGTGGCCGTCGGCTTCGGTGTTCTGCTCGCCGAAGGTCATGGTGCCCAGGCAGATGCGCGATACCTGCAGGTCGCTGTGGCCGAGTCGGATGGTTTCCATGGCGTTTCCAGTGGGGGCGATGGAGAAGGCTTAGCGGCGCAGCGCCGCGGCGCAGTCGCGCACCAGCGCCGGGCCGCGGTAGATCAGGCCGCTGTAGACCTGCACCAGCTTCGCCCCGGCGTCGATCTTGGCGCGCGCATCGGCGCCGCTGAAGATGCCGCCCACGCCGATGATCGGCACCGCATCGCCGACCACGGCGTGCAGCGCGCGCACCACGCGCGTGGAGGCCTCGAACACGGGTCGCCCCGACAGGCCGCCGGCTTCCTCGGCATGCGGCAGGCCCTTGACCGCCTCGCGCGAGATGGTGGTGTTGGTGGCGATCACGCCGTCGATCTTGTGGCGCACCAGCGCGTCGCCGATATTGCCGACCTGGTCGGCATCGAGGTCCGGCGCAATCTTCAGCGCCAGCGGCACGTAGCGCTTGTGCTGGTCGGCCAGGCGCTGCTGCGCGTCCTTCAGCGTCGACAGCAGGCTGTCCAGCTCGCTGGCGCCTTGCAGCTGGCGCAGGTTCTTGGTGTTGGGCGACGAGATATTGACCGTCACGTAGCTGGCGTGCGGATAGACGCGCTCCAGGCAGTACAGGTAGTCGTCGTTGGCGCGCTCGATCGGGGTGTCGGCATTCTTGCCGATGTTCAGCCCCAGCACGCCACCCTCGGCCTTCCAGCGCGATGCCTTGACGTTGGCGACAAAGGCATCGACGCCGCCGTTATTGAAGCCCATGCGGTTGATCAGCGCATCCGCCTGCGGCAGGCGGAACATGCGCGGGCGCGGGTTGCCCGGCTGCGCGCGCGGCGTGACCGTGCCCACCTCGACAAAGCCGAAGCCGAGCGCGGCCAGCCCGTCGATATAGGCGCCGTCCTTGTCCAGCCCCGCGGCCAGCCCGACCGGGTTGGGGAAGCGCACGCCCATCACGGTGCGGGGATCGTCGGCGATCTTGTTGCCGATACAGCCGCCCAGGCCCATGCGGTGGGCGCGCAGCAGGTTGTTCAGCGTGAAATGGTGGGCGTCCTCGGCATCCATCGAGAACAGGGCGGGGCGAAACAGGGGGTAGAGCGCGTTGAGCACGGGGCAGCCGGCCGGCGGGGCCGTCACAGAGTGAATTCCAGCCCGGCATTGTAGCGGCTGGGCCGCTTGCCCGGTGGCGGGCTACTCCTGTGCGGGAGGTGTGTCGGGGGCGTCGGGGGCCGCAGCGGCGGCGTCCTTTTCCTCGAAGGCCTGCCAGTGGTTGCCGGTCAGCACCTGCAGCGGCTGGAAGCGTGCCTTGTAAGCCATCTTTCGGCTGTCGGCGATCCAGTAGCCGAGGTACAGGTGCGGCAGGCCGAGCGCATGGGTCTGGCGGATCTGCCACAGGATGTTGAAGGTGCCATAGCTGGCGTTGCGCTCGAGCGGATCGTAGAAGGTGTAGACCGACGACAGCCCGTCGTCGAGCACATCGATCATGCTGACCATGCGCAACCGGCCTGCCTCGGGCGAACCCGGCGGCTCACGGAATTCCACCAGACGTGAATTGACGCGGCTTTGCAGCAGGAACTGCTCGTACTGGTCGCGGCTGTCCTGGTCCATGCCGCCGCCGGCGTGGCGCATCGACTGGTACAGCAGGTACAGCGAATAGTGCTCTTCGACGTAGGTCAGTGGCGCCACCAGCGCCTGCAGGTGCTCGTGCCGGCGCCACGCGCGGCGCTGGGAGCGGTCCGGCGTGAACTGGTCGACCAGCACGCGGCAGGGCGTGCAGGCGTGGCAATCGTCGCAATATGGCCGGTAGGTGAAGATGCCGCTGCGCCGGAAACCGGCTCGCACCAGCCGCGAATAGACGTCGGCATTGATCAGGTGCGCGGGCGTGGCAACCTGCGAGCGCGCCATGCGGCCTTCCAGATAGCTGCAAGCGTACGGCGCCGTGGCGTAGAACTGCAGCGCAGAGAGCGGTAGTTCCTTCAGCTTGCTCATGACTCTGGGGGCTCCGGGCGGGCGGACGGTGAGCGAGGGCGGCGTCCTTCCCTGGATTCAGCCGGCTGGCGCGGCTGGCGTCCCGGCCCAGCGCTCCAGCACCGATTTATCGAACCGCCACGGGTTGATCGCGGGCTGCGCCGCCGCCGCGCGGACATGTGCCACGAACTGCGCGCGGGGGATCGGGCTGGCGCCCAGCGAGGCCAGGTGATCGGTCTCTTGCTGGCAGTCTATCATCGCCACGCCGTGGTTGCCGAGGAAGGCGCACAGCGCCGCGAGCGCAATCTTGGAGGCGTCGGTGCGGTGCGCGAACATCGACTCGCCGAAGAACATGCGGCCCAGCGCCACGCCATACAAACCGCCGACGCGCTCGCCGCGATACCAGCTCTCCACCGCATGCGCCATGCCGTTGCGGTGCAGCGTGCCGTAGGCGGCAATGATGTCGTCGGTGATCCAGGTGCCGTCCTGGCCGTCGCGCGGCGTGATGGCGCAGGCGCGCATCACTGCCAGGAAATCGTCATCGACCCGGATTTCCCAGTCCGCATCGCGCAGCACGCGGCGCAGCGTCTTGCGCAGTGTCGCCGACACGCGCAACGCGTGAGGCGCCAGCACCATGCGCGGGTCGGTGCTCCACCACAGCACCGGCTGTCCGCTCGAATACCAGGGAAAGATGCCTTGCCGGTACGCCAGCAGCAGCCGCTGGGGCGACAGGTCGCGGCTGGCCGCCAGCAGCCCCGGCGCATCCGAATCCGCGCCGAGCGCCTGGTCCACCGGCGGAAAGGGGTCGTGCGGGTCCAGCCAGGCGATCATGCGGGGCTGTGCCGGAAAGGCTGTCGGATGAGCGCCGGTCGGGCGCTCAGGGTGTTACCGTGGCCCGGCTGGTCAGCGGGCGCATGGGCTTGTCGATATCCAGGCTATGCAGCCGGAAGCTGCCGTCCTGCAGCCGGCCGGCGGCGCGGTCGGCAAAAAAGCAGCGCAGCGTGTGGATGACGGTCGGGAACGCGAGTTCGTCCCACGGCACGTCGGCTTCTTCCACCAGCTTGACCTCCAGGCTTTCCTCGCCCGGCGCGATGTCCAGGTCGTCCAGCGTGGCTAGGTAGAACAGGTGGACCTGGTGCACATGCGGCACATTCAGGATCGAGAACAGCTCGCCAACCTGCACGCGGGCGCCGGCTTCTTCCAGCGTCTCGCGGGAGGCGGCCTGCGCTGTCGTCTCGCCGATCTCCATGAAGCCGGCGGGCAGGGTCCAGAAGCCGTAGCGCGGCTCGATCGCGCGCTTGCACAGCAGGATCTTGTCTTCCCACACCGGAATCGTGCCCACGACATTGCGCGGGTTGACATAGTGGATCGTGCCGCAGCTGTCGCAGACGCTGCGCGGGCGGTTGTCGCCGTCAGGCACACGCAACACGACCGCATGGCCACAGTTCGAGCAGAATTTCATGAGGGGCGTCCGGGAGGAATGGCGAAAGTGTATCACCCTCGCGGAGGCGACCGTGGGGCAGTCCGGGGTGCTTGCCGCGCCGTCGGTTGCCTGCCACACCGTGCTGCGAAGGGGCGTGCCAAAAGGCACTCGCTTATCGGCAGGCACCGGCAAGTTCCATCACCGCATCCCGTCTGCGGCAGTGCCTGGTGCTCAGCGCCAAAGTCGGAAAACGCGGGCAGCGGCCGACAGCGCCCTGGCGGCCGAAAAACAAAAAGCCCGCATGCGCGGGCTTTTGTCACTGCCAACCGCCACTTGGAGGTGTAGGCGATTGGTATCGAATCGGTTGGTTGCGGGGGCAGGACTTGAACCTGCGACCTTCGGGTTATGAGCCCGACGAGCTGCCAACTGCTCCACCCCGCGTCCGTCGAAGAAAAGATTATAGGGCAGGCGGTTGCGCATTGCAACACCTGTTTAAAAATAATCCAAAGTGCCGCGCACATCCGCTTGCCTTAACGATTAGAGCGGCGCCAGGGGGTCGAGGTTCAGCCGTTGTCAGGGCTTTCGCTTGTGCGCTGCCACAGGGAGGCTTCGAACTCGAAGCTGTCGCGCTGCTGCAGGTCGTCGCGCTGCCAGATCACGCGGTCGCGGCGTACGGTCAGCATCCAGGTGGTGGTCGCGAGCGGCAGCGGGTGGGCGAAGGCGCGCGGTGTCAGCACGGCGCCGCAGGGTCCATGGAGCGGGTCGCGTACCGAGGTGTAGCGAATCATGCCGAGGCCGGCTTCGCGTGCGACGCGGCCGAAGGCCTGGCAGGGTTCGTGGTGGTCGGGATTGGTCCAGGCGTCGCGGTCGCGGTCGAAGGGCGGGGCGTCGAGCGCGATGCCGTCGGTGGCGATGCGCACTTCGAACAGCGTCTGGGCGCGTGCGTCGATGCGCGGCAGTGCCGGGCTGTCGTTGAGGAAGCGCCAGCGCCAGTAGCCCAGTTCCGCGCAAGCGGTGCGGATCTCCGCCGCACCGTAGAACACGCCCGGGTCCTGGGCGGCGCGGAAACGCGAACCCCAGGGTGACGGCGGGTAGCGAAAGGGGGTGAACAGCAGGTAGTGGAGGTGGCGTGCCTCGATCGGCACGGCGGGTTTGCCGGCATCGAGCACGGCTTCGAGCACAGCCTGTTCTTCGAGGCTGTCGACCAGCGGCATGGTGGAGACAACGTGCTGGGCTTCCACCGCCCGCCACAGCGTGAGCGCGAACTGCCGGCGCTCAGATGCGACCGCGGGTGGCGTCCAGGTAGTGAACGACACGGACCAGGCCTTCCGTTGTGCGGATCATTTCGATGGGCTTGCCGCCCAGTGCCAGGTTTTCATGCGTCAGCCACAGCCGCGCCTGGTCGCCATGGCCGAGGATTGCGTCCAGCGAGCGGAACAGGCGTACGAACAAAACACCGAATTCCCACTCCTTGCGGTGCGCATCGAGCACATAGCCGCCCGATGCCATCCGCGAAACCGAAGCCGTGCTGATGCCCAGTACGCTTGCCACCAGGGCCTGGCTGATGCCAAGGAAGCCGGCGGCGCGCATTACCGCCTTGGTCAGCGTGGTGCCGGGGTCGGGGCCGCCGGCGGGGTCTGTTTCAGGGATCCGCCTGGATTGCATCGCCTTGCTCCTGTTTCTTGGGAAAGATTATAGGCGAACGATTTCAGAAGGGAAGGTATTGACGGAAAAAGAACCCGGCCCGCCGGATGCGGGCGGGCCGGTACTGGTTAGACAGGCGTGCAGGCTGATAGGTCTCGGGCCCTGATGGTCTCGAACTAACAGGTCCCGGCTAGTAGGTCCCGGGCTAGTAGGTCTCGATATGCAGCCGGCCTTCGGCTTTCATGGTGGCTTCCAGTTCAGCCCAGCTGCGGCCGGTGGCGGCACAGATTGCGTCGAAAGCGGCCAGCACGCCTTCCTCCATCCCTTTCAGTCCGCAGATGTAGACATGGCCGTTCGGATCCGCCAGCAGGGCAGCCGCGGCATCGGCGGCCTCGCGGATCGCGTCCTGTACATAGCGGCGCGGGGCATCGGGGTCGCGCGAAAAGGCGAAATGGATGTCGAGGAAATCCTTGGGCAGTTTGAGCAGCGGGCCGAAGTAGGGCAGCTCGTTGGCATTGCGCGCGCCGAAGAACAGCATCCGGCGCCCGCTGAAGTGCGACAGGTTGCGGCGCATGCGCTCGGTCATGGCGCGCATCGGTGCCGAGCCGGTGCCGGTGCAGATCATCATCACGCTGGCTTCGGCGTGGTTGGGCATCAGGAAGGTGGCGCCGAACGGGCCCACCACCTGCACGGTGTCGCCCTTGGCGAGGCCGCACAGGTAGTTGGACGCCACCCCGCGCACCGGCCGGCCGTCATGGTCCTGGTCGACCCGCTTTACCGTCAGCGCGAGGTTGTTATAGCCGGGGCGTTCGCCGTCGCGCGGGCTGGCCACCGAGTACATGCGGATGTAATGCGGCTTGCCGGCGGCGTCGGTGCCCGGCGGCACGATGCCGATCGACTGGCCTTCCAGGATCGGGAAGAAATGGGTGCCGAAGTCCAGCACGATATGGTGGATATCGCTGGACGCGTCCTCGGCGGTGAGCCGGTAGTTGCCGGCCACCGTCGCGGCGACCGGGGCGCGCACGCCGTGCAGGTTCACATACGGGTGCGCCGCCGACCATGGCGCGCGCTGCGAGGCGTGGCGGCTGGTTTCGACCGCCTGGATGGCGACGTCAGGCGCGGCCGTAGCTGGTGCCGCGGCGGCGGTACTTTCGATCGCCGTGTCCAGCTCTGGCAACGGCACCTCAGCCGGCAGTTCGTCCCACAGCAACTGCGCCTCGATGGTGTAGGCGTCGCCGCGCAGCATGGTGCGCCAGTTGTCGATGGCGCCGGTCGGGCACGGCGACAGGCAGGCATTGCAGCCGTTGCAGACGTCGGCCCTGACCACGTAGTTGCGGTCGTCGTGGGTGATGGCGTCGATCGGGCAGGTGTCTTCGCAGGTATTGCAGCGGATGCAGATTTCCGGGTCGATCAGGTGTTGCTTGATGATGTCGGGGGCGCCCATCGCATATCTCTGGTTTGTCCGGTATGTCCGGTTAGTCCGGTTAGTCCGGTATCTCCTTGCCGGCTCGTTGCCAGGCTCAGTTGAAACGCACGTACTCGAAATCCATCGGCTGGCGGTTGATGCCCACCGCCGGCGGCGCAATCCAGTTGGCGTACTTGCCGGGCTCGACCACGCGGCCCATCAGGCTGGCGACAAAGGCGCGGTCCTCGTCGGTGGCGAGCCACTTGCGCTCGTTGGCCTTCCACTCGGCCTCGGAGATCAGCTCACCCTGCGGCGACACATGCACGTTGGCCAGCGTGCCGATCTTGCGGTTGAAGGCCTTGTGCGGCACCGTCAGGCGGAAGGAGATGCCGGCTTTTTCAATCACCTTGTTCCAGCGCGCCACGCCGCCCATGCTGTCCTTGATGTAGTCGTCGCGCAGCACTTCATTGAGCGCATTGAGCATCGGCACCTCGCGCTCTCCCAGGCGGCCGTCGCGCACTTCCAGCACGCGGTAGGCATCGCCCTTGAGCACGTGGTCGTCGGCGCGCTTGCCTTCCTCGAAGCGGCCCTTCAGGCCGGCGCTGTAGAAGGTGGCCGCGTTGGACGACTGGTCGGCGCCGAACAGGTCGATGGTCACGCTGTAGTGGAAGTTCAGGTAGCGCTGGATCGTCTCCAGGTCGATCACGCCGGCGGCGCGCACCTGTTCCGGATCTTCGATGCCGCGCTCGCGCATGACCTCGCAGGTGCGCTGGATCACGCGCGACACGCCCGATTCGCCGACGAACATGTGGTGCGCTTCCTCGGTCAGCATGAAGCGCGTGGTGCGCGCGAGCGGATCGAAGCCCGACTCGGCCAGCGCGCACAGCTGGAACTTGCCGTCGCGGTCGGTGAAGTAGGTGAACATGAAGAACGCCAGCCAGTCCGGGGTGCGCTCGTTGAAGGCGCCGAGGATGCGCGGATTGTCCTGGTCGCCGGAGCGGCGATCCAGCAGCGCCTCGGCTTCTTCGCGGCCGTCGCGGCCGAAGTAGCGGTGCAGCAGGTACACCATGGCCCACAGGTGGCGGCCTTCCTCCACGTTCACCTGGAACAGGTTGCGCAGGTCGTACAGGCTGGGCGCGGTCAGGCCAAGGTGGCGTTGCTGCTCGACCGATGCCGGCTCGGTGTCACCCTGCGTGACGATGATGCGGCGCAGGTTGGCGCGGTGTTCGCCGGGCACGTCCTGCCACGCGGCTTCACCCTTGTGCTCGCCGAAATGGATCTTGCGCTCGGGGTCGGCCGGCTGCAGGAAGATGCCCCAGCGGTAGTCGGGCATCTTGACGTGATCGAAGTGCGCCCAGCCCGACGGGTCGACCGACACCGCGGTGCGCAGGTACACGTCGAAGTTGTGCGAGCCATCCGGCCCCATGTCGCGCCACCAGTCGAGGAAGGCGGGCTGCCAGTGTTCGAGGGCGCGCTGCAGCGCGCGGTCGTCGGACAGGTTGACGTTGTTGGGGATCTTCTGGCTGTAGTCGATGCTCACGGTGTCTCCTCGTTGTACTGGCGCGGCGCAGCGGGCAGGGCGCTACACCCGGTCCCAGTCGAAGCGCGCCTTGTTGCCGGTGCCGAACACCTTCAGTGCGCCGTTCTCGCCGACGGCGTTGGGCCGCTGGAAGATCCAGTTCTGCCACGCGGTCAGCCGGCCGAAGATGCGCGTCGCCATGTTCTCGGCGCCACCGAAACGCAGGTTGGCTTCCATGCCGGTGAGTGCGTCTGGAGACAGGCTGGCGCGCTCTTCCAGCGCGATGCGGATCTCGTCTTCCCAGTCGATATCGTCGGGCGCGGCGGTAATCAGGCCGAGCGAATCGGCGCTGAGCGCGTCGAGCGGCGCGCCAATGTGTTCGCGCACCGCGGTCAGTGCGGTCTCGTCGCCATAGAAACGCGCGGCCAGCCGGGTTTGGCCGTTCGGCATCGGGTAGCGGCCGAAGTTGACCGCGGACACGAAGATACGTGGCGCGTCGTCGGGTGCATCGGGCAGGTGCAGCATGTAGCTGCGGTCGGCCGCCAGCGCCAGTTCGAGCAGCGTGCCGGCGAAGCACGAATCCTGCTCGATCAGCGCGATCAGGCTGCGTGACGACACATCCAGCCGCGCCAGCGTACGGCGCAGCATGCCGATGGTCTCGCGCACGAACCAGTGGCCGGCATTGGCTTCCAGCAGCGCGTCAGCGGCCAGCACCTGAGCCGGATCGCCATCGGTCTTCAGCACCCAGATGCCGATGTCCAGGTGGTTGGTGCGCAGCGTCAGGATTGCGTCGTCAAGCTCGCGCGCCATTTTCAGCGGCCACCATTGCGCGCCGGCCGCGACCACGGCGGCGAGATTGGCGGGCTGGTGCTTGTCCGGGCCGAACACGGTCAGCGTGGCCTTGCGCGCCGCGGGATCGATATGCACGCGCACGGTCTCGTAGCGGTAGCCGTCGGGCTCGACTTTTCGCGACAGCGGCGTCAGCGTGACGCCATGGTGGCCCTGCGGGCGGTCGCTGGTGGCGGCCAGGGCCGCGGCGCGTTCGGCGACATACTCGGCGAAGCGCGCCGGCTTGACCACTTCATCGACCAGTTTCCAGTCCTTGGCGCGCTGGCCGCGCACACCCTCGGTGGTCGTGCAGAAGATGTCGGCATGGTCGCGCCTGACCTTGCGCTTGTCGGTCACCCGGGTCAGGCCGCCGGTACCGGGCAGTACGCCCAGCAGCGGCACTTCGGGCAGGCTGACCGCGGACGAGCGGTCGTCGACCAGCACGATCTCGTCGCAGGCCAGCGCCAGTTCGTAGCCGCCACCGGCGGTGGTGCCGTTGCAGGCGGCGATGAATTTCAGTCCGGAGTGCTCGCTGGCATCCTCGAAGGCGTTGCGGGTCTCGTTGGTGAACTTGCAGAAATTGACCTTCCACGCGTGCGACGACTGGCCCAGCATGAAGATATTGGCGCCGGAGCAGAAGATGCGCTCGCGTGCGCTGGTGAGCACCACGGTGCGCACTTCGGGATGCTCGAAGCGGATGCGCTGCAGCGCGTCGTGCAGTTCGATGTCGACGCCAAGGTCATACGAATTCAGCTTGAGCGCGTAGCCGGGGCGCAGGCCGGCTTCCTCGTCGACGTCCATCGCCAGCGTGGCGACGGCGCCGTTGAAACTGAGCTTCCAGTGGCGGTACTGGTCTGGATGGCGCTCGAACGTGACGGGAACGGGGGCTTCTGCCTGGTTGGCAGGCTGAAGTGGGGCGGTTGCCGGCGCGGACATGGCTGTCTCCTTGATGCACTATAGTGCCTTGCGGCTTTTGATGAAATATAGTGCAGAGGAAGGCGCGGCGCAATGCCTGATTGCCCCGCGCGCGGAACGGCGGGGTGGAGACGGCGGAAAACGGGTCAGGCGCCCGCGGTCTGCAACTGTGCGCGCAGTTGTTGCAGCGAGGTCGCGGCATCCAGGCCGCTGGTGTCGATGGAGATATCGGCGCGGGCGTACAGCGGCGTGCGCGCCTGCAGGATGCGGCGTAGGTCGGCCATGGCTTCGCGGTTGCCTTCCATCGGGCGCATGTCGCCCTGGGCCACCACGCGCGCCATGTGCTCTTCCGGCGAGGTGCGCACCCAGATGGTGTAGCAATGCGCCAGCAACAGGTTGAAGGTGCCCGGCTCCGACACCAGGCTGCCCGGCGTGGCGAGCACCATGCGTTCGTTCTCGCGCAGCGTGCGTTCCAGCGCACGCATCTCGTAGCGGCGGTAGGCGGCCTGGCCGTACAGCGAATGGATTTCGGACAGGCTGGCGCCGGCTTCCTGCTCGATCACGGTGTTCAGTTCGACAAACGGCACGTCGCGCGCTGCCGCCAGTGCGCGACCCAGCGTGGACTTGCCGGCGCCGCGCAGGCCGATCAGCGCGATGCGGCGGTGGCGTGCGTCGCCGGATTCCTCGGGGGCCAGCGCGTGGCGGCAGGCTTCGCGCACGCGCGCGAGGTCCGCTGCCGGCAGTTGCGACAGCCATTGCACCATCTGCGCGAATTCTGTCGCCTGCTGGCCATTGAGGCCGTCCACCTCGGCCAGCACCACCGGCAGCGGCACGTCGAGCGCACCCGCTACCTGGCGCAGCAACAGCACCGAGGCATTGCCGGTACCGGTTTCCAGGTTGGCCAGGTAGCGCTCGGACACGCCGGCGCCGCGCGCCAGGTCCTTGCGCGACATCCCGCGCGAGGCGCGCAGCGAGCGGATGCGGTCGCCCAGTTGCGTCAGGTAGGGATCGCGCTCGCCATTGGCGGCCGGCGCTGACGCTTCCCGGGCGGTAGGGGCGTCGGAATCGGTGGCGGGCAGCGGGGCTGGGTCGCGGCGCATGGGTGTCGGGAGTCGTGTTGACCGGGCGGCGCCTGGACCGCCTGGCAAAAAATGCAAGGGCGCATTATACGAGCAGGCTCGGCGCGTCCTGTGGCGCTTCGGGCTCGCCGCTCAGCGGCGGGCCGCAAGGCGCTGTCTTATAGTGCATCCCCTTGCTTGCATAATAGTTGATATGAAATAAAATGCATCGCAAAGCGGATGCCGGCACCCGACGTGATCCGGACACCGCGACAACAGCGACTCGCCTGGCGCCTGCGCGCAGCTACCGGATTCCGGCGGCTCGCGGCATGCGACACCAAGGAGTGGAGACATGACGCCCCCCAATACTGCCGCGACCGCCGCCGGCGCCGTCGCGGTGCTGCCGCCGCGCTACAACGCCGCCGAAGACCTGCTCTCGCGCAACCTCGAGGCCGGCCGGGGCGGCAAGGCCGCCTATCTCGACGACGCCACTTCGCTGACCTACGCCGAACTCGATGCCCGCGCCCGACGCTTTGCGGGCGCGCTGCGCGATGCGGGGTTCCGGCAGGAAGAGCGGCTGCTGTTGTGCGCGCTCGATACCGTCGATTTCCCCACGGTGTTCCTCGGCTGCCTGCTGGCGGGGGTGGTGCCGGTAGCGGTCAACACGCTGCTGACCGCGGACGACTATGCGTTCATGCTCGGCCACAGCGGCGCCCGCGCGGTGGTGGTATCGACGCCGCTGTTGCCGGTGATGCAGGCCGCGATCGGCAAGAGCGGGCTGGCACCGACGATGATCCAGGCTGCCCCGCATGGCGATGCGGCGCCGGCATGCAGCGTGGGCGCAATGCTGGCGCGCACGCGCTCGCCCGCTCCGGTAGCCCGCACCGGTCCGGATGACATGGCGTTCTGGCTCTATTCGTCGGGCTCGACCGGCCGACCCAAGGGCACGGTGCATACCCATGGCAACCTGTTCCATACCGCTGACCTCTATGCCCGCCAGGTGCTTGGCATCCGCGAGGACGACGTCGTATTCTCGGCCGCCAAGCTGTTCTTCGCCTACGGGCTGGGCAATGCGCTGACCTTCCCGATGTCGGTCGGCGCGACCACCGTGCTGATGGCCGAACGGCCCACGCCGACGGCAGTGTTCCGGCGCCTGCGCGAGCAGCGGCCGACCGTCTTCTGCGGCGTGCCGACACTGTTCGCGGGCATGCTCGCCGCGCCCGACCTGCCCGCGCGCGACGAGGTGGCGCTGCGCGTATGCACCTCCGCCGGCGAGGCATTGCCGCGCGATATCGGCGAGCGTTTCCTGGCGCATTTCGGCTGCGACATCCTGGATGGCATCGGCTCCACCGAGATGCTGCACATCTTCCTGTCGAACCGGCCCGGCGAGGTGCGCTACGGCACCACGGGCAAGCCCGTGCCGGGCTACGAACTGAAACTGCTGGACGAAAGCGGCGAGCCCCCTGCGCCTGGCGAGATCGGCGACCTCTACATCAAGGGCCCGAGCGCGGCGCTGATGTACTGGTGCAACCGCGACAAAAGCCGCGACACTTTCGTCGGCGAATGGACGCGCAGCGGCGACAAGTACCTGCGCGATGCCGATGGCTACTACACCTACGCGGGGCGCAGCGACGACATGCTCAAGGTCGGTGGCATCTACGTTTCGCCGTTCGAGGTCGAGGCCGCGCTGGCGCTGCACCCGGCCGTACTGGAAGCGGCGGTGATCGGCGTGGCCGATGCCGACGAACTGGTCAAGCCCAAGGCCTTCGTCGTGCTGCGGCCTGGCCAGCAATGGCATGACGGCATGGGCGCGGAGTTGCAGGCGTTTATCAAGTCGAGGCTGGCGCCGTACAAATATCCGCGCCAGATCGAATGCGTGCCGGAACTGCCCAAGACCGCGACCGGCAAGATCCAGCGGTTCCGGCTGCGCCAGCGCGAGGAAGCCGCGCGCCAGTCCGGGACAACGCCTTCCTGAAGCGATGCAAGACAACAAGATGCCGATGCCGACCAGCCTGGTGGAAATCCCCTTCGACGAACGCCGTATCCAGATCGAGTACCAGTGGCTGCGCCCCGAGCGCGCGCAGCGCCCGCTGGTGGTCTTCCTGCACGAAGGGCTGGGCTCGGTCAGCATGTGGCGCGACTTTCCGCGCAGCTTCTGCGAGGCCGGCGACTATCGCGGGCTGGTGTTCTCACGCTATGGCTACGGCCGTTCCACGCCGCGCCCGCCCGCCGAGAAGTGGCGCCCCGATTTCATGCACCGCCAGGCGCGCGAGGCGTTGCCGGCGTTGTTCGACGCGCTCGATATCGGCCCTGGCCGCACGCATGGCATGCCCTGGCTGCTGGGGCATAGCGATGGCGGCTCGATCGCGCTGATCTTTGCCGCCAGTTTCCCGCAGGCGCTGGACGGCATCACCGTGCTGGCACCGCATATCGTGGTGGAAGACCTGTCGGTCAGCAGCATCGCCGCCACGCGTCAGGTCTACCTCGACACCGACCTGCGCCAGCGGCTCGCGCGCCATCACGACGACGTCGAATCCGCCTTCTGGGGCTGGAACGATATCTGGCTCGACCCGGATTTCCGCCAGTGGGACCTGCGCCCGCTGCTGTCCGGTTTGAAGGGTCCGGTGCTGGCGGTACAGGGCGAGGACGACGAGTACGGCACCATGGCGCAGATCGAGGGTATCCATCGATATGCCCCGCAAACCACGTTGCTTAAACTCGCGCGATGCGGGCATTCGCCACACCGCGACCAGCCTGAGGCGTTGACGCAGGCCGCGGTTCGGCATATAAACACACATACTTCATACCTAAAATAATTGGGCTTCCCGCCCGCTCCGCAGCGGTCCGCGGCGCAGATGCGCCGACGCAGGCCACGGCAGCGGCAGGGGGACCGGCAACGGTCCAGCGAGCCGCCGGCTTGACCACCAGGAGACAACATGCGTCGCATCACCCCGCGCAGGCTCGCGCCTGCCTGCCTTGCCGTCGCCACCGTGTTTGCCATGGCCGGCGCCTCCGCCCAGACCGCACAGCCGGCGCCGGCTGCACCGGGCGGCAAGATCAAGGTCGGCTTCATGCTGCCGTACACCGGCACCTATGCGGCGCTCGGCACCGCCATCGAGAATGGCTTCCGGATGTATGTGCAGCAGCAGGGCGGCAAGCTCGGTGGGCGCGAGATCGAGTACTTCAAGGTCGACGATGAATCCGACCCCGCCAAGGCCCCGGAAAATGCCACCAAGCTGGTCAAGCGCGACCAGGTCGACGTGGTGGTCGGCACGGTGCATTCGGGCGTGCAGATGGGCATCGTCAAGGTCGCCAAGGAAAACAACACGCTGCTGATCATCCCCAACGCCGGCGTCGACGAAGCCACCGGTCCGCTGTGCGGCCCGAACATCTTCCGCACTTCGTTCTCGAACTGGCAGCCGGGCTATGCGATGGGCCAGGTGCTGGCCGACCGCGGGCTCAAGAAGGTGGTGACGCTGACGTGGAAGTACGCCGCCGGCGAGCAGTCGGTCAAGGGCTTCAAGGAAGCCTTCGAGGCCAAGGGCGGCAAGGTGGTGAAGGAACTGAGCCTGCCGTTCCCCAACGTCGAATTCCAGGCGCTGATCACCGAGGTGGCTTCGCTCAAGCCCGATGCCGTGTTCGTGTTCTTTGCCGGCGGCGGCGCGGTCAAGTTCGTCAAGGACTGGGCCGGGGCAGGATTGAAGGACAAGATCCCGCTGTATGGCTCGGGTTTCCTGACCGACGGCACGCTGGAAGCGCAGGGCAATGCCGCGCAGGGGCTGGAGACGACGCTGCACTATGCCGATGGCCTGACCAACGCGCGCGACAAGAATTTCCGTCTCGATTACGCCAAGGCCTTCAAGCTGCAGCCCGATGTCTACGCGGTGCAGGGCTATGACGCGGCACAGCTGCTCGCGGCCGGTGCCACCGCGGTCAAGGGCGACATGACGCGCAAGGCCGACCTGTACAAGGCCATGGGCGCGGCGAAGATCGACAGCCCGCGTGGGACTTTTACGCTGTCGAAGGCGCACAACCCGGTGCAGGATTTCTACCTGCGCAAGGTGGACGGGCGCGAGAACAAGGTCAGCTCGGTGGCGGTGAAGGCGCTGGCTGATCCGGCGCGTGGGTGCCGGCTGTAAGGCTTTCCAGGTCGCCCGGTCTGCTCCCCGCAGTCATCTCTCCCGCCTGCGGGAGAGGGGCCGGGGGAGAGGGCAGGAGTCTCCACGAAGTGTAGCCACGTCGCATCAGGCAAACGCCGGCCCTCTCCCCCAACCCCTCTCCCGCGCGCGGGAGAGGGGGGCTTGCCACCAGCATGCGTGGCGCTATCGGTTTCTTGATGTATTGCCCGCATGGACATCGTTTCCTTCCTCATCCAATGCCTGAACAGCGTGCAGTACGGCCTGCTGCTGTTCCTGGTCGCCAGCGGCCTGACGCTGATCTTCGGCATCATGGGCGTGATCAACCTGGCGCACGGCAGCTTCTACATGCTGGGTGCGTACCTGGCCTTCACCCTTGCGGGGCTGACCGGCAACCTGTTTATCGCCATCCCGCTCGGCATCGTGCTGGCGGTGTTGTTCGGCTACGTGCTCGAATGGGCATTCTTCAGCTATCTGTACGAGCGCGACCACCTGCAGCAAGTGCTGATGACGTACGGGCTGATCCTCGTATTCGAAGAGCTGCGCAGCATCCTGGTCGGCGACGATGTGCACGGCGTGCAGGTGCCGGCGCTGCTCGACGGCGCGCTGCCGATCGGCAATGACATGACCTACCCGGTGTACCGGCTGTTCATTTCCGCGGTATGCCTGGCGGTGGCCGCGGCCATGTACTACGTGATCCGCCGCACGCGGCTGGGCATGATGATCCGCGCCGGCGCGACCAACCGCGAGATGGTGCAATCGCTCGGCATCAACATCACCGTGCTGTACCGCTTCGTGTTCGCGCTGGGCGTGGCGCTGGCGGTGCTGGCGGGCATGATCTCGGCGCCGGTGTCATCGGTGTATCCGGGCATGGGCGGGCAGGTGCTGATCGTCTGCTTCGTGGTGGTGGTGATCGGCGGTATCGGCTCGGTCAAGGGCGCGCTGGTGGCGTCGCTGCTGCTGGGCTTCGTCGATACCTTTGGCAAGGTGTTCTGGCAGGAGGCGGCCGGCGTGCTGATCTACCTGCTGATGGCGGTGATCCTGCTGTGGAAGCCGCAGGGGCTGTTCAAGGCGGGATGACATGAATCCGACGACATTGCCGGCGCGCCGGCATCCTCGCGGCAATGCCGCACTGCTCGCCGCGCTGGGCTGGCTCGTGGCCTTCGCGGTACTGGCCGTGCTGCCGCTGCTGCTGACCGCGGACAGCCACAAGTTCTATATCGAGCTGCTCAGCAAGGTGATGATCATGGCGATCTTCGCGCTGTCGCTGCAGCTGCTGATCGGCTATACCGGGCTGGTGAGCCTGGGGCATGCCGCGTACTTTGCCATGGCGGCCTACGCCACCGCGATGCTGGCGCCGCAGTCCGGCCCGGGCAACGGCTGGCTGCTGCTGGCCGGCGCGCTGGCCGCCTCCGCGGGACTGGCGCTGGTGGTGGGCGCGCTGGTGCTGCGCACGCGCGGCGTGTATTTCATCATGGTGACGCTGGCCTTCGCGCAGATGGTGTATTTCGTGTTCCATGACACCAAGCTCGCCGGCGGCAGCGACGGCACCTATATCTATTTCCGCCCGGAATTCCCGGTACCGGGCGAGTACCTGCTGACCGTCACCGACGCCACGCACTTCTACTGGCTGGTGTGGATGGGCCTGGTGGCCACGGTGGCGCTGCTGGCGCTGGTGCTGCGCTCGCGCTTCGGCCATGCGCTGGTGGGCATCCGCCATAACGAGCAGCGCATGCGCGCCGCCGGCTATGCCACCTATCGCTACCAGCTTGGCGCCTTTGTCGCGGGTGGGCTGCTGGCGGGGCTGGCAGGCTTCCTCTATGCGATCCAGTTCGGCTTCGTCAACCCGGAGATCGCATCGTGGCACCAGTCGGGCAACGCCATGCTGATGGTGATCCTGGGCGGCGTCGGCAGCCTGGCCGGGGCGGTGCTGGGGGCGTTTTCCTTCGTACTGCTGGCCGAATGGTTCAGCACGCTGACCAAGCACTGGCAGCTGGTGATGGGCGGCTTCATCATCGTTGCCGTGGCGCTGCTGCCGCGCGGGCTGGTCAGCCTGCCTGCGGTGCTGCGGCACGGGCGCCGCGGCAAGACCGGGCGCCACAACGGCGGGCACGGGACCGAAGCCAGCGAGGCCGGCAAGGCCGGTGATGGCAACGCGCGCAAGACGGAGGCCGCATGAATACCCCGGTTCTGCAGGCGCAGCAGCTCACGCGCCGCTTTGGCGGCCTCACCGCGGTGGCCGGCGTCGACCTGTCGCTGTCGCTGCACGAGATCCATGCCGTGATTGGTACCAACGGCGCCGGCAAGTCCACGCTGATCAACATGCTGTCGTGCGAGCTGCCGCCCACGTCGGGGCGCCTGTTCCTGAAGGGTGAGGAGGTCACCGGCTGGTCGCAGCCGCGGCTGGCGCGGCACGGCGTGGGGCGCAGCTACCAGCGCAACAATATCTTCCTGCCGCTGACCGTGCGCGAGAACTGCCGGCTGGCGGCGCAGTCGCGCGCCCAGCGGGCCTGGCGTCTGTGGGAAAGCGCGCAGGGCTGCCGCACCAGCGCAGCGCTGGCCGACGAGGCCATGGAGCGCGCCGGCCTGGCGCAGCTGGCGGACCGCCCCGCCAGCGACCTGGCGCATGGCCAGAAGCGCCAGCTCGAGGTGGCGATGTGCCTGGCCACGCAGCCGGTGGCGCTGTTGCTCGACGAGCCGCTGGCCGGCATGGGGGCAGAGGAGTCGACGCGCATGCTGGGACTGCTGCGCGGCCTGCGCGAGGGCCACGCCATCCTGCTGGTCGAGCATGACATGGACGCGGTGTTCTCGGTCGCCGACCGCATCACCGTGATGGTCAACGGCACGGTGATCGCGACCGGCACGCCCGAGGCGATCCGGGCCAACCGCGAAGTCCAGCTCGCCTACCTGGGCGAGGAAGAAGGCGAGGCCGCATGAGTACGTCAATCAGCATGGCTACTAGCACGCCGACTAGCACGCCGATGATCGAAGCCACCGGCATCAACGCCTGGTACGGCTCCAGCCATGTGCTGCGCGGTATCGACTTCACCGTTGGCGTGGGCGAGACCGTGGGCCTGCTGGGCCGCAACGGCATGGGCAAGAGCACGCTGTTGCGTACGCTGCTGGGACACGTGCGCCAGCGCCAGGGGCAGATCCGCGTGGCCGGCCGGGATATGTCGCGTGCGCAGCCGTACGAGGTGGCGCGCCTGGGCGTGGCCTACGTGCCGGAAGGGCGGGGCATCTTCCCCAGCCTGTCGGTGCGAGAAAACCTGCTGATGGCCGCCCGCAAGGGTTGCAACGGCCGCAACGACTGGGACGAGGCGCGTGTGCTCGACCTGTTCCCGCGCCTCAAGGAGCGCCTGTCGCACGGCGGCCAGCAGTTGTCCGGCGGCGAGCAGCAGATGCTGTCGATCGGCCGTGCGCTGATGACCAATCCTGACTGCCTGGTGCTGGACGAAGCCACCGAAGGGCTGGCCCCGCGCATCGTGCGCGAGATCTGGGAAGTCATCGCCACGGTGCGCGCTACCGGCATTGCTTCGGTGGTGGTCGACCGCAACTTCCGCTCGGTGCTGGCGCACGCCGACCGCGCCGTGGTGCTGGAAAAGGGGCGGGTCGTGCTGGCCGGCCCCGCGGCCGACCTGGCCGGAAAGCCGGAGGCGCTGGATCGCTACCTCGGCGTATAAAGCACTCTGGGTGCCGTATGATGCACAAATGTTGCCCTGCCGCAACGGCACCTGCGGGCGCAAGGACACGCTGTTTTGCTTACACGGGCCTTGACCACCGGCCACTTCCCTCCCATTCTTGCTGAGTCGCGAAAACGGCATCCGAATCATCCGGAGTGGTCGTTAGCTGACAGTTCATCTAGAATTGCGCCGGTTTGTGCAATGCAATAGAACGCTAAGAGCGCCGGAAAACGGTCGCAGCAGCGCAGGCCCATGCGCCGGGCCGCGACTGCGCCAGAGCCAACAAAACTGCCGGCGAGCCGGCCGGGCAGACCCAATCTCATGACTACCCAGTCCACAACCAGCCATTATTTCGTCGAGAGTCCCAGCACGCGCGCCCTGGTGCTCGGCGCGGTCGGTGTCGTCTTCGGCGACATCGGCACCAGCCCGCTGTACGCGCTCAAGGAGTGCTTCAGCAAGGAGCACGGCATCGCCTTCAGCACCGACGCCGTGCTAGGCGTCATCTCGATGCTGTTCTGGGCCATGATCATCGTGGTCTCGATCAAGTACGTGGTGTTCGTGATGCGGGCCGACAACGACGGCGAGGGCGGGGTGCTGGCGCTGATGGCGCTGGTGCTGCGTACCGTGGCGCCGCGCTCCGGCAAGGCCAAGATCCTGATGATGCTGGGCATCTTCGGCGCCTGCATGTTCTATGGCGATGCGGTCATCACGCCGGCAATCTCGGTGCTGTCGGCGGTGGAAGGGCTGGAGATCGCCGCGCCGCAGCTGTCGCATTTCGTGATACCGATCACGCTCGTGATCCTGGCCGCGCTGTTCCTGATTCAGCGCCATGGCACGGCCGCGGTGGGCAAGCTGTTCGGGCCGATCATGACAGCGTGGTTCCTGGCGCTGGGCGCGCTGGGCGTGTTCAACCTGATCCAGGCGCCGGAGATCCTCAAGGCGGTCAATCCGATGTACGGCATCACCTTCCTGGTCGAGCACGCGCTGCAGGCCTTCATCGTGCTGGGCTCGGTGTTCCTGGTGCTGACGGGTGCCGAGGCGCTGTACGTCGACATGGGCCATTTCGGCGCGCGCCCGATCCGCATCGGCTGGTTCATCCTGGTGATGCCATGCCTGATGCTGAATTACTTCGGCCAGGGCGCGATGCTGATGCACAACCCCGCCGGCGCCGAGAACCCGTTCTACCTGATGGTGCCGGAGCCGCTGCTGATCCCGATGGTGCTGCTGGCTACCTGCGCCACGGTGATCGCCTCTCAGGCGGTTATCTCCGGCGCCTTCTCGCTGACCAGCCAGGCGATCCAGCTGGGCTTCGTGCCGCGCATGCGCGTGCGCTACACCTCGGCCGCTGAAATCGGCCAGATCTACCTGCCGGTGGTCAACTGGCTGCTGCTGGTGCTGGTGTTCGGCGTGGTGATCTCGTTCAAGAAGTCCGAGAACCTGGCCGCGGCCTACGGCATCGCCGTGACCACGACCATGGTCATCACCAGCATCCTGGCGGCGGTGTGCATGCGCAATGTGTGGAAGTGGAACACTGCGATGGTGGTGCTGGTCGGCGCTGGCTTCCTGCTGGTCGACCTGTCGTTTTTTGCCGCCAACCTGCTCAAGGTTGCCGAAGGCGGCTGGTTCCCGCTGCTGCTGGGCAGCATGGCCTTCTTCATGCTGATGACCTGGTACAGCGGCCGCAAGCTGCTGCGCGCGCGCAGCCTGGAAGACGGCATCCCGCTGGAGCCCTTCATTGCCGGCCTGCTGGCGCACCCGCCGCACCGCGTCGAGGGCACCGCGGTGTTCCTGACCGGCAATACCGATTCGGTGCCGGTGTCGCTGCTGCACAACCTCAAGCACAACCGCGTGCTGCACGAGCGCGTGGTGTTCCTGCACTTCATCACGCGCGACGTGCCGTACGTCGACGACGACCATCGCCTGAGCTGCAAGGACCTGGGCGGCGGCGTCTTTATCCTGAAGTCGGAGTACGGCTTCAAGGAAACGCCGGACGTGCAGAAGGTGCTGGATCTGGCCGACCGCAAGCTCGACATGCATTTCGAGCTGATGGAAACCTCGTTCTTCATCGCGCGCGAGTCGGTGATCCCGTCCAAGCTGCCGGGCATGCCGATGTGGCGCGAGAGCTTGTTCGCCTGGATGCATCAGAACGGCGCCAAGCCGTCCGACTTCTTCCAGATCCCGGCCAACCGGGTGGTGGAGCTGGGTACCAAGGTCGAGATCTGAACGCACGGGCCGCGCGCCCGCTGCAAGCCCCCGGTGGCGCTCACAGGCGCCCCGGGGGTTTTTCGTTTCAGGCGGCCATGGCAGGCGAGGGCTGGCCGCTGGCCGGCATCGCATACATCAGCGGTGCCATCGCGGCCTGGATCCGGGCCATCTGCGATTCGGTCACCATCTCGGTCAGCAGCTTGCCAAAGCGCGGCTCCAGCGCCCCTGTGACGATGTAGGTCCAGCGGTAGGCTTTCAGCACCGTCTCGGCGATCTGCGCGGCATGCGCGGTGTGGCCGGTCACGCTGATGAAGTAATCTGTATCCGCCTTTGCCTGGCCCTGCACGATCTCGTCGAAGCCGGCGACCAGCGCGATCATGTCCTCGATCGCGGCATCGCGCTCGGCGGCGTCAATGCGCGCATCCTCGCGCAGCCATTCCAGCTCGTCCATGATCGCGTGCTGCGATTCCTCGCGCCAGTGGTACAGGAACACGTCCTTGTACAGTTCGGACAGGTCGGGCGCGGTGCCGATGCTGGCGCGGTAGTGCGCCTGCGAGAACAGCTCGAGCTGGCAGGTCATGGCGAGCACGGCCCAGTTGCGCTTGCTCAGCACGAACGCGGCGACTTCGTTGGGCGTGGCGTTGAACTGGTAGCCGTCGGGCATATGCGCGGCGACCAGCCGCTCGATGCGGCGGAACAGTTCCTGGTGCTTGATCTCCTCGTCGGAAAAGCGCACCAGCGCTTCGAGCGCGGTCTGGTCGCCCAGCCAATGGTCACGGCTGAGTTCCAGCACCTTGGCGCTGACGAAGCGCTCCACCAGCCCGAACATGTTGGCGTAGGTGCGGCCCTGCACCTGGGACATGAAGCGCTGCTCGGCGGGCGACAGGAACGGCAGTTCATCGGCCAGCGACAGCCCGTCGGGCAGGAACTTGTGGTCGAGGTCGAAGGTGCGGCCGCGGATCACGTCGCGGTCGATGTCCCAGCGGATGCGGCGCGAGGCGTCAATACAGCGCGCGTAGCGCTGCGTGTCGACCTGGTAGCCGGTCTGGCTGCCGGTCGAGCCGGTGGAGGATTGGGCGGCGTTTTCCATGAGGAGGACTCCTGTAGGCGTTATCCGTCAGTCGGTTGACGGTGCACCCATCATTGCAGCGGGCCAGCGCCCGCGCATGAGGCCGGCGTCCCGATATGGCCTTTGCAGGGCGTTGTGGACGGCGTGGCGCCGGGACATCGGTCCCGGGCGCGGGGCCGCGGGGACTGCCGCACTGCAGCCATCACCGCCCAGGGCGCCCATCGGCAACCGCCGCGCCCGCAGGCAGCGATGCGTGCGGCCACCGCGGCAGCCCGGCATGCACGCACAGGGGGCCAGCGCATGCCATGCGCCACCCGCCGGCGCCTTGCCAGGGCGCTTGTCCCGGAAAGTCGGGCGGCTCCGCGGCCTACCCGGGACCAGGGCCTCATGCGCGCTCTTGCCCTCCGCCAGACAATGCAACCCTCAACCTGTCACAGGACCACCTTAGTGGTGGTCCATCTCCTCAAGGAGCCGTGCCATGCGTCCGTTGCAGCAGTGGTCTCGCCCGTCCAGCCGGCATGCCGACGAAGTCCGTCGCGCCCGCCAGCCGCGACGCGCGCTGCCGCCGTGGCTGCGACGGGCCCTGCGTCACCGCATGGCGCAAACCGGTGCGGTGCTGCTGCCGCCGGCGCTCCTGCTGCTCTACGTCTTCTGTCATTCACATGCGACCTGGGATGCGTGGCTGGCCTCACTGCGTGAGCTGGACCACGATCACGGCGCGCCGGCACGCGAGCTGGGACGCGCGTTGTCGCTGGCGCGCTCCCTGCGCGGACGCCAGGCGCCGGATGCGGCGCTCTTGCGCACCGCGGTGCAGCTGGCCGCCGACCGCGTGTCGGCGTGCCTGGCGGCACGCTGGCGCAGTCCGGCACGGCTGATGCCGTCGCTGCTGCTGCCGCCGCTGCTGCCGCTGTTCGCAATGTTTGGATGGCTGCACTGACGCAGGGCGGCTGAAGCCGGCGCCACGCGCCCGCTATCCCGCACCCGCCACACCCTGATCCAGGAGTCAGGCGCCGCGCTGCTGCCGCGATGGGAAGGCAGCCGGCCGGCGCCAGGCACTCGGCCCGCACGGCGAAGGCGATCCCGTGCGGCCCGCGCATTCCGTCGACGATCGCCTGCATGAGGGACCGCAGCGGCCACGCTCGCGGCATCCCCTGTTGGAGATAGCAATGCATAAGAAGTTTGCCAGGACCCTGCTTGCCACCGCCGCACTTGCCGCCGGGCTGAGCCTGACTGCCCACGCGGGTGTGGGTGACGAAGCCACCCGGACTGCCGCGCATGTCCGCAACGGGCAGCGCGACGCGTTTTCCGACGGCGCACACGGGCCCGCGACCGAGGCCACGATGCTGCCCGTGGTGGCGCGCCAGGGCATGTCCGTGTGCGCGGTCCGTGGCTTTGATCCGTACCGGGACGGCATGCGCAAGCCTGATCCATACACCGACGGCGCGCGCATGGGACAGTTCGACCCGTTTACGGAGGGGACCCGCATCAGCTCGCGCGACAGCTTCAGCGACGGCGAGCGCAGCGGCTCGCGCGATGGCGGCGAATGCCTGACCGCAACCGGGCGCGAAAGCGCCGCGAGCGGCCACGCGTGAGTGAGCCGGGCGCGGCGGAACGGCCGGTCCTGGCGCGCCCGCGACAGCCAGGCCAGGGAATGTGCGCCATGACCCGCGCATGCCCAATCCTGGCGCACTTTGTCCGTTGATTCACCTGCCAACTCCCACCGGCCCGGCGCCACGCCGGGCCGCTGCATCCGCGCAACCGGGTGCTTCAGGCGCAAACGCTTGCCAGGTCCCGTCGATCCTTTCCTAAACTATTGAAGTCACGCGGCGCGCCCGCGCGGCAGGCCGGGCCCACGGGCCCCGGCTGCCGTCAGGCCGTCCCAGCACCGCGCGACCCGACATGCCGATGTTCAAGCAGCAGATACGCCTGTGCACCAGCCGGGATGGCGTTCGCCTTGCCTACGCCGTTACGGGTGGCGGCGCGCCGCTGGTCAAGGCGGCAAACTGGATGAGCCACCTCGAGTTCGATGTCGGCAGCCCGGTGTGGAGCCATATGATCACGGCGCTGTCGACCGCCCACACCCTGATCCGTTATGACGAACGCGGCTGCGGCCTGTCCGACCGCGATATCGAAGACCTGTCCTTCGATGCCTGGCTGCGCGACCTGGAAACGATCGTCGATGCTACCGGGGTAGAGCATTTTCCGCTGCTGGGCATCTCGCAGGGCGCATCGATCGCGGTGGCCTATGCGGTGGCGCACCCGGAGCGCGTCAGCCACCTGATCCTGCACGGCGGCTACGCCCGCGGGCGCCTGAAGCGCGATCACCTGAGCCAGAGCCTGCGCGAGGAAGCCGAATTAATGAACAAGCTTGCCGAACTAGGCTGGGGCCAGGAGAACCCCGCCTTCCGCCAGTTCTTTACGACGCAGTTCATCCCGGGCGGCACCGCCGAGCAGCATGCCTGGTTCAACGAGCTGGAACGGGTATCGACGTCGCCGCTGAATGCCGCGCGCTTCATGCGCGTGTTCAATGAGATCGACGTGGTCGAGCTGCTGCCCCGAGTCACGTGCCCGACGCTGGTATTGCATGCGGTACGCGACGCACGCGTGCCATTCGACGAGGGCCGCCTGATCGCCAGCGAAATCCCTGGCGCACGCTTCGTGCCGCTGGAAAGCGGCAACCACCTGCTGCTGGAAACCGAGCCCGCGTGGCACCGCTGGCTCGACGAGGTGCGCGCCTTCCTGCCGGCCGCGGCACCGGTGAGCGATCCCGCGTTCACCGCGCTGACAAGGCGCGAGCGCGATATCGTCGAACTGATCGCTCAGGGCCGCGACAACGCGCAGATCGCTGCCCACCTGGACCTGTCCGAGAAGACCGTGCGCAACCACATCACCAGCATCTTTGCCAAGCTGGAAGTGGAAAACCGCGCCCAGGCAATCGTGCTGGCGCGCAAGGCGGGCTTTGATCGCGCCGACGCGTAGGCGCCTTGGCCGCGTGCCTGCGCCTACGACTGGTTCACCAGCGTGCGTGCGTCGGTCACGTGGCCGCGATACGCCTCGAATATGCGGCGCAGCGACTGCTCCATGCTGACCTCGGGCTTCCAGCCCAGCTCGTCGATGGTGTTGTCGATCTTCGGCACGCGGTGCTGCACGTCCTGGTAGCCCTTGCCGTAGAAGTCGCCCGACGAGGTCTCGACGATCTGCGTCTTGCGCGCCTCCTCGGCGTACTCGGGATAGTCCCCCGCCATCTTCAGCATCATCTCGGCCAGCTCGCGCACCGAGTGGATATTGGCCGGATTGCCGATATTGAAGATCTTGCCGCTGGCGATGCCGTTGGGGTTCTCGATGATGCGCATCAGCGCGCTGATGCCGTCCGAGATATCGGCGAACGCACGCTGCTGCGCGCCGCCGTCGACCAGCTTGATCGGCTCGCCGCGCACGATATGGCCGAGGAACTGCGTCACCACGCGCGACGAACCTTCCTTCGATTCGAAGATCGAGTCCAGGCCCGCGCCGATCCAGTTGAACGGACGGAACAGCGTGTAGTTCAGGCCTTGCTCCATGCCGTAGGCGTGGATCACGCGGTCCATCAGCTGCTTGGAGCAGGCGTAGATCCAGCGCGGCTTGTTGATCGGGCCGTAGACCAGCGGCGAGGCTTCCGGGTCGAACTCGTCATCGCTGCACATGCCATAGACCTCGGAGGTCGACGGGAACACCAGGTGCTTGCCGTACTTGACCGCGGCGCGCACGATCGGCAGGTTGGCCTCGAAATCCAGCTCGAACACGCGCAGCGGCTGGCGCACGTAGGTGGCCGGCGTGGCGATGGCGACCAGTGGCAGCACCACGTCGCACTTGCGGATGTTGTACTCGATCCACTCCTTGTTGATGGTGATGTCACCTTCAAAGAAGTGCATGCGCGGGTGGTCGACGAGGTCGCCGAGGCGGTCCGTGTTCATGTCCATGCCGTAGACCTCCCACGGCGTGGTTTCCAGGATGCGGCGCGTCAGGTGATGGCCGATGAAGCCGTTGACGCCGAGAATCAGTACTTTCTTGCCTTGCATTGCTTTTGACGATCGCATGGAAAAGAAGGCGTGCCGCGCAGGCGCGGCACGAAACACCGGCAGCACGCTAGCGCGCGCCGGCGACGGGGAAGTTGGCCACGGCAACGCGCCGCCAGTCGCGCGCGATCACGTGCATCGGCACGCGCACGCTGAGTTCGGCAAACGTCGCTGGCGACAGCAGCGCCACGGCACGCGGGCCGTGCTGCCACGCATCGACAAAGGCGTCGACGGTCGGCAGCCAGTTCTGCGGTTCCTGCTCCGTGCCGAAGGCCAGTTCATCGGGCTGCGCCACCATGGTCAGCGGATGTCGCAGGTAGAAGGGCAGCGTATGGTCGAGCATGCCGATGCCATACAGCGGCATGCCGGGTCGCAGCACGCGCTCGATCGGCGCTGCCAGGCCGATGCCAGATGCCGAGCGCCCGATGGCCTCATGGCCGAGCAGGGCGACGGTAAATGCCAGCAGCATGCCCAGCGCGTAAGCCGCGATGCTTGCCATGCGCCCGTGCCGGCGCAGCAGCCACAGCGCGGCGAGCGTGCTGGCGCAGACGAGGGCAAACGCAAGCGCCACCCACACGGCGTAGGCGCGATACAGCAGGTTGGGCGTGTTGTTGGAATCGAGCGTGGTCACGATCGGGCTTGCCAGCAGCCCGAGCGCGCCGATCGACAGCATCGCCCAAAGCTGCCTGCGCCATGCCGGCACGCTTGCCTGCGTCAGCGCGGCACCGGCGAGGATCGCCAGCGCCGGGAACACCGGCAGGATGTAGCCGGGCAATTTCGAGCCGGACAGGCTGAAGAAGACGAAGATCGACACTGCCCACAGCGCGCACATCAGCGCGGGCTGGAACGGTGCCGGGCCGCTTGTGCCGGCACTGCCGGCAGTGCCCGCGGCGCCGGCGCGATGCCTGACGGTGCGGACCATCGCGGGCAGCATCCCAAGCCACGGCAGGAAGCCACCCAGCACCAGCGGGACGAAGTACCACAGCGCCCCCTTGCGCGCATGCACGGTCGAGGTGTAGCGCTGCCAGTGCTCGTGGACAAAGAAAAAGTGCAGGAACTCGGGATTGCGCCTGGCCACCAGCCAGTACCAGGGCACCGCCACCCCCAGCATCAGTGCGAACCCCGCCCGCGCATGCAGGCGCCGCCACAGCGCCAGGTCGCGCGTGGCACAGGTGTACGCCACCAGCACCAGTCCCGGCAGCACCAGGCCGACCAGCCCCTTGGTCAGCAGCGCAATGCCCATCGCCGCCCAGGACGCCAGCATCCAGTTGCGTTGCGCCGATCGCGTGGTGCGCGGGTGCTGCGCCAGCAGCATGCCCGCGAGCACGCAGGCCATGACGCCGGAGAGCGTCATGTCGAGGGTATTGAAGTGGGCCGCGGCATTCCACATCGGCGCCGATACCAGCACCAGCCCGGCCAGCCAACCTGCGCGCGCGCCGAACCAGCGCGCCGCCGCCAGCATCGATGCCGCCACGCCGGCCAGGCCCGCGAGTGCGACGCACAGCCGCGCCTGCCATTCACCGACGCCGAACAGCGTGTACGAGAGCGCCGTCACCCACATGTGGAAGGGCGGCTTCTCAAAGTACTTCAGGCCGTCATAGCGGATCGTGACCCAGTCGCCGGTGACCAGCATCTCGCGCGCGATCTCGGCGTAGCGGCCTTCGTCCGGTCCCAGCAAGTGGCGCACGCCCAGCGTGCCGAACCACAGCAGCGCGAACGCCAGCACGGCGAGCGCGAGCGCAAGGGCGGGGATGCCTGCCACGCGGACGGCATGCCCCGGCCCGGCGGCGAGGCGCCCGGTGCGGGGCAGCACGGCGGGGGTGGCAGGGCTGGAGGGCAGGTGTGACGGCAAGGCGGCGCGGAAGGAAGAGTTGACGGCCTTGTCGGCGCCGGCGCCAGGCGCGGCGTTGAACAGGACAAGGCCTGGCAATGCGAGCGCGAGGATAAGCCGCCAACCTTAATGGCACATTAAGCCTGCGGGCGCACAATCGATATCCTTCGCGGCGTGCTTGCCGCGCGTGACTCCCGCATAACACCCGGAACATGAGAATCCTTATCGTTGAAGACGACCCCATGCTCGGCGATGGCCTGCGGCGCGGGCTGCAGCTGCTGGACTATGCGGTCGACTGGTTCGGCACCGCCACCGAAGCCGACCATGCGCTCGAGATGGCCGACTATGACGCCGTGGTCCTGGACCTTGGCCTGCCCGGCGAAGACGGCATGGCGCTGCTCGCGCGCTGGCGCGCGCGCGGCTGCTGCATTCCCGTGATCGTGCTGACCGCGCGCGATGCGATTGAAAGCCGCATCGGCGGGCTCGACGCCGGCGCCGACGACTACCTGGTCAAGCCGATCGCGCTCGACGAACTGGCCGCGCGCCTGCGCGCCGTGACGCGCCGGGCCGTGGGGCTGTCGTCGCCGGTATGGAAGCACGGCGCGCTGGAATTCCATCCGGCCGGCAGGCAGGCGTACTGGGCCGGCACGCCGGTGGAGCTGACCAGCCGCGAAGCCATGCTGCTCGAACTGCTGCTGGCACATCCCAACCGCCTGCTGACGCGCGACTTCCTGCGCGACAAGCTCTATGACTGGCAGGGCGGCGTGGAAAGCAATGCCCTTGAAGTCCATATCCACCACCTGCGCCGCAAGATCCATCCCAAGATCGTGCGCACCTTCCGCGGCGCGGGCTACACGCTGGGCGCCGCCGAGGACTGCCAATGACGCTGCAGCGCCGGCTTATCCTTGCCGTGCTGATCGCCACGCCGGTGGTCTGGCTGCTGACCATCGGCCTGACCTACGTGCGCGCCCGGCATGAGATCAACGAGCTGTACGACACCGACATGGTGCGCATGGCGCTGCAGATGCACTCGGTGATGCCGATGGTCGACCTTGCCGCAGGGCCGTCGCGCACCCGGCTGCCGCAACTTGTGGAGGGCGACCAGGGCGATGCCGGCCTGGGCGACCTCGCCATCGCCGCGTGGCTGCCGGACGGGAAGCCCCTGCATATCGATCCGGAGGGCGACCTGCTGCCGCGCGCGCCGGGCTTGAAGGGCTTCAGCGACACGGTCCTCGGCCACCAGCGCTGGCGGCTCTACTACCTCGACGATCCCGATACCGGCTGGCGCGTCTGCGTCGGCCAGCAACTGGCCGAGCGCAACGAGCTGATCCTGTCCTATATCGCCGCGCAGGTGCTGCCATGGGCCGCGGGCCTGCCGATGCTGATCGGGCTGCT
This sequence comes from Cupriavidus sp. Agwp_2, assembly GCF_040784895.1. NCBI lineage: Bacteria > Pseudomonadati > Pseudomonadota > Betaproteobacteria > Burkholderiales > Burkholderiaceae > Cupriavidus > Cupriavidus sp. Agwp_2. The sequence goes on from NZ_CP088083.1 coordinate 1,375,432, forward strand.
GATCTGGTTCACGCGCCGCGCGATGGAACCGGTGCGGGCGTTGTCGGCCGATATCGAACGGCGTGCGCCCGATGATCGCCAGCCGCTCAGCCTGGCGGCGGTGCCCGGCGAGCTGGTGCCGCTGGTCCATGCCATGAACCGGCTGCTGGCGCGGGTTTCGGACTCGATCGAGCACGAGCGCCGCCTGACTGCCGACGCGGCGCATGAGATGCGCACGCCGCTGGCTGCGCTGAAGGCGCAATGGGAGCTTGCCGAGCGCTCGCCGGACGCCGTGGAGCGCAACCAGGCCCGCGCCAACGTCGCCGCCGGCATCGACCGCATCAGCCGGCTGGTATCGCAATTGCTGACGCTGAGCCGGCTGGAAGATGCCTCGGCACTGCCGTCCCGCCAGCCGGTCAGCTGGCTGCCGGTGGCGCAGCAGGCGCTGTCAGACTGCCTGGCGCTGGCGCAGCAGAAGCAGGTCGACGTGGAGCTCGAATGGCCGGAGCAGGGCGGGGAACCGCTGCCGGTCGCGGGCGATGCCAACCTGTTGTCGCTGCTGCTGCGCAACCTGCTCGACAATGCCATCCGCTACAGCCCGCCGGGGGCGCTGGTCACCGTGGATTTCCAGCCGGACGGCATTACCGTGCGCGACCAGGGGCCGGGCATCGCGCCCGATGTGCTGGCGCGGCTGGGCGACCGGTTCTTCCGCGGGGGTGGGGCGCAACGGGAGCACGGGCATGGCCTTGGTGTTTCCATCGCGCAGCGCGTGGCGCGGCTGCATGGGCTGGACCTGGCCTTTGCCAACCGGACCGACGGCGCGACGGGGCTGGCAGTGCGGATCGCCCGGGACGGGCCCCAATGAAAAACGCCCCGCACGGCTTGGTGCGGGGCGCCAGGGATGTCGCGGGCAGCGAGCCGCTCAGCGCTTGAGCTTGGCGAATGCCGCCGCCATCGCGCCCGCCGGCTCTTGCTCGCGGCGGCCGCCGCTGCTGCTGCCCTTGCCGCCACTGCGCTGGCCGCCGCGGTCGCCGCCGGCGCGCGGGGCCGCCTGGCCGGGCTCGTCATCCAGGCGCATCGACAGCCCGATGCGGTTGCGCTTGACGTCGACCTCCATCACCTTGACCTTGACGATCTGGCCGGCCTTGACCACCTCGTGCGCGTCCTTGACGAACTTGTTCGACAGTGCCGAGATATGGACCAGCCCGTCCTGGTGCACGCCGATATCGACAAACGCGCCGAACGCCGCCACGTTGGTGACCACGCCTTCCAGCACCATGCCAGGCTGCAGGTCCTTCACGTCCTCCACACCTTCCTGGAAGGTCGCGGTCTTGAACTCGGGGCGCGGGTCGCGGCCGGGCTTTTCCAGCTCGGACAGGATGTCGCGCACGGTCGGCAGGCCGAACGACTCATCGGTGAACTTCTCCGCCGACAGGCCGCGCAGCGCTTCGCGGTTGCCCATGACATCACGCAGGCCCTTCTTGATGGCGTCCAGGATGCGTTGCACCACCGGGTACGCTTCCGGGTGCACCGACGAGCGGTCCAGCGGGTTGTCGCCATCGTTGATGCGCAGGAAGCCGGCCGCCTGCTCGAAGGTCTTGTCGCCCAGGCGCGGCACCTTCTTCAGCGCCGCGCGGTTGGCGAAGGCACCGTTGGCATCGCGGAACTCGACGATATTGCGTGCCAGCACCGTGTTCAGGCCCGACACGCGCGCCAGCAGCGGCGCCGAGGCGGTGTTGACGTCCACGCCCACGGCGTTCACGCAGTCTTCGACCACGGCGTCCAGGGTGCGTGCCAGCTCGCGCTGGTTCACATCATGCTGGTACTGGCCCACGCCGATCGACTTGGGATCGATCTTGACCAGCTCGGCCAGCGGATCCTGCAGGCGGCGTGCGATCGACACCGCACCGCGCAGCGACACGTCCAGGTCCGGGAATTCCTTGGCGGCCAGTTCCGACGCCGAGTAGACCGAGGCGCCGGCCTCGCTGACCACGATCTTGGTCAGCTTCAGCTCGGGCATCTGCTTCATCAGGTCCTGCACCAGCTTGTCGGTCTCGCGGCTGGCGGTGCCGTTGCCGATCGAGACCAGCGCGACGTTGTGCTGCCTGGCCAGGCGCGCCAGCGTGGCGAGCGAACCGTTCCAGTCGCGGCGCGGCTCGTGCGGGTAGATGGTGGCGGTATCGAGCAGCTTGCCGGTGCTGTCGACCACCGCGATCTTGCAGCCGGTGCGGATGCCGGGATCGACGCCCATCACGGACTTGGGGCCCGCCGGCGCGGCCAGCAGCAGTTCATGCAGGTTGCGGCCGAAGACCTTGATGGCTTCGCTCTCGGCGGTCTCGCGCAGTTGCGTCAGCAGCTCGGTTTCCAGGTGCGGCTGCACCTTCACGCGCCAGCACCAGCGGCACACGTCGCCCAGCCACTTGTCGGCGGGGCGGCCCAGCTGCTGGATGCCGACATGGCGCGCGATCATGCCTTCGCACGGGTGCGGCACCATCGCGTCCTGTTCTTCGCCCAGGCCCAGCTTGACCATCAGCACGCCCGCGTTGCGGCCGCGGAACAGCGCCAGCGCGCGGTGCGACGGCACCGTGCGGATGGTTTCGCTGTAGGCGTAGTAGTCGCGGAACTTCTCTTCCTCGGCGGTTTCCTTGCCTTCCATCACGGTCGAGGCGACCACGCCGTTGTTCCACAGGTGTTCGCGCAGCTTGCCCAGCAGTTCCGCGGTCTCGCCGAACTGCTCGGACAGGATGTCGCGCGCGCCGTCCAGCGCCGCCTTCACATCGGGCACGCCGCCGTCGGCGGTCGGGTTGCCGTTGACGTACTTGGCCGCCTCGGTTTGCGGATCCAGCGTGGGATCGGCCAGCAGCGCCAGCGCCAGCGGCTCCAGCCCGCATTCGCGCGCGATCTGGGCGCGCGTGCGGCGCTTGGGCTTGTAGGGCAGGTAGAGGTCTTCCAGCGCCTGCTTGGTTTCGGCGCCCTCGATGGCGGCCTGCAGTTCGGGCGTGAGCTTGCCTTGCTCCTGGATCGACGCCAGGATGGCCGCGCGGCGGTCTTCCATGTCGCGCAGGTAAAGCAGGCGCTCTTCCAGGTTGCGCAGCTGCGTGTCGTCCAGGTTGTCAGTCACTTCCTTGCGGTAGCGGGCGATGAACGGGACGGTGGCGCCCTCGTCGAGCAGGGCCACGGCGGCCGCGACCTGGCGGGGCTGCACGGACAGTTCAGCCGCGATGAGCGACACGATTTTTTGCGAGACGGAAGCGGGCAGGTTGGACATCTGAAAACGCAGTCGGTCGAAAGCGGGGCATTTTGCCACAAGCGCGGCGCGGTTCGGCCACGCTGGCCGCTGGCGCCGCGCAAGGGGCGTTACCAGCATGTGCGGGGCAGGCCGCCAGGCGGCCCGGATGCTAGAATCCCGTCATGATCGTCAAGCCCCGTCCGGCCGCCGCCAAGGCCACTTCAGCGGCAACTTCGCCGGCACCCTCACCGGCCATGCCAACCGTCGCCAACGTGCCGAAATCCGTCCTCTTCCAAGCTGCCAGCCTGGCAGTGCTGGCGCTCGCCGCCGGTGCCGTGCTGATGCCGGTGCGACCCGCGCTGGCGCAAGCCTCGGCACCGGCCGCGGCAACGCCAACGGCCGCCGGAGCTCCGCGCGATTTCGGCGCCGAACGCAAGGCCATCGGCGATTCGCGCGCGTGGACCAACTACCGTTTCTCCGCGGCCGAGCACGAGTGCTACAGCAAGTTCTTCGTCACCAGCTGCATCGACAAGGCCAAGGAAGCCCAGCGCCAGGAGCTGCAGGTGCTGCGCAAGCGCGAACTGGAAGTCGGCGAGGCCGAGCGCGCGCACCGCGCCGCCGAGCGCGACCGCGACCAGGCGCTGCGCCGTGCCGAATTCGAGGCCAGCCAGCCGCAGCGTGCCGCCAGCGAGAAGTCCAGCCGCACCACATTCGAGAAAAAGCAGCAGGAACAGCAGCTGCGCGAGGCGCAACGCCAGGGCGAGGCGCCGCAGCGCGCCGCCAACGCGCAGTCGTACCAGCAGAAGCAGTCCGACTTCGACGCCAGGATGAAAGAGGCGCAGCAGAAGGGCGGCGAGCAGGCTCGCCAGCGCGAGGAAAACGCGAAGGCGTACGAGGCCAAGCAGCGCGACCTCGAGCGGCGCCAGAAGGAACTGGAAGAGCGGCGCGCCAAGGCCAAGGAACAGCAAGGCCAGGCGTCGGCGCCGCGCCCGTTCGGCTTCTGAGCCGATCGCACTGACCGTACCGCGGAGGCGCACATGGACAGCAACCTGAATACCCTTGAACGGCGCATCATGGAGTTGCAGATCGAGCACCGCGATCTGGACTTCCTGATCGACCGGCTCTCCGGCGACGCCGTCCATGACGAGCTGCAGTTGCGCCGCCTGAAAAAGCGCCGCCTGAAGCTGAAGGACGCCATCACGCTGCTGCAGTTGCAGCTCGAACCCGACGTGCCGGCCTGAGCATACGGGCCGCCGCGCCAGACGCCGCCGGCAGATCGACCGGCGGCCTACACAAACGTATTCCCCCACCCTTGTCCGACCTTTCCGATTCCCCCGAGCAAGACGACGCCGCCACTGCGGACGACGCAACGGACGTGCATGACGTCGCCGCCAGCGCCTTGGACGCCGCTGCCAGCCGCAGCGCCGAGCTTGGCACCATCTTTGCCGATACCGGCACGCTGGCACAGGCCATCCCGGGCTACCGGCCGCGCGCGTCTCAGCACAAGATGGCCGATGCCGTCGCCGAGGCGATCGCCGCCAACGACACGGTGATCGTCGAGGCCGGCACCGGCACCGGCAAGACCTACGCCTACCTGGTGCCTGCCATGCTTTGGGGCGGCAAGGTCATCCTGTCCACCGGCACCAAGAACCTGCAGGACCAGCTATTCCTGCGCGATATCCCGACGGTGCGCCATGCGCTGAACGTGCCGGTCTCGGTGGCCTTGCTCAAGGGCCGCGCCAATTACGTGTGCCACTACCACCTGGAGCGCGCGCAGGCGGCCGGGCGGCTGGCGTCGCGCCAGGATGCCGCGTGGCTGCGCGACATCGGCCGCTTCCTCAAGGAAACCAAGACAGGCGACAAGGCCGAGCTGGCCGCGGTGCCGGAAAACGCACCGGTGTGGCAGATGGTGACGTCGACACGCGACAACTGCCTGGGCTCGGAGTGCCCGTACTACAAGGACTGCTTCGTGATGCGCGCGCGCAAGGAAGCGCAGCAGGCCGACGTGGTGGTGGTCAACCATCACCTGTTCTTTGCCGACGTGGTGCTGCGCGATACCGGCATGGCCGAGCTGCTGCCCGCCGCCAACACCGTGATCTTCGACGAGGCGCACCAGCTGCCCGAAACCGCAACGCTGTTCTTCGGCGAGACGCTGTCGACCAGCCAGCTGCTCGAGCTGGCCCGCGACACGGTGGCCGAAGGCCTGTCGCATGCGCGCGACGCGGTCGACTGGGTCGCACTGGGCGCGCCGCTGGAGCGTGCCGCGCGCGACCTGCGGCTGGCGTTCAACAAGGACAACGCGCGCCTGGCGCTGGGCCAGATCGAGGCCGACCGCCGCATCGCCGAGCCCTTCAACGAAACGCTCGATGCGCTGGACGAGGCACTGTCGGCCTTTGTCGAGATGCTGGAAAGCCAGGCGGAGCGCGCCGAATCGCTGCAGCAGTGCCATCGGCGCGCGCTGGAACTGGCCGAGCGCCTGGCGGCATGGCGCAGCGATGCCGTTGCCGCGCCCGTGCCCGCCACACCGGCAGGCGAGGGGGGCGAGGGGGGCGAGGTAGCCGAAGCACGGGCGCCGGCAGAAACGGTACGCTGGGTCGAAGTGTTCTCCCATACCGTGCAGTTGCACCGCACCCCGCTGTCGATCGCGCCGATCTTCTCGCGCCAGCGCGGCGGCCAGCCGCGGGCGTGGGTCTTTACCTCGGCTACGCTGTCGGTCAAGGGCAACTTTACGCACTATGCGGCGCAGCTCGGGCTCGACAAGGACCGCTCGCTGACGCTGCCGAGCCCGTTCGACTACGCGACGCAGGGGCTGCTGTACGTGCCGCGCGACATGCCCGCGCCGCAGTCGCCGCAGTTCACCGATGCCGTGGTGCAGGCCGCGCTGCCGCTGATCGAAGCGGCCGGCGGGCGCACCTTCCTGCTCTGCACGACGCTGCGCGCGGTGCAGCGTGCCTCCGACCTGCTCTACGATGCCTTCGCCGAGCGCGGCCTGAACCTGCCGCTGCTGGTGCAGGGCCAAGCCAGCCGTACCGAGCTGCTCGACCGCTTCCGCGAACTCGGCAACGCCGTGCTGGTCGGCAGCCAGAGCTTCTGGGAGGGGGTGGATGTGCGTGGCGAGGCGCTGTCGCTGGTGATCATCGACAAGCTGCCGTTCGCGCCGCCGGACGACCCGGTGCTGGCCGCGCGCATGGAAGTGCTGCAGAAAAAGGGGCTGAGTCCGTTTGCCGCGCACCAGCTGCCGCATGCGGTGATCACGCTGAAGCAGGGCGCGGGGCGGTTGATCCGCTCGGAGTCCGACCGCGGCGTGCTGGCCATCTTCGACACCCGGCTGGTGGAAAAGCCCTATGGCCGCCAGATCTGGCAGAGCCTGCCGCCGTTCACGCGCACGCGCGAGGCGGCCACGGCGGTGCGCTTCCTGGAATCGCTGCGCGGCGAGGGCAAGACAGCGCCTGCAGAGGCGCAGGACGCCGACGCGGACGATTGACGGGGCGCCGAAGGGGCGCTGAACGCGCCGCGCTGAAAACAAAAACGGGACGGTCATGCGACACGTCCCGTTTTTTATCGCCGCCGTCAGGCGTGAGCGAGGTTCAGAACACTTCCCACCAGGACTTGTCCTTGCGGCGCTCACCGTACTTGATGAAGTCGCTTTCCGGGAAGTTCTTCTCCATCACGCGGGCGGTATCGTCGCGCAGGTCCTTCATGCCCATCGCATCGTACGAACGGATCATTATGTACAGCGCTTCCTCGTTGGCCGGCGCGCCGTCATAGTCCTTCAGCGCCTGCTGCGCGCGGTTCACCGCGGCCAGGTAGGCGCCGCGCCTGTAGTAGTAGCGTGCGGCATGCACCTCGTGCTGGGCCAGCGAGTTGACGATGTACTGCATGCGCAGTGCGCCGTCGGCGGTGTACTTGCTGTCCGGGTACTTGGTGACGAGCGTGTTGAACGCGTCGTAGGCGGCACGTGCCGCCTTGGGATCGCGCTCGCTCAGGTCCTGGCCGGAAAAGCGGCCCAGCCAGCCCAGGTTGTCGTTGAAGTTGATCAGCCCCTTGAGGTAGTAGGCGTAATCGATGTTGGGGTGGTTCGGGTGCAGCTGGATAAAGCGGTCGACCGCGGCCAGTGCGGCGGCTGTCTCGCCATCCTTGTAGTTGGCGTAGGCGGTATCGATCTGCGCCTGCTGCGCGTAGCGGCCGAACGGATAGCGGCCTTCGAGCTTTTCGTACAGCTTGACGGCGCGGGTGTAGTCGCCGCCATCCAGTGCGTCCTTGGCTTCCGAATATAATTTGTTGGCCGACCAGCCGGCGGTTTCGTCGGGCTGGTCCGCCAGCAGGCCGCATGCCGATAGCATGACGCAGCCGCCTGCGAGCAGAACCGCTCCAATAGTCGCGCGCCACGGCGCGCGTTTCATGCTCAGCAATTGCATGGGCAATCGTATCCCGGATGAAGAAAAATAGCGTCAAGCATTATAGCCCAAGCCCCCAGCCCCAAGCCCGACCGGCCGCAGGTGTGGGAGGACTGCCACCCGAACAGGTGCGCGCCGCCGCAGCCGTGGCCGATTCCGAGGAACTGGAAGACCTTGCCGATGCCGTGCCGGCCAACACCGCGCCAGGCGCCGAGGCGGGGGTAACCCTGTCGCTTGAGGTGGACAGTGCCGCGCATGGCGAGCGTCTCGACAAATTGCTGGCGCGTCACTTCAGCGAATTTTCGCGCAGCCGCCTGCAGCAATGGATAGAAAGCGGGGCAGTGCGCGTCGACGGCCAGGTGCGCCGCCCGCGCGATGCGGTACAGATGGGCAACCGCATCGAGATCCAGCCGCAGGCCGCGCCGGAGTCCTCCGCCTTTGCCCCGGAGGACGTGCCGCTGGACGCGGTCTATGAGGACGACACGCTGCTGGTGATCAACAAGCCCGCCGGACTGGTGGTGCATCCGGCCGCCGGCAACTGGAGCGGAACCGTGCTCAACGGACTGCTGCATCGCGATCCCGCTGCCGTGGCGCTGCCGCGCGCGGGCATCGTGCACCGGCTCGACAAGGAAACCTCCGGCCTGATGGTAGTCGCGCGCTCGCTGACCGCGCAGACCGACCTGGTGCGCCAGTTGCAGGCGCGCACGGTCAAGCGCACGTACATTGCGCTGGTGTGGGGCCGCACCTATGACGAGGGCACCATCGATGCGCCGATCGGCCGCGACTCGCGCGAACGCACGCGCATGGCGGTCGTGCATACGGCCAGCGGCAAGCCTTCGCGCACGCATTTCCGCACGCTGGCCACGGTGCCGCTGGGCCGCGGCTTTGTCTCGATGGTGATGTGCAAGCTCGAGACCGGACGCACGCACCAGATCCGCGTGCACTTCGAATCGATCGGCCATCCGCTGGTGGGCGATCCGGTCTACTTCCGCGCGACGCAGCGCGGCCAGCGTCCGGCGATCCGCGTGCCGCTGCCGGTGCCGTTCGAGCGCCAGGCGCTGCATGCGTACAAGCTTGGGCTGGTGCATCCGGCGACCGGCCGCCACATGTCGTGGACCGCGCAGCCGCCGGCGGACCTGCAGGCGCTGATCGATGCACTCGACTTCGAAAGCGCGCAGGAAGAGGACGAGGAAGAAGCCTGGGACGAAGTGTGGGAGGGCGGTGAAGCCCACTGGGAATATGCCGGCGGGGGTGACGAGGAGGGTGACGAGGAGGGCGACGAAGATGAAGACGATGAGCGCGACGCCTGATTCTCACTGGCTGGTGCCAGACTGGCCGGCGCCGGCGCGCGTGCGCGCGCTCTCGACCACGCGCCACGGCGGCGTCAGCCAGGGACCGTACGGGCTTGCCGGCGGCGTGCCGGGCGGGCTCAACCTGGGCACGCATGTGTGCGACGATCCGTTGGACGTCGCGCGCAATCGCGAACGCCTGGCCGCGCACCTGCCGTCGATGCCGCGCTGGCTCGACCAGGTGCATGGCTGCGCCGTGGTCACCGCCGACCACGTGGCCGGTGCCGATGATCGCGCGCCGCAGGCTGATGCCAGCGTGGCGATCGCGCCGGGCCATGTCTGCGCCGTGATGACGGCGGACTGCCTGCCAGTCCTGCTGTGCGATGCGCAAGGCACCGTGGTGGGCGCCGCGCATGCCGGCTGGCGTGGCTTGTGCCATGGTGTCATCGAAGCCACGCTGGCACGCATGCAGGCCGCTTCAGGCGGCCACGGCAGGCGCTGGCTGGCCTGGCTCGGCCCGGCCATCGGCCCGGATGCGTTCGAGGTCGGTGCCGAAGTGCGCGAGGCCTTCCTGGCGCAGGCGCAGGCCGGCGAGCAAGACGCCGTCGACGCGGCGTTCCGTGCCGGTGCTCCGGGCAAATACCTGGCGGATATCTATGCGCTCGCGCGCATGCGGCTGGCACGCGCCGGCTGCACCGAGGTGTATGGCGGTGATGCCTGCACCGTCACCGACGCAGCGCGTTTCTACTCCTATCGCCGCGACGGCGTAACCGGCCGCATGGCCAGCCTGGCCTGGCTGGCCGACTGAAGCGTCATTCTTTTCTCTCCGGCGGTGTTTCCGCCACCGGCAGCGCATCGCTGCCGGCCTGCGCGGCGCGCTCGGCTTGCGCCTTGCGCCGCCGCCGCGCGGGCGTGCCCATGATGTAAAGCACCAGCGCCACCGGCGCCAGTCCATAGAACACGAACGTGGCGACGCCCGCCACCACCGTGTGCTCGGTGATCGCCATCATCAGCGCGACGTAGAGCCAGCCAATGGCCACGATGTACATAAAATTTTCATCCTTCTCGCCTATCCTGCGGAGCCTCGGCGGAGGCAGGCGCGGCATACCGTCCGGTAGGTCGGGAAGCGCGCCTCGCCGGGGCGGATTTCCACATTGACAGCGCATACGTTGCAAGGCAACAATGGCCTCAAATGTCTCGGGATCGCTGACGATTCCAAGGATTTTTGCCGGCAAGCATACCGCATGGCGTTGCCAGCCAGAGCGCCGCGGTAGCCGGTAAAAAGGGAGTTGCTATCGGGATGGGCGGAATCCGCCGCGCAAGCGCGGCGTCAGGATTCCGGCGAATTATCTGGCTAGCCTGCCCAATTCGGGTGAGGCGCGCGCCGGGTCCATCCGGATAGCATCTCCCCATGCAAAAGTGCCGGCCAGGGCAATGCCCGGAGCCGGTTCGTATAGTGACGGCAGAGAGACAATTCACATCATGGCGACCGGCAAAGGTGCGGCAGCTTCCACCCAGGAAGGCAAGTCCCAACCGTTCAAGTTCACGCCGGGGCCATTCGATCCAGCCACATGGCTGGAATGGTCCCGCCAGTGGCAGGGCACAGGAGGTAACGGCCATGCGGCCAGTGCAGGCATTCCGGGCCTGGACGCGCTGACAGGCGTGAAGATCGCCCCGGCGCAGCTGGGCGATATCCAGAAGCGCTACATGAACGACTTCGTGGCCCTGTGGCAGGCCATGGCCGAGGGTAATCCCGACGCCGCGGGCCCGTTGCATGACCGGCGCTTCGCCGGCGAGGCGTGGCGCAACAACGTGCCTTACCGCTTTGCCGCCGCGTTCTACCTGCTCAACGCACGCGCCATGACCGAACTGGCGGACGCCGTCGAGGCCGACGCCAAGACGCGCCAGCGCATCCGCTTTGCGATTTCGCAATGGGTCGATGCGATGTCGCCGGCCAATTTCCTGGTCACCAACCCCGAAGCGCAGCGGCTGCTGATCGAATCGGGCGGCGAATCGCTGCGCTCCGGCGTGCGCAACATGCTCGAGGACCTGACGCGCGGCAAGATTTCGCAGACCGACGAGACCGCGTTCGAGGTCGGCCGCAACGTTGCCGTTACCGAGGGTGCGGTGGTCTATGAAAACGAATACTTCCAGCTGCTGCAATACAAGCCGCTGACCGTCAAGGTCCACGCGCGGCCGCTGCTGCTGGTGCCGCCGTGCATCAACAAGTACTACATCCTCGACCTGCAGCCGGAAAGCTCGCTGGTGCGGCATGCGGTGGAGCAGGGTCATACCGTGTTCCTGGTGTCGTGGCGCAATCCCGATGCCAGCCTCGCGGCCTCCACCTGGGACGATTACATCGAGCACGGCGCCATCCGTGCCATCGAGGTCGCGCGCGATATCGGCGGCCAGGACCAGATCAACGTGCTGGGCTTCTGCGTGGGCGGCACCATTGTCTCGACCGCACTGGCGGTGCTGGCCGCGCGCGGCGAGCATCCGGCCTCGAGCCTGACGCTGCTGACCACGCTGCTGGATTTTGCCGACACCGGCATCCTCGACGTGTTCGTCGACGAGGCCCATGTGCAACTGCGCGAAGCCACGCTGGGTGGTGGCGCCGGCGCGCCGTGCTCGCTGCTGCGCGGGCTGGAGCTGGCCAATACGTTCTCGTTCCTGCGCCCGAACGACCTGGTGTGGAACTATGTGGTCGACAACTACCTGAAGGGCAACACGCCGGTGCCGTTCGACCTGTTGTTCTGGAATGGCGACGCCACCAACCTGCCTGGCCCGTGGTACTGCTGGTACCTGCGCCACACCTACCTGCAGGATGAACTGAAGGTGCCCAACAAGCTGACCGTGTGCAACGTGCCGGTTGACCTGGGCAGCATCGACACGCCGACGTATCTCTACGGCTCGCGCGAGGACCACATCGTGCCGTGGACCGCCGCCTATGCCTCGACCGCGCTGCTCAAGAACAACGTGCGTTTCGTGCTGGGGGCGTCCGGGCATATCGCCGGCGTGATCAACCCGCCGGCCAAGAACAAGCGCAGCCACTGGACCAACGACAAGCTGGCGGCCTCGCCGCAGCAGTGGCTGGCCGATGCCACCGAGCACCACGGCAGCTGGTGGCCGGACTGGATGGCATGGCTCGCCGGCCATGCCGGCGCCAAGCGCGCCGCGCCCGCCGAGTACGGCAACGCGCGCTATCCCGTGATCGAACCCGCGCCTGGGCGTTACGTCAAAGCCAAGGCATGATGCTTGCATGACGGCCGGGCCGCCACACCGGGCGGCGCCGGCCGCCGCGCAGGCTTTCCATTTCCATTGAAAGGACTACACCATGACTGACGTTGTCATCGTTTCCGCGGCCCGTACCGCAGTAGGCAAGTTTGGCGGATCGCTGGCCAAGATCCCGGCACCGGAACTGGGCGCCGTGGTCATCAAGGCCGCGCTGGAGCGCGCCGGCATCAAGCCGGAACAAGTCAGCGAAGTGATCATGGGCCAGGTGCTGACCGCCGGCTCGGGCCAGAACCCGGCGCGCCAGGCGTCGATCAAGGCCGGCCTGCCGGCCATGGTGCCGGCGATGACCATCAACAAGGTTTGCGGCTCGGGCCTGAAGGCCGTGATGCTGGCGGCCAATGCCATTGCTGCCGGCGACGCCGAGATCGTGGTGGCCGGCGGCCAGGAAAACATGAGCGCCGCGCCGCACGTGCTGCCGGGCTCGCGCGACGGCTTCCGCATGGGCGACACCAAGCTGGTCGACACCATGATCGTCGACGGCCTGTGGGATGTGTACAACCAGTATCACATGGGCATTACCGCCGAGAACGTCGCCAAGGAATACGGCATCACGCGCGAGGCGCAGGATGAATTCGCGGTCAGCTCCCAGAACAAGGCCGAGGCCGCGCAAAAGGCCGGCAGGTTCGATGAGGAAATCGTGCCGGTGCTGATCCCGCAGCGCAAGGGCGACCCGGTCGCGTTCAAGACCGACGAGTTTGTCCGCCAGGGCGCCACGCTGGACAGCATGTCCGGCCTGAAGCCCGCCTTCGACAAGGCCGGCTCGGTGACCGCGGCCAACGCCTCGGGCCTGAACGACGGCGCCGCCGCGGTGGTGGTGATGTCGGCCGCCAAGGCCAAGGAACTGGGCCTGACGCCGCTGGCCACGATCAAGAGCTTCGCCAACGCAGGCGTCGATCCCAAGGTGATGGGCATGGGCCCGGTGCCGGCTTCCAAGCGCGCGCTGTCGCGTGCCGGCTGGACGCCGCAGGACCTCGACCTGATGGAAATCAACGAGGCCTTCGCCGCGCAGGCGCTGGCGGTGCACCAGCAGATGGGCTGGGATACCTCCAAGGTCAACGTCAACGGTGGCGCCATCGCCATTGGTCACCCGATCGGTGCATCGGGCTGCCGTATCCTGGTGACGCTGCTGCACGAAATGAAGCGCCGCGACGCCAAGAAGGGCCTGGCCTCGCTGTGCATCGGCGGCGGCATGGGCGTGGCGCTGGCGGTTGAGCGCAACTGATCCGCACCTGAGCTGACATTACGCGGCAACAAATCAGCAGTAGGCCGGGCCAGCGGTCCGCGCGGGCCCGGCAACGATAACGAAGAGCCAATCAAGGAGTGGACATGACTCAGCGCATTGCGTATGTGACCGGCGGCATGGGCGGCATCGGGACCGCTATTTGCCAGCGCCTGGCCAAGGATGGCTTTCGTGTGGTGGCCGGCTGCGGCCCCAATTCGCCGCGCCGTGAGAAGTGGATCGAGCAGCAGAAGGCGCTCGGCTTCGATTTCGTTGCCTCGGAAGGCAACGTCGCCGACTGGGACTCGACCAAGACCGCCTTCGACAAGGTCAAGGCCGAGGTCGGCGAGGTCGATGTGCTGATCAATAACGCCGGCATCACGCGTGACGTGGTCTTCCGCAAGATGACGCGCGCCGACTGGGATGCGGTGATCGACACCAACCTGACCTCGCTGTTCAACGTCACCAAGCAGGTGATCGACGGCATGGTCGACCGCGGCTGGGGCCGGATCGTCAATATCTCGTCGGTGAACGGCCAGAAGGGCCAGTTTGGCCAGACCAACTACTCCACCGCCAAGGCCGGCCTGCACGGTTTCACCATGTCGTTGGCGCAGGAAGTGGCGACCAAGGGCGTGACGGTCAATACCGTTTCGCCGGGCTATATTGCCACCGACATGGTCAAGTCGATCCGCCAGGATGTGCTCGACAAGATCGTCGGCACGATCCCGGTGAAGCGCCTGGGCGAGCCGGAAGAGATCGCATCGATCTGCGCCTGGCTGTCTTCCGATGAGTCCGGTTTCTCCACCGGCGCCGACTTCTCGCTGAACGGCGGCCTGCACATGGGCTGACCTGCCGGCGTGATCGGCAACCGCGCCGGCGGCCGCTTTTTGCGGTGCAGCCAGCGCGGCGCACAAGGCGGCGGACGTTTCGTTTCGCTGTCTCTTTCGCGGGCCGCAACGGCCCGCGAATCGTTTCTGCGCGGTGGTTTATTTGCTGTTCTTGCGCCGGTTTACCGGGTTTTCCTTAAGCTGGGTCGCTTTTCTTAGTGCTTTGTTGGGCATAGAATCAGGGCAGCGGCGCAGCCAGCACCATAGTCGTGCAGCGCGGCCCTCGCGGGGGCGAGGTGGCGAAGCCGCAACGCGCAGCCATGCGCGCACAGGCCGCGGCAGCCGACACGACAACCACAGATGGCGCAGGCGGTACCGATTTGCGCACTGCACCCCATGCGGTGCAGCAGCGCGCAAACAGCGACGACACAAGGACAGAGCACCGATGGCCACGACCAAAAAAGGCGCAGAGCGACTGATCAAGAAGTATCCCAACCGCAGGCTCTACGACACCCAGACCAGCACCTACATCACCCTGGCTGACGTGAAGCAGCTGGTCATGGATTCCGAAGAATTCAAGGTCGTTGACGCCAAGTCGGGGGACGAACTGACCCGCAGCATCCTGCTGCAGATCATCCTTGAAGAAGAGACGGGCGGCGTGCCGATGTTCTCCAGTGCCATGCTGTCGCAGATCATCCGTTTCTACGGCCATGCCATGCAGGGCATGATGGGCACCTACCTGGAAAAGAACATCCAGGCGTTTATCGATATCCAGAACAAGCTGGCCGAGAACTCCAAGGGCCTGTATTCCGGCGAAGCCTTCAGCCCCGACATGTGGTCGCAGTTCATGAACATGCAGGGCCCGATGATGCAGGGAATGATGAGCAACTACATCGAGCAGAGCAAGAACCTGTTCGTGCAGATGCAGGAACAGATGCAGAGCCAGGCCAAGAATATGTTCGGGACGTTCCCGTTCAACCAGCCGGACAAGAAGTAAGCGATGTGGCGGCGGGCCGCCTGGCCTGCCGTATTCCCTGTGCGCTGTCGATGAAAACCTCCGGCGTGCAGCGCAGCGGCCAAAGCGGTTAAAATGCCGACCTCCTGAACTGGCGGCTCATTTGCGGACTCGCCTGCAAAGCGCGAATCCCGATGCCTTCCAGAATCCACCGTCATTGCCATCTGCGTGCCCGCGAAGCCGGCGTGCGCCGCCTCGCGCACTCCCGAGTATGAGCCGCCTATTCCTCGCTCCGATGGAGGGGCTTGCGGACTATGTATTGCGTGACGTGCTGACGGGCCCGGGCGGCTACGACGGCTGTGTGTCAGAGTTTGTCCGGGTGACGGGCTCCCTGCTTCCCGCGCGTGTCTATGAGCGGGATACGCCCGAAACCCTGCAGGGTGGCTACACCCGCAGCGGCACACCGATGGTGATCCAGCTGCTGGGCAGCGACCCCGAATGGCTGGCGCGCAATGCGGCCTATGCCGCAACCCTGTCGCCGCATGGCATCGACCTGAACTTCGGCTGCCCGGCGAAGGTGGTCAACCGGCATGGCGGCGGCGCCATGCTGCTTGGGCAACCTGAGCTGCTGAACCGCATCGTTGCCGCAGTACGGGCCGCGGTGCCGGCGCATATCGCCGTGACGGCCAAGATGCGGCTGGGTATTTCCGATACGGCGCTCGCGCTGGACTGCGCCACCGCGCTGGCGGAGGGTGGGGCGGCATCGCTGGTGGTGCATGCCCGCACGCGCGACGACGGTTATCGGCCGCCTGCGCATTGGGAGTGGATCGCGCGGATCGCAGAGGCCATCGATGTTCCGGTCATTGCCAATGGCGATGTCTGGACCGTTGCCGACTGGGAACGCTGTCGCGCCGTGACCGGCTGCGACGATGTGATGATCGGGCGCGGCGCGGTCTCCGATCCTTTCCTGGCCCAGCGCATCCGCGGGCAGATGGAGAGCACGCCGTCCGCCGCCGAATGGCCGCTGGTGCTGCGCCAGATCTCGCTTTACCTGAAGAAGCTGCACGAACGGATCTCGTCCTGCCATGAGCACGGACGGGTCAAGCTGTGGCTCAGCTACCTGAAGCGGACCTGGCCGGAGGCCGTCGAACTACATGCCGCGATCCGGCGCGTGCATGACTCGGCCGAGATCGGTCGCCTGCTGCTAAGTGTCCCCGGCGCCTCTCCGATTCCTCACTGAGCAACCCGCCGCTGACCAGGCGACAAGTGTGGCGTCAGGCGCCGGCAAAACATGGCGAAAGGGTAAAATATGCGATTGGCCTGCACCGCCTGGCGTCCGATCGCCCGCGCGATAACCGGATATACTCCGCCCCGCCTGCCCCACATTCGTATTGCACCGTGAAAAACCCTTCAGAATCAACGACCCAGAAAGACCATAGTCCGCGCGTGGGATTCGTTTCGCTCGGCTGTCCCAAGGCCCTGGTCGACTCCGAGCAGATCATTACCCAACTCCGCGCCGAGGGCTATGCCATCAGCGGCACCTATGACGGCGCCGACCTGGTGGTGGTCAATACCTGCGGCTTTATCGACGAGGCCGTGCAGGAAAGCCTGGACGCCATCGGCGAGGCGCTGACCGAGAACGGCAAGGTCATCGTGACTGGCTGCCTTGGCGCCAAGAAGGACGCGGCGGGACACGACATCGTGTCTTCAGTGCATCCCAAGGTACTGGCCGTGACCGGCCCGCATGCGCTTGGCGAGGTGATGCAGGCTGTGCACACGCACCTGCCGAAGCCGCACGACCCGTTCACCGACCTGGTGCCGGCCGCCGGCATCAAGCTGACGCCCAAGCATTACGCCTACCTGAAGATTTCCGAGGGCTGCAACCACCGCTGCTCGTTCTGCATCATCCCGTCGATGCGTGGCGACCTGGTCTCGCGCCCGGTGGCGGAAGTCATGCTGGAGGCCGAGAACCTGTTCAAGGCCGGCGTCAAGGAACTACTGGTGATCTCGCAGGACACCAGCGCCTATGGCGTCGACGTCAAGTACCGCACCGGCTTCTGGAACGGCCGCCCGCTCAAGACCCGCATGACCGAACTGGTGGCGGCGCTGGGCGAGCTGGCCGCGCAGTATGGCGCCTGGGTGCGCCTGCACTATGTCTACCCATACCCGCACGTCGACGAGATCATCCCGCTGATGTCGCAGGGCCACGTGCTGCCGTACCTGGACGTGCCGCTGCAGCACGCCCACCCGGACGTGCTCAAGCGCATGAAGCGCCCGGCCAACGCCGAAAAGACCATGGATCGCATCCGCGCATGGCGCGAGATCTGCCCCGAGCTGACCATCCGCAGCACCTTTATCGCCGGCTTCCCGGGCGAGACCGAGGCCGAGTTCCAGACGCTGCTGGACTTTATCGCCGAGGCGGAGCTGGACCGTGTCGGCTGCTTTGCGTACTCGCCGGTGGAAGGTGCCACCGCCAACGACCTGCCGGGCGCGCTGCCCGACGAGGTGCGCGAGGAGCGCCGCGCGCGCTTCATGGAAGTGGCCGAGGAAGTGTCCGCGCGCCGCCTGCAGCGCAAGGTCGGCCAGACCCTGCGCGTGCTGGTCGACGAGGTCAACCAGGACGGCGGCATCGGCCGTTCCTCGGCGGATGCGCCGGAAATCGACGGCCTGGTCTATATCGCGCCGCCGGAGCGTACTTCGCAGCGCTACCGCGCGGGCGAGTTTGTCGACGTGAAGATCACCGGCGCCGACGGCCACGACCTGTGGGGCGAGGTCTGAGCTAGTCCTGCCGGACGAGTTGGACCCGGCGTCGATTAGGTAAAAGTACGATCGTTCGTTTTGGCGGATGCACCGTTATACTGTGCGGTGCAACATACCTCCTGGAGACAAGTCATGACGCGTGAAGTCGTAGTGGTGAGCGGTGTCCGTACCGCGATCGGGACCTTTGGTGGCAGCCTGAAGGACGTGGCGCCGGCAGAACTGGGCGCGCTGGTCGTGCGCGAGGCACTGGCCCGCGCGCAGGTGTCCGGCGACGACGTCGGCCACGTGGTGTTCGGCAACGTGATCCAGACCGAGCCGCGTGACATGTACCTGGGCCGCGTCGCCGCGGTCAACGGTGGGGTTTCGGTCAACGCGCCCGCGCTGACCGTGAACCGCCTGTGCGGCTCGGGCCTGCAGGCCATCGTCAGCGCCGCGCAGACCATCCTGCTGGGCGATGCCGACGTGGCCATCGGTGGCGGGGCCGAAAGCATGAGCCGTGCCCCGTACCTGGCGCCGGCAGCTCGCTGGGGCGCCCGCATGGGCGATGCCGGCCTGGTCGACATGATGCTGGGTGCGCTGC
Organism: Cupriavidus sp. Agwp_2; assembly: GCF_040784895.1. NCBI lineage: Bacteria > Pseudomonadati > Pseudomonadota > Betaproteobacteria > Burkholderiales > Burkholderiaceae > Cupriavidus > Cupriavidus sp. Agwp_2. The sequence goes on from NZ_CP088083.1 coordinate 1,393,961, forward strand.
ATGACCCGTTCCACCGCATCCATATGGGCGTGACCGCCGAGAACGTTGCCAAGGAATACGATATTTCGCGTAGCCAGCAGGACGAGGCCGCGCTGGAATCGCACCGCCGCGCCTCCGCCGCGATCAAGGCCGGGTACTTCAAGGACCAGATCGTCCCGGTGGTGAGCAAGGGCCGCAAGGGCGACGTCACCTTCGATACCGACGAGCACGTGCGCCATGACGCCACCATTGACGACATGACCAAGCTCAAGCCGGTCTTCGTCAAGGAAAACGGCACGGTCACGGCCGGCAATGCCTCGGGACTGAACGACGCCGCCGCCGCGGTGGTGATGATGGAGCGTGCCGAGGCCGAGCGCCGGGGCCTCAAGCCGCTGGCTCGCCTGGTGTCGTACGGCCATGCCGGTGTCGATCCCAAGACCATGGGCATCGGCCCGGTGCCGGCGACCAGGATCGCGCTGGAACGCGCCGGCCTGCAGGTGTCGGACCTGGACGTGATCGAGGCCAACGAAGCCTTTGCCGCGCAGGCTTGCGCCGTGACCAAAGCCCTGGGACTGGATCCGGCCAAGGTCAACCCGAACGGTTCGGGCATCTCGCTGGGCCATCCGATCGGCGCAACCGGCGCGCTGATCACGGTCAAGGCGCTGTACGAGCTGCAACGCGTGCAAGGCCGCTACGCCCTGGTGACCATGTGCATCGGCGGCGGGCAGGGCATTGCCGCCATCTTCGAACGGATCTGAGGTTCGCCTTGCGCCGTGTGTTGCTGAAATCGTCTGTCCCGGCGCTGGCCGCCGTGCTCGCCCTGACGGGCGCGGCGCAGGCCGCACCAGCGACCGAGTTGTCGACCGGCCCCGTCGGGGCCGTGTCGGGTGTTGGCGAAGGCCTCGGCATCAACCAGGCCATCCGCGATGGCGAGGCCAGGCGTGGCACGGCGCTGTCGACCGGCGCGCCCAGGGCGCTGGCACCGCGCGCTGAGTATTCCTCGCTGCCGGTCTATGTCGGCAAGGTCGGCGACCAGCCGGTGCGGCTGCGGCTCGGTCCCAAGCCCGACGAGCGCGACAGCGTGCGCGGGGAATATACCGGCCGTGGCGCCGGTGTGCGTCTGCTTGCCGGCGAATGGGAAAACGGGGCTTTCCTGATGGAAGAGTCCGACGACGGTACGCGCGTATCGGGCAACTGGGAGGGCAATATCGACGCCAGCGGTGCGGTACGCGGCACCTGGACCGATGCCTTCAATCCGGCCATCGTGCTGCCGTTCTTTATCCGCCCGCTGGGCGCGCTGGTCATTCCCCCGTTCGACATGACGCCCAACAGTGGCGTTACCTACGCGCCGCCGCCGCCCAGGTCGTCGATCTCCGGCTGGTAGCCGCGCACAATCCTCTCGCGAAATCCTCGGGTACCTCCTTGCATGCAGTACGGACCGCCACCGTACCCGGTGGCGCGGCAGGCATTTGCTGGTAAGCTCGGAGGCTCACCGAGTCTCATTCCTGGCCGGACAGCGTGATGCCCGCTTGGCATCGCAGCAGGGCCGGCCAGCAGCCAGCAAGGAATCCGCCGTGTCCGATTCGCCGTCCGACAAGCCCGCATCCCGCCCCCATTACCTGCAGACCGTCGCGGTCCAGCCCGAGCTGGACATCGCATCCGGCTTTGCTTCGTTCTCGCCCGCCACCCACCGTGGCTCCACCGTGGTGTTCCGCAACCTGGCCGAACTGCGTGCGCAGGGCGACGGCGCCACCACTTACTGGCGCTACGGCCTGCACGCCACCCCGACCAGCGAGGCACTTTGCCAGCACCTGGCGTTGCTCGAAGGCGCGCGCCATACCTTGCTGCTGCCTTCGGGGCTGGCGGGGATTTCACTGGTCTACTTCGCACTGCTCAAGAGCGGTGACGACGTGCTGGTGCCGCACAACGTCTACGGGCCCAACCGCGACCATGGCGAATGGCTGGCACGCGACTACGGCGTGTCGGTGCGCTACTACGATCCGATGGACGTTGCCGGCATGGCCGCGATGATCCGTCCCGACACGCGCCTGATCTGGATGGAGTCCCCGGGTTCGGTGACGATGGAGGTGCCGGACAGCGATGCCATCGTCGCCGCTGCGCAGGCGCATGGCGTGCTGACGGCAATCGACAACACCTGGTCGGGTGGCGTCTACTTCCGCCCCTTCGACAAGGGCATCGATATCTCGGTGCAGGCGCTGACCAAGTACCAGTCTGGCGGCAGCGATGTGCTGATGGGCGCGGTGTTGACCCGCGACGATGCGCTGCACGACCGCCTGCGGCGCACCCGCATGCTGATGGGCTGGGGCGTGTCCGCCGACGATTGCCACCTGGTGCTGCGCGGGCTGCCAAGCCTGCCGGTGCGGTTGGCGGCGCATGACCGCGGCGCGCGCGAAATCGCCGAATGGCTGCGCCAGCGGCCCGAAGTGGCGCGCGTGCTCCATCCCGCGCTGCCCGACTGTCCGGGCCATGCCAACTGGCGGCGCGACTTTACCGGCGCCACCGGCCTGTTCGCCATCATCCTGCGCGCGCGCTACTCGCGCCAGCAGGTCGATGCCTTCGTCGAGGCGCTGCAGTTGTTCGCGATCGGCTGGTCATGGGGTGGCGCGCACAGCCTGGCCGTGCCCTATCACGTGCAGGGCATGCGTCCGGCTGGCACCTGGCCGCCCGCCGGCTGGCAAGACACCGGCGAACTGGTGCGGCTCTATATCGGCCTGGAAGACACGCGCGACCTGATCGCCGACCTGCGCCAGGCGATGGAGGCGAAGCTGGACGCGGTGTAAGGGCTGTAAGACAGGGCGGGGCGCAGGCGCGCCCCGCGCCGCTTCAGGCAGGCTTGCGCAGTGCCAGGTTGAGCTGGTCGACCACTTCGGCCCAGTCGGCGTCGTCGAGCAGCTCGTCGTGCAGCAGCGCGGATTGGGCCGGCGTCCAGAATGATGCCTCCGCCAGCTCCACATCGTCTGGCAGCGGCGCATGCTGGCCGATAAAGCTGCGGATGCTGGCTTCATCGGAAGCCAGTCCGAGTTGTGCGAACAGTTCGGAAAACTGGTGGAAGGTAGGTTCCATGGCGGTCGGGTTCGATGATTGGGGGCTCATGTAGTGTAGGCGAGCCCCCGCCCAGCCGCCGGCGCTTAGCGGACGTCGGCGCCGGACATCGGCTTGGCGCTGGCAGCGGCCGCCGTCGTCACGGCAGCACGCGGCATCGCCCAGACCGACTCGGCCGGGCCGCTGCGCGCGCGCCGCAGGGTGGCGCGCGCGAGGGCGACAAAGCCCGCCGCCAGCGCGATGGCGCCGAGGTCGAAGCCGGCGATGATCCAGTGCCCGCTGGGAATGCTGTGCAGCAGGTGGTCGCCGGTCAGGATGGCGTTGGCCACCGGAACGGTGAGCGCCGCCAGCGCCGCCACGTAAAGCAGCTCGATCGCTCCGCGTACCGGCGGGCGCAGCGCCGCCCACGCACAGGCGATGCCGAACGCCGTGAAGTAGGTGTAGCTCACCGCGCGCTCGGGCCACAGCAGCGCCGCCGGGAAGCACAGCGCCACGCCGATGCAGCAGCCGATGCAGACGCCCACAGTCGCCTGCGCCAGCAGGCGGTGCACGCGCGGCTGCTCGGCCTGGCGCAGCTTGCGCCGCGACTCGATCCACAGCAGGTTGCCCGAGTAGAACAGGAACGCACCAGCCAGGCCCGCCAGCAGGTAGACCAGCCGCACTGGCAGTTCGCCAAAGGTGCCGAAGTGCAGGGCGTACAGCGCGCTGTAGAGCCCGTGGTTGCTGTCGCGCGTGCCGGCAGTCTGGTTGGCGGTCAGCTGGCCAGCGTTGGGCTCGCCCTGCGCGGCGTGGATGCCGACCGAGCCGAGATTGCCGAGCGCCCTGGTGCTGGTGCCGCGCACCTCCACCACGGCATTGGCGTCGCCAAAGCGCTGGAAGCGGAATGACTCGGGCGTGAAGCGTTCGCCGCCATGCTGTTGCGCGATCTGCACCAGGCTCGCGGTGGGCATCGTAGGCACCGCGCGACCGGCGGCAGCCACCTCGGGCACCGCGGTGGTGGCGCGCGGCACCGCTTCGAACAGGCGGCCGTCGAAGGTCAGCGTATTGAACACCATCATCAGCACCAGCGACAGGCAGAACAGTGCGCCGGTGATGGCAAAGATCAAATGGAACGGCAGGCTGAACAGTCCCAGCACGTTGTGCGCGTCCATCCAGAAGCGCTTGAGGTTGCGGCCCGGTCGCACCGCGAGCAGGTCTTTCTTGAGGCGCGGCAGGTGCAGCAGCACGCCCGACACCAATGCCAGCCCATACAGCACCGAGATCGCGCCCATGAAGTAGATGCCGCCGACCGGGATGCCGAGCGAATAGTGCAGGCTGTTCAGGAACGCCGACAATTCCCCGATCACGTGGTCGCGCGACGTATCGCGCTGCATCGCGGCGTCGCCGGCCAGGCGCGCGTCGGTGGTCATCTGCCATTCGCCGGCCTTGTCCTGCCAGTAGGCGGCGATATTGGGCTCGCCTTCGGACGGCATGATCACGTAGGCGCTGGCGGCAGCCTCAGGATGGATCGCCACCAGCTTGTGCATGAAGCGATCGACCGCGGCCGGGTCGGCCTTGGCCTCGACCGGCGCATTGCCTTTCAGGCGCGTCGGCGATTGCCAGACGTGCAGCTCGTGGTGGAACACGGTCACGGCGCCGGCAAAGAAAGCGATGAACAGGGCCCAGCCGGCCATCAGGCCGACCCAGGTATGCAGCGTCTGGTACAGGCGCAGGGTTGCGGTTTTCATGATGGTGTTCTCAGGAGACAGGCAGTGCGGCCGGGGCCAGGCCCGCCAGGCGAAGCGCCCACAGCGCGCCGAAGCCGAGCAGGTTGGCACCCCCAAGCCACAGCCAGGCCGAGCGGCTGGTGCGGAACAGCAGGCTGCAACTGATGATGGTCACCCACACTGGCAGGCAAGCCACGACCGCGGCGACGATGCCGGTTTCCCAGCCGCCGGGCAGCCACAGGATCGACAGCGTGCACAGCAGGACGGCGAGGGGCAGGCCGAGCAGGGTGCCTGCCAGCCACTTGGTGCCCATGGTATCGGTGGCGGCGTTCATGCCTGCTGCCCCCCTTGCCCTGTACGCACCATTTGGCCCTGAGCCGCCTGGCGCTTGCGTTGGGCATAAATGCCGACGAAAGGCCAGGCCGACAGTGCGCAGGGCACCGTCGCCAGGCTGGCGGCGACCGCCACCGGCCAGCCGTTGGTCGTGCTCCACAGCCAGGTGCTGGCGATTACCAGCGCCAGGCCCAGCCAGCCAAATAGGCGCGGCCGCGGGCCGCGTCCGGGCGGCAGCAGGACCTGGTTAGGCGCAGCCAGGTACAGGCACGCAGCCGCGGCCAGGCCCAGGAAAACGGCCAGAACTTGCATGAGGGGAAATGTCAGTGAATCAAAACATTAATGGTAATGATTCGCATTTGTCACTGCAAGCGGAATGTTGGAGAGCGGGGTCGAAACATGATGCAGCCGCCACCCCGCAAGAAAAGTACGATGTGGCGGCGCCACGTAACCGGCGCTGCGGGCCGATTGTGAATTTTCAGTGGGGGAACAGCGCCAGCAGCCCGTCCAGCCCGACGTGATTGAACGCCACGCTGGCCTGCGCGCGCACCACCGGCTTGGCGCGGAAGGCCACCGACAGGCCGGCAACCGCCATCATCTTGAGGTCGTTGGAGCCGTCGCCCATGACGATGGCCTGGTCCGGCGTGGCGCCGATCTGCGCGCAGACTTCCTGCACGGTACGGGCCTTGACGTCGGCGTTGACGATCTCGCCGACCACGTTGCCGGTCAGCTTGCCGTCGACGATCTCCAGCGTGTTGGCGCGGGTGAAGTCCAGCTTCAGGCGCGGCTTGAGCTGGTCGGTGAAGTGGACGAAGCCGCCGGACACCAGCAGCGTCTTGATGCCCAGCGCCTGCACGGCCTGCAGCATGCGTTCGGCACCCGGCGACAGGCGCAGGCGCTCGGCATAGACGCGGTCGAGCACGCTGGCGTCCAGGCCCTTGAGCAGCGCCACGCGGCGGCGCAGGCTTTCGTTGAAGTCGGTGATCTCGCCGCGCATCGCCGCTTCGGTGATGGCGGAGACTTCGGCCTTGAGGCCGCAGAAATCCGCGATCTCGTCGATGCACTCGATCGTGATCAGGGTCGAGTCCATGTCCATCGCCACCAGGCGGAAGTCCGTCAGCTTGCGCCCGGCCGGCACCACGGCCCAGTCGATCGCGCGCGGACCGCAGAAATCGTCCAGCGCATCGCGCAGCGCCGGCGTCAGCGGCGCGCATTCCTCGGCGGCGGCCACGGTGTCGCTGCGCGGCACCAGTTCGGAGGCGCGGGCGAGGGTGCGGACGGTGTCGAGGTCGGCGGCGGGAAGCGGGGCGGTGCTCTGGAGGATCAGGGGCATGACAGGTGAGGATCGGGCGCGTGCAGCATGGCAGGCAAGCAGGGCGGCAACGCGGAAAAACCGCTATTGTAGCCGCCCCGGCCGACTAGCTGCGCGCTGTCCGGAGGCTCAGCGCTGCGCCATCACCATGTAGTCCACCGTCAGGTTGGACAGCGCGCGCACGCCGTTGATCAGCGCCGGCTCGTCCACATAGAACTCGGGCGAGTGATTGGAGGGCGCCTTGGTCACATCCTGGCCCTTCGGCGTCACACCCAGGTTGAAGAACAGGCCGGGGGAGCAAACCAGCGGCGTCGAAGCTGGTCAGGCCACGCGCAGGCTATCCACCACCTTGTGCAGGAACCCCTCGCACGCCGCCAGCTGCTCCAGCGCGACAAACTCGTCCGGCTTGTGCGCCTGCTGGATATCGCCAGGCCCGCACACCACCGCCGGAATACCCGCGCGCTGGAACAGACCGGCCTCGGTGCCATAGGCGACCTTGTTGGTATCGCGGTCCGCCGTCAGCGCCCGCACCAGCTGCGTGATCGCGGCCTGCTCGGCAACGTCCAGCGACGGCGCGGCGGCGATCTTGTTCAGCGTCAGGTCGGCATCGGCATGCTCGGCGCGCATCTTCGGCAGCAGCACGTCGTTGGCGTAGGCATGGATGCGCGCGTAGATGGCTTCCGGATCCACGCCCGGCAGATTGCGGAACTCGAACACGAACTCGCATAGCGCCGGGATGGTATTGAGCGCGATGCCGCCCTGGATCGTGCCGGTCTGCGCGGTGGTGTAGGGCACGTCGAAGGCCTGGTCGTAAGGGCCGTTAGCCTTGAACTCATCGGCGATATCGCGGATGAAGCAGATCAGCCGCGCCGCGTATTCGATGGCATTGACGCCGCGCGGCGTCAGCGACGAGTGCGCGGCCTGCCCTTTGACGCAGCAGCGGTAGGCATTGATGCCCTTGTGCGCGACGATCACGCGCATGCTGGTCGGCTCGCCGACGATGCAGCCGCCGGGCGTCACGCCGCGCTCGCGCAGTTCGGCCAGCAGGTAGGGCGCGCCCATGCAGCCGATCTCTTCATCGAAGGAGAGGGCGTAGTGCACCGGCTCGCGCAGCTTCGCGTCGAGGATGGCCGGCAGCAGCGACAGGCTGGTGCCGATGAAGCCCTTCATGTCGCAGGTGCCGCGGCCATACAGCTTGCCGTCGCGGATCGCCGGCTTGAACGGATCGGTGGTCCAGTTCTGGCCGTCCACCGGCACCACGTCGGTGTGGCCCGACAGCACGATGCCGCCGTTGGTGTCGCCATTGGCGGCGGGCACCGTGACGAACAGGTTGGCCTTGTCCTGCTGCGGGTTGTAGCTCAGATGCGGCTTCAATCCCCTGGCCAGGAAGTGGTCGCGCACGGACTCGATCAGGCCGAGGTTGGAGTGGCGGCTGGTGGTGTCGTACGCGACCAGCCGCTGGGTCCATTCGAGCGCGCTGCCGCGCGCGGCGGGTTCATTGGCGGTCTGGCTGGCGGTGGCTCGGGCTGGCATGGGGGCGCTATCGCTGACTTGTCAAGGATCCGATGCTACACCCGGGTGCGCGCAGAGTCCATGCGATGCCTCAGGCCAGTTGCCGCAGCGTCTGCTTGATCGTCTGCGCGCGTACCGTCACGTCCGGCATCTTCGCCTCGATGCGCAGCTTGTCTTGCCCGGCCAGCTTGATATGCCGGTTCTTCTGCACCAGGTCGATGATGCGCATGGCATCGATCGGCGGGTTGGGCACGAACTGCACGCTGATGGTGGCTTCGCCCGCGTCGATCTTGCGCACGCCCAGCGGCGCCGCGGCGATGCGCAGCCGGTGCGTTTCCACCAGCGCCTGCGCCTGCGCCGGCAGCCGGCCGAAGCGGTCGATCAGTTCTTCCTGGATATCGTCGACACGCTCGGCGGTCTCGCAGTTGGCCAGGCGCTTGTACAGCGACAGGCGTTCATGCACGTCGCCGCAATAGTCATTGGGCAGCAGTGCCGGCGTGCCGAGGTTGATCTCGGTGGTGGCCGCCAGCGGTGCCATCAGGTCGGGCTCCTTGCCTGCCTTCAGCGCCTTGACGGCATGGTTGAGCATGTCGGTGTAGAGCTGGAAGCCGATTTCGTGGATCTCGCCCGACTGCTTGTCGCCCAGCACCTCGCCGGCGCCGCGGATTTCCAGGTCGTGCATGGCCAGGTAGAAGCCCGAGCCCAGCTCCTCCATCTGCTGGATCGCTTCCAGCCGGCGCTGCGCCTGCTTGGTCAGACCGTCGACATCATGCACCAGCAGGTAGGCATAGGCCTGGTGGTGCGAACGCCCGACGCGGCCGCGCAGCTGGTGCAGCTGCGCCAGCCCGAACTTGTCGGCGCGGTGGATCAGGATGGTGTTGGCGGTCGGCACGTCGATGCCGGTCTCGATGATGGTCGTGCACAGCAGGATGTTGTCGCGGCGCGAGACGAAGTCGCGCATCACGCGCTCCAGCTCGCGCTCGTGCATCTGGCCGTGCGCCACCGCGATGCGTGCCTCGGGCACCAGCTCGGCCAGCCTGGCGCGCTTGTTCTCGATGGTCTCGACCTCGTTGTGCAGGAAGTAGATCTGGCCGCCGCGCTTGAGCTCGCGCAGGATGGCCTCGCGGATCACGCCGTCTTCCTCGCGGCGCACGAAGGTCTTGATCGCCAGCCGCTTCTGCGGCGCGGTGGCGATCACGGAGAAATCGCGCAGGCCTTCCAGTGCCATGCCCAGGGTGCGCGGGATTGGCGTGGCGGTCAGCGTCAGGATGTCGACCTCGGCGCGCAGCGTCTTCAGCGCTTCCTTCTGGCGCACGCCGAAGCGGTGTTCCTCGTCGATGATGACCAGGCCCAGGCGCTGGAATTTGACCTGGTCGGACAGGATCTTGTGCGTGCCGATGACGATGTCGACGGTGCCTTCGTTGATCTGCTTGATGGCCGCGTCGATTTCCTTCTTGGTCTTGAAGCGCGACAGTTCTACGATGCGCACCGGCCATTCGGCGAAGCGGTCCGACAGCGTCTGGAAATGCTGCTCGGCCAGCAGCGTGGTCGGCGCGAGCATTGCCACCTGCTTGCCACCCAGCACCGCGACGAAGGCGGCCCGCAGCGCCACCTCGGTCTTGCCGAAGCCGACGTCGCCACACACCAGCCGGTCCATCGGCTTGCCCGAGGTCATGTCGGCAATCACCGCGGCAATGGCGGCGGCCTGGTCCGGCGTTTCCTCGAAGCCGAAGCTCTCGGCAAAGGTCTCATAGTCCTTCGGCGAGAGCGGGAAGGCAAAGCCCTCGCGCGCGGCGCGGCGCGCGTAAAGGTTGAGCAACTCGGCGGCGGTATCGCGGATCTGCTGCGCTGCCTTGCGCTTGGCCTTGTCCCACTGGCCCGAGCCCAGGTGGTGCAGCGGCGCGGTGTCCGGATCGGCGCCGGAGTAGCGCGAGATCACATGCAGCTGGTGCACCGGGACATACAGCTTGCTGCTCTTGTCGTATTCGAGGTGCAGGAATTCCTCGTCGCCCTGGCCCATGTCGAGCGACACCAGGCCATGGTAGCGGCCGATGCCGTGCTCGCTGTGCACCACCGGGTCGCCGATCTTCAGTTCGGCCAGGTCGCGCACCATCGAGTCGACGGCGGTTGCCTGCTCCTGCTTGCGGCGGCCGGCGCGGCGCGCGGTGCCGGCGTACAGCTCGGCTTCGGTCACGAAGGCCAGTTGCCCATGTGGTAGCGCAATGGGCAGCGCGAAGCCGCTCCCCAGCGGCGCCACCGCGATCGAGAAGTGCGATTCGCCGGCAAGGAACGCGGCAAAGTCGTCCACCGGCTGCGGGCGCAGGCCGCTTTCGGCAAACAGCTGCAGCAGCGTCTCGCGCCGGCCGGCGGAGTCGGCGCACATCAGCACGCGGGTCTGCTTGTCGAGCAGCAGCGCTTCCAGGTTGACCAGCGGATCGTCGGCACGACGGTTGACCGAGACATCGGGCAGGATCGCAGAGAACGGCGTCTGGTCCGCGCCTGGCTCCGTCTGCAGCACCAGCCGCGCCATCGGCTTGGCGCCGACGAAGAACTGCTCCTCGGACAGGAACAGGTCGGCCGGCGGCAGCAGCGGGCGCTCGCGGTCGTGCCGCATGAAGTTATAGCGCTGTGTGGTGTCGGCCCAGAAGCGGCGGATCGCTTCATCGATGTTGCCCGCGAAGGCGAGTTGCGTATCCGCGGGCAGGTAGTCGAACAGCGTCGCGCTGTCTTCGAAAAACAGCGGCAGGTAGTACTCGATGCCAGCCGACGGCACGCCATTGCCGATGTCCTTGTAGATCGGCGACTTGGTCGGGTCGCCCTCGAAGACTTCGCGCCAGCGGCCTCGGAACGCGGTACGCGCGGCTTCGTCGAGCGGGAACTCGCGGCCCGGCAGCAGGCGCACTTCCTTGACCGGGTACAGGCTGCGCTGCGTGTCCGGGTCGAACGCGCGGATGGTCTCGATCTCGTCGCCGAACAGGTCGATCCGGTACGGCAGCGCGGAGCCCATCGGGTACAGGTCGATCAGGCCGCCGCGCACGCTGTATTCGCCGGGGCGCATCACGGCGCTGACGTGCTCGTAGCCGGCCAGCGTGAACTGCGCCTTCAGCGCGGCTTCGTCCAGGCGCTCGCCCTGCTTGAAGAAGAAGGTGTAGGCCGCCAGGAAGGACGGCGGCGCCAGCCGGTACAGCGCGGTGCTGGCCGGCACCAGCATCACGTCGCATTGCCCGCCCTGGATGTCGTGCAGCGTGGCCAGGCGTTCGGAGACCAGGTCCTGGTGCGGCGAGAAGCTGTCGTAGGGCAGCGTTTCCCAGTCGGGCAGCAGGCGCACGCGCAACTCGGGTGCGAACCAGGGGATTTCCTCCGCCAGGCGCTGGGCGTCGACGGCATTGGCGCACACCACTGCCAGCATCGGCACGCGTTCGCGATGCCGGCGCGCGTACGCGGCAATGGCCAGTGCATCGGCGGAGCCACGCAGGCCGGCCACGGTGTGGCGCAGGCCGGGCTTGACCAGCGGCAGGTTGACGAAGGGTAGGGAGGGCGTAACGTCGGGCATGTCGGCAACGGGCGTTCAAAACGACAACACCCCGCCGGCGATGCGGGCGGGGGTCGGACAGAATGCTGCGGGCATGGGACTGCACCCGCCCACGCCGCCAGGCACACGCATGCGGCATGGCGACGGGCAAGGGCCGTATTATAGAATGCGACCCGGTTGTTCCGCTGGCGCCGCGACGCCGGCACAAGCCCCGTACCTCATTCACTTCCTGCCCAAGCCGTGTCCGCTCGCCGCTTTGCCCTGATTCCCTGTGCCGGTACCGGCAGCCGCGCCGGCGGCACCGTTCCCAAGCAATACCAGACCGTGGCCGGCCGGCCGATGATCTGGTACCCGCTGGCGGCGTTCTCGGCGTGCGACGCGATCAACGCCACCGCGCTGGTGCTGGCGCCCGACGATATGCCGCTGGAATCGCGCTTCGGCGCCGCGACGTTTGCCGGACTCCGCTTCGACACCGCCTTCGTTGGCGGCGACACGCGGCATGCATCGGTGCTGGCAGGACTGCATCACCTGGCCCAGCTCGGCGCCACCGATACGGACTGGGTGCTGGTGCACGACGCCGCGCGGCCGGGCCTGACCCCGGCGATGATCCACGCGCTGGTGCGCGCGGTCGAAAGCGACGGCGACGACGATCCGGATGCGGCCATCGGCGGCATCCTGGCGGTGCCGGTGCCGGACACCCTCAAGCGCGCGCAGGACGATGCCCGCATCGGCGGCACCGTGTCGCGCGAAGGGCTGTGGCAGGCGCAGACCCCGCAGATGTTCCGCCTCGGCGTGCTGCGCCAGGCGCTGCAGGATGCCATGGCGGCCGGCGCGGTGGTGACCGACGAAGCCAGCGCGATCGAACGGCTAGGGCTCCATCCGCGGCTGGTCAACGGCTCGCTGCGCAATTTCAAGGTGACCTACCCGGAAGACTTCGCGCTTGCCGAAGTGCTGCTGGGTACAGGCACAACAGGAGCAACAGGAGCATAAGGAGCGTAACCGCAATGATGCCTTTCGATATCCGCGTGGGTCAGGGCTATGACGTCCACGCACTGGTACCCGGCCGCAAGCTGATCCTTGGCGGCGTGGAGATCCCGCACGACCGCGGCCTGCTGGGCCATTCGGATGCCGACGCGCTGCTGCACGCGGTGACTGACGCGCTGTTTGGCGCGGCCGCGCTGGGCGATATCGGCCGCCATTTCCCCGATACCGACGCGCAGTTTGCCGGTGCCGACAGCCGCGTGCTGCTGCGCGAGGCCGCGCGCCGCGTGCGTGAGGCTGGCTATGAGATCGGCAATGTCGATGCCACGGTCATTGCGCAGGCGCCCAAGCTGGCGCCGCATATCGGCGCGATGGTGGCTAACCTTGCGGAAGACCTCGGGCTGGCGCCCGGGCGCTGCAACGTCAAGGCCAAGACCAACGAAAAGCTGGGCTTCGAGGGCCGCCAGGAAGGGATCGTGGCACAGGCCGCGGTACTGGTCTGGCGCGCTTCGGTGACGGGCGTGCAGGACTGAGCGCCCGGTGGCGGGCCGGGCGGGCAGGGCAGGCGAGAGCCGCTAGCTTCGCGGCGCGTCCGCCGCCGGGGCGTTTTCCGGGGTGATGGCGTAGGTGTAGTCAATCAGGCGCGCCATGGCGCCCGAGCGGGCTCCGGCCTCGGTGCGCTTGGTGAAGCCCATCTGCTGCACCAGACGGTTTGCCGACGCCATTTCCGGCATGGTCCGCACCAGCAGCGTGGGCGAGCCAATATCGCGCGCGCGCTGGATGCAGATCTGCATCAGCGTGCGCCCCAGCCCCAGGCCGCGCGCCTGCGGGCTGACCGACAGCAGCCGCGCCTCCGGCTGCGTCAGCGTGATGGTGCTGCCGTCGAGCGCGGGCAGCGTCGCCCCGGGATGGCAGAACAGCACGGCCCCCATGATGCCGTGGTCGGTTTCCGCCACCCACCATTCCATGTCGGGATTGCTGGTCGCCAGTACGGACTGCATGCCGCGCTGGAACGAAGCCCGGCAGTCTTCCATGATTTCCAGCTCATACTGGCCGTAGGCTTGCTGCGTGACGGCGGCGATGTCGCCCCAGTCATGCACTGCGGCAAGGCGGTAGTGGAAACGGGGGGAAGTCGGCGAAGGCAGGGTCATGGCAGGCTGAAAGTGCATATGCTGCCTGGATTGTAGGCCGATCGCCGCGCCAGTCCAGTCCCGGCGCGCGGTCGGTTGCAAGATGGGAACAGCCGGCATTTCCCGCTGGGAAGCTGCCGGCTGCTGTGCTACAGGGGCCGTGGAACGGCCCCTTCGGAGGGCGCGGGGGCGCGCTGTCCGCTTACTGGGTGGCGATCACGTTGGCCGCGGCCACGATCACCGCGGCGATGCGGCCCACGTCGCGCAGTTGCTGCGCGGTCATGCCCTGTTCGTTCTTCAGCAACTGGTAGTGCGACTTCACGCAGAAGTGGCACTTGCCCACGATCGACGCGGCCAGCGCATACATCTCGAAACGGCGCTTGTCGACGCCGCCATGGGTGGCGTAGGCGTTCATGCGCAGGCCGGCCGGCTGGGTCGACAGGTCGGTGTCGCCCGCCATCTCGACGTACGGGTACCAGGTGTTGTTCATGCCCATCAGTGCCGCGGCGGTCAGCGCACCGTTGGTTTCCTCGGGCGACAGCACGCCGGCATTGCGGATGGCATCCACCAGCACCTTGCTCTGCGCCGCGAATGCCGCCGCCAGCGCCACGCCGACCGCATCGTTGCCTTCCAGCGAGGAGCGGGCGATGGTGCCGTCCACGTTCAGGCGGATGTCCTTGGCGTAATCGGGAATAAGGTTCTTAATCGCGCTGAGGAATTCCATTTATTTCTCCTATCGATCGGGGCCCAAAAAACCCGCGCAAGCGGGTTTCGGAGCGGAGGGCTGGGCCCTCCGCGGATCGCCACGGTGTCTGGCGAAGAACTGCAAATTACAGCGTTGCGCCACCAACGGCACGGTTGCACGGGCACAGCTCGTCCGTTTGCAGGCCGTCCAGGATACGCAGGACTTCGTCCGGGTTGCGGCCGACGTTCAGGTTGTTCACCGAAACGTGCTGGATCACGTTGTCCGGATCGACGATGAAGGTCGCGCGCAGGGCCACGCCGGCAGCCTGGTCACGCACGCCCAGCTGGTCGATCAGCGCGCCGGTCACGTCGGCGAATTGCCACTGGTCCAGCTTGTTCAGGTCCTTGTGTTCGCGGCGCCATGCCAGCTTGACGAACTCGTTGTCGGTCGAGCCGCCCAGCACGATTGCATCGCGGTCGGCGAAGTCGCCGTTCAGCTTGGCGAATGCAACGATTTCGGTCGGGCACACGAAGGTGAAGTCCTTCGGGTAGAAGTAGATGACCTTCCACTTGCCTTCGAACGACTTTTCGGTGATGTCTTCGAAAGCCGACTGGCCGTTCTCTTCGTGATTGTTGAAACCCGGCTTGACACCGACGACGTGGAAGGCTTCCAGCTTTTGACCAACGGTCTTCATAAGACTATCTCCAGATACGTTGCAATAAGTACAGTGCCGCCGTTGTGGCCCGGCGTGGATCTTGCCAGGCACTTTGCTGCGGTGCACCGCGACAAAACGTGATTATGCGTGAACATCCCGCATGGGGCTAATTGATATTCTCAAAGAGCCCGATAGGCACGGCATGTGGCGATTTAGTGCCGCCTGCATCGGCCGGCAGGGCTGGCGATGCGAAGCGGCAAGTATGCCATGCAAGGCAAGCACGCAAATGGCAAGTTGGTGACGATCCGCCGGGATTCAAGCCCGCTTTCACGCGCGGCGAAAACAGGCACTGACCACCAGGCCCGAATCCGGCGCGGCGCGGTTGGCCAGCAGCAGCCGCCCGCCGTTGCGCTGCATGATGCGGTTGACGATGGACATGCCCAGTCCCGCGCCCTTGGCCTCGCTGCGCGCGCTGTCGAGCCGGTAGAACGGCCGCGTCAGCAGCGACAGCTGGCCTTCGGGCACGCCGTTGCCGCGGTCGGCCACCGTCAGCACCGCTTCCTTGTCGTCGACGCGGGTGGAAATCTCGACCACCGCCATGCCGCTCTGCTCGTCCTTGGCATAGCGGCGTGCGTTCTCGACCAGGTTGTCGAGGATGCGCTGGACTTCCATGCGGTTGGCCACGGCCATCACCGGCGCATTGGCGCGCACATGCACGCGCACATCGTCGTGCGCGGCATAGACACCCACGGCATCGTGCACCAGTGCTGACAGGTCGACCGGTTCGACGGTTTCCAGCGGCGGCCGCGCGTAGTTGAGGAACTGGCCGATGATCGCATCCATCTGCTCGATGTCGGCGATCATGGCGTCGCGCGTGGGCGTGTCCATCGGCGACATCTCGGTCTCCAGCCGCAGCCGCGTCAGCGGCGTGCGCAGGTCGTGCGAGATGCCGGCCAGCATCACCACGCGGTCGTCGTCGAGCTGGCGCAGGTCTTGCACCATCTGGTTGAAGCTGTGGTTGGCCAGCGCCACTTCGCTGGCGCCGCGCTCGGGCAGCGGCGGCGGGTCGCCGCCGGCGCCGATCGCCCGCGCGGCATTGGCCAGGCGCTTGAGCGGATAGTTGACGCGCGCGGTGATAAAGGCCGCGCCGATGATCGACAGCAGCAGCGCGGCAATACTCCACCACAGCCACTGTATGCCGGGCACGCGCTCGAAGCGCTCGGGGCTGATCGCGACCCAGTAGTCGTCGCCCTCGATCTCGAAGCTGACCCACACGCCGGGGATGTCATTGACGGTGGTGGCCAGCACGGTGTCCTCGCCCAGGCGGCTGCGGATTTCCTGCTGGACCAGCGAGGTCAGGAAGGGATTGGCGGTGGGCGCGGCGAAGTCGTCGTCCTTCTCGCGCGGATAGACCTTGATGCCTTCGTTCTGCACCAGGTCGAGCAGCAGGAAGCGGCGCCGCGCGGGGTCTGAGTAGAGCAGCGCGGCGCGCGTGAGCTTGACCACGCTGACCACCTGCATGGCGATCTGCTGCGCGCGCGGGGCGCGTTCGAACAGCCGGTAGCTCTGGAACCAGATACCCAGCGAGATCGCCAGCAGCAGGGCGATAAGCATGAAGGTTCGCCAGAACAGCGAACCAAAGAACCGCGTCGCGGTCCTGCCGATAACGGTCGCCACGATAGGAACAGCGGCCGTTATCGGTTATTTCACGCCATCGGGAATGAAGACGTAGCCCAGGCCCCAGACCGTCTGGATAAAACGCGGGTTGCTGGGGTCCGGCTCGATCAGCTTGCGCAGGCGCGAGATCTGCACGTCCAGGCTGCGGTCGAATACTTCGTATTCACGGCCGCGCGCCATTTCCATCAGCTTCTCGCGCGACAGCGGCTGGCGCGGATGGCGGGCAAACACCTTGAGCACCGAGAATTCGCCGGTGGTCAGCGTGATTTCCTCGTCGTTCTTGGTCAGCGTGCGCGTGGCCAGGTTCAGCACGAAATCGCCGAAGGCGAAGGTCTCGGGCGTTTCCGACGGGGCGCCGGGCACTTCGGCCGGACCCTTGCGGCGCAGCACCGCGTGGATGCGCGCGATCAGCTCGCGCGGATTGAACGGCTTGGGCAGGTAATCGTCGGCGCCCATTTCCAGGCCGACGATGCGGTCCACATCCTCGCCCTTGGCGGTGAGCATGATGATCGGGGTCTGGTCATTGGCGCCGCGCAGCCTGCGGCAGATCGACAGGCCGTCTTCGCCCGGCATCATCAGGTCCAGCACAAGCAGGTCGAAACGCTCGCGCAGCCAGAGCTTGTTCATCGCGGTGGCGTTTTCCGCCACCAGCACGGTGAAACCCTGTTCGCCCAGATAGCGGCGCAGCAGATCGCGCAGACGCGGGTCATCGTCGACGACAAGAATCTTGTGGCTGGTATTTTCCATGGCGGTATCTTAGCGACTATCGCTTTCGCTCAAAATGGCTTAACAAAACGTTACATACTTTACCCCGTGGTATGGCAGCGTGCATCAATCGTGCGATTACACTGCGCCATCGCGTCTTTTTGCGTACCTTGCGCGCCGATTTTCCGCGCGTTTGACCGCAGGATCCACGGCATCGGCCGCCCCGGCTCGCGGGCCCTGGCCCGATGCTTGCAGAGGACAGTAGCGCCAGACGGGTATCGGACGGGGTAACGAAATTTCCCGGCTTCCGGCGGTTTCAAGGACCGCATTTCCCGAAGCCAAGACCGCCATTATCAATGAAAGTGAACCGAACCCGGCACGGGCTTCCGCAGCATGGTATCGCCGGCGCATGCATTGCGCTTGCTGCTGCCGCATGGCTGCTTGGGCCGGCCGGGCCGGCACGTGCCCAGTCGGCCGGCATGGCCAACCTGCTCAAGCGGCATCCGTCGGCGCAGGCGAGCGATCCGGGCAATGGCCAGCGCGAGGCGCGTGCCCGTGCCGAGCGCCATCGGGCCGAGCAGCGCGAGACCGACCGCCGCCGCGCGGACGAACGCGACCGCGGCGGTTCGCGGCTGTCGCCGGACGAGCGGCGCCGTCTGCGCAAGAGCCTCTACGATTTCAGGCGGGAGATGTACGACGGCAGTTGAAAGCTGCCGTCTGCCGTCTGCCGTCAGCCGCGCGGCTGGAAGTGGCGCAGGAAGTCGACGAAGACTTCGGCCGCCAGTTGCGCATCGTCGGCGGTGATGGTCTCCAGCGGGTTGTGGCTGATCCCGCCATTGCCGCAGCGCACGAACAGCATGGCCACGTCGGTGATGCGGTGCATCATCATGGCGTCGTGTCCGGCGCCGGAAGGCAGCTCGAACGCCTCCAACCCCCGTTTTTTCAATACCGCGCCGAACTGGTCCATCAGCCAGCGGGCGCAGGGCGCGTTGTTGACCGGCGGCACGCGCTCGACCTGGGCCGACAGCCCGCGCCGTGCGGCGATCCGTTCGATGCCGGCCACGATGTCGGCGATGGCCGCCTCGCGGATGTCGTCGGCGCCGGCGCGGATATCCATCGAGAAGGTGCAGGCCGCCGGAATCACGTTGCTCGATCCGTTGGGCACCTGCAGCTGGCCGACGGTGCCGACCAGCGTGGGCGCTGCGGCGCAGCGCTCTTCCACCAGCAGGATCATTTCGGCCGCACCCGCGGCGGCGTCCTTGCGCATGCCCATCGGGGTGGTGCCGGCATGGCTGGCCTGGCCTTCCACCCGCACCTGGAAGCGGCTGCTGCCGGCAATCTGCGTGACCACGCCCAGTGGCAGGTCGTGGTGCAGCAGCACCGGTCCCTGTTCGATATGGACTTCGACAAAGCCCAGCAGGGTTGCGGGATCGAGCGCCGCCGCACGCAGCGCGTCCAGGCCGCCCGTGCCGGGCAGGCCGGAGGCAGCCAGCGCCTCGGCCAGCGTGACGCCGTCCGCGTCGGTGCGGGCTAGCAGGGCAGGATCGAAGCGGCCCGCCAGCACGCTGCTGGCCAGGAAGCTGGTCTTGAAGCGCAGCCCTTCCTCCTCGGCGAACCCCACCACCTCGAAGTGGTATGGCAGGCGGATTCCGGCCCGGTTCAGCGCGCCCACCACGGCGATCGGCAGCAGGATGCCAAGGCGCCCGTCATAGCGGCCGCCATTGCGCACCGTATCGAAGTGCGAGCCGGTCATCAGAACGCGGGCATCGGTGACGGCGGCGTCGGCGGCGTAGCGGCCGATGACATTGCCGATGGCGTCGATGCGCACCTGCATGCCCGCGGCTTCCATCCATTGCGCCAGCTGCTCCTGCGCGGCACGGTGCGCCGGCGTCAGGTAGGCGCAGGTCAGGCCGCCCTCCAGGTCGGAGAAGCGGGCGAGCTGGTCGGCGTGGTCGAGGATGGCCTGGCCGAGGGAAGCGGTAGTCTGGGTCATGACGGGTATCGTGGCTGGGCTGCCTATTTACTATGCATCAACTATTGCGGATCCAGGTCTTCCAGGCGATCCACAGCTTGCGCAGCGGCGTCAGGGCGATGCGCTGGCCGAGGACCTGGAACTGGCTGGCCTCCAGCTCATCGAGCAGCGCATGGTAGATCGCCCCCATCAGCAGGCCGGCGCGCTGGGCGCGGCGGTCCTGGCGGGGCAGGGCGGCCAGCGCCTCGCGGTACAGCTTGCGGGCGCGCTCGGCGTGGTATTGCATCAGCGCGACGAAGCGCTCGGAATGCTGGCCCTTGAGGATCTCGGAAGCCGGCACCTGGAACTGCTGCAGCGTATTGACGGGCAGGTAGATGCGGCCACGGCGGGCATCCTCGCCCACGTCGCGCAAGATATTGACCAGTTGCAGCGACAGCCCAAGCTTTTCGGCGAATTCCAGCGTCTTCGGGTCGGTATAGCCGAACAGCCGCGCGCTGAGCGTGCCGACCACGCCGGCCACGCAATGGCAGTAGCGGTTCAGGCCGGCTTCATCCAGGTAGCGTGTCTGCGCCAGGTCCATCTCCATGCCGTCCAGCACCTCGGCCATTTCGGCCTGGGGCAGGCCGGCGCCGGCAACATGCGGCTGCAGTGCCTGGGTGGTCGGGTGCGTGGGCGCGCCGTCGAACAGCCGCCGCAGTTCCGCGCGCCACCAGTCCAGTTGCTGGTGCGCCAGGCCCGTATCATGCGTATCGTCGACCACGTCGTCGACTTCGCGGCACCAGGCGTAGAGCGCGGTGATGGCGCGCCGGCGTTCGGCTGGCAGGAACAGGAAGCTGTAATAGAAGCTGGAGCCGCTCTGGGCGACTTTCTCTTGGCAATACTGATCGGGCGTCACGCCGGTCTCGGTCTGAAAGATGGGGTGGGGGAAGGGTGGGGGGAAGCGCGGGGCGCCGATTGTAGCATCGCCGCTCCCGGCAGCCGGCCGCCGCAGATCGCCGCCAGAGGGCCGCCAGCGGGCCGGGCGGCAGACATTTAACCACAGCTCATCCGCCGGGAACGGCACCTGAGGAGGCATTCCAGTTGTTTCATCGCCTGCCGTTTGACGCACCCCGGTGGGGATCGCTATATTACTGACCGGCCAGTTATTTATTGCCCCGCACTGGCCTCCGCGGCCGACGGCCTGTCTTGCCAGCTGTTCCATCCGACTCTAGCTTACCGATGCCAGTGCTTTGCCCAGTGCCGGAAGTTGCGGCCGCAGCGACTTTTTTTGACACCAAATCGTTACGCCGCGCGCGCTTAGGGCGCGCCTGGCGCCTGGGACGCCTGGGGCGCTTCGCAGTTGCCGCGCTGGTGGCCGTTTCCGCCGTCACGGTCGCGGGTTGCGGCAAGAAGGCCGAGCCGGCGCCCGAGGTCCGCCCGGTGCGCCTGATGCAGCTCAGCCAGCACAGCGGCAAGACCGCCTTCGAGTTTTCCGGCGACGTGCGCCCGCGCGTCGAATCGCGGCTGGGGTTCCGGGTGGGTGGCAAGATCGCCGCCCGCCTGGTGGACGTGGGTGCCGTCGTCACCAGAGGCCAGTCGCTGGCCCGGCTCGATCCGACCGACCTTTCCCTGGCCGAAGCAGGCTCGCGCGCCCAGTTCGAAACGGCGAAAACCGACCGCGACCTCGCCGCGTCAGACCTGAAGCGCTACAACGACCTGTACGCCAAGGGCTTTATCAGCGCCGCGGAGCAGCACCGTCGCCAGGCCAGTTTCGAGGCAGCCGACTCGCGCCTGCGCCAGGCTCAGGCCGGCCTGCGCAGCCAGGCCAACCAGACCGCCTACGCCGTGCTGCATGCCGATGCCGACGGCGTGGTCACGGCCATCGATGCCGAGGTGGGCCAGGTCGTCACCCCGGGCCAGCCGGTGGTGCGCGTGGCCCAGACCGCGGAGAAGGAAGTGGCGATCGGCCTGCCGGAAGACCAGGTCGACCTGCTGCGCGGCATTACCGACGTCAGCATCCATACCTGGGCCGGGCCGCAGCGCGCGCTGCCCGGCCGCGTGCGCGAGATCGCCGCCGCGGCCGACCCGGTCACCCGCACCTATGCCACCCGCGTCACCATTCCCAATCCGCCGGCCGACCTCAAGCTCGGCATGACGGCCGTGGTGACGTTCGTACGCACCGGCGCCACGCCCGCGATCCGCGTGCCGCTGACGGCGCTGCTGCAGGAACAGGGCCGCAACCAGGTGTGGATCTACGACGCTGCCGCCGGCACGGTCAAGCCGGTCACGGTGACGCTGGGCGACGCCGTCGGCAACGAGGTGGAAGTGCGCCAGGGGCTGGCACCGGGCCAGACCATCGTCACCGCAGGCGTGCACCTGCTGCGCCCGGGTCAGAAGGTGCGGCCGCTGCAGACCGTCGCGCCCGCTTCCGCGCCGACCCCGGCCCCGACAGCGGCTCCGACAGCGGCCCCTAAGCAGGGCTGAGGTCGGCATGGATCATTCCCGCTTCAACCTGTCGCGCTGGGCGCTCGAGCACCAGCCGCTGACCCGTTACCTGCTGGTGGTGCTGCTGCTGGGCGGCCTGCTGGCGTTCTTCCAGCTGGGTCAGGACGAGGATCCGCCCTTTACCTTCCGCGTGATGGTGGTGCAGGCATTCTGGCCGGGCGCCACCGCCGAGCAGATCGCGGTGCAGGTGACCGACAAGATCGAGCGCCAGCTGCAGGAAGTGCCTTACGCGGACAAGATCCGCAGCTTCTCCAAGCCGGGCGAAACCACGGTGATCTTCCAGCTCAAGGACACCTCGCCGGCCAGGGAAACCGGGCAGATCTGGTACACCGTGCGCAAGAAGATCGGCGATATCCAGCAGACGCTGCCCGCGGGCGTGCGCGGGCCGTTCTTCAACGACGAGTTCGGCGACGTCTACGGCACCATCTACGCGCTGTCGGCCGATGGCTTCAACTACAAGGAACTGCGCGAGTACGCCGACCTGGTGCGGCAGGAGCTGCTGCGCGTGCCGTCGGTGGCCAAGGTGTCGCTGATCGGGCTGCAGGACGAGAAGGTCTATATCGAGTTCAACCAGGCACGCTTTGCCCAGCTCGGGCTGGACATCAATGCCATCGCCGACCAGATCTCGCAGCAGAACAACCTGACCGGCAGCGGCGTGCTGGTCACGCCGAGCGACAACCTGCAGGTGCGCCTGTCCGGCCAGTTCGCCAGTGTCGAGGACCTGGAGAACCTGGTGCTGCGCGGGCCCAACGGCATCGCCAATATCCGTCTTGGCGATATCGCGCACGTGTACCGCGGCTATGTCGACCCGACCCAGACCCGCATGCGCTTTAACGGCAAGGACGTGATCGGGCTTGGCATATCGATGCAGAAGGGCGGCGACATCATCCAGCTCGGCAAGGACCTGCGCGCGGCCTTCGAGAAGCTGCGCGGCCAGCTGCCGGTCGGCATCGAGATGGACCAGGTGCAGGACCAGCCCAAGGCGGTCAGGCAATCGGTGGGCGAGTTCGTGCGCGTGCTGATCGAAGCCGTGGTAATCGTGCTGGCCGTCAGCTTCGTCGCGCTGGGTTTGCATACGCGGCCGCTGCGGCTGGATGTGCGGCCCGGGCTGGTGGTGGCGCTGACGATTCCGCTGGTGCTCGCGGTGACCTTCCTGTTCATGCACATCTTCGGCATCGGCCTGCACAAGATCTCGCTGGGCGCGTTGATCGTGGCGCTGGGGCTGCTGGTCGACGACGCCATCATCGCGGTCGAGATGATGGTGCGCAAGCTGGAAGAGGGCTTCTCCAAGATGGAGGCGGCCACCTTTGCCTATACCTCGACGGCGATGCCGATGCTGACCGGCACGCTGATCACGGCGGCGGGCTTCCTGCCGGTCGGGCTGGCGCGGTCGACGGTGGGCGAGTACACCTTCGCGATCTTTGCCGTGACCGCGCTGGCGCTGGTGCTGTCGTGGCTGGCGGCAGTGTATTTCACGCCTTACCTCGGCTACCTGCTGCTCAAGACGCGTGGGCCGGGCGCCGGCGAGCATCATGAGGTGTTCGATACGCCGTTCTACGCGCGCTTCCGCCGGCTGGTGGACTGGTGCGTGAGCTGGCGCAAGCTCGTGATCGCAGTCACGCTGGTAACGTTCGCGCTCGGCATCTATGCCTTCAAGTTTGTCGAGAAGCAGTTCTTCCCCGACTCCAGCCGGCCCGAACTGATGGTGGAGCTGTGGATGCCGGAAGGCACCAGCTTTGCCCAGATGGAAGCCGAGGCCAAGCGCTTCGAGCGGCTGGTGGGCAAGGACAAGCAGGTGGAGAGCCTGACCACCTTCGTCGGCACCGGCGCGCCGCGCTTCTACCTGCCGCTCGACCAGATCTTCCCGCAGAGCAACGTGGCGCAGGTGATCGTGATGCCGGTCAGCACCGAGGTGCGCGATGCGCTGCGCCGTCGCATCATCACGCTGCTCGACACCGAATTCCCATACCTGCGCGGCCGCGTCAAGCTGCTGCCGAACGGGCCGCCGGTGGCGTATCCGGTGCAGTTCCGCGTGATCGGCCCGGAGGCGGGCGCAGTGCGCCAGCTGGCCGACCAGGTAAAGGCCATGATGCGCGCGAACCCGAACACGGTCGGCGTCAATGACAACTGGAACGAGAACGTCAAGATGCTGCGCCTGGAGATCGACCAGGACAAGGCACGCGCGCTGGGCGTCACCACCAGCGCGATCGCACGCGTGACGCAGACTGTCCTGACCGGCGTGCAGGTAGGCCAGTACCGCGACGGCGACAAGCTGATCGAGATCCTGATGCGCACGCCGCGCAACGAGCGCGATGCCATTTCCGACCTGAACAACGTGCTGGTGCCGACCAATGCCGGCCGCACCGTGCCGCTGACGCAGGTGGCCCGCGTGGCGCTGAAGTCCGAGCCCGGCGTGGTCTGGCGCGAGAACCGCGACTTCGGCGTGACCGTGCAGGCGGACGTGGTCGACGGCATCCAGGGCCCGACCGTGACCGCGCAGATCAACCCGCAGCTGGACAAGCTGCGCGCGCAGCTGCCGGCGGGCTACCGCATCACCGTGGCCGGCGCGGAAGAAGAAAGCGGCAAGGCCGGCGCGTCGATCGCCGCGCAGCTGCCGCTGTGCATCTTCCTGATCTTCACGCTGCTGATGCTGCAGCTGCACAGCTTCTCGCGCGCGCTGATGGTGTTCCTGACCGGGCCGCTGGGCCTGATCGGCGCCGCCGCGACGCTGCTGCTGCTGCGCGCGCCGATGGGGTTCGTGGCGCAACTGGGCATTACCGCGCTGCTGGGCATGATCATCCGCAACTCGGTGATCCTGGTCGACCAGATCGAGCAGGACATCAGCGCGGGCGTGCCGCCCTGGACCGCCATTGTCGAGGCCGCGGTACGCCGCTTCCGCCCGATCATCCTGACCGCCGCCGCGGCGGTGCTGGCGATGATTCCGCTGTCGCGCTCGATGTTCTGGGGGCCGATGGCGGTGGCGATCATGGGCGGGCTGATCATCGCCACCGTGCTGACGCTGCTGTTCCTGCCGGCGCTGTACGCGGCGTGGTTCCGCGTCAGGCGGCCGGAAGGGGGCGTGGGGGCGCTGGCGGGCTGACGGCGGCGCCAGCAGCCCCGGCATCCGGCCTCAGGCCTGCGTGGCGGCGATTCGCTCTGCCAGAGCGACCAGGCTGCGGTCGCTGCCAGCAGGCCCGATCAGCGAGATACCCAGCGGCGCACCGTCGCGGCTGGCCAGCGGCAGGCTGATTTGCGGAAAGCCGCTCAGCGGCGTCAGGCACAGCGTGTGCGAGGCCAGGTTGCGGTAGCTTTCGAGCGCATCGATCGGCGTGGCGCGCAGCGGGGCGATGTCAGGCATGGTCGGCATCACCAGCACGCCGTCGTCGCCCAGCAGGCGGGCGAGATGCGCGATGAAGTCGCGCCGCACTGCGCTGGCCTCATCGAACTGCGAGCGCGTCACGCCCTTCGAGAACGCAAAGCGCGCGGCCACGTCGGCACCCAACTCCAGCCCGTATTGCTCGATCAGCGCGCCGTCGCTGTGCCACGCTTCATATCCCTGGATGTAGCGGAATGCCCACCACAGTTCCGACAGCGGCCGGTCGGCCACCGTCATGGGCGAGGCCTTGCCGAGAGCTGTCTCGATCCTGGCGATTGCCCGCGACAGCGCGGCGCAGGCCTCGGCGGTGGGCTGCGCAAACAGGTCGGTGGCCAGCAGCACGCGGGGCAGCGAAGGCAGCGGCTTGCGGTCGGCGCCAAACATCACCTCGGCCACGCGCGCGAATGTGCCCGCGTCGCGCGCGAAGAAGCCACACGTGTCCAGGCTCTCGGACAGCGGCAGGCAGCGTGCCAGCGAAATACGCCCGTGCGTGGGCCGGATGCCATACAGCCCGCAGTGGCTGGCCGGCGCGCGTACCGAGCCGCCGGTATCGGAACCGAGCGCAAAGGCGCACAGGCCGTGGGAAACCGCCGCCGCCGAGCCGGACGACGAGCCTCCGGTGATCCGGTCTGGCGCCGCGCCGTTGACCGGCCGCCCGTAATGGGCGCTCTTCCCGTTCATCGAGAACGCGAGTTCGTCGGTATGGGTCTTGCCGCCGAAGGCGGCGCCGGCATCGAGCAGGCGCTGCACGGCCGGCGCGGTGGCGGCCTTGATGCCCGAGCGCGCCAGCACATGCGGATTGCCGCCGCCGGTGGGATAGCCCGCCACGTCGAACAAGTCCTTGACGGCAAAGGTCAGTCCTTGCAGCGGACCGCCGGCGGCGTGGGGCACGGCAACGTCCGGATAGGGCATGAAGGCGCGGGCGGGATGGGTGGCAAGCGTCATGGGTGATCTCTTGGAAGGTGGGGCGATAGCGGGATTACGCCGCGGTGGCAACGGCCGGTTCGGCAGCCAGCACACAGCTGACACGGTGCCCGGCGCCGATGCTGACCGGCGCCGGCACTGCTGCCAGGCAGGCCGGGCGCGCATGCGGGCAGCGCGGCGCGAAGGTGCAGCCGGGCGGCAGGTCGGCGAGGTCGGGCGGGGCGCCGCCGATGGCCTGCAGACGCTGCCCGCGCGCCATGCCGTGCTGGCGGCTTTGCAGCAGCGCGATGGTGTAGGGATGCCGGGCCTCGCGCAGCAGCGTGCGAATGGGGCCTTCCTCGACGATGCGGCCGCCGTACATCACCGCGACGCGGTCGGCGATTTCCACCGCGGCGCCGATGTCGTGGGTGACGAAAACGATCGACAGGCCCAGTTCGCGCTGCAGTTCCCGCAGCAGGATCAGCACCTGGATCTGCACGGTGGCGTCCAGCGCCGTGGTGGGCTCGTCCGCCAGCAGGATGTTCGGGCGCGCCGACAGCGCCAGCGCGATCATGGCGCGCTGGCGCATGCCGCCAGACATCTCGTGCGGGTAGGCGGCCAGGCGCCGCTCCGGGCTGGGGATACGCACTGCTTCCAGCGCCTTGAGCGCGCGTTCCCGCGCCTCGGTGGCTGAAACCTTGCCGTGGGTGCGGATGCACTCGACGATCTGCTGGCCGACGGTGTAGACCGGGTCCAGTGCCAGCAGCGGCTCCTGGAACACCATCGCCACGGTTCCGCCGCGCAGGCGCGCCAGCGCGCGCTGGTCCAGTGCCATCACGTCGGCGCCGTCGATGCGGATCTCGCCTTCCATGCGGGTGCGGCGCGGCGGGTGCAGACGCATCAGCGCGCGCAGCGTGACGCTCTTGCCCGAGCCGGATTCGCCGATCAGCGCCACGGCCTCGCCGGCGCCGACGTCGAGCGAGACGCCATTGACCGCGCGGATGGTCTTGCCGCCACCGGAGAAGGTGACGTGCAGGTCCCGCACCGAGACCATGGGTGCACCGGGGGAAGCTTGTTGTGGGGTTGCAGTCATGTCGGGCTCCTCAGGACGCGGTGGCCAGCAGGCAAGCCGCCGAATGGCCCGGCACCAGTTCGGCCAGCTGCGGTTCCCTGCGCGCGCAGGCGTCCTGCGCCATGGCGCAGCGCGGGTGGAAACTGCAGCCGGAAGGCGGGTCGATCGGATTGGGCGGGTCGCCGGCCAGCGGCGCGGCCTCGGTGCGGCGGTCCGGATCCATCGATGGCATCGACGCCAGCAGCGCGCGCGTGTACGGATGCGCCGGGTCCTGGTAGAGGGTCTCGGTGTCGCCGATTTCCACCACCTTGCCCAGGTACATCACCATCACGCGGTCGCACAGGTAGCGCACCACGTTGAGGTCGTGGCTGATGAAGACGTAGGTCAGGTCGAACTCGGCCTTCAGTTCGAGCAACAGGTTCAGCACCTGTGCCTCGACGGACTTGTCCAGCGCCGATACGGCCTCGTCCAGGATCACCAGCCGCGGGCGCAAGGCGAGCGCGCGGGCGATATTGACGCGCTGGCGCTGGCCGCCCGACAGTTCGTGGGGATAGCGCCCGGCAAAGCGCGCCGGCTCCAGCCCGACGCGCTGCAGCAGGAAGCGCGCGCGCTCGGTGGCCTCGCGCGCCGGCACGCCGTGCACGCGCGGCGTGAAAGAGATCGATTCCTCGATGGTCAGACGCGGGTTCAGCGACGAATAGCTGTCCTGGAACACCATCTGCACCTGGCTGCGGAACTGCTTCATCGGCAACTGCGCCGAGCCGACGCCTTGCGCGTCGAAGATCAGTTCGCCGCTGTCCTGCCCGGTCAGCTGCATCAGCAGCCGCGCGGTGGTGGACTTGCCGCAGCCGGACTCGCCGACCACGCCAAGGGTCTCGCCCTTGAGCACGTCGAAGCTGACGCCGTCGACCGCGCGCACCGCGGCTGCGCGCGGGCGCAGGCCGGGCATGCCGGACTTGATCGGGAAGTGCTTGACCAGCTGGCGGGCGATCACCAGTGGCTGGGCCGGGCCGCCGATATCGCGCGCGGCAGTGGGGGAAGGGGCCTGCATCAGTGCTGGCATGGTTCAGTCCTTGATTTCCATGGCCGAACGGATCCCGTCGGCCAGCAGGTTGAACGAGACCGAGGTCAGGAAGATCATGGCGCCGGGCAGCGCGGCCACCCACGGCTGGGTGTAGATCGCGGTGCGCAGCGTGTTGAGCATCAGGCCCCACTCGGGTTCGGGCGGCTTCACGCCCAGCCCGAGGAAGGACAGCCCCGAGGCCAGGATCATCGATACCGAGATGAGGCTGGTGGCATAGACGAAGATCGGCCCCAGCACGTTGTTGAGCACGTGGGCGCGCACGATCGTCAGCGACGAGGCGCCCGAGGCACGCGCCGCATCGACGAACTCGCGGTTGCGCACCTGCGTGGTCACGCTTTCCGCTACGCGCACGATCTGCGGTATGAAGACGATGGTCAGCGAAAGCAGCGCGTTGCCCACGCCGGCGCCCAGCGTGCCGGACAGCGCGATCGCCAGCAGCACCGACGGGAAGGCATAGAGGATGTCGGTGACGCGCATGATCACGGTGTTGGTCCAGCCGCCGGCATAGCCGGCGACGATGCCAAGCGTGCTGCCGATGACAAAGGCCAGCAGCACTGGCGCGATGCCCATGAACAGCGACAGCCTTGCGCCCAGCATCAGGCGCGACAGCATGTCGCGGCCCAGCTCGTCGGTGCCGAGGGGGAAGTGCTCGGTGCCGATCGGCTTCAGGCGCTTGAGGATGGACGAGGCATACGGGTCGGCCGGCATCAGCATCGGCGCGAACAGCGCCATCAGCACCAGCGCCAGCAGCACCAGCGCGGCCAGCATTGCGAGCTTGTTGCGCAGCAGGCGGCGGCCCACCGTCGCCCAGTAGCCGGGCGAGCGCTGCACCGCCGGCGCGGCTTGCGAGCGGTTGTCTAGCGTCATTTGCATGGCGGTCTCCCTGGCGCTAGCTGCGCTGGATGCGCGGGTCGAACAGCGTCTGCAGCGTGTCGACCAGCAGGTTGAGCAGCACGAAGAACACCGCCAGCACGAGGATCGTGCCTTGCAGCAGCGGGAAGTCGCGCTGGAAGATGGCGGAATTGAGCAGGAAGCCGGTGCCGGGCCACGAGAACACCGTCTCGATCAGGATCGAGCCACCAAGCAGGTAGCCCAGCTGCAGGCCCATCACCGACAGCGCGGTCGGCGCGACGTTCTTCAGCACATGGCGGAACACGGCCAGGTCCGACAGCCCGCGTGCCCGCAGGCCGACGATGAACTCGTTGGACAGGATCTCCGCCACCAGCGCGCGCACGGTGCGCGCGACGATGCCCATCGGGATCACCGACATGGTCACCGCGGGCAGCAGCATGTACTGCATGTGCTCCCAGTCCCACGCCCAGTCGCCCGAGCCTCCCGGTCCCGCGCCGGTAGCCGGCAGCCAGCCGAGCAGCACCGAGAACGCGATCACCAGCACCATGCCGAGCCAGTAGTGCGGGATGCTGACGCCCAGCACCGACAGCAGCGATGCGGTGCGGTCGGCGATCGAATCGCGCAGGTAGCCCGCGACGAAGCCGAACAGGCAGCCGAAGCTGAAGCCGATCAGCGTGGCGATGGTCGCCAGCCGCAGCGAATTGACCACGGCGTTGCCGACTTCGGCCATCACCGGGCGGCTGGTGGCGATGGACGTCCCCAGGTCGCCGTGCAGGGCGCGCCAGAGCCAGTGGACGAATTGCTCCAGGAAGGGCTTGTCGAAGCCGTAGAGCGCGGTGAGCTGGCGGCGCAGTTCTTCGGAGGCGTCGGGCGGCAGCACCGACACCAGCGGGTCGCCCGGTGCGATGTGAACCAGCGAGAAGCACAGCAGCGCCACCCCAAGCAGGATCGGGACGGCATAGAGGATGCGGCGGAACAGGTATTGCATGGCTGGCGGTATCCAGGTGAGGCGGGCTGCGGGGAACCACCGCCGTTCCCGCGCAGGCGGGAACGACGGTGTAGACGGCAGGCGGATCAATCCATCGACATCGTCGCGATGTCGATAAACCAGCTCTGCGGCTGCACCACGCCCTTGACCTTCTTCGAGATCGCGCGCGGGCCGACATCATGCGCAATCAGCACGAACGGCGACTCCTCGACGATGCGCGCATGCAGCCTGGACAGCGCCGCGTCGCGCGCTTTCTCGTCGAACGAAGTGCGCGCTTCCTCGATCAGCTTGTCGAACTCGGCATTGCCGAAGTAGCCCCAGTTGTTGGAAACCGGCGGCTGGGTCTTGGTGCTGACGAAGCGCACCATCGCGAAGAACGGGTCCATTGCCGCGAAGCTGACGTTGATCGCATTGGCGCCGTGCGCGCTGGCGTCCTTGGCGCCGACGCGCCAGTTGGTGAAGAGCGTGTTCCACTCGACCACGTCGAAGTCGACGTCGATGAAGCACTCCTTCAGGTTCTGCTGCACGTACTCGTTCATTGGCAGCGGCTGCATCTGGCCGGAGCCCGAGGCCGACACCTGCACCTTCACCTTGACCGGCCTGGCGGCCGAGTAGCCGGCCTCCTGCATCAGCTTCTTCGCGGCGGCCGGGTCGTACTTGATGTCGAATTTCGGATTGCCCCACCACGGATTGCCGGCCTCGACGATGCCCTTGGCCTCGGCCATGTAGCCGCCCAGCAGCGTCTTCAGCCCGCCGCGGTTGACGCACAGGTTGGCCGCCTGGCGCACGCGCTTGTCCAGCCACGGCGAGCCGGGCGCAAACGACAGTTGCCATGGCCACATATGCGGCTGCGTGTTGGCATAGACCTGGAAGCCGCGGCTCTTGATCTGCGCGACGGCGTCAGGCGCGGGTGCCTCGATCCAGTCGACCTGCCCCGACAGCAGCGCGGCGGTGCGGGCGTTGGCCTCGGGCATCGGCACCATCACCACCTTGTCGATCTTCGGCACGCGCTTTGCGTCCCAGTATTGCGCATTGCGCACCACTTCCAGGCGCTCGCGCGGGACGAAACGGCTCATCTTGAACGGGCCGGTGCCGGCGGCTTCGGCGGCAAAGGCCACCCACGCCTGCTTGGAGCGCTCCACCGGCTCGGTGACCGAGGCCGGCACCGCGGCGAATTTCTTCTCCCACTGCGTGGGCGAAGCCATGAACAGGTTGGTCAGGTTGTAGGGCAGGAAAGAGTCCGGCTCGGACGTGACCAGCTCCACCGTGAGGTCGTCGACCTTCTTCGCGGAGCGCAGCGTCGGCATGCGCGACGCGGTCACGCCGACCTGGCTCGGGTCGAACTGCTTCGCGGTCTTGTCCAGGACCTTGCCGACGTTCCACACCACGGCATCGGCGTTGAACGGAGTGCCGTCATGGAACTTGACGCCGGGGCGCAGCTTGAACACCCATTTGGTCTTGTCCCTGGCATCGACCTTCCATTCGGTGGCCAGGCCCGGGATCAGCAGGCTGGGGCCGTTGCCCTTGGACAGGTCCCACTGCGTCAGTCCGTCGTACATGGGGATGCCGGAGAAGCGGTTGCCTTCGAAGCCCTGGTCGGGCTGGCCGAGCGTGCGCGGGATGTCGGCCGCGGTCATGCCGATGCGCAGCACCTTGTCGGCATGCGCGGCCCCGGGCAGTGCGAGCAGCGTCAGCGCGGCGGCGCTCATCAGGGAAGCGGCGGACTTGAGGCCTTTCGCGAGAGGGGAGGGGACGTGGTGCACAGGCTTGCTCCTGGTTTGGCGTGAGGTCACGTGTGAAGGGACGCAGGTCGGCAAAGCAAGTCATGTGCCACTTTGGCGGCGGCGGTAGCTGCCGCTGCAGCGGCTGCATGCGGTGGTCTGCTTCTTGCTGAACCGATGTCATTCCCTCACCAACCAGCAGACATGGAACCGACACACCTTCCCCGCATCAATGGCGCCCGCCTGTGGCAATCGCTGATGGACCTCGCAGCGATCGGCGCGACGGCCAAGGGCGGCGTATGCCGCATCGCGCTGACCGAGGCCGACCGAAAAGGGCGCGATCTGGTTGTGCAGTGGTGCCGCGAGGCCGGGCTCGACGTGCGTGTCGACGAGATCGGCAACGTGTTCGCGCGGCGTGCCGGCACCGATCCCGCTGCGCGCGCCGTGGCCACCGGCAGCCATATCGACACGCAGCCCTCGGGCGGCAAGTTCGATGGCAACTTCGGCGTGCTGGCCGGCCTTGAGGTCATGCGCACGCTCGATGACCTCGGCGTCGCCACGCGCGCGCCGCTGGAGGTCGCGTTCTGGACCAACGAGGAAGGCACGCGCTTTACGCCGGTGATGATGGGCTCGGGGGTGTTCGCGGGCGAGTTCGACGCCGGCTTTGCGCGCGCGCAGAACGACCTCGACGGTGTCAGCGTGGGCGATGCGCTGCAGGCCATCGGCTACCTCGGCGCGCATCCCGCGGGCGAGGTGCCGGGTGGCATGTTCGCGGCGTACTTCGAAGCGCATATCGAGCAGGGGCCGGTGCTGGAGGCGGCCGGGATACCGATAGGCGTGGTCACGGGCGCGCTCGGGCAGCAGTGGTACGACGTGACCGTGACCGGCATGGACGCGCACGCTGGCCCCACGCCGCTGGCGCTGCGCCACGACGCCATGCTGGCCGCCGCGCGCATGGTCGATGCGGTCAACCAGATCGCGCGCGACGAGGCGCCGCACGGGCGCGGCACGGTCGGCTACCTGCAGGTCACGCCGAATTCGCGCAACGTGATCCCGGGCCGGGTCGATTTTTCAGTGGATTTCCGCAACCTGTCGCAGGCCGGGCTCGATCGCATGGATGCGGCCATGCATGCCGCCTTCGAAGGCATCGCCGCGGCCGCCGGTGTCGAGGTCGGGATCCGCCAGGTGGTCAAGTTCGCGCCGTGCGAGTTCGCGCCCGCGTGCGTCGACAGCGCGCGGCGCGCGGCGGCCATGCTCGGGCTGCCGCACATGGACGTGGTCAGCGGCGCCGGCCACGACGCGGTCTACGTCGCACGGCGCGCGCCCACCGGCATGATCTTCGTGCCCTGCAAGGACGGCATCAGCCATAACGAGCTGGAGGACGCGCTGCCCGAGCATATCGAGGCGGGCGCCAACGTGCTGCTGCAAGCCATGCTGGCGCAAGCGCGCTAGCGCCAGCCAGCGCGCGGCCATTGCAGGCGCGGGCCGGACGGCCTGCGCGCCTAGTTGCAGATCGTGCCGGGAACCGGCTTGCCGGAGTTGGTCAGGCCCTGGCAAGCGTCGCCGTTGGCCAGGCTGGTGTCGGAGGCCGAGGCCGGCGACAGCTTGAGCTTGCCTGCCACCGTGCAGCAGCCGCGCGGCGGCGGAGGCATCGGTGTGCGCTTGATCGGCGGAGCCAGGGCCGGGGCCGGTCCCGGTCCGCCGGCTTCAGCCGTTTCTTCGGCATCGGGGAACACGCACTGCCCTTGCTGGCAGATCCGCTCCCCTTTGCACTGCATGTCGTACTGGCATCCGGCAGCCTGGGCGAGCGATGACCAGCCAGCGGCCATCGACGCTGCCAACAGCAAGGCAGAAACTTTCATATGCCCTCCGAAGGGCTGAGATGAAGACTGGAGTGGCCGGGGAACTGTGCAACACCGCTCCAACACCTTCAGCATAGATCGCGTGGAGGGGCTGTGAAAGCCATTGGCACTCAGGTGTTCTACCACCTCCCGCGAAGCCAGCTCGTTTCGGCGCCCGCGGTCAGTGGGCGATCGAGCGGGAGATCGCCCACGCGCATTCCTGCACCAGCGGCGCCAATCTTTTCCTGGCATCGGCCATGGTCCAGCGGCTCGCCGGCGGCGACACGTGGACGGCGCCGACCGCCTGGCCCTGGCTGTTGACGATCGGCGCGGCCAGGCCCATGTCGCCGAGAAAAAGTTCCTCCTCATTGGAGGCGTAGCCCACAGTGCGGCATTCCTCGACGCGGGCCAGGATCGCCGCCACGTCGGTCAGCGTCGCCGGCGTTCGCGCGACGCGCTCGGACTGCTCCAGCATCTCCCGCACCTGCGCGTCGGGCAGCGTACTCAGGTAGGCGCGGCCGGAACTGGTGCAATACATCGGGATGCGCATGCCCACCGGCGTCAGTACCGGCATGTGCTTGGCGGTCATCAACTGCGCCACGTAGACCATGTCGAGCCCGACCGGCTCGGTCAGGTTGGCGGTCTCGCCGCTGGCGGCGGCGAGCTGCGACAGGTAAGGACTGGCCACCGGGATCAGCGCATCGGCGGCAAGGTAGTTGTAGCCGATCTCCATGACCCGCGGCGTCAGGCGGAAGCGGCGGGTCTGCGGATGCTTGTCGACGTAGCCGAGCGCCTCCAGCGTATGGACCGTGCGCTGGGCCGAACTCTTGGTCATGCCGGTCAGCGTGGCCAGCTCGGGCAACGTCAGCGTGCGGTGGACGCCGTTGAAGGCGCGCAGGACTTCGAGGCCTTTCTCGAGCGACTGGTTGAAGAGCGGGTTGTCGCGGTCGGGGGAGGGCGCTGTTGGGTGGCCGGGCTTGGTCGCCATGGGTCGGTCAGTTTTGTGGGGCTGGCTGCGGGGGCGGGGCGGCACGGGGGCACCAGCGACGGGCCCGCTGCACCACGATGGCAGGATATTGCACCAATATACGGGCATATCGAATAACGATATGCCGGCCATGATAGCGCTGAAGTTTCACGTGCGGAAGCTCCATGGCTATGCGATCTGCCGCGGCGTTATCGGTTCGACTGGGGATGTGGTGAGACCGCCACGGGAAGAGGCGGATGGTGCGAGGGAGGGGACTCGAACCCCTACACCATTGCTGGCGTCAGGACCTAAACCTGGTGCGTCTACCAATTTCGCCACCCTCGCGGTCCTTGCGGCGCAGCCCGGACGGGCGGCCGCGATGCTCGTTGCCTGTGCGGGACACGAAAGCAAAAAAGGCGGCTGGAACTGCCCGCCTTTCATCGGTCCGCTGCTGCCGGCGCCTGCCGTGGCAGCTTATGCGCCTGCAGCGCAACGAGGCTGCGGATTGTAGCGCAAGGCGCCGGGGGAATCCACCCCTGCCGGCCGTCGATATATATTGTCGGCATTGCCAACGCGTGCCGCCTGGGGCGGCGCGCTCCCCGTCCCATGCTCCCTGGTCTGACTTCCTCTTTGAAGGCGCCGCCGTGGCGTCTGCTGTTCTGGGCCTGTGCCTGCGCCGTGCTGGCCCTGTCGCTGATGCCGCCATCCCAGCCGTTGCCAAGCACAGGCTGGGACAAGGGCAACCACCTGCTGGCCTTCGTTGTGCTGGCGCTGCTGGGGCGGCGCGCCTATGGCGGCCACTGGCTAGCCTTGCTGGTGGTGCTGGTTGCTTATGGCGGCGTGATCGAGTTGCTGCAGGGCATGACCGCCTACCGCGAAGCCGACTGGCTCGACCTGGTGGCGGACACCTGCGGGGTGCTGGCAGGCCTGGCGCTGGACTGGCTGTGGCGCAACCGCGGCCGGCGCTTGCCGCGCTGATTTGCGCTAGCTGGCGCTAACGGGCGCGGCGGCGCCTCGCGCTACCGCTCTTCGGCTTCCAGCGTGAACTTCGCGCCGTCGTCCTGGCCGAGCAGGCCGACCAGCAGCGGCATCGCCTCCTGCAGCATTTCCTTCAGCCGCCACGGCGGGTTGACGATAAACATGCCGCTGCCGTGCAACCCCAGCCCGCCTTCGGCCGGGTGCCTGACCGTCAGCGTCACGTGCAGCCAGCTCTTGAGCGGCAGGGCCTTCAGCTGCACCGGCAGCTGCAGCGATTCGCGCCGTTGCACCTGGGGATACCAGACCGCGTAGACGCCCGTGGCAAAGCGCTCCAGGCCGTCGCGCACGGTCTGCACGGTGCGGGCGTAGTCCTGCTTGTCTTCGTAGGACGGGTCCACCAGCACCAGCGCGCGCCGCGGCGGCGGCGGCAGGATCGCCTTGATGCCGCCGAAGCCGTCGCCGTCGTACAGCATCACGCGGCGGCCGGCGCCGCGGAAGTTGTCGCGTAGCACCTGGATTTCGGTGCTGTGCAGTTCGAACAGGCGCAGCCGGTCGTGCTCGCGCAGCATCTGCCAGGCCAGCCATGGCGAACCAGGGTAGTGGCGCAGGTTGCCGTCCTGGTTCAGCGCCCGGACCTGGTCCAGGTACTCGTCCAGCAGCGGCGGCAGCGCGGTGCCGCTGGCGGCGGCCTGCCACAGGGGCGCAATGCCGGTCTCGAACTCGGCCTTCTTCTGCGCCCATTCGTGCTCGAGCGCATAGAGCCCGGCGCCGGCGTGGGTGTCGATATACCAGAACGCCTTGTCCTTCTGCGCAAGGTGCTCGAGCAACTGCACGACGACGGCATGTTTGAGGACATCGGCATGGTTGCCGGCATGGAAGGCGTGACGATAGCTGAGCATGGCGAAGCGGGGCGCCGCTGAGGCGCAGGGTCGGGAGCAGGGCGGCGTGGCCACTGCGGGGAAGGCCGCTATGCTACCATCCGCGGCGAGTCGCCCCCTCCCATGTCCGGCACGTCCGCCCGGGCCCCTAGTATCCGTATCCCATGCCGCGCGCACTCGAGCCCGCCGAGCCCATCCTGTCTGCCGAAGGCACCCCGTACTCACCCCGCTACGACGACGTCTACCACAGCACCGAAGGCGGGCTGGCGCAGGCCGCCTACGTCTTCCTCGGCGGCAATGGCCTGCCGCAGGCGTGGGCCGGCCAGCGCCAGTTCGTCATCGTCGAGACCGGCTTCGGCCAGGGGCTGAATTTCCTGGCAACCTGGCAGGCGTGGCGCGACGATCCCCAGCGCTGCGGCTCGCTGCATTTCGTCTCGATCGAGAAGCATCCCTTCACGCGAGAGGGCCTGGCGCGGCTGCACGACGGCCTGGATGGGCTGGAGCCGCTGGCGCAGGCGCTGCAGGCGCAATGGCCCGATGCCTTGCCTGGCCTGCACCGGCTGGCATTCGACGGCGGGCAAGTGGTGCTGACGCTGGCGCTGGGTGACGCCGAGCAATTGCTGCCGAAGCTGGCGGTGGGTGCCGATGCCTTCTACCTCGACGGCTTTTCGCCGGCGCGCAATGCGGACATGTGGTCGCCGCCGGTGTTCCGGGGGCTGGCGCGGCTGGCCCGGCCGGGCGCGACGCTGGCTACCTACACCGCCGCGGGGTTCGTACGGCGAGGGCTGAAGGAGGTCGGGTTCGAAGTCAGCAAGGCGCCGGGCTTCGGCGGCAAGCGCGACATGACGGTCGCGCGCTTCCGGCCGCTGTGGAAGTTGCGCCGCCATGCGCCGCCGCCGGCGGCGCAGTGGCCCGATCGGCATGCCATCGTGATCGGTGCCGGTCTGGCCGGTTGCGCCGTGACCGAGCGCCTGGCCGCGCGCGGCTGGCGCATTACGCTGTTCGATGGCCACGACGGCCCCGCGCGGCAGACCTCGGCGCACCGCGCGGCGGCCATGCATGCCCATTTGTCCGCCGACGACAGCCTGCTGTCGCGCCTTTCGCGCGCCGGCAACCTGTACGCACTGCGCGCCTGGGGCGCGTTGTGCGAGGCCGGGCATCCGGTCAACTGGCACGGCTGCGGCGTGCTGCAGATCGGCGAGGACGAGGCCGAAGGCGAGGCCCAGCGCACCGCGCTGGTGGCCATGGGATTGCCGGAATCGTTCGTGCGCTGGATGAGCGCGGAGGAGGCAGCGTCTGCCCACCGTGCCGGCGTGCCGCGGGGAGGGCTGTGGTTTCCCGCCGGCGGCTGGGTGGCGCCGCCCGACATCTGCGTGGCGCAGCTGGCCCGTGCCGGCGACGCGGTCACCGCGCGCTTCGGTTGCCGCGTGGCAAGCATCGCGCGCGAAGATGACCAGTGGCACGCGCTGGACGCTGACGGCGCCGTACTGGCGTCGGCGCCGGTGCTGGTGCTGGCCAATGCGCACGAGGCGCAGCAACTGCTGCCGCAACAGCACTGGACCATGCGGCGCGTGCGCGGCCAGCTCACCACGCTGCCCGCAGCGCAGGCCGATGCGATCGGCCGCTGGCCGGACTGCGTGGTAACGGGCGCCGGCTACCTGCTGCCGCGTGCCGCGGACGGCACAGGCCGTGTCGGGTCCAGCTACGACCCTGACGAAGGGCCACTGGCCGAGCGTCCGGAAGTGCATGCGGCAAACCTTGCACGCCTGGCTGGTCTGCTGCCGCGGCAGTCTGGCGCGGTGGCCGGTATCGATCCCGCCACGCTGACGGGCTATGTCGGCGTGCGCACGGTTACGCACAACCGGCTGCCGCTGATCGGGCAGGTCGCCGACGAGGCGGCCGCGCGTGCACACGCGAATGCGTTGCGCGGCGCGCACCTGCGCGACCTGCCACGTGTCCCAGGCCTGTACGCAGCCCTTGCCTATGGGTCGCGCGGCCTCACCTGGGCAGCACTGGGGGCCGAGCTGCTGGCCAGCCAGATCGAAGGCGAGCCATTGCCGCTCGAGGTCGACCTGGCCGATGCCATCGATCCGGCACGCCTGCTGCTGCGCGCGCTGCGCCACGGCCAGGTGGGCTAGCGGCGAAGGTGCCGGAAAGCAGTTCCTGGCCCGCTTCAGGGTAAAAACTGCCGGAACCGAACCGAAACCGTGCGATAATCCTCGTTTTCCGTTTGCGCGGAGCCCTCCGTGCGCCGTCGCGCCGCGTCGGCCCCAGGCAGTGCTGCAAATGGCGCAGCGCAAGCGGTAGCGCCAACGAACACAACTACATTTCTGGATTGGATCTACGACCATGTCGAACGTGATTGAGAACCTCGGCAAGCTGGACCGCAAGGTGACCCTGGCCATCCCCAAGGCCGAAGTGGAGAAGGAAAAGCAGGAGCGCCTGGTTCGCCTGTCGAAGACCGTGAAGATGTCGGGCTTCCGTCCGGGCAAGGTGCCGATGAAGATGGTCGAGAAGCAATACGGCCAGCAAGTCGAGTTCGAAGTGCGCTTCGACAAGGCCGCGCGCAAGTTCTTCGACCTCACCAAGGAGCAGGACGTCAAGGTTGCCGGCCAGCCCAAGTTCGAGATCAAGACCGAAGGCGTGGACGCTGACCAGGTCGCGTTCGATGCCACCTTCGAGGTGTACCCGGAAGTGAAGATCGGCGACCTGGCGGCTGCCGAAGTCACCCGTACCGGCACCGAGATCACCGACGCCGAAGTCGACAAGACCGTCGACATCCTGCGCAAGCAGCGCGTGCATTACCACACCCGCGGCGAAGCCGGCGAGCACGGCGACGGCGGTGCCGACGTCGCGGCCCAGAATGGCGACCGCGTGACGCTGGACTTCGTCGGCAAGATCGACGGTGAAGAGTTCGCCGGCGGCAAGGCCGAGGACTTCCCGTTCGTGCTGGGCGAAGGCCGCATGCTGCCCGAGTTCGAGCAAGCCGCGCTGGGTCTGAAGGTCGGCGAGAGCAAGACCTTCCCGCTGGCATTCCCGGAGGACTACCACGGCAAGGAAGTGGCCGGCAAGACTGCCGAGTTCACCGTGACGCTGAAGAAGATCGAGTGGGCCCACCTGCCGGAAGTCAACGAAGCCTTCGCCAAGTCGCTGGGCATCGCCGACGGCAGCGTTGAGAAAATGCGCGCCGACATCCGCGAGAACCTGGAGCGCGAAGTCAAGCGCCGCACGCATTCCATGCTGAAGGACCAGGTCATGGAAGCCCTGCTGAAGGCAAGCGAGCTGGAAGTGCCCAAGGCCCTGATCGAGCAGGACCAGGAACGCCTGGTCGAGATGGCCCGCCGCGACCTGGAACAGCGTGGCATGCCTAACGCCAAGGACATGCCGATCCCGGCCGAGATGTTCACGCAGCAGGCTGAGCGCCGCGTCAAGCTGGGCCTGATCCTGGCCGAGATCGTCAAGGCCAATGGCCTGGAAGCCAAGGCCGACCAGATCAAGGCTGAGATCGAAGACTTCGCCAAGAGCTACGAAGACCCGAAGGAAGTGATGCGCTGGTACTACGGCGACCAGCAGCGCCTTGCCGAAATGGAAGCCTACGTGCTCGAAAACAACGTGGTAAATTTCGTGTGCGACAAGGCCAAGGTCACCGACAAGAAGGTGTCCTTCGAGGAACTCACCGCCGAAGGCAACCAGCAGCAAGCCTGAGGTCGGGGATAACCCGCAAGCCCGCTTTCTTCGGCGCCAAGGCGCGGGGGAGCGGGCCGGTGTCCCGAGTGACTGATTGCCTTGCGATCCGATGAATCCATGGAGAACCTGCATGACCCGCAATGATTTGCTTGACCGTCTCGCCACCACGCAGGCTTCGGCGCTGGAAACCCAGGGCCTGGGGCTGGTGCCGATGGTCGTCGAGCAGTCCGGCCGGGGCGAGCGCGCCTATGACATCTATTCGCGCCTGCTGAAGGAGCGTGTGGTGTTTATGGTGGGCGAGGTCAACGACCAGACCGCCAACCTGGTGGTGGCGCAGCTGCTGTTCCTGGAGAGCGAAAACCCCGACAAGGACGTGTCGCTCTATATCAACTCGCCGGGCGGTTCCGTGTCGGCGGGGCTGGCGATCTACGACACCATGCAGTTCATCAAGCCCGACGTGTCCACGCTCTGCATGGGCATGGCGGCAAGCATGGGTGCCTTCCTGCTGGCGGCTGGTGCGAAAGGCAAGCGGTTCGCGCTGCCGAACTCGCGCATCATGATCCACCAGCCGCTGGGCGGCGCGCGCGGCCAGGCCTCGGATATCGAGATTCAGGCGCGCGAGATCCTGTACCTGCGCGAGCGGCTGAACAGCATCCTGTCGGAAGTGACCGGCCAGCCGGTCGAGAAGATTGCGCGCGATACCGATCGCGACAACTTCATGAGCGGCGACCAGGCAGTGGACTACGGCCTGGTGGACAAGGTCATTGCCCGCCGCGGCTGATGCCACTGGCCGCCGTTGTGGTAGCCGGGCAACCCGCATTGCGCGGGACGTCCGGCGCGGCAGCGTTGCACCAAATGGCGAAGGCTACACCGGAACGAGGCCTTGTGCCTCGTTTTTTGCTTTTGCCCCACAGCCGGGGGAGAGCGCCGGTGAGGCCAATTGTTTTGGCGTATGATGCGTTTAAAGCGTATCGCCGGGGAGCCTTTCGCCCCGCGGTGTGCGCAATGCAAAAGTGACTGATTCCTATGGCGGACAAAAAAGGTTCATCCAGCGAAAAGCTTCTTTACTGCTCCTTTTGCGGCAAGAGCCAGCATGAGGTCAAGAAGCTGATCGCGGGCCCCTCGGTGTTCATTTGCGACGAATGCATCGACCTGTGCAACGAGATCATTCGTGACGAAGCCACCGCAACCGAGAAAGACGCCGCCGCGGCCGCGCGCTCGGACCTGCCCACGCCCCACGAAATCCGCGAAAGCCTGGACCAGTATGTGATCGGCCAGGAACAGGCCAAGAAGATCCTGGCTGTGGCGGTGTACAACCACTACAAGCGCCTGAAGCACCTCGGCAAGAAGGACGATGTCGAGCTGTCCAAGAGCAACATCCTGCTGATCGGGCCGACCGGCTCCGGCAAGACGCTGCTCGCGCAGACGCTGGCGCGCCTGCTCAACGTGCCGTTCGTGATCGCTGACGCGACCACGCTGACCGAAGCCGGCTACGTGGGCGAGGACGTCGAGAACATCATCCAGAAGCTGCTGCAGAACTGCAACTATGAAGTCGAAAAGGCGCAGCGCGGCATCGTCTACATCGATGAGATCGACAAGATTTCGCGCAAGTCCGACAACCCGTCGATTACGCGCGACGTCTCGGGCGAGGGCGTGCAGCAGGCGCTGCTCAAGCTGATCGAGGGCACCATGGCCTCGGTGCCGCCGCAGGGCGGCCGCAAGCACCCGAACCAGGATTTCCTGCAGGTGGACACGACCAACATCCTGTTCATTTGCGGCGGTGCCTTCGACGGCCTGGAAAAGGTCATCATGCAGCGTTCGGACAAGACCGGCATCGGCTTTGCCGCGCAGGTCAAGAGCAAGGAAGAGCGCGAAGTCAGCGAAGTCCTGCCGCAGACCGAGCCGGAAGACCTGATCAAGTTCGGCCTGATCCCGGAACTGATCGGCCGCCTGCCGGTGGTCGCCACGCTGTCCAAGCTGGACGAGGCCGCGCTGATGCAGATCCTGGTCGAGCCCAAGAACGCGCTGGTAAAGCAATACCAGAAGCTGCTGGCGATGGAAGGCGTCGAGCTGGAAATCCGCCCCGGCGCGCTCACCGCCATCGCGCGCAAGGCAATCCGCCGCAAGACCGGTGCCCGTGGCCTGCGTTCGATCCTGGAGCAATCGCTGATGGACGTCATGTATGACCTGCCGAATTACAAGGGCGTGCAAAAGGTGGTGATCGATGAAAATACGATCACCGGCGACGCGCCGCCGCTGCTGATGTACGAAGAGCAGCAGCCGAAAGTGGCAGGCTCCAACTGACGCGAGGGCTGCCATCGGTGGTAAGTGGTTGGAACCACACCGGCAGCCAGGCGAGAAAGCCGTTCGCGTAGAAGCGAGCGGCTTTTTTTGTTTATTTCCACCGACGAGAAGGAGGAAACGCGGGTATGCTGTTTCAGAGGGGCCTGCAAGTGCAGGAAGCGGCATCTTCCTGTCTTGGTGAATCGATTGGCACGTATCTTGTAATCGACTCAGGCGGCCCAACTTACGCCTTAAATGACTGACTTGGGGAAAATGATGTCCGGAACACAACTCCTCCCGGCCGAGCCGATTCGCCTCCCACTGTTGCCGCTGCGCGACGTGGTGGTGTTTCCGCACATGGTGATCCCGCTGTTCGTGGGACGCCCGAAGTCCATCAAGGCGCTTGAGACTGCGATGGAGGCGGGCAAGAGCATCATGCTCGTAGCCCAGAAGACGGCGGCCAAGGACGAGCCGACCGCCGACGACCTGTACGAGGTCGGCTGCATCGCCAATATCCTGCAAATGCTGAAGCTGCCCGACGGTACCGTGAAGGTGCTGGTCGAGGGTACCCAGCGTGCCAATATCCGCGAGGTGAGCGAGGACGATTCGCACTTCATGTGCGAAGCCGTGCCCGTGCCGCCCGCACCTGGCGAAAGCGCCGAGACCGAGGCCCTGCGCCGCGCGATCGTGTCGCAGTTCGACCAGTACGTAAAGCTCAACAAGAAGATCCCGCCGGAGATCCTGACCTCGCTGTCGGGCATCGACGAGGCAGGCCGCCTGGCCGACACCATCGCCGCGCACCTGCCGATCAAGCTCGAGCAGAAGCAGAAGATCCTGGAGATGGTCAATGTGACCGAGCGCCTGGAAAGCCTGCTGTCGCAGCTCGAGGGCGAGATCGACATCCTGCAGGTTGAAAAGCGCATCCGTGGCCGCGTCAAGCGCCAGATGGAGAAGAGCCAGCGCGAGTACTACCTGAACGAGCAGGTCAAGGCCATCCAGAAGGAACTGGGCGAGGGCGAAGAAGGCGCCGACCTGGAAGAGCTCGACAAGCGCATCAAGGCGGCGCGCATGCCGAAGGAAGCCAAGAAGAAGGCCGACGCCGAATTCAAGAAGCTCAAGCTGATGTCGCCGATGTCGGCCGAAGCCACTGTCGTGCGCAACTACATCGACACGCTGGTGAACCTGCCGTGGCGCAAGAAGAGCAAGGTCAACAACGACCTGGCCAACGCCGAGCGCGTGCTGGATGAAGACCACTACGGCCTGGAGAAGGTCAAGGAACGCATTCTCGAGTACCTCGCGGTGCAACAGCGCGTGGACAAGGTGAAGGCGCCGATCCTGTGCCTGGTCGGGCCTCCCGGCGTGGGCAAGACCTCGCTCGGCCAGTCAGTGGCGCGCGCGACGAACCGCAAGTTCGTGCGCATGGCACTGGGTGGCGTGCGTGACGAGGCCGAGATCCGCGGCCACCGCCGTACCTACATCGGTTCGATGCCGGGCAAGATCCTGCAGAGCCTGTCCAAGGTCGGCGTGCGCAATCCGCTCTTCCTGCTCGATGAAATCGACAAGATGGGCATGGATTTCCGCGGCGATCCGTCGTCGGCGCTGCTCGAGGTGCTGGACCCGGAACAGAACCACACGTTCCAGGACCACTATATCGAGGTGGACTTTGACCTTTCCGACGTGATGTTCGTGGCGACGTCGAACTCGCTGAACATCCCGCCGCCGCTGCTCGACCGTATGGAAGTGATCCGCCTGTCGGGTTACACTGAGGACGAGAAGGTCAATATCGCCCAGCGCTACCTGCTGCCCAAGCAGATCAAGAACAATGGTCTGAAGGCAGGCGAGATCGAGGTCGCAGAAGATGCGATCCGCGACATCATCCGCTACTACACGCGTGAAGCAGGCGTTCGTTCGCTGGAACGCGAGGTGTCCAAGATCGCCCGCAAGGTGGTCAAGCTGCTGCTGCTGAAGAAGGAGTCGGGCACGATCAAGGTCGATTCCGAGAACCTGGACAAATTCCTGGGCGTGCGCAAGTACGACTTCGGCCTGGCCGGCAAGGAAAACCAGGTTGGCCAGGTGACCGGGCTGGCGTGGACCGAGGTGGGTGGCGACCTGCTGACCATCGAAGCCGCGATCATGCCGGGCAAAGGCAACATCACCCGCACCGGTTCGCTGGGCGATGTGATGAAGGAGTCGGTCGAGGCTGCGCGTTCGGTGGTGCGTTCGCGGGCACGTCGCCTGGGTATCACGGATGAGATGTTCGAGAAGCGCGACATCCACATCCACGTGCCCGAAGGCGCCACGCCCAAGGACGGCCCTTCGGCAGGCGGTGCCATGACCACGGCGCTGGTGTCGGTGCTGACCGGCATCCCGGTGCGCGCGGATGTCGCCATGACCGGCGAGATCACGCTGCGCGGCGAGGTGCTGCCGATTGGCGGCCTGAAGGAGAAGCTGCTGGCGGCCCACCGTGGCGGCATCAAGCTGGTGCTGATCCCGGAGGAAAACGTCAAGGATCTGGCCGAGATCCCCGACAACGTGAAGAACGCCATCGAG
Source organism: Cupriavidus sp. Agwp_2 (assembly GCF_040784895.1). Taxonomy (NCBI): domain Bacteria; kingdom Pseudomonadati; phylum Pseudomonadota; class Betaproteobacteria; order Burkholderiales; family Burkholderiaceae; genus Cupriavidus; species Cupriavidus sp. Agwp_2. The sequence goes on from NZ_CP088083.1 coordinate 1,438,867, forward strand.
ATCGTGCCGGTCCGCTGGATCGACAAGGTGCTGGAACTGGCGCTCGAGCGCAAGCCCGAGCCGTTGCCGGAAGACGATGCCAAGCCCGCTGACGTGGCGGACAAGGCCGCGGCCAAGGTGGAGCGCTTGCACCACTGATCCGGGCAGAGTGAAATGAACGCCGCGGGGCAGCGATGCCCGGCGGCGTTTTTTTATGCGCACGGCCTTGGCAAACTGAAATCCCCTGTATTACACTTGCGCCCTCGCAACGCAAACCACGGCAACTGCCGCGAGGTGCGAAGCGAAAGCAACCTGCAGGCAGCCTGCCTGCGATGGTCGAGCGGGTGCTTAGCTCAGTTGGTAGAGCGGCGCCCTTACAAGGCGTAGGTCGGGGGTTCGAGCCCCTCAGCACCCACCACGCTCCCCATCGCAAGCGCGGCAAACATGCGGCAGGAAGCAACCGACAATGGAGTGGTAGTTCAGTCGGTTAGAATACCGGCCTGTCACGCCGGGGGTCGCGGGTTCGAGTCCCGTCCACTCCGCCAGTTTTATGAAACGCCCGCTTTAGCGGGCGTTTTTCATTTTGCGGAGGGGAGGAAGCCGCCTGCGCGGCTTCCGGCGGGAATCGAAGGGCTGCGCTTGCAAGCGCAGCCGCGGCCCGCGGGATGTGGGCGAGTCCCGTCCACTCCGCCAGTTTTATGAAACGCCCGCTTTAGCGGGCGTTTTTCATTTCTGCCGCAAGTTTCCCGCCCTGCACAAAAGGGCCGCCCCCACCGGCTCCTGCTAGAATCGCGGAGTTTGTCTTTCGTGCCAATCCACTACCCGAATCCGCATGCTTGATTTCGTACGCAACAACCGGCGCCTGATGCTCTTGCTGCTGCTGGTGCTTGTTTTCCCGTCGTTCGTGTTTTTCGGCGTGGAGAGCTACTCGCGCTTCATGGACAGCTCGCACGATGCGGCCAAGGTCGATGGCCGGGCCATCAGCGTTCAGGAAGTCGACAACGTCGTCCGTGACCAGAGCGAGCGTGCGCGCCAGATCCTCGGTGCCAATTACGATCCGCGCCAGTTCGAGGGCCCGGATGCCCGCAAGGCGGTACTGGACCAGCTGATCCTGCAGCGCGTGATGGCCAATACCGTGGCGCGCGAGCACCTGACCGTGTCGGATGCCAAGTTGCTCGAGGAAATCAGCAGCCTGCCGGCGATCGCCCAGCTGCCGCGCACGAAAGACGGCAAGATCGACGACAAGGCGTACCTGCAGCTGCTGCAGTCGCAGGGCATGACGCCCGAGCAGTTCGACGCACGCATGCGCTTCGAACTGGCAACGCAGCAACTGGGCGCTTCGGTGGCCGCGACGGCGTTCATGCCCAAGTCGCTGCTCGACCGCCTGATCGCCGTGCGTGACCAGCAGCGCGATGTGCAGGCGCTGGTGTTCAAGCCGGCCAGCTACACCGCCAAGGTGCAGCCCGATGCCGCCGCGCTGAAGGCCTACTATGACAGCCACCAGTCGGCCTTCTCGGTGCCGGAGCAGGCCAAGGTCGAGTACCTGGTGTTGTCGGGCGAGGCGCTTGCCGCCGCGCAGCCGGTCACGCCGGAAGAGTTGAAGTCCTACTACGAAAGCAATATCGCGCGCTTCCGTACCGATGAGCAGCGCCGCGCCAGCCATATCCTGATCGCCGCGCCTAAGGATGCGCCGGCTGCCGAACGCCAGGCTGGCAAGGACAAGGCCACCAGGCTGCTGGACGAGCTGCGCAAGCATCCCGGTACCTTTGCCGACGTGGCAAAGAAGCAGTCGCAGGATCCGGGCTCGGCGGAGAAGGGCGGCGACCTCGGCTTCATGGGCCGCGGCGCGCTGGTCAAGCCGTTCGAGGACGCCATGTACGCGCTCAAGGATGGCCAGATCAGTGACGTGGTCGAGACCGACTACGGCTACCACATCATCAAGCTGACCGGCATCAAGGCGTCGGAAACCAAGCCGCTGGAAGCCGTGCGTACCGAACTGGAAGCCGAGCTGCGCAAGCAGTTCGCCGACAAGAAGTTCGCCGAGCAGGCCGACGCCTTCGGCAACACGGTGTACGAACAGGCTGACAGCCTGAAGCCGGCCGCCGACAAGTACAAGCTGACGATCCAGACCGCCGAGAACGTGACCCGCCAGCCGAACCCGGCCCTGGGCGCGCAGAACCCGCTCAACAACGAGAAACTGCTGAAGGCACTGTTCAGCGAAGAGTCGATCCAGAAGAAGCGCAATACCGAAGCCGTCCAGGTCGCGCCGAACACGCTGGTGGCTGCCCGTATCGTCGACTATCGCCCGGCCACCGTGCGCAAGTTCGAGGAAGTGGAAGCCAAGGTGCGTGAGGGCTATGTCGCCCAGCAGGCTGCGGAGCTGGCCCGCAAGGCTGGCGAGGCACGCGTCGAGGCGCTGAAGAAGGCCGACAGCGCCGATGGCTTCGGTGCGGTGCAGACCGTGTCGCGCGCCAAGATCGAGGGCGTGCCGCCGAAGGCGGTCGAGGCAGTGATGCGGGCCGATGCCACCAAGCTGCCCGCGGTGGTCGGTGTCGACCTGGGTGCCGACGGCTATGCCGTCTATCGCGTCACCAAGGTCAGCCAGCCGTCGCAAGCCAACCCGGCGCAGCGCCAGGCCGAAGCGCAGCAGCTGTCGCAGCTCGCTGGCCAGGCTGACCTGCAGGCCTTCTATGAAAGCCTGAAGGCGCGTTCCAAGGTCAAGCTGGTGACGCCGGCGGGCGGCACGCAGTCGCAGGGCGCCGAGTAAGACTGGCACGCATCACGCGCACGCCGCAAGCAAAAAACCCCTGCCATGGTGGCAGGGGTTTTTTGTTTTCGGAAGCTTCGTCGTCAGGCGTTTACTTTGCCGCGGTGCGCTTGAGCATCGGCTTGAGCTGCGGCCATACGGTGTCCAGCAGCGCGGGTTGCGCCTCGGCGGTGGGGTGGATGCGGTCCGGCTGGAACCAATCCTGCCTGGCCATCACCTTGTCGAGGAAGAACGGCACCAACCGCACCTTGTATTCGCCGGCCAGTCTTGGATACAGCGAAAAGAACTTTTCAGTGTAGTCCTGGCCATAGTTGGGCGGGATGCGCATGCCGACCAGCAGCACCCCGGCGCCGGCCTTCTGCGCGCTGCTGACGATCTGGCGCAGATTGGCCTCGGTGGTCTGCAGCGGCAGGCCGCGCAGGGCGTCGTTGGCACCCAGTTCCACCACCACGATGGCCGGCTGGTGCCGCGACAACAGATCCGGCAAGCGGGTCTTGCCGCCGATGGTGGTCTCGCCGCTGATGCTGGCATTGACGACGTTATAATCGAAACGCTCTTGCTTGAGCCGGTCTTGCAGCAGCGTGACCCAGCCGGTGCCGCGCGTGATGCCGTATTCGGCGGACAGGCTGTCGCCCAGTACCAGCAGCGCAGGCGCTGCGGCCTGTGCTGGCTGCATCCCGCCGAACATCGTCAGCGCCATCGTGGCTGCAAGCATCAGCCTGCGCCTTTTGCCCCGGATCACTCGGATCACTCGGATCACTTTATCCATGTCCTCTTCCATTCTTGCCGTCGAGTCTCTTGGAAAGACCGTAGCCGACACGACAGGTTCGCTGACGATTTTGCACGACGTGTCCTTTTCCGTCACGCCGGGCGAAACGCTGGCCATCGTGGGCGCGTCCGGCTCGGGGAAGTCTACGCTGCTGGGGCTGCTGGCCGGGCTGGACCTGCCCAGCGCGGGCACGGTGCGCCTGCACGGCCAGGACCTGTATGCACTGGACGAGGACCAGCGCGCAGCGCTGCGGGGTCGGCATGTTGGCTTTGTGTTCCAGTCATTCCAGCTGGTGGGGCACCTGACAGCGCTTGAAAACGTGATGCTGCCGCTGGAACTGCGCGGCGAAACGTCGCAGGTACGCGAGCGCGCGGTGGACATGCTGCAGCGCGTCGGTCTTGGCGCGCGGCTGAACCACTACCCGCGCACGCTGTCGGGTGGCGAGCAGCAGCGCGTGGCACTGGCACGCGCGTTCGTCGCGAGTCCCGACATCCTGTTTGCCGACGAGCCGACCGGCAGCCTCGATACGGCCACCGGCGAAGCAGTGATCGCGCTGATGTTCGCGCTCAACCGCGACGCAGGCTCGACGCTGGTGCTGGTGACGCATGACCGCTCGGTGGCGGCACGCTGCGGGCGCATCCTGACCATCGACGCCGGGCGCGTGGCCAGCGACGAATGGATGGGCGCCGAGGTCTGATGCCTTAGCTGGCAGCGCCCGCTTTCAGGACAGCGCGGGCGCGCTCGATCAGCGCCGCGGTCGAGGCGTCGTGCTGGCCAGTGCCGGCGCCGGTGAGCTCGGCTTCGATCGGCCGGGCCAGGATCTTGCCCAGCTCCACACCCCACTGGTCGAACGAATTGATCTTCCACACCACGCCCTGCACGAAAGTGCGGTGCTCATAGAGCGCGATCAGCGCGCCCAGCACGTGCGGCGTCAGGTCCTCCATCAGCAAGGTATTGCTGGGGCGGTTGCCATCGAACACCATATGCGCGATGCGCACTTCGTCGGTCAGGCCGGCGGCGCGCAGTTCGTCGGCGCTGCGGCCGCGCATCAGTGCCTCGGCCTGCGCAAAGCAGTTGGCGAGCAGCTTGGCGTGATGGCCCGGCAGCCGGCGCGGCGGCACCAGCGGCGCGACAAAATCCACCGGTACCACCTGAGAGCCCTGGTGGATCTGCTGGAAGTAGGCATGCTGCCCGTTGGTGCCGGCCGTGCCCCATACCACCGGCGAGGTATGGGTGCGCACGCGCTGGCCGTCGAGCTGTACCGACTTGCCGTTGCTCTCCATCTCCAGTTGCTGCAGGAATGCGGGGAACAGTTCGAGCGACGTGGAGTAGGGCGCCATGCAGCTGGTCGGCAGGTGCCAGAAATTGCGGTACCAGATGCCCAGCATGCCGAGGATCACCGGCATGTTGCGTTCCAGCGGCGCTGTGCGGAAGTGTTCGTCCATGGCGTGGCCGCCGGCGAGCAGGTCGGCAAAGGCGTTGAAGCCTACCGCCAGCGTGATCGACAGGCCGACTGACGACCACAGCGAGAAGCGCCCGCCGATCCAGTCCCAGAACTCGAACATGTTGGCGGGATCGATGCCGAACTCGCGCACGGCGTCGGTATTGGTCGAGACCGCGACGAAATGCTTGGCCAGGTCACTCTCGGCTACCCCGTTGGCGATAAACCAGGCACGCGCGCTGCGCGCATTGGCCATGGTTTCCAGCGTAGTGAAGGTCTTCGAGCAGACGATCACCAGCGTGCGCTGTGGATCGAGGCGCACCAGCGTCTCGGCGAGGTCGGTGCCGTCGACATTGGAGACGAAGTGCATGCGCGGACCGGACTGGCCGTCGGCGTCGGACAGGTGCGACAGCGCGCGGCAGACCATGCGCGGCCCCAGGTCGGAGCCGCCGATGCCGATATTGATGACGTCGGTGATGCGTTCGCCCGTGGCACCTTTCCAAACGCCGCTGCGTACGCGTTCGGAGAAGTCGCGCATGCGCACCAGCACCTGCTGGATTGCCGGCATGACGCGCTCGCCGTCGACCTTGTAGCCATCACCGGCCGTGGCGCGCAGCGCAACATGCAGAGCCGCGCGATCCTCAGTGGTGTTGATATGCTCGCCGGCGAACATGGCGTCTCGGCGGCGCGGCACGCCAGACTCGGCCGCCAGTTGCACCAGCAGCCGCATGGTCTCGGGCGTGATGCGGTTCTTCGAATAGTCGAGATAGAGGCCGGCGGCTTCCAGCGAGAACTGCGAGACGCGTTGCGCGCCCTCGGCATCGAACCACTCGCGCATCTGTGCATCGCGAATCGTGTCATGGTGCCGAAGCAGGGCGTTCCAGGCGTGAAGGTCAGTGGGCATGCAGGACTAGTCAGGTTGCAGGGGGCGAGCCGCGTCGCAGACGGGAAGTATAGCGTCAGCGATGTGGCTTTCCGGGCAGGTTGCCACGGCATATCGTTACCACTTGAAACATAGCAGGCACCGTGCCAGCCAGCTATCGGACGTTGTCCGACGGGCGCGTCGCGCGCAGACGCGCCGCCACCGCGCGTAATGCCGGCTCGCCGCCGGCGACGCACAGTCCACCCAGGCAGATGACGCCGATACCGGCCGCCGTGGTCCAGTCAGGCAATTGCCCGAAAGCCAGATAGCCGATCGCCGTGGCCGAGAGGATCTGCAGGTACAGGAAAGGGCTCAGGAACGAGGCATCTGCATGCTGGAAGGCACGGATGACGAAATAGTGGCCCAGCGCGCCCGTGATGCCCGCCGACAGCAGCAGCGCACATTGCATCGGCGTAGGCCAGGCAGGGAACCAGAAGAAGGGCACGATCAGCGTGGTCAGGCACGCGCCGGTCACGCCGCTCTGGATCAGCGTGGTCATGGGCGTGTCGTGCGCGGCAATGCGGCGCGTCAGCATCTGCAGCAGTGCGAACACCAGCGCCGACACCAGTCCCAGCCCGACGCCGAGGGGACTTAGCTGTCCGCCTGGCCGCACCACCACCAGCATGCCGGCAAAGCCGACGATCACGCCGGTCCAGCGCATCCAGCGCGCGTGCCGCCCGGGGCGCTCGCCCAGCAGCCACGGCGACAGTGCTACCACGAACAGCGGTGCGCAGAAATTCAGCGCCGTGGCCTGCGCCAGCGGCATCAGCATCAGCACGCTGAAGAACACCAGCGTCGACACCAGCATCAGGCCGCCGCGCAGCCACTGCAGGCCGGGCTTTGCCGGACGCCAGTGGCGCCGCCAGCCGGACGGCCCCAGCAGCAGGAAGATCGCGGCCACATGGCCGACATAGCGCACCCACGCCACCGCGACCAGCGGCAGGCCCTGCTGCGTCAGCGTCTTGCTGGTGGCGTCGAGCAGGCTCAGCACCCATTGGCCGATCACCAGCAGGGCGATGCCGGCCAGCAGCTGGCGGCGGTCGGATGGGTCACGCAGCAAGGCCGCGCCAGCCGTCATGCGGCGCTTTCCGCGAGCAAGCGGTTGAACACGGCGCGGGCGGGCAGATACAGTTCGCTGGCGGACACGCCTGCCGGTCCGGTGCCTTGCGCGACGAGGTCGTCCGCCGCCTGGCCGTGTATCCATACCGCCGCCTGCGCTGCCGCCAGCGGTGGCATGCCTTGCGCCAGCAGTGCGCCGATCATGCCGGCCAGTACGTCTCCGGTGCCGGCGCTGGCCAGCGCCGCGTTGCCTGTCGGGTTCAGCGTGCCGGGACCGCCGTCCGGTGCCGCGATGACCGATCCCGAGCCCTTGAGCACGACCACTGACTGCCATTGCGTAGCCAGCGCGGTGGCCGCCGCGATGCGGTCGCGCTGCACGTCTGCCACCGAGGTGCCCATCAGGCGCGCCGCTTCAAGCGGATGCGGCGTCATCACGCAGGGCGCCCGGGCGGCCGCCAGCGCGCCGGCGAGGGCAGGATCGGACGCGAGCAGGTTGAGCGCATCGGCGTCCAGCACCGTCGGCACCGGGGCCGCGGCGAGGCCCTGCAGCAGCCGCGCGAAGTGCCGCTGCGCCGTGGCATCAGTGCCAAGGCCCGGCCCGATTACCAGTGCCGACATCGCGCCGGGCGCCAGGCCGTCCAGCGCATGCAGCATCAGTTCCGGATGCATGGGGTCGAGCAGCGGCGCCGGCTGCGCGAGAAAGCCGATATGGACCTTGCCCGTGCCCAGGAACTGCGCAGCCCGGGCACCAAGCAGGGGCGCACCGGTCATGCCATGGTTGCCGCCGATCACCGCCAGCGAGCCATGCGTGCCCTTGTTGCTGGCATGGCTGCGGCGGGGCAGTGCCGCGCCGAACAATGCAGGGCCGTTGACCCGTGCGCCTGGCGGTTCCGGCGGCGGATATTCGAGGCCGATCGGCGCGATGTCGACGGCGCCGGCGCAATCGCGGCCATCCAGCGTCAGCAGGCCGGGCTTGGCGGCAATGAAGGTCAGCGTGCGGCGGGCGCGGACCGCCGGCGCGCCCGCGCCGGTGTCGGCGAACAGCCCGCTGGGAATGTCGAGGGCGTAGACCGGCAGCCCGCTGCGGTTGATCTGTTCGATCCACCAGGCCATGCCGCCGCTGGCGGCGCGGTTCAGGCCGATGCCGAGCAGGCCGTCGACGATGGCGGCGGTTTGCGGCGGCCAGTCCGGTGCGGGATCCGGCGTCGATGCCGGCATCGCCCCAACTTCCCGTATCGGCACGCCTGCCACCTGCGCCTGCTGCCATGCGATCGCCGCGTCGGCCGGCAGCCGGGTCGGATCCGCAGTGATCCATACCTGTACCGTGTGGCCCGCGCCGTGCAGCAGGGTTGCCGCCACCAACGCGTCGCCACCGTTGTTGCCCGGGCCCGCCAGGAACAACAGCGGACCGGCCGGCGCATGCCGCGCCAGCCAGCCAGCGGCGGCGTCGCCGGCCCGCGACATCAGCGTGAACGAAGGCAGTCGTACAAACGCGGCGTTCTCGATGCGGCGGATGGTGGCGACGTCGTACAGCGGAACAGGCAACGGCGAGGCGGCGTCGAGCGCGAACCAGTCGTTGTCCTGGTCTGGCGGCGCGGCGGTGGATGCGGCAGGGTGGCTCATGGGTGGCTATCGGGCGGGGCCAAGGCCATAGCGGTCCGGCAGCAGGCCCTCCATGTCGATGTCGGGCCCGCATGCCGCGCCGGCGCTGGCGGCGATCTGGTCAGCCGCAATCTTGCCTGATCCGCAGCTCATCGCCCAGCCCGTCGAACCATGGCCGAGGTTAAGGAACAGGCCAGGCACGGCAGTGGGGCCGATCAGCGGTGGACCGTCCGGCAGCATCGGGCGCGCGCCGGCCCATTGCGTGGCCTCCTGGTAATTGCCCGCCACCGGGAACCAGTCGCGCGCCACCTTGATCAGCGTGCGCAGCGCGGCGGGGCGCAGGTCGAGCCGGCGCGAACCCAGCTCGGCCGTGCCGGCGACGCGCATGCGGTTGCCCAGCCGCGTGATCGCGATCTTGTACGACTCGTCCATCAGCGCGCCCAGAGGCGCCTGCAGTTCGTCGCGCACCAGCAGCGTGACCGAGTATCCCTTGACCGGATACAGCGGCACGTGCAGGCCCAGCGGCTGTAGCAGCGGGGCGCTGTCGACGCCAGCGGCGACCAGCACGCGGTCCGCGGCCATTGCCGGCGCGCTGCCACCGCTGGCGTGCGCAAGTTCGACCTGGAGCCTGCCGCCCTGGTCCGCCCGGATGCGCGCCACCTGTGTCTCGAAGCGGAACGCGACGCCTGCCGCCTCGGCATGCCGGTGCAGAGCGCGCACGAACATCGGGCAGTTGCCGGACTCATCCTCGGGCAGGTGCAGGCCGCCGGCCAAGGGCGTATCGGCGGCCAGGCCCGGTTCAATGCGCCGGCATTCCTGCGCGCTGACCAGCTGGTGCGGGACGTTGTTCTCGCGCAGCAGCGCCACGGCGGGGCCGGCCAGGTCCAGGTCGCGCGCGGCACGGAACAACTGCAGGTATCCCTGCGACTGCTCGTAGTCGATCTCCAGTTCGCTGCGCAGCCGGTGCAGGCACTCGCGGCTGTAGAACGCCAGCCGCTGCATCCGCAGCTTGTTGGCGCGATAGCGTTCCAGCTTGCATTCGCCCAGCCAGCGCGCGATCCAGCGCCACATCGCCGGGTCCGCCGATGGGCGGAACACCACCGGCGCCTCGCGCGCGAACAGCGTGCGCAACACCTTGCCCGGCATGCCCGGCGCCGCCCACGGCGTGACATAGCCCGGCGCGATCATGCCGGCATTGCCGAAGCTGGTCTCCTGCGCGGGCGCGCCGCGCCGTTCCAGAACGGTGACGTCGAAACCGGCCTGGCGCAGGTACCACGCGGAACTGACGCCGATCACGCCGGCGCCGATGACGATCACGTGCATGCCGTTCGCAGCCTCCGCGCAGTGCATCGGAACCGAAGCGGCGCCCGGGGCATGCTATTTGACCTCCTGCTGCATGACCATGTCGGGCAGCCACGTCACCACTTGCGGCCAGATCGTGATGATGGCGATGGCGACCACCATCATCATGAAGAACGGCAGCGAAACCCTGGCGATATAGTTGCTGTCCTTGCCGGTCATGCTCTGCAGCACGAACAGGTTAAACCCGACCGGCGGCGTCACCTCGGCGATCTCCACCAGCAGCACGATGAAGATGCCGAACCAGACCAGGTCGAAGCCCGCTGCCTGCACCATCGGCAGCACCGTGGCGGTGGTCAGCGCGATCATCGAGATGCCATCCAGCGCGGTGCCAAGCACGATGTAGATCACCGTCAGCACCGCGATCAATGCCCATGGCGACAGGTGCAGCGCGGCTACCCACTCGGCCAGCGCGCGCGGAATGCCGGTAAAGCTCATTGTCACCGACAGGAACGAGGTGGCGCCGAGCACGAACATGATCATCGCGGTCAGGCGCGTCGCCGACATCAGGCTCTCCCAGAACGCCGCGCGCGTCAGCGAGCCGCCCGCCCACGCCAGCCCCAGCGACGCCACCACGCCGTAGGCCGCCGCTTCGGTCGCGGTGGCATAGCCGGTGACCATGACCCAGGTGATAAAGGCAATCAGCACGATGCACGGCAGCAGTTGCCGGATCGACGCCAGCCGCGCATGCCAGTCGAAGCGGTCCGGCGCCGGGGTCTTGTCCGGATTGGCCAGCGCCCAGACCACGATGTACCCGGAGAACAGCAGCATCAACAGCAGCCCGGGGATAAAGCCGGCCAGGAACACGCGGATGATCGACACGTCCGCCGACACCGCATACACCACCATCGTGATCGACGGCGGGATCAGGATGCCCAGCGTGCCCGCGCACGACAGCGAGCCGAGCGTGGTGCGCTCGTCGTAGCCGCGCCGCGTCAGTTCCGGCAATGCGGACTTGGCGATGGTGGCGCAGGTCGCCGCCGACGACCCCGATACCGAGCCGAAGATGCCGCAGCCCAGGATGTTGACGTGCATCAGCCGGCCCGGCAGCCAGTTCAGCCACGGCGAGAGCCCGTTGAACATCTGCTCCGACAGCTTGGTGCGGAACAGGATCTCGCCCATCCAGACAAAGAGCGGCAGCGAGGCCAGCGTGTATGACGCGCTCGACGACCACCACGCGTTAGCCAGGCTCACCAGCGCCTCGCGGTCGGAGAACACCACCAGCCCGATCCACGACGTGACCGCGATCGCCACCGGAATCCACGCGCCGATCGCCAGGAAGACGATCATCACCAGCAGCAGGACCAATGCAACCAGGACTGTGCTCATCAGACCGTCTCCCCGAAATCGCCGGCGGCAAGCTTGGCTTCCTGCGCGAGCTGGTAGCGGGGCTTCTGCCGGCGCAGCACGCGCAGCCATTCGTCAGCGACCGCCAGCAGGAAGCCGATGATGCCCAGCACCGCGAAGCTCTGCGGAATCCACAGCGGGATCACGATCTGGCCCTGCGAGACATCGCCGATGTCCCAGCTTTGCCAGGCGAAGGTGCCAAGCGCCCAGGCCGCGTAGGCGGCAAAGGCCAGGCAGATGGTCAGCGATGCCACCTCCAGAACCCAGCGCCGCCGCGGCCCGACAGCTTCGAGCAGCATTTCCACGCGCACGATGCCGCCGTGCTGGAAGGTCTGGCCGAGGACGAGGAAGGCGGAGGCCGCGCACAGCCAGGCGACGATATCGTCGCCGCCCTTGAAGATCACCGCGGTCTCGCGCGACAGCGACATCAGGATCATGATCACGCAGACGGCGAGGATGCAGAGCGCGCCGAGCGCGGCGAACAGGTCGAGCAGGCGGTCGAGCCAGCGCTTGGGGAGTGGGGCAGTCGGCATGATGGCGGCGTCAGGGAGGAGAGGATCCCCCGCCGTGCCAGCCTGCGCGGCCTGGCGGGAGGCTGCGGTGCTGCTGGCTTACTTGCGATAAGCGTTCAGGATGGCCTTGCCGTCATCGCCCGCGGTCTTGGCCCAGTCGTCCACCATGGTCTGGCCGACCTTCTGCATGTCGGCCTTGAGCTGCGGCGAGGGCGGCTGCACCGTCATGCCGTTCTTCGACAAGGTTGCCAGGTACTCCTTGGTCTTTTGCTCCGAGACTTGCCAGCCGCGCTTCTCGGCGTCGGCGACGGCCTTGAGCAAGGCATCCTGCGTCGGCTTGTCCAGCGCCGCGAAGGCCTTCTTGCTGACCACCAGCATGTTCTTGGGCAGCCACGCGTCCACGGTGTAGAAGTACTTCACGCTTTCCCACACCTTGGTGTCGACCCCGGTGGCGCCCGACGACATGAACGAGTTGACCGTGCCAGTGGCCAATGCCTGCGCCAGGTCCGCTGCCTGGATCGTCACCGGCTGGGCGCTGACCAGTTCGGCGATGCGCGAAGTGGCCGGGTTGTAGGCCCGCCACTTCAGCCCCTTCATGTCGCCGGCCGAGTTGATCGGCTTGTTGGCGTAGATGCCCTGGGGCGGCCATGCCACCGCATAGAGCAGCTTCATGCCCTGCTTGTCGAGCACCTTCTCTGTGACCGGGCGCGATGCCTGCCACAGCTTGTAGGCATCGGTGTAGCTGGTGGCCAGGAACGGCACCGCATCGATGCCGAACACGGGATTTTCGTTGGCCAGCAGCGACATCAGGATCTCGCCCATCTGCACCTGGCCGGTCTGCACGCCGCGCTTGATCTCGTTGGCCTTGAGCAGCGAGCCGTTGGGATGCAGCACGATCTTGAGCTTGCCGCCGGTCGCCTTGTCAACGTCGTTGGCCATCTGCTGCAGGTTTTCCGTATGCAGGTTGCCCGCCGGGTAGCCGGTGGGCAAATCCCACTTGGTATCCGCCTGTACCGTCATGGCGGCCAGCGCCAGGCCGGCCGCAACGATTGCCTTGACTCGCATCTCGATCTCTCCTGGTGTGCGCGCGGGGCGCGGTTGTACAGCTTGTCTGCGTACTACCTGGTGCCTTCCGCGGCGTGGCCGCGGTCAGTGCAAGATCAACAGCGCGGCGGTGGTCTCAGTCGTCGCGCGAAGACGGTTGCACGATCCGTTCCAACGCAAGCGCCGTGCCCAGCAGTTCGGCATCGCGCATCGGGCCGTGCGACAGCATCAGCCCGACCGGCAGCTCGTCCGGCGCATGGCAGGGCAGCGAGATCGAGCAGCCGTCGAAGAAGTTGAAGGCCGAGGTGTTGCGCAACAGCTGGGCATTGACGCGGAAGAACTGCGCGTCATCGGTGCGCAGCGGCGCGATCTCGGGCGCGACCATCGGCACGGTCGGACACACCACGGCGTCGAAGCGGGCCAGGCGCGCTTCCATGCGGGCGATCCAGTCGAGGCGGGCGCGGCCCAGGTCGATATAGTCGGCGGCGCTGACCGTTGCGCCGCGGTCGATGCGCGATGCTACGCGCGGGTCGTACAGATCGCGCTTGCCGGCCAGCACATGGCGGTGGATGGCATAAGCTTCGGGCGCGCTGAAGCCACCCTGGGCGTTCAGGGCGGCGAGCTCGCCAAGCTCGGGCAGGTCGACATGTTCCAGTTGCACGCCGGCGGCCGACAGCCGGCCGAGCGCGCGGTCGAAGGCGCGGGCGACGACGGGGTCGAGGTCGTCCAGCAGGTATTGGCGCGGAATCGCCAGCCGGATTGCCGAGGGGCTGGTGACGCGCGGCAGCGCCGCCTGGTCGGCGATTACGGCATCGATCGCCACGCAGTCGCTGACTGTGCGCGCCATGGCGCAGGCGGTGTCGAGCGTGTACGACAGCGGGAGGGCGCCGGTCAGGGGCACGCGCCGCGCGGTGGGCTTGAAGCCGGTGATGCCGCACAGCGCGGCCGGGATGCGGATCGAGCCGCCGGTATCGCTGCCGAGCGCCGCGACCGCCAGCCCCAGTGCCACCGACACTGCCGCGCCCGACGACGAACCGCCGGGGATGCGCGCCGCGCCGGGCTCGCTGGCCGGATTGACCGGCGTGCCATAGTGGGGGTTGATGCCGACGCCGGAGAAGGCGAACTCCGTCATATTGGTGCGGCCGACAATGGCGGCGCCAGCTTGCCGCAGGCGCGCCACCACGGTTGCGTCCGCCGCGGCCGGGGCTGCGTCCTGGCGCACGACAGAGGCCGCGCGCGTGACTTCGCCCGCCACGTCATAGAGATCTTTCACCGAGACCGGCAGGCCGGCCAGCGGGGGCAGCGTCTTGCCGGCGCCACTGGCGGCGTCGGCGGCGCGCGCGACCTGCGCGGCGGCCTCGAAGGTGCTGTGCAGGAATACCGCTGCGGCGGCGGGCCCGGCTGCCGCGGCGGCGGCCTGCTCAAGGATCGCTGCGCGGCACGTGGCGCCCTCGCGCAGGCGGGTGTTCAGGGTGTCGAGATCGGGAAGCATGGATGGCATGGGCGCGGGGTTGCGGTACCGGGGGTGGTGACCATGCTCATAATTCGTGAATCAAGTGTCAAGCTAAAAATGCCGAATGGCGCGCATAAGCGCAGCCCGGCATGCATGGCGGGGGCGGGCTTGCTTCCCGGGCTTGCACGTCACTCGGGCGATAAATTGCGCAAAGTGATGCATAAGCATTATCACGAACCCCTCTGACACGGCCCCGCCGTGTTGGCGCAGTGCAAAATCCCCCGCCCGGCAAGGTACAATAATGGTTTCCCGCCAGCCGGACACCCCATGCAGCGGTGCCGGCCAAGCAGCAGCCATTAGCCATTACCCAGGCCTTTTTTTGCCTTTACCCAGGCCTTACCTCCACGCCTCCCCGACCGCTACGATCATGGCGCATTTCTCGTGCTTCCCCGGCGCTTTGGCGCTTTCCGCCTTCCGTCAGCAACGCCTGCTCACCGCCCTGCGGCAAATCGATGCCGATATCGAATCGGTGCACGGCCAGTTCCTGCATTTTGTTGACGCGCAGACGCCGCTGTCGGCCGACGAGCAGTCGCGCGTGGCGGCACTTCTGACCTATGGCGCACCCTTCGCCGAGCAGCCCGAGGGCGACCGCTTCGTCGTGATCCCGCGCTTCGGTACGATCTCGCCGTGGGCCAGCAAGGCCACCGACATCGCCCATAACTGCGGCCTCACGCACATCCACCGCATCGAGCGCGGCATCGAGATCACCGTGATCTGCAAGAAGGGCCTGCTGCGCGGCCGCAAGTCGCTGGACGCGGACACCCGCGCCGCCGTCGCCGCGCACCTGTTCGACCGCATGACCGAGACCGTGGTCGCCTCGCGTGACGATGCGGCCGGCCTGTTCCAGGAACTGCCGGCCAAGCCGCTGCGCTTTATCGACATCTCCGCCGGCCGCAGCGCGCTGGCCGCGGCCAACGTCGAGATGGGCCTGGCGCTGTCCGAGGACGAGATCGACTACCTGGTCGACGCCTACGCCAGGCTGGAGCGCAACCCGACCGACGTCGAGCTGATGATGTTCGCGCAGGCCAACAGCGAACACTGCCGCCACAAGATCTTCAACGCCACCTGGACCATCGACGGCGTGCAGCAGGACAAGTCGCTGTTCGCGATGATCCGCAATACGCACCAGCTCAATCCGCAGGGCTCGATCGTGGCCTATTCGGACAACTCGGCGGTGATGGAAGGCGACGTGGCCGAGCGCTGGTTCCCGCGCGGCGGCGAGCACAAGTACGGCCGCCACGAGGCGCTGACGCACACGCTGATGAAGGTGGAGACGCACAACCACCCGACCGCGATCTCGCCGTTCCCCGGTGCCTCGACCGGCGCCGGCGGCGAAATCCGCGACGAAGGCGCGACCGGCCGCGGCGCCAAGCCCAAGGCCGGCCTGACGGGCTTCACGGTGTCCAACCTGATGCTGCCCGAGGCCGTCGAATCGTGGGAAAACGACCGCGACGCCGCCCAGCCGGTGGCGCACCGCAACCCGGACGACAAGCCCGGCGTGACCGGCAAGCCGGACCGCATCGCCTCGCCGCTGCAGATCATGATCGATGGCCCGCTCGGCGGTGCCGCGTTCAACAATGAATTCGGCCGCGCCAACCTGGGCGGCTACTTCCGCGTCTACGAGCAGAACGTCGGCGGCACCGTGCGCGGCTACCACAAGCCGATCATGATCGCGGGCGGCATCGGCAATATCGACGCCTCGCATACGCACAAGAACCCGCTGCCGGCCGGCACGCTGCTGATCCAGCTGGGCGGCCCGGGCATGCGCATCGGCATGGGCGGCGGCGCCGCCAGCTCGATGGCGACCGGCACCAATACCGCCGACCTGGACTTCGACTCGGTCCAGCGCGGCAACCCCGAGATGGAGCGCCGCGCGCAGGAAGTGATCAACGCGTGCTGGCAGCTCGGCGACGCCAACCCGATCCTGTCGATCCACGACGTCGGCGCGGGCGGCATCTCCAACGCCTTCCCTGAACTGGTCGACGGCGCCGACCGCGGCGCGCGCTTCGACCTGCGCCAGGTGCACCTGGAAGAGTCCGGCCTGTCGCCGGCGGAAATCTGGTGCAACGAGTCGCAGGAGCGCTACGTGCTGGCGATCGCGGCCGACAGCTTCCCGCAATTCCAGGCCATGTGCGAGCGCGAGCGTTCGCCGTTCGCCGTGGTCGGCATCGCCACCGAGGAAAAGCAGCTGCAACTGGTCGACGCCAGCGTTGATGCCGCGCTCAAGGAGCACTACGCCGTCAACATGCCGATGGACGTGCTGCTGGGCAAGCCGCCGCGCATGCATCGCGACGTCAAGCGCGTCGAGCAGGCGCTGCCGGCCGTCGACGTGACCGGCATCAGCCTGGAGCAGGCCGTGCGCGACGTGCTGCGCCACCCGACCGTGGCCAACAAGTCGTTCCTGATTTCGATTGGCGACCGTACCGTCGGCGGCATGAACGCGCGCGACCAGATGGTTGGGCCGTGGCAGGTGCCGGTGGCCGATGTGGCCGTGACCACGCTCGACTACAAGGGCAACGCCGGCGAAGCGATGACCATGGGCGAGCGCACCCCGCTGGCCGTGATCGACGCGCCGGCTTCGGGCCGCATGGCGATCGGCGAGGCGCTGACCAACCTGGCAGCCGCTCCGGTCAAGGACCTGGGCAAGGTCAAGCTGTCGGCCAACTGGATGGCGGCCTGCGGCGTGGAAGGCGAGGACGCCAAGCTGTATGACACGGTCCACGCCGTCGGCATGGAACTGTGCCCGGCGCTGGGTATCAGCATCCCGGTCGGCAAGGATTCGCTGTCGATGCGCACCAAGTGGCAGGACGACGGCGTCAACAAGGAAGTGGTGGCGCCGGTGTCGCTGATCATCTCGGCCTTCGCCGCGGTGGACGACGTCAACCGTACGCTGACGCCGCAACTGCGCACCGACGCCGGCGACACCGTGCTGATCGCCGTCGACCTGAGCCGCGGCAAGAACCGCATGGCGGGCAGCATCCTGGCGCAGGTCATGCAGCAGGTCGGTGACAGTGCCCCGGACGTGGACAATGCCGACGACCTGAAGAACTTCTTCAACGTGATCCAGCGCCTGAACCGCGAGGGCAAGCTGCTGGCCTACCACGACCGTTCGGACGGCGGTTTCCTGGCCACGCTGGCCGAGATGGCCTTTGCCGGCCACTGTGGCGTGTCGCTCAACGTTGACATGCTGGCGCTCGATCCGCAGCAGGAACAGGACTACGGCGACGCCAAGAACTGGGCCCAGCAGATCGCCGAGCGCCGCAACGACCAGACCCTGCGCGCGCTGTTCTCGGAAGAGCTGGGAGCGGTGGTGCAGGTGCGCATGCAGGACCGCGACGCGGTATTCGCGGTGCTGCGCGAAGCTGGCCTGTCGGCATGCAGTCACGTGGTCGGCAAGCCCAACACCACCGACCAGGTCGAGATCTACCGCGATGCCAAGAAGGTGTTCGGTGCGTCGCGTACGGACCTGCAGCGCAACTGGAGCGAGGTCAGCTGGCGTATCGCGCGCCTGCGCGATAACCCCGCCTGCGCCGACAGCGAGTACGACCGCCTGCTGGATGCTGCCGATCCTGGCATCAGCCCGGTGCTGACGTTCGATCCGGCGGAGGACATCGCCGCGCCGTTCATCGCTGCCGGCGCGCGTCCGCGCGTGGCGATCCTGCGGGAGCAGGGCGTCAACTCGCAGATCGAGATGGCGTACAGCATGGATCGTGCGGGGTTCGATACGCATGATGTGCATATGAGCGACCTGATTGCCGGTCGCGCCAACCTGGCGGATTTCAGCGGCTTTGTTGCCTGCGGTGGCTTCAGCTACGGCGACGTGCTGGGCGCGGGCGAGGGCTGGGCCAAGACGATCCTGTTCAATGCGCAGATGGCTGAGCAGTTCGCGGCGTTCTTCAATCGCCAGGACACGTTTGCGCTGGGCGTTTGCAACGGTTGCCAGATGATGAGCAACCTGGCGCCGATCATTCCGGGTGCGGGGGCCTGGCCGCAGTTCACGCGTAATCAGTCGGAGCAGTACGAGGCGCGCTACGTCACGGTGGAAGTGCAGTCGTCACCGTCGATCTTCTTTGCCGGGATGGAAGGCAGCCGCATTCCTATCGTGGTGGCACACGGGGAAGGGTTTGCTGACTTCTCGCAGCAAGGGAATGTCGGGGATGCCAGGGTGGCGCTGCGGTTTGTCGATAACTACGGCGCGCCGACGCAAACCTATCCGCTGAACCCCAATGGCTCGCCCGAAGGCATCACCTCGGTGACCACCGTCGACGGCCGCTTCACCGTGCTGATGCCGCACCCGGAGCGCGTGTTCCGTGCTGCGACGATGAGCTGGGCGCCGGATGCGTGGAAGCAGGTTGGCGATGGTGGCAGCCCGTGGATGCGGATGTTCCGGAATGCGCGGAAGTGGGTGGGGTAAGACTTTGGATTGGGGGGAAAGCCCCTGTCCTTCGCTTAGAGACCTCGTTGTTGGTGACATGCTGGCGGCCGTTGACGCGTTGGTGTCGCTGCTGGTGACATGCTGTCGGCCGTTGAACCGCCTGGTTCCGCCCTCCTGGGCGGGTCACTTTTTGGCCGAGCGCCAAAAAGTAACCAAAAAGCGCGTCGCCTGAGCGGCTGGCTATCAATTTGGCGGTGTGGGTGGTTCGGGCGGTGGTGATTTCCGTTTGGCTTGAGTGCCCGTTCGAACCTGCTAACGCCAGGTGATTCAGGGCCTGTGCCTGGCGTTAACCGGTTATTGAACGATCCCCATGCCGGGCGTAGGCCGCCTGCTGCATGCCATATTGGTGGGGGCGCCTTCGGCTGCGCTGCGCGCGGGTCCTGACGTGGCAGCGCGGCCGATCTCTCTCTGGTCATTGCCGTCGCCGCCCAGCGAGCGCAGCGATGCGGGTTCGTGCCAGGGCACCTCATCCGCGAGACTGAGCCGCGCGCAGCGCAGCCGTAGGCGATGATGCGATACCGCAGGCAGCAGGCGGCCTACACTCGTCCTGGGGATTGTTCAAAAGTGGGTATTCGCCAGGCACCGACATTCACTCACCTGGCGTAGCAGGCTGGCACCGCGACCACGTCTCACGGAGACCAATAACGCCCATACATCAAGAAGCGCCAAATTGGCTCAGCCAGCCGCAGGCGACGCGCTTTTTGGTTACTTTTTGGCGCTCGGCCAAAAAGTGACCCGCCCAGGAGGGCGGAACCAGGCGGTTCAACGGCCGACAGCATGTCATCAACAGCGACATCGGGCGCTTAAACGGCCGACAGCATGTCACCAACGGCGAGGGCCGTCGAGAATCTACGACAGAGCCGACTCACCCCAAAACCGCCCCCATCAACCTAGAACTCCACGACGCATACGCATAAGTCAACATCCGCCCCGCCTCAAAGCCGGGTGTAGGCCTGATCTCACCCCGAGCCTCCTTGTACGCCACCACGGCGTGCAGGATCTTCTCGGGCGCATAACGGTCACGCAGGGGAAGGTAGGAGTGGAGCTGGCGCCAGCCAGGGGCGGCGCCGTCCAAAGATGCCCAGGCCAAAGCGCAATAGCACATGCCCCGGGACGTGAGATGCCAAAGTTGCCAGTAGGGGGCGGTCGTCTCCACACGCTGCATCGTTCACCCTTGCAGAACCGGAGGCACGACCGGTCCGTGATTACTGGATTTTCGCCTTGTCCTTCAGCGACTTCATCATGGCCTGGAACTGCTCGCGCTGCCAGTTCTGGTCGCCCATCATCATCTGCATCAGCTGCGGCTTGACCTCTTCGAAGGACGGGATCTTGGCGTCGCGCACGTCCACCAGTTCGATGATGTGCCAGCCAAACTGCGTCTTGACCGGCGTATCGGTCATCTGGCCCTTCTTCAGGCCGGTCATGGCGGCCGAGAACTCCGGCACGTAGCTGCTGCTGTTGGCCCAGTCCAGGTCGCCGCCATTGGCTGCCGAGCCCGGGTCCTTGGACGCGGCCTTGGCCTGGTCCTCGAACTTGGCGCCGCCCTTGATCTTGGCGATGATGGCCTTGGCGTCCGCTTCCTTCTCTACCAGGATATGGCGGGCATGGTATTCCTTGCCATTGCCGAACTGCGACTTGATCTTGTCGTACTGCTTGCGCAGCTCGGCGTCGCTGGCGCCGTGGGTCTTGACATAGTCCTCGAACACCGCGCCGGCCAGCACGTTCAAACGTGCCTGCTCCAGTTGCTCCTGCACGTCGTCGCGCTGGGTCAGGCCGCGCTTGTTGGCTTCCTGCGCGAGCAGTTCGCGGTCGATCAGCATGTCGCGGCCACGCTTGCGCAGCTCCGGGTTGTCGGGCTGGCCGGTGCCGGCGATCAACTTGTCCAGCTTTGCCGACGGAATGGCCTTGCCATTCACGACGGCGGCATTCTGGGCGATGGCCGGCAGGCTGCCGGCTGCAAGCACAGCCGCCAGGCTGAACGAGAGGACTGTGGTCTTCATGGAATCAGGTCTGAGAGTTGCTGGAAGAAGCGCGCGCTTGGGCGCGCGATTGGTACTCTTGGTCGGTGTACGCAGTCACGGCCAAGGCGTGGATCTGCGCGGGGAACAGACTGCGCAGCGCATCATACACCATGCGGTGTCGCGCAACCCGGCTGTGACCTGCAAAGCGCTCGCTGACGATTGTCACGTCGTAATGTCCGCCGCCGGATGCGGCACCGGCGTGTCCGGCGTGCAATGCGCTGTCGTCGCGCACGGCGAGGTGGCTGGGGGCGAGCGCTTCACGCAGCATCGCCTCGATCGTGGCGGGATTGGCTGCCATCGTTGGATTCCTTTTGGGGAAGTGGGGGCAAGACGGCCGGGACGCGTCAGTCCTGGCTGTTCTCAGGCATGTGGCGCGACAGCCAGACGCTCTGCGCGACGATGAACACCAGCATCAGCCCCATACTGCCGAACAGCTTGAAATTGACCCAGACGTCGGTGGAGAACTGGTAGGCCACGTAGAGGTTCAGCACGCCCATGGCCGCGAAGAAGGCGGCCCAGGCGGCATTCAGGCGCGTCCAGACCGGATCGGGCAGGCTGACCTGTTTTTCCATCATGGCGCGGATCAGGTTCTTGCGCCAGATGGTCACCGAGCCCATCAGCGCCGCGGCGAACATCCAGTAGAGCACGGTCGGCTTCCACTTGATGAAGGTCTCGTTGTGCAGCACCAGCGTGGCGCCGCCGAACACCCCGATGATCAGCAGGCTGACCCATTGCATCGGCTCGACCTTGCGGTGGCGGAACCAGACCCAGCCGATCTGCACCACCGTGGCGGCAATGGCCACGGCGGTGGCGGCGTAGATGTCGGCCAGCTTGAAGGCGGCGAAGAACAGGATGACCGGAAACAGGTCGAACAGGAATTTCATGCGGTACCAGGTTGTTGCCGGCGTCCTTGCCGGGGCATTCAGCGCGGCGGGTCGCGCCGGGGATCGTTGCCGCTGCCGGCGCCGTGGGCATCATCCGCCTCACGCTGCGCCGGGTCGCGATCGTCGAATTTTAGCGCAGCCGAGTTGATGCAATAGCGCAGGCCGGTCGGCGCCGGGCCGTCCTCGAAGACATGGCCCAGGTGGCTGCCGCATTCCTTGCAGCGGACTTCCACCCGCACCATGCCGTGCGTGTGGTCGGCATGCTCGGCAATGACCTCGCCGTTGATCGGGCGGAAGTAGCTGGGCCAACCGCAGCCGGCGTCGAACTTGGTGGCGGACTCGAACAGCGGCGTGCCACAGCCTACGCAATTGTATATGCCGCGATCCCAGTGGTCCCAGTAGCGGCCGGTGAACGGCCGCTCGGTGGCGGCCTCGCGCGCCACGCGGTATTCGATGTCGGAGAGCTGTTCACGCCACTCGGCGTCGGTCTTGGTGGTGGTCATTGTCATTTCCTCACGGTCTTGGCCGGGGTCATGGCCCCGGAACCTTCGTTGGTCGGCGCACTGGCGCGAACCTTACACCGTCCGGCGCCGGCGTGCCGGCTTCGTCTCATCCGCAATCGCATCATGACGAACAGCTGACTTCCAGCCCGGAGGCCCAGTCGGGCGGCAGCGCGGCGTAGTGCTCGGCCTCGGGCTGCTCGTCGAAGGGGCGCGACAGCACCGCCAGCAGTCGCTCGGTTTCGCTGAAGTCCTTTGCGCGCGCCTGCCGGATCGCGGTCTCGGCAAGATGGTTGCGCAGCACGTATTTGGGGTTAGCCGCCAGCATTTCCAGTTCTCGCGCGGCATCGTCCGATTGCTCCGCACGCAGGCGCGCGCGGTAGTCGGCGGCCCAGGCGTCGAAGGCGGCGCGGTCCAGGAACAGGTCGCGCACCGGTGCATCGCGCGAGGCATCCTGCGACGAGATGCCGCACAACTTTCGCCAGAACAGCGTGTAGTCCACGCGCTGCCCGTGCAGCAGCTGGAACAGGCTGGTCAGCAGGGGCTCGTCAGCCTTGTCGTCGCCACCCGCGGGCGGGCGCAGGCCCAGCTTGGCGCGGTAGTGGCGGAAGAAGGCGGCAGCATAGCGGTCGCGGAACGGGTCGAGCGCGGCGCGCGCGGCCTCGACGGCGGCGTCGCGGGCGCCTTCCTTGCTGTCGTCCTCAGCCGGCAGCCACAGCGGCAGCAGCGCCTGCGCCAGGCAGTGCAGGTTCCAGAACGCTACTTGCGGCTGCTGGCTGTAGGCGTAGCGGCCCTGCGTATCGGAGTGGTTGCAGATATGGTTGGCGTCGAACGCATCGAGGAAGCCGAACGGGCCGTAGTCGATGGTCAGGCCCAGGATCGACATATTGTCGGTGTTCATCACGCCGTGGCAGAAGCCGATGGCCTGCCAGTGCGCGACCAGGTCGGCGGTGCGCAGCGAGACTTCGCGCAGCAGCGCCTGGTAGGGCTGTGCATCGTCGCGGCAGGCCGGCATGAAGTTGTCGATGACAAAGTCCGCGAGCTGGCGCAGCGACGCTACGTCGTCATGCGCGGCGAAATGCTCGAAATGCCCGAAGCGGATAAAGGTCGGCGCCAGGCGCGTGACTACCGCCGCGGTCTCGATGGTTTCGCGCCGCACCGGGGCGTCCGAGCCGATGATGCTGAGTGCGCGCGTGGTCGGCACGCCGAGGGCGGCCATGGCTTCCGAGCACAGGTACTCGCGGATCGAAGAGCGCAGCACCGCGCGGCCATCGGCCATGCGCGAGTAGGGCGTCAACCCGGCGCCCTTGAGCTGGATTTCCCACGGACCCGTAAGGGTGTCGGCCTGTGCCAGCCGGATCGCGCGGCCGTCGCCGAGCTGCCCGGCCCAGATGCCGAACTGGTGTCCGGAATAGACCGTGGCAATGGGGTCGGCCCAGTCCGGTATCTGGTTGCCGACAAAGGTCTCGACAAAGCCCGGGTCGGCACCGATGCCGGCATCCCAGCCGAGCAGCTCCGCGGCGGCCGGCGCCACGCCGACCAGGTAGGGCGAAGGCAGTGGCGCCGGCTGCAGGCGCGTGAAGAATTTCTCGCCGAGCACTGAGAACCCGGGCGTGGTGCCGAAGGGTACTGCAAACGGTACGGCGGGCGGCGTGGCGCCGTTGAGATCGGAGTCGTGCAAGGCGTTGGGCTGGGGCGTGTCTGGCATCGCGAAAGGGGCGCGCGGCATGCGCAATCCGCGGGTCCGGCCGCGGCGCGCAGGGCCGCTTCCGGGGCGATGCAGCGCCGCATGACGAGGGCACGGGAATGCGTAGATGGCTAGGGAAAACGACATGTTGAGGTGCAACATGCCACGCAGTATTGTACGTCCTCAACGGCTCACATCTGGTGAGACGGCCATGCACCGCACGGTTATTTCCCTCCTTCAGTGCGCACATGAATCCGGTGCATGGACTTCGCAGAATTGCGGCCCCGATGACCACGGCTTGAGTACGGCTTCACACCACGGCTTCACCACGGCTTCACCACGGCTTCACCACGGCTTCACCACGGCTTCACCACGGCTTCACCTCACGGCTTAACCACAGCAGTACGGCAGTGCACAACAGACTCACCGTGACGCTGTTCCGAGGCGCGCGGACAACCGCCTAAAAATAGTACGGTTGTTCGTTTTTAGACGGAAAACAAAGACTTCAGGAGGCAGTTCCATGGCATTGATGGGTCAAATGATGAGCGCGCCGCTGCTCATTTCTTCCATCATCAAGCACGCCGCCCGTTATTACGGGGCAACGGAAATCGTTTCGCGCCGCACCGAGGGCGACCTGCATCGCTACACCTACCGCGATTGCGAACTGCGCGCCCGCAAGCTGGCGCAGGCGCTTGGCGCGCTGGGCGTGCAGCAGGGCGAGCGCGTCGGCACGCTGGCCTGGAACGGCTACCGCCACCTGGAAATCTACTACGGCGTGTCCGGCATGGGCGCCGTCTGCCACACCATCAACCCGCGCCTGTTCCCCGAGCAGATCGCCTATATCGTCAACCACGCCGAAGACGGCTACATCTTCTTCGACCTGACCTTCCTGCCGCTGGTGGAAGGCGTCGCGCCGCATTGCCCCAACGTGAAAGGCTGGGTCGCGATGACCGACCGCGCCCACATGCCGGCCGAGTCGAAGGTGCCGCTGCTGTGCTACGAGGAACTGGTCGAGGGGCAGGACGGCAACTACGAATGGCCGCAGTTCGACGAGAACCTCGCGTCGAGCCTGTGCTACACCTCGGGCACCACCGGCAATCCCAAGGGCGCGCTGTATTCGCACCGCTCCACCGTGCTGCATTCATACGCCTCGGCGTTGCCCGATGCGCTCGGCTGCTCCGCGCGCGACGTGATCCTGCCCGTGGTGCCGATGTTCCACGTCAATGCCTGGGGCCTGCCGTACTCGGTGCCGCTGGTCGGCGCCAAGCTGGTGTTCCCGGGCGCCAAGCTGGATGGCGCTTCGCTCTATGAACTGTTCGAGCAGGAGAAGGTGACCTTCTCCGCCGGCGTGCCGACGGTCTGGCTTGGCCTGCTGCAATACGTGCAGTCGAACAACCTGAAGTTCTCCACCTTCCGCCGCACCGTGATCGGCGGCTCGGCCGCGCCGCCGGCGATGATCCGCGCGCTCGAGGCGATGGACGTGGAAGTCATCCACGCCTGGGGCATGACCGAGATGTCGCCGCTGGGCACGTCGTGCAAGCTGCTGGCCAAGCACGAGGAACTGTCCGATGCCGACCGCCACCAGATCCTGGAGAAGCAGGGCCGCGTGATCTACGGCGTCGACATGAAGATCGTCGACGGCGAAGGCAAGGAGCTGCCATGGGACGGCAAGGCCTTCGGCGACCTGATGGTGCGCGGGCCGTGGATCATCGGCCAGTACTATCGCAACGACAGCAATCCGCTGGTCGACGGCTGGTTCCCGACCGGTGATGTTGCCACCATCGATGAAGACGGCTTCATGCAGATCACGGACCGCAGCAAGGACGTGATCAAGTCCGGCGGCGAGTGGATTTCGTCGATCGACATCGAGAACGTCGCCGCCGCGCACCCCGCGGTGCATATGGCGGCCTGCATCTCGGCCTACCACCCCAAGTGGGACGAGCGCCCGCTGCTGGTGGTGGTGAAGAAGCCCGGCGCCGAGATCACGCGCGAGGAACTGCTGCAGTTCTTCGAGGGCAAGGTTGCCAAATGGTGGATCCCGGACGATGTGGCGTTCGTCACGGAGATTCCGCTGACGGCCACCGGCAAGATGCAGAAGCTCAAGCTGCGCGAACAGTTCAAGGACTACAAGCTGCCGGCCGCCTGAGGCCGGCAGGGCAGCATCCGGTACGCCGTGCCTGCTTGCGGCACGGCGTTGCCGGGGCCGTCGCGCGGCGCACAGGGGGGCGCCACGCGGTCGGCCGCAATCCACGACAAGCCATCGACAAGCCAACGACAAGAGTGAAGGAGACAGGTATGACCAAGATGCGTCCGCTGGTGGCCAGCGTGGCCGTGTTCGCCGCAATGGGTTCTGCGCTGGTTTCGGGGTCGGCACTCGCGGATACGGTGAAGATTGCCTTCATCGATCCGCTTTCGGGGCTGATGGCCCCCGTTGGACAGAACCAGCTCAAGAGCTGGCAGTACGTGGCCGACGTCGCCAACCAGAAGGGCTGGGCCGGTGCGCACAAGTTCGAGGTGGTGGGCTTCGACAACAAGCTCTCGCCGCAGGAAAGCCTGACCATCCTGAAGCAGGCGATCGACCAGAACATCCGCTATATCGTGCAGGGCAACGGCTCGTCTGTGGGGCTGGCGCTGCAGGACGCGGTGGCCAAGCACAACGAGCGCAATCCCGGCAAGGAAATCGTCTACCTGAACTATGCCGCGGTGGATCCGGACATGACCAATGCCAAGTGCAACTACTGGCATTTCCGGCTCGATGCCAACTCGGACATGAAGATGGAGGCGCTGACCACCTTCCTGGCCAAGGATCCCAACGTCAAGAAGGTCTACCTGATCAACCAGAACTACTCGTTCGGGCACCAGGTGGCCAAGGCCGCCAAGGATTACCTGAAGCGCAAGCGCCCGGATATCCAGATCGTGGGTGAAGACCTGCACCCGCTGGCCCAAGTGAAGGACTTTGCGCCGTATGCGGCCAAGATCAAGGCGTCGGGCGCCGATACCGTGATCACCGGCAACTGGGGCAGCGACCTGGCGCTGCTGATCAAGGCGGGCAAGGACGCCGGCCTGACCACCAACTACTACACCTACTACGCCGGCACCACCGGCGTGCCGACCGCCATGGGCGCGGCCGGTGCCGAGCACGTCAAGTACGTGGGCTACTACAACCCCAATAACAAGGGGTTCAAGGGGGCAGATGTCATCGAAGGCTTCAAGAAGAAGTACAACGATGACTTCTACGTGATGGCGTCCTATACCGGCATCGCCATGCTGTCCAAGGCGTTCAAGGAAGCCAATTCGACCGACCCGGTCAAGGTGGCCAAGGCGCTCGAAGGCATCAGGGTCGAAAGCATGAACGGCACGGTCGAGATGCGCAACACCGACCACCAGGCCCAGCAGCCGCTGGTGGTGGCCACCTGGACCAAGATCGACGGCAAGGACATCAAGTACGACCAGGAGAACACCGGGTACGGCTGGAAGACCAATGCGCAGATGGACCAGTACGTGTCCGCGCAGCCGACGTCCTGCCAGATGAAGCGGCCGGGCTGATCCTGTCAGTTCTCGGGCCGGCCACGATGACGCGCCGCGCGAAACAGCGTGACAAGCGTGATAAAGCGTGACAGCGTGGCCGCCCGATCCTGCATACTTTCGGTCTTTCTGGATCGATAGCGGTAGCGTCCGGGGCGCCATGCGCCCTACGGAGGGGGACGCTCACCCCAATCCAGCCGGACGGATGCCAACGCACCCCACTGCGGCGGCACCAGCTTGAAGGACACGCTGTGGAATTCTTCGTTATCTCTCTGCTCAACGGCATCAGCTACGGGCTGCTGCTGTTCATGCTGTCGTCAGGCCTGACCCTGATCTTCAGCATGATGGGCGTGCTCAATTTCGCGCACGCCAGTTTCTACATGCTGGGCGCGTACTTTGCCTACAGCATCGCCAGCAAGGTCGGCTTCTGGCCGGCGCTGATCTTCGCGCCGCTGCTGGTAGCCGGGGCGGGCGCGCTGGTGGAGCGCTTCGGCCTGCGCACGGTGCACAAGTATGGCCACGTGGCCGAACTGCTGTTCACCTTCGGCCTGGCCTACCTGATCGAAGAGGGCGTCAAGCTGGTGTGGGGGCTGGCCGCAGTGCCGTACCGCATCCCCGCCGAGCTGGACGGGCCGCTGTTCCAGGTGTTCACCTCCTCCTTCCCCAAGTACCGCGCCTTCATGATGCTGGTGTCGCTGGGCATGCTGGTGGCGATCTACCTGGTGCTGACGCGCACGCGCATCGGCCTGGTGATCCAGGCCGCGCTCACCCATCCGGAGATGGTCGAGGCGCTGGGCCACAACGTGCCGCGCGTCTTCATGATGGTGTTCGGCGGCGGCGCCGCGCTGGCGGGGCTGGCCGGGGTGATCGGCGGCAATGCCTTCGTCACCGAGCCGTCGATGGCGGCGGCGGTGGGATCGATCGTGTTCGTGGTGGCGGTGGTGGGCGGCATGGGGTCGTTGGTAGGGGCCTTCATCGCCTCGATCCTGATCGGCGTGCTGCAGACCTTCGCGGTCACGATCGATGCCTCGCTCGCGGGGCTTCTGCGCAGCCTTGGCATGGCAGTCAGCGAAGCCACGCCGTTCTATGCCTTGTGGAAGCTCACGGTGGCCCAGGTGGCGCCGGTGCTGCCGTACCTGCTGCTGGTGGTGATGCTGATCTTCCGCCCGCGTGGACTGATGGGAACCCGGGAGAGCTGACACCATGGAGCAAGCGATGCAACAACGCCGCGAGCCGGTAGTCACCGGCCGCACCCTGCGCTACCGCCCGGTGAACCTGGCGCGGTGGATGATCTGGAGCCTGACCATCCTCATCATGCTGGTGCTGCCGCTGGTGTTTACCGGGGGCTTCGCCATCACGCTGATGTCGCAGATGGGCATCATGGTCATCTTCGCGCTGTCGTACAACATGCTGCTCGGGCAGACCGGCATGCTGTCGTTCGGCCATGCGGTGTATTCCGGGCTGGGCGCCTTTATTGCCGTGCATGTGCTGAACATGGTTGGCGCCGGCAAGGTATGGCTGCCGGTGTCGATGCTGCCGCTGGTGGGCGGGCTGGCCGGCGCGTTCTTCGGCGTGATCTTCGGCTATGTCACCACCAAGAAGGCTGGCACCACCTTTGCCATGATCACCATGGGCATTGGCGAGATGGTGTTCGCCAGTTCGCTGATGTTCCCCGAGTTCTTCGGCGGCGAGGGCGGCATCTCCACCAACCGCGTGGTCGGGGACCCGTTCCTTGGCCTCACCTTCGGGCCCGGGCGCCAGGTCTACTACCTGATCGCGGTGTGGTGCCTGGTGTCGATGGTGGCTATGTACGCATGGACGCAGACGCCGCTGGGCCGCATTGCCAACGCGGTGCGCGACAACCCCGAGCGGGTCGAGTTCATCGGCTACAACACCCAGCGCGTGCGCTACCTGGTGCTGATCCTGTCGGCGTTCTTCGCCGGGATCTCGGGGGCGCTGGCGGCGATCAACTTCGAGATCGTCTCGGCCGAGAACGTCAGCGCGGTGCGCTCCGGCGGCGTGCTGCTGGCGGTGTTCATCGGCGGCGCGGGCGTGTTCTTCGGGCCAATCATCGGCGCGGTGGTGTTCATGCTGTTCGCGGTGGCGCTGTCGGACCTGACCAAGGCATGGCTGCTGTACCTGGGCCTGTTCTTCGTGCTGATGGTGATGTTCGTGCCGGGCGGCCTGGCCAGCCTGCTGCTGATGCAGCTGCCGCTGGCGGCAAAGGGCAAGCTGCGCCGGATGCTGCCGTCCTACGCCAAGGCGGGCGCGGCCGGCGTGGTGCTGCTGCTGGCGATGATCGTGACCGTCGAACTGGTCTACAAGGTGCAGGTCGACAGCGCCAATGGCACGGCCATGAAGCTGTTCGGCGTCGGCTTCGATGCCGCGACGTGGGCGCCATGGCTGGTGGCGGCGGTGATGTGGGCCGTGGGGCTGGCCGCATGGCGGCTGACGGTGCGCGCGGCGCGCGTGGAATGGGACAAGGTGCAGGCGGAAATCGCGGGAGGCACGGCATGACGGCGGCACTGGAACTGACCGAGGTACGCAAGAAGTTCGGCCAGACGGAGATCATCCGCGGCGTGAACCTGAGCATCCCGAAGGGCGAGCGCCATGCGCTGATCGGGCCCAACGGGGCGGGCAAGTCCACCACCTTCAACCTGATCTCGGGCCGCTTCGCGCCCACCAGCGGCACGGTGCGCCTGAACGGGCAGGAGATCGGCGGGCTGCAGCCGTTCGTGATCAACCGCATGGGGCTGTCGCGCAGCTTCCAGATCACCAATATCTTTCACCGGCTGTCGGTGTTCGAGAACCTGCGTTGCGCGGTGCTGTGGTCGCTCGGGTACAAGTACTCGTTCTGGCACCGCCTGACGGGTTTGCGCGATGCGCGCGAGCGGGCTGATGAGGTGCTGGAGCTGATCGGTATGCAGCACCGGCGCAATACGCAGGCGGGATTGCTGACCTACGCCGAGCAGCGCGCGCTGGAAATCGGCATCACCATCGCCGGCGGCGCCGAGGTGATCCTGCTGGACGAGCCCACCGCGGGCATGAGCCGCTCTGAGTCCGACCATGCGGTGGAACTGATCCGCAAGGTCACCGTGGGCAAGACGCTGGTGATGGTGGAGCACGACATGAGCGTGGTGTTCGGGCTGGCCGACCGGATTTCGGTGCTGGTCTATGGCGAGGTGATCGCCACCGATACGCCGCAGGCGATCCGCAACAACCGCAAGGTCAAGGAAGCCTATCTGGGAACCACGCTGGACGAAGACGCCACCGAAGGAGTGCACTGATGGGCAAGCGGATGCTGGAAGTCACGGGCCTGCATGCCTACTACGGCAAGAGCCATATCCTGCATGGCGTCGATGCGCACATCGGCGAAGGCGAGATTGTCGCGCTGCTGGGGCGCAACGGGGTGGGGCGGTCGACCATGGCCAAGGCCATCCTCGGCATGGTCAAGGCCGAGGGCTCGGTGAAATTCCGCGGCGAGGAGATCCTGGGGCGGCGCACGTTCGAGATCGCGCACCTCGGCATCGGCTATGTGCCGGAGAACCGGGATATCTTCCCGACGCTGACGGTGCGGCAGAACCTGCTGCTGGGCGAGAAGCGCAATCCGCGGCAGCCCAAGCCGCGCTGGTCGGTGGAGGACATGTTCAATATGTTCCCCCGGCTCAGGGAGCGTGAGAACACCGCCGCGGGCGTGTTGTCCGGCGGCGAGCAGCAGATGCTGACGCTGTGCCGCACGCTGATGGGCGATCCCGACCTGGTGCTGATCGACGAGCCCACCGAAGGCCTGGCGCCGATGATCGTGACGCTGGTGGGCGACTACCTAAAGACGCTGAAGGAGCGGGGCATCTCCGTACTGCTGATCGAGCAGAAGCTGGCGATTGCGCTGGATATCTCGCAGCGGGTCTATGTCATGGGACACGGGCACATCGTGTTCGAGGGCACGCCCGGCGAGCTCAAGGCGAATTCGCAGATCCGGAAGGAGTGGCTGGAGGTTTAAGCGCTTCGGCCGGGGCCGCGGATCCTTGTGGCGTCGGCTTCACTTCATGTTTTCCCTGCAGGATGTGCCGAAAGTGGCTTGATGGTCGCCTTTCGCCGGCAGCCCTCGGCGAAACAGCTGAGTGCTCCACCTCTTTTGCTGCTGACAAGCCGCTTTGTAACACTGTTGTAAATCTGTCTTAATTCTGCACTGGGAATGATTCGCATTTGTACTTCGATTCCTACATCCCTATAATCGCCCGCCGGGGATGGATGACTTGATTCACGGGCGACAGTGGTAGTGCTTCCTTGGGCTTGTCTTCATTGACCACGCTTGTTCGCGTCAAGAACTACAAGACAACACAGGGAAGGCAAGGCCGTGAAAGGAAACCAGAAGTCGTTTGAATTGACCCCGCTCGCCGCTGCGCTCGCGGGCGCCGTCGCAGCGTTTGCCATGCAGGGTGCATCGGCGCAGGAGAGCCAGCCTGTCGTCGTCGCCGCGGGCCAGGCCGCGCCGGTGACGCTGGAACGGGTTACCGTGACCAGCAAGCGCGAAGACGGCTACAAGGTGGAAGAGGCGCAGTCGCCCAAGTTCACCGCGCCGCTGCTCGACACGCCCAAGTCGGTGACCGTGGTGCCGGCCGAGGTGATCCAGCAATCGGGCTCCAACTCGCTGCAGGACGCGCTGCGTACCACGCCGGGCATCACCTTCGGCGCCGGCGAAGGCGGCAACCCGATTGGCGACCGTCCTTTCATCCGCGGTTTTGACTCGATGTCGAGCATCTATGTCGACGGCGTGCGCGATACTGCGTCGCAGACCCGCGACACCTTCAACATCGAAAGCATCGAAGTCATCAAGGGCCCCAGCTCGGCCTTCGGCGGCAAGGGCTCGGCCGGCGGCATGATCAATATCGTGTCGAAGCTGCCCCAGGCCGAGAACTTCGCGCAGGGCTCGATCGGCGTGGGCACGGACTCTTACTTCCGCGCCACGGCCGACGGCAACTACGTGATCAACGACAATACCGCCGTGCGCCTGAATGCGCTGGGGTACACCGCCAACGTGCCGGGCCGCAATGAAGTCGACCAGAATTCCTGGGGCTTCGCGCCGTCGGTGACGTTCGGCATGAAGTCCGATACGAAGGTCACGCTGTCCTACTACCACCTGCAGGGCAACGGCATGCCGGACTACAGCATTCCGTACTCGCGCCCTGCCAGCCAGTCGACCAAGGCCAATCCGTCGCAGCCGGCAAACGTCAACCGCAACAACTTCTACGGCCTGACCGACCGCGACTTCCAGAAGACGCAGAGCGATATCGCCACGGCCACCGTCCAGCATGATTTCCGCAACGGCCTGGTGTTCAGCAACACCACGCGCTGGGGCCGCGCCACCAACGACTACATCGTCACCAACCCTGACGACAGCCGCGGCAACGTGCCGCGCGGCTTTGTCTGGCGCAACACCAAGAACCGCGACTCGGCCACCGAGACGCTGACCAACCAGACCGACCTGACGGCCAAGTTCGAGACCGGCAGCCTGAAGCACAGCGTGCTGTTTGGCTTCGAGTTCAGCCGCGACGATACCAACAACACGCCATATAACGTTCTGTCGGCAAATCCTGCTTCCAATCCCACGGCCGCTGTGCCGACGGTGCCGGGCATTTGCAACGCATCGCTGGTGGCGAGCTTCGACTGCACGTCGCTGGCCAACCCGAACCCGAACGACCCGTGGCGCGGCAGCATCACCAAGATGCCGTTCACCACCAACACCACCACCAATACGCGCTCGGTCTACCTGTTCGATACGGTCGAGATCACCAAGCAGTGGATGGTCAACGGTGGCGTTCGCTACGACAGCTACGACACGCACGCCTTCACCAACGCCTACACCAACCCGAATACCGGCGCGGCAGTGGCGCAGGTGGACATTCGCAACAAGTCGAACTTCTTCAACTACCAGGCCGGCGTGGTCTACAAGCCGGTCGAGTACGGCAGCATCTACGTGTCGTACGGCACCTCGTCGACGCCGCCGGGTTCGACCAACGGTGACGGCGCCGACAACATCACGGCGGCGCAGCGCAACCTGGAGCCGGAAACCGCGCGTTCGGTGGAAATCGGCACCAAATGGGATCTGCTGGCCAGGCGCCTGTCGCTGACTGGTGCGATCTTCCAGATCGAGAAGAACAATGCGCGCGTGGCGGTCGATGCCAACACCACGGTCAATGCGGGCAAGCAGCGCGTGAAGGGCTTCGAGCTGGGCTTTGCCGGTAACCTGACTGACAAGTGGGGTCTGTTCGGCGGCTATACGTACCTGAACAGCGAACTGATCGACAATGGCCCGCAAGCCACCAATGCGGCCAACAACGGCAACCAGTTCCCGAATACGCCGAAGAACAGCTTCAGCCTGTGGACCACCTACCAGGTGCTGCCGGCGCTGACGGTTGGCGGTGGTGCGTACTACGTCGACAAGGTCTATGCCAATCCGGCCAACTCGCTGTACGTGCCTTCATACTGGCGCTTTGACCTGATGGCCGCGTATCGCGTCAACAAGAACCTGTCGCTGCAGCTGAATGTGCAGAACCTGTTTGACAAGACCTACTACACCAAGGCGCATAACCACTACGGTGCGCTGGGTGCGGGCCGGTTCGGGATGCTGACGGCCAACTTCAAGTTCTGACAAGGGCGCAAGTCAGCCTGAACGGCTGACGCCGCCACCCAATGAAAACCGCGTGCTCCGGCTGATGCCGGGGGCCGCGGTTTTTTGCTTTCCGGCGTGACGCGCTCACTCACGGCCGCGGCCTGTGCCGGGCTCCCAAATAAAGTCGCATACTGCTTAGAGCCAGCCTTCGGTACAAAGCCGGAAGTGCATCGGGCGCCATCGAGCAGCGCGGCGCTATGGCGTTTTCGGCGTCCGGATGGCGGACGTCATGCACGCCGATAAGGGGCGCAATGCGTGCGGCTTATTCCGCATGGGAAGCCTCCAAATTGAAATTGAACGACCGTGCTATTTTGTGTATGCTTGTTTCGCCCAAGCCCCGGAGGGCTTGTGGCAAGCAGCAACCGCGGCGGGTTAACCCTGTGCCAACCGCGCCCGCACCCAGCAGCAAAACAATAATTCGAGAATTCGAATCCCGAGACAAACTTCTGTAAAAGGAACCAGCATGACAGCGCAGTATCAGGTTCAGGACGGCGTAGCCGTCATCACGCTCGACAATCCCCCTGTCAACGGCCTGGGTCACAGCACCCGTCTTGGCATCGTCGAAGGCATGACCCGTGCGCTGGACGATGCCGCCGTCAAGGCCATCGTCATCACCGGCGCCGGCAAGGCATTCTCGGGCGGCGCCGATATCCGTGAATTCAATACCCCCAAGGCCATGCAGGAGCCGACCCTGCACTCGGTGATCCGCGTGCTGGAGGCGTCGTCCAAGCCGGTTATCGCCGCCGTGCACTCGGTCGCCATGGGTGGCGGCCTGGAACTGGCGCTGGGCTGTAACTACCGCGTGGCGTCCAAGGGCGCGCAGATCGCGCTGCCGGAAGTGAAGCTGGGCCTGCTGCCCGGTGCCGGCGGCACGCAGCGCCTGCCGCGCGTGATCGGCCTGGAGGCCGCCGCCAACATGATCGTGTCGGGCACCCCGGTGCTGTCCGAGAAGTTCGCCGGCACCAAGCTGTTCGACGAGATCGTCGACGGTGACGTGCTGCCCGCAGCGGTCAAGTTCGCGCAGAACGTCGGCGCCGCCAACGGCCCGCATCCGAAGGTGCGCGACCTGAAGGTGCGCCACGAGAACCCGGAAGGCTACCTCGGCTTTGCCCGCAACACCGTGGCCGCGATGGCCAGGAACTTCCCGGCGCCGCTGAAGTGCCTGGAAGCGGTGGCCGGCTCGCTCAAGCCGTTCGAGCAAGGCCTGAAGGAAGAGCGCGAGGGCTTCCTGTTCCTGGTGACCACGCCGGAATCGCGCGCGCTGCGCCACGCCTTCTTTGGCGAGCGTGCCGCCAGCAAGATCCCCGACGTGCCCGAAGGCACCCCCGTGCGCAAGATCGAGAAGGTTGCCGTGATCGGCGCCGGCACGATGGGCGGCGGCATCAGCATGAATTTCCTGAACGCGGGCATCCCGGTCACCATCCTGGAAACCAAGCAGGAAGCGCTGGACCGCGGCGTCGGCATCATCCGCAAGAATTACGAAAACAGCGCCAGGAAGGGCAAGCTCACGCAGGAGAAGGTCGAGCAGCGCATGGGCCTGCTGAGCACCACGCTGTCCTATGACGAGATCAAGGACGCCGACATGGTCATCGAGGCCGTGTTCGAGGAAATGGGCGTCAAGGAAATCGTCTTCAAGAAGCTGGACGAAGTGATGAAGCAGGGCGCAATCCTGGCTTCGAACACCTCCACGCTGGACGTCAACAAGATCGCCTCGTTCACCAAGCGTCCGCAGGACGTGGTCGGCATGCACTTCTTCAGCCCGGCCAACGTGATGAAGTTGCTGGAAGTGGTGCGTGGCGAGAAGACCGGCAAGGACGTGCTGGCCACGGTCATGCAGATCGGCAAGAAGATCAAGAAGACCGCGGTGGTGTCGGGCGTGTGCGACGGCTTTATCGGCAACCGCATGATCGAGCAGTACAGCCGCCAGGCCGGCTACCTGCTGGATGAAGGCGCGCTGCCGGAGCAGGTGGACAAGGCCATCGAGAAGTTCGGCTTTGCCATGGGCCCGTTCCGCATGGGCGACCTGGCCGGCAACGACATCGGCTGGGCCATCCGCAAGCGCCGCGCCGTGGACAAGCCGGAGATCCAGTACTCCAAGACCGCCGACCTGCTGTGCGAGATGGGCCGTTACGGCCAGAAGACCGGCGCGGGCTGGTACGACTACAAGGCGGGCGACCGCAAGCCGTACCCGAACCAGCAGGTCAACGACATGATCGTGCAGCACTCGAAGGACCTGGGCATCACGCGCCGCAAGATCTCTGATGAAGAGATCGTCGAGCGCCTGGTGTTCGCGCTGGTCAACGAAGGCGCCAAGATCCTGGAAGAGGGCATTGCTTCCAAGGCCTCGGATATCGACATGGTGTACCTGACCGGCTACGGCTTCCCGCTGTTCCGCGGCGGCCCGATGCTGTACGCGGACCAGGTCGGCCTGTACAACGTGGCGCTGGCAATGAAGCGCTACGCCAAGGGCTACCACGGTGAAGCCTGGCAGGTCGCGCCGCTGCTGCAGAAGCTGGCGGACGAGGGCAAGGGCTTTAACGGTTAATACGCCACGAGGGTTCAGCCCGGAGCTGAGTTGAACACCACCATCGGACCTGACGATTGCCTGCTGGTGATCGACGTGCAGAACGACTTCATGCCTGGCGGCGCGCTTGCCGTGCCCAACGGCGATGAAGTGGTGCCCGTCATCAACCGGCTGGCACGCGCGTTCGGGCACGTGGTGGTGACGCAGGACTGGCATCCGGCCGCGCACGTTTCGTTCGCGGCCAACCATGCCGGCACGCAGCCGTTCCAGATGCTCGCGCTGCCGTATGGCGAGCAGGTGCTGTGGCCGGTGCACTGCGTGCAGGACACGCCCGGCGCCGCGCTGCATGCGGGCCTGCACGTGCCGCAGGCACGGCTGGTGATCCGCAAGGGCCACCACGCCGACGTGGACAGCTACTCCGCTTTCCTTGAGGCGGACCGCACCACGCGCACCGGGCTGGCCGGCTACCTGCGCGAGCATGGCGTGAAGCGCGTGTTCTGCGCCGGGCTGGCGACGGACTACTGCGTGGCATGGAGCGCGCTCGATGCGCGCGCCGCGGGCTTCGAGGCCGCGGTGATCGAGGATGCATGCCGCGCCATCGACCTGCAAGGGTCGCTGGCGCAGGCATGGCAGGACCTCGGCGCCGCCGGCGTTGCACGTGTCATGTCCGCCGATGTGCTGAATGGGGCTTGAGGGCCAGGGCTGAACCGAACCACCGAACTGAAAGACACAAGAGATTCCGAGGAGCAACACATGAACGAAGCAGTCATCGTATCCACCGCACGTACCGCGCTGGCCAAGAGCTGGAAGGGCGCCTTCAACATGACCCACGGCGCCACGCTGGGTGGTCATGCCGTCGAGCACGCCATCGCCCGCGCCAAGATCGACGCCGCCGAAGTGGAAGACGTGCTGATGGGCTGCGCCAACCCGGAAGGTGCCACCGGTGCCAATATCGCGCGCCAGATCGCACTGCGCGCCGGCTGCCCGGTCACCGTGCCCGGTGCCACCGTCAACCGCTTCTGCTCGTCGGGCCTGCAGACCATCGCCATGGCCGCGCAGCGCGTGATCGCCGATGAGGGCGACATCTTCGTCGCCGGCGGCGTGGAAAGCATCTCCTGCGTGCAGCAGGAAATGAACCGCCACATGGTCCAGGAAAGCTGGCTGGTGAAGAACAAGCCGGAAATCTACTGGAACATGCTGCAGACCGCCGAGAACGTGGCCAAGCGCTACAACATCGCGAAGGAGCGCCAGGACGAATACGGCGTGCGCAGCCAGCAACGCGCCGCCGCCGCGCAGGAAGCCGGCAAGTTCAAGGACGAGATCGTGCCGATGACGGTGCTCGCCGGCGTCGCCGACAAGTCCACCGGCCAGCTGGTGACCAGGGAAGTCACGATCTCCGCCGACGAAGGCATCCGCGCCGACACCACGCTGGAAGGCGTGGCCAAGATCCGCAGCGCGGTGCCGGGTGGCGTGATCACCGCGGGCAATGCCTCGCAGTTCTCGGATGGTGCTTCGGCGGCCGTGGTGATGAACGCGCGCGTGGCCGAGGCCAGGGGCCTGCAGCCGCTCGGCGTGTTCCGCGGCTTTGCCGTGGCCGGTTGCGAGCCGGACGAGATGGGCATCGGTCCCGTCTTCGCGGTGCCCAAGCTGCTGAAGAAGGCTGGCCTGAAGGTCGAAGACATCGGCCTGTGGGAGCTGAACGAGGCCTTCGCCGTGCAGGTGCTGTACTGCGCCGACAAGCTGGGCATCCCGATGGACCGCCTCAACGTCAACGGTGGCGCCATCGCGGTGGGCCACCCGTACGGCGTGTCGGGTGCGCGCCTGGTTGGCCATGCGCTGATCGAAGGCAAGCGCCGTGGCGTGAAGTACGTGGTGGTGACCATGTGCATCGGCGGCGGCCAGGGCGCGGCTGGGTTGTTCGAGGTCCTGTAACGGCAGACCGCTGGTTTGCTCCCCTCTCCCGCCTGCGGGAGAGGGGCCGGGGGAGAGGGCAGGCGCTGGCACACCAACGCGCTTTACTTCGTCGCCCCGCCGGCCCTCTCCCCAACCCTCTCCCGCAAGCTGGAGAGGGAGCACCCACGCGATTCGTCTTAGAGCCCCGCGGTCAGCACAAGAAGCCAACAAGAAAATCGCGGCCGCGCCACCGCAGTGCGCCGCATGGAGACACCATGTCGATGATCCTTTCCCGCCGCGACCTGAACTTCATTCTGTACGAATGGCTCAAGGTCGACGAGCTGACCCGCATCCCGCGCTATGCCGACCACTCGCGCGAGACGTTCGACGCCGCGCTGGACACTTGCGAGAAGATCGCCGCCGACCTGTTCGCGCCGCACAACAAGAAGAACGACCAGCAGGAACCCGAATTCGACGGCGACACCGTCACCATCATCCCCGAGGTCGGCACCGCGCTGAAGGCCTTCTGCGAGGCCGGCCTGATGGCCGCCGGCCAGGATTACGAGCTGGGCGGCATGCAGCTGCCGGTAGTCGTGGAAAAGGCCGGCTTCGCCTACTTCAAGGGCGCCAACGTTGGCACCAGTTCCTATCCCTTCCTGACCATCGGCAACGCCAACCTGCTGCTGACGCACGGTACGCCGATGCAGGTCGAGACCTTCGTCAAGCCGGAGATGGAAGGGCGCTTCTTCGGCACCATGTGCCTGTCGGAGCCGCAGGCCGGCTCGTCGCTGTCGGATATCACGACGCGCGCCGAGTACGAGGGCGAATCGCCGCTGGGCGCGCAATATCGCCTGCGCGGCAACAAGATGTGGATTTCCGCCGGCGAGCACGAGCTTTCGGACAACATCGTCCACCTGGTGCTGGCCAAGATCCCCGGCCCGGACGGCAAGCTGATCCCGGGCGTGAAGGGTATCTCGCTGTTTATCGTGCCCAAGTACCTGGTCAACGAGGACGGCTCTCTGGGCGAGCACAACGACGTGGTGCTGGCCGGCCTGAACCACAAGATGGGCTACCGCGGCACCACCAACTGCCTGCTGAACTTCGGCGAGGGCATGAAGTACAAGCCGGGAGGCAAGGCCGGTGCGATCGGCTACCTGGTGGGCGAGGCGCACAAGGGCCTGGCCTGCATGTTCCACATGATGAACGAGGCGCGCATCGGCGTGGGCCTGGGCGCGGTGATGCTGGGCTATACCGGCTATCTGCATGCGCTCGACTATGCGCGCAACCGTCCGCAAGGCCGCCCCGTCGGCCCCGGCGGCAAGGACGCCGCCAGCCCGCAGGTGAAGCTGGTCGAGCACGCCGATATCCGCCGCATGCTGCTGGCGCAGAAGAGCTATGTCGAGGGTGGCCTGGCGCTGAACCTGTATTGCGCGCGGCTGGTTGACGAAGAAGAAGCCGCTGCCACCGCCGGTGACCAGGAAGCGCACGCGCGCCTGGCGCTGCTGCTCGACATCCTGACCCCGATAGCCAAGAGCTGGCCGTCGCAATGGTGCCTGGAGGCCAACAACCTGGCGATCCAGGTGCATGGCGGCTACGGCTATACCCGCGAATACAACGTCGAGCAGTTCTACCGCGACAACCGCCTGAACCCCATCCACGAAGGCACGCACGGTATCCAGGGCCTGGACCTGCTGGGCCGCAAGGTGGTGATGAAGGATGGCGCCGCGTTCAAGCTGCTGGGCGAGCGCGTGCAGGCCACCATCGGCCGCGCGCTGGCCGCGGACGATGCCGAGCTGGCGGGGCAGGCGCGCGCGCTTGGCGCCGCAACGCAGCGCCTGGCCGAAGTGACCCAGACGCTGTGGAGCGCCGGCGATTCCAACGTGACGCTGGCCAACGCGTCGGTCTACCTGGAAGCCTTCGGGCATGTGGTGGTCGCGTGGATCTGGCTGGAGCAGGCACTGCTGGCGCAAGCCGCGCTGGCGCAGGCGAGCGGCAAGGAAGACCAGGACTTCTATCGCGGCAAGCTGGCCGCGGCGGCGTACTTCTTCCGCTTCGAGTTGCCCAGGGTCGGCCCTCAGTTCGACCTGCTGGCGTCGCTCGACCGCACCACGCTGGACATGCAGGACGCGTGGTTCTGACCTCTGGTTCTGACCGATTACTACTGATTCAAAGACAACCAAGGAAGAGACACATGCGCACCATCCAGCAACTGTTTGACCTGAAGGGCAAGACCGCACTGATCACCGGCGGCTCGCGCGGCCTTGGCCTGCAGATCGCCGAGGCACTGGGCGAGCAGGGCGCGCGTATCGTGCTGTCGGCGCGCAAGGCCGACGAACTGCGCGCGGCGCAGGAACACCTGAAGGGCCTGGGTATCGAGGCCGACTGGATCGCCGCCGACGGCTCGCAGGAGTCCGAGATCGCACGCCTGGCCGACGAAGCCATCGCCAGGCTTGGCCACGTCGACATCCTGGTCAACAACGCCGGCGCCACCTGGGGTGCGCCGGCGGAAGACCATCCCGTGGAGGCGTGGGACAAGGTGATGAACCTGAACATCCGCGGCCTGTTCCTGCTGAGCCAGCGCATCGGCAAGCTGTCGATGATCCCGCGCCGCTATGGCCGCATCATCAACGTGGCGTCGATCGCTGGCCTGGCCGGTAATCCGCCGGGGTCGATGGACACCATCGCCTACAACACCTCCAAGGGCGCCGTGGTCAACTTCACCCGCACGCTGGCGGGCGAGTGGGGCGAGCACAACATCACCGTCAACGCGCTGGCACCGGGCTTCTTCCCGTCCAAGATGACCAAGGGCTCGCTGGAGCGCATGGGCGTCGATGCGATGTGCGCCGGCGTGCCGCTGCACCGCCTGGGCGACGACGAAGACCTGAAGGGCGCGGCGCTGCTGTTCGCCAGCGATGCCGGCAAGCACATCACCGGGCAGATCCTGGCGGTCGACGGCGGCGTGAGCGCAGTCTGAGCGACAGCCTGCGTTTGCGGCAATAATGCGGGATCGGCGCCGGCGGGCAAGCTGCCACCGGCGCCTCTCCAACCCCCACTTCCACTCGCATTGCCATGAACCAGTACACCGGCTCCCTGAGCCATATCCCGTTCCTTGCCGACCTCGGCGTGACCTGCACTGTCGCAGAGGGCGGGCGCAGCGAGATTTCGCTGCCGGTTGAAAAGCGTCACCAGAACAGCTGGGACATGGCCCACGGCGGCGTGATCATGACGCTG
The DNA here is from genome assembly GCF_040784895.1 of Cupriavidus sp. Agwp_2. Lineage (NCBI taxonomy): Bacteria > Pseudomonadati > Pseudomonadota > Betaproteobacteria > Burkholderiales > Burkholderiaceae > Cupriavidus > Cupriavidus sp. Agwp_2. The sequence continues at coordinate 1,480,554 of NZ_CP088083.1, forward strand.
CTCGACGTGGCCATGGCGGTGGCCGGCCGCAGCAGCGATGCCGATGGCCGCGGCGTGGTCACCATCGAGATGAAGAGCAGCTTCATGGCGCCGGGCCGTGGCCAACTGACCGCGCGCGGCACCACCGTGCATCGCACCACCACCATGGTGTTCTGCGAGGCCGAGATCGTCGATGCCGAGGGCAAGACCGTGGCGCGCGGCTCGGGCACGTTCAAGTACATCCGGCGCATGCCGCCGCAGCGCCCGGGCGAAACCGATACCGGCGCCGACGGCTGAGCGCCGGCGCCAGGACATGCGGGGCGGATCACGCCCCGCTTTAGCAGTTTCCATGCAGTTTCCATCTCCCATTGGAAGGAACCCGACCATGTCCAACACGTTCAAGCGCATCGTCCTGGCCTCGCGTCCCGAGGGCGCGGTGACGCCGGCCAATTTCCGGCTGGAAGAAGTGCCCGTGCCGCAGATCGCCAACGGCCAGGTGCTGGTGCGCAACCACTACCTGTCGCTCGACCCGTATATGCGCGGGCGCATGAACGACAGCAAGTCGTACGCCGCGCCGCAGCCGCTCAACGAGGTGATGATCGGCGGCACCGTTGGTGAAGTGGTGGAGAGCAAGAACAGCAAGTTCAAGCCGGGCGACAAGGTCGTCGGGATGTTCGGCTGGCAGGAAATGGGTGTCAGCGACGGCACCGGCCTGCAGCCCGTCGATACCACGCATATTCCGCTGTCGGCCTACCTGGGCTCGGTCGGCATGCCGGGCGTGACCGCATGGTATGGCCTGAACAAGATCATCCAGCCCAAGGCGGGCGGGACCATCGCGGTCAGCGCCGCGTCGGGCGCGGTCGGCAGCGTGGTTGGCCAGCTGGCCAAGCTGGCGGGCTGCCGCGCGGTTGGCTTTGCCGGCGGCAAGGACAAGTGCGACTACGTGGTCAATGAGCTGGGGTTCGACGCCTGTATCGACTACAAGGCGGCGAAGGATCCCAAGGAGCTCTACACCATGCTCAAGGAAGCCACGCCCGACGGCATCGATGGCTATTTTGAAAACGTCGGCGGCGAGATCTTCGACGCGGTGCTGTCGCGCATGAACGCCTTCGGCCGCATCGCCATGTGCGGCATGATCGCCGGCTATGACGGCCAGCCGCTGCCGCTGAAGAATCCGCAGCTGATCCTGGTCTCGCGCCTGACGATCGAGGGCTTTATCGTCTCCGAGCATATGGACGTGTGGCCGCAGGCGCTGAAGGAGCTGGGCACCGCGGTTGCGCAGGGCAAGCTGAAGTTCCGCGAGAGCATCGCCGAAGGCCTGGCCAGCGCGCCGGAAGCCTTCATGGGCCTGCTCAAGGGCAAGAACTTCGGCAAGCAGCTGGTCAGGCTGGTCTGAGCGCAGCACCGGCACCCCCGTGTCCCCACGGGTTTGCCGGGCAGGACAACGCAGGCAATACAAGAGGAGGAGACACCCATGAATGCCCCGCAAGTTCCGCAAGTCCAGCAAGTTCCCCAGGCAACCGATGACGAGATCGGCGCCGGCCTGCCTGAAGAGGTCAAGGCCCGCTACCGCAACCTGCCGCGGCCGCCGCAGTTTGCCACCGCCGCCGAAGAGCGGCTGCACCGCAAGCAGCGCGTGGCCGCCGCCTTCCGCCTGTTCTCGAAATTCGGCTTCGATGAAGGCGTGGCCGGCCACATCACGGCGCGCGATCCCGAGTTCACCGACACCTTCTGGGTCAATCCCTTCGGCGTGCATTTCAGCCAGGTCAAGGTCTCCAACCTGATCCGCTGCGATCACCACGGCGACGTGGTGGAGGGCGATTACCCGGTCAACGCCGCGGCCTTCGCGATCCATTCCCGCGTGCACCAGACCCGGCCCGACGCGGTCGCCGCCGCGCACTCGCACAGCACCTATGGCCGCGCCTGGTCGACGCTGGGCCGCCCGCTCGATGCGCTGACGCAGGACGTGTGCGCGTTCTACAACGACCACGCGGTCTACGACGATTTCGGCGGCGTGGTGGTGGAGCTTGACGAAGGCCAGCGCATCGCCAACGCGCTCGGGCAGAGCAAGGCCGCGATCCTGCAGAACCATGGCCTGCTGACGGTCGGCAAGACCGTCGACGAGGCCGCGTGGTGGTTCATCACCATGGAGCGTTCGTGCCAGGTGCAACTGCTGGCCGAAGCCGCCGCGGCGCGCACGCAGGCGCCCCTGAAAGTCATTTCCGACGCGGCCGCGCGCCAGGCGTTCTCGATCGTCGGCACTGCGCAGGCGGGCTGGTTCCAGTTCCAGCCGCTGTACGCGCGCATCGTCAAGGAACAGCCCGATCTGCTGGACTGATCGCCGGCATCGGGTGTTGCAGCACGGCCGCCGGCTGGCGGCCATTCTTGCAGTCGTTCCACTGACAGGGAGGTGGCTCGCATGGCAGACATCATTCTTCACCAGTACGCAACCTCGCCGTTCTCGGAAAAAGTCCGGCTGCTGCTGGGCGCCAAGGGCCTCGCATGGCAGGCGGTGGAAATCCCCGCCATCCTGCCCAAGCCCGACCTGCTGTCGCTGACCGGCGGCTACCGGCGCACGCCGGTGATGCAGGTCGGCGCCGACATTTATTGCGACACGGCATTGATCTGCGAGGTCATCGACGCGCTGGCGCCATCCGCGCCGCTGTATCCGCCCGTGCAGGCCGCGGCGGCGCGCATGATGGCGGCGTGGTTCGACAGTGCGCTGTTCACTGCCGCCGCGACTTACGTGTTCCAGCCGGCCGGCGTCGCCAGCATGCTGGGCCATTTGTCGCCGGCGCAGATCCAGGCGTTTGTCGCCGACCGCAAGGCCATGCGGGGCGACACCAACGCGCTGCGCATGCCGTTGCCCGAGGCCACCGCGCAGCTGCATGAAACCTTCGGCAGAGTGGAAACGCAGTTTGCTGCCGGCGTCGAGCATGTCGCCGGGCCATTGCTGTCGGTGGCGGATTTTTCGCTGTACCACAACCTCTGGTTTATCCGCCGCGCCGGCGCGCTGGCGCAGATGCTGGAGGCGTATCCCAGGCTGCAGGCCTGGTATGCGCGCATGAATGCCTTCGGCCACGGGCGTCCCCGTGTGATCGACGGCGAGCAGGCCATCGGCGTGGCGCGCAGCGCCGACCCGGTGGCGCTCGAAGAAGGCGTGCGCGAGGGTGAAGGCGTGCAGCAGGGCGACCCGGTCACGGTCACGCCCACCGACTACGCACGCGACCCGGTGGCAGGCGTCTTGCTGGCACTGGGCCCGCACCGCGTCACGCTGCGCCGGCAGGACCCGCGCGCCGGCGCGCTCAACGTGCATTTCCCGCGGCAGGGCTACCAGGTGCAGCGCGCCGCCTGAACCGGCGCTGCGCTGCGTCGCTGCGCGCGGCCATCCACCTACAGATTTCACGCGACAGGACAGACGACATGAAGGATTTTTCCAACAAGGTAGCCGTCATCACCGGTGGTGCTTCGGGGTTTGGCAAGGAATTTGCCCGCATCGGCGCCGATCTCGGCATGAAGCTGGTGCTGGCCGACGTGCAGGAAGACGCGCTGGACGCGACCGTGGCCGAATTCAAGGCGCGCAACGTGCCGGTGATCGGGCTGCGCACCGATGTGTCGCGCGCCGAGCAGGTGCAGGCGCTGGCCGATGCCGCCATGGAGGCGTTCGGGCAGGTCAACCTGCTGTTCAACAATGCTGGCGTGGGCGCGGGGGGACTGCTCTGGGAAAACTCGCTGCGGGACTGGGAATGGGTGCTCGGCGTCAATCTCTACGGCGTGATCCACGGCGTGCGCATCTTCACGCCGCTGATGCTGGCCGCCGCGGAGAAGGACCCGTCGTACCAGGGCCATATCGTCAACACCGCGTCGATGGCAGGACTGCTCAACCCGCCGGCGATGGGCGTGTACAACGTGTCCAAGCACGCGGTGGTGTCGCTGTCGGAAACGCTGTACCAGGACCTGGGGCTGGTCAGCGAGCAGGTGCGTTGCTCGGTACTGTGCCCGTATTTCGTGCCCACTGGCATCAACCAGTCGCAGCGCAACCGGCCGGCGGAGCTGGCCAACCAGACGCCGCCGACGCGCTCGCAGCTGGTGTCGCAGGCGCTGTCGGACAAGGCGGTCGGTTCCGGCAAGGTGACCGCGGCCGAGGTCGCGCAGCAAACCTTCGATGCCATCCGCGCCGATAGCTTCTATATTTATTCGCATCCGCAGGCACTGGCGCCGGTACGCCAGCGCTTCGAGGACATCGTCGGGCCGCGCAACCCCGGCGATCCCTTTGCCGACAAGCCCGAAGTCCGTGCGGGCCTCGTTGCCGCGCTGCGCGGCTGACACGCCAACGCTACCAACGAGGAGCCACGCACATGGAGACCACCATGGCCGCCCCCGCCGCCGTGATCCGGCACCTGCAGTACGCCAGCCTGTCCAACGGCACCCGTCTGCACTACGCCAGCGCCGGCGAGCGCGGCAAGCCGCTGATGCTGTTCGTGCACGGATTTCCCGAATTCTGGTACGAATGGGAAGCCCAGCTGGCCGAGTTCGGGCGCACGCACTTCGCCGTCGCGCCCGACCTGCGCGGCTTTAACCTGTCGAGCAAGCCGGGCGACGTAGCGTCCTACCGACCGCGCCATATCGTCGAAGACCTGGTGCAGTTCATCGGCGCACTGGGTTATGACCAGGCCATCGTTGTCGCGCACGACTGGGGTGGCGCGATCTGCTGGAACCTGGCGATCCAGTTCCCGCAACTCGTGCGCCAGCTCGTCATCATCAACTCGCCGCACCCGTACCTGTTCGCGCGCGCGCTGGCCACCGATCCGGAGCAGCAGGCCGCTTCCGCCTACATGAACTGGCTGCGCAAGTCCGGCTCGGAAAGGGCATTGGCCGCCAACGACTTCGCGCTGCTGGACCGCATGCTGGCGGATGCCGACGGCAAGCCGGCCGCGTGGTACACGCCGGAGACGCGCGAGCGCTACCACGCCGCGTGGTCGCAGCCGGGCGCAGAGGGTGAAGAAGGCGTGCATCCGCTGGCCGGCGGCGTCAACTTCTACCGCGCCTCGCCGATGCGGCCGCCCGGCGATGGCGAAGCGGGACCGGACCTGTCGCAGCTGGATCCGGCCAGGTTTGTCATCCGCGTGCCGACGCTGGTGATCTGGGGCGAACGCGACCGCGCCTTGCCGAAATCCCTGCTCGATGGCCTGGAGGACTTTGTCACGGACCTGCGCCTGGAGCGCATCCCGGACGGCACCCACTGGGTCGTCCACGAGCAGCCGGAGCACGTCAACCTGCTGATCCGCAGCGCATTGCCAGCGGGCTAGCCGACGACGGCCAGGCTGTGCTCCGCCCAGGCCTGCGCCACAAGTTCTGACGCAGGCCCCGGCGGCCAGCGTCAGGCCAGGCGCTCGCGGTACAGGCGGTAGTTCTCGTCGTCGAAGCAGACGAAGGTCACCTGCTCGATCTCGGGCGCTGCCGCCAGTGCCTCGCGCACCGCGGCTATGGCGATATCCGCCGCGCGCTCGCGCGGGAAGCCGTAAATGCCGGTGCTGATATTGGGGAAGGCGAGCGTGCGCAGGTGGTGCTGCGTGGCTACGCGGATGCTGTTGCGGTAGGCGTCGGCAAGCTGTTCGTCCTCGCCTTGCCCGCCGCCGTGCCAGACCGGCCCGACCGCGTGGATGACGTACGGCGCGGGCAGGCGCCCGCCGGTGGTGATGACTGCCTCGCCGGTGGGGCAACCGCCGTTCGCGTCGCGGATCGCGCGGCAGGCCTCCATGATGGCGGGGCCGCCGGCCCCGTGGATGGCGCCGTCAACGCCGCCGCCGCCCAGCAGGCCGCTGTTGGCCGCGTTGACGATGGCATCGACTTCCATCCGGGTGATGTCGCCATGGACTACCTGCAGGTGCTCGCCGGTCATGTCGTCTCCTGGTTTGAGAGCGCGCCCGCCGCGGTGCCGGCGGGCCATCTTGCTGCTACGTACTACATGGATTGCTCAAGCATACGCCGATAATCGGCCGCGCTGGCTTCTTTGGGGTTGGTCTTGTGGCAATGGTCGGCCAGCGCGCCGGCGATCACCTTGTCGAACATGTCCTCGGTGACGCCCATCTGGCGCAGGCCGGTGGGCAAGCCCAGGCGCGCGGTCATGTCATGCACGGCTTGCGCGAGATCGGCGCCGTCGGGCAAATGCATGGCGCGGCGCAGGCGCGCGTAGCGGTCGTCGCGCACCACCGTGGGCGCGTCGGCGTTGAAGCGCAGCACCGCCGGCATCACCACCGCGTTGAGCGTGCCGTGGTGCAGGCCGGTGCGGCCGTCGATCTTCAGCCCGCCCAGCGGGTGCGACAGCGAATGCACGCAGCCCAGGCCCTTCTGGAATGCCATCGCGCCCTGCATCGATGCGCTCATCATGTTCAGCCGCGCGTCGCGGTCCTGGCCGTCGCGGGTGGCGCGCTCGATATGGGTCCAGCCGCGCTCCAGCCCGTCCAGCGCGATGCCGTCGGCGGGCGGGTTGAAGGCGGGGGCGAGATAGGTCTCGATGCAGTGCGCGATCGCATCCATGCCGGTGGCAGCGGTCAGCCCCGCGGGCAGGCCCAGCGTCAGCTCCGGATCGCAGATGGCCGACTTGGGCAGCAGGTGCCACGAGTGGAAGCCCAGCTTGCGTCCGTCGTCCAGGATGATGATGGCGCCGCGCGCCACTTCGCTGCCGGTGCCCGAGGTGGTGGGCACGGCGATCAGCGGCGCGGCCTGGTCGGTGATCTTGATGCTGCCGCCTTCGATGGTGGCATAGGTGGTCAGCTCGCCCGGGTGGGTGGCGAGGATGGCGATGCCCTTGGCCAGGTCGATCGACGATCCGCCGCCCACCGCCACCAGCCCGTCGCAGCCGGCCTCGCGGTATTGCCCGGCGGCCTTGCGCACCATCGCCTCGGTCGGGTTCGACGGCGTCTCGTCGAACACCGCGACCTGCAGCCCCTGCATCGCGTCGATGGCGCGCTGGGCCACGCCGGCGGCGACCACGCCCTTGTCGGTCACCAGCAGCGGACGGCGGATGCCGATGCGTTCGCACTCCGACTTGAGCAGGCTGACTGCGCCGAAATCCAGGTGGATGTTGGTCAGATAGTAGATAAACGCCATATTTGTTTGTCTCCTGCAGGGTTCTGCCGCGATCTGGGGTCCGGGTAAGGCACTGGCCAGGTGCGCCGCCTTCGGTTTCAATGGGTTGTCGTGGCCCCGTGCCGCGCGTCAGCCGATCATCGCGCAAAAACTGGCCGCGTGGCAGGCTGGCGTGAGGCTTTTGGGGTTATCTCGTACTGCCTCGTTTCAGAAACATCTGGCATCATACTAAAATCGAACGATCGTTCACTATTCGAACTTCCACCGATGCGGGCGGCGTCCGCGACACGCCGGCCGCTGCAGCCGGAGTTCGGATTTAACTGATTTCTTCATGTCCGCCGTACCGTCTTCCGACAACCCAACGCCCGGCCTGCCGTCGGCGCCGCTTGACCCGCAGGTGGCGCAGCTGCTGGAACTGATCGCCCGCGCCAAGCGGCCGCCGATCAACGCACTGGATCCGGAGGACGCCAAGATCGCCTACGAGAAAAGCGCGCCGATCCTCGACATCAGCCCGCCCGCCGTGCACGCGACCGAAGACCTGCACGTGCCTGCGCGTGATGGCCATGCCATCCCGGCGCGGCTGTACACGCCGCGCGAGGCCAGCTGGGCCGAGCCGTTGCCACTGCTGGTGTACTTCCATGGCGGCGGCTTTACGGTCGGCAGCGTCAGTTCGCACGACGCGCTGTGCCGGCTGCTGTGCAGCCAGGCCGATTGCATGGTGCTGTCCGTGGATTACCGCCTCGGACCGCAATGGCGCTTTCCCACCGCGGTCAACGACGCGTTCGACGCGCTGCACTGGATTTTTGCGCAAGCCGGGCGGCTGGGCGCCGACCCGGCCCGCATCGCGCTGGGCGGCGACAGCGCCGGCGGCACGCTGGCAGCGGCCAGCGCGGTGGAGGCACGCAACGCAGGGCTCGCGCCCGTGTTGCAGATGCTGCTCTATCCCGGCACCTGCGCGCGCCAGGACACGCCATCGCACCGCGCGCTGGCCGAGGGCTACCTGCTGACCGCCGGGATGATCCGCTGGTTCTTCTCCCAGTACCTGGACCAGGAAGCCAGCCGCGACGACTGGCGCTTTGCCCCGCTGGACGGTGGGGGCACCGGCGCCGATGTGCGCAATGTGTGCCCGGCGTGGATCGCGGTGGCGGGCTACGACCCGCTGCATGACGAAGGCGTCGCATACGGCGCCAAGCTGCGCGCCGCCGGCGTGCCGGCCACGCTGGCGAACTACCCCGGCATGATCCATGATTTCTTCAAGCTGGGCCGGTTCGTGCCGGCGGTGGCGCAGGCGCATGCCGACGCCGTTGCCGCGCTGCGCACAGCATTCGACCAGCCCTGAACACAAAAAAGCAGCACCGACAATTTTCAGCAGTGACTTGCAGCACAAGGAGACCTAGTCAAATGCAACGCCGCCATTTCCTCGCCCGCGCGGGCCTCGCCGCCGCCACCGCAGCCATCGGCCTGGCCGCCATGCCTGCCCAGGCACAGGCCGACAAGTTCCCGCAGCGCCCGATCCGCCTGGTGATCGGCTATACCGCCGGCGGCTCCACCGACATCCCGTTCCGCGTCCTGGCCGAGAACGCGTCCAAGATCCTGGGCCAGCCGGTGATCGTCGAGAACAAGCCCGGCGCCGGTGGCGTGCTGCCCGCGCAGATGATGCAGGCGACCGCGCCCGACGGCTACACGCTGGCGCAGGTCGCCATGCCGGTCTACCGCCTGCCGTACACCACCAAGATCAACTGGGACCCGGTCAAGGACCTGAACTACATCATCAACCTCGCCGGCTATTCGTTCGGCCTGGTGGTGCCGGCCGATTCGCCGATCAAGACCATGCAGGAGTACGTCGCCTACGCCAAGGCCAATCCGGGCAAGCTGACCTATGGCACGCCAGGCAGCATGACCACGCTGCACCTGACCATGGAGGAGCTGGCGCTGAAGCAGGGCGTGCAGTTCTCGCACATCCCTTACAAGGGCAATGCGGAATCGATGCAGGCACTGCTGGGCGGCCACGTGATGTCGGTGGCCGATACGCCGGCCTGGGCGCCATACGTGGAGCAGGGCAAGCTGCGCCTGCTGTCGACCTGGGGCGAAAAGCGCTCGGCGCGCTTCCCCAACGTGCCGACGCTGAAGGAACTGGGCATGGGGATCGTGCAGACCTCGCCGTTCGGCCTGGTCGCGCCCAAGGGCACGGACCCGAAGATCGTGCAGAAGCTGCATGACGCCTTCAAGAAGGCGATGGAAATGCCCAACTACCGCGAATCGCTGGCCAAGTTCGACATGGAGCCGTTCTACATGAACAGCCAGCAGTACGCACAGTTCGCGGCCGAAACCGTCAAGAAGGAAAAGGCGATCATCGAGAAGCTTGGCCTGGCCAAGCCGCAGTAAGCCAGCGCCGATTCCATTCAGCCAGGCCGCCGCGCCTGCCGGCCCTGTGCCGGCGGGACGGCGGCCTGATGCTATGCATCGCTCAGGCAAGCAACCAAGGAGACCATGTCAATGGCCAAAGAGGAGTTCCGCCACACCATCCCGCTGCGCGTGCGCTGGTCCGAAGTCGACCCCCAGTCGATCGTCTTCAATGCGCACTACCTGACCTATTGCGATATCTGCGTGACCGAGTACTGGCGTGCGCTGGGGATCCGCTATCCGGAGGACGTGCTGCACGCGCATGGCGTGGATATCTTCGTGGTCAAGTCCACGCTTGAATATCACGCGTCGGCGCGGTTTGACGATGAGCTGGAACTGCGAGGGCGCATGGCGCGGCTGGGGCGGTCCAGCATGTTGTTCCGGGTGGAGATGTACCGGGGCGACGAGCACCTGATCACCGGTGAAATCGTCTATGTGTGCGCGGACCCGGCGACGCAGCAGTCGGCGGCGATCCCGGGGGTGGTGCGGGAGATTATCGAAGGGTATGAGGTGGTGAAGCCGGCCATGTGACTGGCCAGAGGCGCCACCATCCTGTCGGCGCCCACGCCTTAGCTCCAGTTCTTTGCAAAAGTCACTGCAAATAGGACGTTTCCGATTGCTTCTCGTCGCCGATTTCGGCCCACTGATATTCGGTAAAAGCCGATTTCGCACGAGGAGCAATGATGCCAGATACTCGCTACGCACTCCGGAACGGAGACAAGACCAGCACTAGTGGCGTACTTGTCGCCACGGGCCGCAGCGTCTTCCACCATGACACGACGATAGGTGTGGAAGGTGACTACGCAACCTGCCCAGTCTGTAAAGCTGGCGGTCCTGTGATGAATGACTGCTACCCAGCTTTCGATATTGGCGGAAAGCAGGTATTGGTCAGTGGTGCGCACGTCTACTGCAGGTGCCAAACGAAGCCGGTCGTGCTGCCATCGCAACATGATTTCACCATCGAGGTAAACCGGCTAGGCCGCAGCATCGCTACCAACCCTGGGCCCTCCACGATTCTTGGTGAAACCAGTTATACGGGCAGTCATAAATGCGACGAGCTAATCGTTCTAGTGGACGAGGATGGCTATCCAGTGGCCCACCAGCGCTACAAAATCACCACAGAAAATGGATGGATTCATGAGGGCATGACCAACGAGGCCGGTGAAGCGAGTCGGATTAGCACCGATGGTCCGAGCAAGCTCACGATCGAATTGGTATGAGTGAAGTCATGTCAAATTTCATGCGGAACAATGTCGCTACAACGAATTCCCGTGACGGCAGCCGGCATGCTGTCATCGTCGAAACGCGCTACGTAAAACTGGATGAGAATACATACGGTTGGCTAAGAATCGCCTTGGCCGATGGTGGCTTTGATTTTCTCTGCGAATATACCAAGGTGACAATGGTGAAAACAGAGAATGGGCGCACCCATTTCAAGGTCGCTGATGGATGGAGCGCCAGTGTTGGTAAAACGGCGAGCCTGTCCGAAGAAAACGCCGCAAAGCATTTGGTGAAATCCGCCCCCGCTAACAGAATGGAGACCGTGAGGATAAAGTATGGCCCACGAAAGGAGGAGGTGTCGCCGTTTAAAGGTCGGTTGTTGCAGCAATGGGCGACGTTGAACGTAAGGGGGCAGGCTATCCGGGTGACTCTCAACAGCCTGTGGAATGGAGCCTTTTTCCCAATTCCCCAAGGCATTCATCGAATCATGGCACCCGATACTTCTCATGCAAATATTTCGACCCGTGGTTATCGTGACAGTTTCCCTGGGCGGATCAAGGCAAACGATGTTTGGTTTCCGATCGAGTTGGATGGAAAGATCGGGAATTCATCCCGCTATGTCCATATCGGTCACCTGTCGGAGGGTTGCGTCACTGTGTACGATATCGAGCGATGGAATATCGTTTATGATTTTCTTATTTCAAACCGATTGTCGGGTAGCAACGGAAGATATGTTGCACTGCTCGAGGTGACAATATGAAGTGGGTTTTTCTGCTGTGCCTGATTGCAATACTCGGAAATGCAACGGCATCAGAAGAAGCAGCGCCGCATCTTGTTTGCGGCGACTTTATGAGCCGGCTTGGCTTGCAACGACCCGACGTAAGATTCGTCAGTTGTGAGCCGGTCAGGAGTAGCGATCCCGGTATGGATAGGCTGGAGGCGGTGTACCGCGTCGAAGGAAAAGATATTGCGAAGGTGGAGAACTGGCTGATCCGATTTGCCCACGTGAAGCCGTTGAGATTCGCGTGCTGTGGCTGGCAAACCAGCGAGGGAGCCTTCACTGGCCGCGATGGTGCCTTTTATACGATTGGCATGGGCGGCGAAACGTCCGTGAGCACGCGCAAAGCGTTTGCCAAGATTCCATTCCTGAAACTGCGGATAACGCGCTACTTCGAGCAGCCATGAGAGCCTCGCGGGCTTTGACGCTTGCGCATGTCACGAACCCTCTCCCGCAAGCGGGAGAGGGAACCGTTCTTCAGCAGATGTAGGGCGTCGTCATAACGAAAGCAGCAACTTCTTACTTGCCCACCCCGGCATCTTCCATATAAGCCCGGATCACCGCATCAAAGCTGGCATCGCTCTCGAAGCCCAGCGACAGCGCCCGCTCGGCATTCCACGCCGCCGGCCACGTGCCGACGATCTTCTCGACGCGCTCTTCGCGTTCCCACGTCACAAGATCCGCCACAGCATCGCCGGCCACGCGGCGCAGCGCATCGACCATGCCCGCCGCCGTCACCGACAGCCCCGGCAGGTTGACCACGCGGCGGTTGCCCAGGCGTTCGCCGGCCAGTTCGATGCCGTTGACCAGCGCCGCCACCGCCGCGCGCGGCGACAGCAGCCACAGCTTGGTCTCCGGTGCCACCGGGCAGTTGGCCGCCACGCCCGACAGCGGCTCGCGGATGATGCCGCTGGCGAACGACGAGGCCGCCGCGTTGGGCTTGCCCGGGCGCACGCTGATGGTGGGCAGGCGCAGCACGCGACCGTCGACGAAGCCGCGGCGGCTGTAGTCCGACAGCAGCAGTTCGCCGATCGCCTTCTGCACGCCGTACGACGATTGCGGGTTCAGCGCGGTGTCGTCCTGCACCACCGGCGGCAGCTCGCCGCCATAGACGGCGACCGAGCTGGTGAACAGCACGCGCGGCTTGTGGCCGAGTTCGCGGCAGGTTTCGAGCAGCGCGCGCGAGGCGTCGAGGTTGACGCGCATGCCCAGTTCGAAATCCGCCTCGGCCTGGCCACTGACCACGGCGGCGAGGTGGAATACCGCGCCGGTGTCCTGGTCGATGGCCTGGCGCAGCACCGCCGGGTCGGACAGGTCGCCGGTGACCACGCGCACCCGTGCATCGTCCAGACCTTGCGGCGCGACCACGTCGAGCAGCGTCAGGCGGTCGAAGGCGACGGCATTGCCGTCCAGGTTAAGGGTGCCGCGTTGCAGCAGCAGGCGGGCGAGTTGCAGGCCGAGGAAGCCGGCGCCGCCGGTAATCAGTACGTTCATGGCAAGAGATCAGTGGTTGTTCTGTGTCAGCGGCCGAGGTAAGGCTTGAGCCAGCCCAGTCCTTCGGAGGTACCGGCGCGCGGACGGTATTCGCAGCCGATCCAGCCCTGGTAGCCGAGCGTGTCGATCAGGTCGAACAGGTACGGGTAGTTCAGCTCGCCCAGGTCAGGCTCATGGCGCTCGGGCACGCCGGCGATCTGGATATGGCCGATGCCGGGCATGTCGCGCTTGAGCTTCATCGCGATATCGCCCTCGACGATCTGGCAGTGGTAGCAGTCGAACTGCACCTTCAGGTTGGCGGCGCCGACTTCCTTGCAGATCGCCTGCGCGTCGTCCTGGCGGTTCAGGAAATAGCCCGGCATGTCGCGCGTGTTGATCGGCTCCAGCACGATGGTCACGCCCTGTGCGGCGGCGGCCTTCGCGGCGAAAGCGACGTTTTCCAGATAGCTGGCACGGTAGCGCGCGCGGTCGGCGTCGGCCGGCACCAGGCCTGCCATCACATGCACGCGGTCATTGCCGATCACCCCGGCGTATTCCAGCGCGCGGCCGACGGCGTCGCGGAATTCAGCCTCGCGCCCCGGCAGCGACGCCAGGCCGCGCTCTCCGGCTGCCCAATCGCCCGGTGGGGCGTTGAACAGCGCCTGCGTGAGACCGTTCGCATCGAGGCGCGCGCGCAGCTCGGCGGCGGGGTGCTCGTACGGGAACAGGTACTCCACCGCCTGGAAGCCGTCCGCCGCGGCAGCGGCGAAGCGGTCCAGGAAAGCGTGCTCGTTGTACATCATCGAGAGGTTTGCGGCGAAGCGCGGCATGGGAACTCCAGAGCGTAAGACGGAGCCGGCCCCGTCGCAGTTGCGCGACCGGGCCGGCCGGATATCAGCAGTATCAGCGGTATCAGCGGTATCAGCGGTTGACCAGTTTAGCCGGCGTCAGCCACACCAGCACGGCACCGACGATCAGGATCGCGGACAGCACGTACATCGGCAGCTGCGTGCTGTGCGTCAGGTCCTTCAGCGCGCCGACCATGTACGGCGACACGAAGCCGGCCAGGTTGCCGACCGAGTTCACCACGGCGATGCCGGAAGCGGCGGCAATGCCGGACAGGAACGCGGTGGGCAGCGACCAGAACAGCGGTGCGCAGGTCAGCACCCCGGCAGCGGCCAGCGACAGCGCGGCGATGGACACGGTCGTATTGTTGGTGAACGAGGCGGCAATGGCAAAGCCCACCGCACCCATCAGCGCGGGTACGATCAGGTGCCAGCGGCGTTCCTGGCGCGCATCGGCGCTGTGGCCGAGGATGTTCATGACGACGATGGCGCAGATGAACGGGATCGCCGAGAGCAGGCCGATCTTCAGGTTGCCGGTGACGCCGCTGGCCTTGACCAGCGTGGGCATCCAGAACGTCAGCGCGTACTGGCCGGTGACGAAGCAGAAGTAGATCAGGCACATCCACCACACGCGGCGGTCGCTGAACACGGCGCCCAGCGAGTGGCCGTGCGCCTGGCCGGCGGCGGCGCCGGCCTTCTGCTGGTCTTCCTCGACATTGCGCTTGAGCACGCGCTTTTCATCGGCGCTGAGCCACGGTGCCTTGTCGATGCCGTCGCGCAGCACGAAGACCGTCACCACGCCGATCACCAGCGCGGGCAGGGCTTCCAGCAGGAACATCCATTGCCAGCCGCTCATGCCATGCGTGCCGTTGAAGGCATCCATGATCCAGCCCGACAGCGGGTTGCCGAACATGCCGGCGACCGGAATGCCCGACATGAACAGCGCGATCATCTTGGCGCGGCGGTTGGCCGGGTACCAGTAGGTCAGGTACAGGATCACGCCGGGGTAGAAGCCCGCCTCGGCCAGGCCGAGCAGGAAGCGCATCACGTAGAACTGGGTCGGCGTCTGCACGAACACGAACAGCGCCGAGATGATGCCCCAGGTGATCATGATCCGCGCAATCCAGATGCGCGCGCCGATCTTGTGCATCAGCAGGTTGCTGGGCACCTCGAACAGGAAGTAGCCGATAAAGAACAGGCCGGCGCCCAGGCCGAACACGGTCTCGGAGAAGGCCAGGTCCTGGCCCATCTGCAGCTTGGCGAAACCGACGTTGACGCGATCGAGGTAGGCGATCACGTAGCACAGCATCAGGAACGGCATGATGCGCCAGAACACCTTGTTGTAGGCGCGTTTCTCGATCTGGGTGTCGGTGTCGAGCCGGGCGTTGCCGCCCAGGCTGTCGAAGGCGGGCGCGCTGGCCGCCGGTTGGTTGGATGGCATCGGTGGTCTCCGGGTAGGGTGAGTCTGGTCTAGTAATGGGTTGCGGCCACGCGAAGCGCAGGCGTGCGCGTGCCCCGCACGGTGGCCGCAAGGCAACCGCGCCGGTTAAATGCGTATGGCCGTGGTCAGTCGGAAAAAACGGGTGGCTGTGCTACCAGCGCGCCTGGAAGGCGTCGCGCAACTCAGCCAGTGCGCCGTCGGGCAGCGCCGCGCGGGCGGCGAAGCCCGGCGTGTCTTTCATCATCATCCATAGCTTCGCGGTCTCCTCCAGTTCTTCCAGCGCGAACGCGGCGCGCGAGACGCTGGATTCCCACACCACCGGGCCAAGGCGCTCCAGCAGCACGCCACGCACCTGCGCGGCCAGCGTGGCCACGCGCGCGGCGACCGCGGGATCGCCGGGCCGGTGATAGGGAATCAGCGGGATATGGCCGACCTTCATCACGTAGTACGGCGTGAGCGGCGGCAGTACGTCGTCCGGTTGCCAGGCACCGGCCAGCGTCAGGGCCACGAGGTGTGTCGAGTGCGTGTGCACCACGGCGTGTGCCCCGGGGTTGTTGTCGTAGATCGCGCGATGCAGCGTGAGCGTCTTGGACGGCTTGTCGCCCGATACCCAGGTGCCGTCCGTGGCCACCTTGGCGACCGCGGCGGGGTCCATCATGCCCAGGCAGGCATCGGTCGGGGTGATCAGCCAGCCGTCATCCAGCCGCGCGCTGATATTGCCGGCCGAGCCGACGGTGTAGCCGCGCTGGTAAAGGCTGGCGCCGATGCGGCAGATCTCTTCGCGCAGCTGGCTTTCCGTGGACATCACTGACCTCCCAGCTGTCGCAGCGCTTCGTCGAAGAAGTCCGGGCCGCCGAAGTTGCCCGACTTGAGCGCCAGCGCCAGCGGCGTGGCGCCCAGCGTGACCGTGGCCGGCACGCCGGGGGCGATCTGCGAGCCAATGCGCAGCGCGCGTACGTTCAGCGCCTGCACCACGGCGCCGGAGGTCTCGCCGCCGGCGACGACAAAGCGGCGCGTGCCGCGCGCGAGCAGGCCGGCAGCGACCGCAGCCAGGCATTGCTCGACCAGGTGGCCGGCGCGCTCGACGCCCAGCTCGGCCTGCACGGCCTTGACCTCGTCGGGGCTGGAGGTGGCGTAGACCAGCACCGGCTCGTCGTGCGAGGCGGCGAAGTCCAGCGCGGTGTCGGCCACGGCTTCGCCGCGCGCCAGCGCCAGCGGGTCGATGCGCAGCGCCGGGCGGCTTTGCTCGAGCCAGCGGGCCACTTGCCCGTTGGTCGCGCGCGAGGCACTGCCCGCCAGCACCACGCCCGGGCCGTCGATGGCGGGGACCGCGTCGGCATCGCCGCGCTGCGGCAGCAGGCCGGCGCGACGGAAATTCCCGGGCAGGCCCAGCGCGATGCCGGAGCCGCCGGTGATCAGCGGCAGGCCGGCGCAGGCTTCGCCCAGCGTAAACAGGTCGGCATCCGAGACCGCATCGGCAATCGCCAGCCGCACGCCATCGGTGCGCAGCGCGGCGATGCGGTCGGCCGTGGCCTGCGCGCCGCGCGCCACGGCGTCATAGCGCAGCAGCCCGACCTTGCTCTGGCTCTGGCGCTGCAGCACGCGCACCAGGCTGGCATCGGTCATCGGCGTCAGCGGGTGGTGCTCCATGCCCGATTCGTTCAGCAGCGCATCGCCCACGAACAGGTGGCCGCGGAAGATGGTGCGGCCGTTCTCGGGGAAGGCGGGGCAAGCGATGGTGAAGTCGCTGTCCAGCGCGCCCAGCAGCGCTTCGGCGACCGGGCCGATATTGCCGGCGTCGGTCGAATCGAAAGTGGAGCAGTACTTGAACACGAACTGGCGGCAGCCCTGCGCGCGCAGCCATTGCAGCGCGGCCAGCGACTGCGCCACGGCTTCGGCGGCGGGGATGGTGCGCGACTTCAGCGCGACCACCAGTGCATCGGCGTCGCCGATATCGGCTGCGGTGCCCGCTTCAGGCACGCCGATGGTCTGCACGGTGCGCATGCCATTGCGCACCAGCGTGTTGGCGAGATCGGTGGCGCCGGTAAAGTCGTCGGCGATACAGCCCAGGAGCGCGGTCATGGTCGGTGCTCCTTATTCAGCCTTGCCCGGCAGCTCGATGCCCGGGAAGATCTTGATCACCGCCGAATCGTCCTCGCCGCCATGGCCGGCGGTGGAGGCCATCATGAACATCTGGTGCGCGGCGGCCGACAGCGGCAGCGGGAATTTGCTGGTGCGCGCGGTGTCGAGCACCATGCCCAGGTCCTTGACGAAGATGTCGACGGCCGACAGAGGGGTGTAGTCGCCCTTCAGGATATGGGGCACGCGGTTCTCGAACATCCACGAGTTGCCGGCGCTGTGCGTGATCACGTCATAAAGCGCGTCCGGATCGACACCTTCGCGCATGCCGAGCGCCATCGCCTCGGCCGCGGCGGCGATATGCACGCCGGCCAGCAGCTGGTTGATGATCTTCACCTTGGAGCCCGCGCCGTGCGCGGCGCCCAGGCGGTAGACCTTGCCGGCGATGGCGGCCAGCACGTCCTCGGCCAGCGCATAGGCTTCGGCCGGGCCCGAGGTCATCATGGTCATCTCGCCGCTGGCGGCGCGCGCGGCACCGCCGGAGACCGGGGCGTCCAGCATCAGCAGGCCCTTCTCGGCGAGGCGGCGGGCCAGGGTCTCGGCAAAGCCCGGCGGCACGGTGGCGCTGGCGATCACCAGCTTGCCCGGCGCCATGGCGGAAGCGGCGCCTTCAGCGCCGAACAGCACGGCCTCGGTCTGCTGCGCGTTGACGACCAGCGTCAGCACCACGTCGCAGCGGCTGCCCAGCTCGGCGGGCGAGACGCACGGCACGCCGCCGGCATCGGCAAAGCGCTGCAGCACTTCGGGGCGCAGGTCGCAGGCGTGCACGTTGAAACCGGCACGCAGCAGCGACTGCGCGACACCAAAGCCCATGGCACCAAGGCCGATGACGCCGATATTCCTGGACATAGAGGGACTCCTGAAGCTGATACGGGAAATGCTCGAATGGTGCGGGTAGCGTCAGTTGGACGCACCCCGGATGGTGGCGGCGTCATCGCCGCTGGTCGCGTTTTCATCGGCACCCAGCTGGGCGAGCCGGCGCGCGGCGTTGTACATGTGGTTCTGCGCGGCATTGCGCGCGGCCAGCGGGTCGCCGGCGCGGATCGCCGCGACGATGGCCTGGTGCTCCTCGCGCACCTGGCGCGAGAAGTCGGCGCGGCGCGCCTCGTTGGTACGGGTCACACGGGTCGCGGCTTCCAGGTACTGGCTGAGGAATTCCAGCGTCTTCAGGAAGTAGGGGTTGCCGGTGGCGCCGGCGATGGCGCGGTGGAAGGCCACGTCGGCGGCCACGCCGTCGCCGCCTTGCTCGACTTCCTCGTCGATGCGGGCCAGCGCGGCATCGATGGCGGCCATCGACGCATCGGTGCGGCGGCGGGCGGCCTGCGCGGCCACCTCGGCCTCGATCGCGCGGCGCAGCTCGACGATCTGCAGCACCGATTCCAGCGTGCCCGTGTCGGTGTAGTCGATGCGCAGCGGCCGGATGCCGGCCTGCAGTGTCACGAACACGCCGCTGCCCTGGCGCGACTCGACCACGCCTTCGTACTTCAGCCGGGAAATCGCCTCGCGCACCACGGTGCGGCTGACGCCGAACTCCTCGGACAGCACCGCTTCGGTGGGCAGCTTGTCGCCGCGGGCAAAGGCGCCGTTCTGGATCTTGTCCAGCAGTTGTTCGGCGACGTTGTCGGTCAGGGCGCGGGCAGGGACTTTCTGGAACATGCGGATTCCCCGGGTTATTCGGTAATCAGGTCATCATACAAATTTGCTAGAGCGATGCCGATCCCGGGAAAACCCTAGTATGGTGCGATTTGTGAAGGATTGGGGTTGCAAATGCTCCACTTTGGTGCTTCGTCGCTTGTTTTGGGTTGGCGTATCATGGGCGCCCGTCCGGGATCGCAAAGCCGGACACCTACGAATGCTCCAGCCTGACCCTAGCCAACATGCCAGTCACTGTCCTGATCTGCCCCTGGTCCGAAGCGCGTGAGCGCGCGCGCGCCATCCGTTACACCGTGTTCGTCGAAGAACAGAACGTGCCGGTGGAACTGGAATGGGATGAATGGGACGAGCCCAGCTGGCACGCACTGGCGCTGGCCGAGGACGGCACCCCGGTGGCCACGGGCCGGCTGCTGCCCGACGGCCATATCGGCCGCATGGCCGTGCTCAAGGCGGCGCGCGGGACCGGTGTCGGGGCGCAGGTGCTGCAGGCGTTGATGGAGAAGGCCGCGCAGCTGGGCTATCCGGAGCTGGTGCTCAACGCCCAGACCCATGCCGCGCCGTTCTATGCGCGCGCGGGGTTTGCCCAGTTTGGCGGGGAGTTCGAAGAGGCCGGCATCCCGCATATCGAGATGCGCAAGCGGCTGGCGGGCTGAGCGCCCGCTACCGTCAGTACCGCGGCGTTTGCACGATGCCGGTGTCGCGCGACAGGTTCAGCTTGCCGTGGTAGGACACGTCGCCGATGCGGCCAGTGGCGTCGAAGCTGCGTTCGCTCAGGTCGAAGCGGCCATCGTGCCGAACGCGCAACACCGTGCTGGCGCGGGTGCCGTATGACGGCGAGCGGATAAACGCCGACGACAGCAGTTTCTCCCACTCCGGCGCAACGCCGGTGGAAGGCAGCTCGAAATCCGCCGCCTGGCGCTCGTCGGCCAGCATCCGCAGGTATGGCTCGGCACTGGCATCGGCCCGCCCGCTGTCGCGCGCCAGCACCTCGGCCAGCGCGCCCACGCGGCTGCGCACCTTGGGCCAGGGGGTGTCGAGCAGTGCATTGGACAACCCGTACAGGCCCGGCCGCAGCTTCTGCGGCTGGCGCGAGGCCGAGCGGTTGCTGTACCACCAGAGTTCGCGCAGGTCGCTGGCGAGCAGGTTGAAACCGTTGTAGCAGCCGTCCTCGCCGGCCAGCCCGTCGAGGTAATCAAACGGCGCATGGTGGCCGCGCAGGAAGCCAGCCACCAGTTCGCCGCGCGAGCGCGCATCCGTGCGTTTCTCGGAAGGGGCGCGGTAGTTGGTCAGCGCCGCAAACCGCCCGTCGGCATTGACGCCCATCCAGGTGCCGGGCTCGCCGATGACTTCCGCCAGGTCGCGTCCGGCCAGCACTTGCGGCGCTTCCTGCCACCAGTGCGCGGCCGCCGCGGGGCGGACATAGAATTCATCGCGGTTGCCGGCGACGACCAGGGCATAGTCCGGGTGGGATTGCCAGGCAACCAGGATCAGGCACATCGTTCGACTTCCTTTGCCGACGGGGGCGCTGGGGGGCGCGGTAGTCCCGGCGTACTTCGCGTTTCGGCGGTTCCCGGACGCTACAGCACGTCCAGGTCGATAAAGTGTTCGGCCTGCCGCTCGCCGTCCACCCACTGGTCCAGCCCGCTCTGGCGCCACAGGCCGGCCAGCGTGACATCGAAGGCGGGCGGCACGTCGGCGTAGCATTCCATCCAGGTCTGCAAGCCGGCTCGGGTCTCGGGCCTGCGCATCAGCGTACCACCAATTCCGGTCGCCTCGGCAACCGTCTCCATCCAGCGGTGCCAGAGCGGCATCGCTTCGGCGGCGGCGGCTTCGGGCACGCGGAAATAGACGAACAGGTGGTCGCTCATGGAGGGGCCCCGTTTCAAAAAGTCAGCCCGCCGCCTGGGCAGCATCGCCCAGCGGCACGTCGTAAGGCAGGGTGGCAGTCGCCAGCGCCGGGCCTTCTGCGCTGCCCAGCCGCAGCGTGCTCCCGGCGGCGTCGATCTTCAGCTCGGCCAGGCCGGCCCAGCCGCCCTGCGGCGCGGGCGCGGCATTGACGATCATGCCGCACGGCTGGCCGGGATCTTCCGGCCGGTAGATCTCCGCGGCGGGCGCCGGCACCTCGCCGTCGCCCTGCACCAGCCACATGCGGCGCTTGAGCGTGCCGCGGTACTGGCTGCGCGCCACGATTTCCTGGCCCGGGTAGCAGCCCTTGCGGAAATTCACGCCGCCGACCAGTTCGAAATTGATCATCTGCGGCACGAACTGTTCCTGCGTCGCGGCGACGATGCGGGGCAGGCCGGATTGCACCTCCAGCCAGTCCCACAGCGCCGGCGGCGCCTCGTGCAGCTTGCCGGCGAGCGCCGCGCGCACGGCGTCGGCGCGCCCGGCCGGCACCACCAGTTGCCAGCGCGGCTGGCCGGCGGCGTCCGGCAGGCGGATCACGGTGATGCCGTCAGCCTCGGCCACGCCAAAGGCGGCTTCCGGCGTCGGCAGGTTTGCGGCAGCCAGCGCGGCTGCGCCACCGGCGCCCGCCACGCCGATGACGGCGCTGGTGGGCGAGATATCGGAGAGCCTGGCCTTGGCGCGCAACACGAACATCGACAGTCGCTTCTGCACCGCAGGCTGGATATCGGCAGACAGCTGCAACACGATGCCTTCGGCATCACGCCACATCAGGAAGGTGGCCAGCAGGCGCCCCTTGGGCGAACAGTAGCCAGCCAGGCGCGCGGTGCCCGGCTCCAGGTCTTCAACCCCATTGGTGAGCTGGGTGTGCAGGAAGCTGGCGGCATCGTCGCCTGCCACGCGGATCAGTCCGAGCCCGGCGGGGGCACAGACGATTCCGCCGGCCTGCAAGGATTCAAGGCTGGCGGCGAGTTCCGGGGCTTGGGCATTCATCACTGGCATTGCGAAATTGTGGCGATCGTCGGGACGGATTGTCGGGACAAAGCGGGTTGGAAAGGCACCGATGGCGGCGCGCGCGGCCGGGGTGCGCAAGCGGCGCCGGAGCCGCCGCGCATGGTCGGTGCGAGGCTGCCGGTTATTATATGGGGCTACGAGATTTTCGGCCGGGGCCGGCGCCGCTGCGGCGGTGCGACAGCGCTCCGAGGGCGTTCGGAGGGCGGTAAGCACTGTCCTGGACCACCCGCGCCGCCGTCTCGCCCCTGATCCTGATACATGAAACGTTTTTTCCTTCGCCTGGGCCTGGCCGTCCTGGTACTCGCGCTGGCGGCAGCCGGCGGCTTTGCGTGGTGGGCCAATCACCCGCTGGCGCTGAACCGTTCGCCGGTAGAAGTGGTGATCAAGCCCAGTTCCGGCGTGGCCAGCGTCGGCCGTCAGATCCAGCGCGGCGGCGTCGGCATGGATCCGCGGCTGTTCGCGTTGCTGGTGCGCCTGACCGGGCACGGCCCCGACCTGAAGGCCGGGGGCTATGAATTCGAGACCGGCGCCACGCCGCTGTCCGTGATGGGCAAGCTGGTGCGTGGCGAAGTCACGCACTATGTGGTCACCGTGATCGAGGGCTGGGAATTCCGCAAGATGCGCGCGGCGGTCGATGCCAGCCCCGCGCTGCGCCACGAGACGCGCGACATGTCCGACGCGGAGCTGATGAAGGCGATCGGCGCCGCCGAGACTTCGCCCGAGGGGCTGTTCTTTCCGGACACCTACCTGTTTGCGCGCGGCAGCAGCGATATCGACCTGTACAAGCACGCCTACCGCGCCATGCAGCGCCGCCTCAACGAGGCCTGGAACGCACGCGCGCCCGACCTGCCGTACAAGTCCCCGTACGAAGCGCTGGTGATGGCATCGATCGTGGAAAAGGAAACCGGGCAGGCAGCCGAGCGCCCGATGATTGCCGCGGTGTTTATCAACCGCCTGCGCAAGAACATGATGCTGCAGACCGACCCGACCGTGATCTACGGCCTGGGCGAAGCTTTTGACGGCGACCTGCGCAAGCGCGACCTGCAGGCCGACACCCCGTACAATACGTACACCCGCACCGGCCTGCCGCCCACGCCGATCGCGTTGCCGGGCCTGGCCTCGCTGGCGGCGGCCACCGCGCCGGCGCCGTCCGATGCGCTGTACTTCGTCGCCCGCGGCGACGGCAGCAGCCATTTCTCCAACTCGCTACCTGAACACAACCGCGCGGTCGACAAATACCAGCGCGGCAAATAGGCATTCCATGCGCGGAAAATTCATCACCTTCGAAGGCATCGACGGCGCCGGCAAGAGCACCCATATCGACTGGGTGGCGGCAAGGCTGCGTGAGCGCGCCGGCATTCCCGCAGTGGTCACCACCCGCGAGCCGGGCGGCACGCCGCTGGGCGAAGACCTGCGCCAGCTGCTGCTGCACCGGAAAATGCACCTCGAGACCGAGGCGCTGCTGATGTTCGCGGCGCGGCGCGAGCATATCGCCGAGGTCATCGCTCCCGCGCTGGCGCGCGGCGAATGGGTGATCTCCGACCGCTTTACGGACGCGACCTTTGCCTACCAGGGCGGGGGCAGGGGCCTGCCGACGCAGCGGCTGGAAGTCCTGGAAAAATGGGTGCAGGACGGGCTCCAGCCGGACCTGACGCTACTGTTCGACGTGCCGCTGGAAACCGCCAGCGAGCGGCTGGCCGGGGCCCGTGCGCCGGACAAGTTCGAGGCGGAATCGCGTGCGTTCTTCCAGCGCACCCGCGATGAGTACCTGCGCCGTGCCGCCGCGGCGCCGGGGCGCTTCCGCGTGATCGACGCCACGCGCAGCATCGAGGCGATTCGCGAGGAACTTGAACAAATCATCGCAAGCCTTTGATCAGGCAGAACCATATGCAGACGATGATGGCGGCGCCTTGCACTGTTGCGCGCCCCGCAATAACGCGGTCTGCTAAGCCAATACGTCAAATACCGCGGCTAACCCACTGATTCACATGCTCTATCCCTGGCAGAAGGAAGACTGGAAACGGCTCGGCATCCTGCGCGAACGGCTGCCGCATGCGCTGCTGATCCATGGCCAGCAAGGCATCGGCAAGCGCGACCTGGCGCTGCATTTCGCCCAGGGGCTGCTGTGCGAGGCAGCGCTGCCTGACGGCCAGCCCTGCGGCCAATGCTCGGCCTGCCACTGGTTCAGCCAGGGCAACCACCCCGATTTCACCGTGGTGCGCCCGGAGGCGCTGGACGCCTCGGCCGAGCCCGATACCGACGAAGGCGGCAAGAAAAAAGCGCCGAGCAAGATCATCCGCATGGAGCAGGTACGCGCGTTGATCGATGCCGTTGGCGTTGGCACGCACCGGGCCGGCCTGCGCGTGGTGGTGGTGTATCCGCTCGATGCGCTGCAGACCGAGGGCGCCAACGCGCTGCTGAAGACGCTGGAGGAACCGCCGCCGTCGACCGTATTCCTGCTGGTGACCGATCGGCTCGACCGTATCCTGCCGACCATCCTGTCGCGCTGCCGCCAGTTTTCGGCGCAACGCCCGACGCCGGAGGCCGCGCTTGCGTGGCTGCAGCGCCAGGGCGTTGCCGATGCCGAAGCGCAGCTGGCCCAGGCCGGCGGCTCGCCACTGACGGCGTTGCACGCGGCCGAGGCCGAGGAGCAACCGCTGCAACGCCTGCTGGTCAGCCAGCTGGGTGCGGGCGCCGCGTTCGACGCCTCCGCCGCCGCCGAACAACTGCAGAAGCTGCCGGTGCCCGCCGTGCTTGGCATCCTGCAGCGCTGGACGTACGATCTGCTGAAGCTGCGGCTGGATGCCGCCGGCAGCACCGCGCCGCGGTATTTCCCCAAGGAGCGCGTCGCGCTGGCGCGCTGTGCCGCGGCAACCGACGCGCACCGGCTGCAGGCGTATGCGACGCGGCTGACCGCGCACCGCCGCAGCGAGAACCATCCGCTGGCGGCGCGGCTGGTGATGGAAGCGGTATTCCTGGAGTACCGGCAGCTGTTCCGATAGCTGTTCCGATAGCTGTTCCGATAAGGCAGCGCCATTGCAGGACAAAGCCAAAACAACAAAGCAACATCGTCATTCAGGGGGTCAACCATGAACACTGCAGTGACCGGGGCACCACCGGCCGCCCCGCTGGGCGCGCCGACCGGCAGCGGCGCCGCATCGCGTCCCAATGTGCTGTCCTTGTCGATCAAGGACCAGGCCGGACTGTACGCGGCCTATATGCCTTTCCTGGCGCGCGGCGGCATTTTCGTGCCGTCGAACCGGCCGTTCCGGTTGGGCGAGCAAGTGTTCCTGGTGCTGTCCCTGCTGGACCGGCCGCAGAAGTACCAGATCGCAGGCCAGGTGGCCTGGATCACCCCGGCGGGCACGCCGATGAAGACCCCCGGCGTCGGCGTACACTTCCCCGACGACGACAACGGGCGCAACCTGCGCCGTGCGGTGGAGGAAATCCTGGGCAAGCTGCTGGAGTCCGGACGGCCCACCCAAACCTTATGAAGATTGCGAAGATCGTTTCGCAGTGTATTGATTGTTAATGAATTCTTCCCGTTTTTCCCTGCGTATTGCCGAGCCCCGCGACCTGCCGGGCATCGTGGCGATCTATAACAGCACCGTGCCCTCGCGCATGGTCACCGCCGACACGGAACCCGTCACCGTGGCCTCGCGCCAGGCCTGGTTCGACGCCCACCAGCCGGGGCGCCGCCCGCTATGGGTGTGCGAGGATGCCGATGGCCGCATGGCCGGCTGGATGAGCTTCTCCGATTTCTATGGCCGCCCGGCCTATGGCGGTACTGCCGAGGTCTCGATCTACCTGGACGCCGAGCGCCGCGGCCAGGGGCTGGGCCGCTACCTGCTGCAGCAGGCCATCGACCATGCGCCCGCCGTTGGCGTGAATACGCTGCTCGGTTTCATCTTTGGCCACAATGCCCCCAGCCTGGGCCTGTTCGACGCGATGGGCTTTACCCGTTGGGGCGACCTGCCGCGCGTGGCCGTGCTGGACGGCGTCGAGCGCGACCTGATCATCCTCGGCCGCCGCGTGGATGGCGAGCAGCAGGCCTGAGCAGCCGAGAACCAGAGATTTCCCATGTTTGTTGATTCCCACTGCCATATCGATTTCCCCGAGCTGGCCGCGCGCCTGCCCGAACTGCTGGACAACATGCGCGCCAACCAGGTCACGCATGCGCTGTGCATCTCGGTGACACTGGAGGACTTCCCGCGCGTGCTGGCGCTGGCCGAGCAGCATCCCAACCTGTATGCCTCGGTCGGTGTGCACCCCGACTATGAAGAGGGCGAGGACCCATCCGTCGAGCGTTTGGTTGCGTTGTCGGCGCATCCGCGCGTGGTCGGCACCGGCGAGACCGGGCTGGACTACTACCGCCTGAACGGCCGCAGCATCGCCGACATGGAATGGCAGCGCGAACGCTTTCGTAACCATATCCGCGCCGCGCGCCAGACCGGCAAGCCGCTGATCATCCATACCCGTTCGTCCGCCGACGACACGCTGCGCGTGATGCGCGAGGAAAACGCGGGCGAAGCCGGCGGCGTGATGCACTGCTTCACCGAAACCTGGGACGTCGCCCGCCAGGCGCTGGACCAGGGCTTCCATATCTCGTTTTCCGGCATCGTCACCTTCAAGAGCGCCGCCGACCTGCAGGAAACCGCGCGCAAGGTGCCGCTCGACCGCATGCTGATCGAGACCGATTCGCCCTACCTGGCGCCGGTGCCATACCGCGGCAAGACCAACGAGCCGGCGTGGGTGCGCCACGTGGGCGAGTTCATCGCGCAGCTGCGCGGGGAGCCGGTGGCGCAGGTGGCGGAGCAGACTACGGAGAATTTCTTTAACCTATTCAAGCACATCGACAGGAATGCTCATGTTTGACCTGAAGTTTGTCCGCCGCGCAGCGGGCGCCCTGGTGCTCGCGGCGGCCACGCTGGCGCAGGCGGCGCCCGCCGACGACATGCGCAAGGCGGTCGAATTCGACGACGCCAATACCGTCAAGAAGCTCCTGGCCAAGGGCGTCGATCCCAATATCGTCGACAGCCGCGGCAACCCGGCCCTGGTGCTGGCACTGCGCGAGAAGTCGCTCAAGGCGGCGACGGTGCTGATCCGCGCCAAGGACATCGATTTCGACAAGGCCAACCCCGCCGGCGAGACCCCGCTGATGATGGCGGCGCTGCAGGGCCAGCTCGACATGGTCAAGCTGATGGTCGACGAGATGGAGGCCGAGATCAACAAGACCGGCTGGACCCCGCTGCACTACGCGGCCACCAACGGCCATAACAACGTGGTCAAGTACCTGGTCGACCATGCCGCGTATATCGACGCCGAGTCGCCCAACGGCAGCACGCCGCTGATGATGGCCGCGCGCGGCGGCCATATCGAGACCGTGAAGCTGCTGCTGGACGAAGGCGCCGACATGCGCCTGAAGAACCAGCAGGGCATGACCGTGATCGACTTTGCCGAACGCTACAACCACGCCGAAATCGCCAACGGCCTGAAGTCGCGCTGGCAGAAGATGTATCCGCAGACGCCGATCGTGCCGGCGCCGCCGCTGAAGGCGCCCACGGGCACCCCGGGTGGCCAGCGTCCCGCCACCGCGCCGGCCGCGCCGCAGACCAAGGGCTGGTAAGGGCTGCTAAGGGCTGGCAGCGCGCCCCGGCATGGATGCCGCACCAGCCCCGGCCGCGCCAGGCCGCCTGCGCCAATGGGCGCGGCGGCTCAAGGCCAGCCTGCTGACGCTGTGGTTCTGCAGCCGCCACCCCGGCACGCCGTGGGGCGCGCGGCTGCTGGCGGTGCTGGTGGTCGGCTATGCCTTCAGCCCGATCGACCTGATTCCCGATTTCATCCCGGTGCTGGGTTACCTCGACGACGTGGTCCTGGTGCCGCTGGGCATCTGGCTGGCGTTGCGGATGATCCCGCCTGCGGTCACCGAGGAATGCCGTGGCCGTGCCGAGGCCTGGCAGGCCACCCATGCGCAACGGCCGCGCAATCGCGCGGCCGCCGTGGTCATCGTGCTGTTGTGGGTCCTGCTGGCGTGGCTGTCGTGGCGCTGGCTGACGCCGCGCTGAGCCGGAACCGCCCGACGGCAGCTAGACGTCGTCCGCCAACCGCACGCCGGTGAACTGCCAGCGCTGGTGCGGGTAGAAGAAATTGCGGTAGGTCGCCCGGATATGCGATTCGGGCGTGACGCACGACCCGCCGCGCAGCACCATCT
Organism: Cupriavidus sp. Agwp_2; assembly: GCF_040784895.1. Lineage (NCBI taxonomy): Bacteria > Pseudomonadati > Pseudomonadota > Betaproteobacteria > Burkholderiales > Burkholderiaceae > Cupriavidus > Cupriavidus sp. Agwp_2. The sequence goes on from NZ_CP088083.1 coordinate 1,508,708, forward strand.
GGCCGCTCATGAACTTGCCGTTGTACTCGCCGACCGCCCCGGCGTTGGGGCGGAAGCCAGGGTAGGGCAGGAAGGCGCTGCCGGTCCATTCCCAGACGTCGCCGAACATCTGGCGCAACACGCCGGAAGTGTTCTGCCGGTCCGGCAGCGGCCGCAGCGCGCGGCCTTCGACAAAATTCCCCGTCGCCGGCAGGCTGCGCGCGGCTTGCTCCCATTCGGCTTCAGTCGGCAGCCGGCGCTCGGCCCAGCGCGCAAAGGCGTCGGCTTCATAGAAGCTGATGTGTGTGACCGGGCTGTCAGGGTCGACCGGATGCATGCCGCGCAGCGTCATCTGCCACCACGTACCCTCACGCGCTTCCCAGTACTCCGGCGCCTGGACGCCTTGCTCGCAGACCCAGCGCCAGCCATCCGACAGCCACAGGCCGGCGGTCTGGTAGCCGCCGTCGTCGATGAACTCGAACCACTGGCGGTTGCTCACCGGATGCGAGCACAGGGTAAAGGGCTGCAGGTAGACCTTGTGGCGCGGGCCCTCGCAGTCAAAGGCAAAGGTGTCGCCGCGATGGCCAATCTCGACCACGCCGCCGTCGAAGCCGATCCAGTCGGGCGCCGGGCGCGGATCGGCGATCACCGGCTCGGGCAGCTCCGGCGCAAAGGCCGGTCGCAGCGGGTTCTGGGCGAACAGGTGCAGGATGTCGGTCAGCAACAGTTCCTGGTGCTGCTGCTCATGCTGCAGGCCCAGCGTGATCAGCGCGGCCTCGGCGTCGGTCTGGGCGCTGCCGAGCAGCGCCATCATCGATTCGTCGACGGCCTCGCGGTAGGCCAGCACCTCGTCCAGCGACGGGCGCGTCAGCAGCCCGCGCCGCGGGCGCGGATGGCGCGGGCCGACCGCTTCGTAATAGGAGTTGAACAGGTATCGGTAGTCCGGATCCACCGGCTCGTAGTCGGGGATGCGCGCGGCCAGCACGAATTCCTCGAAGAACCAGGTGGTGTGCGCCAGGTGCCATTTTGCCGGGCTGGCGTCGTCCATCGACTGCACGGTGGCATCGGCATCGGACACGTCGGCCACCAGCGTCTCGGTGCTGGCGCGGACGTGGCGATACTGCGATAGCAGGGCGGGTTCGTGCGGGGGATGGAGGGCGGCGGCGGGCAACAGGGCTGAAGTCATGCGGGCTCCCGGGTATGGATCGATCGATGACTGCGGCCGGCCGGCGCTTGCCTTGCTGCCTGCGCCAGCGTGCCGCCAATGGCACGCGGGGCGCCGTAGCGCCCCGATCCATCATAGACCCGATCCGTTGCCGGAGCGAGCAGGCGCCGTCCTACAAGGCGCGTAGCTGCTTGCTGGCTTCAGATGGCCGATCAGGCGGCCAGCCGGGTAGCGTCGTTCAGCGCCGCGGCTTCGGTGCGGGCGTTGGCCAGGCCGGCTTCGCGGAACTGCGGACCCATGGCCAGGCCGTGGGCGCGCACGTAGGTGATGTCGGTGATGCCGAGGAAGCGCAGCACCACGTCGACGGTGACTTCGTGCAGGTCCAGCGCGCTGGCGTCCTGGCGCACGCCGCCGCGCGACGACACCACAATCACGCGCTTGCCGCCGGCCAGTCCGACGGGGCCGTTCTCGGTGTACTTGAAGGTGCGGCCAGCCTGCGCGATGCGGTCGAACCAGGCCTTGAGCTGGCTCGGGATGCCGAAGTTGTACTGCGGCGCGCCAAGCACCAGCACGTCGGCGGCGAGGAACTCGGCCAGGAACTGCTCGGTGCGCTCCAGCTCGGCTTGCTGCACGGCGCTCAGGCCATCCTTGGGACCGCCCAGAACCGGCAGCAGGTTGCCCGACAGGTGCGCCGGCGCATCCTGGTCCAGGTCGCGCACGGTGACCTTGGCTTGCGGGTTGGCGGCGACGAGGTCGGCCACCACGCTGGCGGTCAGGGTGCGCGAAACGGAGTTGTCGCCGAGGACGCTGGAATCGATCTGCAGGATGTTCATGTCTTTCTCCACGAAGGTGCGGTTGCGATGGAGGAAAGATACTGGCTGGCCATTGGTATCGGTAGTGAGGCAAAATGCAAATGATTGTTCTATCGGTGCAACGCCCACCCGTTTCGGCGTGCGGAGCCTCCATGCAAGATCTCAACGACCTGTCCCTGTTTGCGCAGGTGGTGGAACACGGCAGCTTTTCGGCGGCCAGCCGCGCCACCGGCGTGCCCAAGTCGCGCCTGAGCCGGCGTATCGCCCAGCTTGAGCGCGACCTAGGCGTGCAGCTGTTGCGCCGGACTACGCGCCAGGTGCGCGTGACGCCGCTTGGCGAATCGTTCTACGAACGCTGCCGCGCCATGCTCAACGAAGCCGAGGCCGCGCGTGAAGTGATCGAGCAGGCGCGCGAGCAGCCCGGCGGCACGTTGCGCGTCAGCTGTCCGGTGGCGATCGCGCAGATCCTGCTGGCGCCGGCCATCGGGCATTTCATGCGTGCCAACCCGGCGGTGCGCATCGAACTGGAGGCCACCAACCGGCGTGTCGATGTGATCGCCGAGGGCTTCGACCTGGCGCTGCGCGTGCGCGAGGTGATGGAAGACTCGAGCCTCGCCGTGCGCACCTTCGGCGAGAGCCAGCTGATGCTGGTGGCCAGCCCCGGGCTGCTCGACAGCATCGGCCGGCCGCGCACGCCGCAGGCGCTTGACGGCATGCCCGGCGTGGGCCAGCACCCGCATGACGGCAAGCATGTCTGGACGCTGCGCTGCAAGCCCGGCGAGACCATCCAGATCGCCTATGACCCGCGCCTGGTCACCGATGAATTCGCGCTGCTGCGCGAGGCCGCGATCGCCGGCGTGGGCGTGGCCATGCTGCCGCGCATGTACTGCCGCGACGCCATCGACAGCGGCCAGCTCGAACTGCTGCTGCCGCAGTACGAGATGCCGGTCGGCATGCTGCACGCGGTGTTCCCCTCGCGCAAGGGCGTCACGCCGGCGACCCGGCGCTTCCTCGATTTCCTGGGCGAGATCCTGCCCGAGTGCGCGCGCAAGGTCGGCATGGTCGAACCGAGGCAGCCCGCCATGCACAGGGTGGTCTGAGCACCGCGCGCAAGTTCGACAATTGCGGCTTTACCTTCACGCCGGCTCGCACTAAGGTACAGGGGCGGCACCTGGGCGTGAGGGTAAAGGCGCATGGCAGGGCCGGACCGTTCCCGTACAACTCGGCAAGGAGAATGGCCATGGGTGGCTCTCAGGGTTCCCAGGACTTGGGCAAGGCGCTGCTGCGCATCGTGCTTGGCGTGCTGATCCTGATGCACGGCATCGCGAAGGTGACTGGCGCATCCGGCATCGGTTTCGTGTCGAAGGTGGTCGCGGATGCGGGATTGCCGGCCTGGGTCGCCTACGGTGTCTATATCGGCGAGCTGGTGGCGCCGATCCTGCTGATCATCGGGCTGTGGAGCCGGCTGGCGGCGATCGTCGTCGCCGTCAACATGCTGTTTGCGATGTTCCTGGTGCACGCCAAGCAGTTCGGCATGCTGGCCGATACCGGCGGCTGGGCGCTGGAGCTGCAGGGCATGTTCCTTGGCGCCGCGCTGGCCGTGGCGTTGTTGGGCGCGGGCCGTCTCAGCGTGGGCGGCATCAACGGCAAGCTCAACTAGCTTCCTGCCGAATTGACGCCGCGCGGCATCGTGGCGTTCCGGTGCCGTGGGTGGGCGAGGGTGCTGCGCGGACGCATGACCGTGGCCTCTGGAGACGTATCGTGAAATCCTTCCGGCTGTCCTTTTCGCTGGTGGCGGTGGCGCTGACCGTTGCAGGCTGCGCCAGCGCCCCCGACATCAAGACCGACTACAACCGCTCGGCCAACTTCAGCGCCTACCGCAGCTTCGGCTTCGTCGAGCAGCTGGGCACCGACCGACAGGGATACGAAAGCCTGACCACCCAGTACCTGAAGGGCGCGGTGCAGCGCGAGATGACCGCGCGCGGCTACCGCTACGCGCAGCAGTCGCCCGACCTTCTGGTCAACTTCAACGCGCGCTTGCAAGAGAAGGTCCAGGTCAGCCCGGCACCGGCGCCGATGATGGGCTACTACGGCTATCGCGGCGGCCTCTATGCGCCGTGGCCCGGCTACGGCTTCTACAACGACGTCTATACCTACACCGAAGGCACGCTCAATATCGACCTGGTCGATGCCCGCGAGAAGAAGCTGGTGTGGGAAGGCGTGGCGGTGGGCAGCGTGGATACCGGCGACAAGGCCGATGCGCAGCAGCGCATCGACAAGGTTGTCGGGCAGATCTTTGCCAAGTATCCGTTCCGCGCGGGGCAATAGCCCGCTCCAGGCCGCTCCAGGCCGCGCTAGCCGGGGCGCGGCGCGCGCTCGATCGCCTCGGCGATAAAGGCGTCGACGGGTTTCGGCGCCGACCACAGGTAGCCCTGGCCGAGCGGGCAGCGCAGCGCGCGCAGGGCCGCGCGCTGACTTTCCGTTTCCACGCCTTCGGCCACGCATTCCAGCCCCAGGTCGCGCGCCATCGCGATCATGTGGCGGCAAATGGCTTCGCGCTGGCCGTGGCCGTCGATCTCCGCGACGACATAGCGGTCCAGCTTGAGCTGGGTGAAGGGCAGGTCCGCCAGCAGCCTGAGCGTGGCAATGCCGATGCCGAAATCGTCGATCGCCACGCCGTAGCCCTTCAGCCGCAGCCGGTTCAGCGCGACCGACAGCGCCACGTCGTCACGGACGGGATACCCCTCGGTCAGTTCCACCGTCAATGCGCGCGGCGGCACGCCGCTGGCCGCCACCAGCGTATCGAGCTGGTCCAGCACGGCGGGCCGGCACAGGGTTTGCGCCGAGGCGTTGATGCCCAGCGCAATGTCGATGCCCGCCGCGTGCAACTGCCGCTGTGCCGCCAGGCACTCGCGCGCGATGAAGGCAAAGACCGGGTCGGCGGCATCCAGCGCTTCCAGGCGCGGAATAAAGGCATCGGGACGCAACAGCCCATGGACCGGATGGCGCCAGCGCACCAGCGCTTCGGCGCCGGCCAGCCGGCCGCTGGCGAGATCGTGCTGCGGCTGCAGCATCAGCAGCAGCCCGTCGCCTGAGCGCGCCGCGGCGGTCAGCTCGGCATCGTCGGGCGACCAGGCGGGCAATTGTGCGTCGTCGCCCGGCCCGGGCGCGAGCGCGGCGGCCAGGATCTCTTCCACGGCATCGCGCGACAGCGGCTTGCGCAGCGCATGCACGCGCGCAATGCCGGCGGCATGCGCCAGGCTCCGGTTCGATTCCAGGATGTCTTCGGCCAGCGCCGTGACCCAGACCCACACCGGCGGTGCCCCGGCAAATGCCTGCGCGCCGCGGCGGTGCAGGTCGGCGATCAGTTCGGGGCCGTTGCAGCCGGGCATCTCGATGTCGCACAGTACCGCGTCGAATACCTGGCCGCCGAGCAGGGCGGCGGCCTCATTGCCGCTTTCGGCGCAAACCACGGCTTGCACGCCCAATTGCCGCAGCAGTCCCTCGGCCGCGAGCCGCTGGAACGGGTGGTCTTCGACGACGAGAATGCGCAACGTGGCGAAGCGGATCGGCATGGGGAGGGGAGGGCGCGGCGCGCGCATCCTGGCATGGTAGCGCGGCACCGGCGCGTCGGCCAGCATGCCGGCTGGCGCTGCGGATTTGTCGCGATGATGCCGCGAAACCAGCGAAAACGCGCTGCGTTACGAATATTTGCGCTTTCCGATTCAATGACCCGCTGCCATACCCGCTACAATCGCTGCCCGTAGTTTTGAACATGGCATGTCGATAATGGGTTTGGGCTGGTTCGGATTTTCGACTTTCTGGGTGGTGCCGCTGGTCTGGCGGATGGCCGGGCGCTGGCTTGCCGGCGATCGCCGGCTGGCCGGGCCGGGTTCGCTGCGTACCTGGCTGGGTACGCTGGCCGTGCTGTGTGCCAGCGCCGGCCTGGAGGCGCTCACCAGCGGGGCCGACCCCGAGTCCACCGCGGGCGGTTCCGCCGGACGCGCGCTTGCCGGCATGTTCGGCAACCTGCTTGGCTGGACGGGTGCCTTGCTGCTGATGCTGGGGGTGCTGGCGCTGGCGGCACCCATGGTGTTCGGCGAAACCTGGCGCAGCCTGTTCGCGCGCAAGCCGCGCCACGCGGTGGCTCCCGATGCCGCGGCCGAGGAGCCGGCGCCGGCCTTCACCAATCCCTTCGCGAATCCCTTCACGCCGCAGGCGCCGCGCGACGCCGAACGCCGCGAGGCCGCTGCCGTCGCCCACGGCAACTGGAGCGCGCCGGCCCAGCGCCACCGCAGTTTCGAAGCAGTCTCGGCACGGCGCCAGCCCGCGTGGCAGCCGCCGCGGCGTACCCGTGAATCGCCGCCGCAGCCTGGCGAGATCTGGCTGCATGCTGCCGATGGCCCGACGGCGGGCAAGCCTGTGCGCGCTGCGGGAACCTCCGCTGCGGCGGGCGTTGCCCAGGCCGTTGCGCAGGCGGCGCCGGTACCGCGGCCCGCACCGGTTCCGGCCCCGACCCCGGCGCCACGCAAGCCCGCTGCAGCGCCGGCACCGGCCTCGGCGTCGGTGCCTGCGCGTCCTGCGCAACCACCGCGCGCGACCGTGGTCAGCAGCCCGTTCCGGCAGCCGCAGCCGCTGGTGCGCTCGTCGATCACGACATTGCCGGAGGCGCAGGCCAGGGCGGCGACTACGGCGCCATTGGCTGCGCTTTCGCCTGCCGCCGTGGCTGTGCCTGAGACGGCGGCCAGCGTTGTGCAGGCAGCGGTCGAGCCGGCGACTGCCATCGCCGAGCCCGCAGTGCCGGACACGCCGGTGGCAGAGGCCACCGCGACGGTGGCAACTCACGCGATTGTGATCGAGCCCGACACCGCGGCGCCGGTAGCTGCGGTGGAGGCGGCGGCCGTGCCGCCGGCCGTTGACGAAGTCATTGCCGACACTGACGCCGCCACGCTGGCAGCGATCCGGCAGGAAGCGCTGGACCTGCTGGCCGAGTTGCAGGCGCTGGCGCGCAAGGCTATCGCGCAGCCCGCGCCAGTCCCGGAAGTCACCGAAGTCCCTGAAGTCACCGAAGCCCCGGAAAGCGCCGAGATCACGCCGGCCGTGGACGACCTTGCCGACGCAACCGCTGGTGCGGCCGATATCGATGCTTCGCCACAGGTCGAGGCAGACGAAACACAGCCGGAAAGCCAGTCAGTAGTGTCCGCCGAGCCGTCTGATGACATTGCCGATGCCGATACCGATGCCGATGCCGTGGCACAGGCGGTTATTACCTCGGCGATGGAGGAGGGGAGCGGGGCTGCACCGGTCTCGGCCGACCCCGTCGCTGACCGGGACACGGAAACGCCGATGGACGGTAACGGCCTCGTAGGCGAAGCCCTTGCCGATACGGAAACAGTTGAAGCTGCTGGCGAGGCGGAGGTTGTTGAGGCCGCTGGGGTCGTTGAAGCCGCTGCGGTTGTTGAGGCCGCCGAGGTCGTTGAACCTGCTGAGGTTGTGGAGGCCGCTGAACCCGCTGAGGTAGTAGAGGCAGTAGAGGCAGTTGACTCTGTTGAAACAGTCGAGTCATCTGCGGCCACCGAGCCTGAGGAAGAGGTAGCGGCCACCGTGGTCGAGGCGGCAGCAGAACCTGCAGAAGCCACCGCCGTAGCCGAGCCGGCAACGCCCGAGATCGCCTTGCCCGTGGCCAAGCCCCGCATCGTCCTGCCGGCCGTGGTCGGCCGGACGGTGCCGCTGGCCGCGACACAGCTCGCTCCCGCACCCGCACCCGCCCCGGCTCCCGCCCCGGCTCCCGCCCCGGCTCACGTGCCGCCCGCTCCCCGCCCGCCGGTGGACTACCGCCTGCCGCCCGCCGACCTGCTGGAAAACCAGGTCGACAGCGGCGAACAGGTGTCGGAAGAACGCTTGCGCGAAACCGGTGAACTGATCGCGCAGCGGCTGGCCGAGTTCAAGGTGCCCGTCGCCGTGGTCGGCGCCGATGCCGGCCCGGTCATCACGCGCTTCGAGGTAGAGCCCGCCATGGGCGTGCGTGGCGCGCAAGTCGTCGGCCTGATGAAGGACCTGGCCCGCGCGCTCGGCGTGACCTCGATCCGCGTGGTCGAGACCATCCCCGGCAAGACCTGCATGGGCCTGGAGCTGCCCAATGCGCGCCGGCAGATGATCCGGCTGTCCGAGATCGTCAAGGCCGCCTCGTTCCAGGCGCACCATTCGCGCCTGGTGCTGGCGATGGGCAAGGACATCACCGGCAACCCGGTGGTCACCGACCTGGCGCGCGCGCCGCACTTGCTGGTGGCAGGTACCACCGGCTCGGGCAAGTCGGTCGCGGTCAACGCGATGATCCTGTCGATGCTGTACAAGGCCACGCCGGAAGAAGTGCGCCTGATCATGATCGACCCCAAGATGCTCGAGTTGTCGGTCTATGAGGGCATTCCGCACCTGCTGTCGCCGGTGGTAACCGACATGAAGCAGGCCGCGCACGCGCTTAACTGGTGCGTCGGCGAGATGGAAAAGCGCTACAAGCTGATGTCGGCGCTGGGCGTTCGCAACCTGGCCGGCTACAACCAGAAGATCCGCGCCGCCGAGGCTGCCGAGCGCAAGGTGCCCAACCCGTTCTCGCTGACGCCGGAGGCGCCCGAGCCGCTGTCGAGGCTGCCGATGATCGTGGTGGTGATCGATGAACTGGCCGACCTGATGATGGTCGCCGGCAAAAAGATCGAAGAACTGATCGCGCGCCTGGCCCAGAAGGCCCGCGCCGCCGGCATTCACCTGATCCTGGCGACGCAGCGCCCGTCGGTCGACGTGATCACGGGGCTGATCAAGGCCAATATCCCGACGCGGGTGGCATTCCAGGTCTCGTCCAAGATCGATTCGCGCACCATCCTCGACCAGATGGGCGCTGAAAGCCTGCTGGGCCAGGGCGACATGCTGTTCCTGCCGCCGGGCACCGGCTACCCGCAGCGCGTGCATGGCGCCTTCGTCGCCGACGAGGAAGTGCACCGCGTGGTGGAGCACTGGAAGCAGTTCGGCGAGCCGGACTACGATGAAGCCATCCTGGCCGGCGACCCGGCCGAAGCCAGCAGCGCCGACCTGTTCGGCGAGGGCGGCGGCGATGGCGAAGCCGACCCGCTGTACGACGAAGCCGCGTCCTTCGTGCTGACCAGCCGGCGCGCCTCGATCTCCGCGGTGCAGCGCCAGCTGCGCATCGGCTACAACCGCGCGGCGCGGCTGATCGAGCAGATGGAAGCCGCCGGGCTGGTGTCGCCGATGGGCCGCAACGGCGCGCGCGACGTGCTGGCGCCGGGGCCGGCGGACTGACGCAACGTTACCTGCCGGAGAACGCGATGGCGCTCGAGCATGGAAGCCTGCTGGCCGATGTGCCGGTGAACCTGATGGAAGAAGTGTTCCAGCCGCTGCTGGCGCGGCCGGGCCTGAAGATCGAGCGGATCGTCTCCAACGGGCAGGCCAGTCCGCAAGGGTCCTGGTATGACAGCGCGGAAGGGGAATGGGTGTTGCTGGTCAGCGGCAGTGCCGCGCTGGAAGTGGAAGGCGAGCCGGCATTGCGGGTGATGCAGCCGGGGCAATGGCTGCATCTGCCCGCGCATTGCCGGCATCGGGTGGCGTGGACGGATGCGGCGCAGCCTACGGTGTGGCTGGCCGTGCATTACGATGCCGCCGACAAGGCGGCTGCGCCTCAGCGCGCTGACTGATCCGGAAACACCGGCTCCCCCAGATTCAGCATCAACCGGTTCGCCCACGCAAAGATTGCAACCGAGTGGATCAGGTCTAGGATCTCCGCATCCGACACCCCCACATCGCGCAGCGGCTTGAGCTGTGCCGCCGTCACCTCCGCCGGCCGCTCCGTCAGTTCGATCGAGAACTGCGCGATCGCCTTTTCCCGCGCCGTGGTGCCCGCCGTGCGCGGGTCCTCGAACACCTCCTTGATCACGTCGTTGCGCTTGGCCAGTTGCTCGAAGCGCTGTGCATGCACCGATGCGCAATACACACAGCCATTGATGCGCGACACCACCGTGGTGGCCAGCTCGCGCTCGGCGCGCGGCATGCCGCCGGGCGCGTACATGATGGCGTTGAAAGCGGTGGAACGCTGGCGCAGGATCTCGGGCTGGTGCACCAGGAAGCGGTAATAGTCCTGCACCTTGGCCTTGGGATGGCTTTCTTCGAGAACGGCAATCTGCTCGGGCGTGGCCTGGTCCAGTTCGACGATATCGAGCCAGGCCTTCCAGTCCAGCACTTCATTGGTAAAACCGTGGGATTGGATGATCTCGCTCATGCCTGGGCTCCTGCGTTGTCATTCAAGTCCTTCAGGGCGTCCAGTCCGGCGACGAGGCGGACCTGGTACGACAGGAAGGCAATCAGCTGCGCCAGCGTAACCACGGCGGGCGTGCTCAGGCCCGCGGCGGGCAGCGCCTGCAGCGCGGCCTGGTCGCCTTCGACGGGCTTTTCGATCAGCGTGCGGGTGAAAACGAGTATCGCGTGCAGGCGCGGGTCGGCGATGTCCTGCGGCTGCCCTTCGGCGGCGGCGCGCACCTGCGCGGCTTCGGCGCCGAGTTGTTCCAGCCGCGCGCGGTAGTGCGCCGCCAGCGCCGCGGACGGCGTCAGCCGTGCCGCGTACAGCGCGACCAGCAGGCGTTCTGCGAGCGACAGGCCGGGCAGGGCCGGGTCGAACAGGGCGTCATAGCTGCCTTGCGTGGCGGCCACGACCTTGTTGCGCTGGTGGCGCAGCGCATGGGTGGCGCTGCCGGGCGCCAGGCCGGTGAGCTGGTCGATCAGGTCGACCGCGGGGGCGGAGGTCTGGGTCATCGGACTCTCTTGGTTCGGGTATCGGTTCAAAGGGTTACGGTCAGGCCTGCGCGGTGCGCAGTGCCGGCGGCAGCGCCGGGGTCCATTCGTCGCCGAAGACTTCAGGTTCGGCAAAGGCCTGCAGCGCTGCGTAGTGCAGTTCGACGTCTTCCTGGTACAGCAGCGCGGCGATGCCCTGGCCGAGCCGGCGCGCGCCGTCGCTGATCGCCGGGATATCGCCGGAAATGGTGCCGTGCGACAGCGCCGCCGGGTAGCAGAAGCAGTGGATACGCGACAGGCCCGGGCACGCGCCCGGGGTTTTTTCCTGGAATTCAAAGGATTCGCCCAGGTCCGGCGAATCGGACAGTTCGCGGTCTTCCTGCCCTGCCGGCGGCACGTAGCGGTCGCGCCAGTAGCGGATATGCGGGGCAAAGGCGGCAAATTCCCGCCGCGTATCCAGGTCAATGCGGAAGCCGGTCGAGAAGATCAGGAAATCGAGTTCGAAGGTGCCTTGCGGCGTCCTGGCGACGAGCACGTCGCCACGCATTTCGACCGATTCCAGCGCCGCGCCCAGGTTGAAATGCGCATTGGCATGACCCGACACGCGCAGCGTGCTGCCGCGCGGCGGCGGCACCTGCTCGGCGTTGATGTAATGGCGCAGCCGCCATTTCCAGGCATCCGGCAGGCCATAGTGGCCGTGGGTCAGGCCCGGGTTGCCGGCGCCCTTGCTCTTGTTGACGCGCGGGATGTCCTGGCGCCGAACCAGCATCTCGACGCTGGCAGCGCCGGCTTCAAGCGCGGTGGCGGCGCTGTCCATCGCCGACGCACCGGCGCCGACCACACCCACGCGCTTGCCGCGCAGCGTGGCGTAGTCCATCTCGTCGGACGAATGCGCCCACAGCTGGCGCGGCAGCGCATGCGCCAGCGGCGGCACGTAGGCGCCGCCGAGGCCATCGCGGCCGGTCGCCAGCACCACGCGGCGCGCGAGGACAGTCAGCGGGCCGTCGGGGCCCTGCATCGACAGCGACACCAGGCCATCGGCGCGCGGCACGATCTGTTCGACGCGGTGCTCGTTGCGGATATCGAGCTCCAGCACCTGTCGATACCAGCGCAGGTAGTCCATCCACTGCAACCGCGGGATCTTGTCCAGCGCCTGCCACGCAGCGTCTCCGAACTGCGCCTCGAACCAGGCGCGGAAGGTCAGCGCCGGCAGGCCCAGCGCCGGGCCGGTCAGCTGCTTGGGCGAACGCAGTGTTTCCATGCGCGCCGTGGTGGCCCAGGGGCCTTCGAAGCCGGCCGGCGCGCGGTCGAAGGCGCGCACGCGGATGCCAAGGTGCGCCAGCGTGGCGCTGGCCGTCAGGCCAGCCATGCCGCCGCCGATCACGGCGACGTCCAGCACGTCATGGCCGTCGTGGGTACGTGGCATGGTCCACGGTTTGGCGGGTAGTTCCAGCCAGGACAGGTCCTGGCGCAGGCGTGCCTCGAGTGCGGACAGGCCGGCGGGGGTGGGAGTGGTTGGGTCAGTCATGGCTGGGAAGGTCGGTATCTGGTGAAAGCAAGTCGGTGCCATCGCTGGCGTCTCCGTACAGCGATTGCAGCAGCGCGCCGTGCTCGGCCGGGTCGCGCATCAGCAGGTCAGGCAGCAGCGCCGCGGCGGCATCGGCCACCGCCTGCACCAGCCCCAGCACCGCGGTACTGGCCGGGCGCGCCTGCGGCGTGATGACGCCGAAATAGAACGGGATATCCGCGTCGATCGGGCGCACGGCAATGTCGGTCAGCGGCAGCCCGCGCGCGGTCACGGGCTCCAGCAGCGCGATGCCGAGGCCGGCGCGCACCAGCGTCAGCGCGTTGATCGAGGTGTTGGTGTCGATCACGCCGGCCGCCGGCACGCCCGCACTGGCCAGCGCCCGGTCCACGCGGCGGCGCAGCCGGTAGGGGTTGTGCATGGTCACGATGCGGCGCGCGCGGCAATCCTGCAGCGAGACCGACGCTTGCGCCGCGAGCGCATCGCTGGCCCGCACCGCCGCCACGCAAGCCGACTGGCCAATCCAGTGCACGGTCACGCCGCGGTGCTCGAGCGGCAGGCTGTTTAGGCCGATGTCGGCGGCACCAGTCAGCACGGCATGCACCACCTGTTCCGGCGACACGCCTTGCACGGCCACCCGTTCCGGCGCGCACAGGCCGCGCTCGAACGCCAGCGCCAGCGCGGGCGGCAGCAGGCCCGCGGCCAGTGCCGGCGTGGCCGCGATGCGCAGTGGCCGGCCGTCGCCGCGCGCCAGCGCCGCGGCGCGGTTGCGGATCTGCTGCATGCCGGCCAGCGTCTGCTCGACCTCGTCGTAGAGCAGGAAGCCTTGCTCGGTCGGACTGACACGCGGGCCGCTGCGCGTAAACAGCGCAAAGCCGAGTTCGGCCTCCAGCTCCTGGATCAGGCGCGTGATGGCCGGCTGCGAGCGGCCCAGCAGGCGCCCCGCGGCGGTGACGCTGCCGGTGGTCACGACGGCGGCGAAGGCTTCCAGTTGCCGGATTTCCATTGGCGTTGGCTATGTATGTGTAAATTGGATTCTGACGTGCTCATCATGCAAATGGCAAATACTATTTCGGGATATGTCTATGCCGCAGCTATGATGTAGAGATGCCGGGCGCACACCGGCCCACCAAAGTGACCCCACAGAAGGACCCCACCAAAGGACCCCACCAAAGGACCCCACCAAAGGACCCCACCAAAGGACCCATTAAAAGGACGGATGTTTTGGCCTGGCTCCGTGGCAATCAGCAGAAGGACGGCACGCCCATGCTCTGGCGCATCGCGCTTTGGGTGCTCGCCGCGGCACTCGCTGGCGTGGGGCCAGCCAAGGCGGCCGACCCCTTGCGGGTCGGCTCCAAGCGCTTTACCGAGTCCTACATCCTTGGCGAACTGCTGACGCAGGCCGCCGGACCGCGCGGCATCGCGCAGCACCAGCAGGGGCTGGGCAATACTGCGATCGTGTTCGAGGCGCTCAAGGCCGGCAGCATCGACCTGTATCCCGACTACACCGGCACGCTCGCTGCCGAGATCCTGAAGCTGCCGCCGGGCGCCGGCCTGGATGCAATCCAGCGGGCACTGGCCCCGCTGGGGCTGGGCGCCGCGATCCCGCTCGGCTTCGAAAACACCTATGCACTGGCCGTCTCCGATACCCGCCCGCCCCACCTGCGCCGTCTCAGCGACCTGGCCGCCCAGCCGCGGCTGCGGCTGGGCCTGTCGCACGAGTTCCTCGGCCGGGCGGACGGCTGGCAGGGCCTTGCCAGCCGCTATCGCCTGCCGCAGCATCCGATCGGGCTGGACCACGGCGTTGCCTATGAGGCGCTGGCTGCAGGGCAGGTCGATGCGATCGACATCTATTCGACCGACGCCAAGATCCTCAAGTACCGGTTGCGCGTGCTGGAGGACGACCGGCGCTATTTCCCGCGCTATGACGCCGTGGTGGTGTACCGCCTGGACCTGCCGCAGCGCTTCCCGCAGGCGTGGCAGGCGCTGCAGCGCTTGTCGGGCCGCATCAGCGCGGCCGACATGGTGGCGATGAACGCGGCGGCGGAGATCGACCGCAAGCCGTTCGATGCCGTCGCGCGCGAGTTCCTGGCGCATGGCTCGAATCCCGGCAACCCGGCCGCAGTGCCGGCGTCCGCGGCTTCAGGCAGCAACGATCGCCGCCTGCTGGGCGCGCTGCTTGGCCCCGACACCAACCGGCTGGCACGGCGCCATGTCGGCCTGGTGGCCGGTGCGGTCGGCGCTGCCACGCTGGCCGGCGTGCCGCTGGGCATTTTGGCCGCGCGCCGCCGGCGCACCGGGCAAGTGGTGCTGGGCGCCGTCAGTGTGCTGCAGACCGTGCCGTCGCTGGCCTTGCTGGCGATGCTGATCCCGCTGCTGGGCCGCATCGGCGTGTGGCCGGCGCTGGTGGCGCTGTTCCTGTATGCGCTGCTGCCGATCGTGCGCAACACCGCCACCGGACTGGAGCAGGTGTCGCCGGGCATGCGCGACGCGGCGCGCGCGCTGGGCCTGCGCAGCGGCCAGGTATTGCGCTATGTCGAATTGCCGCTGGCGCTGCCGGTGCTGCTGGCCGGCGTCAAGACCGCCGCCATCATCAGCGTGGGCACGGCCACCATCGCGGCTTTCGTCGGCGCCGGCGGATTTGGCGAGCGCATCGCCACCGGGCTGGCGCTTAACGACACCACGCTGCTGCTGGCCGGCGCGATCCCGGCGGCGGTGCTGGCGCTCGTCGTGCAGGCCGCGTTCGAGACGCTGGAATGGGCGCTGCGCCGCCACCGCGACGCGCGCTGACGGGGCTCAGGCGGACTGTTGCGCGATCAGCCGCCCGAGCGTGGCAATCGCCGCCTCCGCCTCGTCGTTCCACAAATGCCCGTAGTTGAGCCGGATGCAGTTGCGGTAGCCCTGCCGCGCCGAGAAGATCGGCCCCGGCGCCAGCCCGATGCCGGCCTCCAGCGCGGCATGGTGCAGCGCCAGCGCGTCAAAACCCGGCGCAAACTCGACCCACAGGAAGTACCCGCCATCCGGACGCGACACGCGCACGCCTTCCGGAAAATGCCGGCCGATGGCGTCGAGCATCTGGCCCTGCTGCATCTCCAGCACATGGCGCAGGCGGCGCAGGTGCTTGTCGTAGCCGCCGTGCTGCAGGTACTCGGCCAGCGCCACTTGGGTCGGCACGCCGGCCGACAGCGTGGTCATCAGCTTGAGCCGCTGGATCGCCTCGCCGAAGCGGCCCGGCGCCACCCAGCCGATGCGGAACCCTGGCGACAGCGTCTTCGAGAACGAACTGCAATGCATGACGAGCCCTTGCGTATCGAAGGCCTTGGCCGGCAGCGGGCAGCGGTTGCCGAAGTAAAGCTCGCCATAGACGTCGTCCTCGATCAGCGGCACCTGGTGGCGCGCGAGCAGGGCTACCAGCGCCTTCTTCTTGTCTTCCGACATGCTGGCGCCGAGCGGATTCTGGAACTGCGTCATGAACCAGCAGGCCTTGACCGGGTGGCGCGACAGCGCGTTGTCGAGCGCGCCCAGGTCGATGCCCTCGGCCGGATCGACCGGGATCTCCAGCGCCTTGAGCCGCAGCCGCTCCAGCGCCTGCAGCGCGGCATAGAAGCCCGGCGACTCGATCGCGACCACGTCGCCCGGCTGGGTCACGGCCATCAGGCACAGGTTCAGCGCCTCCAGCGCGCCGTTGGTGACGACCAGGTCTTCGGCTGGCTGCGGCGCGCCCGCGCCGAGGTAGCGCAGCGCGATCTGCCGGCGCAGCGCGGTGTTGCCGGGCGGAAGGTCGTTGACCGAATACCACGGATCCAGCGCACGGCCGGCGCGCGCCAGCGACTTGCCCAGCCGCTCCCACGGGAACAGCTCGGGCGACGGGAAGGCCGAGCCGAACTGCACCAGCTTGCGGTCGCGCGCGCCCTCCAGCACCGCGAACACCAGCTTGGAGATGTCGACCTGGGTCGAAACCTGCCGCGACGGCCGCGCCTGCGGCTGTGGCATATCGCGCCGTGCCGGCCCCGCCACGTAGTAGCCGGAACGCTCGCGCGCGCGCACCAGGCCGCGCTCCTCCAGCCGGTAGTAAGCCTGGAACGCGGTGGAGGGGCTGACGCCGTATTGCGCCACGGTCTTGCGGATCGATGGCAGGCGCGTGCCTGGGGGCAGGCTGCCGTTGCGGATATCGGCGGCCAGGGTCTCGGCGAGGGCTTCGTACCGTTTCATGGAGCGCTGTCGGGAGCGGAGGGCGGTCGTGCCATTATCGCCGCGTGCGGCCAACTGATACGTAAATTTTCCCGGTATCTGATGCTGTTACGGCTGGCGCCTGACGGCCATAATCGGTCCTGACCGCCAGAGGCATTTCTGCAAGGAGAGGCAATGAACCCATTCAGGCTGTTGCGGACCGTGCTGTGGGGCTTCTTTGGCCTGCGCAAGGGCCAGGAGCACCAGCGCGACCTGGAAAACCTGCGTCCCGTCCCGCTGATCCTGACCGGCGTGGCCGTCGCCGCCGGGCTGGTGGTCTGCCTGGTGCTGGCCGCCAACTGGGCCGTTTCCACGGCATCATCAGCGGCAACCGCGGTGCCGACGGTGACGATGGCCTGAGCGGCAGCGTCACGCGACTTATCCACCACAACGAAAAACTGACTGTCCCCATGTTTCGCCCGACCGGGCGGCATCGCGCCGCCGCATTGCTGCCGGCGCAATGGCTGCCCTGGCTGTGGCTATCCCTCGCACTGCTGCTTGCGTGGCCGGTCCGCCCGGCACTGGCTGCCGGCGCCACCGATGCACAGCAGGTCGAGCGAGGCCGCTACCTCGCGCGCGTCGCCAACTGCGCCGCATGCCATACCCGCGAAGGCGGCAAGCCGTTTGCCGGCGGCTTGCCAATCCGCACCGCCGTCGGCACCCTCCACTCGACCAATATCACCCCCGACGCCACCACCGGCATCGGCGCCTATACCTTGGCCGAATTCGACCGCGCGCTGCGGCAGGGCGTGGCGCGCGACGGCAAGCGCCTTTATCCGGCCATGCCGTACCCGTCCTACGCGCGCATGCGCGCCGACGACGTGGCCGCGCTGTATGCCTACCTGCGCGCGGAAGTCGGGCCGGTGGCGCAGACCAACACGGCGCCGCAGCTTCGCTTTCCGTACGGCATGCGCTCGCTGCTGTCGGTGTGGAACCTGCTGTTCCTTGACGATGACCCGGTGCGCACCGAGCCCGCGCGCGGAGACGCATGGAACCGCGGCGCCTACCTGGTGCAGGCGGTGGCCCACTGCGGCGCCTGCCATACGCCGCGCGGCCGGCTGTTCGCGGAGAAGGGCCTGGACGAGCGCAGCCGCCACTTCCTGTCCGGCGCCAGCGTGGAAGGCTGGTCCGCGACCAACCTGACCGGCGACCAGATCACCGGCCTGGGCGCCTGGTCGCGCGCGGACATCGCCGAGTTCCTGCGCACCGGGCGCAACGGTCATGCGACCTCGTTCGGGCCGATGTCCACCGTCATCTCCACCGCCACGCAGTACATGAGTCCGGCCGACCTCGATGCCGTGGCGGCCTACCTCAAGTCGCTGCCCGGCGCGCGTGGGGAGGACAAGCCGTTCCGCCCCGATCCGGCCACCGCGCGGCAATTGCAGCAGGGCCGCTTCGACTTGCCGGGCGCGCGCCAGTACGCGGTGTACTGCATGCCGTGCCATGGCGCAGACGGCAAGGGCTTCGCGCGCGTGTTCCCGCCGCTGGCCGGCAACCCGACCGTGGCCGATCCCGATCCGGCCTCGCTGGTCAACCTGCTGCTCGATGGCGCCGTGACCGCGCGCGTCGGCACCGCCGCCACCGACTACCACATGCCCGGCTATGGCTGGACGCTGGACGACCAGGAACTGGCCAGCGTGCTGACTTTTATCCGGGGCGGCTGGGGCAACCGTGCCGGCCCGGTGACCGAAGCCGAAGTCGCCGCGCGGCGCAAGGCGCTGGCGGCACAGCGCTGAGGCCAGGCGTTCCGGCACGCACCGATTACCGATGAGCATCCGATGACGATCACGCGCAGAGACTTCCTCAACGGCACCGCGTTGACCATTGCCGCCGGGCTGGCCCCGGTGCAATGGGTGAATGCGCAGCAGGGCGGGGCGGCCAGCCCTGGCTACCCTCCGTCACTGACTGGCCTGCGCGGCAATCACGAGGGGACGTATACGCTGGCCCACAGCCTGGCGCGCGAGGGGGCGAAGTATCCCGTGGTGCTGGCGCGCGAGGCCTTCGACCTGGTCGTGGTCGGCGGCGGACTGAGCGGACTGGCCGCGGCGTGGTTCTACCGGCGCCGCTTCGGCGCCGCCCGGCGCATCCTGATCCTGGACAACCACGACGACTTCGGCGGCCATGCCAAGCGCAATGAATTCACGGTGCGCGGCAAGCGGCTGGTGACCTACGGCGGCAGCGCCGAGATGCCGCCCGGCGCGGTCAGTGACGCCGCCATGCGTGAGTTGCTGGCCGGCATCGGCCTCGATCCCGCGCGCCCGCCGGCGGGCACGCCGTCAGACCCATATGCCGCACTGGGCATGGGTCGCGCGGTGTTCTTCGATGCCGAGCATTTCGGCCGCGACCAGTGGGTCGGCGGCGATCCCTTCGGCGAGCTGTTTGATGCACGCAGTGGCCTGCGCGCGCAGGGCGCTGACGCCGTGGCCCTGCAGCGCTTCCTCGACCTGGCGCCGCTGCCCGCGGCGGACCGCGCCGCGCTGTCCCGCCTGGCTGCCGGCACCGCCGACTACTTGCCCGGCCTGGAAGGCACTGCCCGCGCCGCTGCGCTGCGCACCATGCGCTACGCCGCCTTCCTGCGCGACAAGGCCGGACTCGGCCTGCCAGGGCTGCGCTTCCTGCGCAGCCGCAGCAACGACGCCTATGCGCTCGATGCCGACGGCATATCGGTGGCTGACGCCATCGCGATCGGGTTGCCCGCCGGCGCCAGCATGCCCGCGCCGGCGGGCAACCCCAGGCTGGGCAAGTCGCCCGCCTCGCGGCTGTGGTTCCCGGATGGCAACGCCTCGCTGGCGCGGCTGCTGGTGCACAGCCTGATTCCCGGCGTGGCGTCGTTTGGCACCCCGGTCGACGTGGCCGGCGCCGCCTTCGACTACAGCCGGCTGGACCGCGACGGCGCGCCGGTGCGGCTGCGCCTGAACAGCACCGCGATCGCGGTCGAGCCCGACGGCAACATCACCCGGGTGACCTACGGATGGAGCGGCAACCTGCATCGGGTCGAGGCGCGCCATGTGGTGCTGGCCGGCTACAACATGATGATCCCGCACCTGCTGCCGTCGCTGCCAGCGGCGCAGAAGGCGGTGCTGCGCGACGAGGCCAAGGCGCCGCTGGTCTACACCAAAGTGGCGCTGGACCACTGGCAGGCCTTCGCCACACTGCGCACGCGGCGCATCCATGCACCCGCCATGCCGTACAGCGACCTGTGGCTGGAGCCGCCCGCGGGCACCCGCCCGTCCGACCCCGCGGTGCTGCACATGCTTTATGTGCCAACCGTGCCCGACAGCGGCATGCGCGCGCGCGAGCGCTTCCGCGCCGGGCGGGCCTTCCTGCTCGGCACGCCGTTCGACGCGCTGGAGCGCGACATCCGCACGCAGCTGGACCGGATGCTGGCGCCGGCCGGCTTCAGCGCCAGCAAAGTGATCCGCGGCATTACGGTGAACCGCTGGGCGCACGGCTACAGCTATATGCCGGACAGCGTGGCCGGCGAAAACGTGGCTGCCGATGCGGCCTGGCCGAATCTGGCGGGGCTTGGCAACGTCAGCATTGCCAATAGCGACAACGCCGGGAGCCCGTCGGTGACGGCGGCGGTCAGCCAGGGCAAGCGGGCGGTGGAGCGGCTGCCGGGGTAACAGGGAAGGCGTTTGCCGGGCAATGCGCGCGCGGTCAGCCAGCGCGCCCGGTCGTCAAGTCCTCGATCTCGTCGTCCTTGTCCTGCCACTGCTGTGCCAGCCAGTGATGGAACTCGGTGCGGAACGCCTTGTTGGTGGCGTAGTCGGCCTCGCAGAACGAAGGCGGCACCGGCAACTGGTGCATGCGCACCACCACCATGCCGGCGCGGCCGCAAGCCAGGTCCCAGAAGCTCGGCACGCCGTCGGGATAGGCGATGGTCACGTCGATCATCGAGCGGAAGCGCGTTCCCATTGCATTCAGCGCCACCGCCAGCCCGCCTGCCTTGGGCTTCAGCAGGTGGCGGTATGGCGAGGCCTGCGCCGCACGCTTGGCCTCGGTAAAGCGCGTGCCTTCGGCAAATACCATCACACTGGTCGGCACCAGCGAAAATTTCTCGCACGCGCGCCGCGCCGTTTCCTGGTCCTGGCGCCGCAGCGCAGGGTTGCGGCGCAGTTCCGCCTTGCCATGCCGTTTCATGAACGGGAAGTCCAGCGCCCACCAGGCCAGCCCGATCACCGGCACGTAGATCAACTGCTGCTTCAGGAAAAACTTCAGCAACGGGATGCGCCGGTTCAGCGCGCGCTGCAGCACAAAGATATCGGCCCACGACTGGTGGTTGCAGTTGACCAGGTACCAGTCCGCATAGCGCAGCCCGGTATTGCCCTGGATATCCCACGGCGCCTGCTGGATGCGCGCGAACCAGCCGGACGTACAGGAAATCCACGCCGTGGCAATCCCGTTCAGCATGGGATCGATGCGCCGGCGGACCGCGGCGAACGGCAGCGCCAGCTTCAGCAGCGCCAGCGGGAACAACAGCGCGCACCAGAACAGGGTGCTGGCAACCAGCACGATCCAGCTGACGATGCCGGTGATCCACCCAAAGCGGCCGCGCGGCAAGGGCAGGGTGCGATGAGACCCGGAGGATGCGCTGGATTGACCAGCATCGGCGGCACGGGGCGTGCCGGATGGCGAGGTAGGAAAAGTCATGGATGCCAGTTTGCTAGCTCTCGGCGGATAAAGGCTTGAGCAGAGTCAAGGCGGGCAGTACGAATCTGGAGCCGCAGGACACAGTTGTGACGCCAGTGTGACGTCAGTGCCTAGTGTACGACAGGATGCGCGCCGGAAATGGCGCCGGGGGCACCTGCAATGCTGGGGCAGCCCGTCTGGACGGCGCGCTGCGGAGGAAGTCCCGGATCAACGCGGCGTGGAAGGACTATGCTTTGAGAACGGGCATGCCGGACGCAATGCGGGCTACGCTGGCATCACGGCCCCAGCCACGCACAACCGTATGGCGGTGACGACATGAAGCGTGTTCACGCCCTGATCGCGGCCAGCGCAATGCTGGCTGCCTGCGTTTCGACGGGCGTCGACGTCCGGCAGGAGCATCTGGAAAACTTCATGCTCGGCTTCTCCACGCTTGACGACGTGACCGGGCAACTCGGCAAGCCGACCTCGGAGACGACGCTGAGCAACGGGTCGATCATCCTGGTCTATTCCTTCGCGGCCTCCCGGCCGCATCCAGAGAGCTTCATCCCCTTCATCGGCCCGCTGTTCGCCGGCGGCTCCATCCGCTCGTCGATGGTGCTGTTCGAGTTCGACGAAAACGGTGTGCTCAGGAGCCAGCGCAGGAGCATGTCGACCAGTGCGTCGGGGCTGAGCGTATTGCCGGCGGATGCTTTGCCGTAGCGATGTCCTCGCGGACACCGCCTTGGGTCGCTTCCGGTCGCTTCCTGTCGCTCCAGGCCGCTTCAGGCTGCTTCGGGCACGGATTCCGGCCGGGTTGCCGCGCCGGCCTCGGCCCGGCCCGTGGGATACCCTGCCGCAAACACCATCCGCCCCGCCGACCACGTATGGGTGACCAGCGGCTGGCCGGCCACGCTGGCCACGGCAATCACGTCGGCGCGCAGTCCCGGCGCCAGGCGCCCGCGGTCGCGCAGCAGGCAGGCTTCCGCCGGGTTTGCCGTCACCAGCGCCAGCGCTTCGTTCAGTGGCAGTTCAGCCTGCCGTGCCGCGGCATAGGCGGCGGCGATCAGCGTAGAGGGCTGGTAGTCCGAGCACAGGATGGTGCCGACGCCGGCGTGGATGGCGTCGATCGCCCGCATCGAGCCGCTCTGGCTCTTGCCGCGCAGTACGTTGGGTGCGCCCAGGATGGTCGGCAGCGCTTGCGCGCAGGCGGCTTGCGCAGTCTCCAGGTTGATCGGGAACTCGCTCATGCGCACGCCCAGCGCCTGCATGGCTGCGATGCGCTGGGGCGAATCGTCGTCATGGCTGGCCGTGGGGATGCCGAGACGGTGCGCCTGTGCCACCAGCCGGTTGACGCGCTCGTGCGCGCCGTCCAGTGCGGCAGCTTTCTTGTCGGCGGCATCGGCGGCTTCCTCGCGGGTCATGCCGTGGTTGCCCATCATGTAGGCAAGGTAGGCGTCCAGCGTCTTGAACTGGCCCTGGCCCGGCGAATGGTCCATCACCGACAGCAGGTCGACCACGCCCTCGGCCATCAGCATTTCCAGCACCGGCACGGCGCCGGCGTCGGTCACTTCATAGCGGCAGTGGATGCGGTTATCGACCAGGCTGTGGCGGCGGAACGCGGCTAGGGTACGCACCAGCGTGGCGGCGGTGTCGACGTTGCGCACGCCGAAGTGGTTGCCGGCAAAGGACAGCGCATGGTACGGCGTGGTGATGCCGGCGGCGGCGTTGCGGCGGTCGACCTGGGCCACGGCGAAGTCCAGCGGAAACAGCACGTTGGCGCGCGGCTCGACCTCTTTCTCGATGGCATCGCAATGCACGTCGACCAGCCCCGGCATCAGGGTGTGGCCGCGCAGGTCGATCACCTCGGCGTGCGCGGGCGCGGCGGCAGGCTCGATGGCGGCGATATGGCCGTCATCGATCAGCAGCGCGCTGTCGTGCAGCACGCGGTCGGGCAATACCACGGTGGCGTGCGTGAGGTAGGTTGCAGGCATGTCCGGCTCCGTTGTTCTGACAGTTACTGGCCGGCGAGGGCAGTGGCAGGCTGCAGCGGCAGCAGGCGCGTGGCCACGGCGTCGCGTACCGCCTCGTCGTGGAAGATGCCGATCAGCGCGCGGCCTTCGGCCAGCGCCTCGCGGATCAGTTCGACCACGACCGCGCGGTTGTCGGCATCGAGCGAGGCGGTGGGCTCGTCGAGCAGCAGGATGGGGTGCCCGCCGATCAGGCCGCGTGCAATGTTGACGCGCTGCTGCTCGCCGCCGGAGAACGTGGCCGGCGGCAGTTCCCACAGCCGGCGCGGCAGATTCAGGCGTCCCAGCAGCACCTCGGCGCGGGCGCGGGCTTCTTCATGGCTGGTGCCGCGCTGTTGCAGCGGATCGGCCACCACGTCCAGCGCCGACACGCGCGGGATGGCGCGCAGGAACTGGCTGACATAGCCGATAACATCGCGGCGCAGCTTCAGTACGCGCTGTTCGGGGGCGTTGTTAAGCTCGACCCACGGCTCGCCGTCGGCGCTGGTGTCGCGCAGGCGGATGCTGCCTTCGGTCGCCAGGTAGTTGCCGTACAGGCAGCGCAGCAGCGTGCTCTTGCCCGTGCCGGACGGACCCGACAGTACCAGGCATTCGCCGCGCGCGGCGTCGAAGTCGATCGCGCTCAGCACCGGCAGGCGGATGCCCCCCTGGTTGTGCAGCGTAAACATCTTGCCGAGGCCGCGGACCTCGACCAGTTTCTGTGCATTGTCTGCTTGCATGTCGTCAGCCTTGCAGGATGGAGGAGACCAGCAACTGCGTGTACGGGTGCTGCGGGTCGTCGAGGATCTGGTCGGTCAGGCCTTGCTCGACCACGCGGCCGCCCTGCATCACCAGCGTGCGGTGCGCGAGCAGGCGCGCCACGGCGAGGTCGTGCGTGACCAGCACCGCGGCCAGGCCCAGGTCGGACACCAGCCGGCGCAACAGGTCGAGCAGGCGCGCCTGCACCGAGACATCGAGCGAGGCAGTAGGCTCGTCCATGAACACCAGCCGAGGATGCGTGACCAGGTTGCGCGCGATCTGCAGGCGCTGCTGCATGCCGCCCGAGAACGTGCCGGGCACGTCGTCCAGGCGCGCGAGGTCGATCTCCATTTTCTCGAGCCAGCTTCCGGCGACTTCGCGCAGGTTGCCGTAGTGTCGCTCGCCCACGGCCATCAGCCGCTCGGCGATATTGGCGCCCGCGCTGACCTGCATGCGCAGGCCGTCGCGGGCATGCTGGCGCACGAAGCCCCAGTCAGTGCGGGCCAGCAGCCGCATGCGCGCGCTCGACAGCGTGGCGAGGTCGGCCAGGCCGGACTCGCGCATGTCGTAGCTGACGCTGCCGCGCTGCGGTGGCGCCTGCATCGACAGGGCCTGCAGCAGCGTGCTCTTGCCAGAGCCGGATTCGCCGACCACGCACAGCACCTCGCCGGGATAGAGGTCGAAGCTGACGTCATGGCAGCCATGCAGGCCGTCCCAGGTGCGCGTCAGGTCGCGCACCGACAGCAGCGGGGTCGCGCTCATCGTGCACCTCCTGCGGCGGCCTTGAGGGCTTGCTCGGCCTGGCGGTCCGCGCAGTACTCGGTGTCCGAGCACACGAACATGCGCGTGCCGGCATCGTCGGTGATGATCTCGTCCAGGTAGCTGTCGGTGGCGCCGCACTGGGCGCAGCAACTGGTCCACTTCTCGACCGTGAACGGGTGGTCGGCGAAGTCCAGGCTCTTTACCGAGGTGTAAGGCGGCACGGCATAGACGCGCTTCTCGCGCCCGGCGCCGAACAGCATCAGCGCAGGGCTGCGGTCGAGCTTGGGGTTGTCGAACTTGGGAATCGGCGACGGCCGCATCATGTAGCGCTGGTTGACGATCACGGGATAGTCGTAAGTGGTGGCGATATGCCCGTGATGGGCGACGTCTTCATAGAGCTTGACGTGCATCGCGCCGTACTCCGACAGCGCGTGCATGGTGCGGGTCTCGGTCTCGCTCGGCTCCAGCCAGCGCAGCGGCTCGGGGATCGGCACCTGGAACACCATGGTCTGGCCCGCGCGCAACGGCGTTTCCGGAATGCGGTGGCGGGTCTGGATGATGGTGGCCTCGGCGGTGCGCTCGGTGGTCTGCACGCCGGTCACGCGGCCGAAGAAGCGGCGGATATTGATGGCGTTGGTGGTGTCGTCGGAACCCTGGTCGATCACCTTGAGCATGTCAGGCTTGCCGATAATGGCCGCGGTGACCTGGATGCCGCCGGTGCCCCAGCCATAGGGCAGCGGCATTTCGCGGCTGCCGAACGGGACCTGGTAGCCGGGAATCGCCACGGCCTTGAGCAGCGCGCGGCGCAGCATGCGCTTGGTCGATTCGTCGAGGTACCCGAAGTTGTAGTGTTCGTCGCGGGCGATGCCCGTGGTGGCGGATGCGTTCGCGGTGGTCATGCCAGCGACTCCTCTTGCGGCTGGGGCCGGGGTTGCGATTCAGGTTGCGACCCCGCCGGCGCTGCGGTTGTGATCGTGCCTGCCTGCTCGCCGCGCAGGCGGCGCAGCAGTTCCAGGTTGGCCTGGAAGTCCACGTAGTGCGGCAGCTTCAGGTGTTGCACGAAGCCGGAGGCCTCGACGTTGTCGCTGTGGTACAGCATGAATTCGATATCGTTGGCCGGGGCGTCGGCGGCTTCGCCCAGTTCGGCGGCGCGCATGGCGCGATCGGTCAGCGCCATCGACATGGCCTTGCGCTCGTTGTAGCCGAACACCAGGCCGTAGCCACGCGTGAAGCGCGGCGCTTCGTCGGCGTTGCCGGCGAACTGGCTGACCATCTGGCATTCGGTCAGTTCGATCTCGCCGATCGTCACCGCGAAGCCGAGCTCTTCGACAAACAGTTCGACCTCGGCGGTGCCATAGCGGATTTCCGCCGCGAACGGGTGCGAGTTGCCATAGCCGCGCTGCGTGGAATAGCCCATCGACAGCAGGAAGCCTTCATCGGCGCGCGCCAGGTTCTGCAGGCGCGCGGCGCGGCTGGCGGGGAAGGTCAGCGGTTCGCGCGTCAGGTCGGGCGGGGCGGGGTCGCCCACGGGGATCTCGTCGGCTTCGACCAGTTGTTCCGCTTCCAGCAAGCCGGTCACGCGCGGCATGCTGGCGGGCAGCGGCTCGGCCGATGGCGGCAGCGGCGCGGGCTCGCGGCCGGCTTCGAGTGAAAAGTCCAGCAGGCGCTGCGTGTAGTCATAGGTCGGCCCGAGTACCTGGCCGCCGGGCACGTCCTTGAAGGTCGACGAAATCCGGCGCTGCAGGCGCATCGCGCCGGTATCGACAGGCACCGTATAGCCAAAGCGCGCCAGCGTGGTCCGATACGCGCGCAACAGGAACACCGCCTCGATCTGGTCGCCGGCGGCCTGCTTCAGCGCCAGCGCGGCCAGGTGCGGGTCGTACAGCGAGCCCTCGGCCATCACGCGCGACACGGCCAGCGGCATCTGTTCGCGGATCTGCGCCAGCGTCAGCTCCGGCAGCGCCGTGTCGCCGCGGCGGTAGGCGTCGAGCATCTGGTAGGAATTCAGGATGGCGCGTTCGCCACCTTTGACGGCTACATACATGTCAGGCCTCCATCTGCGTGGTGCGCGTCAGCGCGCAGAACCGGTCGCCGCTGGCGAGCAACAGGTCGACGCCCAGCGGAAAGCCGGCGTTGTTGGCGCGCCAGGCGCCGCGGAAGTCCGCCGGCAGGCCGGCCACGCGCAGCGTTTGCGTGTGCTCGATGCCGGGGCCGCACAGCGTGAAGGTGTCGCCGTCGTCCAGCGAAGCGACTTCCACCAACAGCGTGGCCGAGCGGTCCGGGAAAGCGGACTCGCCCTGCGCGCACTCTGCCAGCGCCGGCATGGCGTGGCCGGCGGGCACGCACACGAAGGTGGCGGCGCGGAGGTCGTCGGTCAGCGGACAACCGCAATGGAAGCGCAGGAACGCGCGCGCCGCGGCGGGCACGCCCGCGGGCAACCACACCGGGGTATCGGGATCGGCCAGCGTCAGCAGCAGCGCGGCCAGCGCCGGCGACAGGCCGTCGGGCAGGCCGCTGGTCACCGGCAGGGACTGGATTTGTCCGGGATGGGCGAAGGCATGCAGCGTGGCGCGGAATACCTGCTGTGCATCGTCGACCGGGTTGTCAAAGCCAGGCACCAGCGAGGTGGCGGCGGACAGCACCGGCGTTGCGGAGGATTGGGCGGATGTCATGTCAGTCCTCTCCCCGGACCATGGTGAAGAACTCCACGCGCGTCTGCGCGGCGACGGCGGCCTGCTGCGCCGTGCGCGCGGCATGGGCGTCGGCCAGCGGCGCCAGCACGGCGTCGTGCACGCGCCGGTGCCACGCCGGGCGCTGCAGCAGCGCATCCAGCACCGCGGCATGCTGCGCGTGCTGTGTGCTGCGGCCTTGTACATAGGCAACACCCACGGTGCCGCCGGCATCGCCGTCTTCCAGCACGACCGCGCAGCGCGTGACCGTGATCTCGCCGAGGTTGAACTGCGCGCCGGTGCCGCCGGCACGCGCCCGCACCATCGCCATGCCGGACTCCGGCTTGCGCAGCAGGCGCCACGCGGGCAGGGCCGCTGACTGGCCCAGTCGCGCGTAGGCCGCATCGAGCGCCTCGGTTGGCGCCATCGCCAGGATTCGCAGCCAGGCAGCGCGGGCCGCGTTCGCATCGGTCGTTGCCGGACCGGCGTTTTCGCTTTGCATCATCACCCCTATACGTCTATACGTTTAGATGTCACAACGTGAACACGCCGCTACTAGACCACAGGCAGATGAACGTTTCGTGACGGTGTGCGGCACTAGTCGGGCAACACGCCATGCCGGCATAACTCGGGCACAATCGCATGGCACCAATGAACGCTTGATGACAAGAGGGCAGGATGTCTGATCGGGAAGTAGAACGGGGTTCCGGCGTGGCAGTCTGGCGCCAGATCGGCGAGGCGCTGGCGGACGACATCCGCAACAAGCTGTACCAGCCCGGTGAGCAACTGCCGCCGGAGCCGGAGCTGGCGACACGCTTCGCCGTGAACCGGCACACCATCCGGCGCGCCATGGGCGAGCTGGAACTGAGCGGGCTGGTGCGCATCGAGCAGGGGCGCGGCACTTTCGTGCAGGAGCATGCGATCGACTACGCGATCGGGCGGCGCACGCGCTTTTCGCGGAACCTGGCCGCGCAGGGGATGCGCGGGCATACCGAGATCATCGGCTGCCAGGAACTGCGCGCACCGGAGATCGCACGCCACCTGGGGCTGGCGCGCACGGCGCCGGTCTTGCACGTGCAGATGCGCGGGCAGGCCGAGGCCCGCACCATCGACGTTGCCGAGCACTATTTCGATCCGAAGCGCTTCCCGGGCCTCGACGAGGTGCTGCGCGCGCAGCAATCGGTGTCGCGCGCGCTCGCGCACTTCGGCATCGCGGACTACACGCGCAAGTGGTCGCGCATTACCGCCGCCATGCCCAGCGCTCCGGTGGCACGGCTGCTGAACCAGCCCAAGACTCGCCCGGTGCTGCAGGTGGAGGCGCTCAACGTCGATATCGACGGCGCGCCGGTGCAGTACAGCGTGACACGCTTCGCCGGCGACTGGGTCCAGCTGACGGTTTCCGACAGCGACTGAGGCTGGACTGAGGCCGCACGGACGCTGCGCGCATTGGTCTAGACATCTGTCTGTCATCTGCCGGCGCTAACGTGCTGACCATGCATACGATCATTCCTACCCAAGCGCCGCAACTGAGCGGCATCACGGGGCGCCGCGTGCTTGGCGCAGCGGGCCTGGGCCCGGCCACGCTCGGCTGGCACGACGGCATCGTTGCCCCGCATCCGCCCGCATCCGGCCTGTGGCTTGACGCAGGCGACCTGCTGGTGCTGCCCGGCATCGTCGATATCCACGGCGACGCGTTCGAGCGCGCGGTGATGCCGCGCCCGGGCGTCAGCTTCCCGTACGCGGGTGCGCTGCTCGACGTGGACCGCCAGTTGCTGGCCAACGGGATTACCACCGAGTTCCATGGCGTGACCCTGTCATGGGAAGGCGGGTTGCGCGGCGAAGCGTATGCGCTGCGCATGTTCGAAGCGCTCGCACAGGCAGCTCCCGTGCTTGGCGCCGGGCACAAGGTACACCTGCGCTTCGAGGCATTCCACCTCGCCGGCGTCGAAACCGCGCTGGCCTGGATCGCCGAAGGCCGTGTCGGGCTGCTCGCCATCAACGACCACCTGCCGATGATGGCGCGCCGCATGGCGGACGAAGGCAAGTTGCGGCAATACGCCGAACGCGCCGAGTGTGACGTCGAGACCTTCCGCCGGCGGCTGCGCGCAGCCAGCGCCAATGCGCAGGAAGTGCCGGAGGCGATGGCTCGCCTTATCGCCGCGGCGCGCGCGGCCGGGCTGCCGGTCGCGTCGCATGACGACCCGGACGTGGCCACGCGCCAGCACTATCACCGCCGTGGCTGCCGCATTGCCGAGTTTCCGCTGACCATCGACGCTGCCACGCTGGCGCGCCAGCTCGGCGACGACATCGTGTTTGGCGCGCCCAACGTGGTGCGCGGCACCAGCCACACCGGCGCGCCCAACGCGACCGAGATGGTGGCCGCCGGCCTGTGCACGGTGCTTGCCTCCGACTACTACTACCCGGCGCCGCTGCAAGCCGCGCTGCGCCTGGCGCAACTGGGCATGCTCGACCTGCAGGGTGCGTGGCAACTGGTGTCGCGCAATCCCGCGCGCGCCGCCGGACTGCGCGATCGTGGCATGCTGGCCGCGGGCCTGCGGGCCGATGCGATCCTGGTCGATGACCGCCAGCCGGGCGCGCCGCGCGTCTGCGCCACTATCGTCAATGGCGAGCTGAAGCATGCGGCGGCGATGCCACTGCTGGTCGATCTTGCCGACGCCGGTACACTGGCGGCATGACCATGCATGCACACCGTTACGCGATATACCTGGCGCCGGCTGAGCCGTTTCGTACCTTCGGCAACCAGTGGCTTGGCCGCGATGCCGATACGGGCGCGGCTCCGCTGGTGCCTGCCGCATTCACTGCGCCGCCTCCGGAGTGGGTGCGGGCGCCGGCCCACTACGGCCTCCATGCCACGCTGAAGCCACCATTCCGGCTTGCCGACGGCATCGACGCCACGCAGCTCGACGCCGCAGCCCGCGCTTTCGCGCGCGGCCGCGAAGCGTTCGACGCGCCGTTGGCGCTGCACTCGCTGCGTGGCTTTGTCGCATGGTGCCTGGCCGAAGCTTCCTCGCCGATGCAGGCGCTGGCCGATGACAGTGTGCTGGCATTCGAGCGCTTCCGGGCGCCGCCCGGCGCGGCGGAACTGGCACGGCGCAAGCCGGAACAGCTGAACGAGGCGCAACGCCGGATGCTCGATGCGTGGGGCTATCCGTACGTGTTCGAGACCTTTGTCTTTCATATCACGCTGACCGGCATGCTTGATGCCGCCAGCGAGGCCGCTGCACTGGCACGCCTGTCCGCTGTGGTGGGCAAGCTGCCGGAAGTGCCGCTGCATGTCGACGGCATCAGCGTGTTCGTGCAGCCGCAGGCTGGCGATGACTTTATCGTCGGGCGCCACTATGGCTTCGATGGCAGCATCAACGATGGCGCCGGTGCGGCGTACCTGGACGCATGAGTACGCGAATCAAAACTGACGGCAGTGGCCTGTTTTACGTGATGGGGCCGTCCGGCAGCGGCAAGGATTCGCTGCTGCGCGCGTTGCGCGAGCGGTTGGGGCCTGATGATCGCGTCGTGGTGGCGCATCGCTATATCACGCGGGAGGCAGATGCCAACGAAGCGTCGGTGGCACTTAGTCCTGATGAGTTTCAGCGCCGGCGGGCGCTTGGGTGCCTGGCGCTGAACTGGCACAGCCATGGGTTGCATTACGGGATTGGGGTCGAGATCGAGCAGTGGCTGGCTGCGGGACTGACGGTGATCGTCAACGGCTCGCGGGAGTATCTGCCGCAGGCGGTGGCGCGCTATCCCAAACTTTGCGCTATCCATGTGCGGGTCAAGCCGGAGGTGCTGGCTGCGCGCCTGCGTCAGCGCGGGCGTGAGTCAGAGGAGGCCATCGCACGGCGGCTTGTGCGGGCCGGGCAGGCGTTTGATGTTCCTGATGGATGTTTGTTGGTAGAGATTGATAACAGTGGGGCGTTGCGGGCGTCGGCGGATGATTTGGCGCGGGTGGTGGGGGTGGGAGGGGATTAGCTCGGTCCTGCCACTGTGGCTCAAGGTTGTGACATGCTGTCGGGCTTTGAAGCGCCGGGGTCGCTGCTGGTGACATGCTGTCGGCCTTTGAAGCGCCGTGATCGCTGCTGGTGACATGCTGTCGGCCTTTGAACCGCCTGGTTCCGCCCTGCTGGGCGGGTCACTTTTTGGCCGAGCGCCAAAAAGTAACCAAAAAGCGCGTCGCCTGAGCGGCTGGCTATCAATTTGGCGGCGTGGGTGGTTCGGGCGGTGGTGATTTCCGTTTAGCTTGGGTGCCCGTTCGAACCTGCTAACGCTATGTGAGTTAGGGATCGTGCCTGCGTTAACCGGCTCTTGAACAATCCCCATGCCGGGCGTAGGCCGCCTGCTGCATGCGATATTGGTGGGACGCCTTCGGCTGCGCTACGCGCGGGCCCTAACGTGGCAGAGCGGCCGATCTCTCTCTGGTCATTGCCGTCGCCGCCTAGCGAGCGAAGCGATGCGTTCGTGCCAGGGCACCTCATCCGCGAGACTGAGCCGCGCGCAGCGCAGCCGTAGGCGATGATGCGATACCGCAGGCAGCAGGCGGCCTACACCCGTCCTGGGGATTGTTCAAAAGTGGGTATTCGCCAGGCACCGACATTCACTCACCTGGCGTAGCAGGCTGGCACCGCGACCGCCCAGGAGGGCGGAACCGGGCGGTTCAAAGGCCGACAGCATGTCACCAGCAGCGATAACGGCGCTTCAAAACCCCCAGCAGCGACCCCGGCGCTTCAAAACCCGACAGCATGTCACCAACATCCACAGCCGCGCCTCAAAGCCCAACACTAAAACTAACGCCATGCTCAATAAACCCAAGCCCCCGATAAAACCGATGCGCCTGTAACCGCCGCGCATTGGACGAAAGCGCCAGCTTCCCAGCCCCAGCCTCACGCGCCAGCCGCATAGCCTGCTGCATCATCGCCTTGCCAACTCCCATGCCACGCGCGTGCGGCGCGACCACCACGGCCTCGACAATCGCCTCTGGCCGCCCGTCATGAACGATCACAGGAAACACCAGCAAACAAAACGTGCCAAGTGGAATCTCGTCAGCATCCACCATCATGTAGCAGCGATAGTCCGGATAGCGCCGCATGGTCGCATAGCGCTCACGCATCGTCGCCAGAGACAACGGCGGCTCGCCATCCATTGAGGCAAGCAGTGCGGAAAGGTGCCGCAACTCCGCATCGGACCCCCGCACCTCGCGCAAGGCAAGGGCAGGAGCAGCGGAACAGTCCTCGGAGCGGGAACGCATCAGCATAGGATTACACCAGCACCTTGCGGATCTGCGCAGAAATAATATCGATGGCCGACACAAACAGGATGATGATGATCATCACCGCGCAGGTCTGCCCATACTGGAAGCTGCGGATGATTTCCCAAAGCACGGTGCCGATGCCGCCGGCGCCGACAATGCCCACCACCGAAGCCGACCGTACATTCGACTCGAAGCGATACAGCGCAAACGACAGCCACAGCGGCAACACCTGCGGAATCACACCGTAGACGATCTCTTCGATCGGACCGGCGCCGGTGGCGCGCACGCCTTCGACCGGCCGCGGGTCGATCGCCTCGACGGCTTCGGCAAAGAGCTTGGCCAGCACGCCCGTGGTGTGGATCCAGATCGCCAGCACACCAGCGAACGGCCCCAGGCCGACGGCGACGATAAACAGCATCGCGAACACCATCTCGTTGATGGCGCGGCAAGCGTCCATGATGCGGCGCGCCGGCTGGTAGACCCACACCGGCACAATATTGGCCGAGCACAGCAGGCCCAGCGGCACCGCCAGCGCGACCGCCATGGCCGTGCCCCACAAGGCGATCTGGACAGTAACCAGCATCTCGTCCAGGTAGTGGCGCCAGTCGCGGAAGTCGGGCGGGAAGAAATCGGCGGCGAATTTCGCCATGTTGTCGGAATCGCGCAGCAGGTCCATCGGGCGCATGTCGGCGCCTTGCCAGGACAGCGCAAGCAAGGCCAGCACGACCGCCCAGGTCAGCATCATGGCAAGGGACGTGCGCGGCGGCCGGACAGGATTTTGACGCGAGGGGGGCAGGCCGGGCGTGGCGGTGGCGGTCATGGGCAATCCGGTTTGAAGCATGTGAGGAAGTAGCGGCCTTGGGTCGGCAACAAGCCGGCCCAAGGCAAAACAGCTTATTGCGCGCTGGTCGCGGCAGCGGCCTTGTCCAGCTCGGCCAGGCGGCGCGAGACGTCGGCGAGGCGCTTGTCCTTGTCGGCGGCGGCCAGCGTGGTGTCGGTCTCGATCTTGGCCTTCTCGCGCGCCAGTTCGATCTGGCGGATCGGCACCAGCTGCGCGTCGCTGGAGGTGCGGAAGCCCTGGTAGGTCAGCGTGGCCAGCACCTGCTTTTCGCGCGCGGCGTCGGTACCTTTGCCATAGTTGACGAAGAAGGTCTGGATCTTCTTCTTCAGCTCGGGCGACAGGTCCTTGCGGTAGACCATCGGATCGGCCGGGATCAGCGGCGACTTCCACAGCACGCGTACCTGGTCATAGGGATTCTTGCCCGTGTTGATGCGGTAGCGCTCCATGTTCTCGGTGTTGTTCACCGCCACGTCAACTTGCTTGTTCAGCACCGACAGCAGGTTGGCTTCGTGGTTGCCGATGCGCACCGCCTTGAACAGCGTTTTCGGCTCGACCTTGTTGGCGGTCCACAGGTAGAAGCCCGGCACCGCGGTACCGGAGGTAGAGTTGGGATCGCCGGCGCCGTAGCTCAGCTCCTTGCCGCGCTTGATCACGTCCTCGACGCTCTTGATGTCGCTGTCTTTGTTGACGATCAGCAGCGACCAGTAGCCCGGGTTGCCGTCCTTGTCGATCACCGAGGCGAACACTTCGCCGTTGGCGCGGTCCACCGCTTCCATCGCGGACTTGTTGCCGAACCAGGCGATCTGGACCTTGTTGAAGCGCATGCCTTCGATGATGCCGGCATAGTCCGAGGCGAAGAACGGCTTGACCGTCACGCCCAGCGTCTTGCTGAGATCGTCGATCAGCGGCTGCCAGGCGCTTT
Source organism: Cupriavidus sp. Agwp_2 (assembly GCF_040784895.1). Lineage (NCBI taxonomy): Bacteria > Pseudomonadati > Pseudomonadota > Betaproteobacteria > Burkholderiales > Burkholderiaceae > Cupriavidus > Cupriavidus sp. Agwp_2. The sequence continues at coordinate 1,543,066 of NZ_CP088083.1, forward strand.
TCAGGTTCGAGGACGATTCCGTCGAGATAAAGCCGATGCTCAGGCTCTTGGCGTCCTGGGCGAAGGCGGGCAGGGCGACCAGGCCAGAAGCGACGACGGCGACAAAGGTTCTGCGAAGCATGGATAACTCCGATTGGGAAGCTTGGGGGGAGAAGACTGCGTGGGCGGGGCGGCGCTCAGGCCGCCGCCAGGTTCATCGTGACCATCGCGGGCGCGGGCATTGCCGGGGCGGTTTCGTCCGCATCCGTTGCGGCATCGTGCAGCAGCTCGTCGGCCTCGGTGCCGTACAGGTCGCGCAGCATGGCCGGCGTCAGCGCCGCCGAGGGGCCGTCATAGACCACCTTGCCGTGGCGCAGCGCCACCACGCGCGGGCAGTAGCGCATGGCCACGTCCACCTGGTGCAGCGATACCACCACCGCCACCTTGCGCGTGCGGTTGATCTGCGTGAGCAGCGACATCACGCGGCGCGACGATTCCGGGTCGAGCGAGGCAATCGGCTCGTCGGCCAGGATCACGCGCGCGTTCTGCACCAGCGTGCGCGCGATGGCCGCGCGTTGCTGCTGGCCGCCCGACAGCGTCGAGGCGCGCTGAAACGCATAGTCGTCTATACCAACCTGGGCAAGCGCATCGAGGCCGGCGCGTAGTTCATCGGCCTTGAAGATACGGAACAGGCTGCGCCATTTGGGGATGCGGGCCAGCATGCCGACCAGCACATTGGTGATCACCGGCAGCCGGCCCACCAGGTTGAACTGCTGGAAGACGAAGCCGATCTCGCCGCGCACCTGGCGCACGTTGCGGGCCAGGCGGCCATTGCGCTGCACCGGGCGGCCGTTGACCAGGATCTCGCCGGCATCGGCGGTGACGAAGCCGGCCATATGGCGCAGCAGCGTCGACTTGCCCGATCCCGAGGCACCCAGCAGTGCAACCATTTCGCCGGGGGCAACGCGCAGCGTGACCTCGTCAAGCGCCTTGCGGTCCGCGCGGAACGATTTGGAGAGCCCGCGGACTTCAATTGTGTGGGTCATGACGACTCCGTGGCTTGAATGACGTCACGGATTCTGGCGGGCGTATATGTCAGACAGATGAAGATGGACGTCCCGTGCTACAAGCCGCCGAGCGCGTTCACGGTGAACGCCAGGATTCCCATGTTGAACAGGAACGCGGCCATGCAGTGCGCCAGCGCCACCTTGCGCATATGCGCGCCGTGGATAGTGATGTCCGACGTCTGGAACGTCATGCCCAGCGTGAAACTGAAATACAGGAAGTCCCAGTAGCTGGGCTCCCGCACGCCGGGCACCTCCAGCCCGCGCCGGTCGCCGGTGGGAGACTGCAGGTAGAAGAGATGCGCATAGTGCAGCGTGAAGACGGTATTGGCGAAGAGCCAGGACAGGATCAGCGTGGCGACGATCAGCGCGACATCCATCCAGTGTGGCGTCTCCGGGCGCGCGACCAGCGTGCCGATCGATACCAGGATGACCATCGACAGCAGCACGGTGATGGCCAGCAGCGCGGGCCGGTTGGCGTCGTTGAGCTCTGCGGTGCGCCGCATCGCGGCGGCATCGGCACGCAACAGCGGCAGTGCTGCGCCAAGGAAGACCAGGGCGGCGATATCGAAGCCGATCAGCAGCGCGATGCGCAGCTGCGCGCCGAGCGCTGCCGCGGCGCCGGTCGCGACGATCAGGATGGCGCCGCACACCAGGAAGCGCGGCGGCGCGAGGCGTTTGCCGATGGCAATGGAAGAAGGTGTGTGCATGGCTGGAGCTGGTGTCCGTAATCAGGCCTTGACTGCCGGCGATCAAGCCGCGGGCGCGGCGGGAAATCGCATACCGACCAATCGGTCGCACATAGCCCTTGCGTCGCCATGTTGCGCCGCGACGCGCGAGCGCCGGCTGGCAGGGCAATGTGAGGATATGCAGCGGTCAGCCATTCCGCATCTGGTATTGAACAGTCCCGGCTGACCGACTAAGATGGACTTTCGCGGCGCAAACGGTAAGCGCCGCCAGCCAGTCCCTCGCCCCGGCAACGACGTCTGCACCACCAGACCGGCTTCCGGCGGCGTTAGCGCAGTCCCGTTGCAAGACACTACCCCTGTTTGCCGAGGAGACGCCTGTGCTGAGTCATCACGAGTTTGCCACCCTGGTCCTTGTCAACGACAGCATCGACCCGCCCGAACTGGAACGAACCGACGTGGAAGCGCTGCTCGCGCACCAGCTGATTACGCTGGAACGGGTCGGGCCCAGCGTCAGCCGGCCGCAGGTCACGCTCCAGGGTTACCGTTTCCTCAAGGCGCTTGGGCGCATCCGGGCGAAAGAGCCTCGCGCCTGCCAGTGACGCCCTGCCATGCGCGGCTTGCCGCCGCGGCATGCTTGCCAGTCCCCCGATGTCCGCCGTGCATTCGGTTTTGCCATATGGCCCTTTCGGGAAATCCGGATAGCCAGCCGTAGCCTTGTCCTGCAATCTGGCGGCCGATCGATAACAGACCGGCGCGCAGGTGCCGGCAGCATGGAGACGGCAACGATGGCGACGCAAGCAATGCAGGTACAGGGCAAGGGCAAGGGTTGGCAATGGATGGTGGTCGGAGCGCTTGGCCTGGCGTTCGCCGGCGGGGTGCAGGCTGCGGATGCCTATCCGTCCAAGCCGATCACGCTGGTGGTGCCGTTCTCGGCAGGCGGGCCCACCGATGTCGTGTCGCGCGCACTCGGCCAGGCGATGTCCAAAGACCTGGGCCAGAGCGTGGTGGTGGAAAACCGCCTGGGCGCTGGCGGGACCGTCGGGGCGGCGTTCGTGGCGCGCGCGCAGCCGGATGGCTACACCATCCTGATCCATCACAACGGCATGGCCACCGCGCCGGCGCTGTACAAGAAGCTGTCGTACAGCCCGCTGAAGGATTTTGAATATATCGGACAGGTTGCCGATGTGCCGATGACGCTGCTCGGCCGCAAGGACCTGCCGCCGGCCAATGCGGCCGAACTGGTGAAGTACGTGTCGCAGAACAAGGACAAGGTGTCGCTGGCGAATGCCGGCCTCGGCGCCGTGTCGCAACTGTGCGGCCTGTTGTTCGAGGAAGCGTTGCACGTCAAGATGACCGCTGTCCCGTACCAGGGGACGGGGCCCGCGATGACGGCCCTGCTGGGCGGCCAGGTCGACCTGCTGTGCGACCAGACCACCTCCACGTTGCCGCATATCAACGCCAACCGCGTCAAGCTGTATGGCGTGACGACCCCCAATCGCATCAAGGCGCTGCCCAATGCGCCGACGCTGCAGGAGGGCGGATTGAAGGGCTTTTCCATGAAGGTCTGGCATGGTGTCTACGCGCCCAAGGGCACGCCGCCGGCCGTGGTGGCGCGGCTGAACAAGGCATTGCAGCAGGCACTGAAGGATCCGGTGGTCGCCAAGCGCCTCGATGACCTGGGCGCCGAGATCGTGCCCGCCGACAAGCAGACGCCGGAGGGGCTGAAGACCTGGCTCAAGGCCGAAAGCGACAAGTGGCAGCCGCTGCTGAAGACGATGAAGATCGAGGCCGACTGAGTCGGAGGCCGACTGAGCGCGCCCGGCCTCGGCCAGCGCACGCAGGCAACCAGCATGCCGCACGGCGAAAGCCGTGCGGCATGCTTGCATTTGCGGCCTGCCGAGGCCATGTTTGCGCCCACGGACCCATTACGGGTAAACACGGCAGTACAAGCCCCAGGCATGCCGGCGCGTGATGGCAGCAGCGGAATTTTCTATTTCACCATCCGAAAGCTAGCTCGCTACCATCGTCTCAACGGGTGCCGCCATGCCGCGACACGCCTGACCATAACTACCCGTGGAAGAGACAATGAAACGCTTGCTTGCCCAAGTGGGGATCGGTGCGCTCGTCGTATCCGGTGCGCCTGCCGATGCCGCTTATCCTGACCACCCCGTGCGCATGGTCGTCGGCTTTGCCGCCGGCGGCAGCACCGATGTCGTGGCGCGGCTGGTTGCCAACAAGCTTGGCGCGCTGCTCGGCCAGCCGATCGTGGTCGAGAACAAGGCCGGCGCCGGTGGCACCATCGCGACCGAGGCCGTGGCCAAGAGCCCGGCGGACGGCTACACGCTGCTGTTCGGCACCAGCTCGCATGCCATCAATGCCACGCTGTACAAGAAGCTGCCCTACGACTCGGTCAATGACCTGGTGCCGGTCTCCGTGGTCGCGGCCGTGCCGATGGTGCTGGCGGTGAACCCGTCGGTGAAGGCCAATACCGCGAAGGAGCTGGTCGAGGACATCAGGAAGAACCCCGGCAAATACAGCTACGGCTCGGCGGGCAAGGGCAGCGCGGTCCATATGGCGGTCGAGCTGCTGCAGTACCAGGAGCACCTCAGCCTCACCCACGTGCCGTTCCGCGGTGCAAGCCAGGCGATCCAGTCAGTGATCTCGGGCGATGTGCAGTTCATCACCGATGGCGTGTCTACCGCCGCGCCGATGATCCAGTCGGGCCGGCTCAAGGCACTGGCGGTGACCACGTCGACGCGCTCCAGCGTGCTGCCGAACGTGCCAACGATGAAGGAGGCCGGCTATGGCAACTACGAGACGTCGCTGTGGAACATGGTGATGGTGCCGCGCGGCACGCCCGCCCCTGTCATCCACAAGATCAGCACAGCCTTGCAGGCGACCGTCAAGGATCCGGAGGTGCGCCAGCGTATGGAAAAGATCGGCGTGCAGCCGATCACCGATTCCACGCCGGACAAGGCGGCGAAATTCGTCCAGGCGGAAACGCGCCGCTGGGCCGAGGTGATCAAGGCGGCGAATATCGAACTCGACTGACGGGGGGTAATGTCGGGCGTCCACCGAAGCCGGGGCAGGTTCCGGTTGGCGTGAGGCGATAGCCTTCTATCGCATGCCAGCCGCGCACGACCAGCGGTGCATGGCAGGCGGGAGCGGACAAAGCGATTCAATCGCCAAAGGGCAGCTTGATTCTAGGCCGCAGCAGTTCCTTCCTCCACGATGCGGCGCCGTTTCAGCCGAAGCACGACGCCATAGACGGCCAGCGCTGCGATGACGTGCTTGAGGGTGTGTCCGCTGACCAGTCCCGTCAGCGCAGCGATCTGGTGGTCCAGTACATCGCAAACCAGTGCCAGCACATAGCAGCCGGTGATGGCCAGCACGTCCCGGTCGCCCGTGTAGCGCGGTGCATAGAGGCAGAGCAGCAGCGGTACCACCAGAATGGCGCAGGCCTGGACCAGGAGGTAAGGGCGCAGGTCGCCGCTGCCGCGGGCTTCGCTCCATGCCCAGTAGCCGACGCTGGCCGGCCCCACGATCAGCAGCAGCGGCAGCAGCCGCAAGCCGGCCTTCAGGCTGGCGCGCTCGCACACGTTGGCGCCCAGCCAGGCCATCAGCGCGAGTGCCAGCGGAGCGCGGTCCCACACCAGCCGCTGGTTGTCCGGTGCCAGGTGGTAATAGCCCGAGCCCAGGCCCACGAGGAATACGGCCAGAAAAAGCACCCGGTAAGGCCAGGCTTCGGCCGGAGCGATAAACGCGCGGCTGGCAGCGGTGACGCCCAGATAGCGCAGGCCGGCCGCGCCCGCGAGCAGGAACAGCAGGTTCGAGCCGATGTCGAGGCAATGGGGCGTGCCGAAGCAGACGTAGGGGTCGGCAAAACGATGATATTGCGGCGGCTGCGCGATGCGCGGCACCAGCCAGGCCCCGGCGGCCATGGCCGCCACCAGCAACCAGACCCCGGCGGCCCTGGCGGCAGGGCGGGCTTGCCGGCAGGCGCGCATGATGGCTCTCTTCAGCTCGTTGGCATCCGTGACTGCAATGCAGGTTACGACGGTAGCACGATCTGGGCGCGACAAGATTCAATCGCCGCCGCGCACTGGCCGTTCGTGCCGAGGGACGTAGTGATTGCTACATCGCCGGTCCGTGTAGCCGCGCTTGCCGATGAAACATCGCGCTCAGTCCGTGCACTGCTGGATGAACTGCGTAATGGCCGGCAGGATGGATTGCCGGAAGCCCTGGCCGGCGAACGTCCCATAGTGGCCCACGCCGTCAACGACCAGGTGTGCGCGCCTGTCGGCGGCAAGGCCTGGGCAGAGTGCGTGGGCCGCTTCGGTCTGGCCCCGGCCGGTGATGTCATCCTCGCCGCCTTCGATGGTCAGCAGCGAAACATTCGTGATTGCCTCGGGGTGGACACGGCGCTGGCCGATTTCCATGCAGCCGCGGCACAGGTGATGCTCAAGGAAGACCTTCTGGATGGTTTCCAGATAGTACTCGGCCGGCACGTCAAGCACGGCGTTGTACTCGTCATAGAACTGGCGATGCCTGGCGGCTTCGTGCTGCCTGCCATCGACCAGGTGGCAGTAATAGTCAAGGTGAGCACCAGCGTGGCGTGCGACGTTCATCGAGATAAAGCCCGCAAGCTGCAGGAAGCCGGGATAGACCCGGCGCCCCCGTCCGGGGTAGCTGTCGGGTACCCGTTCGATGACATTCGACTCGAACCATGACAACGGATATTTCTGCGCGAACTGGTCGACCGCAGTCGGGCTGACGCGGGTGTCGATCGGCGCGGCGATAAGCGTCATGGAGCGGGGCTGGGCGTGCTCGTTGTCCTCGGCCATCTGCGCGACCGCACAGAGCAGCGGGACGCCCGGCTGGCATACCGCTACCACATGCGTGCCGGCGCCGAGGTATCGCATGAACTGCTTGAGGTAGTCGACATAGCTGCCAAGGTCGAAGTCGCCGGCGTGAAGTGGGACCAGGCGCGCATCGGCCCAGTCGGTGATGTAGACATCATGCTCGGCCAGCAATGCTTCGACCGTCGGGCGCAGCAGCGTGGCGTAGTGGCCCGAGAGCGGCGCCACCAGCAGCACACGGGGACCGGGGCTCGGCATGTCCTTCCTGAAATGCAGCAGCCGGCAGAAGGGCGCCTCAATCAGCACGGTCTCGGTGACAGCCACCCGTTGCCCACACGCGATGACGTGGTCGATGGCGAAGCCAGGTTTCCCGTAGGACTTGGTCAGACGCGTGAATAAATCAAGCGCGGCGCCGGCCTCGCGCATCCCTGGCACCCACGCGAGGGACTCGCCCCAGAAACCGACTGCACGCTGGCCTGCCTCGATCATGGCCCCGAGCGGCCCGACCGACTGCAGCGTGAGTTCACGCAGAGCATAGAGCGCCATGGCAATCCCCGTCTTCTGAAAAAATGGTTGCTGCATTGTTCCGAGGCCGGGAGCTGCAAACCGCGCGTGGCCTCTTGCTGGCGCGATGCCGCGATCGCTTCAGCGCACAGGGTGCGCCGGACAGCGGCAGGACCGACTTCGTTCAAGGTGGACGGGCGGGCGGCAGGCTTGTAACGCGGCTCGGCCGGAGGGAGGTGGGCAGTGCGCCGCGAGGTGCCGCGCACGGCCAAGGTGTCGTCGATGCCGAATTGCCTGGGCGCGGGTAGCGTGCGCCTTGCCGGGACGGCTGGTCCGGCAGCTGCGGCCGGATGCAAGCGCACGGCTCAGGCCGCACGCGAATCGATTGGTATGCTGCATGACGTCCCCACGACTCAGGGCTACCGGCATTGCGTCGCAATACCGGTGCAACAACATGCATTTAAGTTACGCGATTTACATTCAGTAACATATTCGATCTAACCCTACTGCAACGCCTTGCATGCTTTTTCTCGGGGAAAGTGACTCGGGTGACATCGCTTGTTCGCAACTCGGATTCAAGGGTTCTCGCGAAGTGATGCTTGAATTCCAATGCGCTGCTGCAGCTAGCGCTGGCTGCCGTGCAATTTGTAAATCTTTGCAAACAGGGGGCCTGTTGCTGGGTCAGTCACTGATCCACGTTGCCCCCGGCCAGGCGCCATCGAGCACCAGCCGCTTCATCAGCGCGACCAGTTCCGCGGCAGCGAAACTGGTCGCGGGCGTCAGCCGCCGTGTGGCGGCGTGGGCCAGCACGATGCGCCGGGCGAGGTTCGGCGAGACGACCGGCGCGCCCGCAAGGACGCCATCCTCCATCTCTCCCGAAACCGCCGAACTCGGCAGCACGGTAAAACCGAAGCCCTTCGCCACGAGGTTCTTCTGCACCGCCAGCGAGTTGGTTTCGACGGCGATGGTCGGGCTGAACCCCGCCACTGCGCACGCATGCTCCACCACGCTGCGCAGCCCGTGCGGGGCATTGGGCAGGATCAGGGGCAGGTCGCGCAGGCGCTCGACGGTCTCGTCCTCGCCGGGCGACAGGCTGCCGGCCGGTCCGATCAGGTAAAGCTGTTCATCGAGCAGCGGCTCCACCTGCAGGCCGGGGGACGCCTTGGTGTCGTAGAGCAGGGCGACCTCGACGTCGCCAGCCTCCAGCCACTGCAGCAGGTTGCCCGCATAGCCCACGTTGAGGCGTATTCCGAGTTGCGGGTGCCTGGCCTTGACGGTCGCGACCAGTTCGGCCGCAAGCAGCTCGCAAGTGCTGGGAAGCAGCCCGATCACCGCGGTGCCTGAAATCGCGCCTGCCGCCGGCTTGATTTCCGCACGGGCCCGGTGGAGTTCCTGCAGCGCCCGGCGTCCGTATTCGACCAGGGTGCGGCCCGCGTCGGTCAGGACCATGCCATGGCGCTCGCGCTCGAACAGCTCGACGCCCAGTTCTTCCTCAAGCAGGCGCACATGCCGCGACACGGCAGGCTGCACGATGCGCAGCAACTCGGCCGCCTTGGTGGCGCTGCCGGTCTCGGCGATGGCTAACAGGGCGCGCAGTTGCTTGATGTCCATGCGTCGGGGAGTGGCTGGTTGGCATGCAGGTTTGTGATTGCAGGCATCAATTTATTGTATTTCATGGCGCCAGCTAATCAACTCTATGATAGCAAACGTTCCCGCCGCAGTTCTCCATGTCGCAATTCTCTATCCATGTCCCGCTATGACTACTCCCCACGCTGACCCCCTTGCCTGGCAGGAAGACATCTTCCAGGCCCTCAAGCAAAACGACATTCGCCAGGTGGCCTACGTGCCGGATGCCGGCCACTCGCATGTGATCCGGCGCGCCAGGGCCGATCCTGATATCCGTGACGTGGTGCTGACCACCGAGGAAGAAGGTGTTGGCGTCGTCAGCGGCGCCTGGCTGGGCGGCCAGCGCGCCGTGCTGCTGATGCAGAGCAGCGGAGTCGGCAACTGCGTGAACATGTTCTCGCTGCTGGGAAGCTGCCAGTTCCCGTTCTTCACGCTGGTCACCATGCGCGGCGAGTACGCCGAGTTCAATCCCTGGCAAAACCCGATGGGCCTGGCTACCCAGCAGGCGCTGGAGCTGATGGGGATCACCGTCTACCGCGTGAACTCGCCGGAAGACGCCGCCGAGCTGGTCGACGCCGGCCTGGCCTCTGCCTTCGACGCTGGCAACCGCGTTGCCGTTCTCCTGTCCCAGAGCCTGATCGGCCGCAAAAAGTGGATGCGCTAAACCCATGACTACCTCGACCTCCAAGCACGCCCATCCCGGCCTTGACCGCCGCAAGTTCGTCGCCGAACTGCTCAAGCAATTTCCTGACGCCCTCGTCGTCACCGGCCTCGGCTCGCCTTCGTACGACGTGTTTGCCGCCGGCGACCGCCCTGGCAACTTCTACCTGTGGGGGGCGATGGGCGGCTCCACCTCGCTGGCGCTGGGCCTGGCCATCGCGCAGCCGGAAAAGACGGTGATCGCCATCACCGGCGACGGCGAGCAGCTGATGGGCATCGGCAGCCTGGCTACGGCCGCGGCGCAAGGGCAGAAGAACCTGAATATCATCATCCTGGACAACGGCCACTTCGGCGAGACCGGCATGCAGCAGAGCCACACCAGCCTGGGTACCAACCTGGCCCAGGTGGCGAAGGCCGTCGGTGTGCCGACCACGCTGGAAATCACGGATATCGAGCAAGTGGAACAGCTCGCACACCAGATCAGGAAGGCCGACGGCATGACCGTGGCGCAGGTCTATATCTCGACGGACGAGCCGCAGCGCGCACTGCCGCCGCGCGATGGCACTTACGTCAAGAACCGCTTTCGCCAGCATCTCGGCTTCGCACCGTTCTAGCCTGCCTACCCGAACCAGAATTCGAACCCGGACCGCATCGCGCCATGAAGCAGTATCAAATGTTCATCGACGGGGCCTTCGTCAATGCCGACGACGGCCGCTGGTTTGAAACCCAGAATCCCTATACCGGCAAAGCCTGGGCCGAAGTGGCCCGCGGCACCGCAGCGGATGCCGACCATGCCGTCCAGGCGGCCGACCGGGCGTTCCGCGCCGGCCCGTGGCCGGAGATGACAGCGACGCAGCGTGGCGCCTTGCTGCGCAAGCTCGGCGACCTGATCGCGCGCGACGCCGAGCGGCTGGCCGAGTTCGAAGTGCAGGACAACGGCAAGCTGCTGGCGGAGATGAGTGCCCAGCTGAAATACCTGCCGCAGTGGTTCTACTACTTCGGGGGGCTGGCCGACAAGGTCGAGGGCTCGGTCATCCCGCTCGACAAGCAGGGCTACTTCAACTACACGCGGCGCGAACCGCTGGGCGTGGTGGCGGCCATCACGCCGTGGAACTCGCCGCTGATGCTGCTGGCGTGGAAGATCGCGCCCGCGCTGGCGGCGGGCTGCACGGTGGTGGTGAAGCCGTCGGAATTCACCTCCGTGTCGACACTGGAGCTGGCGCTGCTGTTCGAGGAAGCCGGCTTTCCCGCGGGGGTGTTCAACGTGGTGACCGGGTTTGGCGCCGAAGTTGGCTCGCCGCTGGTGACGCATCCGCTGGTCAGGAAGGTCACCTTCACGGGATCCGATGCCACCGGGCGCGTCATCAACCAGCAATGCGCGGCGCAGTTCAAGCACGTCAGCCTTGAGCTGGGGGGCAAGTCGCCGAACATCGTCTTCAGCGATGCAAAGCTGGACGATGCCGTCAACGGCGCCGTCTCGGGCATCTTCGCCGCGAGCGGCCAGACCTGCATCGCGGGTTCCCGGCTGCTGCTGCAGGAAGATATCCACGACGTCTTTGTCGAGAAACTGCTGGCGCTGGCGCGGACCGCCAGGCTCGGCAACCCGATGAATGCCACCACGCAGGTGGGGCCGATCACCACGCCCGCGCAGTACGACAAGGTGCTCTCGTATATCAAGATCGCGCAGGAAGAGGGCGCGGAGCTTCTGCTCGGTGGCAAGCCCGCATCCTGCCAGGGATGGTTTGTCGAACCGACCATCTTCGCCGGCGTTTCCTCCGCCATGCGCATCGCCCGGGAGGAGGTCTTCGGGCCGGTCCTGTCGATCCTGAAGTTCCGCGACGAAGACGATGCCATCGCGATCGCCAACGACAGTTGCTACGGGCTGGGTGCCGGCGTATGGACGTCCGATATCGGCCGCGCTTTCCGCATGTCCGAGCGGATCCAGGCGGGGACGGTGTGGGTGAACACCTATCGCGCAGTCAGCTTCATGTCGCCGTTCGGTGGCTACAAGGACTCGGGCCTCGGCCGGGAAAACGGCAGCGCCGCCATCGACTCGTACCTGCAGACCAAGAGTGTGTGGATCAACACGGGGGCGGCCACCGGCAATCCTTTCACCATCCGCTAATTCGCGTCTTGCCGAAGCCTCCTCGCCTGCAGGCGGGGAGAGTGCCTTGCCTCGGCAGTTGCGCAGTCTGCAAACTGCGCTCGCGGGTCACCGTGAAAGCGCGTCTTCCGGGCTCCCGCCCGCGGCCTGCGCCACTTCGATCAGCTCATCGATCAGCGCCTTCGCGCAGCCGGGCAGGCCGTCCAGTTCCCGCACGATCACCGCGCGCTCGCGAACCGCCCACGCTTCCGGCAGTTCGATGATGTCGATCTTCATCGTCTGCCGATGGCGCAACGCTGCCGACAATGGCACCACGCCGATCCCCACCCCGGCCTCGATCATCCTGCACATCGCCTCGAAGCTGCGGATCTGGATGCGGATCTGCAGCTTGCGCCGTTGGTCGCGCACGAGTTCGGTCAGGAAGGCATGCAGCGTGCTCCCTTCATGCAGGCTGACGTGCTCGTAGTCGAGCGTGTCGTCGAAGGTGACGTTTTCCTTCCGCGTGAGCGGATGCCCTATCGGCGTGGCCAGCACCAGCTTGTCGGTACTGAAGTGGATGACCTCCAGCCCATCCGGGTTCAGCGGCCCGGAAATGATGCCGAGATCCGCGCTGCCATCCAGCACGCCGCGAATGATGTCGCGCGTCAGGCGCTCCTGCAGGTCGACAGTGACCGCCGGGCGTTCGGCCATGAAGCGCGCCAGCACCTCGGGCATGAATTCGGTGACGGCCGTGGTGTTCGCAAAGATGCGGATATGGCCGACGGAGTCTTTCGAATACTCCTCGAACTCGCTCCGGACATGCTCGAACTGCCGTTCGATCACGCGGGTATGCCGCAACAGGCGCTCGCCGGCTGGAGTCAGCGCCAGGCCCTTGCTTTCCCGGTAGAAGAGGCGGGTGCCGAGCTGGTCTTCCAGCGCCTTGAGCCGGGCGCTGGCGGCGGCTGGCGACAGAAATGCCTTTCTCGCCCCGCGCGACAGGTTTTCCTCTTCGGCGATGCGGGCAAACAGCCTGAGGTCGGCAAAATCGAAATGCATGGGGGCTCCTTGGCCGTAACTCTATCAAGGCACTTCAGGTGGCGCAAACCGCGGCTGGCCGTTGTGCGGCGGTGCTTTCGGCCCGAGCGAACGGCTGCTTCGAGAAAACGAGATTTACCGCGCCGGCCCGTGCTGCGAGACTTGATGCATTGGCGGCCGGCACAACGGGCCGCAACCGGATCACCGTTGTTTGCGCGCGCTGTGGCGGTGCAAACGCAATCTTCACGAAAAGGCTGCTATGCGTCCTCTTGATGGCATTACCGTGGTTTCCCTGGAGCATGCGATTGCTGCGCCGTTCTGCACCCGCCAGCTGGCAGACCTGGGCGCTCGGGTCATCAAGATCGAACGGCCCAAGGTCGGCGATTTCGCGCGCGGCTACGACGAGCGCGTTGACGGGATGTCGTCCCACTTTGCCTGGACCAACCGCTCCAAGGAAAGCCTGGCGCTGGACCTGAAGCACCCGGAAGCCCCCGCCATCCTGCAGAAGATCCTGGACCAGGCCGATGTGCTGGTGCAGAACCTGGCGCCGGGCGCGGCCGACCGGCTGGGCTTGTCGTACCAGGCGCTGTCGCAACGCTATCCAGGCATCGTCGTCTGCGACATCTCCGGCTACGGCAACGACGGCCCATACCGCGACAAGAAGGCCTATGACCTGCTGATCCAGGCGGAGTCCGGTTTCGTCTCGATCACCGGCACGCCGGAGAGCCCGTCCAAGGCTGGCTGCTCGATCGCGGATATCGCGGCCGGCATGTATGCCTACACCAATATCCTGGCGGCGCTGCTGCAGCGCGGCAAGACGGGGAAGGGCGCCCATATCGATGTGTCCATGCTGGAAAGCATGGCCGAGTGGATGAGCTTCCCGCTGTACTACGCCTTCGACGGCGCCACGCCGCCGCCGCGCGCCGGCGCCTCGCATGCCACCATCTTCCCGTATGGCCCGTTCACCGCCGGAGACGGCAAGACCATCATCCTGGGGCTGCAGAACGAGCGCGAATGGGAGGCTTTCTGCCGTGTGGTGCTGGAGCGGCCGGAACTGGCCACCGACGCGCGTTTCGTCACCAACTCGCTGCGCTCGAAGAGCCGGGCCGAGCTGACGCAGATCATCACCGATGTCTTCGCCGCACTGACAATCGACGACGTGGTCGGGCGGCTGGAGCGCGCCCAGATCGCCAACGCGCGCATGAACGATATGCGGGACCTGTGGAATCACCCGCAGCTCAAGGCACGCGAGCGCTGGACCTCGGTCCAGTCCCCGGTCGGCGTGATACCCGCGTTGCTGCCGCCGGGGCAGTCGAATGCCTTCGAGCCGCGCATGGACGCCATCCCGGCGCTGGGCGAGCACAGCGAAGCGATCCTGCGCGAACTCGGCTACACCGGCGACGACGTCGCGCGCCTCCATTCGGAAGGCGCCATCTAGCCCGCGCCGCTCGCTTTTCCCCACCATGTCTTGCCGCCACCATGTCTTGCCGCTCTACGCCCGCCTGTCGGCGGGAAGGCGGCGCTCGCCCGTACGCCAGCAGGGTTCCCATGACTACCACCGCCATTGCCCGCTCTTACCTCTTCGTCCCGGCCAACCGGCCTGAGCGCTTTGCCAAGGCCCATGCATCCGGTGCCGACCGGGTCATCCTGGATCTGGAGGATGCGGTTTCCGAAAGCGACAAGGACCGCGCCAGGCACCTGCTGGCTGAATACCTGGCAGCAGGCGGCACCGGGCTGGTCCGCATCAACGCCACGCAGACGCGCTGGTTCGAGGACGACATGCGTGCCTGCCTCAGTCCTGGCGTGCAGGGCGTGGTGCTGCCGAAAGCCGAGAGTGCCGGGCAGGTTGCGCAGGTGACGCGGCACCTGCCACCGCAGGTCAAGGTGCTGCCGCTGATCGAAACCGCCGCGGGCATGACCAACGTGGCGCAGATAGCTGCGGCGCCAGGCGTGGAGCGGCTGATCTTCGGCACCGTGGACTTCCGCACCGAGCTGGGCATCGAGGGCGACGACGAAGAACTGCTGTTTTTCCGCTCGATGCTCGTGCTGGCGTCGCGCACGGCGGGCATCGCGGCGCCGGTGGACGGCGTGACCGTGTCCATTGCCGATGCGGATGAGCTTGGCGCCGCCAGCGTGCGCGGACGCCGGCTGGGATTCGGCGCCAAGCTGTGCATCCATCCCTCGCAGGTGGAAGCCGTGAATGCGGCGTATCGGCCCTCTGACGCCCGGGTGGCGTGGGCCGAGCGCGTCATCGCGGCTGCCAAGACCAGCCCAGGCGCATTCCAGCTCGACGGCGAGATGGTAGACGCCCCGGTAATCGCCCGTGCCACGGACCTGCTGCGCCAGGCGGGGCGCAATCACTGAGAACACCTTTCCGTGCGAGCGAATGGCTCGTTCAGAACTTTCGAATGGGAACCGGCCGCGCCAGCAGGCATAGTGGAACCACGCAATCAACACCAGAGACCAGAGAGACGTGATGGACGTTGTTAAGTTGAAGGAATGGATCGGCAAGACCACGGAAAGCCAGGACGAGATCACCGCGTATCCCGTCAAGGCGCTGTCGGCAACACTCGACTATGAACACGCCGCGGCGACGCGCGGCGACGGCATCCCGCCCCTCTGGCACTGGCTCTACTTCCTGCCGCTGCACCGCCAGTCAGAGATCGGCGCGGACGGCCACGCCAGCCGCGGCGGCTTCCTGCCGCCGGTGCCGCTGCCGCGCCGCATGTGGGCGGGCGGCCGCCTCTGGTTCCACCAGCCGCTGCGCGTTGGCGATGCGGCGTCCAAGGTATCCCGCATCCTCGATGTCAGTGCAAAGACCGGCCGCACGGGTTCGCTTGCATTCGTCACAGTGGAGCATAAGTACTCGGGCCCCAATGGCCTCGCGGTCACGGAAGAGCACGACATCGTCTATCGCGAAAGCGCTTCGCCGGATGCGCCCGCACCGGCCCCGGTTCCCGCGCCGACGGACGAAGAGTGGGCGCAGGAGGTGGCAACCGATCCCGTGCTGCTGTTCCGCTTTTCCGCACTGACCTTCAACGGCCATCGCATCCACTATGACAAGCCGTACGTGAGCACGGTCGAGCATTACCCGGACCTGATCGTCCACGGCCCGCTGCAGGCGATGTTGCTGCTGGAGCTGGTGCGCACCAACCTGCCGGACGCCGTGGTCAAGACCTTTTCGTTCCGAGGCGTGCGTCCCACCTTTGTGCCGCAGCGCATTTTCGTCTGCGGCAAGCGCAGCCCGGACGGCAAGACCGTCGAGTTGTGGATCCGCCATGAAGACGGCGCCCTCGCGATGAGCGCGACGGCAGAACTGAACTAACCCCCAGGAAGTTGGAGACCAGGCTGTGCAGAACCGAATCGATGAATACCAGGAAATCCGTGAGGCCGTCCGCGACCTGTGCGGGCAGTTCTCATCGGAGTACTTCCGCAAGGTCGACGAAGTGCGGGGCTACCCCGAAGACTTCGTCAATGCGCTGACCGAGGCCGGCTGGCTGGCGGCGCTGATTCCGGAAGAGTACGGCGGCTCAGGCCTCGGCCTGACGCAGGCCTCCGTGATCATGGAGGAAATCAACCGTGCCGGCGGCAACTCGGGCGCCTGCCACGGCCAGATGTACAACATGGGCACGCTGCTGCGCCACGGCTCCGCCGAGCAGAAGAAGCTGTACCTGCCCAGGATCGCCAGCGGCGAACTGCGCCTGCAATCGATGGCCGTGACCGAGCCGACCACCGGAACCGATACCACCAGGATCAAGACCACCGCAGTGCGCAAGGGCGACAAGTATGTCGTCAACGGCCAGAAAGTGTGGATCTCGCGCGTGCAGCATTCTGACCTGATGATCCTGCTGGCGCGCACCACGCCGCTGGCCGAGTGCACGAAGAAGTCGGAAGGCATGTCGATCTTCGTCGTCGACCTGCGCGAGGCGATCGGCAAGGGCCTGACTGTCCAGCCGATCCTCAACATGGTCAACCACGAGACCAATGAGCTGTTCTTCGACAACCTGGAGATCCCGGTCGAGAACCTGATCGGCGAGGAAGGCAAGGGCTTCAAGTACATCCTCGACGGGCTCAACGCCGAGCGCACGCTGATTGCCGCCGAGTGCCTCGGCGACGGCTACTGGTTTATCGACAAGGTGACCAAGTACGTCAACGAGCGCGTGGTTTTCGGCCGTCCGATCGGCCAGAACCAGGGCGTGCAGTTCCCGATCGCCAAGGCCTTCGTCAACGTCGAGGCCGCCAACCTGATGCGCTTCAAGGCGGCAAAGCTGTTCGACGCGCACCAGCCATGCGGTGCCGAAGCCAATATGGCGAAGATGCTGGCGGCGGATGCGTCGTGGGAAGCCGCCAATGCCTGCCTGCAGTACCACGGTGGCTTTGGCTTTGCGGCGGAGTACGACGTCGAGCGCAAGTTCCGTGAGACGCGCCTGTACCAGGTGGCGCCGATTTCGACGAACCTGATTCTTTCCTACGTAGGCGAGCATATCCTGGGGATGCCGCGCTCGTTCTGAGGCTGGGCGAGAACGCTTGCCTGTGCCGCCACCTCTGGCAAACGCTCCCCTCTCCCGCGCGCGGGAGAGGGGAGCAAACCGGCAGCGTGCCGGGCTTGATCGGTTCTGGCAACGCGCTGTCGTTACCTACAGCACCCTCTCAAACGCAAACAACGCCTGTCCATAGCCGACCAGGCTGCCGCAGTCAGCGGCCTGCTCGCCCAGGATTAAGCGTTCCCCCGCGAGCACGGCGCTCAGTACAGCGCCCACCTGCAAATAGCCGACTGGCTCCCCGGCCTCGATGACGAGGCGTGCCGGTTCAAAGGTTTCGTCCGCCAGTGGATGACTGGCGTGGAAGATGCCTGCTGCTGGCGCCCGTATGAAATCTTCATCGCAGCCACGCAGTTGGGGCTGGGTTGCAGCCTGGGACACTATCGCGGTCTTGTCTTGCGCCACCACGGGCCCGCTCAACACCAGGCGCTTGCCGCCCAGTTCGAGTTCCAGGAGTTCCATGGTGCCGGATCGCATCCGCTCGGCCAGCCGCTCGATCGTTTCAAGGTTCATGTCAGGCGCGCTCCCCAAGCCCTTGCTCCAGGCACCGTTCCAGGTGGTGAATGTCATAGCCGCCCTGCACGAACCCAGGTTCGTCCATCAGCACCCGGTGCAGCGCCACTGTTGAGTCGATGCCTCCCAACACGATTTCATCCAGCGCCACGCGCATGCGTGCGATCGCTTCTTCGCGCGTGGCACCATGCGCGAGCAGCTTGGCGACCAGGGAGTCATAGTTCGGCGGTACCGCGTAGCCTGCATAGAGATGGGATTCCACGCGTATGCCGGGACCGCCGGGCGGCACCCAACCGGTGACACGGCCGGGAGCCGGGGTGAACCGCCACGGGTGTTCGGCGTTGATGCGGCATTCCACGGCATGCCCGCGAAGCACTACGTCTTCCTGTCGGAAGGAGAGCGGCTCGCCGCGGGCGATACGGAGTTGCTCGGCGACGATGTCGATCCCGGTGACCAGTTCGGTGACCGGATGCTCCACCTGTACCCGGGTATTCATCTCGATAAAGAAGAAGGCGCCGTCCTCATAGAGGAACTCGAAGGTGCCGGCGCCACGGTAGCCGATATGCAGGCACGCCCTGGCACATTGCTGACCGATCCTCGCAATCGCCTCGCGGGGAATGCCCGGCGCCGGCGATTCCTCGATGACCTTCTGATGGCGCCGCTGCATCGAGCAGTCGCGCTCGCCGAGCCAGACGGCATTGCCATGGGCGTCCGCCAGCACCTGGATTTCGACATGGCGGGGACGTTCGAGGAATTTCTCCAGGTAGACGTGCGGGTTGTTGAATGCCCGTGCGGCTTCCTCGCGGGTCATGGCGATTGCCTGGGCAAGCTCGGCCGGTTCGCGCACGATGCGCATGCCGCGCCCGCCGCCACCACCTGCCGCCTTGACGATCAGCGGGTACCCGACCTTGTCGGCGAGCACCGCCGTGGCTTGCATGTCGTCCGTCAGCGCGCCCTCGGAGCCGGGAACGCAGGGAACGCCGGCTTCGATCATCGCGCGCTTGGCGCTGACCTTGTCTCCCATGCGCCGGATCGAGGCCGCGGTGGGGCCGATGAAGACCAGCCCGGCATCCTCCACCGCCTGCGCAAAGTCCGCGTTTTCCGACAGGAAGCCATAGCCGGGATGGATCGCATCGGCACCTGACAGGCGTGCTGCCAGCAGCAATTCGTTCTGGTCCAGGTAGCTTCGGCCCGCGGGTGCCGGACCGATGCACAAGGCCTGGTCCGCCAGCGCGACGTGACGCAGGTTGGCATCGGCCTCGGAATGCACGGCTACCGTGCGGATGCCAAGCTTGCGGCAGGCCCGCAGTACCCGCAGCGCAATTTCGCCACGGTTGGCGATCAACACAGTCTCAATCATGGTCGTCTCCCGCAGGCTCGATCACGAAGAGCGGCGCGCCGGCTTCCACCGAGGCGCCATCCGTGGCGACGATCCGGACAACGCGGCCCTTGTGGTCGGCCTCGACCGTGTTCAGCATCTTCATGGCTTCGATGATGGCAAGCTGTTGTCCTGCTTCCACGAGGTCGCCTACCGCCACGAACGCAGGCTGGCCAGGCGCGGGGGCGCCGTAGAACATGCCGGAAAGGGGCGCCGAGACGGTTTGGGTCCTGTCCTGCGGGGCAATGGCTGCGGCAACAGGAGCAGGCGCATCCTGCACTGGCGTGGCAAGCGTGGCGGTAGCGTCGGCCTCCGGCGCACCGGAGCGGACCAGCCGGACGCGCCCGCTATCCTCGGCGTACTCCAGTCCTGACAAGGCCGAACGCTCCAGGATGCCAATGAGCTGCTCTATGAAGTCGATATCGATCGGCATGCTCACCTCAGCTGAAGGCCCGTACCGCGACGCCAGCCTCCTCGAGGGTGCGCCGCACCTGCGCGGCCATGGCGATTGCCCCCGGGGTATCGCTGTGCACGCAGATCGACTCGATCGGCGCGGGAAGCAGCTTGCCCGAGATGGTTTCGATCGCGCCGGCACGCACCATTCGCAGCATCCTTGCAGCGGCCTCGTGCGCGTCGTGCAGCACCGCGCCGGGGATCTTGCGATGCACCAGGTGACCCTCGTCGGTGTAGGCGCGGTCGGCGAACACTTCGGCACATACCCGCAACCCCATCTCCTTGCCGATGCGCTCGAGATGGCCGTTGGCAAAGGTCAGGCAGACCAGGTTGGCATCCACTGCCTTGATGGCGCGGGCAATGGCGGTGGAGACGTCGGCATCGGTCTGGGTCAGGTTGCCGAGCGCGCCATGTGCCTTGACGTAGGTGATGGGGTGGCCCGCGTAGGCGGAAAGCGCTTGCGCGGCACCGATCTGGTAGGCAACCAGCCGTTCGATCTCGCCGGTGCTGAACGGGATGATGCGCCGGCCGAAGCCCCAGAGGTCGGGGAAACCGGGGTGCGCACCCACGGCGACGCCACGTTCCCTGGCCAGGGCGAAGGTGCGGGCCATGATCTCCGGATCGCCGGCGTGCAGGCCGCAGGCGATATTGGCGGAGCTGACGATATCGAGGATGGCTTCGTCGTCGCCCATGCGGTAGGCGCCGAATCCCTCGCCCATGTCGGAGTTCAGGTCGACGCGCAAGGCTGCTGCATTCTGTGTGGTCATGGTTGCTTATGTCGATGTGGTTTGGGGGAGGCTTCAGCGGCGTTGCGCCATCAGCGCGAGATTGCTGCGCAGTGACGCGCGTTCTTCGGATTGCGCCTGCGATGCGGCAAGGGCCTGGTCCTGGCCGACCGCCATGAATCGCACGCGGCAGCCGACAGGCGCCTGGGCAAGCCGCCACAGATCAGCCTCGATCACGGTGGCGATCTTGGGATAGCCGCCGCAGGTGTTGGCCTCCGCGAGCTGGATGATGGGTTGGCCTGAGGGCGGGACCTGTACGGTTCCGGGCACGATGCCATGCGACAGCAGTTCCAGCGGCCAGGTCAGCGTCAGGGCTTCGCCGGCCAGGCGGTATCCCTGGCGGTTGGCGTCGGGTGTCACCTTGTACTCGGTGCCGGTGAAGGCGGTCCTGGCCTGCTCGCTGAACTGTTCGTACTCGGCAGCCGGGACGGCCCGTACCGTCACGCAGCCCTGGGACAATTCCTGCCAGAACGCGGGAATGTCGTTGGGGATCAGGCCGAGCCCTGAGCCTTGCAGCGCGGGTTTTGCCGCGGGCGTCGCCTCGGGGGTCGCATTGGCGAGCGGCAGCACGTCGCCACGCCGCAGGCCACGTCCCTCCCAGCCGCCGAATCCGCCTTTGAGGTCGGTCGATCTGGAACCTAGAACGGGCGCGACATCGATGCCGCCGGCGAAGGCCAGGTAAGCACGCGCGCCCCGGCGGGGGCGCTCCACCACCAGCACCTGGCCAGCGCGGGCGCGTTTGCTCCACCACGGCGCCAGTACGCGCTCGTCGAGCAGCACGCGGCTGTCCGAACCCGTGCAAGCGAAGACCGTGTCGGACTGGAAGCGCATGCGGAACGGGAACAGGCTGATCTCGATCCCGGCCGCGCCATCGTCGTTGCCGGCCAGCGCATTGGCAAGGGACAGCGCCATGGCATCCATCGCGCCGCTGCGGCCCACCCCGATACCAAGGTGGCCACGCCGGCCCAGGTCCTGGACGACGTTGGGCGCTCCGGTGGAGAGGATTTCGATCATGATGCGATGCCCTCCACCCTGAAGTGCACACGGTCTCCCGGCGCCAGCAGGCAAGGCACGCTGCGGTGCGGGTCGAACGTATCCAGCGTCGTCATGCCGACGAGATGCCAGCCGGACGGGGCCGTGCATGGCATTACCCCGGCGTGGCTGCCACCGATCGCCACGGAGCCTTTCGCCACCTTCGTCCTTGGCACCTGCCGGCGCGGCGTGGCAAGCCTGGCCGGCAGGCCCGTCAGGAAGGCAAAGCCAGGGTATGCGCCGATGCAGGCGACCGAGTACACTGCGGCGCTGTGCAAGCCGACGAACGCTTCGATGGTCAGTCCGGCGCCTGCCGCCAGGGCCGGCAGGTCTTCACCGGCGTCTGCGCCATAAAGCACCGGAACCTCGATATCCCGGCCCGGTCGTGCCTTGACCTCAAGCGTCTCCCAGAGGCCGACCAGGCGAGCGCGGGCGCTGGCAGGCTGCAGCAGCACAGGATCAAACACCACGAGCAGATTGTTGACGCCCGGTACGGTTTCCCGAACCCCGTCAAGCACCTTGCCCCCCGACAGCAGGGCGGAAAGCGCCCAGATGCGTTCCTGTATCGCCTGGTCGAATTCGCCGGCTGCGGCATCGAGCAGCAGCGCGGTGGTTCCTGCGGCGTGGATCCTGGGCATCCTGTCGGCGCTGTCCACGTGGCCCGCAGGCTGTTCTTCAATGGCATGCATGGTCGTATCCACGGGATTCAGTCGAGCTTGATGCCAGCGTCGTCGACCACCTTCTTCCACTTGGCGGTTTCGCTCTTCATCACCGCACCCAGCTGCTCCGGGCTGCCTCCGGCCGGATCCAGCCCCATCTCGACCAGCTTGCTGCGGATTTCCTTGTCGCGGAGGATTTCATCGATCGACTGGTTCAGCCTGGCAACGATCTCCCTGGGCGTGCCCGCCGGCGCGACAAAGGCCTGCCAGAAAATCATCTCGAACCCCTGCATGCCGGACTCGGCGATGGTGGGCAGTTCGGGGTATTCGGCGGAGCGCTTTGCCGTGGTGATGGCCAGCGCCTTCAGCTTGCCGGCCTTGACCAGCGGCATCGCCTCGGGCAGCAGCGCCATCATGATCTGCACCTGGCCCGCCATCAGGTCCTGCAGCGCGGGCGCGCCGCCCTTGTACGGCACATGGACGACATTGGCGCCGGTGACGCGCTTGTACAACTCCATGCCGAGGTGGCTGGGCGTGCCGTTGCCGGCCGAGGCGTAGCCTTCGCTGCCGGGCTTGCCCTTCAGGAACCTGAGCAGGTCCGGCATCGACTTCGCCGGTACGTTCGGGTTGACCACCAGCACGCTGGGGATGGTGGTGGCCTGGATGACAGGCGCGAAGTCCTTGCGCGGATCGTAGGCAAGCTTGCTGTACAGGCTCGGGTTGACCGACAGGCCGGTCATCGTGGCCAGCAGGATGTTGTAGCCGTCGGGCGCGGATTTCGCCACGAAGCTCGCGGCGATTGCCTCGCTGGCGCCGGGCCGGTTATCGACGACCACGGGCTGGCCAAGTTTCACCGAAAGTTTCTGCCCGACCATGCGCGCCACCGCATCGGTGGAACCACCGGCCGGGTAGGGCACGACGAGGCGAACCGGTTTGGTCGGATAGTCGGTGGCGCTTGCCGTGGAGATGTCGGAGGCAAACGTCAGGCAGGCAACCAGGCAGGCAATAGCGAACTTCATGACAGTCTTCCTTCAAGGGGGGCAGGAACAACATCGTGGAAACACGCAGCGCGCAAAGGCATGGCGGCGCCGCGACAAGTCTTGGTGCTGGCGTTGGATATCGGTGCCACTGCCGCGCTATGTGCCCGACAACCGCGCCAGGAACCCGGAAATCCGCGCCCACATCTCCGGCGGGTTCGAGTACATGGGGAAATGCCCGCACCGCGGAATCTCCGCGAGTTCCACGCCATGGCGTTCGAGATGGGCCAGGTAGGACAGCGAGGCGTTCTGCGCGCCGTACATGAACATCTTCGGGCAAGGCAGGCCGAGGAATTTCGTCATCAGGTCGCCGTTGTCGGAAAGGTCGACCATCGACTCGAAGATGCCGCGGACGGCGCCGGCGCGCACCTTGTGCCGCAGGCTGGCCGCATATAGCGGGCTGGAGAAGTACGAGGAGTGCCAGGTGCGCTCGATGAACGCTTCAAAGAAGCGGTCCGCGTCGTCGGTGCGATGCGAGACGATCTGCCGGCTGAGGAAGCAATCCTCGGGGGCCACATTGCCCTCGATGTCGATAAAGCTCAGCACGCGTTCGGGGGCGCGGTGGGCCAGCATCAGAGCGGTCAGGCCGCCCATGGAATGGCCGACCAGGTGAAAACGTTCCATGTCGAAGTGGTCGAGGGCGGCAAGCGCCGTTTCGACCAGGAAGGGGATCGAGATCCGGGACAGGTCCCCGCAACGCGTCTCGCCGCAACCGGGCGCATCGTAGGCCAGTACTGCGCGGCCGGCGAGTGCGGGCTGCAGGACGATGTCCGCGTAATCCTCCTTGGTCGAGCCGAAGCCGTGCAGGAAGACAAGGGGAGGGTATTCGCCGGGGCAATGGAGCGTGGAGAGCTCGATTGGCGCTCTGCTTACGGTTAGTGGAATGCGTTGCCTGGTGAGTGGTGACACGTTGGAGCCTCCAGATGTGGGACGAAGACAGCCCAGCTTGAGCAGCCGGCAAGCCGAAGGGCCGGCGCTCAATCCCTCAGCGCACCGCAAAACCCCGCGATCGCCTCGCACGCCTGCCGCAGCGATTCCGTATCCAGCGCATACGCAATCCGGATATACGGCCCCAGCCCAAACGCGCTGCCGTGCACGACCGCGACATTGGCTTCATCCAGCAGCGCGCCAGCGACATCCTCGTCGGTCTGCAGCAGCGTGCCGGCCGCCGTACGCCGGCCCAGCAACCCCGCGCACGAGGCAAACGCATAGAACGCGCCGCCAGGCACCGGGCATTCCAGCCCCGGCGTATCGTTGAGCATCCGGATCATCAGGTCCCGTCGCTCCTCGAACACGGCACGCGATTCCGTAATGAAGTCCTGCGGCCCGGTCAGCGCAGCCAGCGCGGCATGCTGGGAGATGGAGCAGGCGCCCGAAGTCTGTTGCCCCTGCACCTTCTCCATCGCTTCCAGCAGCCAGCGCGGCCCGGTGCCGAAGCCGATGCGCCAGCCGGTCATCGCATACGCTTTGGATACCCCGTTCATGGTCAGCGTGCGCGATGCGAGGCGTGGTTCCACAGCGGCCAGCGTGTGGAAGCGGGCGCCGTCGAACGTCAGGTGTTCATAGATATCGTCCGACAGCACCAGCACATGCGGGTGCGCCAGCAGCACTTCGGCCAGCGCGGCCAGCTCTTCGCGCGTATAGACCGCACCGGTCGGGTTCGACGGCGAATTCAGTATCAGCCAGCGCGTCTTTTCTGTGATCGCCTGCGCCAGCGCGGCAGGGGTCAGCTTGAAACCGGCTTCCGCACCGCACGGAACAATCACCGGGATGGCGCCCGACAACTGCACCATCTCCGGATAGCTGACCCAGTATGGCGCCGGCACGATGACCTCGTCGCCCACGTTCAGCGTCGCCGACAGGGCGTTGTAGATCACCTGCTTGCCGCCGGTGCAGACAATGGTGTCCTGCCAGTCCACGTCCAGGCCGTTTTCATGGCGGAACTTGGCGGCGATGGCTTCGCGCAGCGCACGCATGCCGGCCACCTGCGTGTAGCGCGTGTGGCCGGCGCGGATCGCTTCGATGGCGGCATCGCGGACATGTGCCGGGGTATCGAAGTCGGGCTCGCCGGCACTCAGCGAGATGATGCTGGCACCGGATGCCCGCCGGGCTGCCACCCGGTCCATGATCCGGTAAGTCGCGGAGGCCCGGGCGCAGGCCAGGTTGACGTTCAGGCGCTGGATATCGGCGTGCATCAGGACTTCCTCTGCAGGGTGTGGTAGCCAAGGGCCGCACGGGCCTCGCCGAGCGTCTTGCCGCTGGCGATGTGCTCACGGATCTGCGCTTCGACCGCTTCGATGCTGCGCGCCAGTTCCGCCACCTCGCGCGCCCGCTCGCGCGGCACCACCACCACGCCGTTGGCATCGGCGACGACGATGTCGCGCGGGCAGACGCGCGCTGTGCCGACGGATACGGGAGCGTTGACCGCTTCCACTTGCACGCGATCCTTGCCGGTGCGCATGAAGCGGCCGCGCGAGAACAAGGGATACCCGTCGCCCAATGCCCTGGCGACGTCGCGGCAGACGCCGTCGATGACGGTGCCGGCAATGCCGCGCGCGCCGGCATACTGGGTCATGATGTCGCCCCAGACGGTGCAGTCGGTGCGGCCATCGTTGTCGATGACGACCACGTCGCCCGCGGCTACGTCATCGATGAAATCGCCAACGGTGCCGGGCGGTGTGCTTGCCGGCACATACCTGACCGTGTACGCCGGCCCGACGACCACCTGGCGATAATTGTCCAGCGGCGCGATGCCGAGGCATTGGCCGGGCAGGCCCAGCCGGTCCATCGCATCCGATACTCCGGGGGTATCCAGTCCCTCGAACAGGGCAACCAGTTCCTTGTCTTGCGCGCTCATTTTGCTGCTCCGGTGTGGATGGCGTCGAATTCCTTGTCGTGCATGACCGCTTCCACGGAACGGCCCGTGCGTACGGCCTGCACCATGCCGTCCTGCCGGCGCGCGATGTGCTCGGCCAGGTCGAGCACCGTTTCGATCCGCGCCGCCGGGACGAACACCGTGCCGCAGCGGTCCGCGATCACATAGTCGTCCTGGTGCACCACGACGCCAGCAAAGGCCACGGGTTCGCCAGAGCCGGTCTGCACCACGCGGTTGCGCGCGCTGATCATGGTCACGCCGCGGCCGAAGACGGGATAGCCGATCGATTCGCTGCCTTCGATATCGCGGCTGAGGCCGTCGATCACCGAGCCGCGCACTTTGCGGGCCGTGGCGGCATTGGCGAGGATGTCGCCCCAGCAGGAGATGCCGTCGAGGCCGCCGGCGATCACCAGTACGCGGTCGTCGCTGTCGATCGCCGCGACAACGGGTGTGATCAGGTGCGCCGTCGGCGCGGCGTCGGTCTTGGGACCCAGCTGGACGGTGCTGGCGCGGCCCGCGATCCTGGGGCAGTCCCACAGCGGGCGGATGCCATACGTGGCCCCTGGCAGTTCCAGGAAGTCGAGTGCGTCAGACACCGTGTTGGTATCGAGCGCGGCAAGGCGGTCAAGCAGGGTAGGAGAAGTCATTGCGGCTTCCAGAGTGGTTGCTTGGCCTGCACTATCGGCGCTAGAGTCTGATCCGTAAATTTCGAAGAACAGAACCTTTCCATACGCCAAAGCTATCAACCATCATGATCAACTTCAGACTGGTAAGGCACCTGTGGCTGTTCCTGGCCGTGGCCGAGGAAGAGCACTTCGGGCGCGCGGCGAAGCGGCTGGGGATGTCGCAGCCCCCGCTGACCGAGCAGATCCAGGTGCTCGAACATGCGCTGAAGGTCCGGCTGTTCGAGCGCTCCCGGCGCGGCGCGAAGCTGACCGCCGCCGGCGCGGCGATCCTGCCGGCGGTGCGCAAGTTCGCCGAGCAGCTGGAGCGGCTGGAGCTGGCGGTGCGCGAGGCGGTGCAGGGCCAGAGCGGCGTGCTGACCATCGGCGCCATCTCATCGGCAATGGTCGAGACCCTGCCAGCGCTGATCGAGCACCTGAAGGCGGAGTATCCGCAACTCACGGTATCGGTGAAGGAAATCGACAGCGTCGAGGCCGTGCCGGCGCTGGAGCAAGGCGATGTCGATCTCGCGTTCGCGCGCCTGGAAGGCGACCTTGGGCCGTCGATCCAGTCCATCGCGCTGAAGCAGGAGCGGCTGGCGGTGGCGCTGCCAAGGTCCCACCGCCTGGCGGAACTGCCCCGGATTCGCCTGGCGTCGCTGGCGGAAGAGGCCTTTGTGATCTTCTCCCGGCATGTGAGCCCGGTCTACTACGACAGCCTGATTGCCACCTGCCGGGCCGCCGGCTTTTCACCCCGCATCCTGCATGAGGTGCGGACCGTGTCGTCGCAGATCGCCTTTGTCGGGTGCGGGCAGGGGATCGCGCTGGTACCGGCTTCACTGAAGAAGGCGGCCTCGGACAATGTGGTCGTGAAGCCGCTGAAGGAGGCCGTCAACGTGGTCACGACCGCCATGGCATGGTCGACCAGCCGGGAGAACCCGATGGTGCAGGCGGCCGTGGCGGCCTTGTCGGCCGGCAAGATCGCGGAGCGCAAGCCGCGCCGGCGCGCGACCGCACCGCCTGCCGGCTGATAGGTTTGGCAGAACGAAACGATCCTGTCTTCGGAATTTACAGAAGGATCACGGAGGCAGAAAGTTGGCGGACTGG
Organism: Cupriavidus sp. Agwp_2; assembly: GCF_040784895.1. Taxonomy (NCBI): domain Bacteria; kingdom Pseudomonadati; phylum Pseudomonadota; class Betaproteobacteria; order Burkholderiales; family Burkholderiaceae; genus Cupriavidus; species Cupriavidus sp. Agwp_2. Next base: position 1,570,607 of record NZ_CP088083.1, read on the forward strand.
TGCGTCGCCACGGAAGGACCGTGAGGCGCGATGTCTTTCCGTACCGGAGCCTGCCGTGGCGTCAAACTTTGCCATCCACCCCGTTCCCCAACTTGCTCCGGCCGCGCTGGTCGAGGCCTTTCGCGAGGTCGTGACCCCGCATATCAGCGACAACCTGCAGCGCCTGTCCGGCGTGACCGGGCTGACGCGGTTTCACCGCAGCAAGAAGCTGGTCGGTACAGCCTTCACGGTGAAGGCCAGGCCCGGCGACAACCTGCTGATCTACAAGGCACTGATGGAACTCCAGCCCGGCCACGTGCTGGTGGTGGATGGTGGCGGCGATTGCACCAATGCGCTGATCGGCGAACTGATCATGCTCTACGCGCAGCAGCGCGGTTGCGCCGGATTCGTGCTCGATGGCGCGATCCGCGACACTGCGGCGTTCTACGAAGCCGATTTTCCCTGCTATGCGCGCGGCACCAGCCACCGCGGGCCGTACAAGCTCGGGCCCGGTGCGATGAACGTGCCGGTATCGATCGGCGGGCAGGTGATTTCGCCCGGCGACCTCATCGTCGGCGATGAGGATGGCGTGGTGTCGTTTCCGGCGGCCCAGGCGACTGCGCTGCTTGAAGCCGTGCAGGCCACCGTCTCGAAGGAAGACGCCATCAAGGACGAGATTGCAACCGGTCGGCGCGAGCAAGGCTGGCTTGAAGCCGTACTCGCGCCACACGGGCTGCTGGGGTAAGCCGGGCTACTTGTCCGCCACTGGCCCCGGGCGCCGCTTCCTGAGGGCCATCCCCTACATCCGGTACACCAGCCCCACCCAGACACTGCGCGGCGCCCCCGGCGCCACGAACAACGCCGTCGCGGCATCGCCGGGCGCCATGTGCGGCTGCACCAGGCTGCCGCCGGGAAACACGTTGTTCGCCACTTGCCCGTAGGTTTCGTAGCGCCGGTCGAACAGGTTGGCCACGCGCGCATAGACCTCGAAGCGCTTGTTCACCTTGTACGCGGCGCGCAGGTTGACGGTGGCGTAGCCGGGCACGTGCCAGTCGGCGGTCCTGGGCGGCTGGCCCGGCTGCGGATCGCTGCGCAGGCCGTCCTCGTTGCCGCTGGCGACGCTGCCGGACACGGCGACCAGGTCGGCGCCGAGCGTCAGCCCGGCCAGCGCCTGCCAGTCGGCGCCAAGCTTGAGCGTGTGGCGCGGCAGGCCGGCCATGCGCATGCCGGGCTGGACCTCGATGGTGCGCTCGCCGGCCGCCAGTTGGCCGGCCGCCTGGTAGGTAGCATGCAGGTAGCTGTAGGCCAGCCGCAGCGTGATATCGCCAGCGCGCTGGCGCGCGCTCAGGTCGAGCCCCTGGTTGCGGGTGCGGTCGAAGTTGGCGAAATAGCCGAGCTGGGTGTTGGGCGCGCGCAGGAACAGGATGTCGTCGTGGTTGTCGATGCGATAGAGCGCGGCGGTGACCTCGGTGTCCTTGCCGGGGCGCCAGCGCACGCCGGCTTCATAGGCGTGCGAGACCACCTGCTTCAGGTAGGGATCGGCCTGCAGTCCGGCCGGCAGGCGGCACGGGCGCGTGGGATCGGCGCAGCCGAGTTCGAGCACGGTGGGCACGCGGTTGTTCTGCGCGTAGCCGCCGAATACCGTGACGCCGCCGCCCAGTTTCTGGGCCAGCCCCACCGCCGGGTTGAGGCGGCGGTAGGTAAAGCTTTCGCGCGGCTGCTCGCTGCCGTCGCTGTTGCGCAGCGTATTGCTGACGGTGGCGAGATTCCACCTCGCCGACGCCGTCAGGAAGGTGCTGGGTGTCAGCGACCACGTATCGGACAGGTAGGCGCCGAAGGTGCGCGCGTTGCCGCTGACGCCGGAGAACAGCGCATTCGGCTCGGCCGGGTCGGCCACGGCGCCCCGGTCCGCGGTGAACGTGCCGGGCTGCTCGAACTGGGAATAGGTCAGCCGGCTGCGGTCCAGGCTGACGCCGGCGTTGAGCACGTGGCGATCGGTCTCTTTTGCCAGGCTGAGCGCCACGCCGACGGTCTGCTGCCGCATATGGGTGGTGTTGACCACGGCGGGATGCAGCGCGGCGCCTTCGGCGCGGGTCACGCCGCAGTCGCCGCCGCGCGGGCTGCCGTCGGCGTTGAAGCCGTCCTCGCAGGCTTCCGCATATTCCTCGTAATCGGGATTGACGTCGCCGTTGGTGGTGTCGCGGCGGCTGTTGCGCACATAGGCGAGGGCGGCGGCGCTGGTCTTGTCGTCGAACCAGTGGCGGCCGTTGGCGGCGACCTGGGTCACCTGGTTGCGGGTCTGGTCCGGGTAGGTATAGACGGCGCGACGGTTCGCCTGATAGATGTCGGGCAGCGTCGCGCTGCCGTCGGCGCGGTAGGACGGCACCAGCCCGTTGCCGGTCAGCGTGCTGCGGCCGTGCAGCAGCGAGACGTCGACGCTGCTGGTATCGCCCGCGTAGCCGGCCTTGGCGAAGATATTGCCGAGGCGCCCCGACGAATGGTCGCGCCAGCCGTGCTCCTGGAACAGGGTGCCGGCGGCGAAGGCGTGCCAGCCACCGTCGCTGCGCACGCCGCCCGACAGGTCCGCGCGCTTGCGGCTGCCGCTGCCATAGGACAGGTCGGCGGTGACGCCGGGCGAGTCCAGCCCGGAGCGGGAGGTCATGGCCAGCGCGCCGCCCAGGCTGTTCAGGCCATAGGCCGGGTTGGCGCTGGAGACCAGCGATACGCTGGCAAGCGCGGCCTCCGGGATCATGTCCCAGCTGACCACGTCGCCAAAGGGCTCGTTGACCCGAATGCCGTCGAGATAGACCGAGAGCCCCTGCTGCACGCCCGGGATCGATGAGGCGCGGAAGCCCCGGTAGGTGATATCGCTCTGGAAAGGGCTGCCCTGGATGTCGTTGACGTTGACGCCGGCCAGGTTGCGGGCCAGGTAGTCGGCCAGGTTGCTGGCGCGGGTGCCGTCCAGTTCATCGCCGCGCACGGTCTGCACGGTGTAGGGCACGAGGTCGCTGGCGACGCCGATGCCCGGCAGCGGCGCCGCGGCGACTACCAGCACTTCAGGCAGCACCGCACTGTCCTGATTTTGAGCAGCGGTGTCCAGTTGTGCAACAGCGGGACGCTGGAGCTGCATCGCCACGGCCATGGCGATGGCCGTGGCGATGCAGCGGCGGCGCGCGGCTGCGTGGCGGAATGCCTGCTTTTGCGGGACAGGGAACGGGCTGGCTGGCATCTTGCATCTCCTCGGGCGTACGGGGGTGCTGCCTGCATCGGGCGGCACCTGAAATCGAACTAGCTGAGGGGGTGGGGAGCAGGTTCCGTACCTCGGGCATCGGGAAAAACTCCCGACCTGGACCGGAGCGTCGACCACCAACGTCGACCGCCAACGCCGACCACCATCCCCCGGAGGAGCACTGCCATGACGATGTCGCACTTCCTGGCCAGCCGGGCCCTGTGGCTGTCCTGCGCATGCCTTGGCTGCGCGCTGCTGGCGGCGCTGTGGCAGGCACGGCAGGCGCTCGGCGAAGAGCGCAGCGGCGCTGCCGCCACGGCGCAGGCGATGGCGCGGCTGTCGGCGCTGCAGGCCGCGGGGCCGGCGGAGCGCGCGGCGCACCTGGCCGCGCTGCGCGCCATCAACCAGTCGGCGCAGATGCGCCACCTGCGGCTGCATGTGGAGGACGCCGCGGGCGGCGTGCTGGTGGGGGCCACGCCGCATGGCGACCCGGCGCATGCGGAAAGCCAATGGGACATCCGCGCGCGCGACGGCACCGTCTACCGGGCCGCGCTGCGCTGGAACCCGGACAGCGAACTGCGCGAAGCGCGTGGCGACGTGGCGGGCAACCTGGCTATGCTGGCCGCGTACAGCGTGCTGTTGCTGTGCTGCCTGTGCTGGGCCGCCCGCCGCGCCTTCGCGCCGCTGCAGCAGATCCTGGACGCCATCGGCCACTATGAACGCAAGGATTACAGCGTGCGGCTGCCCGCCATGCGCATCCATGAACTGGAGCTGGTGCGCCGCGCGCTGAACCACCTGGCGGGCGCGCTGGCGCAGCACCAGGCCGAACGCCGCGCACTGAGCCGCAAGCTGCTCGACGCGCAGGAATGCGAGCGCGCCCGGCTGGCGCGCGAGCTGCACGACGAGTTCGGCCAGGTGCTGACGGCCATGCGCGCGGACGCCGCCTATCTTGTCCGCAAGAGCGCGCATGCGCCGATGCTGCAGATCGTGGCCAACGACCTGGCCGGGCATTGCGCCAGGATCCAGGACGAAGTCCGCCACCTGCTGCACCGCCTGCGTCCGCATGGCGCGCAGCCCGACGGGCGCGTCGCCTGCCTGGCGCGGCTGCTGCAGGACCTGGTGCGCTGCTGGCGCGACCAGCCCGGCCAGTCGGTGCGGCTCGATTGCGAGGTCGACCTCGGCGGCGCCGCGCTGGGGCCGGACCTGACGCTGACGCTGTACCGGATGACGCAGGAGGCGCTGACCAATGTCATGCGCCACGCCGGCGCGGGCCAGGTGGCGGTCCGCATCGCCGCCACCGGCAACGCCGTCCACTGGTGCGTGCAGGACGACGGCAGGGGCATCGACGATATCGGCGCGGCGCTGCAGCGCAGCCACGGCCTGCGCGGCATGCAGGAGCGCGCCTGGGCGCATTGCGCCACGCTGCACGTGGGGCCGGCGCCAGGCATGCGCGGCTGCCGCTTGCGCGCAAGCTTTCCGGTGCCGGTGCCGGTGCCGGCGCAGGATGCCACGCAACTAGCCAACGTACCGGCAGGGAGCCAGCCAGCATGAACACGATCGATGTGGTGATTGCCGACGACCATGCCGTGGTGCGCACGGGCTACCGGCGCCTGCTCGAGCTGGACGACGGCATGCGCGTGGTGGCGGAGTTCGGCGATGGCGATGCCGCCTACGCCTGGCTCTCGCAGCACCGGGCCGATGTGCTGATCCTGGACTTGTCGATGCCGGGCCGTGGCGGCCTGGAGATGCTGCAGCGGCTGGGCGCACGCGTGCCGTCGCTGCGCACGCTGGTGTTCAGCATGCATGACAGCGCCGCCATCGTGCTGCAGGCCATGCGCGCCGGCGCGGCCGGCTACCTGACCAAGAACAGTGCGCCGGAGGCGCTGGTGGATGCGGTGCGCCGGGTGGCAGGCGGGGAGCAGGTGTTGTCCGCCGACGTCGCGGGGCTGGTGGACATGGGCCAGCCGCCGCCGCACCTGGCGCTGTCGCCGCGCGAGTTCGACCTCTTCCGCCAGTTCGCGCGGGGCACGGCGCTTGAGGACGTGGCCGCGTGCTTCTGCCTGAGCACCAAGACCGTGGCCAACTACCAGACCCTGATCCGCAAGAAAATGGGGTTGGCCAACCGCGTCGAGATGCATCGCTACGCAGTGGAGCATGGCTTTGGCTGACATGACCGCTACCCAGGCGCCGCTGGCGCTGCGCTGCGAGGCCGTGCGCAAGGCGTTCGGCGCCCGCGTGGCGCTGGACGGGGTTTCGCTCACCGTGCGGCGCGGCGAGTTCGTGGCGCTGCTCGGGCCCAACGGGGCGGGCAAGACCACGCTGTTCCAGATCCTCAGCGGCCTGTTCGTTGCCGATGCCGGGCGCGTGACGGTGCTGGACAGCGATATGCACGAGCACGACATGCGGCGCGATCCGGTGCGCGCGCTGGCGCGCCTCGGCATCGTGTTCCAGCAGCCGGCCATCGACCTGGACCTGCCGGTGCTGGCCAACCTGCGCTTCCATGCGGATTTGCACGGGCTGACGCGCCGCGTGGCCACGCAGCGCATCGCCCGGCTGCTCGACGCCTTTGGGCTGGCCCCGCGGGCGCATGCCCCGGTGCGCGAGCTGTCCGGCGGCAACCGGCGCAAGGTGGAGCTGGCGCGCGCGCTGCTGCACGAACCGGCGCTGCTGCTGCTGGATGAGCCCACCGTCGGGCTCGATCCGGCTTCGCGGGCGCAGCTGGTCAGCGATGCCAGACGGCTGACCGCGCAGGCGCAGGCCGGTGTGCTGTGGGCCACGCACCTGGTGCAGGAGGTGGAGCACGCCGACCGCGTGATCGTGCTGGACCGCGGCACCGTGCGCTTCGACGGCACGCCGGCGGCGCTGCGCGGCGCCGCCGGGCGCGACGACCTTGAAAACGCTTTCCTGGCTATGACGCGGGCACCGGCCGCTTCTGCCGCCACTTCCGCCAACAACACCGAAAGGAGCGTACCAGCATGAACGAGATGCCATCGCCGAGGTGGCTTGCCATCACGCTGCTGCTGGTGACGGCATTGCTGGTGGCCGCCGGACTGGCCGAAGCGGCGCGCGTGGCCAGTGGCCAGGTGTTCGTGTCGAGCGAGAAGGATGATGCAATTGCCGCCTTCGATGCGCGCAGCCGGCAACTGCTTGCCGTGTGGCGCCAGTGCAAGCGGCCGCGCCACCTGCAGCTCTCGCCCGATCGCGCGCGCCTGTATGTGGCCTGCAGCGATGACCACCGCGTCGACGTGGTCGACGTGGCCAGCCGCAAGACGCTGGCTTCGCTGCCGGTAGGGGACGACCCGGAGTTGTTCGACCTGAGCCATGACGGCCGCATGCTCTATGTCTCGAACGAAGAGGATGGCCTGCTGTCGGCCTACGACACCGCTTCGGGCAAGCGCGTATTCGCCGTCAAGGTTGGCGAGGAGCCGGAGGGCGTCAAGGTCAGCGCGGATGGCAAGCGGGTATACGTGACCTCGGAGGTGGCCAACCTGGTCCATGTGATCGACGTGGCCAAGCACAAGGTGGTCGGCAATATCCAGGTCGGCAACCGGCCACGCCGGCTGCTGCTGTTGCGCGACGGCAAGGAACTGTGGGTCTCGAACGAGCTGTCCGCCAGCGTCAGCGTGATCCGCACCGATACGCTGGAGGTGGCCCATACCATCCACTTCACGCCGCGGGGCTTCCGCGCCGGGGATGTGACCCCGGTGGGGATGGCGGCCAGCAGTGATGGCACGCGTGCCTATGTCGGGCTTGGGCGTGCCAACCACGTCGCGGCGGTGGACGTGGCGTCGCGCCGGGTGCTGGACTATGTGCTGGTCGGCCGGCGCGCATGGGGGCTGGCGCTGAGCCGCGACAACGCCAGGCTCTATGTCGCCAACGGCCTGTCGGACGACGTCAGCGTGGTGGATACCGCCAGCAGCAAGGCGACGGCAACCCTCAAGGCGGGCCGGGTGCCGCACTCGGTGGCGATCGATGACTGAACGCGTGCGCTGCTGCCGCTCGCTCGTTGCCGCGCTAGGCCTGTTCGCGGGTGCGGCCGGGGTGGCCGACTCCGCCGAGGTGCGCATGGCGGTGGTGTCGCTGGCCGGCGACCCGCGCCATGAGGCCCGCCGCCTTGCGCAGCGCTATCCCGGGCAGCCGCAGGGCCGCGCACTCGATGGCGCGCAGGTGGCGGCAGCGGAGGCCCGCTTCGCGCTGGAGGCAGCGGGCCAGTCGCTCAGGCTCGATGCCCAGGAAGCGCGCAGCGAAGCGGAAGTCGGGCCGATGGTTGCGGCGCTGGCGCGGCAGGGCACGCGCTTTATCCTGCTCGACCTGCCATCCGCGGCAGTGAGGCAGGCGACGGCCGCCATCAAGCCGGGCGAGGCCCTGCTGTTCAACGTCTCGGCCGATGACGACGACTTGCGCGGCGCCGCCTGTTCGCCGGTGCTGCTGCACACGCTGCCCAGCCTGCGCATGCGCGCCGACACCCTGATGCAATACCTCGCGCTGCGCACGTGGCGCCGCGCGCTGCTGCTGAGCGGGCCGTCGGCGGGCGACGCGGCGCAGCGCGATGCGCTGGTCAAGTCCGCGCGGCGCTTCGGCATTGCGTGGTCGGTGCAACGGACGTTCAGGCTGTCCAACGACCCGCGCGAGCGCGACCTGGCCAACGTGAACCTGCTGACCAATGGCACCGACCATGACGTGGTGGTGGTGGCAGATGCCGACGGCGAGTTCGCCCGCGGCGTGCCCTATGCCACGCAGCTGCCGCGCCCAGTGGTGGGCGCCAGCGGCCTGGGCGCGCAGGCCTGGCACTGGGCCTGGGACCGCAATGGCGGGCCGCAGCTCAACCGGCGCTTCACGCGTGCGGCGGGGCGCCCGATGACGGGCCACGACTGGGCCGCCTGGGTGGCGGTCAAGGCGATAGCGGAAAGCGTCGCAAGGCAGCCCAGGGCCGGCTTTGCCGCGCAGGCACAAGCCCTGGTCACCGGCAAGGTGGTGGTGGACGGCTTCAAGGGCCCGCCGCTGTCGTTCCGTCCCTGGGACCGCCAGTTGCGCCAGCCCGTCATGCTGGCTCACCCGGATGGCGTCGTTGCCGTGGCGCCGGTGGAAGGCGTGCTGCATCCGAAGAACAACCTCGACACCCTGGGCGCGGACGAAGCCGACACCGCGTGCCGCGCCCCGTCCTCGTAAGGCGCAACCCATGGCCACCGTGCTGATCCATCGCTGGCGCGCGCTGCGCGCCGTCTGCGGGCGCGAACTGCGCAAGTACCTGCGCCAGCCCGGGCGTCTGCTGTCGTCGCTGGTGCGGCCGCTGCTGTGGCTGCTGGTGTTCGCGGCCGGCTTCCAGAATGCGCTCGGCGTCGCGATCGCGCCGCCGTATGAGACCTACATCGAATACAAGGTGTACGTCGCGCCCGGCCTGCTCGGCATGATCGCGCTGTTCAACGGCATGCAGTCGTCGCTGGCGATGGTGTACGACCGCGAGATGGGCGTAATGCGCCTGCTGCTGACCGCGCCGCTGCCGCGTGGCTGGCTGCTCGGCTGCAAGCTGGCCGCGAGCACGGTGCTGTCGCTGCTGCAAATGGCCGCGTTCCTGCTGGTGGCGATAAGCTTCGGCATCCGGTTCGAGCCGTTGCACCTGCTGCCCGCTTGCGGCGCCATGGCGCTGGCGGCGCTGATGCTGGCTGCGCTGGGACTGCTGCTGTCGGTGCATGTGCGCCAGCTGGAGAACTTTGCCGGCACCATGAACTTCGTGATCTTTCCGATGTTCTTTGTCAGCTCGGCGCTGTATCCGCTGTGGAAGCTGCAGGAGTCAGGTGCCGAGATCGTCTATCAACTCGCGCGCTTCAACCCCTTCACGCATGCGGTCGAGGCCATACGCTTCGCGCTGTATGGGCAGGTGGCCCCCGTGAGCCTGGCCGTGGTGGCAGGCTGTGCTGCAGTGTTCTTTGCGCTGGCGCTGCGCGGCTACGACCCGCAGCGCGGCATGGCCCGCCAGGGGCAGGCGTGAACTGGGCTGCGGCCGCCACGCATGGCTGTTCAGATCTGGAGCAGATGCAACGCAGTGTTGCGTGCTGACACGGCCGCCGGCACGCAATGCGGCCGCTTTCGGCGTGCTAGCGCGGCAATCCGATTGGCATGGGAATTGCCGTAAGTGCGGGTCCGGTGCCTGGTGGGTGCCTGGTATCGGCGCACTGGCGCATCGGTGGGAAACCAAAACAAGAGAGGAGAAGGCAATGAGGACGTTACGAGCAGTGATGGCGATCGCGGCAGTCGCGACTGCCGCGGCCAGCCTAGCGGCGCAGGCGGCAGTGACCGACGCCATGATCGAGAACGACGCAAAGAGCCCCGGCGACGTGCTGTCGTGGGGCATGGGCCCGCAAGGGCAACGCTATTCTGCGCTGACGCGCATCAATACGAAAAATGTCGGCAACCTCGTGCCGGCGTGGTCGTTCTCGTTCGGCGGCGAGAAGCAGCGCGGCCAGGAAGCGCAGCCGCTCATACACGACGGCAAGATGTTCGTGACGGCATCGTATTCGCGCATCTACGCGCTCGACCTGAAGACCGGGGCCAAGCTGTGGAAGTACGAGCACCGCCTGCCCGAAGGCATCATGCCGTGCTGCGACGTGGTTAACCGCGGCGCGGCGCTCTACGACAACCTGGTCATCTTCGGCACGCTGGATGCACAGCTGGTGGCGCTGGACCAGAAGACCGGCAAGGTGGTGTGGAAGGAGAAGCTGGAGGACTATGCCGCCGGCTACTCGTACACGGCTGCGCCGCTGATTGTCAAAGGCATGGTGCTGACCGGCATCTCGGGCGGCGAATTCGGCGTGGTCGGCCGCGTCGATGCGCGCGATGCCAAAACGGGGCAACTGGCGTGGTCGCGCCCGGTGGTGGAAGGCCACATGGGCTACAAGTACGACAAGGACGGCAACAAGACCGAGATCGGCGTGACCGGCGCCGAGAACGCCAGCTGGCCAGGCGAGACCTGGAAGACCGGCGGCGCTGCCACCTGGCTGGGCGGCACCTATGATCCGGCCACCGGGCTGGTGTACTTCGGCACGGGCAACCCGGGGCCGTGGAACAGCCATATCCGCAAGGGCGACAATCTCTACTCCGCGTCGACGGTGGCGATCGATCCGGCCACCGGCAAGATCGTCTGGCACTACCAGAACACCCCGAACGATGGCTGGGACTTCGACGGGGTCAATGAGTTCGTGACCTTCGACCTCGATGGCAAGCGCATGGGCGGCAAGGCCGACCGCAATGGCTTCTTCTACGTCAACGACGCGCGCAACGGCAAGCTGGTCAACGCCTTTCCCTTCGTCAGGAAGATCACCTGGGCCAGCGGCATCGACCTGAAGACCGGGCGGCCCAACTTTATCAGCGAAGGCCGGCCCGGCGACCCGGCCGCCGGCACCGACCCGAAGAAGGGCAAGTCCGTGTTCGCCGCGCCCGGCTTCCTGGGCGGCAAGAACCAGCAGCCGATGGCCTACAGCCCGCAGACCGGCCTGTTCTATGTGCCGGCCAACGAGTGGGGCATGGATATCTGGAACGAGCCGGTCAGCTACAAGAAGGGCGCAGCTTTCCTGGGCGCGGGTTTCACCATCCAGCCGCTGAACGAGGACTACATCGGCTCGCTGCGCGCGATCAATCCCAAGACCGGCAAGATCGTCTGGGAGGCTAAGAACGGTGCGCCGCTGTGGGGCGGTGCGATGACCACTGCCGGGGGACTGGTGTTCTGGGGCACGCCGGAGGGCTATCTGAAGGCAGCCGACGCCCGGACCGGCAAGGAACTGTGGAAGTTCCAGACCGGCAGTGGCGTGGTGGCGCCGCCGGTCACCTGGGAAGACAACGGCGAGCAGTACGTGGCCGTGGTGTCGGGCTGGGGCGGCGCGGTGCCGCTATGGGGCGGGGAAGTCGCCAAGCGGGTGAATTTCCTGGAGCAGGGCGGATCGGTGTGGGTGTTCAAACTGCACAAGAGCTGAACACGGGCCGGTCGATGGACATGCACGCTGGCATCGCGATGCCGGCGTGCGCGCATAACGAAACTGTGAGACCAAAGGTATGAAGAAGGAATGGATGGCGCTGGCGGCTGCGGTGCTGCTGCCTTGCGCGGCGCAGGCGGGCACGGCGGCCGATATGCAGGCACTGGCTGACAAGAACGGCTGCTTCGCCTGCCACGGCATGCAGTCGAAACTGGTGGGGCCGGGCTTCGCCGAGGTGGCGGCCAAGTACAAGGGGGATAGCCAGGCAGTCGGGCGGCTGGCCAGGAAGATCCGTGAAGGTGGCAAGGGGGCGTGGGGGCCGGTGCCGATGCCCGCGCATGGGAATCTTGGCGAGGCGGATGCGAAGAAGCTCGCGGAGTGGGTGCTGGATGTAGGGTAGGAACGCGGTAGAAGCGCGTGAGAAGCGCGTAAGAAGCGCGTAAGAAGCGCAGCCCGGCTGGCGCGAGCCAGCCGGGCTTTGCTACTTGCCCGCAGCGCTCAGGCGCAGGGAGTTGCCATCGCTGCGAAACACCATCGGCTGGACTTCGCCGCGCGCCTGCAGGGCCGCAAGCCGGCCCCGCAGCACGACCTCGCCGACCTTGCCGTGCTCTGCGGAGCGCTCGCAGACCGGATCGGTCGCAGCGGGGTCGCCGGTCAGCAGGAAGGCCTGGCAGTGGCAGCCGCCGTAGTCCTCCTCCCGGTGGTCGCAGGACCGACACGGTTCCTGCATCCATGCCGTGCCGCGAAAACGGCGGAACGCCTCGCTGTCGCGCCAGATCTCGCGCAATCCCTGCGTCGTCACATTCGGCAGCGCCAGCCCCGGCAGCATGCGCGCCGCGTGGCACGGCAGGGCAGTCCCGTCGGGCGCCACGCCCAGGAAGGTCGTGCCCCAGCCATTCATGCACTTCTTGGGCCGGGCCTCGAAGTAGTCGGGCACCACGAACAGGATCTGGCACCGCTTGCCGATGCGCGCCCGGTACTCCCTGACCACGGCCTCGGCCTCCAGCAACTGCTCGCGCGTGGGCAGCAGCGCAAGGCGGTTCTCCCACGCCCAGCCGTAGTACTGGGTATTGGCCAGCTCAAGGTATTCCGCCCCCATCTGCAGCGCCATCTCGATGATGGTGCCGACATGCGGCAGGTTGTGCCGGTGCAGCACGCAGTTCATCACCATCGGGTAGCCCTGCGCCTTGATCATCCGGGCTACGCGCTGCTTCAGGTCGAAAGTGCGGGTGCTGGAGAGGAAGTCGTTGAGCTCGCGCGTGGAATCCTGGAAGGACAGCTGGATATGGTCCAGCCCCGCCTCGCGCAACGCCGCGAGCCTGGCGTCGGTCAGGCCCACGCCAGAGGTGATGAGGTTGGTATAGAAGCCCAGGCCGTGCGCATGCCGCACCAGTTGTTCCAGGTCCTTGCGCAGCAGCGGCTCGCCGCCGGACAGGCCGAGTTGCACTGCACCCAGTGCGCGGGCCTGGCTGAATACGTCGCACCACTGCGCGGTGTCGAGCTCGGCCGTGTGCCGGGCATAGTCCACGGGGTTCGAGCAAAAGGCGCAGTGCAGCGGGCAGCGGTAGGTCAGCTCGGCCAGCAGCCACAGCGGCGGGCCGGGCTGGCCGGGCGGGGGGGCAGCGATGGCGTCAGACCAGCCAGCCGCGTTCGGTCGCATGTTTGACAAAGGCATGTACCTCCGGGGCGATGCCCTGCACGCCGAATGCGGCCTGCAGGTCGTCGATCAGCATGTCGAGCGTATGGCCGCCGTCGCAGCGCTGCAGGATCGCGGCGGCGCTGTCGTTGAGGGTGACCATGCCTTCCGGGTAGAGCAGCACCCAGTTCTGCTGGGCCTCTTCCCATTGCAGGCGGAAGGTCCGGTGCAGCAGCGGGCGGGCGAGGTCTGGCGCGTTGGCTGTCATGGCTGTCATGGCTGGGCGTGCTGGATGGCGTCGAGCATCGACCAGAGGACGTCGAGCTTGAACTGCAGGATGTCGAGCGCGCGCTGCTGTTGCTCCGGGGTACGGAAGTAATCCAGCGTCACGCGCAGTCCATGGTCGACGTCGCGCTGCGCCAGCGGGATGCGCGAACGGAAGTAGTCCAGCCCGGCGGCCTCGATCCATGGGTAGTGGGTGGGCCAGCCGGCCAGGCGCTCCTTGTGGATCTCCGGCGCGAACATCTCAGTCAGCGACGAGCACACGGATTCCTGCCACGGCGCGCGGCGCCCGAAATCGACATAGGCATCGACGGCAAAGCGCACGCCCGGCACCACGTGCCGATGGTCCAGCAGCGCCTCGCGCTCCAGCCCTACGGCCTGGCCCAGCCGCAGCCAGGCTTCGATGCCGCCGGGCACGACGTCGGTGCCGTCGTGGTCGAGGATGCGCACGACCCACTGGCGGCGCGTGTCGCGGTCGGGGCAGTTGGACAGGATCGCGGCATCCTTCAGCGGGATATTCGCCTGGTAGTAAAAGCGGTTTGCCACCCACGCGCGGATCTGCGCTGGCGAACACTCCCCGGCGGCCATGCGCCGGTTGAACGGATGGTGGATGTGGTAGCCGCTTTCCTTGGCACGCAGGCGGGCCTCGAACTCCGCCGGGCTCCATGCAATGGGATGTGTCATAGCGCGATTTCCATGCCGTCGCAGGCCAGCTCGATGCCGTGCCGCGCCAGTTCGGCGCGTTCGGGAGAGTCTTCCACCAGCACGGGGTTGGTATTGTTGATGTGGATGAGAATCTTGCGTGTGGCCGGCAGCCGGTCGAGGATTTCGATCATGCCGCCGCGGCCAGACAGCGGCAGGTGGCCCATGTCGGCGGCGGCCTTGGCGGAGAAGCCCAGGGCCTGCATCTCGTCCTCGCGCCAGAAGGTGCCGTCGACCAGCACGACGTCGGCGTCGCGCAGTTCCGCGAAGACGAGGTCGTCGACGCTGCCGAGGCCGGGCGCATAGAAAGCGCGGCGCCCGCTGCGGCTGTCTTCAATACGCAGGCCGATGTTGTCACCGGCGCGCGGGGCGTTGCGGCTGGGGGAATAGGGCGGGGCCTTGCTTTGCAGCGGCACGGCCGTGAGCCGGATGCCTTCCAGCGGCGGCACGGTGAACGGCGTGCCGTCGCAAGGCAGGGCGTGCGTCTGCAAGCCGCAGTAGTGCGACAGCATGCGGGTCAGCGGAAAGGCCGCCCCCAGGTCATCGAGGACCGCCGCGGTTGCATAGAGCGGCAGGGCCCGGCGGTGCTCGCGCAGCATCAGCAGGCCGGTGACGTGGTCGATCTGCGCGTCCATCAGCAGCACCGCCGCGATGGCGCTGTCGCGCGGCGCGCGCGCCGGCTGCAGTGCGGGCGTCTGGCGCAGCTGTTGCAGGATGTCGGGCGAGGCGTTGACCAGGATCGAATCCGGTCCGTCGCCGGACAGCGCGATCGACGACTGCGTGCGCGGCGTGGCCCGCACGGTGCCGCGGCGCACGCCGTCGCAGTTGTGGCAATTGCAGTTCCACTGCGGAAAGCCGCCGCCGGCGGCCGACCCCAGTACCCGGATGGTTGTCATGGCGCGAGCGCTTTGTCGTGGGGCATGGCGTCACGGAGCAGGCGCGCGGTCCGGCAATGCGGGCGTTGCGCCTGTCCGGGCGCGGTCAGCGGTTGGCGATATACATCGTGATCTCGAAGCCCAGCCGCAGCTCGGTGTAGGCAGGGGTGGTCCAGGTCATGTCTCTCTCCTTGGGTGGCATGGTTAGTGAATATCGTTGTGGCGCGGCAGGCTGGGCTGCCGCATCCCCGTAAAGGCAACATCCATGCCCGACGTATCCACACCCGACGTATCCATGACCAATGCCTGCTTCTACCTGCGCACGCCAGACGCCCAGCGCCTGCATGTGCGCCTGGCCGGCGCCGCGCACGGCGAGCCATGGCTGGTCCTGCATGGCGGCCCCGGCAGCGGCTGCCCGGCGGCGATGGCGGCATGGTTCGACTTGCGGCGGCACCGCGTGGTCATGCCGGACCAGCGCGGCGCCGGCCGGTCCAGGCCGGCGGGGTGCCTGCGGCGCAATAACGTGGGCGCGCTGCTGGCCGACCTGGAGCAGTTACGCCGCACGCTGGGCATCGAACGCTGGGGCGTGGTCGGCGGATCGTGGGGGGCGGCACTTGCGCTGGCCTATGCCGCGCGCTGCCCGGATGCAGTGGCGGCGCTGGTGTTGCGCGGCGCGTTCCTGACCGGGCGCGACGACGTGTTCAACCTGTTTTCGTCGCGCCATGGCGGCCGCATGCTGGAACGCGTCAGGCCGCTGGGCGAGCGCCTGAGCGATGCCCGTGCACGCCTGATCACTGTGTCACGACTGTTTCAAAGTGGGACACCTGTCCAGAAACGGGACACCGCCGCGGCGTGGCGGGCGAGCGAACAAACATTGCTTGGCATGCCGCGGCGGTTGCGCTCCCGCCGCCCGCTCCTGCGCGAGCGCGAGGCCACGGTGGCCAAGTACCGCATCCAGGCGCACTACCTGCGCAATCGCGCCGGGCTGGGCAAGCCGGCCCTGCTCAGGGCGGCGCGGGCGATTGCCGCGCACGGGCTGCCGGTAACGCTGCTGCATGGCCGGGCCGATGCGGTCTGCCGGCCCGCCAATGCGCTGCGCCTGCAGGCGGCGATGCCCGGCGCGCGCCTGGTGTGGGTGGATGGCGGGCACCTGACCGGCGGTGCGATGGGCGCAGCACTTGCCGCCGCCATCGGCGCGCCGGGCGTGGCTCAGCCGGGCTGGTGCGGCAGTCCGCGCGCTTCTTCCATCTTCCGGTAGACCGTATTGCGCGAAATGCCCAGCGCCTTGGCCGCCGCCGAGATATTGCCGTGGTGCGCCCTGACGGTGGCGACGATGGCCTGGACCTCGACCTCGGCCAGCCGCGTCGGCTGCGCACCCGGCGGCCCGCCCGTCAGGGCATGGGCTGCCGGCGCGGCCGCCCGCGCCTGCCGTTCGCGCAGGTCGTCCAGGAAATCGTCGGGCAGGTGGTCCTCGGTGATCTCGGCTTCGCCTTCGGCCATCAGCCGCGCGGTGCGCAGCAGGTTGCCGAGCTGGCGGATATTGCCCGGCCAGTGGTAGTGCCGGAACATCTCCATCACCGAGCCCTTGATGCGCGGTGGCACGCCTGCGGCCTGCTCCTGGCGCAGCAGCTTGCCGGCCACCACGTCCAGGTCGCTGCGCTCGCGCAGCGCGGGCAGGCGCACCACCAGGCCGTTGAGGCGGTAGTACAGGTCCTCGCGGAACTGCCCGCCGGCTACCATCTCGCGCAGGTTGCGGTTGGTGGCGCACACCAGCGAAATATCGATATGGATCACCTTGCTGCTGCCCAGCGGCTGCACCGCGCGCTCCTGCAGCGCGCGCAGCAGCCGCCCCTGCAGGTGCAGCGGCATGTCGCCGATCTCGTCCAGGAACAGCGTGCCGCCGTTGGCCAGCAGCATCTTGCCGATGCCGCCTTTCTTGCGGGCGCCGGTGAAGGCGCCTTCCTCGTAGCCGAACAGCTCCGATTCGATCAGGTTTTCGGGGATCGATGCGCAGTTCACCGCGATGAACGGACCCGCGCGGCGCGGGCTGTCGGCGTGGATGGCGCGCGCCATCAGTTCCTTGCCGGTGCCGGTCTCGCCCAGCACCATGACCGGGATGTCCTTGCCGATCACCTTGCGCAGCTTGCCGATGACGGCCCGGATCTGGGTGTCGCCGGTGTCCAGGTCATCCAGCCCCTCGGGCCCGGACGGGTCGGCGCGCAGGCGCTGTGGCGCCACGACGGCCTCGCGCGCATCGGGGCGCACATCGTGGCGCACATCCGGGCGTACATCGGGGCGCGCTGCGTCCACGCCGGGCACCGCGCTCCGGCTGGTCTTCCATTCCACGCGCGCGCTGACCTTGACGCCGCTTGGCAACTGCAGCTGCACCATGGCCGCCTGTGCCGCGCGCACCGCATCGAACAGCTGCGACATCGACATGCCGAACAGCGAAGAGAAGGTATGCGCCTGCAGCGCGCCGTTGGACAGGCCCAGCTGGAACTGCCCGCTGCGGTTCGCCGACAGGAAGCGCCCGCCCGGCGTGAACGACACGATGCCCTCGACCAGCGTGCCCAGGAACTCCGCACGCGAATGGAAGCGGATGCACACCATGTCGCGGAAAGCGTTGCCGAACAACTGGTTTTCGATCATCTGCGCCGACATCCGCACCAGCGCCATAGTGTGCTTGTGGAAGCCGCGCTGGTCGCCGGTCACATCGAGCGCGCCGACGGTCTTGCCGTAGGGATCGAGGATGGTCATGCAGGAACAGGTCAGGAACTGGTTGGCCTCCAGGAAGTGGTCGGCGCCGTGGACCAGCGTGGCACGGTTCTCGGCCAGCGCGGTGCCAATCGCGTTGGTGCCGCGGGACGACTCCGACCAGTCCGCGCCGGCGCGCAGCGCCACCTTGTCGGCGCGGGCAAGGAAATCGTCGTCGCCCAGCGAGTGCAGGATCAGGCCGTCGGCGTCGGTCAGGATCACCATGCTCTGGGTGTTCACGATCTGGTCGTAGAGCGTTTCCATCACCGGCAGCGCATAGGTGAACAGTGATTGACTGCGTTCGATGCGGGTCTTCAGCTCGCTCTGCAGCACAGGGCAGAAGTCCGGCGACTCATATGGGCGCAGGCCATAGGAAGCGGAACGCTGGTGGGCCTGGGCAATCAGTTCGGCGCGTTCGGGTTGCGCAGGTTCACCTGCCGTGGCGGCTTGGAAGGTCATCTCTGTGTCTCCTGTGGAAGGTCGCCCGCGATCTTTGCGCGGGTCGCTGCCGGCGCCTTCAGCGGGCGCGTGTCCGACAGTGTTGCGTCATGAAGCAAGACGCTTGCCAGAGTGTGGCATTGCGGGACACCCGCGCGCCGATGGCTTGTTCCGCTCCGGCTGGCGCGGCCCTGGCCAGCGCTGCTGCGGAGCGGTTCCGCGTCCCGTCGGGCCCGTGTCCTGCCCGCTGGTATGGCTCTTGCGGAAATGACGTCAAACACAGAACCCATTCACCGCAGGAGACATCCATGAACACGCAGCGCCATTTGCTTGCCTTGCTATCGCTTTGCGCGGCCCTTGCCGCCCTTGCCACCCCCGCCTCCGCGCTGGCCCACGGCGACGTCACGCCACAGGCCGTCGACACCAAGGCCCTGCCACAGCTTGGCGACGAATGGCGTCCGGACAATCCCTACCGTACCGGCGCCGCGCAACAGGAAGCGCAGCGCATCGGCAGCTCGGCCTACAACCAGAACTGCGCGCGCTGCCACGGCCTGGAAGCGGTGTCCGGCGGCATCGCCCCCGACCTGCGCAAGCTCGACGGCGACTGCGTGTCGCTGGCGGATGCCAAGAAGAAGCAGGCCTGCATGGGCGAGATCTCGCAGTTCTACACCACCACCGTGCGCAAGGGCCGCACCCGCGACGGACGCGTCTACATGCCGCCGTTCGACGGCGTGCTGAGCCAGGAAGCGGTGTGGGCGATCAAGACCTACCTGGAATCCCGGCGCGAGTGAGCGCCGGGCGTCCCGCAGGCCATGCCGTTCCACATGCCGTTCCTATAGCCGTCGTCATTCAATTCCAGGAGAGACCTCATGCCTGCCAGCCCAGTCAGTGGCCAGAGGCTTTGCCAGACCCACGCTGCACCAGCGGCACCGGCATCTACCCGGCGCCGGCTGTGCCTCGCCTTGCTGGCGGCCGGCGCGTTGCTCTGCACACAGCCCGCGTTGGCGGACCTGGCCAGGATCCGCCAGAACGGCTCGCTCAAGGTCGCGGTCTACAAGGGCCTGCCGCCTTTCTCGGCGGTGGCGGGCAGCCATTACGACGGCATTGACGTCGCGCTGGCCAAGGCCCTGGCCAGCGAACTGGGTGTGTCGGTGTCGCTGCTGCCGTTCGATGCCGACGAGAACATGTCCGACGACCTGCGCTCGATGGTCTGGCGCGGCCACTATCTCGGCTATGGCCCCGCGGACGTGATGCTGCACGTGCCGGTCGACCGCGCCTTCATGCGCGCCAACGACAAGGCGCTGATCTTCGCGCCTTACTACCGCGAGACCTTCGTGCTGGTGCGCGACCGCGAGCGCGTGCCGGACTTGCGTAGCCTGGACGACCTGGCGGGCCAGCCTGCCGGCGCGGTGGCAGGCTCTGCCGGCGCCAGCGCGCTGCTGTCAGGCGCGGGCGGCGCCTTGCGCGACAAGGTGAAGATCTACCCCGAGGCCGGGCAGGCGCTGCGCGCGCTTTTCGCCGGCGAGATCGCCGCCGCGATGGTGACCCGCGCGCAATACGAGAGCGCGCTGCAGGCCGCTGGCCAGTCCGGGGCGCGCTTTGCCACGGCGGACGTCAGCTCGCCGCTGCTGCCGCCGCGCGGCTGGGCGGTCGGCATGGCGATCAAGGCCGGTGACACGGAACTGGCGCAATCGCTGGAAAATGCACTGGACGCCCTCAGGCGCAAGGGCGAACTGGCGCGCATCTTTGCCGGCTATGGGGTGACGATGCAGGAGCCGTGAGGCGAGGGCGATTGCCGTCATGGGCAGGCCAGCGCCGCTGCGGCATACAGCAGCAGCGCCACCAGTATCACCACGGTAAAGCCGGCATGGATGGCAACCAGCGTGGCCAGCACCGCCGCCACCACCGATGCGCAGGCGTTGATGCCCCAGGCCCACGGCACCAACGCTTCGTCGCGAGCCGCGATCCGGTCCAGGCCGAGCGGAAAGGGCATGCCCATCAGAAACGCCAGCGGCGCGATCAACAGCACCGCGACGGCAATCCGGGCCGGATCGGGCAATGCGATCAAGAGCCTGAAGAGGGCCGGCAGCCCCGCGAGGTAGAGCAGCGATATCGCCCAGATGCCGGCGACCGCCAGCATCACCTGGCGCCCATCGCGTGAGGGGAGGCGTTGCGAGTAGCGGCTGCCAAGCCCGGCGAAACAAAGGAAGGCGCACAGCACTACTGCCACGGCGTACAGCGGATGGCTCAGGAACAGGATGAATTTCTGGATGAAGGCGATCTCGACGAACATGAAGCCGACCCCGACCGCCAGGAAATAGAAGCCGACACGCCATGCGTGCGGACGCTGGCTGCCGCCGGTTGCGACGGGGGTGCGCCGCCGGAGTATTCGCAGCGGGACCACGATCAGCAGCAATGCCGCGGCGGTTGCCTGCAGCAGCGTGGCGACCAGCACCGGATAGCCCCATTCCAGCAGGGGCAGGCCGCCCTGCGACTTCAGCGCCAGCAATTCAGGCAGCGTGCGCCATTTGAAGAAATGGAAGAAATAGGGCTTGTCATCGGTGGCGGGCCGCACGTCAAACTTGTATTCCGACAGGAAGCGCGCACGATCGGGGCCGAGCAAGGCTCGCGCAGTCTCGAAGAAGTAAGGCTTGTCGAGCACGTTGTAGCGATTGGCCTGGCCCGGCTGGATGCCGGGAAAGTACTCGACGTCGAACGAACGGGCGCGACAGAAGGCCTGCAACGCGGCAAGCTCCGCCGCGTCGAACTCGCCGTTTTTTACCAGGAGCGTCGCCGTCTTCCAGCCGCGGATCAGCACCAGCCGCCGCGCCGGCGCCGGCACGTCCATGCCCTCCATGGCTGCCACGGCGGTGGCGAACAGCTTGGGGATATCGCGCGGCGGCAGCGTGACCCAGCGCGTGATCGCCAGCATGCCGCCGGGACGCAGATGGCGCAGGTAGCCCTGGAAGGCTTCCACGGTATAGAGATAGCTCTCGGACAGCGCATACAGGCCCGCTGACGATGTGCTGAACGAATCGAGCAGGGCTACCTGGATCAGGTCGTAGCGGTCCTTGCTGGCCGCCAGGAAGCCGCGCGCTTCGCCGGTAAAGACACGCACGCCCGGTGCGCTGTACGGCTTGCCGGAGAACGCGGCGAAGCGGCCCTGGACCAGTTCGATCACCTGCGGATTCAGTTCCACGGCATCGACAGCGCTGGCGTGATGCCAGATTGCCTGCAGGACGTCCGCCCCGGCGCCGCTTCCCAGCACCAGCACCCTGGGGTTTCGCAGCAGGTGGAACGGCAGGGCAGAGGTCAGGTCGCCGAGGTACGCCAGCGGCTCGCGCCGGCCGTCATAGCGGTTGAGCGCGCTGAGCCCGTCGCCATCCGTCAGCACGGCCAGTTGCGGCGGCGGCTCGGTGCGGGCATTCAGGCTCAGTCCGGGCGCATGACGCAGCGGGATCGACGGGCTTTCCACCACCGTGACCAGCCCGAGCGGACTGGAGCGCTGCGCCACCACCCGTGCATCGCCGATGCGCAGCAACTGGCTCAGCTCCTTGTACTCGGATGGCCGCAGCGCGATCCATTCTTGGGGCACGGCAGCCGGCACTAGCGCCGCCACCAGCAGCAGCGCCGGCAACCATGGGCGATGCCAGCGGCATTCCATGCTAGCGAGCGCGGCCGCCGCCATGCCCGTCGCGCTGACCAGCCGCAGCGCCCCGACCGGGCTCAAGGCGAACAGCGCCACGATGATCCCGAGGCAACCCAGCCCGGCCCCCAGGATGTCGAAGCTGTAGACGCGGTGGACCTGCGCGTTGAAGCGAGAAAACACCAGGCAGACGCTGGTCGCCGCGCAGAAGAACGGCACGAATAGCAACAGGTAGAGCAGCAGCAGGCGCAGCGGCTGCGATGGCTCCCACAGGATTTCCAGCGGATTGAAGGCGACTTGCTGGGCAATCGCGAAACACGCCATCGTCCCGGCGCCGAAGAGCAGGGCGCCCGCAGCGAATGCCGGCATGAAATGGCGCAGCAGCGCCTGCCGTGCGAGGGCGACCAGCGCGCCGGCCGCGCCATAGCCCAGCAGGGCGACACTGATCATCATGTAGGCGAAGTGGTGCCACAGGATGATGGACAGCAGCCGCATCAGCAGGATTTCATAGCCGAGCGCAGCGGCGGACAGCAGGGCCAGGGCAAGCAGCGGCGGTCGTGGCATGGGCCGGCGGCGCGCTATTGCTTGCTTACCAGCGGCACGAACCTGACCGGCAGGATCTGCCGGGTGGACACGGCGCCGTCGGCGGCCTTCTCGACCAGCAGCAGGTATTGCGTCATGAACTGCGCGCCCACCGGGATCACCATGCGGCCGCCAGGCTTGAGTTGGCGGATCAATGGAGGCGGCACATGGCTGGCCGCGGCGGTGACGACGATGGCGTCATACGGCGCGTGTTCCTCCCAGCCGTAGTAGCCATCGCCAACCTTGCACGCCACTTGCCGATAGGCCAGTCGCTTCAGCCGGTCGCAGGCCTGCCGTCCCAGCGGCTCGATGATCTCGATGGTGTAGACCGCCTTGACCAGTCCGGCCAGCACAGCCGCCTGGTAACCCGAGCCGGTGCCGATCTCCAGCACGGTATCGCCAGGCTTTGCCATCAGCAGGTCAGTCATCAGGCCGACGATATAGGGCTGCGAGATGGTCTGGCCATGGCCGATGGGCAGCGGGCGGTTGTGATAGGCGTACGGCTTCTGCCCATCGGGAACGAACTCGTGCCGCGGTACCTGACCCATCACCGCCATGACGCGCGGGTCCAGCGTGTGTCTGCCGCTGGCCGCACCGGTGCCGGCCGCGACGGTGGCGATCTCCTTCACCATCTCGGCGCGCTCGGCGGTGCTTGCGTCCTGGGCGCTGGCGCTGCGCCATGCCGGCGCCACGGTGAGGGCGGCGGCGAGCAGTAAGAGGGCGGGTGACGGTTTCACGGCAAGCACCGGTAGGTTGCCTTATGGACATCGTAGTCACGAAAACGCGCGCTTCTAAGGGCTCGGGCCACGCGGATAATGCACATGGCTCGCCAAGTGGCAAAAGAGGCGCTTTCAGGATTTTTTGAAAAACACTTGCCACTTTGTTTCGGAGGCCCTAATATTCGCCCCCTCCTGCAGCGCAAGCAGCACTGCAAGCCGGCAGGAGGAAGTGGGTAGTTGAGATTTACTTCGGCTGGCAGCGCCAGTCGGAAAAAGAAAGTTCTCGAAAGTAGTTGCTAAATCGTAGAAAATTCTTTAATATCTCGTTTCTTCGCTGCTAACCAAACAGCGACGCGACCAGCAAAGCGAATCGCGAAAGTTCTTTAACAAACAAACACCGATAAGTGTGGGCGCTTGATTAACGGATGCGAAAGACCTCGGTCTTTCAGCTTACAAGTTATACAGTGCTCGCACAGCAAAACGTGACTGGGTCTTCGGATCTGGTCAGTCAGTTTTCTGAGAGTGAGCGACCGCTCGAAAGAGCGAGGGAGCCGCGAGGCTTCCACACAGAGATTGAACTGAAGAGTTTGATCCTGGCTCAGATTGAACGCTGGCGGCATGCCTTACACATGCAAGTCGAACGGCAGCACGGGCTTCGGCCTGGTGGCGAGTGGCGAACGGGTGAGTAATACATCGGAACGTGCCCTGTCGTGGGGGATAACTAGTCGAAAGATTAGCTAATACCGCATACGACCTGAGGGTGAAAGCGGGGGACCGGTAACGGCCTCGCGCGACAGGAGCGGCCGATGTCTGATTAGCTAGTTGGTGGGGTAAGAGCCTACCAAGGCGACGATCAGTAGCTGGTCTGAGAGGACGATCAGCCACACTGGGACTGAGACACGGCCCAGACTCCTACGGGAGGCAGCAGTGGGGAATTTTGGACAATGGGGGCAACCCTGATCCAGCAATGCCGCGTGTGTGAAGAAGGCCTTCGGGTTGTAAAGCACTTTTGTCCGGAAAGAAATGGCTCTGGTTAATACCCGGGGTCGATGACGGTACCGGAAGAATAAGCACCGGCTAACTACGTGCCAGCAGCCGCGGTAATACGTAGGGTGCGAGCGTTAATCGGAATTACTGGGCGTAAAGCGTGCGCAGGCGGTTTGATAAGACAGGCGTGAAATCCCCGAGCTTAACTTGGGAATGGCGCTTGTGACTGTCAGGCTAGAGTATGTCAGAGGGGGGTAGAATTCCACGTGTAGCAGTGAAATGCGTAGAGATGTGGAGGAATACCGATGGCGAAGGCAGCCCCCTGGGACGTCACTGACGCTCATGCACGAAAGCGTGGGGAGCAAACAGGATTAGATACCCTGGTAGTCCACGCCCTAAACGATGTCAACTAGTTGTTGGGGATTCATTTCTTCAGTAACGTAGCTAACGCGTGAAGTTGACCGCCTGGGGAGTACGGTCGCAAGATTAAAACTCAAAGGAATTGACGGGGACCCGCACAAGCGGTGGA
The DNA here is from genome assembly GCF_040784895.1 of Cupriavidus sp. Agwp_2. Classification (NCBI taxonomy): domain Bacteria; kingdom Pseudomonadati; phylum Pseudomonadota; class Betaproteobacteria; order Burkholderiales; family Burkholderiaceae; genus Cupriavidus; species Cupriavidus sp. Agwp_2. The sequence goes on from NZ_CP088083.1 coordinate 1,594,932, forward strand.
TGATGTGGATTAATTCGATGCAACGCGAAAAACCTTACCTACCCTTGACATGCCACTAACGAAGCAGAGATGCATCAGGTGCCCGAAAGGGAAAGTGGACACAGGTGCTGCATGGCTGTCGTCAGCTCGTGTCGTGAGATGTTGGGTTAAGTCCCGCAACGAGCGCAACCCTTGTCTCTAGTTGCTACGCAAGAGCACTCTAGAGAGACTGCCGGTGACAAACCGGAGGAAGGTGGGGATGACGTCAAGTCCTCATGGCCCTTATGGGTAGGGCTTCACACGTCATACAATGGTGCGTACAGAGGGTTGCCAACCCGCGAGGGGGAGCTAATCCCAGAAAACGCATCGTAGTCCGGATCGTAGTCTGCAACTCGACTACGTGAAGCTGGAATCGCTAGTAATCGCGGATCAGCATGCCGCGGTGAATACGTTCCCGGGTCTTGTACACACCGCCCGTCACACCATGGGAGTGGGTTTTGCCAGAAGTAGTTAGCCTAACCGCAAGGAGGGCGATTACCACGGCAGGGTTCATGACTGGGGTGAAGTCGTAACAAGGTAGCCGTATCGGAAGGTGCGGCTGGATCACCTCCTTTCAGAGCGTGCATCCCAGGTTGAGCGTCCACACTTATCGGTAGTTTGTTGGTTAAGGCCAGGTGGCCAAATGCAAGCGCTTAAGGATTGAGCGTTTGCATTTGGCATTGCCAAGCGATCGGAACGATCGGCTGTTCTTTAACAATATGGGATGTAGTAAAGGTGTCGCGCGAGCGTTGATGAGACGCTGCAGTACCAACGCGATACCGGGTTGTGATTGTATCAACCAAAATGTATTTAAGTGATCGAAAGATGACTTGGAATACGGCACAAATGCGAGAACTCAACCTGTAGTGAGCGGTGTCATAGAGCGCAAGCTTGAGACACACTTGTTATAGGGTCAAGCGAACAAGTGCATGTGGTGGATGCCTTGGCGATCACAGGCGATGAAGGACGCGGTAGCCTGCGAAAAGCTTCGGGGAGCTGGCAAACAAGCTTTGATCCGGAGATGTCCGAATGGGGAAACCCGGCCCGAATGGGTCATCCCACACTGAATTCATAGGTGTGGGAAGCGAACGCGGCGAACTGAAACATCTAAGTAGCTGCAGGAACAGAAATCAACCGAGATTCCCAGAGTAGTGGCGAACGAAATGGGAACAGCCTTGTACTCTTTAGCAGCATTGTTAGCAGAACGGGATGGAAAGCCCGGCCGTAGCAGGTGATAGCCCTGTATGCGAAAACAGCGTTGTGGAACTAGGTGTACGACAAGTAGGGCGGGACACGTGAAATCCTGTCTGAAGATGGGGGGACCATCCTCCAAGGCTAAATACTCGTGATCGACCGATAGTGAACCAGTACCGTGAGGGAAAGGCGAAAAGAACCCCGGGAGGGGAGTGAAATAGATCCTGAAACCGCATGCATACAAACAGTCGGAGCCTGGCAACGGGTGACGGCGTACCTTTTGTATAATGGGTCAGCGACTTACATTCAGTGGCAAGCTTAACCGATTAGGGCAGGCGTAGCGAAAGCGAGTCCGAACAGGGCGTTGAGTCGCTGGGTGTAGACCCGAAACCAGATGATCTATCCATGGCCAGGTTGAAGGTGCGGTAACACGTACTGGAGGACCGAACCCACTAACGTTGAAAAGTTAGGGGATGAGCTGTGGATAGGGGTGAAAGGCTAAACAAATCTGGAAATAGCTGGTTCTCTCCGAAAACTATTTAGGTAGTGCCTCGTGTCTCACCTTCGGGGGTAGAGCACTGTCATGGTTGGGGGGTCTATTGCTGATTACCCCGCCATAGCAAACTCCGAATACCGAAGAGTGCAATCACGGGAGACAGACATCGGGTGCTAACGTCCGGTGTCAAGAGGGAAACAACCCAGACCGCCAGCTAAGGTCCCCAAATATAGCTAAGTGGGAAACGAAGTGGGAAGGCTAAAACAGTCAGGAGGTTGGCTTAGAAGCAGCCACCCTTTAAAGAAAGCGTAATAGCTCACTGATCGAGTCGTCCTGCGCGGAAGATGTAACGGGGCTAAGCTATATACCGAAGCTGCGGACGCACAGCAATGTGCGTGGTAGGAGAGCGTTCTGTAAGCCTGTGAAGGTGTCTTGTAAAGGATGCTGGAGGTATCAGAAGTGCGAATGCTGACATGAGTAGCGATAAAGGGGGTGAAAGGCCCCCTCGCCGTAAGCCCAAGGTTTCCTACGCAACGTTCATCGGCGTAGGGTGAGTCGGCCCCTAAGGCGAGGCAGAGATGCGTAGCTGATGGGAAGCAGGTTAATATTCCTGCACCGTCGTATGATGCGATGGGGGGACGGATCGCGGAAGGTTGTCCGGGTGTTGGAAGTCCCGGTCCCTGCATTGGAGAAGGCGCTTAGGCAAATCCGGGCGCGGAATTCAAGGATGTGGGGCGAGCGGCCTAGTGCTGCGAAGCAATTGGAAGTGGTTCCAAGAAAAGCCTCTAAGCTTCAGTCATACGAGACCGTACCGCAAACCGACACAGGTGGGCGAGATGAGTATTCTAAGGCGCTTGAGAGAACTCGGGAGAAGGAACTCGGCAAATTGGTACCGTAACTTCGGGATAAGGTACGCCCTGGTAGCTTGACTGGCCTGCGCCAGAAGGGTGAAGGGGTTGCAATAAAATGGTGGCTGCGACTGTTTAATAAAAACACAGCACTCTGCAAACACGAAAGTGGACGTATAGGGTGTGACGCCTGCCCGGTGCCGGAAGATTAAATGATGGGGTGCAAGCTCTTGATTGAAGTCCCGGTAAACGGCGGCCGTAACTATAACGGTCCTAAGGTAGCGAAATTCCTTGTCGGGTAAGTTCCGACCTGCACGAATGGCGTAACGATGGCCACACTGTCTCCTCCCGAGACTCAGCGAAGTTGAAGTGTTTGTGATGATGCAATCTCCCCGCGGCTAGACGGAAAGACCCCATGAACCTTTACTGTAGCTTTGCATTGGACTTTGAACCGATCTGTGTAGGATAGGTGGGAGGCTTTGAAGCGTGGACGCTAGTTCACGTGGAGCCGTCCTTGAAATACCACCCTGGTTTGTTTGAGGTTCTAACCTTGGCCCGTGAATCCGGGTCGGGGACAGTGCATGGTAGGCAGTTTGACTGGGGCGGTCTCCTCCCAAAGTGTAACGGAGGAGTTCGAAGGTACGCTTGGTACGGTCGGACATCGTACCTAAAGTGCAATGGCAAAAGCGTGCTTAACTGCGAGACCGACAAGTCGAGCAGGTGCGAAAGCAGGACATAGTGATCCGGTGGTTCTGAATGGAAGGGCCATCGCTCAACGGATAAAAGGTACTCTGGGGATAACAGGCTGATACCGCCCAAGAGTTCATATCGACGGCGGTGTTTGGCACCTCGATGTCGGCTCATCTCATCCTGGGGCTGTAGCCGGTCCCAAGGGTATGGCTGTTCGCCATTTAAAGAGGTACGTGAGCTGGGTTTAAAACGTCGTGAGACAGTTTGGTCCCTATCTGCCGTGGGCGTTGGAATCTTGACGGGGGCTGCTCCTAGTACGAGAGGACCGGAGTGGACGTACCGCTGGTGTACCTGTTGTCTCGCCAGAGGCATCGCAGGGTAGCTATGTACGGAAGAGATAACCGCTGAAAGCATCTAAGCGGGAAACTCGCCTGAAGATGAGGATTCCCTGGAGGCTTGACCTCCTTGAAGGGTCGTTCGAGACCAGGACGTTGATAGGCTGGGTGTGGAAGCGCAGTAATGCGTTAAGCTAACCAGTACTAATTGCCCGTAAGGCTTGATCCTATAACCAGTGTGTTTCACCTGGTGTGTGTGATCGTGTCGGTGCCCTCGGTTGGCACAATACGCACAACCCAAGACTACATCCCGATTCGCAGCGTTGACCTCAACCTCAGCGCTGCACCCCCTTATGCCTGGTGACCATAGCGAGCTGGAACCACCCCTTCCCATCCCGAACAGGACCGTGAAACAGCTCCGCGCCGATGATAGTGCGGACTACCCGTGTGAAAGTAGGTCATCGCCAGGCTCTTATTGTGCAAAACCCCTCGACAGCGTGTGCTGCGAGGGGTTTTTGCTTTTTTGGATTTGATTTTTGTTGCAAGGCAGTAGGTGGCCTGCTGGCGCGGTTGATGACATGTTGTCGGCCGTTAAAGCGCCGGTCTCGCTGTTGATGACATGCTGTCGGCTGTTTGGGCGTCCGCTGTTCGCTGCCTATGACATGCTGTGGGCCGTTGAACCGCCTGGTTCCGCCCTCCTGGGCGGGTCACTTTTTGTCCGAGCGACAAAAAGTAACCAAAAAACGCGTCGCCTGAGCGGCTGGCTATCAATTCATCGGCGTGGGTGGTTCGGGCGGTGGTGATTTCCGTTCGACGGGGCTGGTGGTTCGCACCTGCTACGCTAGGTGAGTTTGGGATAGTGGCTGCGTCGAACCGCTATTGGACGATCCCCATGCCGGGCGTAGGCCGCCTGCTAAATGCGTTATCGGTGGGACGCCTTCGGCTGCGCTGCGCGCCACTCAGTATCGCAGGTCGGGTGCTCTGGCAGGGAGTGCGTCGCTGCGCTCGCACAGCGCCGTCGTGAAACACGCCTGGCCCGAAGCCGGGGCGAGAACGTGGGCGTAGCCCTGCCACCTTAGGGCCGGCGCGCAGCGCAGCCGCAGGCGTTCCTACCATGCCGCCCGCAGCAGGGTCCACCCACAGCTCTGGGCTCGTTCAAGCATCGCGTCTATCCCGAGCCACCGTGGCGCACCACGGCGTCAGGCAGTCTTGCCCTGCAACGAAGCAAAGCCCCGTACGAAAGCCCCCGTCCGCTACGATAAGAGTGGCCGCCCGCAGGGCCGTAAACGCGTTTTTTGGTTACTTTTTGCCGCTCGGGCAAAAAGTGACCCGCCCAGGAGGGCGGAACCCAGCGGTTCAACGGCCGACAGCATGTCATCAACAGCGACAGCGGGCCGCCAGCATGTGCCCGAGCCACAGCTAAAAACCCCCCAGTACCATAAACTTGGCAACCCCCGCCACGCCAAGCAAAACCATGCTAGCAATCCTGCGCAAAACCACCGACGCGCTGTTCGACACAAACCGTCGCTTTCGGCAAGCCAGGCTGTTCCACGCCACGCGTGTCGCACTGGCATTGCTGGCGTCAATTGCCCTGACCACCGGCATCGATATCCCGCACGGCGAGTGGGCCACCATCACCGTACTGGTGGTCATCGGCGGCCTCCAGCACCACGGCAATATCCGCCGCCGCGCCGCGGAACGGGGGATCGGCACCCTGATCGGGGCCCTCATCGGTCTCGCGCTGATCGTGCAGCAGTCCTTCTTTGGCCAGCCATTACTCACCTACGCGCTGCTGGCGCTGATCTGCGGATATTGCGCGTACCACGCCATCGGCACAGGCGGCTACATCGCATTGCTTGCAGCGATCACGGTGGTAATTACAGCCGGCCACGGCGAGCAGAATATCGCCGACGCGTTCTGGCGCACCGCTGACGTGTTTATCGGTACCGCGATCGCATTGGTGTTTTCCTTCGCGTTGCCGGCCTATGCCTCATACTCATGGCGCATCCGCCTGGCAGGGCTGTTGCGCGCCAGCATGGCGGTCCACACGCGGATGCAGCGCGGTTTTGCTGATGCCGCTGAACTGCGCGCCGCCATGATCGACCTGGGGTCGAAGCTGATCCCGCTGCGCGGGCTGATCCCCTCTGTGGCCAAGGAGACGGGCGTGCCCGCCGCCGAGTTCGAGGAAATCCAGCACGGAGCGCGCGTCTGTATCAGCGCGCTGGAACTGATGGCTACGATCGAGTTTGAGGGCGGCTTGCGGGAGGGCGACGATCCCGGCATCGACGCTACCTTGCTGGCGCTGGCCGACGCACTGGAAACTGGCATGGCACCATTGCCGGCGCCAGCACCACGCACCGTCGTGGCGGAGCCAGAGCCCGGGCCGCTGCCGATCATGGCGCGGCAGCTGGCCGGCGAACTGGCCAGCCTGCGCGCCAGGCTTGACCGGCTGAGCAGGCAGTATGGCTTTCCGTACGCCGCTCGCCCGTAACCTTTGTCAGCGCGGCTTGTCGGCTTGCTTGTCGACCTGTGCGCGTAGCCGTTCTTCCTGCTCGCGCAGCTCAGGCGTGAATTCGGCGCCGAAATCCTCGGCTTCGAACACCTGGCGGATCTCGATCTCGGACTCGCCCTCCATGGGGTTAGGGCAGCGCTTGACCCATGAGATGGCCTCATCCATCGATTTGACCTGCCACAGCCAGAATCCCGCAATCAGCTCATTGGTCTGCGCAAACGGGCCGTCCGTCACGGTCCGCTCCTTGCCAGAGAAGCGCACGCGCTTGCCCCTGGCGCTCGGATGCAGGCCCTCGCCGGCGAGCATGATGCCGGCCTTGACCAGCTCTTCGTTGAAGTTGCCCATTGCCGTCAGCAACTCCGTGCCCGGCATCTTGCCGGCTTCGGAATCGCTCGTTGCCTTGACGATCACCATGACGCGCATTGTCTTCCTCCTTGAAGGCCTGGCTGCCGCCATGGCAGCAGGAGCAAGTCAGAATAGGTGAAATTCAGGCCGCCTTCAAATGACGCCACGGGCGCATGGGATGCCCGCAAGACGGGGTCGGAACCCTTTGCAAAGGGCCCCGACCATCACCCCGCGATCAGCTTGAGCCCGGCGGGCAGCGCTTCCCCGAATACCCGTCCTTCGTCCGCGGCATCGAGCTCGACGATTTCGCGCACCATCGCAATCCAGCTTTGCGGCGCGTTGGCGGCTTCGAGCCGGCGCACGACATCGGCCCGGGTCTCGTCGGGCAGGTCACGGGTGCGGTCGCCGGTCATGCGCGCGATCTGCACCGCGGCGAATGCGGCGGGTTCGACCTTCTTCCAGTCGAGCGCGAGGATTGCGTCGAGCCATTGCGTAGCGATCTCCGCCGGCACCACGCTGTGCGCGCTGCCATAGAACGGCATGCGCGCGCCGATGCGGCCTACCGCCCACCAGGCCAGGTTATTTTCCGATGGCTTGCGCAGCCGCGTCAGCAGCCAGCCGGCAAGCTCGATCTTGGTGTCGGCCGACAGGCGTTCCAGCGATCCGGCCAGGCGCACCATGTCGGCATAGCCACCGCGCGTGGGACCAGCGGGCTTCTTGTAGTGTCCGCTGCCGGGCGGCTGCAGGTAGAACGCCATGTCTTCGAACAAGCGCAGCTGCGCGCTTTCATCGAGGCCGCCAGCGGCGCGCCGCCATAGCGTCCACCACTCCGACCAGTTCTGGCTTTCGTTGACGTACTGGATGCCCTGGTCGTACTGCGACCAGAGCTGCTCGACGCGCCATTCGTCCAGCGGATAGCCGAACCCCGGCCGCACGCAATAGCCGGCCAGGTTCAGCCACAGGCGTTCATGGTCGGCCGTGCGGCGGCGGCGTTTGGCGCGCTCCCAGAACGCGCCGAACAGCTCGCGCAGCAGGGCGCTGTCCCATTGCTCGCGCGCGCCCAGCACCTGCTCCAGTTGCGCACGCAGCCGCTTGACCTCCTTGGGGCCCACGTCCTGAGAGCGGGCGCCGAAGGTGCGGTCGATCGCCTCGATGGCCTGCGGCAGCGACGGATGCGCGGTCGCGGCTACGGGTGCTTCCGCCGGGGCGTCGTTGCCGCGCAGCTGGAACTCCAGCTGCCAGCGTTGCGCGGCATCGGCGATGTCGATGCAGTGGACTTCGAGCGTGCCCACCTCGGTCAGCGATGTGCTGATCTGCACCGGCGTCTCGCGCGGACCGCGGGCGCCGCGCGCCGGCACGACGGTGGCGATCGGCGGCAGGCGCACGAAGTCGCCAGCCGACAGGTCGACCAGCTCGCCTGGCTGGTAGGCGGTGTCGGCAACGGACGACACCAGGTGGAATTGCACGGGGTGCCCGACCCGCAGGGCAAAGGTACGGTCGCTGAGGTGGACCTCATGGCCTTCCTCGGTGCCCTTGGGCAGCAGGCAGATGCCTTGTTGCCCCGACGCACCGTCGTCAAGGACAAGGAAATAGCTGCGCGGCGAGCCGCCCCCGATGCGCGGCGCCTGTCCGCTGCGGGCCCTTGCATAGGCCACCGCGCCGCGCGCCACGGCAATGTCGGGATCGGCGTTGTGCAGCACGTGCAGCGGCGCACCGCGCCATGCGCCCAGGGTCTCGGCGATGCGGCCTGCCAGCGCATCCGCGCGGAACACGCCACCATTGAGCAGCAGGGTGTCGGGCACGGGCAGGGCATCTTCCTGCACCGGCGGCGCTTCCAGGGCCATGCGGGACTGCGCGGCATGTTGCGACAGGAAGCCCGCGACGTGCCGCGTCACAGCCGGATCGGACGCGTATGGCAGGCCGAACTCGACGATGGCACCTCGCGCGCGGCCGGGCCGTTCTGCGGATGCAACCTTGGGGAAGAAACCGTCGACGACGAGTTGCTCGACTTCCTGCCGCGTCACCTCCACCGATCGCGCGCCGCCGATCAGCTTCGAACCCGCACCGAGGAGGGTGACCGTGACGGAATCCGGCGCCTGCGCGCTGAGCAACTGCTCCTTGGCGGCGCGGCTGCGTGCCACCAGCTGCGACAGGCTGGAAGCTGACAGCCGCTGGCCTTCGCCGAGGCGCGCTTCGACCAGGTGCGCCAGCGCCAGGTCCATGTTGTCGCCGCCGAGCATCAGGTGGTTGCCCACGCCTATACGGGTCAACTGCGGCGTCGATTGCGGCTGCCCGTCCTGCATTTCCACCCGGATCAGCGTGAGGTCGGTGGTGCCCCCACCGACGTCGCAGATCAGCACCAGGCGTGTCTGCGCGAGGTCAGCGTCCAGCGTCTGGCGATGGTGGAACAGCCAGTCGTACAGCGCGGCCTGAGGTTCTTCGAGCAGCCGCAGCGCGGGCAGCCCGGCCAGGCGCGCGGCCTCGAGCGTCAGCGCGCGCGCGCCTTCGTCGAACGAAGCGGGCACGGTAAGGACCACGTCCTGCTGTTCGAGCGGCGCATCGGGAAACCGATGGTTCCAGGCCGCGGCGACGTAGCCCAGGTAGCTGGCGCTGGCGACCACCGGCGAGATCTTGTCGGCGTCGTCGGGCCCGCCCCACGGAAGGATGGGCGCGGTGCGGTCGACCGACGCATGCGACAGCCAGCTTTTGGCGCTGGCGACGAGCCGGCCGGGGACCTGCGCGCCCAGCGTTGCCGCCAGCCGGCCGAACACGGTCCGGCGCGCGGCGGCGCTGGCGGCGGTCTGCCAGGGAAGCTGCAGGTCATCGCCGCTGAGTTCGCCCGGCGCCGCGTGGTAGCGGACCGAGGGCAGCAGCGGGCGCGCCGCTACTTCGCCGGGGCTGACCAGCTGGTCGATATCGAAGACGCGGATATCGTCCGACCCGGCCCTCGCGTAGGCGACGACCGTATTGCTGGTGCCCAGGTCGATGCCGACGACGTACTGCTTCGCCGGCGAGGAAGCTGCCTCAGGCATCGGCGCTGCCGCGCACGTCGAACTCGACCTTCCAGCGTTCGCCGTTGCCGCGTGGCACCGCTTCCAGCTCCAGCGTACCGGCCTCGGTCACGCGCGCATGCAGCCTGACCGGCACCACTTCGCCAGCGGTGCGGCCTTCGGCGGGCAGCGTTGCCTGGATCTCTTCCAGTTCCTGCAGTTCTTCCGGACCCCAGAAGTCGAGCAGCGTGCCGACCTGGTCCTGGCGTCGCACCGACGAGCCGAAGAAGCGGAAATGCACCGGCTCGCCCACCACCAGGCCGAACTCCTGCGGCGGCAGCGCGGCATCGGTGCCTTCTTCCATGCCGAACGGCGCCACGCACAGCGCCTGGATCGGCGGCTCGAACCCGGGCACGGCCGGCATCGACGATTCCACCGCGACATAGTAGGCGCGCGCGGTGCCGCCACGGATGCGCACGCCCTTGCCGCGCCGCACGTAGCCGTAGTAGGCCGCGCCGCGTGCCACGGCCAGGTCCAGTTCGGCGCCGCCCAGCAGCCGCGCGGGTGCGGCGCTTTCGCCGGCGAGCCAGCCGTTGAGGGTCTGCAGGATACGCTCGACCAGCAGTTCCGACTTGAACACGCCGCCGTTGAACAGCACCGCGGTCGGATGCAGGAAGGTCGCGCCTTCCGCCTGCGCGCCCTGGAAGCCTTCCAGTTCGGCCAGCGCGGCAACCTGGCGGCCCAGGAACGCGGCCAGGTGGCGCGTGATGGCCGCATCCTGCGCGTACGGCAGCCCGAGCTGCGTCAGGCCGGCCCGGGTACGGCTGACCGGGCGGGCCGAGGCGTCGACCTGCGGGAAGAAGCCTTCCAGGATGGTCTGCGTCAGCTCGGCGCGGGTCAGGTCCGTGCGGATCGAGCCGCCGATCAGCTTCGAGCCGCGGCTCGGCACGACCAGCGGCACGGTATCGGTGGCGGGATCGGTAAGCAGCGTTTCCTTGGCCGCGCGGCAGGCGTAGGTCAGCGCGCGCAGTTGCCACGGATCGGCTTGCGTGCCCTGGGCCGCCAGCTTGCGTGCCACCACGTGGGCCAGCGCCAGGTCCATGTTGTCGCCGCCGAGCAGGATATGGTCGCCCACGGCGACGCGGTGCAGCTCCAGGTTGCCGTCGCGCTCGATCACCGCGATCAGCGACAGGTCGGTGGTGCCGCCGCCGACGTCGACGACCAGGATGATGTCGCCGACCTTGACCTGCTTGCGCCACTGGCCGCCGCTTTTCTGGATCCAGCTGTACAGCGCGGCCTGCGGTTCTTCCAGCAGGGTCATGCGGGCATAGCCGGCCGCGGCTGCCGCTTCGGCGGTCAGTTCGCGCGCGGCGGGGTCGAACGATGCGGGGATCGTGACCGTGATGTCCTGCTCGCCGAACGGCGCGTCGGGATGGGCCTGGTCCCAGGCTTCGCGCAGGTGGTTCAGGTAGCGGACCGATGCCTCCAGCGGCGATACGCGCGAGACTTCCGGCGGCGCGTCGGCCGGCAGGATCTGCGCGCGGCGGTCGACGCCGGGGTGGCACAGCCAGCTTTTCGCGCTCGACACCAGGCGGATCGGCGTGGCCGCGCCGCGGGTGCGCGCCATCTCGCCCACGGCGAAATCGCGCTCGGCGGTCCACGGCAGCGCCAGGTCGCCGGGCGACAGTTCGCTCGCGTGCGGCAGGTACAGGAAGGAGGGCAGCAGGTCGAGGTCTTCGACGGCGCCCGGCGCGGTCAGCTGCGTGATGGCCTGCACTTCCTGGCTGGTCTTCTCGCCATCGCTGGCGGCCAGGTCCACGTAGGACAGCGCGCTGTGGGTGGTGCCCAGGTCGATGCCGATGGCGTAGCGGGCTTCGCTCATAGCTCGACCTCGGCCGGGGCGATCACGGTGGCGTCATGGCGCTCGGCCACGCGGGGCAGGCGCACTTCCTCGACCTTCCAGCCGCGGTGGCTGATGCTGCCGTGGAACGGCGCGCTGCCGACCACGTTGCCGGTCAGGCGGATGGCGGTGGCGTCAAAGCCGTCGGCCACCGTCACGCGGCTGCCTTCGGCTTCCTCGCGCACCGGGCGGATGGTGAAGTGCTCGCGCAGCACCGCGCGGCAACCGTCGTGCACCAGGCGCGCGGCGGCGCCGATTTCCGTGTCGGAATAGCGGGCGATGTCTTCCTCGACGAAGTCGACGAAGCGGGCGTCACGCTGCAGCAGGCCCAGCAGCTGCAGTGCCGCCACCGGGCTGGCTTCCTTCAGTGCGGGAGTTTCAGGCGCTGCTGCCGGGACCGGTGCGGCCACGGGGGCCGGCGCCGCGGTCTCGCCGTTGCGCAGCCGCTTGATTCCTGCCGCGAGCTGGGCGTCGCCGAGGATGGCGAAGAAGGTGCCCACGGCAAGCGAAACCCTGCCGAAGAAAGATAGGTTCGAGTCAGTCATGAAAAAGCTCCCGTGGCCCGTCGGGGCCACCCAGACCGGGATTTTGCCCTAACAAGTGTGACAGCCGGCCAGTTTGCGACGAAACGGCCACGGCAGCTTCCCATGCGCCGCCCGGTGCACGCCGGCCGGCCGGAGATCAGGCGTCGCGCAGGTAGGTCATCAGGCGGTCAGCGCGGCTCGGGTGCTTGAGCTTCTTCATGGCCTTGCTTTCGATCTGGCGGATCCGCTCGCGCGTGACGTCGAACTGCTTGCCGACCTCTTCCAGCGTATGGTCGCTGGCCATGTCGATGCCAAAGCGCATGCGCAGCACCTTGGCTTCGCGCGGGGTCAGCTCGTCGAGCATCTCGCGCACTACCGCGCGCAGGCCCGCCTGCAGGGCGGCATCGGCCGGCGTGGCGTTGTCCGAGTCGGCAATCATGTCGCCCAGGCTGGTGTCGCCGTCTTCGCCCACCGGCGTTTCCATCGACACCGGCTCCTTGGCGATCTTCATGATCGAGCGGATCTTCTCTTCCGGCATCTCCATGCGCTCGGCCAGCACGGCCGGATCCGGCTCCTTGCCGGTCTGCTGCATGATCTCGCGCGAGAGGCGGTTGAGCTTGTTGATCTGCTCGATCATGTGCACCGGCACGCGGATGGTGCGGGCCTGGTCGGCGATGGCGCGCGTGACGGCCTGGCGCACCCACCAGGTCGCGTACGTGGAGAATTTCCAGCCGCGGCGGTATTCGAACTTGTCCACCGCCTTCATCAGGCCGATATTGCCTTCCTGGATCAGGTCCAGGAACAGCAGTCCGCGGTTGGTGTACTTCTTGGCGATCGAGATCACCAGGCGCAGGTTGGCCTGCGTCATCTCGTGCTTGGCCTGGCGCATCTGGCGCTCGGCGGCAAGCATCTTGCGGTTGACCGACTTCAGTTCGGCCAGCGACAGCGTGGCGCGGGCCTGGATGTCGATCAGCTTCTGCTGGTGCGATTCCAGGTCAGGCAGGGCACGCGCCACGGCGGCGCTGTACGGGCGGCCTTCGGCCACCAGTGCCTGCCCCCAGGCAAGGTTGGTTTCATTGCCGGGGAAGCGCGCCACGACGTCCTCGCGCGGCATCCCGCAGCGCTCGACCAGCAGTTGCAGCACCTGGCGCTCGACCACGCGCACGGCATCGACCATCGACTGCACATCGGCGCACAGGCGCTCGATGGTCTTGGCGGTGAAGCGGATCGTGCGCAGTTCTTCACGCACCGCGTCGCGGGCGGTCAGGAAGACTTGCGACTGGGTGCCGTCCGCCGTTTCTTCGCCGCGCATCACTTCGAACTGCGCGGCCACGCGCGCAAACCGCTTCAGGCATTCCTCGCGCAGCTGCGCCGAGTCGGTATCGGCACCGCCCTGCTGGGTCGAGCCTTCGTCGGCATCGTCTTCGTCGCCGTCTTCGTCGTCGGCGCTGACACTGGTGTCTTCGGCCTCGTCGTCGGAAGCGGGGGCTGCGGTGACGTCTGCACCGCTCTCGTCGCTCAGGCCGTCGACCAGGTCGTCGATCGACATGTCATTGGTGGACACCCGCTCGGACAGTTCCAGGATCGTCGCGATCGTCGACGGGCACGCCGAAACCGCATGGATCATGTTGTTCAGGCCGTCTTCGATACGCTTGGCCAGCTCGACTTCCTGCTTGCGCGTGAGCAGGGTGGCCGAGCTCATCTCGCGCATGTACATGCGCACCGGGTCGGTGGTGCGGCCGAATTCGGAGTCGACCGTGGACAGCGCCACCTCGGCTTCTTCTTCGGCCTGGTCGTCGGAGGCGACCGCCGGGCCGTCGCTCAGCAGCAGCGTTTCGGCATCCGGCGTCTGCTCGTAGATCTTCACGCCCATTTCGGCGAACGTGTTGACGATGCTTTCCATCGCCGCCGTGTCGGTGAAGTTTTCCGGCAGGTGGTCGCTGATATCCGCGTGGGTCAGGTATCCGCGCTGTTTGCCCAGCTGGATCAGGGCGCGCAATTGCTGGCTACGCGCGGCGGCCTCGGCCGAGGGGTCAGGCTGAGCCGCGGACCCGCCGGGGGTCTGGCCTAGGCCCTTGATGGCTCCTGCATCTCGTGATTTGGCTGCCGTACGTTGTGCGCCGCTTGTCATTGACTGCTTTTTCCTTCGTGAATGGCAATTCGACGGCAGCGCGCACGATCGCGTGCATCTGCTCCTGCTGCCGAGGCTAAAGAGGGGGTTCGTTATGGCGAGGGGCCGCAAAAAGGGGTCCGCCGTGGCCTTCGAATCGGGGCCCGACATTGTACAGCCATTGGTGCGTCGCAGCACCCTGTGGTCGCACGGAAGGTACTGTGGACTTGCCTGAACGGCGTAATCGGTGTATGCGCCGATCCATTCTATAGGTGCTCAAAAAGCCATGTGAGGGCAACATGCGGCATATCAATGTCGGCTCCGGGGCCGGATAGCGGTTTTAGCTTAGGCTACCCGGCTAAAATCAGGGGCGCGGCACAAGTTCGTGCCGCGTCGACAAAGGCCCCCGAATGCCCATGAACCCGAGAACGATCACGATGGTGCTCTTGCTGGCCGCATGCAGCATCCCGGCCTACGCGAGCCTGGCGTCGGACGCGCGCGCGTTCAAGCAAAACGTCAAGGCGGCGGGCAAGCAAGGCGGCCACGCGGTGCGCGATGCGGCGCATGCCGTCGGCCGCGGTGCCAAGGAAGCCGGCCATGCCGTCGGCGGTGCGACGAAGCAGGGCTGGCATGCGACGAAAAAGGCAGTAAAGGGCAGCGACTAACCAGTGCAGGCCGTCCCTTTACGCCCCGGCATGAACGCTGCCCTTGCCCAGGACTGGCTGGTCTTCAGTGCGCCAGTGGCCGCCGCGCGGGCCGCGGGCCGTCCCGTGGTCGCGCTTGAATCGACCATCATCGCGCACGGCATGCCTTACCCGGAGAACGTGCGCACCGCCCGCGAGGTGGAGGCGTTGATCCGCGGCCTCGGCGCCGAGCCGGCGACGGTCGCGGTAATCGGCGGGCGCATCCGCATCGGCCTGTCCGACGACGAGCTGGAACTGCTGGGCCGCTCCGGGCAGGCGCACAAGGTCAGCCGGCGCGACCTGCCGGCGGTGCTGGCCAGCGGCGAACTCGGCGCCACCACCGTGGCGGGGACGATGATCTGCGCCGCGCTCGCGGGTATCGAGGTCTTCGTCACCGGCGGCATCGGCGGCGTGCACCGCGGCGCGCAGGAAACCTTCGACATTTCGGCCGACCTGCAGGAACTGGCCAGGACCTCGGTGGCGGTGGTCTGCGCCGGCGCGAAATCGGTGCTGGATATCGGCCTGACGCTGGAATACCTGGAGACGCATGGCGTGCCGGTGCTCAGCTGCGGGCAGGACAACGTCGCGGCGTTCTACAAGCGCGACAGTGGCTTCCGCGCGGATTACCGGCTGGACGACCCGGCGCAGCAGGCGCGCTTTATCCGCGCCAAGTGGGACCTGGGCCTGGCGGGCGGCGTGGTGCTGAGCACGCCGGTGCCCGAAGCGGCCGCCATGGCCTCGGCGGAGATCGATGACCTGACCACACAGGCGCTCGCCGAAGCCGCCGCGCAGGGCATCGCCGGCAAGGCCGTGACGCCGTTCCTGCTGGCCCGCATCAAGGCGCTGACGGGCGGCCGCAGCCTGGCGACAAATATCGCGCTGGTCAAACACAACGCCGAAGTGGGCGCGCGGCTGGCCCTGGCGCTGGCGGCTACCGGAGCGCTGGCCGGTCCGGACACCTCGCCGGGCACGCCATGAACACCAATGCCCCCGCACCGCTGAATTCCGACGACCTGGCCTGCTTTGTCTGCGTGGCCGGCACGGGCAGCATCTCGCGCGCGGCGCTGGAGCAGGGCGCGGACCAGTCCACGGTCAGCCGGCAGATCGCGCGCCTGGAAGCCAGCCTGGATACCCGGCTGTTCCATCGCACCGGGCGCGGCATGATCCTGACCGAGGCGGGCCAGACCCTGCTCGGTTATGCGCGGCAGGTCTCGGCCACGCTGGCCGACGCGCGCGAGGCGATCCGGGCCTCGACCGCGCAAGGTCCGGCGCAGCTGATCATCGCGGCGCAGCCGACCATCGCCAACACCGCGTTCGCCAGCATCGGCACGGCCGTCAGGCAGCGCTTCCCGGCGACCCGGCTGCGCTTTGTCGAAGGGCTGGCCAGCCCGTTGCTGGCCTGGCTGGCGGAAGGCGAAGTCGATGTCGCGCTGCTCTACCTGCCCGACCAGCATGGCGCGCTCAAGGTGGACGTGCTGCTGGAAGAAGACCTGACACTGGTCACGCCGACCTCGTGGAGCCATATCGGGCCGACTTTCCCTTGCGGCAGCCTGGACGAGGTGCCGCTGATCCTGCCCAGCACCGGCCACGGGCTGCGCGTGCTGGCAGAGAACCTGGTGGCGCGCGCCGGCAAGCCGCTGCAGCTGGCGATGGAGTGCGATGCGTCGAATACCGTGTCGATGCGGCTGGTGGAGGATGGCTGCGGTGCCACGCTGCTGCCGTTCGCCGCGGTGGCGGACCGCGTGGCGCAGGGGCGGCTGCGCTGCGCCCGGCTGGTCGAGCCGGTGGTGACGCGGCAGGTCGCGCTGGCCACCGCGCGCAACCGGCCGCCGGTGCCGGAGCTGTGGGACATCATGCAGGCCGTGCGCCAGTCGGTGCGCAATACCGTGATGTCGGGCGCGTGGCCGGGCGCCCGGCTGGTCTGATCACCTCATTCCACCTCAGCCCGCGCCCGCTACCCTCAGTCGGCAAAGCGGTCGCGCAGCGCCTGCGTGGCCTGGCGCAGCAGCACGTGGTCCAGTCCCACCGCAACGAAGCTGGCGCCCATGTCGAGGTAGCGGCGCGCGTCGGCCTCGACCGGCGTCAGCGTGCCGACGGCCTTGCCGGCCTGCCGGGCCGCCCGGAAGATGCGCTCGACCTCGGCCTGCACCTCGGGGTGGTTGGGGTTGCCGAGATGGCCGCAAGCGGCCGCCAGGTCATTGGGGCCGATGAAGATGCCGTCGACGCCTTCCACCGCGCAGATCTCCTCCGCAGCATCCACGCCTTTCCGGCTCTCGATCTGCACCAGCACGCACAGGTTGTCGTTGATCTGCTCGAAATAGCCCGGCATGGTGCCGTAGCGGTTGCTACGCTGCGTCATCGCCACGCCGCGCGTGCCCAGCGGCGGATAGCGGGTTGCCGAAACCGCCTGGCGCGCCTGCTCGGCGCTTTCCACGAACGGGATCAGGAAGTTGTGGAAGCCCAGGTCGAGCAGGCGCTTGAGCAGGATCGGGTCGTTCCACGCGGGCCGCACCACGGGGGCGCTGACGCTGTCCTTCAGCGCCATCAGCTGCGGCAGCAGTGTCAGCGGGTCGTTGGGAGCATGCTCGGTATCGAGCAGCAGCCAGTCGAAACCGGCCACGCCGACGATCTCGGTGGTCACCGGGCTGGCCAGCGAGCACCAGCAGCCGATCTGGCGCTGCTGGCCGAGCACGGCGGCACGGAAGGTGTTGGGCAGCGGCGAATACGGGGCGCGGGTTTGGTTAGCCGAGGGCATGCGGTCTGCTTCCTTGTTGTCGGGGGGGTGAAGTAATGCTCAGGCCGCCAGCCGCGACAGCGGCCCGGGCGAAATGCCGCGGACCGACTGCACGCGCGCGGCGGCGTCGTCAAGCTGGGCCAGCGTGCCGCTGTCCACCGGGATGGCTTCGGCGCGTTCGCGCCGGCGTTGCCGTTCGGGTTCGCCGGGCAGGGCGATGCCGGCATGCCCGGCCTGATGGCGCGACGAGCGGACCCAGTCGGCGAAGGCCTGGACTTCGCCGCCGAAGCTGGTGCTGGTGCCCAGCCGCTGCGGGTCGAATACGATCGCCAGCATGTTGTTCCATACCGCGTGGCGGTGCGTCAGTGTCTCGGGCCGGATGGTGTGGCCGCCGGTCACCGCGGCGCCCAGCAGTTCGCACATCACCGCCAGCACATAGCCCTTGTGCTCGCCGAATGCCTGCAGCGCGCCCTGTGCGGCGCCGTCAGTGGGGAACATCACCTCGGGCCGCGTGGTCGGCACGCCGTCCGCATCGATCAGGCAGCCGGCCGGCACCTCGACCCCCTTGTTGTGGGCCACGCGCACCTTGCCGAGCGCGATCGCGCTGGTGGCGAAGTCGAGCACCAGCGGCTCCGCGCCCGCCACCGGCAGGCCGATCGTGAAGGGATTGGTGCCGAAGCGCGCTTCGCTGCCGCCGTGCGGGGCGACGAGCGGCTTGGACAGCACGTTGACGAAGTGGATCGAGATCATGCCCGCCGCGCACGCCTGCTCGGCCCAGTGCCCGACGCGGCCGAGATGGTGCGACTGGCGCAGTCCCATCACGCAGACGCCATGCTCCCTGGCGCGGCCGATTGCCAGCGCCATGGCTTCCTCGGTCACCGCCTGCCCCATGCCGCGGTTGCCGTCCAGGCTCAGCATGCTGCCGCCGTCGTGCAGCACGCTGACGTTGCGGTTGAGCTGCAGCTCGTCGGCCTGCCACGACAGCACGTACTTGGGAATCATGCCGACGCCGTGCGAATCGTGCCCGCTCAGGTTGGCGCCGACCAGGTGGTCCGCGGTGAGGCGCGCCTCGCGCGTGTCGGAGCCCGCCGCCAGCCAGAGATCGGTGACCCATTGGTGCAGGGCAGGCGTGGAAATTTGGTGTTCGCTCATGTCTGTCTCGAATTGTTCTTGGATGGGGCGCCTTCCCGTTGGCAAGGCGCGGGCCCGGCGAGCGGACATTCTGGCAGCAATCTACCTGCCGGCGGCCACCCCGGCCTTGCATTTTCTGCATAGCAGGCATGCAGGAAGACGCGTGCGGATGTGGCAGGCCCGAGGCAACAATCGACGCCGTGCCTTCCCCGAACCCTGATGAGACGCCATGCCTGCCGATTCCGCCCTGACTGATGCCCGAGAGACCGACGCTGCCAGGATTGCCGCGCCAGGCCGCCGCACCGGTGGCCGCGCGCTGGTCGACGCCTTGCGCCTGCACGGCGCGGACCGCGTCTTCTGCGTGCCGGGCGAAAGCTTTCTCGACGTGCTGGATGCGCTGCACGACCAGCCCGCCATCGAACTGGTGGTTTGCAAGCATGAGGGTGCCGCGGCGAACATGGCCGAGGCCGACGGCAAGCTGACCGGCCGCCCGGGCATCTGCTTCGTGACGCGCGGGCCGGGCGCCACCCATGCCAGCATTGGCGTGCATATCGCGGCGCAGGATTCGACGCCGATGATCCTGTTCATCGGCCAGATCGCGCGCGAGCACATGGGGCGCGAGGCGTTCCAGGAAGTCGACTACACCGCGATGTTCGGCGGCATGGCCAAGTGGGTGGCACAGATCGACGCTCCCGAGCGCATCCCGGAACTGGTCGCGCGGGCGTTCCAGTGCGCAACCTCCGGGCGGCCCGGCCCGGTGGTGCTTGCGCTGCCGGAGGACGTGCTGGACGGCCTGTGCGAGTGCGCCGATGCCGCGCCGTACCGCCCGGTCGTGGCCGCGCCGTCGCAGGACGATGCCGAGGCGCTGCGTGCCGCGCTGGGCGCCGCCGAGCGCCCGCTGGTGATCGCCGGCGGCGCCAACTGGAGCGCCGCTGCCGCGGCGGACTTCGCCGCCTTCGTCAAGGCCTGGGACCTGCCGGTGGCGTGCGCCTTCCGTCGCCAGGACGTCATTGACAACCGCGATGCGCACTATGCCGGCCACCTGAGCCTGGGCATGAACCCGCGCCTGGCGCAGCGCGTGCGCGACGCCGACCTGATCCTGGCCTTCGGCACCCGCCTGGGCGATATCGCCACCGACAGTTACCAGCTATTGACGCCGCCGCGGCCGCGCCAGCGGCTGGTGCACGTGCATGCCGACAGCGCCGAACTGGGACGCGTCTACCAGGCGGAACTGGCGATCCAGGCCGGCATCGGGCCGGGGGCACGCATGCTGGCTGCACTGGCCCCGCCGTCCTCATCGTCCTCGCTGCGCTGGTCGGAATGGACCTGCGCCGCGCGCGCCGACCACGTCGCCTTCTCGGCCCCGGTGGCGCCGAACGCGCAGGCGCGTGGCGTCGACCTGTGCCAGGTGATGCAGCACCTCGACCAGGCACTGCCGGACGACGCCATCCTGAGCAATGGCGCCGGCAACTACACGGTCTGGCTGCACCGCTTCTTTGCCTACCGGCAGCCGCGCACCGAACTGGCTCCCACCTGCGGCGCCATGGGCTACGGCCTGCCGGCGGCCATCGCGGCCAAGCTGCGCGCGCCGCAGCGGACCGTGGTCTGCTTTGCCGGCGACGGCTGCTTCCAGATGTATCCGCAGGAACTGGCCACCGCGGCGGAGGCGGGCGCCAACGTGATCGTCGTGCTGGTCAACAACGGCATGTACGGGACCATCCGCATGCACCAGGCCAGGCGCTATCCGGGGCGCGTCAGCGGCACCGGCATCCGCAACCCGGACTTTGTCGCCTTGGCGCGCGCCTGTGGCGCGTGGGCCGAGCGGGTCGAGCATGCCGACGGGTTTGCCGCTGCCTTCGAACGCGCCCGCGCCGCCGGCACGCCGGCCGTGATCGAGCTGATGACCGATCCGCGCCAGATCACCCCGGCAATGTGGGTGGAGGAATGAGATGCGGCGAAACAGGCGGTGAAACAGGTGCGGTGAAGCGCGGTGCCGTCAGCGGAAATAGTCGGTGAAGCGCCCGCGGATCTCGTCGATATTGGCCAGCGTGCCCGACAGGTGGGCGCGCAGCGCGCCTTCGGCACGCGCCGGATCGCCGGCCGCGATCGCGTCGACAATGGCGTCATGGTCGCGCAGCACCGCCGTCGCCTTGCCGGGAATCGGCAGGTGCAGGCGGCGCAGCCGGTCGAGGTGGCCGCTTTGCCGGCGCACCAGCGTCCACAGGTCGGGCACCCGGGCCGCTTCGTAGAGTTCGCGATGGAAGGCCTGGTCGTTGACGTTGAATTCGTCGAAGTCCTGCAGCTCAAGCATCAGGCGCTGCCGCGCGACCGTGGCGCGCAGGCGCTCGACCAGCACGGGATCGGCCTGCAGCGCCAGCGTGCGCACGATTTCCAGCTCGACCGAGCGGCGCAGGAAGTGCGCCTGCGTCACCAGGGCGACGTCGATCGGGCTGACCACGGTGGCGTGCTGCGGAAAGATGTCGACCAGGCCTTCTTCGCCCAGCCGGATCAGGGCGTCGCGCACCGGGGTCTGGCTGATGCCATACAGGTCGGCCAGCTCGGGGCGCGACAGCACGGTGCCCGGGGGCAGGGCCATCGAGATGATCTGGTCGCGCATGTGCTCGAACACCTGCGGCGCTGCGTGGCGCGTGCGGTCGAACTGGAACTTGGCGGCGGTAGGAACGGTTGCGGATGGCATGGGAAGGCTCGGCGCATGCCTGGAGCGCCACACCGGTGGCGCCGAGGCGTTGCTGATGCGCTGGATTCTAAGGGATTTCACCCGGATTCTCTTACATTGACGTACTAATATATTAGTGCTTTAATGTTTTCGAACGACGCCAGGCGGCACGATCGCCTGGCACCAGACAACAAGGTGGAAGAGACACATGACGGCTCGCAAGAAAACGCCGGACGCGCTGCGCAGCGCGCGCTGGTTCGCACCCGATGACCTGCGTTCGTCGGGCCATCGGTCCCGGATCATGCAGATGGGCTACTCGCCGGGCGAGTGGATGGGCAAGCCGGTCATCGCCATCATCAATACGTGGTCGGACATCAATCCCTGCCACGCCCACTTCAAGCAGCGCGTCGACGACGTCAAGCGCGGCATCCTGCAGGCCGGCGGCTTCCCGATCGAACTGCCGGCGATCTCGCTGTCGGAAAGCTCGGTCAAGCCGACCACCATGCTCTATCGCAATTTCCTCGCGATGGAGGCGGAAGAGCTGATCCGCTCGCACCCGATCGACGGCGCCGTGCTGATGGGCGGCTGCGACAAGACCACGCCGGGCCTGCTGATGGGCGCCACCAGCGCCGGCGTACCGGCGATCTTCGTTCCCGCCGGACCGATGCTGCGTGGCAACTACAAGGGCAACGTGCTGGGTTCCGGCTCGGACGCGTGGAAATACTGGGACGAGCGCCGCGCCGGCAATATCACCGACGCGCAGTGGACCGGCATCGAGGCCGGCATCGCCCGCAGCCACGGCACCTGCATGACCATGGGCACGGCCAGCACGATGACGGCCATCGCCGAAGCCATCGGCATGACGCTGCCCGGCGCTTCGTCGATCCCGGCGGCCGACGCCAACCATATCCGCATGTGCTCCGAGGCCGGCCGCCGCATCGTCGACATGGTGTGGGAAGACCTGACGCCGCAGCGCATCCAGACGCACCAGGCCTATGAAAACGCAATCGCGGTGGCGATGGCGATGGGTTGCTCGACCAACGCGATCATCCACCTCATCGCCATGGCCCGGCGCGCCGGCCATGACATCGGCCTCGAAGACTTCGATGCTGCCAGCCGGCGCGTGCCGGTGATCGCCAATATCCGGCCCAGCGGCGACAAATACCTGATGGAGGATTTCTTCTACGCGGGCGGGCTGCCTGCGCTGATGCAGCGCATCAGCGACCGCCTGCACCTGGACGCGCTCACCATTACCGGCCGCCCGCTGGGCGAAACCATCGCCCATGCCGAGGTCTACAACGACGACGTGATCCGCACGCCGGAGAACGCGCTGTACCAGGAGGGTGCGCTGGCGGTGCTGAAGGGCAACATCGCGCCGGACGGCTGCGTGATCAAGCCCAGCGCGTGCGAGAAACGGTTCTTCCGCCACACCGGCCCGGCGCTGGTGTTCGACGACTATCCGTCGATGAAGGAGGCGGTGGAGCGCGATGACCTCGACGTCACCGCCGACCACGTGCTGATCCTGCGCAACGCCGGCCCGCAGGGCGGCCCCGGCATGCCGGAGTGGGGCATGCTGCCGATCCCGAAGAAGCTGGTGAAGCAGGGCGTGCGCGACATGCTGCGCATGTCAGACGCGCGCATGAGCGGCACCAGCTACGGCGCCTGCATCCTCCATGTCTCGCCCGAATCGTATGTCGGCGGACCGTTCGCACTGGTGCGCACCGGCGACCTGATCTCGGTCGATATCGAACGGCGCAGCATCCACCTGGAAGTCTCCGATGAAGAACTGGCGCGCCGCCGTGCGGAGTGGACGCCGCCGCCGCCGCGTTTCGAGCGCGGCTATGGCTGGATGTTCTCCCGGCATATCCGCCAGGCCAACGAAGGCTGCGACTTCGATTTCCTGCAAACCGACTTCGGCGCGCCGACCGGCGAACCGAGCATCTACTGACGCCACCACACCGGCAAGGATCACCATGACCCGACTCAGCCCCGCGGTACGGGACCAGCTCAAGACCGTCAGCACCGCCACGCTGTGCACCGCGCTGTTCAAGCGCGGCCTGCGCAACCAGTTCATCCAGGATGTACGCCCGCTGAACCCGGAAGGCGGCACCATGGTGGGCGAGGCCTTCACGCTGCGCTATATCCCGGCGCGCGAAGACCTCAACCCCATCACCGTGTTCCAGGACCCCGCGCATCCGCAGCGGCAGGCGATCGAGCAATGTCCGCCGGGCGCGGTGCTGGTGATCGACAGCCGCAAGGATGCGCGCGCGGCCTCGGCCGGCTCGATCCTGGTCACGCGGCTGATGCAGCGCGGCGGCGCCGGCATCGTCACCGACGGCGGCTTCCGCGATTCGCCCGAGATCGCGCGGATGGCGATGCCGGCCTACCATCACCGGCCTTCTGCGCCGACCAACCTGACGCTGCACCAGGCGCTGGAGTTCAACGTGCCGATCGGCTGCGGCGATGTCGCGGTGTTTCCGGGCGACGTGATGGTCGGCGACGGCGAGGGCGTGATCGTGATCCCGGCGCACCTGGCCGAAGAGATCGCCGCCGAGGCCGTGGAGATGACTGCGTTCGAGGACTTTGTCACCGAGGAAGTGAGCAAGGGCCGCTCGATCATCGGGCTCTACCCGCCGACGAGCGAGCAGGCACGCGAGGACTTCGCGGCCTGGCGCAAGGCCAACGGCCGCTAGCCGCCTGGCCCCGCCGAACACGCCAACGACGAAAAACACAGGCCGGCGCGACCGGCCAAGGCAGGAGACAACATGCAGCAAGGCATTGCAGCCGCAAGGCGCGGCGCCCGCACGCTGGCCGCGTGCGTGGCTTTTGGCATCGGCGCGCTGAGCGCGCCGGTGCAGGCGCAGGACAAATGGCCGTCGCGGCCGATCACGTGGGTGGTGCCCTTTGCGGCCGGCGGCTCGACCGATATCGTCGCGCGCACCATTGGCCAGGAAGTGTCGCGTGCCCTCGGCCAGCCGGTGGTGGTGGAGAACCGGCCCGGCGCCGCGGGCGCGGTCGGTGCGGGCTATGTGGCGCGCGCCAAGGCGGACGGCTACACGCTGTTCGGCGGCACCATCAGCACCCACGCCATCAACGCCAGCCTGTACAAGAACCTGTCGTATGACCCGGTCAAGGACTTCGAGCCGGTCAGCCTGGTCGGCTATGTGCCGAACGTGCTGATGGTGAACGCGGAGCTGCCCGTCAGCAACGTGCAGGAACTGATCGCCTACGCGAAAAAGAAAAACGGCCTCAGTTTCGCCTCGTCCGGCGCGGGCACGTCGACCCATCTCGCCGGCGAGCTGTTCGCCGACCTGGTCCACGTGCCGATGACCCACGTGCCATACAAGGGCAGCCCGCAGGCCGTGCAGGACGTGGCGGCGGGGCTGGTGCCGTTCCTGTTCGACCAGCTTACCGCGGGCGAGGCCATGATCAAGGCCGGCAAGCTGCGCGCGCTGGCCGTGACTTCGCCGAAGCGCTCGGCGCTGCTGCCCAAGGTGCCGACCATGGCCGAGGCTGGCGTCAGCGGGTTTGAGATGGTGTCGTGGCAGGCGCTGTATGCCCCGCGTGGCACGCCGACGGAAATCGTCCAGCGCCTCAACGCCGAAGTCGTTCGTGCGCTGAAGCAGCCCGCGGTGCAGCAGCGGCTGAACCAGCAGCTGGGCATGGAGATCGTGGGCAGCACGCCCGCGGAGCTGGCCGGGCTGATGGACAAGGAGATTCCGCGCTGGGCGGCGTTGGTGAAGAAGTCGGGGGCGAGGGCGGAATAAGCGGCCGTCGCCACATCAAACGCTGAATCGCAGCGCGAGCCGTCGTGGACGCGTCCCTCTCCCGCAAGCGGCAGAGGGGAGAAACCGACAGCTCCGATTCATGAACAATCAGGCAGGAGACACCATGAACTTCAAGCCCCGCTTCCCCCGTTCCCCCCGCATCGCCGCCGCACTCGCCGCGGCAGCGCTCTGCATCGCCTTCGCCCCCACCAGCGCCCGCGCCCAGAGTTATCCCACCAAGCCCATCACCATCGTCGTGCCGGCATCGCCCGGCGGCGCCATCGACCTTGTCGCGCGCCTGGTCGGCCAGAAGCTGACCGAGGCCTGGGGCCAGTCGGTCGTGGTCGACAACCGCAGCGGCGCCACCGGCATCGTCGGCACCGACCTGGTGGCAAAGGCCGCCCCGGACGGCTACACGCTGGCATTGGTGGCAAGCAGCCACGCCATCAATCCAAGCATGGTGCGCAAGCTGCCGTTCGACACCGTCAAGAGCTTCGAGCCGGTCGCGCTGACGCATGTGGTGCCGCTGATGCTGGTGGTGTCGCCCTCGATCCCGGCGAAGTCGGTCAAGGAACTGATCGCCTACGGCAAGGCGCATCCCGGCCAGCTGTCGTTTGCATCGAGCGGCTCGGGCGGCGCCCCGCATTTTTCCGGCGAACTGTTCAAGAGCATGGCTGGCCTCGACATGGTCCACATCCCGTACAAGGGCAGCACGCTGGCGCATCCCGACCTGACCAGCGGGCGCGTCTCGCTGATGTTTGACACCGTGGCCGCGATCAACCCGCAGGTCAAGGCCGGCAAGGTGAGGGCGCTGGCAGTCACCACCACCAAGCACGCGGCCATCGCGCCGCAACTGCCGACCATGGCCGAAGCCGGCTTGCCGGGCTACGACACCAGCACCTGGGGCGGCGTGCTCGCGCCCGCCGGCACGCCCAAGGCGGTGATCGACAAGCTCAACGCCGGCATCAACCAGGCGCTGGCCGCGCCGGACGTGCGCGAACGCCTGCTCGCGGCAGGCATCGAGCCCGCCGGCGGCAGCCCCGCGCAGTTCTCGGGCTTTATCCAGACCGAGATGGTCAAGTGGGCCAAGGTGGCCAGGAACGCCGGCATCCAGCCGGAATGACACGACGCGCACGACGACGCGCATCCCGACAACGCTCATCCCGACAACGCTCATCCCGACCACGCCAATCGAACGAGACAGCCATGCCTGACCGCACTCCCTCCACCGGCCGGCGCCGCGCGCTGCTGGCCCTGTGCCTCGCCGCCGCACCGCTGCTGGCACCGGCCGCCCATGCGCAAGCCAACTGGCCGACACGGCCGGTCACGATCATCCTGCCGTTCACGCCCGGCGGCGGCACCGACATTGCCACGCGGCTGGTAGCACAGCGCCTGTCGCAGCTGTGGGGCCAGTCGGTGCTGGTGGACAACCGGCCCGGCGCCGCTGGCAACGTCGGCCTGGAACTGGCGTCGCGCGCCAAGCCGGACGGCTATACGCTGGTGGCGGGCAATGTCGGTACGCAGTCGATCAATCCCACGCTGTACAACAAGCTGTCTTACGATCCCAACCGCCTGGTCCCCATCACCGAGATGGCCGAACTGCCGTTCGTGCTGGTGGTGACGCCCAAGCTGTCCGCCAGGACTGCAAAGGATCTGGTCGCGCTGGCCAAGGCACAGCCGGGCAAGCTGTCGTTCGCCAGTTCCGGCACGGGCGGCTCGCCGCACCTGTCCGGCGAGATCTTCAAGGCCGCTACCGGCACCGACATGCTGCACGTGCCCTACAAGGGCGGCGGCGCTGCCATGAGCGACCTGATGGCGGGCAACGTCGACATGCTGTTTGCTTCGGTGCTGGAGACTGCCTCGCACGTCAAGGCGGGCAAGCTGCGCGCGCTGGCGGTCACCGGCACGGTGCGCTCGCCCGCGCTGCCGGATGTGCCCACGCTGGCGCAGGCCGGCATCGCCGGCGCCGAGTCCGGCTCATGGGTGGGCTTGCTGGCGCCGGCCGGCACGCCCAAGGACATCGTCGACAAGATCGCCGCCGGCGTGAAGCAGGTGGTGGCGCTGCCCGAAGTGCGCCAGCAGCTGGTGGAGCAGGGCGCGATTCCCGTCGGCAGCACGCCGCAGCAGTTCAGCGAGCTGATCGCCACCGACCGCAAGCGCTACGCCAAGGTCATCGTCGACAACAAACTGCGCGCCGACTGACGCGCGCGCCTCTCCTCAAAGGACCCCTTGCGCATGAAACCCCGCCTGTTGCAGCACGGCCGCCTGCCTGAAGCCACCGAAGCACGCCTGGCCGAGCACTTCGATGTCCACCCGTTCTGGACCGAAACCGATCCCGCCGCCTTCCTGGCCCGCCACGGCAGCGAGTTCGTCGCGCTGACAACGCGCGCCGCGATCGGCGCAGATGCCGCGCTGCTGGCCGCGTTGCCGTCCCTGCGCGTGATCTCCAGCTTCGGCGTCGGCCTGGACAAGCTCGATCTCGACAGCGCGCGCCGCCGCGGCATCGCCGTGGGCTATACGCCGGACGTGCTCAACGACTGCGTGGCCGATACCGCGTTCGCGCTGCTGCTGGACGTCTCGCGCAAGGTCAGCGCCGCGGACCGCTTCGTGCGCCGCGGCGAATGGCCGAAGGGGCAGCCGTTCCCGCTGGCGACGCGCGTCAGCGGCAAGCGGCTCGGCATCATCGGCATGGGCCGCATCGGCCGCGTCATAGCGCACCGCTCCGTGGGTTTCGACATGGAAGTGCGTTATCACAGCCGCAACCCGGCCGATGACGCGCCTTATCCTTACGAAGCGTCGCTGGAAGCGCTGGCGCGCTGGGCGGACTACCTTGTCGTCGCCACCGCCGGCGGACCCTCCACGCGCCACCTGGTATCGGCGGCCGTGCTTGATGCACTGGGTCCCCAAGGCTTCCTGATCAATATCGCGCGCGGTACGGTGGTGGACGAGGCGGCGCTGGTCGATGCGCTGGCGCAGCAGCGCATCGCAGGTGCCGGCCTTGACGTGTTCGAGGACGAGCCGAACGTGCCCGAGGCGCTGTTCGGGCTGGACAACGTCGTGGTGCTGCCGCATATCGCCAGCGCCACCCATGAAACGCGCCAGGCGATGGCGGAACTGGTGTTCGAGAACCTGCAGCGGTTCTTTGCAACCGGCGCGGTGAAGAAGTCGGCGATCTGATGCATGGCCACGGGCCGATGATGATGGCTATCAACCCGGACCACTGTTGCATTGCCCCGATTGGGATCACACTAGCTGCCTTGGCCTCGCGCCGCCATCAGGCGGACGCCAGAGAGGTACATCAACCAACAAGGAGAACAAAGTGATTACTAGTGCGCGCAACCAGTTTTCGGGTGAGGTTTCGTCGGCCGCGCATGGTGCCGTCAACGACGAAGTCATCCTGCGCCTCTCAGGCGGCCAGGAAATCGTTGCCACCGTTACCAGCGAAAGCGCCGCGCGCCTCGGGCTTGCCCAGGGCAAGAAGGCCGTCGCCATGATCAAGGCGACTTCGGTGATCGTCATGGTCGACGTCGACGCAAGCAAGGTGTCGGCGCGCAATGCGATCAGCGGCAAGGTGACCGACCTGAAGAAGGGCGCTGTCAACACCGACGTCACCATTACCGATGATGCCGGCCTGGCGATCGCGGCCATCATCACCAACAGCAGCGCCGACCGCCTCGGCCTTGCCGTCGGCAAGCCGGCTGCGGCGGTCTTCAAGGCATCGAGCGTGATCGTGGGCGTGGAGAGCTGAGGCAGCGGCGGCCGGCATCAGGCCCGCTGCTTCACCTCGGCGTTCGGTGCGCCGCCTGCGCCGCCCTCGGCAGCGCGACCCGCGCGGCAGCAGGCGCTATCCAACCGAGGTATTGCGGGCTTTTTCAGAAATCCCCGGCTGTTCGGCCGGCAGCACCGGTTTGTCGACGCATCCAACCGGAGCGACCGGCGCAATCGGCGCAATCGGCGAGATGGCGTCGGTGGATGGCATGGCACGGGAGCAATCAATACGCTGGATGATGTCGCCGTTCTTGTCATGCACATAGAGCATCGCCTGTCGCTCCACGGCGAGCGATGTGGCGAGGGCAATGGCGCTGGTCATGTCGAGGCCGACCTGGAGGCGTCCTTCCCCCTCGGCCGCGATTGCCCAGTGCCCATCGAAAACAACATGCACATTGCAGTTCTGAACAGGCATTGGCTGCTTCCTCCGTGGCGGGCCCAATGGACCCTTCGAGACATTGTAAACACAAGCTACCATGGGATTGCCCCGAACGGGTGCGCCCGGAACTCGCGGGATTCGGACGCATTGGGTCTGGTGATTTGACTTACTGGCGCCCGGAACATTCCTTGCAAGTGCCGTACCGGGGCGCGATTGCCGCGCCATCCTGCAGGCAGGCAAGGCCCCGCCACGCATACAGCGACGGGCGCAATACCCGAGGGCGGACGCTTTTGAAAAACATGCATGGATTGCCCTGGCGCGTGTAGATTTCGCTGCGAGCGATTCCGCTCCGGGCTAACGCGTGTGTGCGGCAGAAAGCATACTGAAACCACCGCCGGCACCACTTCTGCGCAATCCGCAGCATGCACTTTGCCGTTCCGCCGTTGTCGTTCTACAACTGGAGAATGGCCCGGAAAGGCACCGCGCCGCACTTGTCGAGGAGACACATCATGTGCCGCTGGCTGGCGTACTCGGGCAGGTCCGTTCCGCTGGAAGCGGTGCTGTTCCAGCCGGAACACTCGTTGATCGACCAGAGCCTGAATTCCAGGCTCGGCCATACCACCACCAATGGCGACGGCTTTGGCGTCGGCTGGTACGGACGCCACTCCGAGGTGCCGTTCCGCTACCGCTGCCTGCATCCGGCCTGGAGCGATACCAACCTGCGCGAGACGGCGCGCGCGGTGCGGGCGCCGCTGTTCGTGGCCCATGTGCGCGCTGCCACCGGCACGCCCACGCAGGAGACAAACTGCCATCCGTTCCGGTTCGGCCGCTGGCTGTTTGTCCACAACGGCCTGATACGCGAATACCCGCTGCTGCGGCGCGACCTGATGATGGCCGTGGCACCGCACCTGTTCCGCTGGATCGAGGGATCGACGGACTCCGAGGTGATGTTCTTCCTGGCGCTGACCTTCGGCCTGGAGCGCGATCCGCGTGGCGCGCTGGAGCAGATGGCGGGGCTGATCGAGGAGGTCGGCCACCGCAATGACGTGCAGTTCCCGCTCAACATGACGGTGTGCGTGACCGATGGCCAGCAGGTCGTGGCGGCGCGCTATTCCAGCGAGACCGACTCGCGCTCGCTGTTCCACAGCACCTCGTTCCGGCAACTGCGCGAGCTCTATCCGGACGACCCGCGCATCATCGCCGCAGGCGACGATGCCTTCCTGGTGTTGTCAGAGCCGCTGATCGACGTGCAGGGGGTCTGGGAGGAAATCCAGGAGGCGACCATCCTGGTGGCCAAGAGCGGCCAGATCGAGTACAAGCGCTTCGTGCCGCGGCTGCCGGAGCCCGCAGCCTAGGCGCTTGCGTGCCTGAACTGGGAATAATCAGGCGGGGTTTCCGGGCGTCGACGGTTCCGCGGATTGTGCCGGCTGTGCCTGTGCCAGTTCTGCCGATTGCGTCGGTTCTGCCGATTGCACCGTTTGCGCCGTCTGCTTGGGTTGCGGGCGTCCCGTGGCGGGGCGGCTGCGCTGCAGGTGTCGCGCGCGCCGGGCATCGGCTTCGGTGACCTGTCCGACGGCCTCGCCGGCAAGGTCCAGGCGCGCCGCGCCTTCCACCATGCAGTTCCAGTAGCGTGCGCCGCGGCACCAGGTCCGGATCGCGTCGCGCAGCTCGGCCTCGGTCAGCTTGAGTTCCTGCGCGTGCTGGACCATGTCCTGGAAAATACCGACCTTGAGCGGCACCTTCGGAGCCGGGCTCTTCGGGAAGACGGTGGGGAAGCGCTTTTGCAGCCTGGCGATGGCGAGGACCACCGGATCGACCGGTTTTTCCGGTGCGGCCGGGGCGGCATTGCGTGCGCGCGGCGGCTTGCTGCCCCTGTTGCCCTTGGTGCCCTTGGTGGCGTTAGTACCCTTGGCACCCTTGGTGCCGTTGGCGCCGTTAGTATCCTTGGTGCCGTTGGTGCTCTTGGTTCGTTTTGCAGACTCGGCCGCCTTTTCGGCCTTTGCCTGTTCCACGAGTTTTGCCTTCAGCGCCGCCAGTTGTTCGAAGCCCATTGTGTCAACACATGTAAACGTGGCGGCATTGTATCAGGGTGCCGTCATACTCACCGATCAGCGCTCGCGCGACAGGTTTTCAAGCCACAGGCTCATCAACCCGGCCCGGCCCCTGACGCCGAATTTGCGGAAGATCGTGGTGACGTAGGAATGGGTGGTGG
Source organism: Cupriavidus sp. Agwp_2 (assembly GCF_040784895.1). Lineage (NCBI taxonomy): Bacteria > Pseudomonadati > Pseudomonadota > Betaproteobacteria > Burkholderiales > Burkholderiaceae > Cupriavidus > Cupriavidus sp. Agwp_2. The sequence goes on from NZ_CP088083.1 coordinate 1,626,245, forward strand.
AGACGGCGAGGCCCAGGCACTGGGCAATCTGCTTCTCCGAAGCGTCGGTCAGCAGCAACTGCAGGACCTTCTGCTCATGGGGCGCGAGCGGCACCGGGGAAAACGCCAGGCCCAGCTCGACCACGCTTTTCTTCCTCAACGCCGTGACATCGCGCGCGACCCCGACGCGCATCCGTTCCGACTGCAGCCATCCGGCCGACCACATGATATGGACCGCGTTGCCGTCCTTGTGCCGGTAGCGGTTCTCGAAGCCGATCCGCTTCTTGCCGGCCATGACTTCCTTGGCCTCGATGATGGTGCGGTCGCGGTCGTCCTGCACCACCAGGTCGATGATGGACTGGCCGGTGATTTCCCTTGGCGTGTAGCCGAAGATGCCCTCGCAGGCCGCGCTGACGTACTGGATGCGGCCGCTGGTGTCGACCAGGAACATGGCATCCAGCATATGATCCGCGACTTCGCTGCGGTCCTTCCCGATCTCGTTCCCCATGGCAGTCTGGAAAAAATACCGCAGCTGGTGCGCTGCGCCGACCCGCGTGCCGCCGGGTTCCCATGCAGGTGAAGACTAGTCGACGCTATCGCACCTGTAAATAACGCCAAGGGGGGTGCGCCAGATCCCTTCAGATCCCACCAGATCACTTCACATCGCTTCAGCGGCCCTTGAATACCGGGTGCCGTGCGCACACCGACAGCACGATGCGCTCGGATTGTGTCAGGTAATCGTTCAGCGCCGCCGCGCATTCAGCCAGCTTGCCGGCCTCGAACAACTGCAGGATGTGCTGGTTCATTTCGACGTATGGACCATGCAGGAATTCCGGATCCTGCAGCATGCCGAACGCCAGGCGCAGTTCCGCGAGCAGGTGGGAGAACATCACGTTCAGGCGCTCGCTGTCGGCCAGTTCAACGATCGCCATGTGGAATTCCATGTTGGCGGTGCCCGCACCCTGCCAGTCGCCGCTGTCGCGGCAGCGCAGGCCCATCTGCACCGCTGCGCGCAGGTGCTTTCGTGAAGGATGGCTTGGGTAGGCCTGGGCAATGGCCTGGCATTCGATCAGCCGGCGCACGCGATAGATGTCGATGATCGACGCGATGCTGGGGATCGCCACCGACACGCCGCGGTTGGGCTCATGCTTGAGCAGGCCCTCCTTGGTCAGCACGCGGAAGGTCTCGCGCAGGGTGTTGCGGGAAATCTGCAGGCTCTCGCTCAGCGCCGCTTCCGACAGGCGCTGCCCGGGCTCGAACTCGCCATGCACGATGCGCTGGCGGATCTGTTCCGTGACCCGCTCGGCCAAATTCTTGACGTCAGGTGTGGAGGACATGGTGGCTGATTCGGGCACCGGTTCATTCCGGTGGCGCCCGTGACCGGATGTTAGCGCACTTTGTTCAACAATAAGCACTGGATTGGTGCTGGTGACGGGCCATTACAGTGCTTTAGGTGTATACCATGATCGATCAACGCCAAAGATTGTTCAACAATATCAGTGCGGTGGTTGAGTGATACGTGCCGATAGGTCAACATGGCATGCGATTTGCTAAACAACGCCGGTGAAACCGAACATCGTCGTGAGATAACGCGACGAGCTTTCTCCCACGCTTTGTCCATCTCTTAGTGAGCGCAACCATGTGGCTTAAAGAAACTACCGGAGAAGAGCGCAAGACGCTCTTTGCCGCTTTTGTCGGCTATGGCGTCGATGCCTTCGACTACATGATCTACACCTTCATGATCCCCACGTTCATTCTCGTGTGGGGCATGACCAAGGCCGAAGCCGGCTATATCGCGACCGGCGCGCTGATCAGCTCGGCCGTCGGCGGCTGGCTGGCCGGCATCCTGGCCGACAAGTACGGCCGCGTGCGGATCCTGCAGCTGACCGTGCTCTGGTTCAGCTTCTTCACCTTCCTGAGCGGCTTCACCAATTCACCCGAGCAGTTGTTCGTCACGCGCATGCTGCAAGGCCTGGGCTTCGGCGGCGAATGGTCGGTCGGCTCCTTGCTGATCGCCGAGATGATCCGCGCCCGCCACCGCGGCAAGGCCGTCGGCCTGGTGCAGAGCAGCTGGGCGGTCGGCTGGGGGCTTTCGGCGGTCGCGTTCTGGGCGGTCTATGCCCTGGTCGATCAGCAATACGCCTGGCGCGTGCTGTTCTGGACCGGCGTGCTGCCCGCGGTCTTTATCCTCTACATCCGCCGCAATATCAGCGAGCCCAAGGTGTACCGCGAAACCCAGGCAAAGCTGGCCCGCACCGGCGAAAGCAACAACTTCATGCTGATCTTCAAGCCCGGCGTGCTGCGCGTCACGGTGCTGGCCAGCCTGCTCGCGACCGGCATGCAGGGTGCCTACTATTCGGTGACCACGTGGCTGCCCACCTACCTGAAGATGGAGCGCAACCTGTCGGTGCTCAACACCAGCGGCTACCTGATGGTGCTGATCGCAGGCTCATTCGCCGGCTACCTGACCAGCGCCTGGCTGTCCGACCACCTGGGACGCCGCCGTTGCTTCATGCTGTTCGCGGTAAGCGCGGCCATCCTCGTGGTCTGCTACACGCAGCTGCCCATCACCGACGCGGCGATGCTGGTGCTGGGCTTCCCGTTGGGCTTCTTCCTGTCGGGCATCTTCTCGGGCATGGGGGCTTACCTGACCGAGCTGTACCCCAGCCATATCCGCGGTTCGGGGCAGGGCTTCTGCTACAACTTCGGCCGCGCGGTCGGTTCGATCTTCCCGGCCATGATCGGGCACATGAGCGCATCGATGTCGCTGGGCGTGGCGATCGGCTACCTGGCCGCCGGCGCCTATGCGCTGGTGGTGGTCGCCTGCCTGATGCTGCCGGAAACCCGTGGGCGCGAACTGCTCGGCGAGGCCGAGGCAGCGCACTGAAGTACTAAAGCACCGAAGCCCTGAAGCACCGAACCACACTATGCATATCGATCTGAACAGCGACCTCGGCGAGAGCTTCGGCGCCTGGAGCATGGGCAACGATGCCGCCATGCTGGATATCGTCAGCAGCGCCAACGTGGCCTGCGGCTTCCATGCCGGCGATCCGGCAGGCATCCTGCAGACGCTGAAGGCCGCGGCGGAGCGCGGCGTCGTCGTGGGCGCGCACGTTTCGTATCCTGACCTGCAGGGCTTTGGCCGCCGCAACATGGACGTGGCCAGCGCCGACCTGGTGGCTGACGTGATCTACCAGATCAGCGCACTGTCGGGCATGGCCGCCACCGTCGGCACCTCCGTGCGCTATGTGAAGCCGCACGGCGCGCTCTACAACACCATCGCCAGCGACGAACGCCAGGCGCGCGACGTGATCGCCGCCATCCGCGCGGTGAACCCGGAACTGGCGCTGGTGGCGCTGGCCGGCTCGCCGCTGGTGGGCTGGGCGCGCGAGGCCGGCCTGCGCGTGATCGCCGAAGCGTTCGCCGACCGCGCCTACACGCCGCAGGGCACGCTGGTGTCCCGCCGCGAGAAGGGCGCGGTGCTGCACGATGCCGCCGACGTGGCGCAGCGCATGCTGCGCCTGGTGCGCGAAGGCACGGTGCTCGCCATCGACGGCAGCGTGGCGCGCGTGGAAGCGCAATCGATCTGCGTGCACGGCGACAGCGACGGCGCGCTCGAGATGGCGCGCGCCGTGCGCGCCGCGCTGGAGCGCGACGGTATCGCGATTCGTGCCTTCGCCTGAGCCCCCTGGCCCTGAACACACTGGAGAAACACCCATGCAAGCATCCGCACTGGAACGCGCCCGCATTGCCGCGGTGAACGCCGCCCGCGAAGCGCGCGCGAGCTATCGTGCCGGCACCGTGCAGCCGACCGCCGGCATTGCGCCGGGCATGACGCAGGCCAACATGATCGCCTTGCCGCGCGACTGGGCCTGGGATTTCCTGCTGTACGCGCAGCGCAATCCCAAGGCCTGTCCCGTGCTCGACGTGATCGAGGCGGGCGCGCACCAGACCACGCTGGCCGAAGGCGCGGACGTGCGCACCGACATTCCGTTGTACCGCGTCTGGCGCGACGGCAAGCTGGTGGAAGAGGTGGCCGATGCCACGCCGCTGTGGGCCGAGCATCCGGACCTGGTCACCTTCCTGATCGGCTGCAGCTTCACCTTCGAAACGCCGCTGCAAGAGGCCGGCATCGAGGTGCGCCATATCGCCGACGGCTCCAACGTGCCGATGTACCGCACCAGCCGCCAGTGCCGTCCCGCCGGCCGCCTGCATGGCGAGTTGGTGGTGTCGATGCGGCCCATCCCCGCGCACCGCGTTGCCGATGCCGTCTCCATCAGCGGGCGTTTCCCGTCGGTGCATGGCGCGCCGGTCCACGTGGGCGACCCGGCCGCGCTGGGCATCGCCGATATCGGCAAGCCTGACTTCGGCGACGCCGTGCGCATCGAACCGGGCGAGATCCCCGTGTTCTGGGCCTGCGGCGTCACGCCCCAGGCGGCCGTGATGGCGTCCGGCGTGCCGTTCGCCGTGACCCACGCGCCGGGCCATATGTTCATTACCGACGTGCCGGACAGCACGTACCACGTCTGAGACCGCCGGGTCCATTGCGGAGCTAGTCTTGCGTTTCCTGCCCGTCACCTCGAATGCCCTGCTGGTAGAGCTGGCCGACCTCGGCCAGACACTGGCCCTGCTGGCCTCGCTGCAGCGCGATCCGCTGCATGGCGTGGTCGAGCTGGTGCCCGCCGCGCGCACCATCCTCGTTCACTTCCGCCCCGCGGCCACCAGCGCCGCGGCGCTGGTGCGGGCCATCGCCGCGCGCGACCTGTCGCAGCGCGTCGAGCGCAGCGACATCCTGGTCGAAATCCCCGTGCGCTATGACGGCGAGGACCTGGCCGAGGTCGCCGGGCTGCTCGGCATCACGCCGGAGGAAGTCGTGCGCCGCCACACCGGCAGCGAATACACCGTGGCCTTTACCGGCTTTGCCCCGGGCTTTGCCTACCTGAGCGGCGGCCATCCCAGCTTAGACGTGCCGCGCCGCAGCACGCCGCGCACGCGCATTCCCGCCGGCGCCGTCGGCCTGGCGGGTACCTTCAGCGGCGTGTATCCGCAAGCCAGCCCCGGCGGCTGGCAGATCCTCGGCGTGACGCCGGTGGCGATGTGGGACCTGGATCGCGACCAGCCCGCGCTGCTGCAGCCTGGCTATCGCGTGCGCTTTGTCGATATCGCGACACTCAATGGCATGGCGGATCCCACCGGCGCCATTGCCTCCGTCGCGCCGGTGCGCGCGGCATTGCCGGCGGACAAGGCACCTGCCGCCGCGGCGCTGAAGGTGAAGGGCACCGGCCTGCAGACCGTGTTCCAGGACCTGGGCCGGCACGGCCAGGCGGGGCAGGGCGTGTCCGCCTCGGGCGCGATGGACCAGGCGGCGCTCAAGGCCGCCAACCGGCTGGTGGGCAATGGCAGCGATGCCGCGGCGCTCGAGACCATCGGCGGCGGCCTGCAGCTGCAGAGCGTCGGCGAGAGCGTGCTGGCAGTCACCGGCGCCGATGCGCCGCTGACGGTGCGCACCGTCGATGGACGGCAATGGGAAGTCCCGAACCACCAGGCCGTGGCGCTCGCCGATGGCGACACGCTGGCCATTGGCCAGCCGCTGGCCGGCGCGCGCTGCTACGTGGCCGCGCGCGGCGGGTTTGCGGTGGCACCGGTGCTGGGCAGCTGCGCCACCGACACGCTGGCCAGGGTCGGCCCCGCGCCGCTGGCGGTGGGCGATGTGATCGACCTGCGGCCGGCTCCGGCCGGCGCCATCGTGGGCACCCCCGAAATGCCTGCCGAGAACCTGCCCACGGTGGAGCAGGAGGTCGTGCTGGACGTGGTGCTTGGCCCCCGCACCGACTGGTTCACCGCCGAATCCGCAGAGCGTCTGGCCGCGCAGCGCTGGCAGGTTACGCCGCAATCCAACCGCGTGGGCCTGCGCCTGGCCGGCGAAGTGCCGCTGGCGCGCGCCATCTCCGGCGAGCTGCCCAGCGAAGGCACCGCGCTCGGGGCGCTGCAAGTGCCGCCGAGCGGCCAACCCGTATTGTTCCTGGCCGACCATCCGCTGACTGGCGGCTATCCCGTGATCGGTGCCGTGGCGCCTTATCACCTCGACCGCGCCGGACAAATCCCGGTCGGTGCCTGGCTGCGCTTCAATCCCGTCGGCGCCTTCGAAGAACTGCAACCGTAACTGCCATGAAGAAAGTCCTGATTGCCAACCGTGGCGAGATCGCCGTTCGCATCATCCGCGCCTGCGCCGACTATGGCGTGGCCTCCGTCGCCGTCTATGCCAACGCCGATATCGACGCGATCCACGCGCGCCTGGCCGACGAAGCCTACGGCCTCGACGGCGACCGCCCGGCGGACACCTACCTGAATATCCCCAAGCTGCTGGAGATCGCGCGCCGCAGCGGTGCCGACGCGGTGCACCCGGGTTATGGCTTCCTGTCGGAAAGCGAAGCCTTCGCCCGCGCGGTGATCGATGCCGGGCTGACCTGGATCGGACCGTCGCCGGAAACCATCGCCCGGCTGGGCGACAAGGTGGAAGCGCGCAAGATCGCGCTGCAGGTGGGCGCGCCGCTGGTGGCCGGCACTGCTGATCCGGTGACCGACGCCAACGAAGTGCTGGCCTTTGCCGAGCGCCACGGCCTGCCCATCATCATCAAGGCGGCGTTCGGCGGCGGCGGCCGCGGCATGAAGATCGCCTGGCGCATGGATGAGGTCGAAGAGCTGTACGCGTCGGCCGTGCGCGAGGCGGTCACCGCCTTTGGCCGGGGCGAATGCTTCGTCGAGCAGTTCCTCGACAAGCCGCGCCATATCGAAGCCCAGGTGCTCGCTGACCAGCATGGCAACGTGGTGGTGCTCGGCACGCGCGACTGCTCGCTGCAGCGGCGCAACCAGAAGCTGGTGGAAGAGGCCCCGGCGCCGTTCCTGAGCGACGAACAGCGTGCCCGCATCCACGCCGCCGCGCGCGATATCTGCGCCGCCGCGGGCTACACCAGCGCCGGCACCGTCGAATTCCTGCTCAGCACCGGCGGCGCGATCTCGTTCCTGGAGGTCAACACCCGCCTGCAGGTCGAGCACCCGGTGACCGAGCAGACCACCGGCGTCGACCTGGTCGTCGAGCAGCTGCGCGTGGCCGACGGCCTGCCGCTGTCGATCACCGAAACGCCGGCGCCGCTGGGCCATTCGATCGAGTTCCGCATCAACGCCGAAGATGTCGGCCGCGGCTTCCTGCCCACGCCGGGCCCGGTGCAGCGCTTCGAGGCCCCGTCGGGCCCGGGTGTGCGCGTCGATTCGGGCGTGCAGACCGGCTCGGTGGTGCCCGGCACCTTCGACTCGCTGATGGCCAAGCTGATCGTGACCGGCGCCACGCGCGAGCAGGCGCTGGCGCGGGCGCGCCGCGCGCTGCGCGAGTTCAGGATCGAGGGCGTGGCCTCGGTGCTGCCGTTCCACCGCGCCGTGATCGACCACGCCGATTTCCTTGGCGCCGACGGCTTCAGGGTCCATACGCGCTGGATCGAGTCCGACTTCACCGAGCCGCTGGCCGCCGCCGTACGCGCCGAGCCGCAGCCGGATGGCAGCCTGCTGCGCACCGCGATCGAGATCGACGGCCGCCGCATGGTGCTGGGCCTGCCGGCGCAGCTGCTGCGCGGCCTGGCCGACGCGCCGGTGCAGGGCGGTGCCGCTGTTCCCGCGCCGGCTGCCACCACCAATGCCGCCGACCTGCCTTCGCCGATTGCCGGCACGGTGCAGGCCTGGAAGGTCAACGTGGGGGATGAGGTCAAGGAAGGCGACCTGATCGCCGTGATGGAAGCGATGAAGATGGAGATGCAGGTCCATGCCCATCGCAACGGCCGCGTCACGTGGCAGTCGGAAACGGGCGTGTTCCTCGCGGCAGGGGCACGGCTGGCCAGCGTGGAGTAAGCCGCAAGGGCGGCAGGCAGCGGACGCGCATTGCCGCCCATGCCGCAGCGCCGTGACGGACGTCGCGGCGCCATGCCTCAGCTGTCGGGCGAGATCCTGGCGTCCTCGACGATGCGCCCGAACTTCACCGACTCCTGCTGGATAAACGCCCTGAACTGCCCCGGCGACGTCGGGGCGGGGTTGCCGCCCAGTTCCCGGAGCCTGGCGATCTTTTGCCAGGGGACTTGCCAGCGCTTATTCGTCGGCACCGCCCATCTTGCGCAGGCCTTTGAATACGAAGGGTGCCGCCAGCGCGGCGGCGGCCAGTGCCAGCAGCGTCGCCGAGCCGGGATGCGATACGAACACCAGCGGGTCGCCCAGGCTCATCTGCATCGCGCGGCGGAACTGGCTTTCGGCCATCGGCCCCAGGATCAGCCCGACGATCATCGGCGCGACCGGGTAGTCGTGGCAGCGCATGGCAAAGCCGACCAGCCCGAACACGACCAGCATGCCCAGCTCGACGATGGACGGGTTGGCCGCCAGCGTGCCCATCGCGGCGAACACCAGGATGCCGGCGTACAGCCAGGGCTGCGGCAGCTTGAGCAGGCGCACCCAGATGCCGATCAGCGGCAGGTTCAGCACCAGCAGCATCACGTTGCCGATAAACAGGCTGGCCACCAGCCCCCAGACCAGATCGGGCTTGTCGGCGAACAGCAGCGGCCCCGGCACCAGCCCGTATTGCTGGAAGCCGGCCAGCATCATCGCGGCGGTGGCGGAGGTGGGCAGGCCCAGCGTCAGCAGCGGCACCAGCGTGCCGGTGGCGGCGGCGTTGTTGGCCGCCTCCGGGCCCGCCACGCCTTCGATCGCGCCGCGGCCAAACTCGTCCTGGTGGTCGGTCAGCTTGCGCTCGAGGGTGTACGACAGCAGCGTCGGCACCTCGGCGCCGCCGGCCGGCAGCGCACCGATCGGGAAGCCGAGGGCGGTGCCGCGCAGCCAGGCTTTCCACGAGCGCTTCCAGTCCATGGCGGTCATGCGCAGGCCGCCTTTGACGGCCTCGATGGTGTCGTGCACGCCCTTGAACTTCGCCGCGGAAAAGAACGTCTCGCCCATCGCGAACAGGCCCACCGCCAGCGTCGTGACCTGGATGCCGTCGAGCATCTCCGGCACGCCGAAGGTCAGCCGCGCCTGCCCGGTGAGCTTGTCGATGCCGATCAGCCCCAGGCCGATGCCCAGCGCCAGGCTGGTCAGCCCGCGCAGCGTGGAATCGCCGAAGGTGGCCGACACCGTGACAAAGGCCAGCACCATCAGCGCAAAGTAATCCCACGGCCCGAACTTCACCGCCAGGTCGACCAGCACCGGCGCCAGCAGCGCCAGGCCCACGGTGGCCAGCGTGCCGGCCACGAAGGAGCCTATCGCCGCGGTGGCAAGCGCCTGGCCGGCACGGCCGGCGCGGGCCATGCGGTGGCCTTCGATGGCGGTGGCGATCGAGGCCACTTCGCCCGGCGTGTTGATCAGGATCGCCGTGGTCGAACTGCCGTACATGCCGCCGAAGTAGATGCCGGCGAACATGATCAGCGAGCCGGTCGGGTCGAGCTTGAACGTGACCGGCAGCAGCAGCGCCACGGTCAGCGACGGGCTGATGCCCGGCAGGATCCCGACCAGCGTGCCGAGCAGCACGCCGATGCCGGCAAAGAGCAGGTTGCCCGGCTGCGCCGCAACGGCGAGGCCCTGGGCAAGGTAGGTAAAGACATCCATTTGCAACTCCCTTCTTTGCCGGCTTAACCGAATACCAGGCGTTCCAGCGGCCCGGCGGGCAGCGCCAGCGACAAGGCCTTGGCAAAGAACGCATACACCACCAGGTTCAGCACCACGCCGATCGCGGCCGACCGGATCACGCGGCGCTCGCCGAAGCCCAGCGCGGTGGCGATGAACAGCAGCGTGGCGCCGGCGATAAAGCCGGACTGCAGTTGCAGCACCGCCATCAGCGCCAGCAGCCCGGCCAGCACCCAGCCGACCGCCTTCCAGTTCATCGGCTCGCGCGCCGGCGTTTCCGTTGTTTCCGTTGTTTCCGTTGCTTCCGTTACGCCGGCGCGGCGCGCCGCGGTGACCAGGTGCAAGGCGCCGAGCACGCCGAGCAGCCCGGCCACGAACAGCATGCCGACGGCGGGGCCGACGCCTGCGGCGGGCGCCGGCGGCAGCTGGCTGGCATCGGCGAATACCACCAGCGCCAGCAGCAACAGCCCGGCGCCGACGATGGCCCTGGGTTTATCGAAGCGCGCCGCGGCGCTGCGTGGTGTGGGTTGGGCGTGGGTCGTCATCGCTTTCATTTCGCCAGTCCGATCGATGCCAGGATGTCGCGCACGCGCGCCTGTTCAGACTTCAGGTAGGCGCCGAACTTGTCGGCGGGCAGGTAGGCATCGTCCCAGCCGCGGGCCTTCAGGATCTTCTGCCATTCCGGCGACTTGACCGCCTTGTCGACCGCGGCGGCCAGCGCCGCGGCCTGTTGCGGTGAAACATTGGGCGGCGCCACGATGCCGCGCCAGTTCAGCAGCTCGACGTCCAGCCCTTGCTCCTTCAGCGTCGGCACCGCGATGCCGGGCATGCGCTGCGCCGACGACATCGCCAGCGCGCGCAGCTTGCCGGTCTTGATCTGGCTTTCGAATTCGTTGTAGCCCGAGACCCCGGCGGTGACGCGGCCGCCCAGCATTTCCGCCAGCGCCTCGCCGCCGCCGGAGAACGGCACGTAGTTCAGCCGCGCGGTGTTGCCGCCCGCGGCCTTGACCACCAGCGCCGCCAGCATGTGGTCGGCGCCGCCGGCGGAGCCGCCGGCCCACACCACCTTGCCGGCATCGGCCTTGATCGCTGCCGCCAGGTCCTGGATGCTCTTGTGCGGCGAGTTCGCCGGCACCACCACGACCAGCGCATCGGCGGTCAGGCGCGCGATCGGCGTGACCTTGTCGAGGCTGACCGGCGCCTTGTTGGTGACCACCGCGCCGAGCATGGTGATGCCCATGGTCATCAGCTGGTTGCCGTCGCCCTTGGCGTTGTTGACGAACTGCGCCAGGCCCACGGTGCCGCCGGCGCCGGGGATGTTGTTGACCTGCACGCTTTTGGCCGCGCCGCTGGCGACCATGGCCTGCTGCAGCGAGCGCGAAGCGCCGTCCCAGCCGCCGCCGGGTGCGGCGGGGGCGGTGATCTTCAGTTCCAGTGGCGCGGCCTGCGCGTGGGCGTGGTGCAGCGGCACGGCGGTGCCCAGCAGGGCCAGCGCGGTGGTGGCGGCGAACCGGTTCAGTTTGGCAAGCATGGTGTCTCCTGTTGTCATGTCCTGGCGGCCTGCGCGGTGAGGTGCGATGGCGGCGGCGCAGGCGGGGGTAAAACGTAAGGGAATTGAAGAAATCAGGCGGCAGCCTCGGCGGGCGCGACCGATGCCCCCGCGATCTGGTGCCGGGCCAGCGCCTGCGCGACCAGGCCGCTCGCCTTCATCTCCTCAACAAAGGCATGCAGGTACGCTGCGGCGGCGCTGCCGCGGCTTTGCGGCAGGCCCATGGCCTGGCGGATCACCATGAAGCGCTCGTCCAGCAGGCGCAGGCCGGGGTGCTTCGCGGCATCGGCTTCCAGTTGCTGGCGCACGCCGGCGGCCACTTCCAGTCCTTGCTCCAGGAAGGCCTGGACCACCGTGGGCGAAGTCGGCGCGCGCACGATCTGCGCCGCCTTCAGTTCGCGCGTCAGGAACAGGTCATAGGCGCTGCCCTTGCCGACCGCCACGCGGTTGCCGGCGATGTCGACCTCGGCGTTGGAGCGGACCGGCGAGGCATCGCGCACCAGGTACCAGCCTTCGATCAGCACGTACGGCGCGGTGAAATGGATGGTCGCGGCACGCTTGGGATCGATGGCGAAGAAGCCGACGTCGGCCTCCTCGCTGGAAACCACTTCAACCGATTTGCCGGCGGCGTCGACCACCACCAGCTGCAGCGGCAGGTCCAGCCGCTGAGCCAGCGCGTTGGCAAGGTCGACGGACACGCCGAAAGGCTGGCCATCCTCGCCGCGGTTGGCGAGGATCGGATTGCCGAGGTTGATCGACGCACGCAGCACGCCGGTCGGGGCGAAGGCTGCAATCAGGTCTGGGTCAGGGCGCATGGCGAAATCAGGGCTTGGGGGCAGGCCGGGCAAGTGCAGGCCCGCGAGTTCGGGAAAGCTCGCGACAGCGCATGGCGAGCGGCGGGACAGCACGCGTCAGGCGGCGGGCTGCGACAGCGTCTTGTGCAGGATCAGCGGGATGACGCCGCCGCGCCGCAGCAGTTCGACTTCGAGCTGCGTCTCGACCGCGGCGGTGGCATCGATCACATCGACAGCGCCGCTGGCGCGCTCGATGCGGATTGGGACGCGGCAGCGTGGCGCGATGGCATGCGCGGGCGCCTCCACGTGGATCTTGTCTCCCGGCCTGATGTCGAGTGTGTGCGGCCCGGTGCCGCGCGGCAGCCGGACCGGCAGGATGCCCATGCCGATCAGGTTGGAACGATGAATGCGCTCGAAGCTCGGTGCGATCACCGCGCGGATGCCGAGCAGCCGCTGGCCCTTGGCGGCCCAGTCGCGCGACGAGCCGGTGCCGTAGCGTTCGCCGGCAACCAGCACCACCGGATCGCCGGCGGCACGGTAGCGCTCGGCGACTTCGAAGATCGGCTGCACTGCATTGCTGGGCACGTGCAGCGTATGGCCCACCGGCGCGGCCGGATGCAGCAGGTTGGCCAGCGTCTTGTTGTAGAACGCGGCGCGCATCATCACTTCCCAGTTGCCGCGGCGCGAGGCGAACACGTTCAGGTCGTTGCGGTCCTCGCCGCGCGCGACCAGGAAGTCGGCAATGAAACTGTCCTTCGGGATCGCGCTGGCAGGCGAGATATGGTCGGTGGTGATGTCGTCGCCCAGCACCAGCAGCGGATAAGCCGTGTAGCTGCCAAGCTGGCTGCCCTGGTCGGCCGAGGCAAACGGCGGGCGGCGAAGCGCGGTCGAGGCCGGGCTCCACGGGTAGCGCGGCGTGTCGGCCGAGGGCAGGGCGTGCCACAGCGGGTTGGCGGTGGCGACGCGGAAGGCCTCGCGGTAGTCGGCGGGCGCGGCGCCGCGCGCCACCAGTGCGTCGATCTCTTCGCGGGTCGGCCACAGGTCCTTCAAATAAACCCGCGTGCCGTCCGCGGCGGTCTGCACCGGGTCGCGGCTCAGGTCGGCCTCGGCATTGCCGGCCAGCGCAAACGCGACCACCAGCGGCGGCGACATGATGAAGCCCAGGCTCAGGTCCGGGTGGACGCGCCCCGGGAAATTGCGGTTGCCCGACAGGATCGCCACCGGCTGCGCGCTGCCATCGGCGATGGCCTCGGCAATCGGCTGCGTCAGCGGGCCGGGGTTGCCGATGCAGGTGGTGCAGCCGTAGCCGACGATATCGAAACCGACCGCGGCGAGATCATCGATCAGGCCCGCGCGCTCCAGGTAGCGCGCCGCCGCCGGCGATCCCGGCGCCAGCGATGTCTTGATCCACGCCGGCACCCGCAGGCCGAGCGAGCGCGCCTTGCGCGCGACCAGTGCGGCAGCGACCAGCAGCGCCGGATCGGTGGTATTGGTGCAGCTGGTGATCGCCGCCAGCGCGACCGGATGCCTGGGCATGCCGGGATGCGCATGCGACGGCGTGAAGCCGAACTTTTCCAGCGCGCGCGCCGTTTCGGCATAGCCAAGCAGGTCCTGCGGACGGCGCGGGCCGGCCACGTGCATGCCCACGGTTTCGAGATCCAGTTCCAGCACGGTGGTGTAGCGCGGCCGCGCGGCGCCGTCGAACCACAGGCCGACGCGGCGCGTATATGCCTCGACCAGCGCGATCGCGGTCTCGTCGCGGCCGGTGCTGCGCAGGTATTGCAGCGTGCGGTCGTCGACCGGGAAGAACCCCGTGGTGGCGCCGTACTCGGGCGCCATGTTGGCGACCACGGCGCGCTCGTTCGCCGACAGCGTCGACACGCCCGGCCCGAAGAACTCCACGAATTCGCCGGAAACGCCCAGGTCGCGCAGCCGCTTGGTCACCGTCAGCGCAAGGTCCGTGGCCAGCACGCCCGCGCGCAGCGCGCCGGTCAGGCGCACGCCGATGACGTCGGGAATGCGCTGCATCACCGGCATGCCGAACATCACCGTCTGCGCCTCCAGCCCGCCCACGCCCCAGCCCAGCACGCCGATGCCGTTGACCATGGGTGTATGGCTGTCGGTGCCGATCATCATGTCCGGCACGGCCCAGGCTTCGCCGCCGCGCTGTTCGCACGTGACCACGGTGGCGAGCTGCTCGAGGTTGATGGTGTGCATGATGCCGGTGCCCGGCGGATGGATGCGCACGCCGTGCAGCGCCTTCGAGGCCCAGCGCAGGAAGCCGTAGCGCTCGGCATTGCGGCGCGTTTCGGTTTCCAGGTTGAGCGGCACGGCGTCGGGGCGGGCGTAGTACTCGACCGCCAGCGAGTGGTCCACCGACGAATCCACCGGCAGCACCGGATTGAGCAGGTCGGGATCGCGGCCGGCCTCGGCCACGGCATCGCGCATCGCGGCCACGTCGACCAGCGCGGGGGTGCTGGTGGTGTCGTGCATCAGCACGCGGCCGGGCTGGTAGGCGATCTCGGCTTCGCTGGTGGCGTGCTCCAGCCACGCCAGGATGCCGCCGACGGCGTCGTCGCGCTCGGCGCCTTCGGCATTGCGGATCACATTCTCCAGCAGCAGGCGGAGGACGACAGGCAGGCGCCAGAGCTTGTCGCCGGCGACGGCAGGCAGGTCGACGATGCGGTAAGTGGCGTTACCGACGCTCAACGCTGCCGTTGGGGTGGGGTTGGTGTTTTTCATGACTGTATATTTGCATGTTTATGCGTAAAAATGCAATCAAGTGAAAACCCGAAGACAGCCAGATGCAATCCCCGAAAGTGTCAGATCCCTCTCATTGGCCGAACGCCACGCGCCGGCACCTGCTGCAAGGCGCCGCTTCCGCCGTTGTGCTGGCGGGGCTGGGCGCCATCGCCGACCCCGCCCACGCTGCCCGGAGCGCTAGCCCGAGCCACCAATCCAGACCATCGAAAGGAAAGTTCATGTACGCCTATGTCGGCTCCCGGACCACCCGTGAGCGCAACGCCCGCGGTGAGGGCATCAGCGTGTTTCGCGTGGAGGCCGGCAGTGGCGCACTGGAACCGGTGCAAGTCGTCGGCGATCTCGTCAACCCGTCGTTCCTGGCGCTGAACCGCCGCGGCGACCGCCTGTACAGCGTGCATGGCGACGTGAGCGACATCAGCGCCTTCGCGGTCGACCGTGCCAGCGGGCGGCTGGAATTCATCAACCGCCAGAGCACCCACGGCAAGAACCCCGTTCACCTGGCGCTGGACCCGAGCGAGCGGTTTGTGGTGGTGTCCAATCACATTGGCGCCAGCCTCGCGGTATTGCCGCTGGACGGCGAGGGCGCGCTGGGCGAGATGACGCAGCTGGTCAAGCTGGATGGCCCAGTCGGCCCGCACCGGATCGAGCAGAAGCAGGCCGAGCCCCATTTCAACCCGTTCGATCCGTCCGGCAACTTCGTCATCGTTCCGGACAAGGGACTGGACCGCACCTTCGCCTTCCGCTTTGCCGACGGCAGGCTGGCGCCGGCGTCGCCCGGCTTTGTCGAGTCGCGCGAGTCGTCCGGGCCGCGGCATGTTGCCTTCCATCCCAACGGCCGCTATGCGTATGTCGTCAACGAGCTGGACTCGACCGTGACGACGTATTCGTACAACCGCAACACGGCGCAGCTCACACCGCTGCAGATCCTGTCGACGCTGCCCGAAACCTTCACCGGCAACAGCCGCGCGGCCGGGATCGAAGTGGACCACGGCGGGCGCTTCGTCTATGCGTCCAACCGCGGCCACGACAGCATCGCGGTGTTTGTGGTGGACCCGCGCACCAGCCTGCTGCGCTTTGCCGGCGCCGACCTGTCGCTCGGGCGCACGCCGCGCTTCTTCACCACGGACCCCACGGGGCGCCTCCTGTACGCGCTCAACGAAGACAGCGACACCATCGTCGCCTTCCACATCAATCCCGACTCAGGCCGGCTCTATCCCACCGGCTTCAGCGCGCGCACCGGCAGCCCCGTGTGCATGGTGTTCTCGCCGCCGCAGGCCTCACCCGCTTTTATGAAATCCGCCGAGGAACCCGGCGTCGCCGACGCCGGGCAGACAGCATGCAATCTAGCCAGCCCCGGCCCGCTGCACGCCCGGGCGCCGGTTCTCCACCACAAACGCCGCCTGCGTGCCGACCGGGCTGTCCACGCGGGCCACGTCTTCCACCGCGCGCAGCGTGGCGGCCCACCGTGCGGGCGTGGCCTCCACCACGGTGTAGCCGCGCTGGTCCGGCCGCGCCTGCACGATATGCGGATTCTGGGCCACGATTTTTGCGACGCTCTGCACGCTGCTGCCCGAGGCCGAGGCGATGGAGGTCGTGCAGAACTCGCTGGCGATCACGCGGGATGACGGGTCGCTGAAGTCCGCCAGCACATTGCAGGCGTAGTTCTGGTGGATATCGCCGCCGATGAACACGGTGTTGCGTGGCGCCGCCGCCGCGATGCTGTCGAGCAGGCGCTGGCGCGCGGCGGGATAGCCGTCCCAGGTGTCGCTGTGGAAGGCTTCCTCCGGCGGCGCCTTGTAGTTGCGCCGCGAGAAGATGGTCTGCTGGGCGATCGCGCTCCAGCGCGTCTGGTCGCGCCGGTCCTGCGCCAGGCCCTGTGCCAGCCATTGCTCCTGCGCGCCGCCCAGCATGGTGCGGCGTGGGTCATAGAGCGCGCTGCATTCGCCGGGGGACACCGAGCCCTTGCGGGGCGGGCCAGGTTCGCGGCAGGGCTGGATATCGCGGTACTGGCGGTCGTCCAGCACATGGAAATCGACCAGCCGGCCCCAGCGGTGGCGTGCCTGGATGCTCAGCGCATCCGGCGAGCCAAGGCCCGCCGTGCCCCGCACCAGCGTGCTCGCGCGGATCGGCATGTTTTCGTAGAACGCCTGGTAGCCGGCTGTGCGCCGGGCGAGAAACGCTGCCGCGGGCTCGCTGCCCGCGCGTCCCGCGTAGTCGTTCTGGACTTCATGGTCGTCCCAGGTGACCAGCCACGGGCACGCGGCATGCATGGCCTGCAGCAGCGGGTCGCTCTTGTACAGCGCGTAGCGGTCGCGGAAGTCCTGCAGGCTGGTCGCGGTGGGCAGGCTGTGCGTGCGCGGCAGGTGCGCGCGCGCGTTGGCGGGCACCGCGGTCTCGTAGATGTAATCGCCCAGGAACACCACCAGGTCCAGGTCTTCCTGCCGCATCTGCCGGTACGCGGCGTAGTGGCCCTGTTCCCAGCGCTGGCAGGAGGCAAAGGCAAAGCGCACGCGCGGGGCCAGCGTGTCGGCCGCCGGCGCGGTGCGGGTGCGGGCAGGGGCGGTGGCTGCGTCGCCGTGCATGAACCTGTAGAAGTACCAGCGGTCCGGGCGCAGCCCGTCGACTTCCACATGAACCGAATGGCCCAGTTCGGGCCGCGCCTGCGCCTGGCCGCGGCGGACGATGCGACGGAACGCTTCATCCTCGGCGACTTCCCACTGGACGGTCAGCGGACCTTGCAGCGGCGTGATGCCCTGGGCATCGGCCTGGGGCGTACCCGGGACGGCGCCGTCGAGCAGGCGCGTCCACAGCACGAATCCGTCCGGCGTGGGGGCGCCGCTCGCCACGCCCAGTTTGAACAGGTCGCGCCCGCGCAGCGTGGCGGAGAGGGCCCAGCGGGGCAGCTGGGTGGCAAGGGCGGAGGCCGCCGCCAGCTTCAGGAAAGTTCTCTTTTGCATGCCGGTTCCGGGAGGTCGGTGGTTCGTCCAGCGCTGTCGATGTGCAGAACTATAGCGAAACGGGTTTACCGGTTCGGGAGATCCGAAAGTCGTCCCGGATGCACCTCGCTGGCCGCGGGCCGGAGATATCCGGCGTGCCGTCAAAGGCCTTCCATGGCAATGCAGCCGCCTTTCTGGCGACCGCCCAGCGTTTCGTGAGCGCCTGTTTTCCGCTTTCCGTAAGGATCGGCCCGACCGCTTAATTGATGGCCGCGCCCCGGCGCCATATCGTTCAGCCAAACCAACAAGACGACACGGGCGCAGCCTCGGGCCCGTTCGGTGCCGTTCCAGGCGGCCTCACAAACAAGGAGACAAGACATCATGGCCTATCCCTTCCATACGTTGCCGTAGCGGCAGATCCGAATCTCCGGCCGGGCACCCGCGCTGCCGGATTCCCCTGACTTCCTTGCCAGGCGGTGTGCGCAGACGCGCGCACGCCGCCACGGAGCCGTTATGTCCCCTCACGTCATTTCCATCTCGGTGCTCGGGCTGATGTTCGTCATCGCCACGGTCCTGCCGATCAACATGGGCGCACTAGCCTTTGTCGGCGCCTTCCTGGTCGGTACGCTGGTCGCGGCCATGCCGGCCAAGGCGATCCTTGCCGGCTTTCCTGCCGACCTGTTCCTCACGCTGGTCGGCATCACCTACCTGTTCGCCGTGGCGCAGAACAACGGCACCATCGACTGGCTGGTGCGGCTCGCGGTGCGCGCCGTGGGCGGCAGGATCGCCGCCATTCCGTGGATCATGTTCATGATCGCGGCGCTGCTGACGTCGGTCGGCGCGGTCAGTCCGGCGGCGGTGGCCATCATCGCGCCGATTGCGCTGGGCTTTGCCGCGCGCTACGGCATCAATCCGCTGCTGATGGGCCTGATGGTGATCCACGGCGCGCAGGGTGGGGGCTTCTCGCCGATCAGCATCTATGGCGGCATCACCAACAAGATCGTGCAGAAGGCCGGGCTGCCGCTCAACGAGATGGCAACCGCATTCGCCAGCCTGGGCGTGAACCTGGCCGTGGCCGCCGGCCTCTTCGTTGCGCTGGGCGGGCTGCGCCTGATGCGCCAATCGGCGCCGGCGGCGCCCGCACCGCAACCGGTCGCCGGCGGCGTGCTGGCCATGGGTGCGCCGTTTGGCGCGCGCACCGTGCCGGCACAGGGGGCGCAGATCTATGGCGATGCGGAGGCCGAGGCCGGCATGGAAGAGCAGAAGACGATGGCGCGCGACCCCGCTTCGGTGCTCGGCGGCGAAGCCGAAGGCACCAGCCAGGCGCCGGCCGGCCTTTACCAGTACCTGACCGTGGCGGGCCTGGTCGCGCTGGCGGTGCTGACGCTCTATTTCAAGCTCGATATCGGCTTTGTCTCGCTGACCATCGCGCTGCTGCTCACGCTGATGGCGCCGGAGCTGCAAAAGCGCGCGCTGAGCCAGGTGTCGTGGCCCGAGATCATGCTGATCGTCGGCGTCAGCACCTTCGTCGGGGTGATGGACAAGATGGGCACCATCGACTTTGTCGGCCACAGCGTGGCCGGCCTGACGTCCCCGCTGATGGCCGCGCTGCTGCTGTGCGTGGTCGGCGCGGTGGTGTCGGCGTTCGCTTCGTCGACCGCCGTGCTGGGTTCGCTGATCCCGCTGGCCGTGCCGTTCCTGCAGCAGGGCTCGGACGTGAGCGCGATCGGCTTTATCGCCGCGATGGCCGTGTCCTCCACCATCGTCGACGTCAGCCCGTTCTCGACCAACGGCGCGCTGGTGCTCGCCAACGCGCAGGGCGTGGACCGGCAGGCCTTCTTCCGCACGCTGCTGATCTATGGCGCGCTGGTCACCGTGATCGCTCCAGTCGTGCTGTGGTTCGTCTTCGTCGTGCTCTGATTCCTGTTGCCGCTACCTGACTCCTGACCATGAAACTGCTTGAATCCGTCATGCACGCCCAGCAGGCCATCCGGCCCGCGCGGGCCCCGGCCCGGCCGGCCGCCATTCCCGACCTCGCCGCCTACCAGGCGCTGTGCGAGGAAGCCGAACGCGACTACGAAGGCTTCTGGGCGCGCCACGCCCGCGAGCTGCTGCACTGGAACAAGCCCTTCACCAAGGTGCTGGACGAGAGCAACGCGCCGTTTTACAAGTGGTTCGAGGACGGCCAGCTCAACGCGTCCTACAACTGCCTGGACCGCAACCTTGAAAACGGCAACGCCGACAAGGTCGCGATCGTGTTCGAGGCCGACGATGGCACCGTGACGCGCGTCACCTACCGCGAACTGCATGCGAAGGTGTGCCGCCTGGCCAATGGCCTGAAGACGCTCGGCATCAGGAAGGGCGACCGCGTCGTGATCTACATGCCGATGTCGGTCGAAGGCGTGGCCGCGATGCAGGCCTGCGCGCGCCTGGGTGCCACGCATTCGGTGGTGTTCGGCGGCTTCTCCGCCAAGTCGCTGCAGGAGCGGCTGGTCGACGTGGGCGCGGTGGCGCTGATCACTGCCGACGAGCAGATGCGCGGCGGCAAGGCGCTGCCGCTGAAGGCCATCGCCGACGACGCGCTGGCGCTGGGCGGCTGCGAGGCGGTCAAGAGCGTGATCGTCTACCGCCGCACCGGCGGCAACGTCGGCTGGACCGAGGGCCGCGACCGCTGGCTCGACGACGTCTGCGCCAACCAGCCCGATACCTGCGAGGCCGAGCCCGTCGGCGCCGAGCACCCGCTGTTCGTGCTCTATACCTCGGGCTCCACCGGCAAGCCCAAGGGCGTGCAGCACAGCACCGGCGGCTACCTGCTGTGGGCGCTGATGACGATGAAGTGGACCTTCGACCTCAAGCCCGACGACCTGTTCTGGTGTACCGCCGACATCGGCTGGGTCACCGGCCATACCTACATCGCCTACGGCCCGCTGGCCGCCGGCGCCACGCAGGTAGTGTTCGAAGGCGTGCCCACGTACCCGAACGCCGGCCGCTTCTGGGACATGATTGCGCGCCACAAGGTCAGCATCTTCTACACCGCGCCGACCGCGATCCGCTCGCTGATCAAGGCCGCCGAGGCCGACGAGAAAATCCATCCGAAGCAATACGACCTGTCGAGCCTGCGCCTGCTTGGCACCGTGGGCGAGCCGATCAACCCGGAAGCGTGGATGTGGTACTACAAGAACATCGGCAACGAGAACTGCCCGGTGGTCGATACCTTCTGGCAGACCGAGACCGGCGGCCACATGATCACGCCGCTGCCGGGCGCGACGCCGCTGGTGCCGGGTTCGTGCACGCTGCCGCTGCCGGGCATCATGGCCGCCATCGTCGACGAGACCGGCCATGACGTGCCTGACGGCAATGGCGGCATCCTGGTGGTCAAGCGCCCGTGGCCGTCGATGATCCGCACCATCTGGGGCGACCCGGAGCGCTTCAGGAAGAGCTATTTCCCGGAAGAACTGGGCGGCAAGCTCTACCTGGCCGGCGACGGTTCGATCCGCGACAAGGACACCGGCTACTTCACCATCATGGGCCGCATCGACGACGTGCTGAACGTGTCGGGCCACCGCATGGGCACGATGGAGATCGAGTCGGCGCTGGTGTCCAATCCGCTGGTGGCCGAGGCCGCGGTGGTCGGCCGTCCCGACGACATGACCGGCGAGGCGATCTGCGCCTTCGTCGTGCTCAAGCGCTCGCGGCCGAGCGGAGACGAGGCGGCCAAGCTTGCTGCCGAGCTGCGCAACTGGGTCGGCAAGGAAATCGGCCCGATCGCCAAGCCCAGGGACATCCGCTTCGGCGACAACCTGCCCAAGACGCGCTCGGGCAAGATCATGCGCCGGCTGCTGCGATCGCTGGCCAAGGGCGAGGAGATTACGCAGGACACCTCGACGCTGGAGAACCCTGCGATCCTCACGCAACTCGGCCAGTCCAGTTAGCGGTGCGCATTGCCCGCCACGCGGCTAAGATAGGAGCCTGCCCCCAACCTGCACCCGAGCACCCCCGACCCCATGAGAATCCGCATTGGCGAAGAGATCACCTTCCGCAAGCTCGAAGCGTTGCTGGCGTTCATGGAATCGGGCAACCTGGCCAAGGCGGCCGAGATCCTGGATACCAGCACGGTCAGCGTGCACCGTGCGCTGCACTCGCTGGAAGAGGGCACCAGCTGCGCGCTGTTCCGCCACGAGGGCCGCAACCTGATCCCGACCGACGCCGCCCATGTGCTGGCGGATACGGCAAGGGAAGTGCTCAAGGCCATGGCCGACGGCATCCGCGCCACGCGCGAGGCCGCCGGCTTTTCGGCCGACCACCTCAAGATCGGGTCGCTCTATTCGCTGACGGTCCAGACCGTGCCGAAGATCGTGATCGGCCTGAAGCTGCGGCGCCCGGAACTGCAGACCGAACTGGTGCTGGGATCGAATGCGGACCTCCTGCAGAAGCTAAAGCAAGGCTCGATCGACGCTGCGCTGATGGCGGTGCCCGACCCCGACCCGGAGATCGAGTCGATCCCGCTGTTCGAGGACGATATCTTCTTTGCGGCGCCGGCCGATTCGCCCTATGCCTCGATGCCCGCGGTGGACCTGCGCGCCTGCCGGGACGAGCCCTTCGTCACCCTGAGCGAAGGTTTCGTCACGTACAGCGGCTTTGTCGAGGCGTTCCGCATCGCCGAATTCACGCCTAATGTGGTGATGAAGGTCGGCGATATCTTTTCGCTGATGAACCTGGTGGGCGGCGGCATCGGCTACACGTTGCTGCCGGGCCGGGTGAAAGGCGTGTATTCGCGCAATGTGGCGTTCGTGCCGCTGGCCGGCGAATACGACATCAAGCAGACCATCGCCCTGAACTTCCAGCGCCGCCGCGAACGGGACCCCAACCTGCTGGCGCTGGCCGCGGTTTGTCGCATGGCGATGCGCGAGGCTGACCAGTAGGGCAGGGGGCGGTTTTTCGCCCACACCCTGGTCTCGCTTCCGGCCAGCGTAACGGTTCATTTCCTGGCGTGATTGTTTGCTGGACGCCGCCTGTTTAAGGTGTAGCCATCAGACAGACGCCAGCCGGAGACGCGATGACCAACACCAGCACGGGCCGCCAGTGGAATACCCGCAGGGAAGCCAAGGCGCGCCGCAAGCAGAACGCCGCCGCCATTGCCGACGGCAAGGTGGTGCCGACCAGCGACATCGTCGCGTTCCTGGAGGCCGTGCTGGCCTGCGGCGACCGCGTCGTGCTGGAGGGCAACAACCAGAAGCAGGCTGACTTCCTGTCGCGCTCGCTGGCGCAGGTCGATCCCGGGCGCGTGAATGCGCTCCACATGATCATTCCCAGCGTCAGCCGGGTCGAGCACCTTGACCTGTTCGAACGCGGCATCGCGCGCAAGCTGGATTTCTCGTACGCGGGGGCGCAGAGCATCCGCATCTCGCAGTTCCTGGAGGATGGGCAGCTCGAAGTGGGCGCGATCCATACCTATATCGAGCTGTATTCGCGGCTGTACGTGGACCTGGTGCCCAATGTGGTGCTGATCGCCGGCTTTAAGGCGGATCGCCAGGGCAACCTCTACACCGGCCCGAGCACTGAAGATACGCCGGCGCTGGTCGAGGCCGCGGCATTCCGCGACGGGCTGGTGATCGCGCAGGTCAACGAGATCGTCGACGATCCCGCGGGCCTGCCGCGCGTCGACGTGCCGGGTTCCTGGATCGACTACGTGGTGCAGGCAGACAAGCCATTCTTCTGCGAACCGCTGTTCACGCGCGACCCGCGGCTGATCAAGCCGGTCCACGTGCTGATGGCGATGATGGCGATCCGTGGCATCTACGAGCGCCACCAGGTGCAGTCGCTCAACCATGGCATCGGCTTCAATACCGCGGCGATCGAGCTGATCCTGCCGACCTACGGCGAGTCGCTCGGGCTGAAAGGCAAGATCTGCAAGTACTGGACGCTCAACCCGCACCCGACGCTGATCCCCGCGATCGAAACCGGCTGGGTCGAGAGCGTGCACAGCTTCGGCAGCGAACTGGGCATGGAAAGCTACGTCGCCGCGCGGCCGGACGTCTTCTTTACCGGTGCGGACGGCTCGATGCGCTCGAACCGGGCCTTCTGCCAGCTCGCCGGCCAATATGCGGTGGACCTGTTTATCGGCTCGACGCTGCAGATCGACGGCGACGGCCATTCGTCCACGGTGACGCGCGGGCGCCTGTCCGGCTTTGGCGGCGCGCCCAACATGGGGCACCAGCCAGGCGGGCGCCGGCACCCGACGCCGGCCTGGCTCGACCTGATCGAGACCGACGATCCGCTCGCGCGCGGCCGCAAGCTGGTGGTGCAGATGGTCGAGACCTTCCAGGCGGGCGGCAAGCCGACCTTCGTTGAATCGATGGATGCGGTCGAGGTGGCGCGCGAAAGCGGCATGCCGCTGGCTCCGGTGATGATCTACGGCGACGATGTCACGCACGTGCTGACGGAAGAGGGCATCGCCTACCTGTACAAGGCGCAATCGCTGGAAGAGCGGCGGCGGATGATTGCCGCCGTGGCCGGCGTCACGCCCATCGGCATGAAGCACGATCCCGCCACCACGCGCCGCATGCGCAGCGACGGCCTGATCGCATTGCCGGAAGACCTGGGCGTGCAGCGCAGCCAGGCCACGCGCAGCCTGCTGGCGGCCAAGAGCATGGCCGACCTGGTGGACTGGTCCGGCGGGCTGTATGAGCCTCCGGCACGCTTCCGGAGCTGGTGATGGCAGGCGCCGCAGCAAGGATCCTGCACGCCCGGCCAGCGGCCTCCGCCCATGCCGAGGCGCTGGCGGGACTGGCCGTCAGCGCCATCGCCGAAGAGGCGCGGCTCTCGCCCAAGCCCGGCCTGGTCGACAGCCGCGGCAGCGGGGCGCATGCCGACCTGACCTTGCCGTTGATGCTGCGCTCGGCGCACGCGCTGGGGCCGTCGTTCGCGGCCATGGCCGATGCCGGCCTGCAGGCGCCGCGCCTCGGCTATGGCCTGCGCGAACAACTGGGCGCGCTCGGGCGCGAGGCCGAGGCCGTGATGCTGGCCGCCACCGGTGGCGTCAACACGCACCGCGGCGCGATCTGGTGCATCGGCCTGCTGGTAGGAGCCGCCGCGAACGCCAGCGCGGCGGGGCTGGCCGCCAGTGCCGGAGCGATCAGCGCCAGGGCCGGCGCCATTGCCTCGCTGGCAGACCGGCACCGGCCGGTTCTTACCGGCAACAAGGGCGAACTCGCCTGCCTGGCCTACGGCGTTGGTGGCGCGCGCGCGCAGGCGCGCGCGGGCTTCCCGCACGTGACGCGGCTGGCGCTGCCGGCGCTGCAGCGCAGCCGCGCGCGCGGCGATACCGAATCGACGGCACGGCTGAACGCGCTGCTCGCGCTGATGAGCGAGCTGGACGATACCTGCGTGCTGGCCAGGTCGGGACGGCCCGGGCTGGACTACATGCAGGCGGGCGCCAGGGCGGTGCTGTTGGCAGGCGGCGCGGGCACGGTGGCCGGGCGGCGCCAGCTGCGCAGCCTCGATGCGGGCATGCTGGCCCGGCGGGCCTCGCCGGGCGGCGCGGCGGACCTGCTGGCTGCGACGATCTTCCTCGACGGGCTGTCACGAGACGGGACTGCCGATGTGACGGCCGCGAGAACGGCCGCTAGAACTGCCGCGAATAACGACTTCAGGGGGCTTTGATGGAACAACTGCGATTTGAATTCCCGGCGGGACAGCCGGCCACCGGGCGCGTACTGGTAGGCGTGGTGGGATCGGGCGACCTGGAGGTGGTGGTCGAACCCGGCCAGGGCGGCAAGACCACGGTGGAGGTCACCACCTCGGTCAATGGCTACGGCCGCGTCTGGGATGCGCAGCTCTCGCGTGTCTTTGCCGCCGAGCCGCGCGCCTCGATGCAGATCCGCATCCACGATTTCGGCGCGACGCCGGGCGTGGTCGGCATGCGCCTGGCGGAAGCCTTTGAAGCGCTGGGCGACCCGCAACAAGGAGACGGTGCATGAACACGGCAGAACTGCTGGCGCGCAACAGCTTTATCGAACTGGGCGCACGCGAGCGCGCGCGTGCATTGCTGGACCCGGGCACCTTCCGCGAACTGGCGGGCCCGTTCGATGGCCTGCAGTCGCCATGGCTGCCGCCGCAGGGCGTGGTGCCACAGAGCGATGACGGCGTGGTGGTGGCCAAGGGCCGCATCGACCAGATGCCGGTGGTGGTGCTGGCCATCGAAGGCGCCTTCCAGGGCGGCAGCATGGGCGAGGTCGGCGGCGCCAAGATCGCGGGGGCGCTGGAACTCGCCGCAGAAGACAACCGCCGTGGCGAACCGACGCGCGCGGTGCTGCTGCTGGAGACCGGCGGCGTGCGCCTGCAGGAGGCCAACCTTGGTTTGGCCGCGATTGCCGAGATCCATGCCGCGATCGTTGATCTGCGCCGGTACCAGCCGGTGGTCGGCGTGATCGCGGGACAGGTGGGCTGCTTTGGCGGCATGTCGATCGCAGCCGGCCTGTGCAGCGCGCTGGTGATGACGCAGGAAGGCCGCCTGGGGCTGAATGGCCCGGCCGTGATCGAGCAAGAGGCGGGCATCGCCGAGTACGACTCGCGCGACCGGCCCTTTATCTGGAGCTTTACCGGCGGTACGCAGCGCGTCGCCACCGGTTTCGCCGATGCGTATGTCGACGATGACAGCGACGCGATGCGCGCGCAGGTCGCCGCGCTGTTGCGCGAGCCGGGCGCCGCCAGCCATCGCAGCGAGCAGTACACGCAATACCTGGCCGCGCTGCAGGCGTACGACGCCAGTGCCCAACCCACGCCCGCGCAGGTGCAGGCGCTGTTTCAACGGGGGACCGACGCATGAACGCACCACTTCATCCCGCTGCCGCGCGCGAAGCCAGCCGCGGCGAACGCTGGCTGCAGGCGCTGGCGCCAACGGCGTCGCGCCAGCCGGGCTACCCGGACTCCGTGCAGGTGGCCGACGGCGAACTGGCCGGCACCGCGGTGCGCTGGATCGCGCTCGTGCCCGATGCCGGCAGCCGCTTCCCGCGCGCGCGCAATGGCGAGGCCGGGCTGCTGGAGGGCTGGTCGCTGGCGCGCGCGGTGCGCGAAGCGATCGAGGCGGATCGTGCCGCGCCGGCCAGGCGCGCCATCGTGGCGATTGTCGATACACCAAGCCAGGCGTACGGCCGGCGTGAAGAGGCCCTTGGCATCCACCAGTCGCTGGCGGGGGCGGTGGCCGCCTATGCCGAGGCACGCCTCGCCGGACACCCGGTGGTCGCGCTGATCGTCGGGCGCGCCATGTCGGGCGCCTTCCTCGCGCACGGCTACCAGGCCAATCGCATCATCGCGCTCAATGACCGTGGCGTGCTGGTGCATGCGATGGGCAAGGAAGCCGCCGCCCGCATCACCATGCGCACGGTCGAGGACCTGGAAGCGCTGGCGTCGACGGTGCCGCCGATGGCCTACGACATCGAGAACTTCGCCACGCTGGGCATCCTGTGGCGGCTGATCGATGTCGAGTCGGCCAGCGCACCGGAGGCGGCCGACGCGCACCTGGCCCGCGACACCATCCTGTCCGCGCTGGCCGACATCCGCCGCGACCCGACGCAGGGCCTGCAAGGCCGTCTCGGCGGGGCCAACCGGCAAGCGTCGGCCGCGGTCCGCGCGTGCCTGTCGCGGCAATGGCAAGCCTGAGCCCCCTTATGCCTGCCACGCCCGCGCCGCACGACCTGGTCTGGCTGGACGACCCGGCCAGTGCCCTGGAGCGCGATGCGCTGCCGGCGTGGGTCTCGCTGCCGGCACTGCACGACACCCCGCTAGTCGTGCGGCGCGACGGCCGCCGGCCGGGTGAGATCCCGGTCGGCCTGCGCGGCAGCACGCGCGCCGAGCGCTTCGGCACCTGGATCGCGCCATCGGCGATCCGCAAGCTCGTCACGCCGATGGACCTCGCCGCCCAACGCGCCTGGCGCCTGCGCCCGGCGCTGGCGGCCTTGGCCCCCATCCGCGCGCTGGAGGCCATCGCCGACCCGCTCGATGCCGCCGGCATCCGCTGGGGCGTGACCGGCAGCGCCGGCTTCTCGCTCGCCTGCGCGCACAACGTGCTGCATGCCGACAGCGACCTCGACCTGGTCGTGCAGGCAGAGCAGCCGCTGCCGCCCGGCCATCTCCAACTGCTTGCCGAATTGCTGCGCGCCGCACCGGCCCGCGTCGACATCCAGGTCGCGACCCCGCACGGCGGGTTCGCGCTGCTGGAACGCCTGCGCGGCGGCGGCAGGGTGCTGCTGAAGACCGGCCAAGGCCCGCGCCTGTGCGACGATCCCTGGCAACCGGCGCCATGCAAGTCCTGATCACCTTTCCCGGCCAGGGGACGCAACGCCCCGGCATGCTGAAGGACCTGCCGTCGGACCCGGCAGTAACGGCGGTGCTGGCCGAGGCCGAGGAGATCCTGCAGGTGCCGGTGGCAGGGATGGATACGCCCGAGCGCCTGCAATCCACGGTTTGGACGCAGCTGTGCCTGCTGACGTCAGGCGTGGCGATGGCACGGTGCCTGGCCGCGCACGACGCCCGCGCCGACGCCGTGGCCGGGCTGTCCATCGGCGCGTATGCCGCCGCGGTGACTGCTGGTGTGCTTGCCTTTGCCGATGCCCTGCGCCTGGTGCGCCTGCGCGGGGAGCTGATGGCGCAGGCCTATCCCGGCGGCTACGGCATGACCGCCATCCTGGGGCTCGACCAGAACCGGCTCGCACCGCTGGTGGCACAGGTCTGCTCGCCGCAACGGCCGGTGTACCTGGCAAACTTCAACGCCCCCACGCAGATCGTGATCGCCGGCAGCGAGGCTGCGATGGCCGAGGTGTCAGCGCTGGCATTGGCCGCCGGCGCGCAGGCGGCAAAACCGGTCGCCATCCATGTGCCATCGCATTGCCCGCTGCTCGATGCCGCGTCGCTTGCACTGCAAGAGGCCATGCAGGCCGTGGTGCTGTCCGCACCTTCGCTGCGCTATTTCAGCGCCAGCAAGGCGCGCGAACTGCGCGACCCACGCAAGATCGCCGACGACCTGGCGCTGAACATGGCCACGCCGGTGCGCTGGCACGACACCATGGTGCTGGCCCATGCCAACGGCGCAAGGCTGGTGGTGGAAGCACCGCCGGGCGATGTGCTGACGCGCCTGGCGCAGCCCGTCTTCGCCGACGGCATGCCGTTGGCGTGCGACAGGACGCGGCTGGACTCGATCGTGGCGATGATGCGGCGCCGGTAGGGTGCCGGTAGGGCGCCGCCGCAGCAAGCCGGCCAGCTTCGCCGCGGATGGACGGCACAAGGCACGAACCGCAGCGGCATCGCGATCACTGACAGGGCGTGTCAGATTTTTCTCTATTTGCTTCGACATCGCTTCCCGGCATATCCCATCGCTATAGTCGGTCCTGCTGCGCCTTCGCGGCGTCACTGACAAGGCAGGAGGAAGAGATGGTTGTCACGCCGACCGCTTCGCGCGCGGAAGCTTCACGGAAAGCACAGCAGGAACAGGCGCCACGCGAGACCATCGGCCGCGGTATTGCCGAGTTGTTGCTGGGCGTCGTGCTGGACACAACATGCGGTGTCGCCAGCCCGGTCATGCTGACCGTGCATACCGGCGGGCCATTGCGAGATGGCCCATTCGGCCTCGATGCGCGCCTGTCGCATGCGCAGGGCCACCAGCAACGATGGTTGGCAGAGCTCACGCAAGCGGGGCTTCCCGTGAGCCGCGCGCACGTTGTCGTGGCAGCCGAACTGCCTTCCTCCAGTTATGTGCCCTGGCATGGCGCGACCCGGCCCGCAGCGTACCGCCATGACGACGGCATTGCGCATTGCCTGCGAGTGGCACGGCTGCTCGATACGGCGATCCGGTTGCGTGCTGACGCAAACGCGCAGTTTCCGCTGTGGTTCACCGTCCGTTATTTCGGCGACGCCGCGCAGTTCGCACGCTTGCGGGAACCGTTGACGGTGTCGGCGATGGGCGAGCAGCTTCTTGGCACGCTCCAGCAATACGAAGTGAAAGTGTGCCAGGGGAGCGAACGGGTCGCGACGCTGACCGCCGTCTGTCAACACAACCATGCCTAGACGAGAGAGCCGCTCGGCGCGTCCCGCCGTCGTCGCCGCAGTGATCGGGCTGGCTCGCCGTGGCGGGCTCCACAGCTCATTCCCGTTCGCGCAATGCCAGCAACTCGCGCCTGGCCGCGGCCAGCACCGCATCGGACCGCTTGCCATCGGCAAGCACCCGTGACACCACCAGCGCGCCGATCATCGCGCTGACGGCGAACATGGCCTTGTCGGGATCGTCACCGCCCAGTGTCTCGTCCATCCGCGCGATAAACCGTTCGATATGGGCCGACATGGCTTCGCGCGCGGGCTCGTCGGCACGCGCCACGTCGCCCGCCAGCGCGGCGATCGCGCAACCGGTGGTGCGCGCCTCCCGATGCGTGCGGCTCAGGTAGCCGCGCACCGTGGCGCCATAGTCAGGCGTCCCTTTGCCGCTCTTGGCCTCGAATGCGGCCTTGCCGTCATCCAGCGCGCGTTCCAGCGCGTGCACCAGCAATTCCGAGCGCGAGGCGAAGTGACCATAGAAGCCGCCATGGGTCAGGTTGGCGCTGCGCATCAGCTTGCCGACGCTGACGGATTCCAGCCCGCCATCCCGGATCTGTTCCGCTGCCTGCTCCAGAATGCGCTCCCTGCTGCGCGCCTTGTCCGCCTGAGAGTGGCCCATCTGTCATTCCCATCATGTCACCTTGACATTCTGCATTGTGATCGTCATTCTCCTGAATGACAACCATCATGCAGATTGCGGACCGCTGCCATGGCCGAAACGGACGAACTCGACGTTGACCTGGATGATTACGAGGTGCCCTTCAAGGGCATCGTCGAACAATCCATCGCCGGCATCTACATCCTGCAGGATGGCCGTTTCCGCTACGTCAACGAGACTTTCGCGCGCATGTGCGGGCTAAGGCGCGAGCAACTGCTCGGCGCCCGCCTGCGCGACGTGGCCCACCCATCGCAACGCGCCGAGCTGATGGACCAGTACGCGCGCAGGATCAAGGGCGCCGCGCCCGCCGACCTGTTCGTCATTCGCCGGACATCGTCCCACAACCCGGGTTGCTTCGAGATCCATGGCACGCGCGTGATCATTCACGGGCGCCCGGCGATCGTTGGCGTCGGCATCGACATTACCGAGCGCGAGCGGCAGCGTGACCGGCTGGTCGAGGCCAGCGAGCGCCTGCAGGAACTGGTGGCAAGCGCCAACAGCGTGCGCGAGAACGAGCGCAACCGCGTGGCGCGCGAGCTGCACGACGTCATCGGCGGCATGCTGACGGCGATCAAGTTCGACCTGTCGCGGCTGTCGCGCGGCATCGAGGCGCTGGACCGCGCCCGCGCGCCGCGCGCCAGGCGCAGCCAGACGGAGGCGCCGGCCCTTGCGTCCCTGGCGCTGACCGCGGCCCAGACCCTGCAGCTCACGCAGGAGACCATCGAGGCCGTGCGCACCATTTCCGAAGGGCTGCGGCCGGGCGCCCTCGATCACCTGGGCTTGTGCGACACGTTGTGCCTGGACCTCGGCCGTTTCGAGAGACGCTACGGCATTGCCACCCGCATGCGCACTGCCGGCGACGCGCGCGCCATGGACCGCTGCCGGGAAATGGGCATCTACCGGATCTTCCAGGAAGCGCTGACCAACGTCGCGCGTCATTCGATGGCCACGGAAGTCATGGTCAGCCTCGACTGGGCAGAGGACCGGCTGGACGTGGAAATCTCGGACAACGGCCTCGGATTTGATTTCGGCTCTGCTACGGCCGAAGGGCACCTGGGCTTGCTCGGCATGCAGGAACGGGCGCGCGAACTCGACGGCATGCTGGCCCTGGACACCGGACCGCGCTCCGGCGCGCGCGTGCGCCTGAGCGTGCCGGTCCCATCCTGCACCCGTCGGCAAGCCAATGCACAAGCGACCGGATGCACCAGCACCGGCGCGGATGAAGACGGAGAGAGACATGATTCGCCTGCTGCTGATCGACGATCACACCATATTCCGCCAGGGGCTAAAGCGCCTGCTGGCCGAGCACGATGAATTCGACGTCGTAGCCGAAGCCGGCGACGCCTCCGAGGCGCTGGGCCGCCTGCGCGAGCAGCCGTTCGACGTGGCGCTGCTCGACGTCAACCTGCCGGGCCGCAGCGGCCTGGAGATGCTGCCTTCGCTGCGCGCCGAGCGGCCCGCGATGCCGGTGGTCGTGCTGAGCATGTACCCGGCCGAGCAGTATGCGCTGCGGGCCTTCCAGGCGGGCGCATCCGGCTATGTCACCAAGGACATGGACGCGATGGAGCTGGTCGATTCCATCCGCAACGTGGCGAAGGGCAAGCGCTATATGACGCCCGCGGTGGCCAACTGCCTGCTGGATGGCTTCGACCGTGTCGCCGACAGTGCGCCGCACCGGCAACTGTCGTCGCGGGAGTACGAGATCATGCTGCTGATCGTGCGCGGCATCCGCCTGACCGAGATCGGCCGCCAGATGTTCCTCAGCGTGAAGACCGTGAGCACCTATCGCTCGCGCATCCTGAAGAAGCTCGGTGTCGCCAGCAACGCCGAACTCGCACGCTATGCCGTCGAGCATCGCCTGATCGACTGAAGTCCGGACCGCTACCTGCGCCGGCGGCAGCTTCAGAAAACGCTGACACGGCGCAGAGTGAGTTCCGACAGCGAGATTCGCGCCCGGCATCCAAACTCTCCTCAACGACACGACTCCACCGGAGTCGGAACCGAAGGAGAGAAAGATGACCACGGACGTGCTGCTGCACCTGGACGACGGCGTGCTGGTCGTGACGATCAACCGGCCGGCAAAGAAGAACGCGATCACCGCGCAGATGTATCAGGCGCTCGCCGACGCCGTCGTGGCAGCCGATCGCCGCGACGACGTCCGCGCCGTGCTGCTGCAGGGCGAGGGCGGCAACTTCAGCAGCGGCAATGACATCGGGCTGTTCGTGAATGGGCAGGCCGCCGAACACAAGACGTCGCCCGCCGCGCCGTTCCTGCGCGCAGTCATCGCGCTGCGCAAGCCGATGGTGGCCTGCGTGTGCGGACATGCGGTAGGCATTGGCGCCACCGTCCTGCTGCATTGCGACTATGTCGTCGCCTCCGACGACGCGCGCATCCGCTTCCCGTTTGTCGATCTCGGCCTGTGCCCCGAATTTGCATCCACGCTGCTGCTGCAGCATGTGGTCGGCCGCAACAAGGCGGCTGAATGGCTGCTGCTCGGCGCCACCATTCCCGCCGCCGAGGCGCATCGGGCGGGGTTGGTCAATCGCGTCATGCCCCAGCACGCCGTCAGCGATGAGGCTTTGTCGGTCGCGAAGTGCCTTGCCGCCAAGCCGCGCCAGGCCCTGATGGCAACGCGCGGACTGGTGCGCGACGCCACCCGTGCGCTGGTCGAGAGCAGTCTCGAGCGCGAGACCGTCGTCTTCGACACCCTGCGCCAGTCACCGGAGGCACAGGAGATCTTCAGCCGCTTCCTGCAGCGCACGCAGGCCCCGGCGCCGGTCGGCGCCTGAGCGGCGGCCGCACTCAGCGCAGTTCCCCCAACCTGAGCCGGGCAGAAATCCCCCGATACGCAAAAGACGCAATAGACGCGAAAGACGCGAAAGACGCAAAGGACCTCCCATGAGCACCGAGTACACAGTCATCGACGACATCGCGGTCATCACGATCGCCAATCCGCCGGTCAACGGCCTGGGCCATGCCGTGCGCGTCGGCATTGTCGACGGCATCGACCGCGCCGCGGCCGATGCAAGCGTCAAGGCCATTGTGCTGAGCGGCGCCGGCAAGGCCTTTTCCGGCGGCTCCGACATGCGCGAATTCAATTCGCCGAAGACCGGCCGCGAGCCGGGCCTCAACACCGTGCTCGCGGCCATCGAAGACAGCGCCAAGCCGGTGGTTGCCGCCGTGCACTCGGTGGCAATGGGCGGTGGCCTGGAACTGGCGCTGGCGTGCCATTACCGCGTGGCCGTGCCCAGGGCGCGCATCGCCTTGTCCGAAGTAACGATGGGACTGCTGCCCGGTGCCGGCGGCACCCAGCGGCTGCCGCGCCTGATCGGCCTGGAGGCGGCCACCAACATGATCGTCCACGGCACTTCGATCCCGTCCGAGGCGCTGGCCGGGTCCGGGCTGTTCGACCGGCTGGTGGACGGCGACATCCTGCCCGCCGCGCTCGCCTTTGCGCGCGAGGTCTCCGCGCGTCCCGGGCCGCATCCGCGCGTGCGCGACCTGTCGGTCAGCCATCCGAATCCCGAGGGCTACCTGGCGGTGGCGCGTCCCGCCATTGCCGCGCGCTACCAGAACCTGCCAGCGCCGCGGCGTTGCCTGGACGCCATCGAGGCCAGCTTCAAGCTGCCTTTCGATGAGGGCCTGGCGCTCGAACGCCGCTTCTTCCTCGAACTGATGAACGGTCCTGTGTCGAAGTCGCTGCGCCATGCGTTCTTTGCGGAAAGGGCGGCGGCCAAGCTGGCGGACGTGCCCGAATCGGTGGCGGAACGGACCATCGACAAGGTGGCCGTCGTTGGCGCGGGGCTGATGGGCAGCGGCATCGCAATGAATTTCCTCAGCGCCGGCATGCACGTGGTGCTGCTGGACGTCTCGGAAGCCGCGGTGCAGAAGGGGGTTGCCGCCATCCGGCGCAACTACGAGGCCAGCGTGAAGAAGGGCAAATTGTCCGTCGAAGGCGTCGAGACGCGGATGGCGCTGCTGCAGCCGACCGTGGAACTCGGCCGCGTTGCCGATTGCGACCTCGTGATCGAGGCGGTCTATGAAGACATGGACGTCAAGCTGCGCACCTTCCGGGCGCTCGACGAGGTGGCGCGCCCCGGTGCGATCCTGGCCACCAATACCTCGACGCTCGACGTCGACCGCATCGCCGCAGAGACCGGGCGCCCGCAGGATGTGGTGGGCCTGCATTTCTTCAGTCCCGCCAACGTGATGCGCCTGCTGGAAGTGGTGCGAGGCGCGCAGACCGCGCCCGACGTGCTGCAAACCGCGATGCGGCTGGCGCGCCGGATCGGCAAGGTGGCGGTGGTGTCCGGCGTCTGCGACGGCTTTATCGGCAACCGCATGCTGGCCAGATACACCCGGCGCGCCGGCGAACTGCTGGAGCAGGGCGCCCTGCCGGAACAGGTCGACCGCGCCATCGAGGCCTTCGGCTTCGCGATGGGGCCGTTCCGCATGGCCGACCTGGCCGGCAATGATATCGGCTGGGCCATCCGCAAGCGCCGCTATGCCGAGGATCCGGCCTTGCCCCGCTTCGAACTGGGCGACCGCCTGTGCGAAGCCGGCCACTTCGGCCAGAAGACCGGCGCAGGCTGGTACGACTACGCGGCCGGCCAACGCAAGGCGTTGCCGTCGGCACGCACGCGCGCCATGCTGGAAGGGTACTGGCAGCAGCACGGCGTGACGCCCCGGCGCTTCCGCGACGAGGAGATCGTCGAGCGGCTGGTCTACGCGCTGGTGAACGAAGGCGCCGCCATCCTGCAGGAAGGCATAGCCGCCCGCGCCTCCGATATCGATGCGGTCTACCTGCACGGGTATGGCTTCCCGAGCTGGCGGGGCGGACCCATGTTCTACGCCGATACGGTTGGCGTGACCAACGTCCGGCGCACGCTGCGCGCGCTGTCCGCCGAGGATCCCGGCTGGATCCCGGTAGCGCTCATCGAACAGCTTGCCGACGAAGGCAACGCCTTCAACGCCTGAATTCCCCAACCCAACGGAAAACCATCATGAATGAGGCCGTCATCGTATCGACCGCCCGTACCGGCCTGGCCAGGAGCTGGAAGGGCGCCTTCAACATGACCCATGGCGCCACGCTCGGCGCGCATGCGGTGCAGCATGCCGTGGCTCGCTCGGGTCTCGACCCGGCCGAGATCGAGGACTGCATCATCGGCGGGACCTTTGGCGAAGGCACCACGGGCGGCAATATCGCCCGAGCCATCGCGCTGCGCGCTGGCCTGCCGGTCACCACGGGCGGCGTCAGCGTCAACCGCTTCTGTTCGTCCGGCCTGCAGACCATTGCCATGGCGGCGCAGCGCGTGATGCTGGAGGGCGCGCCGGCCATTGTCGCCGGTGGCGTCGAGTCGATCTCGTGCGTCCAGAACCAGGCGAACACGCACATGCGGCGCGATCCGTGGCTGGCCGAGCACAAGCCGGAGCTGTACTGGAACATGCTGCAGACCGCCGAGCAGGTTGCCAGGCGCTATGGCATCGGCAAGGACGTTCAGGATGCCTATGGCGTGCGCAGCCAGCAGCGCGCCGCCGCGGCACAGGCCGCCGGCAAGTTCGACGACGAAATCGTACCGATGACCACCACCATGGGCGTGGTAGAGGCTGACGGTCGCGTCATCACCCGTGAAGTCACGATCTCGCACGACGAAGGCATCCGCGCCGACACCACGCTGGAGGCGGTCTCGCGCATTCGTCCCGCGCTGCCGGGCGGCGTGGTCACCGCCGGCAACGCGAGCCAGTTCTCCGATGGCTCGTCGGCCTGCGTGGTGATGAGCGCGAAGCTCGCGGAGCAGCGGGGCATCGAGCCGATGGGGCTGTTCCGCGGCTTCGCCATTGCCGGCTGCGAGCCGGACGAAATGGGCATCGGTCCGGTCTTTGCCGTGCCGCGCCTGCTGGAGCGCGCCGGCGTCCGGCTGGAAGACATTGGCCTGTGGGAGCTGAACGAGGCGTTCGCCTGCCAGGTGCTCTATTGCCGCGACCGGCTCGGCATTCCCGACGACCGGCTCAACGTCAACGGCGGCGCGATCGCGGTCGGCCATCCCTACGGCGTCAGCGGCTCGCGGCTCACCGGCCATGCGCTGATCGAAGGCAAGCGCCGCGGCGCGAAGTATGTCGTGGTGACCATGTGCATCGGCGGCGGCCAGGGCGCCGCCGGCCTGTTTGAAGTGCTTTGACAGTGCTTTGACAGCATCCATCCCTCAGCAAGGAGACAGCAATGACAGTAGTGGCAAATCTTTTCGACCTGAAGGGCCGCACGGCCCTCGTCACCGGCGGATCCAGCGGCCTGGGGCTGCAGATTGCCGAAGCGCTCGGCACGCAGGGCGCGCGCGTGGTGATCTCGGCGCGCAAGGCGGACGCGCTGCAATCGGCGCAGGCGCACCTGGCCAGCCTGGGTGTTGACGCGAGCTGGATCGCCGCCGACAACGCGGCCGAGGACGATGTCGAGCGGCTCGCCAATGAAGCGATGGAACGCCTTGGCAAGGTCGACATCCTGGTCAACAACGCGGGCGCAACGTGGGGCGCGGCCACGGCCGACCATCCGCTGGCCGCCTGGGACAAGGTCATGAACCTGAACGTGCGCGCGATCTTCCTGCTGACGCAGAAGATCGGGAAGCTGTCGATGCTCCCGAACCGCTACGGCCGCGTGATCAACCTGGCCTCGATTGCCGGCCTGAAGGGCAATGGTCCCAAGGGCCAGCCGACGCTTGCCTACAACACCAGCAAGGGCGCGGTCGTGAACCTCACGCGCGCGCTCGCCGGCGAATGGGGGCCGTACGGCATCACCGTCAACGCGCTCGCACCGGGCTTCTTCCCATCGAAGATGACCAGGGGAACGATCGAGAAGGTCGGCGTCGAGAAGCTGTCGGAACGCGCGCCGCTGCAGCGCATCGGCGACGACGACGACCTGAAGGGCGCTGCGTTGCTGTTTGCCAGCGACGCGGGCAAGCACATCACCGGCCAGATCCTCGCCGTCGACGGCGGCCTGACCGCGGTCTGAGTCCATCCACCCCATCCACCCTTGTCCCTTGTCTCTTATCCCGATCCACCTCAAGCACAGGAAGCCATCATGAGCACCGCAGCAGGAACGCCCGAAGTCCGCATGACGATCGAGGACCATATCGCCATCATCTCGCTCGACAACGCAGCCAAGAAGAACGCCATCACCCCGGAACTGATGCAGCAGCTGTCACAGCGGCTGACCGAATTCGACAACGACGACAACCTGTGGGTGGCAGTGCTGGACCCGGCCGGCGAGCACACCACGGCGGGCCTCGACATGCCGAAGTTCTTCGGCCCGACCGCCACGGCAAAGCCGATTCCCGACGACCAGGTCGATCCGTTCGGCCTGCGCAAGCGCTGCCGCAAGCCCGTGATCTCGGTGGTGCACGGCATCACCTACACCATCGGCATCGAGCAGATGCTGGCTTCGGACATCGTGATCGCGGCCGATACCGCGCGCTTCTGCCAGCTGGAATCGAAGCGCGGGATTGCCCCGCTTGGTGGCGCGCATTTCCGCTACCTGACGCGCACGGGCTGGGGCAATGCCATGTATCACCTGTTCCTGTGCGACGAATTCTCCGCGCAAGAGGCATACCGCTGCGGCTTTGTGCAGGAGGTCCATCCGTACGGGCGCCACCGCGAGCGCGCGATGGAAATTGCCCGCGCGATCGCCAGGGTGGCGCCGATCGGCCTGCGCGCCACCAAGGCGGCGGCGCTGACCTATATCGAGCATGGCGAGCAGGCGGCCATCGCGGTGATCCCGCAGGTGCGCGAAGAGGTCTTTGCGTCGGAGGATTTCAAGGAAGGCATCCAGTCCTTCGTTGAACGTCGCGAAGCCCGGTTCACGGGGCGTTGAGAATCGGCTGGCCCAGGGGAGCACCCATGCAGACCTTCACGTCAATCGAAGCCCTGAAGGCATTCCAGGGCAAGGAGGCCGGGCCCGGCGACTGGCATCAGGTCACGCAGCAGGCGGTCGACCTGTTTGCGCAAGCCACGGGCGACGACCAGTGGATCCACGTCGATCCGGAGCGCGCCAGGCGCGAGTCGCCGTTCGGCGGGCCGGTCGCGCATGGGTTGCTGACACTGTCGCTGCTGCCGATGCTGATGGCGCAAGTGACGCAGTTCGAGGGCGTGCGGGCGCGGATCAACTACGGCCTGAACCGCGTTCGCTTTACCGCACCAGTACATGTCGGCGCAAGGGTGCGCGTCCGCGCTGTCCTGCAAGACGTGGATGACGCAGGCGAGGGCGGCGTGAAGGTGACCTGGGCCGTCACGTTCGAGCTGGAAGGCGCGCCCAAGCCCGTCTGCGTCGCGGAATCGCTGGCCAGGCTGCATTTCTAGGCCAGCGCCCTCGTCGGGAACCCGGATATCAGGCGGTGCCGCGCGATGCCTTGCGTCGCGCGGAAGGCGACCTGCGCCCTGCGCATGGCGCCGGGCCCGGGAATGATAAAGAAAACTGGAGACAACAAGATGGCATTTCTCGCATGGAGGTGTCGCTGCGCGAGGCTCGCGGCGGCGTCGCTGCTGATCCTCGGCACGGGAGCCGGCAACTGCGCGCTGGCGCAGTCGCCGGGCCGCACGCCCGCCTCACTGATCGTTCCTTACCCGGCCGGCAGTTCGTTCGACATTGTCGCGCGGCGGATCCAGGCCGACCTTGGTACGCGCCTGAACCGTGTGGTCGTGGTCGAGAATCTCGGCGGCGCATCGGGATCGCTGGGCGCGCAGCGCCTGCTCAAGGCCGACGGCGAGACGCTGGCGATGCTGGTGGCCTCGCCGAACGAACTGACGCTGCCGCCGCTGGCCATGAAGAGCGTTCGCTACAAGCCGGAGGACTTCCGCATGGTCGCGCAACTGACCTCGGGCGTGCTGGCGGTGATGGCACGGCCCACCTACCCGGCGAACAGCCTCAGGGAGTTGATCGACAAGGCAAGGCAGCCCGGCGCGCAGCCGCTGTCGTTTGCCAGCACGGGTGTCGGTTCCATCTTCCACATGGTGGGCGTCGACTTTGGCCGGCGCCTCAGCCTTCCGGTCAATCACGTGCCCTACAAGGGCGGCGCGCCCGTCATGCAGGACCTGATGGGCGGCCAGGTGGATATCACGTTCCTGCCGCTGATTCCCGGCTACATCGAGGCGGCGAAGGCCGGCAAGATCAAGGTGCTGGGGATCCTGTCAGCGGAGCGGCATGCCGCCTTGCCGGAGGTCCCGTCCGTTGACGACATTGCCGCATTGCGTGGCTTCCACTACGCGATGTGGACCGGCCTGTTCGTGCCTTCCAGGCTGCCGAAGGCGACTGCCGAGGCCGTCGGCAAGGCCGCCAGCGCGATCGTCGCCGCCCCGGCTTTCCGGGATTGGGTCGCCGAGCGCGGCAATTCGGCCGGCACTCCCATGGATCTGGAGCAGGCCGCCACGTACTACCGCCAGGAGTCCGACCGCTTTTCGCGGCTGGCACGCGACATCCAACTTGAACGCGAATGAGCCTTGCAATGGAGCGCTCCATGACTGCCCAGATGCCTGATTACTGGACCGACGAAGTCCTCTTGAACGAATCCGAGGTGGCGCGATTCGAGCAGGTGCCGCTTGCGGCCCGCAAGCTGCCGGCCTCGACCTACGAGATGCTGATGGACGGTTGTGCCATCGCACCGTCCAAAGTCGCCATCCACTATTTCACCGACGGCGCCCGTCCGCTGGAGACTGCCCGCCAGGTCACCTATGCCGAACTGCGGGCAAAGGTCCACCAGACGGCCAACCTGCTTGGCGACCTTGGCGTCGGCAAGGACGACGTGGTGTCGGTGCTGCTGCCGGCGATTCCCGAGTCGCAGTTGGTGCTGTGGGGCGCGCAGGCGGCCGGCATCGTGAATCCGGCGAACTGGATGCTCGAGCCGGACATCCTGGTGCAGATGTTCCGCGCGGCCGGCACCAGGGTATTGGTGGCGTATGCCGGCGACGGGAACACCGGGATCTGGGCCAAGGCCGAGGCCGTCGCGCGTGGGCTGCCGTCGCTGGCGGCCGTGATCCGCGTGGGCGGTACCGGACCGGCACCCGCCGCGGTGAACGGCGTGCCCGTGATCGACTTCGCGGCAGCGGTGGAGCGCTATCCCGCGGACCGGTTGCTGTCCGGGCGCGTCTTTTCGGCCGACGACACGGCATCCCTCTTTCATACCGGCGGCACGACGGGCGCGCCGAAGCTGGCGCGCCACCTGCACCGCAACCAGGTGTTCTGGGTGTGGGCGTCGAAATACCTGTCGGGTTTCGACTCGACGGAGGTGAGGCTGGTCGGCGTGCCGGTCTTCCACGTCGCGGGTGCCGTGGTCGGCTGCTTCGGCCCGCTGGCGAAGGGTGCGACGGTCATCCTGATGACCGCCGCCGGCTTCCGGCATCCGTCAGTGCTGCCGAATATCTGGCGGATCGTTGATGTCACGCGGGCCAACATGCTGACGCTGGTGCCGACGCTGGTCAACCAGGTGCTTTCGGTCCCGATGGACGGCGCTGACATCTCGACGCTGAGCTACGTCGCTTCCTCGACGGCGCCGTTGTCGACCACCGTCGCGCAGGCGTTCCATCGGATGACCGGGCTGCGGATCCGGGAAAGCTGGGGCATGACCGAGACGACCGCCGTGACGTGCATCACGCCGCCGATCGAGCAGGTCAAGGTGGGCAGTTCGGGCGTGCGCCTGCCGTACACCCAGGTGCGGATCGTGCACCCGGACGGCGAGGGGGCGAGCGACTGCGCGCCGGGCGAGTCCGGGCTCGTCATCGTGCGCGGGCCCTCTGTCTTCCCCGGCTACCTGGGGCAGGAGTCGGCCGCGCGCTGGTTCGACGGCGAGTGGCTGGATACCGGAGACCTCGGCTACCTCGACACCGATGGCTGGCTATGGATCACCGGGCGCGCCAAGGACCTGATTATCCGCGGCGGCCACAACATCGACCCGAAGATGGTGGAGGAAGTCCTGTTTGGCCATCCGGCGATCCAGGATGCCGCCGTGGTCGGGGCGCCGGATGCGCATGCCGGGGAGGTGCCGGTCGCCTACGTGGTGCTGAAGCCGCAGGCGACGGCTTCCGCGCAGGCCGTGCTGCAGTACGCGGCCGAGCACGTGCCCGAGCGCGCCGCGATTCCCCGGCATTGCTTCGTGCTGCCGGAGATGCCGAAGACGTCGGTCGGGAAGATCCAGAAGAACCTGCTGCGTGTCGACGCCATCGAGCGGATGTTCCGCGCCGCGCTCGACGGTATCGGCCGCGGTTCGGACACCATTGTGCAAGCCACCGACCGGGGCAGCCGCGGCTTCTTCGTCGAGGTCCGCGTGCCGGCGCGCGATGCGGACGATGCCGCCCTGGCCGACGCGCTGCGCAGCTTTACCGTCCCCTATGCAGTCCGAACCGCCGAAGGAGCCTGACCATGACCCGACCCATTGACCGACGAACGGCAGGCAAGTGGCTGTTTGCCGGCGCCGCCACGGCAGCCACCGCCGGCCTGCCGCGCGCGCTGCTGGCGCAGCCGGCCTTTCCGTCAAAGACGCTGCAGCTCGTCGTGCCCTATCCGGCAGGCGGCACGACCGATGTGGTGGCCCGTACGCTGGCGCACGGCTTGTCGGCTCGCGCTCCTGCGCCGGTGATCGTAGAGAACCGGCCCGGCGGCTCCAGTTCCATCGGCACCGGCTTCGTCGCCCGCGCTGCGGCGGACGGCCACACGCTGCTGGTAACCACGGGCAGCACCGTGACGCTGCTGCCGCATACGCAGGGGCTGCCGTTCGATCCTCTGAAGGCGTTGGCGCCGGTGGCGGAGCTGGGCCGCACGCCGCTGTTCCTGTATGCCAATCCCCGCATCCCTGCGAAGGACCTGAAGGGGCTGGTCGCGTGGATGAAGGCCAATCCCGGGAAGATCACCTACGGGTCGTACGGGCAAGGCACGCAAGGGCACTTCGGTGGCGTGATCCTGGGCAAGGCGGCGGGGGTGGACATGCTGCACGTCCCGTTCCAGGGCGGCGCGCCTGCGCTGCAGGCCCTGGTTGGCGGCCATGTGCAACTGCTGATCGACGCGTACCAGCCGGCGATGGAGCAGGTAAAGGCAGGCAGGGTGCTTGCGCTGGCGGTGTCGAGCCCGGAACGCAGCCCGTACGCCCCTGCCGTGCCGACCTTCCGCGAGCTGGGCCTGCCGCAGGTCGAGTCCATCAGCGGGTTCTTCGGCATGTTCGCGCCCGCGGCGACAAAGCCCGAGACCGTTGCCGCGCTGAGCCGGCTGGTCTCCGGCATCACTGCCTCCGATGCCTATCGGCAGAGCCTGGCGAAGCTGGGCGTCCTGCCGCCGCAGGCCCTGGGCCCGGCGCAGATGGGCCAGTCGATCCGGCAGACCCATGCGGCCTGGGCGAAGTTTGTCCGCGACATCGGCTATCGGCACGGCGACACCTGACCGCAGCGGGTTGCCCCATCCATCGCATTCACCAACAAGGAATTGCTGTGTCTACACAATACAAGGCTCCCGTCGACGACTATGTGTTCTTGCTGCATGACGTGATCGCGCCGGTCGCGCCGCATGCGCTGGGCGATATGGCGCGCGACGATACGCGCCAGGTGCTCGAACAGGCCGCCCGGTTCTTCGAAGAAGTCTGGGCGCCGCTGGACGGGCCGGCCGACGCAGAAGGCTGCCGTTTCGAAGACGGCGTGGTGCGGACGCCAGCCGGCTACCAGGCAGGCTACGCCGCGCTGTGCGAGGCCGGCTGGAACCGCGTGTCGGCTCCGCAGGCATGCGGCGGCGCCGGACTGCCGGAAGCTATCGGGCAGGCGGTGCGCGAGTTCTCTGCATCGGCCTGCAATTCGCTCGGTCTCTATGCAGGGCTGACCGCCGGCGCGCATGCCACCATCCGCCGCACCGGCGAGCCATGGATGTTGAGACACGTCGTGCCGCCGATGGTGGACGGGCGCTGGGCCGGCACCATGTGCCTGACCGAGCCGCATTGCGGCACCGACCTGCGGCTGATGAAGACCCGCGCGGTGCCGCAGCCGGACGGCAGCTGGCGGCTGAGCGGCACCAAGATCTTTATCTCCGGCGGCGACCAGGACCTGACCGAGAACGTCATCCACCTGGTGCTGGCCAAGGTGCCGGACGAGAGCGGCCGCATCCACGACGACCTGTCGACGGTCCGGCTGTTCCTGGTGCCCAAGCGCGTCGTGGATGCGGATACGGGCACGCTGGGCGGCCCCAACGGCGTCGTCGTGGCCGGCATCGAGCACAAGATGGGTTTGAAGGGCAGCGCCACCTGCACGATGTCGTTCGAGCATGCGCTGGCGTATCCGCTGCGCGAGTCGAGCCAGCCGGCCGGCTCGCAGCGCAAGTCGTCCGCCGGCATGAGCGGCATGTTCGACATGATGAATTCCGCGCGCCTCGGCACC
Organism: Cupriavidus sp. Agwp_2; assembly: GCF_040784895.1. Taxonomy (NCBI): domain Bacteria; kingdom Pseudomonadati; phylum Pseudomonadota; class Betaproteobacteria; order Burkholderiales; family Burkholderiaceae; genus Cupriavidus; species Cupriavidus sp. Agwp_2. The sequence continues at coordinate 1,670,048 of NZ_CP088083.1, forward strand.
GGGCTGCAGGCCCTGTCGTCGGCGACACGCGCCTATGGGCATGCGGCCGGCTACGCCCGTGAACGGCTGGCAGGCCGTGCGGCGAAGGCTGAGGACCGCACCGGCGGCGCGGCGGATCCCATCGTGGTCCACCCGGACGTGCGCCGGCTGCTGCTGAAGCAGGCGTCCTTCCTGGAAGCGGCCCGCGCGCTGGCATTGCAGGTCAGAACGCTGCTCGACGAGCCGGACGACGCGCTGCACGGCGAACGCAGCGCCATCGGCAGCCTGCTGACCCCGGTGGTCAAGGCGTTCTTCAGCGACCGTTCGTTCGAGTCCGCCAATGACGCCATGCAACTGATGGGCGGGCACGGCTATATCCGCGACAACGGCGTCGAGCAGCTCGTGCGCGACAGCCGCATCTTCCAGCTCTACGAAGGGGCCAACGGCGTGCAGGCGCTGGACCTGGCGCTGCGCAAGCTGCCCGCCGGTGGTGGCCGCGCCCTGGCCGGCTTCCTCGATCTGGTCGAGGCCACGGCGTCGGAGGCGGGGCAGCACGAATCGCTTCGCCAGCATGCCGACGCACTACGGCAAGCCGCGCAACAGGTCCGTGCCTGCGGCAAGTGGTTCGCCGACCCGGCGCGGGACCCGCACGACGCCGGGGCGTCGTCCAGCGACTTCCTGGCCATGATGGGCATCGTTGCCTGCGCATGGATGTGGCTGCGGATGTCACAGGTGGCGCTGGATCTGCTGCCTGCCGCGGAAAACAAGCCATTCCTCGAACGCAAGCTGGAACTCGCCCGCTACTGGTTCGCGCGGGAACTGCCGCTGGTGCCGGCGTTGCGCCAGCGCGTCGAAACGGGCGCAGCCTGCCTGATGGCAATGCCGGCCGAACGGTTCTGAGCGGCATTCCGATTCAGTCCATTCATTCCTGAGGAGATTTGCCGATGAAGACACAGATCACGGAGATGTTCGGCATCGAGCATCCGATTATCCAGGGCGGCATGCACTACGTCGGCTTCGCCGAACTGGCCGCCGCGGTATCCAATGCGGGCGGCCTGGGGACCATTACGGCGCTGACGCAGCCGGACCCCCAGTCGCTGGCGCGCGAGATCCGCCGCTGCCGGGAAATGACCGACAAGCCTTTCGGCGTCAACCTGACGTTTCTTCCCGCACGCAATCCGCCGGATTACCCCGGCTACGTGCGGGCCATCATCGATGGCGGTGTCAGGGTCGTCGAGACCGCCGGCAACAATCCGCAGAAGTGGCTGCCGATGCTGCACGAAGCCGGGATCAAGGTGATCCACAAATGCACATCGGTCAGGCATGCACTGAAGGCCGAGAGCATTGGCTGTGATGCGGTCAGCGTGGACGGTTTTGAATGCGGCGGCCATCCCGGCGAGGATGACGTGCCCAACTTTATCCTGCTGCCCCGCGCCGCGGATGAACTGCGGGTGCCGTTCGTCGCCTCGGGCGGCATGGCCGACGGCCGCTCGCTGGTGGCGGCGCTGGCGATGGGCGCCAGCGGCATCAACATGGGAACGCGCTTCGTGGCGACACACGAAGCCCCGGTACACCAGAAGGTGAAGCAGGCAATCGTCGCGGCCACCGAGCTGGATACGCGGCTTGTGATGCGCCCGCTGCGCAATACCGAGCGCGTGCTGAACAACGCCGGGGTCGAGCGATTGCTGGAGAAGGAACGGCGGCTCGGGAGCGAGATCGCGTTCTCGGACATCGCCGAAGAGGTGGGCGGCGTCTATCCGCGCGTCATGAAAGACGGCGACCTGGACGCGGGCGCGTGGTCATGCGGCATGGTCGCCGGACTGATCCACGACATTCCCGGGGTCGGGGAACTGGTTGAGCGGATCATGCGCCAGGCGGAGGAGATTGTCGCGCAGCGGCTTCAGGGGATGCTGGCGCGCGGCTGAACACAGCGGATACCAGAGGAGGAAACAGCAATGCGTGGAATTATTGCGAAGATCAGGATCAAGGAAGGCCGGGCGGCTGAGTTCGAAGCACTGGCGGATGGACTGGTGACCGAGTCGCGCCGTGAAGAAGGCTGCCTGTCATACGACCTGTGGCGCTCGGACGAAGCGGGTGAATACGTCTTCATCGAGCGTTATGCGGACGAGGCGGCAGCGCAGGCCCACGTCAAATCCGATCACTATCGCCGGATCGGTCGCCAGATGGGAGCGCTGATGGACGGTGCGCCGACCGTGTTCAGGCTTGCGGCACCGGCATCCGGTGCCGGCGTGGCTCCGGACAAATAGGCCGCCTTGTACGGCCTGCAAGGGGGTACGGTCGCAGGCAGCGTTACAGCAAAGCGTCGTCTCTCCCGGGCCCACCTGGGGCGCCGGGATTTGTCCCGCGGTCAATCCGCGGGTTCTTTTTTCCTGCTGCGCGCAGGTCACGATGCCGCCGCCTCACGCAACGCGCGCTCCACCGCCCGCACGGCGATCGCACGCTTGGTCGCATCCGCGCTCTTGGGTGGAATTGCCTGCATGGCGGTCACCAGCGCGTCATGGAATTCCGGCTTGTCATGGCGCTTGCCCTGGATCGCGGCTTCCACCGACGCCAGCCGCCACGGCCGGTGCGCCACGCCGCCCAGCGCAATGGCGGCGCGCTTGACGGTCTTGCCTTGCAGCGTCACCGCCGCCGCCACGGATACCAGCGCTGACTGGTAGGCGGCGCGGTCACGCACCTTCAGGTAGACGCTGCGGCGCGCCAGCGCGCCACGCGGCACGATGATCCGCACCAGCAGTTCGTGCGCCTTCATGTTGTGGTCGCGTTGGGGCGTGGTGCCGGGCGTGCGCAGGAAATCCTGCGCCGCCAGAACGCGCTCGCCGCTCGGGCCGCGCACCACGATCTGTGCGTCCAGGGCGGCCAGTGCGACCGCGAGGTCGGACGGATGGGTGGCGATGCAGGCGCCGCTGCGGCCGAACAGTGCGAAGGCACGCGTGGCACCGGCAAGCAGCGCGGCGCAGCCGGAACCGGGCGTGCGCTTGTTGCAGGGAACGTCGGTGGTGCCGTTGCGGAAGTAGGGGCAACGGGTGCGTTGCAACAGGTTGCCGCCCACGGTGCCGGCGTTACGGATCTGCGGAGAGCCGATCTGTTCGAGTGCCTGGGCCATGGCCGGGCATTCGCGCACGACATCGGCGTCGGCGGCCACGTCGCTGAGGCGCGCGAGCGCGCCGATGACCAGTGCCGAGCCGGTCATCGAGATCTGGCTCAGTTCGGCGATGCCGCTCAGGTCGACCAGCGTGCCGGGCGCACAGATGCCTTCGCGCATCAGGTTGAGCAGTTCGACGCCGCCGGCGATGCACATCGTGTCTGCTGCGCCGATGGCTGCCAGGGCATCGGCGACGCTGGTGGCGCGCACGAAGGCGAATTCGCGCACGTCAGCCGCCTCCGCCCGGATGCTCGCGGGCGTAGTCGAGCACGGCTTCGACAATGTTGGGATAGGCGCCGCAGCGGCACAGGTTGCCGCTCATCCAGGTGCGTACCTCGTCCGCCGAGCCGGCATGGCCCTCGGTCACGCAGGCCAGCGCGGACATGACCTGGCCGGCGGTGCAATAGCCGCACTGCAGGGCGTCGTGGTCGACAAAGGCGCGCTGCAGGGCATGCAGCTTTTTGGCCGAGGGCGCCAGGTCCTCGATGGTGCGGACGGTATGGCCGTGCGCCATCACGGCCAGCATCATGCAGCCGAGCACGCGCCGGCCGTCGACGTGGAGGGTGCAGGTGCCGCACTCGCCCCGGTTGCAGCCGAGCTTGGTGCCGGTCAGGCCGAGCGCGTCGCGCAGGACATCGGCCAGCGTGGCGCGGGTATCGACGGTCAGGTCGCGGGGGATGCCGTTGACGGTCAGGTGGATGGCGGTGGTTGGCATGCCGGGCTTCGTCAGTGCAAGAGGGTATCGAGCCGGATCGGCAACCGGCGCACGCGCACGCCGGTGGCGTGGTACACGGCGTTGGCGATGGCCGCGGCAATGCCGACGATGCCCAGCTCGCCTACGCCTTTGCTGCCGAGCGGGTTGGCCTTGTCGTCCAACTCTTTCACCAGGATCACGTCGATGGCCGGCACGTCCGCGCAGGTCGGCACCAGGTACGACAGCAGGCTGGCGTTGACAAAGCCGCCCGCCACCGGATCGGAGACCGACTCTTCCAGCAGCGCCATGCCGATGCCACCGACGATGCCACCGGCCAGCTGGCTGCGCACCAGCAGCGGGTTCACAACTTGCCCGACGCCGAAGGCGCTGACCACGCGGCTGACGCGCGGGACCGGTATGTCGATGTCGACCACCACTTCGACGAAATGCGCGCCAAAGGACAGCATCGGCCCCGGCGCAGTGGCGGGTGGGGCCGTATTGGCACTGGCATCGAGCGACGCGCCGCCGGCGGCAACGATGCTGTCAAAGCCGACGCCCTGTGCCGGCGATGCCGTCAGGAAGACGCGGCCGCCGCCGGTAGCCATCGCATCGACCGGCTTGCCCGTGAGCGCGGTGCCCGGCTGCGCCGCGGCGGCGGCGAGCAGCTTGCCGCGCAGGTCGTGGCTGGCCGCGAGCACCGCGGAACCGACGCTGGCGAGCGTGCGCGAGCCGCCCGACACGGTGGTGCGGGGCAGGGCGGTGTCGCCGATCTCGACCTTGACGCGGGCCAGCTCGGTGCCGACTGCATCCGCGGCGATCTGGGCCAGGGCGGTGCAGATGCCCCCGCCCATCTCGTGCGTGCCGCTCCTGACGGTAAGCACGCCGGCCGCGTCCATCGATACGCTGGCGGACGCGGGCGAACGGTTGACGGGATACGCCGCGCTGGCCATGCCCCAGCCGATGCGCTGGCCCTGCGCGTTGCGCATTGAACCGGGCACGGGCTGGCGCGCGGACCAGCCGAATTTCCGCGCGGCACGCTCGTAGCACTTGCGCAGGCTGTTCGAGGTCCATGCCACGCCTGACACCGGGTCGGTGCCGGCGAAGTTCTTGAGCCGCAGCGCGACCGGGTCCAGGCCGAGCGCCACGGCCAGCTCGTCCATCGCGCTTTCCAGCGCGAAGAAGCCGGTGGCTTCGCCGGGCGCGCGCATGGTGGTGGGCGTGGGCAAGTCGAGCCGCACCAGCGAGCGGCTGACTTGGCCCGACGGGCAGGCGTAGATCATGCGCGTGCGCGACGTGGCCGGCTCGAAGAAGCTGTCGTTCATCGAAGTCGTGGTTTTTGCGCTGTGCGTCAGCGCCTTGAGCGTGCCATCGCTGCCGGCGCGCAGCGTCAGCTGCTGCTCGGTGTGCGGACGGTGGCCGACCATCGAGAACATCTGCGCGCGGGTAAGCGCCAGCGCCACCGGCCGCCCGACCCGCTCCGCGGCCACGGCCGCCAGCAGCACGTGCGGCCAGGTCAGCCGCTTGGCACCGAACGAGCCGCCGACAAACTTCGACACCACGCGCACCTTCGCCACGGGCAGGCCAAAGCAGGCGGCCACCATCGCCTGCTCGCCGCGCATCCATTGCGAACCGTCGTGCAGCGTGAGCGTGCCGCCCTGCCAGGCGGCAACGACGGCGGTGCGCTCCATCGGATTGTGGTGCTCGAACGGTGTGAGGTAGGTCTGGTCGACCAGCACATCTGCTGCGGCGGGCGCGACGGCGGCGGGCGTTGCCGCGGCCCAGCGGAAGTTATGCATCGGCGAGGCGGCGGGGCGCGCGACCAGGTGCGCGGCGGGAATGACCGTGGCCGGCTTGGGCGAGTAGCGCACGACCAGGCTGTCGGCGGCAAACTCCGCGGCCTCGCGGTTGTCCGCGACAACCACGGCGATCGCCTGGCCAAGATGGACGACCTTGTCGTCCTGCAGCGGCAGGCGTCGCTGGCCGGCCGCGGTGGGGAAGGGGTCGGTGACCTGGAAGCGGCGGCAGTCGGCGGCGGTGATGATGTCGAGCACGCCAGGCACGGCGCGGGCAGCGCTGTCGTCGATGGACAGGACGCGCCCCTTCGCGATCGCACTGGCGCGGATAACGGCATGCGCCGCATTGGCTGGGGCGGCATCGGCGGCGTACTGCGCGCGCCCGGTGACCTTGGCATGGCCGTCGATGCGCGGTACGGATTTCCCGACTGACGGCATGGTCGGCCCTCCTCCCACATCGCAAGAACTCTAGTACATGAAATCCGGCCCTTCAATGACATGTGGTTGATGTCTGACCTGCAGCGAACTAGGCTAGGTACGCAAAGAAGCGCGTGGCACGCAAGAAGGGGGGACCATGAGCGAGGCACTCGATTTCAGGAAGTCGCTGGCGCGCCAGCTGCTTTCAGCCGGCATGACCGAAGCCGATTTCGACAACCATCCCACCGTGGCGACCACCCTTGCCGCCGCGCCCGGGCTGGCGGCGCACCCCACCATCGCGTTCCCGGCCACGCTGCGGCCCATCCCGGTGCCGATCGATCCCATGCCCGCGCTGGACGCCGCGCTGCCGCGCGCCGATGTGGTGGTCATTACCTGGACCGTGGATGAGACCATGGCGTTGTGCGATGTCATGACGCCGGGATTTTCGCGCGACCACTGGTATCGCTATGCCCGCAACTTCGACCAGTACCTGCCGAAGATCCGCGCCGGCGCGCCCGCGCGCGGCGTGATGCGGCTGGCCAGCTATTTCCCGGTGCGGATCGGTGCGAAGAAGGTGCTGTGCATGAAGTCGGAGCTGCACCTGAACCAGGATGGCATCACCAGGCCGCCGGCGGGCAGCGCGCACAAGGCGTCGCTGCCGGTGCGCGACCTGTTCCACCAGATCCTGACCACCGATTTCTTCGAGTTCGGCACTTCGCTCAACCACCTCGAGGAGATCGGCTCCGCCGTCGAAATGGGCGATGCGGTACTGGGGCTGGTGGTGGAAGAACGCGCCGCCGCGGGCAAGCCCACGCCGCGCTGGCTGGTGGTGCGCAATTGCTCCGACCCGCAGATCAACGGCAAGCTGCGCAGCAAGCCTGCGCGGCAGAGCCTGCAGGCGATGTGGGCCGTCTACTACTACCAGGGCTTCGGCTACTGGACCAGCATGAACAGCGCATTGGCCTGCTGGGCGATCATCGCGGCGAACTGACCGAATTGACAGTAGCGCCGGCCCTAGCCGCCGACACGGATCACCAGCGCGTAACTCTGCGGATCCAGCGCTACCGAGTGCGCCACCACCGCAACCGTAGCTGTGCCCGCCGGGATCTGGTTCCAGTCCACCTGCTCGACGTTGTTGACGCGGTCGAACCCGGCCGCGCCGCGCGTCATGTTGCCGTGCCATTCACGCGTGCCGGCCTTGACGATCAGGTCCAGGTCGCTCTGCAGCCCTTCGCCCGGCGGGTCGGTCCACACCAGTGTCACCTTCAACCGGCGCGCGTCGGTCGGGATCGCAACCAGGTACTCCTCACGCTCGCCGGTATCGAGGCTGGCGTCTTCATCGAAGAACTGCAGCGTTTCATTCTCGGCATAGGGGCCGACCACGGCCTGCAGGTCCACGCGGCCGAAACCCTGGGCGTTGTTGGGCACCACACCGGCCTCTGACGGGGTGTACTGGCCCGCCAGCGAGCGCGCGCCGTTGATCAGCAGCGCCTTGAGCAGCGCGGCGCTGGGCTTGCGCAGCTGGTGCTGCACGCGCAGGAACTGCCGCGTGACGGCGACGCAGCCGGCCACCAGCGGCGTTGCCATGCTGGTGCCGCCGTCGAACATGTAGAGCGGATCGCCGGACAGGCCCCAGCCTTCGGAGCGCGTTGCGCGCGAGCGCGCGGACAGGATGTAGGTGCCAGGCGCCACCACGTCCGGCTTCAGGCGCAGGTCGAGCGTGGGCCCGCGGCTGCTGAAGGCGACCATCCCGTCCGGATTGCTGGCGAGCCGGTCCGAGCGGATCGGGCTGGCGCGGAAATCCGCGGGCCAGCCCCGGCCGTAGGTCATCCGCATGGCAGGACGCAGGCTTTCGCTGGCGCCGATGGTCAGGCAGTTCTTGGCGGTGCCTGGAGGCGGCAGCGAGGAGGGATCGACCTGCCCGTTGGCGTCACGGTCCTTGCCAGCGTTGCCCGCGGCAAAGCAGATCAGCATGTCACGGTGCCGGTAGACAAATTCATCCACCTCCTGCGCCTGCTGGTCATAGACGCCGAAGTTGCCCTGGCTGCACCATGAATTGGAGTGCACGCGCGCCTTGTGGGTCTTGTAGGGCGGCTCGAACAGGTCGTTGAGGTTGTCGGGCAGCCCGCCAAGGCCGGCGTTGCGGTCCAGCACGGATTGCAGCACCAGCCTGGCGCCGGGCGCGGCGCCGCAGACCACGCCGTCGGACGCGGACACGCCGTCGCCCAGGACCGAGCCGGCGACATGCGTGCCGTGGCCGTCGGGGTCGTCCTTGCGCCCCGGCCGGCCCAGCGCGTAGAGCGCCTTGACGCGGCCCTTGAAAGCGGGATGGACGTCGGTGGTCGAGCCTTTGTCTAAGCCGGTATCGGCCACCGCGACCACTTCGCCATCGCCGCGCAGGGCGTGGCGGTCGGCAGACGCGGGCGCGCGCAGGATGGCGCGGGCAACGTTGTTGGCCAGGCGGCGGGAGAAGACCTCCTCGATATGGCGCACGGCGTCGAGCGCGGCCACGTCGGCCAGGCGGCGGCGCTTCAGCGTCAGGCGCAGCTTCTGGCCGGTGGTAACCACGTCCGCCGGCTCCACGTGCGCCGCGGCGGCGACGTCCTTGGCCGCCTGCGCTGGCCTGGCGTTCCGGTGCAGCACCACGTCCACGGTTACGCGTGAACTGTCCAGCGCGGGGGGCTGCACCAGCGCGGCCGCCGCAACGGCCACGCCGCCAGGCTGGGGCGCGAGACGCCGCAGCGACGGCGACAGCTTGACCACCTGCGGATACAGCTCGGCCCAGTCCACGAACGGCAGCGCCCGCACCTTGGCCAGGCTGGTCTTGGGGTAATAGCACACCAGGCCGCCACCCGGCACGGCCTCGAGGATGCTGGCCCCCGTGCGTGCGAGCTGCTGCTTCTGCCTGGCGTCGAGCGGCGCGGTCGGTACCACGATGATGTAGTTCGTGGCTGCGGCGTCTGCGTTGTCCAGCGAGACCGCAGCCAGCGCCGCGCGCGGCGCGGACGTGTCGATGGCGATGCCGTTGATCGTGATCGAAGCCATGGCGGAGTCCTCCAAGGGGGCAGCACCTTGCCGCCGCCTTCTTTCGGTTCTCAGCCTGTTCTAGACGGAAAGCCCGCGCACCGTGATGAAAATTTTCTCGGGCCGGTTGAAATGACAGTGGGTTGTGGCGCAGGCGGCGCAAAGGCGGGCACGGGAAAGCACCGGGCTTTCACCGGGAAATCAGCCCATGGGCCTCGCTCAGCCCTGCACGCTGCGCCAGGTCCGGTCCAGCACCATGCGATAGGAGAAACGGTCCGCCGGATGCACCGACAGCGCCATCTCGATCAGCCTGCCGCCCGCATCCCGATACTGGCGGTTGATCCACAGCCCCGCCGTGCCAGGCGGGACCTGCAGCAGTTGCGCGATGTCCGGGGGCAGCGCGCCCGCGTGGATGACCTGTTCGATGCGCGATACCGCGACATTGAACTGCTGCTCGATCAGGTGGAACACCGAGGCTTCGATATCCCGTTCCGTCCCGCTGACGCCACGGAAGTCAGGGTGGACCCAGACCTCGTTGTAGCAGATCGGTGCGGGGCCGGCGTCGCCGGTGCGAACGCCGCGGATCACCAGCCAGTGCTGGCCAATGTAGGGGTTGAGCACCGGATCGGCATCTTCGTCGACTTCGCGCAGTTCGCGCGAGACCACGCGCATGCGGGTGCTGGCGGCGTACTGCAGCAGGTCCCCGACCTGCCCGACGGCCAGTTCGTAGCCGCCCTTGGCGCGCGATGCGGTGACGACCGTGCCGATGCGCGGCGTGCGCGTAATCAGCTCGAGCCTGACCAGCCGCTCGATGGCGGCGCGCACGGTATGGCGGCTGGCGCCGAACTGCTTGCACAGTTCCATTTCCGTGGGCAACTTGCTGCCGACGGGGTAGGTGCCGTTCTCGATTTCCGAGCGCAGTGTCCGTGCCAGCGCCAGGTAGCGCGGGCCGGCACCGTTGCGCACATCGGCGCCCGGGCCAACAGCGTCGTCGTCGAGATTGCCAGCTTGTTCCATGGTTCCGCTGCATCGGTGTTGGTGAATGACGCTCGCAGCATAGCCGCGACCCGTCCCACGGGCAAGCGAGGCGCCCGCGTCACGGGTTGAGCGGTGTTTGCGGCGGATTATCGCTCTTGCCGGGCTTGGCGGGCTTGGCGGACTTGCAGGCAGGTGCCACCGCAGCCGCGCGGCGTCTGGCACGCCCGCCCCACAGCAACAACGCCACGCTGAGTGCCGGCACGACCGCCAGCGCAAGATAGGCCACGCCCAGGCTGTGGCTGCGCTCGGCGAGATAGCCGAACGCCGGCGGCCCCGACACCACGCCAAAGTAAGTGAAAAACAGCGCGCCACCGGTCACCGACGCCACGCGGCCCGGCGGCGCCAGCCGCGCGACTTCGCCCAGATAGACGCCATTCCAGCCGATTGCGGTCGCGCCCAGCAGCGACGACACCAGGCACAGCGGCACCAGCGTCCACTGCGCAGTGAACAAGCCGGTGGCCACCGCGCTCGCGCTCATCAGCACCGACAGGAAAATCAGCACGCCGCGCGGCGATCCGGTCAGGTCAGCCAGGTGGCCCCACAGGATGCGTCCGACAATGCCGGCGCCTTGCGTGACGGCATACACCATGCCGGCCTGCGCGAGACCGATGCCGACCTCGGTGGTCAGATACACCATCAGGTAGCCGCTGACCGACAACTGGCACGCCGAAAACAGCAGCGAGACCGCCGCCATCGAGCGCAGGCGGCTATCGGCCAGAACGTCGCTGAACAGCCGCCCCAGATTGCCGGCGAACGTCATGCGGCCAGTCGCCCCGACGTCAAACTCGCGCCGCTGGCCGTTGCTGATCGCGGCCACAAGCAGCGCCAGTAGCGCCAGCGCGCCCAACGCCGCCTGCCACGACCACAGCGTGGCCAGCAGCGGCAGCGCCGCGCCGGCCAGCAGGCCGCCGAGCGGCACGCCGGTCTGTTTCAGCGAGAACACGAAGCCCATCCGCTCAGGCGTGGTGCTGCGCGCCAGGATCTGCGAGCTTGCCGGCGTGATCGGGCCGTAGCCCAGGCCGCTGACGAGCGCGGCCAGCAGCCTTGCCTGCGGCTCGCCGGTGGCCAGCAGGCCCAGCGCCACGGCTTGTGCAAGCAACCCCAGCTGGGACGCGCGTACCGGGCCCACTCCCGCCACCAGCCCGGCCCCGGCCAGGCTGCCGAGCATGCCGCCGACATAGACCATGGCCAGGTAGATGCCGACGCTGGCCAGCTCGACACCGGGGATCACCGGTGCCAGCACCGCAAAGGCCAGCGTGCTGGCGGTCGCGACCATCTGTATCGCCAGCGAGCAGGAGAGGGTGGCGGCAGCGCGCCACCGGCCGGCGGCCGCTTCAATCATGACGCGTGGCGCTTGTCGAAGTCCCACACCGATTCGAAATCCATCAGCGTGTTGAAGCGCGGGAAGTCATAGAGGCGGTCGCCGATGCCGAGCGAAGTGCGGTTGGCCTTGACGTGGCCGTAGACGTCTTCGAGCGCCTTGCCCGCGGCAAGGAAGCCCACCGCGGGATAGATGGCGATGGCAAAGCCCATCTGCTCCAGCGTCTCGGCAGGCAACACCGGCGTGCGGCCGGTCTCCACCACGTTGACCAGCAGAGGCAGGTCGAAGGTCTTGCCGATGATCTCCAGCTCCTTCTCCGACTCCGGCGACTCGACGAACAGGATGTCCGCACCGGCGCGCGCGTAGGCTTCGGCGCGGCGCAGCGCCTCATCCAGGCCGAGCGAGGTGCGTGCATCGGTGCGGGCGAGGATCAGGAAATCCTTGCTCTCGCGCGCCTCCACCGCGACCTGGATCTTCTTCACCATGTCCTCGGCCGGAATCACCCGCCGGCCCGGCGTGTGGCCGCATTTCTTGGGGAATTCCTGGTCCTCGAGCTGGATCACGCTGGCGCCCGCGCGCTCGTAGCCGCGCACCGTATGCGCGACGTTGAGCAGGCCGCCATAGCCGGTATCGCCGTCACAGATCACCGGCATGGTGGCCGCGGAACAGAAGGCGCCGACGCGGTTGACCATGTCGGTATAGGTCGCCAGCCCGGCATCGGGCAGGCCGAGATAGGAGGCCACCGTGCCATAGCCGGTCATGTACAGGCAGTCGAAGCCCATGCGGCTGGCGATGCGTACCGAGATCATGTCGAACACGCCGGGCGCGGCGATCAGGCGCTTGCGCGCCAGCAGTTCGCGCATGGTCGGGCGGGTGGTCGTTTGCGGGTGGGTCGATGTCATCAGGCAGCTTCCTTGTTTTCGGGGTAGATGCGCAGCTTCATGCCGTGCGCGCTGGCGATGCGGGCCTCGAACGCGCGGATCTGCGGCGTGATGCCGATGCCGCGGAAACCGCCGCGCACGCAGGCGGCATCGACATCCTTGTAGGCGTCGAGCCAGCCGTGCGGCAGCGGCTGCGCCTGCGGCAGCGACAGCCACAGCCGGAACAGGTGGCGCTTGCGCTCGGGTTCGGGATGGTCCTCGTACTCGGTGCGCGAGTGCAGCACGATATGGTTGTTCAGCAGCTGGATATCGCCCGGCTGCAGGTCCATGTGGTAGCACAGGTCCTCGCGCGCGAGCAGTTCGTCGAACAGGTCCAGCGCCTCGGTCTGCTGTGGCGTCAGGCGCGGCACGTCGGGGAAGGACTGCTGCGCGCCCTTGATATGGTTGCGGATATGGCGGCAGGCAAAGTGCCCGTCGCGGATGCCGAACACCGGCGCGGTGTAATAGGGCGCTTCTTCCGGGGCGTGCTCGCCCTGGCGGCCGAAGACCAGCGGCGCATAGAGTTCGGCGGCCAGATCCGGGCGCAGTCGCAGCATTTCGTTATGCGCGGCGATCGAGCTGGAGATCAGGCTGGAGCCACCGCTCTTCGCGGTACGCACGCAGAAGAGGCCAACCATGTCGCTGCCATCCGCATGGAAATCCAGCCCCGAACGCGTGTTGTAGCCACGGCCGGTGTTGGAGCGGTAGGTGCCGCCCGCGTCGCGGACGTCGGACACGAACTGGCTCAGCTTGCCCTGCGGGCGCGGCACGCCCAGCACCAGGCCAATGCCCCAGAACAGCAGCCGCAGCGCGTCCTCGTCCCAGCGCTGCACCGGGAAACCGCGCAGCAGCTTGAAGCCGAAGCCGCCCTGGGTCTCGTCGATCAGCCCCACCAGGCGCTGCCGCACGCCGGCGTCCAGCGGGAAATCCTCCACCGACATGTCGAAGCGGTCCTTGCCGGTCTGTTGCGCGTGGCGCAGCGCCTGCTCCAGCGCGTCGATCTCCACCTCGCTCAGCACATGGATCCAGCTGTGGTCCTGCTCCACGTCACGGCGCGTCCAGCCGCCTGCCACCGGGCCGATCGATTGGGTGTTCGTGTTGGTTGCTTGCATGTTGACTTGTTTCACTCCGCTTGCAGGTTGACCTCTTTAGCCAGGCGTTGCCAGACCGCGAAGTCTTTCTTCACCTCGGCATTGAATTCATCGACCGACTGCGCCACAGGCGTGGCCGCCTGCTCTGCCAGGATTTCCTTCATATCGGGCGCCATCACCACCGCATGGACCTCCTTCTGCATGCGCTCCAGCGCTGCCTTCGGGGTCTTGGCCGGCGCGTACAGGCTGTACGAGGTGTAGACCTCGAAGTCCTTCATGCCGGACTCGATCATGGTCGGCACGTTGGGCAGGGCCGGCGTGCGCTGGGCGCCGGTGACCGCAAGGGGACGCAGCTTGCCGGCGGTGATGAACGGCTTGGCGGTCAGCACGCTGGTAACGCCCACCGTGGTGACACCGCCGATCACGTCGGTCATCAATGGCGCACCGCCCTTGTAGGCCACGTTGACCATGTCCAGGTTCTGCGCCTTGTTGTACATCGCGCCGACCAGCCGGGTCATGTTCTCCGAGCTGCCATAGGAGTACTTGTCCGGCTTCGCCTTGACGTAGCGCGCGAAGTCGACCGCGTTGCTGGCCGGGAATTCTGTCTGCGTGACGAACACCAGCGGCGACTTGGCCACCATCGTGACCCCGATCAGGTCGTTGAAGGTGTCGTACGGCATCTTCTTGTAGAGGATCGGGTTCAGCAGGTGCGTGTTGACCACCAGCACGTAGGTATGGCCGTCCGGGGCCGACTTGGCGACGGCATCGGTACCGATGATGCCGTTGGCGCCAGGCTTGTTCTCGACCACCACGGTCTGCTTCAGGCGCGGGGTGAGCCGCTCCGCCAGCCGGCGCGCGACGATGTCGGTGCCTCCGCCAGGCGAGTAGGGCACGACGATACGGACGGTCTTGTCCGGGAATTCCGCGTGTGCCGTGCCGGGCAATGCCAGCACGGCAAAGGTCAGCGATAGGCTGATCGCCGCGAGTTGAAGTGGGGCGGGCATGCTTTGTCTCCTCTTTCCTGTCGAGGGGTGGGTAGTCCGGTTGGGCCGGATCGAGAACCGTAAATTGTCCGTATTTATTTTTTTGTCCGGACAATTTGTTGATTCAGGATAGACAGGCTGGGGCGAACTTGCAAGGAAGGAGGTTTCGGGGCTTACCCTAGGGCGGGGACGGGGGTGGACAGAAGGGCGCAATGCCGCGCCAGGACTGGCGCGGACCCCTTTTTACTGCTTACGGCGCAAGCAGAGGAGTTTCAGGCACGAGGCTCGCGCGTCACAGCGCGATCTGCATCAGCGTTCCGATTTCGGCCTGGTCGCCACGCATTGCCGGGGAGGCAAGCACCGCCGGAGCGAGATCCGCGTAGCTGATGGGCGTAAAGCCGAGGCGGGCGAAGTAGCCGGACGCATGCCTTGTCTGCAGCACGATTGACTCGACACCCTCGAGACGGACGTCCGCCACGATGGCGGAAATGAGAAGTTCGCCAAGACCGGATGACCGGGCGCGCTGCGCCACGGCAAGGCCTCGCAGGACACCTGTGCTCTCATAGCGTTCCAGGCCTGCGCAGCCGAGCAGGCCGGCGTTATCCCGGACGACCATGTATTCGCTGATGCGGTCCTGAACCCCCGCCACGGATAATGAGGATGCGTTCAGGAGCGCATGAATGTCCGGCCAGTCCGCCTCGGTCGCATAGTGAGGGCGCATAGCGAAAACCCCGCATAGTTCGTCCTTCTATCCTACTTTCGAGGGGGCATGCTGCCTGTAGGGATTGTTCCTTAGGTGAAAATGCTATTTGGCTGCGATGGCCCGACTGCCGGGGCAGTTTTTTGGTGGGAATCGCTAACGCCAGACGAGGGTGGTTTCCTCTAGCAAATGGCCCGGCAGGATGTAGTCGCCATGCTCGATGGCGAGTGACTCGAGTTCGCACAGCATTGCCTCGGGCAAGGCAACCATGTCGAACTGGCAGTAAAGGTATCGCTGCCTGAAGGTCAGCTTTTCTTCGCGAAGCCCGCGTGTCAATGCGTCGGCAGATTCGACACAAATATGCTCGACAGTCCGGTACTGGACATCGACGCCCAGCTTCTGTCCGAGTCGACCAAGCTCGATCGCATCTTCCCACGCTGTTTCATAGTCCAACTCGACCGTACCTTTCGCGCAGGCGTTGATGTATGCCACGGCGCTGGCCCGGTTGCGTGCAATAAAGGCGCTCATTGGGAAGTCTCCGCGATGGCGTCATCGCGGATGACTATACCTGCCAGGGGGGGCATGACACAAGCAAGTTAGTGTCACCTGAAGAGGAGCGCGCTACCGACGATCAATACCATCAACAGCGCCCCGAGCCACACCGTGTCCGAGGCCCTGGCGCGCCTTGAGGCTCGCAAGGCTACCGATTCGGACTTGTGGAATTCGGCCAATCCGCCAGAGTAGAGCTTTTCCCATCGCATTTCCATAGCAGCCTCCCTTCATCCATGAGTGCATTCTTCAGCGCACGCCAGAACTTTGCAACGGGCAGGAGGGTGGAAATGCGGTAGTCCTTTTGGCTGATAGCAGGAAAGGGGATTGGGGGTATGCTGTTTCTCGCGGATTTCTCTCGTGCCTTCAATCCACCCGGAGAAACTGAAGGTCATGGACCGTCTTGTCTCCGCTTCGAGGCGCCCTGGCGCGCTTGCGGCAAGCTTCGACTGCCTCGCGTATCCGTAGCGCTTCGCGTCGCGATACCGCCCCTGACCATATCGTCTCGCCCCGGCAGAACACCTGTACTGAATACTTTGGCAGTTCCCATGCGAGCACGGTCGGAGCATCGCCCTGGGCTATCTCCGCGTAAACGAGTTTCTTTTTCAACGGCGACTCGATCTTGTAGAGGATGGATTCCGCCGGCACCACGCCACTGATGTCCCGGCCGTCATGGTGGCCGACCAGAGAGATCTCGCGACCATTGACCGGCGCCATTACCAGGCCGTTGAGCAGAAGATAGGACTTGCAGTACAGCAGAAACCGGTTCCGCAACTGCCATACGAAACAAGCCACCGCCGCCGCCACCAGGATGGCGGGAAAGAAGGTTGCTTCCATGTCTCCTCCCATACCGCGCGCTATGTTTGCCGCTGCTAAGTAGTCTAGGCGAACAAATCAGGCTGGTAAGGGCCTGTGGCTTGCCGCCTACAGATCCCATTTTGGAAATCTGCCGGGCCCGTCGGCACCTATGGTGCCGGCAAGGCCACGGGTTCAACTGCGTCGGCGGCTTCTGCAAGTCGATCCCTGCTATCTCCTCCCTGGCTGGCGCAGCACCCCGTCCCCGGGGTTTCTTGTATTCGAATGTATCGATTCAAGTTCTGAACACGTGGTGATACGTTCGCGCGCGTCGATCGACATAGCCGGGATACATGCCATTTCTTCAATGGTCCTTACGCGATGGACATTTCTCTCGACGCTACACGGCGTCCATGCGTTCTTCCCATTTTTGTCAAACGAGACAGAGGAGTCAGCAAATGAAATCGACCCGAACGATGGCTGCGGCCATGCTTTTCGTCGGCAGCGGCCTGGTGATGCAGGCGGCTCAGGCCCACACGCCAGGCGTCCATCGAACGGATCTCGTCCGGCACGACCTGGTCGTGCCAGATCGCGAGGGCATCCAGGTCAGGGTTGACTTCGAACCTGGCGCGTTCGCGCCGATGCATTCGCATCCGGGCGAGGAGATCGCCTATGTCCTGCAGGGGACGCTGGAGTACCAGCTCGGCAATAGCCCGCCCGTCACACTCAAGGCGGGGGAATCCCTGTTTATCCCGGCTGGGACCGCCCACTCGGCGCGCAATGTTGGCAGCGGCACGGCATCTGAACTGGCAACGTACATCGTGAAAAAGGGCGCACCGCTGGTGGTGCCGGCCAAATGAGAGATCGGCATCAGTCGGTGCATCAGTCAGCGCATCAGTCAGCATGACGCGTTGCGCGCAAGCCATATCGGACCTCCGTTTTTGTATGCGTCTGTATTGCGCGGCCGGATCGATACGCTGCCAGACAGGAGCTGCCTTCCTGCACTACATGGGTGATACATCGGTCTTCTCTAATACGTTCCGTGGCCCGGCGCAGAACACCAGCGAAAGCGAGCACCGGGTGCTCAACATTCAACGCCAACTCTTGAGGAAACCGATCATGACTTCCAACATCGCCCGCCGTCTTGTAATGGCCATCGCTCTGACCGCCGCCGCGGCAGGCGCACAAGCCGCGAGTCTGTCCCATGTGGGCGCGCGCGATCCGTACACCGATGGCGCCCGCTCCGTGCTGGATGCGCGTGACCCGTACAGCGAGGGGGCGCGTTCGGTACAGGAGCCTCGCAGCCCTTACAGCGATGGCGCTCGCGGCTTTGACCCCTATCTAGACGGCGCTCACGCCTGACCCACACCCTCACCGTAAATCAAGGAGCAAAACATGACCCAAATCGAAAATGTGCTGTACACCGGCAAGGTCCATATCACCGCGGGTGGCCGCGACGGCGAAGCCCGTAGCGACGATGGCCGACTCAACCTGAAGTTGTCGTCACCGGGATCCAAAGGACCTGGCACGAACCCGGAGCAATTGCTGGCGACGGGATGGTCGGCTTGCTTTATCGGCGCGATCGGGCTGGCCGCGGGCAAGATGAAGATCAAGCTGCCGTCCGACTTGTCCGTCGACGCGGAAGTCGACCTCGGCACGGCCGGCGAAGCCTACCTGCTGCAGGCCCGCCTCAATGTCCGGATCCCCGGCGTCGAGCGCGAAGTGGCCCAGGCACTGGTGGATACCGCGCACCGGACTTGCCCGTACTCGAAAGCCCTGCACGGCAACGTTCATGTTGAAACCAACCTGATCTGAGGACCCGGGAACTGCCTGCGCTCGCCAGGCAGTCCCTCAACTGAAGGAGAACTCCATGTCGAACACCAGCACTCCTGCTGCCATGGCGATTTCACCGGGCACGTTCCATGGCATTACGCTGGTTGGGGCTGTGGTGGCCGCCGTGACAACGTTCGTGACGCTTGCCGCGGCGTTGCCGGCCTGGGCCATGTTCCTGGGCTGGGTCGGATACAACTCTCGCGGGCAGACGGTGCGCGAAGGCCTGGCGAATCTTGTGGCGCTCTTGCTCGGCATCGTGTTTGGCGCAGGGACAGCACTGCTGATCGGATGGCTGACCCCGCACGTCGGGAATCTTGCCACGCCGCTTGCGGTATTCGCCGACGTCGTGCTGGTGCTCAGCCTGCGGGCATTGCCTGGCATCAACAACCCGCTTGCCTATTTTCTTGGCCTGATCAGCTTCTTTGCCGCGGGCCAGCCGCCGTCGCCCCTGCTGCTGGGGGGGCTGGTCGCGGCTGGGGTGCTTGGCGCGATTGGCGGCGGCATCAGCAACGTGCTGCAAGGGCGCCTGGCGCGGTAGGCCAACAGGCCGCATCCCGGGCCCTTGGCGGCCCATCCACGACTAATTTCACCTAAAGTTGTTTGTGGCCAGGCGAGCATGGGTCTGGCACGGGATGCCGCAGGCCACCGCGGTGCTGCCATCCTCACTGCAGTTGGTGCGGGACGAGTGAAGGAGAATCGTGATGGCTCAAGGATTCGACGCGATCATCATCGGCACCGGACAAGCCGGTCCCGCACTTGCCGCGCGGCTGTCAGGCGCCGGCATGAACGTGGCGGTCATCGAGCGCGCGCGCTTTGGCGGCACCTGCGTCAACACCGGCTGCATACCGACCAAGACCTTGATCGCAAGTGCGTATGCGGCGCACCTGGCGCGGCGCGCGGCCGAGTATGGCGTGACGATCGGCGGGCCGGTGGCGGTCGACATGAAGCAGGTAAAGCAACGCAAGGATGAAATTTCCGGCCGGTCCGCCAACGGCATCGAAACGTGGATGCGTGGCCTGGCGAAGGGCTCGGTCTACCACGGGCATGCGGTGTTCGAGACCGCGCACAGTGTGCGGGTCAACGGCGAATTGCTGGAAGCCGACCGGATCTTCATCAACGTCGGCGGCCGGGCCCTGGTGCCACCCATGCCCGGGCTTGACCAGGTTCCGTACCTGACCAATTCGGGCATGATGGATGTCGATTACCTGCCGGAGCACCTGGTCGTCATTGGCGGCAGCTACATCGGACTCGAATTTGCCCAGATGTACCGGCGCTTCGGCGCAAAGGTGACCGTTGTCGAAAAGGGCCCGCGACTGATCCAGCGCGAAGACGAGGACGTGTCGCAGGCGGTGCACGAGATCCTGGCGGGCGAGGGTGTCGAGATCCGGCTCAATGCCAACTGCCTGAGCGCGCGCAGGGAGGGCAATGGCATTGCCGTCGGACTGGATTGCACGGATGGATCGCGCAACG
Organism: Cupriavidus sp. Agwp_2; assembly: GCF_040784895.1. Classification (NCBI taxonomy): domain Bacteria; kingdom Pseudomonadati; phylum Pseudomonadota; class Betaproteobacteria; order Burkholderiales; family Burkholderiaceae; genus Cupriavidus; species Cupriavidus sp. Agwp_2. Next base: position 1,689,821 of record NZ_CP088083.1, read on the forward strand.
TCCAGGGCTCGCACCTGCTGCTGGCAGTCGGGCGCGTGCCAAACACGGATGACCTGCAACTCGACAAGGCCGGCATCGAGGCCGACGACCGCGGCTATATCAAGGTGGACGAACAGTTGCAGACCAACGTTCCTGGCATCTGGGCGCTGGGTGATTGCAACGGCCGCGGCGCCTTCACGCATACGTCGTATCACGATTATGAAATCGTCGCCGCCAATCTTCTCGACAAGGACCCCCGCAAGCTTTCGGATCGCATCACGGCCTATGCCTTGTTCACCGATCCCCCGCTTGGCCGCGCCGGCATGACCGAGACGGAAGCCCGGCAGTCCGGGCGCAGGGTGCTGGTTGGCAGGCGCCCCATGAGCCGCGTCGGGCGAGCAGTGGAGAAGGGCGAGAGCCAGGGCTTCATGAAGGTGGTGGTCGATGCGGATAGCAAGCTCATCCTGGGTGCCGCGATCCTGGGCCTGGGTGGCGACGAGGTGATTCACACGCTGCTCGACGTGATGTATGCCAGGGCACCCTACACCACGGTCAGCCGCGCCATGCACATCCATCCGACCGTGTCGGAGCTGGTGCCGACGCTGCTCCAGGAACTGGCCTGAATCCGGCAAGGCAGGACGCGCGCCGCGGTTGCCTTGCCTGGGATGCAGGGCGATACTCCCGGGCAGTTGGTGCCCCTGTACCACGACAGGAAGGGGATGCGATGGGCGAGACAGCAAAAGTACCCGCCTCCGCGCAAGCGGAAGCGCACGCGGAACTGCCCGGGCAGGTCGTGCTGGTCCTGCAAGGCGGGGGAGCGCTTGGTGCCTACCAGGTCGGCGTCTATCAGGCCATGCATGAGGCCGGCTTCGAGCCGCGGTGGGTGATCGGTACGTCGATCGGGGCGATCAACGGGGCCATCATCGCCGGCAACCCGCCAGCCGAGCGGCTCTCCCGGCTCAAGCGGTTCTGGGATGGCGTCGCATACCGCCGCGACGGCGCGGGAAGTGGCCACTACGGCGAATGGGAGAACTGGGCGCGGGTGCTGTCGATCACCACGCATGGCATTCCGTCGTTCTTCACGCCAAGTCTTGCCGCCTGGTGGCTGGGATTGCGCGCCACGGTGGGTCTTGCCCAGTCGGCGTTCTACTCCACCGCGCCGTTGCGCGCGACCCTGAGCAACCTGGTCGACTTCGATTACCTGAACGCCGGGAACACGCGGCTGACCGTCGGTACCGTCAGCGTGCGCAATGGCCGCATGCGCTACTTCACCAACCGCGACACGCCGCTGAACGTCGCTCACGTGATGGCCTCGGCGGCATTTCCGCCTGGCTTTCCCGCGGTTCAGCTGGACGGCGAGCCGTACTGGGACGGCGGTATCTATTCGAACACCCCGCTGGAAGCCGTCCTGGACGACCGTCCTCGCCGCAGTTCGCTGATCTTCGCCGTACAGTTGTGGCCGGCCAGCGGCCCCGAACCTGACTCCATCTGGCAGGTCATGAGCCGGCTGCGCGACATCCAGTATTCCAGCCGCGCGGAATGCCATCTCGAGCGGCAGCGGCAGATGCACCGCCTGCGGCATGTGATCCGCGAACTGGGCAAGCACATCCCGGAACGCGAGCGCGCGCAGGCCGCCGTGCAGGAGTTGCTCGAGTGGGGCTGCGGCACCACCATGCATGTGGTCGAGCTGGATGCGCCGCAGTTGGACAACAACGATATGAACCGCGATATCGATTTCTCCGCGCGCGGGATCGAACGCCGCTGGGCAGCCGGATACCAGGACACGCGAGATGCAATTTGCCGAGCGCCCTGGCGCGAGCCACTGGACCCGATCGAGGGAATCGCCGTGCATCGGATTCAGGCGGGCATCCCGGATGCCGCACGTGCCCCGAGATAGTCGTCCTTTGCTTACGGCTGCGCCGGGACGTTGCAGCGATGCGCTGCTGTTCCGCGCTGGCGCTTTCTGGCCGGTATCGGCATTGGGTCTGTGCACGCGGTGGGCCGTGATATATTCGCATGCGAACAAAATCCCCTCTCATATTCCGTCGTACACATGGAACATCGCCTCGTCTATCTGTTGAATGTGGGCCAGCGGCGCCTGCAGCGGTGGTCACAAGGACGCAATGCCGCGGGTGGCGTGACATCCGCCCAGGCCGGGCTGCTGTTCTTTCTGGGCAGGAACGATGGCGCCCTGATAAGCGAGGCCGCCGCGGCGCTGGACCTGGGCGCGCCCGGGATGAGCGGCCTGGCCGACCGGACCGAACGGGCCGGCCTGATCGAGCGCCGGCCGGACGACACCGATCGCCGTGCATCGCGCCTGTGGCTGACGGCGGCGGGGCGCACGGCGCGCCAGCGTTCCAAGGCGAGCATGAAGGTATTGAATACCAAACTGATCGAGGGCTTCACCCCTGCCGAGATCGAGGTAGTGGCGCGCTGGCTGGGCAGCCTGCAGACGAAGTTCCCGGCCGCCGACGAGGGTGAGGTATAACCCGGGCAGCGGCGCGGAAGCGAGGCAGTCGGCTTACTGCCCGTCAATCCTGGTGAAGTCCGGTTTCCGCTTTTCGGCGAAAGCCAGGAAGGCTTCCCTGGCTTCGGCACTGGCCAGCCGCTCCTCGAACCTGGCGCTTTCACTGTGCATCTGCGACACCAGCTTTTCCGCATCGCGCATCAGCTTTTTCATTGCGCTGAGTGAGCCGGGCGGCCTGGTGGCCAGCTTCTCGGCCATCCGGCGCGCCTCCTGGCGCAACTCGTCATTGCTGCATACCTTGTTCGCGATGCCCCAGGCCACCGCGGTTTGCGCGTCGAGCGGTTCACCCAGCGCAAACATTTCGAAGGCCCTGGCGTGGCCGATCCGCAGCGGGAGCAGGTAGCTAGAAGCCGCTTCGGGAACCAGGGCGAGGTTGACGAAAGGCGTGATCAACTGCGCATCCTGGCCGAGCACGACGTAATCGCAATGCAGCAGCATGGTGGTCCCGACGCCGACGGCCTTGCCGTTGACCGCGGCGACAATCGGTACGGTCGAGTTGGCAAGGGCGTGCAGGAAGCGGTGCACGTGGCGTTCGCCGGGGCGCTTTCCCGCAGCGATCGCGGCGAACTCGCCGATGTCGTTCCCGGCCGTAAACATGTCCCCATCTCCCTGGACCAGCACGACCCGGACACTCCGGTCCTGCTGCGCCTGCTCGATCGTGTCGGCGAATACGCCATACATCTCGTTCGTCAACGCGTTCTTCTTGTCCGGCCGGGCAAGCGTCATGGTCAGCACGCCGCCGTTCAGTTCAATGCGGATTTCCGGGGTCATGGTTCGGTCTCCAGGTGGTTTGCATGATGCCTTGCAGGCATCGCGATAGGTTCGCATGCGAAGTATATAGATAATTCGCATGCGAAGTAAACCGCCGAGGGAACAGGGTAGTGCGCGGGTTCCGGAATTGCGAGCCCCGACGGCCGCGTCGACGGTCAGAACCGGTGGCGCACACCCATCACTGCACCGAGCTGGCTCTTGCCTGGCTCCACGTTATAGACGGCCGTCGCGCCCGTGCCGCTGTTGTATCCGCTGACGCCCAGGTATGACTGCTCTTTGTTGAGCGCATAGGCCACCGATGCATAGAGGTCGGTACGCTTGGAGAAGGCGTAGTCCGCCGTGACCACGAACTGCCAGGGGTCCGATCCGGTCTGGCGGAAGTCCTGGTAGTAGGCTGCGCCCGTCAGCGCAACGGCAGGTGTCAGCTTGTAGTTCACCCCAAGCCAGTAGAGGTTGGCGCCGGCGTTCGCAGCCTGCGCACCGGGCAGCCGGGCGCCGTCGATGGCCTTGGCCAGGCGGTATCCGGCGAATACCTTGGCCGGGCCCGCCGCGTACGTGCCGGCTACCGCATAGCGCCGCAGCACCGGTGCCTGGTTGGCCGGCGTGCCGGTGTGCTGGTCGTCATAGGCCAGCCCCAATGACACCGGGCCGCTGGCGTAGCTGAGGTAGGCGCCGTACTCGCGCCCGAACACATCGCTGCCTGCCACCTCGTTGCCATTGGTCTGGAACGAGTAGAAAACCGCGCCGGTCAGTCCGCCGAACTTGCCGACATACTTCACGGCGTTGTCCGCCCGCGCGCCGAACTCGGGCGCGATGCCCAGGATGCCGTAGCGGTCCGCCGTGGAAGCCGGGTCATAGAGGCCATTGAAGTCCCGCAGGGCAGTGTGCTGCCGCCCGAGCAGCACACTGCCATACGGACTCTCCAATCCAACGTAAGCATTGCGGCCAAACAGGCGTCCGCCCTGGGCTGAATTGCCGGTATCCAGGTCAAAGCCGCTTTCCAGCTGGAACACGGCTTTGAGCCCGGCGCCCAGGTCTTCGGTTCCGCGCACGCCCCAGCGCGAGCCTGACTGATTGCCGGAACTCAGCCTGAACAGATTGTCGCCGTTGCGGCCGGCGTTGCTGTTGTACTCGATACCGATATCGGCAACGCCGAACAGCGTGACGCCGGATTCGGCGCAGGCAGCATTTGCCGCCACGGATGCGGCAAACACCGCGAACATCTTCTTCATGATTCTCCAGTTTCCTTTTGTTGCGTTTCCATGTGCGAGACGCATTAGAGGGAACCGGTGTATCTGTCCTGTAGCGCCGGGACACTACTTCTGTCAGCGCGTGTATCGTTCCCCGCGCCGGATACAAAGCGGTACAAAGCGATGCGCAACAGCGCGGGGCGCTTGCACGGAATCCGGCGCGGCGAACCGCCACGGAACTACCGCGCCACGCGATACCGGGCCGCGGGCTGGTCACGTGACAGATTGGGGCCAAGCGCGGCACGTGCAGCCTCGAACGCCGTCCAGTCGGCTTCATCAGGCAACGATGGCACGGTAATCACTTCGCCCAGGTCAAGCCCGGCCAGCGCGGCATCGACCAGGTCGTCGCCGCTCATGACAATGCCTTGCGGCAGGTTCTCGACCGGCTGGCCGGCGGTGTCCCAGAACTCGGTTCGCGTCGCGCCGGGAAGCACGGCCTGCACGCGCACGCCCTTGCCGGCGAGCTCATGCTGCAGCGACTGGGTAAAGGCCAGCACGAACGCCTTCGAGCCGCCATAGACGCCGTTCAGGACCTCAGGCGCCACCGCGACGATCGAGGCGATGTTGATGATGGTGCCTTCGCCGCGCGCCACGAATGCCGGCGCAGCAGCATAGGTCAGGCGAGTCAGGGCCGTGACGTTGAGCTCGATCATCGCCTGCATCTTGTCGATATCCGACACCAGCAACGGTGCCGCGGCGCCAACGCCGGCATTGTTCACCAGCGTGGTAATGCTGGCATCGGTGCGCAACAGGTCTTCGATGCGCCGGACATCGGCAGCCTGTCCCAGGTCCGCCGTCACGATCTCGACCGAGCGGCCGGTTTCATCGGTGATGCGGCGGGCCAACGCTTCGAGCCGGGAGCGGCTGCGAGCCACCAGGATGAGATCGTGGCCCCGGCGCGCGAGGCGGTCTGCGTAGATGGCGCCGATGCCGGAAGATGCGCCGGTGATGAGGGCGGTGCCGGCGTGGGTGGGCGTAGTCATGGTCAAAGCTCCGGAGTTCAGTGGGGAGGGAAGCCGTCGCCGGACTGGCCGGCTGCGTGAACTCAAGATTAGGTGCACAAGGGCATGGCGCCAATGTCATAGATGCAACGTTTTCTGCCATCCCCTTTTGGGCATCCCCCTTTTCTGCCGGTACCATCGCCGGTGCCGGGGCAGCAAGCGGATATGTAATGGATTGTGGCGCCTCCTGCGCCAGATACAGTGCGATACACGGAGAATCGCCGGCACCCATACAATGGCGTCGAAGCGGTTTGCCGTTCACCTTACTTTTCTCAGGGGACAGAGATGGATGCACACGTCGACCATATCCTGGTTGTCGATGACGACCGGGAAATCCGGGAGCTGGTATCGACCTACCTGACCAAGAATGGCCTGCGCGTGACCGTGGCGCAGGACGGCAGGCAAATGCGATCGTTCCTGGATGCCAATGCCGTGGACCTGATCGTGCTGGACGTGATGATGCCGGGCGACGATGGCCTGGTGCTGTGTCGTGAACTGCGAGCGGGCAAGCACAAGACCACGCCGGTGCTGATGCTGACCGCGCGCAGCGACGAGACCGATCGCATCCTCGGCCTCGAAATGGGTGCGGACGACTATCTGCCCAAGCCTTTCGCGGCGCGCGAGCTGCTGGCTCGCATCAAGGCGGTGCTGCGCCGGACGCGCATGCTGCCGCCCAACCTGCAGATCACGGAAGCAGGCCAGTTGCTGGAATTCGGCGACTGGCAACTGGACACCACGGCCCGGCACCTGATTGACCGCGATGGCATCATCGTCGCGCTGAGTGGCGCGGAGTACCGCTTGCTGCGCGTGTTTGTCGACCACCCGCAGCGCGTGCTCAACCGCGACCAGCTGCTCAGCCTCACGCAAGGCCGTGAGGCGGAGATGTTCGAGCGCTCGGTCGACTTGCTGGTCAGCCGCTTGCGCCAGCACCTCAAGGACGATGCGCGCGAACCCCGCTACATCAAGACCGTGCGCAGCGAGGGCTACGTGTTCTCGATGCCGGTTGCGATCCGGGAGGCCCGGCAGTGAATCTCCGAGGCTTGCCATGGCCCCGCACGCTGGGCTCGCGCCTGTTCCTGATCTTGCTGACCGGGCTCGTGGTGGCGCATGGCCTGTCGTTCGGCGTGCTGTTTGCGGAGCGCTACATCACCGCGCGCCAGGTGATGCTCGGCACGCTGGAAACCGACGTGTCCACGTCGATTGCCATCCTCGACCGGGTGCCCGCGGCGGAGCGGCCGCAGTGGCTGCCGCACGTCAATCGCGGCAACTACCAATATATGCTGGGGCCGGGCCTGCCGGGGGTGCCGGAGATGAGCGAGCAGGCGCAGGAGATCGCTGACCGCATTACCGAAGCGAGCGGCGGCCGCTTCCCGGTCAGGGTCGAATCCATCCCGGGGCAGGGCAAACGCATGCAGGCGCACCTCACCCTCAGCGACGGCAGCCCGCTGACCATCGACGTGCATCCGAAACCGACCCCGGTCGCGCAATGGCTGCCTTATGTGCTGGTGCTGCAGTTGCTGCTGCTGGTGCTGTGCTGCTGGCTGGCCGTACGGCTGTCGCTGCGCCCGGTGGTGGCGCTGGCCAATGCCGCCGACGCGCTCGACCCGAACGCAGCGGGCGAGCCGCTGGCCGAGGCAGGTTCGACCGAACTGGTGCGTGCCGCGCGCGCGTTCAACGCCATGCGCGAACGCATCGCGCGCTTTGTCGAGGAACGCGTGCAGATCCTGGCGGCGATCTCGCACGATCTGCAGACCCCGATCACGCGCATGAAGCTGCGCGCCGAGATGGCGGAAGACTCCGAGGACAAGCGCAAGCTGGTGCACGACCTCGACGAGATCGAGACGCTGGTGAAAGAAGGGCTGGCCTATGCGCGCGCCATGCATGGGGATGGCGAGAAGGCATCGCGGATCGACGTCGGGTCCTTCGTCGAGAGCCTGGTCTACGACTACCAGGACACCGGCAAGGCCGTCACCATCCAGCAGAATATCGCCGGCGCCATCATGACGCGCCCGCACGCGCTGCGCCGCATCCTGACCAACCTGACCGACAACGCCATCAAGTTCGGCGGGGCGGCGGAGCTGAGCGTGCGGCGCGACGGCGGCGCGGTGGTGATCGGCGTGCTCGATCGCGGCCCGGGTATCCCGGCAGAGAAGCTCGAATCCGTGATGCAGCCGTTTGTCCGGCTGGAGGAATCGCGCAACCGGGAAACCGGCGGCACCGGCCTGGGCCTGGCCATCGCGCACCAGCTGGCGCTGGCGATCGGCGGTTCGCTGACGCTGCGCAACCGGGAGGGCGGCGGGCTGGAGGCGCAGCTCAGGCTTGGCTGAGGCAAGGCAGGAGAGCGCAAGCCTGTGTTCCTCGGCGACCTGCCGCCGCTTGACCTTAAGATCGATCCCTCCTTCGCGCCGTACTACCAGCCGCCGCCCAGCGCACGGAACGTTGCCACCGCCGCGCGGGCATTGTCGGCGCGCACGCGCGCCTGCTGGTCGCGCGCGGACAGCAGCAGGCGGTCTTCCTCGAGCACTTCGAACAGGCTGACGGCGCCGCCCTTGTAGGCGTCCTCGGCCGCGCCGCGTGCGCGCGCATGCGCGGCCACTTCAACGGCCAGGTCCTTGCTCTGCAGTTCCAGCTGGGTCAGGGCGATGATCGCGTTCTCCACGTCCTCGGTGGCGCGCAGCATTGCCTTGCGGTAGTTCGCCAGGGCTTCGGCATTGGCGCCTTTGGCTTGCGCCACTTCGGCGTCCACCCTGCCGAAGTCGAACAGCCGCCAGCGCAGCCCGGCCGCGGCGGCGGGCTGGAACGCGGCGGCGGTGAACAGCTTGCCGGCGGAGAGGCTTTCGAACCCTAGCAGCGCCGACAGCGACAGCTTCGGGTAGTACTCGGCAGTGGCCACGCCGATGCGGGCGCTCGATGCCGCCAGCCGGCGTTCGGCAGCGATCACGTCGGGCCGGCGCTGCAGCAGGCTGGCGGGGCCTTGCGCCACGGAAACCTGCGGGACGGTGGTGCGCTCGGCCGGCGCCAGCAGTTCGGCGGCATACGTGCCCGGATGCGAGCCCATCAATACGTCGAGGCGGTTCAACTGCGTCTCCAGCTCGATCTGCAGCGGCGGGATGGTCACGCGCGTCTGTGCGAGCTGCGCTTCCGCCTGGGCCCGTTCGCGTTCCGCGCCGACGCCGTCGGCCAGCCGGAACTGCACCAGTTCCAGCAGCCTTGCATTGGTCCGCACCTGCTGCTGCGCGATCGCGATGCGCTGCTGCGCGCCGCGCACGCGGAAGTACGCATCGGCGGCTTCCGCGGCCACCAGCACGCGCACGCCCATGTGCTCGGCTTCGGCGGCCTGGGCTTCCGCGCTGGCGGCCTCGGCGCCGCGTCGCAGCCCGCCTGCCACATCGATCTCCCAGCTGGCGCCGGCGCCCACGCTGTACACCGTGCTGTTGCGGTCGAAGCCCGGGCGGTTTTTGGCAAGACTGCCCAGCGGCCCCTCCAGGGATTGGTGCTGCCTGGTGACGCCGCCCGACAGCGACCCCTCGGGCAGCAGCGCGGCGCCGGCGTACTGCGCCGCCGCGCGGGCCTGGTCGACACGCGCGATGGCAGCCGCCAGGTCGAGGTTCTGTTCCAGCGCGCGCTGGATCACCCGGGTCAGTGCGGGGTCGTCAAAGCCCTGCCACCAGCTGTCCAGCGCCGGCGCTTCGCGGGTAGCTGCGCGGGCTTCCAATGCCGCGGCGTGCGGGTAGGCGGCGGGCATCTCCGGCACCGGGGTCTTGTAATCGGGCCCTGCCGCGCAGGCGGCGAGCGCGGCCGCCAGCAGGAGGGGCACGACGCGGATGACGCCGGAGGGGCGGGCCGGGCGGGAGGGGCGGGAGGGGCGGGAGGGGGAACTTGAGGGATTTTGCGGCATTGCTTACACCTTTCAACGACGACCTTCAACAACTCGACAACGACTCATCAGCGACGAATACAGCACAAGCCAAAAACTAACTTGCAAGATGATAGTGACTACTCTAGACTAACTTTCAAATTGATAGCAACTAGATTTTCCAAGGACGCTGATCATGCCGAAAAAGCCACTTGTTGAAATGCCGTGTCCCATCGCACGCACCGCCGCCCGCGTTGCCGACAGCTGGAGCGTGTTGATCCTGCGCGAATCCTTCTACGGCGTGACCCGCTTCGATGAGTTCCAGCAGAACCTGGCGATCGCTCCCAACATGCTCACGCGGCGCCTGAACTCGCTGGTCGAGGAAGGCATGCTGGAACGTCGCCAGTACTGCGACCGACCACCGCGCTCCGAATACATCCTGACCGAGCGCGGGCGCGATTTCCGCCAGGTACTGCTGGCCATGCTGGCCTGGGGCAACAAGCATCTCGCGCCCGAAGGCGAGAGCGTGCAGCTGGCGAGCCGGCGCACCGGCGCGCGCGTGGAACCCGTCCTGGTCGACGCCGCCACGGGCCGCCCGGTCACTGATGCCGACTACCACATTGCACCCGGGCCCGCCGCCAGCGATCGCGTGCGCCAGCGGCTGTCCCGCTCGGCCGAAGCCTGACCTCATATTCCGATTTCCCGACCCTGCCGCACCACAGGCGGCGCAGCCCCCCCCCCAAAGCAAAGAGCAGCAAGCAGAAAGGAAGTGCCATGAGTAGCAATACGCTGACTGAACGGACAGGTACCGAACCCGTTCCCGCGTCGAAATCCAGGACCAGCCCCAAACGACTGCTGGTGGCTGGCGCGCTGGTTGTCGCGGGGCTGGCGGGCATCGGCTACGGTCACCACTGGTGGGCATCGGGCCGTTACCTGCAAAGTACCGACGATGCCTATGTCGGCGGCGATGTCACGGTGATCGGTGCCAAGGTCGGGGGCTATATTGCCGAAGTCGCGGTGACCGACAACCAGTCGGTCCGCGCCGGCGACGTGCTGGTGCGCATCGACGACCGGGACTATCGCGCCGCACTGGCCAAGGCAGAGGGCGCCGTGGCAGCACAGAAGGCACTCCTGGCCAACCTGGATGCCACCGCACGGCTGCAGGAAGCGGTCATCGCGCAGGCCAGGGCGGGCATCGCGGCGACCAATGCCGACACGGTGCGGGCGCGCGACGACCAGGTCCGCTACGCCAGCCTGGTGGCCAAGGCGGCCGTCTCGATCCAGAGCTCGCAGAAAGCCGACTCGGACTACAAGCAGGCGCAGGCCAATGGCGACAAGGCCCGTGCCTCGCTGCTGGCGGCGCAGCGCCAACTGGACGTGATCGGCACGCAGAAGCAGCAGGCCGAGGCGGCGCTGGCGCAGGCGAGCGCCGAGCGCGACATCGCCAGACTGAATCTCAGCTATACAGAGCTGCGCGCCCCCGTGGACGGCACCGTGGGCAACCGCCGCGCACGCGTCGGCGCCTTTGCCGGTGCGGGCAGCCAGCTACTGTCGATCGTTCCGGCCAGCGGGCTTTGGGTGGACGCGAACTTCAAGGAAGGGCAGCTCGCTCACATGCGCCCCGGCATGCCGGTCGAAGTAGAGGCAGATATCCTGCCCGGACGGGTCTTCCATGGCCGGGTCGCGAGCCTGGCGCCCGCCACCGGTGCGCAGTTCAGCGTGCTGCCGGCGGAAAACGCTACCGGCAACTTCACCAAGATCGTCCAGCGCGTACCGGTGCGCATCCGCCTCGACGACGAGGACGCCCGGCTGGGAGTCCTGCGTCCGGGCCTGTCCGTGATCGCGCAGGTCAATACCCACCCCGCGACGCCGTCGACCTCGCAGGTGCAGTGATGACGACGGCCAGCGTGACTACTACAGCGGCCGCCGTAGAATCAACGCCGGACGCGATGTCCACCGGCGCCAAGGTATTCGCCTTCGGCACCATGTGCGTCGGCATGTTCATCGCCTTGCTGGATATCCAGATCGTTTCCGCCTCTTTGCGCGATATCGGCGGTGCGCTGTCGGCCGGCGCCGATGAAACCGTATGGGTGCAGACCAGCTACCTGATCGCCGAGATCATCGTCATCCCGCTGTCCGGCTGGCTGTCGCGCGTCATGTCGACGCGCTGGCTGTTCGCGGCCTCGGCGGCCGGCTTTACCGTGACCAGCCTGCTGTGCGGGTTGGCGTGGGATATCCACAGCATGATCGTGTTCCGCGCGTTGCAGGGGTTCCTGGGCGGCTCGATGATCCCGATGGTGTTCACCACGGCATTCGCGTTCTTCAGCGGCCCGCAACGTGTGATCGCCGCGGCCACCGTCGGCGGGCTGGCCTCGCTGGCGCCGACGCTCGGGCCCACGGTGGGCGGCTGGATCACCGATCATTTCTCGTGGCACTGGCTGTTCTTCATCAACCTGGTGCCGGGCATCTTCGTCACCGTCGCGGTGCCGCTGCTGGTCAAGGTCGACCGGCCGAACTGGTCGCTGGTGCGCGGTGCCGACTACCTTGGCATCGTGCTGATGGCGCTGTTCCTGGGCTGCCTCGAATACACGCTGGAAGAAGGGCCGCGCTGGGACTGGTTCGATGATGACGTGATCCTGGCGACCGCCTGGATCTCCGGCCTGTCGGGCGTGGCCTTTCTGTGGCGCACGCTGACCTACGCCAACCCTATCGTCGACCTGCGGGCGCTCAGGGAACGCAATTTCGCGCTTGGCTGCTTCTTTTCCTTTGTTACCGGCATCGGCATCTTCGCCACCATCTACCTGACACCATTGTTCCTGGGGCGGGTACGCGGCTTCAGCGCGCTGGACATCGGGCTGGCGGTGTTTTCCACCGGCGTGTTCCAGATGGCTTCCATCCCGCTCTATGCCTTCCTGGCGAACCGCGTCGACCTGCGCTGGCTGATGATGGCCGGGCTGGCGATGTTCGCGGTATCGATGTGGTTCTTCGCGCCCATCACCCACGACTGGGGCGCGGCGCAACTGATGCTGCCGCAGGCGCTGCGCGGCATGGCACAGCAGTTCGCGGTGGCGCCCACCGTGACCCTGACGCTGGGCAGCTTGCCGCCAGAGCGGCTCAAGCTGGCGTCCGGCCTGTTCAACCTGATGCGCAACCTGGGCGGCGCCATGGGCATCGCGGCCTGCGCCACCGTGCTCAACGACCGCGGCAACCTGCATTTCCTGCGCGAGGCGGAGCACCTGACTATCCGCAATGAAGCCATGGGAAGCGTGCTGCAAGGGCTGACCGACCAGTTCGTGGCCGCCGGGCACGATGCCCTCGATGCGCATACCGCAGCGCTCAGGCAACTGTGGGGGCTGGCCTGGCGCGAAGCGCAGACGCAGACGTTCGGCGATGCGTTCCTGGTGATCCTGGTCTGCTTTGTCATCGCCACGGCCATGGTGCCGCTGATGCGCAAGGTCGCGGCGCCGAAGGGCCCGTCGGCGGATGCGCACTGATCGGGAGCAGGGAATGAAAACCGATCTGTTCAAGAGATTGCTGTGTGCGCGCTGATCGCGTGCGGGGCGACGCTGGCACACGCTGGCAATGAGCGTCCGCGTGATACGGGCGTAGCCTGTGCTCGTGCAGGCAATACATATTGCAACCTTCAGGAGCCGGCCGCCGGGCGCTTGCCGCATGGCGCCGCGACTGAAGGGCGTGCGACCGATTGATCTTTGATCTTTGGTGTTGGGCAGGGAGAAAGCGATGAATGCAAGAGATGTCGTGCTGTGTCAGCCGGTGCGGACCGCCATTGGCGCCTACAACGGTTCATTGAAGTCGATTGCGGCAACCGATCTCGGCGCCGCGGCAATACGGGCCAGCGTGGCCGATCGGCGCGACCGGCGCGGTGCTGACGACGCGGCTGCTGCATGCCATGCGCGCGGATGGCATCTGCCGTGGCATCGTCACGCTGTGCATCGGCGGGGGACAAGGGATTGCGCTGGCGCTTGAGGCGTCGGCCTGATTCGCCGGTTCTTGATCCGCGCGCCGGTCGTCGGGATCGGCGCACAACCTACTGAACAATGGAGGAGCAAACAATGAACATCCAATACATCGAGGATCTGGCGCCGGGCCAGAAATATGGTTCCGGGCGGCTGACCGTCGAGACTGAGCGGATCAAGTCCTTCGCCGCTGAATTCGACCCACAGCCTTTCCATCTCGATGAAGCCACTGCCCGCGACACGCTGTTCCGCGGCCTGGCCGCGAGCGGCTGGCACACGGCGGCTCTGACCATGCGCCTATTGGTCGACGGCGAGCTCCGGCCCGCGGGCGGCATCATCGGTGCCGGCTTCGAGGAGCTGCGCTGGCCCAAGCCGGTGCGGCCCGGTGATGCCTTGCATGTCGAGAGCGAGATCCTGGAGGTGCGGACGTCCAGGTCGCGTCCTGACCAGGGCATCGTGAAGGTGCGCATCACGACCTTCAACCAGCATGACGAACCGGTGCAGACCGGCGTGGTCAACCTGGTCGTGCAGTGCCGTCCCGCCGCCAAAGCGTAGACGGGAGGCGCCATGAAAATCCTTGTACTCGGCGCTGGCGCCATGGGCGGCTACTACGGTGCGCGGCTGATCGAGGCGGGCGCGGACGTCACCTTCCTGGTGCGGCCCGGCCGCGCGCAGGCCCTGGAACGCCACGGCCTTGCCGTACGCAGCGAGCTCGGCGCCTTCCATCGTCCGGTCAGGACTGCCCTGGCGGGACAGGTAGACGCGCAGTTCGACCTTGTCCTGCTGGCATGCAAGACCTATGACCTTGCCGACGCGATCCGGGCGATCAGCCCCGCCGTGGGCCGTGACACCGCGGTGCTGCCCTTGCTCAACGGACTCGGTGCCTATGATGGTCTCGATCAGTGCTTTGGCAGGCAACGCGTGATGGGCGGGGTTGCCTACATCGCGACCACGCTGGCGGCGGACGGCACCGTCATGCACGCCGGCCGCCTGGACCGGCTCGTCGTCGGCCCCCGCGCCGCGCAGACCTCCACCCTGGCCGCGGATTTCCACGCGCTGCTGTCACGGGCGGCGGGTACGCGAGAAGTATCGGGCGCCATCGGGCAGGAGCTCTGGAACAAGTGGGCCATGATCGCCGCGGGCGCCGTCATGACATGCCTGATGCGCGGCTCGGTGGCGGACATCATGAAGACGCAGGATGGCCGCCGGCTGATGCTTGACGCGATGGCCGAGTGCCGCACGGTGGCGCAACTGTGCGGCCATGCCATTCCCGAACCCGTCGTTGCTGCCATGCAGGCCCGGCTGCTGGACGAAACCTCCAACTGGGCTGCATCGATGATGCGGGATATCGCGCAGGGCGCGCCACGCATCGAAGCCGACGCCATCGTCGGCGACCTGATCAAGCGCGCCGGCGAGCACGGGCACGAGCTTCCGTTGAGCCGCACGGCCTATTGCCACCTGCAGGTCTATGAGCGCCAGCGCGCTGCCGAACAGGCTGCGGCCTGAGACGCGCCCGCTCACCTGAAACAACCACGACTCACGACATGACGACCTTTTCCTCCCTGTTGCAGCACACGGAAGGCAGCGTGCTGGTGCTCACCATCAACAACCCGGGCAAGCGCAACGCCATCGCGGCGGATCTCTATGACAACATCCGCGCCGCACTGGCGGCCGCCGCGGACGATCCGGCGGTCGGCGCCATCGTGCTGACCGGCGCCGGCAACTACTTCTGTGCGGGCGGCGACCTGGCATTGATCCGCCAGCGGCGCGAACTGACTTACGACGAGCGCATCGAGAAGCTGGGGCATCTGCACGATGTGGTGTGCAAGCTGCGCGATTTCCCCAAGCCGATTGTTGCAGCGGTGGAAGGCGGTGCGGCAGGCGCCGGCTTCTCGCTGGCACTGGCCTGTGACCTGCTGGTGGCATCCTCCGGCGCGGCTTTTTCGATTGCCTATGTGAAGGTAGGCCTGACACCGGATGGCGGCATCACGGGCCTGCTGGCGCAGAGCCTGTCGCGGCAGGTGCTGACGCAGCTCGCGTTGACCGGCGATCGCATCACGGCCGAGCAACTGCAGCATTTCGGCGTCGTCAACCAACTGGTGGAGGCGGGGCAAGCCGGCGTGGCGGCGATCGCGCTGGCGGCGCGGCTTGCCCAGGGCCCCCAGCAGGCGCTGGGTGCGATCAAGGCGCTGTGCCGTCATGCGCATGAACGCACGCTCGATGACCAGCTGGAAGCGGAGCGGGTCGCGATGGCCGTGGCCCAGGGTGGTGCCGAAGCCGCGGAGGGCATCGCCGCCTTCCTGGAAAAACGCCCCACGAACTTTGCAGGGTTGCGCCGCGGCGATCCGGCATAGCCGCGGCTGCCCGCCTTGCCGCCGGGCGCTACGCCGGGCGCTATTGCCCGGCGAGTTTCAGGCTTTTGGCGATGCGGGTCAGCTTCGCATGCTCGTTGGCCAGGAATGCTTGCGCCTGGGCCATCGTCATCGGCTCGATCGCGCGCTGCAGATTGACGGAACGCCTGGTACGGTTCTCCGGGCTGCCCACCCAGGCATTCATGGCGTCCACCACCCGTGCCGTCACGGCGTCCGGGGTATTTGGCGGCGCCAGCACGCCCGCCCACTGGCTGTACTCGAAGTCGGCAAGTTCCCTGGTTTCCGACAGCGCGGGCACATCGGGCAACGACGGATGCCGGGCCTTGCTGGCGACGCCGATCGGCCGGAAGCGGCCGGCCTTGATCATCCCGTAGGTCGGGCCGCCCATCGGAATGAAAGTCAGGTCGACCTGCGCACCCGCGATATCGCTTGTGACCGGCGCCGCGCCTTTGTAAGGGACTTCCAGGAAGCGCACGCCGGTACGGGCCTGGAAGTCGGCGCCGACCAGGTGGGGTGCCGAGCCGGGCCCCCAGTGCGCCAGTGACAGCGGGCGGTTCCTGGGGTTCTTCGCATACGCGATGACCTCGTCGACGTTCTTGAACGACAACGAGGGATTCGACACCAGGATGAAGTCCGAAATCCCGCTGAAGCCCGCCAGCTTGAATTTCTCCGGCGAATACCTGGCCGATGCGATGGTCAGCGGCGCGACCAGGAAATCGATGCCGGTCGTTCCCAGCAGGGTGTAGCCATCGTTGGCGGCGCGCAGCACGTTCATTGCACAGATCGAGCCGCTCGCGCCGGGGAGGTTGTCGGCAAGGACGTTCTGCCCGAGGCTTCTCTTCATCACGACGGCTGCCGCGCGGATCGATTCATCCGCCGGCCCACCGGCGGGAAATGCGACCTTGACGACAACCGGCTTGCTCGGATAGGTGCCTTCGGCCCGCAGCCAGGATGGCGCAAGCATCGCAGGCACGGCGCCGCAGGCCGCCTGCAGCAGGCGCCGCCGTGAAAGCTGGATAGTCATGATTGTCTCCTCTGATAGTTCTGCATGCCGGCAGCGCATCCCCGTTGGGGCGCTGCCGGCATGCACTGCTTCTGTGAGGCCTGCTCAGGCGAACGGGCTATTCGTAGACCACCGCGTACTTGATCGTCAGCGTCGAGAACGCCTTGCCGATGGTTGCGGCCGCGATTTCCCGATCTTCAGGGCTCAGCGCGGCAGGCAGCACCAGCGTGGACAGGATGCCCTGGTCGCCCCGGTCCTCGATGCGGATATCGACAAGCGGCACGGGCGTCTGCGCATTGACCTCGGCAAGCATCTGCCGTTGCGCACGCAGGACGGCATCGCTGCGCAGCGCGTTCTTCTGGATCTTGCCGACGGCCGTCTTGGGAATGGCATCGACCAGGTAGAACTGCTTGGGCACGGCGGCGCGTTCCGGAATCACCTCATAGGCGTAGTGCTTGATGCGGCCAAGCGGGAAGGTGCTGCCCGGCTTGAGCGCGATGTACGCCACCGGCAGTTCCCCGGCATGCGCGTCAGGCAGCCCGACCGCCGCGGCGTCGAAGACCTCGGGGTGGCGATACAGCGCCTCTTCGATCATGCGCGGGTCGATATTGTTGCCGCCGCGGATGATCAGATCCTTGGCCCGCCCGGTCAGCCAGAAGTAGCCATCTTCGTCCGCATAGCCCAGGTCGCCGGTATTGAACCAGCCGCCTTCGAACCAGATGCCCTTGTTCTGTTCCGGGTTCAGGTAGCCCGCGAAGATGTTGGGGCCGCGCACCACCACGATGCCAGGTTCCCCCGGCTCGCAGTCGCGCTGGATGCGCCCGCCGGCGACCTTGACGACCTTCATCTCCTGGTAGGCCATGGGCAGGCCAATGGAGCCGATGCGGCGCTGGCCATAGCGCGGGTTGGTGGCGCTGAGCGCGGTGCCTTCGGTCAGCCCGTAGCCCTCGAAGATCATCGCGCCGGTCAACCGCTCGAAGGCTTCGGCTACGGCCACCGACAGCGGCGCGGTACCGCAGCTGGCTGCCTTGAGGGAGCTGATGTCGGCGTCGCCAATCGGGATATTGAGCGCCATGTTGACCACGCTCGGGACCATTCCGAGCGCCGTGACGCCGAAGTGCCCGACGATCTGCCAGAGATTGCGGATGACCGAGGGATCGCGCCAGCCGCTGGAGGTCAGCAGCACGACCGAGGCGCCGCGGGCCAGCGGCATCAGGCAATTGGTCAGCACGCCGGTGACATGGAACATCGGCACGCCGCAGACGCGGACATCCTCGGGCTGCACGTCGATCTGCATCGCGCTGACCCATGCCATGGCCACTTCGTTGCCGTGGGTGTGCAGCGCCAGCTTGGGCGTGCCGGTCGTGCCCCCGGTATGGAACATCGAAGCGGTATCGCCCGGCGAAAACACCCGCTGGCTGTCCAGCGAATCGTCGTCGAAGCGCTCAAGCCCGGCATCGAGATCGACGATGCCCGCCTCGCTGGCCTTGCCGCCGCCGGCCTTGATCCAGTGCTGCACGCCCGGCAACTCGCGGCGCACCAGCATGGCCTTGTTCCAGGCTTCGATATCGGGGTCGGGGCCGTAGGCAATCACCGCCTTGGCGCCGGCATTGCGCAGCAGCGCCGCGATAATCTCGGGCTCCAGCATCCAGTTGACCGGGCAGGCAATGCCGGTCGCCTCGCTGCCCCAGATCGCGTATTGCGATTCCGGTGTCACCGGCATCAGCACCCCGATCACGTCATCGGCGCCCAGGCCGAGCGAGTGCAGCAGGTTGGCGGTCTGCGTGATGCGCCCGAACATTTGCGCATGGGTGATGGTGACCGACTTCGCCAGCTCGTCGCCGGAGGTGAAATAGTGCAGGGCAGGCGCCTCCGGCGCACGATCGCGGGCCAGGCGCAGCAACTCGTAGGTGCTGTCGGGCAGGCGGCGGTCGGCAAGGGGCGTCTGCTCGAAGCGGCGGATATCGGCAAGCGCCGTCACGGTCAGCCTGGGGCGGTAGGGGTCCGGTTGCGCCAGGTTGGTGGCCGCCTGCACGTGGGTGGTGAGCTGCGTCATGTTCAGACCCCCCGGTACACCGGACGGCGCTTGTCGAGGAACGCTGCGCCGCCTTCGTGCATGTCTTCGGTGCTGAACAGCGTGGCAAAGGCCAGTTGCTCCAGCATCAGCGCGGTATCCAGCGTGGCGTCCTGGCCGTTGTTGATCATCAGCTTGGCCATGGCGATCGAGTGGGGCGATTTTTCGGCAATGCGGTGCACGTAGGCTTTCGCCTCGGCCAGCAGTTCGTCCGCGGGCACCACCTTGTTGACCAGGCCGATGCGGTAGGCCTCGTCGGGCTTGATGATTTCGCCGGTAAAGATCATTTCCTTGGCGCGAGTCGCGCCGACCAGCCGGGTCAGCCGCTGCGTGCCCCCACGCCCCGGGATCAGGCCAACGTTGGTTTCGGTTTGTCCCATCAGGGCATTTTCCGCGGCGACGCGCAGGTCGCACGCCATCGCGAGTTCCAAACCACCGCCAAAGCACGGCCCGGCGATGGCCGCGATCACGGGGATGGTGCTGTGATGGATCAGCGCCCACAGGTTGGGCGCGCCGCTGGTCGGGACGAAGGCTTCGATCGGGCGGCGCGCGAGCATTTCAGGGATGTCGCCGCCTGCCACGAAGGCCTTGGTCCCGCCCCAGAGGACAATGCCGCGAACCGTCCGGTCCGCCATCAGCGACGACAGCGCCGCGTAAAGGTCAGTGCGCAGCCCCGTGTTCAGCGCGTTGTACTTCTCCAGCCGGTTCATGGTGACGACGGCGCAGGGGCCGTCGCGGTCGATAAAGACGGTGTCGTACTCGGTGATGCCGGTCATCGGTGTCTCCGTTGTCTCTGTGGGATGCTCAGTGGATGAACTCGAACAGGCCGGCCGCGCCCATGCCGCCAGCGGCGCACATGGTCACGACGCCATACCTGGCCTTGCGGCGGCGGCCTTCCAGCAGGATGTGGCCGGCCTGGCGCGCGCCGGTCATGCCATACGGGTGGCCGATGGCAATGGCGCCGCCATTGACGTTGACGCGCTCCAGCGGCAGGCCGAGCTTGTCGATGCAATACAGCGCCTGGCAGGCAAAGGCTTCATTGAGTTCCCACAGGTCGATGTCGTCGATGGAAAGCTCGTTGCGTTCCAGCAGCCGCGGCACCGCGCGCACCGGGCCGACGCCCATCTCGTCCGGTTCCACGCCGGCAGTGGCCAGGCTGACAAAGTAGCCGAGCGGTTCGAGGCCGCGCCGTTCGGCTTCACGCTCGGACATCACCACCAGCGCCGCGGCGCCGTCGGACAACTGGCTGGAGTTGCCGGCCGTCACCTGGTAACCCTCGCCCTTCACGGCGGGCAGCGCACTCAGGCCTGCCACCGTGGTGTCGGCACGGACACCTTCGTCCGCCTCGAGCAGGAACTCCACCGTCGACGTCTCGCCGGTCACTTTGTCCTTCACCGACTTCACGGTTGCCAGCGGGACGATCTCGTCAGCGTAGCGGCCTGCCTTCTGGGCTTCCACGGTGAGTTGCTGGCTGCGCAGCGCGAACTCGTCGGAGCGCTGCCGCGACATGCCGTAGCGCTCGGCCAGGATTTCGGCCGTATCGATCATATGCAGGTAGACGTCGGGGCGGTTCTTCGCCAGCCACGCTTCCTGCTGGGCGACCTTCAGCGTGACGGGTTGCGACAGGCTGATGGATTCGACACCACCCGCCACCATCACCGGCACCTTGTCGATCAGCACGCGCTGGGCGGCAAACGCGACCGCCTGCAGGCCGGACGCGCAGAACCGGGTCAGTGTCGTGCCGCTGACGGACACCGGCAGGCCCGCGCGGATGCCGCCTTGCCGGGCGACATTACCGCCGGTGGCTGCGATGGGCTGGCCGCAGCCGAAAATGATGTCCTCGACTTCCGCGCCGTCAATCCCCGCGCGCTGGACGGCATGCTGGATGGCATGGCCCGCCATGGTCGCGCCATGGGTCATGTTGAATGCGCCTCGGGTGGCTTTTCCGATCGGGGTGCGGGCAAACGAAACGATCACTGCACGCGACATGGGTTCTCCTTTGATGTAGATGCGGGCGGTAGTCCGCCTAATATAGACAGTGGATACATTGGTGTGTGTGTTGTTGCGTTGGAACGGGAAGCCAGACGCCGGCACTCAGTGTATCCACTGTCTACATACTAGGATCGCGATTGCGAAGGCGTCAAGAAGTCGTTGTGCAAGGTCGGGTTTACCAGCCTGCCAACGCTGCTGGCATCGCAGCGTCAGCCAGATTGGTGAAGGTGCATCGTTGCTAGGGTTAGCACTAGGGGCAAATGGCTTCCCGTTCCTTGACGCTGGCCGACGCGCTCCCTACGATATAGACGCTGGATACATTGATGTTCAGACATGCGGTGACGGGATAACAGAAGCCGATAGGAGGAAGTATTGGAATTCACTGGCAAACAGGTAATCAAGGCTCCCAGGGCAGAGGTCTGGAAGCGCTTGAACGATCCGGCGACTTTGCAGCAGTGCTTGCCGGGATGTGAACAGTACGGGCAAGGGGAAGACGGCGGGTATGACGCGGTCATCGTCGCGGCCGTCGGGCCGATCAAGGCTCGCTTCAAGGGAACAGTCCGCTTTTCCGACCACCTCGAAGGCGTCGGCTACCACATCGAAGGCAGCGGGAGCGGTGGCGTCGCGGGATATGGCAAGCTGGGTGCCGACGTCCGGCTGGAAGACGTCGATGGTGGTACCACGCTGCACTATGTGGCCGCAGCCCAGATCGGCGGAAAGCTCGCACAGATCGGATCCCGTCTGGTGGGCTCCGTCGCGAACAAGTTCCTGGCGGAGTTCTTTTCCCGCTTCGAACAGCTGGTCACGCAAGAGATGGAGCAAAGTGCCGCCCTGTAAACTTCCCCTGAATGAGCGTCGGACGGAAGGGAAGTGCACCCAAAAATTTTTTGGCCTTTAGTATGATGTTCGTAATACTATACGCATCGCGTGTGCTGATGCTGAAGGTGCTAACGGAACACAGAGGTGACCGTGAAAATTGAAAACACCATCAATGGCGTGACGGGGACGACCGAGATCGAGCCAAGGCGGCTGCTGGTGCATATGCTGCGGGACCAGAAGCGCCTGACCGGCGTTCACATCGGCTGCGATACCTCCCAGTGCGGCGCTTGCACGGTGCTTGTGGACGGGGCGACCGTGAAGTCTTGCACGGTACTTGCCGCACAGACGGACGGATGCGACCTTCGCACGATCGAAGGGATGGAGCACGACCACACCACATCGGCGCTCAAGCAAGCCTTTAACGAGTTGCATGGCTTGCAATGCGGATTCTGCACCCCGGGGATGCTGCTGGCGGCGCGCGCGCTGCTGGAGCATCACCCCGCGCCGGCCGAAATCGACGTCAGGGAAGCGCTGCACGGCAACCTGTGCCGCTGCACCGGGTATCAGAACATCGTCGATGCGGTGCTGCTTGCCGCCACCAGGCTGCAGCAAGCGCCAGCCGCCATGCAAGGGGAGGCCTGAGATGAGCGAAGCACTGAACGGCAGCGCAACCCGGTACATCGGCAAATCGGTCAGGCGACGGGAGGACAAGCGCCTGATGAGTGGCCAGGGCAGGTTCACTGATGACCATCAGTTCCCTGGCATGGTCTACGCGGCCTTTGTCAGGTCGCCATATGCCCACGCCAGCGTCACCGGAGTCGACACGTCAGCCGCGCGCGCGCTTCCCGGCGTGATCGGCGTGCTGACCTATGCGGATATCCACGGCAAGGTCGGCGACATCCGGCCGAACTGGGTGGTGGGCAATTCCAGGGTGCCACCGCATCCTCCGCTTGCGGCGGAGCGCGTGCGGTACGTCGGGGAGGCCGTGGCGATGGTGGTGGCCGAGAGTCGGGAAATCGCGGCGGATGCCGCCGAACTCGTCGCGGTAGGCTATGAAGAATTGCCGCCGGTCGTCGATGCGGAAGCCGCGCTGTCTGACACGGCGCCCCAGCTTCACGATAACGTGCCGGGCAATCACATCGGCACGTTCCGACTCAAGGGCGGCAGCTACGAGGATGCATTGAAACGCGCCGATCGCGTGATATCGATCCGGCTGGTGAACCAGAGGCTGATACCCAGCCCGCTTGAACCGCGCGCCTTGTGCGCGAATTTCGACCCGGTTGACGAGCGTCTCACGTTTATCGTCCCGACCCAGGTTCCGCATATGTCGAGACGCTGGCTGGCGGAAACCCTGCGCTGGCCCGAGCACCGGGTCCGGATCGTGGCGCCCGATATCGGCGGCGGATTCGGCGCGAAGATGCATTTCTACGCGGAAGAGGTGCTGGTGGCGTTCGCTTCCAGGCATTTCGGGCTCCCGGTAAGCTGGACCGAGACGCGCAGCGAGAATTTCGTCGCGACTACGCATGGCCGTGCGCATACCGAGTATGTGGAAGCGCCTGTCACGACCGACGGCAAGGTGCTGGGGATCCGGGTGCGCTCGTTCGCCAACCTTGGCGCCTACCTGTCGAACATGGCGACGGGTATTCCCACCGTCAACACGGCCAACTACATCACGGGCAACTACCAGATTTCCTCGGTCGACGTGGAGGTGAACCTGGTAACGACCAATACCACGCCGGTCGACGCGTACCGCGGTGCCGGACGCCCGGAAGCCGCTTACATCATCGAGCGGCTGATGGACGCCGTGGCAGGAGAACTGGACCTGGATCCGGTGGAGCTGCGGCGCCGCAACCTGGTGCAGCCCGATCAGTTTCCCTATCTGCCGCATGACGGCGCGCGCGGCAGGTGGGATTCCGGCGACTACGAAGCCTGCCTGAACAAGGCGACCGAACTGATCGGCTACCGGCGCTGGCGGACGGAGCAGGCGGCGCTGCGCGAGCAGGGCAGATACATCGGCATCGGCGTGATCTGCTATCTGGAACTGGTCGGCATGGGCATTTCGCCGATGCTGGAGAAGGTCGGGTTCAACCGCGGCGGCTGGGAAAGCGCGCATATCCGCGTGCATTCGGACGGCAAGGTGACGCTGTTCAGCGGGTCGATGCCGCAGGGCCACGGCCATGCCACCAGCTTCGCGCAGATCGTCGCGGAAGCCCTGCAACTGCCGATGGAAGATATCGATGTCGTGCAGGGCGACACCGACCGCGTGCTGGCTGGCCACGGCACGTTCAATTCACGCTCGATGCCGGTGGGCGGCAGTGCTGCCTACGTGGCAGCGGGCAAGATCCTCGCCAGGGCCAGGCGCATCGCCGCCTTCATGCTGGAAGTCCCGGAAGCGGAGGTGGACTATGCAGATGGCCAGTTCTCGAGCGCAGCCAATCCCACCGTTATCCCGTTCTCGCAGGTGGCAAGGATGGCATACCTTGCGCACAAGCTGCCCCGGGATTTTGAAGCAGGGCTGGATGAGCGCGTCTTCTATGAGCCGGTCGCCCTGGGAGCACCGAATGGCTGCCATGCCGTGGTCGTGGAGGTCGATGCGGAGACAGGCGTGGTGACGATCCTGGACTATGTCGCGGTCGACGACGTGGGGGTCATGATCAACCCGATGCTTTGCCACGGCCAGATGCACGGTGGCATCGCGCAGGGTATTGGCCAGGCGCTGTTCGAAGAAGCCAGCTACGACGATGCTGGGCAACTGCTGTCCGGATCGCTGCTCGACTACGGCTTTCCGCGCATCGAGCAGGTTCCCCGCATGCGCACCGGTTTCCATGTCTCGCCGGCGCCGTCGAACCCGATTGGCGTCAAGGGCATCGGGGAGGCGGGCTGCGTCGGTGCGCCGCCCGCGGTGGTCGCGGCGGTATGCGATGCACTGAAGCCATTCGGCATATCCCATCTCGATATGCCGCTGACGCCGCCGAAGGTCTGGCGTGCCATCCAACAGAGCCGGAGCGCGACATGATTCCATACGAAGTCGAGTACCTCAGGGCCGGCAGCGTGCAACAGGCACTCGCCGCCCTTGCCCAACACCCCGAGGCGAAGATCCTGGCCGGCGGCCATACGCTGCTACCGATGATGAAGCTCAGGCTCGCGCGGCCCGGACTGCTGGTGGACATCGGCCGCCTGCCCGAACTTCGCGGGATCGTGGTCCACGAGGATTCCGTTTCCATCGGCAGCGCCACGACCCACGCCGAACTCGAGGCGAGCGCGGCACTGAAGCAACTGGCCCCGCTGTTCCCGCTCGCCGCGACGGTGATTGCCGATCCTACCGTCAGGAACCGTGGCACGATCGGCGGCGCGCTGGTGCACGCGGATCCGTCGGCCGACTGGCCGGCTGTCGCGCTTGCCATGGACGCGGAGATGGAAGTCGTAGGCGCACACGGAAGCACGCGCATTCCCGCGCACGAGTTCTTTGCCGGCTTCATGGCGACAGCCGTCGAGCCGGACGAGATCCTGACGCGCATCCACGTGCCATTGCCGGCGCCGGGCAGGGTTGCCTACCGCAAGTTCCGCCATCCGTCGTCCGGCTACGCGGTCGCTGCGGCGGCCGTTGCGATCAGCGTCGGCAAAGACGGCTACGCATGGGGAAGGATCGCCATCACCGGCGTTGCCGACACGGCATTCCGCGCATGGGAGGCCGGGGCGTTGCTGGAAGGCAGCTTCTCAGACCTGCCGGGCAAGGTCGATGCCATCGTCGAAGCGGCGTTCGCCAACGTGACCCCGCTGGCGGACAACTTTGCCGATGGGGCATACCGGCTGCAGCTTGGCCGGGTGATGCTGAAGCGCGCGCTTGCCGATGCGCTGGAGCCGCCCGGCGCAAGCTGAAGGACCTGGGGGAGGGTTACGCCTGCGCGGCGCTGCGTGGCCTTGCCTTCGGTTTGCCTGCGGCGGCCTCGTTGGCCGCCGCGGCCTTTTTCTGGCCCGCAGCCAGCAGGCCGGTCAGCACGAACTGCTGTACGCTCTGCCGCCATTGGGCCAGCGCCACGCGCGGGCGCGGGCTGGGCCCCGCCGGCCTGGCACTGAAGAACATGCTGACACCGTGCATGGCCGACCACGCGCAGCGCACCATCATGTCGTCGAACTGCTCGGCAAGACCGTTCTCGCGGAAGTAATCATGGACCCCGCCAGACAACAGCTGGTAAGACGCGCTGCCGGCTTCCAGCAACTCCGGATACCGTTCCTTATCCTCGATCTGCGGCCCGAACATCAGGTAGAACAGCGCGGGATGCTTGACGGCGAACTCGATGTAGCCATCCATGATCGTGAGCAGCCGCGCCTCGGCGCTCATCTCCGGCGCGAGGCGGGCCCGCCGCACCGCAACCAGTTCGCGGAACCCTTCGGCGGCGATGGCGGCCAGCAGGCCTTCCTTGTCGGAAAACTGGTTGCGCGGCGCGCCGTGTGACACTCCGGCGAGCTTGGCCGCGGAGCGCAGGGTCAGTCCATGGACGCCCTGGCTGGCGAGGATTTCGCGGCCGCAGCGGATCATTTCTTCCCGCAGGTTGCCATGGTGATAGCTTTGGCGGGCCGGGCGCTTGGTGGTGGTCGTCATGAAAATGCGGGTCGCGATGTCGTCAGGCCTCCATATTAGCGCTAACGCACCGCCTGCCCCCGCGTCGCAGCGGGATGGCGCGGGCCGCAATGGGGAGCTACCGTACCTGGGCGTCGACAACCTCGATGTCGTCGAAGGCGATCGGCGAACCATCGGCGCGTGCCAGCGGTGGCGCTGCGATCTCAACGCCTGTTTGCTTGTCCACGAAGCGCTTGGCGCGCCGCTTCGGTTCCGCTACCCATCGTTCCGCCCACGCCTTGAGGCTCAGGTACGTCGGCAGGAAATCGCGTGCGCTCTCGGTCAGGAAGTACGCGCAACGTGTGCTGCCTTCAGGCTTCCTGCGTGCCAGCAGGCCATGATCGGTCATTGTCTGGAGCCTGGCGCTCAGGATGTTGGAAGCGATGCCGAGCCGGCGCTGGAACTCCTCGAATCGTGTCGACCCGTAATACGCCTCGCGCAGGATCAGGATGACCCAGCGTTCGCCCAGTACTGCCGATGCCTGTGCGACAGGACATGGCATCGGGAGGAATCCGGATTGGCTCATATCGGCGCAGGGGCTGGTGCA
Source organism: Cupriavidus sp. Agwp_2 (assembly GCF_040784895.1). NCBI lineage: Bacteria > Pseudomonadati > Pseudomonadota > Betaproteobacteria > Burkholderiales > Burkholderiaceae > Cupriavidus > Cupriavidus sp. Agwp_2. Next base: position 1,716,610 of record NZ_CP088083.1, read on the forward strand.
GGGGCCGGTGCAGGGGCGAGCGCCCTACAGGGAGGTCTGGAGTGCATCCAGGATTTCGCTGGACAGCGCTTCCGACCTGACGGAACGCGCCAGCACCATCCCGCCGACCATGGCCGACAGCGTGACGATGGCGTCCTTGCGCGCGGCCTCGTCATCGCCCCCTGCAATGGCTTCGATCAGTGCGGTCACGCGCGCCTCGAAGCGCTTGCGCGTCTTGGCGTCAAGGCGCGACACATCGGCGCCGAGTGCCGCGATGGCGCAACCCGATCCGGGATTGTCGCGGTGCTTCTTGTTCACATACGCCTGGACCACGGCTTGCTTGCGCTGCCGGGAAGAGGTTACCGACGTCGCCTCTTGCAGGAAATCCATGGTCTGGTCAAAGGCCGCGTCGACGGCCTCGGCAACCAGCGCATCCTTGGATTCGAAATGTGCGTAGAAGCCACCATGGGTGAGGCCGGCGCTTTTCATCAGCTGCGCAACGCCGATGCCGTTGACGCCGTGCTTGCGGAATTGCGTCGAGGCGGCCTTGACGATGTGCTTGTGGGTTTCAGCCTTCTGGTCGAGCGAGTAGCGCATGATCTGGAGCGAAGAATGACAGGGCGTGAGTGTCTGCAATATATAGCATTACGGTCATCATTGCATCGGGCGATTCCCGCAGGCTGCCGATTGCGCCAGGAAATGTGGCTGCCAATGGATGCGGGCCACCCCCTTCACTAGGGATAGCACCAAGGCAGCGGCAGGATGTTCGTCCTTGACCATGCCGGTCCGCCTGACTAGCATGTAGACGCTGGATACATCAGCGGGGCATTGCAGGAATCTGACGACGCGCGGCATGTGGAACGACATGGCCGCCGCGATCGTACGCCCATCTATATGACGATCATCATGGCATGACGGATAACGGAGACAAAGCACATGAAACCACAGCAATCCAGCTCGCCGGGGACGGTTGACGTCCAGGCGTTTATCGACAGCCAGAGATTCTCGCCTTACCAATGGATGGTCCTCATCGTCTGCTTCCTGGTGGTGGTGGCGGATGGCTTCGACACGGCCGCGATCGGCTATGTCGCGCCATCCCTGACCAGGGAGTGGGGCGTTTCCAAGCTGGCGATGGGCAATGTGCTGAGCGCTTCGCTGGTTGGCCTTGCACTCGGCGCGCTGATCGCCGGCCCCTTTGCGGACCGGTTCGGGCGCAAGCCCGTGCTGGTTGTATCGGTGGCCGTCTTCGGCCTGTTCAGCCTTGCCACCGCGTCGGCGGCGTCCGCCGTCGAGCTGTCCGGCTGGCGCTTCCTGACGGGCATGGGGCTGGGTGCCGCCATTCCCAACGCGACCACGCTGCTGGCCGAGTATGCGCCCGCCAGGCGCCGCGCGTTCCTGGTGAACAGCATGTTCTGCGGCTTTACGCTGGGTGCCGCCGGCGGTGGCTTCCTTGCCGCGGTCATGATTCCCGAGCTTGGCTGGCGCAGCGTCTTTATCGTCGGCGGCGTGGTGCCGCTGGTCCTTGCCGTCATGGTGCTTGCGCTGCCGGAATCGATCCGGTTCATGGTCCTGCGCGACTGGCCGGCGGAACGGATCAGGACGGTGCTGGGACGCATCGCAGGTTCCGCGCAGTTCCAGGCGTCCCGCTTTACCTTGCCCGATGACCAGGCCGACAGGCTGCGCTCGCCGCTCTGGCTGATCCTGTCGCAAAAGTATCGGATGGGAACGTTCATGCTCTGGACGACCTATTTCATGGGTGTCCTTGTCTTCTACCTGGTGACGAGCTGGATGCCGACCCTGGTCAACGAAACCGGCGCGACACCGGCTGAAGCCTCCCTGATCGCAGCCCTGTTCCCGCTGGGCGGCACGCTGGGCGCCATGGCGTGCGGCTGGCTGATGGACCGCATCAATCCGCATCGCGTCATCGGCCTGGCCTATTTCTTTGCGGCCGTATTCACGCTGGCAATGGGGCACGCGAGCAATGGGTCATACCTGACGATGCTGACGCCGGTCGCCGGGCTGTTCATGGGGGCGGGCCTGGTCTCGATGCCCGCGCTGGCCGCCTCGTTCTATCCAACGCAGGGCCGCGCCTGCGGCGTCGGCTGGATGCTCGGCATCGGGCGCTTTGGCGGCATCCTCGGCGCTGTCGCCGGTGGCACGCTGTTGCAGCTGGGCCTCGACATGAGCGCGATCCTGAGCATCCTCGCCGTGCCATCTCTTTTCGCAGCCATTGCTGTCGCCGCAAAGGGAATGGCGGCGGACGGGAAACCGTCGCAGCAAACGGCTGTTGCGAAAGAGGCATGACCCACCTGTTGGCCCCGGGGTGTTGACCCGGACATGAGCCTGCTCCGCCTGCCAGGGGGCAGCGGACGCGGGCTGCAGGACAGGCAAAATCCCGCCGGGAGATGCCGACGGATAGCATCGGCGCACGCGGGGTATCGTCACGCCGTAACGGCGTTGCGGCTTGACATGCAGGTTGGCCGCGGCCTCGCAAGGACGGTCGCGGCCACTCGCGTCATGTGGTGCTTGCAGGAGCGCCCGCGCCACTGTCGTTCAGATCCGTGGGGTGCTGCGTCACTGCAGGCTTGCCCGGATTGATCTCGTTCGCATCGGCAGGCACCCTGATCCGGTACCAGATCGCATACATCGCTGGCAGGAACACCAGGGTCAGCACCGTGCCGGCAAAGGTGCCGCCGATCAGCGTGTAGGCCAGCGTTCCCCAGAACACCGAATGCGTCAGCGGAATGAAGGCCAGGATCGCCGCCAGCGCGGTCAGGAGCACCGGCCGGGTACGTTGCACCGTCGCCTCGACGACCGCATCGAACGGCGCCATGCCGGCTTGCTTGTTCTGGTGGATCTGCCCGATCAGGATCAATGTGTTGCGCATCAGGATGCCGGACAGCGCGATCAGCCCGACCAGGGCGTTGATCCCGAACGGCTGCTGGAACAGCAGCAAGGTAGGGACCACACCGATCAAGCCCAGCGGGCTGGTGGCAAGCACCATCACCATGGCGGAGATCGAACGCACTTGCAGGATGACGATCAGCAAGGTCAGGGCCAGCATGATCGGGAACAGCGGCAGCAACGCCTTGGTGGCCTTGTCGGACTCCTCGATGGCGCCTGCCTGTTCGATCCGGTAGCTTGCCGGCAACCTGGCGACGATCGGCTGCAGTTGCTGCTGGATAGCCGCGGATACATCGGGCGGCTGCAGCCCCTCGGCGATATCGCCGCGTACCGTGATCGTCGGCGTACGGTCGCGGCGGCGCAGGATCGGATCTTCCATGCGCACATCGACGGTGCCTACCTGGGAGAGCGGAATCCGCTGTCCCGCCGCCCCGGTCAACGTGAAGCCGGAGATCTTTGCGGGATCCAGTCGGATGTCGCCGGCGGCGCGGGCAAGGACCTGTACCGAGCGGATGTCCTCCCGGACTTCGGTGACCGGCACGCCGTTAAGGAGCAGCTGCAATTGCTGCGCGACGCCGCTGGAAGTCAGGCCGACGGCCTGCAGACGATCCTGCTGCAGCGTGAAGTGCAGGGCGGGTGCTCGCGACCCCCAATCGGTATTGACGGTTCTCATCAGCGGGCTGGCGTCCATTACCTGGCGCACGTCCGCGGCAATGGCACGCAGCTTGTCCGGATCCGGCCCGGCGACGCGGAATGCGACCGGGAAGGGCGAGTAGGGACCGAACACCAGCTGGCTGACGCGCACGCGGGCCTCCGGCGCCAGCCCGTCGGCAATTGCCTGGCGCAAGCGGACCTTCAGCGCTTCACGTTCGTCCTGGCTCTCGGTCCGCACCACGATCTTCGCAAAGGAGGGGTCCGGCAACTCCGGCGCCATGGCGAGATAGAAGCGGGGCGCGCCCTGGCCGACGTAGGCCGTCACGATCTTCGCTTCCGGCTGCCTGGCGAGCCAGGCTTCGACCTTTGACGTGGCCGCGCTGGTCCCGCCGATGGCAGTGCCATAGGGCATCTGCACTTCGACCAGCACCTCGGGGCGATCGGAAGTCGGGAAGAATTGCTTCTTCACAATGCCCATGCCCAGCACCGACACCGCGAAGCCGCCCACCACGACCGCGGCCACGATCCACTTGCGCCGGATCACAAGCCCCAGCAGACGACGGAAGCGGTTGTAGTTGGGCGTGCCATAGATGGCGTCGTGACCACCTTTCGCCTTGCCGATCTCGGGCAGCAGCTTGACGCCAAGGTAAGGCGTAAAGGCAACGGCGACGATCCAGGACACGATCAGCGCAATGCCCACGATCCAGAACATGTTGCTGGTGTATTCGCCGGCCGTGGAGCGGGCAAAGCCGTTAGGCATGAAGCCCACCGCAGTGACCAGGGTGCCGGACAGCATCGGCGCGGCAGTATGGCTCCAGGCATAGGCCGAGGCGGCAATGCGGCTGTAGCCTTCCTCCATCCTGACCACCATCATTTCGATCGCGATGATGGCGTCGTCCACCAGCAGGCCCAGCGCCAGGATCAGCGCGCCCAGGGTAATGCGGTCGAAGCTCTTGCCTGTGGCCGCCATCACGACGAACACCGCGGCCAGCGTCAGCGGGACAGCCGCAGCCACGACGATGCCGACGCGCCAGCCCATGCTCAGGAAGCACACCACCAGCACCACCAGCAGCGCGACAAAGAACTTGACCATGAACTCATCGACCGATGCGCTGATGTTGACGGACTGGTCGGTCACCTTGGTGAGGCTTATGCCGAGCGGCAATGCTTCATTGATCGCCGACACCTCCGCATCCAGCGCCTTGCCCAGGTCCAGGCCGTTCCAGCCGTCTCGCATCACGACGCCCAGCAGCAACGCGGGTTCGCCGTTGTTGCGGACGAGGAAGGTCGCCGGATCTTCATAGCCACGTTCCACCGTGGCGACATCCGAAAGCTTGAGTGTGCGGCCCTGTGCCACCACCGGCGTGTCGCGGATCTTCTGCAGCTTGTCGAAGGCGCCGTCGAGGCGGATGAACACCTGGGGACCCGCGGTGTCGATCGAACCGGCGGGCGTGAGTGTGTTCTGGCTGTTCAGCGCCGCCAGGATGGCCTGCGGCGAGATGCCCAACGTCGCCAGGCGGTCATGGGAAAAGCTCACGAAAATGCGTTCGGACTGTTCCCCGATGATGTTCACCTTCTTCACGCCGGCGACGTGCAGGAGGCGCTGCCGCAGTGCTTCGGCATCGCGGACGAGCGCCCGCTGCGACTCGCCCCTGGCCTTCAACGCGAACAGCGCGAAGGTCACGTCCGAATATTCGTCGTTGACAATGGGGCCGATGACGCCGGCGGGCAGGGCGGCGGACTCATCCCGGATCTTCTTGCGGGCCTGGTAAAACTCTTCCTGGACCTCCGAAGGGGGGGTGCTGTCGAGCAGGGTTACTGTGGTGAATGCCAGGCCGGGGCGCGTGTAGGTCTCCGTGCGGTCGTACCAGCGCAATTCCTGCATGCGCTTTTCCACCCGTTCGGCCACCTGGTCCTGCATCTCCTGCGCCGTCGCGCCCGGCCAGGCCGTGATGACAGTCATGGTTTTCACCGTGAAGGCGGGATCTTCCGCGCGGCCCAGCTGGAAGAAGGCGATGACGCCTGCCACCGACACCAGGATGATCAGGAACAGCGTGACGGACCGCTCGCGGACCGCGAGTGCCGAAAGGTTGAAACCACTCATTGCAGCGCTCCTTCCCCGGAAGCCTGGGTAGCCTTGGTGCCAATGGCTGCGATCCGAACCTGGTCGCCTTCCCGCAGCAAGTGCGCGCCGAGCGCCACGATCCGGTCGCCGGCCCTGAGCTCACCCGCCACGCGCGCGGCATCGTCGTCCAGGCTGCGGACCTTCACCGGGCGCCAGGTGACGCGGTTGGATTTTCCGTTCAGCATCCACACACCCGGGCCTTTGCCCGGATCGAAGAGGGCGCCGATCGGCACCTGCAGGTCGGGTTGCGTGGCGGTGCGGCTGACTTCCGGGATCTGGACGATAACGGTGGCGCCGAGCGGGGCCTCGGCCAGCGCGCCTTCGAGCACGTACCTCGCTTCGTAGGTGCGGGTCTGCCGGTCCGCCGCGCTGGAAAGCTGCCTGAGTTTCGCCGGTACGGTCAGCGTGTCATTGCCGTAGAGCGTTGCCTCGCCAACGGAACCCACCGGCGGCAGCAGCGTTTCGGGCAGGTGGACGACGGCTTCGCGCCGGCCGGCATGCGCCACGCGCACCACCACCTGGCCGGCACTGACGACCTGCCCGGCATCGGCCAGTGTTTCCACGACAACGCCGTCGGCGTCGGCGACCAGGACCGCGTAGCCGGTTGCATTCCTCGCCACGTCGGCCTGGGCTTCCGCTGCTTTGAGCTGGGCCCTGGCCGACTCCGCCGCTGCCTTGATCTGGTCATAGGCCGAGGCCGATACCGCGCCGGTCCCGACCAGGTCGCGATACCGGGCTTCGTCCTCCGCCGTTTGCCTGGCCCGTGCCCGCGCGGCAACAACCGTCTCCTGCTGCGCATGCGCTGCCAGCTTCAGGTCGTTCGGATCGATGCGCATCAGCGGCTGGCCGCGCTTGACGGCCTGGCCCGTATCGACGAGCCGCTCAACGACTTTGCCCGCCACACGAAAGCCCAGATCGCCCTGGATTCTGGTGGCCACGATTCCCGTGAATGCACGAGTCGGGGTGGCCGGATCCTGGACGATTCCGACCCTGACCAGCGGAGGCTGGCTGCGGGGATCGGGTGCCGCGGGCTCGCCGCAAGCGGCTAGTACAAGTGGCAACACGCACGCGGCGGCGGATAAGGCGATTCGGTGCTGAAGCATAAGATCCTCTCGAGCGAGACTGAACCTGGATTATTGTTCTGGTGACTAATTTAGTCAATGGTCACAATGGCGCAAAACAAAAGCGGCGTCTGATGCGCCGCTTCCGGCAATGTTCAGTTCCTTCCTATGGAGCCAGGCTGCGCAGGATCAGGCTGGAAAGCTGGGCGTGAGCCTCCGCGGCGACATCGAGGTTGTGCTGCAGCAGCAACGGATCGATGTAGGGACGCATGACGAGGTAGATGCCGTTGGCGGTCTCGTCCAGCGGTGTCTTGCGCTCGAATTCCCCGGATTTGCGACCCTCCAGCACGATCCGCATGACGAGATTCCGAATGTGGTCCTCATAGGCGAGTACCGGCTGCCACCGCTCCTGCGCCGCCGCCGAGGCAATGGCGTAGAGCTTGCGGTCCTGGAAGAACAGGCGCACCCCGGCCTCGACGAGCGTCTTGAAAAGGCGCCGCAAGCGCTCGGAAGCGGTCGGGACCGCTGCAAGGGCCTCGTCGACCTCGCTTGTGATCGCGCCCAGGCAGTTGGCGCATATCACTTCACCGATCGCCTGCTTGGAATCGAAGAACTTGTAGATGTATGCCTTGGAGAAGCCGATTGCCTTGGCGAGGTCGGAAACCGTTGTCTTCTCGTAGCCGTAGAGGCTGAAGTGCTCGGTGGCAGCCTCAACGATCTGCGAGCGGACGTTGTGGTCCGCGGGGCCTCGGGACGGCAGGACAGGGGGTGTGGTTTCGATCATTCGGCCAGCTTACCGTGGCAGACGGTCATTGACAACTAGTGACCGTTTTATAATATAGTCACAGTTCCGATCGATCTTGAGTACCGCACATCCATGCCTTTTCCTCGCTATCTAACCCTGTTGCTGAGTGCCGGCGTCATGGCGGGTTGCGCAGTCGGCCCTGACTACAGAAAGCCGGATGCCCCGGTTTCGCAAAGCTACCTGGGACAGTCCGGTGTTGAACAAAGGCAGGCGCCGACGCCGGCGGAGCTGACGACGTGGTGGGAAGGATTCGGTGACCCGATGCTGACCCGCCTGGTGTCTGTGGCGTTGGCGCAGAACCTGGACCTGGCGCAGGCCTCAGCGCGCGTCACCCAGGCACGCGCGGGCCTCGGCGCGGCCAACGCGGCCTTGCTGCCTTCAGGCAGCGCCAGCGCGCAGGCGGCCAGGAGCTACCAGTCGATCGAGACGCCCGTCGGCAAGTTGCTGAATGCCACGCCGGGCTTTGACAGGTATGGCAACGCCTACGAGGCAAACCTCGGCGCCGGCTGGGAGCTGGACGTATTCGGCGGACTGCGCCGCGGGCGGGAAGCCGCCCTGGCGGAGTACCAGGCCTCCACAGCGGGTGCCTCCGCGACGCGCCTCGCCGTGGCCGCGCAAACGGCCGATCTCTACATCACCGTGCGTGGGTTGCAGGCCCGTCTCGGCATCGCCAGGCGGCAGATGGAGACCCAGCAGAAGCTGCTCTCGACGGTTCGCCTGCTGTTCAGCAAGGGGCTTGCAGCCGAACTGGAAGTCCGACAGGCCGAGGGGGCGCTGGCTCAGGTCAGCGCCACCATCCCGGTGCTGGAGACCGGGCTCGATGCCGCGTTGAACGCGCTGGACGTGATGCTCGCTGTCCCGCCGGGCACGTATCGCGCCGAACTGGCCGGTCCCGGTACGATTCCCGCCGCACCGCAACTCGCCGGCACGGGTTCGCCGGCGGACCTGCTGCGACGCAGGCCCGACCTCATCGTCGCGGAGCGCCGGCTGGCGGCGGCCAACGCACGCATCGGCGTAGCGATGGCGGAGTATTACCCCAAGTTCTCGATCAGTGCCCTGTTGGGCAGCGCCACGACCGTAGCCAGCGGCAACCTGTTTTCAGCGGGCGCGAGCCAGGCAGCGGGCGTGCTGGGCTTGCGCTGGCGCTTGTTTGATTTCGGCCGCATCAATGCACAGATCGAGCTGGCCCGAGGCCAGGAGGCTGAAGCTTTGGCGGCGTACCGGCAGGCCGTGCTGCGCGCGACCGAAGATGTCGAAAACGCCTTCTCCGCGCTGATCAATCGTGAAAGCCAGGCCGGCACACTGGCACAAGGCGAAGCCTCGCTCACGCAGGCGCGAAACGCCTCGCTAGCCGCCTACCAGAAGGGCGTCGTTCGCCTGATCGAAGTGCTGCTTGCTGACGAGAGCCTGCTGCGCACGTCTGATGCCAGGGCGCACGCACAGGCCGAATCGGCCCGCGCCGCGGTGGCGGCGTTCAAGGCGCTCGGCGGCGGGTGGGAGCCGGCAACGGGTGTGGCTGCGCTGGTCCCGGCGGGAAGCCAGATGAATTAACGACGTATGAACAAGCCATGGCATTACGGTCATCAGGGCGACCACGCGCGCTGGCTTTATACGGAATCGCCCACAAGGAACGCCATGGGCGACAGGAAGGGCGCGCCAGCGCATGGCTGGCGCCGCTTACTACAGTGACAGCCGCAGGATCAGACAGCGCGGCGGACCATCAGCTCCTTGATCTTGCCGATGGCCTTGGTCGGGTTCAGACCCTTGGGGCACACGTCGACGCAGTTCATGATGCTGTGGCAGCGGAACAGGCGGTACGGGTCGTTCAGGTTGTCCAGGCGCTCGCTGGTGGCCTGGTCACGGCTGTCCGCGATGAAGCGGTAAGCCTGCAGCAGGCCGGCGGGGCCGACGAACTTGTCCGGGTTCCACCAGAACGAGGGGCACGACGTCGAGCAGCTGGCGCAGAGAATGCACTCGTACAGGCCATCCAGCTCGTCGCGCTCTTCCGGCGACTGCAGGCGCTCTTTCTCGGGCGGCGGCTCGTCGTTGATCAGGAACGGCTTGATCGAGTTGTACTGCTTGAAGAAGTTCGTCATGTCGACGATCAGGTCGCGCACCACCGGCAGCCCGGGCAGCGGACGCAGCACGATGCGGTCCGGCAGCTCGCGCATGTTGGTCAGGCAGGCCAGGCCGTTCTTGCCGTTGATGTTCATCGCGTCCGAGCCGCACACGCCTTCGCGGCACGAGCGGCGGAACGAGATGGTCTCGTCCAGCTTCTTGAGCTTGACCAGCGCGTCCAGCAGCATGCGCTCGTGACCGTCCAGCTCGACCTCGTAGGTCTGCATGCGCGGTGCCGCATCCTTGTCCGGATCGTAGCGGTAGACTTCGAAAATACGCTTCATTTCTGTGGGTCCTGTTTTCTCTACGACGCGGTGCTCAGAAGGTACGGGCCTTCGGCGGCACGCTTTCCACCGTCAGCGGTTCCATCTTCACCGGCTTGTAGTCGAGGCGGTTGCCTTCGCTGTAGAACAGCGTGTGCTTGAGCCAGTTCTGGTCGTCGCGGTTCGGGAAGTCGCTGTGCGCGTGGGCACCGCGCGATTCCTTGCGGGCCGCCGCCGAGATCATGGTGGCCTTGGCCACTTCCACCAGGTTGGCCACTTCCAGGGCTTCCACCAGCGCGGTGTTGAAGACCTTGGACTTGTCCTTCAGGTGGATGTCGTTGGCGCGCTCGGACACTTCCAGGATGCGCTCGACGCCTTCGTCCATCAGCTTCTGCGTACGGAACACGCCGGCATGCGACTGCATGTTCTTGCGGATGTCGTTGGCGACGTCCTGCGTGTACTCGCCCGACGACGTGGCCTGCAGCTTGGCCAGGCGCGACAGCGCGAGGTCGGCGGCATCGGCCGGCAGCGGCTTGTGTTCCTTCTGCTTCAGGTTCTGCGCGATGATGTGGTTGCCGGCGGCACGGCCGAACACCACCAGGTCGAGCAGCGAGTTGGTGCCCAGGCGGTTGGCGCCGTGCACCGACACGCACGAGCATTCGCCGATCGCATAGAAACCGTTCAGGACTTCGTTCGGGTTGCCGTTCTTCGGCACCACGACCTGGCCGTGATAGTTCGTCGGGATACCGCCCATCTGGTAGTGGATGGTCGGGACCACGGGGATCGGTTCCTTGATCGCGTCGACGTTGGCGAACTTCATGCCGATTTCGCGGATCGACGGCAGTCGCTTCATGATGGTCTCGGCACCGACGTGGGTCAGGTCGAGCAGCACGTAGTCGCCGTTCGGGCCGCAGCCGCGGCCTTCCTTGATTTCCTGGTCCATCGAGCGCGAGACGAAGTCACGCGGCGCCAGGTCCTTCAGCGTCGGGGCATAGCGCTCCATGAAGCGTTCGCCGTCCTTGTTGCGCAGGATACCGCCTTCGCCGCGCACGCCTTCGGTGATCAGCACGCCCGCGCCGGCCACGCCGGTCGGGTGGAACTGCCAGAACTCCATGTCTTCCAGCGGCACGCCAGCGCGTGCGGCCATGCCCAGGCCATCACCGGTGTTGATGAAGGCGTTGGTGGAAGCGGCGTAGATACGGCCGGCACCGCCGGTCGCGAACAGCGTGGTCTTGGCTTCGAGGATGTAGACCTCGCCGGTTTCCATTTCCAGCGCGGTCACGCCCAGCACGTCGCCGTCCTGGTCGCGGATCAGGTCCAGCGCCATCCACTCGACGAAGAAGTGGGTCTTGGCGCGCACGTTGCGCTGGTACAGCGTGTGCAGCAGCGCGTGGCCGGTACGGTCAGCCGCGGCGCAGGCGCGCTGCACCGGCTTCTCGCCGTAGTTGGCGGTGTGGCCGCCGAACGGGCGCTGGTAGATGGTGCCGTCGGGGTTGCGGTCGAACGGCATGCCGAAGTGTTCGAGCTCGTACACGACCTTCGGGGCTTCACGGCACATGAACTCGATGGCGTCCTGGTCACCCAGCCAGTCCGAGCCCTTGATGGTGTCGTAGAAGTGATAGTGCCAGTTGTCTTCGCTCATGTTGCCCAGCGAGGCACCGATGCCGCCCTGCGCCGCCACGGTGTGCGAGCGGGTCGGAAACACCTTGGACAGCACGGCCACGTTCAGGCCGGCTTCCGCGAGCTGGAGGGATGCGCGCATCCCGGCGCCGCCAGCACCGACGATGACCACGTCAAAGCGGCGACGCGGCAATCCAGTCTTGACTGCGACCATTTATTACACCCTCCAGAGAATCTGAGCAGCGTAGCCCGCGCAACCGACGAGCCACAGAATCGTAAGTACTTGCAGCACGAGGCGCACCGCCATCGGCCTCACATAGTCCATCCAGATGTCGCGCACGCCGATCCAGGCGTGGTAGAGCAGCGACAGGATGGTCAGGAACGTGATGATCTTCATCCACTGGTTGGCGAAGAGCCCTGCCCACGCTTCGTACGAAGCGCCGTTCGACAGCAGGAAGGCAATGGCCAGGACCACGGTGAACACCACCATGATCACGGCCGTGACGCGTTGCGCGAGCCAGTCTTTCAGGCCGTAGTGGGCACCGACGACCAGACGCTTGGGACCGATATTGTTATTTGCCACCTTGATTCTCCTCAGAACAGGCCGAACAGCTTCAGGCCGAAAATCAGGGTAAGCAGCAGGCTGACAACCAGCACGCTGATGGCAGACTTAGCCGAAGCGGGCTTGGACACACCAACGTGCACATCCAGCAGCAGGAAGCGGATACCCGCGCAGAAATGATGCAGATACCCCCAGATCAGGGCCAGCACAACCAGCTTGACAAAGCCACCGGACAGCAGGGCCGAAAACTTTGCGAAGCTCAGTTCGGAGGTGATGCTCTGCTCGAACAGATACAGGACGAAGGGAAGGAGGAGGAACATCAAGGCACCGCTCACGCGATGCAGGATGGATACCTTGCCGGCCCAGGGCAACCGGTATTTCGCGATCTGCGAAATACCGATATTCCGGTATTCGGGCCTGGTGGATAGTTGCTTTTCCATGGGGCGCTGATTTCTTGTAGTGGGATGATTCGCCGCCTTTGCCTTGAACAACACGATTCGAACGCGGTCTTCGACACCGTGAAGCCCCGGCAAGGGGTGATACGCGCGTATTTTGGCCTTCCGCTGATATACTGTCCAATATCTATCGCATCTTTCTGATATATAGGACGGCAGATATCGCATGGAGCTGCGGCATATTCGCTACTTTCTCGCCGTCGCTGACGAGCGCAACGTAACGCGGGCAGCGGAAAAGCTCGGCATTGGCCAGCCGCCGCTCAGCCAGCAGATTCACGCGCTGGAGGAGGAGCTCGGTGTAAAGCTGTTTCGCCGGACCGGGCATGGCGTGGTCCTGACCGAAGCGGGCGAGGCGTTCGCAGCGGATGCCCGGCGAATACTCCATGACACGCGCGCGGCCGTAGAAAAGGCACAAAGCGCCGGACGGGGCGAGATCGGGCGCCTCAACATCGGATTTACCGGTTCTGCCGCGTTCAACCCCGTGGTCTCCAGGCTGATCCGCGCATATCGGCAGGATTACCCCAATGTTGTCCTGACCCTGGCGGAAGGCAACACCTCGCAACTCCTCTCCTATCTCAACGATGGCCGTGTCGATGTGGCGTTTGTCCGATTGAGCGGGCAGTCGCCGGCGGGGGTTCAACTGCAGCACATTGCCGTGGAGCCAATGAAGGTCGTGCTTCCCGCAACCCATCCTCTTGCGAAGCGGCGCCGGATATCCCTCGAAGCATTGGCGGAAGACCATTTTGTCCTGCTACCCCGCGAGGCGAGTCCGACCTTGCATGACGTCATTGTCGGCGCCTGCAAGCAGGCCGGTTTTGATCTCATCGCCGGGCAGGAAGCGCCGCAACTCTCTTCGGTTGTGAATCTCGTTGCAGCGGAGTTCGGCGTGTCCATCGTCCCTGCGTCTGTTTGCCAGATTCAGGTCGAGGGCGTTGTCTATAAGGACATCGTCGGCAGCCCGGTTTCCATCCGCCTGGCACTCGCGTCACGGATTGAGTCGACCCCTGCGAAAACGGCTAACTTCCTCGAAAAGGCTCAGGGATTCGGCGTCGGCGCCAACGCAGGCTGACCTGCATGATGTGGCTGGGACGTGAAGACACGCCTTACCATCGGCGCAAAGACTTCCAGCGGCAGGGTGTCATAGTGGGGATCGAACGAGTTTTGATCCCACTGTTCGCAGAAGCGTTCGGCCGATGCAAAGTACGGGTGCCCGCGAAACGCCTCGCGTGCGTGCCTGTCGCGACCAATATGGTGCCAGTAGTAGACCCCCTGGAAGACGCCATGGTGCCGGATGACCCAGTAAATCTCGTCCGAGACAAACGGCCGCAGAATCTCCGCCGCGACGGCTGAATGATTGTCCGGAGCCAGGACGTCACCGACATCATGCAGCAGCGCAGCAACGATCCATGCCTCGGATGCCCCATCACGACAGGCACGCGTCGCGGTCTGCAGGACATGCTCCAGGCGATTGACCTGGTAGCCGCCATCGTCGCTCGCCTGTGTTGACAAGATCTCCAGGATCCGATCGGGTAGCGCATGGCTGTATGCCTCGTCCCGGGCGGCCAGCATCTGGAACTCTTCGGCCGTGCCGGCCTTCATCTCGATGAAATTGACTTTTTCCACGTTTAACCAGAAATAGTAGAGGGTGCGTCAGTTCGGCACGGCCACGGGCAGTTGTCGGCAGCCGTGCCACTGGTCGGCAATGCGGATCAGTCCAGCTTGATGCCGACCTCGTCGACGACTTTCTTCCACTTGCCGGTTTCGCTCTTGATCAGCGCACTGAGCTGCTCGGGCGATCCGCCAGCCGGAACGAGGCCCATTTCGGTCAGCTTTGCCTTGGTCTCCTTCTCTTGCAGGATGGCGTCGATCGCTTGATTCAACCGGGTGACGATCTCTTTCGGCGTTCCTGCCGGCGCCACGAAGGCGGACCAGAAGATCAGCTCGAACCCGGGCACCCCGGACTCTGCCACCGTGGGCAGGTCCGGATAGTCGGGAGAGCGCTTTGTCGTGGTCACCGCCAGGGCCTTCAGCTTGCCCGCCTTGACCAGGGGCATGGCTTCAGGCACGAGCGCCATCATGACTTCTACCTGCCCGGCCATCAGGTCCTGGAGCGCGGGCGCCCCGCCTTTGTAAGGCACATGCATCGGCTTGACGCTGGTCGCCTTCTTGTAGAGCTCCATGCCCAGATGGTTTGGCGTACCGTTTCCGCCGGATGCGTAGGCGATGCCGGGCCGCGCCTTCAGGTACTCCAGCAACTGCGGCATGGACTGCACCGGTACGCCGGGATTCACGACCACTACGCAGGGAATCGTTGCGGCGAGGGCAATTGGCGCGAAATCTTTCTGCGGCGCATACGGCAGCTTGCTGAACAAGCTCGGGTTGACCGTCAAGCCGCTCATGGTGGAAAGAAAGATCGTGTAGCCATCGGCCGGCGACTTGGCAACGAAGCTTGCCGCGATGGCCTCGCTTGCACCGGGCCGGTTCTCGACGACAACAGGCTGGCCGAATTTCGCGGAGAGCTTCTGGCCGACCAGCCGCGCGACGGCATCCGTCGATCCGCCTGCCGGATACGGGACGACCAGACGGATCGGCTTGGTGGGGTAATCGCCCGGCTGCGCCATCGACTGCATCGGGCTCAGCGTCAGGCAGGCGGCGAAGAAGGGAATAGCGAACTTCATGGCAGTCATCCTCTGGATGGAAAGATAGCGCATGCGGGCTCTGGCCCGTACGCGGGGTGAGCTGACATTCAGCCGCTGCTCGAGCGCACGGAAGGGGTTGGCTTCCGGCTCTATCGCATTGCGTCGCGCCGATGTCGTCATGTCGGCATCATCGGCGACGGATGCGGCGCGAGACAAACAAGAATTTGATGGCGCCAGGGCAAGCTTCGCTGGTTCGGTAATAACCCTGAGCCGGTGATGGTGCATCGCGACGCTGCTGCGACACGCGTATGGTGCACCCCGACATCCGACGCACCATACCCATGGCATGCGCACCAGAATGCGCATACCTGACAGGCTTGTGCGCCCGATGATGGCGCAATGTCCTGCTTGCATGCGCAGGACTAGGGTTAGTACGGAATCAGAACGGCTTGCCCTGGTGCCATCAAATTCTTGTTTGTCAGCCGCCACATCGTTCGCCCATGATGATCTCAACGCGGCGTCGGGGGCTTCGGTGTGACAGCCTCCACGCGCTAATCCTCCGAGGCAAGGCATCGAGAAAATGGGCAAAGATACACAACAGATCAGGGCAGGCGTCGATATCGGCGGCACCTTCACGGATGTTGCACTGGAGTGCAACGGCCGCATCCATACGGCAAAGATACTGACTGACTACGAGAAGCCCGAGCGTGCCATCGTCGCCGGGCTGAAGGCCGCGGCGCGCGAGGCATCGATACCAGTGGGATCGATCGGCGCGATTATCCACGGCACCACGCTGGCCACCAACGCACTGATCGAGCGGCGCGGTGCGCGCACCGCATTCATCACGTCGGAGGGATTTCGCGACGTGATTGAAATGCGCACCGAAGGGCGTTTCGAGCAGTATGACCTGGGCATTACGTTGCCGGCGCCGCTGGTCCCGCGCAATGACCGGTTTACCGTCGCAGGGCGTCTGGATGCAACGGGCCAGGAACTTGTGCCGCTGGACCTGGCCGGGGTGGAGGCCGTGACCCGAAAACTGCGCGCTGGCGAGTATGAAAGCGTTGCGATCGGCCTGATGCACAGCTATCGGAATGGCGCACACGAACGCGCGGTGCGCGACCTGGTGGCAAAGGCGCTGCCGGACATCGCCATCTCCATCTCGAGTGAAGTGTCGCCCCAGATCCGTGAATTCGAGCGGTTCAACACGGTTTGCGCCAATGCCTATGTCAAGCCGCTGATTTCTTCGTATCTGAACCGGCTTGCCGGTGCGCTGGCCGAGGACGGGATGCGCTGCCCCTTGTATCTGATCCACTCCGGCGGGGGGCTGATGTCGCTGGGAAGCGCCGCCGAGTTTCCGGTGCGGCTGCTGGAATCCGGGCCGGCAGGCGGGGCGATCTTCGCCAGCGACATTGCCGCGCGCTACGCGTTGCCGGAGGTGGTTTCGTTCGATATGGGCGGGACGACGGCAAAGATCTGCCTGATCGAGAACCAGGTGCCAAAGACAGGGCGCGTGTTCGAGGTGGCGCGGACCTATCGCTTCAAGAAGGGCAGTGGCATGCCGATCTCGATCCCCGTCATCGAAATGATCGAAATCGGCGCTGGTGGCGGCTCGATCGCCCACGTCGATGAGATGAAGCAGGTGCGGGTCGGACCGGAAAGCGCGGGTTCCGAGCCGGGGCCGGCATGTTATGGCCGCGGCGGCAGGCGCCCCACGGTGACCGATGCGGACCTGGTGCTGGGCAAGCTCGATCCTGAACGCTTTGCCGGCGGCAGCATCAGGCTGGACCGCCTGGCATCGGAGACGGCGCTGGCCAACGATATCGGCAAGCCGCTGCAGGGCGAGACCATCCAGGCCGCCCACGCCGTGGCGGAAGTGGTCGATGAGAGCATGGCCAATGCGGCGCGCATGCATGCGGTAGAAAACGGCCGCGCCCTGGAGCAGTACACCATGATCGCCTACGGGGGCGCGGCGCCGCTGCATGCCGTGCGCTTGTGCGAAAAGCTTGGCATCCGCAGGCTGCTGGTCCCCGCCGGGGCAGGCGTAGGCTCGGCCATCGGTTTCCTGCGCGCGCCGTTTTCTTATGAGTCGTTGCGCAGCGCCGTGATGCGACTGGCAGATTTCGATGCCGGGGTGGTGAACCATCTTCTTGAGCAGATGGAGGCTGAGGTTTCGTCCTTCCTGGCGGATGCCGGCTACGAAGGCGAAACCATACGCGAACTCCGCGCCTACATGCGCTATGCGGGGCAGGGCTGGGAGATCCCCATTCCCGTGGAAATCCACCGCTTCGATGCGGCCAGCACCGGGACGTTGCGCGAGCGTTTCACCGCGTCCTATGTCGAACTGTTCGGACATGCCGTCGATGGGCTCGATGTCGAGGTTGTCAGCTGGGCGCTTTCGCTGCGCACCGAACTGGCCCCTCCGCAACGTGTACAGGCATGCAGCGGCCAGGTGCCGCCTGCCGGGGCCGCCACGGCACCGATGGCATGGCGCGATGTCCTCGACGCAAAGACCGGGCAGCAGCACCGCTGCGCAATCTATGACCGCGGACAACTCGTGCAGGGGGAGGGCATCGACGGGCCCCTGATCGTTGTAGAGCGGGAGACCTCTACCTACGTCAGCCCGGACTACCGGGTCACCCGCCAGCAGGACGACTGCCTGCTCATCGAACGCCGCAATTGAGGATGAAAGCAATGAGCCATCAAATCGCAGTACACCAGCAGATCATGTGGAACCGCCTGATTTCCGTGGTGGAGGAACAGGCGATCACGCTGATGCGCACCGCGTTCTGCACCAGCGTGAGAGAGGCGGGAGACCTGTCCGCCGGGGTTTTCGATGCGCAAGGCCGCATGATTGCGCAGGCCGTCACCGGAACGCCTGGCCATGTGAACTCCATGGCGGAGTCGGTGGCGCATTTTGCGCGCTTGTTCGACCCGCAACGCCTGGCACCCGGCGATGTGCTGGTCACCAATGACCCCTGGATGGGTACCGGCCATCTGCACGACATCACCGTGGTGACGCCAGTCTTCCGCAAGCAGGGCGACGCGCCACGGCTGATCGGCTATTTCGCGTCGACGGCGCATGTGGTGGATATTGGCGGCCGCGGCTTCGGGCCCGACGCAGGGGATGTGTTCGAGGAGGGAATCTGTATCCCGCCGATGAAGCTGTACAAACGCGGCGAGCTTAACGAAGACCTCATCGCCATCCTGCGCTGCAATGTACGAGAGCAAGACCAGGTCGTTGGCGACTTCCAGTCGCTCGCCGCCTGCAACGAGACCGGCAGGCGCCGCCTGGACGCGATGCTTGATGAGTTTGCCTTGACGGATCTCGCTTCGCTGGCCGAATTTATCTTTGCGCACAGCGAGCAAGCCACCCGCGCGCGCATCCAGGGACTGCAAGGCGGACAGCACAGGTATGCCATGACCGTCGATGGCTATGAGCGGCCGATTGAACTGAAGGTTGCCGTCGAGGCCAGGGCGGGGGCGCTGCACGCCGACTTTGCCGGCACCTCAGGCACTAGCCGCTATGGCATCAACGTACCGCTGACCTATACCAAGGCTTACACGTGCTATGCGCTCAAGTGCGCCATCGCGCCTGATATCCCCAATAACTGGGGTTCCCTGCTGCCGTTCGAGATCTCGGCCCCGGCAGGCTGCATTCTCAATGCACCGCGGCCATGCCCGGTATCGGTACGGCACGTCATCGGGCATCTGATTCCCGATGTCATCCTCGGCGCGCTGCAGCCGCTTTGCCCGGAAGTCGTTCCCGCTGAAGGGGCGAGCGCGCTGTGGAACCTGCAGATGCGCTTCCAGGGCGTCACCGACGAGACGAACGGGCTCCAGCACGAAGTGCTGATGTTCAACACTGGCGGCACCGGCGGCCGCCCGTCGAGCGACGGACTCAGCGCCACGGCATTTCCAAGCGGTGTCCAGGCCATGTCGGTCGAAGTGACGGAGAGCGTGGGCCCGATCGTCATCTGGCGCAAGGAGCTGCGGCCGGATTCGGCGGGCGCAGGGCGGTGGCGGGGTGGCCTGGGCCAGCATATTGAAATCAGTGCCCGCGCCGGCTACGAGTTCAGCCTGAATGCCATGTTCGATCGTGTTGCGTTCCCCGCGCGAGGCCATCACGGCGGTGGCAACGGTGCCGCCGGCAGGGTGGCCCTGGACGACGGCACCGTCCTGAGAACCAAGGGCAAGCAGACCATTCCGGCCGGCCGCAGGCTGGTGCTCGCCCTTCCGGGCGGTGGCGGCAACGGGCCGGCCGGCGAGCGCGCGGCAGACCTTGTCAGGCGCGACGTCGCCTTCGGCTACCTCAGCCGAGAGCAGGCAGAGCGCGACTATCCGCACGTCTTTGCCGCTGCTGCCGCGGCCGTAAGCAGCGTCTAAGCAGCGTCTAAGCAGCGGCTCGCCAACGCCAAAGTCCTGGCGTTGTCATCCAGGGCCTGCGCCATGCCCGGCTGCAGGCCTTTCTGCTTGCTAGCCTGCTTTCCACTTGCAACGCGATTCGTAGCCGATGACCTCGGGCTGGCAGACATACTCGAGCAACCACTCGATAAACCGCTTGAGCACGGGAGACTGCGCGCGTTCCTGCTTGAAGCAGAGGAAGAATTGAGGCGTTTTCTCCAGAGGCAACTGGCGCAACAGATCTACGCCGAACGGCGCAACCAGTTCCCCGGCTTCGATGTGCCTGAGCGCGTCCAGGTAGGAGATAAAGCCGATACCTAGCCCGGCCAGCGTGGCCTCCAGCATGGCGTCGTGCGTGTGCAGCTGGAGCACGGACTGTCCCGCTTTCGGTTCGAGCCCCAGCATCTCGAGCGTGTCAGGCCAGAGCGAATTCTTTGCCAGCGGCAGCACCAGGTTATGGCGCAGCAAGTCTTCCGGTGCGTTGATCGGCTGCCGTGCAAGCAGGGGCGGGGCGGCAACCAGTACCTTCAGGTCTTCGATCAGCGGTATCTCGGTCAGCGTGCTGCTGCCCCCGTAGCCCCAATGGATCGCGGCATCGATGCCCTGGTGGTCAAGATCGACCATCTCCACGCCGACCGACATGCGGAACTCCAGTTCAGGGAGGTCGGCGGTGAAGTTTCCCAGGTTGCGCACCAGGTAATGCGTGGAGAAATAAGGGCTGACATGGAGATACAGGCTCTTCTTCGCCGTGTCACCGCTTACGGCACTGACGCCCTGTGCGAACTGGTCCAGACCCTCCTTGACCGGGCCATAAAGCCGCCTGGCTGCCTCGGTCGGCGTCAGGCTGCGGATGCTGCGCTCGAAGAGGCTTTGTCCCAGCGAGGACTCCAGGATCTTGAGTTGCTGGCTGATCGCCTGTGGCGTCAGGCAAAGCTCGGCCGCCGCCTGGCGAATGGAGCCCCGGCGATAGATGGCCTCGAAGATGCGGAGCGTGTTCAGAGGTGGCAGTCTGTATTGCATGGATCTCATCACGTTGCGCAATTGGATAGGGACGGTCGTTCCTACGGCGTCCAGGGAGCGCGAGCACCGGCGTCGATTCCGCAAGCCGTTATAGCACCGGGCATGCGCCCCGTAAATCTAGGCTTGCCCTCGGCCGAGGAATTTCTTGTTTGTCAGTGCCTGCCGCCGCGGAAAAGAATGGGAGGCAGCGAGATGCGCCTTGCCTGCGCTGTCTTCCGTGAAACCAGAGACCTGAAGAGACGACACCATGATCTCCACCACCGACCCGCATATCAATCGCGTACCCAGAAACATGTCCCGGGAAGAATGGGAGACGCGAGTCCAGCTGGCGGCCGCCTACCGTCTTGCCGCGAAGTTCGGGATGACGGACCTCATCTATACCCACATCTCCGCCCGCGTGCCCGGTACCCCGGACCAGTTCCTCATCAATCCGCATGGTTGGTTCTTCGACGAGATCACCGCCTCGTCACTGGTCAGGATCGACGTGAACGGTCAGCCGATCGGGGACGAGCGCTTTGAAGTCAATGCAGCCGGCTTCACCATTCACAGCGCGTTGCATATGGCACGCCATGACGTGGAATGCGTGGTGCATCTGCACACCACCGCGGGAATGGCCGTCGCGGCGATGAAATGTGGCCTGCTTCCCATCAACCAGATCAGCATGCAGTTCTACAAGCGCGTGGCCTATCACGACTACGAAGGCATCTCCCTGGAGCTGGATGAGCGCGAACGCATCGTCCAGTCGCTGAAGGACAAGGATTACCTGATCCTGCGCAACCATGGCCTGCTTACCACCGGCAGGTCGGTGGCCGAGGCGTTCACCCGCATGTTCTACCTGAATCGCGCCTGCGAGATCCAGGTGACGACGCTGTCGGCTGGGCAGGAGCTGGTAATTCCTTCGCCCGAGGTTTGCGAGCACGCGGCCAGGCAGCACGATAACTACGCCTGTCTCGACACTGTGCATCTCGATCGCGAGTGGACGGCGCTGCTGCGGCTGCTGGAGCCGGATGCCGCGGGGTATCGTTGCTGAATCTGGATTTGACAGCGGGGTCCTTGAATGGTGCCGACGAACGCATCCTGCAAGTTGCCGGGGCGATTGAGAAGGGCCTTCGCTGAAGGGCAGTGCGCTTGGACGCTCTAGATACCCGGCTGTCCTACGATCTTGGCTTCCACCACAGGGCCAGCCCGGGCTACCTCCTGGTCCAGCAAGTCAATGATGCCGGCGACGACGCGCAGTTCGCCCATCCGCACGCCTGCCAGCGCAAGCGACAGCGGCAGGGCGGGCGCGGCGATGTGTTGGCCGATTGCTGCCACGTGGCGGTCCTGCCGTTCGATCAAGCCACTTTCGCCGCCGCCGCTGGCGTGCAATGCCTGGCCGAAATCCCATGCCGCGGCGCGCGTCTGCACAAGCGCCGCGCCGATCAGCGTTTCGTCCAGGCGGCCGGCCACGTTGTCTGCCAGCCGCAGCAGCGGCCAGACCGCGGCGAGCCGGTCCTGAACCTCATCGACCATCAGCAACAGGAGATCGTTGACGCGCTCGAAATCCGCCCGTGGCAGCGGGTAGTCGGCCAGCGTCCGGGCCGCGGCGATACCCAGGTCCAGGTTGATATGCGCATTGATGCCGAGCAGCAGATGTTGCGATACCGTAGGCCGCCAGCGCCCTGCGGCATCGAAGGCGACCTGCCATGAACGGGTCACCGGGGCGCCGCCGAGGTGCGCCGCCAGCGCTTCGAAGTACCGGGTGGCGAACAGCACCACCAGGCGTTCGGCTGCCTGGGGTTGCTCGAAGGCGCCGGCCGCGAGGGCACTGCGGGCACGCAGCGTGACGCCGCGGTAGAGCGCGGCAAAATAGCCGAGCCGGCTTGCATGCTGGCGCGACCAGGCAAGGACCGCATCGAAGCGCGCGAGGACTGCCGCGCCGTCAGGCGGCGGCAGCGGATCGAGCAGGAGGCTCATTCGCCTATCGTGACGTGTTCGATCCCGCCATCGTCGTCGAGCGCAATCGAGACGCACAGGTTTTCGTCCCGCGCCTTCTCCAGCAGGCGTCGCAGGCGCTCGTCGTGGCGCTTCACGGCAACCTCGCGCTGTCCGTCCAGCAGGGCAGCGAGCAGCCGCCCGCGGGCATCGAAGCGCAGGGCGGTGACGAAGCCCTTCAGCAGGCGGTGCCCGCTTCCCGGCAGTTTCTCCACCACGATTCCGCCAAGGGTTTCGGCATCGGGCTGGTAGGTCAGCACCTCGCGCGCACCGGGGAAGGCGTCGCCGGCGACCGCGATTTCCGCGATGGCTTCGAGCGGGCTCAGCACCGTGAAGCGCACGACTTCGATACCCGCCCCGAAAGCGATCTGGGTTGCGGCGGTGAAGGCCGCATCGTGGATCGTTACCGCTACCCTGTAGCGGCGGCCCGGCCGGAAGCGGGCGGGCTCGACCGTGAGGCGTGGATCGCGCGGGCGTCCGACCTGCACCGAGGTGAACTCCATGCGCGCGACCTTGTGCTTGCCTTCCAGCAGGCCCTTCAGTTCGACGCGCAGCGGGGCGATACCAGGTTGCGGGAAGTCTGCCTTGGCAACGAGGGTGCCATCCTGCTGCGGATGCATCGGCCAGGTGCGGCCGGTGAAGTCGCTCAGGACCGCTTCGAACTTGCCGGCGGCGGGCTTGCCCTGGAACATCGGCGTCGCGGTGACGACGCTGGTGTCCTGCGGATTGAGCTGGAAGGGATCGACATGCAGCAGGATATCGAACTCCGGGCTGACCGAGCGCGCCATCAGGTTCATGCGCAGCGGCCGGAACTGCGGGTCGCCGGCCACGCGCACACGCCAGGTACCGGCTTCGGGCGAGGGGACGTGCAGCGCGGTCATCCATCCCACGCCGATCTCGAAGGCACCGTTGATCCCGTGGCGGAACAACGTGCCCGACGGCGAGGTGGCTTCGATCGAAGGGCGGCCGGGGTGATGCCACGTCAGTCCCAGCAGGAGTTCCTGCGAGATGTCGTCGACATCGACTTCGAACTGCGCCTCGTTGATGCGGCGTCGCGATCTTTCGTCGCTGCCTTCCGTCGTCAGGCCCGGCAGGCTGAACTGCTCCCACAGCAGCCTGGAGGCTGGCCATGCCAGCGGCCGCAATGGCAGGATGCCGTTGTTGTTGACGACCTTCATCGAGTTCGTCATCAGCGCTGCCGAGGTGTCTGCCGCATACGACGGCGTGGTGCTGATCGTCTTTGCGGTGCTGCCGAAGGGCTCGGCTTCGGCGACCAGGTCCGTCAGCGTCGCGTTGAGCAGATCCGAGCCGATCCCCTGCGCATTGAGCGCGATGCCGTTGCCTGCCAGCAGCACGGCAAAGTCGATGCCCTGCTCGAATTCATAGCCGCCCTTGGTCAGCCGGTTGTCATGCTGGATGGTCTGGTTGCCGTCGGTGAACAGCACGATTTTCTTCTTGTACACCGCGGGGAACAGCGGCGGAGGGTTGGCGACCATGAAGTCGGCGACGGTCCGCACCGCATGGAAGATATCGGTCATGCTGCCAACCGCTGCCTGCACGGAGGGCTGGTTTTCGATGGCGCTGACCACGTCTTTCCAGGTCGTGGTGTCTCCCACCGGAAAATTGCCCTGGCCGATCAGTCCGTTGGTCTGCGTGGCGAAGTACCAGAACGAAACCGCCCAGGTTTCACCGGATGACGATGTCTTGTTCTGGATCTCATCGATGATGTACTGCACCGACTCCGAGGCTTCGACGATCTTGTCCTTGGACGAGCCGTTGCCGGCGGCGTGGAACATCGAGCCCGAGGCATCGATCAGGATAGCGAGTTGCTTGTCCATGCAGTGCTCCTGTTCGGACGAATAGCGCTTGCGCGACGGACAGGGGCAAGTTCGAACCCCAGTTAGTTATAGTGCGTCGGGCAATGACCGCGGGGCCGGTTGTTGCTTTTCTGTCTATCCCTCTGGTGCAAGTGAAAATCGTGCAGATCTCATCTGCAGACGGTTTGAAGCCTGCCTTGGGTTTCAGTTTCCCGGTCAACCAATCCCCTGCACGTCGAAGACGTGATAACCCCACGGGGGCAGGTCCAGGAAAAGTCCGCGGGCGCGCAGGTCATTGCCAGGTCGATCATAGGCAGCCGGGCTGAGCCGGTCCTGCAGCCGCACGGTCCGCTCGCCCAGTTCCGTGAGTTCCGGGAAGGGCGTTTGCATGAAGCATTGGCTTTGCTGCGGCGAGTAGTTCACGGCAACGAACATCCACTCGTGGGGATCGCCCACCCAACGGTATGCAATGAAATTATCCGACGACTTGTTGTCGGCCCAGGCGGGAACGCATTCCAGCAAGGACCAATTACCATCGCGAAGCAGCGGTTGGTGTAACACGGCGAGGAGCCGGGCATAGAACTGGGCGAGGGCGCGGTCCTCCGCTTCCTCCGGCGCGCGGACCAGATGTGGCGAAATACGCGTGCGCCAGCCCGCGAACTGCCCTTGGTGGAAAAAGCGCAAGCCTGGCGAGAGGAATGTCAGCACTGCCGCGGCGGGATGGGCTTCGGGCGCAAAGGTCGATGCGGCGCGCGGCTCGTCGTGATTCTCCAGAAAGCGCGCCAGCTTGTCCTGATAGGCCATGTCCGCGTGCAGGTGCTCGCGCACGGGGCGGGCGCGCTGTTCGCGCAAGCGGTCGTACAAGCGCTTGTCATAGGTGTAGTCGAAGCCCTGCTGCTGCAGCGTCCATTCCAGATCCCAGTAAACCTCGGCCATGAACAGGAAGCCGGGATGCTGGCGCCGCACCGCCTCAATCGCCTTCGGCCAGAACAAGTCGGGCCGGATGCCCCAGGTGCGCTCGAACACCTCGGGCAAGACGAGCATGGCCATGTCGCAGCGCACGCCGTCGCACTGGCCGGCGATGCGCTCCAGTTCGGCAATCATCGCTTGCTGCAGTTGCGGATTGCCATAGTCAAGCTGCAGCGTGTCGGGCCAGCCGTCAAAGTAAGGGTCCCTGCCGTAGGCGAGGCGAAGCGGTCCGTTCTTCGTCGCCATGCGGCAATAATTGCGGGGCGAACGCACCAGATCTTCCTCGGTGCCATGGACGAAATAATCTGGGTGCTCGTCGACCCACGCGTGATCCGGGGCCATGTGGTTCGGCACGAAATCGAGCATCAGGCGCAGCCCGCGCTGTCGCGCGCGCAGGCGCAGGCGGGCCAGCGCATCGTCGCCGCCGAGGTCGCGGTGCACGGTGTAGCTTTGGATCGCAAAGCCGGAGCCGGCGATATCCGCCTCGCGCAGGTCGGGCAGCGTTTGCTCGAACTCGTGCCGCCACCCTGCGTTGGTGCGCGAGATGCGCTGCGCGGCAGGCCCGGTCTGCCAGACACTCAGCAACCAGAGCCAGTCGAAGCCCATCTCCGCCAGGCGGTCCAGTTCGGTGTCAGTGATGTCGTCCAGCGTGGCCGCATGGCCCAGCGACTGCGACAGTTCGGTTAGCCGGACCCTGGTGTTGAGCTGGTAAAGCGCTGGATAGCGAGGTGTCAGCATGGCAGCCCCTAACTGTGCGCGGCTCTCAGCGCTCGCAAGAGCGCCACTTCGGCGCCCGGTGTGAGCAGCATGTCCTTCGACAGCACGGAGTTCGCCTGGATGATGCGCGCGACGCAGCCGGTCCAGCCGGTCTGGTGGCTGGCGCCGATCCCGGCACCGGTGTCGCCGTGGAAATATTCGTAGAACAGCACCAGGTCACGCCAGTGCGGGTCGTCGCGGAACTTGTGCGCCCCGCCGTAGATGGGCCTGCCTTTGTCGCCGTCGCGCAGGAAGATCCGGCTCAGGCGTTCGCCCAGTTCCTTCGCCACTTCTAGCAGCGTCATCATCCGTCCAGACCCGGTCGGGCACTCGACCTTGAAGTCCTCGCCGAAGTAGGCATACAGGCGTATCAGCGACGTGTAGAGCAGGTAGTTGATCGGCATCCACACCGGCCCGCGCCAGTTGGAGTTGCCGCCGAACATGCCGGTGTCCGAATCGCCCGGCACATAGGCCACGCGATACTCCTGGCCTGCGTGGCGGAAGACATAAGGGTGCTCGAGGTGGAAGCGTGACAGCGCGCGGATGCCGTGGGGGCTGAAGAATTCGCTTTCGTCCAGCATGCGCGCCAGGATCCGGCGCAGCTTCTGCTCGCCAACGATTGCCAGCATGCGACGGTTGGCGACGCCGGGCTGATCGGGAAGATGCATGTTGGCGGCGAGCTCAGGGTGCCGTTCCAGGAACAGCCTCCCGCGCTCGGGGAACTTCTGCAGCCTCGCGAGGATGTCTTCTTCGAACACGGCCACGGCAGCCAGTGGCAGCAGCCCGACGATGGAGCGCACCTTGAGGCGCGTGGCGCTGCCGTCCGGGAAACGCAGCACATCGTAGAAGAAGCCATCCTCTTCATCCCACATTTCGTCGTTCCGCTCGCCAACGCAGTCCAGCGCGCCGGCAATGAACACCGTGTGCTGGAAGAATTTCTCGACGAACTCTTCGTAGACCGGCTCCTGCAACGCAAGCTCGACCGCGATGCGCAGCATCTGCTGGCTGAAGAACACCATCCACGCGGTACCGTCGGCCTGGTCCAGGTAGCCGCCAGTGGGCAGGGGGGACGAGCGGTCAAACACGCCGATATTGTCGAGTCCGAGGAAGCCGCCCTCGAACACATTGGCACCCGTGCGGTCCTTGCGATTGACCCACCAGGTGAAGTTGACCAGCAGCTTGGAGAAGGCGTACTTGAGGAACTCGACATCGCCCCGGCCGCCGTGACGCTCCTTGTCGAGGACGTAGAGTTGCATCGTTGCCCAGGCATGCACGGGTGGGTTGACATCGCCGAAGTTCCATTCGTAGGCGGGGAGCTGGCCGTTCGGATGCAGGTAGTCGTTGCGCAGCATCAGGTCTAGCTGTTGCTTGGCGAAGTCGGGATCGACCATGCTCAGCGGAATCATGTGAAACGCCAGGTCCCACGCGGCGAACCAGGGATACTCCCATTTGTCCGGCATCGAGATGATGTCGTCATTGAACATATGGGCCCAGTCGCTGTTGCGTACCCGCCTGCGCTCCGGCTTCGGCAACCGGGCACCCGCGCCGTGCTGTTCGAGCCAGAGGCCGAGGTCATAGTTGAAGTACTGCTTGGTCCAGAGCATGCCGGCAAGCGCCTGGCGCATGACGTTCCCCCGGTCTGGGTCGTCGCGAATGGCGGGCGGTGTGATCGATGCGTAGAAGGCATCGGCTTCCACCAGCCTGGCGGCGAACACCGTGTCGAAGTCATGGAAGGGCGCGGATGCCGCGGCTGGCGTCCGGGTCGTCAGCCGCAACCGCACGACTTGCGACTCACCCCCGCCGATGTTGAGCTGATAGCAGGGCGCCGCCTTGGTTCCCTGCTGTGCGGGATTTACCGCTGCGGCATCGCCGTGCACGATGAAATTGTGGATACCGTCCTTTACGTAGGGCGACGTGTTGGCCGTGCCGAATACCCGGGTGTTGTTGGTCTCGTTCTCGGTGAAGAGCAACGGCACGTCGGCGTCGCAGCAGAGGTAATAATCGCCCAGCGAGTCCTTGAACATCGGATCGCTGTGACGGGCGCGGACCGTTGCCCGGCCAGGGGAATCGACGCGCTCGAGGATCGGCTTCAAGCCGCCCGCCGGCTGCGACCATGTGTTGCGGAACCACAGGGTCGGCACGAGGTGCAGCGGCGCCGCGTCCGGACCGCGGTTGAAAACGCTGATGCGCACCAGCACGTCCTCGGGCGCCGCCTTCGCGTACTCGACAAAGACGTCAAAATACCGGTTGTCGTCAAACACGCCGGTGTCCAGCAACTCGTACTCGGCCTCATGCTTGCCGCGCCTGCGGTTGGTCTCGACGAGGTCGGTGTATGGATAGGCCTTCTGCGGATACTTGTACAGATACTTCATGTACGAGTGCGTCGGCGTGGAATCGAGATAGAAGTAGGCTTCTTTCACGTCCTCGCCATGATTGCCCTCGCCGTTGGCCAGGCCGAAGGCGCGCTCCTTCAGGATAGGATCGCGCCCGTTCCACAGGGCTAGCGCGAAGCACAACACCTGGTGGTCGTCGCAGATACCGCCAAGGCCGTCTTCGCCCCATCGGTACGCGCGCGACCGCGCCTGGTCATGGGTAAAGTAATTCCAGGCGTCGCCGTTCTCGCTGTAGTCCTCGCGCACCGTTCCCCATTGCCGCTCGCTGAGGTAGGGGCCCCATTTTTTCCAGGCCGCGCGGCCCGCCTGCGCTTCGTCGAGCCGGTCCCTCTCTGCATCGTTGCTCATCGCGCTCTCCCTTTGGCCAGCGAAGCTGGGCATCCGGATTGGAACGGCCTGACGTGGAGCACGAAACACGTGCGGTCCCGTCAGGTATCAAGCTGGCTAAATAGTGAGAATCCGCCCCCGGGGCCGCTGAACGAAATGCCGTTATCCCAGGGCAGGGCGGCAAATCGTGGGCAACAAAAAAGCACCCTGTCTAAGGGTGCTTGGGTACGTCCGAACCGGGTCAGCAACTTATGATCCGGTTCGGACTCGCAGGCACTCCGGCCTGCGCGACCACGCTCTCAATCAGGGAAACATGATCGCTTTTTCTGACCTACCTCCGCTTGTCACGGCGTGTCTCAGTCAGCGTTGAAAGTATAGGTCAGCCCGTGCGCACGTCAACCACGGTCGCAATGGTGTGCGGACATATGCACGTACTGCTGAGTGGGAGTCCTGCTTGCGCGACGGCTGGGCTACCGGGGGTCCCCGCCGGAGTCGTGCCGCGAAAACATCGACATGTGCCGGGTGATGTGATCCAGCAGCTCGAGCGCCGCCGCCGGCAACGGCCTGCCGGCCTTCACCAGCAGCCGGGCCTGGGTGCCCAGGAACAAAGGGTGATCGATCGGCACGACGGCCAGCGTTCCCGCCGCGATCTCGCGGTAGGCAGCGAACTCACCGATCAGCGTCATGTAGTCGCCGTAGGCGACGAACTGCTTGAGCGCTGTCAGCGAGTTGCTGACCAGCGTCGCGCGGATCGAGAGGTTCTCGGCGAACTCGACCATGCTGAGTGCATGCCCGACGCCGAACGATGCCGGCATCATCGCAAGCGGGTAGGCGAGCAGGTCCTCTACGGTGGCCGCGCCGCCGCGCAGGGCCAGCGGGTGGCCGGGGCGGACCAGCAGCACCACCGGCTGCGGCGCGCTCGCGCGGTATTCGATGCGCGCGTGCG
Organism: Cupriavidus sp. Agwp_2; assembly: GCF_040784895.1. Taxonomy (NCBI): domain Bacteria; kingdom Pseudomonadati; phylum Pseudomonadota; class Betaproteobacteria; order Burkholderiales; family Burkholderiaceae; genus Cupriavidus; species Cupriavidus sp. Agwp_2. The sequence continues at coordinate 1,746,398 of NZ_CP088083.1, forward strand.
GCGGCGGGTTGTAGGCCAGGCCGATGTGGGCGCGGCTCTCCGCGACTTCCTCCAGCACGCCATCCACCGCCAGGATGTCCATGCGGATATCGAGCCTGGGGTAACGCGCGCAGAACTGCGCCAGGACTTCGTTGACCAGGAGATCCACATAGCCCTCGCTCAGCACCAGGCTGATCTCGCCTTGCTGCAGTCCCTTGAGCGAGTGCAGCTGGTCCTCGAGCTTCTCCTGGTGCGAGCGATAGCCCCGCCAGAACTCCAGCAGGTGCGTGGCGGCCGCAGTCGGCTTGAGGCCTCGTGCTTCGCGCTCGAACAGCGTTGCGCCGAGTTCTTCCTCCAGCAGCCGGATCTGCCGGGTGATCACTGACGGCGACGTATTGAGGTTTTCCGCGGCGCCGCGGATGGTTCCGCGCGCCAGCACCTCACGGAAATACCGCAGCCGCTGCTGATTGATCTCTCGCATGTCGAACCGCCCGCTCAAGGTGTTTTTGCCGAGCGATAACGATACCTGAACCCCGTTCGTGTTGTCTGTCACGTGCGCCGTGAAGCACCGCATGCCCGCGAAAGTGGTGTTCGCACCTCTCTCAGCAAGCGTGTTGCTCAAAAGGGAACGGATCGTGGACTTTGTTGCTCTTTGCCCCCATCGCCGCGACTGCCAATATCAAGGCCACAAAAGAGCCATCGAAACACAAACCACCCGGAGACATGCAGCATGCTGGCAATCCCTACCCCGAGCACCGTCGACGACGCCTCGGCGCTCTACAGCAAGATCAACTGGCGGTTGCTGCCGTTCCTGCTGATCTGTTATCTGTTCGCCTACCTGGACCGCGTCAACATCGGCTTTGCCAAGCTGCAGATGCAGAGCGACCTGGGGTTTTCCGATGCGGCATATGGCGTGGGAGCCGGCATCTTCTTCCTGGGCTATGTGCTGTTTGAAATTCCGAGCAACCTGCTGCTGCCGCGGGTTGGGGCACGCAAGACGTTCAGCCGCATCCTCGTGCTGTGGGGCATCACGTCCGCGTGCATGCTGTTCGTGCGCAATGTGCCGATGTTCTATGCCATGCGCTTCCTGCTCGGCATCTTCGAGGCCGGCTTCGCGCCGGGCATGATCTATTACCTGTCGTGCTGGTACGGGCCGCAGCGCATGGCCCGTGCCATTGCCATCGTGTTCCTGGCGGGGCCGATCGGCGGCATTGTCGGTGGCCCGGTCTCGGCGTGGCTGATGACCGCGCTCGCCGGCCATGCCGGCCTGGCCGGCTGGCAGTGGATGTTCCTGGTCGAGGGCCTGCCCTGTGTCCTGTTGGGCATCCTCGCGCTGCGGCTGGTGCCGGACCGCCCGGCGCAGGCGGCATGGCTCAGCGATCAGGAGCGGCGGCTGCTCGAGGCGGAACTCGGGCATGCGGCGGCGCACAAGCACTCGTTCAGGGCGGTCGCGAAGGATGCCAGGGTCTACGTCCTCGCACTGGCCTACTTCTGCATCATCGCCACCATCTACGCCATCAGCTTCTGGCTGCCGACCATCATCAAGGCGCAGGGCGTGGCGGATACGGTGACGCTGGGCTGGTATTCGGCGGTGCCCTACATGGCTGCGGCAATCGGCATGTACTACATGGGCCGCAAGTCCGATCGCTCGGGCGAACGGCGCTATCACTGCGCGCTGCCGGCGTTGGCAGCCGGCGCGCTGCTGGCCGCATCGATCCTGGCCGATGGCAACCTGACCGTGTCGCTGGTGCTCCTCACTCTCGCCACGATGGGGCTGTGGATGGCCTATACGGTGTTCTGGGCCATGCCCGCCGAATACATCAAGGGCCCCGCGGCGGCCGGCGGCATTGCGCTCATCAACACCATCGGGCTGTCGGGCGGCTTCTGGGGCCCCGCCATCATCGGCTGGGCCAAGACGGCAACCGGCAACCTCCATCTCGGCGTGCTGCTGATGGCCTGCCTGCCGTTGCTGGCAGCCATGATCATCCTCGCCAACAAGCTTCCCGCGAAACAGTGATCCCACGCCGCGGGATACAACGCCATCCATGACGTCCGGCACACGGACCAAGACAGGAGTAACCATGCGACTACATCTTTCAACCTGGGCGGAGATCGAGCAATACCTGGCGCGCAGCCGCACCATCGTGGTCCCGATCGGCTCGAACGAGCAACACGGTCCGACCGGGCTGCTGGGTACCGACTGGCTGTGCCCGGAAATCATTGCGCATGAAGCAGAGAAGCGTGCAGACATCCTGGTGGCGCCGACATTCAATATCGGCATGGCGCAGCATCACCTCGCGTTCCCGGGCACCATCTCGCTGCGTCCCTCGACCTTTATCGCGGCAATCGGGGACTGGGTCCGTTCGCTGGCGGGGCACGGGTTCGAGAAGATCCTGTTCCTGAACGGCCACGGCGGCAATGTGGCTTCGATCGATGCCGCGTTCTCCGAACTCTATGCCGAAGCCAGCTTCGGCAGGCGCCGCGCGGGATTCGCGCTGAAGCTCTGCAACTGGTGGGACCTGGAGGGCGTCGGCGAACTGGCGCGCGGCCAGTTCCCGCAGGGCCATGGCGCGCACGCCACGCCGTCCGAGATTGCGATCACCCAGTGGGCCTTTCCCGATGCCGTGAAGCATGCGGACTATGCGCCGAAGATCGCGCCCTCGGGCCCGATTCGCGAAGCGCTGGATTTCCGTGCGCGCTATCCCGACGGCCGCATCGGCTCCGACCCGGGACTGGCGACACCGGAGAAGGGTGCCGCGCTGGTCAGGCTGGCGGCGCAGAGCCTTGCCAGCGAGCTGGATGCATTCAGCCGCGAGCTGCTGCCCTGAGTAATTCCCGTCAGGCGTCGATCATCGGCAGCGTGGTCAACCGCTTGCCGGCATGGCTAACCGCCAACGCCGGCAGCCTCTTTCCCACGCTGCCTGCCCTGCAAGCAAAACACCTTGTGTGTAGCGGCAACCAGCCGCTGCCAATGGCACCGCCAGGATGGTCGCTTCGCGACACTCGCCGGCCGGGCCGGCTCCAGGTCCGCTTGCGTTTCTGTTTGCGTTTCTGTCTGCATTAAAGGCTGCACCAGTATCGCGAAGTGGCTGTACTCGGACAGCAACTCTTCCCGACTGACATCCTGCGCTCCGCCGCCCCAGCCCGGCAGCGCGACCAGAAGACGTCCATAGTTGCGGCGCTCCAGCAACACGCACGGTCTGCGCCCGCGCAGGAGCAGGATTGCCGGCAGTTCGCAGTCCGGGATCTCGTCAAGTTTCCTCTGCACGAGGCGGGTCGACCAGCCGGCGTGTGCCGCTGCGGCGCCCAGCAGAGGCAAGGTGAGGCGCTGGCCTTCCAGCGGCAGCCCTTTCAGCATGAGGGCAGACGGCACTGGCCGCTGCCGCGCGCGGTTGATCAAAATCAGGCAGCCAAGCAGCGGATCATCCGAGGGTGTTGTCTCGGGCGGCACGACCAGTGGTGGCGCCTTGGGCCGCTTCTCTGTCGGTCTTTGCGCCGGTGTTCCGGCTACGCATGGCTCAGGCATCTCGCACAATGACAGCTCAGCTGGCTCGTACTGCTCGTACGGCCCGCGCGGGTTCCACTCGCCCATGATTCCCCCCGGTTCAGTGGTGTCGTATTTTTTTGCAAGCGTAATGTAGCGGGGCACCCGTTCCCATCCTTCAAACAGGCGAATGCAGGCTGATTCGACTTTGAAACAACTGCTCGGGTCGCGTGCGTCGGCTGGCCTTCACTGCGAGCGGCCCTTTGGACGCGTGCATGGCGGTTGCGGGCAGTTGACATCTCTGCCGGAGTCAATGCGTGGCCAGAGCGGCACGCTTTGATGGCCACGACGTTTCATTTCTTAAGCATCCTTTCGGCGTCCGGTCGCGCTTGCCGCAAACCCGGCGCTCGTCCATAGAGGCGATTTTTCTTTCCAATCCCGCCACCTAGATTGAACGCATCGTTGGCGCAAGCGCAAGCCATCAAATTTCAAAGTGGCTAAGAAAAGCCGGGAAAAGGGGGGATATCCATGAAACGCATCCACGTGAGGCTGGCTGCCGTGCCGCTTGCCTGCCTGATCGCCACAGTCGCCGGCTGCGGGGGAGGCGGGGGCGACTCGGCGCCTGCCAGCGCCACGTCAGCCGCGACCACGACAGGCAACCCGGGATCGTCCACGACAGCGCCAGCTGCCGCCACCGCTGGCAGCGCCATGCTGTCCGGTACCAGTGATCCGGGGCCCGATATCGGCAAGGACGGGGACTTCTATCTCAATACCGCGACGTGGATGCTCTTCGGCCCCAAGGCTAACGGCGTATGGCCGGCAGGGGTGTCCGTAGCAGGGCCGGCGGGCGGCACCGGCGCGCAGGGCAACACCGGGGCCGGGGGCAATACGGGCCTGGCCGGTAATACCATCCTGTCCGGCTCGACCGATCCGACCAGTGGTGTCGGCAACAATGGCGACTACTACATAAACACCTCCACCTCGACACTGTTCGGGCCCAAGGCGGATGGCACCTGGCCGCCCGGCGTCCCGCTGGGTGGCGGCACCGGTTCGTCGGGCCCCGGCGGCGGCACTGTTCTGACGGGCGCGGGCGCTCCGGACAACAGCGTCGGAAACAATGGCGATTACTACCTGGATACCAACACCTGGACGCTGTACGGGCCCAAGGCCAACGATGAGTGGCCGCAAGGAGTCTCGCTGGCCGGCCAGTCCGGCACTGGCTCAGCCGGCGGCACGGGTGGCACGGGTGGCACGGGTGGTACCGGCGGTACCGGTGGGAACACGGCCGGCAATGGCGGCCATATCCTGTACGGCAGCGGTGCCCCGACCGACAGCATCGGCGTCGATGGCGATTTCTATTTCGATACCTCGACCTCGACGCTGTACGGGCCGAAGCAGGACGGCAAGTGGCCAACCACCGGCGCGACGATGACGACAGCGACCGTCTACAACGGCAACTTCAACGTGCCGGATACGCTCAGCCGCGGCCACTATGCCATGACCGGCGCGGGTGGCGCGGTGGCTCTGCCGTCGGATTTCGGTGTCGTGATTCCCTATGACTGCAGCAGCGTCAAGCTCACCGCCAGCACGCTCGGCAAGGTGCACGGATCGCTGGACATTTCGGTGTACAAGGTGACAGGGGCGGGCGCTGCAGTGCAGCTGGCGGAGGTGGGCAGCCTGAGCTGCAAGGTGACCAACGGCCTGCAGAACTGCACCCGTGAGGTGCCTTCCGGAACCATCCTTCACAACGACAAGCTGCAGGTCCAGGTGGACAACAACCAGGCCACCGAATGGGGCGGACTGGCCGTCAACCTCGCGTGCGTCAAGTAGGCTGGCTGGACAAGGCGCGTCACGAGGCCGGGCAAACGGGTTTGCCCGGCCTCGTGGAGGTGCAGCGCCCTGGTTGTCTTAATCAGCCGTGATGTTGTTTGCCTTCACCACATCGCCCCACATCTTGTAGTGGGTGCGGGTCAGCGTTGCGAGCTGTTCAGGTGTGCCGCCACCGGGCTCGTCGCCGCGGTCGACGATGCTCTTGACGACAGCCGGGTCCTTCAGCGCCGTATTCAGGGCGCCGTTGGCTTTCTTGACGATGTCAGGGCTCAGGCCCGGCGGCCCGTACAGTCCGATGAACGAGATGATGGTGAAGTCCTTGATGCCGCTCTCGGTGGCCGTCGGCACATCCGGGATCATTGCCACGCGCTTGGGGCCGGTGACCATCAGCGGCCGCAGCTGGCCCGACTTGATAAAGGGTGCGACCACCGAGGTTGCATCGAACATTGCATCCAGGCGTCCGGCCATCAGGTCGACCATCGCCGGGCTGCTGCCCTTGTAAGGCACATGGTTCATCTTCGGCCCGCCCATGCGCTCGCGCAGCAGTTCCATCGTGACATGCGGCAGGGCGCCGGTGCCGCCCGAGCCATAGTCGACGGTCTTGCCCGACTTGTCCCGCGCCTTCACTTCCTCGACGAACTGCGCGTAGGTCTTGATGGGCGAGCTGGCGGGCACGACGAGGACCAGCGGAGATTGCAGCATGACGCCGATCGGCGTCAGCTTCTGCGGATCGACGATGCCGAGCTTGGTGTAGACGTGAGGCATGATCGTCATCGAGCCGTTGCCTACCAGCAGCTTGTTGCCGTCCGGCGCCGCGCGCATTACCTCTATGGATGCGATATTGCCGTTCACGCCGGCCTTGTTGTCGATGACGAACGACTGGCCGAGCGAACTCTGCAGGCCGCCAAGCAGCGCACGTCCCGCGAAGTCGGTCTGGCCGCCGGGCGGGAAGCCGACCAGCAGGGTCACCGGCTTGGTCGGCCAGGTGGTCTGTGCCCAGGCGGCCGTCGTCGCCAGCGTGCCAAGGCCGAGCGCAGCGAGGCCCAGGATCAACGCCGAACGGCGCGATTGCACCGATTGCACCGATTGCACGGGCGATTTCTTGATGATTGTCATGCCAGGTCTCCCATTATGTTTTGACAGGGCAGCAGCCCCGCGGCGCTTCAGGCCGTCTTTTCCATCGCTTCCCACATCCCGTTGATATAGACGGCGCCCAGTGCCCGGTCATAGAGCCCGTATCCCGGCTTGCCCGTCTCTCCCCAGATCATGCGGCCGTGGTCGGGGCGGAAATAGCCCTGGAAGCCGACGTCATGGTACGCCTTGACGATCGCGGCGATATCCAGCGATCCGCAGCTCGACAGGTGGGCGGTTTCCTCGAAGTCGCCGTCCGGGGTGATCTTGACGTTGCGGATATGGGCGAAGTGGATGCGTCCCATGCCGCCGAACTCGCGCACCAGCGCCTCGACGTTGTTCTGCGGGCCGGCGCCAAGCGAGCCCGAGCACAGCGTCAGGCCGTTTGCCGGCGTGTCGACAATCCCGAGGATGCGTGCCAGGTCGTCGCGGTTCTTGACGATGCGCGGCAGTCCGAAGATGGGGCGCGGCGGATCGTCCGGATGGATGGCCATCTTGATCCCGCACTCCTGCGCCACGGGAATGATCGCGCACAGGAAATGCTCCAGATGCTCCCAGAGCCTGGCTTCGTCGATGCCGCGGTACTCGGCCAGCAGGGCCTGCAGCTGCCCCGGCTGGTAGCTGGAGTCCCAGCCGGGCAGGGCGATACCCTGGCTGACATCGATCTGTTCGACCTCCCGGGTGCTGAAGGCAAGGCAGGTCGAGCCGTCATCGAGCTTTTTCGCCAGTTCTGTACGGGTCCAGTCGAACACCGGCATGAAGTTGTAGCAGATGACTTCGATGCCCGCGGCGGCCAGGTTCCTGATGTTCTGCTGGTAGTTGGCGATCAGCTGGTCGCGCGTCGGCTTGCCCAGCTTGATGTCCTCGTGGACCGGGACCGACTCCACCACCTTGAACTGCAAGCCCGCCGCCTCGATGGTGGACTTGAGCGCCAGGATCTTGTCCAGCGGCCATACCTCGCCGACGGGTTCATCGTAGATGGCCGAGACGATATGGGTCATGCCCGGGATCTGCCGGATGTATTCGAGAGGGATCGGGTCGGACGTGCCAAACCAGCGGAACGACATCTTCATGTGAGGGGCTTCCTTGGGGCGACTCTGTTGAGGCAGGAGGAGGGAGCGGCGATCCGTCCTGCCATCCAAAGCGGCGCGCGGCATGGGCCAGACGCCTGACAGCATTGGTCTACCAAATTTATTTAAGTGGTTCACCAATTATGAACCGGTTGCCCAATTTTGCCGTCATGGTTTACCATGGGATGCATCAGGCACTGCCCGGCCGTTCCACGCGCGAACCCTCCCTATGATGCGAAATTCCACCAGCGATCTTGCAACCACTCCGACAGTCGAGAGCCCGCCCGCTGCCGGCGACCGGTCCTACCTGAGCCTGGCCAGCCAGGTGCAGGCACTGATCGCATCCGGAGAGTTCTCCGCCGGCATGCGGCTGCCGTCCGAACGCACCCTGGCCGAGCGGTTCAGCGTCAGCCGTACCCTGGTGCGTGAGGCGATCATCGCGCTGGAGGTCCAGGGGCTGGTCGAAGTTCGCGGCGGCTCGGGTATCTACGTCTGCGCGGCGGCGCCCGCGCCCGGTCCCGAGCCGTTCGAACTGCCGTGGCGGCCGGGGCCAATCGAATCGCTGCGCGCCCGGGTGCTGATCGAATCGGAAGTCGCCGGCCTGGCGGCCAGCGAGCGCAAGGACAGCGACCTTGACCGCATGTTCTCGGCCCTGAGCCTGATGCGCGAGCACATGGACGACAAGCAAGCCAACGAGGCGGCGGACCGCCAGTTCCACCTGTGCCTGGCCGAATCGACCGGCAACAGGGTCCTGCTGCATATGGTCACCGCACTGTGGGACAGCGGGCGCAGCGACCCGCTGTGGGGCAAGATCGAGGAACACTTCCATACCACCGGACTGCGCGAGGCATCGCAGGAAGACCATCAGCGGATCTTCGCGGCCGTGATGGCCCGCGACGCCACGGCGGCGCGGGCGGCAATGCGCAACCACCTCGAAAGGGTCATCGGCGAGTTCACGCAGGCGTGGCGCTGAAGGCCCGGAATCCTGCCTTGCCAAATTCTGCTTAGGCAGCTATATTCCGTCTGACTGAATCTGGATGAGCCCATGAACGCAAGGAAACCCTCGGTGATCGCAGAGTTGAGTTCAGGCGAACTTGGATTTCTCGTCACAGACGTGCGCAACCAATTGCTTGCCGGTGTGGAGCGCGAGCTGGAACCGTTGCAGATCACCGCAGCGCAGTTCGTCGTCCTGAACAGCATCATGTCGGGCAAGGGCCGCACGCTCAGCGAATTCTGCCGGCTGCTCGGCTACGATTCGGGCGCAATGACGCGGCTGCTGGACCGAATCGAAGCCAAGGGCATCATCCGCCGCGTTGTGAATCCGACCGACCGGCGCAGCTTCATCGTGGAACTGACGGAGCAGGGCCAGGCGGTGTTCCCGCAGGCACGGAAGGGTACCGAGGTGGCGATTCGTCGCCTGCTTGCCGGCTTCAGTGAAGCCGATGCCCAGACGCTGCGCGGCATGCTCAGGCGCATCCTGGCCAACGCAGCGGAAGTTTGAGCCTGGCCATTTTTTTTGGATATTTATCTGCCTAGGCATATTCAGCCTGGGCAATGGTTGCGGAGAAGGTCGATGACCTTGATGACTACCTCAAAGACTGACTCCCTAAAGGCGCGCACCGTCCCGGCCCGGTGGCGCCTCGCCGTACTGGGCGCCGCGGTGTTCCTGGCGAGCTGCGCCAGCATGACGGGGCTGGAGACGCAGGCCACGGTCGACGATGCCAACCACCTTGCCGCGGCCGCATCGATCGGCGCTACGCCGGTATCACCGGCGGCATGGCCGGAGCGAGCATGGTGGCAGGGCTTTGGCGACCCGCAGCTGAATGCGCTGGTCGAGGCGGCCCTGGCCGGACAGCCGACGCTGCGCATCGCCGCGGCGCGTGTGCGCCAGGCGGATGCGCTGGCGGGCGGTGCCGAAGCCGCGCTGTTTCCGCAAGCCAGCCTGAACGCGAGAAGCACGCGCCAGCGCTTCAGCGAGAACAGTGTCGCGCCGCGGCCGCTGGCAGGCAGCTGGAAATGGGCCAGCGACGTGCAGCTCGGCCTCGGCTATGAACTGGACTTCTGGGGCAAGAACCAGGCGACCTTCGATGCCGCGCTCGACCGCGCCCGCGCCGTGGAAGTCGATTACCACGCGGCGGAGCTGATGCTGACGACGTCCGTGGTGCGCACCTACCTGAAGCTCGACGCCGCCTATGCGCAGCGCGCGCTGACCGAACAAACCTATCGCCAGCGCCAGAACACGCTGGACCTGACGCGCCGGCGCGTCGACGCGCAACTCGACTCGCGGCTCGACATGAAGCAGGCCGAAGCGGCACTGCCGGCCACGCGCGAGCGCCTTGCCGCGATCAACGAGATCATTGCACTGACCCAGAATCAGCTCGCCGCGCTGGCGGGCAACGGCCCGGACGCCGGCGCCAACATACGCCGCCCGCAGCTTCGCGATGGCTACGCGGCGGCGGTGCCGGCATCGCTGCCAGCCGAGCTGATCGGCCGCCGGCCGGACGTGGTCGCGCAGCGCTGGCGCGTGGAAGCCGCCAGCCATGACATCAAGGCGGCCAGGGCGCAGTTCTATCCCAACATCAGCCTGACCGCCTTTGCCGGCCTGCAAAGCCTGAGCCTGTCAGACCTGCTGATGGCGGGCAGCCGCACCTTCGGCATCGGCCCGGCGATCTCGCTGCCCATCTTCGACGGTGGCCGGCTACGCGCCAACCTTGGCGCCAGGCAGGCGGAGTACGACGCTGCCGCGGAGCAATACAACGCCACGCTGGTCACGGCGCTGCACGACGTGGTCAACCAGCTGGTGTCGCTGCGCTGGCTGTCCGAGCGCGCCGGTGAACAGCAGCAGGCGCTGCAGCTGACGCAGGAAGCCTACGACATGGCCGTGTCGCGCTATCGCAGCGGCGTCGGCAACTACCTGCAGGTGCTGTCGGCCGAAGGCCAGGTGCTGCAGCAGAAGCAATTGCTGATCGATATCGAAACCCAGGAACGCACCCTGCACCTGGAACTGATCCGCGCCCTCGGGGGCGGATACGAAACGGCTGCCGCGACCGCCAATGACGCGGGCGCTGCCAGATCCCCCGCAACAAGGAACCCGTCATGACCCCCGCCAACCAACCCAACTCCGCCGGTGCCACACCCGCGGAACCGGCCGGGGTCCGCCCGGCACGGCGCCGGCGCATCGCAGCAGCAGCCTCGGTCGCCGTCGCTCTCGCCGCTGCATCCGTCTACTGGCTGCAATACGGTCGCCATTGGGTTTCGACGGAAGACGCGTATGTCGAAGGCAATGTGGTGCAGGTGACGCCGCAGGTAAGCGGTGTGGTCACCGCGATCCTTGCGGACAACACTGACCTCGTTGGATCCGGCAAGACGCTGGTCGAACTCAACGGCGTCGATGCACGGCTCGCCCTGGCCGCGGCACAGGCCCAGCTTGCCCGCACGGTGCGCCAGGTGCGCGGCCAGTTTGCCGCCGCCGGCCAGGACCGTGCCAACGTGGAACTGCGCTCGGTTGACCTGGCGCGCGCCCAGGAAGATATGGCGCGCCGCTCGGCGCTGGCCGCCAGCGGCGCGATCTCGGGCGAGGAACTCGTCCATTCGACACAGGCGGTGCGCACCGCCAAGGCGTCGCTGGCCGTGGCCACCCAGCAGCTCAAGCGCAACCAGGCACTGGTCGAACGCACCTCGGTGGACTCCCACCCTGATGTGCAGGCGGCCGCAGTGCAAGTGCGCAATGCCAGCATCGCGCTGTCGCGCACGCGCATTCCCGCGCCGGTCGGCGGCGTGGTGACCAAGCGCTCGGTGCAGGTGGGCCAGCGCGTCAGTGCCGGCGTGCCAATGATGTCGGTGGTGCCGCTGGACCACCTGTGGGTCACGGCCAACCTGAAGGAGTCGCAACTCCGCGATATCCGCCTGGGCCAGCCGGTGACGCTGACCACCGACCTGTACGGCGACGGGGTGGTGTACCACGGCCGTGTCATCGGGCAGGACGCCGGCACCGGCAGTGCCTTTGCGCTGCTGCCAGCGCAGAACGCCACCGGCAACTGGATCAAGGTGGTGCAGCGCGTGCCGGTGCGCATCGCCCTGACGCCTGCGGAAGTGATGGCCCATCCGCTGCAGATCGGACTGTCGATGAAGGTCTCGGTCGATACGCGCTCGCGCGACGGCAAGCGGCTGGTCGCCGTCGATGCGTCGGGCCAGAACTACCGTACCACCGTGTTTGCCGACGAACTGGCGCGCGCCGACGAACTGGTGCGCCGCATTGTCGAAGAGAACCTGTAGGCACCGCCACACAACGGAGACGCCGGCATGAAACCCGCCGCTAAACCCAAAGCCTTGCTGATGCTGACGATCGGCGCGCTGACCTCGATCGACTTCCTGCAGAACGGCATGGTGGCCTTTGCCACCGCCCCGATCATGGGAGAAATCGGCGCCAGCCCCGAGGAGTACAGCACCATCGCCGCGGCCTACGCCAGCGTGGCCGTGGTCGTGATCGCGCTGCAGCGCTGGATGGTGGAGCGCATGGGCTGGCGCCGCTATGTCCAGGGCGCGCTTGGCGCGGCTGCCATCGGTGCGATCCTGTGTGCCACGGCCGAGAGCTATCCCGGCTTCCTGGCCGGCCGCATGGTGATGGCGCTCGGATGCGCGGGCATGCTGACCTCGTCGCGGCTGGCGATCAACCTGATTCCGCCGAGCCCGGCGAGGTTTCTTGGCATCAAGGCGCTGGCCACGGGCATTTGCTGCGGCACGGCGATCGCGCCCTGGCTGGCCGCCGTCATTGTCACCGCGGACCGGTGGCCCCTGATTTTCTGGCTGGTGGCTGCCGCCGCCCTGGCGTTGCTCCCGGCCACCGGTGTTCTGCCCACGGCAGTGGTGGCGCCTGCGCAACGCTCGGACGCGCATCCGGTGCGGCTTGTCGCGCTGTCGGTGGGCAGCTTCCTGGTGCTGTTCGTGCTGCAGCGTTCCTACTATGACTTCTACGCCGACCGGCTGTGGCTGGTGATCGGCGCGGTCGCGGGCGCCGGCGCGCTGCTCGCCTTCGTCTGGACGGAATCCAGGAGCGCGCGGCCGCTGCTCAGGCTGCGCAGCCTGGTCGAGCCGCGCTATCTGAGCGGCCTGGCGCTCTTTACCTTCTGCTACGTCACGCTCGGTTCGAACGGCTACCTGCTGCCGATCGTGCTGCAGCGCTCGCTGGGCCATTCATGGGCCACCGCCGGACAGTTCTATGCGCTCGGGCTTGCCGCCGGCGTCGCGACCTGGCTGACAATCTCGCGCCTGCTGCCGCGCTGGCCCAGCCCGCGCAAGTACTTTGTCGCGGGCTTCCTCGCCCTGGCGGCCTCCGCGTGGTTGCTGAGCCGGACCACGCCCGCGCCCGACCTGTGGGGACATATCCTGCCCGCGCTCGCGCTCTATGGGGTGTTCATCATGACGCTGATGCCGGTCACGGCCATGCAGACCTTCAACGGCGTGATGCACGACGAGTCGGTGTTCTCGCATGCGCAGCAGACCAAGAACATGCTGGGGCAGTTGGGCCAGGCGCTGGGCGTGACCATTGCCACGGTCGGGCAGCAGTGGCTGACGACGCTGCACTACAGCACGCTGCATGGCGCCATCAATCCTGCCAGCCCGCAATTCCAGGAGACCCACGCGCGCTTCACGGCCGCGTTCTCTAACTCGATGGATCCGGTCCGCGCCGCGGAGTCCGCCACGGCGCAGATCGCGCAAGTGCTGGCGCAGCAGTCCGCGCTGCTGGCCAATATCGACTATTTCCGCGCGCTGGCGGTGGTGGGGGTGCTGGCGATCGGCGTCAGCATGTTCCAGAAGGTGCTGCGATGAGCGCCGGGCTGGTTACGGCATTGGCGACGGAGGGGGCCGCGCTGTCCGCTGTGCTGGTTGCGGCCAGCCGCCTGCGGCGCGCGACCCAGCAAGGCGCCACGCAGGCCTTGCGCGCGGCGGACCTGACCGTGCCGCAGTGGCTGATCCTGTGCCACCTGCGCGGTGCCGGCGGCAGCACCCTCACCGAGACCGCCGCAGCTATCGACCATGATGCCGGCGCGCTGTCGCGCGCGGTGCACTTGCTGCGCGAGCGCGGCCTGGTCGTGGCGCTGAAGGTGCCAGGAGACCGGCGCAGCGTCAGCTTGCGCATCAGCCGCTCGGGGGAGGCGCTGTGCGATCGGATCGATGCGCACCTGAAAAGGCAGGTGGCCGATGCACCCGATGGCGAGATGGGGCCGCAGGAACTGCACCGGTTGCTGGACCTGATGGAAAAGGCCGTGACGGCACTGTTGGGGCGCACGGAGCAGGGCTGACCTTTTTGCCTGCAGGAGCCATACAGCACCGAAGACAAAGCCAATTGCCGAACCCGTGCTTTTCGTGACCCGTGCTTTTCGTGCCAGCGCCAGCGCGTGGCGGTCCCGCGGGCCCTTGCCGTGCCGGCACTTCCCTCTGCGGCAAGTCCATCAGATTGGAAACTGCGTCGTCGATAGCACCTGCTTGAGCACCATGAACGACCGGATCTGCCTGACGCCCGGCAGGTAGAGCAGTTGTTCCGCGTGGAGGCGGTTGAAGCTCTCGCTATCTCTGGTGCGCACCAGCATGAAGTAATCGAATTCGCCGGTCACGACATGGCACTCCATGCAGCCGGACACCTTTTGCGCGGCAGACTCGAACAGCGCGAAGGATTCTGGCGTGGAGCGATCCAGCACCACGCCGATCATCACAAGCATTCCCGCATCCAGTGCAGCAGGGTTGAGCAGCGCCACGATGCCGCGGATCAGCCCCAACTCCTTGAGTCGTTCCACGCGCCGCAGACAGGCGGGCGGGCTCAGGTTGACCTTTGCGGCCAGGGCCACGTTGGAGATCGATGCGTCCTGCTGCAGGGCTCGCAGGATCGCCTTGTCGGCGCGATCGAGCGAGTCCACGTGGGGTGTGGATGGCAGCGTTTGCGACGCGGCCTGAACTGGTGCATCGCGGGCGGATTTGGTGCGAAATTTTGTTTCTTTCATTTGGTCTGGAAAAGAATTTACAACAGCTTTCGCGTGATATCACTTATTAATAGTGTTCAAAATCACGCTTCTTTGCAAGCACGTTTCGTGGCTTTTTTCCTAGGATAGAGTCCGTCGCCGCATCGTTTGGCCTTGCTGAGAGGCACACCGATGACGGGATAACACCCTAACCCTGGAGTTGCCACCATGAATCTCAAGCGCTTTGCCCGTTACCCGCTGACGTTCGGCCCCACGCCCATCCAGCCGCTCAAGCGCCTCTCTGCCCATCTTGGCGGCAAGGTCGAGCTGTACGCCAAGCGTGAGGACTGCAACAGTGGCCTGGCCTTCGGGGGCAACAAGACCCGCAAGCTCGAATACCTGATCCCGGACGCGCTCGCGCAAGGCTGCGACACGCTGGTCTCGATCGGCGGCATCCAGTCGAACCAGACGCGCCAGGTGGCCGCCGTGGCCGCGCACCTGGGACTCAAGTGCGTGCTCGTCCAGGAAAACTGGGTCAATTACTCCGATGCGGTATATGACCGGGTCGGCAACATCCAGATGTCCCGGATGATGGGCGCCGACGTGCGCCTGGTGGCCGACGGCTTCGACATCGGCATCCGCAAGAGCTGGGAAGAGGCCATGGAGAGCGTGCGCAAGGAGGGTGGCAAGCCGTATCCGATCCCGGCCGGCTGCTCGGAGCATCCGCTGGGCGGCCTGGGCTTCGTCGGCTTTGCCGAGGAAGTGCGCGCGCAGGAGGCCGAACTGGGTTTCAAGTTCGACTACGTCGTTGTGTGTTCAGTCACCGGCAGCACGCAGGCGGGCATGGTGGTGGGGTTTGCCGCCGACGGCCGGGCTGATCGCGTGATCGGCATCGATGCCTCCGCCAAGCCCGCCCAGACCCGCGCGCAGATCCTGCGCATCGCCAGGCACACGGCGGGGCTGGTGGAACTGGAGCGCGACATCGTCGACGCCGACGTAGTACTCGACGAGCGCTATGGCGGCCCCGAATATGGCCTGCCGTCCGAAGGCACGCTCGAGGCCATCCGCCTGAGCGCCAGGTACGAAGGCATGATGACCGACCCGGTCTACGAGGGGAAATCGATGCAGGGCATGATCGACATGGTCCGACGCGGCGAATTCCCCGAAGGCTCGCGCGTGCTGTATGCCCATCTCGGCGGCGCACCGGCGCTGAACGCCTACAGCTTCCTGTTCCGCAACGGCTGACCGACGCACGGAGGTGCTGCGATGAATCCCACTCTACATTCGTCCCTGCGCAGAGCCTTCGTGGCGGCCCGGGCGCTGGCGCTGCCAGCGCTGGCGGTTGCCGCCGTCGGGGCCCACGCGGCATCGGCGTATCCGGTCCGGCCCGTCACGCTCGTGGTGCCGTTCCCGGCCGGCGGGGCGGTCGACATGATCGGCCGCCTCGTCGGCAAGAGCCTCGGCGATGCGCTGGGCCAGCCGGTGGTGATCGAGAACCGCGCCGGTGCCGGCACCATCGTAGGTGCCGGCTACGTGGCCAAGGCCGCGGCCGATGGCTACACGCTGCTTATCAGTTCGGGCTCGACATTCACCGTCAATCCGGCCATCAACGCGAGCCTGCCGTATGACCCCGTGAAGAGCTTCGAGCCTGTCGGGCTGGTGGCGCGCGTACCGCTGATTGTGCTGGCGAACAAGGCGGTGCCGGTGGATACGCTGCCGCAGATGGTTGCAGCGGTCAACGCCGCGCCGGGCAAGTATGTCTATGGGTCTTTCGGTACCGGCACCACCGGGCATTTCGCAGGCGAGATGCTGCTGGGTGCCACGGGCATGAAGCTGCAGCATATCCCGTACAAGGGCAGTGCGCCGGCCGTGGCCGACCTGATCGGCGGGCAGATTCCATTCTCGGTCGATACGGTCGCCGCGTCGTTGCCCCATATCCGCAGCGGCAAGATCAAGCCGATCGCGGTCACGGGCGCGCGCCGCGCCACGCTGCTGCCTGACGTGCCCACCGTGGCGGAAGCTGGCTATCCCGGTTTCGACGCCGACTCGTGGGTAGCCATCGCGGCGCCGCGCGGCTTGCCGGCCGACGTCAAGGCCCGGCTGGAAAAAGCGGTAGCGCAGGCGATGAAAGACCACGAGGTCCAGCAAAAGCTGCTGGCTAACGGGCTGGAGCCGAACTACGCGGGCCCGGGGCAGGTCAGCGCGATGATCAGCAAGGAACTGCCGCTGATGCGCGCCACCGCACAGCGTGCGAGCATCACGGCGAATTAATGGCTTCCATCGTCTTGCCTGGAGACGGCGGCTTGGAAGAACAAAGGAAACTGGTAGCGCGTCCGGCCACCGAACTGCGGTGCATGAGCCTGCTGGCGTGCCTACGACTTGCTGGTCCAGCCAATCCGGTGCCGCTCCTGCGTGGCCTCATGGCGTGCATCCTCCTCGCTGTGCAGGTAACCGCTCGTCGTCGACAGCGAGCTGTGCCCGAAGTTGTCGCGCACAAAGCGCAGGTCGATCTGTCGGTCGGTCATGTGCGAGCCAGCGGTGTGGCGCAGCCAGTGCGCCGAGGCGCTGGCCAGCACCGCGGCTTGCGCCTCCCATTCCGGCCCGCGCTCCCGCAGGCGCGCCGCGGCCATGCCGAACACCTCTTTCAGGATCAGGTGCAGCGCGCCGCGTGACAGCGGTTTCTCGCTGCCCGTTCTTCCGATCACCGGCAGCACCAACGGACGCGTCTCCCCGAACTGCGGGGCAGGCGGCAACGCGTGGGCGCGGCGGTATCGCGCCAGTTCGGCAACCAGCTCGTCGGTTGCAGGCACCAGCCGGGTCTTGTTGCCTTTGCCGGTCACCTCCAGCCACCAGCGCTCGATACCCTGGGCATCGCGCCGGCAGAAGAACGCGCCCATGGTGGTGGCCGTCAGTTCGGCGGCACGCAAGCCGCCCAGATACAGCACGGTCAGCACCCAGCGGCAGCGCGCGGCGTGCAGGCGTTCCCGCGCCGTCTCGGTCGGCATTGCCGCGACGGTCTCCTTGACCGTCTCCCACAGGTCGTGGCTCAGATAGCGGGTGATGCGCGCCTGGGCAGGGGCGCGCCGGCGGCGGGCGAGGGCGAGCGGGTTGCCGGCCAGGTAGCCCGCCTCGGTCAGCCAGGCGAACAGGGCGTTCAGGATCACCATCGCCTGGCGCACGCTGCCGGGCGACAGCGGTCCGGCAAACGGGCGCCAGTCCGGATGGCCGCGCGCGAGCTTCTTGCTGCCGGCCAGCACCCAGCGCTCGGCCGGTTGCGGATCGGCGAGGAAGCGCTCGTAAGCGAGCAGGTCTTCGTGGGTCAGCGAGGACAGGGGTTTGGCCAACTGCAGCACCGCCCACAGGATCAGCCGCTCCACCTCGCGGCGATAGGTGGCCAGCGTCGCGGCGCTGTCGGCGTAGCGCGCGAGCCAGGCGGTCACGGCGGCCAGGTCGTCGCCCGCGGCGATGCGGGCGACGGTGGCCGGCGCGCGGTTGGTGCCGGCGGCGCCGGACAGTGCCGGTGGCAGGCGCAAGCGCTCGAGTGGGGCAGGACGGCTCTCGGGTGGGGAAAGGGGGAGCAGTTCCATGGTGCAAGGCAATGCATTCGCGATTGGAGCGAAGATTATAGACATAAGCAAACTTATGTCTAAGGATTTCCGAGAGATGTTTAATCTATTACGTATTACGTAGTATTATTTTCTATTCCTTTTTCGGTGCTCAGCCCGGCAGCGGATGCGCGAGGAAGAAACGCAGCATTTCCGCACTCGCATCCGGCCCCTTCGGATCGGTATAGCTGCCCTGGCGGCTTCCGCCCGCCCAGGCGTGCCCGGCGCCGTGGACGATCCAGTACTCGGCATCGACGCCGGCGGGCGTGGTGATCCTGTGCCGCGTGTAGTCATGCCCACCGGCAACGTTCCTGCGTTCCGTCTGCTGGCGCGGGCGGTCCTGCTCAAACGGCGCGACAAGACGGTCGCCGTTCGACGGATGCACCGTGTGGTCCGCATCGCCGTGGAACACAATCATGGGCCGCCCGGTCGAGGCGGGCGGCACCGCGCCTGACCTGGACCGGCCAATCCCTTTGCCGCCCTTCATCGCGCCCAGCGCCGACGGCAGATCGTGCGCTGACCCCGCCGGCAGGCCGGAATGCACGCCGGCCGCCGCGAACAGTTCCGGATAGCGCTGGATCAGCACCGCCGCCATCGCGCCGCCGGCGGACAGGCCAGCAATGTAGACGCGCCTCGCGTCGATGCTGTGGCTGGCGATCACCTCTCGCGCCATGCCGGCAATGATCGACGGTTCTCCCTTGCCGGCTTGCTGGTCACCGGGCCGGAACCAGTTCCAGCATTTGGACGGATTGTTCTCGGTGGCCTGGATCGGGTACAGCACCATGAAGCCAAGCTTGTCGGCGAGGGCATTCATCTGCGTGCCGGCCGCGAAATCATCGGCATCCTGCGTGCATCCATGCAGCATCACGACCAACGGCATCGGCTCGGCCCGCCGGCCGGCGGGCACGTAAAGCTTGTACGCGCGGGATCCCGCCTGGTTCACGAACGTGCGTTGGCTGAAATGGCCGACATCGTGCGGGGCCGCGTGTTTGCTGTCGGGGCGCAGCGCGTGGGTGGCGCGCGAAGATGCCGGGGGCGCTGCGTTGGCGGTGTTGCTGGCAACATCGGCCGGGCGGGCCGGCGCGCGGTCATCGGTGAGCAGGCGTTCGACCACCTGTGCGGGCATTGGCGCGGCGCGGGAGGCTGGAGCGACTACGGCGCCCATCGACGCTTGCTCGCGCAGTGCGCGCTGGATAGCCTCAGTGGCTTCCATCGGGCCCGCGGTCTGCAGCAAGTGCATGGCTTCTCGCATCGAAGCGAGGAAGGCGTCATTCATTTTCATACTTGTTTCCAGGAAAACCTGGCGAACCAGGGCGCGGCGACATTGCCGCGGTACTACCGTATGCGCCCGGCAAGCGCGGCCTTGACTGCCGCGGGGGCGTGAAAGGCGCCCAGCACCACGATCGATTCAATGGTTGCCAGCGCCAGTTCCGGGCTGACATCCGAGGCGATGCTTGCCAGGCCGAGGACATGGATGTCCAGCTTCTCGTTGGCCGCGCGCGCTGCCTCCAGGTCCCGGCGGGTGAAATGCTGGAGCCCGAGGACCAGCGCCCGGCGCGTCACCGTTTCCTGTATGGCCAGCGCGTGCGTGGCCAACTGGTTGCGGATGGCGGTCCGGATCAGGTCAGTGCGATTCGAGTAAAAACCTTCCTCGACCAGCAGATCGATCTGCCCAAGGTCCACCGGGCCGAGGTTGATCGTGATTTTTTCCGTGTCGCCGGTTTTTGGTTTGTTCATCTGTTTGCGTGCGTTGCCATCTGGCTGGCTAAAAGTGACTTTTAATTATCACTACATCCGGATACCATCTGTAAACCATCCAATTACCATCCATATGGATGGTCAATGTATATACGTCTGGAGATGCCGGGTCAAGGGGAAACCGCTTTTTTCCCAAGATTCACGGGCAGGAGTCGTCTAAGCGAGGGGGGCGCAAAAGGCGGAGGTGAGAATCAACCCGGTGCGTCGGGGGCCGGGAAAGAACTGGTCGCCAAGTCGGCTGATGTCGCCAGGCGTGTCACAGGACGCGTCAAGTCCGAGTGGGAAAACGGCGCGAGCGTGCCGAATCGCTTGTCCATGCCAATCCGGTGCGCGCGCTTGGCGTCGCCTTGGGCATCGGCGTTGTTGCCTGGCGGGAAATTACTCGGATCGCATCGGCGAGGCGGCTCTCTGCAAACGCTCGCCGCTCAGTGAAGCGCGGGGCGTGGAATGCAGCGCCCTCGAGTTTGCGGGTCTTGCCAGTAGGTCGCGTATGCCCTCGCCACAGAGAGAGCGGCCGGCCCGGTAAGCGGCCCGGCCGGCTCGCGACTATCGGCTCGCAGTTGGCAATGGAGCTGGCGCCGCCGCTGCCTGCGGTTGCGCCTCAGAGCATCGACGCTGGTAGCTGAGGGTCTGCAACTGACGCGCCCGTTGGTCGGCGCTTTCCATGGCACTATTCTTCTCGATCATGTTCCCAATGCCGAAGTCGCCCAGGAACGACAGGATTGAACGGCCGCTGAACTCGCTCTCCTTCTCAACGGCCTGGGTAAAGCCATTTACCTTTGCCTGCTCGAGCTGAATTTCACGACAGGACATCGTCTGCCGCTCGAAGTCTGTCACGGTCCCGACCCGCCCATAGTTCTTTGTCGCGCAGCCCTGCGCTGCCAGCAGGCAAAGACCAATCACCAGAATTGACCGATTCATGAGGAACTTCCTCCGCTGTTGTCCTGACAGAGTAGTCCCCTGAGGGGTTTGCCCCATATCGTGCAGAAGGATGTTTCAGGCGTGAACATGTGTGAAGCCCCACCAATTCAGGCGGCGCATGGTCCCTGAGGCATAGAATATTGTCCCCGCGATTAGTACAACGAACTATGCATCACACCGACGAATCACTTTCGGAGCAAGAATCGGCCGCCATCCACGAACCCCGACTTTGGCGAGACAAGGGCTGGACTGCCCGGGTGATCAAGAACGAGGATGGCGACGGCTGGGCGGTCGAAATGATCCGGGATGGCAGCGCAGAACCGGCGCTTGTCGGTCCCTGGACCATGGGGCGCAACAAGGTCGATCCGAAGCCGCTCGATGCCACGGCTCACCAGACGCTGGTCAAGACCGCCGCAGAAGTCATCCGGCGGCATGAGCAGCAACTGCACGCTCAACTCAACAAGCAGACCAGCTTCGAGACCGAATCCGGAACCGTGACGGTCAAGCTTGTCGTTACGCCAGATGAGTTCGAGCCTTTCGGAACGCTTACGGCAGTGGATCCCTTCGGGGATGTGATTGCGGCCGTCAAGGTACCACCGGATTTTCGCCTGACGCGCGATAGCGCCGCACGCTGGGCGGCGGATGGCTTTTGCAAGATCCGCTAACGTCGCACACGGTGGAGACAGCAGGCGGTTCGCACCCCGTTACTGCGACTTGCGTCGCAGCGCCTGGCACCCGGATGCCTGCGCCAACCGAACCAAAACCGAGCCAACATAGGCATTCCGGCGCGCTTCCACGGAATCCAGGTTCCGGATTACACCGCGGAGACGCCGCCGCTTTGATGCGCAGCGCCGGCTGACGGCGGCGCGGTGACGATCGAGCGCAGCGCCGGGTCGGCGGGCCTGAGCGCTGCCAGGTCGGGCACCGGGCGGCGCAATGCCGGCGACGCGGCGAACGCCGTTTCCATGGCCCGCGCGGCGGCCAGCGTTTGCAGGTCGCCGCGGAAGCGGCCGGTGACCTGCAGGCCGAACGGCATGCCGGCTTCGTCGGTGCCGCAGGGGAGCGCGATGGCCGGGTGCGTGGTCAGCGTCACGACATAGGTCAGCGCCAGCCAGCGGTAGTAGTTCTCCTGCTTCTCGCCATTGATGGTGTCGGCGTACAGCCTGGTCCATGCGAACGGCGACACCGGGGTGGTCGGCGACAGGATCAGGTCGTATTCCTGGTAGGCCCGCTGGAAGCGCTGCAGGATGCGGTTCTGCTCGGCCTGCGCCCATGCGCTGTCGGCCAGCGACATCTTCGCGCCCATTTCATAGTTGGCGCGGGTGTTGGGCCCGAGCGCTGCGGGGTCGCGCTGGTAGGCGTCGTGCAGGCCGGCGACAAAGCTTTCGGCACGCAGCACGTCGAAGCAACGATGCACATCGCCAAGGTCGAAGCTGACTTCGTCGCAACGCCCGAACAGGTGGCGCATCGCCGCGATCTTCGCGCGAAACACGCGGCGGATGCCGTCATCGACCGCACAGCTGCCGAAGTCTTCGGTCCAGCCCACGCGCAACGTCGACAGGTCGACCGGCGCCGGCGACAGGTAGGCATTCGCGTCCACCGCGTAGCTCAGCGGATCAGTGACCGACACACCGGCCGAGGCCGCCAGCTGCAGGCAGGTGTCGTCGACGGTGCGGCCCATCGGTCCCACCACCGAGATCGGCGTCCAGCCCAGCAGCTTGCGCGAGTTGGGCACGATGCCGGGCGACGGGCGGAACCCGACCACGCCGCACTTGGCCGCGGGAATGCGCAGCGAGCCGCCGGTGTCGGAGCCGGTGCAGACCGGCAGCAGGTCCGCGGCCAGCGCAGCGGCCGACCCGCCCGAAGATCCGCCTGCATTGAGGTTCGGATTGAACGGATTGCCGGTCGCGCCCCAGACCGCGTTGCGCGAATTCGCGCCGGCGCCCATCTCCGGGATGTTGGTTTTGCCGACCACGATGGCGCCCGCCGCGCGCAGGCGCGCCACCAGCACGTTGTCCTCGGCCGGCACATGGTTGCGGAACAGCGGCGAGCCATAGGTGGTCAGCAGCCCCTGCGTCGCTTCCAGGTCCTTGACCCCCAGAGGCAGCCCGTGCAGCAGGCCCAGCGGTTCATTGCGCAGTACCGCCTGCTCGGCGGCGCGCGCTTCCTGGCGGGCGCGCGCGAAGCAGGTGGCCGTGATGGCATTGATCAGCGGGTTGTAGGCCTCGATGCGCGCGATGCACGCTTCGAGCAGTTCTACCGGCGAGATTTCCCGGGTGCCGATCAGGCGGCGCAATTCGACCGCGGTCAGGGAGGTCAGCGATGTTTGCATCGGTTGCTTAGGGTGGAATGTCAGTCTGTGGCGCGGTACCTCTCTACCGGCATCAGCCGGCACCGGCCCGTGCCAGGAAGGTCAGTCGAGCTTGATGCTGGCGCGTTGCGCGATCGCGCGCATCTGCGGGATTTCCTTGTCGATCATGGCGGCGACCTGCTTGCCGGGTGCGAACGAAGGCTCGATGCCGCTGTCCGCCAGTTGGCTGCGCGTGGCCGGATCGGCGATGGTGTCGGCCAGCGCCTTCTCCAGCTTCGCCCGGACCTCGGGGGGCAGGCCGTGCGGCCCGACCAGCGCGATCCAGGTGCTGGCATCCATGCCGGGATAACCGCTTTCCGCCACCGTCGGCACATTGGGCAGCAGGGTCGAGCGCTTTGCCGTGGTGACCGCGATGGCCTTGATCTTGCCGGACTTCAGCTGGGGGATCGCCGCCGCGACGGTATCCACGCTGAACGGGATCTGGCCACCGATCAGGTCGGTCATGGCCGGCGCGCTGCCCTTGTATGGCACGTGCAGCAGCTTCGTGCCGGTGAGATTCAGCAGTTCCTCGCCGGCGAAGTGCGCAGTGGTGCCGGCGCCGAACGAGCCGTAGGAATACTTGCCCGGCTGTGCCTTGACCGCGCTGACGAACTCCCTGAGGTTGTTGACCGGCACGTCGCGGTTGGCCAGCAGTACCAGCCCGGTCGAGCCGATCAGGCCGATCGGCTCGAAGTTCTTCTGCGGGTCATACGGCAGCCTGGCGTAGACCGCGGGATTGACAGTGAAGGTGGTGCCCGAGGTGGCCATCAGCGTATAGCCGTCCGGTGCCGACTTGGCCACATAGCTCGCCGCGACCACGGTGCCGGCGCCGGGCCGGTTCTCGACCACCACGGTCTGGCCGAGCCGTTCGCCGAGCTTGCGCGCGATCGTGCGGCCGACGAGGTCGGTGGCGCCACCCGGCGGGAACGGCAAGACGAGCTGGATCGGCTTCGACGGATAACCGCCGCCCTGCGCCGCGGCCGGGTGGGGCGCCAGCACGGCGGCGGCGGCCAGGCTGCAGGCGGAGAGGAACAACGGGGGGCGGTGAGCGGTGGATCGCATGGAGAAGCTCCGGCAGTTAGGACTCGACGCAGCGCGGTGGGGGGCGGTGACCGCGTTGAGTCCATCGTACGACCGATCCGGAATGGAATCGTGGCAATGTTTCGAAGGCTTGATTGCCAAAACGGCAATCCATAGAATGGACTTCGTCGATGCAGTGATCTCATCCCAAAAAAGCCGCCCATGTCGTACCGCATCCTGCAGGAAACCGCCGTCCGCTACTTCCTGGAGGTCGTGCGCACCGGCTCGGTCAAGGACGCCGCGATCAAGCTCAACGTGGCGCCGTCGGCGGTAAGCCGGCAGATCGCCAAGCTGGAGTGCGAACTCGATACGCTGCTGTTCGACAGGCGCGCCCGCGGCCTTGTCCCCAACGCGGCGGGAGAGCTGCTCGCCGCACACGCCAAGCGTGCCCAGCAGGAGATCGATCGCGTCACCGGTGATATCCAGGCGCTGCGCGGCCTGCGCGTCGGGCAGGTGCGCCTGGCAAGCGTGGAGGGTATTGCGCACGATTTCATCCCGGAGCTGGCCGCCAGCTTCCGCGAAAAGTACGGTGGGATCCGCTTCGATCTCGACGTCTGCCCGCAAGGCGACATCGCGCGCCGCATCCGCGATGGCGAGGCGGATATCGGCATCACGCTGAGTGGCCTGCCCGAGCTCGATATCGAAGTGGAACTGCGCCATCCGGCGCCGGTGCTCGCCATCATGGCGCCGGACCATCCGCTTGCCGGCCAGCGCCAGGTGTCGCTGTCCCAGGTCATCGGCTACCCGCTGGCGCTGCCGCCAAAGGAAAGCTCGCTGCGGCAGCTGCTGGACACCAGCTGCAGCCGGCAAGGGCTGAGCTACCAGACCGTCTTTTCCAGCAACAACCTGGATTCGCTGGTCGGCTTCACCGTGGCAGGCGGCGGCGTGGTCGCTTTCTATGGCGAGCTGTCGGTGCGGCGACGCCTGGTGGAAGGCAGCATTGCCGCAGTACCGTTGCGCGACCGAGAAATGAACGAGCGCTATATCGAGATCCAGACACTTGCCCGCCGCAACCTGCCGCCGGCGGGGCGCGCCTTTGTGCAGCACCTGGCCGAGGCGATCACCCACATCGCCAAAGCGTGATTGCCGATCCGGCAATCACGGATTCCAATAATTGCTTGCGACCGATATTACGCGGGGCCCCGCCACCGATGCAGAATCAGGTTTCGGATACTCGGATCTCAGGCACCGCATCAGACATCATGACTAAGGACATCGTTGTACTCGGCGCCGGCATGGTCGGCGTCTGCACTGCGTTGGCGCTGCGCCAGCGCGGCCATGCGGTCGTGCTGGTCGACCGGCGGGAGCCGGGCAGGGAGACGTCGTATGGCAACGCCGGCATCATCCAGCGTGAAGCGGTGCAGCCCTATGCCTTTCCTCGCGAATGGATGGCGGTGCTGCGCGTGATGGCCCGGCAGGGCAACGATGTCCATTACCACCCGGGCGCACTCGCCAGCCTGCTGCCACCGCTGGCGCGCTACTGGCGTGAATCGGCGCCCGACCGCTATGCCGGCACCGTCACGGCCTACAGCGCGCTGATCCGCCATTGCCTGACCGAGCACGAGCGCCTCATTGCGCTGGCCGGCGCCGACGACCTGGTGCGCAAGTCGGGATGGCTGCAGGCCTATCGCAGTGCCGCCGCGTTCGACGACGCCGCGCGCGCCGCGACCGAAATCGGGCAGCAGCACGGGCTTGACTACCGGGTCCTGGACAATGCCGGCATCAGCGCAACGGACCCGGCGTGGCGCGGCCCGATGGCCGGTGCGGTCCACTGGCGCGACCCGTGGACCGTCGCCGATCCCGGCGAGCTGGTCAGCCGCTATGCCGCGCTGTATACGCAGGCGGGCGGCATCGTGCGCCGCGGCGACGCGACGACGCTGAAGCAGGCGGGAAGCGGCTGGACCGTGACGACGGACGACGGCCCGGTCAACGCTGCCCACGCCGTCGTTGCCTTGGGGCCGTGGGCCTCGACGCTTATCCGGCCGCTCGGCTACCGTTTCCCACTGTTCGTCAAGCGCGGCTACCACCGCCACTATGCAGTCGAAGCAATGCCGACGCTGCCGCTGCTGGATGTCGAGAACGGCTTCCTCCTGGCGCCGATGAAGCGCGGCCTGCGCCTGACCACGGGCGCCGAGTTCGCCCACCAGGATGCGGCGCCGACGCCAGTCCAGTTGCGCAATGCCGAGCGCCACGCGCGCGAGCTGTTGCCGATGGGCGCGCCGGTCGAGGACATGCCCTGGCTGGGCGCCCGGCCTTGTGTCGCGGACATGAGGCCGATCGTCGGGCAGGCGCCGCGCCATCGCGGCCTGTGGTTCAACTTCGGGCATGGGCACCAGGGTTTCACGCTCGGGCCGGTCACCGCCCGGCTGCTGGCCGAGTTGATGGACGGCGAGCAGCCGTGGGTCGACGC
Source organism: Cupriavidus sp. Agwp_2 (assembly GCF_040784895.1). Lineage (NCBI taxonomy): Bacteria > Pseudomonadati > Pseudomonadota > Betaproteobacteria > Burkholderiales > Burkholderiaceae > Cupriavidus > Cupriavidus sp. Agwp_2. The sequence continues at coordinate 1,772,972 of NZ_CP088083.1, forward strand.
CAGGCCGTATGACCCTGTGCGCTTCGGCTGATCTCGCGACGTATCCGGCCGCCTGGGTAGGCGTAGATTGACTGCCAAGTGCCGAAGAGGGCTCTTTGCGGTTATTTTCGAAAAAGGGCTTGCAAGCCTGGTATGGAGACATTAATATTCGCCCCCCGTTCGCAAGGCACCGCGTAACGGGGAGGGAAACGATCTGCAAGGCTTCACTCGAAAGAGCGTGTTTTCCAGAATAAAGAATTTTTCGAAAATGATTGATTAATCGAAAAAAATTCTTTAATATCTCGTTTCTTCGCTGCTAACCAAACAGCGACGCGACCAGCAAAGCGAATCGCGGGAGTTCTTTAACAAACAAACACCGATAAGTGTGGGCGCTTGATTAACGGATGCGAAAGACCTCGGTCTTTCAGCTTACAAGTTATACAGTGCTCGCACAGCAAAACGTGACTGGGTCTTTGGATCTGGTCAGTCAGTTTTCTGAGAGTGAGCGACCGCTCGAAAGAGCGAGGGAGCCGCGAGGCTTCCACACAGAGATTGAACTGAAGAGTTTGATCCTGGCTCAGATTGAACGCTGGCGGCATGCCTTACACATGCAAGTCGAACGGCAGCACGGGCTTCGGCCTGGTGGCGAGTGGCGAACGGGTGAGTAATACATCGGAACGTGCCCTGTCGTGGGGGATAACTAGTCGAAAGATTAGCTAATACCGCATACGACCTGAGGGTGAAAGCGGGGGACCGGTAACGGCCTCGCGCGACAGGAGCGGCCGATGTCTGATTAGCTAGTTGGTGGGGTAAGAGCCTACCAAGGCGACGATCAGTAGCTGGTCTGAGAGGACGATCAGCCACACTGGGACTGAGACACGGCCCAGACTCCTACGGGAGGCAGCAGTGGGGAATTTTGGACAATGGGGGCAACCCTGATCCAGCAATGCCGCGTGTGTGAAGAAGGCCTTCGGGTTGTAAAGCACTTTTGTCCGGAAAGAAATGGCTCTGGTTAATACCCGGGGTCGATGACGGTACCGGAAGAATAAGCACCGGCTAACTACGTGCCAGCAGCCGCGGTAATACGTAGGGTGCGAGCGTTAATCGGAATTACTGGGCGTAAAGCGTGCGCAGGCGGTTTGATAAGACAGGCGTGAAATCCCCGAGCTTAACTTGGGAATGGCGCTTGTGACTGTCAGGCTAGAGTATGTCAGAGGGGGGTAGAATTCCACGTGTAGCAGTGAAATGCGTAGAGATGTGGAGGAATACCGATGGCGAAGGCAGCCCCCTGGGACGTCACTGACGCTCATGCACGAAAGCGTGGGGAGCAAACAGGATTAGATACCCTGGTAGTCCACGCCCTAAACGATGTCAACTAGTTGTTGGGGATTCATTTCTTCAGTAACGTAGCTAACGCGTGAAGTTGACCGCCTGGGGAGTACGGTCGCAAGATTAAAACTCAAAGGAATTGACGGGGACCCGCACAAGCGGTGGATGATGTGGATTAATTCGATGCAACGCGAAAAACCTTACCTACCCTTGACATGCCACTAACGAAGCAGAGATGCATCAGGTGCCCGAAAGGGAAAGTGGACACAGGTGCTGCATGGCTGTCGTCAGCTCGTGTCGTGAGATGTTGGGTTAAGTCCCGCAACGAGCGCAACCCTTGTCTCTAGTTGCTACGCAAGAGCACTCTAGAGAGACTGCCGGTGACAAACCGGAGGAAGGTGGGGATGACGTCAAGTCCTCATGGCCCTTATGGGTAGGGCTTCACACGTCATACAATGGTGCGTACAGAGGGTTGCCAACCCGCGAGGGGGAGCTAATCCCAGAAAACGCATCGTAGTCCGGATCGTAGTCTGCAACTCGACTACGTGAAGCTGGAATCGCTAGTAATCGCGGATCAGCATGCCGCGGTGAATACGTTCCCGGGTCTTGTACACACCGCCCGTCACACCATGGGAGTGGGTTTTGCCAGAAGTAGTTAGCCTAACCGCAAGGAGGGCGATTACCACGGCAGGGTTCATGACTGGGGTGAAGTCGTAACAAGGTAGCCGTATCGGAAGGTGCGGCTGGATCACCTCCTTTCAGAGCGTGCATCCCAGGTTGAGCGTCCACACTTATCGGTAGTTTGTTGGTTAAGGCCAGGTGGCCAAATGCAAGCGCTTAAGGATTGAGCGTTTGCATTTGGCATTGCCAAGCGATCGGAACGATCGGCTGTTCTTTAACAATATGGGATGTAGTAAAGGTGTCGCGCGAGCGTTGATGAGACGCTGCAGTACCAACGCGATACCGGGTTGTGATTGTATCAACCAAAATGTATTTAAGTGATCGAAAGATGACTTGGAATACGGCACAAATGCGAGAACTCAACCTGTAGTGAGCGGTGTCATAGAGCGCAAGCTTGAGACACACTTGTTATAGGGTCAAGCGAACAAGTGCATGTGGTGGATGCCTTGGCGATCACAGGCGATGAAGGACGCGGTAGCCTGCGAAAAGCTTCGGGGAGCTGGCAAACAAGCTTTGATCCGGAGATGTCCGAATGGGGAAACCCGGCCCGAATGGGTCATCCCACACTGAATTCATAGGTGTGGGAAGCGAACGCGGCGAACTGAAACATCTAAGTAGCTGCAGGAACAGAAATCAACCGAGATTCCCAGAGTAGTGGCGAACGAAATGGGAACAGCCTTGTACTCTTTAGCAGCATTGTTAGCAGAACGGGATGGAAAGCCCGGCCGTAGCAGGTGATAGCCCTGTATGCGAAAACAGCGTTGTGGAACTAGGTGTACGACAAGTAGGGCGGGACACGTGAAATCCTGTCTGAAGATGGGGGGACCATCCTCCAAGGCTAAATACTCGTGATCGACCGATAGTGAACCAGTACCGTGAGGGAAAGGCGAAAAGAACCCCGGGAGGGGAGTGAAATAGATCCTGAAACCGCATGCATACAAACAGTCGGAGCCCCGCTTTAAGCGCTTTCGGCGATTTTTACGACAGTAAAAATCGTCAAAAGACACCAGTGTGAAATAGCACTGCTGGCGCGCAAAGCGGTTTAAGCGCGAGAGCGCTTAAAGCGGGGTGACGGCGTACCTTTTGTATAATGGGTCAGCGACTTACATTCAGTGGCAAGCTTAACCGATTAGGGCAGGCGTAGCGAAAGCGAGTCCGAACAGGGCGTTGAGTCGCTGGGTGTAGACCCGAAACCAGATGATCTATCCATGGCCAGGTTGAAGGTGCGGTAACACGTACTGGAGGACCGAACCCACTAACGTTGAAAAGTTAGGGGATGAGCTGTGGATAGGGGTGAAAGGCTAAACAAATCTGGAAATAGCTGGTTCTCTCCGAAAACTATTTAGGTAGTGCCTCGTGTGTCACCTTCGGGGGTAGAGCACTGTCATGGTTGGGGGGTCTATTGCTGATTACCCCGCCATAGCAAACTCCGAATACCGAAGAGTGCAATCACGGGAGACAGACATCGGGTGCTAACGTCCGGTGTCAAGAGGGAAACAACCCAGACCGCCAGCTAAGGTCCCCAAGATTGGCTAAGTGGGAAACGAAGTGGGAAGGCTAAAACAGTCAGGAGGTTGGCTTAGAAGCAGCCACCCTTTAAAGAAAGCGTAATAGCTCACTGATCGAGTCGTCCTGCGCGGAAGATGTAACGGGGCTAAGCCAGTCACCGAAGCTGCGGACGCGTGCGTTCCTTTAAGTGCACCAAGCTTGTCGATGCGCAGCATCGACAAAGCCACCACCAATGATCGTGGTGGTGAAAATGCTAAGTGGATTTAAAGGAGCGCACGCGTGGTAGGAGAGCGTTCTGTAAGCCTGTGAAGGTGTCTTGTAAAGGATGCTGGAGGTATCAGAAGTGCGAATGCTGACATGAGTAGCGATAAAGGGGGTGAAAGGCCCCCTCGCCGTAAGCCCAAGGTTTCCTACGCAACGTTCATCGGCGTAGGGTGAGTCGGCCCCTAAGGCGAGGCAGAGATGCGTAGCTGATGGGAAGCAGGTTAATATTCCTGCACCGTCGTATGATGCGATGGGGGGACGGATCGCGGAAGGTTGTCCGGGTGTTGGAAGTCCCGGTCCCTGCATTGGAGAAGGCGCTTAGGCAAATCCGGGCGCGGAATTCAAGGATGTGGGGCGAGCGGCCTAGTGCTGCGAAGCAATTGGAAGTGGTTCCAAGAAAAGCCTCTAAGCTTCAGTCATACGAGACCGTACCGCAAACCGACACAGGTGGGCGAGATGAGTATTCTAAGGCGCTTGAGAGAACTCGGGAGAAGGAACTCGGCAAATTGGTACCGTAACTTCGGGATAAGGTACGCCCTGGTAGCTTGACTGGCCTGCGCCAGAAGGGTGAAGGGGTTGCAATAAAATGGTGGCTGCGACTGTTTAATAAAAACACAGCACTCTGCAAACACGAAAGTGGACGTATAGGGTGTGACGCCTGCCCGGTGCCGGAAGATTAAATGATGGGGTGCAAGCTCTTGATTGAAGTCCCGGTAAACGGCGGCCGTAACTATAACGGTCCTAAGGTAGCGAAATTCCTTGTCGGGTAAGTTCCGACCTGCACGAATGGCGTAACGATGGCCACACTGTCTCCTCCCGAGACTCAGCGAAGTTGAAGTGTTTGTGATGATGCAATCTCCCCGCGGCTAGACGGAAAGACCCCATGAACCTTTACTGTAGCTTTGCATTGGACTTTGAACCGATCTGTGTAGGATAGGTGGGAGGCTTTGAAGCGTGGACGCTAGTTCACGTGGAGCCGTCCTTGAAATACCACCCTGGTTTGTTTGAGGTTCTAACCTTGGCCCGTGAATCCGGGTCGGGGACAGTGCATGGTAGGCAGTTTGACTGGGGCGGTCTCCTCCCAAAGTGTAACGGAGGAGTTCGAAGGTACGCTTGGTACGGTCGGACATCGTACCTAAAGTGCAATGGCAAAAGCGTGCTTAACTGCGAGACCGACAAGTCGAGCAGGTGCGAAAGCAGGACATAGTGATCCGGTGGTTCTGAATGGAAGGGCCATCGCTCAACGGATAAAAGGTACTCTGGGGATAACAGGCTGATACCGCCCAAGAGTTCATATCGACGGCGGTGTTTGGCACCTCGATGTCGGCTCATCTCATCCTGGGGCTGTAGCCGGTCCCAAGGGTATGGCTGTTCGCCATTTAAAGAGGTACGTGAGCTGGGTTTAAAACGTCGTGAGACAGTTTGGTCCCTATCTGCCGTGGGCGTTGGAATCTTGACGGGGGCTGCTCCTAGTACGAGAGGACCGGAGTGGACGTACCGCTGGTGTACCTGTTGTCTCGCCAGAGGCATCGCAGGGTAGCTATGTACGGAAGAGATAACCGCTGAAAGCATCTAAGCGGGAAACTCGCCTGAAGATGAGGATTCCCTGGAGGCTTGACCTCCTTGAAGGGTCGTTCGAGACCAGGACGTTGATAGGCTGGGTGTGGAAGCGCAGTAATGCGTTAAGCTAACCAGTACTAATTGCCCGTAAGGCTTGATCCTATAACCAGTGTGTTTCACCTGGTGTGTGTGATCGTGTCGGTGCCCTCGGTTGGCACAATACGCACAACCCAAGACTACATCCCGATTCGCAGCGTTGGCCTCAACCTCAGCGCTGCACCCCCTTATGCCTGGTGACCATAGCGAGCTGGAACCACCCCTTCCCATCCCGAACAGGACCGTGAAACAGCTCCGCGCCGATGATAGTGCGGACTACCCGTGTGAAAGTAGGTCATCGCCAGGCTCTTATTGTGCAAAACCCCTCGACAGCGTGTGCTGCGAGGGGTTTTTGCTTTGGAGGTTTTGCTCCTGCCCAGCAGGTGCTCGTGCCTTGCTTATTGCTGCAAGTAATTATCGCGATCATCTATATAACCACAAGGCTTATGAGAGTGAAACGGTAGGCCAGGGTGGCACTCAACGCGCGCGCATTCCATACTGGAAATGGTGCCCCGCTCGGTAGGACGACGGGCTCGGGGCTGGCGCATGAGCGCCCGTCCTGAGGGAAGCGCGAAAGGCGCCAAAACGGCTAGGAGCCAAGGCTAGATATGAAAACGCTAGGCGTGCTTCTCGGCATAACCATGGCGGCTGGCTTTGCGGCTCACGCCGGGGCCGCCGGATGCCAATATGATATGCAGTGCAAAGGCGAGCGAATCTGCGAGAACAGTCAGTGCGTCTCTGCTGGCACACAGGACCGGACCGTCGAGCAAGCTCCCAAGGCTCCCACGACCCCAAAAAGCGTTCCAAAACTTGAGCAACCCGCCAAGGTTCCCCTGGCAACGAGGAATGTTCCGCCGCCTGCGCCATCCCCCAGGGCTGCGCAAGTGACGAAGAACATTCCGCCCCCCGAGCAACCCGCGCCGGCCGAGCGACCCGCCATGACTTCCCCGGCAGTGGCGAATTCCCCAGCGCCTTCGACGGGATTTCGCTTCTGCTGCACCAAGGTCGGAAAATTTCCCCTCGATCCGGAAGCGAACGACGAGGGCGTTGCGCTCAAGTCTGGCGATACCTGCTACGGGGTAACCAGTTATGGGACGCCGCTCCCTGGTACGCCCTGCAATTGAAATGCCCGCGCGCCGGGAATCCCTCAGCCAGAAAGGCTCCGGCGGCTAGGCACGCCCGCTCCTTGCGACTTCAGGCACCAAGGCATGAAGCCTGGAAAGAACGAGTCGCGCCGCCCGGGACAACGGATGATGTCGCGTGACGCCCATCGCAATGGTCCGTGTCAGGCGCGGCTCGACGATCTCGACTGCTGACAAGCGACCGGCGGCAACCTCGTTATCCACTGCCAGGACCGGGAGTATCGTCAAGGCGCCACCAGCGAGCGCAACCTCCTTCATCGTATTCAGCGATTCCACTTCCAGTGCCACATCCAGCGAGATGCCGAGCTGGCGCGCGTGCTGGTCGAGAATGGATCGCAGGCCGTTGGGCGCCGGCGGCAGGACGAGCGGGAGGCCGTCGAGCTTGCGGAACGCCACCGTTGGCATCCCGGCGAGCGGATGCCCGGGCGCGCAGATCAGGTAGGTGGCGACCTGGGCGAGCACATCTTCGTTCTGTCGCGGCCCGGGGCCATAGCGGTTGATGACTGCAAGATCGAGATGGCCCGACTCCAGCTCCTCATCGAGTTGTCCGCTGAACCCTTCGGCCACGCGCAGCCGGACGCCCGGCGCCTTGGTGCGCAGGTCCTCGAACAGCGACGGAATCAGGCGTGGCGCCATTGACGGCAGCACGCCGATCCTTACCTGACCGACCGGCACGCCCGCCGCGTCCTTGACCTCGTCGCGCAGCCGTACCGACTGGGCCAGCAGTAACTGGACATGGGGGAAGATCCGCTGGCCAAACTCCGACAGCACCACACCCCGGCCGGTCCGTTCGAACAGCCGGTCGCCCCATTCGGCTTCGACCTGGGCAATGGCGCGGCTCACCAGCGACTGGGCGATTCCCAGCGAACGGGCAGCACGTGACAGGGACCCCACTTCGGCCACCAGCGCCACGGTTTCAAGCTGTTTCAGGTTCACGGCCTCATCCCATCCAAAAACTAGATATCAGATATCAACGATTCTACTCTTTTGCGTTAGCTCGGGACTCCATACACTAAGTTCATCCCTCCTGGCAGAGAGAGGGCTTATGAACATCTGGAGACAACATGCCGCGCTTTTCCGCCGTGCTTCGCGCATTCCGGCGACCGCTTTGCGCCTTGCTGGTCGCTGCCGCCCCGGCCGCCTTCAGCGCCGCCGCTGCCGCCGCTACCGGCTATCCCGCCAAACCAATCCGCCTGGTCGTGCCGTTTCCGGCCGGCGGGCCCACTGATGCGATGGCGCGGCTGATCGGCCAGCACCTGTCGCAGAAACTCGGCCAGGCCGTGGTGATCGACAACCGCGGCGGCGCCGGCGGCACCATCGCCACCGAGGCCGCCGCGCAGGCGGCACCCGATGGCTACACGCTGTTCTTTGCCACCACCGGCACCATGGCCATCAACCCGTGGCTCTACCGCTCGCTCAAGGTGGACCCGGTCAAGTCGTTCGATGCCGTGGGCTCGGTGGCCGCCACGGTCAATGTGCTGGTGGTTCCGAGCAACCTGCCGGTCAGCAACGTCAGGGAACTGCTGGCGCTGGCAAGACAGAAGCCGGGCACGCTGACCTTCGGCTCGGCCGGTAACGGCAGCTCCAACCACCTGTCCGGCGAACTGTTCAAGTCGATGGCGGGCATCGACATCGTCCATGTGCCGTACAAGGGCTCGGCGGCGGCGTTCACCGACCTGCTTGGCGGACGCATCTCGATGATGTTCGACACGGTATCAAGCCAGGTGCAGTACATCAGCACAGGCAAGGTCAAGGCACTCGGCGTGACCGGCGCGACGCGTTCGGAAGCGCTGCCCAAGGTGCCGACGATTGCCGAGGCCGGCCTGCCGGGCTTCGACGTGACGATCTGGTTCGGCCTGTCTGCACCGAAGGGGACCACGCCAGACGTGATCCGCCGCCTGAACAGCGAACTTCAGGCCGTGCTTGCGCAGGCAGACGTGCAGAAACAGCTTGCCGCGCTGGGTGCCCGGCCGCTGCCGGGCACGCCGGCCGACTTCACCAGGCTGATCCAGCATGACGCGGGCAAGTGGTCGCCGGTGGTCAAGGCATCGGGAGCGAGCCTTGGCTAAGACCGCCGCAACCTTCGACGCCCTGTTCTCGCCAGCCTCGGTGGCCGTGATCGGCGCCTCGGACAACCCCAACAAGGTGGGCGGACGCCCGATCCACTACCTGCGCACCTTCGGCTACACGGGCGAGGTGTTTCCGGTCAACCCGGCGCGCGAGGTCATCCAGGGCTATCGTGCGTACCCCGATCTCGGTGCGATCGGCAAAGCGCCGGACGCCGTGGTGATTGCCGTGTCCGGCGATGCCACGCTCGAGCAGGTGCGCCAGTGCGGCGCCGCCGGCGTCAAGGCTGCGGTCATCATGGCCTCGGGCTTCGCCGAGACGGGCGAGGCCGGACGCCTGCGGCAGCAGGAACTGGTGGCGGTGGCCAATGACAGCGGCATGCGGCTGGTGGGGCCGAACGCGCAAGGCACGGCCAACTTTGCCAGCGGCGCGGTGCTCAATTTTTCGACCATGTTCATGGAGGTGGCGCCCCAGGATGGCCCGATCGCGATCATCAGCCAGAGCGGCGCGGCGAGCGTCATGCCCTATGCGTTGCTGCGCCAGGCCGGCTACGGCGTGCGCTACCTGGTAGCGACGGGCAACGACGCCGACCTCGACGCCTGCGCGATGACCGCGGCCGTGGCGGCGGACCCCGAGGTGCGGCTGATCCTGGTCTACCTCGAATCGGTCTCCGATCCGGCACAGCTTGCCCGCGCGGCGGCAGTAGCCCGGGCGCGTGGCGCCAGCATCGTGGCGATCAAGGCTGGCAACAGCCAGCGCGGCGCAATGGCGGCGGCCTCGCATACCGGTGCATTGGTCGGCAACGACGCGGCGATCGATGCGTTCCTGGCCCGTCACGGCATCTGGCGTGCGCGCGATATCGGCGAGCTGGTTCGCGCCGTGCCGCTGTATTTGCAGCAGCGACCGCCGGGGCAGGGCCGCACGGTGGTGATGAGCCATAGCGGCGCGGTGGGCGTCATGGCGGCCGACCTGGCCGAACGGCACGACCTGCCGCTGACCGGGTTGCAGCCTGCAACGCTGCGCGAACTGGGCGCGATCCTGCCCGCGTTCGGCACGGCCAGCAATCCGCTCGACATGACCGCGGCGCTGCTGGGCAAGGGCGACATGTTTCCGCGCGTGCTCCAGGCGCTGGGCGCCGATACGCAGGCCGATATGGTGATGGTCGGCATTCCGGTGGCCGGTCCCGGCTACGACGTCGAGGCGCTGGCGCGCGATGCCGCCGCCTTCAGCGCGGGGCATGCCAAGCCGCTGGTGGCGAGCGCGCCGCAACAATCGGTGCGCGAGGTCTTCGTGCGACACGGCGTGCCGGCCTTTGTCACCGAAGCAGATGCCATTGCAGCGCTGGCGCAATACGCCGCGCATCACCGGCTGGCCGATGCGGCAACGGCAATGGCAACGGCAGCGGCCTGGCCTGAGGCACAGCAGCTCGACGGCGGCGGCCTGCAGGACGAAGCCCATAGCCTGGCCCTGCTCGCCGAAGCCGGCGTACCGGCCGTGCCCCACCGGTTGTGCGACAGCATGGATGCGGCGGTGAGAGCGTTTGACGCGCTCGGCGGGGTTCCGGTGGTGGTCAAGGGCTGTGCGGCCGAGATCCCGCACAAGAGCGAGCATGGCCTGGTGCATCTCCGGCTCACCGATGCGGCGAGCGTGGCCCGCGCGACGCAGGACTGCCTCGATACGCTGCAGCGGCTGGGCGTGGCAGCGCCACGGGTGGTGGTGGCGGCGATGGTCAAGGGCCGCCATGAGTTTGCGCTGGGCGTCTCGGTCGATCCCGTGTTCGGGCCGCTGGTCATGATCGGGGAGGGCGGCACGCTGCTCGAACTGCGCAAGGACGTCGTTACCCTGCTGGCGCCGTTCACGGCCGAAGATGTCAAGGTGGCCTGCGCACGGCTGCGCCTGGCGCCGCTGTTCGATGGCTATCGCGACATCCCGGCGCTCGACCTGGAGGCGCTGGCGTCGTCGGCGGTCGCGCTCGGCGACTGGGCATTGCGTCACCGCACCGTGCTGGCATCGGTCGACATCAATCCACTGATGGTGATGGCTGCCGGCGAAGGTGTCATGGCAGTCGATGCCGTGGTGGAACTCAAAGGGAATTGAAACATGGAAGCCATACGTGTCGAACAGGATGGCGAGATCGCCATCGTCACGCTGAACCGCCCGGCCCGCATGAACGCCGTCAACGACGTCCTGCGCGGCGAGCTGATCGAAGCGCTGGGCCGGCTCAACGCCGAACCGTCGGTGCGCGCCATCGTGCTGACCGGCGCCGGCGAGCGGGCCTTCTGCGCCGGGCAAGACCTCGATGAGGCGGCCGCCGTGACATGGCAGCAGCTCGTGCCCTGGCTGAACCGGCAGCGGGCGATGTACCAGGCCGTCCGCGACCTGGACAAGCCCTGCGTGGCCGCCGTGCGGGGCGTAGCGGCAGGCGCGGGTTTCCAGCTGGCGCTGTGCGCGGACTGGCGCCTGACTACGGCAGACAGCCGCTGGGGACAGCCGGAGGTCAAGGCCGGCCTGGCGAGCATAGTCGGGTCCTATCTGATGACGCTGCACGTGGGGCACACGCATAACGTGCAAATGTCGCTGTCCGGCGAACTGGTCAGTGGCCAGCGCGCCTTCGACATCGGCCTGGTGACGGCACTGTGCGGCGAGGCCGAACTGATGACACAGGCGCTGGCGCAGGCCAGGTTGCTCGCGGCGCTGCCGCCGACTGCCGTGCGCCTGTCCAGGCAGCGCTTTCGCGCCATGACGCAGCCGGGCTTCGACGAGGCCTGTGTCGCCGGCATCCGGGCACAGCTCGAATGCTATGCCGATGGCGAACCGCAGCGCGTGATGGCTGCGTTTCTCGAACACCGCAAGACAAGGGAGTCGCAGTGAAGCAGTTGACCCAACACTATATCGACGGCGCACGTCGTCCCATGCGTGGCAGCGAATCGATCCGCGTCTACGATTCAGCGACCGAAGCCCCGTTGGCCGAGGTCCGCCTGGGCACCGCGGACGATGTGGCCGAAGCCGTGGCGGCGGCAGCGCGGGCCCAGCCTGGCTGGCACGCGCTGGGCGCACCCGGGCGGGCGCCGTATCTGAATGGGCTGGCCGACGCGCTGGAAGGCTGCGCGGCGGAGCTCGCCCATGAGATCTCGCGCGAAGTCGGCATGCCACTGAAGCTGTCGCGCCGCATCCAGGTCGATGCGCCGATCGCGGCCTGGCGCGCCGCGGCGGCGCTGGCCGACACGTTCGATTTCGTCCGCACGATCGGCAATTCCCGCGTGACGCTGGCACCAGTCGGTGTGGTGGCCGCCATTACGCCGTGGAACTACCCGTTGCACCAGATCACGGCCAAGCTGGCGCCCGCGCTGCTGGCCGGCTGCACGGTGGTGCTGAAGCCGTCAGAACTGGCCCCTGCCGTCACGGAACGGCTGATGGCCGCGTGCGAACAGGCGAAGCTGCCGCCGGGCGTCCTCAATCTTGTGCTGGGCGGTGCGGCGGTCGGCGAGGCGCTGGTCCTGCATCCCGGCGTCCAGATGGTCTCGTTCACTGGCTCCACGGTGGTCGGCCGCAAGGTCGCCGCGCAGGCCGCCGGCGACATGAAGCGTGTGTCGATGGAACTGGGCGGCAAGTCGGCGGCCGTGGTGCTGCCGGGCGCGGATCTGGCCAGGGCGGTCAAGGCGACGATCAGTTCGTGCTTCCTCAATTCGGGGCAGACCTGCAGCGCGACCACCCGGCTGATCGTTGCACGCGAGGACTACCCGCGCTGCCGGCAACTGCTGGCGGAGGCGGCGGCAGCGATGAAGCTCGGCGATCCCGCCGATGGCGAAACCCGGGTCGGCCCCTTGTTGTCGGCGCTGCAGCGCCAGCGCGTGCAGGCGCATATCGCTGCAGCGGAGCAGGCAGGCTTTGACCGGATCGCCGGCGGTGCCGATGCACCCGTGCCCGCGACCGGCTATTTTGTCGCGCCGACCATCTACGGCAATGTCGCACCGGACAGCCGGCTGGCGCAGGAGGAGGTCTTCGGGCCGGTGCTGGCGGTGCTGTGCTACGACAGCGTCGACGAGGCGATCGCCCTGGCCAATGGCACGCGCTACGGACTGGCTGCCACGGTCTGGGCTGCCGATGACAGCGCCGGCGAAGCGGTCGCCAACGCGCTGCGGGCAGGGCAGGTGGACGTCAATGGCGCCCGATTCAACCCCGCGGCACCGTTCGGCGGCTTCGGCCTGTCCGGCGTCGGGCGCGAAGGCGGCGTCCACGGGCTGGAAGAGTTCCTGGAGCCGAGATCCGTCCAGCTTCCCTAATCACGACTCCGAAACACGACACCGAAAATCACGACATCGAAAGGCATCGCACTATGTACAGTCAGGTTACCGTTGCTCGCGCAGGAAAAAGCGAGCGGATCGCCGTCGTCACCTTGAACCGGCCAGACAAACTCAACGCGCTGACCAAGGTCATGGAGGCCGAGTTGCGCGACGCCATGGAGGCAGTCGATCGCGACGACAACGTCCGCGTGGTGGTGCTGACCGGCGCGGGCAAGGGCTTCTGCGCCGGCATGGACATCAACGAACTCGAAGTGCTGCCGCCGGGCGATATCCGCGCCGCCCAGTGGATGCGCCCGTTCGACATGAACCGGCGCGCCGACTACCAGACCCGCTATGGCTACTTCCCGGCCATGCGCAAGCCCGTGATCGCGGCGATCAATGGCGCCGCAGCGGGGTTGGGCCTCGTCTTCGCGCTGTACAGCGACATGCGCTTCGCCAGCGCCAATGCCGCGTTCAGCACCGCGTTCGCGCGTCGGGGCCTGATTGCCGAGCACGGCATTTCCTGGCTGCTGCCGCGCGTGGTCGGCCCCGGCCATGCGGCCGACCTGCTGTACTCGGCGCGCAAGGTCCTGGCTGACGAGGCGCTGCGGATGGGCCTCGTCGACCGTGTGGTCGATGCGGACGCGCTCATGAAGACGACGCTTGACTATGCCGACGACCTGGCCGAGAACGTTTCACCCCGGTCCATCCGCGTGATGAAGCGGCAACTGTGGGAGCAACCGTTCCAGTCACTGGCCGAAGCCACGCGGGTCGCCAATGCCGAGATGTTCGAAAGCATCCAGAGCGAGGACTTCACCGAGGGGGTTGCGCATTTCATCGAGCGCAGGCCAGCCCGATTCTCCGGCCAGTGACCGATAACCTGTCCGCAATGGATGCAGCGTAGGAGATGGCCGTCAAAGTGCAACTGCGCGCCGTTTAATTCTGATCTGCACGTTTTTCGGGCCCGGCCCCGCGCCGGGATCCCTTTGATCTTCTTGAAATCCGCAACGGCACGCAGGCTCACCGCTGGGCGTGCTTCTCCCTTGGGGGCAGGCCCGCGACCAGGCACGCGCAGCGCAATCCTGCCGTGCCGCCTCTAGCTTCGACGCGGCAAGATATTAGCCCCCCTAACATCTGGCTTTAAACAATAAAAATTATCACGGCATGCCACGCTGCTAAGATAGTAGAAATGCAATAAATCAATGTGGTCAATGTCAGATAAAGCAGAACCACAATAATAAATATTGGACGGGAACGCCATCGGCAATCTTCAGCGCCGGTATAAAGCAATCCACATCTTTCAAGTCATCCGACTTCGCCACGGGGGTGGCCAGGCTCGTCTCTAGATCAGGAGGCGGCATATGCCTTCCGTGACCGCCGCCCTTTCTGGCGATGCCGCAGGGCCCGCCTGCGGCAGACGGAATGGCTGTTCACGAACCTCCACCAGCGTTCCGCTTCACGCCCATAGGGCCATCCTCGACGGCAGCAGGGTGCGTTGTCCCCGCCAAAGCTGACCGCACGAGAGTCGCAAGTTCTTTCATTGATCGCCAAAGGCATGAGCACCAATGAAATTGCGACAAATCTCGGCGTTACCTTGTTCACCGTGAGGAAGCACAGAAACAACATATCCAGGAAATTGGATATCCACACCACGTCCAGGCTCGTTTCCTTCGCGATACACCGTGGCAATGTCGTTGACAACCATCATCCATTAGAGAATTCAGGGCACGAAATCCTGAGCGATCGTGAAAAAGAGATCCTGCGAAAGCTGGAACTTGGCCTGACAGCCAAGGAAATAGCCAGGGATCTTCGCATCAGTCCACGGACCGTCAGCAAGCATATCGAGAATATCCGCGCCAAGACGGGGCTCAAGGCACTGGCGGATCTCATGCTGGTTGCCAGGCAGCTGCAAAGCGCTGAAAGACACCGCTCGGAGTGCTAGGCACGGACGTCCTTTCCTCATCGCTGGCAAGCGCAGGCGTAGGAATACGCATTCGGAGTAATTGTTTGCCCCCCCTGCAACGCCAACACTGACTGTGCGGCAGGCACCAATTCCGCACAGTCCTTCCGATCCCAATCGCTTGCAAGGGAGTAGAACCATGAACTGGAATCGTTCCTTCACTGACCTGATACGAAATGGCCGTCCGGCCTACTGGGGCAACTGGACGCTGGCCCCGAACATCAAGCCAGGCGCCGTCGGCTTCGTCTCTCCGGACAGCGGCGACTTCACGCTGGTCCGGGAAGAGACGCCCGGGCTTGCGCTGAGCACGCGCGGCATCCCCAATCAATGGAAGCTGTCGTCCAGCAATGTCCAGCGCACCGAATCCAACGTGAACCTGGACGGTTCCGGGACCGACCCGGATACCGGCACCAAGGTCACGGCGGGCGTGGAGGTGAAGTGGGATTTCGCATCGGTGGGGTCGGTGGCATCCGAGTTCAGCATCGCGTCGGAAACTTTCATCAGCGACCTGACATTGCTCAGCAAGCCCGATACGCTCAAGTGGCTTTCCGACCAAGCGCAGTCCGTCAGCATGGGTTCGAACGGACAGATGGCGCAAGGATTCGGGGTGGTGACCAGCGCGGTCTATGCGCATAGCGGGCTGAATGTGGGTTCGCAGGACAACAGCTCGTCCTTTTCCATTGCCGGTTCGGCCAGTGCCGTCCATGACATGCTCGGCGGCGCCAACGGCAAAGGCTCGTTTGTTTCCACCAGCCAGAACAAGAGCGTGGATCAGCATCTCTGGCCGTACCAGGCGGAGCAACTCGCCTCGGCTCCCATTCCGATCGCCTATACCTTTGCCTCGTTTGACGGGACGCTGTTGATTCCGAACTGGATCACCCGGCTTGGCGCGTTCGAGATCTTCTTCGACAACAAGCCGGGATGCACCTACATCACGCACATCCAGATGAGCTACGACACCCCGAAAGGTCCGCAGAAGGACGAATTTTCCCTGACCGGCGGCATTTCAAAAACGGTTGGCAACATTCCGCTCAGCGCCACCAACATCAAGGTGGACGTGAAGTTCCAGGGAATGATCAACAGTGATCACTACGGCTTCAGTTGGCCCAACCCGCTTGGGCAATGGCTGACGGGCCGTCGTGTGATCGAGATGACCGGGGTCTGGCCCGGCCAGACCCACGCCCGCGAACTGTAGCGCCCCCCGCCAGCGCCGGATGTCGAACACGCTGCTGCGCGAACGTTCTCGCTCACGGACGCGCCTGCGCGCGACATCGGGCCCTGGTCCTTTGCCGTTGTCAAAGCTCTCAAGGAGATCAAGCCATGGCCACCCTGGTTAATATCACCCAGAAAACCCCCAACGCCGTACAGATCTGGGGCTTCCATGATCCCTGCACAGTGAGGGATGTTGCAGGCGCACTGAACACCATCGCCGCCGGACTGAGCGGCGATGGCAACACGATCCACATCATGTCAGGAACCCACGGATACTGCGGCGGGCAGGTCGGCGCCGTTGCCACGCGCGACCAGCGGTTCGCGCAGGAAGACCGAAGCCTCGCTTCCCCGAAGACCAGGGACAACAAGCCGGTCGCAGTCGCCGTGCACGATTTCAACAATGGCAAGCTGCCTGCGCCCGACTATGTGACCGCCGCGATGGCGAAGCTGAATACGGACATGCGGGCGATCGTGACGAACAGCCCGGGAACCCATACGTTCCTGCTGGCCTATTGCTGCAGCGCCGGCACGCGGTAAGGTCTGGCCAGAGGTAAGCCTGGCGGCCAGGATGGGGCCGCCGGGCACATTCCACGGCGTCAGGGCGACGACACGCCTTCCGCCTACCGGGTCGCCGTGGGGTCGGCGACGGGCATATGGGTCGCGACCTGGTCGAGCACAACTTCCGGTTCATCGGCCTCAACGTCGGACTCGTCATCAAGCCGGCGGCGCATCCGCTCGACGTCGAGGTCGCCGGTCCATTTCGCCACCACCACCGTGGCCACGCCGTTGCCAATCAGGTTGGTCAGGGCGCGCGCCTCTGACATAAAGCGGTCAATGCCGAGGATCAGGGCGAGCCCTGCCACCGGAACATGCCCCACCGCTGAAAGCGTAGCCGCAAGCACAATGAAGCCACTCCCGGTTACGCCGGCAGCGCCCTTTGAGGTCAGCAGCAGCACGGCGAGCAGGGTGAGTTGCTGCGTCAGGCTCATGTCGGTGTTGGTTGCCTGGGCGATAAACACCGCCGCCATGGTCAGGTAGATGGATGTGCCATCCAGGTTGAAGGAGTAGCCGGTCGGGATCACCAGTCCGACGACGGACTTTCTGGCACCCAGGTTTTCCATCTTGGCCATCATACGTGGCAACACCGATTCGGATGACGACGTGCCCAGTACGATCAGCAGTTCCTCCTTGATGTACTTGATGAACTTCCAGATCGAGAAGCCATGCAGCCGCGCGATCGTGCCCAGCACGACGAAGATGAAAAGCAGGCAAGTGGCGTAGAAGGTCGCCATCAGCTGGCCAAGCTGCAGCAGCGAGCTCACGCCGTACTTGCCGATCGTGAAGGCCATGGCGCCGAAGGCGCCGATCGGCGCGACCTTCATGATGTACCCGACGATGGTGAACAGCACGTGGGAAAACTTCTCGATGAAGTCGAACACCAGCGTGCCGCGGCCGCCAAACCTGTGTAGCGCGAAGCCGAACATGACTGCAAACAGCAGCACCTGGAGGATCTCGCCCTTGGCAAAGGCATCCACCACCGTGTTCGGGATCACGTGCAGCAGGAAGTCGACCGTGCCTTGCATCTTGCCGGGCTCGGTATAGGCGGCGATGCCTTTCGTATCGAGGGTGGATACATCGACGTTCATGCCCGCGCCGGGCTTGACGATGTTGATGATCAACAGGCCAACCAACAGCGCAATGCTGCTCACGACCTCAAAGTACAGCAGTGCCAGCCCGCCGGTCTTGCCGACTTTTTTCATGTCTTCCATGCCGGCGATGCCCACCACGACCGTGCAGAAGATGATCGGCGCAATGATCATCTTGATCAGCTTGATGAAGCCATCTCCCAACGGTTTCATCGCCTCGCCGGCCTGCGGGTAGAAATGGCCAAGGATGACACCGAGGACAATGGCGGTGATGACCTGCACGTAGAGGGATTTATAAAACGGCTTCGGATGATCGCCTGTTTCCATCATCTTCTCCATTGATGATTCACTGCTGGCGACCGGAGTTCCGGTCGGGTCACCCGTATGTGTATGCCTGAGCATGCTGCGCGCTGGCATCAGCGCTCGCGACCGTCATCATGCTGGCGCTGCGACGAACGTTCGACGACGCTGTTCAGTATATGCACGGGGTGCACGGCGCCAAGAGGGATGCTGCTCAAACGTGACGCGGCGGAAGGAGATACGCCATAACGGAAAAATTCGACATTCGGTTAACTGGCTGAAACACTTCGATACGGAAAGTGCACTCCGCAGCCCCTCAGGGTTACGGCTTGACCGACGTTTTACAGCCCGCGATACAGTGCCCCATCCGCAGTAGCAGGGAGGTACGAAGTGGGGCCAGGCCCCGAGCGTCCTGGCTTGCTTGCGTGGAACCACATCCTGGTATTAGTTGGTCTTGTGACATGCCGATCCCGGGTCAGGCACCGTCGGGAAGCGCCATGTCGGATCGAGGCCTGTGCCACTGCCGCCTCGACTCGCAATTTCCCTCCGGGAGACGGGCATGCGCGGGATTTTCATCAGCTACCGCCGTGATGATGCCGAGGGGCAGGCTGGACGCCTGTTTGACGACCTCACCGAGCATTTTGGCAACGACGCGGTGTTCATGGACGTCGCTGATATCGAGCCGGGCCGGGACTTTCGCCGCGTGATTGACGAACATGTCGCCTCTTGCGCAGTCCTGCTTACCATTATCGGCAAGAGCTGGCTTACGATTTGCGACGCGTCGGGTGCGCGAAGACTTGATGATTCGGCGGATTTCGTTCGCCTTGAAACGGCATCGGCGCTTCGGCGCGACATTCCGGTCATACCGGTTCTGGTGCATGGCGCCAGGATGCCCCGTGCAGAGGATTTGCCCGACGACATCCAGGAGTTGGCATTTCGCAACGGCGTCGAGCTCTCGCACGCGCGTTGGGAATCTGACGTTCGCCTGCTCATCAATGCCCTGCGCCCCTACGTCCAGTCGAAGCACGTGCCGACAAGCCAGGAGCGCGAAACCGGGCGCAGGGCCGCGCCGGCGCCCGGTACGCGCATGGCCCTGGCAGGCGTCGCGGCAGTTTTGGTTTGCGCGGCTGGCGCCTATGTCTGGTACGACCGCTCCGCCAACAAGGCATCGGCTCCTGAGCCAGGGAACGGTGAGCGCGTCAGCAAGTCTGTTCCCATTCCTGCCGGGCCGGATACTGCTACCGCGCCGGCGGCCCCCCCTGTCTCAATGGATCCGCCTGTCCCCCAGAATCCGGGTGAGCCGCGCTTCGCCACCATCTGGGAAATGAGGCAGGGGCCGGCCTGGCAGGCCCGGCACGCGCTGACCGCTGAAGAGCTGCAACACGCGGAGGACACGCTTGCCGGCCAGGGATACCGGCTCGTGGATCTCAGCGGCTATGCGGTCGGTGGACAAGCGCGCTACGCCGCAATCTGGCAAAAGACCTCGGGTCCTGACCAGAAGACGCGTCATGGCCTGACTGCTGACCAGTATCAGCAAGAGTTCAACCGCCTGGTCGATCAAGGATATCGCCCGGTCCATGTGGTTGGGTACGCCGTCGGCGACCAGGTTCGCTTTGCCGCCATCTGGGAAAAAGGCGGGAGCATCGCATGGGTGGCGCGGCACGACATGACGCCAGGCCAGTATCAACGGCAGTTCGAGCGCTTCACCACAGATGGCTATCGCCTTATCGACGTCAGTGGGTACGTGCGTGAGGGGCAGGACCGCTACGCCGCCATCTGGGAGAAGAAAACTGGCGCAGCCTGGGAAACGCATCACGGGATGTCGGCAAAGGTTTACAAGCAGGAATATGACCGGCTGTCCCGGCAAGGCTATCGTCCCGTACGAATCAGCGCATGGAGTGCCGGAAATGCGACGCACTACGCCGCGATCTGGGAGAAGGGGGAAGGATCTACATGGACCGTGCAACACGGCGTACCGTCGGGGCAATATCAGGCGGCATTCAATGCAATGAAGAGCGCGGGCTATCGACTCGTGGGTGTCACCGGCTATCAGCCGGGCATCGAGTAGTAGTTGCGTAGGCCAGGCCGCATAGCATTCCCTTTCGCTACCGGCACGCGATGAAAAATATAGAAAAGGGAGATTTAAATTAATTTCACAGTGTTACATAAATGAAATTAAGAGAAGCATTCTTCATTCGCATATTTTCGTTTCCTTTATCCCAATAAAGCAAAAGGATCCGCAGTTTCTTTAGCGGCGAAGCCCTGCGTCGCTATCTACTTGTGGCCGATCTGGCAATCAACTAAATTACATCCAATCAGCCTGTATCCAGCGCATACGAGAGCGCTTCCTCGCGATTCCATCGCTGCGACTGCCGTTTTGTGGCAGAAGCCAATCGCAGAAAATTTGCATGGCCAATATGTGAAGGGATAAGAACCCGGTGGGTTTATAGACGCATCCTCATCAAGCCTACCTCCCGGTGGCCAATCAGCGGGTTTCACGATTTTCCCTGCATCGGCAGAGACTTCTTGATAAGGCAACGCAAGCCGGGATTCCGGCCATGTCCTGGATGGATCCTGGCAGGCCGTGAAGTCTCTTATGAGGTGCCTGGAGAACGAATCTCTGGTCGTGTCCACTGTCTTGGGGGATCGGTGGGCATGGCGCCACGCAGCAGGCCGCCAATGGCCTGCTCACGACTGTCCGGTCGCGGCCTGATGTCATTCCCCAGCACCGGCTGCCCGTCCGCACGGCTACGTTGACCGCCCCGGCGCCAGCGAAGCTGGATGGACAGCCCACAAGGGGATCGCACATGTCTTCCTTCGATGAACTGCTCGCCGAGACGATCAGCACGCCAGGGCTTCTGGATGCCTCGGACACTTCGCCAGATGAGGAACGCAAGCTCTTCGAACATGAGAATCCGCCCCCGGAAAGCACCATGCTGCTGGGAACGGCGACGGTTTCCACACGTGCGATGGACATGATCGTTGCGTTCGAGGTGAGCAGCGAAGCCGCCTACAACCGTTTGTATCGCCATCCGGTCTGGCCCCACGGCAAATCGGGCGTCACGATTGGTATCGGATACGACATCGGCTACGTCACGGCGGAGGTTCTCGCGACTGACTGGGACGAGGCCATCGGCGGTCCTGCTGTCGGTACGCTAAAGCCCGCTTGCGGCAAGACGGGCGAGACTGCCAAGCAGATCCTGCCGCAGGTAAAGTCGGTCGACGTGCCATTTACCGCTGCGGACGCGGTGTTCAAGAAGACCGTGATGCCGCGCTTTATCGGCCGCACGCTCGCGGCGCTGCCACCCGCCGCGGAGAGCCTAACGCCCGATTGCCTGGGCGCGCTGGTTTCGCTTGCCTACAACCGTGGGGCCTCCTTCAATGCAGCCGGTGATCGCTACCAGGAGATGCGCGCCATCCGCGATGCGATTCAGGCAGGGCGCCTCGCCGACATCCCGGCGCAGATCCGGGCGATGAAGCGCCTTTGGGCAGGCAAGCCGGAAATGGCGGGCCTGTTGCGGCGGCGTGACCTGGAGGCCCTGTTATTCGAGCAGGGCCTGGCAGCGGCCTGAACCACCGCCGCAGGCCCGCGCCTGCGAGACGCGTTGAGACAGCGCGCGCGCCGGGACGCTGTGCCACCCGGCAGAAGAGAGGGGAGACTGCCATGCCGATTCGACAGATTGCCGGAACCGATGTCGAATACTTCCTCGTGCTGTTTGACGAGGAAGGACGCGAACGAACGGAGCCTGACGGCTCGCTGCTCAGCGCCGCCATCTGCCAGCGCCTCGCCGACCCCGGCGCGGCGGTTACCGACGTCTTTGTCTGCAGTCACGGCTGGCAGGGCGACGTGCCGGCCGCCATCTTCCAGTATGACAACTGGATCCGTGCCATGGCCGCCTGCGAAGCCGACCTGGCGCTGATGCAGAGCAACCACGCGGGCTTCAATCCGTTGGTGATCGGCATGCACTGGCCGAGCCTGCCGTGGGGGATGGAGGAGGTGCCGGCTGAAAGGGCGGCCGTCCTGGCCGCTGGCCATGACGCTGACATCAACGCGGTTGTCGCGCAACTGGGCGAGGAGGCGCGCGGCACCATTGCGCACATTTTTGCCTATGCGGACACGGCAAGCAGTGCCGAACTGACACCAGCCATCGAGGACGATTTCGCGGCACTGTTCCAGCTCTCGGGATTGCGTACCGGCAGCACAACCGGGCGACCGGGTGCGGACCAGGACGGCTTTGATCCGCAGGCGATCGTTTCCGAGGCGGCAGCAGGCGAGGGTGGCGCAGCGAGGGATGCGCAAGTCCTGGGCTTTGGCAGCAAGGTAAAGGACGCCATCCTGGCGCCGGTACGCCAGCTGTCTTTCTGGAAGATGAAGGACCTGGCGCGCCGCTTCGGCGAAACGGGCGCGCATCAGCTCCTGATCGGCATGCAGACAAACGGGCCCAAGGTTCGTATCCACCTGATGGGCCACAGTTTCGGTTGTATCGTCGTGTCTGGCATGGTGGCAGGCGAAGCGGGCGGTCCGGCATTGCGGCGGCCGATCGAATCGCTGTTCCTTGTCCAGGGCGCACTGTCGTTGTGGTCCTATGCCGACGATGTCCCTTATGCGCCCGGTTCGCCCGGCTACTTCCGGCGTATCGTTGCCAATGGCATGGTGAGAGGGCCGATCCTGACCACACGTTCAAGGCACGACACGGCAGTCGCCAGGTTTTATCCGCTGGGTGCCGGCGCCAAGGGACAATTCCTGCTTGGCGAAGATTTGCCCAAGTATGGCGGCATCGGGGCATTCGGCATCCAGGGCAGTACCGGCATGGTTGACATGCCGATGGCGGCCAGCGATCTGCCCTATGACTTCAGTGAAGGCAGCATCTTCAACCTTGAGGCAAGCAACGTCATCTGCAACGGCGGCGGCGCTGCCGGCGCGCACAACGACATTGTCCATCCTGCTGTCGCGCACGCCTTCTGGGCCGCTGCGATCCAGGGATCAGCCCGACCTTCCATGCTGTCACCAGACTGGGGAATAGCGGCCGATCCTGAACCGCCGACAGGATTCGGCGCCGGCGCGTGGAGGGGGACAGGGAGAGGGACAGGGACAGGGACAGGGACAGGGACGGTGGTCCGTGGTGGTACGGGAACCGGCACGGGCACTTCCCGTGGCGCCACGCCGGCACCTTCGGTTTCGCCGTCTGTTCCGCCCTGCAACGGTGGCGGACTTCTGGGCATCGATGAGATGCCGCCCGCCCCGCCGCCCCAGGAGCCGCGGCAAACACCCTCCCCAGGCGGAGAGCCCGGGTCGCCACGCTGGATTCACGCCGATTTCGAGGGACTGGATCCGGACGCACCGGTGGTGCAAGGCGAGTGGTACACCTTGGCTTTCGACCTGGATGTCGCGCAACGTGGGGAGGCACTGGCTACCGCAGAGGCGCCCCTGCCGACAAGTGACCTCTTCGCGCCGGACGACAAGGCTGTCGTGCTGACGGTTCAGCTGGACACCGATGACTTCGAAACGTCCGGACACACCAGCCTGATGCGCATCCCCCGCACGGGCAAGGGACTCACCAAGGCGCGTTTCGACGTGTCGCCACTGAAAAGCGGGGCGTGCAAGCTCAAGGCAACCATCCTGAAGGACGGCCAGTTCATTCAGCAGATGGACCTGACGATCCAGGTGGGCGTGCCGGGTGCGCCCGCGCAAGTCACAACGCGCGGACGGGCAATGAGCGGGGTCGCCGTGCTGCAGCCACGCGACCTGAGCATGCAGATCTACCCGGGCGCTGCCGGTGGCTATGAATGTGTGGTATGCGGCCCGGTGGCCACGCGAGTGCGGCTGCCCGTGAATGCAGGCCTCATCGACAGCTACATCAACGGCGCCCGGGCTGACCTGATGAAGGTCGTCATGCACGAGGATCCCACCGGCCGCTACGTGTTCCAGCGCGACATCGACATCCCCCCTGAGGCCCAGCAGAAGGCCTTGCAGATCATGGCCCGGGCTGGCGCGCTACTGATGCTTCGGCTCTTCGAGGGCGCCGGCGCCGGAGAAGATACCAGGGCGGTCGGCAGGGCGCTGCGGCGGTTGAGTACCAATCCCGACATCCGCCTCAAGATACAGGTCGTCGCCGAGACGTTGCCGATGCCTTGGCCGCTGCTGTACATGGGCGATGTCAGCGGGGCCGAGCCACTGGACTGGAACAACTTCCTCGGCATGCGCCACATCATCGAGCAGATTCCCTTGCAGAACCCGATGGCTGTGATGGCTCCGGAAATCCCCAGCGCGCCAAACCTGCAAGTCAGTCTGAACTTCAACGCGGGCATCGATGCCGCGATGGGGGTGGACTTCGTCAAGTCTCAGCGCGGCTTCTGGAAGGACAGGCCGGGCGTGGCCGTGACTGACCGCGCCACGCCCGCCGATTTCATCAGCGCGCTCAACAATCGGGATACGCCGGACCAGATCCTTTACCTGTATTGCCACGCGGTATCGCGCGGCCTGACGGAGGCTGGCGGACCCGGCGCCTCGAGCCTGGCGCTGACCGACGAACTGATCAGCCTGAATGACCTCGATCTCAGCGCACCGCGTGCCGTGCGACTGAGCGGCCAGCCGCTGGTCTTCATCAACGCGTGCGAATCCGCCGAAATGTCGCCGACCTTCTACGACGGCTTCGCCCCATACTTCATGGACAAGGGCGCGCGCGGCGTCATCGGCACGGAATGCAAGACACCAGCCCTGTTCGCCAGGGCGTGGGCGGACCGGTTTTTCGAACGCTTCCTGCACGGCGAGCCCCTGGGCGAGGTTGTGCTCGGCCTGCGACAGGAGTTTCTCAAGCAGCATGGCAATCCGCTGGGGTTGCTTTACGCCGTGCACTGTGATGCCGACACGGTCATCCGGCCAGCGCTGAACTGAAGCTCTCATGAAGCCACAAGATGGCGGCACGGGTGCCGTTCCTGCCCGGTCCGCCGACACAGGCAAAGCCGAGCCAAAGCCCGAGAGCGCGGGAACGCGGAGGACGACGCTCGGGCAAAGGCGCGCCGCGGGCGCGGCCGCCTTGCGCGTGGAAGTTGTCAACGGCAACCTCAAGTTCTTCGACGCCCCCGTGCTGGTGGGCCACTATCGCGGCAGCGCGCTGACGGGTACCGAGGCCGCGATGGACTGGCTCATCGGCAATGCCATGTCGACCTCGATGCGACTGGGTCGCTATCCACAGGAACTGAAGACGCAGCAGGTCTTCGTCAATACCAGCTCGGACAGGATCAATCCCTTGCGCGATGTACCCCGGCCCAAGGGCATTGTCGTGGTTGGCCTCGGCGACGAGGGGCATCTGCGCGCCAGCGGACTGGACGAGACGGTCCGGCTCGGCGTCATCGCCTGGGCCCAGCATCTGACCGAAGCCGAACGCCCTCCGGGCGAGTCGTCGCCTTGGCCTGCTTCCTTCTCGCTCGCCGCCGCGCTGGCGGGCAGCGGCGGCACCGGGATGTCGGCCGGCCAGGCTGCGCGCTCGGTGGCCGAAGGCGTGTGTGAGGCGAATCGCCAGCTTACTGCGGCTGGCTGGCCTGTTGCGGCGTGCCTGAGCCTGGTCGAACTGTATTTGGACAGGGCTTCCGAGGCATGGCGGGCATTGCAGCTGATCGTCCAGGCCTGCCCCGGGCGTTTTGTCCTCAAGCCATACATTCGCAGCAGCCCAGGGGCACTGCTGCGGCCACTGGACTCCAACTATCGTGGCGCGAACTTTGACCTCATCACGGCGACGACGCAGGTCGACGCCCGGGGCGCCTCCTCGATCGTCTACACGCTCGATACCCGGCGCGCACGCACCGAGGTGCGCGCGGTTGCCGCGCAGGGCCGCCTTCTGCGTGAACTGGTCAGCGTGGCGTCGTCGAGTTCCTGCAACGATGACAGTATCGGGCGGACGCTGTTCAAGCTGCTGGTTCCGGTGGAGGTGCGGCCGTTTCTGGCCAGTGCCACGGAAATGCAGATCGAGCTGGATCCCGGGACCGCCGGCATTCCCTGGGAGATGCTCGACAGCGGGCGGGATGCCGGCGCAGGCGAGAACGTCGACTACAAGCCGTGGGCGATCCGCGCCAAGCTGCTGCGCAAGCTGCGCACGCAAGAGTTCCGCCGCCAGGTGGAAGACGCCGGACGGCGCGCGCCAATCCTTGTGATCGGTGATCCCTGCGCGGACGACAGGCGCTATCCGCTGCTGCCCGGCGCCAGGCGAGAGGCCCGTGCGGTGTCGGCGCTGTTGTCGAAGCGACTCGGCATGGATCGCCAGGTGAAGATCCTTGCCGCGGCCAACGACGTCGACCGGGGCCCGGACAGCCGGCAGGTCGTGGCAACACTGCTGGACGGCGACTGGGGCATTGTCCACATTGCGGGTCACGGCCAGGCGGCCACTGATAGCGACGATCCTGCGGCCGACAGTGGCGCGGCGCGGACGGGAGGGATCGTGTTGTCCAACGATACGTTCCTCGG
Organism: Cupriavidus sp. Agwp_2; assembly: GCF_040784895.1. Lineage (NCBI taxonomy): Bacteria > Pseudomonadati > Pseudomonadota > Betaproteobacteria > Burkholderiales > Burkholderiaceae > Cupriavidus > Cupriavidus sp. Agwp_2. Next base: position 1,799,461 of record NZ_CP088083.1, read on the forward strand.
ACCAGAAGAATTCGCCCGGATGGAGCGCGTGCCGGACCTGGTGTTTATCAATTGCTGCCATCTTGCGAAGACGGATACGGCAAACCTGCTGGGCAGCTGCGCCACGCCGTCCTTTCATCGGCCGGATTTTGCCGCCAGCGTGGCCGAAGCGCTGATCAAGCTTGGCGTGCGCTGCGTGGTGGCCGCCGGATGGGCGGTCGACGATGCGGCGGCCGAGATATTTGCCACTACTTTCTATCGGGCCCTGCTGGATGGCCAGCGCTTCCTTGACGCCGTCGGCACGGCCAGGGAGGCGGCGTACAAGGTGCCTGGCAATACCTGGGCGGCCTATCAATGCTACGGCGACCCGGACTGGTGCCTGCCGGGCTGGCTTGACATAGGCTGCCGCGGCGGCACCCGGGCGGCTGGCCAGTCGCCGGAGGAAGAGAGGCAACGCTTTGCCATGGCCTATGGCGGTATCGGGTCACCGCAGGGATTGCTGCTTGCCCTCGACATGATCCAGATGGAGTTGCGCGTGAGCAGTCCCGATGTGGAGGAGTCCGCCAGGCGCTTGCGCTATTTGCTCGATACCTTCGGCGACCCGGAGCGTAACTGGACACGCATGGGCGCAGTGGCCGAAGCGTTTGCGACGGCGTGGCGCGAGGCAGGCCTGCTGGAGGAAGCGGCGGTCTGGTATCAGGCCGCATTCAATGCGGCCGACGGCAAGGCGAGCCTGCAGTCCGCCGAGCAACTCGCGAACGTGCAGGTGCGGCTGGCATGGCAGCGCCTGCGCGCCGCCGCCGGCGCAAACGCAGGCGTGCCGCAGCCGGCAACCGACGCTTCCAGGGAACTTCTTCTTGCCACCATGGAGCAGTTGGCACAACTGCTGGCACTGCACCGTTCCATGGAGCGGCTTGCATTGTGCGGTTCTGCCAGCAAGCGGCTGGCAATGGTCGAGCGCGTGGCTGGCCGCCGCGATGCCGAGGTCACTGCCATCGGTGAAACCGTGCGGTGGTACCAGGAGGCCGAGGCGCTCGCCAGGGCACAGGGCGCTCGCAATGCTTACTACCCGGCCATCAATCGCTGCGCGGCGGAGCTTGTCGCGCACTGGACGGCTGGGAAAGAGGGCAGTTACGAGGCCGACTGGGAAGGGTTGGCGACGGCATCGCCGGAGCGGAACAATGCCGAGCCGGACTTCTGGAGCCGATCGGCCCTCAGCGAGATGTGGATCTACCAATGCGCGGCGCGCGGCAACCTGGCACATGACCTGCCCTGCATCCTCGCCGATCTGGGCAAGCTTCACCGGAGCCTGCCGGCTATCAACAACTGGCGTACCGTGCGCGACCAGGCAGACTTCGTCCTGCCGGTCTACGCCCGGCAAGCCGACACGGCGGAGCGGACGGCTGCCGAATCGCTGTTGCAACGCCTGGAGCGCTGGGCGGGCACCGCCCCGGCGGTCACTGGATGAGCGCCGTGCTCCCTGCAACCCCTGCAGTCGTAGCCCTGGCGGGCCGTCGCATCGATGCCGCGGACGCGCAGCCGGCGCGCTTTCCGCTGGTGAATACGGACCGCGTCGCGGCGCGCATCGCCGCCGGGTTCCGGCTTGTCGGAGCGGCGGCGCTGGTGTGTTCGGCCGCCTGCGGCGCGGATCTCATTGCGCTCGACGTTGCCGCGAAGCAGGGGCTGCGCCGGCGCATTGTATTGCCGTTCGAGCCGAGCCGCTTTGTCGAGACCTCGGTACAGGACCGCCCTGGCGACTGGACCGAGGCATTCTGGAAGCAGGTGGGCGCCGCCGAGCTTGAAGGCAATCTGGTCGTCCTGCAACCGTCCGGCAACAGCATCGAGGACTACCGCAGGGCAAACACAAGGATTCTTGAAGAGGCCCGTGCCGTCGCACGAGCATTCGCACCAGCCACGCCATCGCTGCACGCGTTCACTGTCTGGGATGAAGCGTTACGCCCTGGCGTTGATGCGACTGCGGAATTCCGGGAACTGGCCACGATGTCACATTTCCACATCGTGACCATTCCAACTCTTTAAGAGTAGGGCGGCAACCTGCAATGGCTACAGATCAGGGAGCTGGCTGATGAACGACTTGCTGTGCTGCGCGACGCGCTTGCCAAGCTCCGGCTCCAGCTCGTCGAGGATGCCGACATTGATCTCGGCCTTGGAGTCGAAATGCGTGAACTCCGCATCATTGCTGCTCGCCTTGAAGAAGAGCACCTGCGTGACTGCCGAGTCCGCCTTCAGCGTGAACGCCATCATGGATACGACAAAGCGTCCATCGGCGGCCTCTTCGGCCAGCGCGACCTGGAAGTTCGATACGCTGGAGGAAGTGGTTTCGCGGCTGAAGATGGTGATCCACGGCTTGCTCTTGTCCATGCTGGCCAGCCCGTCGAGCGTGGTCTGGACCAGCGCGAGCGCGCCGGGAGAACCCGGGCCAAGCAGCAATGCCGCCACCGACATGACGGCCTTGTGCGTTTCGAACTTGTCGCTGCCTTCGACATAGCGGGTGGCCGTCGTGCTCTCGATCAGCCAGCCGATGTTGGCCAGCACCCGCACATATTCCTTGTGCCACGCTTCAACGTTTTCCGGATCGCCAGCGGTGCGCCGCGCAACCAGCTGCGCCAGCAGCAGCGAGTTGGTCACCGCGGTACGGCGCGCTGCAGGTACGCCTTTGGCGAAGGTCAGGACACCGGATCCCACGACGACGGCCTGGTCCTTGTTCTCATCGAACTGTGGCGTCTCGCCGTCCAGCAACATCGGACCGCGCGTGTGGTCCACCGGGGGCAGTTCCGCGCCAAGCAAGAACGTCTTGGCGCTTTCGATGGTGACGTCTGGCATGGGGATCTCCGGCAGGTTGAAGGGTTCGTTCATTCTAGGTCGGCAACGACGATTCGCCATGGCGAGAACACAGCAACTTCGGGCACGCACGCCCTGAATGGACGCCTGGAAAGAACGACTGATATCGGGAACGCGACATGACCTCAATATTCATCAGCCACAGTAGCGCCGACAACAACGCGGCGGCTGAAATGAAAGCGTGGCTGGAAGCGCAGGGCCACGCTTCGCTGTTCCTGGATTTCGACCCCGAGGCAGGCATCAAGGGCGGCGCCGGATGGGAGCAGACGCTTTATCAGAAGCTGCGCCAATGCCAGGCGGTGATTGCGCTGCTGACGCCAAGCTGGCTGGCCTCCAAATGGTGTTTTGCGGAGCTGGTGCAGGCACGGGAGCGCGGCAAGGCGATCTTTCCGGTCAAGGTGCAACCGTGCGACGCAAGCGGGATCTTCAGCGACATCCAGCATATCGATCTCACAAGCGAGCCGGAGGAAGGCTATCGGCGGCTCAGGGCCGGCCTTCTGGAGCGGGGGCTCGACCCGTTGGATGTTTTCGCCTGGGATCCCAGGCGGCCCCCGTATCCCGGGCTACTGGCATTCGAGGAGCAGGATGCGGCCATCTTTTTCGGGCGCGGCGAAGACATTCTCAAGACGCTTGAAACCCTCGATGCGCTACGCCGCCAGGGTAGCGACGCGGCGCGTTTCGTGCTCCTGCTCGGCGCCTCCGGCAGCGGCAAATCGTCGCTGGCAAGGGCCGGAGTCATCCCTCGGCTCAAGAAGAAGCCTGCGGAATGGCTGCCGGCGCCGCCTTTCCGGCCCCAGGTCGAACCACTCGACGAACTGGCCATCGCGCTGGCCGCAAGCTTTGATGACCAGGGGGCGCCACGCGACTGGAAAGCGATCCGAACCGAACTGCAACAGGCGGCAATGCAAACGCCTCCGGATGGCCAGGTGTTGCTTGCCGTGGCCCGGGATCTGGCGGTTGCGGCCAGGCGTCAGGAAGCGACGGTATTGCTGACGGTCGACCAGGCCGAAGAACTGTTCGGCTACACGCCTCCGGAAGCCGCCACGCGCTTCCTGCGGCTGTTGCGTGCCGGGCTGGAACTCGGCGACCGCCGCCTGATGGTGATCGCCACGCTGCGCTCGGACTTTCTCGGCGATTTCCAGAACCATCCGGTTCTGCAGGACAACGACTATCCCCATCATTTCCACTACCGGGCTGTGCCGATTGACCCGATGCCGCTGCGAAGCTTCCCGGAGATCATCCGGGGGCCGGCCCGGCTGGCGGGGCTGCAGCTTGCCGATGGCCTGGTCGAGGCCATGGTCAGTGATACCGGTACCCGCGATGCATTGCCCCTGCTGGCATTCACGCTGAGGCGACTCTACGAACGCAGCGGCGGCAGCGGCCAGCTGGCGCTGGACCAGTATGAACGTCTCGGCCGGCTGGAAGGCGCAGTCCGCGAAGAAGCGGAGCGAATCATCGTGGAGGCGAACCCCGCGCCGGATGAACTCGACGCGCTGCACGCCGCCTTTGTGCCGACGATGGTGCGAATCAACGCCGAAGGCGCCTATTCGCGCCGGCGTGCCCTGGTTGACGACTTGCCGCGTCGCGTCCTGGCGCTGCTGCGCCGGTTCATTGACGCGCGGCTGCTGGTCACCGACCGTGATTCCCAGGGGCGGGAAACCAGCGAGGTTGCACACGAGGCGCTATTGCGGACCTGGCCGCAACTGAGCAACTGGCTGATGGAGGATCGGGACAAGCTGCGTCTGCTCGAAGGCTTGCAGCGTGCCGCGGAGGAATGGAACCAGGGCGGGCGGGCTGACGATCTTCTGGTACACCGCGACGGTCGCCTGAGCGATGCCGAGGCACTTCTGGGCAACCCGCGTTTCACCATGCCCGAAGCCTCCGTGGAGCGGGCTTACCTCAATGCCTGCAGCGTGGCGCAGCGTGCCCGCGAGGCGGCCGAGAAGGCGGAGCAGGAGCGACGGATCCGCGATGCCGAGCGGATCGCCGCAGAGCAGACCAAGGCCGCGCAGGCGCAAAAACGGGCGGCACGGATTTCCCGCATGTTCACCTTCGTAGCATTGGGCTTGTTCCTGGTCACTGCTGTCGCCGCTGTGATGGCCACCTGGCAATATCGCGAGGCAACCGCCGCCAACAAAAGAGTGGGCGAAGTGCAACAACTCGCACGGCACACCAGCGATATCGGGACCAACGCGCCGCGCAGCCTTCTGTTGAGCGTGCAGGCCGCCTCCCTGAGCATGGATGGCCGGGACGGCACATTGCTTGGCATCGACGGCCTGCGCCGGCAACTGCGGGTGATTGGCGGCAAGCCCCTGGGCGGGCACGAGAAGGCCGTGCGCATTGCCGCGTTTTCAAAGGACCGGCGCTGGCTTGCCACGGGAAGCGACGACGGTGCGGTTCGGCTCTGGGATCTCAATACCGTGAATCCGGCGGGCCACTCCCTCGGGGGACATAACGGCGCCATTCACGGCCTGTCATTCAGCCCCGATGGCCAGTGGCTCGTCAGCGGAGGGGCCGATGGCGCGATCCGGCTCTGGCGCCTGACATCCGATGGTGCAAAGCCAGGGCCGGCCTATGGTGGCGGCCAGTACGGTGCCATTCGCGCCGTGGCGATCAGCCCCAACGGGGCGTGGCTGGTCGTTGGCACCCAGAGCGGCAAGATGTGCATCTGGAAGATGACCGGGGAAGGGCCGGTGGAAGCGCCTTGCGAGACGTGGAAAGACGATCTGCCCGTCATGAATGTCGTGTTCAGTCCCAAGGGGCGCTGGCTTGCGACCAGCTGCACCGGTGGCTGCAAAGAGTTCGGCGCGCCGGTTCGCCTGTGGGACCTGTCGGCTGACTTTCCGAATCAGGAACCCAGGCGGCTTACCCACGCGACGGAACTCAATGAGGACTCCCTGCTGGCTTTTGCCTTCAATGGAGACGAGACACGCCTGGCGGTTGCGTATGGCTACGCCGTCGAGGTCTGGGACCTGACGCAGGAGAACCCGCCACAAAGCGTCGTGGGACGCTACGCCAGCAGTGGCGGCTGGGTCGGCGCTGTCGGCCTGAGCCCTGACAACAAATGGCTGGCGGTAGGGAGCGGCAGCGGGGCGGCCGTCATGCTGTGGGACCTGACCGGAACGCGCAAGGATCCGGTCGCGCTGAAGGGGCATCGTGCCGCGGTCAATTCCGTCGTATTCAGCGATGACGGGCGGTGGCTTGCGACGGGCGGCCAGGATGCAACGGCACGCCTTTGGGACCTGGATGAGCCGACGATACCGTCCACGGTCCTGCGCGGCCAGGAATTGCCCATCAGGCAAGTCCTGTTCAGCGCTGGCGCGGAGCCGCGCCACCTCGTTACGCTAGGGGAAGATGCCCATGCGCGGCTCTGGACCGTGCCCGACCCGGTTGCGGACCCCCTCGTGCTGCGCGCAAGGGTCAAGCCTGCCATTGTCGGGATGGCGGTCAGCCCGGACGGGAACTGGATTGCTACGTCGAGCCAGGAGGACAAGAAGCTTGTGCTGTGGTCTACCAAAGATCCTCGTCAACCGGCCCGGGAACTGCCGCTGCCCGGTGCCTCGCATGCCATCGCATTCAGTCCGGACGGGCGCTGGCTGGCCGCCAAGAGCCAGGACCAGCACGTCATCAGCCTCTGGCACATGCAGGATCTCTCCAGGAAGCCGCTCGAGCTGTTCGAGCAAAGGTGGGGAGACGTGCGGACCCTCGTGTTCAGCCCGGACAACCGGTGGCTGGTGAGCGGGACGTGGGAGGGTGGCATGGTCAATATCTGGGACGTCTCCAGCGATAGCCCCTCCCTGGAGCCACGGCACCGCTGCATCCAGGGAGACCCGGTGCGTGAGCCTGCGTTCAGCGCGGACGGACGCTATCTGGCAACGGCGGCACACGGCCTCAACGCGCGCATCTGGGACCTGCGCGCCAGCAATCCTTGCACAAGCCCGCGTCTGCTTGCGCATGGAGACGTGGTGTACCAGGTTGTGTTCAGCCCCGACGCGCGCTGGGCTGCGACTGCCAGCATGGATACCAAGGGGCGGCTTTGGGATCTTGGCGCCGACGCCGGGGCCGAACCGAAACTGGTTGCAGAACTGGCGTTCTCGGATCGGGTCCTGGAGGCGGCCTTTAGTCCCGATGGCCGTTGGGTAGCCTTCGGCTCCTGGGACACGACGGTCAAGCTGCTCAACCTTGCGGAAACCGGTACCAGGAAGCCGATCGAACTGACCGGGAACACAGGCCGGATCTTGTCGGCATCGTTCAGTCCGGACAGCAAATGGCTGGCCGCGGGTGGCGAAGATCGGACAGTCCGCCTCTGGGATCCAACGAATCCGGCTGCCGCGCCCGTCGTCCTGCGCGGGCACGAAGCGACGGTTGCCCATATTGGCTTCACAAAGGATAGCCGTTGGATCATTACGGGTGCTTACGATGGGACAGTAAGGCTGTGGCGGCTGACGTTAGCTGACCTGCAGGACATTGCCTGTCAAACCGCAGGGAGAAGCCTCACAACCGAGGAAGCCAATGCATTCCTGTCAGAACCTGCCCACCAGCCCTGTACCGGTAAAGTCATGCCGCAGCTAAGCGCGAAGCAATGAAACCGGGCAGCCTGGTCCAATGTGTAGCAAGAGCCGTACCCGAGCGGCCTTGCCCGGGATGGCAGATGGCCTGGCGCCGCCCGCCTGGAAGCCGCCGGCCCAAATGAGAAAAGCCCTTCACGATCGGAAGGGCTTCTATTGCAATGCTTCATGCCTGAACGGCTAGAGCTTGCGAATGTTTGATGCTTGCAAGCCTTTTTGGCCTTGCGTCACTTCGAACTCGACTTTCGCGCCTTCCTCCAACGACTTGTACCCGGTACCCTGGATTTCGGAGTGATGCGCAAAGAGGTCTTTGCCACCGTCATCGGGCGTGATGAAGCCATAGCCCTTCTCGCTGTTGAACCACTTCACAATGCCTGTCGCCATCTCATCCTCAATGCCAAAAGCCTGCAGGTTGCACTCGTTGCCAAGATGCTGCGCGCCACCGAGATCGGCTGTGCGCAGTAGTAGGCGCCGTCAGCATATCGTGACGTTTCCCTTGCGCCAAGTCATCCGGCGCTAGGGTTTACCTGTGTCAATGAGCCGCCGAGGAGGATTGGTAGGCAAGCGGGTGGGTTTGGGTCATCGGAGTGTGAGCGTCAGGAGGCAAGGGGCGGCAGGGGGGGCTTAGGACAGGCGGGCGATCTCGTCAAGCAGCGCCGCCTCCATTGCCTCGATCGGCGCGCGTGCGCAGCCGGTGTAGAACTCGACCTGGGCGCACGCCTGGTGCAGCATCATGCGCGTGCCATCGATGGTGCGGCAGCCGAGCGCGGCGGCATCGCGGATCAGTTTGCTCCTGACCGGGATGAAGGCAGCGTCCATGACGATCAGGTGCGCGGCGAGTTGCCCGGCCACCGGGTTGACATCGGGGGCGCGAAAGCCCGCGGCGGTCGCGTTGGCGAGCATGTCGAAGTCCGCCGCGCGGAAGTCGGATAACCCGCCGCCAAAGCGCAGGCCAAGCGAGCCGGCCAGCTCCTCGCCGCGCGCCGCGGTGCGGTTGAACACGGTCACGCTGGCGCCGGCCTCGCGCAAGCCATAGGCCATCGCACGCGCCGCGCCGCCCGCGCCCAGCAGCGCAATGCGCTTGCCGGCGACTTCCGTCACCTCCTGGAACGCCCGGACGGCGCCGATGCAGTCGGTGTTGTAGCCGGTCAGCACGCCATCGATATTGTTGATGGTGTTGACCGCGCCAATCGCGCGAGCGGTCTCGTCAAGATGGTCGAGGTGCGGAATCACGGCCTGCTTGTGCGGCATCGAGACATTCATGCCGCGCACGCCGAGCGCGCGGATCGACTGCACGGCGCCGGGCACGTCCTGCACCCCGAAGCACACAAAGGTGTAGTCGATCCCCAGCGCCCGATAGGCGGCATTGTGGATGCGCACATTGAAGGTGAAGGGCTCGCCCATGATCGAGCCGCACAGCGTGGGTATGGAGCTGGGCATTGCGGGGTGTCCTTGCGGGATGTCCTTGCGGGAAAAATCAGGCGGCTGCCTGGGCGGCAAAGGCCGCCAGGTCGAAACGCGCGGCGGGTTGCCGTCCGGCGAGCGCGTCCAGCAGGTTGCGCGTGGCCAGTTCGGCCATGGCGCGCCGGGTCTCATGCGTGGCCGAGCCGATATGGGGCAGGGCGGTCACCCTGGGATGGCAGCGTAGCGGCGAGTCCTGCGGCAGCGGCTCGGTGGCGAAGACGTCCAGCCCGGCCGCGCGCAGGTGGCCGCTTTCGAGGGCCGCGAGCAGCGCGTCTTCCTGCACGATCTGGCCGCGGGCGCCGTTGACGAAGATGGCGCCCGGCTTCATCAGCGCGAACTCGCGCAGGCCCATCAGGCCGCGCGTGCTGTCGGTCAGGGGCAGCGTGACGGCGACGATATCGGCGCGCCGCAAGGCATCGTCAAGTTCCGTCCGGGTGGCGCGTCCCACCAGATCGGGCGGCTCCGCGGCAGCCTCGTTGACGTAGAGCACCTCCATGCCGAAGCCGAGCGCCGCGCGGCGCGCCACGGCCTGGCCGATGCGCCCGAAGCCCAGGATCGCCAGGGTCTTGCCATGCACGTCCCAGCCGAACAGGCTTTCGCCGATATTGGCGGTCCAGCGGCCTCCGCTGACGTGGGCCGCCAGCTCGACCAGGCGCCGGCTCGTGGCCATGATGAGGGCGAAGACCGTGTCGGCAGTGGTCTCGGTGAGTACGCCGGGCGTGTGGCACAGGGTGATGCCGCGCCGGTGCAGGCAGGGCAGGTCGTAGTTGTCGACCCCCACCGAGATACTCGAAATCACTTCCAAGCGGCCGGCTTCGGCCAGTTCCGCCGCGCCCAGCTTCACGCTGGAGCCGATCAGGCCATGGGCGCTTGCCAGCGCGGCGCGGAAAGCCGGCCGTTGTGCCGGCTGGCGCGGGTCGGCCACGATCACGTCATGCTCCGACTCGACCCTGGCGAGCAGGTCTTCAGGAATCGGGCGGAACACCAGTACATTCTTGCGCATGGGTCATCCTTGCTGTGGGCTTTACAAACTGGCGGCCGCCAGCTGGGCATGGGTGGGCAGGCCTTCGGTATCGCCCCGCACCTGCACCGCCCGCGCGCCGATCCAGGCGCCGCGCCGGACGGCTTCGCCAACCGGCCGGCCCTCCAGCAGCGCGCTGATCACGCCCACGGCAAAGCCATCGCCGGCGCCCACGGTGTCGACGACGCGCTCGACGCTGAACGCCTCGACATGGCCGCTGCCGGCCTCGCCATCGAACCAGGCGCCGTCGGCGCCCAGCTTCACCACCACCAGCTTCGCGCCGCGGGCACGATAGAAGGCGGCAATGCGTTCCGGCTCGGCGTGGCCGGTGAGGAAGCGGCCTTCCTCGATGCCGGGCAGCACCCAGTCGCACTGCCGCGCGAGGTCGTTCAGCGTCTCCCGCATCAGCTCGGGCGTGGCCCACAGCGTGGGCCGCAGGTTGGGATCGAACGAGATCGTGCGGCCGGCGGCGCGCATGGTGGCGATGGCCTGGCGCGTGGCGGCCTGCGTGCCAGCGGCCAGCGCGGGAAACACGCCGGTGACGTGCAGGTGCCGCGAACGCCGCAGCCAGCTGTGGTCGAGGTGCTCCGGGTTCATGCGGCTCGCCGCCGAGCCGCGGCGGTGGTATTCGACGGGCGGATCGCTGCCGTCGTCCACCCGGCCCTTGAACTGGAAGCCGGTGCGTTCGCCGCGCTCGCACACCACCTGGCTGCAATCCACGCCTTCGCGCTGCATTTCACCGAGCAGGTAGCGGGCCATCGAGTCATCGCCCAGCCGGCTGGCCCAGCCGACCTTCAGGCCCAGGCGCGACAGGCCGATGGCCACGTTGGTCTCGGCACCGGCGGTGCGCTTGTGGAAGGTCTGCGCGCCTTCGAGCGGGCCGGGTTCGCCGGCGACCAGCATCAGCATCGCCTCGCCCAGCGTGACCACGTCAAGATCGGTGCTCATGCGGAGACCTCCACCGAACGCAGCAGTTCGACATGACGGCGCGTGACCGGCACCAGGTCGTCGCCTTGCAGCGGGAATTCGATCGCACGCGCAACGTGCGTGGGCAGGCGGCGCAAGACGCTGCGCCATGGTGCCGCCGACTGGTCAAGCGGCACCGCGATCCATTTGGCGGGCGTGCGCTGCACGCCTTTGCAGTGCACGTAGCCGACGTTGGCGCCGAGAAGCTGCGCGGCGTCGAGCGGGTCTTCGCCGGTCCAGTGCCAGTTGCCCATGTCGAAGGTCATCGGCACGGTCTTGCCGAGGTCCGCGATGCGCGCGAAGAAGTCGCGCAGCGGCGGTACGGTGCCGGCCTGGGCGGTCTGGTCGTTTTCCACGACGAGTTCGATGCCATCGTGCCGCAGCCAGGGAAGCAGTGCTTCCAGCGCCGTGCCTGCCCGATAGCCGCCAAGCGACATCTTGACCCGGGCCGCACCGAGCGCCAGCGCGGTCGTGAAGGCACGGTCGAGCGCGGCGGCATCGAGGCTGCCTGCGTCATTCCAGAGGCCTTCCGGGCTGGACCAGACCACGCTCAGTCCATGCTCGCCGGCGGCCTCGCGCTGCTCCCTGACTTCCTCCTTGTACCCGCGCTGGAGTTCGCCGCGGAATTCCACGCCGTCCGCACCCGCTGCCGCGGCAATCCGCGCCAATGCGGCCTGGCCGTCGCGCAGGGCGAGGTCGGCGCCATAGGCGGTCAGCGAGATCAGCACCGGCGGACGTGAAACACCTCCTGCTTGCCACTGGCTCATTTCAATGCTCCCGCGCTGAGGAATTGCTGCAGTTCCGGCGTCCGCGGCTGCGCGAACAGCGCCTTCGACGGCCCCGCCTCGTGCACCTTGCCCTGGTGCATGAAGATGGTGGTATGCGCCATGCGGCGCGCGAACTCCATCTCATGCGTGACCAGCACCATGGTCATGCCGGAGGCGGCCAGGTTCTCCATGACCCGAAGCACTTCCGCCGTCAGCTCGGGGTCGAGCGCGGAGGTGACCTCGTCGAACAGCATCACCTTGGGTTCCATCGCCAGCGAACGGGCGATGGCCACGCGCTGCTGCTGGCCGCCCGAGAGCTGCTCGGGGTAGCAGTCCTTCTTGTCCAGCAGGCCGACCTGGGTCAGCACCTGGGCGACGATGCCGTCGATCCTGCCTGCGGCCATCTTCTTCACGATGGCCGGCGCCAGCGCAATGTTCTGGCCCACGGTCAGGTGCGGAAACAGGTTGTAGCTCTGGAACACCATGCCCACGTCGCGGCGCAGGTCGAGCAAGCGCTTGCGGTCGTGATCCAGCTTGTGCCCGGCGACGGTGATATTGCCAGCGTTGATCGTCTCCAGGCCGTTCAGGCAACGCAGCATGGTGCTCTTGCCGGAGCCGCTGCGGCCGATGATGGCAACCACCTGGCCCGGCTCGATCGCAAACGACACGCCTTTCAGGACTTCGACTGCGCCATAAGACTTGTGCACGCCTTGTGCTTCAACGATTGACATGGAGCCTCCTTTCCATGCGCCGGGCTGCCGCGGACAGCGGGAAGCAGAGCGCGAAATAGATAAGTGCGACGACGACAAAGACCGCGAAGGGCTGGAAGGTCGCGTTGTTGATCAGTTGGCCGGCGCGGGTCAGTTCGATGACGCCGATGATGGAAGTGATAGAGGTGTTCTTGACCAGCTGGACCGAGAACCCCACCGTGGGCGGCAAGGCCAGCCGCACCGCCTGCGGCAGCACCACGTGGCGCAGCTGCTGCCAACGGGTAAGGGCGAGCGCTTCGCTGGCCTCCCACTGTCCTTGCGGCACGGCCTCGATGCAGCCGCGCCAGATCTCGCCAAGATAGGCGCTGGCGTAGATCGACATCGCCAGCATGGCCGCGACCATCGGCGACAGCTTGAGCCCGAGCACGGAGAGTCCGTAATAGCTCAGGAACAGCACGATCAGCACCGGCGTTCCTTGCACGACCTGGATATAGACCGTGCTGGCCAGGCGCAGCAGCGGGCTTCCGGAGGTACGCGCCAGCGCCACGATGAAGCCGGCCAGCGTGCCCCCGACGAAGGCGAGCAAGGTCACCCACAGCGTCCAGCGTGCCGCCAGCAGCAGGATCTCAAGATGATTCCAGGAGAACTCGGTAATCATTTCCCGCTCCCTGCGACCGCTGCTGTCAGTTCCGCCCGCGCAAGCGGCACGACCGGGAATGTGCGGGCCAGCTTGCGTGCGCGCGCCACCACGCGGCGCCGCCTGAACACCAGGTTGCCGATCACGGCGAACATGGCGCGCAGCAGCAGGGCCAGCGCGATATACATGAACATGACCAGGATGTAGCTCTCGAAGGTGCGGAAGGTCTGCGAATCGATGTGGCTGGCGACCGCCGTCAGCTCTTCCACCGAGATCGCCGACACCACGCTCGAGGTCAGCATCATCAGCGTGAACTGGCTGGTCAGGGCGGGATAGACCTTCTCGAAGGCCGGCACCAGCGCGACGTGGCGGATCAGCTGCCAGCGCGTCATGCCCAGCGCTGCGGCGGCTTCAAGCTGCGAGCGGTGCACTGCCTGCAGGCCGGCGCGGATGATTTCCGTCGAGTAGGCACCGAGATTGACGGTCATCGCAATCACCGCGGCGGTGACGGCATCGATCTGCAGGCCCACCGTCGGCAAGCCGAAGAAGATGATGAAGAGCTGGATCAGGAAGGGCGTGTTGCGGATCGCCTCGACATAGGCCCGGGTGGCGCGCTGCAGCCAAGGGCCGCCAAAAGCGGCGGCAATGGCGCCGGCGGTGCCGACCAGGGTGCCAAGCAGGATCGAGCTGAAGCTGAGCGCCAGCGTCATCGCCGCGCCTTCCGCGAAGCGATCCAGCTGCGACAGCACCGGGGTCCATTCGAATTGGTAGTTCATGCGGGTCTCCTGGCACGCCGGCTGGCGCCGGCGCGCAGCGTCGGACTGCCTGGGTCAGAACGTTTGCAGCGCGGGCAGCGCCTTGCCGGTCCACTTCTGCGCAATGGCGTCGAGTTCGCCGTTGAGCTTGACGTAGGAGATGGTGGTGTTGAGCCATTGGCGCAACTCGAAGGCGTCGCGGCGCACGGCCATCGAATTGGGCTGCACCGAGAACGCGAACTTGGCGTCGAACTTGCCGGCACCGCGCGCCTTCATGATCTCGTTGCCGGTGGTGTTAGGCAGCGCAATGGCATCGACCTGATTGCTGATCAGCGCCTGCGCGCAGGTGGCATCGTCCTCGAAGCGGACGATATTCATGCCGGGCACGGCCAGCCGGGTCAGCGCGGTGTCCTGCGTGGTGCCGCGCGTCACGCCAACCTTCTTCTTGCCGAGCTCGGTCAGCTTGGCGTATTTGGCTGCGGCGGGCGCAAAGATGGTCAGCTCGAACGCGCTGTAGGGCGCGCTGAACATGATGGCCCGCGCCCGCTCGGGCGTCGGCGCCAGCGTTGCCACCAGGAAATCGACCTTGCCGGCCTCCAGCGCAGGAATCCGGCTGGGCGAGGTGAGCGGAACGATATCGACCGGCACGCCCAGGTACTTGCCAAGCAGGTTGGCCACGTCGACGTCATAGCCGGCGGGTTTGCCGGTGGCGTCCGTGGTGCCGAAGGGCGGGGCGCCGGTCACCACGCCGATGGTGACCTTGCCCTTCTTGACGATCTCGGCAACCGTCTGCGCCTGGGCGGTGAAAGCGGCGCTGGCCAGGACCAGCAGAGTCAGCACGGGCGCGGCTACGCGGCGCAACAAGCGTTGGACGTTCATCTATGTCTCCTGCACGTATAGGGGTGTCGCTGGCGTCGCAGCGGTGGCAAGTACCGTCTTGAAACCGGTTTCAGGATTATAGGAAACCGGTTTCAGAGATCCAGCAGTGGAAACCCTTACGGGCAGGGCCGTGTTTGGCCTGTGGGGGAAATGGGCGCGTTGCTGCACCCCCTACGCTGACGCAGCGGGTCTATGCGTGGCTTACATGCGCGCGCCAGACGGCGGCGGGGGAGGGATCAGCCGCGGCGGGTGGAGCCGCGCGTGACCAGCGTGCCGGGCAGCAGTACCCGGCGTGGCGGCAGCTGGGTGCCTTGCAGGCGCTCGATCAGGCAATTGGTGGCGACGCGCCCGATATCGTCGGTGGGCTGGGAAATCGCGCTGAGGCCAGGACCGACCAACGCAGCCCATTCCGGATCATCGAAACCAATCAGTCCAAGGTCGGTACCGAGCTGCCAGCCCAGCCGGGCGGCCGATGCGGCCACGCGCAGCGAGATCACCGCGTTGGCCGCCAGCACGGCAGCGGGTGCCTCGCCAGCACGGCGTCGCAGGTCGCGCAGCGCTGCATCCAGGGCATCGTCTTCACCCCTGTGGGCTTCAAATGCGGTCCCGCTGACAGAGTCCGCGTGCTCGGCGACAAAAGCCTGGAAGGCGCGGGCCCGCTCGTTGCGCGAGCTGATGGCCTTGATCGGCTCGCTGATAAAGAGCACGTGCCGATAACCGGCTTCGACCAGGTGGCCGGCAGCTTCATGGACGGCGGTCAGGTTGTCGAGCGCCACCAGGTCCACCTCCGCATCGCCGACCTTGCGGTCGACCAGTACGACTGGTTTGCCCAATTGCGCCGCATCGGCCAGGGCGCCGGCATCATGCCCCAGCGTGTGCAGGATAAAACCCTCTACCCGGTACGCCGACAGCGAGCGAATCGCCTCGCGCTCCAGTTCCTCGTCATTGCCGAGATTGAACAGCATCACCATGTAGCCCGCGTCGCGGCAAGCCTTCTCCACGCCACGCAGTACGGCCACCGAGAAGGAATTGGAAACATCCGCCACCACCAGCCCGATCAGGCGCGACTTGCCGCGCTTGAGCCCCTGCGCCATGGGGCTGGGACTATAGCCAAGCGCGCGGATGGCCGCGGCCACGCGCGCCTCCACGTCCGCGGACAACTGCTCGCCGCCCCGGTTCAGGTAGCGCGAAACGGTGGCCTTCGAGACGCCCGCATAGTCGGCAACGTCCTGGATGGTGAGCTTCTCTGCGGGTTTCAGGTCGGAAATCGGTCGGGTCACGGGACGCGGGGGCATTGGATTCGGGTCTTGGTGAAACCAGTTTCACAATTATGCCTCGGCATGCCGGAATTTGGCAGCACCCGGAACCCCTGATGCACTTCACAGGATGTGAAGACCCGACCAGGCCAGATAGACAAGCCCTGCCGCCACCACGAAAACCGACAGCAACGCATAGTAGCGAGCCCCGTGACATGGCTGTTCTGGATGCCCTGGCTGGTGAAAAATCACGTTTCGCATGCTGCTCTCCCGTTTAAGAGGAGTCTGATGCAGTTTACGCGCTACCGACCCAGTCGGCGTATCGGCCCCGAGAAGCACGTTGCCGGCCACGCGTTGGCGACGTTGAATGGGCAACGCGTGGCAAGCAGGTCGACTGAACGACCACTATTCCGGCTGGATTCCCGCTTCCTTGACGACTTTCCCCCACTTTGCCAGGTCAGACTTGATCAACGCCGCGTATTCCTGTGACGTGCCGCCCTTGACCTCGATCCCCGCCGCTTCCAGCTTGGCGCGCACCTCGGGCAATTTCAGCGCGGCATTGATCTCGGCATTCAGCCTGGCAATGATCTCTTTCGGCGTTCCCGCTGGGGCCAGGAAGCCGCCATTGGTATTGGCGTCATAGCCCTTGAGGCCTTGCTCTTCAGCAGTTGGCACATTGGGCAACGCCTTGGATCGGTGGTGGGTGGAGACCGCGACGGCGCGGACGTTGCCCGATCTGACCTGCTCCTGGATGGCGCTAATGGTGTCGATGTACAGCGTGGTCCGTCCGGCGATCAGGTCGGGATGGGCGGCGGACGACCCCTTGTAGGGCACCAGCAGTACGGGGGCCCCGCTTACCATGCGGAACATTTCGGCGGCCATTTCCTGCGCACTGCCACGGCCGGAGGTGGCAACCTTGGCCTCGCCGGGATTGGCCTTCATCCAGGTGACGAGCTCAGGCACCGTCTTGACCGGGAGTTTCGGGTAGACCGCGAACACCAGCGGGATTTCATGCGTGTAGACGATGGGCTCGAAGCTCTTTTGCGGATCCCATCCCAGGTTTTTGAAGAGGAATTTGTTGATGTTGTGGCTGCCGCCCACGATGCCGATCGTGTATCCGTCGGGCCTGGCGTTGGCCAGCACCGCAGTGCCCAGGTTGTTGGACGCGCCCGGACGGTTCTCGACGATGAACGGTTGGCCAAGCTTGACTGAAAGCTTTTCGCCGACGACCCGGGCGATCAGGTCGATGCCACCCCCCGCTGGCGCCGGGACGATGATGGTGACAGGCCGTGCCGGGTAATTCTGGGCCGATGCCAGGCCGGGTGCGATGAGCAGCGCGGCGGGTACGACCAATGTCTTGATCAGGGTAGTGAACTGCATCGTTGTCTCCGTTTGTTTCTGGTTAACTCATGTCAACTCTGGTGACGCACCCTTCGCCATGAGGGCTGGCGGGGGGCGGGGGGCATTCAGCCGCGCCCGACGAATGGCATGGCACTGGCCATGACGGTCATGGTCAGCACGTTGGCGTCGAGTGGCAACGACGCCATATGACGCACGGCATTGGCGACGTGGCTGGCGTCCATCATGGGCTCGGGTGCGGTCGTTCCGTTGGCCTGCAAGACGCCGCGCGTCATGCGCTCGGACAGGTCGGTCAACGCGTTGCCGATGTCGATCTGGCTCGCAACGATGTTGAAGGCGCGCCCGTCCAGCGCCAGTGCCTTGGTGAGGCCAGTGACGGCGTGCTTGCTGGCGGTGTACGGCGCCGTGTAGGGACGCGGCGTATGCGCCGAGATGGAACCGTTGTTGATGATGCGCCCGCCCTGCGGCGATTGACGGCGCATGAGTCCGAAGGCCGCGCGCGCGCAGAGATAGACCCCGGTGACGTTGGTGTTGATGACGTTGAACCAGTTGTCCAGCGGCAGCTCGTCCATCGGCACGGCCGGTGCATTGACGCCCGCGTTATTGAAAAGCAGGTCCAGCCGCCCGAACTCGCGTTCGATCGCGTCAAACAAGGCCTGCACGCGTTCGGGGTCGGTAACGTCGGCAGGCATGGCCACCGCGGCCTGTCCGCGCGCGGCAGCTTCGGCGGCCAGCGCTTGCAAGGGAGCGGGGCGACGGCCGGCCAGCACGACCGTCCAGCCGTCGTCGAGCAAGCCAATCGCGGTAAGGCGGCCAACGCCGCTACCAGCACCCGTAACAAGGGCAATCTTTCGGGAAGCGTTCAAGGACGGTCTCCAGCAATGAGGTGGGAACGAAAATCAGGAATGAGGGGGCCTTGCGCCATCAGTGGGTGACGGTCAGTGAGAATTCGCCAATGCCGGCCACGCTGGCGCTGACGACGTCGCCGGGATGCAAAGGCCCCACGCCTGCTGGCGTGCCGGTAAAGATGAGGTCGCCGGCCATCAGCGTCACGGAGCGCGACAGCATGGCAACGAGTTCGTGAACCGGCCACAGCAACCCGGACAGGTCGGCATGCTGCCGTTCGACGCCGTTGACCTCCAGCGCTATCGCCCCTTCCCGGAGATGCCCGCAGTCGGCCGCGGGCACGATCGGGCTGCAGGGCGCCGAGTGGTCAAAGGCCTTGGCTGGTTCCCAGGGTCCGCCCACGCGTTTGGCCTGCTGCTGCAGGTCGCGGCGCGTCAGGTCGAGCCCGACGGCATAGCCCCAGATATGGCGGTCCTCGGCCTGCGCCGGCTCGATGTCGCGGCCGCCACGCCCGATGGCGACCACCAGTTCGACCTCGTGGCAAAAGTCTCCCGTTCCCGGCGGATAGGGCAGCCGGTCCTGCGCGGGCACCACGGCGGTGGCGGGCTTCATGAACCATGCGGGCATTTTCCGTGGCGCCGGTTCGTCAGGAGACCACCGGTAGTTGCGCCCGATGCAGAAGACCCTCGCGACGGGAAACAGCGCCGCGCGGCCGCTGACGGGCAGGGCGGGCGTGGCCGCGGGTGGGAAAACGAAATCGGTCATCTTGGGTGTCCGTGATTGAACCCGCGCTCAGGTGGTCAGGCTCATGGTGGGACGGCTGCCGGCCAGCGCCTGGGCGACGCTGTCGAGCACCATCTGCGCCATGGCGGTACGGGTTTCCCAGGTGGCGCTGGCGCGGTGGGCCTGCAGCGTCGTGCGGTCGGACTGGCGTAGCGCCAGGGGAACGCGAGGCTCGTCCACGAATACGTCCAGCGCGGCGCCCGCGATGCGGCCCGCGGCGATGGCTTCGGCGAGATCAACCTCGTTGACCAGTCGGCCACGTGCCACGTTGACGAGGAAGCCGCGGGCGCCGAGCGCATCCAGCACGGCGGCATCGACGAGGCCTTCGGCCTTGTCGGCAGCCGCGCACAGCACCAGCGCATCGCTGTCGTGCGCAAGCTGGCGCAGATCTGCCACAAACTCATGCGGCATGTCGTCCATGCGGTGCAGGTCGGTATAGCGGATGGGGCAGCCAAAGGCGGCGGCCCGCGTCGCGACCGCGCGGCCGACTCGCCCCATGCCCACGATGCCGACGCGCATGCCGCTGAAGCGCCGGGCAAGCGGGATGGCGCCGGGCTGGGGATGCAACTCCCATTGACCGTCGCGCACAAAGCGGTCGCCGGCGCAGATATTGCGGCAGGCTGCGATCAGCAAGCCGATGGCCAGGTCTGCCACGTCTTCGGTCAGTGCGCCCAGGGTGGCGGTGACGGGCAGGCCGCGTTCACGGCAGTAGGCCAGATCCACCGCATCCGTCCCGACGCCATTGACGGCTACCACCTTCAGGCCAGGCAACTGTTCCAGCATCGCCCGGGAGATTCCGGTGTGCCCACCGGTAATGACGGCCTCGATGGCGGCGCCATGCTCCCGCAGCCAGGCCGCCTGGTCCGCGATCTCGAAGAGTTTGTGAACCTGATAGCGGGTGGCGAGTTCGTCATTGGCCGCCAGGATCAGGATGGGATTGAGTTGCAGGATCTGTGGCTTCATGTCCGGATGCAGTCAGGTTGTTGAAGGTTGACTGCATGGTGGGATAAGTTGATTTGATAGGCAATCTTGATATATAAAATCAACATAAAATTACTCAACCACAAGTCATCATGGGTTCCTGGATATCGATGGAGGAGGCGTGCAAGCGCCTTGGCGTCCGGCCGCAGACGATCTATGCCTATGTCAGCCGAGGCAAGCTGGAAGTCACTTCAGACCCCACGGACACACGCCGCAGCCTGTACCGCGCCGAAGATGTGGCAAACCTGGCCAGGCGCAAGCAGGCCGGGCGCAAGTTCGAGACGCTCGCAACCAATACGCTGTTTGGCGCGGAGCCCAGCATCCCCACCGCGCTCTCCACGTTTGTGCGGGAGCGGCTGTACTACCGCGGCCAGGACGCGGTGATGCTGGCAGGCTCGGCGAGCCTGGAAGACGTTGCGCGCTTGCTCTGGAATGCCGACCAACCCGTCGACTTTTCATCGACCGCCCGCTGCGGCAAGCCGGGGCGTGTTGCCGCGTTCAGGGTCCTGGCCGAGCTGGCCGCCACGGGCCACTCCACCCATGGGCGCATGACCCGCGTCTTGCATTACGAATGCCAGAGCCTGGTGGGCCAGTTGGCCAACAGCTTTGGCGCGCATGCGGGACAACAGCCGTTGCACTTGCGCTTTGCGCAAGGGTGGAAGCAATCCCCGCAAGTGGCAGATCTCCTGCGGACCGCAATGGTGCTTCTGGTCGACCACGAGCTGACCAGCTCGGCCTTTGCCGCGCGCATTGCCGCGTCCACTGGGGCATCCCTGCCGGCCTGCCTCCTGTCCGGCCTGACCACACTGTCCGGTCCGCTGCATGGCGACGCCTCGGGCCGCGTGAAGGCGCTATTCAATGAACTGGACCGAGAGGGCGAAGATCAGGTGATCGCCCACCACCTGTCCGCTGGCTTGCCGTTGGCTGGCTTCGGGCATCATCTCTACCCCGAAGGCGATCCGCGCGCGGCTGCGCTGCTGTCCCTGTTCGATCCGCCCGAAGTCATCGCCCGCTTTATCGAGAAGGCGACTCGCCTGACCGGCCTGCAACCCAATATCGATGTTGCCCTGGCGGCCCTGGTTACCCACTACGGGCTGCCTGACGACGCAGCGTTTGGCATGTTCGCCACGGCACGGAGCATCGGACTGTTGGCGCATAGCCTGGAACAACTCGGTGTTGGGCAAGTGATACGCCCGAGAGGGCGTTATGTCGGGAAGCCGCCTGAAAGAGCGGCCGAGGGTTGAGGCGCGACAGGGCTAGCCGCGTTCGACGCTGTCGGCGAGCGCGCGCAGCAAGGCCGCGCCATCGCCGCGCCAGGCGCTGCCATGCATGCAGGCAAGCGTCGTCGGCTGCAAGGCAGCGAGGCGTTCCAGCATGGCGCGGGCGTTCCTGGTGTGCGAGAAGTAGTCCATCTTGCGACGAAACGCCTCGCTCGGATCGAGGATGTCACCTTCGGTCAGCGGCGGGGGATGCGAGCCGCCCTGGGTAAACAAGTCCCCACAGAGCAGCGTTGCCGACGTGGTCTCCATGAGGAACCCGCACTCCCATGCATGCGGCAGATGCGGTGTGTCCAGCCAGCGCACGCTGTGCTGCCCGAGCGAGATTGTCTCGCCATCATCCAGCGCGCGTGGCGGCCGGTCGGCATAGTCACTCACCGAGACCATGGCCGCGATCTGGCCACACAGTGGCTCCGCCCGCGGCGCGGCAGCGAGAAACGCATTGAGCGCGCCGCATTCGTCAGACTCGAAATGCGAGAAACCGACATAGCGCAAACGATCGATTGGCATGATCCGCTCGACGGCCTCGCTGACAACCGGAAACAGCCTGCGCAAGCCGGTATGAAACAGCAGCGGGTCTTCGTCGTCGATCAGGTACTGGTTAAACGAGAAGCCGACACCGCCAGGGATCTCGACCGGCGTGGAGATGCGATAGATGCGGTCCGCAATCTCGCCGATCGTTGTCCCGCTTGAAAGGGCTAGGGTCGCCATGGCGCGCTCCTTCTGAAGGCGCAAGGGAAGGGTTAATGGAAGGGTCAATGCTGGCGGAGCGGTGGCGCTTCGGCACCGGGCTTTGCCGCGGAGGCGGCGGGTATTGCAGGTGATCCCGCCGCGGTTGCTGATTCAGCGTCCGTCGGCGGGCTGTCTTCCTCGTGCGCCGGTTTCCTGCCGGTGACCATGGCCAGCATCAGGTTCTCTTTGTGCAGCCAACTCATGAAGCATGCAGCGGCGATATGGATGCCGACCAGCGCCATCAACACGTAGGCCAGGATGGCGTGGAAATCCTTGGGGCCGTCTTCCCCCCAGAACAGGTCCAGCCGTGATAGCCAACCGGTAAATGCCAGTGCGAGGATGAAGATCCACAGCGTCAGCATCATCATGGCGCCAAGCGGACTGTGGCTCAGATAGCGGGGCGGGCGCCCGGCGGCGGCGGCCTTGAGATAGGCCAGTACCCCGTGACGGGTGGGCATCCACGCGCGGAAATTCCCTGCGCCCGACCCTGCGACACCCCACGCCACGCGGATCAGCACCAGGCACGCGGCGGCATAGCCGAGATTGCGGTGCAGCGGCCCGCCGGAATCCTCGTACAGATCCCACAGCACCAGTGCCGCCACGCTCCAGTGCGTCATTCGGACAATGGGGTCCCAGACCAGAATGGACCGGCGCGAAGGCTGCATGGTACGGCAGGGCAGGGACGACGGAAACCCGTGTCGTTACTTCTCGATTTCTGACTTGACCACGTCCAGTGTCTTGGTATCGAAATAGATCTCAGCCTTTTTCCCATCCTTGGTGGTGCCGTAGATCTCGTAGCAATTTCCGTCAACCTTGAATTTCTTGATGTTGTAGCCCTGCGCCTCGATTTTGGCGCGGGCATCGCTTTCCTTCATCCATTCGCTCTTGGGGTGCGCGGGACATTTCGCGCTAGCCAGTGCTGAACCGGACACCAGGATCATTGCCATCAGCGCACCAAGCTTCAGCATGGGAGTCTCCGTTTCGAGGGAGTCTTGAGCATAGTGCACGCGAGAATCATTCGCAATCCGCGGCGGGCCCGCGGAGGGACTGGCCAAATCAGCCCGCGACGTCGCCCGGATCGCCAAACGAGCTTCGCTCCACGATCTGGCGGTCACGGCCGTGGACAAGCAGTTCCACCTTTGCACGCCTGGCCTTTTCCCTGCCGGTGGCAATCGCGTGATCCATGGAAGTGAATCGCTGCTGCCTGCCGGCGCCACCTTCCGCTTCAACGGCCCAACCGTTATGGGTAGGCACGACGTGGATGTTCTTGCTGGCCATGGTCGTCTCCGGAGGTTGTGCCCTCAGTGTCTGCCCACGTCACCGCGCCGCTATCAGGCGTTGTCCGACAAGCGCGTGGCAGCCGTAGCAGTCTTCCGCCCGTCTTTCATGGAAGCTCTGGTCGCACCTAAACTGGTGCCATCACATCCTTCTTTGCGCGACTTCGCGAAATCCGGGGTCATTCGATGGAGGGACGAATCATGCACACTGTTATCAGGACTTATGCCGGAAGCGGGGCCAGGGCGCTATTTGATCTGCTGGAAAAGCGGACACCGGAAGTCGAATCCCTGATGCGCTCGGTCCAGGGCTTGGTGAGCTATACGCTCGTGCGGACCACCGATGGCGGATTCTCCGTGACGACCTGCAATGACAAAGCGGGCGTGGATGAGAGCGTCAAGAAAGCCAGGGAATGGATTGCCGAGAACGCGACCGGTACCGGTGCCAGCGCGCCGACGATTGCCGAGGGGACCGTCATCCTGCACGTGAAATAGCCGCTGTACGCAAGCAGGGCAGATCGCAAGTGCGCCGCGTGCCTTGGCGCGCCATTTCGATCCGCCCCAGGCTTGCCCAACCGGAAGATCAACATGGCAAAGCTTGTCGCACTGTACAAGATGCCCGCCGACAAGGCGGCGTTCGACGCGCACTACTTCTCGAAGCACATTCCGATTGCCAGGAAGATGCCCGGCTTGCAGGCTTACGAGGTAAGCAGCAGTCCGGTGGAGACGCCAGCCGGGCAATCACCTTTCCATCTGGTAGCGTTGCTTACCTTCGATTCCCTGGAGGCAATGCAGCAGGCTCTCGCTTCGCCAGAGGGCGCCGCGGCCGCGGCCGACCTGGCGAATTTTGCACAGGCAGGCGTGGATCTTCTGGTCTTCGACACCAAAGAGGTGTAGCCCTGTCAGGCAGCTTCGATCTGTTTGCGCAACGCCGCGAAACGCGCTTGTACCCTGTCTCCAAACAGGGGATCGGCGCCATCCGGAACGGTCTCCGCGACTTCGGTCCAATCCCTTTCGGTCAGTCGCTGCGCGGCACGCGGCATGACCTGTTTTTCCTCAGTGGAGAGATGGTTGCGATAGTAGGCAAGGTACATGGCGGCGGCGGCTTCGAGCGCCGTCCGCGACGTGATGACGTCGCTTTCAGCTTCATGCAGCCGGCTGAGCAGCTCCTCGCCCACCGCGGCAATGACACGATGCTCTTGCAGGAGCCGACTGACCACAATTTGCATGTCCGGGGATCGCTCAACGAGCAGGGCGTATGCCACATCCTCGCGAGGGTGGTGAACGCGATCGCCATAGTTGCGCAGGTAATCGATGATCGTGCCCATCAGGCCGTAGTCTGGCGGCTCCTCCCGGTAAAAGGCGTTCACCTGTTCTTCCAGCAGGTCAAGCAGTGCGGCGAAATGGATATGGTCGGAATGCCAGACGGCAAGCTGGTTGGCCATGGCGCCCTCCAGGGAAAACTGGTTACGGAAACCGCTGCGTCCAAATTCATCGGAACTGCAACATTTCAGTAACAATAGTCTTCCCTCGCGACGTGGGTCTGATCCAGATCAAAGAGGCGCATGTCCTGACCCGCGTGCTACCAACAGCGGAAGGCCGTGCTCACTGTTCGTGCCTGGCGATAAAGGCCTCAATCGTGGCGTTCACGAGATCGGGCTTTTCCAGGAAGATGAAGTGACCACCGTCCAGGGTGGCAAGCTCGGCTCCCGGAATCCGCTCGGCAATCTCCGCGGAGAAGTAGGGCGGGGCGCAGAAATCGCGCTCGCCGACCATCACCAGGGTCGGCGTCGTGATCGACGGAAGAGCGTCGAAGGCGTCGTGCGACACGATCATGTCGATCCGGGCGAAGCCGATCTCCGGTTCAAATGTGCCGGCCGCTGTCGCGTTCACCCACGCCTGCACCTGCTCCGGGTGTTCGCGCATGAATCTCGCATCGAAAAGGAACAGTGCGTTGGCCTCGGTGGATGCGCGCATCCCGGAATCGGTCAGCATCCGTCGCCGCATCTCGAACTGGCGACGGTAGAACGCATCCGCGCGTGCAATGGAAGAGACGATGGTCGCGCTGCGCAGCAGCTCGCGGTGACGGATCGCCAGCCATTGCGCGATGGCGCCCCCCGTTGAGGAACCGACCGCGTGGACCGGCCCGCATCCTACCGCCTCGACAACCCGCGCCATGTCCCGTGCGTGTTGTGTAATCGTCATATCGCGGGCGGTATGCCCGGACGCGCCGGTTCCGCGGTGGTCGGGCACGATTACCTGGTGATGCGCGGCGAACAGCTCGATCTGTGGCCCCCACGATGTACCCACTCCCGCCAGCCCCGCCAGCAAGAGCACAGGCGAACCCTGGCCCTTCACCTCGTAGTGGATGGAAACACCGTCGGACATTACGTTTGGCACGTTTCCCCTCCGATGCAGAAAGACGCGAAGGACGGGCCGAACGCGTCAAGAGTCAGGTTATTGCATTTGATAATAGCGCCGCCCTGGGTACCTGACGAGCGCTGGAGCCCACGATCGCCATCGCTCTTTTTCTTATATCGGCCAGTGCGCAAGCGCACAGTGGCCGTATGTCGAAAGTCGCACAATTGCTCTCATTGCGGCATAGCGCAGTGGAAGCGCGCGGGTCTTATTCTCCCCGAGGCCGGTGGTTCGATTCCACCTGCCGCAACCCCATTCAATGGCAGACCGACGCGAACCCGGGCGGTCGTCAGGCAGGGCTGTCAGCCGAACCAGGGTCTCCGTCGATTCTCGTCGCCAGACTGCATCGATTACTTGCTTCGCCGGCTTTTGTGACCGGGGAAGAGGAGGGCAGCGAGCAACAGACCTCCGACGGTCAGAATAAGAATGTCCTGCATGTTTTCGCCTCCCATGAAGATGCCAGATCGAGCGGGTCAATCTAGTCGCTGCCTGTTTGTAGTGCTATCGGTCTTTGTCCGACAAGTTTTCGTGGGAAAGCCCAAGACCCATGCTCAGCCTGCCACGAATGACTCTGTCCAAATGAAACAGATGTAATCGATTGTTAGCGCGGTGCCGCGCATCCACGTTTGGCACCAGACGCGTTCCCGCGCTTTGGTACGATCCCGCTCTTTCCGCCAAACGTCCCGCCACCGTGATTCGCCGCCCTGTATTGTTGTTTCGAGAGTATTGCGCGCGGTGGCTCATCCGTATCCGACCGCTGGTCGTTGCCAGCGTCACGGCGGCAGGGCGCGCCTTCAAGGGCGCGCTGGAACGCATGCGCCGGCCGACGCGACGCGGCGTCATCCTGACCCTCGCCGCGGTGCCCGTGCTGTTCCTGCTGTACGTGCTGGCGCTCGTGCCTTTTACACCTGGCATCAGCGATATTCGGAAAGCTCGCATCGACCGCCCGGCGCTCATCGTGTCGGTCGACGGCAGAGTGCTCGACGAATTCAAACCGGTCAATCGCGAGTGGGTATCGCTCAGGCAGATCTCGCCGTACATGCTGGATGCATTGATCGCAACCGAGGATCACCGCTTCTACGAGCATCACGGCATCGACTGGCTGCGCATGGCGGCGGCTGCGCTGCATACGTTCTCCGGCGATCGCCAGGGCGGTTCGACCATCACGCAGCAGCTCGCGCGCAACCTGTATCCCGACAAAGTCGGCCGCGCCCCGACCCTGGCACGCAAGATCAGGGAAGCGATCACGGCGCTCAAGATCGAAGCCGTGTACAGCAAGGACCAGATCCTTGAGACGTACCTGAACAATGTGCCGTTCCTGTACAACGCCTACGGCGTGGAAATGGCGGCGCGCACCTACTTCGGCAAATCGGCCCATCAGCTCGATATTCTCGAAAGCGCGACACTGGTCGGCATGCTCAAGGCCAACAGCACTTACAACCCCGTTCTCAATCCGGCGCGCGCCATGCAGCGGCGGAACACGGTGCTAGGGCAGATGAACAAGCACGGGAAGCTCAGGCCCAATGCTTACATCTGGTTGAGCCGACAGCCCCTCAGGGTCAATTTCGAGGTGCAGGCCGCGCCGCGAAGCGCCGCGCCGCATTTTTCAGTGCAACTGCGCAAGTGGCTGATCGCATGGGCCGAGCGCAACGGCTACAACATCTACGCCGACGGGCTTGTCGTGCGCACGACCATAGATTTTCGCCTGCAGGCCATGGCGTTGCAGGCGGTGAACTGGCAGGCGAGCCAGCTGCAATGGATCGCGAACGGGGCATGGAACGAACGCCGGGGCTGTCACCCAGGCAACGACCTGTTCCGGACGTTCATGCGGCAAACGCCCGAATATCGCGCCGCACGCGATGCTGGCAAATCGGATCAGACGGCGCTCAGGAACCTCGGCCGGAACCTGACCTTCGTCCGTGACCTCTGCCGAAGCAAGACGCAGGTCCAGGCGGGTTTTATCGCGATCGATCCGCGCAACGGCGATATCAGGGCATGGGTCGGTAGTCGCGATTTCACGGACGCACCGTTCGATCACGTGCAGCAGGCCCGGCGTCAGCCGGGTTCGACATTCAAGCCGTTTGTCTACGGGGCGGCGTTCGCAGATGGCGCCCGGCCGGGCGACACGATCGTAGACCGCAGCGTTGCCATTCCACTGAAAGGGCAGGCCATGTGGCGGCCCACCGACGCGGAGCCGCCTACCGGCCGGCCGATGACGCTGCGCGACGCGCTGGTGTACTCCCGCAACCGCGTTACCGCCCAGCTCATGCAAAAGACACGCCCCGAAAAAGTCGCACGGCTTGCGCGCGCGATGGGCGTGCGCGAGAGTGCGCTTGAACCGGTGCCGTCGCTAGCGCTCGGCACGAGCCCGGTCACGCTCAAGGAAATGGTCTCGGCTTACAGCACGATTGCAAACCGCGGCGCCTATGTCGAGCCGCGCATGGTCACCCGCATCGAGGATCACGAGGGCAAGGTCCTTGCCGAATTTGGGAGCGCATCGCCGGAACAGGCACTGCCCTCAGCTGCGGCGCAAACGCTCGTCGATGTGATGCGCGACGTCGTGGCCCGAGGCACCGGGGCGGACATCCGGACGCGCTTCGGAATTCGCGCCGACGTGGCGGGCAAGACGGGCACGACGCAGGACAATGCCGATGGCTGGTTCATCCTGATGCATCCCCAACTGGTCGCGGGCGCGTGGGCGGGCTTTGATGATGGGCGCGTGACGCTCGGCGACTACTGGGGGCAGGGCGCGCGCAGCGCCCTGCCGATGGTAGGCGCGTTCTACGATATGGCACTGCGGGCACGGGTTGTCGACCCGGAGGCGCGGTTCAGCCCTGAGGCCCGGTCGCCTCGCGAAGCCCAGGCACGGCAGCATCGGCACTTCCTGTTCTGGTAGTACTGACACCACCGCCAGCGCCTGGTACGCGTCCGCGAAGCAGGGGGGCTGCCTGACCCGGGCGCACGTGCAGTTTTCAGCCAGCCAACTCCCGGTGCAACGCCACGTATTCCTGCGCGAGCTTATGGCGCGGATCCAGGTGAATCATGGGAGTAGCGTGCTGGTGCGATTCCCGGATCTTTACCGAGGAAGACAGCCGCGACGCAAGTACCGGCAGCCCCTCGCTGATCAGTTCTTCGACCAGCTTTATCGGCAAGCTGGCGCGCGGCTGGAACTGGTTGATGACGATGCCCTCGACCTGCAGCGCGTCGTTGTGGTCTTGCTGGATTTCCTTCACGTTATCGAGCAGCGTGTAAAGGGCACGGCGCGAGAAGTCATCGCAGTCGAACGGGATCAGGCAGCGCTCCACGGCAATCAGTGCAGAGCGCGTATAGAAATTCAGGGCTGGCGGTGTGTCGATGTAAATGGCGTCGTAGACCGACTCCAGTTCGAGCAGGGCGTCGCGCAGCTTGTAGATCTTGTAGCGGGACTCAAGCTTGCCATGCAGGGCGTCAAGGTCGGCATGCGCTGGCATCACGTCGAGGTTCTCGAAGGGCGTCGAATGGATATACGACGTCAGGTCCACCGGCTTGAAGCTGTAGGTCAGGGACGCTTCGAAGAAGTTTGCCGCGCTCGGACTCGCCTCGCTGGCGCGCGCGCCCATCAGGTATTGGGTCGAGTTGCCTTGCGCATCCAGGTCGACGACCAAAGTGCGCAAGCCTTCGCTGGCGCTGATTGCCGCAAGATTGCATACAATTGTTGACTTGCCAACACCGCCCTTCTGATTGAATACGACGCGCCGCATTTCTTCCTCTGAGAAGACCGTTTCGAAGGCGAAAGCATACCTTAGCGAGGCGGCGCGTGGTCATGGAAAGCGGGCATCTGGCGCCCGCCCGCCACAGGTGACAGCCCCTATGCCGCCTTCGCCGCTGCCGCGTCCTGCCGGCCGTCCGTCGCCTCGCGCTGTAGCGCGGACGCGCGTTGCACCAGCTTGCTGAGGCTCGGGTTCATCGGCTTGAGCTCCATGCGCTCGGCCGCCAGCGCGCAGGCCAGGTTGGCGTGTTCACCGCGCAGCGCCGCCTCGATCAGGGTCAGGTTGATCAGGTCTCGCTGGGCATGGCTGCCGCCGAAGCGATGCGCGATCTGGCGTACCGGCATCAGCAACCCGATAGCACGGCCATAGTTGCCCCGGGAGAAGGCGACCAGGGCCTCGGTCACCGGCAGGCCGACCTCGCGCGTCATCATGGCGTTGCAGCCGCCTCCGGCTGCAGCGGCGCGCATGCCGGCGAGCAGGGCGGTGAGTGCGTCATCGCGCCCCGCGCACAGGAAGGCCATCGCCGCATGGGTGTCGTTGAAAGCGTAGTACCCTTGCGCATCGCGGGCCTGCCAGGTGTCGGCCAGTTCATTCCAGCGCGAGCCCACGTCGATGCCGCGCAAGTGCAGACGCCACAGCATGGCGCAGGCATCGATCAGTTCCAGCGCGACTGAAGACTGGTTTTCGCGGATATGCGCGTCGTAGATGTCCAGCACCTGCCTGGCATGGCCGAGCTCCAGGTGGAACAGGGCCAGGTGCCACCAGTTGTGCACGGCCATCATGTTGTCCTGCGACCAGTCGCCGGCACGCCCGCTCAGCCAGTCGATGCCTTCGTCCTGGCGGCCTTGCATTTCCATCACGTGGGCCACCGCATGGATCGCCCAGGGATCGCGCGGGTTCAGCTCCAGCGCGAAGCGGCCGCGCTCCTCGGCCTGCTCGTACCGGTGCGTTTCCTCCAGGCCGAAGGCATGCATGCCCAGCACATAGCCGAAGCCCGGCACGCGGGTATTCCAGTGGGGCAGCACCTGGGCGATGCGGTCACGCAGCAGGGTGGACTGCCCAAGCAGGAAGTCGCCGATATGGGCAACCTGCAGCGCCAGGCTGTCGCGCGGATAGTCGATCACGATGTCGCCGTAGAGCTGGATCGAGCATGTGAAGTGGCCATCCAGCCACGCGCGCGCCGCGGCGATATGCCGGCGTTCGCGCTCGTTCGCGCCGGCGGACAGCGCCTCGCCGGCTTCGACGCTTTCCCGCAGCAGCGGCGCTACGGTGCCGTCGCCGGCGGTGATCATCATCCCGGCGCGCAGCGCATGCCCCATCACGAAGCCGGGATCTTCCGCCAGCGCATGGTCGATCACGGTGAGCGGGTCGCCGTAGTAGCCGTGCAGCAGCTCCAGGGCCGCCTCGAAGCGCTCGATCGAGCTGGCGTTGGTGCTTGAGACCGAAACACTCCGCGAATCAGTATGTGCCATGACGCAATCCTTCCAGTGTGATGGAGACAGCCCTTGTCCCGATGAAATTGACCGTTCGCGCGCGCCGCGGTGGTGCCTCGCGCCCGAGGTTGTGCTGATACTAGGCAGGGGCCGTGAAGGGGTCCGGCAGTCCTGCGTGAAAGAAGCGTGAAAGTTGCCGCGGGCGTGAAAGTAGCGATTGATTCTCTTTGCGGCGGGGCTACGCAGCGTAGTCCTTTGGCGTCGCCTATAAATGATGGGCTTGCCAGCCTCCATCCCATGACCCGCGCCCGTCTTGACCTGTTCGGCGGTTTCCACCTCAGTTCCGCCGACGGCACGCCGATTCCGCTGACGGCGCGCAAGGCGCGCGCCGTGCTGGCCTATCTCGCGCTGGCCCAGGGGCGGGCCCAGCCGCGCGACAAGCTGGCCGCGCTGTGCTGGGCGGAGAGCAATGCCGAGCAGGCGCGCAGCAGCCTGCGCCAGGCGCTGAGCGCTGCACGCCGCGCGCTGGACGATGCCGGCACGCACGGCCAGCACGTGGTACTGGCGGAAGGCGACTGCGTGATGCTGGGCGAGATCTCGGTGGACGTGTGCGAGTTCGAGCAGTGTGCCCGTGAAGCCACGCCGGCGTCGCTGGCCCGCGCCGCGGACCTGTACCGGGACGACTTGCTGGAGGGCTTCCACGCCGCCGCGCCGGCCTTCGACCACTGGCTGGCAATCGAGCGTGAGCGCCTGCGCGGCGTGGCGCTGGGCGTCCTGGCGAAGTTGCTGGCGCATCACGAGCAGGCCGGCGCGACCGACCTTGCCATCGCCAGCGCCACGCGCCTGCTTGCGCTCGACCCGCTGCAGGAAGCCGTGCACCGGGCGCTGATCCGGCTGTATGAGCGGCAGGGCAGGCAGGCGCTGGCGCTCAAGCAATACCGGCTGTGCCGGGCGGCACTCCAACGCGAGCTCGGCGTGTCGCCCGAGCCCGAGACCGACGCGCTGTACCAGGCCATCCTGCGCGCGCGGCGCGAGCCGGCAGCGGGCAGCCCGGGCGGTGACGACGCCGCCGTGCAAACGGCCGGTTCGGACATGGCCCCATCCGCCGCCACGCTGGCGGCCGCCCTGACACCCGAGCCGCAACTGCGCCATGCGGTGGTGCTGGTGGCCAGCCTGGACGAGGGCGCTGCCGGCGCGCTGGAACCCGAGCAACTGCACCAGGCCCTGGCCTGCTGGCGCCAGCAGGCCCGCGCCCTGGCGGGCGCCTGCGGCGGCCACATTACTGATGAAATCGGCACCCGGCTGACCATCGTGTTTGGGGTTCCGGTGGCGCACGGCAACGACGCCGAGCGCGCGCTGCACACCGCGGGGGCGCTGCATGCCGGGCTGGCGCGGTTGGCCGGTGCCGCCGAGGCTCGGCTGCAGGCCCGGGTGGGCCTGGCAAGCGGGCAGGTGCTGGCGGCCTATGGTGACAGCGGCATGATGCTGACCGGCGGCCCGGTCGGCGTGGCCTTGCAGGCGATGGAAGCTGCCGGGGCCGGCGCCACCATGGTGTCCAACCGGGTCTACCAGGCGCTGCCCGGACGCCTGGAAGCCGATTGCGCGGCCCGGGCCGCGTTGCCCGGCGTGGCCGAGCCGATCCCGCTGTGGCACGTACGGCGATTCCTAGGGGTGGAGCAGGCGCCGGCCGAGCACGCCTTCATCGGGCGGCACGCGGAACTGGCCCAACTGGCCGGCGTGGCCGACAGCTGCCTGCGCTCGGGCCATGGCCGCGTCGTATTGATCCGCGGCGAGGCCGGCATCGGCAAGAGCCGGCTGGCCGGACGCTTCGTCGCGCTGGCGCGCGAACGCGGGATGGAAGCGCACCGGGCCCTGGTGCTTGACTTCGGCGCCGGCAGCGGCGGCGATCCCATGCGCATGCTCGCGCGCAGCCTGCTGGGCGCCGCGCCGCGTTCCGATGCGGAGGGCGGCAACGGGGCGGCCCTCGAAGGCAGGCTCACCGCCTGGCAACTTGCGGAGCAAGACCTCATGTTTGCGCGCGACATGCTGGAGCTGCCCCAGTCCCCCGAGCATGCCGCCGCACTGGCCGCGATGGATGCCGCCAGCCGGCAGCGCGGCGCGCAGCGCCTGATGGTAGCGCTGGCTATCCGGCGCAGTGCCGCCCGGGCGCAGCTGATCGTGGTCGAAGACGTGCACTGGGCGGAGCGTACGGTGCTCGACTGCCTCGCGCAGCTGGCCGCGGCAACGCGCAACCATGCGCTGCTGCTCGTGCTGACCGTGCGCCCGGAGCACGACCCGGTCGATGCGGCGTGGCGCGCGACCAGTCAGGGCGCGCCGCTGACCACCATCGATCTCGGGCCGCTGGACGATACCGAAGCGCACGAACTGGCGGCCTGCTACCGGCAGGTCGATCCCGCCATGGCCGCGTCCTGCATCCGCCGGGCGGAAGGGAATCCGCTGTTCCTCGACCAATTGCTGCGCGGCGCCGAGGCGGGCGCGGAAACCGGCGGGGACGAACTGCCCGGGACGCTGCAGAGCATCGTGCTGGCGCGGCTGGACCGCTTCTCCACCGCCGACCGGCAGGCGCTGCAAGCCGCTGCCGTGCTGGGCCAGCGCTTCAGCCCCGCCGCGCTGCGGCACCTGATCCAGGATCCCGCCTATGCGTGCGAGCACCTGGTCATGGCCGCCATGACGCGGCCGGAAGGCGAGGATTACTTGTTCATGCACGCGCTGATCCATGAGTCGGTGTACGCCTCGCTGCTCAAGTCGCGCCGGCAGAACCTGCACCGGCGCGCGGCCGCCTGGTACGAGGGCAGGGACCCGGCACTGAAGGCCGAGCACCTCGACGCCGCGGGCGATTCCGGCGCGCCCGAGGCCTATGCCGCCGCGGCACGGCACGAGGCGGCGCACTTCCGCGGCGAGCGCGCGCTGCGCCTGGTCGAACGCGCGCGGCGGCTCGACAGCGATGACGCTTGCCGGCATGCGCTTGCCTGCCTGCATGGCGAGCTGGCGCTGGATCTGGGTTTAGCCGCGCAATCGCTGCAGGCGTTCCGGCAGGCCCAGCCGCTTGCGAGCGGGGCGGCGCAGCAGGCGCGGGCATGGCAGGGCACGGCGGCGGCCCTGCGCCTGCTCGACCGCCATGACGAAGCCCTGTCAGCGCTGCGCGAGGCCGAGCAGGCCGCCGCCGCGCTGGGCCAGTCCGAGCGGCTGGCCGAGATCGAATCGCTGCGCGGCAACCTCTATTTCCCGATGGGCGACATGGACCAGTGCCTCGCCGCCCACCAGCGCGCCCTCGGCCACGCACGCGCAGCCGGATCGGTGCTGGGCGAGGCGCGTGCGCTTGGCGGCCTCGGCGATGCCTACTACCAGCAAGGCCGCATGATTACCGCCCATGCGCACTTTGCCCGCTGCGTCGAACTGGCGCGGGCACACGGCTTTGTCCGCATCGAATGCGCCAACCTGCCGATGGTGGGCGCGGTGGAGCTGTTCCGCAACCAGCTCGATGCGGCGCGTGCCGGTTGCGAGGAAGGGCTGCGGCTGGCCCAGCGCATCGGCGATGCGCGCAGCGAAATGCTGGCCTACGACGTCATGACTTCGACCGCGCAGCTGGCCGGCGACTGGCCGCGCGCTGAAGCGCAAGCGCGGCTGGCCCTGGCGCTGACGCGCCGGCTGGGCGCGCGCCGCTTCGAGGCCGAGGTGCTGGCGCGGCTTGGCCTCGCCCTCGGCGCGCTCGGCCAGATGCAGGAAGCCGAGGCACTGCTCGATGAGGCGCTGCAACTGAGCCACGCCAGCGGGCTGCGCTACTCGGGCCCCACCGTGCTGGGTTTCCTGGCACGCACCACGCGCGATCCCGGCCGGCAACTCGACGCCTTGCGGCAGGCCGAAGCGATCCTGGCGCAGGGCTGCGTGAGCCATTGCCACGTCGACCTGCTGGAAGCCGCGATCGACGTTTCCGTGTCGTTGCGGCGCTGGCAGGAAGCGGATCGCTACCTGGCGGCGCTACAGGACTACATGCGGCCTGAGCCGTTCCCCTGGGGCGACTTCCTGATCCGCAGGGGCCGCGCCCTGGTCGACGCCGGGCAGGAAGAGGAGGGCGGCGGCACGCCGGCGCTTCGCGAGAACCTGCGCCAGCTCAGGGACGAGGCGCATGCGGCCGGCCTGCACGCGTCGCTGGATGCCATCGATGCCGCACTGATGCGGCTGGCGGCAGGGAGTAATTAGTGAGACGCATGCACCATGCACCTTGGAAAATCGTACTCAATATCCGAGTTCACGTTCTGGTCGAGACGGCAACTCTATGCCTCGGTAGCATGCGCATCGCTGCCAGTCATGCTCTACCAGTTCCTGGGACTGAAATGGCTGTCAATCCCGGTTTCGGTTGTGGTGCTTCTGGGAACGGCCACTTCGTTTATCGTGGGTTTCAGGAACGTGCAGACTTACAGCAGGGCGCTGGAGGCCCACCAGATCTGGACCGAAATTCTGAATGGCAGCCGGTGCCTGGGCGTGATGAGCCGGGATTTCCTGGCAGGGCAGCCGGGCGCGCGCGAACTGATCCTAAGGCATTGCGCCTGGCTGACGGCGCTGCGTTACCAGCTGAGGACCCCAAGGGTGTGGGAAAACGCGGGCAAGGCATCCATCGTGGAGTACCGCAAGTACTACCGGATCCCGGAGTGGGAAACGCCATTGGATAAGGCGCTCGCGCGATACCTGCCAAAGGCCGAGCTCGACTCGCTTTCGCATGCCGAGAGCAAGACCAGCCGGTTACTGGGAATGCAGTCAGCGACGATCAAGCGGTTCCTTGACGCGGGCGAGATCAGCAATGCCTTCTACCTGGAGTTGGGAGGATTGCTCAGGGGCTTCATCGCGCAGCAAGGGCGAGCGGAGCGCATCAAGGACTATCCGTACCCCAGGCAATATGCGGTCATCAACAAGCTGTTTGTCCGTACCTTTTGTGTGCTGCTGCCCTTTGGGCTGCTTACAGAGTTCGAAAAGCTCAATGCCGGCGTTTCAGGCTTCATGCATGGCAACATGATCTGGCTGGTCATTCCATTCGGCACTATGATCTCGTGGATGTACCTAGCGCTGGAGCAGGTGGGCGAAAGTACCGAGAACCCGTTCGAAGGCAACGCCAATGACGTACCCATGGCACAGATCTCACACAAAATCGAACGCGAGCTCATGGACATGCTTGGCGAGAAAAGCGACGTCCCCGAGCTAAAGGCAGAGCGCGGTATCGTCCTCTGACCGATTCCGCAGGCTGGCGCCTGCACGCCACCTTGGTCCGTGCGCAGC
Source organism: Cupriavidus sp. Agwp_2 (assembly GCF_040784895.1). Classification (NCBI taxonomy): domain Bacteria; kingdom Pseudomonadati; phylum Pseudomonadota; class Betaproteobacteria; order Burkholderiales; family Burkholderiaceae; genus Cupriavidus; species Cupriavidus sp. Agwp_2. Next base: position 1,835,469 of record NZ_CP088083.1, read on the forward strand.
CCCGGTCCGCGCTGTTACGGGGATGAGACGGTGTCTTGACCTGCGTGCGCCATCAACTTGATTTAACATAACATACATTATGCGAAACAAAAATGTTAGGCCCAAATAGTAATGTCGTACTTGAGCCAAATAGTAATGTCGTACTTGAGCCAAATAGTAATGTCGTACTTGAGCCAAATAGTAATGTCGTACTTGAGCCAAATAGTAATGTCGTACTTGAGCCAAATAGAAATGTCGTACCCCCTTGCCAAGGCTGGCATGCTGGCGGCTTTCCGTCTGTCCGAGACCGGAGGCCGCGATGCGCAAGCCCGAGACCATCACGATGACTATGCGCGAACTCGATCGGCTCAAGGTGATTCAGGCCGTGGTCGATCATGGCCTGTCGGTATGGCGCGCGGCCGAGAAGCTCGGCTTATCACGGCGTCAGGTGGAACGTCTGGTACTACGCTACCGTGAGGACGGTCCCGTCGGCTTGGGCTCGCGCAAGCGTGGTCGTGACAGCAACCGCCAGCTCCCGCCCGGGCTGGAATCCCGTGTCCGGGGCCTGATCCGCGACAGCTACGCCGACTTCGGCCCCACGCTGGCGGCCGAGAAGCTGCGCGAGCGCCATGGCATCAACCTGGCCACGGAAACGGTGCGCCGGATCATGATCGACGCCGGTTTTTGGATCCCCAGGAAGCTGCGCCCGCCCAAGGTGCACCAGCCGCGCAACCGCCGCGCCTGCCTGGGCGAGCTGGTGCAGATCGACGGCAGCGACCACGCCTGGTTCGAGGACCGGGCCCCGGCCTGCACGCTACTGGTGTTTGTCGACGATGCCACCAGTCGGCTGATGCAGTTGCTGTTCGTCCCATCGGAATCCACACCAGCGTACTTCACCGCCACACGCGCCTACATTGAGCGCCACGGCAAGCCGATGGCGTTCTACAGCGACAAGTTCAGTGTCTTCCGGGTCAATGCCCGGGACAGCGCCGAGGGGCGCGGCTACACCCAGTTCGGGCGCGCGCTGTTCGAGTTGAATATCGACATCCTGTGCGCCAATTCGAGCCCGGCCAAGGGCCGCGTCGAGCGCATGAACGGCACACTGCAGGACCGGCTGGTCAAGGAGCTGCGGCTGCGCGGCATCAGCACGATGGATGCGGCCAATGCCTTTGCCGCGCATTTCATCGCCGACTTCAACGCGCGCTTTGCCAAGGTGCCGCGCAGCGACTTTGATGCGCACCGGCCGCTGCGCGGCGATGAGGATCTGGAGCGGATCTTCAGCTGGCGCGAGTGGCGCAAGGTGTCGGCCAGCCTCACGCTGCAGTATGACAAGGTGCTGTACCTGCTCGAGGACCGGCCCGAGCACCGGCGCCTGGTCCACCGCTACCTCGAGGTCGCCGAGTATCCGGACGGGCGGATCGAGCTGTGGGCCGACGGCGCGTCCCTGCCCTACACCACCTTTGACAAGCTCGCCGAGGTCGACCAGGGCGCGATCGTCGAGAACAAGCGGCTCGGGCACGTGCTGGCCATTGCCGCGCAGGTGCAGGCGCGGCGCGACAGCCGGCAAACCATCGGGCCGTCGCGCACGCTGGCCGGCGAGCCGCCGCGCCCACACCGGCCGGCGCCCAACACCAAGCGGCAGCGGCTGATCAACCGGCTCGATCTGGAGCGCGCGATGGCGGCGCCGCCGCGCAATGAGAAGGCGGACATTTTAACTTTGCCCACCGTGAATCCATTGCCCCACCCTGGGCTAAATTCTGTCACGTCAGGCCAGCACCACCGCCCCACCACCACCCCGCAAAAGACGCCAACCCCGCACAAAAAGCACGCTCGCTCCGACATTTGAATTCAGCGGAAGGGACGACCTTTCAAAACCGGCTGGACAAAAAAATCGAATTTTGGGCGGCCCAGAATTATTCCAGCGGCGAAATCGTCGTGCCCGCCGCGCCCGCGTCCGACGAATCGGCGTCGATCCAGACACGCGTAGCCCCGCCCACGCGCGACAGGCGCATCTGGTAGGTGTAGCGCTCCGGGTGATACAAGCCCACCAGGTATTGCACACGCCGGCCTTGCCGATCCGTGGCGATGCGCGAAACGCGCAACAGCGGCACGCCGGGACTAAGGCGCAGGATGCGGGCAACCTGAAGGTCCGCGACGGCAGCCCCAAGGGTCTGGTCGGCGGAAACGACATGCACGCCGTGCTGTTCCAGCGCCACCAGCATCGGCGTGTCCTGCAACGTATGCCGGTCGAGCGCGGTGGCCAGGTCGTCGGGCACGAAGACCTCGGTATAGGCGATCGGCTGCGCCTTGAACTTGCGCACGCGCACCACCTTGAGCACCGCGGCGCCGGGCGGCAGGTCCAGCGCCGTGCTGACCGCTGGCGGAGCCGGCATGCGCTTCCATTCCAGGACCGTGACGCGCGTTCGCTTGCTGACGCTGACGATGTTGTCCAGCAACCCGCCGCGCACCGCCGTGGCGGTGACTGCCGCATGCCGGAAGGTCGGCACGGTGCCCTTTCCGCGCAGACGCGCGACCATCCCCTCCTCTTCCAGCCGCGCCAGCGCCGAGCGCACGGTGACGCGTGCCACGCCGAATTCTTCGGCGAGCTGGCGCTCGCCGGGCAGCGGCATCCCGGTCTCGTAGTAGCCGCCGCGGATACGGTCGCGCAGGATCAGCCGGACTTGCTGGAAGCGGGGAAGATCGGGATTGGCATCCAAAGACATGGGCAACAGGCTGACGAGCGTACCGTGGCATTGCCGCCACGGTACGCCCGTCGCGCCGCCTGGACAAGCGCTGCTGCCCTATTCGTAGCGCTTGCCCAGCGCCAGCATTTCAGGCGTGCCGATCGTCTCGTTGAGCGCCTGGAACGAGAGCATCCGGTCCAGGTACGGCGTGGTGGTCTGGTGCGCGCCCAGGCTCTGCAGGTAGTCGCGCAGCGCAAAGGCCAGCGCCCGCACGGTACCGCCGGGGAATATCACGACGCGAAAGCCGATCTGTTCCAGTTCCGGCGCGGGCAGCACCGGCGTCTTGCCGCCTTCGACCATATTGGCCAGCAGCGGCGCGCGTGCCCCGAGCCTGGCGATGGCTGCCGACATGTCTTCGCGGCTGCGCAGCGCTTCCACGAACAGCAGGTCGGCACCGGCCTCGGCATAGCGCTCGGCGCGTTCCAGTGCCGCTTCCATGCCCTCCACCGCCACCGCATCGGTGCGGGCAATGATCAGCGTGCCCGCATCGCGGCGCGCATCGCAGGCGGCGCGGATCTTGCCCGCCATCTCGGCGGCCGGGATCACCGACTTGCCGTCGAGATGCCCGCAGCGCTTGGGCATTGCCTGGTCTTCCAGCTGGATCGCCGATGCGCCGGCACGCTCGAGCACGCGGACGGTCTGCACTACGTTAAGTGCATTGCCGAAGCCGGTGTCGGCATCGACGATCAGCGGCAGCGCCACGCGCTCGCGGATATTGCGGGTGACCGAGGCCACGTCGTCGAGCGACAGGAAGCCGATATCCGGCCGGCCGAATCGCGTATAGGCGATGCTGGCGCCGGACAGGTAGGCGGCCTGGAAGCCGGCCTGTTCGACCAGCAGCGCGGAAAATGCATCGTAGACACCCGGTGCGGTGACGATGCCGGGTTGTTGCAGGCGTTGCTTCAGTGTCATGCTGGAATCCCGGTCACGGAAAGTTGGCCCGCCGCAATCTTGCGTGCGAGGTGCGGCACGAGGCCGCCGTCGTGGATCATGTCCACCAGGTGCGGCGGAATCGGTTCGCATTGTAGCGGCGTGACGCCTTCGACAAAGACCTGCGCACGCGCAAGATCGCAACCGGCGCGCTGGCCCGCCGCGATCCGGGGCAGCGCCGGGCAGGTGAACAGCGGCAGGCCCAGGTTGAAGCCGTTGCGATAGAACAGCCCGGCGAACGACGGCGCGACCACGGCTGCCACGCCCAGGTGGCGCAGCACTTCCACCGCCTGTTCGCGCGACGATCCCGCGCCGAAATTGCGCCCGCCGAACACGATGTCTCCGGGCCGCACCGCGCCGGCAAACTCGGGATCGACATGCTCCATGCAATGGCGCGCGAGTTCTTCGATGCCGTACTTCATGTAGGCGCCGGGCGCGAGCAAGTCCGTATTGATATCGTCGCCGAACACCCAGGCGCGACCGGTGAAAGGACCAATGTCTGGCGTCATCGTCTTGTTCACGACAGCATCTCCCGTGGATCGGCGATTCGGCCCGCGATCGCCGACGCGGCTACCGTGTACGGCGAACCGAGATATACCTGCGACGATGCGGCGCCCATGCGCCCCTTGAAATTGCGTGCGGTGGCGCTGATCACCACGGTGTCCTCGCCAAAGCGGTGCTCGCCGTAGCCGGCGCACGCGCCGCACGCGTTCGGCAGCAGTTCGGCACCGGCAGCCACCAGCGCGCCCAGCGTACCCTCCCGCTCGGCCTGCGCCTGGTCGGCGGCGCTGGCCGGTGCCACCAACAGCCGGATATTGCGCGCCACGCGCTGCCCGCGCAGCACCTGCGCCGCCATGCGCAGGTCGTCGAGCTTGGCGCCGGTGCAGGCGCCGATATACGCGATGTCGATTCCCACATTGCCAAGGCTGTCGACATCGCCCGCATCCGCCGGGGTATGCGGCCGCGAAACCTGCGGCGCCAGCGACGCGGCGTCGAAGTCATGGGTAGCCAGGCAGGCGGCGCCGGCATCCGACTGCCAGCGGTCGACGTCGATGTCCGAAGCCTCCACGCCGGCGCCGAGCAGCCAGTCACGCGTGACCGCGTCGGGCGCCACCAGGCCGGCTTGGGCGCCGAGCTCGGCGGTCATGTTCGACAGCGTCATCCGCTCCTGCATCGACAACGCCGACACGGCGGCGCCGGCATATTCGACCGCCTGGTACTGGCCGCCGTCCATCCCGAACTGCGTGCACATGCGCAGCATCATGTCCTTAGCGGACACGCCGGCGCGCAGTTGGCCATGCCATTGCATGCGGATGGTCTGCGGCACGCGTACCCAGATCTCCCCGGTCACCAGCACGCCAAGCATCTCCGTCGCGCCGATGCCGAACATGTAGGCGCCGAAAGCACCGCCGGTCGACGAGTGGCTGTCGCCGCCGACCGCCATCATGCCGGGACGCAGGTAGCCCTTCTGCGGCACCACCACATGGCAGATGCCCTCCATGTCGTGGAAACGCGCCACGCCCTCCTCCCTGACCCAGTCGCGTGCGATCTGCACGATCCTGCGGCTGTCGGCGTCATGGGCGGGCACGTAGTGGTCGGTGACCACCACCACCCTGGACGGGTCCCAGACCCGGGCGCCGATTTTCTCCAGCAGCGGCTTCACGCGGCGCGGGCCGCCCGAGTCATGCATCATGGCCAGGTCGACGCGGCAGGTGACGATTTCTCCTGGCGTGACATGCGCGCGGCCGGCCGCGCGGGCCAGCAGTTTCTGGGCGAGCGTCTGGGGCATGGCCTGCGGCGCTGCCTGTGCGGACACCTGCGCCATCATTCCACCCGCGTGCCGGATGCCTGGATCACCTTGGCCCAGTGCTGGATATCACCGCGGACAAACTGCGCGAACGCCTGCGGCGTCATGCTGACCGCGCTGGCGGCCTCGGTTTCCATCCGCTGCTGGTACGCGGGATCCTCCACCGCGAGCTTCACCGCCCGATACAGCTGGTCGGTGGTTGCCTGCGGCAGCTTTGCCGGCCCGAACAACCCGAACCACGCCGATGACTCGAAGCCCTTCACGGTACTGCCGATGGTGGGCACGCCCTGGAACTGCGCCAGCGGCTGCTTGCTGCTGACGCCCAGGATCTTGAGCGCGCCGGACTTCGCATGCGGCAGCACGTTGACGGTACTGGCGAACATCAGGTCCACGGTGCCGGCCAGCAAGTCGGTCAGTGCGGGATTGGTGCCCTTGTAGGGAATGTTCAGGATATCGGTGCCGGTCTGCAGCTTGAACTGCTCGCTCGCCAGGTGCAGCGACGATCCTTGCGCGCCGATGGCAAAGCTCAGCTTGCCAGGATTGCGCTTCGCATAATCGATCAGGCCGGCGGTATTGTTGAACGGCGCGTTCTTGCGCGCCACCAGCACGCTCGGCACGCGCGCGACCATCGATATCGGCGTGAAGTCCTTGACCGCGTCGAACGGCAGGTTCTTGTAGAGCGAGGCGTTGATGGTATGGCCGGTAAAGCTCATCAGCAGCGTGGTGCCGTCCGGCGTGCTGCGCGCAACGTATTGCGCGGCGATATTGCCGCCGGCGCCGGGCTTGTTGTCCACCACTACGCTGCGCCGCAGCGTCTCGCCCATCGAACGGGCGATCAGGCGCGCCAGTGCGTCGGTGGTGCCGCCGGCCGGGCTGCCCACCACGATCGTGATCGGCTTGTCGGTTGCGGCCTGCACTGCCGGGGCCATCGAGGCCAGGGCGGCCAGCGCGGCACTGGCCAGGAACTGTCTTCTGCTGAAAGGCATGTCGGTCTCCACCACTGTTCTGGCTACTTCGGGTGAAGTGGACTCTATGCCCGGGGCCAAGCGCGTTCAATGGAACCGGGTGGTCCTATCTACGGGACCACCTGTGGACCTCGGTCAGATTACAGGTGTTGGCCTGTTTTCTTGCTGTACAGGTTTTATCCTGTATTCTTCAGATACAGGCCATAGCTTGTAAAACACTAAAACAGGTTATATCCTGTACATTGTCAGCAACCCATGGCCAGCCATCCCGGGCCGGCACGCGGCACCATGCAATATCCCATCCATACCCTCAGCCAGTTGCGCCCGATCCTGCAGGGCTTCAGGAAGTCCAGGGGCCTGACGCAGGCAAATATGGCGGCTTACCTGGGCGTCAGGCAACAGACCTACGCCGAACTGGAAGCCAATCCCGCCGCGGCCAGCGTCGAGCGGCTGTTCAAGGCGCTGCGCGTGCTCGGCGTGGATATGGTGCTCTCCCCTGCCCCTGATACCCATGCGCAGCCGGAGCCTGCGCAAGAGACAAGTCCCGCCGCCCTGCCGACAGGCAAGGTTGCTCGCAAGGCAGCGCCGGCAGACAAGCCGAAAAAGCCCGCCGGGGCCAAGGCAAGCCGTCCCGTCCGCACGACCACCGAACCACAGCGGGAGGACTGGTAGCCATGGCACGCGGCACGCAGGGGAAGCGGCTCGACCTGTGGATGAACGGGTTGCCGGTGGGCCACTGGGAAACCACGCCCGCCGGCGACCGGCTGGCCTATCGCGAAGACTGGATTGCCGACCCGCAAGGCCGGCCGTTGTCGTTGTCATTGCCCTTCACGCCGGGCAACCAGCCACACCGTGGACCGGTGGTCGCCAATTATTTCGACAATCTGCTGCCTGACAGCGATGCCATCAGGCGGCGCATCGCTGCCCGGTACCAGACCGGCGGGATCGACGCCTTCGCGCTGCTGGCCACGGTCGGCCGCGACTGCGCCGGCGCCATCCAGATGTTGCCACCGGGAGAAACGCCGACGGCGTTGAACCGCATCCAGGGGCGGCCGCTGTCGGATCCCGAGATTGCCACCCTGCTGCACGAGGCCACGACCGAGCCCGTGCTCGGGCTGCGCGAGCCCATCGACGACCTGCGCCTGTCCATCGCCGGCGCGCAGGAAAAGACCGCGTTGCTGTCCTGGGGCGGGCAATGGCTGTTGCCGCAAGGCAGTACGCCTACCACGCATATCTTCAAGCTGCCAATGGGGCTGGTCGGCAATATGCGCGCCGACATGCGGACCTCGGTGGAAAACGAATGGCTCTGCGCCAGGATCGTCGCCGCCTTTGGCCTGCCGGTCGCCGCCTGCGAGATTGCACGCTTCGGGGAAATCAAGGCCCTGGTAGTCGAACGCTTCGACCGCAGGCCTTCTGCAGACGGTTCCTGGCTGCTGCGCCTGCCGCAGGAGGACATGTGCCAGGCCACCGGGACCTCGGCATTCCAGAAGTACGAATCGGACGGCGGGCCTGGCATCCAGCAGATCGCCGACATCCTGTCGGGCTCACGCTCGGCGCTGTCCGATCGCCGCAACTTCTTCCTCACGCAGATCGTCTTCTGGCTGCTCGCGGCCACGGATGGCCATGGCAAGAACTTCAGCCTCAGCCATCTGCCGGGCAGCCGGTATGAAGCCACGCCGCTGTACGACATCCTGTCGGCGCATCCGATCATCGGCAAAGGCAAGAACCAGCTGGCGCCGCAACGGGCACGGCTGGCGATGGCGCTGCACGGCAAGAATTCGCACTACGCCATCCAGGAGATCCAGCGGCGGCACTGGTTTGCCCAGGGACAGCGCATCGGGTTCTCGCCCGATGACGTCGGATCGATGCTCGACCAGGTCGTCTCGCAGACCAGCCTGGCCATCGATACCGCCGGCTCGGCACTGCCGCCGGAATTTCCCATGGACCTGGCCAACGCCATCTTCGATGGCATGCGCCGGCAGCAGCGGCGCCTCGCCGCCTGAGGCTAGCGCCGGCCCTTGGACTGGTTCAGCGCCACGGCGGCGCGGATCAGTGTCTTCAACGCCTTTTCGTCGATCTTGTCGCCTTCATGGAAGTCGATGGCGCGGCGGGTGTTGCCCTCCAGGCTGGCGTTGAACAGGCCGGCAGGATCGTCCAGCGCCGCGCCCTTGGCGAAGGTCATCTTCACAGCGTTCTTGTAGGTCTCGCCGGTGCAGAGGATGCCGTCGTGCGACCAGACCGGGACGCCGCGCCATTTCCATTCCTCGACGACTTCCGGATCGGCTTCCCTGACCAGCGTGCGCAGCCGGCCGAGCATCTGGCCGCGCCAGTCGTCCAGCTCCCGGATCCTGGCATCGATCAGCTCCGGAGCCGGAATGCTGTCTTGCTCGCTGTCCTGCTTGCTGTCTTGCGTGTCGCTCTTTTTCATGGCGGTTGCTCCTCAAGCGGATGCCGTGCCGGAGGCACTTGGCTGGCCCTGCATTGTGCCCAAGCCGGCGCTGCATTGCCACCACCGCGCCACCACGGCGTCAACGACGCCCTCACCTTGCCACGCCGCCCAAATCTGCCTCTAATAGTCTGAACAGGCGGGTCGGCATGACCCGGTCCGGTCAGGAGGCGAAATGCGCTGCACGCATTGCGGCTTCGCGAACCTTGCGGGCGCCAACTTCTGCGAGGAGTGCGGGGCGAGGCTTGCCCGCGTTTGTCCGCAATGTGGCGCAGAGGCCACGCCTGCCGCCAAGTTCTGCCGGGCCTGCGGCGTTTCCCTGACTGACACACCCGCGCCGGCACCCGCGCCTCAACTGGCGCCGCAACCAGCCAGGCCACCGGCGACCGCCCCCGTCCACTACACCCCGCCCCATCTCGCCGAACGCATCCTGGCCGAACAGGCAGCCATGGAAGCCCGCGGCGAGGCCGCCGGCGAGCGCAAGACCATCACCGCCCTGTTCGCCGACATGGCCGGCTCGACCGCGCTGACGCAGGACCTGGACCCGGAAGACGCGCGCCGGCTGATCGACCCGGTGGTGACGCTGATGATGGAGGCGGTCCACCACTACGAAGGCTATGTCGCCAAGTTCCTCGGCGACGGCATCCTGGCGCTGTTCGGCGCGCCGATCGCGCACGAGGACCATGCCCTGCGCGCGTTGTACGCGGCGCTGCGGATGCAGGGCGCGATGCATCGCCACAGCGACCGGGTGCGGCTGGAGCAAGGCATCCCGCTGCAGATCCGCATCGGCATCCATACCGGCGAGGTGGTGGTGCGATCGATCCGCAAGGACGACCTGCATACCGACTATGACCCGGTCGGGCACACCATCCACATTGCCTCGCGCATGGAAGGGATTGCCACGCCGGCATCGATCCTGGTCAGCGAATCCACGCACAAGCTCGCCGAAGGCTATTTCGAGTTCACGGCGCTGGGCACCACGCATGTCAAGGGCGTGCGCGAACCGCTGGCGGTATATGAGGTGGTCGGCCTGGGTGCGTTGCGCACGCGCCTGCAGGTGGCGGCGCATCGCGGGCTGGCCCGTTTCGTCGGACGCCAGCAGGAACTGGAAGACTTGCATGAGGCGCTGGAGCATGCCAAGGCGGGCGACGGCCGCATCGTCGCCGTGGTAGGCGAGGCCGGCGTCGGCAAGTCACGGCTGTTCCATGAATTCAAGACCCGCTCGCAACAGGGATGCCTGGCACTGGAGACGTTCTCGGTCTCGCACGGCAAGGCCTTCGCCTACCTGCCGCTGATCGAATTGCTGAAGAACTACTTCCAGATCACCGCGCAGGACGGCGACCGCGCTTGCCGCGAGAAGGTGACGGGCCGGCTGCTGACGCTCGACCGTTCGCTGGAAGACCACCTGCCCTACCTGCTCTACCTGCTGGGCACCACCGAACCGGGTTCGCCGCTGCCGACCATGGATCCGTCGATCCGGCGCCAGCGCACCTTTGACGCGATCGCCCGGCTGCTGGTGCGCGAGAGCGCCAACCAGCCGCTGATGCTGATCTTCGAAGACCTGCAATGGCTTGACGGAGAAACCGAGGCCTTCCTCAACATGATGGTCGACCATGTGCCCGGCGCGCGCATGGTACTGCTGGTCAACTACCGGCCCGAATACACCCATCGCTGGGAAGCCGGCGCACATTACTCGCAGCTGCGGCTGCAGCCGCTGGGCCCGGCCGAGGCGCAGGGCCTGCTGACCGCGCTGCTTGGCGACGACCAGAGCCTGGTGCCGCTGAAGCGGCTGATCCTCGGCAAGACCGAAGGCAACCCGTTCTTCATGGAGGAAGTGGTCCAGACCCTTTCCGAGGAAGGCGCGCTGCTGGGCCAGCCCGGCTGCTACCGCATCGAGCAGGCGCCGGCGCTGCTCCACATCCCGACCACGGTCCAGGGCGTGCTGGCCGCGCGTATCGACCGGCTGCCGCTGGCGCAGAAAGAGCTGCTGCAGACGCTGGCGGTGATCGGCAAGGAATTCCCGCAAAGCCTGGTGCTGCGCGTGGCCGGGCTCGACGACGACAAGCTGCATCCGTTGCTGGCCGACCTGCAGGCCGCCGACTTCATCCACGAACGCCCGGCGTTCCCGGAAGTCGAGTACGCGTTCAAGCACGCGCTGACCCAGGAGGTCGCCGGCAATTCGCTGCTGACCGAACGCCGCAGCGCATTGCATGAATGCACGGCACGGGCAATCGAAGACTTGTTCCAGGGCCGGCTCAAGGACTATTGCAGCGAGCTGGCCCACCACTACAGCCTCAGTGGCAACGTGCCCAAGGCGGTCGAATACCTGCACTGCGCCGGCCAGCAGGCGCTGCAGCGCTCGGCGCAGGCCGAGGCGATCCGGCACCTGAGCACCGCCATCGAGCTGCTCAAGCGGCAGCCCGACACGGCCGAGCGCGCGCGCCAGGAACTGACGCTGCTGCTGACGCTGGGACCGGCGCTGATGGCCGCGCGTGGGCAGGCGTCGCAGGAAGTCGAGGCCAATTACCAGCGCGCGCTGGCGCTGTGCGAACAGGGTCGGCAGACGCCTTATGTCTTTTCCGCGCAGCTCGGCCTGTGGGCCTTCTACCAGTTGCGCGCGCAATACCAGGTGTCGCTGCCGCTGGGCAAGCGGCTGCTCGGCCTGGCACTGCAGTCGCAGCGGCCCAAGCAGCTGGCCGAAGGCCACCGCGTGCTGGGAGCCACGCTGTTCCGGCTGGGCAAGCTCGACGCCGCGCGCACGCATATGGAGACGGTGCTCGCCCTGCCCCACCCCGATTCGCAGGCCTATGACTTCCTGATGGGCTACGGGCGCGATCCGGTCGTGCACGCGACCAGCACGCTGGGCTGGATCATGTGGTACCTCGGCTTCCCCGACCATTCCCGCGCACTATGCCAGGAAGCGCTGGTGATGGCGCGCACGCGCCCCGACGCCTACAACCTGGCGCTGTGCCTGGTATTTGCCGCCGAAGTGCACCAGTGCCGGCGCGAGGCGCAGCTGGCACGCGAGTATGCCGAGGCCGCGATCGCCATCTCCGGCGAGCAGGGATTCCCGATCTACCTGGCGTGGGGCACGGTGGTGCAAGGCTGGGCGATGGCCGAACTGGGCGAGGCCGAGGAAGGGATCGCCCGGATCCGCCATGGCCTGGCCGCCTACGAGGGCACCGGCGCAGTGCTCGGCATCCCCAACCTGCTGTCGCTGCTGGCCGATGCCTGCGGCAAGGCCGGGCGGGCGGACGCCGCCCAGGAAGCGCTGGCGCGTGGGCTGGCACTGGCTGAGGAGACCGGCGAGCGGCTCGACGAAGCCACGCTGTGGCGGCTGCGCGGCGACATGCTGTGCCGGCTGCAGCCGTCCGGACACGAGGAAGCAGAAGCCTGCTTCCGGCAGGCGCTCGACATCGCCACCGGGCAAGGTGCGAGGCTGCTGGCGCTGCGCGCCGCGCAAAGCCTGGCCAGGCTGTTGCGCACCCAGGGCAAGGCCGATGTGGCGCGCGAGATGCTGGCCCGGCACCTTGCGCCGCTGACCGAAGGCAGCGACACGGCCGACCAGCAGGAGGCCGCCGCGCTGCTGGCCGCGCTGGGAGGCGAGGTATCCGCCACGCATCCGGCACCATAACCCTTCGCGCCCATGACCCCGCTACAGGCCAGCCAGCTCCAGGACCGCTTCGCAGCCGTGTGGGCGCGCGCTGGGGGCACGCATGCGCGCGACGCCTTTGCCGACCTTGCCGGCCGCTACGGCGAGCCGGGCCGCCATTACCACACGCTCGACCACATCCGCCGCTGCCTGCGCGACCTGGACTGGGCGCGCGACGCCATCGCCCCGGACGATACCGACGCGGTGGAACTGGCGCTGTGGTGCCATGACGTGATCTACGTGCCCGGCGCGACCGACAACGAAGCGCGCAGCGCCGGCTGGATCCTGCAGTGGGGGACCGGCATTGCCGCCGCCGACCGGATCGCCGCACTGGTGCGGGAAACGGTCCACGACGGGATGCCGGCAAGCCCCGCGGGCCGCTTCACCGCCGATATCGACCTGGCGGCGCTCGGCTGCAGCCGGGTGCGCTTCCGCCACAATGGCGCCTGCCTGCGCGCCGAGCGCACCGACCTGGACGACCAGGCCTACGATGCCGCCGAGCGCGCCTTCCTGCGTGCCTTGCTGGACAGCCCGCGCATCTACTACACCGAGCTGTTCCACGCGCGCTACGAGGCCCGCGCTCGCGGCAACCTGGCGTGGCGGCTGGCACAGCCGGGCCCCGCCGGCGTCACAGGAATTCGCCGCTGATGTCGATGCTGGAGCGCTGGCCGATGCTGTCGTAGTGTTGCGCCAGCCAGGCCGTGGCCTGCTCCCTGCCCCGGTCGCGCAGCGCGCACAGGAAGCCCCAGTCGGCGTTGTACTTGGTCGACACGCCGAGCGCCGCCATGGTCTCGTCGGAGCGGATCGAGTGGATCCACATCTCCTTCATCTCGCGACCGTCGACCTTGCCCTGCTGGATCAGCGCGGTGACGAAGGCAATGGCGCGCATCTCGCGCATCAGCGATGAGTTGAAGCTGAGTTCATTGACGCGGTTGAGGATATCCGCCGCCGAGGTGGGCACGCCGTGGCGCACGATCGGGTTGATATGGACGATGACCACGTCGTGGGTCCGGCAGTGGTAGATCAGCGGGAAGATCGCCGGGTTGCCGACATAGCCGCCGTCCCAGTAATACTGGCCATCGATGCACACCGCCTGGAACAGCGTGGGAACGCAGGCCGATGCCAGCACGGCATCGATGCTCAGTTCCTCCGGCGGAAAGATGCGTATGCGGCCGGTCTCGATATTGGTCGCGCACAGGTAGAGCTGGATCGGGCAATGCTGGCGCAGCACGGCGAAGTCCACCTGCGAGCCGAGCACTTCGCGCAGCGGGTTCAGGTTGTTGGGGTTGAACTGGTATGGCGACAGGAGGCGCAGCGCAATGTCGGCCATGGCATACAGCGGGGAATGGTTCAGCCCCAGGGTATGGCCGGTCTTGAACCAGGGCATCCAGCGGAACGGGCTGTAGCGCTGCGCCGAGTGCGAGATCGCCAGCCAGAATGCGTGCAGGGCCTCGCGTGCGCCGGCGCTGCCGCCTTGCAGCAGCCCGTAGGCCAGCACCGCGCCGTTCATGGCGCCGGCGCTGGTGGCGCTGACGCCCTCGATCGCCAGCCTGCCGTCCTCAAGCAAGCGGTCGAGCACGCCCCAGGTGAATGCCCCGTGCATGCCCCCACCCTGCAGGGCAAGCGCCACGGGTTTGGGGTCTGGCTGGTCTGGCTGGTCCGGCTGCATGCGAGGCTCCCTTCCTGGCGCAGCTTGCGTGCGCCAGGCTCCGTGCCGCGGGCGGCTGTCCGTATGCATCCAGTGTAGGGAATAAGCCGTTTGGTAACAGCCTGGCGCGTGGTGCGGCGACCGGACGGATGGCCGGCTTGCCGCTTGCGCCATGCCGGGGCATGCCTCAGCCGCTGGCGACGGCCATCACGACATGCGCCTGCATCGGGCCGGCGACGGGTCCGTCTCCAAATGCCGCCAGGAGCGCCTGTGCGCAAGCGTCAGTCGCCCGCGCCAGCGCATCGGGGCCGCGCCGCTCCAGGTCCGCGCGCAGCGGCGTGCCCTGGCAGTACGCCACTGCCGGGACGCGGGCGGCATCGGCGCGACTGGTGGCGGTGACGGTCTCGAACAGCGGCGGCGCGGTAAAGCCGCCCTGGCGCAAGTCCTGCTCGATCGCCGCCTGGCTGTGATAGCCGTGCGGCGTGCGCGCCATGAAATCCGGGGGGGCCTCGGGGAACAGGCGGGCCAGCGCCGCCGAGACATCGCGGGCAAATGCGTTGAACTCGATCCGGTCCCAGACGTTGAACACCAGCGTCCCGCCCGGCACCAGCACGCGGCGCGCTTCGGCGAAGGCCTTGGCCTTGTCGGGGAAGAACATCACGCCGAACTGGCAGGCCACCAGGTCGAAGCTGGCATCGCCGAACGGCAGCGCCATGGCGTCGGCCTCGCGCCAGGTCACCGGGCGCTCCGTGCCCTCGGCCTGGGCCCGCGCCAGCATCGGCGCATTGAGGTCAGTGGCAACGATGATCGCGCCGGGCGCGAGCCGGCGCGCCAGCTCGCGCGTGAGCACGCCGGTACCGGCGGCCAGCTCCAGCACCCGGCGCGGTTGCAGCGCTGCGATGCGTTCGGCCAGTTCGGCGGCATAGGGCGCAAAGATCATGGGCACCATCAGCGACGCATACACGTCAGGGATCGCACCCGCGAAAATGTGGTCGGAATCCGGGTGGTCGGCATTCGGCTGGTCGGCATTCGGCAAAACCATGGAAGTCCCCTTGCCCGGCACGCTGGAAGCCGGGATCGCCTCAGTGGGTGTAGGACACCTGGCCGCGAAAGTAAACCAGGCGGGGCTGCGTGGAGCGATGGCGTCAGGGCCGCCCCAGCGCCTGCGCTTCCTTCATCTGCACGTTGGCAAATTCGAGCATGCGCAGCGCTTCGTCGAATACCGGCAGCGCCTGTTCCCGCTCCGGCACGTCAGGCATGCCGGCGCGGTCGGCGGCAACACCACGGATCAGGTCGTCCAGGAAGCCGGGCTGGCTGGCCTCGGCGCGCTGCAGCAGCAGGTGCAGCAGGTAGGCGCAGGCGCCGAGGCGCGGATCTTGCATGGCGGTCATGGAACTTTCCCCCTGTAACGTTGGCAAGGCTGCGCGCCGCGCATGGCGCGTCATTGCAAAAAATATAGGGCACGCGGGGGTCAGGCAATGATCCGGATCGGCATCGCGCCTGCAGAAAAAATGTAAGCGGCCTTAGTCGCGGATGCGCGGCATCCAGCCGCTGCCGCGCGTGCGCGGATCCACCGGCAGCTGGCGCTGCAACGCGGCCTTGGACAGCATGTGCGCACTGATCGGCGCGGTCAGGAACAGGAACGCGGTCACCAGCAGCTCATGCACGCTGGCGTCGCCGCGAAAGCTGAAATACGCCACCGACGCCAGCACCACGCCGCCTACGCCCAGCGTGGTCGACTTGGTCGGCCCGTGCAGCCGCATGAAGAAGTCCGGCAGGCGGAACAGCCCGATCGCGCCCACCAGCATGAATACGCTGCCGATCACAAGCAGCGCGCAAACAATGAATTCCGCGACGGGATGCAGCATGGCGGTCTCTCAGTATTCGATGATGTCGCCGCGTTGCAGGTACTTGGACAGCGCTACCGTGCCGACGAAGCCCATCACCGCGATCAGCAGCGCGGCCTCGAAGAACATGGCCGAATCCAGGCTGATGCCCAGCAGCACGATCAACGCGATGGCGTTGATATTAAGCGTGTCCAGCGCCACGATGCGGTCCGGCAGGCTGGGCCCGCGCAGCAGCCGCGCAAAGGTCAGCAGGAAGGCCAGCCCGAGGATGACCAGGCACACCGGTATCACGATGGCAAGCATTGGAAAATCTCCTTCAGCGGGATTTCATAGCGCGACTTGATGCGTTCGACCAGGGCCGCTTCTTCTTCCAGGTCGAGCACGTGGACCAGCAGCGCGCGCCGGTCGTCGCTGAGTTCGGCGCACAGCGTGCCCGGGCTCAGGGAAACGATGCTGATCAGCGCGGTGGTGGCCAGTTCATGCTCCACGTCCAGCGGCACCACGATGAAGGCCGGCCGCAGCCGTGCGGTGCGGCCCAGCACCAGGATGGCCACTTCGATATTGGCCATGACGATATCGATCAGCACATGGATGCTCAGGCGCAGGATCAGGTCGGGACGTGACAGCCGGAATGCGCTCAGCACCAGCCATCGGTCGGCCAGGCGGCCGATGGCCCAGCCGAGCAATGCGCCCAGCAGCCAGTGGCCGGGGGCGATGCTGTTGGACAGCATCAGCCATATCAGCAACAGGATCAGGCTGAGCCAGGGATGGGGCAGCAGGTGGCGCATCAAGCGGCGCAGCATGGCTACTCCCCTTGCGCGGGCAACACGGCCCGCAGGTAGGCCGCGCGATCCAGCAACTGCGCGGCGGCGTCCGCCATGTATTCGGTGGCCGGCCGCGCATAGACGGTCAGCGCGACGTTGCCCGCCAGCAGCAGCGCGCAGCAGGCCAGCTTGCGCGGATCCGGCCGCACGCGGGCGCGCGCCGCGGAAGGATGGTCCTCGTCGAGATACTCCGCGCCTTCCGGCACCTGCGCCGCTTCATGCGGCAGGCGCCACAGCAGCCGCGTACCGGTGCGCGACACCGCGATCAACAGCAGCAGGCTCGATCCCAGTACCACCGGCCACAGCGCCGGCATCCATGGCGCGGGGGTCGCGCGCAGGATCATGGCCTTGCCGAGGAAGCCCGACAGCGGCGGCAGGCCCACCGCCGCGAGCACGCCGACCAGGTACAGTACCCCGGCCAGTCGCGAGGCCACCGGCGGCGCGCCGTCGCGCGCGGGATCCGGCTCCAGCGCATCGGCCAGCAGGAACAGGCCCGCCGTGCACAGCGTGGTGCTGGGCAGGTAGTACAGCGCTGCGGCCCAGCCGGCCTGCGTCTGCATCGCCACGCTGGCCGACAGCAGACCCACCGACGCCACCACCAGGTAGCTCGTCATCGCGCGCAGCGTGCGGGCGGCCACCGCGCCGATGCCGCCGATCGCCAGCGTCACCAGCGCCAGCGGAAACACCCAGTCATGCAGGAACGGCCCCAGCAGCCCCTGCGCGCCGCCGAACAGCAACGCGGCACAGCGCAACATGGCGTAGATGCCGACCTTCGTCATGATGGCGAACAGCGCGGCGACCGGGCCGGTCGCACTGCCATAGGCACGTGGCAGCCAGAAGTACAGCGGGAACAGCGCCGCCTTGAGCGCGAACACCAGCATCAGCATGACGCCGGCGGCCACTGCCAGCGGCAGGTCCTGCGCCGGCAGGCCGGCCAGCCGCAAGCCCAGGTGCGCCATGTTGAGCGTGCCGCTGAGCCCGTACAGCACGCCGATCGCCACCAGGAAGAACGACGAGGCCACCAGGTTCAGGATGACGTAGTGGAGCCCGGCGCCGATGCGCGCGCGGCCCGCGCCATGCACCAGCAGCGCGTAGGAGGCGATCAGCAGGATCTCGAAGAAGACGAACAGGTTGAACAGGTCGCCGGCCAGGAACGCGCCGTTCAGGCCCATCAGCTGGAACTGGAACAGCGCGTGGAAATGCCGGCCCTGGCGCGCGGTGCCCTCGCCTGCCGCGGCAAGCGCCGCAATAGCCAGCACCGACGTCAGCACCAGCATCATGGCGCCGGTACGGTCCAGCTGCAGCACGATGCCGAACGGGGCGGCCCAGTTGCCCATCGCATAGACGTCGATGGCGCCCGTGGCCGCATGCTGCATCAGCATGATGGCCACCGGCAGCAGCAACAGCGCGGCTACCGTGCACACGGCACGCTGCGCACGCAAGGCCTGCGCTGGCATCGCCGTCAGCAGCGCGCCGGCGAACATCGGCAGCAGGATGGGAAGCAGTACGGCGTGGTTCATGGCCGCGGCTCCGGCTTGCTCCCTGCATCATCACCATCGGGGTCTGGCGCCGCGGTGTTTTCAGGCTCGCCGGCCGCGTCGACATGATCGCTGCCGGTCAGCCCCAGCGAACGCAGCGCCAGCACCACGGCAAACGCCGTCATGCCGAACGCGATCACGATGGCGGTCAGCACCAGCGCCTGCGGCAGCGGGTCGGCATAGCTGGCGCCGGGCACGATCACCGGCGGCTGGCCGATCGACAGCCGGCCCATGCCGAGCAGGAACAGGCTGACCGCATACGACAGCAGCGTCAGGCCCAGCACCACGGTGAAGACCCGCTCGCGCAGCAGCAGGTAGATGCCGCAGGCGGTCAGGATGCCGATGGTCACGGCGTAGAGGGCGGCCATCAGTCGTCCTCCGTGGCGCGCGCAGGCGGCAGGTTGCGCACGCCAAGGTGCGAGATGATGACCAGCGTGGTCCCGGTCACGGTGCAGAACACACCTACGTCAAAGATCATGGCCGTGGCCAGTTCGATTTCGCCGATGCCCGGCAGGTGGAAATGCCCGAACGCGGTCGTCAGGAAGGGATAGCCGAAGGCCAGGCTGCCGAGACCGGTCAGCCCCGCCAGCAGGATGCCGGCGCCGGCGATGGCGCGATAGTCCGGCGCGATGCGCGATTCGGTCCAGCGCACGCCGTTGGCCACGTACTGCAGCAGCAGCGCCACCGACGTGATCAGCGCCGCGATAAAGCCACCGCCCGGCAGGTTGTGCCCGCGCAGCAGGATAAACACCGCCACCAGCAGCGTGAGCGGCAGCATCAGCCGCGCCAGCATCGACAGCAACAGCGGATGCGCCTGGCTGGTCCACGGCAGCCCGTCAGGCGCGGCCGACGGCGTTGGCAGGCGCATGCCCTTGAGCAGCGCCTGCACCGCCAGGCCGGCGATCAGCAGCACGCAGATCTCGCCCATGGTGTCGAAGCCGCGGAAGTCCACCAGCAGCACGTTGACCACGTTGTGGCCACCGCCGCCCGGCACCGCCTGCTCGACATAGAAGGCCGACACCGGGTCGTACGGACGCGTCATCACCGCATAGGCGGCCACCGCCAGCAGCGTACCGCCGCCCAGCGAGAGCACCACGTCGCGGGCGCGCCGCGCCGGGCCGCCCTGCTCGGCCGTCTCGCGCGGCAGGTAGAACAGCGCCAGCACCAGCAGCACGACCGTCACCACCTCTACCGAAAGCTGCGTCAGCGCCAGGTCCGGTGCCGAGAAACGCAGGAACACCAGCGACACCATTAGGCCGCAGCCGCTGAGCAGCACCAGCGCCGCCAGTCGCTGCCCGCGCGCGACCACCACCGCCAGCGCCAGCACCGCCAGCAGCGCCAGCGCCGCGCTGCCCATCGGGTCGAGCGCGCCGGCCGGGATGGTGCCGGCAAGCGCGTCGAGATCGGCCAGGTACCAGGCCGGCAGCGCCAGCATTGCCAGCAGCATCCAGGCGATATAGCCCGGCAACGAACCGCGCTCCAGCGTGCGCGTGATGGCGGTGGCTACGCCCTCGAGCGCGCGCATGCCGCTCTCGAACGAACGGCGCGCATTCAGGTGCTCGAGCGACTGTTGCCAGCGCCGCAGCGCATCGCGGCGCAGGAAGAACAGCGCCGCGCCGCCCGTCATCGACAGCAGGCTCATCACCAGCGGCAGGTTGACGCCGTGCCACAGGTTCAGGCTGTACGGCGGCAGCGGCGCGCGCAGCGTGGCCAGCGACGCCGCCGCCAGCAGGGTGCCCACCGTGTAAGCGGGCACCAGCCCGACCACCAGGCAGATCACGACCAGGAATTCCACCGGCACCTTCATGAAGCGCGGCGGCTCGTGCGGCGGGTAGTTGGGAATGTCTGGCTGCCTGGCGCCAAAGAACACGCCGTAGATAAAGCGCAGCGAATACGCCATCGTCAGCGCGCCGGCCATCGTCGCCGCCGCCGGGATGACCCAGTTGAATTCGCCCAGCAGGCCCTGCGCCAGGGTCTCGCCAAAGAACATTTCCTTGCTGAGGAAGCCGTTGAACAGCGGCACGCCCGCCATCGACAACGACGCCACGATCGCCAGCACTGCCGTATGCGGCATGTAGCGGGCCAGCCCGTGCAGCCGGTCCAGGTCGCGCGTGCCGGTCTCGTGGTCGATGATGCCTGCGGCCATGAACAGCGACGCCTTGAACACGGCGTGGTTGATGATGTGGAAGATCGCCGCCACCGTGCTGAGTTGGGTATCGAGCCCGAACAGCAGCGTGATCAGCCCCAGGTGGCTGATGGTGGAATACGCCAGCAGCCCCTTGAGGTCGCGCTGCAGCAGCGCCATCGCGGCGCCGAAGATCAGCGTTGCCAGCCCGGTCATGCTGACCAGGTAGAACCAGCCGTTGGTGCCGTCCAGCACCGGGTACAGGCGCGCCAGCAGGAACACGCCGGCCTTGACCATGGTGGCCGAGTGCAGGTACGCGGACACCGGCGTGGGCGCGGCCATCGCCTGCGGCAGCCAGAAGCTGAACGGGAACTGCGCCGACTTGGTAAAGACCGCCAGCAGGATCAGCACCAGCATCGGCATGTAGAGCGGGTGGCGCTGCACGTTGCCGGCCTGCGCCAGCACCGCCGACAGCTCGAAGCTGCCGCAGATATGGCCCAGCAGCAGCACCCCGGCCAGCAGCGCCAGCCCGCCGCCGCCGGTGACGGTCAGTGCCATGCGCGCGCCCTGGCGGGCGTCGCCGCGCCATGACCAGAAGCCGATCAGCAGGAACGACAGGATGCTGGTCAGCTCCCAGAACACCGCCAGCAACAGCAGGTTGCCGGCCAGCACCACGCCCAGCATCGCCGCCATGAACAGGAGCAGCAGGCAGAAGAAGCGCACCGCCGATTCATTGCGCGCGAGGTAGTAGCGCGCATACAGGATCACCAGCAGGCCGACACCGACCACCAGCAGCGCAAACAGGTAGGCCAGCCCGTCCAGGCGCAGCGACAGGTCGAGTCCCAGCGCCGGCAGCCAGCTCACGCGCCAGGCCAACCCATCCCCGGGCTGGTCGAAGACCGCGCCGCGCAGCTGCAGCAGCAACACCAGCCCGACCAGCGGCAGGCCGACGATGATCGGCGCCACCAGCCGCGGCACGCGCATGCCGATCACCCAGGTCAGCGCCGCGGCCAGCAGCGGCAGCGCGATCAGCAGCGGTAGTTCCATGGGCGCCGCCTCAGGCCTGGGCAGGCGCACGCGCCTGCGCGGCGCGCGGATTGACGACGATCACCGGCACCGTGGCTTGCGCCAGTACCGCGGACACCACCGATCCCAGCAGCGCCGACACGAAAGGGCCGCGTCCCTTGGCGCCGAGCACGATGGCATCGGCATCCAGCGTGTCCGCCAGCTGCGCCAGCTCGGCCGCGGGATCGCCATGCAGCCAGTGCCGCACCAGCGGCATGCCGGGCAGCACGGCTTCGGCGGCGGCAAAGGCGCTGTCGGCCTGGCTGCGGTTCTCGGCGTCGAGCGCGGACCGGGACAGGCCGGGGCTGCCGAGCACCGGCGAGACATGGGCAACATGCACGGACAAAGGCTCGGCCAGCAGCGGGCGGCTGGCCAGGCGGCGGGCGGCGGCAACGCTGTCGGGCGATCCGTCCATCGCGAGTACGACGACTGTCATGGGCAAAGTCCAGGCTTAACGATACAGCGGGCAGGCGTGCCCCCTACTTTCCGGATTCTGGGGGTATTGCGCAAGTCATGCATGGCCTGTTAGGGGATGCACGAAAAAATTCATGGTCCTGCATAACATACTGAATACACACGCGCCAGCGCATGCATCGCGGCAACATGGTGGCGCGCGGCAAACGATATATGCCCGCTATCGCCCGCCAACAAATGAATATTGGACGCGGCCGGCCCGGCTGCCTTAGCCTTGGCGCCAGCAACTGAACCCGATGCACCCGGAGACACCCACCATGAGCGACTTCCTCCTCTACGAACAGGACGGCCACATCGTCACGCTGACGATGAACGAGCCCGAGCGCCGCAACCCGCTGACCGGCAATACCGCGGTGGCGGAGTTCCTGGCCGCGATCGAGCGCATCCATGCAGACCGCAGCGTGCGCGCCGTGGTCATCACCGGCGCCGGCACGGCGTTCTCCTCCGGCGGCAATATCAAGGACATGGAACGCCAGGCTTCGGGCCAGGTGCCGGGCATGGAGATCCGGCAGGACTACCGCTGCGGCATCCAGCGGCTGCCGCTGGCACTGTTCAACCTGGAAGTGCCGGTCATTGCCGCCGTCAACGGCGCGGCCATGGGCGCGGGGCTGGACCTGACCTGCATGTGCGATATCCGCATCGCCTCCGAGCGCGCGCAGTTTGCCGAATCGTTCGTCAAGCTGGGCATCATCCCCGGCGACGGCGGCGCATGGCTGCTGCCGCGCGTGATCGGGCTGTCGCGCGCCGCCGAGATGACCTTTACCGGCCAGGCGATCGATGCGAAGACCGCGCTGGAATGGAACCTGGTCTCGCGCGTGGTGGCCCCCGAGGCGCTGCTGCCGACCGCGTACGAGCTGGCCGGTCGCATCGCCGCCAACCCGCCGCACGCGGTGCGCCTGGCCAAGCGGCTGATGCGCGAAGCCATTCACACCCGCCTCGACACGCTGCTGGAACTGTCCGCCGGCTTCCAGGCGCTGTCGCACCAGACCGCCGACCATCGCGAGGCGGTGCAGGCATTCCTGGACAAGCGCACGCCGGTGTTCAGCGGCAACTGACCAAGCGGATCGAGCGGATCGAGCGGATCGAGCGCATGAGCAGCCGGCTTCAGGCGGATTGGGTTTCCGCCGCCTTGAGCTGGTTGACCAGCGCCACGTAGTCACGCATGGCCTGATCGCGCGGCAGGCCGCGCCGCGCGGCCCAGGCGTCGAACTTGGCGCGCCCGACCATGTCCATCATGCCCGGACGGTCGCCGCTGACATCGCCAACGCTGCCTTGCTTGTAGAGCGCATAGAGCGACAGCAAGGTGTCGTTGTCGGGCGCCTGGCGCAGCGTCTTCGATAACGCCGCCGCGGCCTCGAAGGCCTTTTCGGCGGGGCCTGGCCCCTGCACCGCCGGCGTGCCGCCGAAGTGCGCGTCTTCCAGCGCCACCTCGTCCGGGAACCACCGTCCCTCCAGCAGCCTGCCCTCGCGCAGTGCAAACGCCAGCACCCCCTGCGAAGCCAGCGTGCCACTGCGCAAGGTCGCCGGCACCACCGCCATGCCGGTATTGAGCACCGGCGCGCCGAACGCAGCGAACGACAGCCCCACATCCGCCCACGCCCGCATCCGCGCGAGGCCGCGGTCGCCTCGATAGACTCCGCTGGTCCGGTTGGCCCCCGGCTGGAACCACGCAAAATCGCCCTTGCCGCGCGCATAGAGCGCGGCCAGATCGCCCTGCTCCAGGTCCGCGCGCGCCGCCGCCAGCAACTCGGCCATCTGCTCCGGCGTCATGCGCGCGTCATCGCGCTCCGCACCCGCCATGCCGAGCGAAGTGCCGACACTGGCCTCGAAGAACTCCAGCACGTTGCGCGCCACCAGCTCGCGGTCATTGTCGACGCAGACCATGTGGTAGCTGTCTTCCAGCACCACCATGCGCGCCTGCCCGGCACGCTTGCCCTGCCCGATCTGCTCGACCAGGTAGTTGGCCGAGCGCAGGCTGGTCAGTTCGTCCAGCCGCGCGTGGACCACCAGCGTGGGACAGGCAATGCGCTGCAGTCCCTTGCGCACGAAGGCGCGCAGCCGGTCGACCTCGCGGATGCAGGCCAGCGGCACCCACTGGTAGTGGAAGTTCTCGCCGCGCGCGAACTTGGCCTTGACGATCTCGCGCAGCTGCTCGTTCTTGATGCCGAACGGCTCTTCCTCTTCCACCTTCATCCGGTTGGGAACGCCTGGAATCTGGTACAGCAGCGGGCGCAGGCCGCGATACCACGGCGTGGCCCAGCCGTCGATATAGACCGGCGGCGCCAGCGCGACCAGCCGGCCCTTGGCGTGCTGCTCGCGCTTGACCGTCTCCACGGCGAGCAGTGCCCCCATGCACATGCCCATCACGTGCAGCGTTTCATGCTGGTCGATGATCTCGCGGTACTTGACGCGCACTGCCTCGAGCCAATCCTCGGCGCGCACGCCGCACAGGTCTTCGGGCCGCGTGCCGTGCCCCGGCAGCGTCAGCGAGTGCGTGACGAAGCCGGCGCGCTTGAGGCGCTTGTGCATCGAGCCCAGGTCATATTGCGTGCCGCCCAGGCCGTGGATCAGGAACACGCCGGGCTCAGACATGCGCCGGCTCCGCGCCAGCGCGGCGCAGCAGCGCGGCGACCTGCTCGACCTGGCCATCGGCACCGCGGATGCCGGCCAGCCGCTCGTGCACCCGCAGGCGGCCGCTGCCCGGCAGCGTCACGGCGTATTCCTGCACGCTGTCGGGCGCATCGCCGCGCGCCACGGCGGACCAGGTGGCCTGCACCAGCCCGCGGTCGGCGGCATCGATATGGTCCAGCCATTCGTCGACGCTGTTGACGTCGCGGATCGTGTCGCCGAGCAGTTCCGCCGCGCCCTCGCTCCATGTAGCGCGGCCGGTGACCGCGTCATACTCGACGCTGGCCACGCCCACCGCCTGCAGCGTGCGCGCATAGCGCAGGCGCCAGGCCCGCGCTTCCTCCAGCGCGGTGCGGCGGCCCTCCGACAAGGCGCGGCCGAGCAGCATCACCAGCGCCCAGACAATGACAAAGCCTTGCACCTCGACCACGGCCTCGCCCGGAAAACCTTCGATGACGTTGAACGGGCCGGCGCCGGCCGCGGTGCGGTGGATGATCAGCAGGCAGCCCAGCAGCGTGGCAACCGCGCCGCCACGCGGCCCCCACAGCAGCGCGGTGGCCAGCAGCAGCGGCATCGGCACATAGGCCAGCGTCGGCGCTAGGCCGCCGAAGCGCTGCGCGGCGTTGTCCGAGAACACCGCCAGCACCGCCACGATAAAGATCACGAAGGCCAGCCCGCCGGCGGCGAACTGCTGCATCGGCATGCCGCCCGAGCGCCGCACGCGGAAGCCGCGGAACGCCACCGCCAGCGGCCCCACCAGCAGCAGCCCGGCAGCGGTGGAGAAGGCCCAGGCGCGCCATTCGACCGGCAGGTCCAGTCCCGGCCGCTGCCAGCGCCAGAGTTCGACCGCCAGCGATGCGCCCAGTGCCGCGCCGACCAGGGCGCCCGCGATCAGCAGGGTGGCGCCCGGCGGGCTTTGCGGGTCGCGGCGGCCGTAGGTGGCAATCCAGCCGGCGGTGCCCAGGCTGATGACCTCGATCAGGCCGAACGCCACGGCACCGCGCAGCGGCAGGCCGTGGGTGGCCATGCCCCACCCTGCCAGCGCCAGCCCCGCGCCGGCCAGCACCGCCGGCCACGACCAGCGCGCGCACACCAGCAGCGCGGCAAACGTGACGCCGCTGCCAAGCCAGACCGGCACTGCTTCGGTCGACGCATGCGCCAGCGAGCGCGACACCACGCCGGCGACAAGTACCAGCACGGCGACGATTGCCGCCAGGCGGATCTGTTGCATTGGCCTACCCCCAAGAAAGCTGTTCCTGGCGTGTTCCCGACGTCCTGTTTGTGACTCAGGATAGCCGCCAGCCTGCTGGTGGGGCAAGGTACGTCACTCGACCAGGCAGGCCCCCCGGCGGCGTCAGCCGGACACCCCCAGTGCGCCTTCCACGTTGCGCACCAGGCTGACCAGCCGCGGGCCGATGTCTTCTTCGATCTGCTTGCTCTGCGGGCTGAACACCGGCACCGACGCGGCAAAGATCCACGCTTCGCCGTCGCGCCGCGCGCGCATCGGCACGGCAACCGATTCGACCTCGCGATGCAGGTCGCGATGGCCACGGCAGAAGCCGTGCTCCTGCAGGTCGCGCGTGGCGTCGGCCAGGCGCTGCTGCAGCCAGTCGGCGCGCGTCGGGTCGGCCGCGCGCAGTTGGGCGAGCCAGGCCTCGCGCTCGGCCTCCGGCATCCGCAGCAGGTAGCCGCGGCCGGACCCCGTGCGGGAGATCGATACCCGGGTGCCGACCTCGGGCCGGAACACATGGCTGCCCACGCCCTGGGCGATTTCGACATAGGTCAGCGCGTTGCCGTTGCCGACGATCAGCTCGACCTGCCCGGCGATATGGTCGGCCAGTTCCTGCATGGCCGGCCGCGCCAGCTGGCGCACCGTCATCCGCGCCAGTGCCGGCGCCGCCAGGTTCACCAGCCCGATCCCCGGCACATAGCGCGACAGGCGCTCCGAATAGTGCAGCAGGCCCACCTCGCACAAGGTGTCGAGCAAGCGGAACAGCGTCGGTTTGGCCAGCCCGGTGCGCTCCATCAGCTCGCGGCTGCTCAGCTCCTGCACCGTCGGCGAGAAGCAGTTGAGGATCGAAACGCCCCGGGCCAGCGCGCTGACCAGGCGCGCCTCGCCGTCGGCATCGGCAGGCGGCGGGGTCAGGGAGGGGTGTGCTGAATTCGTCATACAAGGGCCTTCGTCTGGATTTTTTTGATACCAGCGTCTCAAAACCCGGATGTTGCCCTTCGTTGATTCCGAAGTCAAACGTGGGATTTTGAGTTTACAGAGTGAAATTCCAACGCGAGAATCCCAATTCATCGTATTGGACGATCACTTTTTGAAACTGACGTCTCAATATCCCGAATCAACGATTCATCCACGACTTGCAACCGCTCTGCATCAGGAGACACCCCATGCAACAAGCCGTCATCGTCGACGCCATTCGCAGCCCGATGGGCCGCTCCAAGCCGGGATCGGCCTTTACCGAGCTGCATGCCACCGAGCTGCTGGCGCAGGTGCTCAAGGGCCTGGTCGAACGCAACAAGCTCGACCCCGGCCTGGTCGACGACGTCATCACCGGTTGCGTGACGCAGGCCGGCGAGCAGTCCGCCGGCCCGGGCCGCGTGGCCTGGCTGGCCGCCGGCTTCCCTGACCATGTGCCCGCCACCACCATCGACCGCAAGTGCGGCTCGAGCCAGCAGGCCGTGCACTTTGCCGCACAGGGCATCATGGCCGGTGCCTATGACATCGTCATCGCCTGCGGCATCGAGTCGATGAGCCGCGTGCCGATGGGCTCGGCCCGCATCGGCCAGAACCCGTACGGCCCGTCGATGGAAGCGCGCTACGCGCCGGGGCTGGTGTCGCAGGGCGTGGCGGCCGAACTGGTGGCGGCCAGGTACGAACTGTCGCGCCAGGACATGGACAGCTACTCGGCCCGTTCGCACGAACTGGCCGCCGCTGCGCGCGAAAGCGGTGCCTTCCGCCGCGAGATCCTGCCGATCAGCACGCCCAATGGCGTGGTGGAGCATGACGAAACGATCCGCCCCGGCACCTCGGTGGAAAAGCTGGGCACGCTGCAGGCCTCGTTCCGCAACGATGAGCTGAGCGGGCGGTTCCCGCAGATCGGCTGGAATGTCACCGCCGGCAACGCCTCGCAGATCAGTGACGGCGCCTCGGCCATGCTGCTGATGAGCGAATCCATGGCGCAACGCCTGGGCCTGAAGCCCCGCGCGCGCTTTGTCGCCTTCGATGTCTGCGGCGACGATCCGGTGATGATGCTGACCGCCCCGATCGCGGCCAGCCAGCGCGCCATCAAGAAGAGCGGTCTGCAGCTGGACCAGATCGACCACTACGAAATCAACGAAGCCTTCGCCTGCGTGCCGCTGGCCTGGCAGAAGGCGCTGGGCGCCGATCCGGCGCGCCTGAACCCGCGGGGCGGCGCGATCGCGCTGGGCCACCCGCTGGGTGCGTCGGGCGTGCGCCTGATGACCACCATGCTGCATGCGCTGGAAGACAGCGGCCAGCGCTACGGCCTGCAGTCGATGTGCGAGGCCGGCGGCATGGCCAACGCCACCATCATCGAGCGCCTGTAAGACGCCTGCAAACAACCCTGCCGTTCCCGCCAACGCGGGAACGCAGCGAATCTTTTCTTCTAGGAGACACCCATGAAACTCGAAAACATGTCCGCCGTCGTCACCGGCGGTGCTTCCGGCCTGGGCCTGGCCTGCACGCGCCGCCTGGTGGAGCGCGGCGTCGGCGTGGTCATCGCCGACCTGAATGAAGAACGCGGCAACGCCGTGGTGGACGAGTTCGGCGGCAAGGTCCGCTTCGTCAAGGCCGACGTCACCGACACCGACCAGATGAACGCCGTCTACGACGCCGCCGAGGCCATCGCCCCGCTGCGCGCGCTGATCCACTGCGCCGGGCTGGGCGCGCCGGTGCGCGTGGTCGAGAAGGACGGCTCGCCGGGCTCGCTGGAGAAGTACGAGTCGGTGGTGCGCATCAACCTGATCGGCACCTTCAACGCGCTGCGCCTGGGTGCCGCGCGCATGGCAAAGAATGAAATGGTCGACGGCGAGCGCGGCGCCTGCGTGCTGACCGCCTCGGTGGCCGCCTACGAAGGCCAGATCGGCCAGATCCCGTACAGCTCGGCCAAGGCCGGCATCGTCGGCATGACGCTGGTGGCCGCGCGCGACCTGGCGCAGCGCGCCATCCGCGTGTGCACCATCGCCCCGGGCCTGTTCGACACGCCGCTGCTGGCCAGGCTGCCGGAGAACGTGCGCACCTCGCTGGGCGCCATGGTGCCGCACCCGGCCCGCCTGGGCGCGCCGGACGAGTACGCCTCGACTGCGCTGCACATCCTGGAGAACCCGATGCTCAACGGCGAGACCATCCGCCTGGACGGCGCCATCCGCATGGCCCCGCGCTGAGCCGCCCTCGATCAACCTCCAGCACTCCCCAATGGCCTTCTTTACCAGGACATCTGCATGAGCGACACGCTGCAACTAGAGACCCGCGGCAATACGCTGCTGATCACCATGAACCGGCCCCAGGCGCGCAACGCCATGGACTTCGAGACCGCGACCGCGCTGGCCGCGGCCATCGACCAGCTGGAGAGCCGTGACGACCTCGCGGTCGCCATCCTGACCGGCGCCGGTGGCACCTTCTGCTCCGGCATGGACCTGAAGGGCTTCCTGGAGGGCAAGCGCCCCAGTCTGCCCGGCCGTGGCTTCGGCGGGCTGACCGAGAAGCTGCCGCGCAAGGTGCTGATCGCCGCGGTGGAAGGCTATGCGCTGGCAGGCGGCTTCGAACTGGCGCTGGCCTGCGACCTGATCGTCTCGTCGAAGGCGGCCAGGTTCGGCCTGCCCGAAGTCAAGCGCGGGCTGGTCGCCGGTGCCGGCGGCCTGATGCGCCTGCCGCGCCGCGTGCCGTACCACATCGCCATGGAATACGCGCTGACCGGCAATATGCTGGGTGCCGAGCAGGCCCATGCCTACGGCCTGATCAACCGCCTGACCGAACCGGGCGAAGCGCTGCAGGGCGCGCTGGCGCTGGCCGGGGAAATCGGCGCCAACGGCCCACTGGCGGTGGCGGTGAGCAAGCAGATCGTGGCCGAATCGGCGGACTGGAGCAACGAGGAGATGTTCGAGCGTCAGCGACCGTTGCTGGCGCCGGTGTTCACCTCGGCCGATGCGCGCGAAGGCGCCGCGGCATTTGCGGAGAAGCGCAAGCCCGTGTGGACCGGCAAGTAATGCCGTAGTCGCGCTTTTTTGCCTGGACGGCCGGCCGCAAGCCGGCCGTTTGCACATGGCACCGCAGCACAGACATCACAACATGGAGGAGACCCATGAACACCACGCTGCCGCAATCGCTGTGCCCTTCGCCTTCCCGATCGTATTCCCGTTGCGCCAGCCTGCTGGCCGTCACCGCCATCACCACGCTGCCGACGTTCGCACACGCCGCGCCCGCATGGCCCGACAAGCCGATCACCATCATCGTCCCCGGCGCGCCCGGCGGCACCACCGACATCCCCACCCGCCTGGTCGCGCAGAAGCTGTCGGCCATTCTCGGCCAGCCCGTGGTGGTCGACAACAAGCCCGGCAGCGGCGGCATCATCGGCACGCAGGCCCTGCTGCGCGCCGCGCCTGACGGCTACACGCTGGTGGTCGGCAACACCGGCTCGCATGCCATCAACTACAGCGCCTACAGGCAGCTGGCCTACCATCCGCAGGACTTCATGCCGCTGACCGACATGATTTCCTTTCCCAACGTGCTGGTGGTCAACGCACAGGCACCCGTGCGCAACGTGGCCGAGTTGGTGGCCCAGCTCAAGCAATCGCCGGGCAAGTATTCGTATGCCTCGGCAGGCATCGGCCAGACCACGCACCTGACCACCGAGCTGTTCCGGCTGCGCACCGCCACCGAGGTGCTGCACGTGCCGTACAAGGGCTCGACGCCGGCCACCACCTCGGTGCTGGCCGGTGAAACCAGCTTCATGTTCGACAACCTGACGCAGGCGCTGCCACATATCCGCGCAGGCAAGCTGCGCGCGCTCGCCGTGACCAGTGCCGAGCGTCTGCCGTCATTGCCGGACGTGCCGACCATGGAGCAGGCTGGCGTGAAGGATTTCGTTGTGATGGGCTGGCTCGGGGTGTTCGCGCCCGCGAAAACACCGCCCGCAGTCGCCGCCATCCTGCAGGATGCGCTGTCCCGGGCCATGCGCGATCCCGACGTGGCGGCGAAATTCCGCGACATGGGCGGCATCCCCGGCGGCGAACCGCAGCCCCGCTTCGCCGCGCTGGTCAACGGCGACATCAAGCGCTGGGGCGAGACGATCCGAGCGTCCAGGGTCAGCCTGGACTAGCGCCGCGCCGGCCCGCCTTCGGCAAAGCGGAAGGCGGGCCGGCCCAAAGCCAAATTGACACGGTGCCGGCTGCGGCTTAGGCTCGGCCTACCCTGCGGTATATTCAGCGCATGCTTAACACGCCAGGCGCCGCCGCGGGCACATAACGACAACGACATCCCGCGAGACGAACACCGTGCCTACCCCCAACGCGCCTTCCCGCCTGGAAAGCCTGCGCCCCGCCCTGCCGATCCTGCTCGGTGCCTCGCTGATGCTCAGTCTCGCCATGGGCCTGCGCCAGAGCCTGGGCATCTTCATGCCGCCGCTGACGCGTGACATCGGCATCTCGGTTTCCGATTTCACCGTGGCCATCGCCGTGCAGAACCTAGTCTGGGGCCTGCTGCAGCCGCTTGCGGGCGCGTGGGCAACGCGGATCGGCTTCCGGCCGCTGATGCTGGCTGGGTCGCTGTCGTATGTGGCCGGGCTGGTGCTGCTGGCGACCGCGCAAGGGATGATCGGCGTCACACTCGGCGCAGGCGTGGCGATCGGCGCTTCCATGGCCTGCACCGGCAGCGCGCTGGCCATGGCGGTGGCGGCACGGCCAGTGCCTGCAGCGCTGCGCAGTACGGTGCTTGGGCTGGTGTCGGGGGCCGGCTCGCTCGGGGCGCTGCTGGCGGCGCCGATCGGGCAGATGGTGACGCAGACCTATGGCTGGCGCGCCGGGCTGGCCGCGTTCGTGCTGCTGGCGCTGGTGATGCTGCCGGCGGCGTGGATGGCCGGGCGCGTGGACAAGCTGCCGCTGCCTACGTTCTCCGGCGCCGACCAGAACAATGCGCGGCAGGCGCTGGGCACGGCGCTGCGGCACGCGCCGTTCATCGTCATGGCGCTGGCGTATTTCGTCTGCGGCATGCAACTGGTCTTCCTGACCACGCACCTGCCGTCGTACCTGGATATCTGCGGCATGGACCCGATGCTCAGCGCGCAGGCGCTGGGCGTGATCGGCGGCTTCAATGTGCTTGGCAGCATCTTCTTCGGCTGGGCCGGCGGGCGCTTCAACAAGCTGATGCTGCTCGGCGGCATCTATACCGTGCGCTCGCTGGCGCTGACCTGGTATTTCTCGTCGGCGCCCACGCCGGGCAGCACGCTGGTGTTCGCTGCGGTGATGGGCTTCCTGTGGCTGGGCGTGGCGCCGCTGGTCTCGGGCTGGATCGCCGAAACCTTCGGCCTGCGCTGGCAGGCCATGCTGGGCGGCGTGGCCTTCTTCAGCCACCAGATCGGCAGCTTTACCGGTGCCTTTGGCGGCGGCGTGGTCTATGACGCGCTGGGGTCGTACACCGTCGCCTGGCAGGCCGGCGTGGCAATGGGGCTGGCGGCTGGACTCGCGCAGATCGCGTTCGCGGTGGCGACGCAGCGCCGGCCGCCGCTGATGGCGACGTCCTGACGGCATCGCGCCGTGTCAGAATCCGGGGTTCCTTCCGGGAACCCCTTTTTCATTTCCGCTGCTGCCAACCTTGGATCTCTTCCGCATCGCCCTGCTGTTTGCCGTGACCGCGCTGGCCGAAATCGTCGGCTGCTACCTTCCCTGGCTGGTGCTGCGCCAGGGCAAGAGCGCGCTGTTGCTGCTGCCCGCCGCCGTCTCGCTGGGCCTGTTCGCCTGGCTGCTGACGCTGCATCCCGCCGCCGCCGGGCGCACCTACGCCGCTTACGGCGGCATGTACATCGCCGTGGCGCTGCTGTGGCTGCGCTTCGTCGATGGCCTGGCGCTGACGCGCTGGGATGTGGCCGGCGCTGCCATCGCACTGGCCGGCATGGCCGTGATCGCACTGCAGCCTGCGGCGCAATGATGCCGCGCCTTCAGTGCCAGGCGCTGCCGACCTGGATGTAGAACGCGTTCTGTCCCTTGCTGTGGGCCACGTCGATGCCCATCGACAGGCCCAGCTTGCGCGCGATCATGTAGCGGAAGCCGGCTCCCACGCTGTACACGTTGGCCGCGTCGGAGAAGTCATGCCAGCGCCCATATGCCTTGCCCGCGCCGGTGAAGCCCAGCACTGCCCAGCGCGGCGTGACGTCCCAGCGTAGCTCCACCTCCGCCATGACCGCGTTGCGGTCCTGGTAGCGCCCTTTCTGCACGCCGCGCAGGTCGATGTAGGGCTGGGCGTAGAACGGCACGTCGCCGCTGGAAAAGCGCGTATCGCCCCGCAGCCCCAGGATCAGCGTGCGCGCCAGCGGCAGCCAGGTGAACGCGCGCGCGTTGTACATGTTGAAGGACTGCGTACTGCCAAAGCCGCTGCGCGCGAACTGCGCTTCCAGCTCGGCGTAGATGCCGCGGTTCGGGTAGAAGATGTTGTCGCGCGAGTCGTAGTCGATTACCAGCCCGGCCTTGCCGATGCGCTGGTCGCTCTCCGCGCTGCCCAGCTCGGCGGCATTGCCGAATCTGAAGCTGGTTTGAGAATCGAAATACATGTAGCGCGGGCCGATGTACCAGCGCGTGTCGGCAAGCCGGACCAGCAACTGCTGCACCAGGAAAAAGCCCTGCAGCTGGTAGGCGCGCGGCTGGTTCTGCAGCCCGTAGTAATCCAGATTGGCATTGACCTTGGCCACCGCGCCCAGGTAGCGGTAGCGATCGCCGTCCCAGGTGTGGAAATGCGCCAGCCCAGCGCCCCAGGTGCCGTTCTCCGTGTAGACGCCACCGACGCCGGTGATATTGGGCGGCGCCGGCCCCTTGCCGCTGGCGCGCGCGCTGGCCGCGGCTTCGGGCATCGGCTCCGACAGGAACAGCAACCCCAGGCCCGCGCCGTAGCCCACTGCCGGCTCGGTGATGATGGTCGGCACGCCGGGCACCATGGCAGAACCATCGCGGCGATGACGCCGGCGCATGCCGTGCGTGTGCTGGGCCCTGCCATCAGTGCGGCGTAGCGACGGCGAACGAGACGTGAACTTGCATGGCTTCGGTCATTGTGTTCCATGGATACAGGCCCGCTGCCTGGCCGTTCTGGCTGAATTTAGCGGCATCGGAGCATCCATGGC
Organism: Cupriavidus sp. Agwp_2; assembly: GCF_040784895.1. Classification (NCBI taxonomy): domain Bacteria; kingdom Pseudomonadati; phylum Pseudomonadota; class Betaproteobacteria; order Burkholderiales; family Burkholderiaceae; genus Cupriavidus; species Cupriavidus sp. Agwp_2. The sequence continues at coordinate 1,869,494 of NZ_CP088083.1, forward strand.
GCATGGCCGCGCCATGAAGATTTTTTGGTGGCGTATTAAGCAGATTGGCGGCTGGCGTATCGAGGCGGGATCACGTACCAATGCGGTCTTCACCCCGAACGGGGGATGTGCTGGCAATGCCGGCCAATTAGGATAAATACCGAGCGGTCCTCTAGCGGATCCTCAGGCCTTTGCGGCCCGCGTTCGCGCGGGCCTTTTTCTTGCGGCCGGCAGCCGCGCGCGGCGCGGGCAGGTAAGAATCGCCCGCTGTTGTAAATCTGCCCCGGCGCTACTAGCCCTCAGCGCACATGACGGCGCCAATGCCAGAGCGCCAGGCCGACCAGCCCCGCCGCCACTGCCGCACCGGCAATCTGGATCTGTCGCATCCGTTCCGGCGAACTCCAGCCACCCTCGACCTCCATATGCCCCAGCGAGGCATGGAACAGGTTGCCATCGGAGACCGGTATCTCGTGGGCGCCGCTGAAATGCCGATGCAGGATACGTCCGTACGCCTGCTGCAACAGGCCTGGCGCCAGCAGGTTGGCCACGCGCGCCAGCCTTGCGACGACGCCTACCGTCACCGCTTGCGAGGTTGGCGCCGCCACCGCGCGCAGCACGGCACGCGCGACCGCGCTGGCATCGACCAGCGGCCGCGGCGGACGCAGTACCTTCCCGGTGTAGTTGGCACTGTGACGCATGCCCGGCGTGTCGGCGGTGGCCGGGAAGATGTCGCAGATGCGGATCTGCGGATAGTCGACCAGCTCGGCGCGCAACGCCTCCGAAAAGCCGCGCAGCCCGAACTTGCTTGCTGTATACGACACGCCATAAGGCGACGGTGCCCACGCCCCCAGCGACACGATGTTGACCAGCACGCCCTTTCGCGCCGCCTTGAAGAAGGGCAGCACCGCATGCGCGCCGTGCAGGTAGCCCAGCAGGTTGATGCGGACTACCTGCTCGTGCGCGGCCACCGGCGTCTCGTCGAACAGGCCCACCGCGCCGACACCGGCATTGTTGACCCAGACATCGATGCCGCCATCGCCGAACTCCGCCGCGCGCTCGGCCAGCCGGTGCATCGCCGCCGGCTGCGTGACATCGCCCGGCACGGCCAGCGCCCGTGCGCCCAGCTCGCGGCAGGCCGCGGCGGCGCGTGCCAGCGGCGCCTCGCCGCGCGCGCACAGCACCACGCGCGCCTGGGCGCGCGCGAAGGCCAGCGCGGTGGCCAGCCCGATGCCGCTCGAAGCGCCGGTGATGACAACGGTAAGGGGTCGGGTCGGGGGCATGGCGGACCTCTTCTGGAGTTAACGGCGTATTCCCCGCGGAGCAGCAGGTTCCGTTCCAGCGCCGGGTAGCTGGAATGCAACTTGCCTGTCAGGCAGGCAAACGGCCGGCACAGCGGTATGCCGCACCGGTCCCCTGGAACCTGCACAAGGAGCCCGCCATGACCTCGACCGAACAGGAAATCCTGGTGTGCGGCCCGGAAAACGGCCGCTGGCACCTGGAAATGCGCATAGGCAACGGTGCACCGGAGCGGCTCGACGGCGAATTCGATTCGCCCGACATGGCCATCGCCGGCGCCCAGCAGGTCTATCCGTCGATCCCGCTCCTCGTGACCGATATCTCCGGCGCGCCGGTACCCTCGGCCCCCGCGCATGAAGGATCGCTGACCGACTACCACTATGGCGGCCACAGCGTGACCCAGGACGAAAAGCTGACTGGGCGCGCGCATCCGTCCAGCGACACCTCGCAGCCGCCGCCGGGCCCGCATCCCTACCAGGCCACCGATCTTGGCAACCTGCCGGCGGGCACGCCGCGCCACGGCATGTATGGGGTCGCGTCCACACCGGAGGAGGCCGAGGCGGCCGACCGCAAGGACGAGGCGGCGCGGCGCCACACCGGCTCGCGCGACGCCGAAGACTAGGCCGGGCGGCGCCACGGCGGGCGGCAGCACGTACAATCCCGGTTTTACCCTTCGCCCCGCCGCCTTGCTGCCATGACCACCCTCGGAACGCCCCTTTCCCCCTCTGCTACCAAAGTGATGCTGCTCGGCTCCGGCGAGTTGGGCAAGGAAGTGCTGATCGCGCTGCAGCGCCTGGGCGTTGAGACCATCGCCGTCGACCGCTATGACAACGCGCCGGGCCAGCAGGTGGCTCACCACGCGCGCACCATCGCCATGAGCGACCCTGAACAGCTCAAGGCACTGATCGAGGCCGAGAAGCCCCACCTGGTGGTGCCAGAGATCGAAGCCATCGCCACTCCCATGCTGGAAACCCTGGAAGCCGCCGGCACCGTGCGCGTGATTCCCACCGCCCGCGCCGCGCGCCTGACCATGGACCGCGAAGGCATCCGCCGCCTGGCCGCCGAGTCGCTCGGCCTGCCCACCAGCCCGTACAAGTTCTGCGACTCCCTCGACGAACTGCAGGCCGCCATCGACGGCGGCATCGGCTATCCGTGCGTGGTCAAGCCGGTGATGAGCAGCTCTGGCAAGGGCCAGAGCAAGATCGACGGCCCCGAAGGCGTGCAGGCCGCCTGGGACTACGCCATGGCCGGCGGCCGCGTCAGCCACGGCCGCATCATCGTGGAAGGCTTTATCGACTTCGACTACGAGATCACGCTGCTGACCGTGCGCGCCATGGGCGCCAGCGGCCAGGTCGAGACGCAGTTCTGCGCGCCGATCGGCCACGTGCAGGTGAGCGGCGACTATGTCGAAAGCTGGCAGCCGCAGCCGATGCACCCGGCCGCGCTGCAGCAGGCCCAGCAGATCGCGCAGGCCGTCACCGCCGACCTGGGCGGCATGGGCCTCTTCGGCGTGGAACTGTTCGTCAAGGGCGAGCAGGTCTGGTTCAGCGAAGTCAGCCCGCGCCCGCACGACACTGGCATGGTGACCATGGCCACGCAGCACCAGAACGAATTCGAGCTGCATGCGCGCGCCATCCTCGGCCTGCCGGTCGACACCTCGCTGCGCAGCCCCGGCGCCAGCGCGGTGATCTACGGCGGCGTGGACGCGCAGGGCGTGGTGTTCGACGGTGTCGACCAGGCGCTGAGCGTGCCGCAGACCGAGGTGCGGCTGTTCGGCAAGCCCGAGAGCTTCACCAAGCGCCGCATGGGCGTGGCGCTGGCCTATGCGGAGGACGTCGACACCGCCCGCACCCGCGCCAAGGAAGCCGCCAGCCGCGTGCGTCCGCGCGCGGTGGGCTGATACCGGAAGGAGCGGAAGGCCTCAGAGTACGTGGCTGCCCGCCGTGGCGTGGCCGGGCGGGTGCGGTGCGGCAACCTGCGCGGCGGCCTGCGCAGCGGCCAGCACCGGCGCCATGCGCACGCCGCTGAGGTCGGCTCCGGACGGGGCCTGGTACAGCCGCAGGCCCAGTTCGGGCAGGATCGCCAGCAGGTGGTCGAACACATCGCCCTGGATGCGCTCGTAGTCCATCCACGCGGTCAGCGCGGTAAAGCAATAGATCTCCACCGGGATGCCCTGCGAATCGGGCTCCATCATGCGCACGTTGAGCAGCAGGTCGTGGTGGATCTCGGGATGCGCCTTCAGGTAGGCAATGCCATACGCGCGGAAGGTGCCGATATTGGTCAGCCGCCGCCGGTTCACCGGATCATTGCCCGCGGCGATCAGCAGCCGGTTGGCCTCGTCGACCTTGGCCTGCTTCTCCGCCAGGTAGTTGTGCAGCAACTGGTAGCGCATCAGCGCATGCACCTCGTCGTCTTCCAGGAAGCGCACGCTGCTGGCGTCGATGCGCAACGTGCGCTTGATCCGCCGCGCGCCTGACTCGAACATCTGCCGGTAATTGCGGTAGCTCTCCGAGAACAGCTTGTAGGTCGGCACCGTGGTCACGGTGTTATCCCAGTTCTGCACCTTGACCGTATGCAGCGCGATGTCCTTGACGTAGCCATCGGCATTGCATTGCGGCATCTCGATCCAGTCGCCGATGCGCAGCATGTCGTTCGAGGTCAGCTGCGTGCTGGCCACCAGCGACAGCAGCGTGTCCTTGAACACCAGCAGCAGCACCGCCGACAACGCGCCCAGGCCCGACAGCATCCACAGCGGCGAGCGGTTGATCAGGATCGACAGCACCAGCACCGCGCACACCAGCCCCAGCCCGAGCCGCCCCACCTGGATATAGCCCTTGATCGAGCGCGTCTGCGCGCGCCGGCTGCTGGCATAAACATCCTGCCACGCGCCCAGCACCCCGCCCAGCATCAGGAAGAAGCAGATCCACAGGCTGGAATGGGCCAGGCGCTCCACCAGCAGCGCGTAGCGGCCCATGTGCGGCACCTCGCCGATGCCGGCGGTGATCACGGCGAAGCCCACCGCGTAGCCGAAGCGCCGGTACGCGCGATGGCGCGTCAGCGCCTTGCTCCAGGGCGCCTTGCCCCAGACCGTCAGCACGCGATGGGCGATGCGCGACATCACATGGCCGAACAGCCATTGCGCGAGCGCGGCGATCAGCACCAGCACCACCACGTACAGCGTGATCTGCGCCCAGGGATGGGCCGGAATACGTTGCTGGAACAGCTCCAGCAGGGCATCGAAACTCATAAGGGGGCGACGTCAAGCCAGTGATTCGGCCAGATAGTGTACAAAACGTGCACGCCCCTCTCGTAAAACTGCGATCTCTGACTCGTGTGTGTTGGCCCTTCCCTCGCTCAGGCAGGCAGCAGCTTCAGCCCTCCGATCCCGACAAAAATCAGCGCGATCAGCGCCAGCCGCATCGGTGCCGCGCTCTCCCCAAGGAACAGGATCCCGATCACGGTGACGCCGATCGCCCCGATCCCGGTCCATACCGCGTACGCCGTCCCGACTGGCAGGTGCCGCAAGGCCGCACTGAGCAGGAAGATGCTGGCCAATGCGGCCCCGATCCCCAGCACCGTCGGCCCCGGCCGCGTCCAGCCATCCGTGTATTTCAGCGCAAGCGCCATCACGATCTCGATCAGCCCCGCCAGCACCAGCAGCATCCACGCCATTGCTTCTTCCTTTTCTGGTTTGCGCCCCGACCACCATTGCCGGGCTTGCCAGGCCAATGTAGGCTGTGCGAATCAGCACGGAAACTGGCAATTTTTGCAAAGGGGCTATGCAAACATGCAGGACGCAGACTGGGATGACCTGAAGCACTTCCTTGCCGTCAGCCAGTCCGGCTCACTGGCGGGCGCCGCGCGGACGCTGCACGTCAACCACTCCACCGTGCTGCGCCGGCTCGCCCGGCTGGAAGAGGTGCTGGGTACCCTGCTCTTCGAGCGCCATCCGACAGGCTACGCCCTTACGGCAGCGGGCGAAGCGCTGTCACAGCGGCTTGCCGGCGTGGGCGAACAGATCAATACCGCGCAACGGCAGTTGTCTGGCCTGGACAGCCAGCTGAGCGGACCGCTGCGGGTCACCACCACCGACACGCTGCTGACCGGACTGCTGATGCCGCTGTTCGCCGAATTTCGCGCGATGCATCCGCGGATCCAGTTGCAGATTGTGGTCAACAACAGTTTCCTGAGCCTGAGCCGGCGCGAGGCGGATGTGGCGATACGGCCGGCCAGCGCGCCGCCGGAATACCTGGTGGGGCGACTGGTCGGGACGCTGGAAACGGCGCCATACGCATCGCACGATTACCTGGCGCGGACTGGCAAGAACCCGGCCCGTGGAACCACAGCGCCGGCCTGGGCCGACCACGACTGGGTGGTCCCGGACCACGCGCTTGCGCATCTCGCGCAGGCTCGCTGGGTGGCCGAGCACGTGCCGCCGGCGCAACGGCTGGTGAGCGTCGACAGCCTGGTGGCCATGGTCGATGCCGTCAGGCATGGCATGGGTGTCGGCATGCTGTTGTGCCTGCTGGCCGAGCACGACGCCAGGCTGGTCCGGCTCGCCCCGCCCGACCCTGCGCTCGGCACGCCGCTGTGGATCCTGACCCATCCCGATCTTCGCCATAGCGCGCGGGTCCGTGCGTTCAACGATTTTCTTTACGCGCAGCTCGGCGCATCGCCGTGGTTGAAGCCGGCGCCGGCACTATGACGCGTTGGTGGTCGTGTACATCGCCATCAAGTGCTCGTCCGTATAACCCCAGTCGGCGGCATTCTCGAATGCCACCACCGTCTCCTCGCTATGCCGCAGGTCGACCAGCTCCGTCGGCACCGGGCGCGACTGCGGCACGGAATAGAACACCATCACCAGCGGCCGCAACGGGTCCGTTTCGTTCTGCCCGCATACCACCGCCAGGCGGTTGGAACGCAGCCGCAGCACGGTGCCCAGCGGGTAGATGCCGACGGTGCGGGTGAAGGCCTTGAACACCCGCCGGTCAAACAGCGTGTCGACGCGCACGGCCATGTATTCCATGGCGCGCGCCGGCGACCATTGCTGGTGGCCGGGGCGATCTGAAGTCAAGGCATCGTAGGCATCGCAGATCGCCGCAATCCTGGCGTGGATGCTGAGCTCGCGGCCGACCAGGCCGAAGGGGTAGCCGCGCCCGTCCACGCGCTCGTGGTGGTGGACGCAGACATCGAGCGGAATGTTGGAAACCAGCCGCGCCTCGTTGAGGATGCGGTAGCCCGCCGACGGATGGCGGCGGTAGCGTTCTTCTTCGTCGGGCGTGCGCGCGGAGGCCTTGTGCTGCAAGGACTCGGGCAGCGTCAGCTTGCCGATGTCGTGCACCAGGCCGGCGAGGCCGAGTTCCCGCACCTCATCGTCCGGCAGGCTCAGCGTGCGCCCGACGGCGATCATCAGCGCGCAGACGGCAAAGGCATGCAGGTAGTTGTAGTCGTCGCGCGCCTTGAGCCGCGCCAGCGCCAGCAGCGCCTGCCCGTGGCGCGACAGCGAGCGCGAGGCGGCATCGACCAGCGGCAGCGCGCGCTCGACCTCCAGCGCGCGGCCCATGCGGATGTCGGCGAACATCGAACCGATCACGGCCTTGCCGGACTGGAGCAACTCGCGCGCGCGGCCGAGCTCGGCTTCGAGCGAAGCGACTGGCTGCGGGGCCGCAGGCTCCCACGCCTGCGGCGCGGGTTCCTCGACGGGCGCCGGCTGCGCCTCGGCCACGGCTGCTGCCGGCAGGTTGCGGCCCTTGAGGATATCGATCCAGACCTCGCGCACGCCCGCGGACTGGATCTGCCGGACCTGGTCCTCGTGGCTGACCAGAAACTTCGCCCGCCAGAACGGGTGGTTGATCCACGGCCCGCCCAGCCTGGCGACAAACATCCCGACCTGCAATTGTTCCGACCCGATCCGTCTCAGCATGAGATGTCCCCCGGACGTTGGTTTTCTCGTTGTCGAGATGGCTATCGGCATGCTGGCGCCAGACTTGAGGCCTGGTTTTTCCTGCCGGAACCGGGCCGGCCGGCCTTGTCAAGGGGCGGCCAAATGCCCGGACGGCGCCGTCAGGCATTCCAGGCGCGCCCGGTGCCGGCGCTACAATGGCGCGCCCAGTGCTCACAGACGCCAGCCAGTCGCCCCCGTTCAACCATGTCCGGAACGTACACGCTAGTCGGCATCGCCCGTGCCAAGTCCCATCGCCGCGAGGCGCTGGTGTCCCAGCTCACCACCCTGCAAACGCGCGGGCTGAAGGAGCCCGGCTGCCTGGACTACCACGTCGGGCAGGACGCCGAGGATGCGCGGGTCTTTGTGATCTACATGGTCTGGGACTCGAAAGGCGCGCTGGAATCCCACCTGAACCGGCCGTACATGCGCGATTTCCACGCGTCGCGGCAGGAATTCGTCGAGGGCGACTTCAGCTTCCGCTGGCTGAACGCGGCCTGACGCCGCCTCGCCGCCTCCTGCGTCCCAACCGCCTCCTTACGCGCCAAGGGCGCCAGGCGTCAGGCGTCAGGCACGCCACTTCCACGCCGCCCGTCCGGCCGCCTCCCCCGCTTGTCATTCCCGCCGCCCCGGTCTATCAATCAGATTGACCCTCATCTAGGGCCGCCGCGGCCCGGCAGGAGTGCATCATGGACGTCAGGGACGGATTTGCCGGCACCATTGGCCACACCCCGCTGATCCGGCTGGCGGGGCTGAGCGCCGAGACCGGCTGCGATATCTACGGCAAGGCCGAATTCCTGAACCCGGGCGGCTCGGTCAAGGACCGCGCCGCGCTCTACATCATCCGCGACGCCGAGCGCCGCGGGCTGCTGAAGCCCGGCGGCACCGTGATCGAAGGCACGGCAGGCAATACCGGCATCGGGCTGGCGCACCTGTGCGCGGCGCGCGGCTACCGCTGCATCGTGGTGATCCCGGACACGCAGTCGCCGGAGAAGATGGAGCGGCTGCGCATGCTGGGCGCCGAGGTGCGGCCGGTTCCCGCCAAGCCCTATGCGGATCCGGGCAACTACCAGAAGATCGCCGGCAGGCTGGCCGAGGAAACCGACAATGCGATCTGGGCGAACCAGTTCGACAACCTCGCAAACCGGCAGGCCCACTACGAAACCACCGGCCCCGAGATCTGGCACGCCACGGCTGGCCGCATCGATGCCTTCACTTGCTCCACCGGTACCGGCGGGTCGCTGGCGGGGATTGCGCGCTGCCTGAAGGAGCACAAGCCGGCCGTGCGCATCGTGCTGGCCGACCCGCATGGCAGCGGACTGTACCACTACGTGAAGCACCGCGAGGTGAAGGCCGAGGGCAGCTCGATCACCGAGGGCATTGGCTCCAGCCGCGTCACCGCCAACCTGCAGGACACGCCGATCGACGATGCGGTGCGGATCGACGACCAGACCTGCGTCGACATGGTCTACCGGATGCTGCGCGAGGAAGGGCTGTTCCTGGGGGGCTCTTCAGGAATCAATGTCGGCGCCGCCGTCGCGCTGGCGCGCGAGATGGGGCCGGGCCATACCATCGTGACGCTGCTGTGCGATCGCGGCGACCTGTACATGGGCCGGCTGTTCAACGAGGCGTGGCTGGCCGGCAAGGGCTTGCAGCCGATCCCGTTCCGGCGCGTCGGGCCCGGAGTGTAGGCACGACCAGCCCCTACGCCGCCTTCAGCCGCCGCCACAGCGTGGTCGGGCTGATGCCCAGGACATGGCACGCGGCGGTCCGGTCGCCGCCGCATTCGGCCAGCACGCGCCGGATATGCTCGACTTCGCTGGATTGCTTGACGCGCGCCAGCGAATGGCCGGGCTTGCCGGCCTGCGCGTTGCGTGCCGCGGCTGCCGTGGGTTGGGCCGGCGCTTCCGCCATGACCATGGCACCGTCGCCACCGAACAGCTCCGGCACGGCAGCCTGCAGCTCGCGCAGCAGCGCATCGGGTTCCAGCTTGCGGCCGGCCACCAGCACCGCGATGCGCTCGGTGACATTTTCCAGTTCGCGGATATTGCCCGGCCACGCATAGCGCGCCAGCCGCGAGCGCGCCACCGCCGGCAGGCGCTGCGGGCGCTCGGTGCCCAGGCGTTCCTGCGCGCGGCGATACAGCAGTTCGGCGAGTTCGGCCAGGTCTTCGGCGCGCTCGCGCAGCGGCGGCATTTCAATGCGCAGGATATTGAGGCGGTAGTACAAGTCCTGGCGGAAACTGGCGTCGCGCACCATCGCGGTCAGGTCGCGGTGGGTGGCGGCGATCACGCGCACGTTGACTGGCACCGCATCGAGGCCGCCGATCGGCAGTACCTGTTTTTCCTGCAGCACGCGCAGCAGGCGGGTCTGCAGCGTGGGCGGCATGTCACCCACTTCATCGAGGAACAGCGTGCCGTTGTGCGCCGACTCGAACAGGCCGGCCTTGCCGCCGCGGCGCGCGCCGGTGAAGGCACCCTCTTCGTAGCCGAACAGCTCGCTCTCCAGCAACGCTTCCGGAAACGCGGCGCAGTTGACCGCCACGAACGGGAACGCGCGGCGCGGGCTGGCGTCGTGCATGCCCTGCGCCAGGACTTCCTTGCCGGTGCCGCTCTCGCCGCCGATCAGCACGGTGGAATCGACCACGGCGTAGCGCCGCGCCAGCGTGCGCAATTCGGTCATCACCTCGGAGGTGCCGGCCAGGTCGTCGAGGCTGTAGCGCACGCCCGCGGGCCGGGCCCGGCTGCGCGAGCGCAGGTTGCGGTCGACGCGCTGGATCGCGCTGGCGTCCTGGATGGTGAGCACGGCGCCGAGGGTGCCGGCTTCGCTGGCGATCGGGATGCGGTTGACCACGACCATCTTGTCGCCGAGCTTGTGGATCGCTTCCAGTTCCTTGTCGCCGCTTTGCATCACGCCTTCGAGCGACAGGTTGGGCGCCAGCGTCTGCAGCTTGCGGCCCACCGCGGCCGTGACCGAGGTGCCGAGAAATCGCTCCATGGCAGGATTGAACGACTGGATCCGCCCTTCCGCGTCGACGGCGGCCACGCCCTCGTTCAAATGCGCCAGGATGGTGTTGACATAGTCGCGCCGGGTGGATTCAATGCGGCGCAGCCGTGCGGCCTCGATCGCGTCTTCCAGCGCCATGCGCACCGAATTGCCCGAATACAGGAACACGCCGGTCAGCCCGTAGCGGTCGGCCAGGTCCGTGACCAGCCCGGGGCCGACCACGACCTGGATGCCTTCCTGCTTGAGCGCCTTGACCCGGGCCACGGCATCGTCCTCGGTCAGGTAGGTATAGGCCGGGATCGCCAGCGAGAACGCGCGCACGAATTCATCGACCTCGGCATAAGTGGAGGCATGCGTGACCAGCGCCACCTTGGGCGAGATGCGGCGCGCGGTGGCGAGTGCGCTCATGACGTCGAAGCCAGTCACCTTGACCAATACGACCGGCACGTCCACGTGCTGCCGCAGGTAGGCGCCATTGGAGCCGCCGGCGACCACCACGTCGAGCCGGCCTTCGCGCACTTCACGCGATACCGCGCTGGCCGCGGCCTCGAAGCCCTTGCCGACGATGCGGAATTCCGCGCGCGCGGCATAGGACGGAATCAGGTCGGCAAAGGCACGCGCAAGGCGGCTGATACCGATGGCCCAGATGCGCGGACGGGCAGGCGTGGAGGGGGGAGGACTCATGGTGCGGTGCGGCGTGGGGAGCGGGTGAAACCCTGTCGGAACAGGCGTACAGTGCTGGCACATTGTCCGTCATGCCAGGCCCGATTTCAACTTTGAATTCACGCTTTGCGAATGTGAAATGCAAATGTGCTGAAATGATGACATCTGGCCTTGGCGTGAATTACCCTGCTGCCCGCCAGCCCAGTCCTGACAAGGTTTTCCGGGATTTCGTCGACGCTCGCGCAAGGGCTGGCACGGGCCTTGCGCTTATGGCTCCGTCTTGTTCACCTCAACGCAAACGCCGCAAACGCCATGACCTACTCTGCTTCCGACCTCGCGCGCTCCGCTGGCGCCCGTTTCCGCCAGGCGCTTGCCGATGAGCAACCGCTTCAGGTGGTCGGCACCATCAACGCCAACCACGCCCTGCTGGCCAAGCGTGCCGGCTACCGGGCCATCTACCTGTCCGGCGGCGGTGTCGCGGCCGGCTCGCTGGGCCTGCCCGATCTGGGCATCTCCAGCCTGGACGACGTCCTGACCGACGTCCGCCGCATCACCGACGTGTGCGACACGCCGCTGCTGGTGGACGTCGACACCGGCTTCGGCGCTTCGGCGTTCAACGTGGCCCGCACCACCAAGTCGCTGATCAAGTTCGGCGCCGCGGCCATGCATATCGAGGACCAGGTCGGCGCCAAGCGCTGCGGCCACCGTCCCAACAAGGAAATCGTCACCCAGGGTGAAATGGTCGACCGCATCAAGGCCGCCGTCGACGCCCGTACCGACGAGAACTTCGTCATCATGGCCCGCACCGACGCGCTGGCCGTGGAAGGCCTGGACAGCGCCATCGAGCGCGCCGTGGCGTGCGCGGAAGCCGGCGCCGACGCCATCTTCCCGGAAGCCATGACCGACCTCGCCATGTATCGCAAGTTCGTTGACGCGGTGAAGGTGCCGGTGCTGGCCAACATCACCGAGTTCGGCGCCACGCCGCTGTTCACCACCGAAGAACTGGGCGGTGCCGGCGTGTCGATGGTGCTGTACCCGCTGTCGGCCTTCCGCGCCATGAACAAGGCCGCCGAGAATGTCTACGCGGCCATCCGCCGCGACGGCACGCAGAAGAACGTGGTCGATACCATGCAGACCCGCTCGGAGCTCTACGAGAGCATCGGCTACCATGACTTCGAGCAGAAGCTCGATGCCCTGTTCGCACAAGGCAAGGGCAAGTAAGACACCATAGAGGCAGGCGCGGCCGGGCCGGGGCATATCCCCTCCCGGCCGTTCGCCTGACAAAGACAGGCAACACCAGGCATCACACCAAGGAGACCCAGATGTCCGAAGCGCAACCGCTCGTCACTCCCAAGCCCAAGAAATCCGTCGCGCTGTCCGGCGTTGCCGCCGGCAATACCGCCCTGTGCACCGTCGGCCGTACCGGCAACGACCTGCACTACCGCGGCTATGACATTCTCGATATCGCCGAAGCCTGCGAGTTCGAGGAAATCGCCCACCTGCTGGTGCACGGCAAGCTGCCGACCAAATCCGAACTGGCCGCCTACAAGGCCAAGCTGAAGTCGCTGCGCGGCCTGCCCGCCAACGTCAAGGCCGCGCTCGAATGGGTTCCGGCCAGCGCCCACCCGATGGACGTGATGCGCACCGGCGTGTCGGTGCTGGGCACCGTGCTGCCGGAGAAGGAAGACCACAACACCCCGGGCGCGCGCGATATCGCCGACCGCCTGATGGCCAGCCTGGGCTCGATGCTGCTGTACTGGTACCACTACAGCCACAATGGCAAGCGTATCGAGGTGGAAACCGACGATGACTCCATCGGCGGCCACTTCCTGCACCTGCTGCATGGCAAGAAGCCGTCGGCGCTGTGGGAAAGCGCCATGAACACGTCGCTCAACCTGTACGCCGAGCACGAGTTCAACGCGTCGACCTTCACCGCCCGCGTGATCGCCGGCACGGGCTCGGACATGTACTCGTCGATCGCCGGCGCGATCGGCGCGCTGCGCGGCCCGAAGCATGGCGGCGCCAATGAAGTGGCCTTCGAGATCCAGAAGCGCTATGACAACGCCGACGAGGCGCAGGCCGACATCACCCGCCGCGTCGAGAACAAGGAAGTCGTGATCGGCTTTGGCCACCCGGTGTACACCATCAGCGACCCGCGCAACCAGGTGATCAAGGAAGTGGCGAAGAAGCTGTCGAAGGATGCCGGCTCGATGAAGATGTTCGACATCGCCGAGCGCCTGGAAACCGTGATGTGGGACATCAAGAAGATGTTCCCGAACCTGGACTGGTTCAGCGCGGTGAGCTACCACATGATGGGCGTGCCGACCGCGATGTTCACGCCGCTGTTCGTGATCGCGCGTACCTCCGGCTGGGCCGCGCACATCATCGAGCAACGCATCGACAACAAGATCATCCGCCCGAGCGCCAACTACACCGGTCCGGAGAACCTGACGTTCGTGCCGATCAAGGATCGCAAGTAAGACCGGCTGCCGGATTGCCCGTCGGGTTGCATTGATCCGAGCCTGCGGGCAAAGGGGTAGTTGGTCGCTGACACGGGGCCACTACCCCTTTTTCATACTTATATAGATTTCCCTACACCATGAATTCTGCAAACCGCAAACCGCTACCGGGCACCAAGCTGGATTACTTCGACGCGCGCGCCGCCGTTGAGGCCATCCAGCCGGGTGCCTACGACAAGCTGCCGTACACGTCGCGCGTGCTGGCAGAAAACCTGGTGCGCCGCTGCGATCCCGCCACGCTGACGGATTCGCTGAAGCAACTGATCGGGCGCAAGCGCGACCTCGACTTCCCGTGGTTCCCCGCGCGCGTGGTGTGCCACGACATCCTGGGCCAGACCGCGCTGGTGGACCTGGCCGGCCTGCGCGACGCCATTGCCGACCAGGGCGGCGACCCCGCCAAAGTCAACCCGGTGGTGCCGGTGCAGTTGATCGTCGACCACTCGCTGGCGGTGGAATGCGGTGGCTTCGACCCGCAGGCGTTCGAGAAGAACCGCGCCATCGAAGACCGCCGCAACGAAGACCGTTTCCATTTCATCGACTGGACCAAGAAGGCGTTCAAGAACGTCGACGTGATCCCGCCGGGCAACGGCATCATGCACCAGATCAACCTGGAGAAGATGTCGCCGGTGATCCACGCCGACAATGGCGTGGCCTATCCCGATACCTGCGTCGGCACCGACAGCCACACTCCGCACGTCGATGCGCTGGGCGTGATCGCCATCGGCGTGGGCGGCCTGGAAGCCGAGAACGTGATGCTCGGCCGCGCCTCGTGGATGCGCCTGCCGGATATCGTCGGCGTCGAGCTGACCGGCAAGCGCCAGCCCGGCATCACCGCCACCGACATCGTGCTGGCCCTGACCGAATTCCTGCGCAAGGAAAAGGTCGTTGGCGCGTACCTGGAGTTCCGCGGTGAAGGCGCGTCGAGCCTGACGCTCGGCGACCGCGCCACCATCTCCAACATGGCGCCGGAATATGGTGCCACCGCGGCGATGTTCTTCATCGACGAGCAGACCATCGAGTACCTGCGCCTGACCGGCCGCACCGACGAGCAGCTCAAGCTGGTCGAAACGTACGCCAGGGCCGCGGGCCTGTGGGCGGATTCGCTGCAGAACGCTGAGTACGAGCGCGTGCTGAAGTTCGACCTGTCGAGCGTGGTGCGCAACATGGCCGGCCCGTCGAACCCGCACAAGCGCCTGCCGACTTCCGCGCTGGCCGAGCGCGGCATCGCCGTGGACCTGGACAAGGCCCGCGCGCAGGAAGCCGAAGGCCTGATGCCGGATGGCGCGGTGATCATCGCCGCCATCACCAGCTGCACCAACACCAGCAACCCGCGCAACGTGATCGCCGCCGCGCTGCTGGCGCGCAACGCCAATGCGCGCGGCCTGGCGCGCAAGCCGTGGGTCAAGTCGTCGCTGGCGCCCGGCTCCAAGGCGGTCGAACTGTACCTGGAAGAAGCGAACCTGCTGCCTGACCTGGAAAAGCTCGGCTTCGGCATCGTCGCCTTTGCCTGCACCACCTGCAACGGCATGTCCGGCGCGCTCGATCCGAAGATCCAGCAGGAAATCATCGACCGCGACCTGTATGCCACCGCCGTGCTGTCGGGCAACCGCAACTTCGACGGCCGTATCCACCCCTACGCCAAGCAGGCCTTCCTGGCCTCGCCGCCGCTGGTGGTCGCCTATGCCATCGCCGGCACCATCCGCTTCGATATCGAGAAGGACGTGCTGGGCACCGACCAGGATGGCAAGCCGGTCTACCTGAAGGACATCTGGCCGACCGACGAAGAGATCGACGCGATCGTCAAGCAGAGCGTGAAGCCCGAGCAGTTCCGCAAGGTCTATGAGCCGATGTTTGCGCTGACCGCGGAAACCGGCGAAAGCGCAGAGCCGCTGTACGACTGGCGCCCGCAGAGCACCTACATCCGCCGCCCGCCGTACTGGGAAGGCGCGCTGGCCGGCGAGCGTACGCTCCAGGGCCTGCGTCCGCTGGCGGTGCTGGGCGACAACATCACCACCGACCACCTGTCGCCGTCGAACGCGATCATGCTCAACAGCGCCGCGGGTGAATACCTGGCCAAGATGGGGCTGCCGGAAGAGGACTTCAACTCGTACGCAACCCACCGCGGCGACCACCTGACCGCGCAGCGCGCCACCTTCGCCAACCCGACGCTGATCAATGAAATGGCCGTGGTCGACGGCCAGGTCAAGAAGGGTTCGCTGGCGCGCATCGAGCCGGAAGGCAAGGTCGTGCGCATGTGGGAAGCGATCGAGACCTACATGGACCGCAAGCAGCCGCTGATCATCATCGCCGGCGCGGACTATGGCCAGGGCTCGTCGCGCGACTGGGCCGCCAAGGGTGTGCGCCTGGCTGGTGTGGAGGTCATCGTCGCCGAGGGCTTCGAGCGCATCCACCGCACCAACCTGATCGGCATGGGCGTGCTGCCGCTGGAGTTCAAGCCGGGCGTGAACCGCCTGACGCTGGGGCTGGATGGCACCGAGACCTATGACGTGATCGGCGAACGCCAGCCGCGTGCGACGCTGACGCTGGTGGTGCAGCGCAAGAATGGCGAGCGGGTGGAAGTGCCGGTGACGTGCCGTCTCGACAGCGATGAGGAAGTGTCGATCTATGAAGCCGGCGGCGTGCTGCAGCGGTTTGCGCAGGACTTCCTGGAGTCGAGCAAGGCGGCGGCGTAAGCTGATGGTTCGCTCCCCTCTCCCGCAAGCGGGAGAGGGGAGAAAACAAGCGCTACGCTTTGCTTCCCCGCATTCAATTCGCAAGCTGTACAAAGGCCCCCGGCCTAACCAGGACTAAAGACTCCCATGGCCCACGTACCCCAGATCAAGATCCCCGCCACCTACATCCGTGGCGGCACCAGCAAGGGCGTGTTCTTCCGCCTGCAAGACCTGCCCGAGCGCGCGCAGGTCCCCGGCCCGGCCCGCGACGCGCTGCTGATGCGCGTGATCGGCAGCCCCGACCCGTACGGCAAGCAGATCGACGGCATGGGCGGTGCCACCTCCAGCACCAGCAAGACCGTGATCGTGTCGAAGAGCACGCGCCCGGACCACGATGTCGACTACCTGTTCGGCCAGGTCTCGATCGACCAGTCGTTCGTGGACTGGAGCGGCAACTGCGGCAACCTGTCGGCCGCGGTCGGCCCGTTCGCCATCAGCGCCGGCCTGGTCGACCCCAGCCGCGTGCCGCAGAACGGCATCGCTATCGTCCGCATCTGGCAGGCCAATATCGGCAAGACCATCATCGGCCACGTGCCCATCACCAACGGCGAAGTCCAGGAAACCGGTGACTTCGAGCTGGACGGCGTGACCTTCCCCGCCGCCGAAGTGCAGCTCGAATTCATGGACCCGGCCGCCGAGGAAGAAGGCGCCGGCGGCGCGATGTTCCCGACCGGCAACGTGGTCGACGACCTGGAAGTGCCGGGCGTCGGCACGCTCAAGGCGACCATGATCAACGCCGGCATCCCGACCATCTTCGTCAATGCCGAAAGCATCGGCTATACCGGCACCGAGCTGCAGGACGCCATCAACAGCGACACCAAGGCGCTGGCGATGTTCGAGACCATCCGCGCCTATGGCGCGCTGCGCATGGGCCTGATCAAGGATGTGGACGAGGCCGCCAAGCGCCAGCACACGCCCAAGGTTGCCTTCGTGGCCAAGCCGGTGGACTACGTTGCATCGAGCGGCAAGAAGGTGGCCGCTGCCGACGTGGACCTGCTGGTGCGCGCGCTCTCCATGGGCAAGCTGCACCACGCGATGATGGGCACGGCTGCCGTTGCCATCGGCACCGCGGCGGCCATCCCCGGCACGCTGGTCAATCTGGCCGCCGGCGGCGGCGAACGCAACGCGGTGCGTTTCGGGCACCCGTCCGGCACGCTGCGCGTGGGCGCCGAGGCGCAGCAGGTCGATGGCGAATGGGCGGTCAGGAAGGCCATCATGAGCCGCAGCGCGCGCGTGCTGATGGAAGGCTGGGTACGCGTGCCGGGCGACGCGTTCTGATGCCAGCGTCGTTCCATGGGCACGGCTTGAAACCGTGCCCATGGGCGACCGCTCCGGAATGTATGCGCTTTAGGTTAACGCGCCGGCAACTTCATGCCGAATCGGCATAACCCGCCGAGAATCTCCTCACGTATAGTCACTGCCGCTACCCGCCTGCCGCCCCAGCGCGCGCGGCGGCAAGCCGTTGAAGGAAGACGGACCGCACCGCACCACCCACAAGGTCTGCCGTGCCGTTCCAGTCGTTCCTGTACGTGCCTACACGTCCGTATAACACCGAGGAGAACCATGAAGAACTTTGCCCGCGCCACTACGCTGGCCGCTGCCCTGCTTTCCGCCAGCCTGATCACCGCGGCTGCCCACGCACAGACGGCAACGGTCGCGCCGCCTGCCGCAGCGCCCACGGCGCCTGCCGCGGCCCAGGCGGAAGCCCGCAAGGCCAATATCGTCATCATCGGTACCGGCGGCACCATTGCCGGCGCTGGCGCATCGGCCATCAATACCGCGGCCTACCAGTCCGCCGTGGTGCCGGTCGACAAGATCATCGCCTCGGTCCCGGAAGTTTCCAAGGTCGCCAACGTCAAGGGCGAGCAGATCTTCCAGATCGGCTCGGAAAGCTTCAACAACGAACGCCTGCTGAAGCTGGCCAAGCGCGTGTCGGAACTGCTCAAGCAGCCGGACGTCGACGGCATCGTCATCACTCACGGCACCGACACCATCGAGGAAACCTCGTACTTTCTCAACCTGACGCTGAAGAGCGACAAGCCGGTGGTGGTGGTCGGCTCGATGCGCCCGGGTACGGCGCTGGGCGCGGACGGCGCGCTGAACCTGTATGACGCGGTGCTGGTGGCCTCCAATCCGGCATCGAAGGGCAAGGGCACGCTGGTGGTGCTGAACGACGAGATCCACACCGGCCGCGACGTCACCAAGAGCAATACCTTCAAGGCCGAGACCTTCCGCTCGCAGTTCGGCCCGCTGGGCTACGTGGTGGAAGGCCGCTCGCTGTTCTACCGCCTGCCGGCGCGCCCGCACACGCTGCAGACCGAGTGGGATATCGACAAGATCGACAAGCTGCCTGAAGTGGCCGTGGTCTACGCCTATGGCAACGTCAACCCGGCCAGCATCGACGCCGCGGTGAAGAACGGCGCCAAGGCCATCGTCTATGCGGCCACCGGCAACGGCAGTGTCGGCGACTACATGGTCGAGCCGCTCAAGGCAGCGCGCGCCAAGGGTGTTCAGATCGTGCGTGCCTCGCGTACCGGCAGCGGCGTGGTGATCCGCAATGCGGAGCAGCCGGACGACAAGTACGACTGGATCGTCACCGACGACCAGCTGCCGCAGAAGGCGCGCATCCTGATGGCGCTGGCACTGACCAAGACCAACGACCCGAAGGCGCTGCAGCAGATCTTCTGGAAATATTGATGGTGGCATGGGCGCGTCACTGCTAGACGCGCCCGCCCTCCCCGGCCCCTCCCCCGGCCCCTCTCCCGCTCGCGGCAGAGGGGTGCAAACCGGCGGTTGTCTCGACTGACGATGACCGCCCGGCCTGCTCTGCTTCTCTCCCGGCTTCCTCCCGCTCCAGCCATTGCCGCGGCGATTCGCCCAGCCGCGCGCTGAATGCGCGTGACAGTGCCGACGCGTTGGCATATCCCAGTTCCAGCGCCACGGACTTCACCGGCCGCCCAAGCCTGAGCTGCGCCTGCGCCAGCGACAGCCGCCAGTCGGTCAGGTAATCAGCCGGAGGCTGGCCCACGATGCGCCGGAATGCGGCGGCAAACGCGCTGCGCGACATGCCCGCGCGCTCGGCCATGCGCGGCAGGTCCCACGCCGCGCCCGGGTCCTCGTGCAGCGCCACCAGCGCGCGCGCCAGGCGCGGGTCCGACAGCCCGGCGATCAGGCCGGCCTGGATGCCGGCCTCCTGGTGATGGTCGATCAGCCAGCGCAACAACTGGATCAACACGACCTCGAACAGCCGGTCGGCCAGCAAGCGGTGGCCGCAGCGCACCTGCCCAGCCTCGGCGAACAACAGCGCCAGGGCCTGTTCCAGCCCCGCCACGCGCGCCAGCGGCAAGGCGATCAGCGGCGGCAGCGCGCGCACCACCGGATTGCGCGCGCCGCCGTCGAAATCCAGCGCCGCGCAGGTGAAATCCGATCCCTCGTCGGGTGGATTGTGGAACATGTGGTGGATCGGGCGCGGATAGAACAGCAGCGTGGGTTCCTCGAAGCGCAGCGTCCCCGGCAGTCCGGCGCCGGGTGGATGCCGCAGTTCCAGTTCTCCCCGCCGCAGCACATGCAGGAAGCCGCGGCCAGGCTGCGCGGCGAACTGCGTCAGCCCGCACAGCGGACCCTGGTGAAACAGGTGGGCGCGGGCGCGGAAGCGTTCCAGCAGCGCGGACAGGCGGTCGACCGGTGCATTCATGGCAAGCGTGGACGAATTGATATGTATGGAGGACGTTTCGTATCTCATAGTACGCGACGGCCGACCATAATGGGTTTCAAGGCGATCGCAACGCCTGTTCTCTTAAACCCGTACCAAGGAGTCCATCATGTCCCGCGTTCCTCTCGTCACCGCCGCCACCGCCTCGGGCGACGCCAAGACGCTCCTGAGCGAAATCCACGGTGCCTTTGGCGCCACTCCCAGCATGTTCCGCGCCGTTGCCAACTCCCCCGCTGCCCTGCGCAGCATGTGGGGCGCGTTTGGCGCGCTCGGCGGTGGCGTATTGGGGGCGGCCCTCGGGGAAAAGATCGCCGTCGCAGTGGCCGACCGCAACCAGTGCGAGTACTGCCTGGCAGCCCACACCGCGCTCGGCCGCAAGGCCGGCGCGACCGCCCAGGAAATGTCCGAAGCGCAGGCCGGGCGCGCGCAGGACCCGCAGACCGCCGCCGCGCTGTCGTTCGCGCTCAAGCTGGTCAACGACCGCGGCCAGGTCAGCGATGCCGATGTGGCGCAACTGCGCGAAGCCGGTTTCAACGATGAACAGATCGTCGAGATCGTGGCGCACGTGGCGCTGAACCTGTTCACCAATTACGTGAACGTCGCGTTCGCGGTGCCGGTCGATTTCCCGAAGATCAGCCTGCGCGCCGCTGCCTGAGCGGCTTCAGCCTTCGCGGCCTGACACGTCCAACATTGGGCCGCGCGAAACGCCCGTCATCAACCGGGCTTCGATAAAGATCCGGCTGACCTGCGTTTTCGTTGAATGCGGATCGCGCCAGTGTACTGGCGCGCAAGGGTGTGGAGAGATGCTCTTGGCGGTTAATTGCGTTTTTAAGATGGAGCCAGCGCCCCTGCGCTGGTAGCGTCGGCCATTCGCAGCATGGCCCATATCGAGCACGTCTCGTGGCAGCGAGGACCGGGCGGTCACCGCTGCCACGCGGGCCGCAAATGCATCGGCCATGAATTCACCTACACGGGGACAGGCCCCTATTCCCATGCCAGGGCACGAATGCTATCGTGCAGCGGCTTGCCGGTACCAAAGCACCCCACAGCCCCCCACAGCACCCCGCATGCCGGCAAGGCGTCTACAGGATTGCGTACCACCGATATGTCGAGACAGATTCCCCCACTCAACCCGCTCAGGGCGTTCGAAGTGGCTGCCCGGCATCTGAGCTTCACGCGGGCCGCGGAGGAATTGTTCGTCACGCCCTCGGCGGTCAGCCACCAGATCAAGGCACTGGAAGAAAGCCTGGGCGTGCAGCTGTTTATCCGCGAGGCAAAGGCCCTGGTCCTGACACCGGCCGGCACCGCCTACCTGCCCAGCGTGCAATTGGCCTTCAAGCAGCTCGCCGATGCCACGCACCGCCTGCACAGCAAGGACCGCCCCGCGCTGAAGGTCAACATGCCGCCCACCTTCGCGGTCAAATGGCTGATCCCGCGCATGGACCGCTTCATGAAGGCGCACCCGGATATCGACCTGAAAGTGTCCACCTCGAACCATCGCATCGACTTCGAGCGCGACGATTTCGACATGGCGATCCGCTATGGCCGCGGCGATTACCCCGGCCTGCACTGCGAGCTGTGCATGGCGGTCGAAGTCATCCCCGTGTGCAGCCCGGCACTGCTGCAAGGTTCCCTGCCGCTCGAAACGCCGTCCGACCTGAAGCACCATACGCTGCTGCACGACGACAGCACGTATACGGACGTGAGCAACCCCGACTGGGCAATGTGGCTTGAGCACGCCGGCGTGACCGATGTCGACGCCAGCCGCGGGCCGTCGTTCTGGCCGAGCCACCTGGTCATCAACGCCGCGCTCAATGGCCTGGGCGTGGCGCTGGTCAAGAAGAACTGGATCGAGCAGGACCTGGCCGAAGGCCGGCTGGTGCGACTGTTCGAATCGATCCGGCTGCCGGTCGAATTCTCTTACTTCGTGGTGTTCCCGAAGGAGCGGCTGGAGGATCGCCGCATCCGCAGCTTCACTGACTGGATCCGCGCGGAGGTGTCGGCGGACCAGCAGCAGCCGGCCCCCGTCTGAGCGCAGCTTGCGGGGCGCGTCCCGCGAGCTGCCGTGCCTGCCGCACCGGACAGGCAAAATAGCGCGGCTTCAGGCCGCGGCAGGCATCGATGCCGTCTTCTTCTGCACGCGTGCGCGCAAGCGCCCGACATCGACAACGAAGCGGCGATGCGTGCCGCTGCAAACCCGCTCCACCGCATCGTCGGCAGTCACGCTGAACGTGACACTGCGGCCATCTATGACCGTGATCTCGGCGTGGATACGCACCTCGCCGCCCAGCGGCGTGGCACCAGTGTGTTGCACCGAGACCTCCGCCCCCACCGAGCTTTCGCCGTCGTCGAGAAAGCCTTGCAGGAAGTCGAGGCAAGTCTGCTCGATATCGCGTACCAGCTCTGGCGTGGCGTAGATGCGCAGGCTCTCGCCAAGAAAATCGATGGTGCGCTGGCGGTCGACCGTCAGCGTGCGCGCGCAAGTAGCGCCCGGTTGCAATCCGTTTTTCATCAGGGGTTCCTTTCTGGTCTGGGGACGAGGCCGCCCGGCCCGCCACGGCGCGAGCCGGGCAGGTGGCAGATCCTTGCAATGCGTTGCTACAGGCGATAGAAGCGCGCGGCGTTGTCATGCCACAGCGCGCGCTGCTGTTCGGGCGAATAGACGGCGATGGCGGCGCGGAAGCCTGCCACGATGGTGTCGTAGCTCGCCACCAGGCTGTCCACCGGGTAGTTGCTGGCGAACATGCAGCGCTCCGCGCCGAAGATGGCGATGGCGTCGCGGATCACGGGCACGTTGCCGGCCTGCGTCCACGGCTTGCCCGGCAATCCCAGGCCGGAGATCTTCACGGCAACATTGGGTTGCCCGGCCAGCTCGGCCATAGCGGCGCGCCACCCGGCAAGGCCGGCTTCGCTGCGGTCAGCCGGCAGCCCGGTATGGTTCAGGATCAGCTGCGTGCCCGGAAAATCCCGCGCCAGCGCAGCCGCCTGATCCAGGTTCCACCACGGCGCCTGCAGGTCGAAGGACATGCCATGCCGGGCCAGCAAGGCATAGCCTCGCCGCCAGCGCTCATCGTCCATCGAGCCCGGCACGCCGCGCCGCGCGTCCTCGCGCCGCGCCGCGGTGACTGGCTTGTTGCGGATGCCGCGCATCATGGCGTACGCGGCATGGCCTGCCAGCACTTCCTCGACATCGCCGCGGTCAAGCCGGGCATGGCCGACGATCACCGTGGGCCGCCCCGTCCGCGCGGCGAGCTGCGTCAGCCAGGCGGTCTCGTCGACGGGATTGGCGCGCGCCCATTCGGCTTCCACGTGCACCGTCTTCACCGGCACGCAGCCGGCCGTGTCGCGGGCCAGATCCTCGGGAAGATAGTTCCTGCGCAGCGCCGCGTAATCGCCATAGCGGAAGTTCGGCACCGTCTCGTCCTGCAGCCACGGGTATGGGTTGCGCTGCAGGTCCCAGAAATGCTGGTGCGCGTCGATAAAGGGCTCGACGGGCGCCGCGCCCTCCGCGTTTGTATCGCGCATCGACCTACTCCTTGACACTGATGCGGCTGGCGAGCTGCTTGAACTGCGCCGACTCCTTCACCATGGCGGCCTGCAGCGTCACGTCGTCGGCATAGGTATCGGTGCTGAAATGCAGCTTCTCCAGCGTCTGGCGCATCACCGGCTCCTGCACGGATTTCGCAATCGCTGTCTTCAGTACCGCGATCACCTCGGGCGGCGTGCCCTTCGGTGCCGAGATGCCGCGCCAGATCCCCATCGACAGGTCGATATTGCGCTCCTTCAGCGTCGGCACGTTCTCGAAGCCGCTGACCCGCTTGTCGGCCATCACCGCCAGCACCTTGAGCTTGCCCGCCGCGACATGCGTGAAGACCTCCGCCGTACTGACCGTGACCGCATCGATATGCCCGCCGAGCAGCGCGAGCGTGGCGGGAGCGCCGCCGGCATAGGGGATATGGTTGAACTTCGCACCGGTCTTGTCGGCCAGCGCTGCAGCGGCCATATGCCACGCGGAGCCCTGCCCTGCGTTACCCACGCGGATATTGGCGTCCGGCTTGCGCCCATCGGCGACAAACTGCTCGATCGTGCTCCACGGCGCATCAGCCCGTACCGCCACGGCGGCCGGGTCCGCGTTCAGGCGTGCGATGGGGATCAGATCCTGGTAGGTGAACTTGGCCAGCCCGAGGTAGTTCAGGAAGGTCAGCTCGCTGGACGACAGCACCAGCTTGTAACCGTCCGGCTTCGCGTGGACCACTTCACCCAGGCCTACCGCGCCGGTGGCGCCCGGCTTGTTGATCACCACGATCGGCTGCGGCAGGTGTTTGGCAGCCGCGGCGGACAGCGCGCGCGCCACCACGTCCGCCCCGCCGCCCGCCTGCCACGGCACAATCAGTTCGATGCGCCGGCTAGGGTATGTTTCCGCACTCGCCGTGGCCGTACCGCCCAGCAGCCCCAGTACCACGGCCGCCGGCATCGCCCAGCGCCGCATTAGCGAACGTGACATCGTCATGGTTGTCTCCTGTCTTTTATCGGTATAGATGATGATCGCGGTGCGCTCAGGCGGCACCGCGTTCCAGTTCCTCTGCGCGGGCCGGTGCGCCGAACGCCCCCTGCGCACGCAGCCGCGTGACCGTGGCCGCGTCCAGGCCGAACTCGCCCAGCACCTCATCGGTATGCTGGCCCAGCAACGGCGCCGGATAGCGCACCTGCTGCGGCGTTCCGCTCAGCTTGACCGGAAAGCCCAGCGCCTTGACCCGCCCTTCGACCGGGTGATCGATCTCCAGCACCATGTCCCGCGCCACCGCCTGTTCGCTGGCCAGCGCTTCGTCGTAGGTGAAGATCGGGGCCGCCGGCACACCGGCCGCGAGCAGCGCGTCCACCCACTCCGCCGCCGGCTTGCGCGCGAATTCTGCCTCAATTTCAGGGATCAGCGCAGCGCGGTTGCGGATGCGGGCGGCGTTGTCGGTAAAGCGCGGATCGGCCAGCAGGTCGGGCCGCTCGATCACCTCGCACAGCGCGGCCCACAGCTTGGGGTTGGCCGCGCCGATGACAAAGTGCCGGTCGGCGGCCCGCACCGCCTGGTACGGCGCGCTCATGCGGTTGGCGCTGCCGATCGGAACCGGCACGTCGCCGGTGCCCCAGAACTCGGCCGACTCCCATACCGACAGGCCCAGCGCCGTTTCGAACAGCGACGCATCCACGTATTGCCCCTGCCCGGTATGTTCGCGCCCCATCAGCGCGCTGAGGACGCCATACGCGGTGAACAGCCCGGCCCCCAGGTCGGCGATCGGCACGCTGGCCTTGACCGGCGGCGCGTCCGGATGCCCCATGACGCTCATCACGCCCGACATGGCTTGCGCGATCAGGTCCAGCCCCGGGCGCCGCGACCACGGCCCGGTCTGGCCGAAGCCGGAGATACTGGCATAGACGAGGCGCGGGTTGATCTCGCGCAGCACCGCATAGTCGATCTTCAGGCGAGCCGCCACGCCCGGACGGTTGTTTTCCACCAGCACGTCGGCACCGCGCACCAGTTCATAGAAGGCTTCCAGTCCGGCCGGGTTCTTCAGGTCGATCTCGACACTGCGCTTGTTGCGGTTCAGCGCCAGGAAGCCGCCGCTGTCATCGCCCTTGAGCCGGAAGCCCATCGACTTGCGGGTCTGGTCGCCGGCACCCGGCGCTTCGACCTTGATGACGTCGGCGCCCATGTCGCCCAGCAGCATGCAACAGAACGGACCCGCCATGATCTGGCTGACGTCCAGGACCTTGATTTTGGATAACGGCAAATTCATGGATACCACCTGAGGTTAGGGCAGCCGACATGTGAGTGGCGGCGCCGCGATGTTTGCAGAGAAGGTGCTTTCAACGGCCTACGAACTGCGGCCGGGTCTTGTCGATAAAGGCGCGGTGGCCGATGCGGAAATCCTCGGTGTCGAAGCAGGCATAGGACTCGGCATGCTCTTCCGGACGCAGCGGCGTGGGATCGAGCAGCCTGCGCACGAACTGCTTGTGCCAGCGCGCCACCAGCGGCGCGCCGGCGGCGATGCGCCGTGCCGCCGCGTAGGCTTCGTCCGGCACGGCCTCGTCCGCCACCACGCGATTGACCAGGCGCTTGTGCAGGGCCTCGTCAGCATCGAACACGCGGCCTTCCAGGACGATCTCCAGCGCGGTCGCCGGCCCCGCCAGCGCCACCAGTCCGCCCAGTTCGCCATACGACATCACCAGCCCGAGCCGGTTGACCGGCACGCCGAACCGGCTCGACTTGCCGCAGATGCGCAGGTCGCACATCGACGCGATCTCCAGCCCGCCGCCGACGCAGGCGCCCTGGATCAGCGCGATGGTGGGGTGCCGGCATTCGGCGATGGCGCGCATGGTGGTGTTGGTGATCTCGCCATACTGCTGCGCCTGCGCGGCATTGGCGCGCATGGTGTCGAACTCGGCGATGTCGGCGCCGGCGGCGAAGGCCTTGTCGCCGGCGCCGCGCAGCACCACGCAGCGCAGCGTGTCGTCGGCCGACAGGCCGTGGATGGCTTCGGTCAGGCCCTGCCACATGAACAGATCCATCGCATTGAGCTTGTCCGGGTTGTTCAGCGTGATGGTGGCGACCTGCGCGTCGCGCTCGATCAGGATCGGTTGTCTCATGGTTGTCATTGGTGTGGAGGAGGCCCGGCAGGTGCGGGCGGTGGTCCGGAATCCGGCTGGTCTGCGCCAGTCTAGGGCCCGCGCCGCGCGCCGCAAAACGAGAAAATCTCAGCGCCGTTTCAAGAAAAACTAGGCGTACGTTGCTGTGAGTTTTTCTTGGGCTGCCTTCAAGTAAATCCACGTTGTGACCTGTGGGCCTTGTTCCTAGACTTCGTCACCAATGCAGCCGGCCCGCCCACCCCGCGGCATCCGGCACACCAAACACAGCATGGAGACAAGATGGCCCTCATCAACTACATCACCCAGATCCAGATCGACTTCGGCGCGATCGGGCTGCTCGCCCAGGAATGCGAACGCATCGGCATCACGCGCCCGCTGGTGGTCACCGACGCAGGCGTCAAGGCCGCCGGCATCGTGCAGCGCGTCCTGGAGCAACTGCGCCCCGGCTGCGAGGCGGTGATCTACGACGGCACGCCATCCAACCCGACCGAAGCCGCCATGCGCGATGCCATGCGCCTCTATGGCGAGTACCGTTGCGACGGCATCATTGCGGTGGGTGGCGGCTCGCCGATCGACCTCGCCAAGGGGGTCGCGGTCTGCGCCACCCACGACGGGCCGCTGCGCCAGTTCGCCGCGATCGAGGGCGGCGTGGCCCGCATCACGGCGGCCACGGCACCGGTGATCGCGATCCCGACTACCGCCGGCACCGGCAGCGAAGTCGGCCGCGGCGCGGTGCTGATCCTCGACGACGGCCGCAAGGTCGGCGTGCTGTCGCCCTACCTGGTGCCACGCGTGGCAATCTGCGATCCGGAGCTGACGCTGGGCCTGCCACCGATGCTGACGGCGGCCACCGGCATGGATGCCATCGCGCATTGCCTGGAAACCTTCATGGCCCCGGCCTTCAACCCGCCCGCCGACGGCATCGCGCTGGATGGCCTGCGCCGCGCCTGGCTGCATATCGAGCGCGCGCGCCGGGATCCGCAGGACCGTGCCGCGCGCCTGGCCATGATGAGCGCATCGATGCAGGGCGCGCTCGCTTTCCAGAAGGGGCTGGGCTGCGTGCACAGCCTGAGCCATGCGCTCGGCGGGCTGATGCCGACCCTGCACCACGGCACCCTGAACGCCGTGCTCCTGCCTGCGGTGATCCGCTTCAACGCCGACGCGCCGTCGATGCGCGCCGACGACAAGCTGGCCCGCATCGCGCAGGCCATGGGACTGTCCGATGCCGGCGCCGTCGGCCCGGCCATCACCGACATGAACCGGCGCCTGGGCCTGCCCTCGGGCCTGCGCGAAATGGGCGTCGATCCGGCCCTGTTCCCGCGCGTCATCGACTACGCGCTGGCCGACCACTGCCACAAGACCAACCCGCGCGAAGCCAGCGCGCAGGACTACCTGGCGATGCTGCAGGCCTCCCTGTAAGGCCAACGCCTTCCCTACAGCAACAACAACATCAGGAGACAACGCATGCAACGTCGCACATTCCTGTG
Organism: Cupriavidus sp. Agwp_2; assembly: GCF_040784895.1. Taxonomy (NCBI): domain Bacteria; kingdom Pseudomonadati; phylum Pseudomonadota; class Betaproteobacteria; order Burkholderiales; family Burkholderiaceae; genus Cupriavidus; species Cupriavidus sp. Agwp_2. The sequence continues at coordinate 1,897,468 of NZ_CP088083.1, forward strand.
CGCGGGCGCGGCCGCATTGGCCACGCCGCTGGCAGCCTGGTCCCAGGCACTGCCGGCCGGCCCGATCCGCATCATCGTAGGGTTCCCGCCCGGCGGCGGCACCGATGTGATGGCGCGCGTGATCGCGCAGCAGCTCTCGGCGCTATGGCGGGTGTCGGTTATCGTCGAGAACCGGCCTGGCGCCGCCGGCGTGGTCGCCGCCGAGTACACCGCGCGCCAGGCGCCGGACGGCACCACGCTGCTGATGACCAATATCAGCAACCATGCCATCGCCCCCAGCCTGTACCCGAAGCTGGGCTACTCGGTGGAAAAGGACTTCACGCCGGTCATGCTGGTCGGCGTCACGCCCAACCTGCTGATCTGCCATACCGGCGGGCGGGCGCGCTCGGTGGCCGACGTGGTCGCGCTGTGCCGCAGCCAGCCGGGCAAGGTCACCTTCGGCTCGTCCGGCGCCGGCGCGGCGCAGCACCTGGCGCTGGAGATGTTCAAGCTGCGGGCCGGCGTGGATGCGCTGCACGTGCCGTATCGCGGCTCGGCGCCCATGCTGACCGACCTGATCGGGGGCCAGATCGACTTCAGCTTCGAGACCATGACCTCCGCCACGCCGCAGATCCAGGGCGGCAAGGTGGTGGCGATCGCGCAAACGCGCCCGCGCCGCGCGGCCAGCTATCCAAACGTGCCGACGCTGGCCGAATCGGGCTTTCCCGGCTTCGATGCCGGCACCTGGTACGGGCTGGTCGGCCCCGCCGGGCTGCCCACGCCCATGGTCCAGCGCATGAACGCGGACCTGAACAAGGTGCTGGCGATGCCCGACGTGGCGGGCAAGCTAGCCGGCTTCGGTGCCGAGGACGGCGGCGGCACCGCGGCGCGCTTCGCGCAGTTCATCGCCACGGAGCGCGCCAAGTGGGCGCGCGTGGTCAAGGACGCCAACGTCAAGGTGTGACATGACACGACGCATCCCGGTTGAGGAAACCCTGCCGCGCGACGCGGACCGCGCCTTGCTGGTGGGACGCGCGTGGCTGCCCGGCCCGCACGGCGGCCCCGTGACGGTGGTTGTGCGCGGCGCGGAACTGTTCGATATCACGGCCACCGCGCCCACCATTGCCGGCCTGCTTGCGCTCCCTGACTGCGCCGAACGCGTGCGGCAGGCCGGCGGGCCTTCGCTGGGCGCGCTGCAGGACTGGCTTGACGCGACCTGCGCGCATGGCCCGGACCCGGAACAGCGCCACCTGCTGGCGCCGAACGACCTGCAGGTGGTCAAGGCCGCCGGCGTGACCTTTGCCGCCAGCCTGGTCGAGCGCGTGATCGAGGAGCGGGCGCGCGGCGACGCTGCCAGCGCCGCCGCGGTGCGCGACAGCGTCAGCGCCATCGTCGGGACGGGCTTTGCCTCCATCCGCCCGGGCTCGCCCGAAGCCATGCGCATCAAGGATGTGCTGGTCGCGCAGGGGTTGTGGTCGCAATACCTGGAAGTCGGCATCGGACCGGACGCGGAGATCTTCACCAAGGCCGCGCCGCTATCGTCGGTCGGCACCGGCGTGGATGTCGGCCTGCATCCGGCATCGACCTGGAACAACCCCGAGCCGGAGGTGGTGCTGGCGGTATCGCCGCGCGGCCAGATCGTCGGCGCGGCGCTGGGCAACGATGTCAATTTGCGCGACTTCGAAGGGCGCAGCGCGCTGTTGCTGGGCAAGGCCAAGGACAACAACGCGTCCTGCGGCATCGGCCCGTGGATCCGGCTGTGCGATGCGCATTTCGGCATCGACGAGATCGCGCGTACCGAGATCGGCCTGACCATCGAGGGCGAGGATGGCTTCGTGCTGCATGGCGCCAGCGCGATGACGCAGATCAGCCGTTCGCCGCAGGAACTGGTGGCGCATGCGATGGGCGCGCACCACCAGTACCCCGACGGCATGATGCTGTTCTGCGGCACGCTGTTCGCGCCGGTGCAGGATCGCGACGCGCCTGGCGCCGGCTTTACCCATCACCCGGGCGACCGCGTCAGCATTTCGGCGGCGCGCCTCGGCGGGCTGGTGAACTGGGTCGGCACCAGCGACGCGTTGCCGCCGTGGACCTTCGGCATCGGCGCGCTGATGGACAGCCTGGCCCGGCGTGGCCTGCTGCATCCGCCGCCCTGACCACAGCCGCCCCTGTTCCGCCCCTGCATGGGGCAACCAGAGTCCGGCGCACAACGACCGGGCCGCATGACAAACCCAGGAGACACCATGAAACACGTTATCCCGCATATCGTGCTGGCAGCGCTATTGTCCGTTGCCGGCGTGGCACAGGCACAAGCACAGACACCGGCACCGGTAAAGCTGCGCTTTGCCCATACCGTTCCGGAAAGCGATTCGCAGCACCTGGCCGCGCTCGCCTTCAGCAAGAAGGTCAAGGAGCGCACCCAGGGCGGCGTCGAGATCCAGGTCTTTGCCAACAGCCAGCTCGGCAACGACACCACGCTGGTCACCGGCGTGCGCAGTGGCACCATCGATATCGGCGCCACCGGCAATCCCTTCGTCACGGGCCTGGCGCCACGCCTGAACGTGCTCGACCTGCCCTACCAGTTCGAGGACGGGCCGTCTGCCTACAAGGTGCTGGACGGCCCGGTCGGCCGCTCGCTGCTGGAGGAGCTGGGCGCCCACCGCATCAAGGGCCTGGCCTTCTGGGAGATCGGCTTCCGCAGCCTTGGCAACAACAAGCGCCCGGTCAACAAGGCCGAGGACATCCGCGGCCTGAAGATCCGCACCACGCCCAACCCGTCGCATATCAAGGCCTTCCAGTTGCTGGGCGCGAGCCCGCAGCCGATGCCGTTCGCCGAGGTCTTCGGCGCGCTGGAATCCGGCGCGGTCGACGGCCAGGAGAATCCGCCCACGCTGATGGTCTCGGCCAAGATGTACGAGGTGCAAAAGTACGTATCGATGACGCGCCACGCCTATACCGCGCTGGTGGTGTTGATGAACAAGGCGAAGTTCGACGCGCTCAGGCCCGAGTACCAGAAGGTGCTGCTGGAAGAGGCCGCTGCCGCCGCCACCTACCAGCGCAAGCTCAATGCCGACAACGAGGCCGCGGCGATCGCCACGCTGCGCGCCAGGGGCGTGCAGGTCAACGAGCATCCCGACAATGCCGGCATCCGCAAGGTGGTGCGCGAGGAGACGCGCCAGCTGTTCGTGCAGAAGAACGGCGACGCGGTGCTGCGCGCCATGGACGCCCAGCGTTAGGAGAGCCCGCGATGCCTGCCATGCCCGCTGCCATCGTCGATGCCCACCACCACCTGTGGCGGCTCGGCTCCGCGCGTCATCCCTGGCTGCAGGGAGGGTACGACCCTGCCGCCTTCTTCCTCGGCGATTACGCCACGCTGCGGCAGGACTTCGATCCGGCCGACTACCTGCGCCAATGGGACGGCCTGCCCCTCATCGCCAGCGTCCACGTGGAAGCCGAGCGGCATGCCGAAGAGTCGGTGGCCGAGACCGCGTGGCTGCATCAGGTCCACGCGCGCCACGGCTTTCCCAATGCGGTGGTGGCGCATGCCGACTTCAACAGCGACACGCTGGCGGCACAGCTGCGCGCGCACCAGGCCTTCCCGCTGGTGCGGGGCGTGCGGTGCAAGCCGCGCACCAGCCGGACGGCGGATGGGGCGGATGGCAGCGTGCGTGGCCAGCCCGGCACGCTGCAGGACGCGCGCTGGCTGTCCGGGCTGCAGCGGCTGGCCGGGCATGGCCTGGCGTGGGACCTGCGGGTGCCGTGGTGGCACCTGGAGGAAGCCGCCGAGGCGATCGCGGCGGTGCCCGGCCTTGCCGTGGTGGTGGAACACACCGGCCTGCCGTGGGACCGCACCGAGGCTGGCCTGTCCGGCTGGCGCCGCGGGCTGGCGGCCCTGGCCAGCCTGCCCGGGGTGCACCTGAAGCTGTCCGAGTTCGGCTTGCCGGGCGCGGCATGGGATCGCGCCGGCAACGTCGGCGTCATCCGCCAGGCGCTGGAGATCTTCGGCTGGCAGCGCTGCATGTTCGCCAGCAACCTGCCCGTGTCGGGGCTGCGCGCATCGCTGCATGAAATCGTCAATACCGTCGCCGCCGCGCTGGAAGGCCTGCCCTACACCGCCGCGCAGGCAGTGTGGCACGACAACGCCATGCGCTTTTACCGGATCGGGGCGCCTGTGGCGAGCCTGCGCTGAGTCCCGTCCACCCAGGAGTCCTCAATCATGAACCGTATTACGCTGCGCCTGATCCAGGGCGCGATGGTGGCCATGATGGCCACCATGATCGTGCTGGTCTTTGGCAACGTGGTCCTGCGCTACGTCTTCAATTCCGGCATTGCCTTCTCCGAGGAAGCCTCGCGCTTCGTCTTCATGTGGCTGACGCTGACCGGCGCCCTGCTGGTGATGCATGACAAGGCCCACCTTGGGATGTCCACCGTGGTATCGCGGCTGGGCGAGAACGGGCAGCGTGCCTGCCGCCTGCTCGCCGATGCGGGCGCCCTGGGCTGTTGCCTGCTGCTGGCCCACGGCGCCTGGCAACTGGTGGCGATCGGCATGGACGACCGCGCTCCCGTCACCGGCGTGCCGCTGGGCGTGGTCTATGCCTGCCTGCTGGTATGCAGCGTCGGCATGGCGGCGATGCTGCTGCACGGGCTGTGGCGCCTGGTCAGCGGCCGCATGGCGCAGCATGAACTGGTGCCGCAGTCCGGCGCCTCCGGCGAATAAGCGCAAGGAGCCTGTCATGACCATCTTTGTCTTTGTCGGCTCGCTGCTGGGCGCGATGTCGCTCGGCATGCCCATCGCCTTTGCGCTGCTGGCGTCCGGAGTCGCGCTGATGCTGCACCTGGGCAACTTCGATACGCAGATCCTCGCGCAGAACATGCTGGAGGGCGTCAACAACTATCCGCTGATGGCGGTGCCGTTCTTCATGCTGGCGGGCGAGCTGATGAACGCCGGCGGCCTGTCGCAGCGCATCGTGCGCGTCGCCGACGCAGCGGTCGGACACGTCCGCGGCGGGCTGGGCTACGTGGCGATCATCGCGGCGACTGTGGTGGCCAGCATCTCCGGCTCCGCCGTGGCCGATACCGCCGCGGTCGCCGCGCTGCTGATCCCGATGATGCGCAATGCCGGCTACAACGTGCCGCGCGCGGCGGGACTGATCGCGGCGGGCGGCATCATCGCGCCGGTGATCCCGCCGTCGATCGCCATCGTGGTGTTCGGCGTGGTCGCGCAGGTGTCGATCACCAAGCTGTTCCTCGCCGGCATCGCGCCCGGCGCGATGATGGCGCTGACGCTCGCCGTCACCTGGCACTTCTGCGCACGCAAGGAAAAGCTCGCGCCCACCGAACCCTTCGATGCGCGCCGCCTGGCCAGGGCCGCGCTAGACGGCATCTGGGCTCTGGTGCTGCCGGTGGTGATCATCGGCGGCATGAAGATCGGCGCATTCACGCCGACCGAGGCGGCGGTGGTGGCCGTGGTCTACGCCATGGTGGTCGGCCGCTTCGTCTACGGCGAACTGAAGCTGCGCGCGCTGCCGGAACTGATCGTCAGCGCGGCCAAGACCTCCAGCACGGTGCTGTTCCTGGTGGCCTGCGCGCTGGTGTCGGCATGGCTGATCACCATTGCCAATATCCCGGCGCAGGTGACTGACCTGCTCGAACCCTTCATCGACAACAAGATCCTGCTGATGTTCATCATCATGATCCTGGTGATCGCGGTGGGCACCGCGCTCGACCTGATGCCGACGGTGCTGATCATGACGCCGATCCTGATGCCGGTGATCACCAAGGCGGGCATCGACCCGGTGTATTTCGGCGTGATGTTCGTGCTCAACAATGCCATCGGCCTGCTGACGCCGCCGGTGGGCACGGTGCTCAACGTCGTCGCGGGCACTTCGCGCTGCAGCCTGGACAGCGTGATCGGCGGCGTCTGGCCGTTCCTGCTGAGCCTGACCGCGCTGATGTTCCTGTTCGTGCTGTTCCCGCAGCTGATCCTGGTGCCGGCCGCATGGCTGCATTGAGGCCGCCCGCGTTCCGTCTTTCTTCCTTGCAGGACACATGATGTCATCCATCAACGAGATCGAGGACCTGCGCCGCCTCGCCCGGCAGCGGGTGCCGCGCATGTTCTATGAATACGCCGACTCCGGTTCGTGGACCGAGTCCACGTACCGCGCCAACCAGCGCGAGTTCGGCCATATCCTGCTGCGCCAGCGCGTGGCCGTGGATATCGGCGAGCGCCGCGTCGCCACGCGGATGCTGGACCAGGACGTCGCCATGCCGGTGGCGATCGCCCCGACCGGGCTGGCCGGCATGCAGCACGCCGACGGCGAGATCCTGGCCGCCCGCGCCGCGCGCGATTTCGGCATACCGTTCACGCTGTCCACGGTCAGCATCTGTTCGATCGAGGACGTGGCCGAGGCCACCGGCGGGCATCCGTTCTGGTTCCAGCTCTATGTGATGCGTGACCGCGCCTTCGTCGAACGCCTGATGGACCGCGCCCGCGCCGCGGGCTGCCCCGCGCTGGTACTGACGCTGGACCTGCCAGTCAGTGCGCAACGCCACAAGGACCTGCGCAACGGCCTGTCGGCGCCGCCGCGCCTGACGCCGTGGAACCTGCTCAACATGATGGGCAAGCCGCGCTGGTGCCTGGGCATGCTGGGCACGCGCCGCCGCACCTTCGGCAACATCATCGGCCATGTGCAGGGGGTCGACGACATGACCTCGCTGGCCGACTGGTCGAGCCGCCAGTACGACCCGACGCTGGACTGGGACGACGTGGCGTGGATCCGCCGCCGCTGGCCCGGCAAGCTGGTGCTCAAGGGTATCCAGGATGTCGAGGATGCGCGGCTGGCCTGCCAGTCGGGCGCGGACGCGCTGATCGTGTCCAACCACGGCGGCCGCCAGCTCGACGGCGCGCCGGCATCGATCCGCGCCCTGCCCGCCATCGCCGAAGCCGTGGGCGACCGCATCGAAGTCCATATGGACGGCGGCATCCGCTCCGGGCAGGACGTGCTGAAGGCGGTCGCACTTGGCGCCCGGGGCGTCTATATCGGCCGCCCGATGCTGTACGGACTTGGCGCCATGGGACAGGCCGGCGTGACGCGCGCGCTGGAGATCATCCGCAAGGAACTCGACCTGACCATGGCCTTCTGCGGCCATACCGACATCCGCGCGGTCGGCAGGGACATCCTGCTGCCGCCGCATCCGTCCGCTTCGTAATGTTTTTGCCGTAGCCATAAACCCAACCGCAAACAAACCAGTCAGGAGACCACAGATGATCCTTCGCAAATCCCTGCGCGCCCGCCAGGCGCTCGCCACCCTCGCAGCGGCCACCGCCGTCGGCGCCGTCGCCTTGATTCCCGCGCCAGCCACGGCGCAGCCGGCTCCCTCCGCCGAATGCAAGGCTGCACTGGACGCCCGTGCCCAGAACCCGAACTACCCGCGCGACAGCGTGCCGCGCTACATCAAGACACCCACCGGCTACCTGCTGGTGCTGCGCATGGGCGACAACGTCTTCGAGCAGATCGAGGCCTTTGCCATCTGCGAGAAGGTGCCCAGCGCGAGCCTGTCCGCGATCGGCTTCGCCAACGTCACGTTCGGCTTCTGGGATGCCGGGAAGAAGCAGTTCAACCCGCGCACCTTCCGCAATGTGGAGATGGCCAGCATCGTCGGCAGCCTGGCGTGGAAGGAAGGCAAGCCGTCGATCCATGCGCACGGGGTGGCCGGCGACAGCAGTTTCGACACGTACGGCGGCCATATCCTGTCGATGGAAGTCGGCACCGGATCGCTGGAAGTGACGGTGACGGCCTATCCGCAGCAACTGGAACGCGGCATCGACCCGAAGATCGGCGCGAACGTGCTGGGACTGCGCGATAGCCACTGACAGGCCGCGGGATTGGGCGGTGGGACCGATGGCGGCCGGTCCCACCCCGTATAATGTGCCCCCGTTTCACCGCAACCACTCGTCAACATGCCGCAGTCTCCCGAATCCGCCCCGTTCCGCCCCCAACCGGACACCGGCGCCACGGATTCCACGTTGTCCGATCGTCCGGACAGCCCGTGCATCGGCATCTGCTCCACGCTGTTCGACGAAATCTGCCAGGGCTGCGGGCGCACCGCGGCCGAAGTGAGCAACTGGGTGTTCTTCAGCGACGGGGAAAAGCAGGTGGTGTGGGAGCGCATCACGCGCGAGGGCACGGCCCGCCGCTTCCGCCAGGGCTGAAACGCGCCTTCCCGCATTTTCCCCCGGGAGGCCGCTCAGCCGCCCGCCAGGCGCCGCTCCATGTCTTCGACTTCGTGCCGCTCCAGGCGCTGCCGTGCGAGCTTGCGCCAGCTTTCCGCCAGCGGGGCCAGCCCGGCCATATCGCTGAGCGCGGCATAGTCGAGCCTGTCGACATACAGCACGTGCAGCAGCCGCTGCAGCGGCCATTGCGGGAACGGACGCGCCACCAGCGCCAGCGTATCGCCCGCTTCTACTTCGCCGTCTTCCAGCACGCGGTAGTACCAACCGGTGCGCAGGCTCTGCTGCACCGCGCGTGACATGCCGGGGTAGCCAAAGCGGTGATTGAGCTTGAAGCACGGCTGGCGTGCCTGCGAGACCTCGACCAGCGCCGTGCCGAGCCGGAAACGGTCGCCGATGCAGATATCGGCCTCGGTCAGCCCCTGCGTGCTCAGGTTCTCGCCGAATGCACCGGGTGCATCCAGCACGCCAATGCCGGCCGCGCCCTGTTCCGCCAGTTCGGCACGCCACTCGGGGTAGTGGTCGCGCGGATAGTGATGCAGGGCTTTTTCCGGGCCGCCATGATGGCGCGGATCGCCTTGCTGGTCGCCCTCCAGCCCGAGCGTACCGATGCGCACACGCCCGCTGGCCGCTGATTTGGCGATGCCGCTGGGTACGCCCCTGGGTCCGAACGGCCGCACCCCGCCGACGAGAACGGCATCGATCACGGCCCGTACGGGCGGCACCGGCAATGCCGACGTGCTCATAGTCCTGCCTGCTCCAGCCAGCGGGCAAACATGCGTTCACCTGCCGCCGCCACGCCTGCGCCGACTTCGGCCGTGCGCGCACGGATGGTGCGCGGGTCGATGCCGGCCTTGCCGAGTTCGACGGTATGGCCGATCAGCCAGACTTCGATGTCGCCGGGCAGCACTTCGGGGTGGAATTGCAGCGCCAGTACCTGGTTGCCGATGGCATACGCCTGGTTTGTCACCGCCGTCGTGGATGCCAGCAGTTCGGCACCGGGCGGCAGGTCGAAGGTATCGCCATGCCAGTGCAGCACCTCCCAGTTGGCTGCGGCGAGTTCGCCAAGCGCCGAATCCCGTCCGGCCGGCGTCGGCACGATCGGCGCCCAGCCGATCTCGCGCGTGCCGGGATACACGCGCGCACCGGTGGCACGCGCGATCAGCTGTGCGCCCAGGCAAACCCCGATGATCTTGCCACCGGCGGCCAGCCGCTGGCGGATCAGTGCGATCTCGCCTTCCAGCCATGGGTAGGCATCGGTTTCATAAACCCCGATCGGGCCGCCCAGGATCAGCAGCAGGTCGGCCGGATCATCAACGATGGGCCGCAGGTCGTCGACACCTGCCTGGAATACCCGCAGCGCATGCCCGCGTGCGCGCAGCGCATCGCCGATCACGCCCGCATGCTCGAATGCGAGGTGCTGGATCACATGGGTGGTGCGTGTGGCCATGGGCGACTCCTGCCGGTCAAGAAGGGTACCCATGGTAGCGCCAATGGCGACGCCGCGCGAAAACCACGGCAGGATATCGCCTGTTGGAGCGGTATCCCGGCACGGCATGCCGCCGCGGTGCGCTATTTTGTCGCAGCCGGGACCAGGATCAGGGCTTCGGCCTGCGCGGGTGCCAGCGGCATGGTCACGTATTCCACCGCCGCCCACTTGCCGGTCCATTCCCGATAGCGCGGCAACAACGCGTTGCCGGACTGGCCCGTCGAATCCATGAAGCGCGCGCCCTGCAGGTCCGCCAGGTCGTACAGCGCCCGCACGCTGGCGGCATGGGTATTTTCGAACGGCGCCTTCTCGTCGCGCAGGTTGTGGCGGCCGACGTTGACCGTGTACGTGTCGCCACCGGTCGGCACGCGCAGGTTGAACAGGGGCGACAGGTACGCGACCTTGCCGAACGGCTTGTGCTCGGAGCGGGCCGTATGCGCTTCGCCCCAGCGCCAGCGTTTCGGGTCGTCGCCATAGCGGCGCGACAGGTCGGCGATCGCCTGCGCCCAGGCATCGGCGATCGCGTCGTTGCAGCTTTCCGCGGGGCGCGTATGCGGGCGGTCGCACCAGAACGCGCCGAGCTTGCCGGGATCGCGCAGGATGTTCAGCATCGGCTGCTGCACGTTGCGCTGGTCCCACAGGCGGACAAAGATTGCCTCGCCGACCTTCTCCTCGAACAGCCGCCGCGACAGCTCGCGCAGCCAGGCGGTGACCACCAGCGGCTCGGCCCGATCGGCAGCCATGGTGCCGTCCCACTTGCGCAGCGCATCGAGCAGCGCGCGCTCGCGCTCCGGCCGTGCGGCATCGCCGCTGACCGGTGCGGCCAGCAGCAGCGGCAGGGCATCGCGCACGGCTAGCGACAGCACGTCCTTCTGGATCCCTGCGAAGCTGTCCAGGGTGTGCTTTGGCGTCGCCGCCAGCAAGGCCTGGATGCGGTCATGGCGGTACGGCACCGTCCATTCGCTGGTGATGAAGTACGGATAGTCCGGCGGCACGATGCGCTGGTTGGCCGTCACGATCGCGCCTTCGGGCGGGTTGTAGCGCTGCGGCAGAGCCTCGAACGGGATAAAGCCGGTCCAGTCGTAGCGGGCATCCCATCCCGGCGCGGGCGCCAGGCCCTTGAGGTCATTGTCGGCGCGGCGCAGCGGCACCCGGCCCGGCGCGAAGAAGCCGATATTGCCGTCGACATCGGCGTACACGATGTTCTGCTGGGGCGAATGGAAGTCGCGCAGCGCGGCGGTGAAACTGGCCCAGTCGCGCGCGTCGTTCATCTTCAGGCCGGCCTGGAAGGTGCGGTCGTCCGGACGCAGCGCGGTCCACTGGAACGCGACGACGTAGCGCGCGCCGAGCGGGCCTGCCGCGGCGGCCAGGGGCTCGGCCACGTCGGAGATCACCGGCCCGTGACGCGTGCTGCGGACCTGCAGCGTCACGTCGGGCGCGCCCTTGACGCGGAATGTCTCGGTGCGGGTCTCGAAGGTGGCCCAGCCGTCCGGGGTCTGGTACTGGGTCTCGCTGCCGGGACGCAGCCGTTCGATAAACAGGTCCTGCACGTCCGGCGCGGTATTGGTCAGCCCCCAGGCGATGCGGTCGTTGTGCCCGAGCACCACCACCGGGATGCCGGGCAGCGTGGCGCCGGCCACGTCCAGTCCCGGCGCGGTCATGCGGGCGAAGTACCACAGCGCCGGCGCCTGCAAACCCAGGTGCGGGTCGTTGGCCAGCATTGGCTTGCCCGATTGCGTGCGCGCGCCGGAGACCACCCAGTTGTTCGAGCCCATGCCCTCGACATAGCCCGGCGGCGCCTTGTCGCTGACGCTCGCCATGGCGTTAGCCAGCGGCGCCAACTGCTTGTACAGGTGGCCGTAATCCATGGTGCGCACGGGCTGCTCGCCCGGATATGGCGCCAGCAGTTCGCTGATGCGCTCCACCGGCAGCACTTGCGCCAGGCGCATGCGCAGCGTTTCCTGGTTCCAGTTGCCGCCCAGGTCCCAGGCCATCATGGTCTGCCAGCCCAGCGTATCGGCCGGCTCCCAGCGCTCCGGCTGCGTGCGCAGGATCAGGAATTCAGGCGGCAGCGGTCCCTGGCGATGGTCGATCCACGCATTGACGCCGTCGGCGTATGCCTGCAGCGCAGCCCGCGTCTGCGGCGAAGACTGCGCCAGGATCGCTTCGGCGTTGCGCCGCACGCCCAGCGTGCGCAGGAACTTGTCGGTATCGAGCGCGGACGGGCCCAGGACCTCGGCGAGCCGGCCGGCCACCACGCGCTTGTTCATCTGCATCTGCCAGAGCCGGTCCTGCGCGTGGACATAGCCGAGCGCAAACCAGGCGTCGGCCTTGCTGGCGGCACGGATCTGCGGCACGCCATTGCCATCGCGCACGATGGTGACCTGGCCGTGCAGGCCCGGGAGCGCAACGGTGCCCGATGCGGGCGGCTGCGCCGCCTGCCGATACCAGATCAGGGCCCCTGCCGTGCCGGCTACCGCCAGTACCAGCAGCCATCCCACAAGCTTGGCCAGACGACCGAACCAGCGCATTGTTGCTCCCCTCTTGTCTTTGTCTTTGTCTTTGTCTTTGTCTTTGTCGTTGTGTGGTCCCGGTGACTGCCGCCGCTTCGTTGGCGGCGATGCAAAATGCCCGGACCAGCCGGGCATTTTCACATGTCGCGCAGGCCTCAGGCCGGCTTCTTCAACTGCAGGGCCTTGTATTCGAGGAATTCCTCCAGCCCGTACTTGCCGGCCTCGCGCCCGTTGCCGGACTGCTTGTAGCCGCCGAACGGCGCCTGCATGTTGAACGGCCCGCCGTTGATGTCCACCTGGCCGGTACGGATGCGCCGCGCCACGCGGATCGCGCGGGCCTCGTCGCCCGACCACACGCCGCCGCCGAGTCCGTAGATGCTGTCGTTGGCGATGCGCACCGCCTCTTCCTCGGTGTCATAGCAGATGATCGACAGCACCGGCCCGAAGATCTCCTCCTGGGCCACAGTGGCGCGCGGCTCGACGTTGCCGAGCACGGTCGGCTTGACGAAGAAGCCCTGGTCCAGCCCTTCGGGCACTTCGGGGCCACCGGCCACCAGTTCGGCGCCTTCTTCCAGCCCGCGACGGATATAGCCGGTGACGCGCTCCTTCTGCACGGCGGAAATCAGCGGGCCGAGCCGGGTGGTTTCCTGCAGCGGATCGCCCACGGTAAAGCCGGCCACCACCTTCTGCGCGATCGCCTTGATCTCGTCATAGCGGGCACGCGGCACCAGCATGCGGGTATGCGCCGAACAGGTCTGGCCGGAATTCAGGAAGCAGGCGCTGATGGTGCCCTTGACCGCCGCCGGCAGGTCGGCATCGTCCAGGATCACCGAGGCGGACTTGCCGCCCAGCTCCAGCGCCACGCGCTTGACCGTCTGCGAGGCCAGTTCGGACACGCGCTTGCCGGCGCGGGTGGAACCGGTGAACGACACCATGTCGACCTCCCGATGGCTGGCCAGCACCTCGCCCACCACCGGGCCAAAGCCGGTCACCAGGTTGAACACGCCCGGCGGCAGGCCCGCGGCCTCGATCACCTCGGCCAGCACGAAGGCATTCAGCGGCGCCACTTCCGACGGCTTGAGCACGACAGTGCAGCCCGCGGCCAGTGCCGGCGCAACCTTCAGCGTGATCTGGTTGAGCGGGTAGTTCCACGGCGTGATCGCCGCCACCACGCCAACCGGTTCGCGCACCACCAGCGAATTGCCGACTTCTTCCTCGAAGTGGAAGGTATCCAGCAGCTTGGCGGCCTGTCCCCAGTTGTAGACCGGGCCGCCCACCTGGATCGCGCGCGCCAGCTTGATCGGCATGCCGACTTCGCCGGCGATCAACTGGGCCAGTTCTTCGCTGCGCGCCTTCAGTCCTTCGGCGATCTTGGCGATATAGCCGGCCCGCACCGACGCGGGCGTGGCCGCCCAGCCGTCAAACGCGGCGCGCGCGGCCTGGATGGCGTCTTCAGCGTCGCGCGGCGAGCCTTCCGGGATCGTGCCCATTACCGCTTCGGTGCTGGAATGGATGACGTCGATGGTGCCGGTACCGTGGGGCGCGACCCACTTGCCGTTGATAAACAGTTTGTCTCGTTGTTGCATGGCCACAGTTCTCGGTTGGTGCGGAGTTTGACGGATGGGCAACTGGTTTTTTTTTGTTACTTTTATGGTGCACGCACATTGTAGAGCGGTTTGGAGGCTATGTTTCCAGCCCTGGCAACCCCCGCGCCAGCCGCTCTTTTCAAATGGCGATAATCGGCCGCACCCGCAAACGGGATGCTCGCACGGACGGCCGGCATAACAAGGGAGCGAGACATGGTCGATCCGATCTACCGCAAGACCGACGCGGGACATGACGAGATCAGGACACGCGCGCGCAAGCTGGACCACAAGCTGCGCGCGTTGCTGTTGATGGTCAATGGCGAGCGCCGCGGGCAAGACCTGCTGGCGCAGGTGGCAGGCATGGGCGTGGGACCCGAGGCCATGGACATGTTGGCCGCCGAAGGGCTGGTCGAGCCAGTGCCTGAGGCGGCACCGGCAGCGGCCGCTGTCGCTCCGGAAGCCCCGGCACGCACTTCGGCAACCACGGCGGATACCAACCTGTTTTCGGTGTACGCCATGCGACACGCGCCGGCAGCCGAGCCAGCGGCGATCCCTGACTCGGCGACGCCGACGCAGCCGACGCACTCCGCCGCCGAGATCGACGCCTTCCAGCGCCTGTATCACTTCTACACCGAGGTCATCGGCCAGCACCTGGGCCTGCGCGGCTATATGTTGCAGGTCAAGGTGGAAAAGGCGCAGGACCTTCCAGCGCTGCTGGCCCTGCGAGAGTCACTGCATGCGGCGCTGCTCAGGGCCAAGGGCGAAATCACGGCGCATGCGATCTTGCGTGAACTGGAGACGATCGCACAAGACATCCCCGCGGCAGCCGGCTGAGCGTAAGCCGGCGCGCCAGACAGCAAAAAGGCCGCCTCGGAAGGCGGCCTTTTCCATGGGCATGCGTCAGACTCAGCCGACGATCCCCTGCGACTGCAGGTACTCGTCATACGTACCCAGGTAGTCGGTCAGCGTGCCGTCGGTGCGCACTTCAATGACGCGCGTGGCCAGCCCGTTGATTAGCTCGCGGTCGTGCGAAACGAAGACCAGCGTGCCCGAGAACTTGTCCAGCGCGATCTGCAGCGATTCGATCGACTCCATGTCCATGTGGTTGGTCGGCTCGTCCAGCGCCAGCACGTTGTGGCGGCCCAGCATCAGCTTGCCCCAGATCATGCGGCCCTTCTCGCCACCGGACAGCACCTTGACGTTCTTCTTGATGTCGTCCGCCGAGAACAGCAGCCGGCCCAGCGTGCCGCGCAGCGAGGTCTCGTCGTCGCCGGCCTGCGTCCACTGGCTCATCCAGTCCATCACGTCGCGGTCAGCAGGGAATTCCTCGTAGGTGTCCTGCGGCATGTAGCCGACGTTAGCGTTCTCGGCCCACTTGACCTGGCCGCGGTCGACTTCCACGCCGCGCTGCACGCCGGTCTGCACCGCGCCGCTCAACAGGCTGCGCAGCAGCGTGGTCTTGCCCGCGCCGTTTTCGCCGATGATGGCGACGCGTTCGCCGGCCTGGATCGCCATCGACAGGCTGTTGATGATCTTGCGGTCGTAGCTCTTGGTGACGTTCTCCACCTCGACCGCCAGGTTGTGCAGCTTCTTCTCGAACTCGAAACGGATGAACGGGTTCTGGCGCGACGACGGCTTGATGTCCTCGACCTTGATCTTCTCGATCTGCTTGGCGCGCGAGGTGGCCTGGCGTGCCTTGGACTTGTTGGCCGAGAAGCGGCGCACGAAGTCCTGCAGTTCGCTGATGCGCTCCTTGGCGCGCGCGTTGGCGGCCATCTGGCGCTCGCGGGCCTGCATCGACGCTTCCATGTAGTCGTCGTAGTTGCCCGGGTAGACCTTGAGCGTGCCGTAGTCCATGTCGGCCATGTGCGTGCAGACCGAGTTCAGGAAGTGGCGATCGTGGGAAATGATGATCATGGTGGAGTTGCGCTCGTTGAGCACGGTTTCCAGCCAGCGGATCGTGTTGATGTCCAGGTTGTTGGTCGGTTCGTCCAGCAGCAGCACGTCCGGGTTCGAGAACAGTGCCTGCGCCAGCAGCACGCGCAGCTTCCAGCCCGGCGCGACGTCGCTCATCGGGCCCTGGTGCTGCGCGGTGGGGATGCCCACGCCCAGCAGCAGTTCGCCGGCGCGCGCCTCGGCGGTGTAGCCGTCGTACTCGGCGTACTTGGCCTCCAGCTCGGCGGCCTTCATGTAGTCTTCGTCGGTCGCTTCCGGGTTGGCGTAGATGGCATCGCGCTCCTGCGCGGCGCCCCACATCTCGGTGTGGCCCATCATCACCACGTCCAGCACGCGCATGTCTTCATAGGCGAACTGGTCCTGGCGCAGCTTGCCCAGGCGGATGCCCGGCTCCAGCATGACGTTGCCCGCCGACGACTCGAGGTCGCCGCCCAGGATCTTCATGAAGGTGGACTTGCCGCAGCCGTTCGCGCCGATCAGGCCGTAGCGGTTGCCCTCGCCGAACTTGACCGAGATATTCTCGAACAACGGCTTGGGGCCGAACTGCATGGTGATGTTTGCGGTAGAAAGCACGTCTGGAACCTTGTCTGGAGAATGTAGCGCCGCGGCACCGGCCGCGTTGCGCAGGTTGTTGCACCGGGGTGCACTTCATGCCGTTCAGGGGCCGGCCTTGCCAGGGAGGCATCGCGCCGGCCGGAGCATTCCGGGGCCATGGCTGGCGATGCGGCAGGGGCCGCGCCCGGTTCTTGCGAGAACCCGGCAGGAAGTCAGGAAATAACCGCATAGTCTACCATCCAGATGCATTCCTTGCACCCGGATGCGGCTTGATGTGCGGTGTGGGGCGGTCGCGCCTGGCGTGCGGGGCTCAGGCCGCCGGCGGCAGCACCGGATAGCCGGAAAACGCCATCGAGAACCCATCGGCACGTGCGGCCAGCCGCACCTGTGCGCCCACCGGCAGCGTCAGCTTGCGCGCGCAGTGGCCGAACGGCAGGCCGGTCAGCACCGGCACTGGCAGCTGGTCGCGCAGGTAGGCCACCACGGCTTCCATGTCATAGCCGTTGTCGTAGTCGGTGACGCGATAGTTGGAAAAGTCACCCAGCACGATGGCGCGCTGCGCGTCCAGCACGCCGGCCTGCTGCAGCTGGACGAGCATGCGCTCGACCCGGTACGGCGGCTCGTTGATGTCTTCCAGGAACAGCACCCCGCCCTCGACCCGCGGCATGAAAGGCGTGCCCAGCAGGCTGCACAGCATCGCCAGGTTGCCGCCCCACAGCGTGCCGGCCACCTCGCCGCTGAACGGCTGGCCACCGGACTGGGGCGCCGCCACATCGATCTGGTAGGCCGGATCGCGCAGGATGCCCTCGAAGTGCTCCCACATATACGGATCGACGCTGTCCGCGCCAAAGTCCGCCAGCAGCATCGGTCCGGAAAAGGTGATGCCGCCGGTCGCAGCCAGGTAAGCGAGCTGGAAGGCAGTGAAGTCACTGTGGCCGACGATGGGCGTGGCGCTGGCACGCGCCTGTTCGGCAATGCGGGCAAAGTCCACTTGCGCCAGCAGCCGCGCAATACCGTAGCCGCCACGCACTGCCAGCGTCAGCTCATGCGGCACGCCGGTGCCGATGGCATGCAGGTCGGCCAGCCGCTCCGTGTCGGTGCCGCCGAAGCGCAGGTAGCGCCGGGCCAGCACGTCCGGGTTGGTGGTGTGATAGCCGTGCTGCTTGAGCCAGGCAACGCCGCGCGCCGCGACGGCGACGTCGTGCGGATAGCCGGACGAGGCGATCAGTCGGACTTCGGTATGCGGCGGCCTGTTGTTCGGCGTACTCATGTGTCGGTGGTGTCGGTGGCGTTGTTCTGACCGGGAGGGGTTGGGCAGGTGCAGCCCGGTTCAGTTCCGCCAGCGTCGCGCGCGGCCTTCTGCGCGCGTCGGCGGGCACCGAAGAAATCCTTCAGCATCTGGCCGCAGGTATCGGCCAGCACCCCGCCGGCGATGGTGGTCTGGTGGTTGAGCTGCGCATGCTCGAACAGGTTGAGCACGCTGCCGGCGGCGCCAGTCTTGGGATCGGTGGCGCCGAACACCACGTGGCGCAGCCGCGCATGCAGGATCGCACCGCTGCACATCGCGCAAGGTTCCAGCGTCACGTACAGCTCGCACTCGGGCATGCGGTAGTTGCCGATCACCTGCGCGGCGGCGCGCAGCGCCTGCATTTCGGCATGCGCGGAGGGATCGACCGAGCGGATCGGCAGGTTGTGGCCGCGCGCGATGATGGTGTCGTTCCAGACCACCACGGCGCCGACCGGCACTTCGCCGGCAGCCTCGGCCAGGCGCGCTTCGTCCAGCGCGGCGCGCATATAGTGCGCATCGCGCGCGGCGGCCTCGGCCGGATCGTCGGGCAGCGCGCGCGGGGCGCGCAGCGGCAGCGGCGGCGTCTCTGGCATCGGCTGGCTCAGTCTTGCGCCGGCAGCACCGCCGGGGCGCTGACTTCGGCCCAGCAATTGGGGGTCTCGAACAGCACCAGCCTGGTCAGTTGCAGGTGGTGGCCGAAACAGTCCTTGAACACCGGCGCCAGGATGTCGAAGGCGACCTGGGCCAGGTTCTCGACGGTGGGGATCGCATCCAGCACCACGGTCTTGTGCCCTTCCATCGATTGCAGGAAGTTCAGCAGCGCGGTGTCGCCACGGTAGATCAGGAAGGCGTGGTCCCACTTGTTGACCAGGTGCTCGTTGGCGAGCGCCTTGATGTCGCCGAAGTCCAGGATCATGCCGTCATCCGAGGCACCTTCGCGATGCAGCACCTCGCCCGACAGCGTCAGGTCAAGGCGATAGCGGTGGCCATGGATGTTGCGGCACTGGCCGCAGTGGTTCGGGATGCGGTGGCCGGAGTCGAACTCCAGCCGGCGGGTAATGGAAACTTGTTTGCTCATGTGTAGCGGCGCCGTGCCGGCCGCCTGCGTTGGACGGGCGCCGCGCGTGCGCCCGAAGCCTCTATTGTGTACGTTTGCCGCGGGTTGGGCAAAACCCGGGACAACACCCAGGGCAAAAGCCGCGCTCAGCGGATGCCCAGCAGCTTATGGGTCTGCAGCGACAGCCGCCAGCGCGGATGGCGCTGGCAGAAGTCCACCGCGGCGGCGGTATTTTCACGCTGCAGCGGGCCGTCCATGGGCTGCACCAGGAAATGCTGGAAATCAAGCTGCTCGTATGCGACAAAATCCTGGTCCGCTTGCGGGATCACGACCTTGAGCTCGTCCCCGCGCCTGACCACCAGTTCGGAACCCATCTTGGGGCTCACGCAAACCCAGTCAATGCCGGGCGGCACGGCGATGGTGCCGTTGGTCTCGATGGCGATCTCGAAGCCCTGCGCATGCAGCGCATCGATCAGCGGTGCATCAAGCTGCAGCAGCGGCTCGCCACCGGTGCACACCACCAGCGGCTTGCCCAGCGGCTTGCCACCAGCGCCCTGCGGCCATTCCGAGGCGACCACCGCGGCCAGTTCCTCGGCAGTACGGTACTTGCCGCCGCGCGTGCCATCGGTGCCGACGAAGTCCGTGTCGCAGAACTGGCACACGGCGCTGGCCCGGTCCTCTTCGCGGCCGCTCCACAGGTTGCAGCCGGCAAAGCGGCAGAACACCGCGGCGCGGCCGGCGTTGGCGCCCTCGCCCTGCAGCGTATAGAAGATTTCCTTGACGGCGTATGTCATGCGTGGGGTCTCTCTGGGACCGTAAACGGATTTTCGGCAGCCTTCGGGCTGGCCGGGTGTCTTGGTATGGTTGGGCAAGGCCAGGGGCCAGTCATGGCGGATCGCTCGGATGCATTCGGCGGGACCGATGCCACCCCAGGCGGCGCACGATCGTGGCCATCGCTGGCAGCGCGGGCGGGGAGCACCGGGTTTCCCGTGCCGGGCTCCGGGCACTGCCGGAGGATCCGCCCTGTGGCCTGTCGCAGGCTGCGTCCGGCCGCTCCGGACGCGGTTCGGACAACGGACAAGTATACCAGAGGGCTAAGGGTTTTCGATTAGTGCCGGCATGGCGGCCGGCGTGAGGACCGGCGTGACGCGTGCGCCGCCCGCCGGCTTGCCGCGTCGCCTTACCTGAGCCCCAGGTAGTCGCGCTTGCCGATCTGCACGCCCTTGTGGCGCAGGATGTCGTAGGCCGTGGTCACGTGGAAATAGAAGTTGGGCAACGCAAACCCGAGCAGGTACGACTTGCCGTCGAACGTCACCGGCCCCTGCCGCAGTTTCAGCTCGATCACGCGCTTTTCGCTGCCCTCGAGCTGCGCCGGCGTGACCTGCTCCAGGAACACGATGGTGCGCGCGATCCGGTCCTGCAGTTCGGCGAAGGTGGTTTCGGTGTCGGCGAACGACGGCACCTCGATCCCCGCCAGCCGCGCCGCGCACCCCTTGGCCGCGTCGCTGGCGCGCTGGATCTGCGCCGACAATGGATCCATGTCGGCGATCAGCCGGGTCTGGATCAGGTCGGCCGGGTCCATGCCCTGCGCCTGCGCGTGCGCCGCGCCCTTGTCGAGGACCGCGGCAAGGTTGCCGAGCGCGCGGATAAACGGCGGGATCGATACGTCGTACATCGAGAGTGCCATGGAGTCTCCTGGTGAGGCTTGTGTTGTCGTGGTCGTTGAGGGTCGGCCTGGGCAGCCTGCCGCGAGCATAGAACGGATCGGCCTTTGCCGCAGAAAGCCTCCGCATTCTTGCAGCCAGTGCCGGCGTCCCTTGCCGCATCCGAGGGCAACACAACAGTGTCAGCGCCGCGGGCCGGCAACCTGATTTAACATATCCGGCCATCGCCCCGGATTCCGCCGGGGCCACCGCCGCGCCCCCACATGAATGCGCCGTTCCCCCTTCGCGAGGAGTGCCCGCCAGGCGCCTGCATCTGCGGGCGCGAAGCGCTTATGAGTGACCCCAACGCCGACCTGCGCGTGCTACGGCTCACCCGCCAGGAAGAAAAGCGCCTGGTCGAACGGCTCGAGAACCTCACCAGCCTGGCCGAGCTACGCCGCATGGAGGGCCTGATGCAGGCCCAGCTTGGCATCGTGCTGACCATCACCCCCAGCGCGCGTGGCGTGAAGACGGTGCGCGGCATCAATATCCAGGTGCAGGAACAGCCGGGCCTGTGCCGCAAGATCCGCCAGTCCATTCCCGCGGCGATCCGGCGCAGCATGGAACAGCACCCCGAGATCGCCTATGCGATCGTCGACGCGCACGACCTGCTGGGCGGGATCTGAAGGATCGCGACGCCCTACTCGTCAAACGGCCGCCTGCCCAGCGCCTCGACCACATGGTCGACAAAGCAGGTGATGCGCGAAGCGAGCGTAGTGTTCCGGTAGTAAACCGCGTTGATCGGCTGGCGCATATCCAGCGACTGCGCGCCGAACAGCGGCACCAGCCGCCCGCTGCGCCGATCGTCTCGCGTCATGAAATCCGACAGGCATACGATGCCGAGCCCCGCCAGCGCCAGATGGCGCAGGGTTTCGCCGCTGGACGAGGCGATCGTCGGCTTGATATGCACCGCATCGCCGCGCTCGCCACGCTCGTCGCGCAGCGGCCAGTCGTTAAGCGACTCAGGCTGGGTGAAGCCGAGCAGCGCGTGCCCGGCCAGGTCGCCCGGCGTTGCCGGCGTGCCATGCCGCTGCACGTAAGCCGGGCTGGCCAGCACGCGCACGCGGCTGCTGCCGATCGGACGCGCATGCAGCGTCGAGTCCTTCAGCGCGCCAATGCGGAAGGCCACGTCGGTCCGCTTCTCGATCAGGTCGATGATGCCCTCGTTCGAATTCAGCTCCAGTTCCACCTGCGGATAGCGGGCACGGAAGCCATCCACCAGCGGCACGATCACATGCAGCATGAACGGCGTGGCGGCATCGACACGCAGACGCCCCACGGGCTGCATCCGGCGCGCCGCCATCTGCTCTTCCGCGGCGTCCACCGAGGCAAGGATGGCGCGGGCCTGCTCCAGGAACGCAGCGCCTTCCTCCGTCAGCTCCAGCCGGCGTGTGGTGCGCCTTAGCAGCGTGGTCTGCAGCTTTTCCTCCAGCCGGCCCAGGGTACGGCTGGCCGCCGAGATGGTCAGCCCGAGGTGGTCGGCTGCCGCCGTGATCGAGCCGGTGTCGACGACCGCGACGAACGCCTGCATTTCATCGAGGGTGGTCTTCATTGTTGATTTCAAATCAAATGTATTTGGCTTATACACGGCTTTTTCTGCAAATGTAAAGCCGTCACACTGCGATCCATTCCCTGTCCACCCGTTCAAACGCAACCCGGATCGCAGACATGCCCCTCGCACTGCTCGCCCTGACCCTGGCGGCCTTCGCCATCGGCACCACGGAATTCGTCATCGTCGGCCTGATTCCGACTATCGCGGCTGACCTTGGCGTCACTTTGCCGTCGGCCGGCCTGCTGGTCAGCCTGTATGCGCTGAGCGTCGCCATCGGCGCCCCGCTGCTGACCGCGCTCACCGGCCGGTTGCCGCGCAAGCCGCTGCTGGTCGGGCTGATGGCGCTGTTCACCGTTGGCAACCTGGTCGCCTGGCAGGCGCCCGGCTACGACACGCTGATCGTGGCGCGCGTACTGACCGGGCTGGCACACGGCGTGTTCTTTTCGGTCGGTTCGATCATCGCCACCGGGCTGGTGCCGCGCGACAAGGCCGCCAGTGCCATCGCCACCATGTTCAGCGGCATGACAGTGGCCTTCGTCACCGGCATTCCTCTCGGCACCTTCATTGGCCAGCACTTCGGCTGGCATGCCACCTTCCTTGCCGTGTCGGCGTTCGGCGTGGTGGCGCTGGTTGGTGCACTCGTGTTCGTGCCCAGCAAGATCCCGCACACCCCGCCGGCACCGCTGCTGCGGCAGGCCCGCGTGCTGCTGCAACCGCGCCTGCTGCTGGTCTACGCCATGACGGCGGTCGGCTATGGCGGCTCGCTGATCGCCTTCACGTTCCTGGCGCCGATCCTGCAGGACATCGCCGGCTTCCAGCCGGACATGGTCGGCCTGGTGTTGCTGGCCTACGGCATCTCGGTCGCGGCGGGCAATGTCTGGGGCGGGCGCCTGGCCGACCGCAAGGGCGCGGTCAGCGCGCTGAAGACGATCTTCCTGCTGCTGGCGGCGGTACTGCTGGTGCTGACCTTCACCGCGCCGAACAAATGGCTGGTGGTGTTGACCGTGCTGGCCTGGGGCGCCGTGGCCTTCGGCAACGTGCCTGGCCTGCAGGTGTACGTGGTGCAGCAGGCCGAGAAGGTCGCGCCCGACGCCATCGACGTCGCCGCCGGCTTCAACATCGCCGCGTTCAACCTCGGCGTGGCCGGCGGCGCCTGGGGCGGCGCGCTGGTGGTCGGCCACCTGGGCCTGGCGCATACGCCGTGGATCGCCGCGCTGGTGACACTGGCGGCGTTCGGTCTGACCGTGCTGTCCGGTTACCTGGACAAGCAGGCGCCGATGGCACAACCGGCCGCGGCCTGAGCCAATCCATCTGAATCCTGAATTGTCCCATCCTCTGAACCAAGGAGTCATTCCATGAGCATCCCTTCCTTCGGCGTCGGCACGTTCCGCCTGACCGGCCAGACCGTGATCGATTCGGTGCGCACCGCGCTGGACCTCGGCTATCGTGCCATCGACACCGCGCAGATCTACGGCAATGAAGCCGACGTCGGCCAGGCCATCGCCGAGAGCGGCGTGCCGCGCGGCGATCTGTTCGTCACCACCAAGATCTGGGTGGAAAACTACGCCGCCGACAAGCTGGTGCCCAGCCTGCGCGACAGCCTGGCCAAGCTGCGCACCGACTATGTCGACCTGACGCTGATCCACTGGCCGGCGCCGGGCAACGGCGTCGCGCTGCCCGAGTACATGGCCGCGCTGGCCGAGGCCAAGGCACTGGGGCTGACGCGCCAGATCGGCATCTCGAACTTCAATATCGATTTGACGCGGCAGGCCATCGCCGCGGTCGGCAAGGATGCCATTGCCACCAACCAGATCGAACTCAGCCCGTATCTGCAGAACCGCAAGCTGACTGCGTTCCTGAAGGACCAGGGCATCGCCGTGACCTCGTACATGACGCTGGCTTACGGCAAGGTGCTGAACGACCCGGTCATCGCCGAGATCGCACGCAAGCACGACGCCACGCCGGCACAGGCGGTGCTGGCCTGGGCGCTGCAGCTTGGCTATGCGGTCATCCCGTCGTCAACGAAGCGAGAGAACCTCGCCAGCAACCTGCTGGCCCGCGACCTGCGCCTGGAGGAAACCGACATGCTGAAGATCGCTGCGCTCGAACGCAACGGCCGTGAAGTGAGCCCCGAGGGCCTGGCCCCGGTGTGGGACTGACGGCGCCAACCCTTGATTCCGCCGGTGCCGCGGCACTGGCGATGGAGACCCATGATGACTGACCAAACCGCATTCGATCCCCTGTTCCAGCCGCTGCCCCTCGGCGGCCTGGCCCTGCCCAACCGTATCGTGATGCCACCGATGACGCGTTCGCGGGCCAGCCAGCCTGGCGACGTCCCGAACGCGCTGATGGCCGAGTACTATGCGCAGCGCGCCGGCGCCGGCCTGATCGTCAGCGAAGGCACGTGGATCTCGCCGCTCGGCAAAGGCTATGCGTGGACACCCGGCATCCACACCGACGAGCAGATCGCAGGGTGGCGCAAGGTCACCGAGGCCGTGCATGCCGCGGGCGGGCGCATCTTCGCGCAGTTGTGGCATGTGGGCCGCCTCAGCCACAGCAGCCTGCTTGGCGGGCAATCGCCAGTATCGTCGTCTGCGCTGCAAGCTGAAGGCGTCAACGTGTTTATCGCCGACAACGACGGCCGCCCCGGATTCGTCCAGGCATCGAAGCCGCGCGCGCTCAGCGTGGAAGAGATCCGGGAAATCCTCGGGCAGTACCGGCAGGCGGCGCGCAATGCGATGGCGGCAGGCTTCGATGGCGTCGAGCTGCACGCCGCCAACGGCTACCTGGTCAACCAGTTCATCGACTCCGGGGCCAATGACCGCACCGATGCCTATGGCGGCTCGCTGCCAAACCGCCTGCGCTTCCTCGACGAGGTGACGCGCGCGCTGATCGCGGGCACTGGCGACAGGCAGCGCGTGGGCATCAGGCTGGCACCGCTGACCACGCTTAATGGCTGCGTCGACGCGGATCCGGAGACCACCTACACCGCCGCCGCGAAACTGCTCGGCGAGATCGGCATCGGCTACCTGCACATCGCCGAAGCGGACTGGGACGACGCGCCGCACATGCCGGTCGCGTTCAAGCAGCAACTACGCGCGGCCTTTCCCGGCGTGCTGATCTACGCCGGCAAGTACACCGGCGAACGCGCGCGCACGGCTTTGGATGAAGGCTGGGCCGACATGGTCGCCTTCGGCAGGCCATTCGTCGCGAACCCCGATCTGCCTGAGCGCCTGCGGCACGGCGCACCGCTCAACATGCATGACCGCGACACGCTGTTCGGCGGCGATGCGCGCGGGTTGACCGACTATCCCACGCTGGCTGCGGCTGCCTGAGCGTCTCAACGCAACTGTCAAGTCATGACAGGGGTTGACAGGTTCTGGTGGCGCCCCGGTGCGCCAATCGCCGCGCTGCAGCGGCGCCATGCTAGTCGAGGCGCTGGCGCTGGTCCTGGCTGAAATAGGCAAGCCGGTACAACCCCCATGGTGCCTGCGCACGGTCGCGGCAATAGCCATAGCGGAAGATGTCTTCCACCGCGGGCAGGTCATAGCGCAGGTCGGTGAACCAGACGCAGGCGGCCGTTTCGCCCGGCGGCGGTGTTGCCGGCATCGCGGTCATGGCGGAAATGGCCGGATAGACTGCAAACCGCCTGAAATCGGCAAAGTCCGGCCGCGCCCAGAGCTGCCATGCGAGCGCCCGCTCAGCCCGCGCCTGCGGCAGCTGCGGCCGCTGCGTCCACGCGATGCGCGCGGGCGGCACATAGGCCCTGGCCATCGCGGGCAGGCGCCCCAGCACCCGCCATGGCGGCACCCATGCAGAATGCCCGGCCAGGTTGACGTGGGCAACATGGTAGTCCGTCCCTGCGCGGGCGATCAGCTTCCAGTTGAATGGAGAAAACGGCTGGGGGAGCGCGTTTACGCCCTGCGCCCGGATACCGGCAGCATGCAAGGATTCGTTCGCCAGTTCCAGCGCACGTTGCCTGAGCACGCCCTGGACGCCGACATAGGCGCACAGCAGCACCATGCTCGCCAGCGCTGCCCGTGCACGCCGCTGCAGCGGCAGGCAAAGTGCCAGGCCCAGGCCAGACACCACGATACCGCTCAGCAGCGGATCGAACAGGAAGGTGGTGCCGAGGCTGAAGCGCCGTTCGGAGCCGGGATAGAAGATGCGGGTGCCATAGACGGTGATTAGGTCCAGCGCGATGTGGCTGGCCACGCCGAGGCAACTGACGGCGAGCGCTTCGCGCCAGGCCTGGCGCCGGCGCGTCACCAGGCAGAACAGTCCGGCAAGCAATGCGCCCCAGGCTGGAAGCAGCAGCAGCGAATGCGTCGGCCCCTGATGCCACTGGGCCAGGAAACGCAGCGGATGGACCAGGAAGCCCAGGAAATCAGTATCCGGAAAGGCTCCGGCGGCAGCGCCAAGCAGCAGTCGATCGCAAGTGCGGAGGCGCCGGCCGGGAGCCTCGTCCATGGGGACGGCCAGCGCAACCTGCGCGCCCATCAAGGCGTGGGTGATCGTGTCCATCCGGGCCGGGCTCCGGTGTCGCCAGGACGGCGCAAGGCCAGGCGCTCGGCGCAGCGCAGCTGCCGATCGAGCCAGGCCCGCGTGCGGCCGGCATCGGGTGAATGGTCGCGCAGCCAGCAGCCGAAAGTTGAGAGGAAGATGCCGGTCAGCACGACCTCCCCCACTTCGCGGCGCCAGCCGGATTCTGGCAGGCGGGCAGCTTCCCGCAGCCACTGCACGGTGCGGCTGATATGCAGCAGGCCCTGCACCTGCAGATGCACGTGCTCCGGCTGCAGCTTGTAGCGCAGCATCTGGGCAGTGAGTCGCCGGTGCGGGGCCAGCGCCTCCAGCCAGGCGAGGATGGCCTGCTCCAGCCGCTCGCGGTGGGACAGGGCACCCCAGCCTTCACGCGCGGACGCGCGCACCAGCGCAAGGTCCGCGCGCTCGAACCACGCTTCGGCCAGGTCGTCCTTCTGCCGGTAATGCCGATGGATCTCGTCCAGGCCGATGCCCATCTCGTCGGCGACATCATGCAGATGCAGGGCGTCCCAGCCGCTGCGCTCGCCGAGCATCACAGCGGCCTCCAGGATCCGGCCGGCCAGGGCTGCATTGTCGTTCATGGCTTTGCCATCCTCGGGAATGCGTCTCCACGCTACTTTCCAGCATAGAAAGGCAGCGCGCATCCGGGCGCCGATTTCTGCGCCATGTGCGCGATGCTGCCGAACCAGGCGCAGCGAGGAGCCTGCCCGCCTGCGCACGGTTCGGCACCTGCCACGCCAATTTCGGCTGCGGCGCTATAGACACTGCAGGCGACCGACGTACCGGGCTGATGCCTATGGCGTGACGACGACGGAGCGGAATTGCTTGCGGGCAGCCGGCACGTCCTTGCATATTCGCTCGCCGTACCGCACATCGCCGTCGTCACTGAGGATGCGGACAGCCGTCGTGCCCGGCAGCTCGAACAGGCCCTCGGGCTTCATGCCGGCGATAGCGTCCGTACTGAATGCCACGGGCGCATCCGAGCTGGCGCCAGACCACCGGTACAGCGCGAACGTCCCGTCGTCGGCCACCGGCCCGGCGGCGATCACGTATTCCTTGCCCACCCGCTCGATACCACGAATGCCTCGGCCGCCGAGGTCAATCAGGATCGGCGCGCCGAAGCGCGCGGCCTTGCCCTTGATCACGGCAGCGGGGTTGTCCAGCGGCACGAGGATCGCCTTGCCGCCGACCAGCGGATTGCGGAATCCGATCAGCAGGCCGCTGTCCGCGGCGGCCAGCCCTTCGATATTGAAGCCATCACGCTGCTCGGGCGGCAGCTTCGCGGCTGCCTTCAGCCGCAGATCGTCCAGCGCCGGTGTTGCCAGCAGATCTCGCTGCAGCTTTTTGTACGGCTTGCCCACCGGCGATACCGACAGCCGTGCCGGATCGATGTCCACCGCGAAGAATCGATGGCGCCTTCCCTTTTCCTTGCCCCCGGACGTCCGCCCGTGCGAGGAGACGATGTAGACGCGGTCACCCACCACCGCTGCGGCCTCGAGGTCGGAATCGTCATCCTCGCCGGTGCCGAGGAAGGCGTGCAGCGGAAAGTCCCGAACCGGCCGCGCCTGCCCGTTCTTGTACAGGGTCAGCACGTTGTGCTCGTTGTCCACCACCACGAAGTGACTGGCACCGAGCGCAAAGCCGGCCGACGCATCGCACAACCCGGCATAGGTTTCCACGCTCGCCGCGCCGGCGCTCCCCACGCCCAGCAGCAGGCATAACATCAGACCCGCGATCTTGCGCGCACCACGCATGACGGTTCCTCCTTTACTTTGAATGTCCTATGCCCCGAGGGGCGGATGGGAAGCAATGGATGTCTTTGACAGACTAAGGATAGGAGCCTAGGCTATAGCTCAAATTACCAACTTCCCTCGTTTTAGGCCAGCATGAAACGCATCGGACTCGTGGTGTTCCCCGGCTTCCAGATCCTGGACATAGTGGCGGTCTCCGTGTTCGAGATGGCTAACCTGGCCGCACCCAAGGCGGCTTACGACATCCATGTCGTCTCCGAGTGTGGCGGTGCGGTGAAAAGCTCGATGGGCACGGCCGTTCAGACGGTTGCGCTCGATCCGAACATCTATGACACGCTCATCATGGCCGGCGCGACCACGCCGCAGCCGTCATCGCCCAGACTCCTGCGGCTGCTCGCGCGTGCGCTCGAGCCCACTCGCCGGATGGCCAGCATTTGCACCGGCGCTTTCGTCCTGGCCGAGGCCGGGATCCTGGAAGGCCGTCGCGTGACAACGCATTGGGCCCATGCGCGGGAGCTTCAGCGGCGCTATCCGTCGATCCGGGTCGAAGAAGACCGGATCTTCGTGCGCGATGGCACCGTCTGGACCTCGGCCGGGATGACCGCCTGCATCGACCTCGCGCTGGCGCTGGTGGAGGGCGACCTGGGCCATGATGTGTCGAGGGCGGTCGCAAGACAGCTGGTCGTTCACCATCGGCGCTCGGGTGGGCAGTCCCAGTTCTCGACGCTGTCGGAGCTGGAATCCAAGTCCGATCGCATCCAGGCGGCACTGACCTACGCCAAGAACCACCTGCGCGAAGACCTGTCGGTGGAGCGGCTCGCCCATGCCGTCCACATGAGCCCGCGCCACTTCAGCCGCGAGTTCCGGTTGAACACCGGTCAACCTCCCGCGCGCGCCGTCGAACGGTTGCGAGCGGAAACGGCTCGCATTCTTGTCGAGGCGGATCGACTCACGATCGAGCGCATCGCGAGTGAAACTGGCTTTTCCGACCCGGAACGAATGAGGCGGGCGTTTCTGCGCGTCTTCGGCCAACCGCCCCAGGCGTTGAAGCGAGCGGCCCGCTCGCGACATGCAGCAGATTCGTCTCTGACGTGAACGGCTGGCTGCTGGGGAATTTTGGTTTTGCTGATGGATACGGTAGTGAGGACGCGGACTAGTCAAGCGCGCGTTCACGTCCTCGTGCCCAGCCTTAATGCGAGTGCGTTTTCGCGCCCTCAGGCACGGTGAACGCCAGTGTCACCACCTGTCCGGGAAACACGTTGTGATTGGCGTCAACCAGCGAGACCTTCACCTTGTGCTGGCCGGGCGGCAGCCCCGCTATGTCGACGGTGTTGTTGTCGCTCGGATCCGCCCACCACCATGGCAGGTCGTCGACCGTGATGTGCAGATGCCCGATGCGTGGAGATACCTTGGCAGCCGCCGGCCCGAACACGGGTGCGATGCGCAAGTTCTCCACTCGGTACTGCGCCCAGAAGATGCCGTGGGCCAGCCCCTCCGGAAGCGGGGGATCCACGATCAACTTCGGGGCGGGTTCATTCTCGACCGCGACGTATGGTGAAGCGCCGCTGATGTCCTTCGCGCTCTGGGCGAAGGCGCTCGTAGCGAGCAAGGTGCCCGCCGCGACTACGGCAAGCGTCTTGATGAGCAGGGTCATTGCAGTTTCTCGTTCAAGAGTATGGATTGCGGTTGTGCGGGTCCAGGGGCGGTTCACAATGAAGACGCGGACGCGGTACGGGTTGGCGCGAGGGACGTTCGCGTCCTGCGACTCATCTCGGCGTCCTGAACGCCGCACGCTGCTTACAGAATCTCGAACTGCACGTCGACGTTGCCGCGAAGGGAGCGCGAGTATGGGCAGGTCTGGTGGGCGGTTTCCACCAGTTGCCTCTTCACGGCCGCGTCCAGGCCCGGCAAGCTGACCTTCAGCGTCACTCCGAGGGCATAGTTGGCGCCGCCGTCAGTCTTGCCCAGCGACACCTCGGCGTCGATGGCCGCGTCCTTCGGCAGCCTGACACCCAGTTGCTTGCCGGCACTTTCGACGGCAACGATGAAGCAGGCTGAATATCCGATGCCGAACAGTTGTTCGGGATTGGTACCGGGCCGGCCCGAACCGGGCGTGCTCAGCTTGACGTCGATGGCGCCGTCACTGGAACGGCCGGCGCCTTCGCGGCCGCCGGTAACGTGGGTGTGGGCCGTGTAGATTACTTGATCGAGTTGGTTAGCCATGATGATTTCCTCACATTGGTTGAGCAATGCCCCGTTTGCCGAGGCACATATATCGCTTACGTTTTAATCGTACACGATGGATGTGATAATAGGAGATCGAACTTCGGCTTGAAGGACTAACTTCCCTCGTTTTACGCCAATGTGGAATGCACGGGTTGGACTCTATCTCTGGCGCGTGGCGCACAGTAGTCCGCGGGCTGGTTGCGCCCTTTCGACCGCTGCTTCGGGATCGTCCAGATCGCATGTCTCGCGCTGCTTCTCTTGCGCGGGGACTGGGACGGGACGACACCTTGTTGGCATCCAGCAGCATTTCGCGGGCCAGGGCCGGCGAAATGCCGGCCGGCCCATAGCGGCCAGTGGTGAGCCTCTCCCGATCGCCGGTGAGACGGTAGTCGCCACCAGCCTGTTCCGCTGGGCGGCGAAAGCCCGTCGCCCGCTACCGCGACGTATTTTCTTGAAACTCAATACGTTACGACAGCTTGTCGACGGCCGGTTTCCGAGGAACCCGGCTTCACTCCCACTCGATCGTCGCCGGCGGCTTGCCCGACACGTCGTACACCACCCGGTTCAGGCCGCGCACTTCGTTGATGATGCGGTTCGAGCAACGTCCCAGCAGCGCGTACGGCAGATGCGCCCAGTGCGCGGTCATGAAGTCAGTGGTCTGCACCGCGCGCAGCGCCACGACATAGTCGTAGGTGCGGCCATCGCCCATCACCCCCACCGACTTGACCGGCAGGAACACGGCAAACGCCTGGCTGGTCAGGTCGTACCAGCTCTTGCCGACCTGAGCCGGCTCGCACAGGCCCGCGGCGGCGTCCTGTTCGGTGGCGATGGTCTTGCGCAGCTCTTCGATGAAGATGGCATCGGCACGGCGCAGCAGGTCGGCGTAGTCGCGCTTGACTTCGCCGAGGATGCGCACGCCCAGGCCCGGGCCCGGGAACGGATGCCGATAGACCATTTCCGGCGGCAGGCCCAGTTCCACGCCCAGCTCGCGCACTTCGTCCTTGAACAGGTCGCGCAGCGGTTCCAGCAGCTTCAGGCCCAGCGTTTCCGGCAGGCCGCCGACGTTGTGGTGGCTCTTGATCGTGGTGGCCTTCTTGGTCTTGGTGCCGCCCGACTCCACCACGTCCGGGTAGATCGTGCCTTGCGCCAGCCACTTGGCGTTGGTCAGTTTCCTGGCCTCGGCCTGGAACACTTCGACGAACTCGCGGCCGATGATCTTGCGCTTCTGCTCGGGGTCGGTCACGCCGGCCAGGTGGCCGAGGAACTGTTCGGAGGCATCGATATGCACGACCTTGGCGTGCAGGCGGCCCGCGAACATCTCCATCACCATCTTGCCTTCGTCCTGGCGCAGCAGGCCGTGGTCGACGAAGACGCAGGTGAGCTGGTCGCCAATGGCGCGATGGATCAGCGCCGCGGCCACGGACGAATCGACGCCGCCCGACAGGCCCAGGATCACCTCTTCGTCGCCGACCTGTTCACGGATCTTGGAGACGGCTTCCTCGATGTGGTCGCGCATGACCCAGTCAGCCTTGCAGCCGGCGATCTCCAGCACGAAGCGCTCGAGCATCTGGCGGCCCTTGACGGTATGCGTGACCTCGGGGTGGAACTGCACGGCGTAGTAGCCGCGCGCTTCGTCGGCCATGCCGGCGATCGGGCAGCTGGGGGTCGACGCCATCAGCTTGAAGCCCGGCGGCAGGCCGGTAACCTTGTCGCCGTGGCTCATCCAGACCTTGAGCATGCCGTGGCCTTCCGGCGTGCGGAAGTCCTCGATGTCCTTGAGCAGATTGGTATGGCCGTGGGCGCGCATCTCGGCATAGCCGAACTCGCGCTGGTCGCTCCACTCGACCTTGCCGCCGAGTTGCACGGCCATGGTCTGCATGCCGTAGCAGATGCCCAGCACCGGCACGCCCAGGTCCCACACCGCCTGCGGCGCGCGCAGCTGGTGGTCTTCATAGGTGCTGGCGTGGCTGCCTGACAGGATGACGGCCTTGGGCGCGTACTCGCGCACGAAGTCGTCGGAGACGTCGTTCGGGTGGATTTCGCAGTAGACGTGCGCCTCGCGGACGCGGCGGGCGATCAGCTGCGTGACCTGCGAGCCGAAATCAAGAATGAGGATTTTGTCGTGCATGATGGGCCGATGGCGTGTCTTCCGTTGCGGGGTCGGTCACGACTTCCGTGCCGGGGCCATAGCCCGGCGGCGGCGTGATGACCGGCTCGCGCCGGTATTCTGGGGTATTCGTTGAGCGCGCCGCGGGGGCGACGCCGGGTTCCTTCGTGGTTTCCTGTTCCTTCAGCGCGCGTTCCATCTTCAGCTGGCGCTCGCGCACGCGCACGCGTTTCGCCGCGGGAATCTGCACCGCGGCAAAAAACAGCAGCACCACGGCCATGGTCGGCAGCCAGATCTTGCCGGCGCCTTCGAGCGGCAGCTCCAGGAACACCATCCAGGCAATGATCAGCATCGCGCTGGCCAGGTTCACATAGCCGGCCGTGCGCGCCACCGGCACCGTCAGCTGGCCGTTGAATGCGGCCTGCCACAGCAGCACCGACAGGCCGACCAGCGCCACGCCCAGCAGTTGCCCGAACAGCGCGGGTTGCGGCTGCGGCAGTTGCAGCGCCGCGTACAGCGTGGTGAACGGGGACAGCAACAGCAGGACGCCCAGCAGCAGGTCCACCAGGGCATCCAGAAACAGCACGGCTCGCAGCAACACCTTCATTGGCGCTCCTCGTCTTGGGCCCCGCCGGTGATGCAGCCGGTGATGCAGCCGGTGGTGCGGCAGTTGGTGCGGCTGCCAGCAAGGCTCACCGGGACAGGCAACGCCGGCGTGGCGCGCGGCCGGGGGCCAGGGTCGGGGCCGGATAGGATTCCGGTCAGGCCAGGGCGGCGCTGCGTGCATCGCACCGGACCTCGCACGCCCTGGTCTCGATAATCTCGGGTAGCGCACCGCCGCCGCGGCGGACGGCGGGCGCAACCGTTGCGCGTCAGTCGATATGGTAGTTCGGCGCTTCCTTGGTGATCTGCACGTCGTGCACGTGCGACTCACGCATGCCGGCTGCCGTGATCTGGACGAACTGGGCATTCTCGTGCCAGTCGGCGATCGACTTGCTGCCGCAGTAGCCCATCGAGGCACGCACGCCACCGGTCAGCTGGTGGATGATGGCCATCACCGAGCCCTTGTAGGGCACGCGGCCTTCAATCCCCTCGGGGACCAGCTTGTCGACGTTGGCGGTGTTGTCTTCCTGGAAGTAGCGGTCGGCAGCGCCGTCCTTCATCGCACCGACGGAGCCCATGCCGCGGTAGCTCTTGAACGAGCGCCCCTGGTACAGGAACACTTCGCCCGGCGCTTCTTCGGTGCCGGAGAACATGCCGCCCATCATCACGGTGTGGGCGCCGGCCGCCAGGGCCTTGGCCACATCGCCCGAGTAACGGATACCGCCGTCTGCGATCAGCGGCACGCCGGTGCCCTTGAGCGCCTCGGCCACGTTGGAGACGGCCGTGATCTGGGGCACGCCCACGCCTGCCACGATACGGGTGGTGCAGATCGAGCCCGGGCCGATGCCGACCTTGACGCCATCGGCGCCATGCTCGACCAGCGCACGGGCGGCGTCGCCGGTGGCGATATTGCCGCCGATCACCTGCACTTGCGGGAAGTTCTGCTTGACCCAGCGCACGCGATCCAGCACGCCCTGGCTGTGGCCGTGCGCAGTATCCACCACAATCACGTCGACGCCGGCCTTCACCAGCAGTTCGACGCGCTCGTCGTTGTCCGGACCCACGCCGACTGCGGCGCCTACGCGCAGCTGGCCGTGGTCGTCCTTGCTCGCCAGCGGGTTATCGACCGCCTTCTGGATATCCTTCACCGTGATCAGGCCGCGCAGCTCGAAGGCCTGGTTGACCACCAGCACGCGCTCCAGGCGGTGGCGGTTCATCAGGCGCTTGGCTTCTTCCAGCGGTGCGCCTTCGGCCACGGTCACCAGCTTCTCGCGCGGGGTCATCTTGGCGCGCACCGGGGCGTCGAGTTCTTCCTCGAAACGCAGGTCACGGTTGGTGATGATGCCGACGACGGTCTTGCCTTCCAGCACCGGGAAGCCCGAAATGCCGTGTTGCTGCGACAGCGCGATCACATCGCGGATCTTCATGTCCGGCGAAATGGTGATCGGATCACGCAGCACGCCCGACTCGTAGCGCTTGACGCGCGACACTTCGCGGGCCTGGTCAGCGGGCTTCAGGTTCTTGTGGACGATACCGATGCCACCGGCTTGCGCCATGGAGATCGCCAGGCGTGCCTCCGTCACCGTGTCCATGGCAGCGGACACCAGCGGAATGTTCAGTTCGATCGAACGGGACAGGCGAGTGCGGAGGGAAACATCCCGGGGAAGAACGGCCGAATAGGCCGGGACGAGCAGCACGTCATCGAATGTGAGTGCTTTCTGGACAAGACGCATAGCAAATCCTCTAGGCGCAAAAGCGAATTATACAGGAATGCGCGCCACGCTGATGCACGGCAACGGTTTTCGGGAGTGCCGTCTGCTATGCTCGTCGTCTTTTTAGTCGGGCGTAGCGAAGTATGGGAATCGGCGTATTGTGCGGGCTGCTGGCGGGTGCGTTCTGGGGCATGGTCTTCATTGCGCCCAAGCTGCTGCCGGTGTTCTCGCCGTGGGAGCTGGCCATCGGGCGCTACCTGGCGTATGGCCTGGTAGCGCTTGTTGCCGCCCTGCCGCTGATGAAGCGCATCGCCCGCAAGCTGACCCGCGCCGACTGCGTGGCGCTGCTGCGCCAGGCCTTTACCGGAAACCTGCTCTACTACGTGCTGCTCGCCTTTGGCGTGCAACTGGCCGGGGTCGGACCGACTTCGCTGATCATCGGCATCCTGCCGATCACGGTCACCATCATGGGCCGGCGCGACCACGGCGCGGTGCCGCTGTCGCGGCTGCTGTGGCCGCTGCTGGTGGTGGCCGCGGGCATCGCCTGCATCAACATCGACCTGTTCGGCGGCGGCCAGAGCGCACATGCCGCCGCGGCCGGCGACGCCGTACGGCCAGTCTGGCAGAAGCTCGCCGGCGTCTGTTGCGCCGCCGGGGCACTGGTCTGCTGGACGCTCTACGCGGTCGACAACGCGCGCTACCTGCAGCGCAACCCGCACTACAGCGGCAATGAATGGTCGGCACTGTACGGGCTGTCGACCGGCGCGGTATCGGCCGTGCTGGCCGTTATCGGCTGGCTGGCAGCGGGCGACGCCCTCACTTCCGGCGACAGCGGCCGCGACTGGCGGTGGTTCTGGATGGTCAACGCCGCGGTGGCGCTGGGCGCGTCGCTGATCGGCAACAACCTGTGGAATATCGCCAGCCGGCGCCTGCCGCTGACGCTGTCGGGCCAGATGATTGTGTTCGAGACGCTGTTCGCGCTGGCCTACGGCTTTGTCTTCGATCACCGCTGGCCGCGGCCGCTGGAAATCGCCGCCATTGTGTTGCTGATGGTCGGCGTGGCCTGGTCGGTGCGCTTGCACGCCAGCGACAAGTCTGCGTAGACTAGCGGACGATGGCGCGGAGGTCACACGCGCCACATCAGAACAGAAATACCAGGGTCAACCCGGCGCCATGCTCAGGCGCCAAGCCATCGCCCGCGGCAGACGTGCCGCGGCATTGCCTCGCGCGCAGCCGGCGGCCCAGCAGTCTTCCAGCCGCATCCGTTCCTTACCAGCCACTTTGAGACGCCTCGCCATGACACGATCGTCCGTGCTGTGCCTGCTTGCCGCCGCCGTCACCGTTGCCGCCCCGGCCCCCGCCCATGCCTACTGGCAATGGCGCGATGCCAACGGCCGCATGGTCTACAGTGACGTGCCGCCGTCCGACGCGGCGGCCAGCGTGCTGCGCGCCCCTGGCCGCCCTGCCGGCGAGTACCGGCCGGCAGAGGCGGCCGGCGCGGAAAGCGCCAAGCCGCCCGTGGCCGCACCAGCCCCCACCAGGGCCTCCAGCAAGACCAAGGATGCCCCGCCGCCGACGGCGGAAGAGGCGTTCCAGAAGCGCCGCGAATCCCGCCTGAAAGCCGCCGCGGAAGAGGCACGCAAGGAAGGCGAGACCGCCGAGCGCGACGCCCGCTGCGCCCAGTTGCGCAACTATGCCAACGGCCTGCAGCAAGGGATGCGCGCGGCGGTGGCGGGTCCGGACGGCTCGCTGCAGCACCTGAACAGCGAGCAGCGCCAGGCCGAACTGGTCAAGACCAGCGCCAGCCTCGAAAAGAACTGCACTTGAGTGGAAGCAAAAACGGGGCATCCAGCCCCGTTCTTGCCGTCAGGTCGCCGCCTGGGTGCAAGCGTGGCGGCTCAGCCGTTGCCGCGCAGCCATTTCTGGCCTTCACGCGCCCCGCCCTCGCGCAGCTTCTGCACGCGCTTGCGCCGCGCCTGCTTGGGGTCGGCCGTCAGCGTCCGGTACACCTCCACGCGATCACCCTCGCGCACCACCGTTTCGGGCGTCTTGAGCTTGCCGAAGATGCCCACCCGCATGGTCGACGGATCCACTTCCGGACATGCCTGCTGCAGCCCCGAGCCGACGATGGCCGCGGCGATCGTGGTGCCCGCGGGCACGTCGATCTCCTTCAGGAATACCGCATCGGGCCGCGCATAGCACACCGCGACATGCACGGTGCCCGCGCTCTCAGTTGGCGCCATATACCACCTCGGCGCGCTTGACGAAGGCATCGACGAACGTATTGGCGATCATGCTGAACACCGGGCCGATGAGCTTTTCGAGCAGCAGGCTCGAAAACTCATAATGCAGGTGGAATTCGATCTTGCAGGCGTCCTCGCGCAGTGGCGTAAAGCGCCACGCGCCATTGAAGGTCTTGAACGGCCCATCGGCAAAGGTCATGTCGATGCGGGTCGGGCGCTCCTGCGTATTGCGGGTGTGGAAAAACTGCTGGATGCCCTTGAAATGAATGTGGATCTTGGCGTCGAGCGTGGTTTCGGTCTGCTCGAACACCTCCACGCCACCGCACCATGGCAGGAACTTGGGATAGTCCTCCACGCGCGTGACCAGGTCGTACATCTGCGCGGCGGAATAGCCGAGCAGCACGGATTTATGGACGTCTGCCATGTATTAAGAAATCTGGCCCCCGGCCATGCCCCGCGCGTATCGTGCCAGGACATCGGCCGGTGCCGGGGCTGGTTTGCTAGAATCCCGATTTTAGCCGACGCCGGTCGCTGGCGGCACCTTGCCATGCGGCACTGCAGTGATCCGGCCCGCTTTCACCCATTGTTCCCCTACCCGCACGCATGACCATTGCAGACAACAAGAAGGCCTTTTTCGACTACTTCATCGAAGAGCGATATGAGGCCGGAATGGTGCTGGAAGGCTGGGAAGTCAAGGCGATCCGCGCCAACCGCGTCCAGATCAAGGAAGGCTACGTGGTGGTGCGCGACGCCGAGATGTTCCTGATCGGCGCCCATATCAGCCCGCTGCAGAGCGCCTCCACGCACGTCACTCCCGACCCGGTGCGCACGCGCAAGCTGCTGCTCAAGGCCGACGAGATCAAGAAACTCATCGGCAAGGTCGAGCAACGCGGCTACACGCTGGTGCCGCTGAACCTGCACTACACGCGCGGCCGCGTAAAGTGCGAGATCGGCCTGGCCAAGGGCAAGAAGCAGTTCGACAAGCGCGAGACCGAAAAGCAGCGCGACTGGCAGCGCGAGAAGGCGCGCATCATGAAGGGCGACACCAAGGAGTAGCGCCGCCCCGCCCGCACCTGCCCCGATCAGGCGGCGGCTTTCTGCCCCTTCATGATCTGCAGCGCTGACGCAATCATGCTGCTCATCTCGCCCATATTCCCGGGCACGATCAGCGTATTGCCCTGCTTGGCCAGGTTGCCGAACGCGGCGACGTACTCCTCGGCCACCTTCAGGTTGACCGCATCCATGCCGCCTTCGCTGCGGATGGCGTTGCCCACCTTCTGGATCGCCTGGGCATTGGCCTCTGCCACTGCCAGGATCGCCGCCGCCTCGCCCTGCGCCTTGTTGATCGCGGCTTGCCGCTCGCCTTCCGACTTCTGGATCGCCGCTTCACGCGCGCCCGTGGCCAGGTTGATCTGTTCCTGGCGCTTGCCCTCGGACGCGGCGATCAGCGCCCGCTTCTCGCGCTCGGCGGTGATCTGCGCCTGCATGGCGTGCAGGATCTCCTTGGGTGGCGTCAGGTCCTTGATCTCATAGCGCAACACCTTGACGCCCCAGTTGGCGGCGGCTTCATCGAGCGCGTTGACCACGCTGTGGTTGATGAACTCGCGCTCCTCGAAGGTCTTGTCCAGCTCCAGCTTGCCGATCACCGAGCGCAGCGTAGTCTGCGACAGCTGCGTGATCGCCACCACGAAATTACTCGAGCCGTAGGATGCCTTCATCGGGTCGGTCACCTGGAAGTACAGCACGCCGTCCACCTGCAGCTGCGTATTGTCCTTGGTGATGCAGACCTGGCTGGGCACGTCCAGCGGGATTTCCTTGAGCACGTGCTTGTAAGCGACGCGGTCGACAAACGGCACCACGATCGACAGCCCCGGGGTCAGCGTCGCGTGGTAGCGCCCCAGTCGCTCGAGCACCCAGGCGTGCTGCTGCGGCACGATCTTGATGCCCTTGGCGATCAGCACGATCACGGCAATAAGGATGATCAGCGGCAACAGGCCAAGCTGAAAAGCGAGCATGTAACAACCCTCCGGTCAGGAAACAGCGGTACGGCGCCGCCGGAACGGCGGCAGGCGGATGGTTGCACGGCGGCCGCCGTGCAACCTTGGATACGGATCAGCGCGGCGAAACGACCAGCGTGCTGCCGCGTACTTCGACGATACGGTAGCGGCCCGGTGCCGCGGCGCAGTTCGGCGCGAGTTCGACGGTCCAGTCAGCGCCGCGGTACGGCACGCGAGCGCGGCCATTGGCATCCCAGGCGGAGACGTCGAGTTCCTGGCCGATGTCGAGATTGACGTTGGGATCGGCGGCGGCATTGCCGCGCCGCAGCTTGCCGAAACGGGTACGGCGCAGTCCGGCGATCAGCACCGCCGCGACCAGCGCCGCGGTCACGGTCTGCGCGGCGGGCGACAGGCCCAGCAAGGCGGCGACCCCGCCAGCGGCGAGACCCACGGCCACCATCAGCAGGTAAAACGTGCCGGTATTCAACTCGACGATCACCAGCACGACCGCCGCCACGAACCAGATGTAGTACGCCATCCGAACTCCCCGTCCAATCGATTTCCGAAAACGATTCCCGGAATCGATTCGATTCCCGAAAAACAAAAACCCCGCAGCGCCAGGGGCGCCTGCGGGGCCGATTCAACACCTGACGCAGGGGCCGGTGCCAGCCGGCTGCCCGAAGGCGTGCCGGCTAATTTCGTTATTGTGACGTCAAAAGCCTCAGGAAGCCAGCTTCTGCCAGGTGTCGACCACCGAATCAGGATTCAGCGAGATCGACTTGATGCCTTCCTTGGTCAGCCACTCGGCAAAATCCGGGTGGTCCGAAGGACCCTGGCCGCAAATGCCGACGTACTTGTCCAGGCGGATGCAGGCCGAAATGGCGCGCGACAGCATGAAGCACACCGCCGGATCGCGTTCGTCGAAGTCCTTGGCCAGCAGCTCCATGCCCGAGTCGCGGTCCAGGCCCAGCGTCAGCTGCGTCAGGTCGTTCGAGCCGATCGAGAAGCCGTCGAAGAACTGCAGGAACTCTTCGGCCAGGATTGCGTTGGACGGCACTTCGCACATCATGATGATGCGCAGGCCATTCTCGCCGCGCTTCAGGCCGTGCTTGGCCAGCAGCTCGATGACCTTCTCGGCCTGGCCCAGCGTACGCACGAACGGCACCATGATCTCGACGTTGGTCAGGCCCATTTCATCGCGCACGCGCTTCATGGCCTTGCATTCCATCTCGAAGGCTTCGGCGAAGTCTTCGGCGATGTAGCGCGAGGCGCCGCGGAAGCCCAGCATCGGGTTTTCCTCGTCCGGCTCGTAGCGCGAACCGCCGATCAGCTTCTTGTACTCGTTGGACTTGAAGTCCGACAGGCGCACGATCACGGGCTTCGGGTAGAAGGCCGCGCCGATGGTGGCGATGCCTTCGGCCAGCTTGTCGACGTAGAACGCACGCGGGCTGGCATGACCACGGGCCACGCTTTCCACGGCCTTCTTCAGGTCGGCATCGACTTGCGGGTAGTCGAGGATGGCCTTCGGGTGGACGCCGATGTTGTTGTTGATGATGAATTCCAGGCGCGCCAGGCCGACGCCGCAGTTCGGGATCTGCGCGAAGTCGAAGGCCAGTTGCGGGTTGCCCACGTTCATCATCAGCTTGACGTCGATTTCCGGCATCTCGCCACGCTGGACTTCGGTCACTTCGGTTTCCAGCAGGCCGTCGTAGATACGGCCTTCGTCGCCCTCGGCGCACGATACGGTGACCAGCGTGCCATCCTTCAGGATGTCGGTGGCGTCGCCGCAGCCGACCACGGCCGGCACGCCCAGTTCACGCGCGATGATGGCCGCGTGGCAGGTACGGCCGCCACGGTTGGTGACGATCGCCGAGGCACGCTTCATCACCGGCTCCCAGTTCGGGTCGGTCATGTCGGCCACCAGCACGTCACCGGGCTGCACGCGCTCCATCTCGGACGGATCGTTGATCACGCGGACCGGGCCGGTGCCGATCTTCTGGCCGATGGCGCGGCCGCTGGTCAGCACGGGGGCGGTGCCCTTCAGCTTGAAGCGCTGCTCGGCCTTGCCGGCCGACTGGCTCTTCACCGTTTCCGGGCGGGCCTGCAGGATGTAGATCTTGCCGTCCTTGCCGTCCTTGCCCCATTCGATGTCCATCGGGCGGCCATAGTGCTTCTCGATGATCATCGCGTACTTGGCCAGCTCGGTCACGTCTTCGTCGGTGATCGAGTAGCGGTTGCGCAGTTCGCCCGGCACGTCGACGGTCTTCACCCGGCCGGCTTCGCCCGGCTTGGTGAATTCCATCTTGATCAGCTTGGAGCCGATCGAGCGGCGGATGATGGGGTACTGGCCGGCTTGCAGCGTCGGCTTGAAAACGTAGAATTCGTCCGGATTGACCGCGCCCTGCACCACCGTTTCACCCAGGCCGTAGCTGGAGGTGATGAAGACCACGTCAGGGAAGCCGGATTCGGTGTCGATGGTGAACATCACGCCCGACGAAGCCAGGTCCGAACGGACCATGCGCTGGATACCGGCGGACAGCGCCACCACGTCATGGGCGAAGCCCTTGTGCACGCGGTAGGAAATGGCGCGGTCGTTGTACAGCGAGGCGAACACGTGCTTGATCTTGTCCAGCACGTCGTCGATGCCGCTGACGTTCAGGTAGGACTCCTGCTGGCCGGCGAACGAGGCGTCGGGCAGGTCTTCGGCCGTGGCCGACGAACGAACCGCGAACGAGGCCTCGGCGCCTTCGCGCGCCGACACGCGGGCATAGAACTCACGGATTTCCTGTTCCAGGCGCGGCTGGAACGGAGCGGTGGCGACCCAGTCGCGAATCTCGGCACCGGCCTCGGCCAGGGCCTTGACGTCGTCGACGTCGAGCGCCTTCAGGCGCTGCGAGATACGCTCGGTCAGGTTGTTGTGGGCGAGGAAGTCGCGGAAGGCAAGCGCGGTGGTGGCAAAACCGCCCGGAACGCGCACGCCGGCTTCCGCCAGCTGGGAGATCATCTCGCCCAGCGACGAATTCTTGCCGCCGACGATTTCCACGTCAGCCATGCGCAACTGCTCGAACGGCAACACGTAGGCGCCGTTATCTGCCTGGTTAGTCATGAGAGCCTCAAAACAAAGTAGAAAACTTGTTGCGCATGCCCGGTATGTTGTTCGTGTTCTGTTCCCGGACTGATCGCTTGGCTAAGCAACCCCGAACTGGCGCTGCTGGACCCTGGCGCTACGGCTCTCATCGCGCAGCGCACATTGTCGACAATTCCGGACCCGATTGATTGCATGGCTTGTTGCACATGCGGGCCCCTCGCGGAATTGCTTAGCGAAAAGATCGCCGCTATTCTACCGTGCTGCGCCGCACTTTTCTGCGGAAGATTGAATCTATTTATTTGCGCAACCCCATGTCCCAGCCAGAAGCGCCCGGTACAGCGGATTCCGGGACCCAGCCTGGAACGCAGCCTGCCTCCCCGTCCACCCAAGCGACCGCGGCGACGCCCGCCGCAGCGGCCCAGACCGGCGATCGTCCGCCGGTGCGTACCGTCTTTATCGTCTCGGATGGCACCGGGATTACTGCGGAAACCTTCAGCCACTCGATCCTGGCCCAGTTCGAAATGCGCTTCCGCAAGGTGCGGATGCCGTTCGTCGATACCCCGGAAAAAGCACATATCGCGGTCGGCAAGATCAACGAGGCGTTCCATAACGAGGGTGTGCCGCCCATCGTGTTCACCACGCTGGTCAACCAGGAAGCGAACAAGGCACTGCGCCGCGCCAAGGCGATGATCCTGGACATGTTCCAGACCTTCATCGAGCCCCTCGAGAAGGAACTGGGACTGAAGTCCACCCACGCCATCGGCCGCTTCCACCAGAATGCCGATACCGAGGCGTACAAGAACCGGATCGAGGCGATCAACTTCTCGCTCGCACACGATGACGGCCAGTCGCACAAGAACCTCGAAGAAGCCGATGTGATCCTGGTCGGCGTGTCGCGCAGCGGCAAGACCCCGACCAGCCTTTACCTTGCGATGCAATACGGGCTGAAGGCGGCGAATTACCCGCTGATCCCGGACGATTTCGAGCGCGGCAAGCTGCCGTCGGCGCTGTATGCGTTCAAGAGCAAGATCTTCGGGCTGTCGATCGACCCGCAGCGCCTGACCGAGATCCGCAACGAGCGCCGGCCCGGCAGCAAGTACGCGGCGGTGGAAAACTGCCGCTACGAGGTCAATGAGGCCGAGGCGATGATGCGGCGCGAAGGCATCAAGTGGTTGTCTTCGACGCACAAATCGATCGAAGAAATCGCGACCACGATCCTGCAGGAGATCAAGGTCGATCGCGACAACTACTAAGAAAAAAGCGGCCACCTGGCCGCTTTTTTTATCGCCGCTGCCGCACCGCCTCGAACAGGCAGATCGCGGTGGCAGCCGCCACGTTTAGCGATTCCAGGCCGCCCGGCTGGGGAATGCCGACCTTGCGCTTCACGTGCTGCATCCACGCGTCGCTGACGCCGGCGCCTTCATTGCCGACTACCCATGCCACCGGCTCGCGCAGGTCGGTATCGAACACTGCGGCGTCGGCATGCGAGGACGTCGCCAGCAGCGGCAACGCCAGCCGTGGCGCCAGCGACTCCACGGTGCAGTGTTCGACGATGTTCAGGTGGAAATTGGCGCCCATGCTGGCGCGCAGCGTCTTCACCGACCAGGCGAACGCACACCCCGTTGCCAGGAACGCATGGCGGATACCCGCCGCGGCGGCGCTGCGCAGGATCGAGCCGACATTGCCCGCGTCCTGCACGCCGTCGAGGATGATGCAGTCCTCTTCGATGCGCGACGGCAGGTGGCCGGCAGGCGTCTCGATCACCAGCATCAGGTCGATGCCGTTGACCACGCCGGAAATCTGCGTGAACAGCGTATCGGCCAGCACAACCAGGCGCTCCGCGTCGACGCGCGCCAGCAATGGCGCGACCTCGGCATGGCCGTAGTGACGCTCGGATACCACGCAGGTGACTGGCTGGCCCAGTGCGTCCACATAGGCCTGGGCCAGGTGCACGCCGTCGAGCAACGACTGCCCGGCCTTGCGGCGCTGGTGGGTGGAGGTGGCCAGCGCCTTCAGGTGCTTGAACAGCGCGTTGTCGCGCGAGGTGACATGCTTCACGGTGCGTCGGTTTGCAGGGTGCCTGTCGGCGCGGCCTGGATGGGGGTGGTGAATTCGCTGACTTGGTCGCTGACTTCGATGACCTTGGCAACTGCCGTCACCGCGGTAAACATCGGACGCCGTGCCAGCGCCTCGCGCACCGGCGCGAACGTGCGGCGGTGATGCGGCGTGGCGCC
Organism: Cupriavidus sp. Agwp_2; assembly: GCF_040784895.1. NCBI lineage: Bacteria > Pseudomonadati > Pseudomonadota > Betaproteobacteria > Burkholderiales > Burkholderiaceae > Cupriavidus > Cupriavidus sp. Agwp_2. The sequence continues at coordinate 1,941,879 of NZ_CP088083.1, forward strand.
GAACTCGGCCAGCGCGGCCAGATGCTGCGGCGTGCCATAGCCGACATGCGAATCGAAGCCGTACTGCGGATAGCGCTCGTGCAGCACCATCAGTTCGCGGTCGCGCGCCACCTTGGCCAGGATCGACGCGGCCGAGATCGCCCTGACCAGCGCGTCGCCCTTGACGATGGCTTCCACCGGGAACGGCACCTGCGGGCAGCGGTTGCCATCGACCTGCACCAGGTCCGGCACTACGCCGCTGGCGGCCAGTCCCTGCACCGCGCGCTGCATCGCCAGCATGCTGGCGTGCAGGATGTTGATCGTATCGATTTCCTCGACCGTGGCGAAGGCGATATGCCAGCCTAGCGCGCGTTCGCAGATCTTCTCGTACAGCGCCTCGCGCCTGGCGGCGGTCAGGATCTTGGAATCGGCCAGGCCGCGGATCGGGCGTTTCGGATCGAGCACCACGGCGGCGGCATACACCGGCCCTGCCAGCGGGCCCCTGCCCGCTTCATCGACGCCGCACAGCCGCTGGATCGCAGCGGCGGCCGGCGCCAGGTCCAGGCCCATCTGCGGCGAGGCCGCATTGCGACGCGCCATCAGACGGCCCCCCGGCTGTGCATCAGGTCCACCACTACATCGGCGGCCAGTTGCGCGGTATTGCACTTGAGGGTCTCGTGCATGCGGGTGAAATGCTCGTACAGGAAGGCGGTATTGCCCTCGTCGTTGAGCTGCAGCAGCGTTTCGCGGGCCAGCGCCTCGGGCGTGGCGTCGTCCTGCAGCAGTTCGGGCACGACAAAGCGTCCTGAAAGGATATTAGGCAATCCCACGTACGGCAGGTAACCCTGGCGCTTCATGATCTGCGCGGTCAGCCAGGGCACCTTGTACGAGATCACCATCGGCTTCTTGTAGAGCGCCGCCTCCAGCGTCGCGGTACCGCTGGCCAGCAGCACCACGTCAGCCGCCTCCATGGCCTGGTGCGACTTGCCGTCGACAATGGTCAGGCGCAGTTCCGGATACTGCTGGTGCAGTTCTTCGACAATGGCGCGCAACGGCGCGCTTGCCGCCGGCAGCACGAACGCCAGGTTCGGGTCCATGCGCTGCATCTGCGCCATCGCGGCAAAGAAGGTGGCGCCAAGATTGCGCACCTCTGACTGCCGGCTGCCAGGCAGCACCGCGACCACGCGGTGGCCGGCAGGCAGCCCCAGTTCGGCGCGCGCACCGGCGACGTCAGGCACCATCGGGATCACGTCGGCCAGCGGGTGTCCTACGTAAGTGGCGGGAATGCCGGCCTTGGCGTAGATCTCGGGCTCGAACGGGAACAGGCACAGGATGTGGTCCACCGCGCGCGCGATGGTGCGGATGCGCCCGCCACGCCAGGCCCAGATCGACGGGCTGACGAAATGCACCACCGGGATGCCGGCGCGGCGCAGCGGCACTTCCAGGCCGAAATTGAAATCCGGGGCATCGACCCCGATAAAGCACTGCGGCGGCTCGGCCAGCAGCCAGTCGCGCACCTCGCGCCGGGTGCGCAGGATCTCGCGCAGCGAGCCCAGCACCTCGACATAGCCATTGACCGACAGCGTTTCCATCGGCCAGCGCGAGACAAAGCCCTGCGCCGTCATGCGCCTGCCGCCGATCCCGGCGTACGCCATGGTATCGCCCAGGCGGGCCTGCAGCCCGCCCATCATCAGCGATGCCAGCAGGTCGCCGGAGGCCTCCCCGGCCACCATGGCGATGGTGCCGCGCCTGGCGGCGGCAGAACCGTTGCCCGTGGGCAAGCCACCCCGAATCGCGGCGTCGACCATGTGCGGACCGGTCTCAGCGCACGATGCCGCGCTGGGTGGCGGCAAGGAAGTCGGCGAACGCCTGTAGCGGCGCCGCGGTGCCGGCATCTGACTGGGCCAGCAAGGCGGCGATCTCGTTGCGGGCCTCGTCAAAGCTGAGGTCGGACTTGTAGAGCAGCTTGTAGGCCTGGCGCAGCGCGGCGATCTGGCCAGCGTCGAAGCCGCGGCGGCGCAGTCCCTCGACGTTGACGCCGTGCGGCGTCGCCTTGTTGCCGCCCTTGTCGCTGGCAGCGATCACGAATGGCGGCACGTCCTGCACCAGCGCCGAAGCGCCGCCCAGCATCGCGTGGGCACCGATGCGCACGAACTGGTGCACGCCGCTCATGCCACCCAGGATGGCCCAGTCGCCCACGTCGACGTGGCCGGCGATCTGCGCGTTGCTGGAGAACACGGTGTGGTTGCCGACCGAGCAGTCATGCGCGATATGCACGTAGGCCATGATCCAGTTGTCGCTGCCGATGCTGGTCACGCCGCGGTCCTGCACCGTGCCGGTGTGGATCGTGGTGAATTCGCGGATGGTGTTGCGGTCGCCGATATCGAGCCGGGTCGGCTCGTTGCGGTACTTCATGTCCTGGGGCACGCCGCCGACCGACGCATAGGGGCCGATATTGTTGCCCTCGCCGATCGTGGTATGGCCCTCGACCGTCGTATGCGAGCCGATCCGGGTGCCGCTGCCGATCCGCACGTTGGGGCCGACGATGGAGAACGGGCCGACGGTCACGTCGGATGCCAGTTCGGCCTTCGGGTCAACCAGGGCGGTGGGGTGGATTTGCGTCATACGTCCTGTCCTGTCTGTGTCTGGTGAAGAATGGGGCCCGTGCGCAGGGCAAAGGTTCCCGTCGGTGCCGCGCGGCCGGACGGCACGCGGCGGCCGGCCTCACTCAGCCTGCTTCACGGTGCACATCAGCTCCGCCTCGCAAGCGACCTTGTCGTCCACGGTGGCGAAGGCCTTGAATTTCCAGATGCCGCGGATGTAGCGCTCGACCGTCACATTCATGTGCAGCTGGTCGCCGGGATACACCACCTGCTTGAAGCGGGCCCCGTCGATGCCGACGAAGTAGTACAGCGAGCCTTCCTTGCGCTCCATGTCGGCGCCGAAGGTCAGCAGGCCGGCCGACTGCGCGAGCGCCTCCAGGATCATCACACCCGGCATCACCGGCTGGTCCGGGAAATGGCCCTGGAAGTACGGCTCGTTGATGGTGACGTTCTTCAGCGTCTTGATCCGCTTCTGCGGTTCGAACTCCAGCACGCGGTCGACCAGCAGGATCGGGTAGCGGTGCGGCAGCAGCTTGAGGATCTTCCGAATGTCAATGTCGGCTGCGGTCATGATGATTTCTCTTAGTCTTGTGAGGTTTGGGAGCCGGCGGATTGTCCGCGCAGGCGACGTTCCAGCGCCACCACCCGTTCGCGCAGCTTGCTCAGGCCGCGCACGATGGCTGCGTTGCGCTCCCATTCGCCGTGCGGCAGGAACGGGAAGACGCTGGTGAAATGGCCCCCGGGCTTGGTAATGGATTTGGTGATCGAAGTACCGCCTGACACTGTGGTCCGGTCGGCAATGGTCAGGTGGCCGGCAAAATTGGCCGCGCCCCCGATCACGCAGAAACGGCCGATGCGCGTGCTGCCCGATACCGCGGCGCAGCCGGCTATGACCGTATGGGCCCCGACCCGCACGTTGTGCGCAATCTGGACCTGGTTGTCGATCTTGCAGCCGTCCTCGACCACGGTGTCGGCCATGGCGCCGCGGTCGATCGCCGTATTGGCGCCAACCTCGACGTCATTGCCCAGCACCGCGCGTCCAGTTTGCGGGATCTTTACGTATTCGACCCCGGTGGCGCTGATATCGGGCGCGAAACCGAAGCCATCTGCGCCGATCACCACGCCGCTGTGCAGGATGGCGCGCGCGCCGACCACGCATTGATGGTAGACCGAGACGTTGGCGTACAGCAGCGAATCGTCGCCGATCTCCGCGCCGGCACCGACGTAGCCGTTGGCCAGGATGCGGACGCGCTCACCCAGACGTGCGCCGCGCTCGATGACCACGTTCGGGCCGATGTAGCACGACGCCGGCACGACCGCGTCGGGCGACACGCTGGCGCGCGGATCGATGCCGACGCGGGGGTCGGCATTGGCCTCGCCGTCGAAGCGCTGCGCCACGCGGGCAAAGCAGACGTAGGGATTGCGCGCGACCAGCCAGTTGCGGCCGTCGGCACGGCCCTCGGCGCGAATACGCTCGAGGTCGGCCGTCGACACGATCACGGCGCCGGCCTTTGAATCCAGCGCCTGCTGCAGGTAGAGCGGATTGGACAGGAACGAGAGTTCGCCTGCCGCAGCCTGGTCGAGAGGAGCCAGGCCAACGATCGCCAGGTCGGGATCACCCACAACCTGCGCGCCGTTCTCGGTGGCGAGCTGACCCAGTGTGGGTGTCTTCATGGCAGTACTTCCTGAAAAAAACGGTACGAAAGAACAGCGGCGGCTTACTTGCTGCCGCTGTTCAGCGCCTTCATCACCTCATCGGTGATATCGATGCGCGGGTTGACGTACACCGCTTCCTGCACGATGAGGTCGTACTTGCGCTGCTCCGCCAGCTGGCGGATCACGCGGTTGGCACGCTCGAGCACCTGCGCCAGTTCTTCATTGCGACGCTGGTTCAGGTCTTCGCGGAACTCGCGCTGCTTGCGCTGGAACTCGCGATCGAGGTCGGCCACCTCGCGCTGGCGGCGCTGGCGGTCGGAATCGGCCAGCACGGCGGTGTCCTTGTCGAGCTTGTCGGCCATGCCCTTGATCTTCTGGGCCATGTCCTGCAGCTCGCGGTCGCGCTTGGAGAATTCCTGCTCCAGCTTCACCTGGGCCAGCTTGGCCGGCTGCGAATCGCGCAGGATGCGCTCGGAATTGACGGCGGCAATGCGTGCCTCCTGGGCCATTGCCGGCATCGCGGCGCAGAGCGCGGCGGTGGCGAATGCAGCGGCGCCCAGGGATTTGACCAGTTTGGATGTTGTCATCATGAAAACAGATCCTTTTACAGAATCAGAATGCCGTCCCGATCTGGAACTGGAAGCGCTGGACCTTGTCGGTTTCCTCCCGGTTGAGCGGGAAGCCCATGCTGATCTTCAGCGGGCCGATCGGCGACAGCCACGACATGCCGAAGCCGGTCGAGTACTTGAGATCGCTGAACGAAATCGGTGCGCCTTCCTGGTAGACGTTACCGAAGTCGAAGAACGTGAACAGGCGCAGCGTGCGGTCGACGCCCGAGCCCGGCAGCGGGAAGATGAATTCCACGTTACCGATCATCTTGGAGGCACCGCCCACCGGGTTGCCGTTCTGGTCCTTCGGACCCAGCGTGCTGGTCTGGTAGCCGCGCACCGAGCCGATACCACCGGCGTAGAAGTACTTGAACACCGGGAACGGCGTGTTGCCGTAGCCGTGGCCGTAGGCGACTTCACCGTTCAGCGCCAGCGTGAACGACTTCGAGATCGGGTAGAAGTACTGCTGCTGCACGCTGGCGCGGTAGTACTGCGTATCGCCGCCCGGCAGGCCGACTTCCAGGTTGGCCTGGGTGTACGGACCCTTGGTCGGGACCAGCGCACTGTCGCGGCGGTCACGTGCCCAGCCGATCGTGAACGGGAAGTTGTTGATCCCGTCGCCGCTGTTCTTGCCGATCGCGTTCAGCCACTGCGTGTACTGGCTCGGCGTGTTGACCGAGGTATAGACCTGGGTGCGCTCGTAGCCGATGCCGAAGAACACGGTATCGACTTCCGAGAACGGCACGCCGAACTTGAAGCCGCCGCCGGCGGACACGATCTTGTAGTCCTGGTCGCCCGTGTAGTACAGGGGACGCGAGGTACGGTAGTAGATATCGGTCGAGCGGCTGATGCCATCCACCGTGAAGTACGGGTCGTACTGCGTCAGCGCGATGGTACGGAACGACTTGGCGGTGTTCACGTCCACGCCCAGGCTGGTACCGGAACCGAACACGTTGTCCTGGCGCAGGCCGGCCTGCAGCACCAGCTTGTCGGTGGACGAAAAGCCCACGCCCAGGCTGATCTGGCCGGTCGGCTTCTCGGTCACGTTGACATTCACATCGACCTGGTCGGGCGCGCCGGCCACGTCCTCGGTGGTGATGTTGGTGTCGGTGAAGTAGCCGGTCCGGTTGATACGCGCCTGCGACTGCTGCAGCTTTTCGCTGTCGAACCACGAGCTTTCCATCTGGCGCATCTCGCGGCGCACCACTTCGTCGCGGGTCTTGCTGTTGCCCACCACGTTGACGCGGCGCACGTAGACGCGCCGTCCCGGGTCGACCATCAGCGTCAGCGCGACTTCACGCTTTTCCTGATCGATGTTCGGCTGCGGGTTGATCGTGGTGAAGGCGTAGCCATAGGTGCCCAGCAGGTCGGTAATGGCCTTGGTGCTGGCGGTCAGCTTTTCGGACGAGAAGATGTCGCCCTTCTTCAGCTGCAGCAGCTTTTCCATTTCCTCCTGCTTGCCCAGCAGTTCGCCGGCCAGGCGGATGTCCGACACCTTGTACTGCTCGCCTTCCTTGATGTTCAGGGTCAGGAAGATGTCCTTCTTGTCCGGCGTGATCGACACCTGGGTCGATTCGATCGCGAACTCGAGGTAGCCGCGGTTCAGGTAGTAGGAACGCAGCGCCTCCAGGTCGGCCGTCAGCTTCTGCTTCGAGTACAGGTCATTCTTGGTGTACCACGACAGCCAGTTCGGCGTAGACAGCTGCATTTCGTCGCGCAGCGTGCCTTCCTTGAACGCCTTGTTGCCGACGATATTGATCTGGCGGATCTTGGCGACCGGGCCTTCCTCGACGTTGAACACGACCGAGACGCGGTTGCGGTCCACCGGCGTGACCGTGGTCTGTACGTCGGCAGCATAGTAGCCGCGCGCGACGTACTGGCGCTTGAGCTCCTGCTCCGCCTTGTCGATCAGCGCCTTGTCGTAGTAGCGGGCTTCGGCGACACCGACCGCGCGCAGCGAACGGCGCAGCGTGTCCTTGTCGAATTCCTTGATGCCGACGAATTCCAGCTGCGAGATCGCCGGGCGTTCTTCCACCTGCACGACCAGCACGCCATCTTCGGCGCGGATCTGCACGTCCTTGAAGAAGCCGGTATTGTAGAGGGCACGGATCGCATCGGCGCCCTTGTCGTCGGTAAAGGTTTCTCCGACGCGCACGGGGAGGTAGCCAAACACCGTACCCGGCTCGACGCGTTGCAGGCCCTCAACGCGGATGTCCCTGACGACGAACGGATCGGCAGCCCAGCCCGCCGGGCTCCAGGCTGCAATAACGGCACTCGCCAGCAAGCCTAGCGAAATGCGCTTATGTCTGATCAATGTTGATCCCCTCTTTGATTCCATCCAGGATTTTCCATGCCTCGTGGGACCGCGCATGGCAATGGCGCCCCCTGGCGACGGTGTCCGACGACACGACCGCCCCCTTGCCGACATGCGTTTCTAGCCGTTCGCCAGAAACATTCGGCTGACGTCATTGAACAAAGCGAGCGAGGTCAGGAGCAAGATGCAGGCGATGCCAACCTTTTGCAGCATTGCCTGCCAGTGGTCTGGGACGGGCCGGCCAGTCAAAAATTCCACGCAATAATACAGCAAATGCCCCCCATCCAGAACCGGAATAGGTAACAAATTCAGTACACCGAGGCTAACGCTGACCAGCGCCAGGAAGCTGACAAAGGCCTGCAGGCCGAGGTTTGCGGCACGCCCGGCGTAGTCGGCCACGGTCAGCGGACCGCTCAGGTTCTGCAGCGACGCCTGCCCCACCAGCATCTTGCCGAGCAGCTTCAGCGACAGCGCGCTGGTGTCCCACACCTGGCCGAAGGCGCGGGTCAGCGCCTCGTCCGGACGGTAGCGCACCGTCTCCATCTCTACGGCCTGGCTGAGGGCCGCGCCCAGTTTGCCCGCCGGCGGGGCCGGCGCGCCGCTGGCGTCTTTTTCGCCGTCGCGCGGGGCGGCAGCATCCAGTGTCACCGGCACGTCCAGGCGCTTGCCGTCGCGCTCGATGCCGAGCGTCACGGTCTGCCCGGGCTGGCTGCGCACCGCCTTGATCAGCGCGCTGGCCTGGGTCAGCGGGGTGCCCTGCCAGGCAACGACGCGGTCGCCCTTCTTCAGCCCGGCACGCTCGGCGGCCGAATCTGCCAATACCTCGGTGATGGTGACCGGCCCGCCCTTCAGATGCAGGCCGAGCGTGCTGAGCGGATCCTGCTCCGGGTTGCCGCCGGTATTGGGCAGGCGCGCCAGCGTGACGTCCCGCTCGGCGCCGTCGGCGGCGCGCACGCGCAGCACGGCACGTGTATCGCCGAAGCCCTCGGCGAAGACCGCCATGCGCAGGTCGTTCCAGGAACGCACCGCTTCGGTATGGCCGTTGGCGGTCAGCGACAGCACCCGGTCGCCTTCGCGCACGCCGGCCTGTTGCGCCATGGTACCGGCCGCCGGTGCGGCGACGATGGGGGCGGGTTCGCGCATGCCGCCGGTGAACAGCGCGAAGTACAGCACGATCGCCAGCAGGAAATTGGCCATCGGCCCTGCCGCGACAATGATGAAGCGCTTGCCGACCGGCTGGCGGTTGAACGCGCGCGGCAGGTCGGCCGGATCGATCGGGGTGTCACGCTCGGGATCGACCTCACGCTCGTCCAGCATCTTGACGTAGCCGCCCAGCGGGATGGCCGCCACCGTCCATTCGGTGCGGTCGCGGCTCTTCGAGATCCAGCGCAGCAGCGGCCGCCCGAAACCGATCGAAAAGCGCAACACCTTCACGCCGCAGGCGCGCGCGGCGAGGTAATGCCCCATCTCGTGCACGTAGATGAGCACGCACAGGGCAACGATGAAAGCGAGTACGGTTTGCATGGCGTTGGGACGTCAGTAACAGTGGCTGGACTGGCGCGCCGGATCCGGGTGTTCCGGCATGTCCGGGGCCGCCGCAGCCGCTATTGTCGCAGATGCGGCTGGCCGGCCCGTCGGATCAGCGGCGCAGCGCCAGTCCGGCAACGGCCGCGCGCGCTGCGTCGCGCGCCACGCGGTCGGCATCAAGGATGGCGTCGAGCGTGTCCGCCGGGCCGGCCGGTGCCGCCTGGAGCACTTGGGCCACCAACCGCGCGATGTCAGTGAAGCGCACTTTTCCGCTCAGGAATGCTTCGACCGCCACCTCGTTTGCCGCATTGAGCACGGTCGGCGCCACCCCACCGGCGCCCAGGGCGTCGAAGGCGAGACCCAGGCACGGGAAGCGCTGCAGGTCCGGCTTCTCGAAATGCAGCCCGCCTGCCAGCGTCAGGTCGAGCGGCGACACGCCGGCATCGATGCGCTCGGGATAGGCCAGGCCGTAGGCGATCGGCGTGCGCATGTCCGGATTGCCCAACTGCGCCAGCACCGAGCCGTCATGGTAGGCCACCATCGAATGTACGATGCTCTGCGGGTGGATCAGCACCTCGATGCGCTCGGCCGGCGCGCCGAACAGCCAGTGCGCCTCGATTACTTCGAGGCCCTTGTTCATCATGGTGGCAGAGTCGACCGAGATCTTGCGGCCCATGACCCAGTTCGGGTGGGCGCAGGCCTCATCGGGAGAAATGTCGTGCAGCGTGTCGGGATCGCGCGTGCGGAACGGCCCGCCCGACGCGGTCAGCAGCACCCTGGCCACGCCGCGGCCATAGCGCGGATCGTCGGCCGGCAGGCACTGGAAGATGGCGTTATGCTCGCTGTCGATCGGCAGCAGCGTGGCGCCATGCTCGCGCACCGCGTCCATGAAGATGCGGCCAGACATCACCAGCGCTTCCTTGTTGGCCAGCAGCACGCGCTTGCCGGCACAGGCAGCGGCCAGCGTCGGGCGCAGGCCGGCGGCGCCGACGATCGCGGCCATCACGGCGTCAGTCTGCGCATCGGCGGCGACCGATTCCAGCTCGGCCTCGCCGTAGCTGACTTCGGTATCGACGCCGGCATCGCGCAGCAGCGTCTGCAGCTCCCCCGCCGCCTCGGCGCTGCCCACCACGGCGCGAGCCGGGCGGAACGCCATGCATTGATCGGCCAGCTTGCGCACTTGCCGGTGCGCCGTCAGCGCATGCACGGTGTAGCGGTCAGGATGGCGGCGGACGACGTCAAGCGTGCTTTCGCCGATCGAGCCGGTGGCGCCCAGGATGGTAATGCGCTGCATATCAGACCGATTCAGAGAAGGCTTCAGAGAAAAATCAGCATCAGGGCCGCCAGCGGGAACACCGGCAGCAAGGCATCGATCCGGTCCAGCACGCCGCCATGGCCTGGCAGCAGCCGGCTGCTGTCCTTCATGCCGACCTGGCGCTTGAGCAGCGACTCGAACAGGTCGCCCACCACACTCGCCGCCACCAGCAGCGTGGTCAGCCCGGCCACATAGCCCAGGCCACCGCGATCGCCCAGCACCGAGAACCAGGTGGGCGCGAAGGCATGGGTGGCAGCCAGCACCAGGGCGATGACAAGCGCCAGCAGCCAGCCGCCAATGGCGCCTTCCCAGGACTTGCCCGGGCTGATGGACGGTGCCAGCTTGCGCCGGCCAATGGCCTTGCCGGTGAAATAAGCGCCGATATCGGCCGCCCACACCAGCACCGCCGCGGTCAGCAGCACGCCAATGCCGGCGCCGCGCAGGATCATGGTGGCATGGGCAAACGCGGGCAGCATGACCAGGCCCAGGACGGCCCCCAGCACGGCAAAGCCCGGCGTCGCGGTGCGCACACCGCGCGCCAGCAGCACCAGCGCCACGCCCCAGCACACCACCGCCGCTTCCAGCAGCCAGGTAGTGGCGTGCCGCAGCGGCATGTCATGCCAGGTGATGGTGGCGATCAGGCAGGCCAGCGCATAGACGTACGGCCAGGGCCCGCGCAGCCCGATCAGGCGACCGAATTCCCAGCCCGCCAGCAGCACGATCACGCCGAGCAGACCCGCCAGGCCGGCCGGTGGCGCCAGGAACAGGATCGGAAGGATCAGCAGCAGCAGGCACAGGGCGGTGATGACGCGGGTGAGGAGCATGCGCTGCGATCCCGTGGAAGTTGTTGGAGTAGCCTGGAAGGCCAGTGTGCTCAGGCCGTGTCAGGCCGTGCCAGATAGTCCCGGCGCAACCAGTTGCGCGCTGGTGCGGCCGAAACGGCGTTCGCGCTGGCGGTACGAAGCAAAGGCCTTGTCCAGTTGGGCGGCGTCAAAATCCGGCCAGTACACGTCGGTGAAATACAGCTCGGAATACGCGAGCTGCCACAACAGGAAATTGCTGATGCGCTGTTCGCCGCCGGTGCGGATAAACAGGTCGGGCTCCGGCGCATAGGCCATGGCCAGGTGCGGCGCCAGCATGGATTCGTCGATCGACTCCGGATCGAGCATCGGCGAGCGCGCCAGCATCTTGCGCATGGCCTGCAGCAGGTCCCAGCGGCCGCCGTAGTTGGCGGCGATGGTCACGGTCAGGCCAGTATTGCCGGCGGTACGCGCCTCGGCATCCTTGATCAGCTTCTGGATGCGCGGGCTGAAGCGAGCCAGGTCGCCAACCACCCGCAGGCGGATGTTGTTGGCGTGCATCTTCACCACTTCGCGCCGCAGCGACATCATGAACAGCCGCATCAGGAACGACACCTCGTCCGCCGGACGCCGCCAGTTCTCTGAACTGAATGCGAACAGCGTCAGGTACTGCACGCCCCGCGCGGCGCTGGCTTCCACCACCGCGCGCACGGCGTCCAGTCCCCGGGAGTGCCCGGCAACGCGCGGCAGGTGCCGCTGGGTCGCCCAGCGGCCGTTGCCGTCCATGATGATGGCAACGTGACGGGGCACGTAAGAGGTATCGGGTACGTCGAGCGTTGAACTGATGTGCTGCATGATGGCAGACGGTCGCTGACTGTCCCGGCAATTGCCGGGACGGCGTCAGACCGTCATGATCTCCTTCTCTTTTTCGGCGACCATCTTGTCGATCTCGGCCACGTACTTGTCGGTCAGCTTCTGCACGTCTTCCTGGCCGCGGCGATCGTCGTCCTCGGAGATGGTCTTGTCCTTGACCAGCTTCTTGAACTGCTCGTTGGCATCGCGACGCAGGTTGCGCACCGCCACCTTGGCGCCTTCGGCCTCGCTCTTGACGACCTTGGTCAGCTCCTTGCGGCGCTCTTCGGTCAGCGCGGGCATCGGCACGCGGATCACGTCGCCCATGGTGGCCGGGTTCAGGCCCAGGTCGCAGTCGCGAATGGCCTTCTCGACCGTGCCAACCATCTTCTTTTCCCACGGCTGCACCGTGATGGTGCGGGCATCGGCCAGACCGACGCTGGCGACCTGGCTGATCGGCACCATCGAACCGTAGTAATCCACCTGAACGTGGTCGAGCAGGCCGGTGTGGGCACGGCCAGTGCGGATCTTCGCCAGATCGGCCTTGAAGGCTTCGATCGACTTCTGCATTTTCTGCTCGACGCTCTTCTTTGTGTCGGCGACGCTCATGTTAACCTCCGGAAATCAGCCAACCATGATCCCGCCAGGCGGGATCGAAAATGAATCATTCTACTCTTTGCCCGGCCAGACACCAGCGCCACGGCGCGGTATCCGGGGGCGCCTGCCTCAGACGTGGACCAGGGTGCCCTCGTCTTCGCCCAGGATCACGCGCTTGAGCGCGCCCGGCTTGACGATCGAGAACACCCGGATCGGCAGCTTCTGGTCTCGGCACAGCGCGAAGGCGGTGGCGTCCATCACCTGCAGGTTGCGCGAGATGGCCTCGTCGAAGCTGATGGTGGTGTAGCGCGTGGCGCTCGGGTCTTTCTTGGGGTCGGCAGTGTAGACGCCGTCCACCTTGGTCGCCTTGAGCACGACCTCGGCACCGATTTCCGAGCCGCGCAGCGCGGCGGCGGTGTCGGTGGTGAAGAACGGGTTGCCGGTGCCGGCGGCGAAGATCACCACCTTGCCCTCTTCCAGCTGGCGGATCGCGCGCGGGCGGATATACGGCTCGACCACCTGGTCCATGCGCAGCGCCGATTGCACGCGGCCTTCGATATTGGCGTGGCGCATCGCATCCTGCAGCGCCAGCGCGTTCATCATGGTGGCCAGCATGCCCATGTAGTCGGCCGTGGCGCGGTCCATGCCGGCCGCACCGCCCGCGACGCCGCGGAAGATATTGCCGCCGCCGATGACCACCGCGACCTGGACGCCGAGTTTCACGATCTCGGCAATGTCGTTCACCATCGCCTCGATGGTGGAGCGGTTGATGCCAAAGGCATCGTCGCCCATCAGGGCTTCACCGGACAGTTTCAGAAGGACGCGCTTGTAGGCTGGCATGTTCACCCTCGGACAGGAGCAAGTCGCTCGTTTGGGACTCAACACAAATGAGACGATTGATTTTTTGACACCGGCGGCTCGGATCGGCGCGCCACCGGAGGAAGAAAGCCGGTTTTCGGGGTCGCCCCACCCTGCTGGCAGGCGACGGGAAGACGACCGCGAAAACTGACTGCTGCAGTGCAACGTGCAATACGCCTCACTGCACTACTTATGCAGAGGGGCACCTTGCGGCGCCCCTGCGGCATTATAGGCGCCCGGACCCGCCCACAAGGGCCGGCCGGCACGCCCCGGACATCAGCCCTTCTGGGCAGCGGCCACCTGGGCGGCCACTTCAGCGGCGAAGTCGTCCTGCTTCTTCTCGATGCCTTCGCCCACGACGTACAGGGTGAAGCCCTTGACGGTCGTGTTGGCAGCCTTGAGCATCTGCTCGACAGTCTGCTTGTCGTTCTTCACGAACGGCTGGTTGAACAGCGACACTTCCTTCAGGTACTTCTGCACCGAACCCTCGACCATCTTGGCGACGATTTCGGCCGGCTTGCCCGACTCGGCAGCCTTCTGCTCGGCGATGCTGCGCTCCTTGGCGATCAGGTCGGCAGGGACCTGCTCGGCCGACAGCGACACCGGCTTCATGGCGGCCACGTGCATGGCCACGTCCTTGGCGGCGGCTTCGTCGCCGTCGAACTCGACCATCACGCCGATACGGGTGCCGTGCAGGTACGAAACCAGCTTGCCGCCGTTGGCGTAACGGACAAAGCGGCGGACCGTCAGGTTCTCGCCGATCTTGCCGATCAGGGCCGTGCGGGTGGCTTCAACGCTCACGCCGTCGATTTCCAGCGCCGACAGGGCTGCCACGTCGGCCGGGTTCTGCTTGGCGATCAGTTCGGCAACCTTGGCCGAGAAAGCCAGGAAGTCGTCGTTCTTGGAGACGAAATCGGTCTCGCAGTTCAGTTCGACCAGCACGCCGGTGGTGCCGTCGATGAACGAAGCAACCACGCCTTCGGCGGTCACGCGCGATGCGGCCTTGCTGGCCTTGTTGCCCAGCTTGACGCGCAGCAGCTCTTCGGCCTTGTTCAGGTCGCCGTCGGCCTCGGTCAGGGCCTTCTTGCATTCCATCATCGGCGCGTCGGTCTTCGCGCGCAGTTCTGCAACCATGCTTGCGGTAATTGCCGCCATTTGTCACTCCTTGAATGGTTCGCGCCGGGCCCCGGCAGTCTGCCCGCGGCACCCGGTCGGTGGGTCTACAGCGCACCCGCGGCAGATACTGCCTGCGGCGGATGACAACAATTCAAATTCGAAAAAAGGGGGCGCCAGAAGTGCCCCCTTTTTTGCCCTGCTGCCGACGTACCCCGGCTTGCGCCCTGCGCGCTGCCCGGCGTGCCGGGCGGCAAGCGATGCTTGCCTGTCGTGTGTTGACGTGCGCGCTATCGGGTTCCTTTCAGGCAGCGGGCCGGAGGCTATCAGCCTTCCTGCACTTCGACGAATTCGTCGTCGCCGCGGGCGGCTTCAACGACTTCCTGCACCGCGTTGGCACGGCCTTCCAGGATCGCGTCAGCCACGCCACGCACGTACAGGGCCACGGCCTTGCTCGAGTCGTCGTTGCCCGGGATCACGTAGTCGATGCCTTCCGGCGAGTGGTTGGTATCAACCACGCCGATCACGGGCACGCCCAGCTTGTTGGCTTCGGTCACGGCAATCTTGTGGTAGCCGACGTCGACCACGAAGATGGCGTCAGGCACGCCGCCCATGTCCTTGATGCCGCCGATCGACTTTTCCAGCTTGAGCATCTCGCGCTCGAACATCAGCGCTTCCTTCTTGCTCATGGTTTCCAGCGCGCCGGCTTCCTTGGCGGCTTCCATGTCCTTCAGGCGCTTGATGGAGATCTTGACCGTCTTGAAGTTGGTCAGCATGCCGCCGAGCCAGCGGGCGTCGACGTAAGGCATGCCGGCGCGACCGGCCTCTTCAGCCAGGATTTCGCGCGACTGGCGCTTGGTGCCCACGAAAAGGATGGTGCCGCGATTGGCTGCCAGCTGACGCACGTACTTCATGGCGTCCTGGAACATCGGCAACGTCTTTTCGAGGTTGATGATGTGGATCTTGTTGCGATGGCCGAAGATGAAGGGGGCCATCTTCGGGTTCCAGAAGCGGGTCTGGTGGCCGAAGTGGCAACCGGCTTCCAGCATTTCGCGCATGGTAACGGACATGTGATTCTCCAAAGGGTTAGGTCTGAAGCCCGCCCCGACATTCCTGAAAAGGAACACCCCGGATAGGCGGGCCAGCGATTTCCAAAAAACATCGTCGCAGCTGGATGCTGCAAACTGTCGACCTGGCCGTGCGATGTTGCACCGCAACCAGGCGAGCCCGCTATTGTAGCAACAAAAGTGCGACGCGCTCAAGCCGCCCGTCGCCCACCGGCGTTCGGCTCCACGCCTCGCGCATGTCCGCTGGGCCACCCAAATCCGCGCCGCCACAAGCTGCGATCCCGCGCCGATGGTGCGATAATCCCACATTGATCTTTCGAATTCGGCGCGGCCAGTGGCCCTGCCATCACTTTTGGCGACGCAGCATGAGCATTTACCTGAACACCGCCGAAGACATCGCCCAGATGCGCGTGGCTTGCCGCCTTGCCTCCGAAGTCCTCGACTACATCACGCCCTTCGTCCAGCCGGGCGTCACCACAGGCGAGCTGGACCGCCTGTGCCACGCCTATATGCGTGACGTGCAAGGCACCGTGCCGGCGCCGCTGAACTACGCGCCCCCCGGCTACCCGCCCTTCCCCGGCGCGATCTGCACCTCGGTCAACGACGTGATCTGCCACGGCATCCCCGGCGAGCGCGTGCTCAAGAGCGGCGACGCGATCAACCTGGACATCACCGTCATCACCAAGGAAGGCTATTACGGCGACACCAGCCGCATGTTCATCGTCGGCGAAGGCTCGATCCTGGCCAAGCGCCTGGCGCAGGTGACGTACGAATGCATGTGGAAGGGCATCTCGCAGGTGCGCAACGGCGCGCGCCTGGGCGATATCGGCCATGCCATCCAGGTGCACGCGGAAGCCGCCGGCTACAGCGTGGTGCGTGAATACTGCGGCCACGGCATCGGCAAGAACTTCCACGAAGACCCGCAGATCCTGCACTACGGCCGCGCCGGCACCGGTGCCGAGATCAAGGCCGGGATGATCTTCACCGTGGAACCGATGATCAACGCCGGCAAGCGCGATATCCGCACCATGCCCGACCAGTGGACGGTCAAGACCCGCGATCGCAGCCTGTCGGCGCAGTGGGAGCACACCGTGCTTGTCACCGAGACCGGCTTTGAGGTGCTGACGGTGTCGGCCGGCACCCCGGCGCCGCCAGCCTTCATTACGGAATCCGTCGCGGCCTGAAGTCGCACACCAGCCAGGGCGCCTGACCGGCGCCCTTATTTTTCCAGCCGTGCCCACGCACCATCCCGCCCTCTCCATGGACACCACGCCGGAACTGCTGCTTGCCGCGCGCGTGCGCGACCAGCTCAAGGCCGATAAGCAGGCGCTGTTTGCCGACTTCAACCTCAGCGCCAACGTCGGCACGTTGATCACGCGGCTGCGCCGTGCCGTCGACGCCGCGCTGGTGGAAGCGTGGCGCGGCCTGGAGATGCCTGCGGGCGCGGCGCTGGTGGCGGTGGGCGGCTACGGCCGCGGCGAACTGCTGCCCTATTCGGACGTCGACGTGCTGCTGTTGCTGCCCGCCGAGCCCGACCAGGACACCACCGGTCGGCTGGAGCGCTTCATCGGCCTGTGCTGGGACCTGGGCCTGGAGATCGGGTCGTCGGTACGCACCGTGGACGATTGCATCCGCGAGTCGCGCCAGGACGTCACCATCCAGACCTCGCTGCTCGAAGCGCGGCTGGTGACCGGCAGCCGCAAGCTGTTCGAGTCGATGCGCACGCGCTACCAGGCCGACCTGGACCCGGCCGCGTTTTTCCAGGCCAAGCTGCTGGAAATGCGCCAGCGCCACGCCAAGTACCAGGACACGCCGTACGCGCTCGAGCCCAACTGCAAGGAAAGCCCGGGCGGCCTGCGCGACCTGCAGGTGATCCTGTGGATGACCAAGGCCGCTGGCCTGGGCGACAGCTGGAAAGAACTGTTCGAGCGCGGCCTGCTGACGCAGCGCGAAGCGCAGGAGCTGGCACGCAACGAGCGCCTGCTCAAGACCATCCGCGCGCGCCTGCACCTGGTGGCGGGCCGGCGCCAGGACGTGCTGGTGTTCGACCTGCAGACCGCCCTGGCGGAGTCCTTCGGCTACCGCCAGACCACCAACAAGCGCGCCAGCGAGCAGCTGATGCGGCGCTACTACTGGGCGGCCAAGGCGGTCACGCAGCTCAACATCGTGCTGCTGCTGAACATCGAGGCAATGCTGTTCCCCAGCGAGTCGCAGGTCACGCGCGTGCTCAACGAGCGCTTTGTCGAGCGCCAGGGCATGCTGGAGATCACCAGCGACGACGTTTACGAGCGCGATCCTCACGCGATCCTGGAAACCTTCCTGCTGTACCAGCGCACGCCCGGCGTGAAGGGCCTGTCGCCGCGCACGCTGCGCGGGCTCTACAACGCGCGCACCGTGATGACCGCGGGCTGGCGCAACGATCCGGAAAACCGCCGCCTGTTCCTGGCCATCATGCAGGAACCGCAGGGCATCACCCATGCGCTGCGGCTGATGAACCAGACCAGCGTGCTGGGCCGCTACCTGATCAACTTCCGCCGCATCGTCGGGCAAATGCAGCACGACCTGTTCCACGTCTACACCGTGGACCAGCACATCCTCATGGTGGTGCGCAATATGCGCCGCTTCGCCATGTTCGAGCACACCCACGAGTTCCCGTTCTGCAGCCAGCTGATGGCGAGCTTCGACAAGCCGTGGGTGCTGTGGGTGGCGGCGCTGTTCCACGATATCGCCAAGGGCCGCGGCGGCGACCACTCCAGGCTCGGCACCGTGGACGCGCGGCGCTTCTGCAAGGCGCACGGCATTGCGCGCGACGATGCCGACCTGATCTGCTGGCTGGTCGAGCACCACCTGACCATGAGCCACGTGGCGCAGAAGCAGGACCTGACCGATCCGGACGTGGTGCATGCCTTCGCGCGCGTGGTCGGTAGCGAACGCCACCTGACTGCGCTGTACCTGCTGACCGTGGCCGATATCCGCGGCACCAGCCCCAAGGTCTGGAACGCGTGGAAGGGCAAGCTGCTGGAAGACCTGTACCGCATCACGTTGCGCGTGCTCGGCGGCGCG
The DNA here is from genome assembly GCF_040784895.1 of Cupriavidus sp. Agwp_2. Lineage (NCBI taxonomy): Bacteria > Pseudomonadati > Pseudomonadota > Betaproteobacteria > Burkholderiales > Burkholderiaceae > Cupriavidus > Cupriavidus sp. Agwp_2. The sequence goes on from NZ_CP088083.1 coordinate 1,960,231, forward strand.
CGCGTGGATCCGCATTCGTTGTGGTCGCTGCGCAAGGAAGAGACCATCTCCGAGCTGCGCCTGAAAGCCTTCGACCCCGAGCTGGGCAAGCGCCTGTGGGCGCAACTGGACGTAGCGTTCTTCCTGCGGCACGATTCGCGCGACATCGCCTGGCTCACGCGCCACCTGTACGACAAGGTGGACAGCACGAACCCGGTGGTCAAGGCGCGCATCTCGCCGGCGGGCGAAGGTTTGCAGGTGGCCGTCTACGTGCAGGACCAGCCCGACCTGTTCGCGCGCATTTGCGGCTATTTCGAGCGCAAGGCGTTCTCGATCCAGGACGCCAAGATCCACACCACCCGCCACGGCTACGCGCTGGATACGTTCCAGGTCACCGATCCGGGCATGGCCAGCGACGGCAACTATCGCGGCAACTACCGCGACATCATCGCGCTGGTGGAGCACGAGCTGTGCGAAAGGCTGCGCCAGCAGGCCGCATTGCCCGAGCCCACGCAGGGACGCCTGTCGCGCCAGTCGCGCAGTTTCCCGATCAAGCCGCGCGTCGATTTGCGCCCGGATGAGCGCGGCCAGTATTACCTGCTGTCGCTGTCCGCCAACGACCGCACCGGCCTGCTGTACGCCATCGCCCGCGTACTGGCACGGCATCGCGTGTCCGTGCACACGGCACGCATCAACACCCTGGGCGAACGCGTCGAAGACGTGTTCCTGGTAGACGGCAGCCGCCTGGCCGCCGACAACCGATTGCAGATTCAGCTTGAACAGGACTTGCTCTCCGCCCTCGCGATCTGAGGCGGGCAGCATCAACGATATGACCGACAGCAATTCGCCGAAGCGCAAGACGCTAGGCATCAAGGCCGCAGGCGACACCGGCACCGCCGCGCGCAAGACCGGCAACCGTCCGGTTCGGGTTTCCGACCTGAACCGGAACCGCGTGCGGGCCGTGACCGAAGGCATCAAGCGTGCGCAGCAGAGCGACGGTGGCAAGAGTGCCGGCCGCCGCGCGCCAGGCGAAGCGCAAGCCGGCGGCGATGCCGGCCGCGGCGTGCGCAAGCCGCGTCCGCCCCGCCCCGCTGACGGCGAGCGGCAGGCACGGCCGCGCCGTGCCGAAGGCGAAGCACGGCCGCCTCGACGTTCTGGCGACGACGACAACCGTCCGCGCCGCTATGGCGACGACCGCGGCGAAGCGCGCCCGCGCCGTTTCGAGGGCAATGAATCGCGGCCGCCGCGGCGCGTTGGCGATGACGACAGTCGTCCGCGCCGCTATGGCGACGATCGCGGCGAAGCACGTCCGCGCCGTTTCGAAGGCAATGAATCGCGGCCGCCGCGACGCTTCGGCGACGACGAAAATCGTCCGCGCCGCTATGGCGACGATCGCGGCGAAGCACGTCCGCGCCGTTTCGAGGGCAATGAATCGCGGCCGCCGCGGCGCTTTGGCGACGACGACAACCGTCCGCGCCGCTATGGCGACGACCGTGGCGAAGCGCGTCCGCGCCGCTTCGAAGGCAATGAATCGCGGCCGCCGCGACGCGTTGGCGACGACGACAACCGTCCGCGCCGCTATGGCGACGATCGCGGCGAAGCACGTCCGCGCCGTTTCGAGGGGAATGAGTCGCGGCCGCCGCGGCGCTTTGGCGATGACGAAAATCGTCCGCGCCGCTATGGCGACGATCGCGGCGAAGCACGTCCGCGCCGTTTCGAGGGGAATGAGTCGCGGCCGCCGCGGCGCTTTGGCGATGACGACAACCGTCCGCGCCGCTATGGCGACGATCGCGGCGAAGCGCGTCCACGCCGTTTCGAGGGGAATGAGTCGCGGCCGCCGCGGCGCTTTGGCGATGACGAAAATCGTCCGCGCCGCTTCGAAGGCAGCGAGTCGCGGCCGCCACGACGCTCCGGTGACGACGACAACCGTCCGCGGCGCCCTGCCCCCACCGGCGACCGCCGCCGCGAAGGCTCCGCGCCGGCGCGCCGCTTCAGCGATGCCGCCGGCACGTCCCGGCCGCAGGCACCGGCCCCGCGCCCGCAGAAGCCGGCTCGCGACGATGCCGCGCCTGAAACCACCCATGACGACGGCCTGGTGCGCCTGTCCAAGCGCATGTCCGAACTCGGCCTGTGCTCGCGCCGCGAAGCCGATGAATGGATTCCGCGCGGCTGGGTGCTGGTCGACGGCAAGCCGGTGACCGAGCTGGGCAGCCGCATCCGCCCGGATGCCGAGATCGAGATCCTGCAGGAAGCGCGCTCCGAACAGGGCGAGCGCGTTACCGTGCTGCTGAATAAGCCGGTGGGATACGTATCCGGCCAGGCCGAAGACGGCTATGAGCCGGCCGCGGTGCTGTTCACCGCCGAGAACCAGTGGGAGGGCGACGCCACGCGCAAGCGCTTCGCGCCGTGGCAGCGCAAGAGCCTGGCGCCGGCCGGCCGCCTCGATATCGACTCCACCGGCCTGCTGGTGCTGACGCAGGATGGCCGCGTCGCGCGCGCGCTGATCGGCGAGGACTCGAACGTCGAGAAGGAGTACCTGGTACGGGTGGTCTGGCATGGCCCGCAAGGCGTGGTCGAGCGCAATGTCAGCGAGGCGTTCCCCGCCGACCAGCTCGAACTGCTGCGCCATGGCCTGTCCCTGGATGGCGTGCTGCTCAAGCCGGCCAAGGTCAGCTGGCAGAACGAAGAGCAGCTGCGCTTCGTGCTGCGCGAAGGCCGCAAGCGCCAGATCCGCCGGATGTGCGAACAGGTGGGGCTGGAAGTCGTTGGCCTGAAGCGCGTGCGCATGGGCCGCGTGGTGCTGGGCGACCTGCCGCCGGGCATGTGGCGGTTCCTGGGGCAGTTCGAGAAATTCTGACGACGAGTCTGGACTGACCATGGAAAAAGCGGCCGCAATGGCCGCTTTTTTTGTCTCGCCTGTAGCGCCTGATTCAATCGTCGCTATTGGCCGGCAGGTCCGGGAACAGGATCTCGGTAAACCCGAACTTTGTAAAATCCTTGATCCGCATCGGATAAAGAATCCCCTGCAGGTGGTCGCACTCATGCTGCACCACGCGCGCATGGAAGCCATCGGCGATCCGCTCGATCCGATTGCCCATCAGGTCATGGCCGCTGTATTTCAGCCGCACATGCCGCGGCACCACCCCGCGCAGGCCGGGCACCGACAGGCACCCTTCCCAGCCGTCTTCCTGCTCATCCGACAGCATCTCCAGCACGGGGTTGATCAGCACCGTCTTGGGCACCATCGGCGCATCCGGATAGCGCGGATTGCGGTCGAAGCCGAAGATCACCACTTGCAGGTCGACGCCGATCTGCGGCGCGGCCAGGCCTGCGCCGTTGGCGTGGTCCATGGTGTCGAACATGTCTTCGATCAGCGTGCGCAACTCCGGTGTATTGAACCGCTCCACCTTGCGCGCCACCTGCAGCAGGCGCGGATCGCCCATCTTGAGAATCTCGCGGATCATGGCTGTTTCCCCGGTTTATTCCTGCGCGGGCGCAGCGCCCGCTTCAGCCAGCAATGCCAGCATGCCGCCCTCGTCCAGCACCGGCACGCCCAGCGCCTCGGCCTTGTCGAGCTTGCTGCCGGCTTCGGCCCCCGCCACCACGTAGTCGGTCTTCTTCGACACCGAGCCTGCCACCTTGGCGCCCGCGGCTTCGAGCAATTCCTTGGCGTCCTCGCGCGACATGGTCGGCAGCGTGCCGGTCAGCACAAAGGTCTTGCCCGACAGCGGCGCCGGTGCTGCCCTCGCCACCGGCTCGCTTTCCGGCCAGTGTACCCCTGCGGCGCGAAGTTGTTCGATGACCTCGACGTTATGCGGCTCGCCAAGGAAGTGCGCGATCGACTGCGCCACCACCGGGCCGACGTCATTGACCTCCAGCAGCGCGGCTTCGTCGGCGGCCATCAGTCCGTCGAGCTTGCCGAAATGCCTGGCGAGATCCTTGGCAGTGGCTTCGCCCACGTGGCGGATGCCGAGCGCGAAGATAAAGCGGTTCATGGTGGTCTCGCGCGACTTTTCGATCGCCGCGACGAGGTTGGTGGCCGACTTGTCGGCCATGCGCTCAAGCGCCGCCAGCTTGGCCACGCCCAGCTTGTACAGGTCCGCCGGCGTGCGCACGATGCCCTGGTCGACCAGTTGCTCCACCACCTTGTCGCCCAGCCCCTCGATATCCATGGCACGGCGCTGCGCGAAGTGCAGCAGCGCCTGCTTGCGCTGCGCCGCGCAGATCAGGCCGCCGGTGCAGCGCGCGATCGCCTCGTCTTCCAGGCGCTCGATATGCGAACCGCACACCGGGCAAGCGGTGGGCATCACAAAGGCGCGCGCGTCCGCCGGCCGGCGCTCGGCCACCACCGCCACCACCTCCGGGATCACGTCGCCGGCGCGGCGCACGATCACGGTGTCGCCGATATGGACGTCCTTGCGGCGGATCTCGTCCTCGTTATGCAGCGTGGCATTGGTCACGGTCACGCCGCCGACGAACACCGGCTGCAGCCGCGCCACCGGCGTGATCGCGCCAGTGCGGCCGACCTGCACCTCGATATCCTCGACGATGGTGGTCATTTCCTGCGCCGGGAACTTGTGCGCCAGCGCAAAGCGCGGCGCGCGCGAGACAAAGCCCAGCCGTTCCTGCTCGGCCAGCGCATTGACCTTGTAGACCACGCCGTCGATGTCGTACGGCAGGTCGTCGCGGCGCTTGCCGATATCCGAGTAGAAATCCAGCAGCCCCTGCGCCCCCTTGACCACCGCGCGTTCCTTGCACACCGGCAGTCCCAACGCATCAAAGCCGTCGAGCATGGCGCTGTGCGTGGCCGGGCGATCCACGCCCTGCAGTTCGCCCAGGCCATAGGCGAAGAACGACAGCGGCCGCTTCGCGGTAATGCGCGGATCGAGCTGGCGCAGGCTGCCGGCAGCGGCATTGCGCGGATTGACGAAGGTCTTTTCGCCGGCTTCCGCCTGGCGTGCGTTGAGCTTGTCGAAGTCGCGGCGATACATGAAGACTTCGCCGCGCACCTCCAGCACCGCTGGCGCCTGGCCGCGCAGCTTCAGGGGGATCGCCTTGATGGTGCGCACGTTGACGGTCACGTCCTCGCCGGTTTCGCCGTCACCGCGGGTGGCGGCCTGCACGAGCCGGCCGTCTTCATAGCGCAGCGACATGGCCAGCCCGTCGAACTTCAGCTCGCAGGAGTACTCGACCGCGTCCGCCGCGCTGAACAGGTCGGCCTCGCCCGCCGCGGGTGCGGTGCGGCCCAGCCCCTGCGCGCAGCGGCGGTCGAAGTTGAGCACGTCGTCGTCCTCAAAGCCGTTGTTCAGCGACAGCATCGGCACCCGGTGGCGCACCGTGTCGAACGCGGCCAGCGCCTCACCGCCGACGCGCTGCGTGGGCGAATCCGGCGACTGCAGCTCGGGATGCTCCAGCTCGAGCGCAACCAGCTCGCTGAACAGCGCGTCGTACTCGGCATCCGGGATGGTAGGCGCGTCCAGCACGTAGTACTGGTAGCTGTGGCGGTCGAGCTCATCGTGCAGCCAGGCGACACGCGTGGCTGCGGCTTCGGGCGGCAAGCCGCCGGCGGGCGCGGAGGCTTCTGCCTGCGCGCCGCGTGGTTTTGCGGTCATGGCAGGCTCCGGCTATACGCTGAACAGCCGCAATGCGACCGGCGAGCCGGCGGGCATGCCGCGCGCTTCCAGCTTCTGGTACAGCGTATCCAGCTGGGTGAAGATGGCGATGAACGAGGCTTCGGTCAGCGGGCGCATATTGTCGTCGACCAACTGCGCGCCCATGCGCTGGGCCAGCGTGTGGCCATATTCGCATACCGTCTTGAACGGCTTTGCGCCCTGGTCTGCCAGCGGCACGTCGAGCAGCAGCGTGATCTGGCGCCCGGACTTGACCGTCAGGTCATCGCGCAGGAAGTTGGTATCGCCGAACTGCAGCGTGAACAGCGGGCGCTGTACGCCTTCGGCGTTGGCCTGGTAGCGGATAAAGCGCGTGCCGTCGCGGGACAGCACCAGCCCGTCCTGCGTCGCCACGTTCTGCACGTAGGCGGCCGACCACGGCGCGCCGTCGGAGATCACGTTGACACCAAGCTGCACGTCGCTGCCCGCGGCAAAGCCATCGAGCTCGCGCGCATTGGCCACGGTCTCGCTCATGTCCGGCAGGTCGGCGGAGGCGTCGAGCGCTTCAGCGAGCGATTCCACCGCGGTGATGAACTCGGAGAACTCCAGCGCATTGAGCGGGCCGCTGCGGTTGGCCAGTTGCACGCCGACCTGCAGGTTCTCGTACTGGTGGCCGGCCGTAACCGGCTCCCATGCATTGGCTTCGGCGCGCAAGCCCTCGATATGGACCTGCTTGGTGCCGGCGCGGCGCAGCCGACCGGTCAGCGGCAGGATGCGGTCGCCAGACGCCTTGCGCTCCAGGTGCAGCGGCACGATGCAGTCGATCAGCGGATCGACCACGGCCGGCGCGGGCTGGCCATCCGGAACGGCGGCGACCGGTGCAGGCGCGGGGGCGGGAGCAGGCACAGGGGCGGCTGCGGGAGCCGGAGCGGCCTCGGCCTCGGGCAACTCGGCTTCCGCGCCTGCGTCCGCCTGTACCACGCCGGCGGCAACCGCGACTTCTTCCATCACGGCTTCGTCGGCATCGGCGGTGCTGGCCGCCGCAGCAGCCGCGGCGGCAACATGGTTGGGCTGCGTGGCGGCAGCCGGTGCGGGCTGTGCTGCGTTTGCCGCGCTTGCCGTGTTTGCCGCGTGTGCCGAAGCCAGCGTCGGCTCGCGCCGCTCAGCTTGCTCCGATGCCGTCTCGTGCAGCCGCGCCGCGGTTTCCGGCGCAGTGGCCTGGCCGACCACCGGTTCGCGCATCGGCGGCAGGTCGTCCTCGGGGCTCAGTTCGCGGGGACGGCGCGCCTTGCGGATCTGCCACTGGTTGTAGCCGAACAGCAGCGCCAGGAATACCAAACCCGCGACGATCAGCGCGGTCTGCAGGTCCATGTTCAGCTTCATGCTGCAATCTCCAAAGCGCCCATATTGGTCACAGCATTGTGGTGTCGGTTGCGCGCAGCATTCGCGAACGTGCGCCGCCCCGCTGCGCGGGGCCCCTGCTTACTGCTCATGCTGCCTCCGCCATCGAAACCGCCGCGTCCATATCCACGGCCACGATCCGCGAAACGCCCTGCTCCTGCATGGTCACGCCAATGAGTTGATGAGCCATTTCCATGGCGATCTTGTTATGTGAGATGAAAACGAACTGGGTCTTGCTCGACATGCGCGCCACCATGTTGGCGTAGCGTTCGGTGTTGGCGTCGTCCAGCGGCGCGTCCACCTCGTCCAGCAGGCAGAATGGTGCCGGGTTGAGCTGGAACATCGCAAACACCAGCGCGATCGCGGTCAACGCCTTCTCGCCGCCCGACAGCAGGTGGATGGTCGAGTTCTTCTTGCCCGGGGGCTGTGCCATCACCTGCACGCCGGCGTCGAGGATTTCCTCGCCGGTCATGATCAGGCGCGCCTGGCCGCCGCCGAACAGCGACGGGAACAGTTCGCCGAAATGGTGGTTGACCTGGTCGAAGGTGCCCTGCAGCAGCGCACGGGTTTCCTGGTCGATCTTGGCGATCGCGTCTTCCAGCGTGCTGATGGCGTCGTTCAGGTCGGCCGACTGCGCGTCGAGGAAGGTCTTGCGCTCGCGTGCCGCCGCCAGTTCGTCGAGCGCGGCCATGTTGACCGGGCCCAGCGCGTTGATGGCGTTGTTGATGCGCGTGACTTCACCCTGCAGGTACGACGGCTTCAGGTCGCCGGTGAGCTTGTGCGCCAGCCCTTCTTCGTCAACCTTGGCTTCGGTCAGTTGCTCGCTGAACTGCTCCTGGTTCAGGCGCGCGGCCTGCTCCTTGAGCTGCAGTTCGGTGATGCGGTCGCGCAGCGGCTGCAGGCTGCGCTCGGCGGCGAGGCGCTGTTCGTCGAACTGGCGCAGTTGCGCCGACAGCGCATCGAGCTCGGTGCGCGCGACGGTGAGCTTTTCTTCTTTCTCGGCGCGCAGTTCCAGCGCATCCTGCAGGCCGGTATGCGCGGTCTGCTCGTTGATGGTTTCGAGCTCGGCGCGGGCGTTTTCCAGCGACTCGGCAATGCGCTCGGCCTGGTCGGCCGCCACCTGGATATTGCGGCGCAGCTCGTCGATGCGGCTCGACAGGTTGCGCTCGGCAAAGAGCGCTTCCTGTGCGGCACGCTCGAAGTCGCGCAGCTGGTGGCGCGCGCCCGAGAGCTTGCTGTCCAGCGCCTCGAAGGCCATCTGCTGGTCTTCGTGCGAGGCCTGCATCTCGGCCAGCGCGGCATCGTGCTGTTCGAAGCTGGCTTCGGATTCGGCGCGGATCGCGCGCTGCTCTTCGATCTGCGCGTGGATTTCGTCCAGTTCTTCGCGGATCTGGCCGCTGCGGGCGGAGTAACGCTCCATCGCCTGCGACAGCTTGAGCACGTCCATCTGCAGCGCATGCACGCGGCGCGTGGCCTGCTCGGCGCGCGTGCGGGCTTCGCCCAGCGCCTGGCTGGACTGGGTATAGGCGGCCTCGGCGCGCACTGCCTGGGTCCTGGCTTCGTCCGACAGCAGTGCCTGCGCGCGCGCCTGCTTCTGCAGGTTTTCGATTTCCTGCTCGCGCGCCAGCATGCCGGCCTGCTCGGAATCAGCGGCGTAGATCTGGATCGCGTTGCGGCCAACCAGGTGGCCCTCGGCGACCACGAACGACGCCCCTTCGGGCAGCGTGCCGCGCGCGGCCAATGCCTGCGTCATGTCGGTGGCGACGAAGATGTCGGCCAGCCAGTCCTGCATCACCGCACGGATGCCCGGCTCGGTAATCTGCACCAGCGACATCAGCGGACGCAGCCCCGCCGGCGTTTCCAGCGGACGGGCCGCAGCCGGCGGCGAGTAGAACGCCAGCTTGGCCGGCGGCGCATCCGTCAGGAAGGCCTTGACCCAGTCAAGGTTGGACACCTCCAGCGCGTTCAGCTTCTCGCGCAGCACGGATTCGAGCGCGTTTTCCCAGCCAGGCTCGATATGGACCTTCTTCCACAGGCGCGGCAGTTCGGCCAGCTCATGCTTGGCCAGCCAGGGCTGCACCTTGCCGTCGGTCTGCACGTTCTCCTGCAGCTGGCGCAGCGCATGCAGGCGTGCTTCCAGCGAGGCAATCGCGCCAGCTTCGCTATGCACGCGCGCCTGCGCGGCGCGGCGCTCTTCGTCCAGGCGCGGCACAGTCTCTTCGGCGTCGGCCAGCACGGCCTGCGCTTCCTCGACGACGGCTTCCTGCTCGGCCAGTTCGGCGCGGCCCTGTTCCAGCCGGGTTTCGTCCGGACGGTCCAGGCCCTTTTCCTCCGCGGACAGACGTTCGCGGCGCTGTTCCAGCTGCTGCAGCATCTGGTCGGCGCTGCGCTGCTGCGCGGCTTCGAGCTTGAGCGCCTGCTCCGCCTGCATGATGCCGGCGCGCTGCTCGTTGAGCAGTTGCTGGGCATCGCGCCACTGGCCTTCCAGCGTCGGCAGCTCGTCGTTCTTGTGCGCGACGGCCTCTTGCGCCTCGACCGTGCGGCCTTCGGCCACGGCGAGGTTTTCCTCGGCCTGCGCGAGTTCGTCGGTAGCCTGCTCGGCCTTGCCCTGCCACTGCTCGCGCTGCGTCGTCAGCGCGGCGATCTGGGCCTGCACGCGATTGCGCGACTCCACCACGTAGCGGATCTCGGCCTCGAGCTTGCTGACCTCGGCATTGGCTTCGTACAGCGCACCCTGCGCGGCGTGCATGCCATCCGATGCGGCGTAATGCGCGGCGCGCATGGTTTCCAGCTCGGCCTCGACATGGCGCAGCTGCGCGGTCTGCGCTTCCAGGTCGATCTGGGCCTGCTCGATGGCGCGCTGGTGGCGTTCCTGCTCGACCTGTGCCTCGCGCTTGCGCAGCAGCCACAGCAGGTGCTGCTTTTCCTCACCATCGGACTGCAGCGTCTTGAAGCGCTGCGCGACTTCGGCCTGGCCTTCGAGCTTTTCCAGGTTGCTGCCAAGCTCGCGCAGGATGTCTTCGACACGGGTCAGGTTCTCGCGCGTGTCGGACAGGCGGTTTTCGGTCTCGCGGCGGCGCTCCTTGTACTTGGACACGCCCGCGGCTTCTTCCAGGAAGATGCGCATGTCATCGGGCTTGGCCTCGATGATGCGCGAGATCATGCCCTGCCCGATGATGGCGTAGGCGCGCGGGCCCAGGCCCGTGCCCAGGAAGATGTCCTGGATATCGCGCCGGCGCACCGGCTGGTTGTTGATGTAGTAGGACGAGGTGCCGTCGCGGGTCAGCACCCGCTTGACCGCCACTTCGGCGTACTGGCTCCACTGGCCGGCGGCCCGGCCTTCGGCATTGTCGAACACCAGTTCGACGCTGGCCCGTCCGGCCTGCTTGCGCGCCGTGGAGCCGTTAAAGATCACGTCCTGCATCGACTCGCCGCGCAGCTCGGAAGCGCGTGACTCGCCCAGCACCCAGCGCACTGCGTCGATGATGTTGGATTTGCCGCAGCCGTTCGGACCGACGATGCCGACCAGTTGGCCAGGCACCTGGAAATTGGTGGGATCGACAAATGACTTGAAGCCCGCCAGCTTGATCGAGGATAGTCGCACGGTTTCTCGTGTGGTATCGGCCGCCGGCGGTACCGGTGTTGCGGTACCGCCCGCAGCCTGGTATCGGGGCTATAGCAATGTTCAGAAGCCGGGCTGCGCGGGAGCCGGCGCGGCGTGCCGCCTGCGCCTCAAAATACCCCCCGGGCCCGAGAATTGGGGCTAATCATACCATCGCAGATGCCTTCGCCGGCCCGTTTGGAGGTTGCCCGGGCGCCATATGCCTCCGCCGTTTTCCTTTGCTTTTCCGTCCGTTACAGGCGATTCCGCAAGCACTTTGGCATCCGCGCCCTACGCGCTCAGCCGACTCCCATGGGAAGTTGGCGCGAAGCTACAGGGTAAATACCAAGCTCCAGGCGTGATCCCGGAAACGCTCCGGGCATCGCGCACCACGAAAGCGCCCCCGAAGCCCCCGCCGATCGAAATAACAGTGGGTTGCTGATTCACCCGCTCCCCTGCGGCGGTGCTGCGGGTGATGCTGCATTAAGCGCATTGCCGCTACGAGCGGCCGCGGCATCACGCGCATCGCACAAAATGTCAGTTGCGCTTTGCTTCGACCTGCGTGCGTACTATGCTTCAGCGACAACCAATAGTGCCCTGCTGCACCTTGAAACTGTCCGGGGGGACTCAGAAGTTGAGCGCGCACGGTGCGCTCGGGAGCGGGAAACATCATGTGTTTCTTTCTTCGCAAAGCTTGCTGCATGCCACTGGCAGTGCTCAGCCTGTTCAGCGTTTCCGCCTTCGCCTATGAAGTCGCCCCGGTCAGCGGCGGTGGCAAGATCGAAGGCAAGGTCACCTTCCAGGGCACCGTCCCCATCCGCAAGATCATCCCCACCAAGGACCGTGAAGTCTGCGGCGGCCCGCGCGACGAGCCACAGATCCGCGTGGGCGCCGGCAAGGGCGTCCAGGATGCGGTCGTGTACCTGAAGGAAGTCCCTAAAGGCAAGGCCTGGGGCGCGCCCGACAAGGTCCCGGTGCTCGACCAGGAACACTGCATTTTCAAGCCTGCCGTGCAGGTGGTCCGCCCCGGCAAGCTTGAAGTGACCAGCTCCGATCCGGTGCTGCACAACACCCACGGCTTCTACGGACAGCGCACCGCATTCAACCTTGCGCTACCCGAGAAAGGGGTCAGGATCACGCGCGAACTGCCACGTCCCGGGCTGGTCCGGGTCGAGTGCGACGCGCACGGCTGGATGCTGGCCCACATCTATGTCGCCGATAGCCCGTACTACGCGCTGACCGCAGAAGACGGCAGTTTCCGCATCGACGACGTTCCACCCGGCAGTTACACCCTGGTCGCCACGCAGTACTACACCGGCGACACCGAGACGCCAGTCACGGTAACCGGAGGCCAGACCGCGAAACTCTCGATCGAACTCAAAAAGAAATAGAACGATCGGTTTTGCCGCTGCCTTTTCATCATCCCCCGGGGGGCGGAGGACCGCCAGATGAACGCATTCGAACTCGAACGACGCGAGCTGCACCGGACCCTGACCGGTTCGGACGATCGCCCGGAAGGCGCCGCAGTATGGACGCGCCGCACTTTCCTGCACCAGGCGCTGCTCAAAGGCGTTGCAGGTGCCGCCGCATGCGGGTTCTTCCCGCTTCTGAACACGCTTGACGTGGCCTACGGTCAAACCGGCCAGAACTTCCGCTTTGCCTGGGTCTCCGACACGCACCTCTATCCCAGGGAGCTCAACTCCCGCTTCGTGGAAAAGACGGTGCGCGCCTTCAAGGAAGTGCAGGCCATGAATCCGCCAGCCGACTTCATGATCTTCGGCGGCGACCTGGCGCAGCTGGGCGACCCCGTCGAGCTGCAGCTCGGCGCCGAACTGCTGAAGGAAGTGAAGATCCGCAAGGTCTTCATCCCGGGCGAGCACGACTGGTACCTCGACATGGGGTCGACGTGGAACAAGACCTTCGGCAACACGCCCTGGACCTTCGACCACAAGGGCGTGCGCGTGATCGGCCTGAACACGATCGCAGGCGCACCGGACTTCTGGACGGCACGCAAGATGACACCGAAAGACCGCATGGGACATATGGCCACGCTCGACGGCACGCTGGGCGGCGCCTGGTCCGTCATCGGCGAAAAGCAATTGCGCTGGCTCAACAGCACGCTGTCGAACTGGCCCAAGAGCAGCCCGGTCATCCTGTTCACGCATACGCCGCTGTACGAGTACTACCCGCCGTGGAATTTCTGGATCCGCGACTGGCGCGAGGCGCATGAAATCCTCAAGCCCTATGCCAACGTCACCAATGTCCACGGGCATACGCACCAGGTGCTCTACAACGAGATCGGCAAGTTGCGCTCGATCGGCATGCTGGCCACGTCGTGGCCATGGCCCTACGCGCCGGAAGGCGTGCCGCTTCTGACCAAGCCGATGATTCGCGCCGACCCGGGCGATCACTTCGACGGCGTTGGCTGGAGCACGCTGACCATGACCCCGCAGGGACGGGTGGAAAACGAATACAAGATGTGGCGCAAGACGGTCTTCGCAGACCAGCCGGCGGATTCCGGCACCGAGGACAACCGCAACCAGGTCCTCAGCCCGCGCATCGCCGACCGGATCTAGACCGGCCAGCACCCCTGATCCGGCGCAGCAATGCGTGAGGAGCGAATGATGAAGAACGACATATGGCACGCCCGTGCCCTGACGGCAGGGGTAGCCGTGTTGCTGCTGCTCGGCTACGACAGCGACCAGCCGATGGCACACAAGGAACCCCACACGGCAGACCAGCTGAAAGCGTTTGAAGACGTGTTCATGGAGCAGGTGAAGGTCGGCGACCAGCTGTTCCACGGCGATCCCGGCGCGCAGAAGCAGCTGAACGTCAAGCTCTCGAACACCGGCGTGGCCTGCGCCATGTGCCACCCGTACGCGTCCGACACTCACCCGCATGAGTTTCCCAAGTTCCAGGAGCAGATGAACGAGTTCGCCACGCTGCGCGACATGATCAACTGGTGCATCGAGAAGCCCAATGAAGGCGAGAAGATCGACCCCAACGGGCCCGCCATGAAAGCGCTCGAGGCCTATATCTACTACTCGAACCGCAACAGCAAGCTCGATCCGGGCAGGCACTGAGCGATGGGCCGGCCGTGAACACCAACGGAGCTAGAAGCATATGACTGCCGCCCGCGCGACATCGGACCCATCCGAAGCATTTCCCGACCTGGATTCGCTGATCGACCGCGGGCTTATTCTCAAGTGGCTCTATTGGGGACTGTTCTGGCTGATGTTCACGCCCAGCATCGGCGTGACCATCTCCAGCCTGTTCAACTTCCCCGACTACCTGGGAACCTCGCAATACCTGACCTTCGGCCGCTTGCGGCCGATGCACGTCAATGGCGTGATCTTCGGCGCCTTCTCCACGCTGTTCATCGGCCTGTGCTACTACCTGCTGCCGCGCCTGTGCGGCGTGCCGGTCTGGAAAGGCCGGTGGGGACACTGGCTGGTATGGGTGTGGAACCTGGGCCTGGTTGCCGGCATGGCATCGCTGATGCTCGGCTACAACCAGGGCCTGGAGGCCGGCGAATTCCCGCTTGCGATCGACGCCATCATCTTCGTCGTGGTAACGGTCATCACCGTCCAGTTCCTGATGACGATCGCGCACCGGCGCGAGCCGCAGCTTTACGTGGCGGTGTGGTACCTGATCGGCGCCTTTGTCTGGACCGTGATGAACCTCGTGCTCGGCAGCTTTATCCTGCCGTACACCTTCACCGGCATCAACAGCGCCGCCTTCCACGGCCTGTTCATCCACTACATCGTGGGGCTGTGGATCACGCCTGCCGGCTACGTGCTGATCTACTACTTCCTGCCGGCGAGCGTGCAGAACCCGGTCTACAGCCACAAGCTGTCGCTGGTGGGGTTCTGGTCGCTGGCGCTGTTCTACCCCTTCGTCGGCATCCACCACTATCTGTACAGCCCCATCGCCGACTGGGCCGAGACGCTGGCGATCATCACCTCGATGCTGCTGATCGTGCCGGTCTGGACGGTATTGCAGAACTTCTTCGGCACCATGATGGGCCGCTGGCACACCTTCACCCAGAACCTGACCGCCAAATTCCTGATCATGGGTTCGCTGATGTACCTGGCGGGGTGCTTCCAGGGCTCGACCGAAGCCCTGCGCGCGATCCAGCAGCCGACGCACTTCAGCGATTTCGTCATCTCGCATTCGCACCTGACGGTGTTCGGCACCTTCGTGGTGTGGGCCATCGGCGGCACGGTCTATGTGATACCCCGGCTGGTGGCGCGCCCGCTGTGGTCGCCACGGCTCGGCAACTGGTCGTTCTGGCTGATCACCTTCGGCATCAGCCTGATGGGACTGGACCTGACCATGGCCGGCCTGCAGCAGGGCTACATGCTGATGGCGGGCGTGGAATGGCTGGACTCGCTGGTGGCCATCCGCCCCTACTGGCTGGTGCGCACGACCGCCGGCATCTCGATGGACATCGGCATGTCGCTGCTGGTCTATAACCTGATGCGCACCGTGCTGTCGGCCGAGCCCGCCACGGCACCCAGCGCCGCGGGCGCCGTACGCGGGGCGTCGACATGACCCCGCGCCGACCCGATGGCCGCTATGGCCTGCGTTTCTATGCGCTGGTCGCGGGGTTCGGCTGCCTCTCGCTGGCCGCCTTCGTGCAGGGCGTACTGCCGATGCTGGAGCCACAGTCGCGCACCGACAAGGTTACCCAGGTGGTGCGCACCGACCTGGGCGAACTCAAGTGGATGGAAGCACGCGCCACCGACTACACGCCGCTGCAGCTGCGCGGCCGCGAGGTGTATACGCGCGAAGGCTGCTGGTACTGCCACTCGCAGTTCGTGCGCCCGGTCACCGGTGAAACCCGCCGCTGGGGCCCGGTCTCCCAGGCCGGCGAATACGCGTTCGACCTGCCGCACCTGTTCTCGACTCGGCGCATCGGCCCCGATCTCTCGCGCGTTGGCCTGAAGTTCAGCGACGCCTGGCACCTGGCGCACTTCTGGGATCCGCGCATGTTGTCGCCCGACTCGATCATGCCGCGCTTCTCCGCGCTGTTTTCCGAGCCGCACACCGCAAGGCTGGTGACCGACCAGCAGGGCCGCCGCACCATCGAGAACACGCCCGCGACGCGGCAGCTGTTCGATTTCGGCAGCAGCGAGACCATCGCGCTGACGCCCAACCAGGCCGGCCTGCTCTATGTCCCGGAGCGCGGGAAGTACCCCGTGATCCTGACCCCCAACAAGGAATTCACCGGCGAGACCGTGATCCTGATCACCGATACGGAAGACCTGCGCGCACTGGTGGCCTACCTGCAGAAGCTCGGCACCAACCGAGGCAAGTGGCGCGACCGCTTTGAACCGCAGCAGATGGAGGCCTCGCAGACGAGCATCCCGCGCTCCGAGGAATGGATCGCGCACGGCAAGAACGTCTATGAGCGTCGCTGCCTTGGCTGCCATGGGGTCAAGGGCGACGGCAACGGACCGGCCGCCGCGTTCATGCAGAAAGACCGCCCGCGCAATTTCACGCTGGGGGTGTTCAAGTTCCGCCTTACGCCGTCGGGATCCATGCCGGATGACGGCGACCTGCTGCGAACCATCACGCGCGGCGTGCGCGGCACCGCGATGCCAAGCTGGCACGAACTGCCGGAAAAAGACCGGCTGGCCGTGATCCAGTACATCAAGTACGTGCTGGCGGCCGACCGCAGCAAGCCCGACAAGCCCTACTTCTACTTCCTCGAAGAACCGCCGCTCGCGCCGATCTTTATCGGCGTGCCGCCCAAGCCCTCGGCCGAACTCATCCTGCGCGGCAAGCAGGCGTGGGACCGCGCCAAATGCTGGGAATGCCACGGGCGCACCGGCAAGGGCGACGGCGAAAAAGCGGCCGGACTCGAGGACGATTTCGGCTTCCCGATCCCGCCGGCCAACCTGACCACCGGGCAGTTCAAGTCCGGGGCATCGGTGAAGGACATCTTCCGCACCGTGAGCACCGGGCTGTCCGGCACGCCGATGCCGTCGTTCAGCGACACGGTGTCCGAGGACGACCGCTGGGCGCTGGCCTACTTCGTCCTGTCGCTGTCCGCCTACACCGACCCGCTGACCGGCCAGCCGCTGCCGATTCCGCCCGAGCAGAAAGCCGCGCTGAACGACCCCGACCTGCGCGCCGACGAATCGCGCCACGCCTATCGTCCCCCGGCCGGCGAACCGGGACAGCCCGGCCAGCCAAGCACCTATGCCGGCGAGGCGTGGGCCAAACGGCACGGCTTCGCATTTGCTGACGAGCGCTAGGAGCGAGCATGGCTGAACTCACCTTCCTGCAATTCGTGGTGGCCTTCTTCATGAGCCTCGGCGCGGTCTGCGTGTTTATCTGGGCCGTGCTGTCGGGGCTGTTCGAAGACGTCGAGGCCATCAAGTACAAGGCCTACCGGGCCGAAGTCAAGGATGACGAAGCGGAGGCATCCGGCCATGAATGATGAACCCGACACTCCGCCCGCCGGACCCGAAACACCGCATCACCAGCAGACCGAAGACTACGGCGGCGGCCATATCCAGGCGCGCCATGGCCGCATCAATGTATGGCTGCTGGTCGTCTACCTGGTGTTGTTCATCTGGGCGTTGTACTACGGCTACGCCTACTGGGGCGGGCTCGGGCCAGGGCTGGACCTGACGCGCTGAGTGACCGCCCGCCGACCGCCCGCCGACCGTCCGCCACACCATCGGAGCCGACCATGATACCGAGACTGCTGCTGGCGCTGGCCCTGCTGAACCTGGCCTTCCTGTTCGGCGAACTCGCGCTGAACGTGCTCGGCCTGCAACTGTTATAGCGGAGCCGGTCATGACCCTTGCCGAAGCGATCGCCTTCTGGATCTTCGTCATCATGACGGTTGGCTTCTTTGCCTGGGTGGCCTACCTGGCGATACGCAAGTAGCGGGAGAGGCCATGAGCGACCTGTGGCTGGTCTTTCTGGCAGGCGTGGCCGGCAGCATGCACTGCGTGGGGATGTGCGGTGGCTTTGCCTGTGGCCTGGGCCCCGCGCCCGGCGGACGCCTTGCTACCATGCTGCGGCACCTGGGCTACAACCTGGGCCGCATCGCCAGCTATGCCTTCCTTGGCACGCTGGCCGGCTATCTCGGCATGCTGCTGGTCGGCCACGCTGGTGAAAGCACCACGGCCAGCATGGTGCAGCGCGGACTGGCCATTTTCTCCGGGCTGCTCATGCTGATGATCGGGCTGAACCTGGCCGGGTTCATTGGCCGAGGCGGCCATGCGCTGGGCGGCGTGGGCGCGCAATGGCTGGCGCAATCGCTGCGCACCTTGCTGCGCCAGCCCGGACCTGCCGCGCCGCTGGCATTTGGCGTACTGAACGGCTTCCTCCCCTGCCCGCTGGTCTATGCCTTCGCCGCCCAGGCGGCAGCCAGCGGCACCGCGCTGGGCGGGCTGCAGATCATGCTCGCGTTCGGGCTCGGCACCCTGCCGACCATGCTGGCAATGGGCGGATTCGGGCTCTGGTGGCGCGCGCGGCGTCGGCCTGCCGGCATCCCGGCGCAGCCGGTCGTGGCCAGCTTCCTGCCTGCGCCGGCGGCGCGCCTGGGCTGGCGCATGCAGGGCGTGCGTGCCGCCGGCGCGTTTATCGTCCTCCTCGGCCTGATCACACTCGCGCGCGGGGTGGTGCCGATGAGCGCTCACCTGCATTAGCGAGGCCGCATTAACCAGGCCATCCATGCCCATCGAAACCACACACGCCTGCAGTCACTGCCAGTTGCCGGTCGGACGGCTGGGCCAGCAGCGCGAACTGGACGGCGAAGCGCACTGGTTCTGCTGCTATGGCTGCTGCCTGGCGTATCAGGTGCACCATGGCGAGCACGAGGAACCGCAGGCCGCTGCCGCGCTGATACGGCTCGGCGTCGGCGGGTTTCTCGCGATGAACGTCATGCTGTTCAGCTGGCTGCTCTACGCCGATGCGTTTACCGGCGACGAAGCGTGGCTGCGGGGCCCGGTTCACTGGCTGCTGTGGGCGCTGGCGACGCCACTGGCATTGCTGCTGGGGCGGCCATTTGCCGAAGGCGCGTGGCAGGCCATGCAGCAGGGCCGGCTGTCGACCGATACCCTGGTCTGCATCGGCGTGCTCGCCGCCTACTGCTACTCAGGCTGGCAGGTATTGCTCGGCTCGAGCCTGGTCTATTTCGATACCGCCGCCATGGTGCTGCTGCTGTTTACGCTGGGCCGCCTGCTTG
Organism: Cupriavidus sp. Agwp_2; assembly: GCF_040784895.1. NCBI lineage: Bacteria > Pseudomonadati > Pseudomonadota > Betaproteobacteria > Burkholderiales > Burkholderiaceae > Cupriavidus > Cupriavidus sp. Agwp_2. Next base: position 1,979,030 of record NZ_CP088083.1, read on the forward strand.
AGGCGCAGGTGCGCGTACGCACCGCGCGCCGCCTCGCGCCGATGCTGGCGGCTGAACGCGCCGAGGCGCGCGTGGTCGAGGGCGGCACCGAAGGCTGGCGCGCCGTCGTCGACATCCGGCCGGGCGAAATGGTGCGGATACTTCCCGGCGAACGCGTGCCAGTCGACGGCATTGTCGTCGATGGCCGCTCGGAGTGCGACGAAGCCGTCCTGACCGGGCAGGACGAGCCGCAGTTCAAGCCGCCGGGCGCATTGGTGCACGCCGGCAGCATCAACGGCAGCCGCCCGCTGCTGGTCCGCGCCACGGCGGCCGGCTCGCAGACCCGGTGGCAGCAGATCGGCCGGCAGGTGCGTGCAGCGCTGGCGCGCAAATCGCTGGCGGGCGACACCGTCGACCGGATCATTGCCGTGTTCATTCCCGGCGTGCTGGCGCTGGCCGCGGCCAGCGCATGGTTCTGGGGGAGCCGCGCAGGCGCGCCGGCGCAGGCGGCGGATGCCGCGATGCTGGCCGGACTGGCCGTGCTGGTGGTGGCGTGCCCGTGCTCGCTGGGCCTGGCTGCACCGCTTACGCATGCGTTGGCAATCGGGCTGGCGGCACAACGCGGCATTCTCGTGCGCGGCGGCGACGTGCTGGAAAGGCTGGCGCGGCTCAAGGGCATTGCCTTCGACAAGACCGGCACGCTGACGGCGGACACGCTGCACCCGGTCGGCATGCAGACCGAAGGCGCCAGCCATGCCGAAGTCCTGCGCGTGGCGGCTGCGCTGGCGCAGGCTTCGGACCATCCGGCAGCGCGCGCAATTGCCGCCATGGCCCGCGCCGCGGCGTCGCCGCCCGCAACCTCAAACGAAGTCGAGGCCAATGCCGGCGAGGGCCTGTGCGGTCGATTCGACGGGATGGAGTGCGCGCTGGGGTCGCCCGCCTTTCTCGGCACGCTCGGATGGCACGTGCCCCCGGGCCTGCTGGCTACGGCGCCACTGGGATGCACGCTGGTACTGGTCGGTTGGGAGGGACAGGCGCGCGGGCTGATCGCGCTGCGTACGCTGCCGATGCCGCATGTTGGCGACGTGATCGCCGAGATGCAGCGCCAGGGCCTGCGCACGCTGCTGCTGAGCGGCGACAATCCGCACGCGGTGGCGGCCATGGCCGGCACGCTGCATATCGCTGCGTGGCAAGCCAGGCTGCTGCCGCAGGACAAGGTGCTTGCCCTGCGCGACTGGGCCGCCGGCACAGGGCCGGTCGCCATGGTCGGCGATGGCCTCAACGACGGTCCGGTGCTGGCGGCTGCCTCGGTCGGCATCGCCGTGGGCAATGCCTCCGACCTGGCGCGCGAAAGTGCGGACGTCGTGCTGCCGCGCTCCGGCCTGGCCAGCTTGCCGTGGCTGTTGCAGCAGGCGCACCAGGTGCGCCGCACGGTCCGGGCCAACCTGGCCTGGGCCTTCGGCTACAACGCGATCGCGCTGGCGCTGGCCGCCGCCGGGCTGCTGCAACCGGTGCTCGCGGCGGTGCTGATGGCGGGTTCCAGCGTGCTCGTGGCGATGCGCTCGTGGCGCGCCAGCGCAACTGCCGAAGCCAATGCAGGCACCGCCGAGCACGCAGGCGCCACGGCTCCGGGCCAGCCTGCCGCACTACGATCCGGTCACGGAGTGTCACCATGAACCGATGGCTGGCCAGCCTGGCCGCCTGCCTCTTCGCGGCCTCGCTGCCGGACCTTGCGCCGGCCACGCACAATGAGACCCAGCACACCGACCTGTCGTCGCGCGGCTGGCCGGTGGGTGATTTCCGCCTTACCGATCAGAACGGCCGCTCCTTTACCCACGCGCAACTGCAAGGCCGCTGGACCCTCGTGCTGTTGGGCGACACCCATTGCGGAGCGCCGTGCGGCGCTGCGCTGACGGCCCTGACGGGGTTGTACCAGCGCATCAGCACGACGCAGAAGCTTGCCACCACGCAGGTGCTGTTCGTCTCGCTGGACCCGCGGCGCGATACACCGGAGGCACTGCGGCGCTACCTTGCCCCGTACGACGCCCGCTTCATGGGTGCCACCGGCAGCCCGGAGACGCTGGCACGAATGATTGACGATCTCGGCGCCAGACCAGGCGTGCCGCCCGCCCCGAACGCAGCCTATCCAGGCTCGCTGATCCTGGTCGGGCCGGATGCCACGGTGCGCGAGCAGTTCCTGCCGCCGTTCGACGTGCCGCTGCTGACCGCCGCCTACCTGAAAGCACGCGTGCGAAAGTGACACGCACGCCCCAACGGCGACGGCTCAAGCTGCCAGTTCGGCGTCAGCCACTGCCGAAGCACGCGCCGGCCGGCTCCGGTGCACCAGCCCCGACAAGGCCCCGGCCGCGACAATGCACAGCCCGCCGGCCGCCTCCTTCCAGCTCAGCACCTCGGTCGCCAGCCACCACGCCGATACCGCCGCGATCACGATCTCGAACAGCATCAGCAGTGACACCCGGTTGGCCGGCAGCCGCTGCAGGCCGTACTGCACCACCGAATTGCTGACCACCAGCACCGCGGCCAGGCCCAGCACCAGCATGGCGACGCTGACCTGCGCGCCCGCCGCGACCACCACCGAGGTGCCATCCAGCAGCAGTGCCGCCGGCACGCCGACCACGGTGCAACCGAGAAACACCACCACGGTACGCACGCGCGCATCCATGTCGGGAAAGCGCTGGCCGGCCCGGCGCGACAGCACGTTGTTGACGGCAAAGCCCATGCCGCCGACCAGCCCCGACCATTCCGCGGCGTTGCCCGGCAGTGGCACGCCGACCTCCGGCGTCCACAGCATCAGCCCCGCGCCGAACAGGGCCAGCGCCACCAGCCCCAGCCCGGCCGCCGACAGCCGCTCACCCAGGAACAGCCGCGCGAACAGCGCGGTCCAGACCGGCGTCAGGTAGAACAGCAGCAGCACGCGCATGACATGGCCGTTGACGCTGCCCCAGACAAAGCCTGCATTGGTCACCCCCGCCGCCAGCCCGATTGCGACAAAGAGCCAGTGCGGGCGCAGCCCGGCCAGCTGGCGGCGGAACGCCAGCATCGACAGCACCGCGGCGACCGCGCTGACCAACGCGGCGGCGTGCATGCCGCCCAGCCCCCAGCCGGCCAGCACGCGGTACGGAAACCAGGCGATGCCCCAGACCGAGGCCCCCAGCAGGATGGAAAGTGATGCCTTGACCGCATGGCGGTCGGCCGGCGCAGCCTGCGCCGTAACGAGTTTCGTGTTCATGAAGGAATCTGTTTGAGGCGAGCCGGGCTTGTTGCGGCGACTCAAAGACGAGCGAGCAGGCAAGTCCGGACGGCGCCGGCGGCATCACTGCGATGTGATGCCCGCCATCCGTGCCCCGGCCGGCCGCGCGGGCGGCCCCGGTGCACGGTAACCCGCGCCGTTCCTCTATAATGCGTCGTTTTAACCGGCCCCGACTGCTAACCGTGAATCCGCGCCTCGACCTGCTCCAGCCCTACCCGTTCGAGAAACTGCGGGTGCTCTTTTCGCAGGTAACGCCTGCCGACAAACCGGCGATCAGCTTCGGCATCGGCGAACCCAAGCACCCGACGCCCGAGTTCATCAAGCAAGCGCTGGCCGGGTCGCTTTCGGGACTGGCGAATTATCCCACAACGGCCGGTTCCGATGCACTACGACAGTGCATCGCGGGCTGGCTGGAACGCCGCTACGGCCTGCCCAAGGTCAATGCCGCGACCGAAGTGCTGCCGGTGACCGGCTCGCGCGAGGCGCTGTTCGCCTTTGCCCAGACCGTGGTTGACGGCACCAGGCCCGGCGCGCTGGTGATGTGCCCGAACCCGTTCTACCAGATCTACGAAGGCGGCGCGCTGCTGGCCGGCGCCACGCCGGTGTTCGCCAACAGCGACCCGGCGCGCAACTTTGCCCCGGCGTTCGACCGCATTGGCGAAGACGTGTGGCAGAACGTGCAACTGCTGTTCGTCTGCACGCCTGGCAATCCGACCGGCGCGGTGCTGTCGCTGGACGACTGGAAGCAGCTGTTCGCGCTGTCGGACCGCTACGGCTTCGTGATTGCGTCGGACGAGTGCTATTCGGAAATCTATTTCGACGAAGGCCGCGCTCCGCTGGGTGCGCTGGAAGCCGCGCACAAGCTCGGCCGCGCGAATGGGGCCAACCCCTTCGAACGGCTGGTGATGTTCTCCAGCCTGTCCAAGCGCTCCAACGTGCCGGGGCTGCGTTCCGGCTTTGTCGCCGGCGACGCCGCGCTGCTGAAGAAATTCCTGCTATACCGTACCTATCATGGCGGCGCGATGAACCCGGCGGTGCAGACTGCCAGCATCGCCGCCTGGAACGATGAGGACCACGTGCGCGAGAACCGCGCCGCCTACGTGCGCAAGTTCAGCGAAGTGACGCCGATGCTGGCCGAGGTGCTGGACGTGGCGCTGCCCGATGCCGGTTTCTACCTGTGGGCCGATGTCTCGCGCACCGGCCTGAGCGATACCGAATTCGCCACGCGGCTGCTGGCCGAGCAGAACGTGACCGTGCTGCCCGGCAGCTACCTGGCGCGCGAAGCCGACGGCATCAACCCGGGCGCCAACCGGGTGCGCATGGCACTGGTCGCCACGCCGGAGGAATGCCTGGAAGGCGCGCGCCGCATCGTCGAATTCTGCAAATCGCTGGGCTGAGGCAGCTGCCTCGCCCACCGCATTGGCCAGACCCAAGCATCAATATTCAACCCTGAGAAAACGAACATGACGCAAGCACTGCAAGCCCTGATCGACCAGGCCTGGGAAGACCGCACCAGCCTGTCGCCCAAGTCCGCCCCCAACGACATCCGCGAAGCCGTGGCCAACGTCATCGGCCAGCTGGATGCCGGCACGCTGCGCGTGGCCGAGAAGCAGGGCAAGGACTGGATCGTCAACCAGTGGGTCAAGAAGGCCGTGCTGCTGTCGTTCCGCCTGGAAGACAACGCACCGATGAGCGCCGGCGGCTTCGCCCAGTTCTACGACAAGGTGCCGACCAAGTTCGCCAACTGGAGCGGCGACGACTTCGCCAAGGCCGGCTTCCGCGTGGTGCCGCCCGCCGTGGCCCGCCGCGGTTCGTTCATCGCCAGGAACGCCGTGCTGATGCCGTCGTACGTCAACATCGGCGCCTATGTCGATGAAGGCACCATGGTCGACACCTGGGCCACCGTCGGTTCGTGCGCGCAGATCGGCAAGAACGTCCACCTGTCGGGTGGCGTGGGCATCGGCGGCGTGCTGGAACCGCTGCAGGCCAACCCGGTCATCATCGAAGACAACTGCTTCATCGGCGCCCGTTCGGAAGTCGTGGAAGGCGTGATCGTGGAAGAAAACTCGGTGATCTCGATGGGCGTGTACCTGGGCCAGTCGACCAAGATCTACGACCGCGAAACCGGCGAGATCCACTATGGCCGCGTGCCGGCCGGTTCGGTCGTGGTCGCTGGCAACCTGCCGTCCAAGGATGGCAAGTACAGCCTGTACTGCGCCGTGATCGTGAAGAAGGTCGACGCGCAGACCCGCGCCAAGACCAGCCTGAACGACCTGCTGCGCGGCGACTAAGCCCGCGCCTGGCGCAGCCCGGCTGCGCCACACCGTCCCGGGGCCGGCCCCGGGATTGCATTTCCGCTGTTACCCCGCCTGGCCAGGCTGAACATGCCTTCCCTCCGCAAGCGACTCATGGCCCTGGATCCCGCCACCGTCAGTACCGTGCTCTCCCTGTTGCCCACCATTCTCGAGCAGGCAAACAAGACCATCGAGAAGATCAAGAAAGGCAAGCGCAAGGACGACGCGCCGGAAGGCGCCGTGGCCGAAGCGCGCGATCCCGCCGCCCGCATTGCCGAGTTGGAAGCAGCCGCCGTGCAGCAGGCCGAAGCGGTCAAGCTGCTGGCCGAGCAACACGCCATCACCATCGAAGCGCTGCGCAAGGAAGCCGCGCGGCTGGACCGCCGCCTGCGCCTGATGACCGCGGTCGCCATGGGCGGCGTGGCGCTGGGCCTCGGCAGCCTGGTAATCGCGCTGAACCTGCTGTTCCGCTGAGCCCGAATTTCACAAAGAACAAGCCATGACCGTCCTGCTCTACGGCATTCCCAACTGCGATACCGTCAAGAAAGCCCGCACCTGGCTGGACGCCAACGGCGTGGCCTACACCTTCCACGACTTCAAGAAGCAAGGCGTGGATGAAGCCATGCTGCGCGGCTGGCTCAGGCACGTGCCGCTGGCCACGCTGCTCAACCGCAAGGGCACCACGTATCGGGCACTGTCGGATGCCGACAAGGCCCGCGCCGAGGAAGAAGCCGGCGCGATCGCCCTGATGCAGCAGAGCCCGTCGCTGATCAAGCGCCCGGTGCTGGCCCACGATGGCAAGGTGATGGTGGGCTTTTCCGCCGACCAGTACGCCAGCCAGTTCTGATTTCCCTGCCGATATCCCCGCCGATATCCCTGCCGATATCCCGGCTGATTTTCCTGATTTAGCGCCGCCGTCACATGACCGCCACCCTCGCCCTCACCGAAGACCTGATCCGCCGCCGCTCCGTCACGCCCGCCGACGAAGGCTGCCAGGCCATCCTGGAAACCCGCCTGAAGGCGCTCGGCTTCGACTGCGAAGCCATCGTCAGCGGTCCGGACGATTTCCGCGTGACCAACCTGTGGGCGGTCAGGCGCGGCACGCAGGGCAAGGACGGCAAGCTGCTGGTGTTCGCCGGCCATACCGACGTGGTGCCGACCGGCCCGCTGGAGCAGTGGCACTCGGATCCGTTCGAGCCGACCCACCGCGACGGCAAGCTGTACGGCCGCGGCGCGGCCGACATGAAGACCTCGATCGCCGGCTTCGTGGTGGCGGTGGAGGAATTCGTCAAGGCGCATCCCGCGCATGCCGGATCGATCGGTTTCCTGATCACCAGCGACGAAGAAGGCCCGGCGCATGACGGCACCATCAAGGTCGTCGAAGCGCTGACCGCGCGCGGCGAGCGCCTGGACTACTGCGTGATCGGCGAGCCGACCTCGGTCAACGCGCTCGGCGACATGGTCAAGAACGGCCGCCGTGGCTCGCTGTCGGGCAAGCTGACGGTCAAGGGCATCCAGTGCCATATCGCGTATCCGCACCTGGGCCGCAACCCGATCCACGAAGCCGCCCCGGCAATGGCCGAACTGGCCGCCGAGCTCTGGGACGAAGGCAACGAGTATTTCCCGCCGACCAGCTGGCAGATGTCGAACATCCACGGCGGCACCGGCGCCACCAACGTGATCCCGGGCCACGTCACCATCGACTTCAATTTCCGCTTCTCGACCGCCAGCACGCCCGAAGGCCTGAAGGCGCGCGTGCATGCGATCCTGGACCGCCACAGCCTCGAATACACGCTGGACTGGACCCTCGGTGGCGAGCCCTTCCTGACGCCGCGCGGCGATCTGTCCGAGGCGCTGTCCGCGGCGATCCACGCCGAAACCGGCTTCGACACCGAGCTCTCGACCACCGGCGGTACCTCCGACGGCCGCTTTATCGCCAAGATCTGCCCGCAGGTGATCGAGTTCGGCCCGCCCAACGCCAGCATCCACAAGATCGACGAGCACGTCGAGGTGCGCTTCATCGACCCGCTGAAGAACGTTTACCGCGGCGTGCTGGAACGCCTGATCGCCTGATTTTTTTCGCCGAAAGATACCTACATGGCAACGCCCTCTCCCCTGCGCACCGTGCGCGACCTGCTGCGTCTCGCAGTCTCGCGCTTTACCGCCGCGCGCCTGTCCTTCGGCCACGGCAGCGCCAACGCCTATGACGAGGCAGCCTACCTGGTGCTGCACACGCTGAACCTGCCGCTCGACACGCTCGACCCGTTCCTCGATGCGCGCCTGCTGCCCGAGGAAATCGACGCCGTGCTGAAGGTCATCGACCGCCGCGTCAACGAGCGCGTGCCGGCCGCTTACATCACGCACGAGGCCTATATGCATGGCCTGCGCTTCTACGTCGACTCGCGCGTGATCGTGCCGCGCAGCTTTATCGGCGAACTGCTGCAGGAAGGACTGGAGCCGTGGATTGGCGAAACCGACCAGATCGGCCCGGTGCTGGAACTGTGCACCGGCTCCGGCTGCCTGCCGATCCTGGCCGCGCATGTGTGGCCGAAGGCGAAGATCGATACCGTCGACATCTCGCCCGACGCGCTGGCCGTGGCGCGCCGCAACGTTGCCGACTACAAGATGGACGACCGCATCCATCTGTACGAAGGCGACCTGTACGCGCCGCTGCCGCATGGTGCGACCTACGATGTGATCCTGACCAACCCGCCGTACGTCAACGAAACCTCGATGCAGGCGCTGCCGGCCGAATACCAGGCCGAGCCGCGCATCGCGCTGGCCGGCGGGGACGACGGCATGGACGTAGTGCGTCGGATCATCGCCGGCGCCAAGGCGCGGCTGAATCCGGGTGGCGTGCTGGTGGTCGAGATCGGCAACGAGCATGCCAACGTGGAGGCTGCCTTCCCCGACCTGGAAATCGTCTGGCTGCCGGTCAGCGCGGGCGAAGAGCAGGTGTTCTTGCTGACGTACGACGCATTGCCGGGCTGATGCGCTGAATCCGCCGACGGTTTGCCCCCCTCTCCCGCAAGCGGGAGAGGGGGCACACAATCTGCACAGGGAGCGGCCGCGCAATCTGGGCGAACACCGGCCAACCGTTGATCAGGCAACACGCGCAGGCTCTACACTCGCTGCAGATATTGCGCTACTGACGCCGTGACCGCCAGCAACTCCCCCCTTCCCGGATCCCCACCCGGTTCCAACGCCCTGCCCGCCCGGGCCGCGACGACGCATGCCGTGCGCGGCATCGCCATCCTGACCTTCGCCTTCGCGCTCAGCCAGTTCTTCCGCTCCTGCCTGGCAGTGATGGCGCCGGAACTGCAGCATGACTTCGGGCTGTCGCCGGCAGGGTACGGCGCACTCTCTTCATCGTTCTTCCTGGCCTTCGCCGTGGCGCAGATCCCGGTGGGCATCGCCTTCGATCGCTACGGCGTCGGACGCCCCACCGCGCTGCTGCTCGCCGTTGGCGCGCTGTCGTCGATCGTGTTCGTGCTGGCGCCCAACGGCACCGCGGCCACGCTGGCGCAGGTGGGGCTGGGGCTGGCATGCGCACCGGTGTTCATGGGCCTGCTGCATTTCGCCTCGGAGCAACTCTCCGAACGCGATTACACCCGCGTGGTCAGCCGCTCCAACGCCACCGGCATGATCGGCTCGCTGTGCGCGACCGCGCCGCTTGGCTGGGCCATCTCGCTGATCGGCTGGCGGCCATCGATGGCGGTATCGGCGCTGGGCATGGTGGCGGCCTGCTACGGCGTGTGGCGCTTCGTGCGCGACCATGGCCATGCCGAGGCTCGCAGCGCCTCGTGGCCGGCGATGCTGTCGGAAAGCGTGCAGCTGCTGAAGCTGGCGCCGCTGTGGACGCTGATTCCGCTGTGCGTGGCGATGGCCGCCGGCACCGCCTTCCGCAATGCCTGGAGCGGCCCCTACCTGGCAGAGGTGTTCGGCCTGGGTTCAGCGACGCGCGGCGTGGCGCTGACGCTGCTGAGCCTGGCCGGCTTCCTGACCGCCTTCCTGCTGCCGGTGCTGGTCCGCCGCAGCACGCTCAAGACCACCATCGCCGCGTGGTCGTGCTTTGCCATGTCGGGAGCGATCCTGCTGGCGCTGTGGCCGGCCACCGGCATCGGCTACGCCGTGGCGATGATGGCGCTGCTGTCGACCATCGGCATGCTGCATCCGCTGGTGATGGCGCAGGGGCGCGGGCTGATCCCGCCATCGCAGCGCGGCCGGGGGCTGGGACTGCTGAATACCTTCGTGTTCCTCGGCTCGGCGCTGACGTCATGGGCCTTCGGGCTGATTGCCAATGCGGGGCATGTGCGGCAGTGGCCGGTGGCGTCGACGTATGCGGCGATCTTCGTATCCGCGGCGGTACTGGTCGCGCTGTCGCTGATCCCGTATTTCTTCAGTCCGCCGCATCCCGCCAACTGAGCGCCATTTCGGACGGGGCCCGCCAGGCAGCCGCGCGGCGTGTGGATCACCACGAGACCGCCCTGGGCTTTGCCCACAAAAAGCCAGACTTATCGATTTAAGAATTCCCCTGCCGCGCATCCCGCTTTACCGTTTGTGACATCCACGTCCCAGCCCGCTACATGGGACGACCGGCCGCGCCCGCGGCCGCATAACAAGGAGACACATCGATGGCATCCACCCTGCGCCCCGTCCGGGGCCGTCGTGCATGGCTCACCCGCGGACTGGCCGGCATGCTGGCCGCCGCGTCGCTGGCCGTACCGCTTGCCGCCGGCGCCGAGACCTGGCCCGCGCGGCCGATCCAGCTGCTGATTCCCTACCCGCCCGGCGGCAGCGCCGACCTGCTGGCGCGCCCGGTGGCCGCCAAGCTGCAGGAGAAGCTGGGCCAGCCGGTGGTGCTCGACTACCGGCCCGGCGCCGGGGGCACCATCGCCACGCAGGCGCTGGCGCGCGCCAAGCCGGACGGGTACACGCTGATCATGGTGCTGGCCGCACATGCCATCAATGCGAGCCTGTATCCCAAGCTGCCGTATGACACCCGCAAGGACTTCGCGCCGGTGTCGCTGGTGGCCAACCTGCCGATGATCCTGGCCGGCAGCTCGTCGCTGCGCGCAAACAACGTGCAGGAACTGATCGCGGAGGCAAAGGCCAATCCCGGCAAACTGACCTTCGCCTCGGCCGGCAACGGCAATACCGGGCATCTGGCCGGGGAGCTCTTCGATTCCGTGGCCGGCATCAAGATGACGCATGTCCCGTACAAGGGCAGCGCGCAAGTGGTGACGGCGATGCTGTCGGGCGAGGTCCAGCTGACCTTCGACAGCATCTCGACAACGCTGCCGCACGTGAAGAGCGGCAAGCTGCGCGCGTTGGCGGTGACCGGCAGCCAGCGCGCCGCGGTCGCGCCTGACGTGCCGACGCTGGCCGAAGCCGGCGTGCCAGGCATCAGCATCACTGGCTGGTACGCCGTGCTGGCACCGGCCGGCACGCCGCAGCCGGTGGTCGACCGCCTCAGCACCGAGATCGCCACGGTGCTGCGCCAGCCCGACCTGAAGGCCACGCTGGCAACCAATGGCTATGAGCCGGTCGGCTCCACGCCCGCCGCGCTGCGCACGCATATCGATGCCGAGATCAACCGCTGGAGCAAGGTAGTGAAGGACTCCGGCGCGCAGATCCAGTAACCGCTGTTCAACGGGCGCCGCCATGCTGGCGCCCGCTCCGTTTTTGCGACATGAACTTGCCGACATGACCCAGACGACCACCCAGCCCATCCAGCCCGCCCCGCTCACCCGCCCTTTCACCACCATGTCCGTGCTCGTGCGCGAGCACGCCACCGAACGCCCCACGCAGCCCGCGCTGATGCATGACGGGCGCGTGCTCGACTATGCCGGGCTGGACGCCGCCATGGACCGCATCGCCGCAGCGCTGGCGCGCGACAGCGTGCGCCCGGGCGAGGCCATCGCGATCTGCGCGAACTCGTCGATCGAATATGCCGCGGTCTATCTGGGCGCGGTGCGCGCCGGGGTGGTGGTGGCGCCGCTGGCACCGTCGTCGACGCCTGAAAGCCTGGCCGGCATGGCCGCCGACGCGGGTGCGCGCATCCTCTTCACCGATGCCGCGGTCGCGGCCGCCTTGCAGCCGGTACGCGCGCAAGTGGCGGGCACGCCCATCGTCACGCTCGATGGCAGCGACGCTGGCCAGCCGTATGCGGACTGGCTCGCCCCGGCCGGCACGCCGGTGCAGGAGCCCGGGATCCGCCCGGAAATGCCGCTGAACATCATCTATTCGTCCGGCACCACCGGCAAGCCCAAGGGCATCGTGCAGTCGCACGGCATGCGCTGGGCGCACGTGTCGCGCGGCGCGGCCACCGGCTACGGCACGGACGCGGTCACGCTGCTGTCGACGCCGCTGTACTCCAACACCACGCTGGCCAGCTTTTTCCCGACCATCGGCCTGGGCGGCACGGCGATCCTGATGGCCAAGTTCGATGCGGGCAAGTACCTGACGCTGGCGCAGCAGCACCGCGTCACGCACACCATGCTGGTGCCGGTGCAATACCAGCGCCTGCTGGCGCATCCGGACTTCGATAGCCATGACCTGTCGTCCTTCCGGCAGAAGTTCTGCACCAGCGCACCGTTCAGCCCGGCGCTGAAGGCCGAGGTGCTGCGCCGTTGGCCGGGAGGGCTCACCGAGCTGTACGGCATGACCGAAGGCGGCGGCAGCTGCCTTTTGCACGCGCACCAGTTCCCCGACAAGCTGCATACCGTGGGCCGCCCCGCACCGAACGCCGACATCCGCATCATCGACGACGAAGGCCGCGAACTGCCGCCCGGCAGCACCGGCGAAGTGGTCGGCCGTTCGCCGGCCATGATGAACGGCTATCACAACCAGCCGGAGAAGACCGCCGAGACTGAATGGCACGACGCGCAGGGCAATCGCTTTATCCGCACCGGCGACATCGGCCGCTTCGATGAAGACGGCTTCCTGCTGCTGCTCGACCGCAAGAAGGACATGATCATCTCGGGCGGCTTCAACATCTATCCGAGCGATATCGAGGCGGTGGTGCGCGAGCATCCGGCAGTCGCCGAAGTATCGGTGGTGGGCGTGCCGTCGGAGCGCTGGGGCGAAACGCCGGTGGGCTTCGTCGCGCTGCGCGCGGGCAGCGGCGCCACGGCGCAGGACGTGCTGGCCTGGGCCAATGAGCGCCTGGGCAAGACCCAGCGGCTGGCGGACTTGCACGTGGTCGACAGCCTGCCGCGCAGTGCCATCGGCAAGGTGCTAAAGCGCGAGTTGCGCGACCGGCTCGCGCAGGCGTGAAGCATCGATGCAAGAGACGCTGACGCGCTGCGCGCAGCACAATCGCAGAAAGTTTGCGAAGGTGCTTGCGCAATCGCGAAGGCGTACCTATAATCTGCGGCTTCGCTAGGCTCGTAGCTCAGCTGGTTAGAGCACCACCTTGACATGGTGGGGGTCGTTGGTTCGAGTCCAATCGAGCCTACCAACGCACAAAGGAAACGGACGGTACGCACTCGCGCACCGTCCGTTTTTCTTTTGCCGCGCGGAAATTTTCCCCGCGCGGAAATGTCAGGCGCTGATGCCGAACTCCGCCAGCACCGCCTCGGTGTGCTGGCCCAGCGTGGGCGCATCGCCCTCGGGCCGCGCCATGCCTGCCATGCCCGGCAGGTTGGCCCAGGGCACCTCGCCAATCCCATCCAGCGTCAATCGGCCGAATACGCCCGCCTGCCCGCATTGCGCGCTGCGCAGGAAATCACTTGCGTGACTGACGCGGCCGAACAGCACGTCGTGCTCGGTCAGCAGCGCTTCCCAGTGCGCGAGCGGCTGCGCGGCCACCGCCTGCGCCACGCGCCGGTTCAGTTCCGCCGCGCGCGGCAGCCGGCCGGCACTGGTGCGCAGCGCGGCATCGCCGAGCCAGTCGTCAAAGCCCATCACGCGCGCCAGCCGCACGAACATCGCGTCGTTGAGCATGCTGATGTAGAGCATGCCGTCCGCTGCCGCGAACAACCCGGTCGGTGCGTTGGCCGCGGCCATTTCCGCGTCGGGGAACATGGCATCGTCCACCAGCAGGTACGATTGCAGCGCCGCGCTGGTCTCCAGCAGCGACAGCCTCACATGGCGCCCGCTGCCATGGCGTGCGGCCTTGAACAACGCCGCGCACGCATGCTGGGCGGCATAGAGTCCGGTGTTGAGGTCGACCAGGAAGAACGGGATACGCCGCGGCTGGCCGGCGCTGTCGCGATTCAGGTGCATCAGCCCGCTGACCGCCTGCACGGTGGTATCGACCGCCGGCAGCGCCGCCATCGGGCCAGCGTGGCCGTAGCCGGTGATCGACACATAGACCAGCGCCGGGTTGCGCGCGGCCAGCGCGTCATAGCCCACGCCCATGCGCTCGGCAACACCGGGGCGGAAGTTCTGGATCACCACGTCGGCACGCTCGGCCAGTTGGGCGATGGCGGCGCGGCCGCTGTCGGTGCGCGCATCCAGCAGGACGCTTTCCTTGCCGGCATTGCACGCCACCGCGATCGCGGTCTGGCCGGCGCGGATGCGGCCCATGTTGCGCGACCAGTCGCCGCCGGGCGGCTCCACCTTGATCACGCGCGCGCCCTGCTGGCGCAACACCAGCCCACAGTACGGGCCGGCGATGCCCTGGCTCAGGTCCAGCACCGTCAGGCCGTCGAGCAGCGCAGCGTCTTGTTCGGGTTGCATGTCGTCCTCCGCGTTTCAGATATCCAGCATGACCTTGCCGATGGCCCGGCGCGACATCGTGGTGTCGACCGCCGCCAGCCAGTCGCGCAGCGGGAAGTGCTGCAGCACCGGCGGCGGCAGCTTGCCACTTGCCACCGCCTGCATGATCTGTTCGACCACCTGCTGCACGCGCGGCGCGAAGCGCTGCCGTTCATCGCTCAGTCCCCAGCCGATGTAGTAGCCGTAGTTGAAGCCGATCACTGACAGGTTCTTGACCAGCAGCAGGTTGGCCGGCACTTCCGGGATGCGCCCGCTGGCATAGCCGATCGACAGCAGCCGCGCGCCCGGTGCCGCGCAGCGCAGCGAGGCGTCGAACAGGTCGCCGCCGACCGGATCGAACACCACGTCGACCCCACCCGCCGGGCACAGCGCCTTCACCGATGCCGCCAGCGTGGCAGCATCGGCAGGCAGCGCGTGCGCGGCGCCGTTGCCGAGTGCCGCCTCGCGCTTGGCGTCGGTGCTGGCAGTAGCGATCACGCGCGCGCCCATCAGCTTGCCCACCTGCACGGCCGCCGTGCCAAGCGCGCCGCTGGCACCGTGCACCAGCATGGTCTCGCCGGGCTGCAGCGCGGCGCGCCACGCCAGCGCGGCCCACACCGTGCCATAGGTGACCGGCAGCGCCGCGGCGTGCGCCAGTGACAGCCCGTCCGGCACCGGATAGACCGTGTCGGCGGTCGTCACCACTTCTTCGGCAAAGCCGCCCCAGTCCAGCGCCGCCGCCACGCGCTGGCCGACATGCAGCCGCGTCACGTCCGGCGCGACTTCCAGGATCTCGCCCGCTGCCTCGGTGCCGGGCGTAAACGGCAGCGGCGGCTTGCGCTGGTACTTGCCCGATACGAACAGGCTCAGCGCAAAGCCGACGCCCGCATTCCGCACGCGGATGCGCACCTGCCCCGGCCTGAGCGGCTGGCGCGGAATGCGTTGCAGCGCAAGCTCGCTCCAGTGGCACCAGCGCGAGCAGACCAGCCCCAGGTAATCGTTGTCTTGCATCGCCTATCCTTTACTCCAGCGTGATACCGACATCGCGGATGATGCGGCTCCATTTGTCGCGGTCGCTCTTCAGCACCGCGGCGAAGGCCTCCGGCGTGCCGCCGACCGGCACCAGGTTCAGGTCCTGCATCTTCTTCGCGATCTCCGGCATGCGCACGATGCGCGCGACTTCGCGCGACAGTGCCTCGACCCGCGCCTTCGGCACGCCTGCCGGGAACAGCAGGCCCATCCACGCATCCGGCTCGAAGCCCTTGTAGCCCGCCTCACGGAAGGTCGGCACCCTGGGCAGCAGCGCCGAGCGCTCCGCGCCCGCCATGGCCACTGGAATCAGCTTGCCGCCCTGCAGCAGCGCCATCGCCGTGCCCACCGGAACAAAGCCGATCTTCACATGCCCGGCGGCCAGGTCCGTGACCAGCGGCACGCCGCCCTTGTAGGCCACGTGATCCATCTGCAGCCCTGCCTCGCGCTTGAACAGTTCGCCCAGGATATGGCCGGTGGTGCCGGCACCGTAGGAGCCGTACGGGTACTTGTTGGGATTGGCCTTGACCAGCGCCACCAGTTCCGGCAGCGTGCGCGCCGGGAAGTCCGGCGACACGGCCAGGATCGTCGACGAGATCGCCACCTCGCTGACCGGCGCGAAATCGGCGATCGGGTCGTAGCCGATGCGCGGGTACAGCGATGGGTTCTGCACGTGCGCGGTAAAGGTCAGCAGCGCGGTGTAGCCGTCCTTCGCGGCGCGCGCAACGTGCTTGGTGCCGGTGGTGGTGCCAGCGCCCGGCTTGTTGTCGACGATGACCGGCTGGCCCCACGTCCTGGTCAGTTCCTGACCGATCAGCCGGGCGACCGCGTCGTTGACATTGCCGGCCACCGACGGCACCACGATGGTCAGCGGCCGCGACGGAAACGGTTCGGCGTCGGTGGCGGCATCGGCGGCGTGCGCAATGTTGGCGAACGCGGCCAGCACGATGGCGGGCATGGCGGCAAGCAGCCGCGAGCGGATGGTCGGCATGGTTGGTGTCTCCTGTTGGCTCCCTTCTGTGATGCCCGCCAGCGCCGGCGATGCGAGGGATGCCAGCGCAGTCTATGGCACCGGCCGCGCCCCGCCGATTCCCGCGCGGCGCGAGGCGAGTCCTGGCAGGCATCGCGCGGCGCGTCATCAGCCCCCTTGCCTTCGCAGGCAGGGTAATCCCCCATGTCGAGGTGCCGCCTCGCTGGCTACCATTTGTTGAAACTTTCAACTATCGAATTTTTCATCGAATCATGCGCAGCCCGCTACGGCTCAAGACCGACTACATCAATATCCTGCTCGACCAGGCCGCGGAGCGCACGCGCGAGCGTGGCTCGCGCGTCTACGAGGCGAGGTTCGGCATCTCGCTGCGCGACATTCGCCTGCTGCGCATGATCGGCATCACCCCCGGTATCACCATGGGCCAGTTGGTGCAGCAGTCTGCCATCGAGAAGACGCTGGCATCCAAGCTGGTCGGCGCGCTGGTGAAGCAGTCGCTGGTCCAGCGCGAGATCTGCGCCGAAGACGCGCGGCAGGTGCGCCTGTCGCTGACCGACGAAGGCGCCGACCTGGTGCGGCGCGCGGAGCCGCTCGGCATCGAGCTGGAATCGCGCTTCCTGTACTGCCTGACGCCGGAGGAGATCGACACCCTGCGCGCCACGCTGCTCAAGCTGATCGACGCCGAATCCGCCTCGCGCGACGCCTTCGAAGCGTCGATGGCCAGGTTGCAGAAGCAAGCCGCCAGGTCGGAGTGAACCGGCCGCCTTCCCGTTCGCCTTCCCGTTCGCCTTCCCGTTCGCCTTCCCGTTCGTCTTCCCTTCCCCCCACAGGTGATGATCATGATGTCTGCCACCCTGCTTCGCCATGCCGGCACCGCCGCGCTGTGCGCGCTGGCCTGGATTTCCGCCGGCAGTGCCAGCGCCGAAACGGTGCTGCGCACCGTGCCGTCTTCGGACCTGAAGATCCTGGACCCGGTCTGGACCACCGCGAACATCACGCGCAACCACGGCCTCATGATCTACGACACCTTGTTCGGCATGGACGAGAAAGGCGCGATCCGGCCGCAGATGGTCGACAAGTACAGCGCCAGCGCCGACAACAAGACCTGGACCTTCACGCTGCGCCCCGGCCTGAAGTTCCATGACGGCGCGCCTGTGACCGCGCAGGACGTGATCGCGTCGCTGACGCGCTGGGGCAAGCGCGACGTGCTCGGCCAGCGCATGTTCGAGGCCATGGCGAGCCTCACCGCCGAGGGGCCGTCGACCGTGCGCATGACCTTCCGCCAGCCCTTCGGCGCGGTGCTCGACGCACTCGGCAAGCCCAGCCCGCTGGCGCCCTTCATCATGCCCAGGCGCGTGGCCGACACGCCCGCCGACAAGCAGATCGACGATCTGACCGGCTCCGGCCCCTTCACGCTGAAGAAGGAGGACTACCGCCCCGGCGACCGCGTGGTCTACCGCCGCAATCCCGCCTACGTGCCGCGCAAGGAACCGGCGTCGGGCCTGGCCGGCGGCAAGGTCGTGCATGTCGACCGCGTCGAATGGGTGTTCCTGCGCGATCCGCAAACCCAGGTCAACGCGCTGCTCAATGGCGAAGTCGATATCGTCGAGACCGTGCCGGCATCGCATTACCCGCAGCTGCGCACCGACAACCGCGTGCAGATGGTCGACATCATGCCGGCCGGCCCCTTCACCGTGATCTACAACCACAAGGTGCCGCCGTTCAACGACGCCCGCGTGCGCAAGGCCGCCATGCTGGCCATCAACCAGGAAGCGATGCTGCGCGCGCAGGCCACCTATCGCGACTTCTACAAGCCGTGCACCTCGGTCTACCTGTGCGGCTCGCCGTATGCCAGCGACCAGACCGGGTTCTTCACCGGCAAGCCGCAGTTCGAGCAGGCGCGCAAGCTGCTGAAGGAGGCCGGCTATGACGGCAAGCCGGTGGTGATCATGCTGCCCGGCGACGCGCCCGCGCTGAGCCGTTTGCCGGTGGTGTACGGCCAGCTGCTCAAGCAGGCCGGCTTCAATGTCGACGTGCAGGCTACGGACTGGAGCACGCTGATCACGCGCCGCACCAGGAAGGACCTGCCCGAGAACGGCGGCTGGAATGCCTTTATCACCTTCTGGGGCGGCGTCGATGCCAGCAGCCCCGTCACCTACAGCCCGCTGACCGGCAATGGCGACCGCGGCTATTTCGGCTGGGCGGAAGATGCAGAACTGGAAGCGCTGAAGACGCGCTTTATCGAGACGGCCGATGCGGCCCAACGCAAGGACCTCGCCGCCAGGATCCAGCTGCGCGCCATCGAGAGCGGCGTGCTGGCGCCGGTCGGCGAAGGCAAGGCGCCTACCGTGGTGCGCCGCGGCGCCGTCAGCGGGCTGCTGCCCGCGCCGGCGGTGCTGTACTGGAACGTGCGCAAGCCATAGCACAGACAGAGGCATCGGTAGCCGACCGATTACCTGCTCCCTTTCCCGCTTGCGGGAGAGGGGAGAAAAAACCCCCGCTCTGCTCCCCCAACGAGGCTAGTCCATGATGAATTTCCTGGTCCGCCGCAGCCTGGCCACCGTGCCGGTGCTGGCGGTGGTGGCGGTCATCGTCTTCCTGCTGCTGCGGCTCACGCCCGGCGATCCGGCCGCGGCCATCGCCGGCGATGCCGCCAGCGCGCAGGACATCGCCCGCATCCGCATGCAACTTGGCCTGGACGAGGCGCTGCCGCGCCAGTTCGTCCACTGGATCGGCCAGGTGCTGCGGGCCGACCTGGGCTACTCCTACTACTACAAGATGTCCGTGACCACGCTGATCGCACAGCGGCTGGAGCCGACCCTGTCGGTGGCGGCGCTGACCATCGCGCTGACCGTGCTGGCGGCGGTGCCGCTGGGCACGCTGGCCGCTTACCGGCGCGGGCACTGGGTCGACCGCATGGTGATGGGCGGCTCGGTGCTGGGATTCTCGCTGCCAGTCTTCGTGGCCGGCTACCTGATGATCTGGCTGTTCTCGCTGCACCTGGGCTGGTTCCCGGCACAAGGCTACAAGCGCCTGGCCGATGGCGTCGGGCCGTGGCTGCACAGCCTGGCGCTGCCCTGCGTCACGCTGTCGGTGATGTCGTGCGCGCTGGTGGCGCGCGTGACCCGCGCCGCGGTCGCCGAGGCCCTGACCGAGGACTTCGTGCAGACCGCGCGCGCCAAGGGCATCCCGGAGTGGCGCATGCTGACGCGCCATGCGCTGGCCAATGCCGCGGTGCCGATCGCGACCGTGATCGGCCTGAGCGTCGCCGGCCTGATCGGCGGGGTGGTGGTGACCGAGACCATCTTCGCCATTCCCGGCGTCGGGCAGCTCACCGTCGATGCGGTGCTGTCGCGCGACTACCCGCTGATCCAGGGCATCACGCTGTTCTTCTCGGTGTCCTACGTGGTTATCAACCTGCTGGTGGACATGAGCTACCTGCTGCTCGATCCCCGTATCCGCTACTGAGAGACGCCCCCATGACTTCACTCACCACCGCCATCGAGACCGCCGCACCCGCGGCTGCCCGCCGGCCCTCGCGGCTGCGCACGGTGCTGGGCAACGGCGCCGTGCGCGCCGGCGGCGCCATCCTGCTGCTGATGCTGTTCCTCGCCGTGGCCGCGCCCTGGCTCTACACCATCGATCCCAACACCATGGACCCGGCCAGCTCGCAGCTCGCACCGGGCACCCGCGCCGAGATCATGACGCTGGCCGGCGATACCTTCGAGCGCCTGTTCCTGTTCGGCACCGACAGCCTGGGCCGCGATATCTGGAGCCGCACGCTGTACGGCGCGCGCGTGTCGCTGGCGGTAGGCGTGTGCGTGGCCCTCGCGTCGGTGGTGCTCGGGCTGGCCGTGGGGCTGGTGTCGGGCTATTTCCGCTGGCTGGACGGCCCGGTCATGCGCGTGATGGACGGCATGATGGCGATCCCTGGCATCCTGTTCGCGATCGTGCTGGTGGCCGCGTGGCGGCCCAGCCTGCTGACGGTGATCGTGGCCATGACGGTGCCCGACACGCCGCGCGTGGCGCGGCTGGTGCGCTCGGTGGTGCTATCGGTGCGCGAAGAGCCCTACGTCGAAGCCGCCATCGCCCTCGACACGCCCGCGTGGAAGCTGATGCTGCGCCATATCCTGCCCAACACCATCGCGCCGCTGCTGGTGCAGGGCACGTTCATCTGCGCCGGCGCGATGCTGGTGGAAGCGGTGATGTCCTTTCTCGGCATCGGCCTGCCCACCGACATCCCCACCTGGGGGAACATCATGGCCGAGGGCCGCGCGCACTTCACCTCGCACCCGCATAGCGTGCTGCTGCCCGGCGCGTTCCTGGCCCTGACCGTGCTGGCCGTCAATATGCTCGGCGACGGCCTGCGCGACACCCTCGACCCCAAGTTCAACAAGCGGAACGGATGATGATGGCAGCCAACCCCACCACGGCGGCGCACGCCTCTGCGCCCGCCCTGCGCGTGCAAGACCTGCGCATCGACCTGCCGCCCGGCGCAGACCGGCCCCACGCCGTACAAGGCGCTTGCTTCGACGTAATGCCCGGTGAAGTGGTCTGCCTGCTGGGCGAATCCGGCTCGGGCAAGTCGGTGATCGCGCGTGCGGTGATGGGTCTGCTGCCCGAAGGCCTGCACGTTTCCGGAGGCAGCATCGCGCTATGCGGCGAAGACCTGCTGGCGGCATCGCCGGCACGCCGGCGCGCCTTGCGCGGCACCGGCGTGGCGATGGTGTTCCAGGAACCGATGACGGCGCTCAACCCCGTGATGCGCTGCGGCGCGCAGGTGGAAGAAGTGCTGGCGCAGCACACCGCGCTCAGCGCGGCGCAGCGGCGCGAGCAGGTGTTCTCGATCTTTGCGCGCGTGCGGCTGCCCGATCCCGAGCGCATCTATGACGCCTATCCCCACCAGCTGTCCGGCGGCCAGCGCCAGCGCATCGTCATCGCCATGGCGCTGATCCTGCGCCCCGCCCTGCTGGTGTGCGACGAGCCCACCACGGCGCTCGACGTCACCACGCAGGCCGAGATCCTGGCGCTGGTGCGCGAGCTGCAGCATGAACACCGCACCGCGGTGCTGTTCATCACGCATGACTTCGGCGTGGTCGCCGACATTGCCGACCGCGTGGTGGTGATGCAGCTGGGCCGCCAGGTCGAATGCGGGCCGCGCGACCAGGTCTTGCGCCGTCCCGAGGCCGACTACACGCGCATGCTGCTCAATGCCGTGCCCGGGCTGGAGCCTGCACGCCGCCCCCCGGACACCGAACGCCCATTGCTGCTGGACGCCAGTGCGATCGGCAAGACGTACACCTCGGGCGCATGGCCTGGCCGCCGGCGCGTGGTGCAGGCGGCCAGCGAGGTGTCGCTGCAGGTGCATGCCGGCGAGACCGTCGGCATCGTCGGCGAATCCGGCTCCGGCAAGTCCACGGTGGCGCGCTGCATCGCGCGGCTGATCGAGCCGTCGGCGGGCGAGATCCGCATCCTGCCGGCGCAGCCGCGCGGGCTGTCGCGGCGCGCGCAGCTGTCGGCATTTCGGCGCGCCGTGCAGGTGGTGTTCCAGGATCCCAACCGTTCGCTCAACCCACGCCGCACCGTCGGCCAGTCGATCGTCGAAGGCGCGATCAACTTCGGCGCCACGCCCGCGCAGGCCTGGGAACGCGCCGAATCGCTGATGAAACTGGTGCGGCTGCGGCCCGACGCATTGCACCGCTATCCCAGCGAGTTTTCCGGCGGCCAGCGCCAGCGGCTGTGCATCGCCCGCGCACTCGCATGCGAGCCACGCGTGCTGATCGCCGACGAAGCGGTGTCGGCGCTCGACGTCTCGGTGCAGGCGCAGATCCTGAAGCTGCTCGCCGATATCCAGCAGCGGCTCGCCATCGGCATCCTCTTCATCACCCATGACCTGCGCGTGGCCAGCCAGATCTGCGACCGGCTGATCGTGATGCACAAGGGCCGCGTGGTCGAGCAGGGCCCCACCCGCGACGTGGTGCTGTCGCCGCGGCAGGACTACACCCGCGCGCTGCTGGCCGCCGCGCCGGGACGCGGCTACCGCTTCGGCGAAGCGTAAACATCGCCACCCAAAGATTCCCAGGCAGTTGCCACCCACAACGGACAACAACATGAACCAACCGCTCTACGCACTCAGCGCCGTCGAACTGACCCGCTATTACCGCCAGCGTGAATTGTCTCCGGTCGAGGTCGTGCAGGCCGTCCTCGACCGCATCGGACAATGGGAGCCCACCATCGGCGCCATGTACCTGGTGCATGCGCAGCAGGCGCTGGACGCCGCCCGCGCCGCCGAAGCGCGCTGGCTGGCTGGCACGCCCTGCGGCGCGCTCGACGGCGTACCGGTGACGCTGAAGGAGAACATCGCCACGCAAGGCACGCCGACGCCGCTGGGCAGCGCCGCCACGGTGCTGGCGCCGGCGCCCGCCGACGCCCCGGCCGCCGCGCGACTGCGCGAAGCCGGCGCGATCGTGGTCGGCAAGACCACCATGCCGGACTTCGGCTTCCTCGGCGCGGCGCCGTCGAGCTTCCATCCGCTGACGCGCAATCCGTGGAATCCGGGCCGCAATACCGGCGGCTCCAGCTCCGGCGCGGGTGCGGCGGCAGCGGCCGGCTACGGCCCGATCCACCTCGGCACCGATATCGGCGGCTCGGTGCGCATCCCCGCCAGCTTCTGCGGCGTTTTCGGCCTCAAGCCCAGCCATGGCCGCGTGCCGGTGTATCCGCCGGCGGCGGCGCGCGTGCTCGGCCCGCTCACCCGCACCGTGGCCGACGCCGCCCTCGCCATGCAGGCGATCGCCCGGCCCGACGCGCGCGACTACATGAGCCTGCCGCCGCACGATCTGCCGTGGGACCGGCTGGCGTGCGATGTACGCGAGCTGCGCATCGGCCTGTGGCTGGAGCCGGCCGGCGGCTGGCAGGTCGATCCCGAAGTGCAGGCCGCGGTGCTGGCAGCCGCGCGCGTGTTCGAGCAGGCCGGCGCCGTGGTCGAGCCGGTGCGCGACTGGACCACCATGGACATGCGCATGGGCATGGCGCACTTCTTCACCATGCGCTGCCGCGTCGACCTCGCCGCGATGCCGCCGGAACGCGCCGGCCTGGCCGCGGGCTACATCCGCAAGGCCGCGGACTTCGCGGGCGCGCTGACGCCGGAGCAGACCTTCCAGGCCTTCACGCGCATGCAGCAGCTGCGCGAGGCCACCGTGGCCGCGACCCAGCCCTATGACTTCGTGATTTCGCCGGTGTCGCCGGTGTTGCCGTTTGCCGCCGACGCCATCAACAGCGGTGGCGACCTGCCGCTGAAGGACTCGCACTTCACCGCGGTGTTCAATCATTCCGAGCAGCCGGCGGCTTCGATCCCGTGTGGCTTTGCCGGCGACGGCATGCCGATCGGCCTGCAGATCGCCGGCAGGCGCTTCGACGACCTGGGCGTGCTGCAGCTGGCGCACTGGTTCGAACAGGCCGTCAGGCTGCGGCCGCAATGGCCGCAACCGCAGCCGCAACCGCAGCCGGCGGCAGGCTGACGCCCGCGCGGCGGCCCGTGGCCGTACCGGCGCTACAATGGCCCGCTCCGCCCCTGCGCGCCCCTGCCCGGTACGTCCCATGCGATTCGAGGATCTTGAAGCCTTCCTGGTAGTCAGCGAACACGGCAACCTGCATCGCGCCGCCGACACGCTCGGCATGACCCAGTCCGGCCTGTCCAAAACGCTGGCGCGGCTGGAGGGCGAGGCCGGCATGCCGCTGTTCGAGCGCACGCCACGCGGGCTGGTGCCGACCAGCGTCGGCAAGACGCTGCTGGCGCATGCGCGCAAGATCTCGCTGGCGGCAACCGACCTGCGCAATGAGCTGGCGGAGCAGCGGCTGGCGCGCGCCGGCACCGTGCGGCTCGGCGCCATCCCCTACCTGGTGCCGTCGCTGCTGTCGCCGCTGCTGGCCCAGTTCTTCGTCAGCCGCCCGCTGGCGGTGTTCTCGATCGAGACGCACCTGAGCGCGCGCCTGATGGCTGTGCTGCAGAACGGCGACGCCGACCTGATCCTGGCGGCGCGCCCGGCCAGCGTGCCGGAGGATATCGACTGGCTGCCGCTGGGGCCGCTGACCATGCAGATCGTCTGCCGCAGCGCGCATCCGCGCCGCGACGGCTTCCGTACGCTGGCCGACCTGACCGAAGAGCGCTGGGCGGTGCCGGCCAGCTCGCTGTACCTGCGCCAATGGCTGGAAGAACGGTTCACCTCGGTGGGCCTGCCGCCGCCGCGCGTGGCGGTGGAAAGCACGGCCTCGCCGGTGGCGTTCGGCGAGTTGCTGCGGCACTCGGACCTGCTCGGCATCATGCCGCCGCGCATCCTGAAGCAGGCGGAGGGACAGGGGTTGCAGGCGATCGCCGGGCCGGGCATGTCGTGGCAGCACGAACTGGCGGTGCTGTGGCGCGCCGGCGGCTACCTGTCGCCGATCTGCCAGGACTTCCGCGACGCCGTGGTCAAGTGGTGCGAGGAGATGGAAATCTGAGGGAGCGGCTCAGGGCACCCACCAGTAACGGGTGAGATGGAAGAACACCGGCGCGGCGAACACCACCGAGTCGAGCCGGTCCAGCATGCCGCCGTGGCCCTGGATCATGTGGCCCCAGTCCTTGATGCCGCGGTCGCGCTTGATCGCCGACATCACCAGCCCTCCCAGGAAGCCCATCAGCGCGATTACCAGCGCGATCAGGCCGGCCTGCCACGGCGTGAACGGCGTGATCCACCACAGCGCCGCGCCCAGCGCAGTGGCGCTGGCGACCCCGCCGACAAACCCCTCCACCGTCTTCGACGGCGACAGCAGCGGCGCGATCTTGCGCCTGCCGCACAGCTTGCCCCACACGTACTGCAACACGTCGCTGCCCTGCACCACGATCACCAGGAAGGCGATCAGCAGCAGGTTGCGGCCCTCGAAGCCCGGGATCGGCAGCGTCAGCAGCGCCGGTACGTGCGAGATGCAGAACACGCAGATCATCACCGCCCACTGCACCCCGGCGCAGCGTTCCAGGAAGCGCGTGGTCTCGGACGACAGCGCCGCCAGGATCGGCAGGAACAGGAAGGCGTAGACCGGGATCAGGATCGAGAACATGCCGTACCAGCCGGTGTAGACCAGCACGTACTGCAGCGGCAGGAACACGAAGAACGCGGCGGCGATGGCGCGGTGGTCGCCCCGGCGCGTGGTGGTGATGGTGACGAACTCGCGCAGCGCAAGGAACGACAGCAGGAAGAACAGCACGATCACCGCGGTGCGCCCCAGCGCGAAGGCCACGCCCATGATGCCGATCATCCACCACCAGGCATTGACGCGCTGCGCCAGGTTGTCGATCACCGCGTGCTGGCCGCCGCCGGCCACGCGCCAGCGCAGCAGCGCGGTCACGGTGGAGGCGAGCAGCAGCACCGCAAAGAGGCCGCCGAACAGCAGCCAGGTTTCATGGCTCCAGTGCAGGGTGGGCGTGGTCGGCATGGTCATCAGTCCAGTTCGGGGGCAAGCGCGAGCAAGCCGTCGCGGCAGCGGGAAAGGAAGCTCTCCTTGTCTTCGCCGTCGGCCACCAGTACCGGCCGGCCGAAGGTCACGGTGCACAGCAGCGGCACCGGCACGACCTCGCCCTTGGGCATGACGCGGTTGAGGTTGTCGATCCAGACCGGCACGAACTCCACCGCCGGGCAGGCGCGCGCCAGGTGGTAGATGCCGCTCTTGAACGGCAGCAGCCGCGCCTCGGTGGTATTTCGGGTGCCCTCGGGAAACAGGATCAGCGAATCGCCACCCTCCAGCGCGCCGCGCATCAGCGCCACCGGATCGCTGCCGGGATCGCTATGGGTGCGGTCGATCAGCAGCGCGCGGAACACGTCACGGCCGATAAAGCGCCGCAGCGGCGAGCAGTCCCAGTAGTCGGCTCCCGCCACCGGACGCGTGCCGGTGCGCAGGTCGGGCGGCAGGCAGCCCCAGATCAGCACGAAATCGCCATGGCTGCTGTGGTTGGCAAAGTACACACGCTGCACCGCGGCGGGAAAGCAGCCCTGCCAGTTGGCGCGCATGCCGGTCAGCAGGCGCGCGAAAGCGATGATGGC
Source organism: Cupriavidus sp. Agwp_2 (assembly GCF_040784895.1). Taxonomy (NCBI): domain Bacteria; kingdom Pseudomonadati; phylum Pseudomonadota; class Betaproteobacteria; order Burkholderiales; family Burkholderiaceae; genus Cupriavidus; species Cupriavidus sp. Agwp_2. The sequence continues at coordinate 2,005,370 of NZ_CP088083.1, forward strand.
GTGCGCGGTGGCACGGGCGACCCACATGGTGTTTTTCACCTCAGCAGCAAGATCAACAGGGACAGGCACAGCTGGAGCGCGGCCAGTAGCGCGCTGGCGCGTACCAGCCGCATCGCGCCGCGTGCGCGTTCGCGCAACGGACGGCCAGCGCGGTCGGGCGTGATCCAGCCCAGTCCGGTCAGCGCGCCGTCGAGGCCGGCCAGGTCCGCCTGGCCGTCACGGTCGGCCGACGCGGCCAGCGCGTCGAACAGGCGCCGGTCGATCGCCACGCGCAGCAGCAACCATAGCTGAGCCAGCGCCACCAGCAGCGGCAGTGCAGACAGTGCGGGACTGGCAGACAGCCATGCGGAAGCCAGCGCGAAGGCCAGCCCGGCCACGCCGATCCAGAACGCACCGGACAGCGCGCCGGTGACGGCGTGCGCGATCCAGGCATCGGTGGTACCGCTGCGGGCGGCGTCAGCGGCCATCGGCAGCCTCCGGTGCCGGATACTGGTCCAGCCACGCCTGCAGCGCCGCGGCGTGCTCGCGTCCCAGCACCACCGCAGGCCGGTGCGCGCGCAATGCGGCCAGCGCCGCCGGCGCGTCGCGCAGCCCCTGCCGGCGCGCCATCCACGCGGCGGCCACCAGCGCGCTGCGTGAATAGCCCAGGGCGCAACTCACCAGTATCCGGCGCCTCTGGACGTGCCACGCGTCGAGTTGCGCCACGGCCTGCTCCAGTTGCCGCGCGGTCGGCACGGTCAGGTCCAGCACCGGCACGCAGCAATAGGCCAGTCCGGGACCGGTCGCGGCGCGCGGCAGTTCGGCGCTGAGGTCGAGCACGGCATCGGCGCCCAACGCCCGCAACTCGGCATCGGTCGGGAAGCGGCCGACCCAGACGCCGTCGGCGATGCGGCTGGCCTGCGGCGCGCGCCGTGTCCACCAGCGCGAATTCAGGAAGGCGCCGAACAGGTAAGGCGCCAGCACCCAGCGTGCCGCCTGCGCCATGGTGCCGTCGGCGTTCTTCTGGAACCACGCCGGCGCGGCCAGCGCGTAGAGGCGGGCGACGCAGGCCAGCGCCAGCGCGGCCCACAGCAGCAGGAAGGCCAGCGTCACGGATGCTCCCACCGCCAGCCCCGCGCACAGCAATGCGATGACGGCGCCAAGCGCGTACCGCCGCGAAAGCTGCCGGGTGCGCGCATCGGGCAAGCCCGCCGCAACGCCCGGCAATTGCATCGGAAACAGGTAAACGCACAGCCAGCCAACCAGCGCCCCGGTCGGCACGTCGATCAAGTGGTGCTGCCACGTGGTCAGCACCGACACACCGATCAGCGCGAACCAGCCATGCAGCAGCCAGCGCCAGCCGCCGCGCGGGTGCGCCGCGTACGCTGTCCACAGGATCACCAGCAGGCTGATATGCAGCGACGGCGCCTGGTTGAACGGCAGGTCGAAGCCGCCCAGCAGCGCGAACAGCTGGCCAGGCAGCCCGTCCGCTTGCGGCCGCTCGAAGCTGAAGCGCAGCGGGAACGCGATGAAGCACGCGACCGACACCAGCTGCGCCAGCACCAGCCGCTTGACGTGCGTGACCAGCGCCGCGCGCGTGCGCCACAGGAAGAAGGAGATGCCGTACAGCAGGTCGATCGACCAGTACGGGATGATGGTCCACGGCAGGAACGGGATGCCGCGTTCCCAGCCGAAAAAGACCGACGGCACCTGCGCGCGCTGGCTCGCGAGCCAGTTGGCAAAACCATAGCTGGAAAAGAAAAACGCGCCGGCCAGCGCCAGCAGCAGGCAGGCCAGCCCCCACGGGCGTTCACCCCCGGATGCCGAGGCAGCCGCATCGGCGGGCAGCGTGCTCATGCTTCGCGCCTGCGCGCCAGGCTGACGGTGAAGATGCCCCACGGGTCGATGCGCTGGGTCACCTTGTCGAAGCCGGCGGCGCGCACCAGCTCGTCCATCTCGGCCTGCGAACGGCGGCGCATCACCCAGGCGGCGCCGCCACGGTGGCTGGTCAGCGCGCGGGCGATGAATTCGAGCTGCGGATGCCAGGGCTGGCCCGTGTAGACCAGATAACCGCCCGGCGGCACCGCGCGCGCCAGGCCTTCCAGCGAGCGCCGCACCATCGCGTTTTCCGGGAACAGCTCGTACAGGCCGGACACCACGGCCAGCGTCGGCGCCGGCATCAGCGCTGCCAGGCTGTCGGCGTCGAAGGCATCGCCCTGTTCGAAGCGGGCAACCCCTTGCAGTCCCTTGGCGGCGATCAGCGCCCTGCCCTGTTCGACATTGAGCGGGCTGTAGTCGCGCAGCAGGATCGATTCGACCGCGGCTGCACCGCCGTCCAGCGCGCCCAGCGCCTCCAGCACGTAGCGCCCGTGGCCGGCGGCGATATCGACCATGCGCACCGGCATGCCGGCCGCGCGTAGCCGCCGCACGGCCTCGGCGATCAGCGCTTCGGCGTGGACCTTGCGCTGGCGGATGCCGCGCCAGCCGATGGCGCCGAGGTATTGCTCGTCGGCCAGCCGGCCCAGCCGGCCTCGGCCCGAGGGGGTATTGCGGTAAACGTAGTCGAGCGTCGAGCCCGAGTCGAAACCCGTCTCATGCCCCAGCCGCACGCCGTCCGACAGCATGCCACCGAGCTTCAGGTTGGCGCGCGCCGCGCGCCAGTACCAGGCCGCCAGTCCACCCGGCGCCGACGCCAGCCGGTCCGATTCTTCCCGGAACGGACCGATCTGGTCGGCATCCAGCAGCGAACGCGGCCGTGACGGCGTGTCGAACTCGCGCACGATAAAGCGGCGCGCCGCATCCACGGCCAGCTTGCGGTCGCGCTCGCCCAGCGTGTCGTGGAAGAAGCCGTCCAGCACGATGCGTTCCTTGGTGCGCGCGCCCAGCCGCTCGTAGAAGCGGTCCTGCGGCCCGCGGTGCACGACCCAGTCGGCGCCGGAGATCAGCAGCTGCGTCGGCACCGTAATCGCGGCGGCATCGGCGACGATGCGTTCCGCGGTCTCGTACAGGTCCAGCAGGATATTGACCGCGATCGGCCGCGTGATCAGCGGGTCGGTGTCATAGCCGGCAATGCGTTCGGGATCGTGCGTCAGGAACTTCGCCTTGACGTAGCTGTTGACGAAGAACCTGCCGCGCAGCCGGTGCATCAGCTTCAGCCCCGGCCGCGCGAACGGCACGTACAGCTTGACCTTGAACGCGGGCGAGGCCAGCACCAGCGCGCGGATCGGCGGCGCGTAGTCGTGCACCCAGGTGGCGGCCAGCACCGCGCCGACGCTTTGCGCGACCACCGCGGTGCGCTCCAGCGGGATGCCGTGCTCGTCGGCGATATGCTGGGTAAACGTCTGGATGTCGCGCACCGAATGCGCCAGGCTGGGGCTGTAGCCGCGCTCGCCGGGCGAGCGCCCGTGGCCGCGCGCGTCCCAGGCAAAGATGTCGTAGCCGGGCAGGTTCAGTTCGTCGGCCAGGTGGGAGACACGGCCGGAATGCTCGTGGCCGCGGTGGAACAGCACCACGGCGCCGCGCGCCGGGCCCTCCACCGCCGGCCAGTGGCGGTAGAACAGCGCCTGGCCGTCATGGGTCTGGAAAAGCCGCTCCTGCGGCTGGCGGATAGCGGCTCGGTCCATGGGCTTAGCCTGCGGTGCGGGCACGCGCCTCGGCAACGCCGCGGCGCACGCGATTGGCGATGGTGTACAGCGACAGCAAGGACAGCGCCAGCCACAGCCAGGAAGCGGCACCGTTGAAGCCAAGGCCGAGCCCGGCCCACAGCGCGATGGCCCCGACCGCGAAGGCACGGTCGCTCTTGCCAAGCGGGCCGTCGTAGCGCCGGCTGGCGCCGGCAAGCGGCCCGATCAGGCCGGCGGCCTCGACCATCACCGCCAGCAAGGCAAAGGTGCCGACCTGCGCCAGCCCGAAATCCGGCAGCGCCGCCAGCGGCAGGATCAGCGCCAGGTCCGAGACGATGTCGCCGAGTTCGTTGAGGTAGGCGCCAAGCGCGCTCTGCTGGCCGTGCTCGCGCGCCAGCATGCCGTCGATGGCGTTGAGCGCCATGCGCAGGAACAGCCAGAGGGGAAACAGCAGGAACAGCGCCGGGGTCTCGGCCACCAGCATGCCGGTGGCGGCCAGCACCCCGACCGCGAGCGAGCCGGCGGCCGCGGCCACGGTGACCTGGTTGGCGGTGGCGCCGCGATGGGCCAGGTCGTGCACCACCGGGCGCAGCCATGCCTGGAACCTGGGCTTGAGTTCGTAGAGCGTCATCGCGCCGGCCTCCCCGCCGAGCTGATGCCGGAAGCGGCGCCGCGCGCCTTGCCGGGCCCGGCGCGTGCGCTTTTGCCGCTGACCGGCCGGGATACCCCTTCCGTCTTGTTCTTGGTGGTCGTGTTGTCCTGCCTGTCCGGGGCCGCGGCTGGCAGACAGCTGTCGCCGCTGCCGCAGCGGTGCCTTTGACGGCACTCTACAGCCAAGCCCGAGACATTACCAGAAGCGGCTTACGCCCTGTATTGAAGGATTTCGAATGCGAGATGCGCCCCGCTCAGGCCCGCCCAGGCCCGCTCAGGCCGCGGCCAGCGTGCTGCGCACGGCGTCGGTCACCTGCGTCACTACGCCGTCGCGCCAGTCGTCGGCATCGCCATAGAAGGCCTGCCACATCGCCTGGCGCACCAGCGCGCGCTGGTTCTCGTCCGCCTCGGGATGCTGGTGCAGCCAGTGGTCGCCGCGCAGCGCGTCCAGCACCTCGCCCACCGGCAGCGTGCCGAATTCCAGCGCGATGCCGGCATAGTCGACGCCCGGCAACGTCTGCGGCACCGACTGCCAGGCCAGTCCGGTCAGGTTGGCCGAGGTCGACGAGCCGTCATAGATCGACGTCACCCGGCTGCCCCAGATCGCGCGCGTGCGCGTCACGGACTCGGGCGTGTCCGGGCCCATGTGGATGGGCTCGCCATAGCCCCACGGCCCCAGGCCGGTGTGCACGTCGATCCAGCGCAGCGTCTCGCGCCCGGCGCCAAAGCGCGCCAGGATGCGGCACAGGGTGTAGTTGCTCCAGGTCGCCTTGGTGCCGCCGAAGAACATGCCCTCCGGGTCCTGGTACTGGCCGCCGCTCAGCGCGGCCTGGTACCACGCCATGCCGCGCTCGGCCACGGTCTTCATCAGCCGGGCCTGGTCCTCGCCCGAGGGCGGCCACTGCGCCGGCAGCAGCATCGGCGCGATCTCGGCATAGGGCGCGTTGTGCGGCAGCGGCTGCGTGAAGTCCATGAAATTGCGGTTCAGGTCGACATTGTCTTCGTTGACCCGGCGCAGGTGCGAAAAGCCGTAAGGGTTGATGGCGTGGACCAGCAGCAGGCTGGTGCCGGCGGCGGCGCAATCGGCCAGCAGCGCGGCGTCGTTCAGCATCGCAATCTGCGCACCCGAGCCGGCGAAGCCCTCGGCGCCATGCGTGCCGGAGGTGACCATCAGGCACTGGCGCGCGCCAGGCTGGCCCACCTGCGCCACGTCGATCGCCAGATCCTCGCCGGCGCTGCCGCGGCGGGTCGGGTGCGGGAACTGTGCCAGGTCAGCCCCGACCGCACGCGCGGCATCAAGGAATTTCTGGCGGGCTTCGGCGTAGCTGCGCGAAAAATGGCTCATGGCGTCACCGGCGGATGGCGATGCAGGCATTAGACGCCATTTCCGCCGGTCTTGCCAGCGGGGCTAGAACAGCGAGCCGGTCGGGTCGGAACTCGCCGGCGCCGGACTTGCCGCTTCCGCCTCCGGGCCCCAGATGCCGGGCGAAGTGAAGGCCTGCGGGTGCATCTCGATCCCCGCCGCGGCCAGCTGGCTGGCGGTCATCACCAGGTGGCGCGCCAGCCAGTCGTGCAGGCTGCGCAGGAAGCGGATGTTTTCAACGCTGTTGGACGCGGCGATCAGCCGCTCCAGCTTGACATGGGCGGTGTAGACGTCGAGCAGGTTGATGGCACGCAGCCGCGGCGGCGTGCTGGGGGCACGCTCGATCGCCAGGATGCGGCGCACCTGGGCGCTGGCGAGGTCGCCGGTACGCAGGTATTGCTCGTAGATCGCCTCCAGCGCGGGAAAATGCACCGTGGGTTGCACGCGCGGCACGGCGGCCACCTTTTCCATGCGCAGCACCAGGTAGCGGATGGCGGCGAGGCGCTCGGCCGCCGCGGTTTCGGCCGCGCTGCGGCGTCCGCGCCGGGCGCCGGCGGGGATGGGGTCGGGCAAGGCCGTGCGCGGCACCACGTCGCGCTCGGTGTAGTCCGGCACCTGCTGCAGCAGCCCGGGATGCGCCACCGCGGCGCGCGCGCAGTCTTCGCCGAACGGGTACTCATGTCCGGCGGCGTCGCGCAGGATGTAGGCCTGTCCGTGGGGGAAACCGTGGTGCCGGCGGCTGTTGCCGCGCGCCTGGCAGCGGGTGTCCAAGTCGACGAAGTCCTTGCGTACGGGGATCCAGCCCCCGTCGTGTGCCTGGGTCATGCGGAATTGCGTAATGCTGGTTGGCTGCGGACCCGCTATTGTCGCCGATCCGCACGATCCGCCGCCCGCAGGCGCTACTTCAGCATGAACGACATCGCCGACAGGCAGTTGAGCATGCGCACTGCGGCCTGCACGGAATCGGCCTGGAAGCCCAATGTCACGCCGTCCAGGCGCTCCAGCGACGGCCACTGGCAGAACAGGTCGGCATGCGCCGGCGTCAACGTCTGCAGCCGGGCGCTCACCGGCGCGTCGAGCCGCAGGCATTGCGCCTGCGCGGCGGCGCGCACGCCCTCGGCCGCGGCCGCTTCGATCGCCTCGCGCGCAGCCGCCGGCGACAGCGTGGTGCCGCTGCCGAAGCCGCCGGCACGCTTGGTCTCGACAAAGCGCACCCACGGCATCAGCGGCCGGGTCTCGTGCACGAAGACATCGTCGCCGCTGGCCATCAGCACCGGCACGCCCCGTTCCCCGGCCAGCGCGCCGTATAAACCGGCCTCGCCCAGCTCCATGCCGTTGAGCCAGACCCGGGCAAAGGCGCTGCTGTTGATGGTGTGCGCCAGCACGCCGCGGCTCTGTGCGCGGCCGTGATAGCCGATCATCAGCACGCCGTCGGCGCCGTCCTCGATGCCGGCCATCATGCCGAGGTAGCGCGGCTTGCCGAGCACCAGCCGCGCGCGCGGGTCGATCTGGTCCGGCAGCAGGTTGCGGAAGCCGCCGTGCGAGTCGTTGACCAGCACTTCGGTGGCGCCGCCGGCAAAGGCGCCGGAGACGGCTGCGTTGGCCTCGGCGGTCATCCAGGCGCGGGCGCGCTCGTATTCGCCGTTGCCGGCACGGGTCTGCTCGGCGTGGAAGACGCCGGCGACGCCTTCGATATCGGTGGAAATCAGGATCTTCATCAGGCGGTCTGGCGCAGTTCTGGCATGATCTCCAGCAAGGCGCGGCGGGCATGGCCATCGCGGCCCTGCACCGTCGCCGCATGCCAGAGCGCATGCACGATGGCCTGCTCGACACTATCCGCGGCGGCGCGGAACAGCGGGTCGAGCAGCGTTTCATGAAGCATGGCGATGGCGGGCATCGCACGCCCAGCCTCATGCGGCACGGTATAAGCGGTCGAAAAAGCCAGCGCGATGTCGCCCGAGCCGTGCCCGAATACCGAGCCGGTACGGGCCAGCCCCGCTCCCGCGCGCAGCGACAGCCGGCGCAACTGGCGCGCGTCCAGCGGCGCGTCGGTGGCCACGACCATGATGATCGAGCCCTTTTCAGGCTGCGCCACCACGTCGGGCTGCGCCAGCCGCCGCACCAGTTCCGGCCCGACCAGCTTGCCCGCCAGCGTCAGCGACTCCGGCGTGCCGAAGTTGGCCAGCACCAGCGCGCCGACGCAATAGCCTTGCGCCATGCGCGATGCCGTGCCGATGCCGCCCTTGACGCCGAACGACGACATGCCGCGTCCTGCGCCGATTGCGCCCTGCGCGACATCCGCGCCGGCACCCGCCAACGCGGCGTCATGGTGGCTGCCGTCCACCGCCATGCGCTGGATATCGTTCAGGTAGCCGTCATTGCATTCGAACACCAGCGGATTGACGGTAGGCCACGCGCGCCCGATCTCCGGGTTGGCGGCGACGGCGGCGCGGATCTGCGCCTGCGCGACTGCGCCGACCGAGAAGGTGTTGGTCAGCGCAACCGGCGTCTCCAGCACGCCCAGTTCGTCCACCTGCACCAGCCCCACGCTCTTGCCGAAGCCATTGAGCACGGTAGCCGCCGCGGGCACCTTGTCGCGATACGGATCACCGCCGTGCGGGCGGATCACGGTCACGCCGGTCTGCACCGCATCCTGCGACAGCGTGCAGTGGCCCACGGTCACGCCCGGCACGTCGGCGATGCTGTCGCGCGGCCCTGCCGCCAGGCTGCCGATGCGCGGTATGCCCTGTGTCGGTGTCTGCATGGCTCAGCGGCGGTCGATCTTGGGATCCAGCGCGTCGCGCAGGCCGTCGCCAAGCAGGTTGAATGCGAGCACCGTCAGGAAGATCGCCAGGCTCGGGAAGATCGCCACGTGCGGTGCGGTCACCATGTCGGCGCGGGCCTCGTTCAGCATCGCGCCCCACTCCGGCGTGGGCGGCTGCGCGCCCAGCCCCAGGAAAGACAGGCTGGCCGCGGTGATGATCGAGGTGCCGATCCGCATCGAGAAATACACCACGATCGACGACACCGTGCCCGGCAGGATATGGCGCATCAGGATGGTCCAGTCCGACGCGCCGATGCTGCGCGCGGCTTCCACATAGGTCAGCCGCTTCAGCATCAGCGTATTGCCGCGCACCAGCCGCGCGAACGCCGGGATGCTGAAGATCGCCACGGCAAAGATCACGTTGGTCATGCCATTGCCCAGGATGGCGACGATGCCGATCGCCAGCAGGATCCCCGGGAAGGCGAACAGCACATCGGAGATGCGCATCACGATGCGGTCCCACCAGCCCTCGTAGTACCCCGCCAGCAGGCCCAGCACGGTGCCGATCAGCGCGCCGATGATGACCGACAGGAAGCCGGCCGCCAGCGAGATGCGCGCGCCGGCCAGGATACGGCTGAAGATATCGCGCCCGAGCGAATCGACGCCCATCCAGTGCGCAGCCGACGGGCCGGCGTTGAGCGCGTCGTAGTCAAAGAAGTTCTCGGGGTCGTACGGCACGATATGCGGCGCCAGGATGGCGACCAGCACCAGCAGCAGCACGAACACGCCGGCGCCGAGCGCCAGGTGCTGCTTGCGGAATTTGCGCCAGAACTCGGTCCATGGCGTGCGCACGGCCTCCACAATGGGAGCGGAGGGGGCGGTGGCGGGTGCCGCTTCGCTTGCGGCGGGCGTGGAAAGTTCAGTCATGCCGGCCTCACTTGTAGCGGATGGTTGGGTTGATCACGGTGTAGAGCATGTCCACCACCAGGTTGATCAGGATGAATTCGAGCGAGAACAGCAGCACCTCGGCCTGGATCACCGGGTAGTCGCGCATCTCGACGGCATCGACCAGCAGGCGCCCGAGGCCCGGCCAGTTGAACACCTTCTCGACCACGATCGAGCCGCCCAGCAGGAAGCCGAACTGCAGGCCCATCATCGTCACCACCGGGATCATGGCGTTGCGCAGGCCGTGCTTGGCCACCACCACCGTCTCGTGCACGCCCTTGGCGCGGGCGGTGCGGATAAAGTCTTCCTGCAGCACCTCGACGAACGAGGCGCGGGTGAAGCGCGCCATCACCGCCGCCACCGCCGCGCCCAGCGTGATCGACGGCAGCACGTAGTGCTTCCAGCTGTCGGCGCCGATCGACGGCAGCCAGCCCAGCTGCACGGAGAACACCTCCATCAGCAGCATGCCGAGCGCGAAGGCGGGGAAAGAAATGCCCGACACCGCCAGCGTCATGCCGAGCCGGTCCGGCCAACGGTTGCGCCACACCGCAGAGCCGATGCCGATGGCCATGCCGAACACCACCGCCCACGCCATCGACGCCACCGTCAGCAGCAGCGTCGGCATGAAGCGGTCGCCGATCTCTTCGCTCACCGGGCGCTTGGTGCGCAGCGAATTGCCGAACTCGCCGCGGATCGCATTGGAGAAGAAGTTGACGAACTGCTCGGGCAGCGGCCGGTCCAGGCCCAGGTCCTTGCGCACCAGTTCGACCGTGGCCGAGTCGGCCTCGGGGCCCGCCGCCAGCCGCGCGGGATCGCCCGGCAGCAGGTGGACGAACAGGAACACCAGCACTGCCACGATCAGCAGCGTGGGGATCACGCCCAGCACTCGTTTGAGGAAGTAGTTCAGCATTGCACACCATGAAGAAGGGCCGCAGGCCGCCTGCCTGCGAACCCCGCGTCGCGGGCAGGCGGCCACCATCGGCTTACTGCTTTACTGCTTTGGTTGAGGGAGTTGTGGCGGAGTGAGGCTCAGCGGTGCTGCCACCGCCTGCCCTCTCCCCCGCCCCTCTCCCCGGAGGGACCGGATGGAGAGGGGAGAAAACCCTCGCGGCTCAAGACATCACCCGCTGTTTGCTCCCCTCTCCCGCACGCGGGAGAGGGGCCGGGGGAGAGGGCCGGAGCATCCACGAAGTCCGCCCCTCTCACACTCCATCACTGCTTGATATCGATCTCATCAAAGTTAAACGACCCATCCGGCATCACATACGCACCGGTCAGCCGCTTGCTGCGCGCGAACAGCACCTTCTCCGTCACCAGGAAGGCCCACGGCGCATCCTTCCAGATGCGTTCCTGCGCGTCCTTGTACAGGCGCGCCTTCTCGCTGCGGTCCGTGGTGCGCAGCGCGCCCGCGATGTCCGCATCGACCTGGTCGTTCTTGTAGTACGCGGTGTTCAGCAGCTTGGGCGGCATCGATTCCGAAGCCAGCAGCGGCCGCAGCGCCCAGTCCGATTCACCGGTCGACGACGACCAGCCCACGTAGTAGATACGCACGCCGGCGTCTTCCGGCTTCTGCACGCTTTCGACCTTCTCCACACGCTGGCCGGCTTCCAGCGCCTGCACCTGCGCCTTGATGCCGACCTGCTGCAGTTGCTGCTGCACGAACTGGATCACCTTCTGCGCGGTGGTGTGGTTGTAAGCCGACCACAGCGTGGTCTCGAATCCGTTCGGGTAGCCGGCTTCCTTGAGCAGCGCGCGCGCCTTGGCCGGGTCATACGGCCACGGGCCCAGCTTCTCCGCAAAGTCAACGCCCGGCGGCACCACGCCCTCGGCCGGCACGGCGTAGCCAGCAAAGGCCACCTTGGCGAGCGCGTCCTTGTTGATCGCGTAGTTGATGGCCTGGCGCACCTTGGGGTCGTTGAACGGCTTGACCGTGGTGTTCAGGCTCAGGTAGCGCTGGATGATCGACGGCGACGAGATCAGCTCGACCTTGGGGCTGTTCTTCAGCACCGCGGCCTGCTCGAACGGGATGCTGAAGGCAAAGTCCGCCTCGCCGGTCTGCATGATGGCCGCGCGCGTGTTGTTGTCGACCACCGGCTTCCAGGTGATGCTGTCGATCTTCGGGTAGCCGGTCTTCCAGTAGCCGGCGAACTTCTTGCCCTTCAGGTGATCGGGCTGCTTCCACTCGACGAACTCGAACGGGCCGGTGCCGACCGGGTGGAAGGCAATCTCCTTGCCGTACTTCTGCAGCGCGGCCGGCGAGATCATCACTGCCGACGGATGCGCCAGCACGTTGATGAACGGCGAGAACGGCTCCTTCAGCGTGACCTTGACGGTATTGGCATCGACCACGTCGGTCTTGGCGACGCGGTTGAACAGCGTATAGCGCTTGAGCTTGTTGGCCGGGTTGGTGACGCGGTCCAGGTTGGCCTTGACGGCGGCGGCATCGAAGGTGGTGCCGTCGTGGAACCTGATGCCCTTCTTCAGCTTGATGGTGTAGACCAGCCCATCCTTGCTGACGTCATAGCTGTCGGCCAGCACGTTGACCAGCTTCATGTCCTTGTCCATGCCGAACAGGCCCTGGTAGAACGACTTGCTGGCCGCCTGCGACAGCGTGTCGTTCGCATCGTACGGGTCCAGCGTGGTGAAGGTGGAATACACCGCCATCACGGCATCCTTGGCCGCAAAGGCCGGGGCAGCGGCCAGCATGCCGAGCGCGCCGGCGGTAAAGGCGCCGGCCATCCATCGGGGCGAAACCATACGTGCAGACATCGTCGAATCTCCTTGGTAACTGCGGAATTTCCTGGACTTCAATAGGCGCCGCCGACGGCATGCCGGGCGACATAGTGGCCAAGCGCGCCGCTGCCGGCGACCTGCACCAGCGGCTGCACCACCGGCTCGTCGCCGACCGCGCGGATCGGGCTGGGAATCTCATCGTTCAGCGGCTCGCGCCGCAGGTGACGCCGCGCCGGATCGGCGATCGGCACCGCCGACATCAGCTTGCGCGTGTACGGGTGCTGCGGGTTCTCGAAGATCGCGCGGCGCGGGCCGATCTCGACGATCTGGCCCAGGTACATCACCGCCACGCGGTGGCTGACGCGCTCCACTACCGCCATGTCGTGCGAGATAAACAGGAAGGCGATGCCCAGCTCGCGCTGCAGGTCCAGCATCAGGTTGACGATCTGCGCCTGGATCGACACGTCGAGCGCGGAGACCGATTCGTCCGCCACCACCACCTTGGGGTTCAGCGCCAGCGCGCGTGCAATGCAGATGCGCTGGCGCTGGCCGCCGGAGAACTCGTGCGGGTAGCGTGCCGCGTGCGACGGGTCCAGCCCCACCTTGTCGAGCAGCCACGCCACGCGCTGCTCGGCTTCCTTGCCGCTGGCCGCCTTGTGCACCAGCAGCGGCTCCATGATCGAATAACCCACCGGCACGCGCGGATCGAGCGAGGCGAACGGGTCCTGGAAGATGAACTGGATATTGCGGCGCAGGGTCTGCAGCGCCGGGCCTTCCATCTTGCTGATGTTCTGGCCGTTGAACTCGATGGTGCCGCTCTGGCTTTCCACCAGCCGCAGCAGCGAGCGGCCCGTGGTGGACTTGCCGCAGCCGGACTCGCCCACCAGTGCCAGCGTTTCGCCGGGATAGAGATCGAAGCTGACCTGCTCGACCGCATGCACGCGGCGCGTGACGCGGCCGAACAGGCCGCCGGGCACGTCGAAGCGCGTGACCAGGTCCTGCACGCGCAGGATCGGCGCGACGCCGGGCCTGACCGTGTCCTGCGGCGCGGCCTGCTCCGCGCGGGCGCTGTCCACGCGCAGCAGCGGGAACTTGGCCGGCAGGTCGGTGCCGCTCATCGCGCCCAGGCGCGGCACGGCCGACAGCAGTGCGCGCGTGTAGGGGTGCGCCGGCGCGCGGAACACATCGTCGGAACTGCCCTCTTCCACCTTCTCGCCGCGGTACATCACCAGCACGCGGTCGGCCACCTCCGCCACCACGCCCATGTCGTGGGTGATGAAGACCACGCCCATATGCATTTCCGCCTGCAGGCCGCGGATCAGCTGCAGAATCTCTGCCTGGATGGTGACATCCAGGGCGGTGGTCGGCTCGTCGGCGATCAGCAGTGCCGGCTTGCATGACAGCGCCATCGCGATCATCACGCGCTGGCGCATGCCGCCGGAGAGCTGGTGCGGGTAGCGCTCCAGCACGCGGCGCGCCTCGGGGATGCGCACCAGCTCAAGCATGCGCAGTGCCTCGGCACGCGCCGCGGCGCGGCTCTTGCCCTGGTGCAGCCGGATCGATTCGGCGATCTGCTCACCCACCGGGAACACCGGGTTGAGCGAGGTCATCGGCTCCTGGAAGATCATCGCCACGTCGGCGCCGCGCACGCCGCGCAGCGTCGCGTTATCGGCGCGCGCCAGGTCGATGACCTCGCCGCCGCGCCGGCGCAGCAGCATGCTGCCGCTGGCGATCTTGCCGCCGCCATGCTCGACCAGCCGCATCAGCGCCAGCGACGTGACCGACTTGCCCGAGCCCGACTCGCCCACCACCGCCAGCGTCTCGCCGCGGTCGACATGGAACGACAGGTTGCGCACGGCCTCGACGGTACGTTCGGAGGTGGCAAAGCGCACGCTCAGGCCGTTGACCGAGACGACGCGCTCGGGCGGCAGGACAATGCCGGAGGCGGAAGCGTGCGATTGCGCAGGGGTAGTGGCCACTGGAACTCCTTGTTTGCTGCGAGTGCTGAGACTTGCCGGTGCGGCGTGGGTCAGCCGTAGATGGAGACGTCGACCGCCTCGCCCACGCGGGCAAAGCCGCGGTACATGCCTTCGGTGTTGAACGGCAGCGTGACGTTGCCAGCACGGTCAACCGCGATCAGTCCGCCGCGGCCTTCGATGGCAACGAGTTTTTCCATCACCACGCGCCGTGCCGATTCTTCCAGCGACAAGCCGGCATAGCGCATCTGCGCCGAGACATCGTGCGCGGCCACGGTGCGGATGAACATCTCGCCGGTGCCGGTGGCGGACACCGCCACCACCTCGTCGGCATAGCAGCCCGCGCCGATGACCGGGGTATCGCCCACGCGTCCCACTTTCTTGTTGGTCACGCCGCCAGTGGAGGTCGCCGCAGCGAGGTTGCCGCGGCTGTCGCACGCCACCGCGCCGACGGTGCCGAACTTGCTGTCCGGATCGATCGGGTCGGCCGGCTCGGCTGGGTTCTTGCGTGCCGCCAGTGCGGCTGCGTCATGGTCGAGCAGCGCCATGCCGGCGGTACCGCGGGCGCGCTGCCATTGTTCATGGCGTGCCTGCGTGAAGTAGTAATCCTGTTCCACCAGCTCCAGCCCGTGTGCGGCGGCGAAGGCCTCCGCACCGGCACCGGCAAACAGCACGTGCTCGCTGTGGTCGAGCACCGCGCGCGCGGCCAGCACCGGATTGCGCAGGCGCGTGACACAGGCGACCGCGCCGGCGTCGCGGGTGGCACCGTCCATCACGGCCGCGTCGAGTTCATAGGTGCCGGCGTGGGTCAGCACGGCGCCCTTGCCCGCGTTGAACAGCGGGCATTCCTCCAGCAGGCGCACGGCCTCGGTCACGGCGTCGAGCGCGCTGCCGCCATCGGCCAGGATGCGCTGGCCGGCTTGCAGCACGTGTTCCAGCGCCTCGGTGTATTCGCGTTCGCGCGCGGGATCCATCGCCTCGCGTGTGATGGTGCCGGCGCCGCCGTGGATGGCAATGACTGCTTGTTGCATGGAATGGCTCAGGACTTCTTGAGGTTGGACACGCGGCGGCGCGTGGTGCCGGCCGCCTGGTCTTCGGTAGGCTGCGGCGCGGCTGGCCCGGCACGGCCGGCGCGTTCTGCGCCCGGCGTGCCATACAGCCACGGCAGCAGGAATTCGGTCATTTCGGCGGCGGCCTTGACCGGCCGCTCGGCGCGGTGCGCGACTGCGCCGCACAGCGCTTCGATCAGCGCCAGCACCGTCGCATCGGAGTTGGCCGAGAGCCGGTTGGCGGCCTGCGCGTACAGCGCGATATCGGCCAGCGGCGCCAGCGGCGAGGTCGGCCCGTCGGTCAGTGCCAGCACCCGGCCGCCGTGCGCCTTGACGCGCTGCGCCAGCTCGATGGTGTCGGTCACGTAGCGCGGGAAGGCGATCACGATCAGCAGGTCGCTCGGCTGCAGCTTGAACAGCTGGCGCGCCGCATGCGAGGCGCCGCCGGCGCCGGCCACCGAGGTCACCATGCGGCAATGCATCTCCAGCCCGTGCTGCAGCAGGCCGGCCAGGAAGCCGCTGGCGCCGAAGCCCGCCACGTAGACCCGCTGCGCGCCCAGGATCGCCGAGACCGCGCGCTCGCACGCCTGCGCGTCGATGCCGCGCCGCGTGGCTTCGGCATTGGCGGCCGCATCCTCAAGCGAGGCGGCGAACACCTCGGCCACGGTGGCGGGCCGTTCCAGCTCGCTGCGCAGCCGCTCGACCGGCGCCAGCGTGGCCTCGAAGCCGCGCACCAGCTCGGTACGGAACTGCGGGTAGCCGTCAAATCCCAGCGCCCGCGCAAAACGGTTGGCGGTCGCTACCGACACATCCACCGCGGCGGCGAACTCGTCGATGCGCATCGTGGCCGCGCGGAACAGGTTGGCCAGCACGTATTCCGCCATGCGGCGGTGCGCCGGCGTCAGCGTGGGCAGGCTGCGCGCAATACGGTCGGAAATCGAATGGCCTTGGGTCATGGGGGTCGGTATGGCGTTCGCACGGGCGACGCTGCCAGTTACATCGTGAAAAATTCGTGAAAATGAATTTACACTCAACCAACCCACAAGAAAATAGAGTTTTGTCCGATCAAGGGTAATCCCTAGCAGCTGCCGCCATGCGGCGCACCGGGGGGTGCGCAATGTCGCGGCATTTCTGGCGTTTCGCCACTCGCGGGCATGCCCCGCACCGGAAACGCTACAATGCCGGCCAGCGCCGCCAACCCGCCTTGGCCGGCTTCCGCGTAGTTGCCCGTTCCCGTTCAGAAGTTTCCCCGCCCGTGATCCGAATCGACCAGCTTGTCCTCCAGCGCGGCACCAAGGTGCTGTTCGACCACACCACCGTCACGCTCAACCCGGGCGAGCGCGTGGGCCTTGTCGGCGCCAATGGCAGCGGCAAGTCGACGCTGTTCGCGCTGCTGCGGGGCGAGTTGCATCCGGACGGCGGCGATCTCAGCGTCCCGGCGCAATGGCGCATTGCGCACGTAGCGCAGGAAACGCCGGCGGTCAGCCGCAGCGCGGTGGAGTACGTGATCGACGGCGACACCCGCCTGCGCGAGATCGAAGCGGCCATCGCCGCCGCACAGGCCAGCGGCGACGGCACCGCCGAGGGCGCAGCCCACGCCGCCTATGCCGATGCCGACGGCTACACCGCCCCCGCCCGCGCCGAGGCGCTGCTGCTGGGGCTGGGCTTCACGCTGCCCCAGGTGTCGCAGCCGGTGTCGTCGTTCTCCGGCGGCTGGCGCATGCGCCTGAACCTGGCGCAGGCGCTGATGTGCCCGTCTGACCTGCTGCTGCTCGATGAACCGACCAACCACCTGGACCTGGACGCCATCGTCTGGCTGGAAGACTGGCTGGCGCGCTACCCGGGCACGCTGGTGATGATTTCGCACGACCGCGAATTCCTCGACGCGATCTGCAATGTCACCGTGCATATCGAGAACCAGCAGCTGCGCCGCTACGGCGGCAACTACACGCTGTTCGAGACCCTGCGGCTGCAGCAGATGGCGCAGCAGCAGTCCGCCTACGCGCGCCAGCAGAAGGAGATCGCGCACCTGGAGTCGTTCATCACGCGCTTCAAGGCCAAGGCGACCAAGGCGCGCCAGGCGCAGAGCCGGGTCAAGGCGCTGGAGAAGATGGAGCGGCTGGCGCCGGTGCATGTCGCCGCCGGCTTTGCCTTTGAATTCCGAGAGCCCGACGCCGCGCCCAATCCGATGATGGTGCTCGACGGCGTCGACTGCGGCTACGCCGAGGCCGAGCCGCCGGTCACCATCCTGCACAACCTGGCGCTGTCGATCCAGAACGGCCAGCGCATCGGCCTGCTGGGTGCCAACGGCCAGGGCAAGTCCACGCTGGTCAAGACGCTGGCCGGCACGCAGGATCCGATGACCGGCAAGCTGCGCCTGGGCAAGGGCCTGCAGATCGGCTACTTCGCGCAGCACCAGCTGGAGACGCTGCGCGACCATGACTCGCCGCTGCAGCACCTCGCGCGCCTGGCCCCGGATGTGCGCGAGCAGGAACTGCGCGACTTCCTCGGCAGCTTCAATTTCCGCGGCGACATGGCCACGTCACCGATCGAGCCTTTCTCCGGCGGCGAAAAGGCGCGGCTGGCGCTGTCGCTGATCGTCTGGCAGAAGCCCAACCTGCTGCTGCTCGACGAACCAACCAACCACCTGGACCTCGACACCCGCGAGGCGCTGACCATGGCGCTGGCGCAGTTCGAAGGCACGCTGATCCTGGTCTCACACGACCGCCACCTGCTGCGCGCCACCGCCGACCAGTTCATGCTGGTCGCCGACGGCACCATCAAGCCTTTCGACGGGGACCTTGACGACTACCGCGACTGGCTGCTGCAGCAGGCCGCCGCCAAGCGCAACGCCGCCACGGCCGCGCACCTGGCGGAAAGCGGTGGCGACGCCGCCACGGTCAACCGCAAGGGCCAGCGCCGCGCCGAGGCCGACGAACGCCAGCGCTTGTCGGCATTGCGCAAGCCGCTGACGAAGGAACTGGAGAAGGTGGAGAAGCGGATGGCGGTGCTGCAAACCGCCAAGGAGGAGGTCGACCGCTTTATGGCCGATGAGAGCAGCTATGCCGAAGCCAACAAGGCGAAGCTGATGGAGATGCTCAAGCGCCAGGGCGAGGTCAATGGCGAGCTGGAGACGCTGGAAGAGAAGTGGCTGGAACTGCAGGAGCAGATCGAGCAGATTGCGTGAGGGCTGTCTGTTCAATGAAAAACCGGCGCACACAGCGCCGGTTTTTCATTTCAACTCCGCCATCCTTCAACGGAAATTCTTCTCCCGCCGGATCAACCCCACCGCCAGCGTCAGCGTCAGGATAAACAGCCAGATCAGCGACCACGCCGGCACCGACAGGCCCAGCACCGGCGGCAGCGGCGCCGCGCACAGGCCATCGGCATAGAACACCTGCGGCAGCACCTTGGCGGTCGGCAGCGCGTTGACCCAGTTCTCCAGCGGATCGATGCCGCAGGTTGCCTTCGGGTTCAGCAACAGCGAAACATGGTAAACGGCCACTGCAATGCCGGCGATGCCGGACAGCATGCCCAGCCCTTGCCACAGCGAACGCGTGTTCTGCGCCACCACGGCGAGCAGCGAGAAGATCCCGATGCCGATAAACGCAAAGCGCTGCATCACGCAAAGCGGACAGGGCTGGTAGCCCATTTCAAACTGCAGGTAGAGCGCAACGCCGACCAGGCCGAAGGAAACCAGGGCGATCAGCAAAAAATAGGCGCGGGAATTGGCTTGCATAGCGGTGATAGAGGGTGATCCGGTAAACAGTGCAGTGCCGTCAAGTGGCTTCAGTACGGGGAGCGGCATTGCTGCGCATTATTACCGATTTTTCCGCGCCCGCCTTGGGCGCCACATCGGCTGCGCATCCCCTGCCCTGTGGCGGATTGACGCAGGGCACTATGCCGCGCTCGCCTGCCACGTGGCGCGGGGCAATCGATACAGGCAATGGGGACGCAGCGGATGCCGCGGCGGCAGCGCCGGATGCTCGAACCCCAGCGCATCCTCGCGCATGCCCAGCCGTTCCATCACCGCGCGCGAGCGGCGGTTTTCCAGCGTGGTGAAGGATACGATCTCGTCCAGGCCAAGCGTTCCGAAGCCATATTCCAGCGCCGCGCGCGCCGCTTCGGTGGCAAGACCGCTGCCCCACGCATCGCGTGCCAGGCGCCAGGCGATTTCGACACATGGCGAGAACGGCAGCGCGGCGGCCGGTTCGTGCAAGCCGACAAAGCCGATGAAGGCGCGGTCCAGCTTGCGCTCCACGGCCCACGGCCCCCATCCACGCCCGGCGATCAGCGCCCGGCAGCGGTCAGCCATCGCATCGCTTTCGGCGCGCGTCAGCGGCGCGGGGAAAAAACGCATCACCTCCGCATCGGCATTCAGCACGGAGAATGGCGAGTAGTCGGCATCGCACCACTGTCGCAGGCGCAGCCGCGGGGTTTCCATTTCCATGGCGATCGCGCCCGCATCCATGCATTACTCCAGGTGGCGCACGCGGTCGATGGCCTGCTCGATGCGCTCCACCGGGATCACTTCAAGGCCGTCGATCTTCTGCCTGGGCGCATTCGCCTTGGGGATCACGGCCAGCGTGAAGCCCAGCTTGGCGGCTTCCTTCAGGCGCTCCTGGCCTCGCGGACTGGGACGGATTTCGCCCGCCAGGCCGACTTCGCCAAAGACCACCAGGCCGCGCGGCAGCGGCTTGTTGCGCATCGACGAATGGATCGACAGCAGCACCGCCAGGTCGGCGGCCGGCTCGGTGATCTTGACCCCGCCCACCGCATTCAGGAACACATCCTGGTCAAAGCAGGCAATGCCCGCATGCCGGTGCAGCACCGCCAGCAGCAGCGCCAGCCGGTTCTGCTCAAGGCCCACCGCCAGCCGGCGCGGGTTGGGCACGTGCGCGGTATCGACCAGTGCCTGGATCTCCACCAGCAGCGGGCGCGAGCCCTCCTGAGTCACCAGCACGCAGGAGCCCGGCACGGTCTCTTCATGGTGCGACAGGAACAGCGCCGACGGGTTGCTGATGCCACGCAGCCCGCGCTCGGTCATGGCGAACACACCCAGTTCGTTGACCGCGCCAAAACGGTTCTTGAAAGCGCGGATCAGCCGGTGCGAGGAATGCGTATCGCCCTCGAAATACAGCACCGTGTCGACGATATGCTCCAGCACGCGCGGCCCGGCCAGGCTGCCTTCCTTGGTCACGTGGCCGACCAGGATGATGGTGATGCCGCTGCTCTTGGCGATGCGCGTCAGCTGCGCCGCGCATTCGCGCACCTGCGCGACCGAGCCCGGTGCCGAGGTCAGCGCCTCGGAGTACAGCGTCTGGATCGAGTCGATCACCGCCACTTCCGGCTTCTCGGCTTCGAGCGTGGCCTGGATCTTCTCGAGCTGGATTTCGGCCAGCAGCCCCAGCGCCGGGCTCTCCACGCCGAGCCGCTGCGCACGCAAGGCGATCTGCGCGCCCGATTCTTCGCCGCTGACATAAAGCACGCGGCGCTGTCCGGCCAGGTTGGCCAGCGCCTGCAGCAGCAGCGTGGACTTGCCGATGCCTGGATCGCCGCCGATCAGCACCACGCCGCCCGCCACCAGCCCGCCACCCAGCACGCGGTCAAACTCGTCGATGCAGCTGGAAAAGCGCGGCACGTCGGCGGCGTCGATCTCCGACAGCTTGCGCACCATGGCCGACGCAGCCAGCGGCTGGAAGCGCTTGGAAGCGGCCGTCTCGGCCACCGTTTCCACCAGCGTGTTCCATTGCTGGCAATGCGGGCACTGGCCGGCCCAGCGCGGCGTGGTACCGCCGCATTCGGTACAGGTGTAGACGGTCTTGGTCTTGGCCAACGGAAAATCCTTGCGGGAAAGAACGAGCCGGGCGCACAAGTGGCCCGGCCCTCACAATAGCCGGCGGCAGCCGCTGCCGGCAGGTCTCGCTTTCAACCCTTTCAACCTTTCACACTACGGCCGGCGCGGCGCTGTCGGATGCCGTGATGGTCGCCACCGTGGTCGGCACGCGCGGCGCCAGCGCGCACATCAGCTCATAGCCGACCGTGCCGCTGGCCTGTGCCACCTCGTCGATCGGCAGGCCCTGGCCCCACAACGTCACCGGGCTGCCGACCCGTGCCTTCGGGCACGGCGTCAGGTCCACGCACAGCATGTCCATCGACACGCGGCCGATCAGCTCGGTACGCACGCCGTCGACCAGCACCGGCGCGCGCTGCTCGCCCCAGCCTGACGCATGGCGCGGGTAGCCATCGGCATAGCCGCAGGCGACCACGCCGATGCGCATCGGGCGGTCCGCCGTAAACAGCGAGCCGTAGCCGACCGTATCGCCCGGCTGCAGGTCCTGCACCGAGATCAGTTCGCTGTGCAGCGACATGGCCGGCTGCAGGCCCGTGCCGGCGATATCGGCCTCGCGGCCGGTCGGCGAGGCGCCGTACAGGATGATGCCCGGACGCACCCAGGCCCGGTGCGCCTGCGGATGCCACAGCACCGCGGCCGAGTTCGACAGGCTCGCCTCGCCCGGCAGGTTGGCCGTGGCGGCATCGAAGGCCTCGATCTGGTGGGCGATGCCTCGGGGACTATCCGCATCGGAAAAATGCGTCATATGGACGATACTGCCCACGCAGGGCATGGCGCGGGCGCGCTCCCAGGCGGCGCGGTACTGGGCCGGATGGAAGCCGAGCCGGTTCATGCCGGTGTTCAGCTTGAGCTGGATCGCCAACGGTCCCCTGGGGCGCGCGCTTTCCAGCATGCGCAACTGTTCGTCGCAGTGGATCGCGGTGGTCAGCCGGTATTGTTCGATCAGGGCAATGTCCTGCGGCTGGAAGAAGCCCTCCAGCAGCAGGATCGGCCCCTGCCAGCCCAGGTCGCGCAGCAGCACGGCTTCGTTCAGGTCCAGCAGGCCGAAACCGTCGGCGCCGCGCAGCGCGGCAAAGACGCGGCGGATGCCGTGGCCGTAGGCGTTGGCCTTGACGACCGCCCAGATGCGCGAGCTCGGCGCGCTGCGGCGGATGACGCCCAGGTTATTGGCCAGGGCGGGTTGGTGGATCACAGCGTTGATGGGTCTTGGCATGGAGTCACATCTCGTAAAGCGGGCAACGCGGGGCGTGCGGTAGCGCGGTGGCGCATCAGGCGCATCGGTCACGTCACCGGCGAGGACTGGAGGGACGGCTCTGTCTCTGTCTCAGTTTCAATGGCGCAAACGTCACCTGTCGGTAGGCGATGACACAGTAGAAGTATGCGGAGTGCTTCATATAGCGGGCATGTCGCGCTAAGGTGACCGGCCATGGGTACTGCGTTCGCCTGGTCATGCGGATGTCGCCCGGCGGCGATAGTGTCGTGCCGTTGCACCAGATCAGGGAAGACCCGGTCCTCTGACCGGGATCGCAGCCGTTATTTGAACACATCCGGATGCCGCTGCCGGGGGTCTTCAGGGAATCGGCGCGGCAATTTGCAGTCAAAAAGGCACCTTGCCGGGGTTCGGGAATGTCATGTTTTCGTGATATAAAGCCGGACGCTCCGGCCATGTTCTAAAAGCGAAGCATTATGTCAATGACTGTCAGGCAAGCCGCACGACGCCGTAGTGCAGTGCACCCGAGACATTTCGACACGGCCGCGGCGCAAGGTTCCCTGCAAACCATAGCCTCCCCAGCCGGTGCCACCCTGACCGGCGTGACGGAAGTCCGCGATGGAGACAAAGTCGAAAGCATGAAGAAGGGTTTTTACACCATCATGGCCGCGCAGTTTTTTTCGTCGCTGGCCGACAATGCGTTACTGATCGCCGCCATCGCCCTTCTCACCGAATTGCATTCCCCGCAGTGGATGACCCCGCTGCTCAAGCTGTTCTTCGTTCTTTCTTACGTCATCCTCGCCGCCTTTGTCGGCGCCTTTGCCGACTCGATGCCCAAGGGGCGGGTGATGCTCATCACCAATGCCATCAAGGTGGTCGGCTGCGCGATCATGATGTTCGGGCTCCACCCGCTGCTGGCCTATGGCGTGGTGGGCTTCGGCGCGGCCGCCTACTCGCCGGCCAAGTACGGCATCCTGACCGAGCTGCTGCCGCCTGAGAAGCTGGTGTTGGCCAACGGCTGGATCGAAGGGTTGACGGTGGGCTCGATCATCCTTGGCACGGTGGTGGGGGGCGCACTCATTTCGGTGCACGTGTCGGAAATCCTGATGCGGCTCGACCTGCCCTACGTCAATACCGGCATCGACACGCCGGCCGAGGCCGCGATGGTCGTGATCATGCTGTTCTATGTGATCGCGTCGGTGTTCAACCTGTTCATTCCGGATACCGGCGCCCGCTACCCGCAGCAGGAAAAGAACCCGATCAAGCTGATCGCCGAGTTCGGTGACTGCTTCCTGGCGCTGTGGCGCGACAAGCTGGGCCAGATCTCGCTGGCGGTGACGACCCTGTTCTGGGGCGTGGGCGCGACGCTGCAGTTCATCGTGCTGAAGTGGGCGGAGAAGTCCCTGGGCCTGAACCTGTCGCAAGGCGCGCTGCTGCAGGCGGTGGTAGCCGTCGGCGTGGCCGTGGGCGCGATCGGCGCCGCCGCGCGCATTCCGCTGCGCAAGTCGCTGTCGGTGCTGCCCTTCGGTGTGGCGATGGGCGCGACCGTGATGATCATGGCCTTCTACACCAAGGACGCCATGCCCCAGGTGACGCTGCACATCCTGGGCCTGCACATGCCGCTGTACATGGCCATCGCCTATGTGTTCCTGATGCTGGTGGGCGCGATGTCGGGCTACTTCGTGGTGCCGATGAACGCGCTGCTGCAGCACCGCGGGCACGTGCTGCTGTCGGCCGGCCACTCGATCGCGGTGCAGAACTTCAACGAGAACGTATCGGTGCTGCTGATGCTGTGCCTGTACGCGCTGCTGATCAAGCTGAACGTGCCTATCGGCGTGGTCATCATCGCGCTGGGCCTGTTTATCTGCGTGACCATGATGCTGGTGATCAAGCTGCACAAGTACAACGTGAGCACCTTCAACTCGCTGGCGATGATCGGCGAGGACAAGCACCACTGAGGTCCCCTGGCCGGCGCGACCCGTTCAGGGCCCGTCGGCCAGCGCTTGCGGACCCTGCCGCGGCGGCTCCGCCGCCCGCGCCATGGCCCGTGCCTCCCATCCCTGCGGCACCACGAACCCGCGCGAGCATTCGCGCCACCAGCCGTGGCCGGCCGGTTCCAGCTCGCATAGCATGACCGGCGCTTCGCGGCGCCAGCCGTGGTCGTGGCGCGGGTCGGCAAAGCGCTGCGCCAGCGCGGCATACAGCGCATCGACCTCCTCTATGCCGCTGTCAGGCACCAGCGCCCCCGACAACCATCCCGAACGCGGCAGCCGGCACCAGCGCAGGCCCGGCCGTGCCGCCGCGCGCGCCCGCCAGCCGTCCAGCGGCGACCACCAGCCGCGCAAGTGGTCCGGCGCGATGCCCAGCGCGTCAAGTCCCGCCGGCACTTGCCCGTCCCGGTAGAACAGCCAGCCAAGCAGGTAAACCTCGCTGCGGTCGACGACATGGCCGAGCAGCGCACGCGCTTCCGGCGTGCGTCCCAGCGGCAGCTGGCGCCCGACCACGTGGCCGAGCTTGTCGCCCAGCCGGTCGACCATGTTTGGCCCGACAAAATCGTGCAGGGTCGGCGCCGGCACCGCGCCGGCCATCAGATAGAACTTGGCGGCCATCTCCCAGTGCACCACTTCGCCGGAAGCCTGTTCGCGCCAGACGAAGTCCAGTTCGCCCAGCGTGCGGATGCCGTGCGCGCCGGCGCGCCGCACCGGCACATTGGCCGCCAGCAGCGACAGTCCCTGCATATGGCGCAGCGCAAAATGCAGCAGCCGCTCGGCATGGCGCCCGAGCCGCAGGCTGCGGCTGGCGGGGTCCTGCACATGCTGCATGGCGGCAGCCGGGCCGGGAGCGGGATTGGGAGCGGGATTGGGAACGGGATCGGAAGGAAAGGCGGCATGGCCGCCGGCCAGCTCGTCGATGGTGGCTGGCAGCGCCGCCGGGTCGGCGGTTTCCAGCCAGTGCTGCCAGGCCGCCAGCGTACCGGCGGGCCAGCGCGCGGGCGCGGCGCCCGTTACCGCGGACAGCAGCGGCGGCGACAGCGTGGTCCAGGCAAGGTCGCGCGTGCGCGGCGACAAGGCGCGGCGCCACAGCGGCGGCTCCGACGGCAGGTTGCCGTCGCCGCCGCGATGCAGCGAAAGGTCAGGCCCCAGCTCCCGCACGGTCATGTACCTCGCGGGCCAGGCACAGGTCTTCCCATGCGCGCGCCTTGTCGGTCAGCGTGCGCAGCAGGTAGGCCGGGTGGTAGGTCACCACCACCGGGATGCCTTCATAGGTATGCACGGTGCCGCGCAGCTTGCCGATCGGCGTGGTGGTGCGCAGCAGCGACTGGGCGGCGAAGCGGCCCAGCACCACGATGACCCGGGGGCGCACCAGCGCGATCTGGCGCCGCAGGAACGGCTCGCACTGCGCCACCTCGGCCGGCTCGGGATTGCGGTTGCCCGGCGGGCGGCACTTGAGCACGTTGGCGATAAAGACGTTGCGCCCACGCGCCAGGCCGAGCGCGCCCAGCATGTTGTCGAGCAGCTTGCCGGCCTGGCCGACAAAGGGCTCGCCCTGCATGTCTTCATTCTCGCCCGGGGCCTCGCCGACCAGCATCCATTCCGCTTGCCGGTCGCCAACGCCGAAGACGGTATTGGTGCGGGTCTGGCACAGTCCGCAAGCCGTGCAGCCGGCCACGGCGGCATCCAGCGCGGGCCATGCCATGGCGGCGATGGCAGCCTCGCGCCCGGCCTGCGCCGGGTCGGGGTCCGGGCCGGCCGGCACCAGCGAAGGTTCGGCTGGCGCCCGCGAGACAGGCACCGCCACAGGGGCGAGAGGCACCGCCGGGATGGCGGTTTCGATAGCCGGCGCGGCTTCCAAGACTGGCGCAGCGGCCTGCGCGGCCA
The DNA here is from genome assembly GCF_040784895.1 of Cupriavidus sp. Agwp_2. Classification (NCBI taxonomy): domain Bacteria; kingdom Pseudomonadati; phylum Pseudomonadota; class Betaproteobacteria; order Burkholderiales; family Burkholderiaceae; genus Cupriavidus; species Cupriavidus sp. Agwp_2. The sequence continues at coordinate 2,031,395 of NZ_CP088083.1, forward strand.
CCGTGACGGGCTCGACAATGACCTCGGCAAGGGGCTCAGTAACGAGCCCAGCAACGGGCTCAGTAACGGGCTCATTAACCGCTACAGCCTCCGACACCACCTCGGCCTGCGGTGCGCCCTCGCGCGCCCGCGGCAGCCATTCGGCCGTGATGCCCAGCGCCTCCAGGAATCGTGCGCGGCGGCTCATGCGCGGCCCTCCCCGCTTTCCCTGCCATCCCTGCCTTCCCCGGCGACCTCGTCATGCCAGCTCCGGCGCAGCACCAGCGCGTCTTCGCGGGTCCGGCCCACCGCCGGGTAATAGCCCTTGCGGCGGCCGATCTCGGCAAACCCGGCGGCCTCGTACAGCTCGATCGCACCGGTATTGGACGGACGCACCTCCAGCAGCATGGTGTGGATGCGGTGCGCGTGCGAGGTCGCCAGCACGACCGACAGCATCAGCCGCCCCAGCCCCTGGCGCTGGCGCAGCGGCTCGACGGTGATATTGAGCAGGTGCATCTCGTCGACCACCGGCATCAGCACGGCATAGGCCACCAGCGTGCCGGCGGGATCGCGCAGCGTCAGGCCAAGATGCCCGGCCTTGACCGAGTTCTCGAAATTGCCGCGCGTCCACGGATGGCTGTAGGCGCGCGCCTCGATGCCGGCTACCGCCTCCAGGTCGAGCGCGCTCATCCGGCCGAGTGTGAAACCCTGGGGCAGCGGCGGCATGGCGGGCACGGCCGGCCAGTCGGCACGCTCTTCCAGAGGATAGGCGGCGCTCACGATGCGCTCCCGGCCGTGGCCGCGGCGCGCGCGGCGGCGGTAGCTTCGCGTTCGGCGATGGTTTGTGCCACCTTGTCGCGGAGGTAAATCGGCATGGCGCGGTCGGCGTCGATGGCATCGCCTCGCGCCAGCGCGCGCAGTGCGATGGCTACCATCGGCTGCGCATGGGGCATCGCTTCCGGCAGCACGCGTTGCGCGCGCGCCAGGCCCGCAAGGCGTTCGCCGAAGACCGTGGCGGCATTGCCCGCCAGCCAGAATTCGCCGTCGGGCAACTGCACGGTTTCCGGCGCGTTTACCAGCATCGGCGTGCGCTCCGCCCACTCCTGCGCGGCGGCATCCCAGCCGAAGGCACCGGCATAGGCTTCGTCCATGCGTGCGTCGAGCGCGACCAGCACCGCGGTGCCAGCGGGCAGCGGCGGCTCGGCGGCGCGCACGCGTTCGGCACAGGCCATCAGTGTATTGACCGGCACCACCGGCAGGCCGGCACCGAAGGCCAGCCCCTGCGCCACGCCACAGGCGGTACGCAGACCGGTAAACGAGCCGGGACCGGCGCCGAAGGCGATCGCGGCGCAATCGGCCAGTGCGATGCCGGCCTCGGCCAGCAGCTCGCCGGCGGCGGGCAGCACGCGTGCAGAGGAGCGCGCACCGGTGTGCTCATGGCGCACCAGGCACTCGATGCCGGCGCCGGCCGCGGCACGTCCGAGCGCGACCGAGCACCACTCCGTAGAGGTTTCAACAGCAAGAATCCAGGACATGGCGCGATTGTAGCCGCTGGCGCCCGGAACCGAGGGCTTCTTCGGTTTTATGCGACCGGTCCGGCGCGCTGGCGCGGCTATCATCGGGCTGCACTTTTACCTTGATCCAGCTTATCCCCACGGAGGAACCCATGAGCGACCTGCAGGCACGCTTCGACCAGGCCCAGATCGACGTCAAGCAACTGAGCGAGCGTCCCAGCAACATGACCCTGCTGCGCCTGTACGCGCTGTTCAAGCAAGGCAGCGAAGGCGATGCCCATGGCGACAAGCCGGGCATGACCGACTTTGTCGGCCGCTACAAGTTCGAAGCCTGGGAAGCGCTGCGCGGCACGGCGCGCGAGCAGGCGATGGAACAGTATGTCGCCCTGGTAGAAGAACTGCGCAGCGGCGCGACCAGCTAAGCCCCCCGCCCGCCACGCAAGCCGGCGGCCTCAGCCCGCCGGCAGCGGCCTGGGCCGGATCCGCCAGGCCGCGAACATGGCACTGGCGATCACCACCCCGACCGCCAGGAAGGTTTCATCGAAGGCGCGGATGCGCGCCGCCTGCAGCGCGGCGTCGCCCGCCTGGCCCAGCACCGCGCCGTGCTGGGCCAGGCGCCACTGCAGCCCCACGCCGGCCAGGCTCACGCCGATCGCGCCACCCAGCTGCCGGATAAAGTTGATGCAGCTCGATCCCTGCGCGATCAGCGAGAAATCCACGCCCCGCATCGATCCCAGCGTCAGCGACGGCAAAATGCAGCCGAGCCCGATCCGCCCCAGCACGGCCAGCGCGACCAGCATCAGGTAAGGCGTAGAGCGCGAGCCCAGCGCCATCAGCAGGAACGACAGCGCCAGCAGCGCCAGCCCGAACGATACCTGGACATGCGGCGCGATCCGATGCGTGAAGCGGCCCGCCACCGCGATGGTCAGCGCCAGCATCACGCCCGCCGGCAACAGCACCAGGCCAGCGCGCGAGGGCGTGTACTCCAGCGCCATTTGCATGTAGACCGGCAGCAGGTAGGTCGAGCCGAACAGTCCCGCGCCGTAGATAAACGCCACCACCGCACCCGCGGAAAACTGCCGGTAGCTGTACAGCCGCATGTTCATCAGCGGATGCGGCGCGCGCAACTGCCACAGCACGAACGCGGCCAGCATCAGCACGCCAAAGCCCGCCAGCGCAATCCCCGCGGCAACGCTGTTGCGCATCTCGACCACGCCGTTGAGCAGGCTGACGGTGGCCACGCCGGCCAGCGCCAGGCCGCGCCAGTCCAGCGGCTCGCGCTCGCCCATCATGATCGAGTCCACCGCCATGAAGCGCCGCGCCATGAACGCGCCGAGCAGCGTCAGCGGCACCACCACGAAGAAGATCGAGCGCCAGCCGAACGCCTCGACCAGGAAACCGCCCAGGCTGGGCCCCAGCGCCGGCGCCAGCACCACGCCGAAGCCGAACATGCTGATGGCCTTGCCCTGCTCGCGCTCCTCGAACACGCGCAGGATCAGGATATTGGGCAGCGGTTGCATGATGCCGGCGGCGGCGCCTTCGGCCACGCGCATGGCGATCATCACGCCATAGGTCGGCGAGAACCCGCCGAACAATCCGCCGGCACCCAGCAGCAGCAGCGACCCCAGGAAGGTGCGGCGCAGCCCGTAGCGGTTGAGCAGCCACGGCGTCAGCAGCATCGACAGCGTCATCGCGATCATGAAGCTGGCCGCGACCCATTGCGCCCGCTCCTGCCCCAGCACGAAATGCCGGCTCAGGTCGGGGATGGCAACGTTGATGATGGTGGACGAGACGATCGACGAGACCGTGCCCAGCATCAGCGTCATCAGCACCAGCCAGCGCAGGCGGTCGCCGTAGCGGGCACGCAGCGCTGCCCGGGTCAGTGCGTCCGGCTCCTTGCCGGGACCCTTCGGCGTGCCGGGGCCCTCGCTCACCCGAGCCGTCCGGTGTCGGCGATCTCGCGGATCTTGCGGACGGTGTCGAGGTCGGCCTCGTGGTACGCGGACTTGACGATCTCGGCGTAGCGGTCGTCGCCGCTCGCGTCGACGGCCGGCATGGTGGTGTCGTAGATGAAGCGCAGCAGCAGCGCGCCCGGACCGGGGGTTTCGATCACCATGGTCAACGTGCCGCCAGCGTGCTCGGCCGTGGCGGCGGTTTCATAGCGTACCTGGCGGCGCGGCTCGAACACCACGCGGTCATGGATGGACGCCTGGCCAAAATGCAGCACGCGGTCGATCCAGTTGTCGCCCCGCGCCACCACTTCGGCGCTGTCCAGACCCAGCACGAACAGTTCGGGCGACTCGGCGCGCAACACCAGGCCTTGCCAAAGCTGGTCAGGTGTCAGCGGATCCAGTTGAGGGTTGCCTGGATCGTTGATTTCCACCAAGTGCTCGAAGCGCAACTTCTTTCTCCCTGTCTTCAATAAGTCGATATTATGAAGTCTCCGCGTGTTCGGGAGACGTTTTTGTCTGCGCAGTGCAACATGACTGTGACAGCCCTTCCCGCTGGATATCGACCGCCCGTCAACTTCCCTGGAGTCCGCGCATGCCCGCCGCGACGCTGGTCGACACCGATCCGCTGCAAGTCCTTGTCTATGCCGATTCACTGTCCTGGGGGATCGTCCCCGGCTCGCGCCAGCGGCTTCCGTTCCCGGTGCGCTGGCCGGGCCGCCTGGAGCTGGCACTGAACGCCGACGGCGGCACACCGGTGCGCATCATCGAAGACTGCCTGAACGGCCGCCGCACGGTCTGGGACGATCCCTTCAAGCCCGGGCGCAACGGGCTGCAGGGCCTGGCGCAGCGTATCGAAATCCACTCGCCGCTGGCGCTGGTGGTCTTGATGCTCGGCAACAACGATTTCCAATCGATGCATCCGCACAATGCCTGGCACGCCGCCCAGGGCATCGGCACCCTGGTGCAGGCGATCCGCACCGCGCCGATCGAACCGGGCATGCCGGTGCCGCCGGTGCTGGTGGTAGTGCCGCCGCCGATCCGCACGCCGCGGGGGCCGCTGGCGCCCAAGTTCGCCGGTGGCGAGCACAAATGGACCGGCCTGCCGCAAGCGGTTGCCGGGGTCTGTGCACAACTGGACTGCCCGATGTTCGATGCTGGCTCGCTCATCCAGAGCAGCGCCGTCGACGGCGTGCACCTCGACGCGGACGCGCATCTGGCGCTTGGCGACGCGTTGGTCGCGGTCGTGCGCGAACTGCTGCCGCGCTGACCAATACGCCTGTCGGCATCCCAGCTGCGGCCGGCCGAAACATCACTCCTGACAGCAGTTGTCAGGAGGGCCGGCGCACAATGCGGCCGCTCTCACACAGAACGCCGCAAGGAGGCTGTCATGGAGTTGCTGATCAATATCGATGTCGACGACCTCGCGCGTGGCATCGCCTTTTACGAGCAAGGCCTGGGATTGAAGCTGCAACGCCGCTTGTTCGACGGCACCGTCGCAGAAATGCTGGGCGGCAATACCCCGATCTATTTGCTCGCCAAACCCGCCGGCACCCGCCCCACCAGCCGTTCCGATACCCGTCGCGATTACCGCCGGCACTGGACGCCGGTGCATCTCGACTTTGTCGTGGCCGACCTCGAAGCCGCAATTGAACGGGCGCTGGAAGCGGGCGCCGAGATCGAGGACTGGCCGCAGGATTTCGACTGGGGCAGGCAGGCCACCCTGTCGGATCCGTTTGGGCATGGGCTTTGTTTTATTGAGTGGAGGGGGGAGGGGTATGGAGCTGTAGCCGGCTGAGGCCAACCTGCCGCGTTTCGGAAAAGTCGCCTGTCCGAGACCAAGCCCCGATGTCACATTCCCCTTCAGGCTTGCGCGGCCTATCCTTGAGCCCGGCGACGTTATAACATTGTGCTACTTATCGCCGCAGCGATAGCGACAAGGACAGGCAATGAAAGCGACGATCCGAAAAATGGGCAACTCACAGGGGGTCCTGATCCCCAAGGCAATCCTGGCGCAACTGGGCCTGGAAGATGAAGTGGAAATGGATATCGTGAACGACACGCTGGTGATTCGGCGGCCGAGAAATACGCCACGCGAAGGCTGGGCCGAGGCGAGCCGCGCCATTGCCGAAGCCGGTGACGATGTGCTGGTTCTGGGCGAATTTCCCAACGCGGACGATGCGGAGCTGAAATGGTAGTGCGGGGTGAGGTCTGGCTTGTAGCCCTTGACCCAGCCGTAGGCAGCGAAATCAGGAAGGCGCGCCCGTGCGTCGTCGTCTCGCCGCCGGAGATGCATGACTACCTGCGAACAGTCACCGTTGCTCCCATGACTTCCGGTAGCCGGCCCGCACCCTTCCGGGTCGGCGTGACGTTCCAGCGCAGGCACGGGCTGATTCTCCTCGACCAGATTCGTGCCGTCGACAAATCTCGACTGATAAAGCGGGCTGGCGAACTCAATGAGAACACCCTGCGCGAAACCCTTCGCGTCTTGCGCGAGTGCTTCGCCGACTAAAACTGAAGCGGCAATTTATGCCATCGAATCAGCCTACCCCGACTTCATAAGCATATGAAAAAGAAATAGACGCCAGATCTGTTCCCGCCGTTCCATTTGCACGCAATTGCGCTAATCTGTGGCCTCGCCGGCGCAGGCGATCCCTGCCAAGGCGCAACTGTCTCACTCGCCACACAATCAAAAAACTACAGAACTCCTATGCGCAGCACGTCCCTTATCAAGCGCCTGGCGGTTGCCGTCTCCGCAATCGGCTTTATCGCCGCCGGCAGCGCCTCGGCCCAGGAACAGACCATCCGCGTCGGCACCGTCAGCGGCCCGGACGCCGAAGTCTGGCAAGTCGTCCAGAAGGTTGCCAAGCGCAACGGCCTGAACGTCAAGGTCGTGGAATTCAACGACTACGTGCAGCCTAATGCCGCACTGGACGCCGGCGACCTGGATGCCAACAGCTTCCAGCACCAGCCCTACCTGGACAGCCAGGTCAAGCAGCGTGGCTACAAGATGCAGAGCGTCGGCTACACCTATATCTCGCCGCTGGGCATCTACTCGAAGAACCTGAAGTCGCCCAAGGACCTGCCGCAAGGCGCCAAGGTGGCCGTGCCCAACGACCCGTCCAATGAGAACCGTGCGCTGTTGCTGCTGCAGTCGCAGGGCGTGATCAAGCTCAAGGCCGGCGCCGGCACCAATGGCAACAACGCTACGCCGCTGGACGTTGCCGAGAATCCCAGGAAGCTGAAGATCGTGGAACTGGACGCCGCCCAGCTGGCGCGCGCCCTGCCCGATGTCGGCGCCGCGGTGATCAACACCAACTACGCGCTGGCCGCCGGCCTGCAGCCGACCAAGGATGCGATCGCGCTGGAAGACATCCACAGCCCGTACGCCAATATCATCGTGGTGCGCACGCAGGACAAGGACAAGCCGTGGGTCAGGAAGCTGGTCGCCGCCTACCAGTCGGAAGACGTGCGCCAGTTCATGAAGGCCCAGTTCAAGGGCGCGATGGTGCCGTCGTTCTGATCGGACGCGCTTAGCCACTGCAAACGCGTGCTTGCAAATTCCGTCGCCTTCGGTAGAATGCGGCGCTCACCTTGCCCAGGTGGCGGAATTGGTAGACGCACTAGGTTCAGGTCCTAGCGGTGGCAACACTGTGGAGGTTCGAGTCCTCTCCTGGGCACCAAGGTTTTAAAGCGAGAAGCCCGCACGAAAGTGCGGGCTTTTTGTTTTTCCGAACCGTCCAGTCAATCCACCGGGGATCAGGGCTTCGCGACTTGCCCGAGCACTGGCGGCGCCGGGGGCGGCAACGGCGTGGCGACCGGCTCCAATCCGGTTGTCCGTACGATCGTGGCCGCTGCGGGTGAAGCCAGGAACCGCACAAACCGCGCGACCGCCGCGGTCTGCCGACCGGCGGCCGTTCCGGCGGAGAAGAACACCGCCTGCTGCAGTTCGGCGGGCAACGCCCCGACAAAATCCAGTTCCTTGAACGGCAGCAACTCGCTGATCTGCTGGAACCCGATTTCCGCATCGCCGCGCGCCACCACCGTGCCGACGCGCTCGCTGTAGATCTTGCGGGCTTTGTCCTTGACCTGGTCCGCCACGCCAAGCCGGTGGAACAACTCGGTGGAGAGATAGGTGCCACTGGCACTGGCGGAGTACGCAATCGACTTCGCGTCGAGCAAGGTCCGCTTCAGTGCCTCCGGCGTGCTGATATCCGGCTTCGGCGTGCCCTTGCGGACCGACATGCCGATCAGCGACCGGGCCAGGTCCACCCTGCTCCCGTTCGCCACCTTCCCTTCGGCGATCAGCTTGTCAAGGCCGGAGTCCGCAAGGATCACCACATCGAACGTCTCGCCGCGGGCAAGCCGGCTGGGAATGGAATCCGGGGCGTTGCCCATCGAAGCGCCATAGGCGGTGATGACCCGGTCCTGCGTAGCGGCCTCATACAGCGGCACCAGTTGCTGGTACGCAGCGGTGAAGCCGCCTGAGGTAATCACGCGGATATCGTCGGCCCAGGCCGGGCCGGCCAGCCATACCAGCAGAACGAAAGCGGCCTTCCTGGCGGCCATTGCGGTCAGGTACATGTGGTCTCCATGATCATGTTGCCGGCGTACGGTGCCGCCAGTCAGTCTTCTTTCATGTTGGCAGCGCGCGCGATCGGGCCGAGGCGCGCTTTCTCGTCTGCCAGGAAACCTGGTGTGTCCGCCCAGGTTTGTGCGCGCCGAACCGCCCCGCAGGGCGCAATGTTCGGCCATTGCAAGCGTACGTCCGTACCACTAATCTGTGAATTGCAACGTTCTGATGGATTCATGCATGTCACGCATCAATTTCGCACTGGAGGACTTGCAAGCCTTTGTCGCCACGGCGGACAAGGGCAGCTTCCGGATGGCGGCCGAAACGCTCCATATCTCGCAGCCCGCGCTGAGCCGCAGGATCGACAAGCTGGAAAAGACGCTCGGCTCGCGCTTGCTGGAGCGCACCACCCGGCGCGTGGAAACGACCGCAATCGGCAAGCAGTTCCTGGAGGAAGCGCGTGCCGCGCTGGATATCCTCGACAGCGCGGTATTCCGACTTGGCGACGAAGCCGCGCTGCAGCGCGGATTGGTGACAGTGGCCGCGATCCCGTCTGCCGCGATGCATCTGCTCTCCGATGCCATCGGCATATTTGCAGGCCGTCATCCGGGCGTACGCGTGCGGGTCATCGATGAAAGCGCAAACGTCGGGCTGGCCAGTGTGCTGTCGGGCGAATCGGATTTCGGCATCAACTTCATGGGCGCGCAGGAGCCGAATATCGAATTCCGCTCGATCCGCACGGAGCCCTACCGGCTGGTGCTGCAGCGCGACCATGCCTGGGCCGGTCGCCAGTCGGTGGCATGGCAGGAACTGGCCGGGCAGCGCATGGCCGGCGTATCGAAGCAAAGCGGCAATCGCGCCCTGATCGAACATGCCATCGCGCATCTCGAGCAGCGGCCGACCATTTACTATGAAGCCAACCATGTCGTGGGCGTGTTGGCGCTGGTCGAAGCGGGCCTCGGCATGGCGGTGCTGCCGGGCCTGGCGTTACCGCCCGATCATCCGCGGCTGCGCGCCATCCCGCTGGTCGAGCCTGCCGTGGACCGGGTCCTGGCGCTGATTCGCCGCCGCGACAAGGCGCTGCAGCCCGCGGCCAAGGCGCTGTTTGAAATTCTTGCCGACGGCTCGCCGCCGGCCTGACCGGCGCCGTGTCCCGGCACAGGAATTTTTGCAAGGATTGCCTTGCAGGCCCTTGCAAAATCCGACGCGCCCTGTAGAATGCGGCGCTCACCTTGCCCAGGTGGCGGAATTGGTAGACGCACTAGGTTCAGGTCCTAGCGGTGGCAACACTGTGGAGGTTCGAGTCCTCTCCTGGGCACCAGGATTTGAAAAGGGTCTGCGCAAGCAGACCCTTTTTTCGTTTCCGCCCAGGAAGAAAAGCGCTTGAGCGCTTTTCGGGAGGACTGGAAGGGCTGCGCTTGCAAGCGCAGCCGGGGTCGCGCTGGCGTGACCGGGTCCCCTCCTGGGCACCAAAGGTTTCACGCGAGAAGCCCGCACGAAAGTGCGGGCTTTTTGTTTTGGCGAGCGGATCCCGGCCAGCCATTCTCCTGTCCGCCCCCGACCCACCAAGCTTGCATCGCCTACAGTAAATCCCACAGGCGCCGTAGCGCCGCCGTCGGGAGACCTGCCGTGAGCAAACTGCAACAGCGTCGCCGTTTCCTGGGAGCCGCGCTGAGCGGCCTGGTCGCACCGGCCCTGCCCGCCTGCGGCGGCGATGACGATCCGGAGCCGACGCCCGCCCCCATCCCGGAAGCGCAGATCACCGCCGCCATCGCCCAGGTCGAAACGCTGGCCACCAACCTGATGGCCAGCTCGGGCGTGCCCGGCATGGCCATCGCAGTGGTGCGCGGCAACCAGGTCGTCTTCGCCAGGGGCTTTGGCCGCCGGCTGGTGACCGATCCCGCGCCGGTCGATGCCGATACCGTGTTCCAGCTGGCCTCCGTGTCGAAGTCCATCGGCGCCACGGTGGTGGCACGGCAGGTGGGGCGCGGCAGCATCGGCTGGGACACCCCGGTCATCCGGCACCTGCCATGGTTCGCGCTGGCCGATGCGGAAACGACTGAAGCCGTCACCGTCGGCGATCTCTATGCGCATCGTTCCGGCCTGCCCGACCACGCCGGCGACCGGCTCGAAGACATGGGCTACGATCGCCGCGAGGTGCTGACCCGCCTGCGCTTCCTGCCGCTGCATCCGTTGCGCGCGGTCTACGAGTACACCAACTTCGGCATGACCGCCGCGGCCGAGGCGGTGGCGAACGCCGCGGGCATCGACTGGGCCACGCTGTCCGAGCAGGCCATCTACCAGCCGCTGGGCATGACCCGCACCAGCTCGCGCTACGCGGACTTTGCCGCGCGCGACAACCGCGCGCTAGGCCACGTCAGGGTCAACGGCAGCTGGGTGCAGGGCATGGGCACCATGCCCGATGCGCAATCGCCCGCGGGTGGCGTCAGCGCCTCGGTCAACGACCTGGGGAAATGGCTGATCATGGTGCTGGCAAAAGGCGAGTTCGCCGGCCAGCGCGTCGTCGACGCCGCGGCGCTCGCCCCGGCGCTGTCCCAGCAGATGCAAAGCGGCCCGCCCGTGCAGGGCCGCCCCGCCAGCTACTACGGCTACGGCTTCAATATCGGCACGACCGAACTGGGCCTGACCAACTACAACCATTCCGGCGCCTTCGCGGTCGGCGCGGCCACCAGCTTCACCGCGGTGCCGTCGCTGAACCTGGCCATCGTCACACTGACCAATGGCTACCCCATCGGCATCCCGGAAACACTGAACGCGCAGTTCTTCGACCTGGTCCAGTACGGCGCTTTCCGCCGCGACTGGGGCGCGATCTTTGCCGATGCCTTCGCGCCCTTGCTGCTGCCCGAAGGCAGGCTGGTCGGCCAGTCGCCGCCGGCAAGCCCATTGCCCGCGCGCGCGTTGTCCACCTATGCCGGCACCTATCGCAACGACTACTACGGCCCGCTGCAGGTCGCCGAACAGGGCGGCGCGCTGGTAATGACGCTGGGCGCGAGGCCGCTGGTCCTGCCGCTGACACACTGGGACGGAGATGTCTTTACATTCACGCTCCATAACGAGAACGCCAACCCCGGCACGATCTCGCAGGCGGTATTTGCCAGCGACCGGGTATGGCTGGAGTACTACGACCATGAAGGGCTGGGCGTCTTTGTCCGCTGAGCCGCGCCGGCGCGCTGGGCAAGGGGAATGCCCGGCGCGGCCGCGTCAGGCCGCCTGCACGGCGGCGCCGCGCATCGCGGCACCGCTCTCGCCATTGCCCCCGCCCTCCCCTTCGATCCGCAGCCGCGGCAGATGCTGCGGATATTCGCGCTGCATGAAGTCGATCAGCCCTTCGCGCACGACGCAGCGCAGGTCCCACGCAAGCCCGGACGAGGCCGCGGTGCACAGCACGCGTAGCTGCATGGTGCGCTCCGTGGCGTCGGTCACCACCAGGTTGAAGAAGCGCCGGTCCCACTCCGGCGCCGCGTGGACGATGCGCTCCAGCTCCTTGCGCAACGGTGCCAGCGGCATGCCGTAGTCCACGTGGAAGAACACCGAGCCCATCAGTTCTGAACTGCTGCGGGTCCAGTTCTGGAATGGCTTCTCGATGAAATACTGCAGCGGGATGATGAGGCGGCGATCGTCCCAGATCCGCAGCACGACGTAGGTGCCGGTGATCTCCTCCACGCGCCCCCACTCGCCTTCGACGATCAGCACATCGTCGAGCCGGATTGGCTGGGTCAGCGCCAGTTGCAGGCCGGCGATCAGGTTGCTGAACACCGGCTTGGCGGCAAAGCCCGCGATCAGGCCAACCACGCCTGCCGAGGCCAGCAGGCTGGCGCCGACCTGCCGCGCACCCGGGAAGGTCATCAGCAGCATCGCCGCGCCCATCACGATCACCAGGGACATGGCAATGCGCGACAGCACCCGCGTCTGCGTATGGATGCGCCGCGCGCCCATGTTGTCCGCCACGTCGACCGGGTGCCGTTCCAGCACGCCCTGTGCAAAACCCGCGATGATGCGCGCCGCCAGCCAGGTGGTGGCAACGATCATCAGCAGCCCGTTGAGATGCCGCACATTGCCGATCCAGCGCAGGTCGTCCGGCGCCGCCTGCCACACCGTCTGCAATGCCAGCAGCGGCAGCACCGCCTTGGCCGGTGCGCGCGCCTTGATGACGATGGCATGCAGCACCGGCGCGGCGCGGGTAATGCGCAACAGCAGCAGGCCGCCAAGGCGATGCGCGATCAGCGCGACGATGACGGCGACCAGCGCCGCGGTCCATGTGCCAAACCAGGGATGATCGAGGAGGAGTTCAAGGTTCATGCGTCGTCCTGTGTCATTGCGGGTTGCACGGCCATGGAGCTAACGACACGGGGCGCCGGCAGAAGTTCGGCCCCGGCCGCCGGCACCGTTGCTGGCGCCAGCCATTTCGGCCACGCGTGCCGGGGCAACCACGCACTGCGCGCGGGCTATTCCGCCTGCACCTGGTTATCGTCCGCCCGCCATTGCCGGCGCTGCCGCCGCCAGCGGTTCATCGCGGCGAGGCCGAGCCGCCAGAACCGGCGCGGGTGCGCGTGCGCGTGCGGGTGCGGATGGGGATCGACCAGCAGGCTCAGGGCGCGCGCATAGTCGCGCACCAGCCCCGGCGTCCACGCCATGGTCTTGCCGCGCTTGCGGATCTGCGCGGCAAGCCATAGCTCGGGCATGCACAGCGTCTGCAGCAGCAGCGTCCACGACTGCCGCTGGCCGCGTATGCCGAGCCTTCCGCGCCTGCGCATCAGCGCGCCTTCCACGGCGGCTTCCAACGCACGCGCCACGCTGACGGCGCAATTGCGATAGGTCAGGTTGTAGGTGGTATCGGCACGCCAGGCATGCCAGAAGCGCTGCAGGCGTGCCGCGTCGTAGTTGCGCAGGTGCACGCGCACGGTGGAGTCGCCGCGGCGCGACGCCTCGGTGGCATAGTCGGGCTCGAACACGCCCGGCACATCGTTGTCGGCGGATGCGCGCAGCGCCTGCGTCACGCTTTCCGGCGTGCGGCTGAGCGGCTCGGCCGGATCGAAGCTGATGTAGACCCCTTCGGGCGCCTCGAGCGCCGTATGGCCGGTCCAGATCGCACCGTTGGCGTCAACGGCGGCGATGTAGCGGTCGAATACCGGGCGGCGCCGCAGCGGCTGCTGCACGGAACCGGATGGCGTCCAGACATGCACGGTCAGTCCGGGCGCGCCTTCGTCGGGCAGGTGTGCCGCGTGCTCGGCCGGCGCGAACAACAGCGTCTTGGTGACCCTTCTGGCCGGGGCATGCGATGCGTCCGTCCAGTGGGAACCGCCGTGGCTCGCGGCGTCGCCCCGGCGCCGGCGCGGCCCGTGCATCAGGCTTTCGATCGTGGCGGTTTCCGGCACGCGGATGGCGCGGTAGGCAAGCATGACCATGCTCCAGCCGCCGAACAACAGCCATAGCGACAGCGCATAGGGCACGGTGCCCTGGTAGTTGGTGGGATACGGCTGGTAGAAGAAGAACGCGATCAGCACTTCCAGCATGCCCGTGCCGACAGCCCAGCGCCAGCGCGGAAAGCGAACGACCGATGCCGACACGCATTGCAGCAACCCGTCGGCCAGGAACAGCGTGCCGAAGATCATCGACAGCCAGAAGTGCCCGTGATGATGCCCGGCCAGCACCAGGGACGCCGCCAGCACCAGCGCCAGGCCCTTGAACAGGCGCATCGTCTTCAGGCCGCCGGCGCCCACCAGGGCGACGACCAGCGTGCCGAGGCCGCCCGCCAGCAACAGGCCGGCGAACCATTCCAGCGGGAAGAAGCGCGCACTGTCCAGTCCGTCGACGAACAGCACGACCCCTGCCAGCAGGAACCCGATGCCGAGCCAGAACATGCCGCGCGCGCGCTGGCGCAGGTAGTCAAACCCCAACAGGATCAGGACAAGGCGGATCATCGTTTCGCAGCGAGATCGTGGATCGTCTTGGCGGATTCTAGCCACAACATGCGGTCAGCGCGAAATTATGGCGTGGTCGGCACATCGACGCTCCATGCGGTTGACGGCCCGGAAACCGGGCCTTCGCGGTGGTAAGCTACCAGACCCCATCCCCCTCGCCAATCCGCAGCGTCCCCGTCCCATGCGCCTGACCAAGGTCTCCGCCATCTCCTTCGATCTCGACGACACCCTGTGGCCGTTCGGCCCCGCCGTGGCCCGCGCCGAGGCAACGCTGCTGGCCTGGCTGCTGCAGCACGCGCCGAAGACGGCGGGAGTGCTGACCTCACCCGAGGTGCTGCGCGAGTTGCGCGCCAGCTATGAAGGCGAGAACCTGCATCTCGCGCATGACTACCGGGCCCTGCGCCTCGGCTCGATCCTGCTGGCGCTGGACATGGCCGGCGAGGACGCCAGCCTGGCCGAAGACGCGTACGACGCCTTCTTTGCCGCGCGGCAGCAGGTCGAATTCTTCGAGGACGCGCTGCCCGCGCTGGAATGGCTCAGCGAACGCTTCCCGCTGGTGGCCGTGTCCAACGGCAACGCCGACCTGAAGGTCACCGGCGGCCATCACTTCTTCCGTGCGGCGCTCAGCGCCGGGACGTTCGGCACGGCCAAGCCGGCGGCGGCGATCTTCCACGCGGCGGCGGCGGCAGTCGATACGCCGCCGGAACAGATGCTGCATGTCGGCGACGATCCCGACCTCGACGTCGTCGGCGCACTCGGCGCGGGACTGCAGGCCGCGTGGCTGGTGCGCCCGGACGGCCCGCACACCGCGCAATGGCAACGCAGCGGCGCGCACCCGCACCTGATCCTCAGTGACCTGCAATCGCTCTGCCGCGCGCTGGCTGGCTAATCGCGCCGCGCGCCAACGCGACCATACGCCCCGCCCGACGGCGATATCGGGCCAACGCATACCTAATATGCGAAAATGTCGTTTCGCGACCAGGGCCGAAGCCCTGCGCTTGCCTCGCCACCGCACGATCCAGACGTTCCCCGCCATCCGCTCCGGGCCGTTCCAGTGCCCGACACCGCCGCAATCCGCCAGGTTCACAGGCAGCAAGCCAGGGTCCGCCCCGCAAGATTTCGATCGAGGAGAAACAAGATGTTGAAGGCCCTATTTGCCGCACTGCTGGTGGCATGCGGACTGACAAGCGCGCTCGCGCAAACCCCCGCCAGCTTTCCGACCAAGCCGATCCGGCTGGTAATTCCGTTCCCGCCCGGCGGCGGCACCGACATCCTGGCCCGGCTGGTGGCAACCCAGGTCAGCCAGGCCACCAAGTGGAATTTCGTGCCGGACAACAAGCCGGGCGCCGGCGGCACGCTGGGCATCGCCGAAGCGGTCCGGGCAGCGCCGACCGGCTACGAGCTGGTGATGGGCCAGAAGGACAACCTGGTGGTCGCGCCGTGGCTGTACAAGTCGGTCAACTATGTGCCGAACCGCGACCTGATCGCCATCAGCCATGTCGCCTACACCCCGATCGTGATCGTCACGTCGGCCAATTCGCGCTTCAAGACGCTGGCCGACGTGGTCACCGCCGCGCGCGGTGCGCCGGGCGCGGTGAAGTACGGCTCGCCGGGCAATGGCACCACCATCCACCTGGCCGCCGAGATCTTCAGCCATGCGGCGGGGATCAAGCTGCTGCACGTGCCCTACAAGGGCTCCAACGCGGCGATGATGGACGCGCTGGCCGGCAACGTGGACCTGATGGTGGCATCGGTGCCGTCGGCGCTGGCGCAGGTCAAGGCGGGCAAGCTGCGCGCGCTGGCCGTGACCTCGGCCACGCGCAGCACGTCGCTGCCTGACGTGCCCACCGTCGCGGAAAGCGGCTACAAGCAGGTGGACGTCAGCACCTGGTACGGCCTGTTCGCCCCGGCCAAGACGCCGCCCGAGGTGGTCAACCGCATCCATGCCGAAGTGAACAAGGTCCTCGCCACGCCGGCGATGATCCACGCGATCCAGGAGCAAGGCGCGGAAGCCAGGCTGATGACGACCAAGGAGTTCTCCGACCTGGTGCAGTCTGACTACAAGAAATGGAAGGACATCGTCGAGCGTTCGGGGGCAAAGCTGGAGTAAGCCCGGCGCTCCGCCACCGTTTTCGTTATCAGGGAATGCCCGCCGTTAATCACGGCGGGCATTTTTTTGGTCCATCGCCGAATTCGAAGGATTCGCCTGGGAACCCCGGAAGCGGGGAAGATCCTGAGGACGCAACGGCGGCCGTCGACTATATTATGCGCAGCACTTCAACCACCGAAGGAGCCTCCCGATGAGCAAGACACGAGTCTTCACCCTGACGGCGACAGCGGTCGTGCTGCTGGCCGCCTGCGCAACCGGGCCGACAAGCGGGCCGACAAGCGGGCCGACAACCGGGCCGACCTCCGGGTCGACCACCGGCCCGATGAGCTTCTTCGTCACCAGTGTCGGCACCGGCAAGGGCGGCGATCTCGGCGGTTTGAGCGGCGCAGACGCTCACTGCCAACGCCTGGCGGCTGCCGCTGGCGCCGGCGGCAAGACCTGGCGCGCCTACCTCAGCGCGCCGGGCACCATCGCGCAGGGCAGCACGCCGGCGGTGCAAGGCACGCACGCGCGCGACCGCATTGGCGCCGGCCCCTGGTACAACGCCAAGGGCACGCTGATCGCGCGTGACATAACCGCGCTGCACAACAATGCCAACATCACCAAGGACACCGCGCTCGACGAGAAGGGCAACACGGTGAAGGGCCGCAGTGATCAGCCCAACGAGCACGACATCCTGACCGGCTCGCGCGCCGACGGCACCGCGTTCGCGCCGCAGACTGACACCACGTGCAAGGCGTGGACCAGC
Source organism: Cupriavidus sp. Agwp_2 (assembly GCF_040784895.1). Classification (NCBI taxonomy): domain Bacteria; kingdom Pseudomonadati; phylum Pseudomonadota; class Betaproteobacteria; order Burkholderiales; family Burkholderiaceae; genus Cupriavidus; species Cupriavidus sp. Agwp_2. Next base: position 2,048,210 of record NZ_CP088083.1, read on the forward strand.
AGCAGCGACGGCTCGGCGATCGTCGGTCACCACGACCGCTCTGGCCCGCTGCAGGACAACTGGTCAACGAGCTGGAACTTCTCGCATCAAACGGCCGGCTGCAGCCAGGAAGCGTTGGTGCGCACCGGCGGCGCCGGGAAGTTGTACTGCTTCGCGACCAGCAACTGACGGCGCAGCGGCATCGATTACTTGAGGGGCATCGGACGCATCCAGCGCCAGATGCCCGGCAAGCGCCGTCAGAAAATATGCTTCACCCCAAGCATGCCGCCGAACTGATTTCCGCCGGCTTTGGGATTCGATCCCGTTGCGCCACTGCTCACCGACATCGCAAGCTGGCCGCCGTTGTCGATCAATCCCGCAGTGGCGCAGACGGAGCTGCGCTTGGAAAATGCGTACGTTCCTCGTAACGCCCAAAGCGTCGCCCTGTCGTCGCTATGATGGAAGCGCAGGTAATACATCTGATTCTCCTCCGGGCGCTTGGGGTGAAAGGCTTCGCCACCGCAGCAGGGCGCCGTTTTCTTATGTCGCAGGCAATAGCTGGGCACCACACAGCGTGTGGAGCTTCAATGCAATGCGTATTCCAGCGTCTTGATTGCCGCGCGGCCGCAAACTGTGCTGGATCGCGCGGCAGTAATGAACCGTCTATGACTTCCCGACGGTCCCGCCATATGCTGGTGGTCGCTGGATTGCCGGTGCGCCGGCAGACAAGATGTCTTCCCGGTTGCCGGTTCTTGGCGGATAGATACGTTCGCGGTTGATGACGATCTTCGTCTGCTTGGCCACTGCGCCTTCCGCCACCAGGCGCCGATCCCATCCTTCCGTGTAGACCGCTCCCCAAGGGCCGAGGTCGAGGATCGTCGTATACCAGTCGATGTTCAATGGCAGCATTGGCAGGCCCAGCAACTCGCTTGCCGCGTTGTGGCCCGCAAAACGTCCCATCGGCCGCGCGTGCTGGCACGACATGACGGAGGCATGTTCGCCATCGATTTTTGCGTTGGCGGCGTCGCCGGCGGCGAAGACGTTGCTGATCCCCTCGACGCGCATAAAGTGGTCGACAGGCACGCGTCCCAGCCTGTCCAGTTCCACGGCGAGGCGTTCATTCAACGGATGTGCGCGCATCCCGCCGCACCACACCACCGTCGACGCAGGCACCTGCTCGCCGCTGGCCAATATGACATCAGACTCGCCAATGGACTGGACGGCAAAGTTCGGCCACAACTCGACCCCAAGTGCTTGGCAGGCGCGTTCGATGACCGGTCGCGCATCACCCATCGCCTCGCCGATGCGCGGCGACCGGTCTGCCAGAATCACACGGATGGATTTGCTCGCGTCCGAGTCAGCGGCACCCTGGGCAACCGCTCGAAGGCGCTCAGGCAGCTCCAATGCAAGTTCAATACCGGTGAGGCCGGCACCGACTACGATCGCGGTAAAGCGACCTGGCTTCGTGTGTCGGTCCGCGAGTCCGCGAAGATGGTCTTGCAGTCGTAGCGCGGCCTCATAGGTGTCAATATCATGGGCATGCTGCGCCAGGCCGGGAATTGGCGGACGAACGAGCTGGCTACCCGACGCCAGGATGAGCTTGGAGTACGGCAGCTCTATTTCTTCTTCGGCAGTCCGGATAACGACAATCTGCGCCGAAGTCTCTATGTCGACGACCTCTCCCTCCACATGCTTGACCCCGATGGGATCCAGCACGTCCGCCAAAGGGACCAGCGTGCACGCGAGGTCGGATTCGTAGTTCCTCACGCGAATGCTGTGGTATTTGCGTGGATTGACAAGCACCACTTCCACGCCCCCCTGTCCCACGCCCTCCTCACGAAGCTTGCGGGCCGCGCCCACGGCGCTCCATAGTCCGCCAAATCCGCCGCCCACCACAATGATTCTCTTCATTCCGAACTCCGTTGTGTTCCGCCGCCGCGCAGCACCGTGATCGCGACGGCTTCTCTCAATGCTTGTCTAAACCGATGGAAAAATCTGCCGCTCTGGCCCTATCGCTTGCGCCTGACTCAGGAGGACATGCTGGCCTCTTGCAGCGCAGCCGGGGTGCGTGCCGACCCCAGCCAGAACATCGCGGCACCGGCAACCAATGTCGGCAGGCCGACCACGGCAAACAGTGTTGGCATGCCCCAGCCCAACGACAGCATGGTTGCCCCGCCCATCGAACCTACGACGGAGCCGATGCGTCCAACGCCATTGGCCCAGCCCACTGCGGTGGCACGGCAGTCGGTGGGATAAAGCCTGGCGACCAGGGCGTTCACGCCAACCTGGGAACCTCAGATACAAAAGCCCGCGCAGAACACCACGGCACCAGCCGCCACCGGTTCCGAAGCCAGGCTGCCGATCGCTGCAATAAAAACGCATGCGAGCGCATAGCTGGTGGCGAGGACGAAGTATGGATTGCGCCGATCCATCAGCCATCCCAACGCGATGGCGCCCAGGGTGCCTCCGGCCTGGAGCATCGCCGTAACGAGGGCGGCAGTGCGCAGGGACAGGCCTGCCCCGCCCAGCAGGATGGGAAGCCAGCTGGACAGCAGAAAGAGGACCAGCAGACTCATGAAGAAAGTCAGCCAGAACATCAGCGTATAGCGCAGGAGTTCAGGTCTGAACAAATGCCCAAGCGGCGAGCTGGCGTTGTGTCGTTCCGATACCGCGAAAGTCGCATCGCGCAGGTCTGCTTGCGGTGCAATGCGGCCAAGCGTCGCGCGGATCCGCTCGGTATTTCGGCCCGACATGCTCAGGTACCTGACAGATTCCGGCAACCTCCACGCCACCACCATTGCGAGCGCCATAGGCAGGACGCCACCGACCACCAGCACCGAGCGCCATCCAAAGCCTTCAACCAGCCACGCGGATGCCAGTCCCCCAAGCGACATTCCGATGGTGAAGCCACAGAACATCGTGGTGACCAGAAAGGAAATCCGCCGTTGCGGGCAATACTCGCCCCGATGGTCGGCCAAATTCCCCCACCTGTGGTCACCTCAAACTCCCCCACCTGAAGGGGCGCTGCAAGTGATGTGAGCGCCAGGCAGGACGTTACCTTGCTCCCCTCGAATACAGCAGAGGGGTTACCGGAGTGAACGTCTTGAAGCCGCATCTACAGACCACCATCGCTACGCTAATCGCCGCTGGCAAGGGTCAGCGGGAGATCGCCCGGATCACTGGCGTCGACCGCAAGACGATTCGGGGGTATCAAGCGCAATTTGCCGCCGCGCAGCAGGCAAACTCCCCCACGGTGACCACCGGCTCTGAGCCGCAAATTCCCCCACCCCGACCACCGGCAACTGGTGCACATCAATTGTCGGCGTGCGCGCCATACCAGGAGTTTGTGCGAGCCCAGGTGCAACTGCATCGGAACGCCACGGCGATCTACCAAGATCTCGTCGATCAGTACGGCTTCACCGCCAGCTACGAAAGCGTCAAGCGTTTCGTCCGGTCCTTGCGCCACCAAGCGCCAAAACAATTCGACCGACTGGAATTCCTTGCAGGCGAGGAGGCGCAGGTTGACTATGGCGAGGGGGCACCCACCCGGGTGCCTGGCACAGACCGCTACCGTAAGCCGCGGTTGTTCGTCATGACGCTGCGCCATTCCCGGCATAGCTTCCGGCGCGTGGTATGGAAATCGAGCCAGCAAGTCTGGGCGGAACTGCACGAGCAAGCCTGGCGCTACTTCGGTGGCTCCACCCAGTACGTGGTCCTGGACAATTTAAAGGAGGGTGTCCTCAAGCCTGACCTGTATGAACCCGAGCTCAACCCGGTGTATGCGGCCATGCTGGCCCATTATGGGGTGGTAGCCGATCCCGCACGGGTACGCGACCCTGACCGCAAAGGCACAGTCGAGAATGCGATCCAGCATACCCAGGCTACTGCTCTGAAAGGGCGGCGCTTCGAATCGATCGAGGCGCAGAATGCCTTCCTTGAGCAATGGGAGGAGAAATGGGCCTCCAAGCGGGTCCATGGCAGCACACGGCGCCAGGTTCAGGCGATGTTCGAAGAAGAGCGTCCTCACCTGAGGGCGCTACCGGCAAGAAACTTCGAGTACTTCACCGACCGCGTCTACACCGTCTACGACGACACCTGTGTTCGCGTCGACCACAGCAGTTATGCCGCCCGGCCGGCGGCCATCGGCAGCCGTGTGCTGGTGCGCAAATACGCGCATCGTCTGGAGATCCGGGACCTGAAAACCCAAGTCTTGCTGCGCAGCCATGATCTGGCGGACCGGCCCGGCACGGTGGTGCTGCCGCAGGACGAACGCCTGTTTAATCCCTCACGCGAGACACGTCGCATCCTGGCGCAGGCCAAAGCGATTGGGCCATCTGCCGAGCGCCTGTGCCAACTCCTGTTCGATACCGAAGGCCGTGTCGGTCAGCGCAAGCTGTGGGGCATCGTCGGTCGGTATCCACGCCGGCTGATCGAAGAGGCGTGCGAAACCGCCTTGCGAGAAGGCGTGCCCAGCTATCGCCGGGTCAAGGCCTTGACGGAGCGCCTGCTTGAGCAGGCGCTGGCCGCTCTCGATACGCCGATCCAGGGCGAACTGCCCCTGACCCAGGAACACCCCCTGATCCGGGACGGCGACGACTATGCCGACCTGTTCACGCGCGGCGCCAAACAAAACACCGAAAACCAAGGAGATCACCCATGACCATGAGTCTCGCAGAGATCGACCGCGCCTTGCGCGAACTGCGCCTGTCAGGCATCGGCGCCACATTGCAGACCCGCGTGCTGCAGGCCCAGGCCAGCCAGCAACCCTTCCTCGAAACCTTCTCCATGATCCTGCAGGATGAACTGGATCGTCGCCGCTCCCGGCTACTCGAGCGGCGCTACCAGCAGTCAGGCCTGGACGAGCGCCGTACCTTGGCAGAGTTCGATTGGGCCTTCAACCCGAAGCTGCCGCGTCAAGCCTGCTTCGAACTGCATACCTTGAAGTTCGTAGCCGACGCCGACAATGCTCTGCTCATTGGCAAGCCCGGCACCGGCAAGAGCCACATCGCCAAGGCCATTGCCTACAACGCCACCCTGCAGGGCATAAAGGTGCGTTACGTCGAGTCCGACACGGTGTTCGCCGGCTACGCCGTCGACACGCGCACCGATCAGGACCGCTTGCTCAAGATGCTGCTCGAACCGGAACTGGTTGTGCTCGACGACTTGTTCCTGGCAAAACGCATCCCGGATGCCGCCGCCGAACTGCTGCAAACGCTGGTCCACCAACGCTACAAATTGCGTCGCAGCATCGTCGTCACGTCCAACCGTGTAGTGCAGGACTGGGGGCGTTACCTCGGCGACAACACCATGGCCACCACCATACTCGACCGTCTGATGCACCGCTCCAAACTCCTCGAGTTCGAAGGCAAAAGCTATCGCCTCAAGGAAGCAGCCACCAGGCTTGCTGTATCAGAGAAAGCCGACTCATAATCAGCTCGTCCTGCCTGGGGGAATTTACCCGACCACAAGTGGGGGAGTTTGAGGTGACCATCCGGGCTCGGAAGTCAGCGTAATGGCGTTCGGCATTGCGCCTCCCAGGCCAAGGCCAGTAAGGAAGCGCAGCGCCACCAGTTCCCATAACGTCTCCGCTTCAGCGGAGACCAGGCTCGCCAACCCGAAGAACACAGCGCAAAAGACCAGGATCTTCTTGCGCCGACGCGATCCGCAAGTGGCCCGAAAATGAAGGCGCCTGCCATCAGCCCTATCAGCCCGGCGCCAAACAGCGGGGCGAGGTCTGCATGCGTCAACCGCCATTCAGCACTGATCGCCGGCGCGATGAAGCCAATGGCAGCGGTGTCGAATCCATCGACAGCGACAATTAGAAAGCACAGAACTACGATGGTCACCTGGAACATCGACAGCGGTTGCCGGTCGATGAAATCCGTGACATGAATTGGCCGATTGAGCGCCATGTTGTCTCCTCGCCGCGGTTTGTTGAAATGGACTGCTGATCGTGCGGCGAGTGCAGTTATACGCATCGATTCATAAGAGATGAAATAAAGATTTCATCTTCCTTATATCCGATTTCGTATAGCTTTTAGTGTGATGAATCATGCTCATTCATATTATTTATTTCAGGCTTTGCCTCGTCAGGCAGCCTTGATGTTGAGGCGGTTAATGAGCTGCTTGAACGTGGCGTTGTCGCGGGCGATCACGCGCTTGAAGTCCGGCTCGTCGAGGTAGCCCTCTCCCATGTTCTGCTTCGCCATGGTCTCGCGCAGCCCCGGCTCCTGCATGGTCTTGGCGATGGCGGCGCGCAATACGGCTACCACTTCCGGCGGCGTGCCCTTCGGGGCCGCGATGCCGCGCCAGCCGTTGATCACGAGGTCATGCGTTTGATATGCCGTTGTTCGCGCAGGGTGAGGCCATCATTAGCCCAGCTTTAGAAAATTTGTTCTGTTTTTTTGTTTGTGCGAAAATATTTTCTATTCCGCACTTCGCCCAGGGTCAAATGCAGCAGGGACAACTGCGGGCGCTGCGGCCGGGCGATGTGATGGTGGCAGTGTCGTTCGAGCCGTATGCGCAAGAGACGCTGCTGGCGGTGCAGGACGCCGCCGCGCGCGGGGCCCGCATCGTTGCGATCAGCGACAGCCAGTTGAGTCCGCTGGCCGACCATGCCGAGGTGCTGCTGCCGGTGCAGGATGCCGCGACGTTCGGCTTTCGCTCGCTGACCAGCACGCTGTGCCTGGCGCAGTCGCTATTCCTGGCGCTGGCCTATCGACTGGAGATCGCGTACACGCAGCCGGAGTCGGCGCCGCTGTCCCCGTCATCGCCGTCATCGCCATCATCGCCTTCATCGGCACGCAAGGCATCAACGAAAGCTTCGTAACCCATCCTCCATGTCCGGGCCGCTGCGCCACGCTGTGCACCGTCAAGCCAAAGCCAATGAGCTACCCTCCCCTGCAACCCAAGCCCCCAAACCTCCTGACCTCCTATTTCTGGAGCGGCGACGCCATCCGCAGTCGGGGCGTCAGTGACATCGTGCTGTCAGGCAAGGTCGACGTGCCTGAGCCGCCGGCGCGTCTGCTCGCGGATTGGGCCAGGGAGATATCGTCCCGCATGACCTTGGAACCCGGAGATGTCGAGATGTTGCCTCTGGCACGGGCACGAGCGCGCTGGCCGGCCTACTCGCAATGCGTGCAGGCAGTGTCTGACTGGGCGAGCACGCTTGGACTGCCCGGAGTACTTGCCTCCGGTGACGTCGCCCTCATGGCTTGCCGCGGCGCGAGGTATCACCATGACGGAGAGCAGTACGGCGGTTCGGCCTTCTGCAATCTCTTCCTGAGCGAGGACAAGGGGCAGGACGTACATTTTCCGTCCTTGGATCTTCGAATCCCCCTGACCCGTGGTTCGGTCCTGATATTCGATACCTGCCAGCCTCATGGGGTCATTCAACGCGGCAGCAGCGGTTTTGATGTGGCCGACTTCCCGCCCGACCAGGATTGCACGCAGCTATTCCTCACCTGGGAGCTTCCCATTGAGAATGTCCATGTCATGCGGGCGCTCAATGTCGCCTTCGACATTGACCTTGCGACCTCGCCGAAGGTGAATGAGGAGCAAGTCCGGCTGAATGATGAAAGGGTCAGCGTGCGTCACGAGTCAGGTCAGTGGCACCGGGCTGACTAACCGTCGGGACTGGTCACGATCCCAGCTGGCGCACGACGGCCGGAACTCACTCGCCGCGGCGGGACCCGACCCTCGCCACGCACGCCAACGGCCTCTGAGTTGCACTACAGTGATGGGCCGTCACGTTGAACTACATCTGGGCTTCGGTCCATAAGATCGTTACTTGCAGTCGCTATTCATCGTTCGATGAAGCGTTCGTCAAGGGCCTCTCTGGTGTGCCTTGCAATCATCAGTTCCTCGTTGGTCGGGATGACCCAGACCGGTACCCGGCCCGAGGCCGAACTGATGCGCGGTCCGTCGCCCGCGTTGGCTTCGGCATCGACACTCACTCCGAGCCAAGCCGCCAGCCGGCATACGCGTTCGCGGATGGGCGCCGCATGCTCGCCGATGCCTGCGGTGAAGACCAGCGCGTCCAGCCCCTGCGCGGCAGCGGCGAGCGAGCCAAGTTCGCGGGCAATGCGGTACGTGTACAACTCGACGGCAAGGCGCGCCTGAGCATCGTCGCTGGCGAGCAACGCGCGCATATCGCTCGACACACCGGAGACGCCAAGCAGGCCGGATTTGCGGTAGATCAGGTCCTCGATGGCGCGGGCATCCATGCCGAGTTCGCTGATCAGGTACAGGATCACGCCCGGGTCGAGGCTGCCGCAGCGGGTTCCCATCGGCAGGCCGTCCACCGCAGTAAAGCCCATGGTGCTGGCCACGCTGCGGCCCGCCACCAGCGCGCACATGCTGCTGCCATTGCCGAGGTGGGCCACAACGGTGCGGCCCGCGGCCGCGCCCGCATCCACGCCTGGGAGGACACTCGCGATGTACTCGTAGGACAGTCCGTGGAAGCCGTAGCGCCTGACGCCTCGCGCAGTTATCTCCGCTGGCAATGCAAATGCCTGTGCCACTTCCGGCTGCGCCCGGTGGAACGCGGTGTCGAAACAGGCGACTTGCGGCAGTTCCGGACGCCGCTCGGCGAGGATGCGGATGGGCTTGAGGTTGTGGGGCTGGTGCAAGGGCGCGAGCGGGCAAAGCGTATCCAGTTCCGACAGTAACGCGTCGGTCACCCTTGCCGGCTGGGTAAAACGTACCCCGCCGTGCACCACCCGGTGCCCCACCGCGCTCAGCGTATGCCCTTCCCCATGGCCGCGCAGGAAGTCCGCCAGGAAGGCGATGGCACCTTCGTGCCCGAGCTCGGTGCCGGCGTCCCACCGCCTGGTCTCGATCTCGGCCCCCGCCGCATCGGTCGCGCGGAACGCCGGCGCCGTGTAAAGTCCGTCGAGGCTGCCGCGCAAGACAAGTTGCAGCGCATCGTCATGGGTATCGTAGGCGCAGTACTTGAGGCTCGACGAACCCGCATTCAGGACCAGGATCAGTTCGGCCATGGCATCACCCCGCCACCTTGCCGGACTCGCGGCGTGCCCTGGCCACCAGCGCGGCCACCGCGCACGACGCCAGCCGGGTCGTGACCGAGTCGGCGCGGCTGGTCAGGATGATCGGCACCCGCGCGCCCAGCACGATGCCCGCGGCGTCGGCCCCGGCCAGGAAGGTCAGGCTCTTGGCAAGCATGTTGCCGGCGTCCAGGTCCGGCACCAGCAAGACATTGGCGCGCCCCGCCACCGGCGAATCGATCTTCTTGATCCGTGCGGCATCCAGGTTGATGGCGTTGTCCAGCGCAAGCGGCCCGTCGACTACCGCCCCGGTGATCTGGTGGCGGTCGACCATCTTGCACAGCGCGGCAGCGTCGAGCGTGGATGGCACCTTCGGGTTGACCGTCTCCATCGCCGACAGGATCGCCACGCGCACCTCCTCGACCCGCAAGGCATGGGCCAGGTCGATCGCGTTTTGCAGGATGTCGGCCTTCTCGGCCAGCGTCGGCGCGATGTTGACGGCAGCGTCGGTGACGATCAGGGCGTCCTCGTGCCCCGGCACGTCCATCACGAAGCAGTGGCTGACGCGTCGGGCGGTGCGCAAGCCGCTGTCGCTCTTGACCACGGCCCCCATCAACTCGTCGGTATGCAGGCTGCCCTTCATCAGGGCCTCGGCCTTGCTTTCGCGAACGAGTTGCACGGCTGCCGCGGCGGCTGCGTGACTGTGCTCGGCATCGACGATCGGGTAATCGCGGATATCAAGGCTGGCTGCGCGCGCAGCGTCCTCGATGCGCGAACGTGGCCCGACCAGGATCGGCGCGATCAGGCCCAGCCGTGCGGCCTCCACCGCGCCTTGCAGCGACGACTGGTCGCACGGATGCACCACCGCAGTTGGTGTAGGCGGCATGGTCTTGCAAAAATCAATCAGACGCTGGTACTTCTCATGCTTGGCGTTCACGGCTTGCTCCGTCAGGGTCATCGGTGACGGTCGCCCGCGATGCAGGCGACCCACGGCGTGCTAGGACGCGCGCTTGATTGGAACGGCCGCGCCACGCACGCGTTCCGGCTTGGTGCCAAGCACCGTGCTGACCTGCTCAAGCATGGCTGCCTGCTCGGCGGTGGGCGTGGTGCCAAGCACGCGCTCATCGGTTCGCAGCTTTTCCGCCAGGGCCTGCAGCCGCTGCCGGTCGGCCTGGTGCCTGAGCAGCGCCGGCAGCGTCTCAAGCGCCTGCTCGGGCGCGTACCGCGTGATCAGTTCCTGCTGGCCGCGGAGCTTGCGCCAGGCGTCCGGCTCTAGTTCCGGCAGCAGATCCGCATAGTCCGTGACCAGTTCCTTGCGCAACTCCAGCCGGGACAGCGGCAGCGGTTCCCCCTTGCGGCCCAGCAGGCAGGCCAGCCGGGCAATGGCCTCGGCGTATCCGCCTTGCCCCACCACGGCCAGCGCCGCTCTGACTTCCGGCAACTCCCTGGGGTCGGTCACCGTCGGGGTACCCGCGCGGGCGGAAGGCTCGCTCCCTGGCAGGAACGGGAACAGGTTGGCGTACACGTTAAAAAAGGTGTACTCGGTCATCGCATCGCGCACGGCACGATATGCATCCAGACCGGCGCTGAGCATTTCCGCGCCCGCCTGCTCTTGCTGGCGCAGCGGATGGTCCGGCTCCAGCGCCTGCCGGCTGGCCCGGACCGCGTCGGCGGCGGGCTTCAACCATGCCATCCACGGATTCAGGTCGGAGAACAACCAGTTCTGCATGCGCAGCGGATGGAATTCGCGCAGCACCCGCGCAGTCATCTCGTTGGACAGCGCCTGGACGTAAGGCTGAGCAAACAGCTCGTAGGCGCGCTGGGTGAAGTCCGACAGGTTGGCGACCCTCTCGAACGGCCTTTCGTCGACGCGCTCGAAGCGGTTAAGCCTGCTGGCGATCTCTTCCAGCGAGTGCTCCTCGAACTCGACCTCATACTCCACGCCAGCGCTGCCCTTGCGCTCATGGATGACCATGGCGTAGAGCCCCGGCGGCAGCAGTTCGATGCTCTTGAGCACCGAGACGATCTGCGCGTGCTCCTTCTGCGCGACCTTGCCGGAGACGAAGATGCCGAGATGGCCGACGTTTCGATGCATCATGCCGACGATCACCTGGCCGCGCGCCTTGATCTCCTCGGTGCTGCCATAGATGTCCACGACCCAGTTGAAAGCCTGCTGCGGCGGCGTGATGTTGTCACCCATCGAGGCAAACAGCACGATGGGCGAGCGGATCTCGCGCAGATCGAACGCCTTGCCGCCGGCGTTCTTGACGTCACCGCTCCAGAGCTTGTTGCCGACGAACAAATTGCGCGTGATCCATTCGATCTCCTCGCGGTTCATCAGGTAGTAGCCACCCCACCAGCGTTCGAACTCCAGGAAACGTGGCGGCTCGGTATCGGCCTTTTTGTACAGGTTGTAGTACTTGTCCCACAGACTGTTGGCCGGATTCAGGTTCTCGAAATTCTGGACTAACCAGGCGCCGTCAAACTTGCCGTTGCCGAGGTCAGCCGTATACGAGGCCAGCCAGGTCCCGCCCAGCAGTCCGCCGGAATAGCGCATCGGGTTGTCGCCCTCGCCCTCACTCCAGGCACCGCTCCAGTACGACATCGGCGCGCCGTTGATGACGATCGGCCCGGTGTCGTCCGGGTCCGAGGCGCCAAGCATCATCGCGGCCCAGCCGCCCTGGCAATTGCCGATGATGGCGGGCTTGGCACTGTGCGGATGCAGCGCACGCACTTTCTTGATGAACTGCTGCTCGGCCTCGCACACGTCCAGCAGGGTCTGTCCCGGCTCGGGATCGCGGAAGAAGATGACGAAATACACCGGATGGCCAGCACGCAGTGCCACCCCGACCTGCGAGTCGTCCTTGAAGCCGCCGATGCCGGGACCATGGCCGGCCCGCGGATCGATGATGACGTAAGGGCGGCGGCTATCATCGATCGCCACCCCGTCGGGCGGCGTGATCTTCAGCAGCGCATAGTTGACGGGCCGCTCAAACTCGCGCGCATCCAACACGGTCTCGTAGCCAAAATGCAGGACCGGCTTGAGCCCCTGCATGGTGTTTTCGACAAAGTTATTGCCCCGTTGCCTGAGCGTGTCCCAGAACAGGATGCCACGCTGCATGCTGTCGACGGCATAGGCATAGCCGCTCATCGGGTCCATCCCTGCCGTCGGGATGGCCGGGCCAGCGCCCGGATCCCCAACGGCCTGCTGCACGCGGCCGCTATAGGCCTCCTGCGCATTCTTCAGGCGCTTTTGCAGCACCATGCCGGTCTTGAGGCCAACTTCACGCGCGTGAACCAGTTGCTTTGCTGCATCCATGCCGTTCTCCGCTAGAAATTTTGTGACAGGGAAGTCAAGGAGGGCGCGGTCAGTTCACCGTGGCGATATCGTATCGACCGCGCCCCGACCGCAGACGTTGGCAATGTCATACCTTGATCTCATTGGCCAGTGCCTGGCCTGACTCGAATTCGGTGATGCTGCGCAAGGTCGTCTGGCAAATCGTAGTCATGGCTTCACGTGTGAAGAAGGCCTGATGTCCGGTCACGATGACGTTCGGGAAAGAAACCAGGCGCTGGAGCACATCGTCGGAAATGATGGTGCTGGAGAGATCACGGAAGAACAGATCCGCCTCCTGCTCGTACACGTCGAGGGCGAGGCCGCCCAATTGCCGGCTCTTCAGCGCATCGATCGCGGCCTCGGTATCGATCAGGCCGCCCCGGCTGGTGTTCACCAGCAACGCCCCCGGCTTTGCCCTTGCCAGCGTGTCGGCATTGATGATGTGATGCGTCTGCGGCGTCAGCGGACAGTGCAGCGAGATAATGTCCGCGCTGGCTCCGATTTCCCCCTCCCGGGCGTAGCGTGCCCCCAGGGCCTCGAACTCAGGCGAGTGATATACGTCGTAGCCGATGACATCGCATCCGAAGCCAAGCATGATCCGGGCGAACACGCGGCCGATCTTGCCGGTGCCGACCACGGCGACAGTCTTGCCGCAGAAGTCGAATCCCATCAACCCGTCAAGGGAAAAATTGAAGTCCCGGGTACGGTTGTAGGCCCGGTGAATCTTGCGATTGACCGCCAGCAGCAAGGCAACGGCATGCTCGGCCACCGAGTTCGGTGAGTAACTGACGACGCGAACCACCTTCATGTCAAGGCTTGCCGCGGCTTTCAGGTCGACGTTGTTGAATCCGGTGCAGCGCAGCGCCACCAGGCCCGTTCCGCCGCGCTTCAGTGCGTCGAGCACTGACGCATCCACGGTATCGTTCACAAAGATGCAGATAGCGTCGTGGCCGGCGGCAAGGCCAACCGTTCCCATGCTCAGCAGGTCATCGAAATACCTGAGCTGATGCCCTTCGGCAACATTGGCGGCGTCAAGATACTCACGGTCGTAAGGCTTGGCGCTGAATACGGCTACTTTCATCGCTTGTCTCCCGGCATGATGGCGGGGCCCGGGCCTCTTGCTATCCGGCGGCCAGGGCCACGGCAATCTCTACGAACAGGATTTTTGCAATCGTCATCGAAGGAAAGATCATTGCATAGCCAAGGTCCGGCTGATCCGTGGGAGCGACGCGATTGGCAAATGCAAGAATCGCCGGGTTCCCTGTCGCGCCGCATATGACACCCGCGGTGACATCGAACGGCAGCCTGAAAATCAACAGGCATGCCAACGCGGTGATCAGCACCAGTGCCAGGACAATTGCAATGCTGTAAAGCAGGAACGAAATCCCGGTCATGCTGATGGTCGCGAAAAACTTAGGCCCGGAGGCAATGCCAACTTGTGCCAGAAAGATGGTCAGGCCAAAGTTTCGCAGTACCAGATTGGCCGACAGCGGCATGGTCCAGACGAACCTCCCGGAGCGACGAACCTTGCCAAGATAAAGCGCCACCAGCAGAAGCGCCGCCAGTCCGAGGGTCAGTTTGCCGACGCCCGGAATCGGTAGCGGGATCATCCCTGCCAACAGTCCCGCGGCAGCACCGATGCCGATCGAGATAAAGCTCAGCTCGGCGGTACCCTTGATGGAATCACCGAAGAAGCTGCGCATCGCCTTGGCGTGGGCACGGTTGACCAGCAGGCCGACACGGTCGCCGACCTCGAGGATCAGATCGGGCCTGGGCAGCATGTCGGCATCGCCCCTTCGCACCTGGACAATCGAACAGGCAATGCCGTCGGGAAAGCGGATGTCTTGCAGCGCCAGCCCGACCACCGCGCGGCTCGATGCAAATACCCGGGCATAGTCCAGGTCCTCCCGATGACTGCTGATTCGCCCTGGCTGCAACTCTCCCAGCAGTGCCGCTGCTTCCTGAAGCAGCGTCGGATCCGTGGCCGTCGCAAGCAGGACATCGTCTGCCCGCAGGACAAGTCCTCCGTGGGCAGCTGGTTATGGTGTTCGCGCCGCACCGCGGCAACCGACAGCCCGGCTGGCAGGCGCGCTTTCAGTTCGGCGATGGTGAGGCCAATGATTTCGCGATTCCGCAGCGAGATCTCCGCCAGTTCAATGACCTTTGCCGGCGGTGCCTCGACCTTTGCTTTCAGTACCGCGCCAAGGCAATAGAGACACAGAATCGGACCGGCGACACCGAACGGATAGGCTACGCTGTAGCCAACCGCAGCGCCGTCGCCTTTCGTGGCCGCAATGATCGCCTGCAAGGTCGCCGTGCTGGTCCCGGCCCCCGCGAAAATCCCAAGCGACGCATCCATGCCGACGCCGAACAACGGCGCCAGCGCCAGCGAAATCAATCCGGCGCCGACCACCCCCAAAGCGGCCGCCGCGTTGGCCTTCAGTCCGCGGGCACTTGTCAGGCCCTCGAAGAACTGCCCGCCGTACTGGATGCCGATGCCATAGAGGAATAGCAGCAGGCCGAGGGTCCCGATCAGGGCGGGTGGCGCTGCTTTGGGTGTAAATCCCCCGATTGCCAATCCGACAAAGAGAACGGCTCCGGACCCCAGCGAAACTCCTTTTATGCTCAGTTCGCCGACTACGTAGCCCAGCGCGATCGTGAGGAACAAGGTGAACAACGGCTGGGCTTCCAACAGCACCCTGACTGCATCCATTGCCGCTCCTTCGATTAGGAAGATCAGCAGGACAGGCCAGTCGCTCGTTGATCTGGCGCAGTTGCGGGTCCGCCTCTCCCCCGCGGGCCTGAGTTAGGAGGGTAGACCAATTACCGGGAACTTCAAATCGAACCTGCTGGAGGAAGTTGATCGTCGCTCACGCGAGATCAGAGCAGGCAAAGGACCTTTTGGCGCACATATGGCCTGTGCATGGCAGCCGCCAGTGTGCGGAGCGCAACAGTGCGCGCAGTACGTCGCATGTCAGAATCCCCGACACCTGTGCAGGCATCCGGCGATCCGGGCGTTGGTCCGACGCGGCCGCCGTGGATTTCCGCACTGATGACACGACACCCGCGGCCGGACGGCAGAAACTCCCTGCGGTCATGCCCGCGAAGCACTTACTGACACCATTCTCGGAGAGACCTGGCAATGCGTATGCAAATCGCCCGCAACATGCTCTGGCTGGTTCTTGAGCGTGGCTTGCAGGTCCTGCTTGGCATCGTCAGCATCGCCCTGATCGCACGCGCTGTCGGGCCTGAGGGCTTTGCCGAGTTTCAGTACGCGCAGTCGCTGGTATTGATTGCGTCAGCGATCGCCCTGATCTGTTGCGATGAAGAGGTCATCCCCCGTCTCGTTGCCAACCCGGCACCGGCCGCGCAGCACAAGCTGCTGGCCCATGTATTCGGCTTACGCATAATTGCCGCGGTGACCGGCTATCTGCTGCTCGTGGTTGTCGTGGCGACGACGGAAGAGGACAAGGCCATTGTCCTGGCCGCCATGATCTTTGGCATCCCCATGTTGCTGGGCGAACCCTTCAGCGCGGTCCGTGCCTGGCTGCAGGCGCGTACCGACAGTCGCCCCGCGGTCGTTTTCGGCATGATGGGCCTTGCCTTCCGGATGGTGGGTGTCTCGGTGCTCTATATGGCCGGCTCGGACTCTGCCCCGGTTTTTGCCTGGGCTTTCGCCGCGGAGGCCATGCTCGGTGCCGTGCTGCTTGCCCGCTATTACCGCCAGCGCGCCCCCCGCGTGGCGGTAAGCATCGACTGGTCACTGGCGAGGCGGCTGCTGCGCGACGGCACGGTCTTCTGGGCGAGCATGCTGCTGATGCTTTGCGCGAAGCGCGTCGACCAGCTCCTGCTCAGGCCACACATTTCCCTGTTCGAACTTGGCGGCTATGCCGCCTCGATGCAGATTCTGGACAACTTCATGATGCTCAGCACCATCGTCGCAAGTTCGGTGGCGCCATTGATGATCTATGCCCAGCCGACCCTGGCGCTGGTACGGCGCAATGTGCTTTACGTCGCCGCCGGCATGGTCGCCCTGGGGGCGGCGGGAGGCGCAGTGCTCGCCTACTGCGCACCCTGGGTCATTGCCTTGGTCTACGGCGACCACTATGAGGCAGCGGCAGACCTGCTGCGCCTTTCCGCGATGGCGGCCGGACTGGTGTTCGCGGATGCGGCACTGTCGTTGCTGGTGATCTATCTGCGCAAGCCGAACTGGCTGGTCGAGAAATGGATCCTCGTGCTGTTCACCATGATCGTGGTGGACCTCATCATGATCCCGCACCACGGAGCGCGCGGCGCCGTCTATGGCTATATCGCCGGTTATGCGGTAGCCGTGATTGCCGGCCTCGGGTACTTTGTCCGGTCCCGTGCGGCAGTTGCGCTGGCGCGGGCGGCGTGAGCGGGGCAGTCCACCGCCTTGACAGCGACAGACTGCCCCTCCCTGCGTCAGTCCATATGCTGACCGCCGTTGATGGCAAGATTCGCGCCAGTCAGGTAGGCCGCATCCTCGGAGCAAAGGAAAGCGACCAGCCCTGCCACTTCCTCCGGCTTGCCCAGGCGCCCCATCGGAATCTGCGGCAGGATCTTGCTGTCCATGATCTCCTTCGGCACGGCCGTCACCATCTTGGTGGCCAGATAGCCCGGCGATACCGTGTTGACCGTCACGCCTTTTCTGGCGACCTCCAGGGCCAGTGCCTTGGTGAATCCATGCATGCCGGCCTTGGCCGCGGAATAGTTGGTCTGGCCAAAGGCGCCCTTGGAACCGTTGACTGACGAGATGTTGATGATCCGGCCCCAGCCGCGCTCCACCATGCCTTCGCAAAGGGGCTTGGTAACGTTGAACACGGAGTCGAGATTGGTCCTGATCACCGCATCCCAGTTTGGCTTGTCCATCTTCTTGAACGCCATGTCCCGCGTGATGCCGGCGTTATTCACCAGGACGTCGACGCGGCCGAGCTCGGCCAGGATCCGTGCCATGCCTGCCTGGCAGCTCTCGTAGTCGGCCACGTCGACCTCGTACGCGCGGATCTCGCGACCGCCGGCAGCCATGGAGGCAAGCCACTCCTGGACTTTGGTGTTGCCCGGCGAATGCGTGACCGCCACCGTATAGCCCGCGTCATGCAAGCGGATGGAGATGGCCTCTCCCAGGCCACCCATGCCGCCGGTAACCAACGCGATTCGTTTCGTCATGCTGATTCTCTCTTTTGCAAAGTAAAAAGACCCCTGGCCTGCCGGAAATGGCAGGCCGACCGAAACGGCTTATCCCAACAGCTACAGCCCCTGCGCCATGCAGCAAGGGGGAGCCGTTCGATGACCGAACTTGTTCCTGGATGGATACCGGCTATGCCGGCCCAGCGCCGCTCTCGATTCGCAGACTAGCGCTGCGTTGGCTGGCGATCCGAACCCGTAGCCGCGCCGGGGTTTACGGTGAACGTGGCGGAAGCCAGGCCGGCCAACTGCTGGCTGATGGCTTGCGCGGCGCGGTAGGATTGCGTGGCGTTATCTAATGTCGCCTGCAGCGTGGCGGAAATTCCTTCGGCACCAGCCGGGGCGTTCTTCACGAAGGCGTCGACGAAGGCCTGCACATTGCGCTGCTGCTGCTCGAACTGCTCTTCAACTGCCTTGGCCAGGTCGGCCTGGGCCTGCGTTGCGATCTCGCACACGTGACGCGCGTACTCGATGGCTTTGTCTGCAGCAGGCTGCTGCACATTACCTTGGACTGAGAGGACATCCCCGAGATCTTTGTTGGCCGAAACGGCCTGCAGAATTGCCTGCCCATCGGCCATGGCTGCCTTGGCCGCCTGCAGGTTCAGTTCCGTCAGCTTCTGGATCCCTTCGAAGGTGGTGTTCGACAGCTTGGCCAGATTGTTCAGGTTGTTCTTATGGACTGCCGCAAACTGATCGGAGGTAAAAAAGGACATGGATTGGGTTCGCCTCTTGGTAGCCGCCGGGTGTCGCCTGCCGCAAGGCTACAAGGCACCGGTCGAGCGTGGTTTCCAAACGGTTATGGCCCCTGCTGCACCGCACAAAGACCAACGCTAAGATTAGAGGACTTGTTCTAATTCAGTCCCTAGGGACTTACCAGAAGTGGAGTGACGTTCACGCTTGAATGTGGCGTAAGCGTCATGTATATAACATCTACTTACAAGATAGCGTGGCGTTGGCAGGGCACGGCGTAGCTATGCCCCCTCCCCACCCCGCTCGCCGCCTGCCGCGGCACGCCGGAGGAGATTCATCGGGCCAAGCCTCTCGACCACCTGCATCTGCGCCGCATCCCGGACGAACAACGAGCCGGCAAACGCGAGGGCGTTGAGCGAGATGCCTTCCACGCACTCCCTGGCTCTGCGCACCAGCAGCAGCCCGGCTGGCATGACCAGCAGGTTGTATGGCGCCGACTGAAGCCATGCGCCATCGACATGCAGCGTCCGCACGCCAACCGAGTCGAGCAAGGCGCGGTAGCGCTCGCAGGCCGTGCGCGCCAGCTCTTGCAGTGGCGCCGCAACCAGGTCCAGTGGGGTGAATGCGTGCGCAAAGGGAAGGCCCGGGACGGCGCGGATGGCGCCTGGGGCGCCGCTGATTCGCGCCGACTGCAGCAAGGAGTCGATCGGCAGCAACGGGCTGCCTTCGGCGAGAGGCAGCGGCACGAGCTGCAGATGTTTGTGGGCCTGGCTCGCTCCCGCGGCGGCCCCGCCGTTGTAGAAGCCCAGGCTCGGGAACTCCGCCATGCAGGCAAGCAGCGCGGCAAAATCCGGGACGGTCAGTAGTGATTCCTGCGGTTCGAAGCAGCGGGTGACGATCAGCAGGTGATGCTCGATGACGTTGAACTTGTTCAGCAGGGCCACATGGTCGTCGGAGATATCCGAGACAAACAGTTGAGCGTCATAGGGCAGGAACGGATTGCCGCCGGCATTGCGCGCCTTGCGCGCCTTGTCCTTGTTCCGCAGGCTCGACACCGCGCGCACCCGGAAGCGCACGCCGCCGTCCTCGATTACCGTCTGGATGGTTTCGATCGGACATAACGCCCCGCTCTGCAGGGCGTGCGCTGTCCGGTGGACGATAGCCGGCCGAAGCGTGCCGGGCTGAAGGTGTGGATGGTGCATGTCCGCTGGCGCTCCCACTTCAGCATAGCGCCGCCGGAGGCCCCGCTCAACTGGCGAGGCCCGCGCTTCAGGGATTCTCGAAGCCGTCGCTTGTAACCGTGCAAACCTTCGAGATCATGTATCCCACGCCGGCAATTCGGTGCTGGTGGCGTGGCGCGAAGGCGTTCAGATGGGCGGTGATGCAACGGTCGATCGCCTGGCAAGCCGCGGCGTCATCGAACTCTGGCAGGAATGAAATCGAAATACCGGGTAGCTGGTAGTCGAGCAAGCGCGCCTCTGCCAGACGGGTGTAGAGATTGCCGTTGCGGAAATCCGCCGGGATGTCTTCCCATCCCGGCAGCAATTTAAGGGTGCTGCATTTCACGTCGTCTTCGGTAATGCTGTCCACGTCGGCGCGCGAGAGCGAATAAGTCATGCTGGCTACATCCTTCCAAGAACATCGCGACACGAGACAATGCCGGCAACGCGGCCCGTCTGGACCTGCGTCAGTTTCGTCATGGCCTACGTGGAGTAGCCTAACGGCGCCAGGGGGCTAACCGCCATGCAAAGGATGCCAACGACTTTGCATTACATGCCACCGTCTCGATCGATGGCCCATGAAGCACCCGGGACGCGCGAGCCGCCCAAACTCGGCGGGGCCGATTGGGCAAACTAAAATGCCTGAAGAGGGTGGGTATCGGCTGTCCGTTGAGGATCAACGTCTTACGTCCGCCGCACTCACATACTAAAACGCCATTGGAAGGGCCAGCGTCGGCGTCGCTCGGGCGATGAATGATCCGCAAGAGGGGATGGGGAAGGAACCTCTTCATCGGGATGGGAGCGAGGAAGCGCCATCTATTCATCATTGGAGAGAACGTGATCTATCCTGCCACCGCGGCCAACGAAGCGACGTCGAAAGCCTTTCCGTTAGTGGGCATCGGCGCCTCGGCAGGCGGACTTGAGGCGATATCGGAACTGCTCGCCGAGATACCCGCTGGCAGCGGCATGGCATTTCTGGTCGTCCAGCATCTGGATCCCACCCGGCCCAGCCTGCTCCCGGAAATCCTGGCCAAGCGCGCATCCATGCCGGTGCTGGAAGGCGCCGAAGGGATGGAAGTGGAAGCCGACCATGTATATGTCATTCCTGCGAACGCAAGCATGTCGGTTGCGCAGCGCAGCATCCGCCTGCGCGCGCGTGAGGCATCAGTGCCACCGATGCCCATCGACGACCTGCTGAGCTCACTTGCGGATGACCAGGGTCCCAATGCCATTGGCGTGATCCTTTCTGGCAGCGGCTCCGATGGCGCGCTGGGGCTCCAGGCTATCCAGCGCGAAGGCGGCATCACTTTCGCCCAGGACGAAGCGTCGGCGCTCTTCAACAGCATGCCACGCGCAGCGATCAGCCTCGGCTGCGTCGATCGCGTGCTTACGCCACGCGATATTGGCAAAGAGATGATGTTGATCGGGCGGCATCCGCATCTGCGGGCGTTTGCGGACAAGGCGCCAGACGCTCCGACCGCTCCCAACGGCAGCCTGCGCCCGATATTCCGCCTGCTTCGAAATACCTGCAACGTCGATTTCAGCCGATATAAGCCCGGCACCATCCAGCGCAGGCTGACGCGCCGCATGGCATTGCGGCAACTCATGTCCGTGGAAGACTACATCTCGGTGCTCGAGTCGGATCCAGCCGAAACCCTGGCGCTCGGACGAGACCTGCTCATCCGGGTAACCGAGTTCTTCCGCGATCCGGAAACATTCGAAGCCCTGATGCAGACCGTGTTTCCCCGGCTCGTGGCTGCCAACGAGCCTGAAGGCTCGCTCAGGATCTGGGTGCCCGGATGCTCAACAGGCGAGGAAGTCTATTCGATTGCGATTTGTCTGCTGGAGTATCTGGGTGAGCGGTGGGCGACCATGCCGATTCAGCTTTTCGGTACTGACATCAGCGGGGAGGCGCTTGAGACCGCGCGTGCCGGCAGGTACATCGAAAACATCGCGCGAAACGTGTCGTCCGAGCGTCTGGCGCGATTCTTTGTGCGCGACGGCGAGTATTACTGTGTCGACAAATCGGTGAGAGAGGTCTGCACGTTCTCGCGTCATGACTTGCTGAGCGATCCGCCATTCTCGCGGATGGACCTGGTGAGCTGCCGCAACCTGCTGATCTACCTGAGTGCGCCAGCGCAACGAAGCGTGATGCCACTCTTTCACTACGCGCTGAAGCCGGAAGGCGTGCTGATGCTGGGTCCTTCCGAAACGGTGGGCTCTTTCTCTGACCTCTTTGGCACCATCGAGAACCAACGCAGCAAACTGTACAGCAAGAAACCCTGGCTGCGGCCGCCCGCGGAGGTGCGCCTGCCGTCGACGCAGGTCCCGTCGTCCCAGACACGTCCGGCGAACGTGTCCGACAGCCGAGCCAGGCCGGACGGCGTGTCGCCGCTTCGCGCCGAAGTCGATCGCATCACGCTTGCGCGGTTTGCGCCCGCCTCGGTGCTTTGCGATGACGATCTGAATATCATCGAATATAGCGGCGATACCTCGGCCTACCTGGTCAACCCCAGCGGCCCACCCGCCAGCAACCTCCAGCGACTTGCACGGCCCGAAGTTTTCCTGGCCATCAGCGAGGCAATCAGGCAGGTGCGCCAGGAAGGCCTGGCGGTACGCAAGACCGGCTTGCGGCTCGGCGCTGGCGGGTCAACCGTCGCGAGCCTCGAAGTGCAACCCGTCCAGGCCACCGGCGTTGATGGGCGCTGGTCCCTGGTCTTCTTCGAGAGCACGGCGCAAGGGGACGGCGTAGCGGCAGACAGGCAGCAGACACTCATCACGCTACTGTTGCAGACGTTGAGGCAACGGCTGGGGCGCAAGGCTACCGCCCTTGGGGCCGACTCCAGAGATGAGGAGATCGCACGACTGAACGCCGAACTGAGCGCCATGCGCGTGCAGATTCGAACCATGCTCGAAGAACATGAAAGCGCGCGCGAAGAGCTTAAGTCCAGCGAAGAAGAGTTGCTCTCGAGCAACGAGGAATTCCAGAGCACCAACGAAGAGCTGGAAACGGCCAAGGAAGAACTCCAGTCGCTGAACGAGGAGCTGTCGACCACCAACGACGAGTTGCGCTATCGGAATCATGAACTCAAGACCCTGCACGACGAGGTGGTCCGCGCGCGCGACTATGCCGACGCGATCATCAACACCATGTCCGAGCCGCTACTCGTGCTGGAACCCGATCTGCGTGTGACTCGGGCCAATCGCGCTTTCTACCACACCTTCCAGACCATCGCCGACGATACCATCGGCACTTCCCTTTACACGCTGGGTAACGGACAGTGGAATATCCCCAGCCTGCGCGAGCTGCTCGAGAAGCTGCTGCCCGAGCGGATTGTCGTACGGGATTTTCAGATCACCCATGATTTCCCGCGCATTGGGACGCGCACAATGCGCCTGAACGCCGCACGGGTTCGCGGGCGCGCGCATGAACTGATCCTGCTGACCATCGAGGACATTACCCAGCATCAGCTCGCGGTGGAACGACTCGAGACCGCCGATCACCAGAAGGACGAGTTTCTTGCGATGCTGGCTCACGAACTGCGCAATCCGCTGGCGGCAATCGGCAATGGTCTCGAGATCTGGGGGCGTGACAATGTTGACCCGCAGACACAACGGCGGGCGCGGGCGGCGGCCAGGCGCCAACTGGATCACGAGATCGGCCTGGTCGATGACCTGCTGGATGTTTCCCGCATAACGCACGGCATCATCAAGCTCAATCCAAAGCCCCTCGATCTGGCCGAGATTGTGCAACACGTCGTTGACACGATGCGCGCGGAAATAGACGCGCATCGGCACCAGCTGGTACTTTCCCTGCCCCCGTCAATGGCCCTTGTGATCGAAGGCGATGCCATACGGGTCGAGCAGATTGTGACCAATCTGCTGGGCAACGCCATCAAGTACACGCCACCTGGCGGCCTCATCAAGGTCTCGGTCGAACACGATGGCGACAACGCGGTGCTGACGGTTGCCGACAACGGCATCGGCATGACAGCGGACTTCCTGCCCACCATCTTTACCATCTTCGTGCAGGGAGATTCGTCGCTGGACCGCAAGTCTGCGGGTCTGGGGCTGGGTCTGGCACTGGTACACCAACTGGTTCAGTTGCATCATGGGACCGTGCAGGCTTCGAGCGATGGCCCTGGCCGGGGCAGCACGTTCGTGGTCCGGCTTCCGATGCTATCGCAAGCGATTACGCAGCAAGGCGCCCCAACGGGTGTGGAACCGGTCGTTCCCCAGGCCGCGCCGAAGCGGATTCTCGTGGTGGACGACAACTCCGATGCGGCCGACAGCACAGCGATGTTATTAAGGCTCGACGGACACGAGGTCGAGGTCGCCGGCGATGGTCCATCGGCCTTGCAAGGCGCAGCGCAATTCCGGCCGGACGTCATCCTGCTCGACATCGGGCTACCGGAGATGGACGGCTACGAAGTAGCCCGGAGGCTACGCACGATGCCGGATTTCGCCAATACGTTGCTGATCGCGCTTAGCGGATACGCCGGGCAAGAATATCTTGACCGTGCAAGACAGGCAGGTTTCGACCACCACCTGGTTAAACCTGCGGACCTCGCCCGGTTGAACCAGTTGATCTCATCCGCCGCCACGTCTCAACATCGAGTGGACAACGCGTCGTAGCAACAAGAGGGACTTCACCTGCCCAGCGACGGGCGCCGGCGAAACAGTGATTCCGGCCCGCCGGCCGACGTTCATTCCCTGCTTGACGCCCGCAGGCGGTAACATGAGCACCCCGCCCTCAATTGGAAGTACCGCGATGCAAGTACTGGTTGACGCAGACGCCTGCCCGGTTGTCGTCAAGGATATGTTGTATCGGGCCGCGCAACGTGTCGAAGTGTGCGTCACGCTGGTTGCGAACCAGTATATGCGCACGCCGCCTTCCCGCTTTATCAAGTCACTGCAAGTCCCGGCTGGGTTCGACGTCGCCGATGACCGTATCCTCGAGCTGGTTGGCAGCGGTGACCTCGTCATTACGGCGGACATAGCTCTTGCCGCCGCTGCCCTGGACAAGGGCGCCCATGTGCTCGACCCACGAGGAAGCTGGTTTAGTCGTGAGAATATCCAGGAGCGCGTGACGATGCGCGAAGTGATGGACCAGCTCCGCGCCTCGGGCATCGATACCGGCGGACCGGCGCCGTATGCCCCACAGGACAGCAAGGCGTTCGCTGGCCAGCTGGACCGTTTCCTTGCACGCCATGTGCCACCAGGTGCCGTCCCCTGAGGCGTGCCAGCCACGGCAACGCAAAACTTCGCGTCAATAGATCGCGCACTGGCAGTCACGGGGTAAGGCCAATCAGCCTTTCGCCGCCAGCACGGACTCGGGGGCGCGGCGGAAGCTGATGGCGAGCCGGTTATAGGCGTTCATCAGGCCAATAGCCATCGTGAGGTCGGCGAGTTCCTTCTCGTTGAACGCCGCCGATGCGGCGTTGAAGTCCTCGTCTGGCACGTGGGTGTCCGCCACCCGGGTGACCGACTCGGTCCATGCCAGTGCAGCCTGTTCGCGGCTGCTGAACAACGGCCCCGCTTCACGCCACGCTTGCACGAGCGCCAGCTTCCCGGGCGTAATGCCCTTCTTGATCAGGTCACGGGTATGCATGTCCAGGCAATAGGCGCACCCATTGATCTGGCTCACGCGCAGATAGACCAGTTCGACGAGGACGTCTTCGAGGCCCGATTGCATGACATAGCCGTAGACCCCGCCAAATGCCTTCACACCGCCAGGCGATGCCTTGGTGTAATCCAGTCTCATTTCAAACTCCTACTTGTCGTTGATGGTCAGTTCCTTGTCGTCTGAATCGACGACAAACACGGCGAGCAGTTTTGCCGGCCTGGTCTTGCTCGCATTGCGGCTCACCGGATGGCGTGAGCCCGGCTCTTCGAAGAAGCTTTCACCCGCCCTGTACACGCGTTCCGGCTCGTCGTTCACCTTGCTGGCGACGCTGCCAGAGACGACGTATGCGTAGATGAATGACGACCTGGCATGGGTATGAGGATGCGAAGCGCCTCCGGGCGGATAGAGGACCTCCACGGCGATGAGCGACTTGCCCGGGATATTGGGAATCGCCCGGGAGAAATTCGGCTTGACCGTATCGCCGACGGTGTGAGCAGCGGCAGCCCCGGCAAAGGCCATGCTCGTAGCCGCCACGAGCGCGAGAAGAATGCGTTGAAGTTTCATGTTTACCTCCTGGGAGACTAGAATCATCCTCTCCCGCAGGTTCATAAAAAAGAACCAAAAATCCAAATTCTTTATGCACCAGACGCTATGAGAACCCTGGCCCTGAAGCTTGACCGTGCATCCAGGACTTCGCTGGCGGAGCAGATTCGGCTTGGCATCACGGGTGCCATTGAGAAGGGGGTACTCGTTCCCGGTGCCAGACTGCCCTCCTGGGTGGATCTAGCAGCACAGCTTGGGGTGGCTCGAGGCACCGTCAAGACTGCGTATGATCGGCTGACCGATGCACAACTGGTGGTTTCATCCCGCGCTGGCGGAACCAGAGTCTCTGAGCATGCTGCCGTGGCGAGCCCAATCACGGAACGTGCGCGTTCCATCGAGTCCGATCTGCGATCCGAGCTGTACCAGCATTTCCTGCCCGGCCCCGCCGTCTTTCAAATGGGCGTGCCGGCATCGGACTGCTTCCCGGCGACATTGTTCTCGCGGCTGCGAGCCCGTGCGGCACGCGATGAAGTCGAAGCGCCTGCAGCGTATCCAGACCCGAGAGGCGAACATGAACTCCGTCGAGAGATCGCAGCGCACCTGGCCCTGGCACGCGGCATTGAATGCCAGCCCTCGCAGGTTTTCATTACGGCGGGATGTTCGGGGGCGCTCGGTGTGGCGCTGCGAGTGATTCAGGCCGAAGGCCTGAAGGCATGGGTCGAGAACCCGGGTTTTCTCCCCAGCCGCAGGGCATTGGAGATTTCCCGGCTCACGACGGTGCCCATTCCGGTAGACGAAGACGGCATGGATGTCGGCTACGGCGAAGTGCTTGCACCGGATGCCGCCGTGGCTTTGGTCACCGCAGGACAACAGGCGCCGCTGGGTCCGACCTTGTCGCTCGCGCGTCGAGTGCAAATCCTCGAATGGGCCACACGCACGGGTGCCTGGATCATCGAAGATGATTACCTGGGTGAACTCCAACTGACACGCCGCGCGGCTCCCGCACTGGCGTCGCTCGATCGTGCGGGGCGGGTGATCCATATCGGGTCGTTCAGCAAGACGATCAGTCCGACGCTGCGGCTTGGATTTGCCGTGGTGCCGCCCGGCCTGTTAGCCAGGTTCGATGAAGCCGTGGCGTGCCTGGCTTCGGCACCCGGACCTGCAGTGCAAATGGCGACTGCCGAGTTCATGCGGGATGGACACTATATTCGACACCTGCGTCGCATGAAACGCATTTACGCGGGCCGCAGCCAGGCACTGCTGGCCGCGGTGAGATCCAGGGGATTCCACGCCTACGCGGCGGGGCTTGCCGTGGTGGCAAGGCTTCCCGATGGCGCCGACGACAAGAGGATCGCGCGGGAAGCCTACGCCTACGGGCTTGCGCCCGCCCCATTGTCGGGGTGGTATTGCTCGGCGGCTACGCAGCGATCGGGACTACTCCTCGGTGTTGCGACAGCGATCGAACATCAGCTGCCGGCCGCCTGTGATCGCTTGCAACACCTGGTCAGGAAATTCTCCTAGCGCCAGGTCACTGGCAACACGCTGGACGGGTGCTACACGATTGGGTGGTACACGATTTCTTCAGGTTTTTGGTACTTTTTTCAGGCCCAACGAACCGACACAATCCTGTTCACCGAATCGGAATCACGGAATGGTCCGCCCTGCCCGCGACCGAGATATTCCTGCGTGACAACCGCCACGATTCCGACTTTTCGGCGTTCATGAGCCTCTGGTTCTTCGAGGAGCCGGTGCAGGACCTGAACCGCTACCGCAGGGCGCTGCTAGCAAGCGCTCAGGCTGACTAGCAAATTGGCAGCCGCAGGAGGCCATCGTTCGCTTGGCGCGCGGCCGGCCTGCCGAAGGTGGTGCAAGTCGTCGAGCGCCATCGATCGCGAAGGCACGGACCATTTCTTACCGGCTTCGCTGATCCCTACCCCGCCGAGCGCTGCAAGCGCATCGAAACAGAAAAGCTGTCGGCGGGGTGCACGGTCACCGAGACTTCGAAGGTCTCGCCGGCGGCGTCCAGGTAGCGACGCACGATCTTCAACGCGGCCGCGCCCGCTTCCAGCCTGAGCGCTTCGGCCATACGCCGATCCGCGATCGCAAACGCGCGCACGTCCTGGTGGATCTCCGCGATCTGCCGGTCATAGCGCGACTCCATCAGCGTGCTGACGAGCATGTCCGGCGACGCGCGCACCAGTTCGCCAAGCTCGGCATAGACGGGATCCACGTAGATGTCGGTCCATGCCATCGGCGTGCCGTCCTCGCCGCCATCCATCCGCAGACTGGAAATCCGCAGCCAGCGCGCACCCGGCTCGCAGCCGATCTCGGCCGCCACCTCGGCGGTCACCGCGACCTCATCCACCGACTGCACCACGCGCAGGTGCTCGGCGGCGAACTGCATCAGGTCGTCCACCGACGCCAGCGAGGGCCGGAACACCGGCCGCGGCCGCGCCGATTCCACGCGCGTGCCCACGTTCTTGCGCCGCGACACCAGCCCTAGCTGCTGCAACTCCTGCAGCACCGCGCGAATGGTGTAGCGGCTGGCCTGGTACTGCTCGCACAGCTCGAATTCGGTGGGCAGCAGCGATCCGACCGCGTAGCGGCCGGATGTGATGCCCTCGATAAGTTGCCTGCTGATCTCTGCCGGATTGGTTTTGCTCATGACCGCCTGCCCGCGGCCTCGTCGGACGCGGGTTTACCCTCCTTTTCTAAATATGTTCGAACATATTTAATGACGGATATGTTCGAACATATTAACGAACTGCCCTCTTCACCTCAAGGTAGCAACATGACCCTGTTCTCTGCCCCCACGGCCAGCACCGTTGTTGACTCGATCCTGTTCCGCGATGCCTTCGGTACCGCCGGGATGCGCCAGATTTTCTCCGATGTGGCCCTGATCCAGCGCTATATCGACGTCGAGGTCGGACTCGCCAAAGCCGAGGCCAGGGTGGGCGTCATCCCCGCGGAAGCGGCCGACGTCATCGCCCGCGAGTCACGCCTGGAGCGCATCGACTTCGACCACATGCGCGAGGAAACCGACATTGTCGGCTATCCGATCCTGCCCCTGGTACACCAGCTGGTGGCAATGTGCGGCGACGCCGGACGCTACGTGCACTGGGGCGCCACCACGCAGGACATCATGGACACCGCGGTCGCGCTGCAGGTGCGCGACGCGCTCGACAGCGTCGATGCCGATATCCGCGCGCTGCGCGGCATCCTGGCCGACCTGGCGGTCAAGCACCGCGACACGCCGATGGCCGGCCGCACCCACCTGCAGCAGGCGCTGCCGGTGACTTTCGGCTACAAGGCGGCGATCTGGCTGGCCATGTTCGACCGCCACCAGCAGCGCCTGGCCGAGTTGCGGCCGCGCGTGGCCGTGGTCGAGTTCGCCGGCGCAGCGGGCACGCTGGCATCGCTGGGCGCAGAAGGTGACGGCAAGGCGGGCGAAAACAAAGGCTTCGCCGTGCAGGAAGCCCTGGCGCAGGAACTGGGGCTGGGCGTGCCGGCCACCACCTGGCACGTGGCGCGCGACGGCTTTGCCGAAGCGGTCAACCTGCTCGCGCTCATCACCGGTTCGCTGGGCAAGATCGCGCTCGACATCATGATCATGGCGTCGACCGAGTTCGCCGAGGTGTACGAGCCCTTCGTCAAGGGCCGCGGCGCCAGCAGCACCATGCCGCAGAAGCGCAACCCGATATCCAGCGAGCTGATGCTGGCCGCTTCCAAGGCGGTGCGCCAGCACGCGGGCCTGATGGTCGACGCGATGGTGCAGGACTTCGAGCGCGCCACCGGGCCCTGGCATGCGGAATGGATCGCCATCCCGGAGAGCTTCATCCTGACCGCCGGCGCGCTGCACCAGGCGAGGTTCGCGCTGGGCGGCCTGATCGTCGACACAGCGCGCATGAAGCACAACCTGGGTATCACCAACGGCCTGATCGTGGCCGAGGCCGTGATGATGGGGATGGCCCCGCATATCGGCCGCCAGCAGGCCCACGACGTGGTCTACGACGCCTGCCGCACGGTCAACGAGCACGGCGGCACGCTGGCCGACGCGCTGGCCGCATTGCCGGCCGTCACCAGGCATTTCGACCGCGCCGCCATCGACCGGATGACCGATCCGGCCAACTACCTCGGCCTCGCGCCGCAGATGGTCGACCGCGCCGTCGCGCTGTCCCGCGAGCAATCCGCGGCCTGAGGCAGCAGGCCGGCACACATCATCAAATTCAATCAAGGAGACAACCCATGAACCCCATCAGCAAAGTGGCCGCCTGCGCGGCCCTGGCATTCGCCACGGCCGTGGCCGCCACCCCGGCGCTGGCACAGGCCTGGCCCAGCAAGCCGATCACCTGGATCGTCCCGTTCGCCGCCGGCGGCCCAACCGACGCGCTGGCGCGCACCATTGCCGAGCGGGTCTCGCGCGAGGTCGGCCAGTCGATCATCATCGACAACTCGCCGGGCGCCGGCGGCACCGTCGGCACGGCCAAGGCAGCGCGCGCGCCGGCTGACGGCTACACCATGCTGGTGGGACACATGGGCTACATGGGCGCCGCGCCGGCGCTGTACAAGAAGCTGTCCTACGACCCGGTGAAGGACTTCGCGCCCGTGTTCCGCTTCCCGGATACGCCGATGGTGCTGATGGTGCGCAAGGACCATCCGGCCAAGACCGTGCGCGACCTGGTCGAGTTCGGCAAGAAGAACCCGGGCAAGCTCAACCTGAGCAATGCCGGCATGGGCTCCACCTCGCACCTGGTGGCCGCGCTGTTCGCGGCGTCGGCCGGCATGCAGGTATCGCTGGTGCCGTACAAGGGGGCCGGCCCGGCGCTGATCGACGTGATCGGTGGGCAGGTCGATGGCATGTTCGACCAGACCAATACGGCGCTGCCGCAGATCACCGAGTCCAAGGTGCGGCCGCTGGCGGTGACGTCCGCGACCCGCGTGGCACAGCTCAAGGACGTGCCCACGCTGGCCGAATCGGGGTTGCCCGGCTTCGAGGCCAGCACCTGGTACGGCATCTACGCGCCCAGGGGCACGCCGCAGCCCGTCATCGACAAGATGCAGCAGGCCTACCTGAAGGTCATGGCCGACAAGGCCTTTACCGGCAAGATGACGGCGCAGGCGATCCAGATGCTGCCGCCCGAGCAGTACACCGCCAGCGCGCTCGGCAAGCACACCCAGGCCGAGATCACGCGCTGGAAGGCAGTGGCGGCCAAGGCCAATATCTCACTGGACTGAACGTTGAAATGAGCGCTGGACTGAACACCATGACAGCATATCGCGTAGAGCACGACGCCTTCGGTCCGGTCGACATCCCCGCCGACCGCTACTGGGGCGCCCAGACGCAGCGGGCGCTGGCGATCTTCGAGATCGGCGAAGAGCGCTTTCCCGACTGCCTGCTGCATGCCTTCGGCGTGCACAAGATGGCGGCGGCGCGGGCCAACCTGCGTTGCGGCGCGGTCGACGCCGCCATCGCGGAGGCGATCGTCGACGCGGCCGCCGAGCTGCGCTGCGGCCGCTTCGACAGCCATTTCCCGCTGACCATCTGGCAGACCGGCTCGGGCACGCAGACCAACATGAACGCAAACGAGGTCATCGCCAACCGTGCCAACGAACGGCTTGGCCAGCCGCTTGGCACGCGCGCGCCGGTGCATCCGAATGACCACGTCAACGCGTCGCAGTCCTCCAACGACAGCTTCCCGACGGTCATGCACCTGAGCGCGGTGCTGGAACTGGAAGACCGGCTGCTACCTGCCCTGGTGCTGCTGCGCGACACCCTGCGCGAGCGTGCCCTGGCCTTTGCCGATGTGCTCAAGATTGCGCGCACGCACCTGATGGACGCCGTGCCCATGACCATGGGGCAGGCGTTCGACGGCTTTGCCGCGCAGGTCGACAACGCCATCGAGCGCGTACGCGGCACCCTGCCGCGCCTGCTGGTGCTGCCGCAAGGCGGCACCGCCGCCGGCACCGGCCTGAACGCGCCGGCGGGCTTCGCCCAGGCCTTTTGCGAGGAAGCCAGCGAGCTGACGGGGCAGGCGTTCCGTCCCAATCCCTGCAAGGTCGAGGGCATGGCCGCGCACGATGCGCTGGTCGAACTGTCGGGCGTGCTTAACGTGGTCGCCGTTTCCTTCACCAAGATGGCCAACGACCTGCGCTGGCTGGGCTCGGGCCCGCGCTGCGGGCTGGGCGAGCTGGTGCTGCCCGACGATGGCCTGACTTCGTCGATCATGCCCGGCAAGCGCAATCCGACCATCGCCGAGGTCGTCGCGCAGGCCGCCATGCAGGTCGCCGGCAACCACGTCACCGTGACGATGGCGGGCGCCTCCGGCAGCTTCGAACTGAACGTGGCCAAGCCGGTACTGATCTACAACGTGCTGCAGTCGATCCGCGTACTGGCCGACGGCGCGCACGTCTTTGCGCTGCGGCTGGTGCAGGGACTGGCGGTGAACCCTGAACGGCTGGCCAGCAACCTGGACAACCCGCTGCTGGCGGTCACCGCGCTCAACCCGGTATTGGGCTATGACCGCGCGGCGCAGATCACCAGGCTCGCGCAGGCACAAGGGATCTCGCCGCGGGAAGCGGCGGTCGCGCTGGGACTGCTGAGCGGCGAAGCGTTCGACCGGCTGGTGGATCCGATGCGGCTGGCCAAGGGACATTCCAACGGGCAACAGTAGGCAGGCGACCGCCCATCCCCGCGGTCAGGCCACCGGCAGCCTGAGCACCTGCTCCGTCGTCAGCACATCGCCAAAGGTGTCCTCGATGCTCGCCAGCGCGGCCTGGTGCAGGTCGCGATGCCGCACCACGCCGCCGGCCCGGTCCAGGTCGCGCGTCGCGCAGGCGTCTTCCGCCACGATCACGCCGTAGCCCAGCGGCACCGCATCGCGCGCGGCACCCGCGACGCAGGCATGCGTCATCAGCCCCGTGATGACCAGCGTCTTGATGCCGGCGGCCTTGAGGCGCTGGTCCAGGTCGGTGGTGGGGAACACGCTGACCGAAGTCTTCTGCACCACGGTGTGGTGGCCCGCGGGCTGCAGGTCCTGGTGGAACGCCGCGCTGGCGCCCTGCTCCGCGAAGACGGGGCTGCCCGCCGGCGCCAGGTGCTGGACGTGGAACACGGGAATGCCGGCGGCGTCCGCATGCGCCACCAGGCGCCGGGCGTTGCCTAGCGCGGCCGCGCCGTCCGGGATCGGCAGCTTGCCGTCGAAGTATTCGTTCTGGAAGTCGATCACCAGCAGCGCGGTGCTGGCGGCTGCGATCGCGGTCGGGGCGCTGGCACCGGCCAGGGTGCGGATCGTCGGGTGTGTCATCGTTGTCCTCGTTGTCCTCGTTGTCTGCTTCGTGATGGGAAGGAGAGCGCGCTTGCCTGGCGGGATTGCCGCCAGGGCCACATCGCTGCACGCAGTTTCCAACGACTGCCGCCGCCCGGAAAGCGTCCCGATGGACAACATCCGCTAGAATCGGGCCAACTTTCAGAGCCCTGCTTGCGAGGACGCGATGCACACCGTCGCCGTGATTGCCTTCGAAGGCATCAGCCCGTTCCACCTGTCGGTGCCCTGCATCGTGTTCGGCGACGATCTCGCCATGCTGGGGGTGCCGCGCTACCGGCTGCTGATCTGCGGCGAGCAGACCGGCCTGATCCGGACCATGTCGGGCTTCCGCATCGAGGTCGAGCACGACCTCCGCGCGCTGGAACAAGCCGATACCGTGATCATGCCGGCCTGGCGCGACCCGGCGGAACGCCCCTCGCCGGCCTTGCTGGCGGCACTGCAGGCGGCCAGCGCCCGCGGCGCGCGCATCGCCGGGCTGTGCCTGGGCACCTTCGTGATCGCCGAGGCCGGCCTGCTCGACGGCCGGCCGGCGGCCACCCACTGGGTCTGGGCCGATGACTTCGCCGCGCGCTATCCCAGGGTCCGGCTCGACCGCCGTTCGCTGTATATCGACGATGGCAGCATCCTCACGTCGGCCGGCACCGCCGCCGCGCTGGACTGCTGCCTGCACCTGGTGCGCCGCGATCACGGCGCGGAAGTCGCGAACCGCGTGGCCCGCCGCATGGTGGTGGCGCCGCACCGGCATGGCGGGCAGGCGCAGTACATCGAGCAGCCGCTGCCGCAGGCGGCCGGCGCCGACAAGCTGAGCACCACGCTCGACTGGGCCATCGAGCACCTGGAACAGCCGCTGACGCTGG
The DNA here is from genome assembly GCF_040784895.1 of Cupriavidus sp. Agwp_2. NCBI lineage: Bacteria > Pseudomonadati > Pseudomonadota > Betaproteobacteria > Burkholderiales > Burkholderiaceae > Cupriavidus > Cupriavidus sp. Agwp_2. Next base: position 2,081,997 of record NZ_CP088083.1, read on the forward strand.
ACCTGCTGGCCGACAAGGCAGGCATGAGCCGGCGCAATTTCACCCGGCGCTTCAAGGCCAAGACCGGCACCACGGTGACGCAGTGGGTGCTGAACCACCGGCTTACCGCGGCGCAGCGCCTGCTGGAGACCACCAGCAAGAGCGTCGACGTGATCGCCGGCCTGGTCGGGTTCGGCTCGGCGGTTTCCTTGCGCCAGCACTTTGCCCAGACCTTTGCCATTTCGCCCTCCGCCTACCGCAAGCAGTTCGGCACCACGGCGCCTTCAGGCCGTGCCGCTGCATAACTCGTCATGAACCGCTTTTTCCGCCTCCGCTTTATGCGCTGCTGCATCGGCGCCGTTGCCCTTGCGCTCGCCGGCACCGCCCACGCTGCGACCGATATCGACTGCGACCCGTCGGCGGCGCCCGCGGGCCGCGTGCCCTCGCAGCGGCTGATCTGCGAATCGGCGCTGTTTTCGATGGGCTACCAGCGCATCCATGCCGATCAGCAGCGGCAACTGAAGGCCGGCACGATCACCGAGGCCGAGGTCGCCGCGTTCCGCAGGAAGCGTGACAGCTGCGAGACCGCGGCGTGCCTCGACAACGTGTTCCGTGAATGGCGGACGTTCGCGGCGCAAGCCGGCGGCAAGCGCTGAAGGCCGCGACTGCCGGGGCCTTCAGAAGTTCGTCTCGATCGCCATCCTGGCGCCGTCCGGCACCTGGTTCGGAATGACCCGGTGTGCAAGGATCTCGTAGTCCCGGGCAGCCGCCACTGACGTGGGATTCACCAGCCGCTTCGGGCCGCCCAGCCAGGCGAAATGATCCTTGCCGTCGTCACTGCTGAACCAGGCAAAGTCGCCGATGCGGTCGAGGCCACGCTGCACCATCTTCAGCAGCGCCAGGGCTTCTTCTGAAACACCCAGATGCCGTCCTGTGTCATGGATGACCGTGGCCAGGTTGCGGAGCTTGTTGGTGGTTGAGGTGCCTTCCCCGTTCGCCTGGTCAGGCACCAGTTCGACAACCAGAATCCCTTTGTGTGCGGTGATGCGTGCTTGATGCATGGCTTCTCCCAACGGATGCAGGTCCCCTGTCGGCCAGATGCAATCAACAAGCAAGTTTGCTGCCAGGCCTTGCGGGATGTGCAGCGTACCTGCCTTGCATGACAATTCTGGGTGTGCGGCGCGGGAATCGACAGCCGGCGAGGTCGCCAGGCCACTCGCGCGCGGGTGTGACGGAATGGGCGTGGTGTTGGTACCCGCCGTGGACTTCCCGGAAACCGTTGGGCCGCAAGCAACTTGTCTGCGTTGGCTTGCCAGCACAACACAGGCACGGAACTGGTGCGCGCGTTGTTCGGGGTGAACCTTTCAGCCGACCTGGTAGCGCCGGATTACCTCCGGATCCGGATCGATACCCAGCCCCGGCCCGTCCGGCACCCGGATCATCCCGTCGCGCGGCACCACCGCATCGCCGAGCACCGGGGCCTCCATGTCAAAGTAGCGCCATTCGATCATGGCGCGCGCATCGCCCAGCGCCGCCGTGGCATGGATGCTGGCCAGCAGCCCGGGGCCGTCATAGAAGGTATGCACCATCACCTGGGTGTTGTGCGCCTCGGCCAGCGCGAACACCTTGCGCAGCGGGCTGATGCCGCCCATCTTGGCCGGGCTTGGCTGGATGACGTCGACCGCGCCAGCGCCAAGCATCTGGTGGAAGTCCATCAGCGTCGAGGCATTCTCGCCTGCGGCAACGGGAATGCCGCATTGCCGGCGCAATGCCGCAAGGCCTGCGTAGTTCTCCGGCGGCCACAGCGGCTCCTCGAGCCAGCGCAGCGCCAGCGGCTCCAGTTCGCGCGCCATGTCGATGGCCTCCGCCAGCGACCAGGGGCAGTTTACATCCAGCGTGATTTCGATATCCGGCCCCGCCGCCTCGCGCGCGGCCCTGATGACGCCAAGGTCGACCTCGTGCAGCTTGACGCTGCGGTAGCCGTCGGCGATCGCGCGCTGCATGTTGGCAGCGATCGTCTCACGGTCGGCGTAGCGGATCAGGCTGGCATAGGCCGGCAAGCGATCCCGCTGCGCGCCGCCCAGCAGCCGGTGCAACGGCATGCCGGCGGCCTTGCCGCAGATATCCCACAGCGCGATATCGAGCGCCGACAGCCCGTACATCAGGGCGCCGCTGCGCCCGAAGACATGAAACCGGCGCTGAAGGTCCAGGCTGAGCGCCTCGGGCCGCGTGGCATCCCTGCCGATGCACGCCGGCGCCAGCAGTTCGTCGAGCGCCGCCTTGACCATGGGGATGCCGATAAAGCCGAAGGTTTCGCCCCAGCCCACGATGCCGTCGTCAGTGGTCACCCGGACCAGCAGCGAATCGGCGGCCTGCAGCCCCGCCCCGCCCCACACGCCGGCGGCGGAGACTCCGCCGACCGTGAATGGCACGCGCAGCACGATGGTGTCGATCGACGCAATCTGCATGGCTCGTCTCCCGCTGCCATTGCAGCCTTGGGGGACCAGCTGGCTGCATGGCAGCGTTCACTATAGGCAAGCGCGCGTTATCCCGCCCGCACCGGAGCGGAGGACTCAGGCGCTTGCCATCAGCCCTGGCATGAGGTGCGCGAGCTGCAGATCGCGCTCGGGCTGGTGGCGATGGGCGAAGGCATCTCGGTGGTGCCCAGCAGCGTCTACGGGCTGAAGCGGGGCGACGTGACCTACAAGGAACTGGAGAAGGCATGGCTTACCTGCCCCCGCAGAAGGAATAAGGCGCCAGCGGCAACCCATACTTTTTAAGTATCAGATCAGACGCCAACGGTCTTGGACAGCTGAAAAACAGCCCCTCATACTCCGACGCAACGTTCAACTGAATCAGGAAGGTATGAAAGTGGCGACACAATCCGGCTCCACGGCCATCGAGTCGATCGAGGCCATCCTGGTCGACCTGCCGACCATCCGCCCGCACCAGCTCGCCATGGCGACCATGCAGCGGCAGACCCTCGTGATCGTCCGCCTGCGCTGCGCCGACGGCGTGGAAGGCATCGGCGAGGCCACCACCATCGGCGGCCTGTCCTATGGCGATGAAAGCCCCGAGGGCATCAAGCTGACCATCGACACTTACCTGGCGCCGGCGTTGCTGGGGCAGGACGCCACCAACGTGCATGCCGCCATGGCGCGGCTGAACAAGGTGGCGCGCGGCAACCGCTTTGCCAAGTCGGCGCTGGAGACCGCGCTGCTCGACGCACAGGGCAAGCGCCTGGGCGTGCCGCTGTCGACGCTGCTGGGCGGCGCCGTGCGCGACACGCTGCCGGTGCTGTGGACGCTGGCCAGCGGCGATACCGCGCGCGACATCGACGAGGCCGAACGCCTGCTGGCCGAGCGCCGCCACGACACCTTCAAGCTCAAGATCGGCCGGCGCAGCGTGCGCGAGGATGTGGCCCATGTGTCCGCGATCAAGCGCGCGCTGGGCGACCGTGCGCGCGTCACCGTCGACGTCAACCAGGCCTGGAACGAAGCGGATGCCGCCACCGGCATCGCCATGCTCGAAGCCGCCGGCATCGACCTGATCGAGCAGCCTACGCCGCGCGAGCAGCGCACCGCGCTGGCCCGGCTGGCGGCGCGCTTTGTCGTGCCCATCATGGCCGACGAAGCCGTGTGCGGCCCCGAGGACGCGATGGAACTGGCCCGCCTCGGCGCCGCCGACGTGTTCGCACTGAAGATCGCCAAGTCCGGCGGCATCTTCGGCATGCTGCGCACCGCCGCGGTCGGCGATGCGGCCGGCATCGCGCTGTATGGCGGCACCATGCTGGAAGGCAGTGTCGGCACCATCGCGGCCGCCCACGGCTTCGCCACGCTGCCGCAACTGGCGTGGGGCACCGAGCTGTTCGGCCCGCTGCTGCTGAAGGACGATATCGTGCTGGAGCGGCCGGTGTACCGCGACTTTGCGCTGCACCTGCCGCAAGGGCCCGGGCTGGGGATCGCGCTCGACGAAGACAAGCTGGCGCACTACCGTCGCGACAGCGGCCGCGCCTGAATTTTCACCACCGGACTAATCAGACTGGAACAAGGAGAACCCGATGCTGTATCTGGTACGAATGGACGTGAACCTGCCGCACGACATGCCCGCCGCGCAGGCCGACGAGATCAAGGCGCGCGAGAAGGCTTACGCGCAGGACCTGCAGCGCCAGGGCAAGTGGCTGCACCTCTACCGCGTGGTTGGCGAGTATGCCAACTACAGCGTGTTCGACGTCGAGTCGAACGAGGCGCTGCACAACCTGCTGTCGGCCCTGCCGCTGTTCCCGTACATGAAGATCGCCGTCACGCCGCTGGCGCCGCATCCTTCTTCGATCCGCTGAGCGAGGCCCGCGTCATGAGCATCGCCACCCGTGACGGGCTTCGCCTGCACTACGAACTCCAGGGCCCCGCCGGCGCGCCGGTGCTGGTCATGTCCAACTCGCTCGGCACCAGCCTGTCGATGTGGGATCCGCAGATGCCGGCGCTGCTGGAGCGCTTCCGCGTGCTGCGCTACGACACGCGCGGCCATGGCGCCTCCGCCGTGCCGGCCGGGCCGTTCGGCATGGCCGAACTGGGCGCCGACGTGCTGGCGGTGATGGACCACGCCGGCGTCGGGCGCGCGCACTTCTGCGGCCTGTCGATGGGCGGCATGACCGGCATCTGGCTGGCACGCCATCACCCCGAACGCTTCGGCCGCTTCGTGCTGGCCAACACCGCGGCGCTGATCGGCCCGCCTTCCGGCTGGAACACGCGCATCGAGCGCGTGCAGGCCGAAGGCATGGCAGCCATTGCCGAGGGCGTGCTGGCCCGCTGGTTCACCCCCGCGGCGCTCGCCGGCGATCCGGCCCGCCTGGCCCCGGTGCTGTCGATGCTCGCCTCGACCGATGCCGGCGGCTATGTCGCCAACTGCGCCGCGGTGCGCGATGCCGACCTGCGCGGCATGCTGGCCGGCATTGACGCGCGCGTGCTGGTGATCGCTGGCGTGCAGGATGCCGCCACCACGCCGGAACAGGGGCGCGAGCTGGCTGATGGCATCGCCAACGCCGAGTACCTCGCGCTCAATGCGGCGCATCTGTCGAACTGGGAATTGCCGGGGAAGTTCTCTGACGCGGTGATCAACTTCGTTTCACAGGCGTGACGACTGCGCTGCTGGCGCGAGGCTGACCGGTTCAGACCACCATCTCCACCCCCGACGTTGGCCGGCGCTCCAGCAATGCCGCCAGTTTCCTCAGCGCCAGCGACAGCTGCGCGTGATTGTCCACGCCGCCGAGCGAGATGCGGATGGCATTGGGCGCATCGGGCCCGTCCCAGAACGCATCGGAAGGCGTGACCCGCAGGTCTTCCGCCAGCGCGGCCCGGGTGAGTTGCTGCGCCGACCACTGCGCGGGCAGGCGGTGCCAGACGTGGATGGCGCTGGGCGGCAGCTGGCCGATCCCGCTCAGCCATCGGCTTGCCAGAGCGCACCGCGCCAGCGCTTCGGTGCGGATGCCGTCGAGCAGTTGCATGGCCGAGCCGTCGTGGATCCATTGCGTGGCCAGGGCCGCGGTCATCGGCGCTGCCATCAGCGCGAAGGCGCGCAGCGATGCCAGCAGGTCATCGCCACCCCTGTCCTCCGGCAGCAAGACATAGGCGGTGCGCAGGCCCGGACTGAGCGCCTTGGACAGCGTCGCGACGTAGTAGGTGCGCTCGGGCGCAAAGCTGGCGAGCGGCGGCGGCGCTGACGGCGTCAGCAGCCAGTACGGATCATCCTCCAGCAAGGCGATATCGCATCGGTGCGCGGTTCTGGCGATCTCTGCCCGGCGCGAGGCCGGCATGGTGTGCGTGGTCGGATTCTGGGCGGTCGGGTTGAGGTAGGCGAGCGTGGCCCCCCCGGCGCGGGCCGCGGCGAGCGCGTCGGGCAGCATCCCGTCCGCGTCGCACGGCGCGATCACCACGCGCCGGCCCAGTTGCGCCGCCGCGGCGCGGATGCCCGGATAGGCCAGCGGCTCGGTCACGATCGCCTCGCCCGGCCGGGTACGGCTCAGGATCACGGCGGCCAGCGCGGCCTGGGCGCCGGGGCACACCACCAGCCGCGCGGTGTCCACCTGCCCGAAGATCGGCGCCAGCCAGAGCGCCCCGGCCGACCGGTCCGAAGCGCTGCCGCCGCCAAGCTGGTAGGTCATCAGCAGGTGCGGGTCGCTGCGCAGCAGGACCTGGCTCAGGCCGCGCCGCAACAGGTCCTGGAAATCCACACCCGCTGGCGGCGGCGGCACGTTCATGCTCATGTCGACCACCCGCGCCAGTTCCGCGCGCGGCGCCGCAATGAAGGTGCCAAGCGCGCCCCGGGCCTCGATCAGCTGGCGCCGCCGGGCCTCGTTATAGGCGCGGGTCACGGTGGTCAGGTCGACGCCGAGCGCCCGGGCAAGCCCGCGCTGCGGCGGCACGCGGTCACCGGCCACGAGGCTGCCGTCGCGGATCGCCCCTTCGATGAAATCCACGATCTGCAGGTAGCGCGCGCCGCCGCCTGTAGTGATCTGAAGATCCCATTTGTCCAGGATTTCGCTGCCTTGCATGGATTCTTTGCCCAAAATCTTCCTCGATGTATGGGTTTTGTCTTCAGCTAGCATGCCAGACATCACCGGAGGAATCCATACAAACCACGCCCGCGCGAGGCTGACGCAGCCCTTGAATCGGAGTGCGTGGCGGATGCTTTCGGTGATCCGTCACCAAGGTATCCGAAATGCTAAAAACAACCGCCGGGCCGGCAGACAGCGATCGACTAGGTCCCCAAGTCCCGCGCCAAGCCCCCCGACAAGCCACCTTCACCCGCCTCACCCGCGCCTTTCCAGGCCCGCAGGTCCGCCTGCCGACCTTGCTGCTGACCGCCTGCCTGAGCACCCTGCTCAGCGGCTGCAACCTCGAACTGCTCAATCCCAAGGGCAGCATCGGCGCACAGGAAAAATCGCTGATCCTGATCGCGCTGTTCGTCATGCTGATGGTCGTCATCCCGGTGATCTTCCTGACGCTGTGGTTTGCCTGGCGCTACCGCGAAAGCAACACGCGCGCGACCTACGCGCCCAAGTGGTCGCACTCGACCAAGATCGAGATCGTGGTGTGGGGCATCCCGTGCGTGATCGTGGCCTGCCTGGCCGTGCTGATCTGGGACTCGACGCACAAGCTCGACCCCTATCGTCCGCTTGAGTCCGAGGTCAGGCCGCTGCAGGTTGACGTCATCGCGCTGAACTGGAAATGGCTGTTCATCTATCCCGAGTACGGCGTCGCCTCGGTGAACCAGCTCGCCATCCCGGTCGGCACGCCGGTCAACTTCCGGCTGACCGCGGAATCGATGATGAATGCCTTCTTCATTCCGCAGCTTGGCAGCATGGTCTACACCATGGCCGGCATGCAGACCCGCCTGCACCTGATCGCCGACACGCCCGGCGTCTATCTCGGCCAGTCCGCGGCCTACAGCGGCGCGGGCTTCTCGGACATGCATTTCAAGACCCTGGCGACCTCGCGCGAGGACTTCGATGCCTGGATCGGCAAGGCCCGCGCGTCGGCGCAGGCGCTTGACGCGAACACCTACGGCACGCTGGAGCAGCCCAGCACCAAGGACCCCGTCACGCTCTATGCATCGGTGACCCCGAAGCTGTTCGACCAGGTCGTCGACAAGTACATGCAGGCCAACGGCGCGATCTGCCGCGCCAACACCCCCGAATCTCTGCAGGCCTTCCAACGCGTCCCGTCGGCGCTCCCCGGCCGCCTGGAGCAATGACATGCTAGGAAAACTCAACCTCGAAGCCATCCCCTACCACGAGCCGATCATCATGGTGACGCTGGCCGTGGTGCTGGTGCTGGGCGCCGCGCTGCTCGCCGCCATCACCAGATACGGCAAGTGGAAATACCTGTGGACCGAATGGATCTGCTCGGTCGACCACAAGAAGGTCGGCGTGATGTACATCATCCTGGCCCTGGTCATGCTGCTGCGCGGCTTCGCCGATGCGATCCTGATGCGCACGCAGCAAGCCGTCGCCTATGGCGATGCCGCCGGCTACCTGCCGCCGCACCACTACGACCAGATCTTCACCGCCCACGGCGTGATCATGATCTTCTACGTGGCCACGCCGCTGGTGGTGGGGCTGATGAACGTGATCGTGCCGCTGCAGATCGGCGCGCGCGACGTGGCCTTCCCGTTCGTCAATTCGCTGAGCTTCTGGCTGTCGGCCATGGGCGCGGTGCTGGTGATGCTGTCGATGTTCGTCGGCGACTTCGCCGCGACCGGCTGGGTCGCGTATCCGCCGTTGTCCGAACTCGGCTACAGCCCGACCGTCGGCGTGGATTACTACATCTGGTCATTGCAGATATCCGGGCTCGGCACCACGCTGACCGGCATCAACTTCATCGTCACGATCCTGCGCATGCGCGCACCGGGCCTGACCCTGATGAAGATGCCGGTGTTCACCTGGACCGCGCTGATCACCAACATCCTGATCGTCGCCATCTTCCCGGTCCTGACCGCCACGCTGGCCCTGCTCACCGCCGACCGCTACCTCGGCATGCACTTCTTCACCAACGAGCTGGGCGGCAACGCCATGATGTACGTGAACCTGATCTGGATCTGGGGGCACCCCGAGGTCTATGTGCTGATCCTGCCCGCGTTCGGCGCGTTCTCGGAAATCATCGCCACGTTCTCGCGCAAGCCCCTGTTCGGCTACAAGTCGATGGTCTATGCCACCTCGTCGATCGGCGTGCTGTCGTTCTTCGTCTGGCTGCACCACTTCTTCACCATGGGCTCGGGCGCCAACGTCAATGCCTTCTTCGGCATCATGACGTCGATCATCTCGATCCCCACCGGCGTGAAGCTGTTCAACTGGCTGTTCACCATGTACCGGGGGCGGATCCGCTTCCATACCTCGACCATGTGGACCATCGGCTTCATGGTGACGTTCGCGGTCGGCGGCATGACCGGCGTGCTGCTGGCGGTGCCGGGCGCCGACTTCGTGCTGCACAACAGCCTGTTCCTGGTTGCCCACTTCCATAACGTGATCATCGGCGGCGTGCTGTTCGGCTGCCTGGCGGCAATCAGCTTCTGGTTCCCGAAGGTGTTCGGCTTCAAGCTCGACGAGTTCTGGGGCAAGGTGTCGTTCTGGTGCTGGCTGACCGGCTTCTTCCTGGCCTTCATGCCGCTCTACGTGCTGGGCTTCAAGGGCATGACCCGCCGGATGAACCACTACGCCAATGTCGACTGGCATCCCTACCTGGTGGTGGCGATGATCGGCGCCTTCGTCATCGGCGCCGGCATCCTGGCCATGATCGTGCAACTGGCCGTCAGCATCCGCGACCGCAAGCAGAACCAGGACCTGACCGGCGACCCGTGGGACGGCCGCAGCCTGGAATGGTCGACGGCATCGCCGGCGCCGTTCTACAACTTCGCCAGGGTGCCGCACATCACCTCGCTGGAACAGCACTGGGACGACAAGGAAGCCGGACGGGCATGGCGCCAGCCGGCCCACTACGAGGACATCCACATGCCACGTCCCACCGCGGCCGGCTTCCTCGTGTCCGTATTCGGGCTGGTGTCCTGCTTCGCGCTGGTCTGGCACATGTGGCTGGTCGCCGTCGCCGGGCTGGTTGGCGCGATCGCAACCTTCGTTCTGCGCAGCTACGACCGCAACGTGGACTACTACGTCCCGGCCGCCGAAGTCGAGCGCATCGAGCGCGCCCGCTACGCCCAACTGCAGCAAGCTGCCTGAACCATGAACCCGACGCTATCCCCTACCCTGCACCACCCGGGCAACGACGCCACACACGCGGCGGCACATACTGCGGCACACGCCGCCGACCACGGCCATCACGAAACCGGCGCGCATACCACGCTGGGCTTCTGGCTCTACCTGATGAGCGACTGCCTGATCTTCGCGGTGCTGTTCGCCACCTTTGGCGTCCTGTCCGGCAATACCGCGGGCGGGCCTGGCGGGCGGCAACTGTTCGAGCTGCCGTTCGTGTTCGCCGAAACCATGGTGCTGCTGCTCAGCAGCTACACCTTCGGCCTGGCCATGCTGCGGCAGGATGCGAATGCCGCGCCGCGCATGATCCGCTGGCTCGCGGCCACCTTCGTGCTGGGCGCAGTGTTTGTCGCCATGGAGGTCTACGAGTTCGCCCACCTGCTGCACCAGGGCGCCGGCCCCGGCGTAAGCGCCTACCTGTCGGCCTTCTTCACGCTGGTCGGCACCCACGGCCTGCACGTCACCTCGGGCCTGTGCTGGCTGGCGGTGATGATCCACCAGATCCGGCGTTTCGGCCTCGACGACATCGTGCGCCGCCGGCTGGCGTGCCTGAGCCTGTTCTGGCACTTCCTGGACCTGGTCTGGATCTGCGTCTTCACCTTCGTCTACCTGCGGGAGTTCGCATGAAGCCGTCCCATCTTCATTCCGTCCATCCGGGCGAGCACGCCGCCCACGGCAGCGTGCGCAGCTACACCATCGGCCTGCTGCTGTCGGTCGCGCTTACCGTGGCATCGTTTGCCGCGGTCATGAACGGCGCATTGTCAAGCCACGCCGCGATCGCGCTGGTCGTGGGCCTCTGCGTCGCGCAGCTGCTGGTGCAGCTGGTGTATTTCCTGCACCTGGGCACCGGTCCCGGCCAGCGCGGCAATACCGCCATCTTCGCCTGCACCGGCTTCCTGATCGTCATCGTCGTCGCCGGCTCGTTGTGGGTGATGCACAACGCCGACCTCAACATGATGCCGACCGACATGTCCATCGAACGGGCACGGGCAAAAGACTAGCGCGCGGGCGCGAGGAGACCTTCACCATGTATGTCTATGACGAGATCGACCAGAGGCTGGTCGACGAACGGGTCGTGCAGTTCACCGGCCAGACCCGCCGCTTCCTGGACGGCGAGCTCGACGAGGAAGAGTTCCGCGTGCTGCGGCTGCAGAACGGCCTGTATATCCAGCGCCATGCGCCGATGCTGCGCGTGGCCATCCCCTACGGCATGCTGGCGTCGCGGCAGTTGCGCAAGCTGGCGGAGATCGCGCGCCGCTGGGATCGCGGCTACGGGCACTTCAGCACGCGGCAGAACCTGCAGTTCAACTGGCCGCGACTGGAAGACGCCCCTGCCATCCTCGCGGAACTCGCCACCGTGCAGATGCACGCCATCCAGACCAGCGGCAACTGCATCCGCAATACCACCACCGACCACTTTGCCGGCATCGCGCCCGACGAACTGGTGAACCCGCTGGTGTGGTGCGAGATCGTGCGGCAATGGTCGATGCTGCATCCCGAGTTCGCCTACCTGCCGCGCAAGTTCAAGATCGCGATCAGCGGCGCCACCACCGACCGGGCCGCGGTCGGCGTCCACGACATCGGGCTGCAGGCGGTCGAGGAAGGCGGCCAGGTCGGCTTTCGCGTGTGGGTCGGCGGCGGCATGGGGCGCACGCCCATGGTCGGCAAGCTGATCAATCCCTTCGTGGCCTGGCAGGACCTGCTGACCTACCTGCAGGCCACGCTGCGCGTCTACAACCTGCATGGCCGGCGCGACAACAAGTACAAGGCGCGCATCAAGATCCTGGTGAAGGACCTCACGCCGGAGGCCTTCCGCGAACAGGTCGCGGAGCAGTGGCAGCGCATCCGGGGTGGCCCGGATACCGTCACCGAAGATTTTGTCGCGTCGGTGACGGCGCGCTTCACGGTGCCGCCTTATGACCCCGCCGCGGCGCAGGATGCCGATGAATGCGCCGATGAAAGCGCCGAACTCGCCCGCACCGACCGCGCGTTCCGGCTCTGGCTGCGCAGCAACGTCCATTCGCACCGCGTTCCGGGCTACGCCGCGGTGACCGCATCGCTCAAGGCAACCGGCCCCGCGCCGGGCGACATTACCGCCGACCAGATGGAGCTGATGGCCGACCTCGCCGAACGCCACGGCTTTGGCGAGTTGCGTGTCTCGCACGAGCAGAACCTGATCCTGGCCGACGTGCGGCGCAGCAGCCTGCCCGCGCTGTGGCGCGCGCTGGATGCGGCGGGCCTCGCCACGCCCAACGTCGGCAGGATCACCAACATCATCGCCTGCCCCGGCGGCGACTTCTGCTCGCTCGCCAACGCGGTATCGATTCCGCTGGCGCAGGCGATCCAGGAACGGTTCGAAGACCTCGACCACGTGCACGACATCGGCGAGCTAGACCTGAACATCTCGGGCTGCATCAACTCGTGCGGGCACCACCATGTCGGCCATATCGGCATCCTCGGCGTCGACAAGGCCGGAGAAGCCTGGTACCAGGTCACCATCGGCGGGCGCCAGAACGGCGCGGACAGCCGGGACGGCCACGCCGGCGGCGGCGCGGCGATCGGCCGCATCATCGGCCCGTCGTTCGCGCAGGAGCAGGTTCCGGACGTGGTCGAGCGGCTGATCGGCACCTACCTCGCGCACCGCGACAGCGACGCCGAGCGCTTCGTCGACGTGGTCGCGCGGATCGGGCTAGAACCGTTCCAGGCGGCCGTGTACCCGGACGGAAACAAGCGCAGCGCGGTGAACCGTCAGCCATCCATTGATGCACGTTGATCCACGTTGATTCACGCAGATCCACGCACATCCACGCAGATCCACGATTAGGACGCCCGATGTACGCCCTGTCCTGCGCCAGCCCTGACGACCTGTGGTCCGCGATTGCCGGCCTCTCCGCCGAGCAACTGCATACGATCATCGATATCGCAAGTGCCTCGCCTGAACCGACGACCGACCTCGATGCCTTCAGGCGCCGCATTGTCGGGATGTTCGGCAACGTCGCAGGCTTTGCATCGGCGCCACCGCCGGAGTCGATCCTGCGTCAGCTGTGGGAACGGTATCGGGCCTGAAAGGAAAAAAAAACCGCGCATCGTGACGATGCGCGGTCTGCTGCAACAGCACCGATGCTCACGGCGTGCCGAATGTCAGGCGATTCCCTTGGCCCGTGCCCTGGTACGCAGGTCGCTCACCAGCGGCCACACCAGCACGAAAACCGCCAGGCCCATGATCGTGCCGACCAGCCCGTTCGACCAGAACACATCCAGTTCGCCGGACGACACCAGCATGGTCTGCCGGAAGGCGTCTTCCGCGCGGTCGCCCAGCACCAGCGCCAGCACCATCGGCGCCAGCGGATAGTCCAGCTTCTTCAGCACGTAGCCGATCACGCCAAAGATCAGCATCAGCCAGACATCGAACAGCGCACCGTTCACCGTGTAGGCGCCGATCGCGCAGATCACCAGGATCAGCGGCGCGATGATCGAGAACGGGATGCGCAGGATCGCGGCAAAGAGCGGCACGGTCGACAGCACCACGATCAGGCCGACGATATTGCCCAGGTACATGCTGGCGATCAGCCCCCAGACGAACGGCCCCTGCTCGGCGAACAGCAGCGGTCCCGGCTGCAGGCCCCAGATCATCAGGCCGCCCAGCAGCACCGCGGCGGTCGCCGAACCCGGGATGCCTAGCGCCAGCATCGGCAGCAACGCGCTGGTGCCGGCGGCGTGCGCGGCGGTTTCCGGAGCCACCACGCCTTCGACATTGCCCTTGCCGAACGAGTCCGGATCCTTGGCCATGCGCTTGGCGACACCGTAGCCCATGAACGAGGCCGCGGTGGCGCCGCCCGGGGTGATGCCAAGCCAGCAGCCGATCACGGATGAACGGACTACGGTCATCCAGTAGCGCGGCAGCTCGGCCCAGGTCTTGAGGACCACCTTCAGGTCGATGCGCGCCTGCTTGCCGCGGAACGCCACGCCCTCCTCCATCGTCATCAGGATCTCGCTGATGCCGAACAGGCCGATCACGGCGACCAGGAAGTCAAAGCCGCGCAGCAGCTCGTGCGAGCCGAAGGTCATGCGCAGCGTGCCCGAGACCGTGTCCATGCCGACCGCCGCCAAGATAAAGCCCAGGCACATCGCGATCAGGATCTTCGGCTTGGATTCCTTGCCCATGCCGACGAAACTGCAGAACGTCAGCAGGTACACCGCGAAGAACTCCGGCGGGCCGAAGCGCAGCGCGAACTTCGCCACCATCGGCGCCAGGAAGGTGATCAGCAGCACCCCGGCCAGCGCGCCAAGGCAGGAGCCGGTGAAGGCGGAGGTCAGCGCCTTGCCGGCCTCGCCCCGCTGGGCCATCGGATAGCCGTCGAAGGTCGTCGCCACCGACCACGCCTCGCCCGGGATGTTGAACAGGATCGAGGTGATCGCGCCGCCGAACAAGGCTCCCCAGTAGATGCAGGACAGCATGATGATGGCGGATACCGGATCCATCGAAAACGTCAGCGGCAGCAGGATCGCCACGCCGTTCGGGCCGCCCAGGCCCGGCAGCACGCCGACCACGATACCCAGCAGGATGCCGGCGAACATCAGGCCGACGTTCTGCCAGGACAGGGCGACCGCGAAGCCGCCCATCAATGCGTTCATTTCTTCCATTGCCACCTCCTCAGTAGCCCAGCGCAGCTTCCAGCGGCCCCTTGGGCAGCGGCACACGGAACTGGATCTCGAAGATCCAGAAGAGCATCAGGTTGATGCCGACGCCAATCAGCATCGCCTTGGGCCAGCCCGACTTGCCGACCCACACCATGAAGCCGACGATAAAGACCGTCGACGCCACGTAGATGCCCAGCACGCCGATCAGGCCGACATACACCGTCAGCGGCAGCACGATCACGCTGACCTGCCGCAGTTGCTGCCAGGTCGCAAAGACCGCCTTGCCGTCGCTGCGCAGCGCCTGCATTGCCACCAGCGCGGCGCAGGCCAGCACGATGATGCCGACGCGCATCGGGAAATAGCCAGCTTCGGGCCCGTCCGGCGCCCAGCCCGCGCCAATGCTGTAGTTGCTCCAGATCACGACGAGCGCGCCTGCCAGCAGGCATAGCGCGACCATCAGCTCCACTGTCTTGACCGAGAGCCCGGCGCCCGCCGGCTCTCCCCCGTGATGTGAATCCATGTCTGCCCCCAGATATCCTTCAGCCATCGGCCCCGGCGCATGCACCGGAGCCTCGCGAATGCGGCCCGCCTGCGTCAGCGCGCGGCGACGAAGCCGGCCTCCTTGATGATGTCGCGATGCGCGGCCTCGTCCTTCGCCAGGAAGTCGGTCAGCGCCCTGGCGGTCAGGAACTCGTTCTTGAGCGCGTTCTTTTCCAGGTATTCCTTCCACTCGGGCGTGGCCACGATCTTCTGCATCAGGTCGACGTAGTACTTCTGCTGGTCGGGCGTGACGCCGCCGGGCAGCATGAAGACACGCAGCATCTGGTATTGCACGTCCAGGCCCTGCTCCTTGCAGGTCGGCACGTCGTTCCAGCTCTGGGCTTGCGTGACCCTGGCCTTGTAGCTCATACGCTCCGGCGCGAACACGCACAGCGCCTTGTGCTCGCCGGCGCGCCACTGGCCGATCGACTCGGAGGGATTGTTGACGTTGGCGTCGATATGCTGGCCCGACAGCTGCGTGGCCGCCTCGCCGCCGCCCTTGTACGGCACGTAGATAAACTTCGTGCCGGTCTTCTTCTGGACCAGCGAGGTGATGATCTGGTCTTCGCGCTTGGAACTGGTGCCGCCGATCTTGACCTTGCCGGCACTCGCTTTCGAGCCGTCGATAAACTCCGTCACCGACTTGTATGGCCCGGCGGCATTGGTCCACAGCACGAACTCGTCCTGGGCGATCATGGCCACCGGGGTCAGGTCGCGCCAGCTGAACGGCAGGTGGCTGACCATCGGCACGGTATAGAGCGCCGACGACGCGACCAGCAGCTTGTGCGGATTGCCCTGCGACGCCTTGGTGTCCATCAGCCCCTCGGCCCCGCTGGCGCCGGCCTTGTTCAGCACGATGACCGGCTGGCTCATCAGCTTGTGCCTGGCGATGATGCCCTGGATGGCGCGCGCCATCTGGTCCGACGCACCACCGGCGCTGAACGGCACGACGATCTCGACCGGCTTTGCCGGCTCCCAGGCCCATGCATTGGCGCCGAGGCAGGCGGTGGCGCAGGCCACGGCCGTGAGGGTGCTCCTGACGATCTTGCGTTGCATCTCTTGTCTCCTTTGGCTTTGGTATTCAGATCCGCCTTGATTGCGGCTTGTTTTGTTTATCCGCGCCGGCGATGCGCCGGCCGTCCTCCGCGCGTCATCGGCTCAGGCCGCGCGCTTCCACCTCCCATACATCGACGACGCGCTCGCCGCGGAAGCACACGAACTGCGCGTGCAAGTTCGCCGTGGGGTCGCAATGGCCCGGCACCAGCAGCAGCTTGTCGCCGAGCAGTTCCTGGCTGTCCGCGTTCAGCACTTCGAGCACGCCGTGTTCGTCGTTGGCCGCCACGTAGCGCAGCCAGCCGCTGCGGTCGCGGGACCACAGGTGCGGCAGGCCGGAATCGACCGCGACCGATTTCAGCCCGGCATCGCAGACCGCCACGCCCGGCCTTGCCGTGCTCATGACCGTGGCCGACAGGAACAGGCTGTGCCGCGGGTCAAACGCGCCGTGCCATTCGTTGGCGCCGTAGTGGCCGTCCAGGAACAGGTAGGTGCCCGGCTGGACTTCGGTATAGACACCGCTCTGGCAGTCGAACTCGGCCGTGCCGGTGCCACCGCCGGTGACGACCGGGCAGGCAATGCCCCGCGCTTCCAGGTGGCGGACATAGCCGGCGGCGGCTTGCGCCGCGCGCTGCGCAGCCTGCCGGCGTTGCACCCAGACCGGGATGTGCTGCGCGCCGCCGTGGTAAGCCTGCAGGCCGCCAAAGCGCAACGACGGCGCTTCGCCGATGGCATCGGCCAGCCGGCTCAAGGCATCGTGGGTGTTGACGCCGCAGCGCCCGTGCCCCACGTCCACCTCCGGCAGCACGCTGATGCGCACGCCGCCCGCCTCGGCCGCGGCGCCAATCGCGCTGACCTGGCGCACGTCGTCCACGCACAGGCTCAGCGCCGTGTGCCGCGCCAGCTCCACCGCCATGGCAAGCTTGTCCGCGCCGACGATCTCGTTGCTGATGTGGATGCTTGCGATCCCCGCGGCGGCGAACGGATAGGCTTCGCTCAGCTTCTGGCAGCAGACGCCGTTCGCCCCGGCAGCGATCTGGCGCCGGGCGACGGCGACCGACTTGTGCGCCTTGGCGTGCGGCCTCAAGGCCACGCCACCCGCATCGGCAAGGGCCTGCATCTGCGCAAGGTTGTGGTCGAAGGCCTCCAGGTCGACCAGCAGCGCCGGCGAGCCCACGTCCTCCACGCGATCGCCGATCCTGGCCGCTGCCGGGGGCCGCAGCGGCAGGCTGCCGCGCCGCGCCTCAGCCATGGCGGCTTCCTGCCAGCGCCATTTCCAGCACGCGTGCCACGTGGAGGGCCTGCGCATCGGCGCCGTCCAGGATCTGGTGCCGGCAACTGGTGCCGTCGGCGACCACGATGGCATCGGCGGCGCGCTTGCGCACCGCGGGCAGCAGCGACAGCTCGGCCATGGCTTTCGATGCCTCGAAGTGCTCGGCTTCGTAGCCAAAGCTGCCGGCCATGCCGCAGCACGACGATTCCACCGGCGCGACCTTCAGCCCGGGGATCCAGCCCAGCACGGTCTGCACCGGCGTGAAGGCATCGAACGCCTTCTGGTGGCAATGTCCGTGCACCACCGCTTCCGCTGCCTGCAGGGGCTGCAACGGCAATGCCAGCCGGCCTTCGCGCTGCTCGCGGACCAGGAACTCCTCGAACAGGAACGACAGGCTCGCAAGCTGCCTGGCCTCGTCGCCATAGCCGTAGCCGAGGAATTCGTCGCGCAGCGACAGCAGGCAGGACGGCTCCAGCCCCACCACCGGGACACCGCGCGCCACATAGGGACGGAATGCGTCCAGCATGCGCCGGGCCTCTTCCTTCGCCTGGTCGACCAGCCCCGCGGCGAGGAAGGTCCGGCCGCAGCACAGCGGACGCTCGCCCGCGCGGGTGTTGAAATGCACGGTATAGCCGGCCGCTTCGAGCACTGCCCGCGCGGCGCGCGCGTTTTCGGGCTCCAGGTAGTTGCTGAAGGTGTCGACGAACAGCAGCACCTCGCGGGTGCCAGCCGGCTCGCCGGCGTCCATGCCCGCTGTGCCCGCTGTGCCCGTTGTGCCCGTTGTCAGGAATGGCTTGCGGAAGCGGGGCAGCGACCGTTCCGGCGCAAACCCCAGCGCGCGCTTCACCCAGCCCGAGACCAGCGGGATGCTGTCCGCCAGCGCCAGCAGTCCCGACACCCGGCTTGCCACCGGCGCATAGCGCGGCATGTACGCCACCATGCGCTCGCGCAGGCTGGTGCCGTGCCGCCGGGTCCACGCATGGCGCGCCTCGATCTTCAGCCGGGCCATGTCGACGCCGGTCGGGCAGTCACGCTTGCAGCCCTTGCACGACACGCACAGGTCCAGCACTTCCTTCACCTCGGGACTCGCCAGCCCTTCGCTGCCGAGCTGGCCGGAGACGGCCAGCCGCAGCGTATTGGCGCGGCCGCGCGTGGCGTGCTGCTCATCCTTGGTCACGCGATAGCTCGGGCACATGGTGCCGGCGTCGAACTTGCGGCAGTGGCCGTTGTTGTTGCACATCTCCACCGCCGAGGCCAGCCCGTGCGTGGCCGTGTCGGCGCCGGTGCCGGGCGCGGTCTCCTCGCCGGTCATCGGGTCGCGGCGCACGTTCCAGGCCGACCAGTCGAGCGCGGGCGTCAGCGGCAGCGCCGCGTAGCCGGGCGCGAAGCGGAAGTTCTCGCGCGCGTCCATCCTGGGCGGCCGCACGATCTTGTCGGGATTGAAGCGGTTGTCGGGGTCGAACAGCGCCTTGATCTCGCCGAACGCGGCATTGATGCGCGGGCCATACTGCCATGCCACCCATTCACCCCGGCACAGCCCGTCGCCATGCTCGCCGGAATAGGCGCCCTTGTACTCGCGCACCAGCTCGGCCGCTTCCCCGGCGATCTCGCGCATGCGCACCGCGCCGTCGCGGCGCATGTCCAGGATCGGGCGCACGTGCAGCGTGCCGACACTGGCGTGCGCGTACCACGTGCCCTCGGTCTCGTGCTTGTGGAAGACCTCGGTCAGCCGGCGCGTGTACTCGGCCAGGTGCTCCAGCGGTACGGCGCAATCTTCGATGAAGGACACCGGCTTGCCATCGCCCTTCATGCTCATCATGATGTTGAGCCCGGCCTTGCGCACGTCCCACAGCGCCTTCTGCGCCTTCTCTTCAGGCATCTGCACCACGGAACCCGGCAGGCCCAGGTCGCCCATCAGCTCGACCAGCTGTTCCAGTTGCGCCAGCAGCGCCTGGCGGTCTTCCCCGGCGAACTCGACCAGCAGGATGGCCTGCGGGTCGCCGGTCAGCGCGCGCTCGACGACCGGGCGGAAAGCCGGGTTCTCCATCGACAGGTCGATCATGGTCCGGTCGACCAGTTCCACCGCGACCGGGCGCAGCCTGACGATATGCTGCGTCATGTCCATGGCCTGGTAGAAGGTGGGAAAGTTCACCACGCCCAGCACCTTGTGCGCGGGCAGCGGCGAAAGCTTCAGCGTGACCTGCCTGCTGTAGGCCAGCGTTCCCTCGGACCCCACCAGGATGTGCGCCAGGTTGGCGTGGCCATCGTCGGTATAGGCCATCGGGTTCTGGCAATCGAACAGGTCGATGTTGTAGCCGGCCACGCGGCGCAGCACCTTCGGCATGCGTTCGGCGATCTCGCCGCGCTCGCGCGTGGCGATGCGCTCCAGCCCGCGCAGGATGCCTTCGGCGCGCCCCGCCGCCAGCGGGTTGGCCAGCGAGCCGAAATGGCATTCGCTGCCGTCGGCCAGCACGGCGTCGATGGCCAGCACGTTATGCACCATGTTGCCGTAGGCAATCGAGCGCGAACCGCACGAGTTGTTGCCGGTCATGCCGCCGATGGTGCATTGCGCGCCGGTCGACACGTCCACCGGGAACCAGAGCCCGTGGGGCTTGAGCCAGGCATTGAGATGGTCGAGCACAATGCCCGGCTCCACCGTCACCGTGCGCGCCGCCGCGTCGAAGGCCACCACGTTGTTGAGCCACTTGCTGTTGTCGATCACCAGCGCCTCGCCCACGGTCTGCCCGCACTGGCTGGTACCGGCGCCGCGCGCCAGCACCGGCACCCGCTGGTCGCGGGCGATGTCGAGCGCGCGCAGCAGGTCGGCCTGGTCGCGCGGCACGACCACGCCGATCGGCATGATCTGGTAGATCGACGCATCGGTCGCATAGCGCCCACGGCCGGCCCGGTCGAACAGCACGTCGCCGCGCAGTTCCTTGCGCAGCAGCGCGGACAGCGGCGAAACGGCGCGATGCTGCGACGGCACCAGGTGGATCGGCTTGACCAGCGTGGGGGAAGTAAGGGTATTCATGGCAATCGGCAGGCTTGTGTTCGGCTGGACGAACATCGGTGGATGCATGCGGAAATCCGCAGGCAACAGGCAACAGGCGCCCCTGCCGATCACCCCGACGTGACGGCATGGACTTGAGACGCGTGGAGACGACCTTCAGGCCGGTCCGGACCTTTCCGGCGCCGGCCTATGCCGCAGGGTTCAGGCGGCCACCTTCAGCACCGGCGTATCCGCGTGCGCGGCCAGGTATTCCATGGCCGCCGCGACACCGCTCGCGGCGACGGGGACGCCGGCCAGCTTCAGCCCCATTTCGCAGCCAGCCAGCGTAGCCATCAGCGTCAGGTCATTGCAGTCGCCCAGATGGCCGATGCGGAACATGCGGCCGCGCATCTTGCCGAGCGCCTGGCCCAGCGACATGTTGAAGCGCTCATAGATGAGCTTGCGCACGGCGTCGGCGTCCACGCCCTCCGGCATCATCACGCCCGTCAGCACGGGGCTGTACACGGCCGGATCGGCACACTGGATTTCCAGGCCCCAGGCGCGCACGGCGCGGCGCGTGGCTTCCGCCAGGCGCTGGTGGCGGGCGAAGACGTTGTCCAGCCCCTCGCCCAGGATCATGTCGAGCGCCTCGGACAGGCCGTAGAGCAGGTTGGTGTTCGGGGTGTACGGCCAGTAGCCGTTCTGGTTGGCTTCGATGATTTCCGTCCAGCCCCAGAACGCGCGCGGCAGCCTGGCCTTCTGGCTGGCCGCGATCGCCTTCGGCGAGACCGCGTTGAAGCTGATGCCGGGCGGCAGCATCAAACCCTTCTGCGAACCCGACACCGTGACATCGACGCCCCACTCGTCATGCCGGTAGTCGGCCGAGGCCAGCCCCGAGATCGTGTCCACCAGCAGCAAGGCCGGGTGGCCGGCCGCGTCGATGGCCTTGCGCACCGCGGCGATGTTCGAGGTCACGCCGGTCGACGTCTCGTTATGCACCACGCATACCGCCTTGATCGAGTGCGCCGTGTCCTGGCGCAGCCGCGCCTCGATCATGTCGGCCTGCACCCCGCGACGCCATCCTTCGATGCCCTGCAGGCCCAGGAACTCCGGCTTGAGGCCCAGCGCTTCGGCCATCTTCTTCCACAACGTGGCGAAGTGACCCGTCTCAAACATCAGCACATGGTCGCCCGGGCTCAGCGTGTTGGTCAGCGCGGCCTCCCAGGCGCCGGTACCCGACGCCGGGTAAATGATCACGGGTTGTTCGGTCTTGAAGATCTTCCTGATATCGGCCAGCACATTGCGCCCCAGCGCGCCGAACTCGGGGCCGCGGTGGTCGATGGTCGGGTAGCTCATGGCGCGCAGGATGCGATCAGGCACCGGGCTCGGGCCGGGGATCTGCAGGAAATGGCGGCCAGCCGGATGGAAATCGAGGTGGATCATGGGAGGTCGTCTCCTTGGTTGAATTTTGAATTTTGAATGCAATCTACTGTAGCACCAGCTGCGGCGGCGCTTCAAGGCGAACTTTTTCCGCGTAAACCCTTAGCAACACTGGAGTTTTCGGCCTTGAGATACAATCGAGGCAAGTTTCCGAAGATGGGAAAATTGAATGCAAAATCCTCTGGACGACGAGAACAGACAATCCGAAGGGCTCATGCCCAAGGTCGAGCGCAAGCGCCTGCACGACATCGTGGTCGAGCACCTGCGCCGGTTCATCGTTGAAGGCGTGCTGTCGCCGGGCATGAAGCTGAACGAGCGCGAACTGTGCGAGACACTTGGCATCTCCCGCACGCCGCTGCGCGAGGCGCTCAAGGTGCTGGCCGCGGAAGGCCTGATCGACATCTGGCCGAACCGTGGCGCGAGCGTGTCGCGCATGAGCGAGACCGAAGTGTGGGAAATGTTCGAACTGATGAGCGGCCTGGAGGCCTTCGCGGGCGAGCTGGCATGCGAGCGCATCACGCCGGCGGAGCTCTCCGAGATCAAGGCGCTGCACTACTCCATGCTCGCCTGCCGCGTACAGAAGGACTTGCCCGGCTACTACGCCCGCAACCAGGAGATCCACAACCTGATCGTGGCCTCTGCGCGCAACTCGGCGCTAAGCCAGACCTACCTGGCGCTGAACCGCCGCATCCAGGCGCTGCGTTTCCGCTCCAACTACCTGTCGGACAAGTGGGACCGTGCCGTCGACGAGCACGAAGGCATGATGAGCGCCCTCGAGGCGCGCGATGGCAAGAAGCTGGCCGGCATCCTGCGGCACCACTTGCTGGACAAGCGGGATGCGGTCATGCAGATTCATCCCGATCCGGTGAAGGACAAGCCTGCGCAGAACGCGTGACGCCAGCGCGGCGTCCGGCGCCTCAGATCGATAGCTCGAAAAGCCTGCCCGAAAGGCCTGCCTTCGCCAGCACCTCCAGCGAAACCTGCTGGCGCGATGAGGTAATGAACAGGCTGCCAGAACCGGCCCCTCCGATGCAGACATCGGAGGGGCACGGCACCGGCATGCCCACGACCCGGTCCAGGGTCCCGTCCGCCAGGAAGCGCATCACGCTCCATCCCTCGCACATCGCGGTCCAGATGCCACCGCTGGCATCCAGCGCAACGCCTGCACGGTCTCGCCGAGGCTCCACTGCGTCACCAGTGCGCCGCCCGGCTTCAGCAGGCCGATATTGCAGCCCTCGCCTGCCGCCGGCACCGCCACCCACAAATCGCGGTCCGCGCCTTCACAGTGCCCCGACCGCTTATCGCACACTGACTTCACGGAATGCGTTCCGGGGCAGCCTCATGGCAAGTACCCGCTTCGTCCGCTCCGGCATAATCGATCGGCGGATTCACCGCTGGAACCCGCCGCAAAGGCGGGGACAAAAATTGCCAAAGCAGGAGACGTAGTTGAGTATTTCGAATCACGCTGCGCGCAGCGCACGACTGGTAACGCTCGCCATCACGAGCCTGGTGATCGGTCATACCGCCTTCGCGGCCGACGCCTGGCCCACCAGGCCGATCAAGGTCATCGTTCCCTATACCCCCGGCGGGTCCACCGACACGGTAGCCCGGGTCGTGTTCGAAAGGGTCTCGCAAAGCCTCGGCCAGCCCATCATCATCGAGAACAAGCCTGGCGCGAACAGTACGCTTGGCGTTGGCGTTGCCGCACGCTCGGCGCCGGACGGCTATACCTTTGTCTCGGTGCTCGCGGCCTACAGCGCCAACATGTCGCTGTATTCCAAGCTGAGCTACAAGCCTTCGGACCTCGTGCCGGTGGCGCAGATGGCGGAACTGCCGCTGTTCCTGTTCGCCAGCAAGAAGGTACCGGCAAAGACCGTTGCCGAACTGGTCGACTATGGCAAGAAGCATCCCGATACGCTGACATTCGGCTCTAGCGGCGTGGGCAGCTCGGCGCATTTGACGGGCGAACGGCTGGCCATGGAGTCCAAGGTCAGGATGACCCATGTGCCGTACAACGGCAGCGCACCGATCCTGCCGGCACTTGTTTCCGGCGAGGTGTCGGTGGCATTCGATCCCCTGCTGGTGCCGATGCCGCACGTGAAGTCGGGCAAGATCAATGTGCTGGCCGTGGCCTCGGCCAAGCGCTGGCCGGGCGAGCCGAATATCCCGACCATGGAAGAATCGGGCTTCCCGGGCTTCGTGATGAGTTCCTGGACCGGCCTGCTGGCGCCTGCCGGCACGCCCGCGCCCGTGGTTGAGCGCATGGCCAAGGAGATCGCCGCGGCGACGCGCAGCCCGGACGTGGCAAAGAAGCTGACCGAACTGGGATTCGTGCCGGTAGGCAGCTCCTCCGAAGAGTTCCGCAAGGTGATCGAGCGCGACATCACTCGATACGGTCAGATCGTCAAGGCGGGAAAGATCACCCTCGACTGAGACAGGCGCTGCGGCCCCAATACGCGATAGGCGATAGGCGATAAGCGACCACGCCCTGCCTCAAGGCCGCAGCCGCACCGTACACATCGCCCACAGGCCCAGCGCGCCCAGCAGCCATGGCAGCCCGATTGCCGCCAGCAGGTAAGCGCTGGCGACATGTGGCCGCGGTGTGGTCGCGGCAAAGGCCGGCCTGCCGGCGAAGTCCTCCGCACCGAAGGCAAGCCGGCCGAACAGGTAGGGATAGTGGAAGGTCCTGACCGACTGGTGGAATGCGCCAATACGGTCCTGGAAGGCCAGCTGGGCTTCCAGGTCGGTGTGCGCCAGCCGGTGCAGGAAGGCCTGCGCGGCCACGCCGGGCAGCAGCCAGCCGAGCCGGCCGGTCCACTGTTGCCGCGCATCGAGCCCGTCACGGTAGGCCTGCACCTGGCCCGCCACGCTGTCGTCGCCGACCTGGTGCAGCGCGTAGTACCAGGCCCAGTTGAATCCCGTGCGCGGCGGCGCGATGCCGGCCCATTGCGGGTGGCTGCGCACGAACTGGCGCATGGTGACTTCGCGCGGCACTTCCCAGCCCGCGTGGACGGCCTGCCGCTGCGCCAGCATCAGGTCGATACCCTGGTTGACGGGGATGGCGCGGGCCAGCCCGATATTGGCGACCACCGGCAACACCACGGTCAGCCCCACCCAGGTCCCCATCAGCACCGTGGCGTTGGTGCGCGAGCGCCAGCCGCGCGTGACCACCAGCAGCGCGGCGCCGAACCAGAAAGCGAGGTAGCTGGCCACCACCGCCACGGCGGCCGCGATCGCGGGCCATGGCATGCCGGCAACGGCTGCGCCCGCCAGCATCGGCAGCGCGACGCAAGCCAGCACCAGGCCATAGCGCAGCGCCACGCGCCGCAGCCACAGTTGCCGCAGCGACCCCGGCATCGACAATAGCAGCCGCAGCCGCCCGGCCTGGCGCTCGCCCGAGACCAGGTCATGCAACAAGGCAATGACGAACAGCGGCGCCAGGTAGACCAGCACGAAGGCAAAGTCGAAGCGCCCCGGCAGCGCCAGCTCGGGATTGAAATGCTCGCCGTCATAGGCCTGCGACTGCAGGCCGAGCATGCGCACGCGCTGGATGAACGGCGCCACGTCGCGCAGCCCCAGCGCCAGGAACGCCGCGTCGGAAGGCGGATCCGCAGTGAAGTAGAAGCTGTAGTAGGCCACCATGCCGACGTCACCCACATGGCGTTCGTACACGTCCGCGGCGCGCTGTTCGTGCAATGCCGCCGCGCGCGCGATGGTGTGCTGCTGCCGCGACACTTCGTGCAGCCCCGCCCCGACCGCCAGACAGGTCAGCAGGCACAGCAGCACCAGTGCGGCCACGGTCAGCCGCGCGCGCACGATCAGGCGCCATTCCTCGCGCATGCCCATTCGCCATCCGCTCATCGCGCCATGCCCTCCAGCCGGCGCGCCGCCACGCGCGCCAGCCACAGCCACGCCGCCAGCCATGCCAGCAGCACCAGTGCCGGCGCCAGCGCGCGCTGCACGGTGCCGGCAAGGGACGGCGGCACGTAGGCAAACGCCGGCAGGTCCTGCCAATGGTGATGGTCGATGCGGTTCTCCCTGGCCGGATCGACCGCATCGGCATAGCGGATCTGCTCGGCTTCCAGCCGGTTCAGAGCCTGCACCAGGCCGTAGCGATAGCGTTCGCCCTGCTGCAGGAAGTCGCGATAGCCATGCAGGTCGGTAGCGGCAACGGTCATCGACAGCCGGCGCAGCGCAAAGGCAGGACTGAGCCATCCGAGCATATCGGTGAGCCGGCCTTGCCGGAACTGCAGCGCGAAGGCCGCCTCGGCGTGCCGGTCGAACAAGGCGCTGGTAAGGCGTTCGCCTTCGGTCTTGAGCAGGCCCTTGTAGTTCACCGGCAGGTCCTCGACGCGGCGCACGCCGTACTGTGCCAGGACCTGCTGCCGGAAGCCGTTGTAGTAGGGATCGTCGGGGTCATGGCTGTCGCCGATCGCCGCAAGCTCGCGCTCCACCGCGATGGTGCTTTCCAGCCGCGTCGGCAGCGCCACCACGGCGTTGACCAGGTCCGGCACCGCGCGCGGCAGCATGACCACCAGCACGGCCCACAGCGCCAGCAGCACCAGCAGCGCATCGCGGCTGCGCCGGCACCACGCCGACACCACGGTGACGAGCAGCGACCACAGCAGCAGCCAGCCGGCATATGCCGCCACCAGCAGCGCCGCCAGCAGCGCGGACAGCGGCGCATCGCCCGGCCGCGCCAGCGCCATCCAGGCCAGCACCGCCGCTGCAGGCAGCAGCACGGCCAGCGCCACGCCGGCGACGGCCAGCACCTTGCCCCGCACCAGTTCGCCGCCCCGCACGCCCTGCGCCAGCAACACGCGCAGCACGCCGCTCTCGCGCTCGCGCGCCAGCACGCCGTGGCCGGCAAAGATCAGCAGCAGTGGCGCCAGCACCTGCAGCACGAAGGCCGGCGACAACTGCCCGAAGCGCACCAGCAGCGACGACTGCCGCACCTCGCCGAAGTTGGCGCTGTTTTGCCGGTGCGCTTCGAGGTAGAGCGAGCGGCCGGTATAGAGATCGATGCCCGGATCGAACACCGCCAGCGGGCCCAGCGGCCGGAACAGGTAGTGGCCGTAGTGCGCCATCCGGTGCGGGTGCCGGTCGGGCTGGCTGGCGAATTCCCGGTCGGCCTGCTGCTGGTAGCGCGCCTGCTGCGCGCTGACATCGCGATGGTGCTCCCATGCGCTCAGGATGGCGGCGAAGGCAAGCAACAGCACCAGTGCCAGGCTGGCCACCGCCACTTTGTCGCGCCGCATCAGGCGCCATTCCTCGCGCGCGATCAGCCAGGATCTGCTCATGCCGCACCTTGCGCGTAGCGCTGGTGCAAGGCGCGCACGTCGAAGCCTTCCGGCCCCTGCGCGGCATACTCCACGGCGAGTCGGCCGGACTGGATAAAGCCAATGCGGTCGGCGATGCCGGCCGCGGACAGCAGGTCGTGCGTCACCATCAGCGTGGCCACGCCCCGCCCGCGCAGCAGGCCAAGCAAGCGGTTGAACTCGGCGGTCGCCTGCGGATCCAGGCCCGAGGTGGGCTCGTCCAGCAGCAGCGCCGCGACCTCGCGCCGCAGCGCCAGCGCGATCGCCACCTTCTGCCGCATGCCCTTGGAGAAGCCTGCCACGCGCCGCCCGAACGCAGCGGGGTCCAGTCCCGCGGCCTGCAACGCCTCGTCGATGGCCTGCGGGGTTTCCTTCTGCCCTGCCAGGCTCAGCAGGTAGGCGACGTTCTCGCGCGCGCTCAGGTGCTCGTAAAGGGCTACGTTTTCCGGGATATAGGCGATCTGCCGGCGCGCGCCGGCCGGGTCCCGCACCGGGTCGACGCGGTTGACCCGCACCTGCCCGCCACTGGGCCCGATGAAGCCCAGGAACAGGCTCAGCGTGGTGGTCTTGCCGGCGCCGTTGGCGCCCAGCAGCGCATAGATCTCGCCGGGCCAGACGCGCAACGTCAGCGCGGTCAGCACAGGCGCGGCGCCATAGCCGGCCTGGACGCCGTCGGCCTCGAGGATGGGAGCCGGGTGCGGCGAGGTTTCGATGAATGGCTGCGTGAGCGTCATGCCAGGTCGCCCGTGGGCGGGAAAGTGTCGTTGGCGATGTCCGGCGATGCTACGCGAGCTTTAATGATAATGCAATATCATTAGCAAGAGCCGCCGGCACGCCCTTCACGAGGCGCCACGCAGCGGCCCGAAGCGCTCGGCATAGACGGACGCCACCCAGTCGACGAAGACCCGCACGCGCGGCGCCAGCTGCCGGTGGAACGGATACAGGACCGACACCGGCAGCGTCGGGCATGGCCAGGCTTCCAGCACCGGCACCAGCCGCCCCGCGCGCAGGTGCTCTTCAACGCGGAAGCGCGGCACCTGGATCAGGCCGCAGCCGGCGAGCGCGGCACTGGTATAGCACTCGGCGTCGCTGACCGCGATCCATCCGCGCGCCTTGACCTCCACCACCTCGCCATCGACCGTCAGCGTGAACGGGTAGCGGTAGTCATGGTTGCGCGAGAAAAAGCCCACGGCGGCATGGCCTTCGAGTTCGGACGGGTGTTGCGGCGTGCCATGCACAGCGAGGTAGGCGGGACTGGCGCACAGCACTTCCGGCATGTCGGCCAGCCGCCGCGCCACCAGCGACGAGTCGCGCGGACGGCCGGCGCGCACGACGCAGTCGATGCCCTCGCCCACCAGGTCGACCAGGCGGTCGCCGCTGCTGATCGCCAGTTCGATATTGGGGTAGCGGGCGCGGAACTCGCCGATGCGCGGCAGGATGACCTGCGTCGCGTGGGTGCCGTGCAGGTCCAGCCGCAGCGTCCCGCGCGGATTGGCCGCCTGCGTGCTGAGCGAGGTCTCGGCGTCTTCCAGCTCCAGCAACACGCGTTTGCTGCGCTCGTAAAACGCCTGGCCGTCCAGTGTCGGGCGCACCTGGCGCGTGGTGCGCTCGAGCAGCCGCGCGCCGACGCGGGCCTCCAGTTCCTTAATGGCGTGCGTGGCGGTAGCGCGCGGCATGTCGAGCGCACTGGCGGCGCCGGTGAACGAGCCGAGCTCCACGATCCGGGTGAAAAGTTGCAGCGCGTCGAAGCGGTCCATGGCGGTACGGTTGGAAGGCGGTTGCAGCGGTTGTAGCAGTTGCAGCGGTTGGAGGGTTCGTTTGTAGCCTTGGCTGCTTGTGCCAGCTTGTAGCGGGTTGGTCACCCCGCATTGAAAGCAGGTTCGGCGTTGCCGTCAACTCCGCACACCGCGCGCCGGCGCGAAAAAATTCGCGTGCCAGGGGAATGAAATCTGGACGGGCGTGGATTTTGCTGTCCTATATTTCATCCAGATTCTCCTGCTGGTCCGCTTTCGTTGCGGCGTCACGGATGCGCGCGGCAGCAGGGAATCCGTCAGCGCGGAGAATCAGATGAGCGTTGTTCCCGAGCCGAGGGTCGCCGGCACCACTTCGGGCCGCAGGAAACGTCCGGGCGCCCCCACCCGCCATGTGTGGACCCGTTACTGGGCCATTGCCCGACCCTACTGGTTCTCGCAGGAGCGATGGAAGGCGTCCGGCCTGCTGCTCCTTTTGATCCTGCTGCTGCTCGGACAGACGCAGGCCGAGGTCTGGATCAACGAACAAACCGGCGAATTCACGTCGGCCCTGGCGGCGCAAGATGCCGACCGCTTCTGGGACTCGATCCAAAAGTGCCTCTACATCCTGCTCGCCGCCGTTCCCATCTACTCCTCCTACTACTACCTGCGCAACAAACTCAGCCTGCTGTGGCGACGATGGCTCACCCGTCACTACCTCGACGGGTACTTCAAGGACCGGACTTACTACAAGCTCAACGCCAACGCGGCGATCGACAATCCGGACCAGCGGATCACCGAAGACATCAACACCTTCACCAAGCAATCGCTGTACTTCCTGTCTATCGGCATCGGCGCGCTGCTGCAGCTGATCGCCTTCAGCGCCGTCCTGTGGTCGATTTCCCAGATGCTGGTCTACTTCCTGGTGGTCTATGCCATCGCCGGCAGCTTTATCTCCATCTACTGCTTCGGGCGCGTGCTGATCGGGCTGAACTTCTTCCAGCTCAAGCGCGAGGCGGACTTCCGCTTCAGCCTGATCCGGGTGCGCGAGAACGCCGAATCGATCGCCTTCTACCGCGGCGAGGCGCTGGAGTCGTCGCACGTCAGCGGCCGCTTCGAGCATGCCTTCCGCAACTTCGACAAGCTCATCAAGTGGCAGTTGAGCCTGAATACGTTCCAGTACGGCTACGGCTTCCTCACCATCATGCTGCCAAGCGCCATCGTCGCCTCGCATGTGCTGTCCGGGGAAATGGAAGTCGGGCGCGCGATCCAGGCCGCGGGGGCGTTTGCCGCGGTGCTGAATGCGCTGACGGTAATCGTCGACAACTTCGAAGACCTGGCCCGCTTCGTCGCCGGGCTGGACCGGCTCGATACCTTCGCCGGCACGCTCGCGGCCACGCCGGCGAAAACCGCCGAACCGGCGCCGACGATCGAGTCGGTGCAGGATTCGCGCCTGTCCCTGCTGCACGTGACGCTGCGCACGCCCAACCTGGAACGCACGCTGGTGCGTGACCTGACGGTGTCGGCCAATCCCGGCGAAGGGCTGCTGATCGTCGGTGCCAGCGGCGGCGGCAAGAGCTCGCTGATGCGCGCCATGGCCGGCTTGTGGACCAGCGGCAGCGGCTGCATCGTGCGGCCCAGGCCGCAGGACATGCTGTTCCTGCCGCAGCACCCGTACATGGTGGTCGGCAGCCTGCGCGGCCAGTTGCTGTATCCCAATCACATCGGGCAGCACATCCCCGACGACGAACTGATCCGGTTGCTTGAGCTTGTCAATCTGGGCAGCATCGTCGAGCGCTTCGGCGGGCTCGATACCGAAGTGGACTGGGGCAAGGTACTGTCGCTGGGCGAGCAGCAGCGGCTGACGATGGGGCGCGTGCTGCTGTCGCGGCCGCGCTATGTGATGCTCGACGAGGCCACCAGCGCGCTCGATATCGGCAACGAGGAAGGCATGTACCAGTTGCTGGCCGGCATGGATGCGACGCTGGTCAGCGTCAGCCACCGTCCCTCGCTGCTCAAGTACCACCACCAGGTGCTGGAGCTCGATGGCACTGGCGGCTGGAAGGTGCATCCGAGCCAGGGCTTCCGCTTCTGACGGCCCGGCGTGGGCGTGTTCGGCATTCCGGCAACCGCCGGCTCGCGAATCGGCATTTGAGCCGCACGGCGGCTGCCCCAACCATCAGACCCGGTGGTATGGAAAACGCAGCGCACGCCCACGAGCTCCGATGACAAGTCCCGCGCTGACCTTGGAACGCGTCCTGCACGTGCTGCGGGCCTTCCGTTCCGAACGCACGTCTCAACGTGTCGGTCTCGCTGTCGGTGCCCGACCAGCTCGATATCCTTCGGAGAACTCGGCCAGTTCGCGGCGCCACGGTCTGGCTCAAGGCGTACTGCGCCTGTTATTGCACGCATGCGTATATCGACGCTGTGCGCCCGTTCGCGGCGCGCCGCGCCGAGATCGCCGGCATCCAGGCACGCATCCATCCGGCCTTCAACGTGGTGGTCGGCACCGCCAATGCCAATGCGTACGAGCCGAAGAACATCGAGCATGTCCAGTTCAGCCTGCCGACGCAGATGGCCTTCGCCGTGCTTGGCATGGGCAATGGCTGCAAGGTGCATCGCGACTACCTCGACGGCAAGCTCGACATGGCCCCGGTGCTGGACGTCGCGCGCGGCATCGCCATCACCGAGGCGCCCGAACTGGAGGCGCGCTATCCGGGCAAGTTCGTCGCCGACGTGACCGTGACCTTCCGCGATGGCAGCACCGAGCATGTGTTAGTGGAGGCTGGCGCGGCATGCCAGGTTCGTGCGTTCCTGACCAGTTCGTCGGACAAGCGTTCGACCACCGGCGCGGGCGTTGACACCGGTGCCAGCGCGCCGATCCACGAGGCCACCAGGTAGTCGGCGATGCCCGCCTGCGCCGTGGTCGGAACGTCCGGGATCTCGCCCCAGCGCCCGGCGCTGGCGATGTACGTCGATATCGCCGACCGCCGCCAGTTCCTCAGCCAGTTGCCGAAAGAAGATGCGCACTGGAAGCGCATCGCGCAACTGTCGAAGGAATCCTGACTGGCGGATTGCGCAAGCTCAGCGGTAGACGAGCACGGGGATCCTGCAGTGCGTCAGCACCTTCTGCGTTTCGCTGCCGACCAGCAGCCCCTCCAGCCCGCGCCGGCCGTGCGACGCCATGAAGATCACGTCACAGCCGTGCTTGGCGGCGGCATCGATGATGCCCTTGTACGGCACCGACACGCTCATGTCGGTCTGGCAGGTCACGCCCGCCGCGGTGGCCGCCGCGACAACCTCGGCGAGTAGCGCGTTGGCCCGCTCGGCCTCATGTTCCTCATACGCCTTTCGCCGCGGATGACCGGCATCGCCCGAGGACAGGTAGGGATACTCCTCCATGCACGTATACGCCGTCAGCTTCGCATCGCCCGCCTTGACGAAATTGAGCGCCGCCGCCATGGCGACCTTGGAAAGCTCCGAGCCATCGGTGGCCAGCAAGATGTGCTTGAACACGATTCCCTCCATAGGCTGCTGATTCTTGCTTGCCGCGGCAGGGGCACCGCGGCAAGGTTCAGTATGGACAATAAATCGCCCCGCGGCAGAGCCCGTCGCTGGAGATCGGATGTCCGTGGCGGTTTCAATTCTCGATCTTGAACCCGATGTCCTTGATGAACTGGCCCCAACGCGCATGATCGGTCCGGATCTGCGCGGCAAACGCCTCGGGCGTGACCGCCTGCGCCGGCAGCACGCCAATGCCGGCCAGCCGCTTCTGGTACGCCGGATCCGCCAACACCTTGCGCACGGCCTCCGAGACGGTATCGACAGTGGCCTTGGACATGCCCTTCGGCCCGAACAGCGCGAAATAGCCGCTAAGTTGCTCCATCTCCTGGAAACCCAGCTCGCGGAATGTCGGCGCACCGGGCGCCATGTCCGAGCGTTCCGGCATGGTGGTCGCCAGCACCTTGGTCTTGCCGGCCTGGTACAGCGGCACGCCGGTGGTCAGGCCGTCGATCATCAGCGGCACCACGCCACCCACCAGGTCTTGCGTGGCAGGCGCCGAGCCCTTGTACAGCACCGGCTCCAGGTTGGTGCCTGCCAGCCGGTTGAACAGCAGCGGGCCAAAGTGCGACGACGTGCCCGGGCCGTATGAGGCCGAGTGGATCGGCTTGCCCGGGTTGGCCCTGGAATACGCGATCAGTTCCTTCAGCGTGGAATATGGTGCGTCCTTGTTGGCGGCAAGCAGCACCGGGGCACGGCCGAGTTCGGCGAGCGCGGTGAGGTCGGTCAGCGGATCGTAGGGCACGCGGTTGATATGCGCGCCCGAGGTGGCGGACGAACCCAGCGTCACCAGCAGCGTCTGGCCGTCGTTCCTGGCACGGATGACGTCCTGGGTGGCGGGAATGGTAGCGCCGCCCGGCTTGTTCTCCACCACCACGGACTGGCCCGTCACGCGGGCCAGATAGTCGGCAAACAGCCGCGCCACCACGTCAGTACCGCCGCCGGGCGGATATGCCACCACCAGCCGGATCGGCCGCGCTGGCCACTGCTGCGCCATGGCGCAGGGCGCGATGCCGGCGGTTGCGGCAAGCACTGCGGTGCCCAGGAACTGTCGACGGTCCATGTCTGAAGTCTCCGCTTTGATGTTGTCGGGCCGCGCTGGCGGCGGGTACTACATATTAGGAAGTGTTGGGGCGCGGGACATGAGGGGTTTTCCATCATGCCGCGGACCGGGATTGCGCCCGCGCTGGGCTGTCCCCGTGACTTCTTGCTACGCTGCTATGTAAGCCGGCTGTCGTCCTCGCATGCGTGCGCGCGTGTGAACTCTGCGCACCACCGGCTCGGCGCGGCCAAAGGAGTGATCATGCAAGAGCTGGCTTTTCGCACCCTGCTGTACCGCTACTTTTTCTTCAACTGGCTGTTCCGTGACGCCAGCCAGGGTAGCCGGGCCGAACGAGCCCACGCCTGGCATTTCAACAAGGCGCGTGCGCACTGGCTGCCGACGTATATGCGGCGCTGGCTGTGGTGCGGGGTCTTTTTCTATGCGCTGGGCAGCGTGGTGGAAGGCGTGCTGTGCGCGCCGGTGCTGTCGGCGCTGTTCTACGTGCCGGGCGCGCTCAGCGTGCCGGTCAATGTGATCATCATGGTGCTCTGGGTCGGGCTGAAGACGCTGCCCGGGCCGCTGTGAAGCGAGGCCGGAAACAAAAAAACCGCAGCCATCAGGCTGCGGTTCCTGGTCATGCCGGAGCAGTGCGGCCCGCTCAGACTTCTTCGTACAGCGGCAGCGTCAGGAACTCGGCGAAATCCTCCGAGGTCGACATCTGCTCGAAGATCTCGGCAGCGCGGTCATAGGTCTTGGTGTCGCCACCAACCAGTTCCTTCACCTTGGCCAGTTCTTCCGGAATCAGCTTGCGCACCAGCTCGGCCGTGACCTTGGTGCCGTCTTCCAGCTTGCCCTTCGGCGAACGGATCCACTGCCACACCTGCGAGCGCGAGATCTCGGCGGTGGCGGCGTCTTCCATCAGGTTGTGGATCGGCACGCAGCCGTTGCCATCCAGCCAGGCGCCCAGGTAGTGGATGCCGACGTTGATGTTCATGCGCAGGCCGTGCTCGGTGATCGGCGTTTCCGGCTTGAAGTCCAGCAGGTCGGCGCCCTTCACTTGCACGTCCGGACGTTGCTTCTCGAACTGGTTCGGCTTGTCGCCCAGCACCGCGACGAATTCCTTCATCGCCGGCTCGACCAGGCCCGGGTGCGCCACCCAGCCGCCGTCGTAGCCGTCGGTGGCATCGCGGCGCTTGTCGCTGATGATGCCTTCCATGGCGATGGCGTTCTTCTCCGGATCGTTCTTGATCGGGATCAGCGCGCTCATGCCGCCGATGGCGGGGGCGCCGCGGGAGTGGCAGGTCTTGAGCAGCAGCAGGGCGTAGGCGCGCATGAACGGCGCGGTCATGGTGACCTTGGCGCGGTCGGCCAGGCAGAAGTCCTTGTCGTTCTTGAACTTCTTGATGCACGAGAAGATGTAGTCCCAGCGGCCGGCGTTCAGGCCGGCGCTGTGCTCGCGCAGCTCATACAGGATCTCTTCCATCTCGAACGCGGCGAGGATGGTCTCGATCAGCACGGTGGCCTTGATGGTGCCTTGCGGCAGGCCGACTTCCTTCTGCGCCATCACGAAGATGTCGTTCCACAGGCGCGCTTCCAGATGGCTTTCCATCTTGGGCAGGTAGAAGAACGGGCCGGCGCCGCGGGCGATCTGCTCCTTCGCGTTGTGGAACAGGAACAGCGCGAAGTCGAAGATGCCGCCCGAGACGCGCTTGCCGTCGATGGTGACGTGCTTTTCGTCCAGGTGCCAGCCGCGCGGACGCACCTGCAGCGTGGCGATCTTGTCGTTCAGCTTGTATTGCTTGCCCTTCGACTCCAGGGTCAGCGTGCGGCGCACGGCGGCCTTCAGGTTGACCTGGCCCTGCAGCTGGTTGTGCCAGTTGGGGGTGTTGGAGTCCTCGAAGTCGGTCATATAGCTGTCAGCGCCCGAGTTGAAGGCGTTGATCACCATCTTGGCTTCGACCGGGCCGGTGATTTCCACGCGGCGCAGTTCCAGTGCCTTGGGCACCGGGGCAACCTTCCAGTCGCCTTCGCGGATGTTCTTGGTTTCCGGCAGGAAATCGGGGACTTCGCCGGCGTCCAGGCGCTTGGCGCGCTCGACGCGCGCGGCCAGCAGTTCCTGACGGCGCGGCTCGAAGGCGCGGTGCAGCTTGTCTACCAGGGCCAGGGCTTCCGGCGTGAGGATATCTTCGTAGGCCGGCAGGATTTCGCCGGTAATCTTCATGCCCGCGGGCAGCGTGATAGCCATCAGTGTTCTCCTGTAAACGATAGCGATAGCTTGGTTATTGGGACGCCTGCTACACGGCCACGCCATGGGCGCGGACGAATTCGAGCAGGTCGTTCATGTCGTGCCCGGTGCCGGAGGGGGCTACATCGAGCCGCTCCGCCGGGTGGCCGGCACGGTTGATCCAGAAGGTGGTGTAGCCAAACCAGGTGGCGCCGCAGGCGTCCCAGCCGTTGGACGAGACGAACAGCATCTCCTGCGCGTCCAGCCCGAAGGCCAGCGGCCCCAATGCATAGGCAGCCGGCGCGGTCTTGTACTGGCGCACCGCGTCGACCGACAGCACATGGTCGAACAGGCCGTTCATGCCGGCGCTCTTGACCGAGATGTCAAGCATCTCGGCATTGCCGTTGGACAGGATGCCCAGCGGCAGCCCCGCCTTGCGCAGGCGCTTGAGCGCGCCCAGGTTTTCCGGGAAGGCCGACAGGCAGGCGTATTCCTTGAGCAGCTGGGCTTCGGTGGCCTCGTCCAGCGGCAGGCCCAGGCGCTCGGCGGCGTATCGCAGCGCGTCCACGGTGATGGCCCAGAACGGCTTGTAGTGCGCGCCGTCGTGCCCGGCCATGGTGCGGATGCGCGTGTAGTCGATCTGGCGGTCGCGCCACAGCAGCGCCAACGCCTCGCCGCGGCCCGGGAACAATTGTTCCGCGCGCGCGGTGACGGAATACACGTCGAACAGCGTGCCGTAGGCATCGAAGACGACTGCGCGGATCTTGTTCATGGGGCGCTGGCAACCTGTATCTAGCAACGTGTGCCGGTGTCGGACCACAACTGCGTGGCCGTGTACACCGATGAATGCATCGCATTGTAGGGAGACGCTGCACTGCGGCAAAGGTGCCCCGGGTCACTTGATCTTTTACTTTTAGACCACTAATCTTGGCTGACTAAAACGATACTCCGCACTAAATCCTCGCGCATTGGACGCCAAGCAGCACGCCACCACGCATCGGGCGTGACCGCGCCGGCACAAAACGCGCGGGCTGGGCGTTACTCGGCGAACATTTGTGGACCATTTCAAACAGTTGGAGACTTTTGTATCCGTCGCGTCGCGCGGCAGCCTGTCGGCGGCAGCAGCGGCGGAGGGCGTGGCGCCGGCCATCATCGGGCGCCGCATCGATGCGCTGGAAGAGCGGCTGGGCGTGAAGTTACTGGTACGCACCACGCGCAAGATCAGCCTGACCTTCGAAGGCTCGGCCTTCCTGGAGGATTGCCAGCGCATCCTGAACGACCTGCACAACGCCGAGGCCAGCGTCTCGGCCGGCGGCGTCAAGGCCAGCGGCCACCTGCGCGTGACTGCGCCGGCCGGCTATGGCCGCAAGCACGTGGCGCCGCTGGTGCCGCTGTTCACTGAATCGCACCCGGACGTATCGATCACGCTCGACCTGTCCGATCGCGTGGTCGACCTGGTCAACGAAGGCTTCGACTGCGCGATCCGGCTGGGCGACCTGCCCGACTCCAGCCTGGTCTCGATCCGGCTGGCCGAGACCCGGCGCGTGGTGGTGGCCTCGCCTGACTACCTGGCCCGCGCCGGCCGCCCCAACACGCCGGAAGACCTGCAGCGGCACAACTGCCTGGCTTTCGGCGCCAGCGCCAACGTACAGCGCGGCTGGGTATTCACGGAAGACGGCCGCTCGGTGACGGTCAAGGTCGGCGGCACCATGGAATGCACCGACGGCGCGGTGCTGCATGAGTGGTGCCTGCAGGGCCACGGACTGGCGTGGCGCTCGTGGTGGGAGGTCGGCAACGAAATCGCCAGCGGCCGGCTGGTCACGGTGCTGGACGACTTCCAGGCGCCGCCGATCGGCATCCATGCGGTGTTCCCGCAGCGCAAGCACCTGCCGCTGCGGGTGCGGCTGTTTATCGACCACCTGAAGAACACCTACGGCAACCCGGCCTACTGGCGCCGGGCAGAGCAGGCTGCCGCCATGCCGGCGGCAGCGGCGCTGGCGGGCTGACGGCCAGCGCAAGGGCTCCGGCTGAGACGGTTTTGTTGCATTTGATTTTGCACAATGCCGTACTCGGCACACTGACTACAATGGATTCAGACAGACGCTTTCCACCGCCCCGGCATCGCCCCACCGGCGCAGGGCGGCCGCCCTGCCCCTTCCCTAGTCAGCAAAGGAGCCCCGCATGTTCCAACATATCCTGCTACCCACCGACGGCTCGGAACTCTCCAAGAAGGCCATCAACGGCGGGCTGGAACTCGCCAAGGCCATCGGCGCGCGCGTCACGGCCTATGTCTGCCTGGAGGAGTATCCCTACACCCCGTTCAGCGAAATCGTGGTCGAGGCGCCGCAGGCCTTCAAGGACCGCATCGAGAACCAGGCCAAGCTCTACCTGAAGGAAATCGAGAACCTGGCGACCGCGGCCGGCGTCACCTTCGACGCCGACATGTCGACCTTCGCCGTGCCCTACCTCGGCATCATCGACGCCGCCGAGCGCCATGGGTGCGACGTGATCTTCATGGCGTCGCATGGCCGGCGCGGGCTGTCCGGCCTGCTGCTCGGCAGCGAAACGCAGAAGGTGCTGACGCATACCGATATCCCGGTCATCGTGTATCGCTGACCCCCGGCCTGCTTCGGCAGAAAGCACAACGCCCGCACCGGGCTGTCCGGTGCGGGCGTTGTCATGGGTGCGCCCGGTAGCTTACGAAGCCTTGCGAATCCGCTCCTCCATATGCCTGGCGCGGTCATCCGACCCCGGGTGCGACGAGAACATGCCCGACTTGCCGCCATCGAGCTTGGCCAGCTTCTGGAACGCCGTCACCAGGCCGCGCGTGTTGGCCTTGTTTTTGGTCAGCAGGTCAAACGAGTAGTCATCGGCCGCGCTTTCCTGCGACTGCGAGAACTGCGCGTTGATCAGCTTCTCGCCCAGCTCGCCCAGTTGCGACGACGACAGCGCGGCAACCGCGTTGTTGCCTGCCGCCGCGGCCGCGCCACGCGCGGCCGTCGCCGTGTAGGCGACCTGCATGGCCTTCCTGGTGTGGCCCAGCGCCACATGACCCAGCTCGTGGCCCAGCACGCCACGCACTTCATCGTCGGTCATCATGTCCATCAGGCCGCTGTAGACACGCACGCAGCCGTTGGCCATGGCCCAGGCGTTGACGTCCTTGGTCATGTACACCTTGGCGTTGACGTTGGGCACGTTGCTGCCATTCAGGCCGCTCATGATCTTGGCCAGGCGCTTGCCGTAGGTGGTATTAGCGCCGGCGATCTTGTTGGTCTTGTCCGACTCGGCGCAGGCCTGGTCGGACAGGCTCTTGATGTCCGCGTCGCTCAGCGTCGCGGCCTTGGCCAGCGAGGAGCCGGCGGACACCATGCCGTCGATATTGGTGGGCATGCCGCCGGAGCAGCCGGCCAGCAGTGCGGCCACGACGGCGCAGGTAGCGAGAGAGAGTGATGCTTTCATGATGTTGTTCTTGGGAGTGGCTCGGAAGGTGCCGACAAAGGCCGGGGCACTTTATGGCATCCACTTGCCGCCTGCATCACCCAAATGCAATAAATCGTCAGATATGACAATTTATTGCATTTCGCACTTCCGGCATGCCCTAACGCTCCGCTGCGCTTCGCATGGAATCTTCGTCAATGTCGCCTAATCTTGTGGCAGGGCGATCAGCGAGTGGAAATTCGCACAAAGTCGCAACGCGTACATGTTCGGCCGGGGCTGACGGAAGGTGTCATCATGATGCGACTTTCACTACTAGCCAGCGGCGGCATCCTGGCGCTTTCGGCATGCACGACCCCGGCCGGAACAGGCGCCTTTACGGTCATGACGCCGGCCAGCTTCGATCGCACCTTCACCGCGGCAGCAGGGGCAATGCAGGACCAGGGACTGGCGATCAGCGTCGCGGACCCGGTTAGTGGCGTAGTGGTCGGCAGCCTGGAAAGCAGCACGGTGATGGCCGGTGTGGATCAGATGGCAGACGGCCACGTGCAGGTGTCGTTCGACAGCATGGGTGCAAGCGACCCAGCGTTGATGGCGCGCATTTCGCGCAGCTACAACCGCCGCATGGGGCGTTAAACGCATGGGGCAACACCTCTGTTTAGAGGGATGCAAGACCCGGGCGCGTGTACGACCATGGTTATGGGCGGTTTCGTCGACTCGCCCACTCTTCAAGCCCTTCATGCCCTCGCCCCCCCCGGCCGAGGGCTTTTCTCTTTTTGTACGCCAACATCTCTGCCCGGAGCCGATCAAGGTGAGCATCGCATTGGAAACAAAAAAAGCGCGCCGTCCCTGAGAGAGCAGGCAACGCTCACAGGGATTTTTCTCAATCGATTCAAGGCTTTAAATCGCGTTTCGCCCCCGAAATGACGGGGCAAAAACCCGCCAATACGTCCTATTAGAATCAAGAACTTACCGGACGTTTTGAACAATGTGGGCAGTCGCAGCTATACTGTATATCCATACAGTAACCCGACCCCACCATGCACTCGCTCGCAGCCACAGAATCGTCCATCGTCGAGGCCACCCCGGCCATCGTCGCTAAGCACCGCGCCGCCGGAATCCTCACATGGAAGCTCATTCACCAGATCGAGGACGAGGTCATGCATGAGCTGGCCCAGTCCGGCAAGCATTCGTCCAACATGCTCCGCATGCTCAAGTCGTCGCCGTATCTGGGCTACCCGAAGGACGACACGCCTGCCGACTTCACGGGTAGCGACGTTATACCGGTGGCCTTCAGCGCGATCCGCGACGCCTGGAATCGCGTCAACTGAACCGCTGACGACCATGGGCAACAGCAAGCTTGCCGCCGGCTGCCACCTCTCATCCGATCCTTCGGACACCGTGCCAGCCGGCGCTGAGAACGGCATTCTCGGGCAGATCCACGGCCAGTACATTGCGGCCGCCATCGGGACGCTCGGCAGAGCCACACGCGAGGCGCCAGAGCGCCACGAGGTGGTGGTCGAGGCCGGGCACGCTGGAACGATCCGCTTGTTCATCGAGAAGAAGCGAGCCCGGCACGGTCGGTATTCCCACTACTACTGGTCGGCCTACCGCGCCGAGCAAGCGAACGACTAGCGCCCATGTCGTCTACCACCATTTTTCTCGAAGCCCACTACTTCGGCGGGGACAGCGAAGAACTGCGGCTGCCGTGCGATGCGATCGCGGCCACGGCCGGCGGCCTGGTCATTACCGGGTTGGAAGCCAGGCATCTGCAGGCGCTGACCTGGCGGCCGGACTATGTCTCCTACTGGTCAGACGGCCTACTGGTGCGACTCGCCGTTCGCGGCTGGGCGGCGCTGGGCGACACCACCGTTCGGTTCTCGCTCCGCTGACGCTATGCCAAGCAAAGAACTGCCCCGGGATCTGCCAGCACTCACAGACGAGGAACTGCGCGACATCGGCCTGCGCGTTCGCAACCAGGACGTGAAGGACCTGCTCTGGGAAATTGCTCGCCTGCGGAGGCAAGTCCTTCAGTCGTACCAGCTGGCCTTGCAGTTGCCCCCCAGCCATGAGGGGCACTTGCACACTTGGCTCCAACCTTGGAAAGCGAGCCTTGCGTGATCGAGGCGCTCGAGGGCGACTATGGCAGCAAGACGCCTGGAACACGCGGCTGGCGCGGGGACGTTCGGACGCCTGAGCATGAGGTGCAGCTGGGCAAAATGAAGGCAGAGGCCAAAGGCCGCATTGCGAAGCGACGGGAACGCGCGCGGTAGCAAGGTGCCTCGCCGTCACCCCACCATTCGGGGGTGCAAATGTCTCTACATTTACCGGAGAATGCGCCCCGATCGTGAGATGTGACCCCTCTCGACTTCTTACCCGTGGCCCGCCGTTGTGCGGGCTTTTTTTGTCGGACGGAGGCTCTGATACCCACACACTACCATTTGACGACTCTCGTCTTAAAATGGCGCAACTCAGCTCACTCGTTCCCAACCCAAATGTCATTCTGGCCAAAAACCCTTGTTGATTGGGCACAAATTTTCTCCGCCTTTGGGACAATGGCTGCCGTTGTTGTATCCCTGTATCTCGCCATTCGCAACGGACCGCGGCTCGTCTTACACAGTTATAGGGCTATAAGTCTAGGGGGCAATGAGCCGTACGAGGTCACGCTCGTGGCAGAGCTCACAAATGTCGGCGCGTCCCCAATCTCCTTAAAGAACATCTGGCACACGGCGCACGGAACCTTTTTCGACATCGCGTTCTACTCAGACAGCGGCAAAATGAACGTTAGCCTACCGATAAAGCTTCGCCCCGGCGAGTCGGTAGAGCTGCGGGCGCCTGTCACAGAATGGCACCGAGTCAATGGTCCGTGGTCCATGTGGAGAAAGCAATATTGGGAAGTACATTCTAGCGTTGGAACCATAAGGCGCTTTCGGGTGAAAAGGAAAGCAGCATGGAACCTATGGGACGACATCAAGGCAATTCGTGCGGGTGGCCCAGCATTGAAGGCGCGAGCCGAGGACCTTGCAATGTGATCGTTCCTCAGCCTGTTCCTGACGTTCAAGATTGGCCCCATGTAAGTTATATCGGCCACGCTGCCACCGTCTTCCGATGCCGCGCGGCACAATCCCCCAGCGCCCCGAGCACCGTCACCATCCAGTCCTGCCACACGTCATAGTCGGCCACGGTCGGCGCGTCTGGCACCTCGCACGGCGCCGCCAGTGCGCTATCGAGCGGCGGCGGCTTGCTTGGCCGCGTCGACGGCGTCGGACAGGCCGCGCACGCGCTGAGCGTCAGGGCGGCAATCGACAGGCAAAGGCTTCCTCGCATTTTTCATGTCCTTGCGAATGGCGTCCATCTTGGCGCCGAGGTCGGACTGGACGGCCAGATAGTAGTCCGCGTGCTGCCGGATGGCGGCGCCGGTCGCCTGGATGTCGGAGAGCGCCTGGTTGGCACTGGTCAGGTCGGCTTGGGCGCGCGCCGCGGTCAGTTCAGCGATCTCGGCATCCTTGCGCCAGCCGTTGACGGCCCAGCCGGCGGCAAAGAGGCAGGCGCCCAAGGCAGCGGCACCGATGAGGCGCCAGGGCAATGTTTTCAGCAACATCAACACGCCCAGCCCTCCGGAAACTCGACCATCGGTACCGTTTGGCCGGCCAGCGCGTGCGTGCAGTCGCTCAGGTACTGGATCTGCCCGTCGGTCACGAACGTGTGGCAAACCTCGCAGTTGAAGCCGCAGGGCTCTTCGCCCTTGGCCTTCAACTCGGTATTGAAATCGCACCAACATCCGCCACCGTCGTACCCTTGCACGTGGTGACCAGATCGCACCAGCACAGACGGCGTGAACGTCGGACGTTCAGCGATGCCGTTCCAGCCCCAGCGCGGACCCTCACCGGCTCCGTATCGGATTTCATGCGATTGGCGGCAGCCTGGGCACCAGAATGACAGCGTGCCTGGCGCCGGCTCTCTCAAGATCTTGGACAAATTGGTCATGGCGTCGCCGCGCAGCGCGCGTAGAGATCCGCCGTCACGCGGATATGGGTGAGCATGTCAGCCTGGCCGGCGCCAGGCTTCAGGGTGGGCAGCGTCGGGCAGTCGCGCGGCGGCGCGGATGCAGCGGGCGGCTCCGGGACAGCGCACCCGGCCAGCAGCAGGAACAGCAGGATCAATTTCACTTTCGGGCCTCCCTCACCTTCCGGTTTGCCGCCTCGATGTCCCGATTCACCTGACTCCGCTCGGCCTCGGTAAGCGGCCGGCCATTGGTGGGCCCCGCTGGCGCCAGCGCAGGGACGGCGCGCGCGGCACGCTTCACCGACTTGGCCGCTTCCGCTGACGCCTCTGCCGC
Source organism: Cupriavidus sp. Agwp_2 (assembly GCF_040784895.1). NCBI lineage: Bacteria > Pseudomonadati > Pseudomonadota > Betaproteobacteria > Burkholderiales > Burkholderiaceae > Cupriavidus > Cupriavidus sp. Agwp_2. The sequence continues at coordinate 2,125,324 of NZ_CP088083.1, forward strand.
CTCAGCCGCGGCGCCTGCCGCCTGCGAGACCTTAGGCGTCAGCGCCTCCAGCGTGCGGGTATAGGCGTCCTGCAGGCGGGTGATCTCGGCCTGGTGGTCGTCCCGCTGCTGCGCCATCAGGTCGCGGTACTGCCAGACGCAGAAAAGGTAGCCTGTCCCCATCCCGCCGCCGAGCAGCAGAATAAGCACCGTCACCGCCTCCATCCTGTGCCCAACCAGGACGAACGTCGCCCGGTACCGCGCCAGCCAGTCACGTAGCCTTGCCATCGAGCCTCTCCTTCAGCAGGCGGACCTCGGTCGTCAGGGCCGCGATCGTGCCTTTCAGTTCGCCGATTTCGCGATATGCCTCGTTGCGCTCTTTGTATGCAAGGTCAGCCCGTTGCTCGGCGACGTCGGCGCGCGCGTTCGCTTTCTCGAGCTGCACTTCGAGTCGCGCAATGATGTCGATCTCGGCCTGGCTCTGGGCACCCTCGACCCGGTCCTTGCGCCATGCGCTTCGGATGAACCAGATTGCGCCCCCAATGGCGGCCACGATGAAGCCGAGCGCACCACCAGTGCCCCCCGGCACGTTCATCACATTCAGGTCCATCGCCGCTCCGTTGTGCGTGCTGCTCTGTAGGCAGCTCACGGTTGATCAGTCGGTTGCTGTTCGTCCGGCTTGATGGACTCTTGGGCGACGTATCGCAACACCCCGATCAGCACTGCAATTGCCAGCGTGATCTGGGCGAACTGCTTCGGCTCGAGCGCGGCCTGCAGAGATGGCAGGACGACCTGCGCAGCTGACAGCGCGGCGAGCAATAGCGACAGCAGCACCGTCGTGCTCCTCCACAGCTTGTTCCAGTTCTCGACGATCTTCATCTCTCAGCTCCCTGGCGCGTTGCGCTCGACATCGACACCCCCGTGCAGCAGGAATTGCGCACGCAAGGTCTCAAACTTGTGTTCGTGCTGGCCGTAGCCGGCGCCGGGCAGGCTGGCCCAGATGTTCCGGCACTTGGCAATTGCCTCTCGCAGCCGCCCGGCCTCAATGTCCGGGATGGCGCGGCGCTCGCGGATCTGCTGCACGGCGATCGCATCTTGTGCGGCGGGCCCGAAGTCACGCAGGCCCAACTGGCGCTTATAGGCGTCGTAGTACCGCGACAGCAGCTGGTACCGGCCGGCTGCCGTCGACTTGATGCCGAGGCGCGGCAGGCTGATCAGTTGGCGCGGATGGTCGGCGTAGCTGGTGAACAGCCCCCCACCCACCAGCACGTCGTAGCCGTGGTTGTTCGTGCGCTGGCGGCCGTTGTCGGTGCCTTCGCTGAAAGCCAGCACGTCGAGGAAGGCGGCCATGTTCTCGCCGCCGGGCAGGTTTTCGGGTTTCGTGAAAGGCATGCTGGCTCCAGAAACAGAAAGGCCCGCGCGCGGCGGGCCTGTAAGCGGGCGGTTGGCGGCGTCTATCGTTGGGTGATCGGCAGCCGTATCGACCTCTGATCAATGCGGCCTTGGCTAGTGGTGATCTTGCAAGCGACGGTATAGGTTCGGCCCGCCGTGCCGCCGGCCAGCCAGAACGTGACCTCGCCGCCGGCAGACGTGGTGCTCTTGCCGGCCGGGTTGAGCGTCAGCCCGGTGTCGGTGGTGATGGCAGGCGCCGGGTCGGCCAGGATCGTCTCCCCCTCGGCCAGCCATGCCGACCAGTCGAATTCGTAGTCCAAGGTGGCGTCCGGGTCTTTGGCCGGAATCGTCATGGTTTGACCCTCCAATAGTCTGAGTTCCGGGTCGATCTGCGACCCCGTGGGAATGATTACCAGCCGCCGCGACTCGGCCGGCACCACCAGCCGGCGCGACTCCGACTGGATCTCCAGCCGCCGCGATTCTGCCGGCACCGCTAATCGGCGCGACTCAGCCGATACCACCAACCGGCGCACCTCAGCCGGAACCACAATGCGGATTGGATCATGCGGAATCGAGCCGTCCGGAACATGCCCGACGATCTGCGCAGTAGCGCCGCCGAGCGTCGCCGCGATGCTGCCAGCGAACGTCTGCCCGCCGACGATGCCCGCCACCGCGCCGCCCATCACCGCGGCCAGGATGCCGACAGCGCCGCCAGTCGTGCCAGTCAGAGCGGCGCTGGCCGGCGCCAAGGCAGCGGTCACCGACCCCGCAAAGGTCTGCTGGCCGGACGCAGCCGCCGACGGGCCGCCCACCGCTCCAGCTAGCGTGCCGGTAAACGCCAGGCTGCCTGCGAACGCCGCGGTCGCCGGTCCGAGCGTCGCAGCGATGGCGCCGCCGACGCCGTCCAGCGCCAGGCCGGAGAGCGCCGCCACCACCGGCTGCAAGGTGCCAGATATGGCGCCGCTGAACGTCTGCCCGCCGGTGGCTGCCGCGACAGCCGGGCCCAGCGTTGCCGACAGCGCACCGCTGAAGGTCTGCGCCCCGGCCAGCGCTGCCGATACCGCCCCAAGGGAGGCAGTCACGGTCCCGGACAGCGCTTGGCCGCCGGATGCCGCCATTGTGGCGGCGCCCAGCGTCGCAGCAACAGTGCCAGCGAAAGTCTGCGTGCCAGAGAGCGCCCCAGACGCAGCAGCAAGCGATGCAGCCAAGCTGCCGGCCATGGTTTGCACGGCGCTGGCCGATGCGGTGACCGCACCCAAGGTGGACGCCAGCGTGCCGCTGAACTGCTCCGTGCCCGTGAATGCTGCCGTCGCGTTGCCCAGCGTCGCTGCGATCGTGCCTGTATTCCCCGCCGCTAACGGCGTGTAGGTGATGCGGATCTGGCCACCTGCACCAGCGCCGCCGGCAGTGCCCGTGGCACCATTGCCGCCGCCACCGCCACCACCAGGCGAGCCGCCCGGTCCGCCGGCGCCACCGGCGTTGTCGCCATCGCCACCACCACCACCGCCGCCGCCCGTGACATTGGAACCGCCAGTGCCGCCGCCCGTCGCGCCGCCGGTACCGCCAGTGCCGCCGGAACTGCCGTTGCCCGCCCCCCCCGCACCGCCGCTGGCGCCAGACCCAGCCGAGCCGGCCACACCATTGCCAGCCGGTCCCCCAGCACCCCCGCCGCCGCCCGCTGCAGTGCTGGATCCGCTATTGCCGCCCGCGCCGCCAGAGAACTTCACGCTCCCGACGCCAGACCCTGCCGCGCCGCCAGCACCGCCAGCCCAGGTACTGCTGCCGTGAATGCCGCCGACACCGCCCTTCGCCAGCACCGTGCCGGTTGAGCCGAACCAGGTGTCGCCACCGGTGCCGCCGCTGGTGGGCGTCGTCGAGCCAGCATTGCCGCCAGCGCCGATGCTGATCGAGACGGAACCCGAGCCAGACCAATTCGCGATCCGCGAGTAAGCCCCGCCGCCACCGCCGCCACCGGAGCCTGACGATGAGCCACCAGCACCACCGCCACCGCCACCACCGCCCCAGACCTCGATCGTGTTGTCGGAGGGGTTCCAGTCACCCGGTACCGTCCAGCTCGTGCCAGATGTGAGGACAATCGTCGTCACGGCCGTCCTCCGTTCTGGTGGTTATGCGTTCGCTTCGGTGAGAGTGGCCGAGGTGATGCTCACGGCGGCACCGGCCGAGATGGCCACCGAGTTCATGTTCAGGTCCGCGCCGCTGGTGCCGACGTCCATGTCCATGACGAACGTGCCGCCGGACGTGAACAGCCGCGCCCAGGTGGCCGTGCCGGTGGCATCCGCCGCGGAGTCCGACGTGATCGCGTTGAGCGTCAGCACACCGGCAGACGCCGCAGCGGCAAAGGTCGAGCCGCAGGTAAGCTCGGCCAGCAGCGTGGTCGCAGTGCCGCCAGTAGCCGGGCGCGAGCCGTTGTACAGCCGCAGCTTCGCGTTCGCGCCGGCGGCAGTGGTGATTGCATCGAGGCGCGCATTGCGCAGCGCGGTGGACATGCCAATGGTCATGGTCTGCTCCAGAAATGACGAAGCCGCCCGAAGGCGGCCGGTGTTGATCGACGAGAAGCGCTTACGCCGGTTTCACCGGCCAGTTGATCGTCCGCGGGAAACCTACCTGGCTTGTCACGGCACGCAGTGCCTTGCGGTACTGACTGAGCGCGCGCAGGCGGGTCTCGTCTTCCTCGGTTAGCTCGCCGAGCACGAATCCATCCATCAGCGGCGCGATCAGCTTGTCCGCCTCGGCCAGCAGCGCATCACGTTGCGCGCGAGCCGCGGCGGCAAGCTGCTCGGTCTCCAGCGCTTCGTCGAGCACCCATTCATCCACCGTCCAGACATGCGCCGGCGAAGGGCGCGGCTCGTCAGTCAGGAACGGCGGAAGATCACCCAGCCCACTGTATTCCTCGCCCAGATCGAAGGCGGAGCCGTCAGCCGTGCGGAACACCAGAACGCCCCGATAGTCGGGGACCAGCGTCCATTCACCTTCCGGCCAGTTCTGCGGAGCCGACCCATCGGAGCGGCGGTACACGCGCACGCGTCCAGCGGCCGCTTCAGGCAACTCCTTTGGCGTGGCGAAGCCTGGCACGATGGGATCTTCCGGCTCAAGTGGATTGTCGTCGGCAACGCCGGCACTCAGGAACTCGCCGGTGATCGGGTGGTAGTTGAAGATTTCCATGAGGCTGGCCCCTTTAGATTTTGATGATGCCGAGCAAGGCAATGTTGCGCGGGCGCGTTTCAGCGCCGCCCGTTGGCTCGGTCGTCGGCGACGAGGAGGTGCCGGTGTTTGCCGAGTTCAAGGCAGCACCACCAGCGCCGGCGCCGTTCGGGAACGCCAGGTAGTTGTGGATGTGGGTCTTAAGCAGGTCGGCCTGCCAGCTACCGAAGCTGCGGCCACTGTCGATGCCGCGGCTGTCATCCCACCCGCGCAGGAATTCTCCACGCAGCTCGGGAAGGTTGAACGTCGTCGATCCATCGCCGGCGCCGAATGTCGTGCTGATTTCCGCGAACAGGTCCGCGTAGGTGGCGCGCGACACTGCGGCGCCGTTGGCCTTGAGCCAGCCCGACGGCGCCGTGTTCTTGGCGTGGAAGACAATACTTCCGGGCAGGATGTGCCCGAAGTTGGGTACGCCCAGCAGGCCGATGGTGATCCACGCCGTGTTTGCCGCATTACGCATCCGCAGCAAGCCGGCGCTGGTGTCGGCCCAGAACTGGTATGCGTAGGTCGTAGCCGGGCCGCTTGATCCGGATTGATTCGTTGCGATGGCCTGCAGCGCGTTGTTCAGGTCCGCGCGAAACGAGGCACCCGACTGGTTGTCGAGCACCATGTCATGTTGAGACATGCTTTCTTCTCCGAATTAGTAGGCGACGGCGTCCCAGTCGAACTTGCGGGACACCGGCGCGCTGGAGGCGTTGTAGAAGGTGATGGTGAAGCCGGTTTCCGACTTCGAAGTGATGACGTGGTAATCGCCCTGTGCCAGATCCTGGGCGGTGATGCCAAGCACCGGCAGAACACGGAAGGCCTTGTCGAAGGTGATCACCTTTGCGCCAGCACCAGACAGGATGTCTCGGCCTGACTCGCGCCGATCCGGCATGTCGACGTCGACCGTCAGGCCGGTGACCACCACGTTGTGCGTCGCGGAAGCGCTCTCCAGCACCACCTTCCACTGGAAAGCTCGCGCTTCGTAGTCGCCCATCGAAAACCGCTGCCATGCGGACCACGTCGGCGACCCGATTGGGTTGTCCTCAGTCGTCCTCACGTACAGCGACACCGCGGTATCGTTGATTCGGGTGCCGTCGACCGATTCCCAGGTGTCGATGAAGTCGTACCGGAAATCGATCATGTCGCCGGTATCAAACGACACCGCATCGATGGTCGCCGTCAGGCGCGACCTCTCGACTACACCGAGATCAAGCGACCCAGAAAAGACGTACTCGCCGCTGGCAACCACACCGCCGAGTGAGTCGATCAGCCCCCATCCGCCGGAGCCGACCACCGTATCGATCGGGCCCAGGCTATCGATCGAGCCCTGTGCATCCCAAAGCCCGCTGGCATCAATCAGCCCCTGATCGTCGATCAGCCCAGCACCGACCAGCTTGATACCGTTCAACGCCGGGTCGAACACGATGTTTGTCTTCGTGCCGGCAAAGTTCGGCTGCTCCGCGATCGTGGCCACCACATTGAGGCTGTCCAGCGATGGTGCGGTGGTGATCACCATCGCCGCGGCTGGAGACTCGTTCCCGGTCGAGTCGATCCACTTCGCCAGGTAGACGCCCTCCAGCAACGGCAACTGCGCGGAGTTGGCAGCACCGGAGATATAGCCACCAATGTCGATGGCGCTGCCCCAACTCGGCTGCACCAGGTCCGTCGTGTGCCGGATTCGAGCCTGCCCGCCGTTCCTGACGTCGAGGTCGGTGGCCGCATTCCACGTCAGGTTCGCGAAGCCGTTCAGCACCGTCAGCGATAGCCCGGTGAGATTCGATGGCGGCGCCAGCTTGCCCGTCACCACATGAACCGGTGAATACGTCCAGGACGGGCTGCGGACCCCGATAGCAGACACATAGCGCCCGCGCACCGAATAGGCCGCGCCATCTTCGACCGGCGACAGGTAGAAACTGGTCGTTGAGGCCGTCAACGTGGGCAGCGCGGTCCAGTCCACATCCGTCGCGCGCCGGTACTGAAGCTCGACCCGGCCGCCCAACTGCAGGGCCGCCTCACTCGCCAGCGCCCACGAGATCAGCAGGCGGGAGATCACCGCGCCGCTCTGACTCAGGATCAGTTGATCCTCGCCCGACTCCAGGCGGATTTGGCCGAGCGACTCCACCACATAGGGATTGGGCAGGTTCGTATCGGGCGCAGGGTCCACGACGGTGGCGTTGCCCATGCTCCAGTCATACACCGCGGCCGCTTCCTCGTTGAGCACCAGGTCGACACCGCCGTCCGCGCTCATCTTCCACGACATGACCCGAAAGACTTTGTCCGTCCACCCGAACTTGGCCAGCGTCAGCTTCACAGTACTGTAGGCGGTCAGTTGGAAGGCGGTCAGCTTGGCAGGGAACTCCACCACGATGCCTTGCCGCGAGCGCTCCAGGATGATCTTCGCCAGCCGCTGCGCCACGATGGCGTCGGTGGTGAACGGCAATTCGATGTCGCGCTCGATCACCTCGCCATCGTCAGCCGCATAGGCCGAGTTGCGCACCGCGGGGAAGTCGCCGGGTTGCCAGTACTTTGCACGGTCGACGAACGTGCCCTTCACCACGTTGAACAGGTCCTTGCGCGACATGCGCGGCTGCACCTTGACCGGGCCACGAAGGTCCGATTCCGTCAGCGTGACCGTGGGGACGTCATAAGCGCCGGCGAATACTCGGAACATGCCGCCGGACAGCACCACCGCGGCGCCGCCGGCAGAGACCATCTCCGCCAGGTTGTCGCGCGGCGACTTGTCGCTCATCACCACGCCTTGCAGCTCGTAGCGGCTCTGCACGCCACCGCTCACCGGCACCAGCTCGTCGGAGATGTTCGCCGCCGCGATCACCGAGCCGACGTCGATGTCAGCATCCGTGCAGCCAAAGCCGCGCTCGTCTCGCAGATAGTCGTAGACGCAAAGCGCCCAGTTGTAAGTCCAGTAGGTGTTGCCATTGCGCGGGTCATAGACACGCTTGCCCCGCACCACCGCCTTCACATTGGGAATGCCGTTCGGGAAGATGTCCGGATCGTATTCCAGCCGCACATAGAGGTAGCAGACACCGCGCAGCCGATGATCGACCGTCCACTGCGGCACCTCGGAATACAGGTTGCTGTCAGCGAGTTGATCCGGGCTTCCCAGATGCTTGTTGATGCGCACCAACGACTTGGTGGTGTGCATCTCGTACATCAGGATCACCTGCCCCGCGCCGGCTGGAATCGACGGAAACTGAACAATTGGAGATCCGGAGTTCCAGACTGCTGAGATCGGCACCTGTTGATCCCCGAAGCCCTCCCCGCCCGACACCATGGCAACGCAGCCAGTTACCTGGCTAGGAGCCACACCGATGTTCACCGTCGCGCTGGCCTGTCCGCCGACCACGTTGTACGTGTACGTCTTGGCTTCTGCTGTGACCTTTACAAACTTGCCGCCGATTGGCATGGCATCTCGGAGAGGGCCTACCGGATCCTCTCCGAGATATACCTCCTCGATGTCATCGCACTCGTGATCGGCCAGCGCGATGACCAGGTGCATGAACTGGTTCTTCTTACCGTTTCCGTCCGTGCTGGCAGCGAAGATCAGCGGCCCGGATGTCATGGCGCGGCCGTAGATCATGTTGCGCGGCTGGACATTGGATCGGACGACCTGGCTTCGGGCTTGCGCCTCTGCAGTAAAGCCGTTCTGAGTGCGCGGCTTGAAGATCGCGCCCATGAGGGAGCCAACTGCAAACGAGATGGCCAGGGCCGTGACGGCATACACGACCGCCCCAATGAGATTCGCAACCAGCACCGTTGAGCCGGCACCCAGGATAAATGCCCCTACAGCGGCTGCGGCGGCTGCTGGCATACGTCCCCTCCTATACCTTCCAGGCGGCCTTCGCCCGGTTCGGTTCCATGAACTCGATGCCGTCACATCCTTGTGCGGCGACAAGGCTGCCGGCGCACACCGCGAGCGCCTCGCCATGAGGCGTGTCGATCAGCACGACGTCACCGCGTCCGGCAAGCGCCGTCGGAACTGGCGGCCCCAATACCAGCGTGGCAATGCCACGCACGCCATCGTTATCACGCAGCACGCGCCGCGCTCCCTTCTCGCTGCTGTACAGCCCGCGCCAGCGCGCGCCGGGGTCGGTGCCCGTCATCGCCTCGATCGCATCGCAGACGAAAAGGCAGCAATCTGATTCGCCCCATGAAAAAGCCCGATCGCGGCGGGCTTCGATGAACTCGGCAAGCCGAATAGGCCAGTTTTCCAATCGCTGCATCAACGCCCCCAAACTAATTCCTTGGACACCATCTGCGGCACGAACTCAAAACCACGGTCGCCCGGGTACCGGCTCTGCTGGTCTTCATTGTTGAAGCGGCGGGATCTTGCCTTGTCCCACGACACCATCCGCGACTCGGCCGACACGGTAATGGTGGCGGTCTCTCCGACCTCCGTATCCATCGTGTCCATGCGGCCTGAGAAAATGCGCACCGGTTGCCCAGCAAGCTGCAGATCTTCTCGCAGGGGAACAAACCAGATTTGGCATGGCCTGCCCTGATACTGTTCCCCCAAAGTGATCGCTATCAGATCTGTCGGAACACCTGACAGCGTCAGACGAACGCCGATAGCTTCAAGGCTCGCCTGCTCCTGAATCGGCTCGATGCTGCCAAGCGTGCCAAGTCCCACCCACGTTGCACCATTCCAATCGATGTCATAGCCTGCGCTGCACACCCGCAGAGGTTGTGAGAAGTCCATCTGCACGAAGAACAGATATGGGACATGGCCGGCGGTGACCGCGGCGAGCGTGCTGCCATCTAGAGCGCGCGTCATCAGAACATCTCCACAGCACTGATCACCACGGAATCGGAGATCCTTCCAGGCATCACCGCTACCGAGTACTCGTCCGACACAAGCATCATGGTCGCCTTCGGCTTATCCAGCGTGATCGCGGAATTATTGGCCGGGGCTTTGCGGAATGCCGGTGCCACGGGTACCGAGGCCAGTCCACTGCCATTGCTGGTCACGTTCGCCGTCACCATCTTCAACTCCCCGCCAGCGGACAGGTAATCCCCTGCTCGCAGCACCAAGGTGTTGGCCGGCCAGCTCTTCGTCGGCAGCACCTTGAAATCGGACATCGCCCCATTCACCAGCGGGCTGTACAGCGACGATCCTGGGCGCGCATGTGGCCACAACGTGAAGCGCCCTGCCATGCCGCCTAACGACGCCAGGAATGCCTCCAGCTTTCCCCGATCGAGATCGTTCTTCGGCGGGAACTCTAGTGTCACCTTCCACCGCGCGCCAGGCCGCTCAACCGTCTGGACGGCCCGGTTAAGCGGCGAGGTGAAAGCCTCGGTGTTGGATTGCAGGCCCCATGTCGCCTTGGCCGGCACCAGATCCAGCGGCCAGTCGAGTGTTGCCATCCTTACCTCCCGGCGAGTTGCCGCATGTCACCACCGCGCGCGAGGTTCTGCTTCACCTCGGCGACTGCGGCGTTCTTCGCCTGCACCATCGCCTGGACAATTACCGCCTGATCCGCGCGGCTGTCGACGTTGATGTGCTGCACAATCGTCACATTGCCGCCGCCCGCCGCTGTCGCGGTCAGCGCATCGTTCGGCACAACGTATCCGGAGCCTGTCGGCACCACCAGTTCTGGCCCGACCTCGCCCACCAGGTACGGCTCGCCAGCATTGATGTTGCCGCCCTTCGCGCGCGCGGAGACATTGGCGATCAACGAATCCAACCCCGCCTGCGTCTGCGGCCCGTACACACCGCCTACCGACGTCCCGGTCATGTCGCCATACGCGCCGATCATCATCGACCCGAGTTGGCTGAATAGCCCGGACAGCGCCGCCCGTGCCTGAATCCGGATCAGGTCAGAGATCACCGACTGCGCGAAGTCGCGGAAATTGCCCTTGCCCGTCATGGAGAACGTCACGATGCCGTCTTCCATCCGCTTGAATGCATTGGTCGCCGCGGTGCTGGTCATGGCCATGACGTTGCGCGATTCCTCGGCATAGTTGGCCATGGCCTCGGTCGCGCCATTGACCCAGCTGTCCTGCTTCTCCCGCAGCGATGCGTAGTAGGCGTCATAGGCCAGCAGCGACTGATCGAGGCCGTCCCGGAGTTTCTGCTGCGAATCCAGGTAGGCCTGCGACGTGCGCGCGGCCTCCGGCGTAGCCTTCTCCTGCTGCAGAGCCAGATCTTCGTACGCCTTGTAGATCGAGCGCACCGCCTCGGCCTGCTTCTGCGCCTCAGTACCGCGGCCGACAGCGTCCAACTGGCGCTGGTACTGCTCGGCCGCCGACTTCTGCATGTTGCCGATCTGCGCGCTGATAGCTGCGGACCGCTCTTCCACCTTCTGGATGTCGGTCTTCAGCTTCAGCGCGCGCTCGTTCTCGACGTTCTGCGACAGCTGGGCCTTGATCTGGTCCTGGTTGGCCAGCAGGCTCTTCTGCTCGGCCGTCAGGATCGATTTGCCCTTGATGTCCGCGATCTTCTGCAGGAATTCGGCTTGGATCTTCTCGGCGCCGGTGAGCTTTTCGGACGACTCCAGCGCGGCGCGCGTGGCGGCATCCTGCTCGCGCAGCTGCTGCAGGAACCGGGTCGCGGCATCGTCCTGGTACGCCTTGGGCTGCGGCGCCTTGGCCCCCTTCGGATCCTTGTACTTGTCCTCGATGGCCGCCAGCCGATTGGCATACTCGTCGGCGGCCATGCCGACCAACTTGGCGTCCTTGTTCAGCTGGTCGATTTCTTCCTTGCGGAGATCGGCGCGGGACCGGGTGGCCTTCTCCTGATCACGCAGGCGGGCCTGCGCGGCGACCACGGCATCCTGCCGGCGCTGTTCCGCCGCCTTGGCCTCGGCTGCGGCGTTGGCGGCCTCCAGCGGCTTCGCCTGCGCCTGCAACTGCTCCAGATTCATCCGCGCGCGAGCCAGCGCAGCACGGTTGACGCCGCCAGGCTGCGCGCCGGGCGAAGACTCCAGCTTGGCGATTTCCGCCTTCGTGCGCTCGATCGCGCCGCGCACGTCCGCCAGCGTGGTATCCCGGCCGACACCAAGCATCGCATCCCACGCGCCCTTGGCGAGGCTCGTGAGCCCGGCCCAGGCGCGCTGCATGTAGCCGACGTTGGCCACCACCTGATCAGCGCGGTCCTTCATCGCCGAGGCGTAGGTGCGCTGCGCCAGCGCCGCTGCCTCTTCCTTGCGGCCCTGGTCTTCCAGCGCGGCGATTTGCTCGAAGACTGCGGCGGTCAGGTAGTGGTACTGCTCGTTGAGCTTCAGCGACGCCTTGACCGGCTCTTCGCCCAACTTGACGAACTCCTCGACCGTCTTCTCGACGGCTGCGCCGGTGGCTTTTTCCCACGCCTGCGCGGCGTTGCCGAGTTCCACGAAGGTGCTGCCGGCGATCTTGCCCGTCGCGGCCAGCGCCGTGAGCGTCTCGGCGGCCTTGCCCTGCGTGCCGGCCGTGTCGCCCATGACCTTGGCCATGGTCGCCATCTGGTCGGCAGACACCCCGGCAATGCCTCCGGTGATCGTCAGCGCATCATTGAATCCTCGCGTCTCACTGGCGCCCTTCTCGAAGGCAAACGCAATAGCTGCGGCGGCGGCAGCGGTCAGCGTGAAGGGATTGATAAGGCCAGCCACAGTGCTGCCCACAGCGCGCACAGCAGGCCCGATGCCGCCGAACATGTCCCGCAACTGCCCGCCTTGCTGCGTCAGGATCAGAAGCGGCGACTGGCCACCAGCCAGCTGTGTCACGATGTCGGTCATCTGCGCCGGCACCATGCGCATGGCCGCCGCGGTCTGCCGGGCGGACATGCCAACGTCATCTAGCGAACCGCTCACGCGGCGCATGCCGCCTGCCGCCGCCTCGGCCGCCTTCAACTGGTTGATGTAGGGGGCGACGGACTCGGAAACGCCCATCAGCGCGGCTTTCTGCTCGAGCAACTGGATCCGCGTCTTGCCCGACGCCTCCGCCATGCGCGCGGTCTGGCTAACGAACTGGTTGATCGCCCGCGCGTGCGCATCTGATCCGTTCCGGGCCGCCTCGGCAATGGCATTTTCAGCCGCCAGCGTGCGCCGCGCCTTGGCCTCTTGCGTGGCAATGAAGGCGTCGGCGCTGCGGCGCGCCCGGTCCATTTCGGCCGTATAGCCGGTAGCATCGGCTGTGACGCGAACGACGGTTTCATCGGCCACTTGTGAACTCCCTTGCTTTTTCCTGAATCACCGCGCCCACCGCTGCGGCAGCAGCCTTCTTCTTCGCCTCGAACCCGGGTCGCAGGAATGGCTGCGCGGCCATCTTCGACGTACCGTATTCGAGGAACCGGCCGTAGAACGCTTCCTTCGACCAGGTCACGATGTAGGAAGCAAGGCGACCAGGAACGGATTTCTCTTCCTCGTAGGCGATGATGATGTGGCTACGCAGGAAGCCGGGCGGGTGACGACCCTGCTTGACCTCATAGATGTCCAGATTGACCGGTGCGCGCAGCTTCACCTCTCTATGAATCACGCGCGCGCCGGCCACCGCCGCCTGTCGCAGTACCGACTCGCTGGCGATCTGGTCGAGCGCGTCAATGGCAGAAGTAAGCGCCGATGCGTTTTCGACCGTCACACGTCGCGGCTTGGCCATCATTCCCTCCGTGGAAACATCACCCGCTCGATCAGCTTGGCCTGCTCTTCCGGGTCATCCAGCAAGATCGGCTCGGCTTCGTTCGCCGCCGGGTGATGCTCGCTCCACGGCGTCATGTCGAAGCAGCTGAACGGCTCGCTGCGGGCCCGGCGATCGCGATGGATATTGGCGATCGTCGAGGCGATCGCGCCAGCCCGAAGATCGTCATACTGGCCGCCACGCTGGTCGATCTGGTAAGACGCCATGTACTCGACAAACTCGGCGCTGGTGATGCGCTCCTGCAGCTCCCTTACGGGGATTCCGAGGTCGATGCTGAGTCGGAGCCAGTGCCGCCGCTCGGGGCGGCGTCGGAGTTTTTTGCCTCTTCCTCCACCGACTCCACGCCGAGCTTGTTCAGCCGCATGGCAACGTCGACCACGCGGTCGAGCGCTTCCTTGCTGCGTCCACGCAGCGCCTCGACGTCGTTTTCGGAGAACAGCAATTCGCCGTTCTCGTCGACCACGCAGCAGACCAGCACGCGAGCCTGAAAGACGCTATACGGCGTCTTGCCTTCGCCCTGCAGCGCCATGAAGCGGTCGCGCGCGGCGCCAGACATCACCGCCACGCGCACTTCGCCGCCCCATTCCGGCACCGGAACGTCTTCGTGCGCCAGCGCGGCGCCCAGGATGGATGCTTTCGAGAGAATCGGCATAGGTTATGCGTCCACCACGTCGCCGGTGATGCGCAGCGTGATACCCGTGGTCTTCAGGAGTTGATCGACACCGCCTTCCAGCGGGCTGTTCTTGCAGTACGCGTCGAACGTCTTGGTCTTGCCGTTCGGCAGCGTCAGCTTGTAGGTCTTCTTGGTGCCCGCGCGCTTGGCTGCATCGACGGCTTGCTGGCCCGCGTCGTTGAAATCGCGGTTGACGTCGAAGGTGAACGAACCCCAATCCTGCAGGCCCAGCAGGAATTCCTTCGCGGTGGAGTCCATATCGGTGGCGTCCAGTTCGCTGGCCTGACCGTCGAAGCCTTTGAAGTTCACCAGGTTCTCGATCTTCGTCCAGGTGACAGGCGTTGCCGTGCCGGCTGCGGTGATGGTCCGGCCGGTCGTGTTGATGTCGAAGGCGAACGTGTTGGTGGTGACGTTCTTGATCACCACGGTCTGCCCGTTCAGGTCCGAGGCGTGCGTGCCGGTCAGGCCGGCCAGCGTGACCACGTCGCCGTTGACCAGCGCGTGCGCAGCCGACGTCAGGATGGTGGGAAAGCCGAGCGCGATAGCGGTGATCGTCTTGGCCGAGCCGGTGGTGCCGGACACTTCGACTTTCGATCCCTGCGCGGAGATTGCGGTAGATGGCATGTTGACCTCTTCAATGGAAAAATGCCCGCGCAGGGCGGGCGAGGGAAAAACGGTGGATCAGGGCTTGAACCAGATACTGAAGTCAAGCCTTGACCCGTATAGCTTCGTATCAGGTTCGTTCTCGCTCACCGGCGCCCCGATCGGGAGAGCACCGGCTGCAACCAAGGCGGAGCGCGCAGCTCGCATCGTTGCAACCGTGGCAGCCCGAGTTTCGGACCATGCGTTGATCTGCATGCGCTGGTTCTCCAGGTCCGCCGGGCCGCTCAGGTCGTTTGCGTCCTGCCCGCCGACAGCCTGGTAGGTGACATACGGCTTCGGCGCCCCGAGCGGCGCCACGTCCGGATAGGCCTTCGCGCCGATGCCGGCCAGCGCCGCCACGACCACAGCCTCAGCAGAATTAGGCATTGACCGCTCCCGTCTCGCACACCAGGTCGACGTACGTGCGTTTCACTCGATCCGGCAGGACACCCTTGATGTTGTAGGCCGTGCCGTCCTCGCACAGCACGCGCATGGCCGCGGTGACGCCGTCGGCCGCCAGGAACGGAATGCGTATGCTGGCCTGGACGATGGACGTCGGCGCGTCGGCCCGGATCACCTCCAGACCGGTGCGATGCAGGATATTGGCCCAGACGTCTATGACCTTGACCCAACCGATGACGGGCTGCCCGAAGTCATCATATCCATCGGCAGGCTTCTGGATCTGCACCAGTTCGCTGCGTTGGCCGATAGTCGTCATACACCGAGCCCCACGCGTTGCGGCCACAGCAGATCGCGCGCGCCTTGCGGGATTTCCGCATTTGTGTCGCGGTTGCTGTAAATGTTGCCGAGGATCAACAGCATTCCAGCCTGAATCACCATGTTCGCGACAACCGGATTGTCCCCGGCGGTCTCCGCCTCCACCGCGTCAGCCATTTCCTGCTGGGTGGCGTAGACCTGGCGGTTCAGGAAATCTGCGACAGCGCCCTCGGCAGCCGACAGATATAGCTCGATCAGCTGATCCTCGCTCCCCCACGTGACGCGCAGATGCGCCTTGGCCATGTCCAGAGCGATGATCGACATATCAAGCCCCCTTGCCCTTTTTGCTGCCCTTGGCCTGCTGCTCAGACGGCTCCGGCTGGTCGGCCGGCTGATCAGCCATCACCAGGACGGTTTCGACCTCGGTTGGCTTGTCCGCCTCGGCCGGCTTCACCAGTTCGCGCACGCGCGTTTCGTCGGCATCCGTGAAGGTGTCGCCGAAATAGCGTCGCATGGCACGCACCACATAGTCCGGATCGGTGTTCTCTCCCGGCAGGCCGGCAATTTCCCGGTCCAGTACTTCGCGCGTCGGCGCCATGTCCGCTTTCTCGGCCTCAGTTGAGGCGTCCTCGTTTTCCTTCAGCAGCACAGCACAGCCGATGTCGATGAAATGCTGCCCGCGGCTGCTGTCCATCCGCGCGATGGTGCCGGCCCGCGGATCCGGCTTCTTGAACTTGATCTTCATGGATGCCTCCATCAAAGCAAACGGCCCGCTGAAGCGCGCCGCCCATCAGTCGACGCCTGCCGATCAGGCCACGTTGCCGAAGTCGCCGTAGATGAACGCCTCGGGGCGGTACACCGCCAGCGCCAGGCGCTCTTCGGCCAGGATCGTGACCAGGTTCTTCACGAAGTCGTCTTCGTTCTCGGTGGCGACTTCCACCCGGGCTTGCCAGCGGTCGAAGACCTGCGCGCCCAACTTGAAGGCGCCGGTCAGGAACTTGTCGACCGCGATCGCCTGCGTAGCCACCACGGGCTGGCCCCACAGCGTCGGTTGTGCCGTGCCCTGCGGGTTGCCGATGATGTAGCGGCCGGTAGTGTCCTTCAGCAGCTCGATCCGCGCCCAGTCGCTGGGGTGCATCACGATGCCGGTGGCCGGATACTCGGCCAGCACGGCTTGCAGCATGGCCAGGCGGATCATGTCGATACTGGTTTCGGTACCAGCCGGGTCGAAAGGCGCCACGTACGCCGATGCCTGCGGGATGATTCCCAGCAGGTTCTGGCCGGTGCCATCACCGTTCAGCAATTGCTGCTCTTCCTTGAACGCCAGTCCATAGCGCAGGCGGCCGTCGATGTAGCTGGCCAGCTGCGAAGCGTCGCTCAGGATCTGGCGCGAGGCCTTCACGAAATGCGCGATCACCTTCGCAGATGTGGTCACCAGGTCGAACTTCATGGTCGACTCGGGCTTCTTGACCGTTTCCGCGACCGGCGCAGCGTTGTTCGTGAAGCCGGTTTCCTTCACGTACTCCAGGACGCTACCGTCCATACGCCCAGGGGTGATGAGGTCGCGCACGGTCAGGCGGCGATTCGGCGGCGCGATGATGCCGGGCAGACGGGTTGCGGTAACCAGATCGCCCGCGGCGCCGTCGGTGTCAGTGGTCACCGTGGTGATTGCGGCATTGAACGTCATGTCGACGCGGCCGCGCGGAAGGGTCTTGCCGGAGAAGGCCTTGAATTCCTCGCTGCCGACGAACTTCTGCCCGAACGACTCGTGCTGCACATCGCCACCGGCGCCGTTGGCTTCGAGCTTGGCCAGCGCCTGCTGCGCGGTTTGCAGGTTGGCCTGCATTTCGCCCTGCCTGACGAGCATTTGGTCGATCTTGGCCTTGGTTTCCTCGGACAGCTTGCCGGCGGCCGCTTGCGCTTCCTTGAGCGCCTTCTCGGCGGACGCCTTGACGTCGCCGCTGATCTTGTCGAGGGATGCCTTGATTTCCTTGACGTCGTCTTCGCCGAAGGCCAGCACCATGCCCGACCGCTTCATGTGGCGGAACAGCAAGGCATGCACGGCATCGCCAAAGGCCATCAGCGCGGCGACGGCGGTCTTCTTCAGGTGATTCTTCTTCATGGTGGATTGCCTCTTTCGATGGTGTGAGTGATCTACAGGGAGAACGCCTTCAGCGACTCCAATACCGACTTTGCTGCTGCAGCAGGCGGGTCCCCCGCGCTGCGTCCGGTGGGATCACCCGCACCGCCGCCGGCAGGATCACCCTGGCCGGACTTGAATTCACTGATGAGGCGCATGGCATCATTTTTCGGCATGCCGCTCGATCGCAGCGCGGCCTCGATGCGGCGCACCGCAGAAGCCTGCGCTTTGGCGTCGCCCTTCTTGACCTGGTCGGACGGCAGGAACTCGTCGGCAAAGCCATCGTCGATCGCTGTCTGGCCGCTGATCCACGTTTCCGCGTCCATCAGCTTGGCGACCGCTTTCGTGTCTTTGCCGGTGCGCGCCGAATAGATGCTGCCCATGGCATCGTCGAACGGCTTCAGCGTCGCGGCTATCTCGGTCAGATCGTGCCGGTTGCCGACGGCCAGCACCCAGGCGTTGTGGATCATCAGGAAGCCGGCGCGCGAGATCTGCACCTTGTCCCCGGCCATGGCGATGATCGACGCGGCGGAGGCGGCCAGGCCCAGCACCTTGACCGTGACCTCGCCGTCGTGCTCGCGCAGCAGGTTGTAGATCGACAGGCCTTCGAACATGTCGCCGCCAGGCGAATTGACGTTCACCGTCACCGGGCCGGCACCCATGCTGCGCAGCGCGCCAGCAATGCGCTTGGCCGTCACGCCATCGCCCGACCAGTAGTCGTAGCCGATCACGTCATAGACGCTGATGGTGCGATCTGCGTCCGACTCGGCCGCGGCCCGGACCCCGGTGTCCCAGCGGTCCAGCGCGCGTGGCTGCAGATGGCTGGACACGCTGGCGCTGGGCCGCCCGGCCGGAATGCCCGGAAGGGTCTTGATGCTCATGATTCCCTCTTTTCTGGTTGGTCATCCAGGCCGAGAAACGCGCGGATACTCGCCCGCGCCTGGTTGGCGTCGCCGGCCGTCGCGGTGCCGATTGCCTCAAGCGTCGTCATGGCCGATTGCACGGTCAGCACAGCGGCGTTGCCGCCCATGGCCGGTCGTTCCTCGAGTTCGCGCACCTCGTCGCGCGTCAGGATGCCCTTGTCGACCATGACGCCATAGAACGCGGCCCGGCCGGCGCTGTCCGCGCGCAGCAGGCCCTCGACAGCGAACTTGGGGTAGTACCGCGCCCGCTCGGCAGGTCGCAGCAGGTCCTTGCTGATGGCCTGCTCGATGCGTTTCAGCCACGGCGCGAGCGTGAAGGTCAGGAAGGCGATCATCTGCTGCTCGATGCCGGTGCCCCAGCTGGTCGACTTCTCGGTGTGACCGACCATCCACGGCGGCACCCGGAACCACCGGCAGATCGCTTCCACCGAGTAGCCGCGCGACTCCAGCAACTGCGCATCGGATGGCTTGATCCCGACCGATTCGACGGAGGATCCGCCTTCCAAAACCGGCGTTTCGCCGCGCTCGACCGCGCCTTTCAGGTTCGCCCTGAATTCCTCGCGGTGCTTCGGCGTCAGGAAATTCGCAAACTTGTAATAGACCGTCTGCAGCAGGCCGGTGCTAAACGTCGACGCTGCGGCTTTGTCCGCTGCCATCGCGTTGCCAAACACTTTGGCGCCGTACTCGATCACCGACACCCCATTGATGCCATCCAGCGTGAAGCCGGGAATGGTCCAGATCCGCGACTCGGGGATTTCTCGCAGCGTGCCGTTTGGTCGCGGGTAGGTGAATTTCTTGCGCCCGGTGTTGTAGTCCCGCGTGCAGACCAGCTTATCCGGGTCCAGGAAAGCCAGCCCGACCACTTGGTCGCTGCCGCTCACGTAAAGCTTTTCCGCCCTCCCCGCTCCGCGCAGCAGCATCGCCGCAATCATTGCCTCCCAGAACACCGAAGCAGTCGAATCGGTGTTTGGCTGGTCATGGATGATGAAGTGCAGCGGATGCTGCGGCGCGACCCGCTTACCGGCGCTGGTGCGCTCGTACATGGCAAGCGGCAGCGTGGCGATCGTCTCCGAAATCAGCCGGACGCAACTCCACGCCGCGTCCAGCTGCATCACAGCGCTTGGCGTGACCAGCACGCCAGCTTCTGGGATCCCGGTGCGTGCGTACAGATCCGAATCCGTCAGCGAGAACGACCGCACGAAGCCATCAATGGCCGCCCGGACGCCACGCGCGACACGTGTAAGGGGAAATTTCATCATGCGTGGCCCGCCACAATGGGATTGCTCAGCCAGTCATCCAGGCCGCCCTTCCCTTCAGGATTCAGTGACAACAGCGCCACAGCATTGAACAGCGCCATCAACGGGTCGATCTTCGCTGTGCCGCTGGCCTGCTTTGTGATCAAGATCGCGTTGCCGCGCGGCTCGACCTTGGCATTTCCGACGCACCAGTCCATCAGCGCGGTACCACCGTGCCACAAGGCGCCTTCGGCGAGCTTCCGCTCGGTGGTCTTGATCGTCCCACCCAGCTTCCAGCCCTGCGAGATACCAATCACCAGCTCCTCGGGGATTCCAGCGGCCACCAAAGCATCCAGCACAGCGCCGATGCCGCTCGGGTCCACGCCGATCTTGTCGAGCAGCCCCGCCTCGTAGACCAACAGCACGTCCTGCGCAAGCTGCTCTACGTCCTCACCGATCCGAGTGACGATGACAAGCTCACCGGCCTTTTGAAGGTCCAGGAGCTTAGGCGCCTCGGATTTGCGGCGATCGAGCACGGTGGGATGCGCCCAAGCCTTGCTCCAGGTCAGCCATTCACCGTTCTCCCGGTCTCGGCCCGCGGCGCCCAGGCCCAGTAAATCGTCCAAGCCGCCGCCGTCAACGCCCACGTCGATCACCTCGCATCGACGGATCAGATCGGCAAGCGTCAGTCCTGGTCGGGCCTGCTGTTCCCAGAACAGCGCCCCGGCCCAGTTGTCCGAGCGCAGCGCCAGGCCAATTTCGACGTTGCCGTGCTTCGCCATGAAGCCGCGAAACGACTCTTCCCCGGCATCCTTCGCCTTCCGGTACTCCCGCTCCAGAAAAGCTTGGTCCACCGAATACCCGAGGTTCGGGTTGACCATGGCGAGGTTCTCGACCTCCAGGTGCTCGCGGCGAGCCACCATTTCGGGTGGATGCTCAAAGATGATCGGGACGAAGCTCTTATCCTCGATCTTGCCGTCGCGAACGTCGCGCGCGTACTGCAGCTTCTGCTTGAACACACCTGCCGGCGGGTCATCGCTCTGGGTGGTCAGGTAGATGACGAAACCTTCTGGCCGCGACGCCAGCCCGCCGATTGCCTCGCGCAGCATGTTTTCCGCGTTTGACTGCTTCCCGAACAGCCACAGCTCGTCGACCAGCGTGCCGACGCTCTTCTTGCCGCCAACCGTGTTGGAGTCGGCAGCCACCACCTTCAGCGTTGCGTTGCTCTCCCGGTGCGTGATGGTCTTGATGTGGGTCTGCACGTGCATCAGCGCGTTCAGATCCTCGTCCACCCGCTCTGCGCAGAAATCTCGCGACGGACCGAAGCTGTTATTGGCGATCTCGATGGTCGGTGCCAGGATGGCAAACTCCGCCGACTGCCGCCAGTTCAGGATCAGCGCCGTCATCATGATGCCGGCCGCGATCGTCGACTTCGAGTTCTTCTTCGGGAGGCAGACGAACCATTCCGTGATCAGCCGGCGCCCCGATTCCGGATCGTAAGCGCCAAAGATCGACGCCACTAGGTCGAAGACCCAGTCCGCGCAGGCCTCCCCGAACGTCGGGCTGCTCGGCGCGTCGACGATCCGCAGTTCCCTGAAGATCGCCAGCGCCTGCTCGGCCTGGTCCGGGAAGATCGGCGGCGGGATGATCGACCGCCCCGACTGCAGGCGTTCGGCCCAGTCGGGGCAAGCGGTCGTCCAGTCCATAGCGTCATTTCACGGCACGTAGCGGCGGCGCCGCGGCGGCGAATCGTCCGGAAGCTGCCTTCTTGGCTGCATCCGCGCGATCCTCTTTCTTTCCGGCGTCGCCGAGTTTCCGATGGAAATAGGGCATCAGTTCCTTCGCTGCGAAGACGCGGAGCTTCGGCTCCGTCAGATCGTCGTTCATCACGGCCTTCAGGAAGGCCTTGGGATCGGAATACTGTGTGGCCTGCTCCCAATTGAACGCTGCAACTGCCGCGTCTTCATCCAGTGACTCGGGCTCTCGCACCGGCTTTGCCTTCGGGGCCGCCTTTGCTGGCGGCGCAGCCTTCCGCGCAGTACCGGCCTTCGATTTGCGCGCGAGGTGAGCCAGGACGTCAGCATCTTTCGCCAGACGCGAACCGGCGGCGGCGGCAGTGCCGGCGCTATAGCCGGCGTCGATAGCCGCCTGCTTGTTCGACAGGCCCCGCGCCTTGGCCTCGGCAAATTTGAGTTTTTTGCCTGTCAGAGCCATGTGGAAACCCCGCGTTGCGGGCCTCAATCCTTAACATCGCGCCACCCGATTGGCGTTTCCAATCAATGGCTTGCGGCTCATTGTTAAAGGGAGAGCCGTGTTAAAGCTTTAACAAGTTTCGTGGGCGGGGAAATTTTCTCTGCGTGAGGGAACGGGCGGTTTCCGGCCAACAGGCCTTCCGAAGATTTACCCGCCCCCCACCCCTAATGAATGCGCCGATCAGCACGCATCAGGGCTCCGTGCCGGCGGTCACGCCAATCGCAACCGGCGGATGACCCGCGCCGAACACGGACAAACGGATGGGCAGGCCAGCCAGGATGTTGGCGATGTCCTGCTCGGTGGGCTGGTACCACGACAGCCATCGGTTGTTCGCCTGGTCACGGTGGACCGGCAGGCCGAGGCACTCGCCGTGCACTGCCGGGTCCCAGTCTGCTGGCGCACCAAGCATGGCGTTGGTGTGGTCAGTCGTCACGGGCTGCATCATGGCTGGTCTCCTGCGCTATCGCCCAGCTCGGGCTGCCGCCTCTCTGGCGGTCTTAGCCTTATGGCAATCATCGCAGCGAGGACGCAGGTTGCTGTCGTCGTTGCTGCCACCCTGCTCCAGCGGAACATCGTGATCAATCTGGTCACGGGCTGCTATCCAAACATGGCCACAGTCGACGCATCGGAACCCATGCGCCAAGGCAACACGCTGGCGGGTCTCCATCCATAAGCGCCCGCGTGGCCGTGGCGCGGTGCCGGCCTTAGTCTCAAGGATCGGTACCCTCTTTGCGGTCGAAGCCTGGAGGCGTGGCTTCAGCATCTGGAGCCGGCTCATTGGATCGACCCCTTGAATAGAAAGCGCCTGACCAAGGCCAGGCAAACCCCGGCGGCTGCCGGCGGAGGAGACAACTGGGTTGCGGCACCGCGAATTGAACGCGGAACCTGCGGGGCATGAACCCCGCCGCGCTACCGTTGCGCCATACCGCAGAAGACTGACGGCCACCAGCATGTTTGCGCGCAGACACCACACCAAAGGCAGAGCATCACGGGCAAGAACATGGGCGGCATCCAAAAGCGAAGCCCCGCGCGGCGCCGGCCGGGCGGGGCTCTGTGTTGGTTGAAACGACTCTCCCTTACTGCGCGGGGCTGTCTGTGGAATGAGTAGCCTCTTGCTCCTCATCTCGCTCAAACCAGGTCGTGACTCGGAATATTCCCATCGATGCAGCGACAGCCGTCATCAAAGCATACATAAAGAGGAAGAAGCCGAAGCAGTTACCTATTGGAGCTAAGCAGCGGCGAAAAAGCATGAGGTCCCCAGAGATCGCCAAGGAGACATGCCCATACAAGGTGTCAGCTGCGAGGGGATAGTCAAAAGCCTTTGTAGCAATCGCGAACACCAACGCAATCAACTGAACGAGAATGAAGTGCGCGAACGATGCACTGACCACCACGTATGGACTACTTTTGCCATTTTTGCGCGTTGCCTGACGCCTGCGGAATTCTTCGTCGCCAAACCCAAGCCAGATTGCATATCCCCCCAAAGCAAAGCCAACAACGTTGGGGAGGACCGATGCAGCCGTATCCCACCACTTCTCATTCAGCCAGAACGGATGGAGAACGATAGTCAGCACGGCAGCACAGTGCATGTAAGGGGAACTGAGCACATCCCAGATCCCCCCATATGCTGACCAGTACAGCCTGAAGATCTTTCGCACTCCCACGTATGCCCGGGGAAGTCCCATATTTCTAGCCTCTTGCCGCGCGACGCACCAGCGAACGAAGGAAATCGGAAGCGACGGCGTACAGTGCGGTTGACGGGAACTCTACATCTGGATCGTACTCCGCTGTTTCTAGCAGCGGGTGCTGCTTTGTCGAAAGCTCCACCACATTGCCTTCGTCGTCTCGGCCGCGCCCCGAAACTAAACCATTCGACTTAGCAACCTCGGCAAGCGCTTGAATTTCATTGTCCGGTGCCAGCGTTTCGCCTCGGCTCGCAATCAGGGACACATCCATTCGTCTCGCATGCTGAGCCTTTAGCCGATCCTTGACATCCTGCTCGAAGTCCTCGAAATCATCGGGATTTGGAGGACTTATCTGAATATCGAGGCGCCTCAGCCCTGGGATTGCGAGAATCTTTCTAAGGGTGTCCTTGTCGGGCTCGGCGGTAACCTCAATTTCACCGAACTCTTCCCTAAGGGCAGGCTGATTCAGCAACGCTCGAAAATACCGCGCTGCATCCAAGGGTCCAAAGCTCTCGCCCCGCTCTCTCGACACAAAGAACAAGCGATGCTTGGGCGGAAAAAACAGAAAATCAAACGTCTCCAAGCCCGGCTTCAAATGCTCCGGCACCGAGACACCTTCTCGTTCAGCGTCGTCCACCGGCTTCCGGGCCTGCAGATTGAGCCACTTACCAGTTAGCTCAAGATCAAAGAACTTGTGCACGACCCCACCGTAATACCCGTTCTCTTTCGGCCCAAAGCCACCCAAGATGGCCGCAAACTTTCCTCGCACCGTCAAGGCACGGCGAGTCCCATGGGCCTTCTTAAAGAGTTCAACGTATCGTTCCCGATTGTGCGGCTCGGGCATAACGATATTAAGAACGCCGACTGTTACCTTACGCATGACCCCTCTATCTGCCTAGAAATGTGGAGGTCAGATTTTATTCTGAGGTGCCTATTGACATGCGAAGCCCCTACCAACGAGGGGTAAGGGACTGCTGACTCTACAAAAAAGCCCGCGCGGCGCTATCCGGGCGGGCTTTCGAATCTGGTTGCGGGGGCAGGACTTGAACCTGCGACCTTCGGGTTATGAGCCCGACGAGCTGCCAACTGCTCCACCCCGCGGGCCGGACTATACGCGGTTTGGCAGAACATTGATACGGCAACATGCAAAAAGCCCCGCCCAGATAACTCCGGCGAGGCTTCAGGCGCATCTCTGCAATTTGGGGAAATTCTAGGGTCGCTGTAACAGCCTGTCAAGCCACAACTTCGCCGTCGCAGATCAGACCCAGCGCGGTGAAGTAGGCATCAAGGCGCGACACCGCCAAAGCCTCCAACTCACGCAGGCGCTCGCGGATCTTGGGGAAGGCCCGGGCGTAGGTCATGTGGTTGCTGCCGAACGATGCCGCCATGTCGCGATAGCTCACCGCCAGGCGCTCATGGTTGGCAAACGCCTTCGATACCAGTATGTCCAGGGCCGGCCCGGCAATTGAGCAGTTCGGCGCCAGCCAGTCGGCGAGGTATCGGATTCCCTCAACGCGAGCCGGGCCGTAGAAGTAGCGGCGCTTTCGCTCGCCGTTGGCGCCGATCTCCTCATACTCGGCCGGCGTGAACCGCGCGCGCACCACCGCCCGCTCCGGGGCCGGCAGCTTCGAATCCACAGCCGACATCACCATGGCGCACTGGCCGCGCACCTCGTCGCTGGTCAGGCCGCCGAAGTCGACCGTGCTGTCCGACGGCGTGCCGCGCAGCTGGTCCAGCCAGGCCTCCTGCATGCCAGTCAGGTTCGGCGTGGCCTCCATTGCCCGGATCAGCGCCGTGCGGAATGGCGCCTTCTGCCGCGGCGGCAGAGCCATCACCATGTGAGCAACGTACAGCGCCTGGCGCGTGTCGGCGAATACTGCGTTCATCGTCATTCCCCCGTGTTCTCTTCAATTGCCTGCGGGAAGGAGATGCTCACCGGCACCGGCTTCCCTCCCACAATCCGGTAGCGGGTCTTTGCCCCCACCGTCAGTCGTACCAGCTCGAATTCCTCGCCTTCGACCAAGGTGCCGTCTTCCCGCACCATTTCCTCGGGCGACTCGTAGTGCGCGTTCCACTCGTAGTCCGGGACGAAGATCTCTTTCACCCTCGATCCCCTTTCTGCCAGCGCATGTACGGCAGGCGCACTCCAGCGTGGAACTTGGCCTCGGCCGCCGGCGCGTGGTCCAGCTGGGCGCGCGACTCGATGCCGCCGCTGACGGCCAGGACGTAGGCCCGCGCCGCTGCCGCCGAGTCGCACGGCTTTCCGCTGCGGTGCGCCACGAAGCGCCAGAAGTCCGGGTTTCCGCACCACATGCCCGCCAGCCGCGCCAGCGCGCCGCCCTTCGCTTTCACCGTCATGCCGACCTCCCAAGGCCAAACAGCGCACGCACGACTCGGTGCTGCTTCCGGACGGTTCCGTTCCGGCGGGAGCGGTTGACGGTGGCGCGGTCGATCATCGCCTTGTAGCGCAGCGGGTCTTCCTCCCTGATTCGCGCGCGCAGGGCACGGTTGCGCTCGGTGTTGGTCAGGGCGCGCGGCTTCGGCTTGCTCTTGCCAGGGAACGGCAGCCAATACGGGATCGGCGCCCCTGGGCGCTTCTCCCAATCCGCCACGTGAGCCTCGCCGGCCTTCTCCTTCCTCCGCATCAGCTGATCGATCGTGTAGCGGCTCGTCCCTGTGGCCTGGGCCATCTCGTGGACCGTCCGGCCGCGCCGGTCTTGGCAAACCCGGGTCAGAAGGATCCATGTCGGGGAAGTCTCGCCATCGAAAGGCTTCGAGCCCAAACCCATTGCCTTTCCTTTCCGGAATACAGCGTGATCCGTCCGCCCCAGCTCCGCGCCGATGACCTTCAACGACTTGTCGGTCGTCCACAGCTGGCGCAGGCGGGCTTCTTCCTCGTTCGTCCAGCGCATGTCAGACCTCCATCCCTTCCGGGCGCGCCAGGCGCGTCCAAGGGCAGCCGGCCACCGAGTGGTCCCCGGCGCCGCAGTAGCAGCAAACCCAGTTCATTTCGGCTCCTTGCTGGCGCTCATGGCGGCGTCGATGGCGGCACGGCAGGACTTGGCGCCGCGCGCCTTGCTATCGTTCAGATCTATCGCAGCCAAATGACCTCGCCCGCCTGGGCCATTCATGAGCCGGACGATGTTGGGACTGAGTATCAGCTCCCAACCGTAGACTGTTCCGTAGTGCTCATTCAATCGATGGTTCAGTCCATCGAGGAAGTCCAGCCGCTTCGCATCCTCCACCTGGTCGGCAGGCGATGCGGAAACCAAACGCTCTAAGCCGGCAGCGTCAGCCCACGTACCGTTCGCTTCCAGATCGGCGATCGTTGCCGGCTCCACCCAATTCGCCGGGGCAATCCAGTTGTTTCCGTTGGATGCCATTCCGATTGCGCAAAGAGACGAGCCGCCGCTTTTCCAGTTGACGCGATACAGGCCAGGGGTGATCCGGCGGTTGTGCTGTGGCGCGCCGGCGCTCGGGGCGGCGAGTGCTCGAATCTCTTCGGCGAGCTCCGTCAGCGAGGTGTAGTGGTCCATCTTCACTTGGCTGCCGAACGAAAGTGTTCCAGCAACGCCAAAGCCGAAGCGATTCGCGTAGTCATCCGCCTTGCGATCGATGAATGCTGCGACCTCTGCAGCCGTGGTCAACGCCTCGCGCTCTGCCTGTTTCTCGTTCATCTCATCTCCTTGTCGCCCGTCTATGCGGCTTACCGAAAGACCTACCGCGCTTTCCATTTCACCTACTGCCACGTGAGTCATTGACCATTCCGTCTACAGACGGTCATGCGGGACCGGTCGATTCCTGCGGGCGGCGGTCCACAACGATCTCGCACACAGCCTCAGCCTTGCTGGTGCCGAGGCTCCCGCTCGAACGGCTGGTGATACGCAGGATGCGAACCGAGACGTTGGAAGCATCCAGGTCCACCCCAGCCTGCGCGGCCACCGCCTGCGCCACCAATTCCAAGATTTGCTGCTGGTCGAGAACAGCCCTGAAGCTCAGTTCGTCCACCGACGACGCATGCACCTTGATCTCGCTCACTTTGTCTCCTTGATCTGGATTCCCATGGCCGCCATCAGATGCCGCTTGATGCGGTACCCCTCGGTGATGTGGCCCTTCACGTCCTCTACCGTCTTCACCGAGGCGCCCTCTTCGACGTAGGTGAAATCGGCCACGTACTTGAGCGCCGGCCGCTTCCGGCCACCGATCACCACCGCCGGCGACAGGATGAACACCACCTGGCGCTCCAGCTGCTGGATCTTCCCGGCCCGCTGCAGGATCCGTAGGTGGTGGTACCGCTCCATTTCCCGCTGGCTGTCGAACGTCTCGCCGTTCACCGTCACCCTGGTGTTCCCGTACTTGCTCGGCTTGCCCTTCGGTGCGCTCGCATGTCCGATGCCAGCTGCACCGCCGCGGCGCGCCCCCTGTGCCTCTCCACCTTGGTCAGAAACTCGGTCACCTGGTGATCCGGCCTTGCCGCCAGCCACCTGACCTCGCACTCGTGCCGCCTGGCCTCGTCCGTTCGCATTGCCCCACTTCCCCCACATGCCCGTCATGCCGCATCCCCAATCGGCGGATGGCCGTAGATGTACTGATGGATGTCTGCATAGAGCGAGTTCTTGGTGCGTTGCAGCTCGTTCATCAGCTCGTCGCGCCACTTACCCTCTCCGGCCCGCTTGAAAACGTTGACCTTGTAGCGGAGCGGATCCTCGCCCTCTTTGAAGGCGCGGAAGACCTGGGCGCCCTTCTCCGTGATCCCGGACCAGCGCCGGTACCAAGG
The DNA here is from genome assembly GCF_040784895.1 of Cupriavidus sp. Agwp_2. Taxonomy (NCBI): domain Bacteria; kingdom Pseudomonadati; phylum Pseudomonadota; class Betaproteobacteria; order Burkholderiales; family Burkholderiaceae; genus Cupriavidus; species Cupriavidus sp. Agwp_2. The sequence continues at coordinate 2,153,575 of NZ_CP088083.1, forward strand.
CTCAGCTGCAGATTGAGCGCCGCCCGTTTCGCCTTCCGGCGATTCCTCGGGCACCTCGTCGGTCCAGCGCCGGCCATTCAGCCAGGTGGAGGCATGCGGGACGAACGTGCCGCCATCCTTGGTCCATGCCTGCGATGCCGCCTGCTTCTCCACCGCTGCCAGCAGGACGGCCTGAAGCGCCTCGTCCGGGTCAAGCTTCCGATAGGCCTTCAGAGCGGCGTCCTTCGAAACCTTCCTCGGGTACACGGCCCAGAGCTGCTCGAAGGCTTTATCCACAGCCTTGCGCTTGGCGCGCGCAACCTTGGGTAGTTCTTTGGGTAGTTCTAGTGGGTAGTTAGACTGAACGTCGTTCAGTGCCTTTTTGTCGCCACGTTCAGTGCCTTCTGTCGTCACGTTCAGTGCCTCGCCGGAAGGTACTGAACGTCCTTCAGTGCCTTCGCCCTCAACGTACTGAACGTCGTTCAGTGCCTCTGTGGATAACTTTTCGTCAGAAGGCACTGAACCTGCTTCAGTGCCTTTTCTGACTGGGGCAGGACGCGGCACAAACCCGTCCGGAGTGCGTGGGCGATACTGATTCCGGGCCCAGCCTTGGCCGGCATAGCCGTGCTTGGACACGGTCAGCCACCCAAGGGATGCAGCCAGCTTCAGGTGCGTGACGACGGCGCGCTCCGACAGCCCGCATTCGTCGGACAGCAGCAGCGTGGAGGGGTATGTGGGTTCGCCAGCATCATTGATGTGGCAGGACAGCGTCAGCAGGACGTGCCGGGTGGTCGGGCCGAGATCCGATCGGATGATGGCGGCGCGCCAGGTATAGGAGTTCATTGAAGCCCTCCCGCCGCGCCGTGCGACAATGCCAGCCCACCAACATCGGGAGCACTGCAATGACCCCAGAACGTGAAGAATGGCTGCTTGACGCAATGATGTTTGCTGGCCGCGTCGCCCGCTGCACCGTTGAACCGTTTGATACCACGGCCTTCGGTGGAAAAACGGCAAGCCGGGTCACCCTGGAGATTATTCGTGACGCTGCTATCGACGGGGACTTCCCCTGCAGCCTGAGTGCGACCTTCGTATTCCCGACCGCCGGCAAGACCATCGAGCAGATTCAGGACGAAGCCTTCGAGCGCGCTCAGAAGATGCTCAGGCATACCGGCCCGGATCGGGACAAGGCGCCCGCTTGATTGGATGCAGCCGGTCATGCGATCACCTTCACCAGGCCGGCTTCGAACAGCAGGCCAACCGTCTTGCGGTGGGCCGCCTCCCACATTTCCTCGCGCTCGGCGCGGCTTAGCTTCGAGCCTTGGTCTAGTGCGGCGTGACAGGTGTGGCACATGGCAGCAATGCGGTAGTCGTGCGCCTTGAGGCCGCGGCCCTTGCCGTCACGCAGTTGGTTGGAGTGCGCCGCCACTACCGTGCCGTCCTGCCGGCCGCAGTTCGTGCACGGGAAGGCCCGCACCGCTTCGAGCAGCTTCGTGTTTCGGTACATCATCAGAACAGGTCCCCTTGCGGATTCGGCCGGCGCACCGGGCGGATCGTGCGGCCAGTGATCTTGCACGCGCGCGACGGCGCAAGCTGAAGCTGGCCCTTGGCGCGCAGCTCGTTGACGCGGCCGCTGACGGTATTGATCGCCAGACCGGTCGCCTGCGCCAGTTCCTGCAGGGAGTAGTCGCGCGGGTAGCCGCCGACCGCGCCCAGGATCTCCTGCTGGACCCGGCCCAGTTCGCCGGTCTTGCGCATCCGGTCGTAGTTGCGAATGCTGGTGTGAGCGACGGCGGTGTGCATGCCCCCTCCTATGCCTTGCCGGCCGTCTTGGGCCGGTATTGCTCGTCCTTAAAGCCCGCATGCCACTCCAGGTGGGCGTCGGTGCCCGGTGGCCAGTGCGGGTTGTCCTCCACCTCCTGCCCGCGGCGGAAGGCTTCGGCGCCCTGCTCGCGCACCGCGGCGCGCGGGATCAGTTCGTGGATCACGGGCCAACCTCCGGTACCGCCAGGCGCAGATTTGCCTCGGTCAGGAAGAACACCCGATGGCGGATCTCCGAGCCGTCGTCCACGTAGACGAACTTGTAGGCCTTCTGGTACGGCACGTAGGAAACGAAGCGAGCCTTACGCCCGCTGGGCATGCGGCAGGCGCAGCCTTGAGTCAGCGCCGCAGTCATGGCCGTCCCCGCACGCCGGATCCGCACTCCCCGAAGCCCTCGCGCGCGCAATGGCACGACGCGCCCACCTGGCACAGCGTGCTGATCGCGTCCAGATAGGGCTTCGTCACCAGGGCGAAGCCGCAGTTGGCGGTCAGGAGGTCGATCTTGTTGAGGGGGATGCCCTGTTGGTTGCTCAGGATCCGACTCACGTCGGAGCTGTCCCAGCCCATCAGGTCCATCAGCTCCTTCCGCCGCTCGGAAGAAAGCGCCATCCGGACAGCTTGCTCAAGCTTTGCCGGCGAAAGTGTGGTGGCCATAGTGTGTGTCTTGCTCAAAGTTGCTCAACGCTGCGCAAGTCCGCCCCTACTTCTCTGCGTGCTGTTGGGTGGGGGTGGCGAGTACGCTGCAGTTATTGAAACCGCGCCCTTCGCGCGGACTGTTGCGGGATGCCCCGCGTACCTACTTCTGCGAGTGCCCACATGGAACATGGACAACTTCATTCGATGGATCGGCTTGATGGCCTTTCCTTTGCGCCGGCGGTACCGTCATCACATGGCCAGGTGACCCTGCACTTCGGTAACGCCGGTATTCCTTGCGAGCTGTCCATCCCGGTGCCCCTCGCCGTCCAACTGCTCAACTCACTGCAGCTGCTGGCCTACGAACACGGTCTGCGCAAACCCGCGCACTAATCAGATGCCTGCCAGGTACAACATGAGCATCCATTTCGCCAGACCAGCGCCCGATCATGGCGTCCAGATGAGGGACAGAAGCGGAACGGATTTGGGACGGATTTGGGACGCTCTCTTTCCGCTGTCTATGCGCGCTCTTCTTCCCCAACTCCCGCCATCCGATCCAGCCGGGCTTTGTGTAACCTCAAGAGGTGATTACGACCATGCACATGGATCATCACCATGTCCCGCAGATACTCGGATACCGTCATTCCCTCGCTGGACGCGATTCGGAGGAACTCGTCCTTCGTCTCCTCGTCCACAACGGTCCGCATCTCAGCGGTCAACTTGCCAGGCGTGCTGCTCATGCGTGCGCGCGACATGCCATCCCCTATTTGCCTATCTCCCACAACGGCCCCCGGTTTTCTTGTTGACCAGCGCCGATCTGTGTCGGCCATTACCTGCTACCCATCTACCTACTTATTGGTGCGTACCCGCAGCCGTGGAACAATTGAGATCTCTGACCTTCTCAACCACCCACGAAAGGGGTACGCATGGACTATTTCGTAGTTTTGAATCCCGCCGCGGCGTTCACCGCCCTCTACGACGAGCACTGCGACCAAAGGCTCAAGGCAGGCGACCAGTCGTATCCGTGCCTGATCTGTTCGGAAGCGGACATGGATCACCCGCACTACCTGTTTGTGAGGAGACCCACAAAAGAGGGTCATTCGCATCAAGCAATTCACATCCCGCATGCCGCGATCGTTGCGGTGTATCGAATTGGCGAAGGCGAGCCAGCCCCAATTGGCTTTCTCTGACAAGCGCCGGCCGGATCAGCCAGAGCACCAGGCGTGCGTATAGGCGTTTCATGTCAGGCCTCCTTCCTCTGTGGCTTGCTGCGTCGGATTGCGCCACCCGTAGGAGGCTGGACGTCATCGATGGCCTTGATCCTGTCAGCGGCTCCGACCAGTTCAGGCCACACCCGCTCGAGCACGTCGTGGCTGAACATCTCCTTCCGGGTAACCAGTCCACCAGTGGCATCCTCGATCGGGCGGCCAAAGGGAACCGGCACCGGGCGCTCGCCGGTAGCCCATCGACTAAGATCGGATGCATGGGCGCCGATGGCCTTGCTCAAGGCAACGAGCCGACCGCGTCTTCCGGAGAGGTAGGTTTTGAGGTCCATAGCTTCACTATAGCGATTCGCTAAAGAAATGACAATAGCGAATCGCACATTTCAATGTTTAGCGAATTGCTATGGAATGGCGCGCATGAAAACCATTGATGAAATCCGCCGCCTGAACCTCATAGAGGCCATGGCACGCATGAAGACGGCGAGAGCGCTGGCAGAGAAGGCTGATCTTTCAGCGGCTTACCTGAGCCAGGTGAAGAATGGTCAGCCTGAGAGCAAGACGGGAAAGCCCAAGAATTTGGGCGATGACGCGGCCCGCAAGATTGAAAAGGCTCTTGGCGAAATGCGTGGTTGGATGGATGTCGACCACTCGCTGGGACAGACCGAGCCTACTGTCAAGCCAGAATTTGGTTCAGATCAGATAGAAACGGGACTTAACGAGGGCGGCGAAGCCCCCTCATACAATGTGACCCACCTGCCAGAGACTCGCATCCCAGTTGGGGATGCGCCAGCGCGGCGTGTGTACGTTGTGGGCCGGGCCAATGGTGGCCTTCCCGAGAGAATTTGGACTGACGGCGGTTACCTGGTGGGCGCAACAGAAGAATATGCAGTACAGGCGACGGATGACCCGCTCGCCTTCCTTACCCCGATCGTTGGCACCTCGATGTCTCCGGTCTACAACCCTGGAGACTTTGCCTTCGTCGAGCCAAGCACGGAAGTTGAGGCTGGCGACGACGTGATGGTGAGGCTTACGTCTGGCGAGACAATGCTCAAGCGCCTGCGCTCTATGCACAACGGGGTGCAACTCGAGTCCTACAACGAGCCGGGTACCTTGTTCTTCAAACCGGAGGAGGTTTCGTGGATTTACTACGTTGCTCACCCGGTACGCCGAAAGAAAATCAAGACACGGTTCTAGCAATTCAACGAGGAGGGAGCGGGACATGAGAACTATGGCCGCTGCTGCAGCAATCCTGGCCATGACGGGGTGCGCAACCAAGAACTATGGAACGCAGGCACCGCTGACGGACTTCGAGCGGCAAAACTTGTCCTGCCGGGAGATTCAGTTGGAGCAGGCAAAGGTCATGGGCTTCGCCCAGCAGGTCGACAAGGAAAGCCAGTTCAGCGGGCGAGATGTGCTGGCCGCCTTCGGCGACTTTGGCATCGGCAACTCCCTCGCGAAATCTAACGCCATCGATAGCGCCACTCTGCGTTACCACCAGCTCGCGACCGCTGCATACGAAAGCGGCTGCACTACGGCGAAGCCGGACCCTCTACCAGAACCAGTCAAGTACGGCGCTAGCCAGAACTAACGTATTGCCCCCTTCGGCTCGCGAAGTAGCTCTACCCCCACCATCCGAGCCCGCCCTTCACGGCGGGCTTTTTGTTGCCTGCTCGCTACACACACAACGGATCGCTAGATATTTAATTTAGCGATAAGCGAATTTCCAGCTTGCGTTGTTTTTAGCGAATCGCTATAGTGAATCCATCAACTCACCGATGGAGGCGCACATGGAAATCCTCGCAGGTATCGGCATCATGGCCTGGACGGTCGTTGTCCTGGTCGTGGTTTCCCTCTTCCGCTTTGTGGGCGGGCCCGACTGGGTAACCTCCCCCACGAAGCGCGACGCCGCTCAGCCGGTCTCTCGCATTCCCCTCGTCCACCGGCCAGCTCCGCGCGAAGGATCCACGCGCACCGCCATCTGGATGGAAGGCCGGTACTGGGCTGTCACGGGCCACGTCTGGGTCGACCCTGACCATCCGCCCACCTTCGTTGCCACGGACGTCCGCCAGTTGATGGTCGACGGCAGCGAGACGGTCGACATGCTCGGCAACCTCGCACCGGCCCTTGTCGCCCACATCGAACGCACGGCCGCTGCCTCCCTGTGGAGGCCGGCATGACGCCAGATCAAGCCGCTATCCGCCAGGCCGTCCTCGACAACTCGCGCGCCGAGCTGCTGAACGAGCTGAAGGCTGCCCACCAGATCATCCGCAACATGCTTGGCCTGCTCTCGGTCTGTCAGAAATCGGTGCTAGCGGAGCGCAACGCGCACGACGGCGTCGATGGCGAGGGCACTACCCGCTATCACGAGCGGGCCGCCGTGATCCGCCGCGCGGGAGGTCAGGAATGAAGCGCTACGCCATCGCCCTGGCCTTGCTCGCCTACCTCGTGCCGCCGATCGCCGGTTTGGCAGTGATGGCCTCTCTTCATTGGGTGTCGCAATGAAGGCTATCCGCACCCTTCTCTTCTGGTTCGGCATCGCCTTCGGCGTCATCGGCCTCTCCGGCCTCTATGCCGCCATGAACCCGGAAGCACCCACCAATACCCCGATCTGGAGGCAATCGTGACCTTCCGCATCTTCATCAACCGTCAGTGCGTCTATACGGGCCGCTTCGCCAGCTGGTGGGCCGCTCATGACGCTGCCATCAATCGCGGGCTGCTTTGCGGCGCGCGCAACGTCCAGGTGAAAGCAGCATGAAGCTCTCCGAACGCCTTCTCCAGATCTTCGACGCAAAGGCTGCGGCCGACCGGGCACAGCTCCAAGCACAGGCGGCCGACGTTGATGCGCTGGGCGAGATCTTGTCCACCGCTCACTACGCTGGCATCGATTGCCGCCCGGAGCAAATCCACGCCCACGGCGACTCGATCATGGTGTGCAACGCTGAGCCTGAGACGGCCATCGCCTGGATGCTACGCGCCGGATTCAGTGTTGAGCAGGTGAAAAGCCGTCTCTACTTCACGCACAACCATCTGCGGCACCCGGACATCACTTGCCCGATCGTGATCTTGACGCCCAAGGATGGAGCGGAGCGGGCATGAGTATCCCTGGCTTCCTCGTCCGCACGGCGGCGAACAGCAAGGCGCTTGCCGACAGCGCGAGCCGCGTTGGTAAGGCCGCCGTTCCGCCCGGCCTGCCCTCGTCGCAGGAGGTCGTCACCGCTATCGACGGCGTCCTGCAGTGCGACAACTTCTATTCGGCAGCCGCGCAGGATGCGCTCGCTCGCCTGGTGATTGTGCGCGAGCGGTTTGCCGCGAGCCTCCCCAAACCCAACGGAGATTGATCCCATGTCCGCATTCTGTGTGTTCGGCATGACGTTCGAAGTCGCAATCAAGCGCGCTGAGAAGAAGCTGTGCGATTCCAGCCTGCCGATGGAAGCCTGGAAGAATAAGGTGCACGAGCTGGCAGAGAAGATCCTGATCGAGGCTAAGCCTACCCAGGTCAGCCCCCCCTTCGACGCTCCGCAGTTCGCCAAGGAATGGATCGAGGTCGCGCGGAAAACCTCGCGCATCTACGCGCCCAAGGTCATGGTCCGAAAGCCAAAGAAGGACAAGCACGGCAATCCTGTGATCAGCAAGACCACCGGCCTGCCCGCCCTCGGTTGGGAACCGTACTGACATGGATTGCGTGATCTACCTGGTCATCATGGCGCTCGCCTTCCTCGGCGCTGTCGCCTTCGGCGTCTACTTCAACTACCGCTGGATGAAGCGGTTTGCAGAAAGAGAGGAGTCGCATCGTGGCAATAACTGAACGCGCTGCTGGCGTCGGCGCCCGCACCCTGATGGCAGACGACGCCTATGCCATGGCGAACCGTTCGACCACGATTAAGGCTCAACCATGAGTTACCCGGCCACGCTTATCCTGGGCACTCTTCAGAAGAGCCTCTGCTCTAGCACAGAAAATCTTCGTTTCGTTGATCAGACCGTCCCCTCTTTCCAGAAGGTCATCAATAGTCCGGGTGTTGTCCTCGAATGGTTGAGGGGTGCCGGCCTTCATGGGGAAGCACGACTGCAATTCTCGAACAAGACGGCGGAGATCAAACGCAAGTCCCGCCCTCACGTGATCCGATTCATCGCGTTCGTAGTGGCGCAGCCGCGCAAGCAGATCGCTCACTGCCGAGACATCGAGTTCGAATATCCAGTGTCCGGTCCTTTTGGCTCCCATCGCAAGAAGCAAGAAAACGAAATCGTTCGCGAGCACATTCATGCGGTGCGCCAAGACAACCGCTGCCTCAAGCTGCTCCAGATGTTGCGTCTCTCTTTCAAACTGGCGCTGCCGTGCGGGAACCCAGACGGCGATGAAGATCGCTATTACAGAACCGATGGCCTGGAACCAAGCGGCCATTCCATCTTTGTCAGGCCACATGGCATGACACGCCAACGTCAGCAATGTGAGCGCAACCAGCGCAAAGCCCAACTTCACCCATCGCCACAGGCTACCGACCATGCATTCATTCCAATTAATTTTTCGGAGGGCATCCTAGCATGATCCGAGACCAGTTCCTGCTCGACATCGCGCCCGAAATCATCGTGGACAACTTCGCCGGCGGCGGGGGCGCGAGCTGCGGCATCGAGCTGGCCCTGGGCCGCCACGTCGACATCGCCATCAACCACGACCCTGAAGCCGTGGCCATGCACGCCATGAACCACCCGCAGACGGAGCACCACTGCGAGAGCGTGTGGGATGTGGACCCGCTCGACCTGGTGAAGGGGCGGCCCGTCGGCCTCGCCTGGTTCAGCCCGGACTGCAAGCACTTCAGCAAGGCCAAGGGCGGCAAGCCGCGCGACAAGAAGATCCGCGGACTGGCATGGGTGGCGATGCGCTGGGCGGCGCTGGTCCGGCCGCGCGTCATCGTCCTGGAGAACGTTGAGGAGTTCCAGACGTGGGGCCCGGTGCTGGCTGACGGTAACCCATGCCCGAAACGAAAAGGTGACACCTTCCGCTCGTTCGTGCACCAATTGCAAGAAAAGGGCTACGCCGTCGAGTGGCGTGAGATGCGTGCCTGCGACTATGGCGCGCCCACCATCCGCAAGCGCCTGTTCCTTATCGCGCGCTGCGACGGAAAGCCAATCGTCTGGCCGCAGCCTACCCATGGCGCACCGGACAGCGCCGCGGTGAAGGCGCGACAGCGCAAACCCTGGCGTACGGCTGCTGAGTGCATCGACTGGTCGATCCCCTGCCCGTCGATTTTCGAGCGTACCCGGCCGCTGGCCGAGGCCACGCAACGCCGCATCGCGCGCGGCCTGCGCCGGTATGTGATCGACAGCACCAAGCCATTCACGGTGAAGCTGCCGACCATCTCCACTGCTCCGATCATTACCGAGTGCGCGAATGCTTCGAATGAGCGCTCCTGGCGAGCAGATGAGCCGCTGCGCACGCAGTGCGCCGAGGTCAAGGGCGGGCACTTTGCACTGGCCTCCGCCACCCTGATCCAGACTGGTTACGGCGAGCGGCCCGGCCAGGCTCCGCGCGCGCCCGGGCTGGACAAGCCGCTTGGCACGGCGGTCGCCGGCGGCGTGAAGCATGCGCTGGTGTCAGCCTTCCTCGCCAAGCACTATGGCGGCAACTACGACGGGCCCGGGGTCGGGCTCGACACCCCTGCCAGCACGATCACGACCGCCGACCACCACGCGCTGGTGTCCGCGCAACTGGTCGGATGCGGCGGGCGCGCCGAACAAAGCCGCCCGCGCGACGCGAGTGAGCCGATGCAAACCATCACCGCCAAGGGCGACACCGCCATTGCGGCGTCGCACCTGGTGAAGCTCCGCGGCGAATGCACCGGAAGCGCGGCCGACGAGCCTGTGTCGACCGTCACCGCCGGCGGAAAGCACATCGGCGAGGTCCGCGCCTTCCTCGTGAAGTACTACAGCGAAGGCGGGCAGGATCAGGATTGCCGCGACCCGATGCACACCATCCCGACCAAGGACCGCCTTGGTCTGGTGACGGTCGCCGGCGAGCAGTACCAGATCGCGGACATCGGCATGCGCATGCTGGTGCCTCCAGAGCTGTATCGAGCCCAGGGCTTCCCGAGCAGCTACATCTTTGCGCCAACGATCGACCCGGCCGACCCATTGCTGGCGTTCGTGCGCGAGGCGCTGATGCGGATTGGCAAGATAAAAGCGTACCGACTACCCCAGCACGCCCAAGTACGCATGTGTGGCAACAGCGTCAGCCCTCCGATGGCGGCTGCTCTGGTGCGCGCCAACGTGCCGGACATGGTCAGTTGGTCCGCGAGGGAAAAGAGGTCGCTGGAGGCGGCCGCATGACCCCGCTACTTCCCGTCAACATGACATCTCGCAATATGGAGGGCTTCGCTTACAGCAAGCTCCCGCGACGCGCACCCCCGGGATTCCGACATCTGTCCATGGCCCGCGAGCCCATCAATCGTGTAGCGCCACGACCAACGGCCATCCTTGCCCTCTGTCACTTGGACGCTGATCGATCGGCCCTTGTAGTTTTCCAACTCGGACGCCATTCCTCTCTCCGCAACGAATTTCGGGAAATACTAGCATGCTGACCAACCACTGCTACAGGCGACTGCCGCGCTGTCATGCGCGATCTGGTCGCCGCCGGCGTTCGCGTGCAGTGCATCGTCACTGGGGCCTGTGCACAGCCATGGTCACACGGTCACTCCCGGTCGGCGTCCGGCGGCTGATCTTCAAAGAGGTCCGGGTAGTCTTCGCGGCGGGCCTCGCCTCGCGCAACCATCTGGCGAACGTAGTCCTCGGCTTCCTCCCACTCCTCTTCAAGAGTGGGCATCCCCTTGGCCTTTTGGATCGCGTTGTAGGTCTCGATTTGGGCGCCCAACTCAGCCGCCATCCCGGCGATTTGGAGGGCCGCCCCGGTGCCCAGCTCTTCCTCGAGCTTCTTGTCGAAAAATTTGGTCATGGGGTCCCTATCGGCCCCCGCCGAAAAATCTTGAGACTGACTTGGCGCACAGCCCAAACCCTGTATTTGTAATTTACACGTCATAGCCTGTAATGCAGCAGCAAGCACGACAAATCATCGAATTGACCCGCCGGGCCTGGCGGATTGGAGAGAGCAAATGAAACTGCGCCTGGACGCATGGCTGTCGAAGCAGTTCGACCCGCCGCCGGCTATCCGCACCGCGCGCCTCTGGATCCGCGACGGCAAGATTTACCCCACCCCGGTCAAGGTCGGCAGGGCCTACTACGTGGAGGAAAATGCCGTCTTTCAGAACGGCATCGCCCGCCCTTCCCTCGCTAGTCGCATCCCCCAATAAAGAGCTATGGCAGCAAGACCACGCATCCGCAAGCGCGCGCACTTCCCGCCCAACCTCCACGAGGCTCGCCCGGGCTACTTCACATGGCGCGATCCTCGGGATGGAAAGACCCATGTGATCGGCAGGGTGCCGACGGCGCAGGCAATCCACGAGGCGCTGGAGGCAAACCTGGTTGTTGAGCGTGGCACAACCGAGCCCACGCTCGCAGCGCGGGTGGCGGCCAGCAGAGAGACGGTTGCACAGTTGATCGAAAAGATGCCGACCGAAGGAGTGAAGCATGCCACTGTGATTGCACGGAACGGATTCGACCGGGTGATCCGCAACGCCATCGGGCACATCGAATGCGCGGCGCTGACTACCAAGGACATCGCCGACATGCTCGAAGCCATCAAGGAAAAAGGCGCCTTGGCCTATGCAAAGAAGATCCGCACGCGCATCACCACAATCTGCACGAAGGGCATTGCCCTCGGCTGGATGGAGAGAAACCCCGCCGCGGTGACCGAAAAGGTCAAGGTGAAGGTGATGCGCCGGCGCATGACGCTGTCCGAGTTCAATGCGATCCTGGCCAAGGCGCCGGAAGTCGCAGACTGGCTGCCCAATGCGATGCTACTGGCTCTGGTGTCAGGCCAGGATCGGTCGACTGTCGCACGTTGGGAGCGCTCGTTCGTCAAGGGCGATGTCGCCGTACTGCAGCGGTCGAAGACCGAGGTGCGGATTGCCATCCCGACAGCCCTGCGCATGGACGCCGTCGGCATGTCGCTGGCCGACGTGATCGCGCGCTGCAAGTCCACCGGCGTCGTCAGCAAGTACCTGATCCACCATGTCAGATCGATCGGCAGAACCAAACGAGGTGATCCGGTGCGTCTCAGCACTATCTCGATCTCGTTTGCCGAAGCGAGGGAACTGGCCGGAATACACGGCGAGGACGCACCGACCTTCCATGAAATCCGGAGCCTCTGCAAGCGGCTCTACATGGAACAGGGTGGCATCGATACCAAGGCGCTGCTCGGCCACATGAGCGATGCGATCGCGGATCTCTACGCCAACAATCGTGGCCTGGAACCGATCAAAGTCAGCATCAATGCGGCGTAGGTTTTGAACGAATTTTGAACAAGTTTTGAACACCTACCCGCAAACCCGCGCCAGCATTGGGAATAAAAAAAGCGCGCCGTCCCTGAGAGAGAACGGCGCGTCGCCTAAATTGAGGAGCGTGATGGTCTCACGCCCCCCGTTCCGCCGGACCCACTAGCCGGCGGAGGTGACCAGGAGAGTCAGGCCACTTTCTTGTCGTCGAAGAACTGCTCGTCTTCGGTCGAACCCTTCAGCGCAGTCGTCGAAGACTTGCCGCCTTCGATGGTCTGCGTCACGGCATCGAAGTAGCCGGTGCCGACTTCGCGCTGGTGCTTGACCGCGGTGAAGCCCTTCTCGGCTGCCTTGAACTCGGCTTCCTGCAGTTCCACGAATGCGCTCATCTGGTTGCGGGCGTAGCCGTAGGCCAGGTTGAACATCGAGTAGTTCAGCGAGTGGAAGCCGGCCAGCGTGATGAACTGGAACTTGTAGCCCATGGCGCCCAGTTCCTTCTGGAACTTAGCAATGGTGGCGTCGTCCAGGTTCTTCTTCCAGTTGAACGAGGGCGAGCAGTTGTAGGCCAGCATCTTGCCCGGGAACTTGGCGTGCACGGCTTCGGCAAACTTCTTGGCGAATTCGAGGTCCGGCTTGCCGGTTTCGCACCACACCAGGTCAGCCACTTCGGCGTAGGCCAGGGCGCGCGAAATCGACTGCTCCAGGCCGTTCCTGACGCGGTAGAAGCCTTCCACGGTGCGCTCGCCGGTGCAGAACGGCTTGTCGTTGTCGTCCACGTCCGAGGTCAGCAGGTCGGCGGCTTCCGCATCGGTACGGGCGATCACCAGGGTAGGCACGCCCGACACGTCGGCGGCCAGGCGGGCAGCGGTCAGCTTGGCGACGGCTTCGCGGGTCGGCACCAGCACCTTGCCGCCCATGTGGCCGCACTTCTTGACCGAAGCGAGCTGGTCTTCGAAGTGAACGCCGGCGGCGCCCGCTTCGATCATGGACTTCATCAGTTCGAAGGCGTTCAGCACGCCGCCGAAACCGGCTTCAGCGTCAGCCACGATCGGGGCAAAAAAGTCGGTGTCGCCCTTGCCTTCGCTCCACTGGATCTGGTCGGCGCGCTGGAAGGTGTTGTTGATGCGCTTGACGACTTGCGGCACCGAGTTGGCCGGGTACAGCGACTGGTCGGGGTACATTTCACCGGCCAGGTTGGCGTCGCCGGCGACTTGCCAGCCCGACAGGTAGATGGCCTTCAGGCCGGCCTTCACTTGCTGCATGGCCTGGTTGCCGGTCAGCGCGCCCAGCGAGTTGACGAACGGCTCGGTGTGCAGCAGGTTCCACAGCTTTTCAGAGCCGCGGCGTGCCAGGGTGTGCTCCACCTGAACCGAACCACGCAGGCGCACGACATCTTCGGCGGTGAAGTTGCGCGTGATGCCCTTCCAGCGGGGATTGGTATCCCAGTCTTTTTGCAGGGCCTGGATCTGTTCTTGGCGGTTCATGGTCACTCTCCTGAAGATGTTCGGGATGGCTGAGAATCTATTGATCATCTGCCTTGGGGCGCCGCCTGCAGGGGCGTTTTTTTGCGTCTCAGGTCATGTGTCTTATATAAGAGTGTAGGGAATGCTCCCGCGTCGCAACAACCCTGAACTGTAGTTCTCGCTTAGTTTTTTTCTTCAATAAATTCAGTGGTTTATAAAACATATTTCACGATGCGGGACAGGTTCTTTCATCATGAGAAATGGTGTTGTGCTCCGCAAACCATGTATTTTTGCGGGCCGCAACGACTTTCCACATCGTGAAAAATCGGCGGGAATGGCATGCATGCCCGTGATTGGTCACCCTGCGAGCGAAAAGAAAACGGCGCCACATGGGCGCCCTTGACTGGATAGCTTCGGGAGAACGCGTTCAGGCCATGGCGGCGTCGCGCGCGCGGCGATAGGCCACCCAGTCACCGCTGCCAATGTGCGGCAACGTGGCCACGGCGGCTTCCGCCACCGGATACAGCAGGCAGGCGACAGGCTTGCCATCCTGCTGCACCGCGCATTCCTCGCGCACGAACAGCGTAGCCTGCCCCGGATAGACCTCTTCGATCTCGTCCAGCACCGGCAGCAGCGCATCGGGGATGTCATAGATATCCCCGACAACCGGCCCGGCCGTCGCATCCAGCACCAGGCCGGGATAGGTCCCGAAGTCATAGAGCCGGCCCGCCACCGTGGCCGTGCCCAGCAACGTGGGCGCCGTGATGCCGTGCCGCTGCGCGGCCGCATTCAGGTCGTTGACCTCGCCGGCGCGCAGCGTGCCGTAGACAAAGACGCGCGGCATGCTCAGCCCTCCAGCTTGTCGTCCGAGACCAGCACGCCGTCGGCGTCGACGTAGATCCAGTTGCCCGGACGCACGACCGCGCCAGGCATCTGCACCGTGACTTCGCTTTCACCGACATTGCGCTTCTGGCTCTTCTGCGGATGCGCGGCGAGTGCGCGGATGCCGATGTCGCACACATCCAGCTCGGCGCTGTCGCGCACGCAGCCGTTGACGACGATGCCAGCCCAGCCATTCTTCTCGGCCAGCAGGCCGAGATTGCCGCCGACCAGCGCGCAACGCAGCGAGCCGCCACCGTCGATCACCAGGACCCGGCGCTGGCCCGGCGCTTCCAGCACGGTGCGCACGAGTGAATTGTCTTCGAACACCTTCAGCGTCGCGGCCGGGCCGGCAAAGGCGCCCTGCTTGCCCCAGGCGCGGAACACCGGCGCCATCACGCGCAGGGTGCCGGCGGCGAGACGGTCTTCATGGGCGTCGCACAGGTCGGTGGTGACAGGCTTCATCAATGGTCTCCTGATGGATGGTAAGAATCCGTGGCGGCCCGCACCGCGCTCAGTTCGGCCGGCTGGCCAGCAGCGCCTGCGCGCGGATCGCGCTGAGCGTGGTGCGCGGCGTGATCACGTCGGGATCGACGCGGATCTCGATCAGCGTCGACACCGGCGC
This sequence comes from Cupriavidus sp. Agwp_2, assembly GCF_040784895.1. Classification (NCBI taxonomy): domain Bacteria; kingdom Pseudomonadati; phylum Pseudomonadota; class Betaproteobacteria; order Burkholderiales; family Burkholderiaceae; genus Cupriavidus; species Cupriavidus sp. Agwp_2. Next base: position 2,168,576 of record NZ_CP088083.1, read on the forward strand.
CTCCAGCGCGGCGCGCAGCGCGGGGGCGAAGGCCTCGGTCGTGGTCACGGTTTCGCCGCGCGCACCGTAGGCGCGCGCCAGCGCGGCAAAGTCTGGGTTGTGCAGCTCGGTGCCCGATACGTGGGTCGGGTATTCGCGTTCCTGGTGCATCCGGATGGTGCCGTACATGCCGTTATTGACGACGATGAACACCACCGGCGCCTGGTACTGCATGGCGGTAGCAAGTTCCTGGCCATTCATCAGGAAGCAGCCGTCGCCGGCCAGCGCCACCACGGTGCGCTGCGGGAAGGCGATCTTGGCGCCGACCGCGGCGGGCACGCCGTAGCCCATCGCGCCGCTGGTCGGCGCCAGCTGGCCGCGGCCGCCGTTGCGGAACGGGCGGTAGTGGAAATAGCGATGCAGCCAGCTGGCGTAGTTGCCGGCGCCGTTGGTGACCACCGCATCGTCCGGCAGCATCTGGTCGAGCGTGCGGATGACCTCGGCCATGTCGACGCCCTGCCCTGTAAATGCCGGTGGCTGCAGGTAACGCTCGTAGTCCGCGTGGGCCGCTTCGGTCCAGGCCTGCCAGCGCGGCACGCCGGCAGGCTGCAGCGCTGCCAGCCGCGCCGCGATGGCCGGCATCGAAGCGTGGATCATCAGGTCGGCCTGGTAGACGCTGCCCAGTTCCTCGGCACCGGCATGCACGTGCACCAGCGTTTGCGCGGGCCGCGGCGCGGCGATCAGCGCGTAGCCGCCGGTGGTCATCTCGCCCAGGCGCGGGCCGATCGCCAGCACCAGGTCGGATTGCCGGATACGCTCGGCCAGCGCCGGGTTGATGCCGATGCCGACATCGCCGGCATAGTTGGGATGGCGGTTGTCGAACAGGTCCTGCCCGCGGAAGGCGCAGCCGACCGGCAGCGCAAAGCGTTCGGCAAAGGCCTGCAGGTCGGCGCAGGCCTGCGGCGTCCAGCCGCTGCCGCCGGCCAGCACGAAGGGCCGCTCGGCGGCTTCGAGCATTTGCGCAAGGCGCGCCATCTCCGGGTCGCCCGGCCAGCTCAGCACGCGCTCGTAGCCGCGCAACTGCGGCACCGAGGCGGTCTGCGCCAGCATGTCCTCCGGCAGCGCCAGCACCACCGGGCCCGGCCGGCCCGAGGTGGCGGTCTGGTAGGCGCGCGCGATGTATTCCGGGATGCGCTCGACCCGGTCGATCTGCGCCACCCACTTGGCCATCTGGCCGAACATGCGGCGGTAGTCGATTTCCTGGAAGGCTTCGCGGTCCATGAAATCGGTGCCGACCTGGCCGATGAACAGGATCATCGGCGTCGAGTCCTGGAACGCCGTATGCACGCCGATGCTGGCATTGGTGGCGCCGGGGCCGCGCGTACAGAAGGCCAGCCCGGGGCGGCCGGTCAGCTTGCCGTAGGCCTCGGCCATGACCGCGGCGCCGCCTTCCTGGCGGCAGACGATAAAGCGCAGCTGGTCGCGGCGGTGATGGAAGCCGTCGAGCACCGCCAGGTAGCTTTCGCCCGGCACGCCGAAGGCAAGCTCGGCGCCATGCGCCAGCAGCGCGTCAACGAGAATATGGCCGCCCAACATCGGCACCTCGCTGGCTTTGTGCGAATCGGGAGTGTCAGGGTTCGAATGGCCCGGCGTGGCAGTCATGGAAACATCCTCGAGGCAGGCTGGAACAATGCAGGACGCGCAGAAGGCAGGCAATGGTGGCCGGCTGCGCCGGCCCGGTTCAGGCTGCCGGCGCAGCAGCCCCGCGGCGCGAGCGGTTGCCGTTGCCCACCGTCACCGCGGTAAAGATCGAGATCAACTGGAAGCCACCGATCATGAAGAACACCCAGGCCGGCAGGCGCGCGTCCATCAGCGCGCCGAAGAACAGCGGCCCGCAGGCCAGGCCGATATCGAGGCCGGAATAGACCACGCCGTAGACGCGCCCGGTGGCGCCGGCGGGCGCGGCGGCTCGCACCAGCAGGTCGCGCGACGGTCCGGCGGTGCCGGCGCCAAACCCGATCACACCCATCAGCACCGGCACCAGCAGTGCGGGGAACAGGTTCAGCCCGACCAGGATGGCGATCAGGCCGGAGACCGTAAAGCTGACGGCGATCAGCCGGTCATGGTTGCTGGTGCGGCTGGCGGCAAAGCCGCCGACGACCATGCCGCCGGCGCTGCACAGCATGTAGATGGTGTACGACGCCGTGGCCAGCGTGAACGGCATGCCGTACAGGTAGGTCAGCGCGGTCGGGGCAAAGCTCTGGATGCCCGCGGCGGAGAACGTGGTCAGCAGGAAGAACGCCCAGCACACCCACACCTGCGGCAGCCTCAGGAAGCCCAGCAGGCTGCCGCCGGCGGCCTTGGCGCCAGGCCGGCCCACGGCGCCGCGCACCTCGCGCGGGTCCAGCACATGGCGCAGCACCACCAGTACGGCCAGCACCACGAAGGCCACCACCGAGGCCGACGCCAGCGCCACGCGCCAGCTGGCCAGGTTGGCGATGGTGACCAGGAACAGCGGCGCCGCGGCCCAGCCCAGGTTGCCGGAAATGCCGTGCACCGAGAAAGCATGGCCCAGCCGCGGCTGCGACACGTGCTTGTTCAGCAGCGTGAAGTCGGCCGGGTGGAACACGCCGTTGCCCAGCCCCGCCACCGCCGCGCCGGCCAGCAGCGCGGCATAGCCATTGCTGGCCGACAGCAGCAACGCCGAGCTGCCCAGGAAGGCCAGCCCGGCGAACAGCACCGGCCGCGCACCGAAGCGGTCCACCACGAAGCCCGAGGCGGTCTGCACCACCGCCGACACGGCGAAAAACACCGTCATCAGGAGCCCCAGCTCCGCATAGCTCAATCCGAACTCGGTCTTGATCCATGGGAACAGCGGCGCCAGCAGCAGGTGATAGAAATGCGAGACCCCATGGGCCAGCCCGACCAGCCCGATCACCTGGGCGTCATGACGAAGCGGATTGCGGGCGGGATCGAGGGCGGCGGTGGACATGGCGCGGGCGGAAGGTGTTGTAGCGGACTGCGGCAGGAGTGATGCGGGCAGCGAATAAAAATGCGGGCCGAAGCCCGCATCATAGAGGAAAACCGCGCCACGCTGCAGCCGGGTGGCGGCTGCGCCGCTTGCCGCAATGCCTACATCTGCTTGAACAGATGCGCGTACTGGCGCGCCACCGGCAGCAGTTCGGGCCGGTCGCGCAGCCGCAGCGACAGCCGCCCCAGCGACTGGTTGACCGCGCTTGCCACGCAATCGATGTTGACCACCGTGCCGCGGTGGACCTGCCAGAAACGCTCCGGATCCAGTTGCTGGGTCAGTTCGCGCAGGCTGGTGCGGATCAGCGCCTCGCCGGCGCTGGAGACCACATTGACGTACTTGTCGGTCGCTTCCAGGTAAATCACCTCGTCGACCGGGATGATTCGCACCTCCTGCCCGACCAGCGCCTTGATAAAGCGCAGGTACTGGCGCTGCGTCGCGCCGCCGGCGCCGGGCGTGGCGTGCTCGAGGGACTCCAGCCGCGCCAGCAACTGCCCCAGACGGTCGGTGTCGAGCATGGCGGCCTCCGCCTCGGCGCTGTCGTCCGCTTCGCCATCCTCCTCGTCGTCCGCCATGTCGGCCATCGTCTGCAGCCGTTCCTTGAGGCGGCACACGGTCGCTTCCAGCCGCTCGCGCTGCACCGGCTTGAGCACATAGTCGACAGCGGCACGCTCGAAGGCTTCCAGCGCAAACTGGTCATAGGCGGTCACAAAGACCACCAGCGGCGGGATATCAAATTCGATCAGCTCGCGCGCCACGTCCATGCCGCTCATGCCCGGCATGCGGATATCCAGGAAGGCCACGCGCGGCTGGAACTCGCGTGCGGCGGCGAGCGCGGCCATGCCGTCGTGCACGACCGAGACGATACGGGCCTCGGGCCACAGCGACTTCAGTTCGGATTCCAGCACGCGCGCGAGCAGCGCTTCGTCGTCGGCGATCAGAAGGGTCGGGGTCATGGGGGCGATGGTTGGGGGCAGTGAAGAAATCCGGGGCGATGCTGGCGGCGCCGCCCTGCGCTGCGCCTTGGGTTGTCTTCTTGTAGGCGATCCCTACAGGCGCGTTCAGGTCCGCTGGATGGCCGGCGACGACACCGGCATGCTCTCCGGCACCGTGACCGTCTGCGTCAGGGTCGGCGACTCGACCGGACGCACCAGCGGCAGCGTCAGCCGCACCACCACGCCGCGCGGCGTGTTTTCTTCCATCTGCATGCTGGCGGCGGCTCCGAAAATCCGCGCCAGCCGCTCGCGCACATGGGTGATGCCCAGCCCCGAGCCCTTGCCGGACGCATGGCCGAAGCCCACGCCGGTATCGGCAATGATCACCTGCACCGCATCGTCGCCGGCGGCGCGGGCCGACAGGCGGATATGGCCGCCGATCATGCAAGGCTCGATGCCGTGCGTCACCGCGTTTTCCACCAATGGCTGGATCAGCATCGGCGGGATCTCGACCTTGGCCAGCTCGCGCGGCAGGTCAACGTCATACGACAGCCGCTGGCCGAAGCGCATGCCCTGGATATCCAGGTAGCTGCGCAGCAGCTCGAACTCCTGCCGCAGCGTGCATTGCTCGGCGCGGGTATGGGCCAGCGACATGCGCAGGAAGCCGATCAGGCGCTGCAGCAGCTGGCGCGCGGCGGGCGGGTCGGTGGCGATCAGGCCGTCGAGGTTGGCCAGCGAGTTGAACAGGAAATGCGGCTCGATCTGTGCCTGCAGCGCCATCAGTTGCGCGCGTACCAGCTGCTTTTCCGCTTCCTCGCGCTGCAGCGCGTCAAGCGCGGCCTGGCGCTCCAGGTAGGCGAGCTTCTCGCGCGACCAGTAGAAGTAGATCATCGACGCCGATGCCAGCATGCCCACCACCAGGCACATGCGCAGCATGTCGCCGGTTTCGGCCACCGACTTGGGCGGCAGGTCCAGCGCCACGCGCGTGGCCCAGCCGCCGATCACCACGCCGGTCGGCACCGCGGCGGCGGCCAGCAGCAGGAACGGCCAGCGGCGCGGCCGGTCGTTCCACCAGATCACGACGCGGGGGATATCGATCAGCAACCAGATCGACAGTCCGATCAGCTGGCTGTAGACAAAGTTGTGCCAGAGCGTACCCCCGGTCTGGAAGCCGTAGTTGAGGCTGACGGCAATCACCGTGTTCATGCAGAGCACGAACAGCAGGTCGCGGCCGAGGATGGTGAGCCGCGACGGGGGCGCGGTGGCGACAGTCGAGAAGCAGCGTTCCATGGCGATATGTTAGCGTTGGCCGGTCTCGGCGCAATCCCGGGAGGTGACGGGCGTACCACACTGACCAATCAGCGTGCGCCACCACTGCCCCGACAGCACATAGCGCGGGAAGGTGATCCATTGCTCGGCGAAGATCCGTCCGGCGATGTCCGCCGGTCCGGCAAACGGCTCCGGCGCGCTGGCCTCCAGCCGGTGCCCGCGCCCCTGCAGCGCCAGCGACATGCCCATGCATACCAGCCCCAGCGCCACCGCAGGCAAGCTCAGCCGCAAGATGCCATAGGCGCCCAGCACCGTGCCCGCCATGAACATCGGCACGGCCACGATATGCAGCAGCAGGTTGCGGGGATGCTGGTGGTTGCGGCCATAGCCGCGCCACTGCCAGCGCAGTAGCGGTTCGTCGCGCATGATCGTCTCTCTCCCTTGCCCTCTTTCCTTGCCCACCTCCTGGCCCAGGTACAGGCCGGACGGGCAGCCGCGCGCAATATCTGTTGCACTGCGGAAGACGCGCGGCGCAAGCCTGGCTGGCAATGCGCGGCACGTGCAAGGACTTTACCCTTCACCCGGGCGCGAAGAAAGCCTGTTGCGACGAACGGTGGGCACGGGGCGCGAACGGCACCGTGCGGGGGCAGACGGCGCGCGCGGAAGGCGGCAAGGTGCCGCCGGCGCCATCCGGGGCCGGGCCAGGCCCGGCGCGAGGACGCTGCGAGTGCCGCTCAGGCCGCCAGCGCCTGCCGGTCCTGTTCCGACAGCGCGCTGCTGACGGTGTCGCGCGACAGGTGCGGCGCGAACATATTGATGAAGGCGTGCGCGTAGCCGCGCAGGTAGGCGCCGCGGCGCAGGGCCACGCTGGTGGTGTTGGATGCGAACAGGTGGTCGGCGTTGATGCGCACCAGCCCCGAGTCCTTGCGCTCGTCATACGCCATCGAGGCGATGATGCCCACGCCCAGTTCCAGCTCGGCATAGGTCTTGATCACGTCGGCGTCCAGCGCGGTGAGCACGATCTCCGGCTGCAGCCCCGCTTCGGCGAAAGCGCTGTCGATCTTGCGGCGGCCGGTGAAGCCGGCGTCGTAGGTGATGAGCTGGAAGCCGGCCACGTCCTCGAGCGTCGGCTCGGGCAGGCGCGTGAGCGGATGGTCGGGCGACACCACCAGCACGTGCTGCCAGCTGTAGGCCTCGAACGAGGTCAGGCCGGCTTCGGTCGCCAGGGCTTCGGTGGCGATGCCGATATCGGCCTGCCCGGTCAGCAGCAGCTCGACGATATGCGTCGGCGACGCTTCCTGCAGCGCCAGCGTTACGTGCGGGTATTCGCGGCGGAAGGCCTGCACCACGCGCGGCAGCGCGTACCGTGCCTGCGTATGGGTGGTGGCCACGGTCAGGCGTCCGGTATGGCGGCCGGCAAACTCGTCGCCGGCCTGGCGCAGGTTCTCGGCCTCCAGCAGCAGGCGTTCGACGATGCGCACGATCTCGCGGCCCGGCTCGGTCAGCCCGGTCAGCCGCTTGCCATAGCGTTCGAAGATCTCGACGCCGAGTTCTTCTTCCAGCTCGCGGATCTGGCGCGACACGCCGGGCTGCGAGGTGTAGAGCGCGTTGGCGACCTCGGTCAGGTTGAACTGGCGGCGCACCGCCTCGCGGATCGATCGGAGTTGCTGGAAGTTCATCGTGCGGCCTCTTGTTTTTTGGTGGGGGCAGTGCCGTTGGATTGCGTAAAGACGCGCAGCTGGCGCGGCCGCACGGCGAGCAGTTCGCCCTCGCGGAAGCCCGCATGGCGGAAGCGCTCGAGCGGCAGCGCCACTTCGATCACGTCCTGGTTGTCTTCACGCTCGAGTTCGAGCTGGGCCACCGGGCCCAGCGTCAGCGCGCGGCGCAGCGTCACGGCGATGCCGTCGGCGCCGGGCGAATAGCGCTCCAGGTCCAGGTCATGCGGGCGCACATAGGCGACCGCATCGCCAGCGGTCTCGTGGCCGCTGCCGACCACCGGCAGCACCGCTTCGCCGGTATGCAGCAGGCCGCCGGTCTCGCCCACTTCCAGCCGCCCGTGGAACAGGTTCACGTTGCCGAGGAAGCCGAACACGAACGGCGTGGCCGGATGGTTGTAGACCGCCTCGGGCGAGCCGTACTGCTCGACGTGGCCACGGTTCATCAGCACCACCTGGTCGGCCACTTCCAGCGCCTCTTCCTGGTCGTGCGTGACAAACACGCTGGTCACATGCAGTTCATCGTGCAGGCGGCGCAGCCAGCGGCGCAGTTCCTTGCGCACCTTGGCATCGAGCGCGCCAAACGGTTCGTCGAGCAGCAGCACGCGCGGCTCCACCGCCAGCGCGCGCGCCAGCGCGATACGCTGACGCTGGCCGCCGGACAGCTGCGACGGGTAGCGGTCGGCCAGCCAGTCAAGCTGGACCAGGTCGAGCAGCGAATGCACCTTCTCGCGGATCTGCGCTTCGCTCGGGCGTTCGGCGCGCGGCTTTACGCGCAGGCCGAAGGCCACGTTCTCGAACACGCTCATATGCTTGAACAGCGCGTAGTGCTGGAACACGAAGCCCACCTGGCGCTGGCGCACATGCTGGTCCGAGGCATCGCGCCCGGACAGCACGATCTGTCCCGCGTCGGCACGCTCCAGGCCGGCGATGATGCGCAGCAGCGTGGTCTTGCCGCAACCGGACGGCCCCAGCAGCGCGGTCAGCTCGCCTTCGTCGAAATCGAGCGAGACATTGTCCAGCGCGACGAAATCGCCAAAGCGCTTCTCTACGTTCTTGACCTGGATGCTCATGATGCCGTTCCTTACACGGATGCCTGCAGGGGGGTTCCAGCTGTTCCAGCCGTTGTTCCAATCGGCCGCTCGATCACGACCTCTTCCGTCTCTTTGCGCGCGCGCCATTCCACCAGCGTCTTGATGCCGAGGGTGACCAGCGCCAGCAGCGTCAGCAGCGAGGCCACCGCGAAGGCCGCCGCGAAGTTGTACTCGTTGTAGAGAATCTCTACGTGCAGCGGCATGGTGTTGGTCAGCCCGCGGATATGGCCCGACACCACCGACACCGCGCCAAACTCGCCCATCGCCCGCGCATTACAGAGGATCACGCCGTACAGCAGGCCCCAGCGGATATTGGGCAGCGTGATATGGCGGAAAGTCTGCCAGCCAGAGGCGCCCAGCACGATCGCGGCTTCTTCCTCTTCGCTGCCTTGCGCCTGCATCAGCGGGATCAGCTCACGCGCGACGAAGGGGAAGGTCACGAAGATCGTCGCCAGCACGATGCCAGGCACCGCGAACATGATCTTGATGTCATGCGCTTCCAGCCACGGGCCGAACCAGCCCTGCGCGCCGAACAGCAGCACGTAGACCAGGCCCGAGATCACCGGCGACACCGAGAACGGCAGGTCGATCAGCGTGATCAGCAGGTTCTTGCCGCGGAACTCGAACTTGGCGATGGCCCATGCCGCCGCCACGCCGAACACCACGTTCAGCGGCACCGCGATCGCCGCCACCGTCAGCGTGAGCTGGATAGCGGCCACGGCATCGGGTTCGATCAGCGCTTCAAAGTAGGTCTGCACGCCCTTGCGCAGCGCTTCGTAGAAGACCGAAGCCAGCGGCACGAACAGGAACAGCGTGAGGAACAGCACCGCCAGCGTGATCAGCGTGTAGCGCACCCATGGTGCCTCGCCGGTGGCATCGAACTTGTGATGGGCCCGGTCCTGGCGCTGTGCGCCCAGGCGTCCCGAAACTGCGCCCGCCATGTCAGAACTCCTTGCCCGTCGCGGGCGCTTCCGGTGCCAGGGCAGCGCGCGCACCCGACTGGTGGCGGCGCGTCCAGGCCTGCAGCAGGTTGATCAACAGCAGCAGCCCGAACGAGATCACCAGCATCACCACGGCCACCGCGGTGGCGCCGGCATAGTCGTATTGCTCCAGCTTGGAATAGATCATCAGCGGCGCGATCTCCGACACCATCGGCATGTTGCCGGAGATAAACACCACCGAGCCGTACTCACCGGTGGCGCGCGCGAAGGACAGCGCAAAACCCGTCAGCAGCGCCGGCAGGATCGCCGGCAGGATCACCCGCTGGAACGTCTGCAGCCGGTTGGCGCCCAGGCTCGCGGCGGCCTCTTCCAGCTCCTGCTCCACGTCTTCCAGCACCGGCTGCACCGTGCGCACCACGAACGGCAGGCCGATGAAGGTCAGCGCCACTACCACGCCCAGCGGCGTGAACGCGACCTTGATGCCGAGCGGCTCCAGGTAGCGGCCGATCCAGCCGTTGCCGGCGAACAGCGCGGTCAGCGCGATACCGGCCACCGCGGTCGGCAGCGCGAACGGCAGGTCGACCAGCGCATCGATCAGGCGCTTGCCGAAAAAGCGGTAGCGCACCAGCACCCACGCGACGATCAGCCCGAACACCGTATTGACAATGGCCGCCACCAGCGACGCGCCGAAGCTCAGTTGCAGCGACGCCACCACGCGCGGCGACGAGATCGCGCTCCAGAACGCGTCCCACGTCATCGTGAACGTCTTCAGGAACGTCGCCGACAGCGGAATCAGGACGATCAGCGTGAGGTAGAACAGCGTGAAACCCAGCGACAGGCCAAAGCCGGGAAGCACCGTGAAGCGCTGCTTGGCGGGCCTGCGTGGCGCCCGCGAGGCCGGCGCATCGGGGGCGCCCGGCGTGGGGGCATCCGCCAGGGATAGGGATGGTGGCATGTCGTCTCGTCTGTGGTCGGCCGGCTTCGGGTGCCGCGGCGGGCTTGCGGCCGGTCCTTATGACGCTGGCGCATATTGCGCCGGCTTACGAGACAGATTCTGCAGACCCGCCTTTATAAAAAGAACGAATCTTTTTGAATTTTCTTAGACGGTTTAGATATATGGGGCGCCCGGCGCCACTTCCAGACCGGCTTCCCATGGTGCTGGCGTCACTTCAGTAGCTCCCGCATCACCTGCATCCGCGATGCGTTGCACCAGCGTACCCAGCAATGCCAGACCCTCGGGCCAGTCACCCAGGCCGGAATCCGCGTTGATATGGCCCAGGATGCCAGCATCGATCAGTTCGCTGCCCCACAGCGTGCCCCAGCTGAAGGCGGTGCGCTGCGGCATCCAGGGATCGTTGCGGCTGGCCACCATGATGGTCGGGAACGGCAGGCGGTAGGTTGGCAGCAGGCTGGCGACGCCAAACTTGTCGGGATCGGCCGGCGCCACCAGCAGCGCGCCGGCGATACCCGCCGGGTCCAGCGACGCCTGCCGCAGCGCCGCCAGGCAGCCGAAGCTGTGCGCCACCAGCAGCGCGCCGCGCGAGGCGACGCGCTGCGCCCGCATCACGCCTTCGGAGACACGCTCGGCCCACAGCGGCAGGCTCGGGCGCGACCAGTCATGCTGCTCGACGCGCTGCCAGTCCGGGAAGCGCTGCTCCCAGCGGCTCTGCCAGTGCCCCGGGCCGCTGCCATGCAGGCCCGGCACGGTCAGCACCTGCAGGTGCCGCGGGATTTCCAGGCGCGTAGCATGCGCCGCAGGAGATGGTCCTGCCGATGGCCCGATCGCTTGCGTCATACCGGCTCCTTGCTGAGTTCGTGTGCGGCTGGCGCGCCCGTGGCCGCCACTTGTGCCCGCAGTGCGGACGTGCTGACCAGCGCGCCGGCAAAGGCGCCCTGCCCCAGATCGATACCAGCAGCCTGCAGCCGCTCAACGCTTTCGGCGTTCTGCAAGCGCCGGCCGATCAGCGTGACGCCGGCATTGGCGGCGCTGGCACGCAAGCCCGCCAGCTGGCGGTCGGTCCAGGTGCGGCGCATATCGAGCTTGAGCCATTCCGGCAATGCATGCGCCATCAGCGCGCCCGCCTCGGCCGGGTCCGACGCCTGCAGGCTGACCGCGAAGCCGTTGCGCCGGTAGTTGCCGACCACGTGCAGCAGCAGTGGCAAGTCGTCGTTGGCGCTGGCCGGCACCTGGATCACGAAGCGCTCCAGCGGCAACCCCAGCGATTGCAGCGCGCGCCGGAACGCGGCGCCATGGTCGTCGGCGACCGCTGCCAGCAGCCGGTTGTGCACGTTCAGCACCAGCTTGTGCGCGCCGTCGGCGGCAAAGTAGTTGATCGCGTGCAGCAGCCGCGACAGGCGGTCCAGCGACACCAGCGTGGTGTCGTCGGCGGCCATCGCGAACAGCTTCCAGGCCGCCAGGCCGAGGCCATCGTCGGCATAGGTATGGATCGAGCCTTCGTGCGCCACGACCTGGCGGTCGGCCAGCGTCACCAGCGGCTCGAAGGCGCTGGTCAGCGAGCAATTGAAAAATTGTCCCTGCACCTGCCCGCGCGCGTCGCGCCACAGTTGCCGGTCGGCCAGCGGCTGGCGCGGCAGCGATTCCAGATAGCGTTGCAGCGGCTTGGCTGCGCTGGCGGGGTCATGCACGCCTGGCATGGCGAATTCCTTCGGTTGACCGGACCGCGTCGGGTCCCATGGTCGGATTGGTGATGGCAACGGCCTGCTGTCGCAGCGCGCGCCTGCCTGCTCATGATAGGAGTTCAACGGGCGCCGGCGAATGAAGATTCCGACCTGTCGATATGCGCGCCGTCGTCGATGCGCTGCGCACGGCGCTTCGTGCCCGCATCGAGGGGCGAAGGCGCCGCCGGAGTCTGCCGCATCACGCGCTGCAGTACCGATGCTTCGAGTTGAGCGAAGCCGGCGGCGCCGCGCTCGCGCGGCCGCGCCAGCGCCACCGGCTCGTCCATGGCGATGTGGCCGTCCTCGATCAGCACGATGCGGTCGGCCAGTGCCACGGCCTCGGAGACGTCATGGGTCACCAGCAGCGCCGTGAAGCCAAGGCGCCGCCAAAGGCCTTCGATCAGGCCCTGCATTTCGATACGCGTGAGCGCGTCGAGCGCACCCAGCGGCTCGTCCAGCAACAATAGCTGCGGGTGATGCACCAGCGCGCGCGCCAGCGCCACGCGTTGCCGCTGGCCGCCGGACAGCCTTGCGGGCCACGCCTGTGCGCGGTCGGCCAGGCCCACCTGCGCCAGCACTTCGGCCGCCTCGCCACGCCGCGCGCGCGGCAGGCCCAGCGCCACGTTGTCCAGCACGCGCTTCCAAGGCAGCAGGCGCGCGTCCTGGAACATCACGCGCACGTCGGCGCCGCGCTTGCGGCTGCTTTTCGCGTGGTCTTGCGCGTCACCGTCGATCGCAATGGTGCCGGCATCGGCGCCTTCCAGCCCCGCCACCAGCCGCAGCAGCGTGCTCTTGCCGCAGCCGCTGCGCCCGACGATGGCGACGAATTCACCCGGCGCAACGTCGAGCGCCACATCGTGCAGCACCTCGCGGCCGTCGTAGCGCTTGACCACCTGGCGCAAGCGCAGCGCGACGCCACCAGTGCGGTGCGGAGCCTCTGCCTCGTGCCTGACTGCCTCGCGACGCGCGAGTCCCGCTTCCAGTTCGGCCAGCGCGGCCTGTTCCACCGGATACATCTGCATATCGATCTCCTTGCCGAACGTGCGGCGTTGCGGGGTTCAGGCGGCTGCGTAGCCCGGGTGCCAGCGCAGCCAGTAGCGCTCCAGCCCCCGCGACAGCAGGTCGGCCAGCTTGCCCAGCAGTGCGTAGAGCAGGATGCCCACCAGCACCACATCGGTTTGCAGGAACTCGCGCGCGTTCATCGTCATGTAGCCGATACCGGACTGCGCGGAGATGGTCTCCGCGACGATCAGGATCACCCACATCAGCCCGAGTGAAAAACGCACGCCCACCAGGATCCCGGGCAACGCGCCTGGGAGGATCACTTCACGGTACAGCTGCCAGCCCGACAGCCCGTAGCTGCGCGCCATTTCCACCAGGCCGGTGTCAACCGAGCGGATGCCGTGGTAGGTGTTCAGGTACACCGGGAAGAACACGCCCAGCGACACCAGGAACAGCTTGGCGGATTCATCGATGCCGAACCACAGGATCACCAGCGGGATCAGTGCCAGCGGCGGGATGTTGCGCACCATCTGGAGCGTGCTGTCGAGCAGCGTGGCCGCGCTGCGGAACGTGCCCGTCAGCAGCCCCAGCAGCAGGCCGAGCCCGCCGCCGATGGCAAACCCGGCCAGCGCGCGCCAGGTGCTGACGCCCACGTGCTTCCACAATTCGCCCGAACGGGCCAGGTCCCAGGCGGCCTGCAGCACGGCCAGCGGGGCCGGCAGCACGCGGTTCGACAGCCAGCCGTACTGCGAGGCCGCCTGCCACACCACGATCAGCAGCACCGGCACGATCCACGGTGCCACGGCGCGCGCCAGCGCGGCGGGATGCCGGCGCGGCGGCGGAAGATGCGGAGCGCTCATGCCGCCCTCCCTCAACTCTGCGCGGCGCGCGGCACGATGCCGGTCGCCATGACTTCGCCGAACGGCCCGGACAGCACCTTGCCCGGCAACTTCTCGCGCACCGAGCGCGGCAGCAGCGGAAACACCAGTTCGGCAAAGCGGTAGGCTTCTTCCAGGTGCGGGTAGCCGGACAGCACGAACGTGTCGATGCCGAGTTCGGCGTACTCGCGCATGCGTTCGGCGACGGTGTGCGGGTCGCCCACCAGCGCGGTGCCGGCACCGCCGCGCACCAGGCCGACGCCGGCCCACAGGTTGGGGCTGATTTCCAGCGCCTCGCGCGTGCGGCGCGTGCGACGCTCAGCGCCCGCATGCAGCGCGGCCATGCGGCGCTGCCCTTCCGAATCCATCCTGGCGAACACCGCCTGCGCGCGCGCCACGGTCTCGTCGTCGAGGCGGCTGATCAGGTCTTCGGCGGCGGCCCACGCGGCGGCATCGGTCTCGCGCACGATCACGTGCAGGCGGATGCCGAACCTGACCGTGCGGCCGTGCTTTGCCGCGTGCCGGCGAACATCTTCCAGCTTCTGCGCGACGTCGGCCGGCGGTTCGCCCCAGGTCAGGTAGGTATCGACCTGCTCGCCCGCCAGCGCATGCGCCGGCGCCGACGAGCCGCCGAAATACACCGGCGGATGCGGCCGCTGCAGCGGCGGGTAGAGGACGCGCGCGCCCTTCACGCTCAGGTGCTTGCCCTGGTAATCGACCTGGCCGCTGTCATGGCTGGCCGCCAGCACGTCGCGCCAGATGCGCAGGAATTCTGCCGAGGCCTCGTAGCGCTCGCTGTGGTCGAGGAACAGTCCATCGCCTTCCAGCTCGGCGGTGTCGCCGCCGGTGACCAGGTTGATCAGCAGCCGTCCGTTGGAGAGGCGATCGAACGTTGCCGCCATGCGCGCCGCCAGCGTCGGCGCCATCAGGCCCGGGCGCACGGCCACGAGGAACTTCAGGCGCTGCGTCACGGCCGACAGGGCCGACGCCGCCACCCACGGGTCTTCGCAGGAACGCCCGGTGGGAATCAGCACCCCTTCATAGCCAAGCGTATCGGCGGCCACGGCGACCTGCTTCATGTAGTCGAAATTGACTTCGCGCGCGCCTTCGGAGGTGCCGAGGTAGCGGCTGTCGCCGTGGGTGGGGATAAACCAGAATACGTGCATGCCGTTTTCCTTGTTGTTGTGCGAGGCCTAAGCGACGTCTTGGCGCTGCATTAGCGCTGCGCCTGCTGCTGCGGTACGTCCCACCGCGCGTCGGCCACCTTGACCGGCTTGGGGATCAGCTTGAGCGCGTGGAAGGCATCGGCGATGCGCTGCTGCTCGGCCAGCACGTCGGCGCTGACCGGGCGCGCGCCGTAAGAGAAGCGCGACACGGCCAGTTCCAGCACATCGGCAGGCAGGCCGACTTCGCCGGTCAGCACGGCGGTCGCGTCCTTCGGATTCTTTTCGGCCCAGGTGCCCAGCGTGGCGAGTTCATCCAGGATCAGGCGCACAATTTCGGGCCTGGCCTGTGCGTAGGGACGCGACGCCAGGTAGAACTGGTGGTTGCTGACCACGTTCTTGCCATCCGCGCCACGGCCATCGGCCAGCACGCGCGCGCCAAGCTGCTTCTCGGCGGCTGCGAGGAACGGGTCCCAGATCACCCACGCATCGACCGAGCCGCGCTCGAAGGCGGCGCGCGCATCGGCGGGCGGCAGGTAGACCGGCTGGATATCGCCGTACTGCAGGCCGGCCTTCTCCAGCTGGCGCACCAGCAGGTAATGCACGTTCGAGCCCTTGTTGAAAGCCACGCGCTTGCCGCGCAGGTCGGCCACCGAGCGCAGCGCCGAGCCCTTGGGCACGACGATGGCCTCGGCGGTCGGCGCCGGCGGTTCGTTGCCGACGTAGACCAGTTGCGCCCCGGCGGCCTGTGCGAAGATCGGTGGGGCCTCGCCCACGGTGCCGAAGTCGACGGCGCCGACATTGAGGCCTTCCAGCAATTGCGGGCCGGCCGGGAATTCAGTCCACCTGACGGTGATGCCTTGCGGCGCCAGCCGCTTTTCCAGCGTGCCGCGCGCCTTCAGCAGCGTCAGCGTGCCGTACTTCTGGTAGCCGATGCGCAGCACCTTGGCGTCGATCTTCGATTGCGCTTCGGCGCGGCCGGGCAGCAGGCCGTAGGCCAGGCCGGTGGCGGCCACCAGCGCGGCGATAAACAGGCGGCGGCGCAGCGAGCCGGCCGGCTTGATAATGGTGGTCATGCGATTTCCTCCGTGGCCGGTCAACCGCCGGCGCATGTTCTGAAGTCGGGACAGCGTGAATGCGCGGGCAGCAACCCGCCCTGCCTGCCCGGGTTGCCGGTGGCATGGTTGGCGGCGTTGCTGCCGCGGCGCCGGACTGGCCGGCGCCCAATGCATCAGGAATTCAGATCAGGCGGTACATCGCTCCGCCACCACGGCGGCAGCGGCGGCGCGCTGCACGAAGGCGCCGGGCATAACGTCGAGCGCGTCGAGCGGAACCTCGATGCGGGCGTGGGCCAGTGCGTCGCGCACGCGCAGCAGGCCTTCGTCGAGGCGGGCGGACAGCGCGGCGTCAAAACGCGCCTGGCGCACGCCGCCGGAGTCGGAATAGGCGGAGGTGTCGATCTGCTGGTCCACGGCAAAGATGCCGGGCAGGATCTGGCGCGAGCCCAGCGCGGACAGCACGGGGCGCAGCGCGTAGTCGATCGCCAGCGCATGGGCGAGGCTGCCGCCAGTGGCGATCGGCAGCACGATCTTGTCGCGCAGGCCGGTTTGCGGCAGCAAATCCAGGAAGGCCTTGAGCAGGCCGCTGTAGGCGGCCTTGTAGACCGGCGTGGCCAGCACTACCACCTGGGCCTCGGCCACCGCGCGGGTGGCGGCGGCAATCGCGTCATCGTCCACGCGCGCTGCCAGCAGCGGACCCGCCGGCAGGTCGCGCAGGTCCAGGTGGCGGGTGCGTTCGCCGGCAGCCTCCAGCGCGGTGCGCAGGTGCGCCAGCACGAAGCCGGAGCGGGACTGGACCGACGGGCTGCCGGAGAGCGTCAGGATGGACATCGGGGCTTCCTTCTTCTGTTGGGCCGGCTCGGTGCCGGGCCGCCCCACGCGGCCCCGCCCGCCGGCCTCATGGGTTATTTCTTGCCGGGCTGGTAGACCTGGTCGAACGAGCCGCCGTCGGCGAAGTGGGTCTTCTGGGCCTTTTGCCAGCCGCCAAACACTTCATCGATGGTGAACAGCTTGACCTTGGGGAAGTTGGCTGCGTACTTGGCCGCCACCTTCTGCGAGATCGGACGGTAGTAGTTCTTTGCGGCGATCTCCTGGCCTTCGTCGGTGTACAGGAACTGCAGGTAGGCCTCGGCGGCCTTGCGCGTGCCCTTCTTGTCGACCACCTTGTCGACCACGGCCACCGGCGGCTCGGCCAGGATCGAGATCGACGGCGCGACGATCTCGAACTTGTCCGGACCCAGTTCCTTGATGGCCAGGATGGCTTCGTTTTCCCAGGCCAGCAGCACGTCGCCCAGGCCACGCTCGACGAACGTGGTGGTGGCGCCGCGCGCGCCGGAATCCAGCACCGGCACGTGCTTGAGCAGTTCGCCGACGAACTCGCGCGCCTTGGTTTCATTGCCGCCCGGCTGGCGCAGCGCATAGCCCCACGCGGCCAGGTAGTTCCAGCGCGCACCGCCCGAGGTCTTCGGGTTCGGCGTGATCACCTGCACGCCAGGCTTGACCAGGTCGCCCCAGTCCTTGATGCCCTTGGGGTTGCCCTTGCGCACCAGGAACACGATGGTCGAGGTGTACGGCGCGGCGTTATGCGGCAGGCGCTTTTGCCAGTCCGGCTTGATCAGGCCCTTCTCCGCAATGGCGTCGACGTCATAGCCCAGCGCCAGCGTCACCACGTCTGCGTCCAGCCCGTCGATCACCGAACGGGCCTGCTTGCCGGATCCGCCATGTGACTGGCGCACGGTCACGGCATCGCCGCCCTGGGCCTTCCAGGCCTTGGCGAAGGCGGCGTTGACGTCGACGTACAGTTCGCGCGTCGGGTCGTAGGAAACGTTGAGCAGGCTGGTCGCCGAAGCGGTCTGCGCCGCGCCCAGGGCGCCCAGGACTGCCAGGCCGATGGCCAGTTTGCGGATCATGTGTGTTGCTCCCGTCTGTCGTGAATGGGCGCCAGGCGCCTCTGGTTGCTTTGCCCGCCGTCGGGGGCGGGCTTGTGTCAGGAGCAAGACTACCGACGGGGCTATCTGAACGGAACGAATGGTTTCGCCGATCCTTTGCTGTTTTTTGCATAAGATCGGACGGAAATATCGGCATGCCGCCATATGGGGACGATGGGGGCGCCAGGTGGCCGGAGGTGGCGCAACCGGCACGCACAAAAGAAAACGCCCGCACCGGCAAACCGGTGCGGGCGAAGTTTCCATTCCGGAAACGGGTAGACAAGTCATGAAGAGCGCCCCCGCATCTCCATGACAAGACAAATGGTATCGGGTCGCCGCGGCATCCGGTTTGATCGCGGTCAAGTCCGGAACAACCCGCAGCGAATCGCCGTGTGGGGCTTCAGCCGCCCTGGCGCGCCAGCAGGTCCGCCATTTCGTCGGCGTGTTCTTCTTCCACCGCCAGGATCTCTTCCATCATCCGGCGCGAAGTGGGGTCGCGCTCGCCCAGGAACTTGATGATCTCGCGATAGCTGTCGATGGCGATGCGCTCGGCCACCAGGTCTTCCTTGATCATCTCGGTCAGGTTGTTGCCCGGCACATATTCGGCATGCGAGCGGCTGGTGAGGCCGTCCGGCGCGAAGTCGGGCTCGCCGCCAAGCTGGACGATGCGCTCGGCGATCTGGTCGGCATGGCCCTGCTCTTCATTGGAATGGGCCAGGAATTCTTCGGCGACGCTCTTCGAGTTCGGGCCCTGGGCCATGAAGTAGTGGCGGCGATAGCGCAGCACGCAGACGATTTCGGTGGCCAGCGCATCGTTCAGCAGCTTGAGCACCGTCTCGCGGTCCGCCGTATAGCCCGCGGTCACTGCACCCTCGTCGAGGTGCTTGCGGGCGCGCTCGCGCAGGGTCTTGACGTCTGTGAGGAAGGACTTGTCGGTCATGGATTGGCTCCTGTGGGGATGGCTGCATCGCGGCGCAGCGCTTTGTAAGGAAACTCAACCCTTTTGCAACGCGAAAAGTGTGCCACTTGGAAAACCGCATGCGGCCCGGCGGTTGGCGGGGCGGAACCGGGCAGCGCCGTGAAAAAATTGCACGGTGCGGCACTCCCTTACATGGCGAGGGAAGCGCGACATGAAAAAAGGCCCTTGCGGATCCGCAAGGGCCTGGCCATGAGACCGCCGGCTCGGGCCGGGCTTAGTGGACGGACCGCCCGAACGTGAACTCGCCGTCCACGTAATCCACCGGCACCACATCCTTTGCCGTGAACTTGCCTTCCAGGATGGCGCGCGCCACCGGATTTTCGATCTGCTGCTGGATCGCCCGCTTGAGCGGACGCGCCCCAAACACCGGGTCGTAGCCTGCGCTGGCGATCTTCTCCAGCGCGTGCTCGCTGACCTCCAGCGTCATGTCCATGCGGGCCAGGCGGGCCTGCAGGCGTTGCAGCTGGATGCGCGCGATCGACTCGATGTTCTTCTGGTCCAGCGCGTGGAACACCACGACTTCATCGATCCGGTTCAGGAACTCCGGCCGGAAATGCGTGCGCACTTCCTGCCAGACCGCGCCCTTGATTGCTTCCTGCGGCTCGCCGCTCATCGCCTGGATGATCTGCGAACCCAGGTTGGACGTCATCACGATCACCGTGTTCTTGAAGTCCACCGTGCGGCCCTGGCCATCGGTCAGGCGGCCGTCGTCCAGCACTTGCAGCAGCACGTTGAAGACGTCGGGGTGGGCCTTCTCGACCTCATCGAGCAGCACCACACTGTACGGCTTGCGGCGCACGGCCTCGGTCAGGTAGCCGCCTTCCTCGTAGCCCACGTATCCCGGCGGCGCGCCGATCAGGCGGCTGACGCTGTGCTTCTCCATGAATTCGCTCATGTCGATGCGGATCAGGTGCTCTTCGGAGTCGAACATGAACTCGGCCAGTGCCTTGCACAGCTCGGTCTTGCCAACGCCGGTCGGGCCCAGGAACAGGAACGAGCCATAGGGCTTGTTCTCGTCCGCCAGCCCGGCACGCGAGCGGCGGATGGCATCGGACACCAGCCGCACCGCCTCGTCCTGCCCCACCACGCGCGCATGCAGGCGGTCTTCCATCTTCAGCAGCTTCTCGCGCTCGCCCTGCATCATCTTCGATACGGGAATGCCGGTCGCGCGGCTCACCACTTCGGCGATTTCCTCGGCGCCCACCTGCGTGCGCAGCAGCTTGTTGGGCTGTTTCTGCTCGCTGGCTTCGGCGTCGGTCGCGGCCTTGAGCTTGCCTTCCAGGCCCGGCAGCTTGCCGTATTGCAGCTCGGCCACCTTGTCGAGCTTGCCTTCGCGCTGCAGCCTGGAGATCTCCAGCTTGATCTTCTCGATCTCTTCCTTCAGCGCGGCCGTGCCCTGCGCGGCGCCCTTCTCGGCCTTCCAGATCTCGTCGAGGTCGGCGTATTCCTTCTCCAGGCGCGCGATCTCCTGCTCGATCAGGTCCAGGCGCTTGAGCGAGGCTTCGTCGGTCTCTTTCTTGACCGCTTCGCGCTCGATCTTGAGCTGGATGGTGCGCCGCTCGAGCTTGTCCATCGCCTCCGGCTTGGAGTCGATTTCCATCTTGATGCGCGCGCCCGCCTCGTCGATCAGGTCGATCGCCTTGTCGGGCAGGAAGCGGTCGGTGATATAGCGATGCGAAAGCTCCGCCGCGGCGACGATGGCCGGGTCGGTGATCTCCACGCCGTGGTGCAGCTCATACTTCTCCTGCAGCCCACGCAGGATGGCGATGGTGGCTTCCACCGTGGGCTCGTCGACCAGCACCTTCTGGAAGCGGCGCTCCAGCGCGGCGTCTTTCTCGATGTACTTGCGGTATTCGTCCAGCGTGGTCGCGCCGATGCAATGCAGCTCGCCGCGCGCCAGCGCCGGCTTGAGCATGTTGCCCGCGTCGATCGCGCCCTCGGCCTTGCCCGCGCCGACCATCGTGTGGATCTCGTCGATAAAGACGATGGTCTGGCCCTCGTCCTTGGCGACGTCGCTCAGCACCGCCTTCAGGCGTTCCTCGAACTCGCCGCGGTACTTGGCGCCAGCCAGCAGGCCGGCCATGTCGAGCACCAGCACGCGCTTGTTCTTCAGGCTCTCGGGCACTTCGCCGTTGACGATGCGCTGCGCCAGCCCTTCCACGATCGCGGTCTTGCCCACGCCGGGTTCGCCGATCAGCACCGGGTTGTTCTTGGTGCGGCGCTGCAGGATCTGGATCGCGCGGCGGATCTCGTCGTCGCGGCCGATCACGGGATCGAGCTTGCCGATGCGGGCACGCTCGGTCAGGTCGATGGTGTACTTCTTCAGCGCCTCGCGCTGGCCTTCGGCGTCGGCGCTGTTGACGGATTCGCCGCCGCGCACGGCCTGGATGGCCGACTCCAGCGACTTGCGGCTCAGGCCGTTTTCGCGCGCGATGCGGCCGGCGTCACCCTTGTCGTCGGACACGGCAAGCAGGAACAGCTCGCTGGCGATGAACTGGTCGCCGCGCTTGAGCGCTTCTTTCTCCGTGGCGTTGAGCAGGTTGACCAGGTCGCGGCCGATCTGGACCTCGTTGGTGCCCTGCACCTGCGGCAGGCGCTTGATGGCGGCGTCCAGCGCCGTCTGCAGGCCCTGCACGTTGACGCCGGCGCGTGCGAGCAGCGCGCGGGCGGCGCCGTCGTCCTGCGACAGCAGCGCGCGCAGCACATGCTGCGGGTCGATGTATTGGTTGTCGTTGGCCAGGGCCAGGCTTTGCGCTTCAGCCAGCGCTTCCTGGAACCGGGTGGTCAGCTTGTCAAGACGCATAGGATTCCCTCTCTCGGATAGGTCGTGTCCTGATGCGGGGGGCGCCGGCTCCGGGCTTTACCGCCGGGTTGCCTGGATGCCCTGCCGGACACTGGATATCCGAAAGATAAGGCTTTGTCGCGACATTTCAAGGACTGAGACCGCATGTCGTCGAGTGCAGCAAACGATACGCAGCGGACTCCGTAATGCATCTTGCTATGCCGCCCGGCTCCCGCTGCCTTTGTCCTCCAGGTTGCGCACCAGCACCAGCGACTCGCCCTGCACCACCACGCGGCCTTCCTCCCCGGTGACCACGCTGGCCAGGTTGACCAGGTCCTTGCCGGCGCGCAGGCGGACGATGCGCACCTGCGCCGTCAGCGGTTCGTCGAGCCGCGCGGCCGACGCCAGCCGCAGCGACTGCTTCATCCAGCCGGTGCCGCGCCCGGGCAGGCGCGTTCCCAGCAGGTCAGAGAACATGCCAGCCAGCAGTGGCAGCGGCACGATCGCGCCGCCGAACCCTCGCCCGCGCGCGAAGGCAGGGTCGGCGTGGTACGGGTTGGCATCGCCGGTCAGGGCCACATACTCGTCGATATCGGCCGCGGCAAAAGCGCGGGTGGCACTGGCGGACTGTCCGGGGCGCAGGCCGTAGAGCGTTGGGTCGCCCTCGCCCTCCGGCTGCGCGCCCGGCCACGATGGCAACCGGCCAGGTGCCGCATCGGCCAGCCACAACGATTCGCCTGCGGCCGCGACGCGCGGCGCCGCGCCCGGGATGCCCGCGCTGACCGTGGTGCCGAAGCCCGCCAGTCCCGCCTGAGGCCGCGCGACCAGCGCAAACGCCACCGCATCGCCGACGAAGGCCGGCGTCGGGAACATCAGCGTCTGCACCACCGGCAGCGCGGGCGCGGCCAGCTCCCGCCACGTATGGGCGCACAGCAACGAAAACAGGAACATGCCGTGCGCCACCGTGGCACCGAAATGCGTGCCGCGGGCAAAGGCCGGATCGCAGTGGATCGGGTTGTCATCGCGCGACAGCACGGCGAAGCGGTCAAAGTCGTGTTGCGTCAGCACGCGCGGCATGGCGTCGGTCATCAGTTGGGCACCTCTACGGTCGAAGCATTGACGGTAATCGCATTGCCCGGCGCGGGTGTGGCAGCGATCGGTGGGACATTGGACGGCAGCAGCGTGGGCGCGGGCGTGTTAAAGGTGCCGCCGCGCGGCGTGGTGCGCACTACCTGCGATGGCGGCAACGCCTTGCCGGAGGTCAGGTTGTCGTAGACAGCGTCGAGCGCACGGTTCAGGTAGACATGGAGCGGCACATAGCGGTTGCTGTAGCCCGGCACCAGTCCGATGAAGGCATCGAAATGCTGGGCGTTCTCCACCTCGATGTACGACAGCTTGCTGGTCACGCCCTCCTTCTGCCGGTTCAGCCCCAGGTACGGGCGCGAAGTATGGTTCACCGGCAGCAGGCCGTCGCTGCGGCCATGCACGATCACCGCCGGCTTGCCGCGCAGGTTACCGTTGCGCAGCGTCAGCGCCTGGCCCGCCTGCAGTGCGCGCGCCGCGGCGTCGCTGCCGGCCAGCAGCTTGCGCAGGCAATCGGCGCCATCGTAGTTGAGATCGGTGCGGCCGTTCGATGCCGACACGGAAAACAGGTTCAGGTACGGGCCGTGCGTCGGGTCGAGGTCGTTGATCAGTTGCACTGTCGGCGGCTGCGGCGGGATGCCGTTGCCGGTGGCGAACATCGACGCCAGCGCCGCGGGTGCGATCGCAGCGGGCTTCAGGTCGGTCAGCGTATTCGCAAAGCTGTAGCCGCACAGCTTGTCGGTCACGCTCGCCTGCGCGTAGGCGTTGGCGTAGGTCACGGTAATCGCGGCAGCCGTGTCGAATGCGGCCAGTGACGGGTGCAGGTCATCGGATTCCGGCTCCCAGCCCGCAGCATGCAGGGCCTGCAACGCGCTGGCGCTCTGCTCGTTGGTATTGGCGCCGCTGACCAGCCCCTTTTCCGCGAGCGTGGTGCAGCGTGCGGCAAAGAATGGCTCCATGGTCGGGTTGTTGTAGAACGGGGACTGCGTCAGCGCGGTAGTCCGCGCGGCGCAATGCTGCAGCAGGTTCGCCGTGCTGGTGTAGTCATACAGCGTGCGGCCCGAGGACAGGACCTGCACGCCGCCGCGCTGCACGACGACGCCCGTGTCTGGCGGCATGTTGAGATTGGGCTCGCCTACGGCCACGCCGTCGATCAGGCCATCGGCGTCCTGTTCGGCCGCGGCCACCGCGGCGCCGCCGCCGTTGGACACGCTTGAGGCAATCACCAGGATCTTGCCCTTGTCCATGCTGCGCTGGCGCGTGCCGTTGGCAGACACCGCACCGAAGCGGTCGTTGATTGCCCAGATCGCGAACTCCACCGCCTGCAGCGTGAACTTGCCCCAGTCCTTCTCCGGGTTGCGCTGAGAATGGGCGTGCTTGAACGCGAGCCGGTGCGGGCTGGCGGCGGTGAAGTCGGCGAGCGACGTGGCGCCGGCAGGCGCGGCGAACTGCGCATTCTTGCCGGCAGCAGCGCGCGTGGTGCGCGTGCCGTCGATCAGCGGCACGGTATCGGTGTCCAGGTCGTGCGGCGCGGCACCGGTGCCCTTGTCGGTGTAAGCCACCGCGCAGCCGCGCTTCAGCCCCCATTCGCCGGTGGCGATGGCGCCGTACACGCCGCGCGAGCCCGACGACGTGGCGGTGATCACGCACGGCCTCGCGGTATCGAACGTGGCGGGTATCTGGACCAGCATCGTCACGTTCTGCTGTCCTGTGCCGTCGTCCGAATACGCCAGGTATTCCACGCCGGCGACCTTGCCTTCCGAGCCGGTGACATTGCCCTGAGCGTCCACGTTGGGGCCGTACAGCGAGCCGTAGCCGCCAGCCGCGGTGGTATCGACAATGGCGCGGTAGTTGGCGTAGATCGCATAGCGCCGCAACTCCGCCGCGGTCGGCGCGGTGGCATTGGCCGGCACCGGGGCTGTAGCGCTGGCGAGTCCGTCCTTGCCCAGCCCCGCGGTCAGCAGGTCGTCGCTGCTGCCGTTGTAGCTGTTGACGGTGACCGTGCCGATATACGCGGGCTTGGTGTTGGGGTTGTTTCCGTTGCCATTGTTGTCATCGCCCGAGCCGCAGGCAGCGGCCAGCATGGCGGCGGCGATGGCGAACACAGTGCGGCGCAGGCGGCTTTCTTGCAGCGGCGGAAACTGCTTGGAATGCATGTCACCCTCCTTCTGTCGCCCCGTGTCGGGGCGGTAGAGACGAACGTCAATGGAGAACAGCGGAGACTGCGGACAGCGGACAGCGGAACTGCAGGAAATGCAGGAAATGCGGGAGATGCGTATGGCGGGGTGTGGCGCGTCAGCCGGAAAACCTGGCGCGCAGCTTGTGCTTTTCCACCTTGCCGGACGGCGTGCGCGGCAAGGCATCGACAAAGCGCACGTGGCGCGGCACCTTGTAGCCTGCCAGCTGCGCCTTGCAATGGGCGATGACCTGCTCGGCATCGAGCGTGGCGCCGGCGCGCAGCACCACCAGCGCCATGCCGGTCTCGCCCCAACGTTCGTCCGGCGTGCCGATCACGGCGGCCTCGGCCACGCCCGGCAGCTGGAACAGCACGTTCTCGACTTCGGCGGGATAGACGTTCTCGCCGCCGGAAATGTACATGTCCTTGGCGCGGTCGACGATGTAGTAGTCGCCCTCCTCGTCGCGCCAGGCGATGTCGCCGGAATGCAGCCAGCCGTCGCGGATCGCATTGGCAGTCGCTTCGGGCAGGTTCCAGTAGCCGGGCGTGACGCCCGGCCCCTTGATCAGCAGTTCACCACGTTCGCCGGGCGCGACGTCGTTGCCGAGCGGGTCGGCGATGCGCGTCAGCATCGATCCAACCGGCTTGCCGATGGTGCCGATCTTGCGGCGCGCGGTGGCTTCGTCGCAGACAAAGACCGTGGGGCCGGTTTCGGTCATGCCAAAGCCGAAGCAGATGGTCACGCCCTTGGCCAGGTAGGCTTCCAGCAGCGGCCGCGGCACCGGCGAGCCGCCCGCCGACATGTTGCGCACGCCGGAGAAGTCCGCTTGCGCAAAGCCTGCGTGCTGGCTCAGGAACAGGTAGACCGCGGGCACCGCGAAGAACATGGTGATGCCCTCGCCCGAGTTGCGGTCGAGCCGGTCCAGCACGACCTGCGGCTCGAACTGCCGCATGATGTGGACCGTGCCGCCGGCATGCAGCACCGGGTTGGCATACAGATTCAGGCCGCCGGTATGGAAGAACGGCAGCACGTTCAGGAACACGTCGTCGCGCGTGATCTTGTTGGCCAGCATGGCATTGACGGCGTTGAAGAACACCATGCCATAGGTCTGGATCACGCCCTTGGGCTTGCCGGTGGTGCCGGAGGTGTACAACAGGTGCCAGGCCTCGGATTCGTCGCGGCACGGCATCTCGATGATGCGTCCGGAAGCAGCATCGAGCACGGCTTCGTATTCGGTCCAGCCACCTGGTACGTCGGCCGCCTCGTCATCGGCAAGATGCAGTACCGCGCGCAGCGGCACGGTACGCGCCAGTTCGGCGGCAACGGCAAGGAAGCCGTCGCCGGCGACCAGCACCTCGGGCGTGCAGTCCTGCAGGATCGGCAGCAACTCCGCCGCGGGCAGGCGCCAGTTCAGGCACACCATCACCATGCCGGCCTTGGCGCAGCCATACAGCATCTCGAAATAGTCGGAGCTGTTATGCGCGAGCACGGCGACGCGCGTGCCCGGCGCCAGTTGCAGGCCCTCGGTCAGGTATTCGGCGAAGCGGCTGGCGCGCTCGTCGAACTGGCGATAGGTCACCCGGCGTCCGCTCTTCACGTCCACCAGCGCGACCTTGCCGGGAGTGTGCTGCGCGTTCTTGTGCAGCCAGTCGATCACGTACATTGCGCGGGTCTCCGCTCAGGTTGCCACGTCCTGCACGGCACGATTGCCGCGCAGCCGCCCCACCACGCCTTGCGGGAAGTAGTAGACGCTCAGGATAAACAGCAGCCCCAGCCACAGCAGCCAGCGGTCCGGATGCAGCAGCGACGACAGCAGCGGCAGCGCCGTGGTGGCGTCGCTGGCCAGCTTCATCACGTCCTGCAGGTAGGTCTGGGCCACCAGGAACAGCACCGTGCCGATCACCGCGCCGTAGATCGTACCCATGCCGCCGATCACCACGATCAGCAGGATGTCGACCATGATCTCGAACGACAGCGAGGTATCAGGACCGTTATAGCGCAGCCACACCGCCATCAGCACCCCCGCCAGCGTGGCGAACATCGCAGACAAGACCGTCGACACCGTGCGGTAGACCACAGTGCGGTAGCCGATGGCCTCAGCGCGAAAGTCATTCTCGCGGATCGCCTGCAGCACGCGGCCGAAAGGCGAGTTGACGATGCGCAGCAGCAACAGGAACAGCACCAGCGCGCCGGCGAACACCAGGTAGTAGCTCAGCAGCTTGCCGGTCAGCGGCACGCCCAGCAACTCCGCGTCTCCGATCGAAAAGCCGGGGCGCAGCATCTCAGGCACCTTGAAGGTCAGCCCGTCCTCGCCGCCGGTCCACTCCGACAGCTGCGATACCAGCGTGGCGAACGCGGTCGCCACTGCCAGCGTGATCATCGCGAAGAAGATCGCGCGCACGCGCAGCGAGAACAGGCCGATCAGGAACGCCAGCAGCGCCGAGACCGCCAGCGCACCGACGGCGCCCACCGCGAGCGCGCCCCAGCCCGGCTCCATCCGCGACATCGCGATGGCGACGCCGTAGCCGCCGATGCCGAAGAACATCGTATGCGCAAACGAGACGATGCCAGTGTAGCCCAGCAGCAGGTCATAGCTGGCCACCAGCACCACGAAGATGCAGATCTTGGCTGCCATGTTCAGCGCGCGCGCGCCGGGGAAAGCGAACGGCGCGCAGGCCAGCGCCAGCAGGATCAGCAGCAGGATCACGGTCAGCACGCGGCTGCGCGGCAGGTCGCCGGAGAGAAGTCGGATCATGGTCGTGTCCTTCCGTTCAGCGCCGCGCCACCGGGAACAGCCCTTGCGGACGCCACAACAGGATCAGCATCATCAGCAGGATGTTGGAGAACAGCGCAACCTTCGGGAACAGGAAGCCGGTGTAGTTCGCCATCAGGCCAACCAGCAACGCGCCGACGAAGCAGCCCGTGGTCGAGCCCAGCCCGCCGATGATGATGACGATAAAGATGAGCACGTTCACCTGCGCGCCGATCGCCGCGGTGATGTTCTGCTGGTACAGCCCCCACAGCACGCCGCCCAGTCCGGCCAGGCCGGCGCCGACAACAAACACGCCGATGAACAGCCGGCGGATGCGGTAGCCGAGCGCTTCGACCATCTCGCGGTTCTCCACGCCAGCGCGGATCAGCAGGCCGATGCGGGTGCGGTTGAGGAGCAGCAGCATCGCGATAAAGATCACCAGACCGAGCGCCATCGCGATCAGCCGGTATTTCTCGATCGCGGCATCGCCCAGCAGCACCGCGCCACGGAACGTGGTGGGCACCTGCAGCGCGATGGTTTCCGGGCCCCAGATCGCCTTTATCAGTTGCTCGGCGACGATCATGCCGCCCATGGTAATCAGGATCTGCTTCAGGTGCTGTCCATAGACCGGACGCACCACCACGCGCTCGAAGAACAGGCCGACCGCGCCGGCGGCGACCATGGCGGCGGCGATCGCCAGCGCGAACACCGCCAGGTTCTGCACGAGGCTGTCCGCCTCCACCCAGCCTGCCATCGGCAGCAGCACCGATGCCGCCACGTAGGCACCCAGCGCGATGAAGGCGCCGTGGCCGAAGTTGAGCACGTCCATCAGGCCAAAGACCAGCGTCAGGCCGGAGGACACCACGAAGATGATCATCCCCATCGCCAGCCCGGCAATGGTCAGCGTGAGCCAGGTCGATGGACTGCCGACCAGCGGGAAGGCCAGCAGCATCAGCAGCGGCGCCAGGGCCAGCGGGGTCCAGTCGAGCCGGATCTTGGGCAGGGCTGCCGGCGCGGTGGCCGGCAAGGTCGTAGAAGTGGTCATTGGTCTCGTCCCGCGTTACTGGTGCGCCGCCAGCGACAGCCCCAGCAGTTGCTGCTGCAGCGCCTCATCGCCCGCCAGCGCCGCCATCGTCCCCGCATGCACGGTGCGCCCGTCATCCATCACCGCCACCGTATCCCCCACCGATTTCGCCATGTTGAAGTTCTGCTCCACCAGCAGGATCGACACGTCGGTCTGCTTCAGCTCGCGGAATACATGGATCATGTTCTGGATGATCGCGGGTGCCAGCCCCTTGGTGGGCTCGTCAACGATCAGCAGCTTGCGCGGCTCGATGATGGCGCGCGCCACCGACAGCATCTGCTTCTGCCCGCCCGACAGCACGCCGGCGCGCTGGTGCCAGAAAGTCTTGAGCGCCGGGAACATGCGGAACACCCAGTCCAGCCGCCGTTCGTCGATGGCGCCGTTGCGCGCGGCCAGGCGCATGTTCTCGGCCACCGTGAGGTCGGAGAACACGCTCATGTTCTCCGGCACGTAGGCAATGCCCGCCTGCGCGATCGACGGCGTGCTGTGGCGAGTGATGTCCGTGCCGTCGAAGGTCACCGTGCCCGTGCTCGCCTGCCACAAACCCATGATGGTGCGCAGCGTCGTAGTCTTGCCGGCGCCATTGCGTCCCAGCAGCATGGTCACGCCGCCGCGCGGCACGTCGAAGCTGACGCCGTGCAGGATGTGGTACGGGCCGATATGGGTCTGCACGCCCTGCAGCCGCAGGATAGGCGTGGCGTGTTGCGCGTCAGCCATGGTTGCCGCCCTCCTTCTCTTCCTCCGCCATGCCCAGGTAAGCCTGCTGCACTACCGGCGACGCGATCACCTCGGCGGGGTCGCCGTCAGCCACGAGCGTGCCGTTGTGCAGCACGATGATGCGGTCGGCCAGCGAGCGCACCACGTCCATCTTGTGCTCGACCAGCAGCACGGTCTTGCTGCGGTCCTGGCGGATCTCGCGGATCAGGTCCAGGATCACCGGCACCTCGTCCACGCTCATGCCCGCGGTGGGTTCGTCGAACATGAACACGCGCGGCTGCAACGCCAGCAGGATGCCGACTTCCAGCTTGCGCTGGTCGCCATGGGGCAGCGACCCTACCGTCAGGTGCTGCTTGCCTGCCAGCGCCACGCGCTCCAGGATCGCCAGCGCCTGCGCGCGCACGTCGCGGTCGCTGGTCCACAGCGAGAACAGGTCGATGCCGCGCTGCTGCCGCGCCTGCACCGCCAGCCGCACGTTCTCCAGCACGGACAGCTGCGGGAACAGGCTGGTCAGCTGGAAGGCCCGGCCGATGCCACGCCGGGTCTTCTGCGACACCGGCAGGCGCGTCACGTCCTCGCTGTCGAGCAGGATCTGCCCGGCAGTGGGCGGCAACTGCCCCGAGACCAGGTTGAAGTACGTGGTCTTGCCGGCGCCGTTCGGGCCGACGATGCAGGTCAGCTCGCCCGGCCGGAACGCGCACGACACCGCATTGACCGCGACATGGCCGCCGAAGCGGATGGTCAGGTCGCGCGTCTCCAGCAGCGGCCGGACGCCGGCCGCCGCGGCCGTGCCGCGCTGGGCCGCGGGCGACTGCGACGCCGGCAGGCCGGCAGAGCGGGCGGAGGGGGCGGAGGGGGCTGGCGCGTTCATCAGCGTTGGTTGCGCACGGGCACGTTCATTTCTTCGGGCTTGATCTCGCGCACGAGCTCAGGCACGCCCCAGGCAAAGGCCGGATCCACCTTGATCTTGAAGTGGTACATCGACTGCATCGCCTGGTGGTCTTCCTTGCGGAACGTCATCTTGCCCTTGGGCGTCTCGAACGACATGCCTTCCATCGCCATGATCAGCTTGTCGGTGCCGGTGTCGCCGTTGGTCTTCTTCAGCGCCTCGACCAGCGCGATGCCCGCGGTCATGCCGCCGGCGGTGAAGAAATCGGGCGGCGCCTTGAACTTGCTGTAGTGGTTCGACACCAGCCATTCGTTGGCCTTGTTCTTGGGGATGCCGAAGTAGTAGTACGTGGCGCCCTCCATGCCCGGGAAATTCTTGTAGCTGGTCATCGCCGGCAGGATGTTGCCGCCGGTGGCGATCTCGATGCCGTAGCGCTTGGGATCGAGATCGGCGATCTTGAACGGGTTGCCGGCACCGGCCCAGATGATGAAGATCACCTTGCGGCCGGGCTTGTCCTTGAGCGCATCGAACAAGCGCTGCGCGCCGGCAGTGAAGTCCGTCGTGCTGGTGGGCAGGTATTCCTCATGGACGATCCTGGCATTCTTGAGCGCGCCCTTGAACGCCTTCACGCCGTCACGGCCGAACGCATAGTCCTGCGCCAGCGTGGCGATGGTCACGCCAGGCTTGTCCAGCGCCACGGCGTTGGAGATCGCGTCCTGCGACGAATTGCGGCCGGTGCGGAAGATATAGCGGTTCCACTTGTCGCCGGTGATCGAGTCGGCGACGGCGGGCTCGACCAGCAGCACCTTCTTGTATTCCTCCGCCACCGAAAGCATCGCCAGCGCGGTGCCGGACGAGGTCGGGCCGACGGCGATATCGGCGCGGTCATCGCTGTAGGCGGCAGCAAGCTGCGCCTTGGCTACATCAGGCTTGCCCTGCGTATCCTTTTCGATCACCACCAGCTTGTTGCCGTTGACGGTCATGGTGCCGTTGGTGGCGTATTCCAGGCCCATCAGCAGGCCGGTCTGGGTCTGCTTGGCATACGCTTCCAGCGCGCCGGTCTTGTCGTAGACGTGGGCGATGCGGATGTCCTTGGCCAGTGCGGCGCCGGTGGCCAGAAGGCCGGCGGCCATGACCAGGGCGCGTATGGCGAAGGGGTTGCTTTGCATGGCTGTCTCCTGTGTTCGGTTTCTTTTTTCGTCGGAAGGGCTGGAACCTGCTGCAACTGCGTGGAATCTCTGCTGCCGGGCTACTCTCGCGTGCGCCCGGCAAGAAAGCGGCGCATGCCGTCGGCGCTCTCCGCGCTGGCAATCTGCGCGACGAAGGCGGCGCGCTCGCGCTCCAGGTCCGCCGCCAGCGCTTCGGCGTCCCAGCGCAGCAGCGCGCGGGTACGCGCCACGCTGCCGGGAACCTTGTCCGCCACGCCGCGCGCCAGCGCGATCGCCTCGGCCTCTGCCGCACCGGGTGCCGACAGCGCGAAGGCCAGGCCGTGCGCGACGGCATCCGGCGCCGCGACGACCGTGTTGTTCAACTGCCAGCCACGCGCCCGTGCCGGACCGGCCACTGCGGCAGCATCGCCGTCCAGCCGCCATCCGGGCTGAAGCCCACCACCGTGTAGAACGGGGCGATGCGCGCATCCTGCGCCAGTACGGCCATGTCGCACGCCAGCACCAGCCCGAGCGAACCGCCGGTCAGCCAGCCCTCGACGGCGGCCACTACCGGGCAGCGCAGCGCCGCGAGACGCAGGATCGAACGGTTCAGCAGCGCGAGCAGCTCGCTGGCGTAAGCGGCAATGCCATCGCCTTGCGCCGCGAAGGCCGCCACGTCGCCACCGGTCGAGAAATTGCGCCCGGCATGCGTCAGCACCACGGCGCGGACCGACGTGTCGGCCTCGATTTCGTCCAGCGCGCCCAGCAGGGCTTCCAGCAGGGCCGGCACGAGGCTGTTATGCCGCTGCGGCCGGTTCAGGCGCAGCAGCGCCACGCCGTCCCTGCGTTCGAGCAAGACCAGCGGATTTTCGGCCATGGTCATCGCGGCTGCAGGCCGTGGGCGATCAGGTCGAAGGCGGTGTCGACCACCTTCTCCATGGAGGCCGGACGCTTCCAGCGCGCATAGCGCATGCCGAGGAAGTTGCTGATGCCGATCAGGCACCAGGCGCGCACCTCGGCATCGCCGGGGACGATCTCGCCCTGCTCTTCGGCGCGCTCCAGCCGCCGGCTGTAGAGCTCGGCAAAGACCTGAAAATAGCTGCTGTAGATGGTCTCGTCCACCGAATACGAGTCCAGCACGATGCGGTACAGGTTCTTGTGGCGCGAAACGAATGAGAGAAAGGCCTTCAGGCCCAGCCGCTCGGCTTCCATCTGGCTGGCGGCGTTGGCCACGTGCTTGCGCAGGTGGGCGCGCACCAGTTCCAGCATATGGCTGACCAGCGCGCGGAAAATGTCTTCCTTGTCCTTGAAGTACAGGTAGAAGGTGCCCATGGCGACCTTGGCTTCCTGCGTGATCTCGGAGATCGACGCGGCGTAGTAGCCCTTCTCGCCGAACACTTTTTCCGCGGCGCGCAGCAGTGCCGCGCGGGTCTTCTGCCCCCGCGCGGTCTTGGGCGGGCACATGCCGCCGGCGCGGGCCATGCCGTGTGTTTCGCGGGCTTCGCCGACTTCGCCGACTTCGCCAGTCTCGGTCTGGGACATCTTGTCTCCGGTGGCGCCGAGCGCCTTGTCATTGGAATGCCAGCCGCTTCGGGTCACGCCGCAGGCACCTCCTCGCGCCTGCCGCCACCCCGGAAACCGATATGCAGGCAAAACCTGATATCTGATTCATGTTTCATCGTATAAATTGACCGGCATGGATGTCAATAGAGGGGCACCCTGCCCTCCGTTGCATCGCTTCCCACCCACTGCCTGGAGAGACACGCCGTTGGACGCTCCCGATTCGGCTTGTGTCAGTGCCGCCGCCCCGCCCTTTGCCACCCATCCGGCGCATGGCGCCTTGCCGGGCTGGCGCGAAGCCGGCGACGGCCGGCCGCTGCTGCTACTGCACGGCTGGTCGGTCAACGGCGAAGCCTTCGACGGCCAGCGCGCGCTGGTGCAGGCGGGGTTCCGGGTGATTGCGCCCGACCATGCCGGCCACGGACTGTCGAGGCACGGCACCGGCACCACTATCGCGGCGCTCGCCCGCGATGCCGCGGCACTGGTCGGCCACCTTCGACTGGCCGATGTGGTCGTGGTGGGCTGGTCGATGGGCGCGATGGTGGCATGGACGCTGCTGCGTGACCATCCGGGTTGTCCACTGGCGGCGGTCGGCAGCATCGACATGACGCCACGGCTGGTCACCGACCGGCAATGGCCGCACGGCCTGCATGGCCATTACGACATGGACCTTGCCAGGCAGATGGCGGCACGCATACGTGCCGACTGGCCGCGGCTGGCGCCATCGGTGGCATTGGGATTGTGGGCGGCAGGACGGCGCCCGGACGGCGCGGCGATGCGGCGCATTGCGCGGATGGCAGAGAGCTGCGAGGCCGCCACGCTGGCATCGCTATGGGAAGACATGGCAAGGCAGGATTTCCGCGACACGCTGCGCGCCGCGCGCCTGCCGCTGTTCCACCTGTATGGCGAGGCCAGCCGGCTATATGCGCCGGCGGTAGGCATCGCCACCCGCGCCTTGCAGCCCGGCGCGGGCCTGAGCGTGGTCGCCGACGCCGGCCACAGTCCGCACATGGAACAGCCGCAGGCATTCAATGCCGCGCTGCGCGCGCTTGTGGATCAGGCCAGCACGCGGTAAGTCCAGAGCCCCAGCGCGGTCAGCAGCAGCGAGCCGCCCAGGTGCAGCAGCAGGTGCATCGCTGCCCAGCCGTAATCGCCGGCAAGCAGGTTGGCAATCACCTCGCTGGAGAAGGTCGAGAACGTGGTCAGGCCGCCGAGGAAACCGGTGATTGCCAGCAGGCGCCATTCCGGCGGCAGGCCGGCGTGGGTATCGAAAAAGCCGACGGCCAGCCCGATCAGGTAGCCGCCCAGCAGGTTGGCAGCCAGCGTGCCGTACGGCAGCGCGGGGTTGAGCGCATTCCACAGCACCGAGAAGCCCCAGCGCAGCCATGCCCCCGCCGCGGCGCCGACGCCGACGGCAACAAACCCCATCGGACCCATCAGGGCTTGTCCTCGCTGACCTCGCCGCTGGCGTTGATCGACGCAATGCCCCAACGCTTCAGCGCGTCCTCATCGGTCACGCGCGCATCGACCCAGCGCGCGCCTTCCGGCGTTTCTTCCTTCTTCCAGAACGGCGCTTCGGACTTGAGGTAATCCATGATGAATTCGCAAGCCGCGAACGCATTGCCGCGATGCTTCGATGCGACCGCGACCAGCACGATCTGGTCGAGCGGCAGCAGCGGGCCGACGCGATGGATGATGGTCACGCCCAGCAGTTCCCAGCGCGCGCTCGCCGCCGCCTCGATCTGCGCCAGCGCTTTCTCGGTCATGCCCGGGTAGTGCTCCAGCTCCATCGCGCTGACGGCGCTGCCCTCGCTGACATCGCGCACGGTGCCGATAAAGCTGGCGACCGCGCCGACCTGCGGGTTGCCGGCGCGCAGTGCCGCCACCTCGGCGCCCAGGTCGAAATCCTCGCGCTGAACCCTGACGCTCATCTCAGCCTCCGGTAACGGGCGGGAAGAAAGCCACTTCACAGCCATCGGTGATCGCCGTATCAGGGCGCGCCACCGCGTGGTCGACGGCCATGCGCAGCGCGCGGCCTTCGGCCAGGGTCTCGGCCCAGGCGCCGCCGCGCTGGCGCAGCCACTGGCGCAGCTCGCCCACGGTGCGCACCTCGGCCGGCACTTCGGCGCGCTCCTCGGCCACGCCGAGCTGTTCGCGCACGCTGGCGAAGAATCGTAGTTCGATGGTCATGACTGCCTCTTTGTACTGACGGTACTGACGGGTAATGCGGGCCGGCTACGCGAGCAGGCCGTCAAACGGAATGAATTGCACGGTATCGCCGCGCGCGATGGCCTGGTTGGGCGGGTTGTCGATCAGCCCGTCGCCCCATACCGTGGAAGTGAGCACGCCGGAGCTCTGGTTGGGGAACAGATCCAGCCCGCCCTCGGCGTTGATGCGCGCACGCAGGAACTCATTGCGGCGGTCACCCTTGTTCAGCTCGAAATCGGCGCGCAGCGGCAGGCGGCGCGGCGCCACGTCAGTCACGCCCTGCTGGCGCAGGATGAACGGTCGCACGAACAGCAGGAAGGTGACGAAGCTCGACACCGGGTTGCCCGGCAAACCCAGGAAGAACGCTGGCTCGGACCCCGCGCTGGTGACCTGGCCGAAGGCCAGCGGCTTGCCCGGCTTGATCGCGATCTGCCACATGTCGAGCCGGCCTTCGGCCTCGACCGCAGGCTTGATATGGTCTTCCTCGCCGACCGACACGCCGCCCGACGTGATGATCAGATCGTGGCCCTGAGCCGCGCGGCGCAGCGTTTCGCGCGTCGCCGCCAGCGTATCGGGCACGATGCCGAAGTCGGTGACCTCGCAGCCCAGGTTTTCCAGCAGGCCACGCAGCGTGAAGCGATTCGAGTTATAGATCGCACCCGGCTTGAGCGGCTCGCCCGGCATCGCCAGTTCGTCGCCGGTGAAAAACACCGCGACGCGCACACGGCGCACCACGTCGAGCTTTGCCTGGCCAACCGACGCGGCGAGCCCCAGCGCCTGCGGCGTCAGCCGCGTGCCGGCCGGCAGGATCACGCTGCCGGCCTCGATATCCTCACCTGCACGCCGGATCCATTCACCGGATTGCGGCACGTGGTTGACGATCACATCCTCGCCTTCAGCCGTGCATTGCTCCTGCATCACGACGGCGTCGGCACCCGGCGGGATCAGGCCGCCGGTAAAGATGCGCGCGGCGGTGCCAGGCTGCAGTTCGGTGCCGACATGCCCCGCTGGAATACGCTGCGACACGCGCAGCCGCGCGCCCGCTGCCGGGACGTCGGCGGCACGCATGGCGTAGCCATCCATCGAGGTGTTGTCCGCCGGCGGCACGCGCAGCGTGCTGGTCACGGGCGCGGCCAGCACGCGGCCGTTGGCGTCTAGCGTGTCGAGCTGCTCCACCTGCGCCAGCGGGCGCGCGGCGGACAGCAGTGCGTCGAGCGCCTGGGCCATGGTCAGCATCGGGGGACGGGAAGGTGCTGCGGCTTGGGTCATGGTGCGATGTGCAGGAAGGGTTGGCCCATGCGGGTTGACCAAAAAGAAACGGCCCGCGCATTGCCATCCGCCTATGATGGGGAAAGCAATCCGGGGGCCGAGGATCGGGCCCGCAGCCTGATTGTAGCGAGTTGGCGCGGACACGGCACGCGGCGGTGCCGCAGCGTGCCCATGGCGCCAGCGTGCTTACAGGCCGGTGTGGCCGGCGATATAGGCCTTCACCTTGGCCGCGTCGGCCGGCATCACTTCAAAGCGCTGCGGCAGGCTCTCGATGCCTTCGAACCTGGCCGGGCGCTCCGGCTCATGCCCAAGCGCCTCGCGGATGGTGTCGGCGAACTTGGCCGGCAGCGCGGTTTCCAGCACCACCATCGGCACGCCGGCGCTGAGATGCTCGCGCGCCACCTTGACGCCATCGGCGGTGTGGGTATCGATGGTGATGCCATAGCGCGACGACAGGTCGCGGATGGTCGCCACCCGGTCCTCGTGCGTGCTGCGCCCCGAGACAAAGCCGAACTCGCGGATGCGGTCGAATTCCGGCGTGCCCGACAGGTCGAAGCCGCCCTGCTCTTCCACGTCGCGGAACAGCGCCGCCAGCTTGCCGGCGTCCTGGCCCAGCAGGTCAAACACAAAGCGCTCGAAGTTCGAGGCCTTGGAGATGTCCATGCTCGGGCTGGAGGTGTGGTACGTCTCGGCCGACTTGCGCACACGGTAAGCGCCAGTGCGGAAGAACTCGTCGAGCACGTCGTTCTCGTTGGTGGCAACCACCAGCTTGTCGATCGGCAGGCCCATCATGCGCGCGATATGGCCGGCGCAGACGTTGCCGAAGTTGCCCGACGGCACGCAGAACGAGACCTTCTGGCCCGGGCCATCGGTGGCGAGCAGCCAGCCCTTGAAGTAGTACACCACCTGGGCCACCACGCGCGCCCAGTTGATCGAGTTGACCGTGCCGATCTTCTGGCGGGCCTTGAAATCGTGGTCGTTGGAGACGGCCTTGACGATGTCCTGGGCGTCGTCGAACACGCCTTCGATGGCAAGGTTGAAGATGTTCGGATCCTGCAGGCTGAACATCTGCGCGGTCTGGAACGCGCTCATCTTGCGGTGCGGGCTCAGCATGAACACGCGGATGCCGCGCTTGCCGCGCATCGCGTATTCGGCGGCGCTGCCGGTGTCGCCGGAGGTGGCGCCCAGGATGTTCAGCTCCTGGCCGGCACGGGCGAGCGCGTACTCGAACAGGTTGCCGAGCAACTGCATCGCCATGTCCTTGAAGGCCAGCGTCGGGCCGTTGGACAGGCCCAGCAGTTGCAGCCTGGTGCCGCCTTCCTCGCCCAGCGTGCGCAGCGGCGTGATGTCGGCGGTGTTATCGCCTTCGCGCGCATTGCAGTACACCTCGGCGGTATAGGTCTTGCGCGTCAGCGCGCGCAGGTCCTCGGCGGGAATATCATCGCAGAACTTGCGCAGGATCTCGTAGGCCAGGTCGGCGTACGGCAGCTTGCGCCAGGCCTCCAGCTCGTCGGCCGTGACTTGCGGATACTGCTTCGGCAGATACAGGCCGCCATCCGGGGCCAGACCGCCGAGCAGGATCTCGGAGAACGATTGCGGCATGTCATGGCCGCGGGTCGACTGGTATTTCATGTGGCTCTGTGGCTGTACGGTGGCTGCGCTTAGTTCAGTTCTTCCATGCGCAGGCGCGTCACGGCGGACAGTACGGTCGGCAGCGCCTCGATCTTGGCGATGGCGGCGTTGACGTGCTTCTCGCGCGTGATGTGCGTCAGGATGATGATGTCGGTCTGCGGCTCGCCTTCGCGCGATTCCTTTTGCAGCATGGCGTCGATCGAGATGCCGCCCTCGGCCAGGATGCGGGTGATCTCGGCCAGCACACCGGTCTCGTCGGCAACGCGCATGCGCAGGTAGTACGAACTGTTGATCTCTTCGATCGGCAGCACCGGCACGCTCGACAGCTCGTCCGGCTGGAACGCCAGGTGCGGCACGCGATGGTTCGGGTCGGCGGTGTGCAGGCGGGTCACGTCGACCAGGTCGGCGATCACGGCCGAAGCGGTCGGCTCGGCGCCGGCGCCCTTGCCGTAGTACAGCGTCGCGCCCACGGCGTCGCCCTGCACCAGCACGGCGTTCATTGCGCCTTCAACGTTGGCGATCAGGCGGGCGGCGGGCACCAGGGTCGGATGCACGCGCAGCTCCACGCCGTCATCGCGGCGGCGGGTGATGCCGAGCAGCTTGATGCGGTAGCCCAGTTCCTCGGCGTACTTGATGTCGGTGGCGGACAGCCTGGTGATGCCTTCCACGTGCGCGCGGTCGAACTGCACCGGCATGCCGAACGCGATCGCGCTCATCAGCGTGACCTTGTGCGCGGCATCGACGCCCTCGATGTCAAACGTGGGATCGGCCTCGGCGTAGCCCAGTTGCTGCGCTTCCTTCAGGACCACGTCGAAATCCAGGCCCTTGTCGCGCATCTCCGACAGGATGAAGTTGGTGGTGCCGTTGATGATGCCGGCGATCCACTGGATGCGGTTGGCGGTCAGGCCTTCGCGCAGCGCCTTGATGATGGGGATACCGCCGGCGACCGCGGCTTCGAAGGCGACGATCACGCCCTTCTTGCGCGCGGCTTCGAAGATCTCGTTGCCATGCACGGCCAGCAGCGCCTTGTTTGCGGTGACCACGTGCTTGCCGTTCTCGATCGCCTTGAGCACCAGTTCGCGGGCCACGCCGTAGCCGCCGATCAGCTCGATGACGATGTCGATGTCGGGGCGCGTCACCACCTGGTGCGCGTCGCTGACGATCTCCACTTCCCCGTTGGTCAGTTCGCGCGCGCGTTCGGTGTTGAGATCGGCCACCACGGCAATCTCGATGCCGCGGCCGGCGCGGCGACGAATTTCTTCCTGATTGCGCTTGAGCACGTTGAACGTGCCGCTACCGACGGTACCGATGCCGAGCAGGCCAACTTTGATGGGGTTCATGGACAATCTTCTGAGTTGCTAAGGATGGGTTGCGGCGCGGCCCGCGAAATCAGGCCGCTGCCTTGCCGTGGCGTTTCCGGTACGCCTCGAGGAAACGCGCGATGCGGTTGATGGCCTCGCGCAGGTCTTCCTCATGCGGCAGGAACACGATGCGGAAATGGTCGGGCTTGGCCCAGTTGAAGCCGGAGCCTTGCACCAGCAGCACCTTGGACTCCTGCAGCAGTTCGTAAATGAACTCCTGGTCGTCCTGCACCGGATACATCGACAGGTCCAGCTTCGGGAACAGGTACAGCGCCGCCTTGGGCTTGACGCAGGTCACGCCCGGAATCGCGGTGATCAGTTCATAGGCCAGGTCGCGCTGGCGGCGCAGGCGCCCGCCTTCCGCGACCAGGTCGTTGATGCTCTGGTAGCCGCCCAGCGCGGTCTGGATCGCCCACTGGCCCGGCACGTTGGCGCACAGGCGCATCGACGACAGCATGTTCAGGCCTTCGATGTAGTCGATGGCCGGGCGCTTGTCGCCCGACACCACCATCCAGCCGGCGCGGTAGCCGCACGAGCGGTAGTTCTTGGACAGGCCGTTGAAGGTCACCGTCAGCACGTCGGTCGACAGCGACGCGATCGAGGTGTGGGTGACGCCGTCGTACAGGACCTTGTCGTAGATCTCGTCGGCGAAAATGATCAGGCCGTGCTCGCGCGCGATGGAAACGATTTCGAGCAGCAGTTCGTCCGAATACAGTGCCCCGGTGGGGTTGTTCGGGTTGATGATGACGATGGCCTTGGTATGCGGCGTGATGCGGGCACGGATATCGGCCGGATCCGGCATCCAGTCGTTGGCCTCGTCGCAGATATAGTGCACCGGCGTGCCGCCCGACAGGCTGACCGCGGCGGTCCACAGCGGGTAGTCAGGCGCCGGCACCAGCACCTCATCGCCGGTGTTGAGCAGCGCGTTGACCGCCATCACGATCAGTTCGGAGGCGCCATTGCCAACATAAATATCGTCCAGGCCAACGCCTTCGATATTTTTTTGCTGGGTATAGTGCATGATCGCCTTACGCGCGGCGAAAATACCCTTCGAATCAGAATAACCTGCCGAATTCGGCAGGTTTCGCATCATGTCCTGCTGAATCTCTTCCGGCGCGTCAAAACCGAAAACGGCCAGGTTGCCGATATTCAGCTTGATGATCTTGTGCCCTTCTTCCTCCATCTGCTTGGCCTTTTCCAGCACCGGACCGCGGATGTCGTAGCAAACGTTATTGAGTTTGTTGGATTTCTGGATGGGTTTCACGGCGATGTCGGGGCAGGCTGTCGGGCAGGGATAGTGTGCCGCGTCGGCGGCACCGGGCAGAGCATCTGGCTAAATCTGAACGAACGCGGAGGCGCCGTCCGCTGCAATGCAACGCGGGTGTGGCACGGGCGTGGCAAACAGGGAGGCAAAAGCTATAATTTATCGGATTATGACAGACTTCGGCAGGGATTCTTGCATTGCAGCGTACGCCAGCCGCGCGTACGGCAATCGACCGCGGGCCATGGCCCGCCCCTGCGCCTGTCCTGCCCGTCACACCACGACCGCCCGCGCTGCCGGCCATCCGCCCCACGGGCCGGCCAGGCAATCCGCGGCGGCCGCCGCAGAGGCCTCCAAGTGAAACTCCACGCCGACCAGACCCCGTCGCTGAATACCGTCACGGCCTATGGGCCTGACTACATCGAGATCAACCTCGTCCGCCACACCACCTCGATCCTGGTCATGCCCGAAGGCGAGATCCGGCCCTGGCCGGTGAACCGCTTCGAAGACTTGGAGCCGGCTCATTTCGAGCAACTGGCCGAACTCGGGCCCGAAGTGGTGCTGCTCGGCACAGGCTCCCGGCTGCGCTTCCCGCATCCGCGCCTGACCGCGTCGCTGTCGCGCCGCCATGTGGGCGTCGATGCCATGGACATGCAGGCCGCCTGCCGCACCTACAACATCCTGATGGCCGAAGGCCGCAAGGTGGCCGCGGTGCTGCTGCTCGAACCGGCTGCCGACGCCGTCTGACACCGACGCGGCCCCGCGGCGCCCAAGCAAAGTTGAGCCCACGCCACGCTTGAAGTCCGGGTGCGCGCCCCAATCTGCTCACGCTACGGTGGCAGCACCCCCTTCCCGAATCTCCCTGCCCCTTGCCCAGGAGCCACAAGAATGACGATCAGTCTCAACAAGGCCGTACCCGACTTCAGCGCGCCGATGACAGGCGACGCCACCTTCCGCCTTGCCGACTTCCGCGGCAAGACGGTGGTGCTGTACTTCTACCCGAAGGACAACACGCCGGGTTGCACCACGGAGGCCATGAACTTCCGCGACCAGTACGATGACTTCATCAAGGCCGGCGTGCAGGTGTTCGGCCTCTCTCGCGACAGCATCCGCTCGCACGAAAACTTCAAGGCCAAGCTCGAGCTTCCG
The DNA here is from genome assembly GCF_040784895.1 of Cupriavidus sp. Agwp_2. Taxonomy (NCBI): domain Bacteria; kingdom Pseudomonadati; phylum Pseudomonadota; class Betaproteobacteria; order Burkholderiales; family Burkholderiaceae; genus Cupriavidus; species Cupriavidus sp. Agwp_2. Next base: position 2,210,299 of record NZ_CP088083.1, read on the forward strand.
TTCGAACTGATCTCCGATGCCGACGAAGCGGTGTGTTCACTGTTCGATGTCATCAAGATGAAAAAGCTTTATGGCAAGGAGCATCGGGGCATCGAGCGCAGCACCTTTGTCATCGACGGCAAGGGCATCCTGCGGCACGAGCTGCGCGGCATCAAGGTGCCGAACCATGTCGACGAAATCCTGGAACTGGTGCGCGCCATCTGAGGTATTGCGTGCGTGCATTCCGCGTACAGCCGGCGCCGCAAAGGGTTGGCAAACCCAATTGCCAAACCCGGGACCTTCGGATACATTGGCCCGTAATGAGTTCAGATTCCGGATGCCACGCTGATTCGACTTCCCGGCCCAGGCGGTTCGCGCCACAGGCCGGTCGCGGACCCGCCGTGTCGCCGGTCCGCAAAGAAGCCGCCAACCCTGTTATGCAGGCATGGCGGCTTTTTTGTTTGCACTCATGCCTGTCCGCGCCGGGTGCCTCGCGCATGCATGCCCCGGCCCCTGGCCACGACGCCGCCGTGCGTCGCGGCACGGACGCTTTCGCCCCTCTCTCGTCCCCCTGAAAGGAAAGCCAAGCATGCCGCTGCCTACCATGCCCGCCAAGCCTGCCCAATTGCTGGATCCGAGCGAATTCGCTCCGGTCTCCGCGGTGCCCAAGGCCAAGTCCGCCACACAGGCCAAGAAACCTGTGCCGGCACTCGAGCGCGTGGCATTGCTGGAAACCGGCGAGGCCAAGCAGCCTGCCGTGAAGGCACGCGCCGCCGGTGGCACCCGCGCCCGCAGCACCGAAACCCCGGCAGGGCCGGCGCCGGCGGTCAACGCCCCGCCGGTCAGCCTGGTCAAGCCCGTGGCCGGCACCTCGCGCCGCGCGCGCAAGACCGAAGGCCCGAGCAAGCTGTTCGTGCTCGACACCAACGTGCTGATGCACGACCCGAGCTCGCTCTTCCGCTTCGAGGAACACGACATCTATCTGCCGATGATGACGCTCGAAGAACTGGACAACCACAAGAAGGGCATGAGCGAAGTCGCGCGCAACGCGCGCATGGTCAGCCGCACGCTCGATTCGCTGGTGGGCGGCACCGACGGCGTACTCGACGAAGGCTTGCCGCTGGAAAAACTCGGCAACCGCGACGCGCAGGGCAAGCTGTTCTTCCAGACGCGACTGAACGACATCAAGCTGCCCGAGGGCCTGCCGCAAGGCAAGGCCGACAACCAGATCCTGGGCGTGGTCAGCGCGCTGCAGCAGCAGTACCCCGAGCGCCAGGTCGTGCTGGTGTCCAAAGACATCAACATGCGCATCAAGGCGCGCGCACTGGGGCTGCCGGCTGAGGACTACTACAACGACCAGGTCCTGGAAGACAAGGACCTGCTCTACGCCGGCGTCATGCAGTTGCCCGGCGACTTCTGGGCCAAGCACGGCAAGGGCGTGGAAAGCTGGCAGGACCCCAAGTCCGGCGCGATGTTCTATCGCCTGACCGGGCCGCTGGTGCCGTCCTTCCTGGTCAACCAGTTCGTCTACCTGGAACCGGTCGACGGCAGCCTGCCGCTGTACGCGCAGGTCAAGGAAATCAATGGCAAGACCGCGCTGCTGCAGACGCTCAAGGACTACACGCACCACAAGAACAACGTGTGGAGCGTGACCGCGCGCAACCGCGAGCAGAACTTCGCGCTCAACCTGCTGATGAATCCGGACATCGACTTCGTCACGCTGCTGGGCCAGGCCGGTACCGGCAAGACGCTGCTGGCGCTGGCAGCGGGGCTGGAGCAGGTGCTCGACCAGAAGCTCTACAACGAGATCATCGTCACTCGCGCCACCGTGCCGGTCGGCGAGGACATCGGCTTCCTGCCCGGCACCGAGGAAGAGAAGATGCAGCCGTGGATGGGCGCCTTCGACGACAACCTGGAAGTGCTGCAGAAGAGCGACGACAGCGCCGGCGACTGGGGCCGGGCGGCCACGCAGGAGCTGATCCGCTCGCGCATCAAGGTCAAGAGCATGAACTTCATGCGCGGCCGCACCTTCGTCAACAAGTTCGTCATCATCGACGAGGCGCAGAACCTGACGCCCAAGCAGATGAAGACGCTGGTGACGCGAGCGGGCCCCGGCACCAAGATCATCTGCCTGGGCAATATCGCGCAGATCGACACGCCGTACCTGACCGAGGGCTCGTCTGGCCTGACCTACGTGGTGGACCGCTTCAAGGGCTGGAGCCACAGCGGGCATATCACGCTGGCGCGCGGCGAGCGCTCGCGCCTGGCGGACCACGCCGGCGACGTACTCTGACGCGGGCAGCGGGCCGGCGCGCCTACCCCTTGCGGGCGGGTGCGCCGGCCCGTTGTCGTGAATGGCAAGCGCATTGCGGCTATGATGTCCGCACATGCGCTTGTTGTCCCGCACCCCACTGGAGGCGTCGATGAACCAACAGCATCTCCGCCTGGCCGCGCTGATCGCCGCAGCCATGGCACTGGCCGGCAGCCCGCGCCCTGCGCGCGCCGCGGCTGACGACCTGGTGATCCGCACCATGGGCCCGGTGAGCTATGTCTGCGGCGGTGTCGCCGAAGACGAGCGCCAGGCGCTTGCCGCGCGCGAAAAGGATTTCAATATCGGCATCCTGTTCACCCAGGGCACCGCGGGCGAGTTCCTGTCCGATGTTGCCGTCAAGCTGGTACGCGACGAACAGGAGGTCGCTACCTTCCGCGCCGCCGGCCCCCGCTGCCTGATACGTGCGCCAGAAGGCAGCTACAATATCGAAGCCAGTTACAAGGGCCAGGCCAAGTCGATCAAGGTCAGCACCGGTACGCGCAACGCCCAGCTACGCTGGTAGCGGCAAGGTTTCCGGTGCGCCGGCAGGCCGGCGACCGGAATCCAAGGATGCCATTGCGCCGTACCCATAGTTCTTCCCATCCTCCCGCACCGCCAGGCCTGCTTGCCCGGGCCGGCCTGCCGCTGCTATGCGCCACCGCGCTGCTGCTGGCAGCGTGCGCCAGTTCCCCTCCCTCTCGCCATGGCAGCTTGCCACGCACGCCCGGCAAGCCCATGGTCGATCCGAGCGCCGGGCTGGAAGAAATCTCGATCCAGGCGATGTCGCTGGTCGGCACGCCTTACCGCTATGGTGGCAACACGCCGGACTCCGGCTTCGACTGCAGTGGACTGGTGCGCTATGTGGTATCCCGTGCCGCCAACGTGAACCTGCCGCGCACCACCGAAGCCATGGGGACCCGCGGCAGCACGCTCGACCGCAGCGAAGTCGCTTCAGGCGATCTGGTGTTCTTCAACACCACCGGACGCGCCAACTCGCACGTCGGCATCTATGTCGGCCAGAACCGCTTTGTCCATGCGCCGTCGTCTGGCGGCACCGTGCGGCTGGAGGACATGGGCAAGCCCTACTGGGCCTCGCGCTACAACGGCGCGCGGCGGGTGGTTTCCGGCGCGATCAACCTGCCCCCGCCAGCTACACCAGTCCCTGCGCCGGCCCCGCTGGTACCAGAACCGGCCCCACTGCCTGACGACGACGACCCCATCGCCGCCTTCGCCAACCGCTGAGCGCCCGGCACGCGGGCAAACAAAAAAAAGCCAGGCAGCTGCCTGGCTTTTTGCATGACCGCCCAATCCCGCGTTACAGGATATGGCGCCCGATCCACCATGCGATCGCCGCCATGAAGGCCGATGCCGGAATCGTCAACACCCAGGCCCACACGATATTGCCGGCCACGCCCCAGCGCACCGCGGACATCTTCTGCGCAGAACCGACGCCGACGATGGCCCCTGTGATCGTATGCGTGGTCGACACCGGCACGCCCAGCGCCGAGGCAAAGAACAGCGTCAGCGCCCCGCCGGTCTCGGCACAGAAGCCGCCCACCGGCTTGAGCTTGGTGATCTTCTGTCCCATGGTGCGCACGATGCGCCAGCCGCCGAACAGCGTGCCCATGCCGATGGCCACGTAGCAGCTCACGATCACCCAGGTCGGCGGCTGGCCGCCAGCCATCACGTGGCCACTGGCGATCAGCAGCATCCAGATGATGCCGATGGTCTTCTGCGCGTCATTGCCGCCATGGCCCAGGCTGTACAGCGAGGCCGACACCAGCTGCAGCCGGCGGAACCAGCGGTCTACACGCGACGGCGGAGTGCGGAAGAAGGTCCAGCCCACCATCACCATCATGATCGAGCCCAGCAGGAAGCCCAGGAACGGCGAGATCAGGATAAAGGCCACGGTCTTCAGCAGGCCGCTGCCGACCAGCGCACCGGTGCCGGCCTTGGCCACCGCCGCGCCCACCAGCCCGCCGATCAGTGCGTGCGACGACGACGACGGGATGCCGTAGTACCAGGTAATGACGTTCCAGGCGATCGCCCCGACCAGGGCGCCGAAGATGACGTAGTGGTCGACGATCCCGACATCGATGGTGCCGGTGCCTACGGTGGCCGCCACCTTCAGGTGAAAGACGAAGATCGCGACGACGTTGCACATCGCCGCCATCGCGACCGCATGGTGCGGCTTGAGCACGCCCGTGGACACCACCGTGGCGATCGAGTTGGCCGCGTCGTGGAAGCCGTTCATGAAGTCGAACAGCAGCGCGAGCGCCACCAGCAAGGCGATCACCCACAGGCTCATTTGAATGGTCTGCATGCCGATTGCCGCCTCAGGCGTTTTCCAGGACGATGCCTTCGATGATGTTGGCGACGTCCTCGCACTTGTCGGTGATCGTCTCGAGCTGTTCGTAGATGGCCTTCAGCTTGATCAGGCGCTTGACATCGGTCTCGTCGCGGAACAGCTTCGACATGGCCGAGCGCATCACGCGGTCGGCCTCGGACTCGAGCTGGTCGATCTGCTGGGCGGTCTTCAGGATGGTGCTGGCGTTGCCCATGTCCTCGAGCAGGCCTACCGCGATCTTGACCTGGTCGCAGCACTGCACGCAGATCGCGGCCAGGCGCAGCGCCTCGTCGGTCAGGTTGGTCACGTCGTACAGCGAGATGGTTTCGGCCACGTCTTCCATCAGGTCCAGGATGTCGTCCATGGTCGTGATGAGCTTGTGGATCTCGTCGCGGTCCAGCGGCGTGATGAAGGTCTTGTGCAGCAGGTCGATGGTGTCGTGCGTGATCCGGTCGGCCTTCTTCTCGGTGGCCTGGACGCGGCGGGCATGCGCCTCGGCGTTGGGCAAGTCGTTGACCAGGGCCTGGAGCTCGTGGGCGGCGGTCACCGCGCAGTCGGCATGCTGGTTGAAATATTCGAAGAACTTGCCCTCAGTGGGCATGAATCGGCCGAACATGGAATGTTCCTTAAGGCGGCGCGTGTAGCGCTGCTGATGTGTTACAGATTGAACGAACGCGTGTTATGACAGCCACCGGTTAGGCGGCTGTCATCAAAGCGCAATATTTTACAGGGTTACGCGGACATTGCCCGCCAATTTGGCACAGACGAGACGGTATACGCCGCGATCTCGCAGGCGGCTTGACTTCGTCAGGTGTCGTTGTCGAAGAAGGCCGGGCCGCCGGTGAAGTTGTCGAACTTGGTGAACTGGCCCAGGAAGGTCAGCCGCACCGTGCCGATCGGGCCGTTACGCTGCTTGCCGATAATGATTTCGGCGGTGCCCTTGTCCTGCGAATCCGAGTTGTAGACTTCGTCGCGGTAGATGAACAGGATTACGTCGGCATCCTGTTCGATAGCGCCGGATTCGCGCAAATCGGACATCACCGGGCGCTTGTTGGGGCGCTGTTCCAGGCTTCGGTTCAGCTGCGACAGCGCGATCACCGGGCAGTTGAGTTCCTTGGCCAGACCCTTCAGCGAACGTGAAATTTCTGAAATTTCCGTCGCGCGGTTCTCACCGCCGCCGGAGCCCGACATCAGCTGCAGGTAGTCGATGATGATCAGGCCGAGCTGGCCGCACTGCCGCGCCAGGCGGCGCGAGCGGGCCCGCAGTTCCATCGGGTTCAGCGCCGGGGTTTCGTCGATGAACAACTGCGCATCGTTCATGCGCTGGATGGAATGCGTCAGGCGCGGCCAGTCTTCATCCAGCAGCCGGCCGGTACGCAGCCGGTGCTGGTCCAGCCGGCCGACCGAGCCGAGCATACGCATGGCCAGCTGCGTGCCCGCCATTTCCATCGAGAACACCGCTACCGGCAGGCCCTGCTCCACCGCCACATGCTCGCCAATGTTCAGCGAGAACGCGGTCTTACCCATCGACGGGCGGCCCGCCACGATGATCAGGTCGCCGCCCTGCATGCCGCTGGTCATCCGGTCCAGGTCCACGAAGCCCGTGGGCACGCCGGTCACGTCGCTGGTGCTGTCGCGGTGGTACAACTCGTCGATACGCTCAACCACCTGCGTCAGCAGCGGCTGGATTTCCTGGAAGCCCTGCTGGCCACGCGAGCCTTCCTCGGCGATCGCAAAGACCTTGGACTCGGCTTCGTCCAGCAGCTCGCGCACTTCGCGGCCCTTGGGCGCGAAGGCGGCCGAGGCGATGTCGTCGGCCACGGTAACCAGCTTGCGCAGCACCGCACGCTCGCGCACGATTTCCGCATAGCGACGGATATTGGCCGCGCTGGGCGTGTTCTGCGCCAGCGAATTCAGGTACGCCAGCCCGCCCACCTCCTCGGCCTTACCCGCAACCTGCAGCATTTCGTAGACCGTGATCACGTCGGCCGGTTTGGTGGCCGAGATCAACCGGGCGATGCTCTGGAAGATCATCCGGTGGTCGAAGCGGTAGAAATCCGCCTCCGAAAGGAAGTCCGCAATGCGGTCCCAGGCGGCGTTGTCCAGCAGCAGGCCACCGAGCACCGACTGTTCGGCTTCGATGGAGTGCGGCGGGACCTTGAGGTTGTCGAGTTGGGGGTCGGCGACGGGCGCGTTCATGGGGAGGGATTATAACGGCGGGACGCTGGCAGGAGGACGCACTACGCCGGACATTTGCCAGACACTTGCCTGACAACAGCCGGACATCTGCCAGCCAGCGCCAGCGGAAAACAAAAAAGGCAGGAGCCAGGGCTCCTGCCTTTTCTGCTTGCAGTGCTTCACGCGGCGCCGGGTCCGGCACCGCTGCAGCGGGTCTTCAGACCTGCTCGCCCAGCACCGACACGGTCACGTCGACCACCACGTCGGTGTGCAGCGCGACGCTGATCGGGTGGTCGCCCACCATCTTCAGCGGGCCGTTCGGCAGGCGAACCTGAGCCTTCTCGACCTTGAAGCCCTGGCCTTCCAGTGCCACGGCGATGTCGGCGTTGGTGACCGAGCCGAACAGACGGCCGTCGACACCCGACTTCTGGCTGATCTGGACGGTCAGGCCGTTCAGCTTCTCGCCTTCAGCTTGCGCAGCAGCCAGCTTCTCGGCGGCGGACTTTTCCAGCTCGGCGCGCTTGACTTCGAATTCGGCGATCGCGGTTTGCGTGGCGCGGCGCGCCTTCTTCGACGGGATCAGGAAGTTACGAGCGTAACCGTCCTTCACCTTGACGATGTCACCCAGGTTGCCCAGGTTGATGACTTTTTCCAGCAGAATGACTTGCATCGTGTTTTCTCCGTTACGGACCTAGGGCCTATCAGTTCTTGTGCAGGTCGGAGTACGGCAGCAGCGCGAGGAAACGCGCACGCTTGATTGCCGTATCCAGCTGACGCTGATAGTGGGCCTTGGTACCGGTCAGGCGGGCCGGCGTGATCTTGCCGTTGTCGCCGACGAAGTCCTTCAGGGTGTCCAGATCCTTGTAGTCGATCTGTTCCACGCCAGCCACGGTGAAGCGGCAGAAGCGCTTGCGCTTGAACAGCGGGTTCTGTTGCTGGAAGCGCTTCTTGTTCTTGTTGTCACGTTTGACGAATGCCATGATTCAATCCTTTACGAATGCTTTACATCCGGTGATGTGAAAGACGAGAGCCTTGCTGTTGCGGTGCTTGCGAGCGAGGAATCCTTCGCAGTCGAGCAGCGTGCCGAGCGGTAGCCGCTCAAGCCGCTGGCCGACCGGCCCGATCCCCATCGCTGCGATGGCAAACTCGACCTGGCGTGGCGTTTCCGCCTCGACGGCCTCGCCGCTGTACTGCAGGATGCAGTTCACGACGGGCACCCCGGCCGGGGTAAAGCGCAGGGCATCGCGTTCCGCCAGGGTGGCGGCAAGCCGAAGCTGATTCAACGCGGGGCCTCTCGCTGTTTGCCATCGATGCTGCCGTGGCCGACGCTGTCAGCCATGGCTCGCACCGCAGTCCGCACTCAGGCGGGCTGGCCTTCGGTGGTCGTTTGCGCGGCCTTGCGGGCTTCTTCGCGCTGCACTTCCTTCATCATCGGCGAAGGAGCGGTCTCGGCCTTCTTGGTCTGCACGATCAGGTGGCGCAGGACGGCGTCGTTGAACTTGAACGCGTGTTCCAGTTCAGCCAGGGTGTCCTTGCCGCATTCGATGTTCAGGCAAACGTAGTGAGCCTTGGCCAGCTTCTGGATCATGTAGGCCATCTGGCGACGGCCCCAGTCTTCCACGCGATGAACGTTGCCGTTCTGCGAGGTCACGAGCTGCTTGTAGCGCTCGATCATGGCCGGCACTTGTTCGCTCTGGTCCGGGTGGACGATGAAGACGATTTCGTAATGACGCATTGACGCTCCTTTTGGATTAGCCACCCGGGCGTCACGAGTCCGGTGTGGCAAGGTTGAATAGCCTTAAAGTATAGCTCGGCGACGGACTGGCGCGCAAGCGCACCACTGCATCAAGCCCTGGCAAAAGCCGCCTGCAGGCGCACGGGATCGCCGGCCAGGGCAGGATCCGCCGCCAGCGCCAGCGCCAGCAGCACCCTTGCCTTGTACGGATTCAGATCCGCCGCAGAGACGAAAACGCCATCTGACGGGCTGGGGTGCGGCGGGATCGCCACGTGACCCGCACCGGTACGCGAACTGCGGACCACCGCCACGCCAGCGGCGGCGGCATCCACCAGGGCCTCCGCCAGCACTTCATGGATCGAACCATTGCCGGCTGCGGCCACCACCAGGCCCGCCACGCCGGCCCGCACCAGCGCGTCGACGGCGATACGGCCCGGCTGAGCGTAGCTCGCCACGATCTCAACCACCGGCCATGCGCGCGGCATCGGCCCGATCGCCCAGGCCTGCCGGGGCGTGCGAGCGAACCGCACGAAATCGTCCTGCACCAAGCCAAGCGGCCCGCACTGGGACACAAAGGCATCCACCGCCGACGTATGCGCCTTTGCAATATCGCGCGCCGCGTGGATCTGCTGGTTCAGCACCACCAGCACGCCCTTGCCGCGCGCATCCGGATGTGCTGCCACCCGGACCGCATCAAGCAGGTTGAGCGGCCCGTCGGCTGACAGCGAGGTGGACGGCCGCATCGCCGCTGTCATCACCACCGGGATTGGACACGCCTGGGTCAGGTGCAGCGCCATTGCCGTCTCTTCCAGCGTATCCGTACCGTGCGTAATCACGATGCCCGCCACACCCGCCTGCGCCGACCAGTGCTCGACACGCGCCGCCAGCACGGCCCACAGCGCGAAGGTCATGTCCTTGCTGTCGACTTGCGCCACCTGCTCGGCTTCGATCCGCGCCACCGACTTCAGCGCCGGCACCGCCGCCAGCAACGACGACACGGGCACGGTTGCCGCCTGGTAGTGCGCGCTGCTGGCGGGGTTGCCGGAAGCGCCGGCAATGGTGCCGCCGGTAGCCAATACGACGATGCGAGGCAATTGGGTCATAGGTGCTGGGGGCTCAGGAGACAAGAAGGGAAACGCATGCGCTGGGCGATGGAATCGCGATTGTAATGGCGGACCTCCCCCGGCGGGCCCGCGCCACCGCGGCCGATCGGTCCACGCGCGCCACCAAAAAAATTCTGCTTGCGCTGCCGCCGATACTGTATAAAATCACAGCATACTGTTTAAACATACAGTGCCCGGCGCGCCGGATGCAGGATTTGCGGAAAGCCCCAGCTTGCGGGGCAGCCCTCCCAGCCCTGCCCCCAGCGCGCCCGCACGGAACGGCGATCCCATGGCGACCCTGACACCCCGGCAGCAGCAGATTTTCGATCTGATCCGCAATACGATCCGCCGCACCGGCTTCCCGCCAACGCGCGCCGAGATTGCCGCCGAGTTCGGCTTTTCCTCGCCAAATGCCGCGGAAGAACACCTGCGCGCGCTGGCCCGCAAAGGCGTGATCGAGCTGACGCCGGGCGCCTCGCGCGGCATTCGCCTGAAGGTCTCGCGCAGTGATTCAGAAATGCCGGACCAGTTCTCGCTGCCTATACCCGGCGTATTGCAGCTGACGCTGCCGCTGGTGGGCCGCGTCGCCGCCGGCAGCCCCATCCTTGCCGCCGAGCATATCGACCGCCAGTACCAGGTCGACGCCTCGGTCTTCGATGAACGCCCCGACTACCTGTTGCGCGTACGCGGCCTGAGCATGCGCGACGCCGGCATTCTCGACGGCGACCTGCTCGCAGTGCGCCGCGCCAGCGAAGCGCCCAACGGCAAGATCGTGGTGGCGCGACTGGGTGACGATGTCACGGTCAAGCGCCTGCAGCGGCGCGGCGGCCATATTGAGCTGATCGCCGAGAACCCGGACTTCGCCAACATCATCGTTGAACCCGGGCGCGAAGAGTTTTCGCTGGAAGGCATCGCGGTCGGCCTGATCCGATCCTCCGGCTTCTAGCCGGGCACGGCAGGCCTTGCGCCTGCGCGGACCCACCCGCTTCCATTGCTTTGCAGACGCCGCCCGGCTTGCCGGGTGTTGACCCCGCTTTTGCCTGAAAAAGAGGTGCAACCATGCCGCAAATCCACCACGTCGCCACCCGCCGCCCGGTCAAGCCGGTACCCTTCCGCCAGTGCAAGGGCGTACGCGTCTATCAGGGCGCACAGCGCCGGACTATGGTAGGCAGCATGGCCGCGATCTGCAGGATGCTCGAACTGGAAACCATGGACAAGCTGGCCGTCTGAAGCGGTCCGGTTTCCCGACCAACGGCCTGCCCCGCGTCAGCTACGCGCGCACGCCTTGGTTTCCGTTTCCAGTTCCTGAGGCGTCAACTGCGGAAACCATGTATTGGTCTTGCGCAGCTCGACCGCCGTGCCATCCGGCTTCGCCGTCAGCGAAATCAGATAGGCATACGCAAACTCGCCGGCTCCGTTTAGCTGACCGATCCGAATTTCCGTCTGGTTCTGTGCCGGCAGGCTGACGACCGTGGCGTCATCGCCGAGATTGTTGCGCAGGCATTTGGCAACGTCGGCCATTTTTGCCGGCGTGAACAAGCGCATCGGCGGGCGCGCGCGAACATCTTTCTCCGACGTGCCGGTGGCGCATCCGGCCATCATCGCGGCCACTGCCACGCCAGCGCCAATTACCGCTGCTCGAAGGAACATACGACCTCTTTGGAATTCAAGGCGCGTATGGTACAGGAGCCACATCGATCGCGTGCGGGTCGACATGGAAAGTCACTGCTCCACTAGCGCCTAATGTCGAACATCGATGCTGAGCACCAGCGTTCAGCCAGCGCCGAAACAGCCTGGACCGCACCAGCCTCGCGTCGCACATGCCTACAAAGCAAAACAGCGCCCGTAAAGGCGCTGTTTGCAAAGCAATCTGGGGTGGCTGATGGGACTCGAACCCACGACGACAGGAATCACAATCCTGGACTCTACCAACTGAGCTACAGCCACCGTAGAGGTCATCAGCGAAGCGCTGATCGACGAAAACCAAGATTATACAAACACTTTTTCGAGATGGCTAGTATCCCGCACAAATTTTTTTCAGAATCTGCATCACGCCTTGGGCCGGTGCCACTTGGCCTCCAGCAACACCGCCTGCTTGATGGCTTCGATGGTCTCTGCCTCGGTGTCGAAGTGGCCCAGCAGCCGGCGTGACTTGCCATTGAGGACGGCTTCCTGCAGCGCCCTGCCCGCGCCTTCCGAGATACCGTGGTGCCAGCAGTAGCGCGCTGTCCATTTGCCGTCCTGCAGTTGCTCGGCGACCCAGACCAGCCTGAAGTCCTCAAACACCTCGCCGAATGACTCTTCGTTGTTTGCGTTCGCTTTTTCCACGCTTACTGCCGTCCCTTCGCCTGTGGCGATGCGAAGAATCGTAGCACGCAGGCCAGCTAGCCAGACGGGGCCACAGCGCGCAGGCGCGACAGACCATAGCGGCAAGTCACCAAGCGGCACAGCATATGGCGTGCAAAGCCCCTACCCCTGCAGGGCTCTTGCTTCCTTCCCCGCAGTTTGCTTGGTTTGACAGCAAGGTTCGCTGGAACCTCGCGCATTGGTCATGGCCAAACCATTTTCAGGAATATTGCGAGGATGGAGCATGAGAACAATGCCTGGACGTCTGGCGGGAGTCTTGGCGCTGCTGGGAATGGTGGCGGCGCTGGCAGCCTGTGCGGGCGGCGGAGCCGATGGACGGGAGTCGGGAATCACGACCTATGGAACGCTGGATGTGGGCATCAGCCATACATCGCGATAGCCCTCCCGCCGCAGCGTGACCGGTGGAACTCTTTTCCGGGCAGCCCGGTCAAACCGGCTCGACTGGCGCGATCGCGAAAGATCAAAAAAAGAGTCCGCAGCGCGGACTCTTAACTTTAGCGATCTCAAATGCCCTGAAGGCCGTTGCAATGTAACTGTCATCCGGCAATTGCACCATTCGGGTAAACGAAGAGCGCAAAACGCGCCGACGAAAAAAAGCCCGCCGAGGCGGGCTGAATAATCAGTTGAAGAAAGCCCTGTATTCGAGGGCAGGGCACAGTGTAAAAAAGTGCCCTGCCTCGGCGAATTAGGGGAATCCCTTTGCAGACGCCAGTTACCGGCCGAATTGGCATCGCAAGTGTCGCGCGCGCAACCCTCGGGAATCCCTGCACAATTTGACGATTCGGTGTTAGAGCAAGCACTCAAGCGCTATGTGGCGGCGTCGTTCAGCGCGGCTTGCTTTATGCCGCCAGCGGTTCTGACGCCAGGGGACGCAGGTGTGCGCGCGCCTCTTCAAACAGCGCATCGACATCGGCACGCGTGCGTGCGGCATGCATGCGCTTCGCATCGGACAACACACGGCGCCAGCCGCGCCCTCCGGCAATGCCGCGGTACAGCCCCAGCATATGCCGAGTGACCGCACCCATATACCCGCCGCGTTCGACCAGGTCGCCGATATAGCGCTGCATCGATAGCTCGGCATCCAGCCGCGACCGTACCGGCGCATCAGCATCGCCGTAGAAGCGCTTATCCATTTCGGCCAGGACATAGGGCTGGTGATACGCCTCGCGGCCGATCATCACGCCGTCGACGTGTTGCAGATGCCGCGCCATCTCGTCATGGGTGACGATGCCACCATTGATCAGGATCTCCAGTTGCGGAAATTCCTGCTTCAACTGATAGGCCACTTCATAACGCAGCGGCGGGATTTCGCGGTTTTCCTTCGGACTCAGGCCTTTCAGGATGGCATTGCGCGCATGAACGATAAATGTGTCGCACCCCGCCTCCGCGACCGTGCCGACAAAATCGCGCACAAAATCGTAGTGCTCGATCGTATCGATGCCGATGCGATGTTTCACCGTTACGGGGATGCTGACCGCATCGCGCATTGCCTTCACGCAATCGGCGACCAGTTGCGGCTCCGCCATCAGGCAGGCGCCGAAGGCGCCGCGCTGCACGCGCTCGGACGGACAGCCGCAATTCAGGTTGACCTCCTTGTAGCCCCATTGCTCGCCCAGCCTGGCTGCCTCGGCTAGGTCGGCCGGCTCGCTGCCGCCCAACTGAAGCGCGACCGGGTGCTCTGCCGCATCGAAATCCAGGTGGCGCGGCACGTCGCCATGCAGCAGCGCACCGGTGGTCACCATCTCGGTGTACAGCCAGGTATGGCGGCTGAGCTGGCGGTGGAAGGTGCGGCAATGGCGGTCAGTCCAATCCATCATCGGCGCCACGGATACGCGGCGCGGACTTGCCGCGGCAGGTTTACCTTGAAAATGGGTCATTTCGGAACGGATCGGCGTGGCCAATCCTCATGCTACTCGTAGATATCAACAGCGCCCGGTGGAGGCAGCTCCCGTGCGCCGGGGGCGTCGCACACAATGCAGCCGCAGCGGTATCGCGGCTTTTCGGAAGGCGCATCAGTTTACCACCCCGGCAGATCTTTCGCCGGGGGGCACCAACCTTCAGTAGCGCCCCGGGCCGGTTGCCCGCGAGATCATCGCGCGGCCGCAGTCTTGTCGATCCACGCGCCGAACGTGGTCAGGAATTTGTCGAGGAAGCCCCGCGTCGATTCGTTGGCAATGCCGCCCTGCTCGTCGAACAGCTTGTCGACGCCGCTGATATACGCCTCGGGCTGCTGCAGGATCGGCATATTGAGGAACACCAGCGACTGCCGCAGGTGATGATTGGCCCCAAACCCGCCGACTGCTCCCGGCGAGGCACTGATGATGGCGGCAGGCTTGCCGTCCCAGACGCTTTTGCCGTACGGACGCGAGCCCACGTCGATGGCATTCTTCAGTGGCGCGGGGACCGAGCGGTTGTATTCGGGTGTGACGAACAGCACCGCATCGGCGCGGCGCACGCGGTCGCGGAATGCGGCCCAGGTCTGGGGCGGCTTGTCGTCCAGGTCCTGGTTGTAGAGCTGCAGGTCGCCGATCTCGACGATCTCCAGCTTGAGTTGTGCCGGCGCTTGCGCGATCACCGCCTTGGCCAGCTTGCGGTTATATGACTCCTTGCGCAGGCTTCCCACCAGTACAACGACATCACGAGGATTGCTCATCACGGCTCCTTTGTCTGCGTGGACAGTTGAAGCGGACGGCGCAGGCGCCATGGTTGCCATGGCTGCCCGCGCCGGTCCAGCCACCACTCTACCCGAGTCGCGACTGGCCTGCCGTGAGGGGGGCGGCGCGCGCGGCCGCCGGCGGTTGGACGGACCGATCAGGCGCCCTTTCCCAACGCGGCGAGTGGATGGTCTTCCGTACGCCACGGGCTGTCGAAGAACGACTGGACTGTCTCGCGGCCAACCTCATCCAGCCGGGCATGCTGCCAGCGCGGGTTGTGGTCCTTGTCGATCGCCAGCGCTCGGATGCCCTCGACGCCGTCGCCCTTGCGGAACACGTAATACATCATGTCCAGTTCCATGCGCAGTTCATCTTCGAGCGACATGCCGCGCGCGCGGCGGATCTGCTCCAGCGACACGCACAGCATCAACGGCGAGCGGCTACGCAGCATGGCAGCGGTCTGCGCGGCCCAGTCGCCCGGCGCATCGCTGATGGCCGCCAGGATATCCTGCGCGGTATTGCCGGCGAACAGATCGTCGATCTGTGCGGACAGGCCCGCGAGCGTACTTTGCGCAGGCAGGCAGTCAGCGCGATGCGGCGCGGTGAAGCCTTCGATATGCGCGAGGACGGCATCGCAGCTGGCAAACTGCTGCGCGCGCAGCGAATCGACCAGCTCGGCCAGTCGGTTGCCCGGCAGGTAGGCATCGGCCAGGCCTGCGTACAGCGCATCGGCCGCGTTGATCGCAGTGCCGGTCAGCCCGAGGTATTCGCCGATATGGCCAGGCGTGCGTGCCAGGAACCATCCGCCGCCGACATCGGGGAACAGGCCGATATTGGTTTCGGGCATGGCCATCCTGGTGCGCTCGGTGACCAGGCGCAACCGGGCCCCTTGCGAGATGCCCATGCCGCCGCCCATCACCACGCCGTCCATCAGCGCGATGTAAGGCTTGGCGTAGCGGTGGATCAGGAAATTGAGCGCGTACTCCTCGACAAAGAACCGGTCGAGCAGCGGATCGCCTTCATGCGCCGCCTTGTGGAAGTAGCGGATATCCCCGCCGGCGCAGAACGCCTTGCCGCCGGCCCCGGCGACCACGACTGCCACCACTTCGGGCGCCGAAGCCCACGCCTGCAGCGCCTGGGTGATGGCGCGGATCATGTCCAGCGACAGCGCGTTGAGCGCCTGCGGACGATTCAGCGTCAGGTATCCGATGCCACCATGGACCTCGGTCGTGACGAATTCAGTCATGTCTTACTCCTCCAATGCAACTGGCGATTTTACGCCAGTCGCACCGGCAGGCGTACCCCATGGGCAGCTTGCGGCGCATGCACAGGCGTTGCACGGGCGCCGCGGGCGGTCGCTCAGGCCAGCCTGAATGTCGCCACCAACGAGGTCAGGCGCTGGGCCTGGTCTTCCAGCGAGGCAGCCGCGGCGGCGGCCTGCTCCACCAGCGCCGCGTTCTGCTGGGTCATGCTGTCCATCTGGGACACCGCCACGTTGACCTGCTCGATGCCGTGCGACTGTTCGTCCGACGCCGCACTGATATCGCCAATGATGCCGCTCACGCGCCGCACCGCGTCGACGATGTCCTGCATGGCACGGCCGGCATCGTCGACCAATCCCGATCCTTCGCGCACGTTCGCCACCGAAGTGCCGATCAGCGTCCGGATTTCCTTGGACGCGCTGGCGCAGCGCTGCGCCAGGTCGCGCACATCGCCCGCCACCACCGCGAAGCCGCGGCCGTGCTCGCCGGCGCGCGCCGCTTCGACAGCGGCATTGAGCGCCAGGATATTGGTCTGGAACGCGATCTTCTCGATCACGTCGATGATGTCGACGATCTTGCTCGAACTGCCGTCGATCGAGCGCATGGTATCGACCACGCGCGACACCGCCTCGCTGCCCCGCTCGGCCAGCGCGCTCGCGTCAGTGGCCAGCGTGCGCGCCTCGCGTGCGCTGTCGGCGTTCTGGCGCACGGTGCTGGTCAGCTCTTCCATGCTGGATGCGGTTTCTTCCAGCGATGCGGCCTGCTGCTCGGTACGCTGCGACAGGTCGGCATTGCCGCTGGCGATCTGCTTGCTGGCCGAGGCAATCGCGTCGGCGCCGCCGCGCACGTCACCCACCATCGCCACCAGGCTGTGTTGCATCCGGCCCAGCATGCCGAGCATGCGCGCCGTTTCGTTGCGCGCCGACTCATCGGCATGCGTGCCACCGCTGGTCGCTGCCTGGGCACTCAGGTCGCCGCCGGCGATCCTGTCGAAGCGCGTAATGGCAATGTCGAGCGGCCGCACGATCGAACCGCGCAGGCGCCACGCCACCACCGTACTGAACACCAGGCCCAGCACCAGTGCAATAACCGACGTCGTGAACAGGTTGCGATAGCGATGCTGCGACGCTTCGTAGACCTCCTTCGCGCCGGCGAGCTGCAGCTTGTTGAGTTCGGCATTGACCGCGGTGAAGGCGATGTCGCGCCTGGGGATTTCCTCGAGCACGTACCGCATCACCGCATCACGATCGGCCGCGTGCAGCGCTGCGATCATCGGGGCCACGCCTTGCTTGAACAATGCCTCGCGCTTGGCGGTGACATCATCGACCAGCTTGCTCTCTTCGGCCGAGCGCGGCAGCGCGAGGTAAGCCTTCCATGCCTTCTCGGAATCGCGCGCAAAGCCCTCGGCGGTCGCGGCGCGGGCCCTGGCATCGGAGGGGTCTGTGGCAAAGGTGGCCTGGTCGAGCAACACACGCACCAGCAGTTGGTTCGAGCGCGCTTCGGCAAGATGCACCGCGGCCGACAATTGCTGCGAATAGATCTGGCGCGTGGCATCGTTGCTGCGCGACATGCCGAGCCAACCGACTGCGCCGACAATCAGAATCAACAAGTTGGTAACGATCGTCAGGAACCACAATCTGGCTCCGATGGTTGTGTTCTTGAACATTGAAGCTCCGGGGTAGTAACGCGAAAAATAGCGGGTCGAAGAAGTTTGCGAAATCAGGGACGCGGTATGCCGCCGCCCTGCTCATCTACGGCGCTCACAAGGGTTCCTTAACCCGGATTAGTTGCCTTCCTATGCGCGACACAACTGCGTATCCGTGCAGGAATACGAGGATGGCCGGATGCAGCGCAGCCACATGATGGCGAACGTTTGGAGGAACCCCTCGTAGCAATTCCGGATGGAATGTGCAAACTTGCGGAATGACAACCGAATCGCTCGATCCCGGACTCGTGCTGCTGGCGTTTGCGCCGGTCTTCCTGCTGACCATTGCCGGCGAGGCCTGGTACTGGGCGCGCCGCGACCGGTCGGTGTACAGCCTGCGCGATACCGTCTCCAATGCAGCGCTCGCGCTGATGCACCAGGCCTCTGACGCGTTCTTCCTGTGGCTGATGATTCGGACGGTGTACAGCTGGTGTTACCAGCATGGACTGCGCGCCGTCCCGGAAACGGCGTCGTCGTTCGCGTTATTGCTGTTGCTGCAGGACTTCCTCTACTACTGGTTTCACCGCGCCAGCCATCGCGTGCGCTGGCTATGGGCGTCGCACGTGACGCATCACTCGTCGGAAGGCATGAATTTCTCGACGGCGTTCCGGCAAAGCCTGACGTATCCGCTGTCCGGGATGTGGCTGTTCTGGATTCCGCTGGCGTATATCGGCTTTACGCCGGACTGGGTGATCCTGGCCGTCGGCCTCAACCTGGCATTCCAGTTCTTCGTCCATACGCGGCTGGGGCGGCGCTGGCCGTGGATCGAATCGGTGCTCAATACGCCTTCGGTCCATCGCGTGCATCATGCGAAGAACCCGCAATATATCGACCGTAACTACGCCGGCGTGCTGACGGTCTGGGACCGGCTCTTCGGCACCTTCGTCCACGAGCGGGAGGCTCCGGTGTACGGCATCACGCGCCAGGTAAGCACGCACAATCCGCTGACGCTGACTTTCCACGAATGGCGCGACATGTTCGTGGATGCGTGGCGCGACCGGGATCTCCGCTACCTGTGGAAGCCACCGGAATGGCGCAGCCCGCGCTCGCCCGCGGCGGAGACGCTTCCGCGAACGTAGGTCGGTGCCAGGTGCGCGTGGTGACGCGGCAAAAAAAACCGCGCTCAAAGGCGCGGTTTTTCTGACACCGGGAACGCTTACGCGCCTTCGCGCGAAGCACGCTTGCGCTCGTGCTCCTTCAGGTGGCGCTTGCGCAGGCGGATGCTCTTGGGCGTGAGCTCGACCAGCTCGTCGTCGGCGATGAATTCCACCGCATATTCCAGCGACATCTGGATCGGCGGCACCAGGCGCACCGCTTCGTCGGTACCCGAAGCACGCACGTTGGTCAGCTGCTTGCCCTTGATCGGGTTGACCACCAGGTCGTTGTCGCGGCTGTGGATGCCGATGATCATGCCTTCATACAGCGCATCACCCGGCTTGACGAACATGCGGCCGCGGTCCTGCAGCTTCCACAGCGCGTAGGCCACGGCGTCGCCGTCATCCTGCGAGATCAGCACGCCGTTGTGGCGCTCGCCCAGGCCGCCTTCGCGCACCGGCGCGTAGTCGTCGAAGATATGGCTGATCAGGCCGGTGCCACGCGTCAGCGTCAGGAACTCGCCCTGGAAGCCGATCAGGCCGCGGGCCGGAATGCGGTATTCCAGGCGGGTACGGCCCTTGCCGTCCGACGCCATGTCGAGCAGTTCGCCCTTGCGGCGGCCCAGCTCTTCCATCACGCCGCCCTGGTGGCTGTCTTCGACGTCCACGGTCAGCAGTTCGTACGGCTCGTTCTTGACGCCGTCGATTTCCTTGAACACCACGCGCGGACGCGACACGGCCAGCTCGTAGCCTTCACGGCGCATGTTTTCCAGCAGGATGGTCAGGTGCAGTTCACCGCGGCCCGACACTTCGAAGATGGTGTCGTCGCCGGTATCGGCCACGCGCAGCGCCACGTTCGACTTCAGTTCGCGGTCCAGGCGCTCGCGCAGCTGGCGGCTGGTCACGAACTTGCCTTCACGGCCCGCCAGCGGCGAGGTGTTGACGCAGAAGTTCATGGTCAGCGTCGGCTCATCCACCTTCAGCATCGGCAGCGCGTCCTGGGCGTCCGGCGCGCACACGGTGCAGCCGATACCCAGTTCTTCGATGCCGTTGATCAGCACGATGTCGCCGGCTTCGGCCTCGGATACGATCTCGCGCTCCAGGCCCTGGAACTTCAGCACCTGGTTGATACGGCCCTTGATGGGGTTGCCTTCCGGGCCGAACTTGACCACCACGTCCTGCAGCGGACGGGCGCGGCCACGCGAGATGCGGCCCACGCCGATCTTGCCGACGTAGCTGGAGTAGTCCAGCGAGATGATCTGCAGCTGCAGGGGGCCGTCCCGATCGTCGTCACGCACCGGCACCTTGTCCAGCACGGTTTCGAACAGCGGCTTCATGTCGCCGTCGCGCACGTCTTCGGTCAGGCCGGCAAAGCCGTTCAGGCCCGAGGCGTAGATCACCGGGAAGTCGAGTTGCTCGTCGGTGGCGCCCAGCTTGTCGAACAGGTCGAAGGTCTGGTTGATGACCCAGTCCGGACGCGCGCCCGGGCGGTCGATCTTGTTGACCACCACGATCGGCTTCAGGCCCAGCGCCAGCGCCTTGCGCGTGACGAAGCGGGTCTGGGGCATCGGGCCTTCCACGGCGTCGACCAGCAGCAGCACGCCGTCGACCATCGACAGCACGCGCTCCACTTCACCGCCGAAGTCGGCGTGACCCGGGGTGTCGACGATGTTGATATGGGTGCCGTTGTATTCGACGGCACAGTTCTTCGCGAGAATCGTGATCCCGCGTTCCTTTTCCAGGTCGTTCGAGTCCATCACCCGCTCGGCGACTTGCTGGTTGTCGCGGAAGGTGCCTGCCTGGCGCAGGAGCTGGTCGACCAGGGTGGTCTTGCCATGATCGACGTGGGCGATGATGGCGATGTTTCGGATGGCGCGGGTCATTGCTGCGTCTCGCTAAAAGCGACTCTCGCAAGGAGGGTCGGAGAATCTGAGGTAACCCAACATTCTAGCATGTTGCGGCGCAAGATGCGTTGACCTCAACCGTCACTCCCATAGCAATTATTATTGCCAAAAAAGAAATAACGAATTTCCGTTCTTGCGCATCTTTAAACGCGAACATATATTTGCCTCAGCAAAGATTGCAAAGGCAAAGATGTCAAAGGACGACCCTACCTCCGGCCCCCCGGCGCCGGATTCCGCACCGTTCGATCCCGCCAAGTACCAGATGTCCGACAGCGTCGGCTACCTGCTGCAACGCGCGAAGAACACGCTCGCACATAGCGTCGAGCAGGAGGTCAGCAGCCTGGACATCACACATGCGCAGGCCAGTTGCCTGATCATGATCGCCACCGGGCGTGCCGGCACCGTCACAGACCTGGGCCGTGAACTGAATACCGACATGGGTTCGGTCACGCGCCTGCTGAGCCGCATGGAAAAGCGCGGCCTGGTCGCACGCCAGCGCCGCGACGACGACCGCCGCGTGGTCGACCTGTTGCTGACCGAACAGGGCCAGGCTCTGGCAGACCGCCTGCCAACCATTTTCTGCAAAGTGCTGTCGCAGCACTTCAAAGGGTTTTCCGCCGACGAACTCCAGTTGCTGAAATCCATGCTGCGCAGGGTCATCGATAACTACAGCGGGTAGTGCGGCGCCGGCCAGGCTCCGGCAAAGCAGATCGTCCGGCACGCCGGACACACCTTACTACCCGTCACAAAGCATGGCTCCGTACCCGGAGCGACACCATGAAACACGCCCTCTCTTCACAAGCCCCCCTGTCGGCCCGCCCGCGCGAGCTGGCTCGCCGCGCGGGCACGCTGGCACTGACCGCCGTAGCCGTGGCGGTGCTGGCCGGCTGCGCCGCGCTCGGCAATTCGCACAGCACCCAGACCATGGCCGACCCGGCCGCGATGGCCACCTCGCAAACCCTGCCCGGCGAACACGGCCAGTGGCCCACGCAGGACTGGGTAGACCAGTTCAAGGACCCGCAACTGAGCGCGCTGGTCGACGAAGCGGTCAAGGACAATCCCAGCCTGCAGGCCGCCTTTGCCCGCGTGGAAGCCTCGCGCGCCATGGCCGAGGCCACGCGCAGCGCGCTCTACCCGCACCTGGAGTTCGAAGGCAGCCTGATCCGCCAGCGCTTCTCCAACAACGACCTGTTCATGGGCACGCCGCTGGCCGGCTCCTGGCAGAACCAGTCGCGCCTGCAGGTGGGCCTGTCCTATGACTTCGACTTCTGGGGCAAGAACCGCGACGCCCTTGAAGCCGCGCTGTCAGACGACCGCGCCGCCGAGGCGGAAAGCCAGGCCTCGCGCCTGATCCTGGCGACCTCGATCGCGCGCAACTACGCCCGCCTGGCCGCGCTGTATGCCCAGCGCGACGTCGCCGATCGCGCGATCGCGCAGCGCCGCGACCTGACCGAGCTGTCGCGCCAGCGACTGGCCGCAGGCCTGGATACGCAGGTCGAGACCACGCAGGCACGCGGCACCGTGGCCGCATCGCAGACCGACCTGCAGCGCGTCGACGAAGAGATCGCGCTGGCCCGCAACCAGCTCGCCGCGCTGCTGGGCAAGGGCCCGGACCGCGGCCTGCAGATCCAGCCTCCGGTGCTGCTGGCACAGGCCACGCCCACCCTGCCCGACGACCTGACCATCGGCCTGCTCGGGCGTCGGCCCGACCTGGTGGCGGCACGCTGGCGCGTCGAAGCGGCGTCCAAGGACATCAACGTCGCCAAGAAGGAGTTCCTGCCCGACGTCAGCCTGACCGCCTTTGCCGGCCTGGCCGCGCTGGACCCGTCCAAGCTGCTGATGGGCATCAGCCGCACCTTCGGCATCGGCCCGACCATCCGCCTGCCGATCTTCGAGGGCGGCAAGCTGCGCGCCAACCTGAAGGGCAAGTACGCCGGCTACGACATCGCCGTGGCCAACTACAACCAGGCGCTGGTCGATGCGCTGCGCGAAACCGCAGACACCATGACCAGCATCCGCAGCGTCGACAAGCAGATCCAGACCCAGCGCGAAGCCCTGGACCTGGCCGAGCACGCCTACGCGCTGGCGACCACGCGCTACAAGGCAGGCCTGGGCACGCAGCTGACCGTGCTCAATGCGGAAAGCAACGTGCTGCAGCAGCGCCGGCTCGCGACCGACCTGCAGGCGCGCCGCCTTGACTTGCAAATGGGCCTGATGAAGGCGCTCGGCGGCGGCTACCAGGAGCCCGCCGAAGGCGAGGAAGGCCATGCAGGCCACCGCCAGGCCGGCACCGCACAGCAACAGGACAAGACCCAGGCGGGCGCCCGCGGCTGATCCGCGCACCCAGTGATTGCAGACAAGATTCACCAGAGAACATCATGAGCAATAACCAGCAAGCGGCCGGCACCAATAATCCCCAGCAAGCCCCGGCCACCGACAACAACAGCAAGCGCAAGCGCCTGCTGCTGTCGCTGACCGCGGCGATCGTCGTCGCCGGCATTGGCTACGGCGTGTACTGGGGCATGTACGCCCGCCATTTCGAAAGCACCGACGATGCCTACGTTGCCGGCAACGTGGTGCAGGTAACCCCGCTGGTCGGCGGCACCGTGGTGTCGATCGCCGCCGACGACACGCAGCTCGTCACCGCCGGCCAGCCGCTGATCCAGCTTGACCGGGCCGATACCCAGGTGTCGATGGAACAGGCCGAGGCGCAACTGGCGCAGGCCGTGCGCGAGGTGCGCACGCTGTACGTCAACAACGGTTCGCTCGCCGCCAACGTGGCGCTGCGCGATGCCGATGTCGCCAAGGCGCGCGAAGACCTGCGCCGCCGCCAGGCCATCGCCGGCTCGGGCGCGGTCTCCAACGAAGAGATCTCGCACGCGCAGGCCGCGCTCAAGGCCGCGGAATCGGCACTGCTGGCCGCGCGCGAGCAACTCGCATCGAACAAGGCGCTGACCGACCAGACCACGGTGGAGAAGCACCCCAACGTGCAGCGCGCCGCGGCCAACCTGCGTTCGGCCTATCTGTCGTTCGCGCGCTCGACGCTGCCGGCGCCGGTGACCGGCTACGTGGCCAAGCGCTCGGTGCAGGTGGGCCAGCGCGTGGCCGCTGGCGCGCCGCTGATGGCGGTGGTGCCGCTGGACCAGGTCTGGGTCGACGCCAACTTCAAGGAAGTGCAGATCACCCATATGCGCATCGGCCAGCCGGTGACGCTGGAGGCCGACGTGTATGGCTCCAAGGTGGAGTACAAGGGCAAGGTCGCGGGCTTCTCGGCCGGCACCGGCTCGGCCTTCTCGCTGCTGCCGGCTCAGAACGCCACCGGCAACTGGATCAAGGTGGTGCAGCGCCTGCCGGTGCGTATCGCGCTGGATCCGCAGCAACTCAAGGACCACCCGCTGCGCGTGGGCCTGTCGATGACCGTGAAGGTCGACGTGCACCGCGAGGAAGGCGCCGCCATGGCCAACGCCGCGCCGGCCAGGCCGATGCAGACCGATGTCTATGACAAGGTCGCGCAGGACGCCGACCAGCTGATCTCGCAGATCATCACCGCCAACAACGGCGGCCGCGCAGCAGGGCTGCCCTCTGCTAACGGGGCCAACACCGCCAACGCGGCCAGCGCCGCGAACGCCAAGCCTGCCCATACCTGATCATGGCCAACTCCATCACCGCCGCGCAGTCCGGCGGCGCAACGGCGCGGCCTGCCGCGCCGCTGGCGCCGCAGCAGCCGCAGCCGCTGACCGGCGGCAAGCTGGTGATCGGCACCATCGCGCTGTCGCTGGCCACGTTCATGAACGTGCTCGACTCGTCAATCGCCAACGTGTCGATCCCGGCAATCTCGGGCGACCTCGGCGTGGCGCCGAACCAGGGCACCTGGGTCATCACCTCGTTCGCGGTGGCCAACGCGATCTCGGTGCCACTGACCGGCTGGCTGACCACGCGCTTCGGCGCGGTGCGGCTGTTCATCACGTCGATCCTGCTGTTCGTGGTGGCGTCGTGGCTGTGCGGCGTCGCGCCCAACCTGGAAACGCTGCTGGCCGCGCGGGTCCTGCAAGGGGCGGTGGCGGGGCCGATGATCCCGCTGTCGCAGTCGCTGCTGCTATCGAGCTATCCGCCCGCAAAAAGCACCATGGCGCTGGCGCTGTGGGGCATGACCACGCTGGTGGCGCCCATCATGGGTCCGCTGCTGGGCGGCTGGATCTCAGACAACATGACGTGGCCGTGGATCTTCTATATCAACGTGCCGGTGGGGATCATCACCGCCTACGCCACCTGGGCCATCTACAAGGACCGCGAGACGCCGACCAAGATGCTGCCGATCGACCGCATCGGCCTGGCGCTGCTGGTGATCTGGGTGGGGTCGATGCAGCTGATGCTCGACAAGGGCAAGGAGCTGGACTGGTTCCACTCCACCGAGATCGTCGTGCTGACGCTGGTCGCCATTGTCGGCTTCCTGTTCTTCCTGGCGTGGGAGACCTATGAGAAGCATCCGATCGTGGACATCAGCCTGTTCAAGGGCCGCAACTTCAGCTCCGGCGTGGTGGCCATCTCGGTGGCATACGGGTTGTTCTTCGGCAACCTGGTGATTTTGCCGCTTTGGCTGCAGACTATCGTCGGCTATACCGCGACGGATGCAGGCATCGTGATGGCGCCGGTGGGGATCTTCGCGATCCTGCTGTCCCCGGTCATCGGGCGCAACCTGCCGAAGATGGATGCGCGCTGGGTCGCAACGGCCGCGTTCATCACCTTCGGCATCGTCAGTTTGATGCGTTCGGGCTTCACCACGCAGGTCGATACCTGGACGCTGATGGTGCCGACCCTGATCCAGGGCGCGGCGATGGCGATGTTCTTCATCCCGCTGACGTCGATCATCCTGTCGGGACAGCCGGCCGAGAAGATTCCGGCGGCATCGGGCCTGTCGAACTTCGTGCGGATCACCTTCGGCGGCATCGGCGCCTCGATCTCGACCACGGTTTGGGAGAACCGCTCTGCCCTGCACCATGCGCAGCTGGTCGAGCAGGTGAATCCGTTCAACCCGGCCTACCACGACCAGCTCGACCACCTGATGCAGATGGGCATGAGCCAGGCGCAGGCGGTGGGCGTGATCGAGCGCAACATCAGCCAGCAGGCGGCCATGCTGGGTGCCAACGATATCTTCTGGATCTCGGGGATGCTGTTCTTCGTGCTGATCGGCTTCGTCTGGCTGACGCGGCCTGCAAAGGGCGGTGGGGGCTCGGCGGACGCGATGGCGGCGCACTGAGGCACACGCCTGTTTATGGACAAAGGGACGCTTTCGAGCGTCCCTTTTTTTGCCTTCTCGCCGGACCCCTTGTATTCCGATCCCAGCCGTCCTATGATTTCCGAACCGATTTACGGAACTTAGGTTCCGAAAAACGGAACCTAACGGAAAGACAGCAAGACGGAGCGACGGTGTGAGCATTCTCGAAGGCGTGGAAAGCGTGCTGGCCATGTTCGAACAGGGCCGGCACGAGGTCACGTTTAACGACGTCATTGATGAACTCGGCCTGGCCAAGAGCTCGGCTTCGCGGTTGCTGGCGCAGATGGTGCGCTACCGGCTGCTGGAGCTGCAGCCATCCTCGCGACGCTACCGCCCCGGGACGCTGCTGATCCGCGCCGCCCAGGCGGCGACACAGGCGCATCCGTTCGACGAGCAATGCCGGGCGATCCTGGCCTCGCTGTCGGACTCCACCGGCTTCACCGCCTACCTGTCGATGCTCGACGGTACCGACACCGTGGTCCTGCAGCGCCTGAACGGCAGCAACCCGGTGCAAGTGCTGTCGCCGCCGGGCGCACGCCGGCCGGCATTCACCACCGCGATGGGCCGCGTCCTGCTCTCGCGCCTGCCGGAAGCTGAATTCAGCGCACGCTATGGCACCTCCGGTGCGCGCAAGTTGCCCGGAGCGCCCGCCGGCTGCCCCACTACCGTGGCCGAACTGGCCGAGCGCGTGGCAAGCGCCAGCCGCGAGCGCAGCGCGGTCGCGGTGAATGAAGGCATGCCGGGCATTGGCGCCGTGGCCACCACGCTGGCCGATCCGCTCTCCGGCGATGTGCGCGGCCTGTGCCTGTCCTTCACCGCGATGCAGGTCAGCCAGGCCCAGGCCCACGCGCTGCGCGAAACACTGGTGCAAGCGGTGGCGCCGGTCGGGCAGCGCATCGGCGATCCGCTCTGGCTCCACCCCCGCGACACCGCCTGACTTTAGCAATCCAGCCAGCATATCCCCATGGAACTCCTGTTACTGAGCAATTCCACCAGCGACGCGGGCTACCTCGTCCATGCGCACGCCGCCATCCGCGAACTGGCCGGCGGGCGCACCCGTGCCTGCTTCCTCCCGTTCGCCGGCGTCACGCGCGACTGGGACAGCTACGAAACGCAGGTGCGCGACGCGCTGGCACCGGCTGGCATTGAAGCGCACTCGCCGCACCGGCTGTCCGATGCCGACTGCGTGCGGGCGGTGGAAGCGGCCGAACTGATCGTCATCGGTGGCGGCAATACCTTCCGCCTGCTGCAATGCCTGCGCGAGCGCGGCCTGCTGCCCGCCATTGCGCGCCAGGTGCGCTCGGGCGCCGCGCGCTTTATCGGCTGGAGCGCCGGCACCAACGTGGCCTGCCCGACCATCCGCACCACCAACGACATGCCCGTCGCCGATCCCGGCGGCCTCGATGCGCTCGCGCTGGTGCCCTTCCAGATCAACCCGCACTACTTCAACCTCGTGGTGCCGGGATTCCGCGGCGAAACGCGTGACCAGCGGCTGGCCGAATTCACCGTGCTGCAGCCGCAGATGCCGGTGCTGGGCCTGCCCGAAGGCAACTGTTTGCGCGTATCCGGCGATCGCATGGAGATGGGCGGCGCACATGCCGCGCGCTGGTTCCTCGGCCCGGAGATCGTCGACGTCGCACCCGGCACCTTGTCCGTGCCGGACTGCGCCACCGCCATCTGACCCATCGCACCACAGGAAGCAAGCAAGATGTCCATCAAGCAGGTGATTGAATCGATCGAGCTGCTGTCCGCGGCCAATGTCGACGGCGAAGCCGTTGCCACTTTGCTGCGCGCACGCGGCATCAGCGACGTCACAGTGACGCGCGTGGAAGAAAACGGCCTCTACACCGACTTCCTCGCCTGCACGCTGCCCGGCCGCAACCCCGATGCGCCCGCGCTGGGCGTGGTCGGCCGCCTCGGCGGCGTGGGCGCGCGGCCGGCCGTCACCGGCCTGGTGTCCGATGCCGACGGTGCCATCGTCGCGGTCGCCACCGCACTCAAGCTGGCCGACATGGCCGCCGGCGGCGACGTGCTCGCCGGCCCGGTCCGCATCCACACCCACATCTGCCCGCATGCCGCCACGCGGCCGCATCAGCCGGTGCCGATGATGAAGTCGCCCTTCGCCATGCGCACGATGATGTCGCATGAGGTGCACCCGCAGATGGCGGCGATCCTGTCGGTCGACACCACGCGCGGCAACCGCTTCGTCAACCGGCGCGGCGTGGCGCTGACGCCGGTCGCCAGGGAAGGCTGGCTGCTGCGCCTGCCCGAACGCATGCTGGACCTGATCGGCTGGGTCAGCGGCGAGTTGCCGGTGGTGCTGCCGCTAACCACGCAAGACATCACGCCCTACGAGAACGGGCTGTGGCACGTCAACTCGATCATGCAGCCGGCCATCGTCACCGATGCACCGGTAGTCGGTGTCGCGCTGACCTCGCAGACCACGGTGCCGGGATGCGCGACCGGCGTGACCAACGCCCATGACCTGGACGTGGCCACGCGCTTCTGCATCGAGGTGGCAAAGCTGTTCGGCCAGGGCCAGTGCCCTTTCCATGACGTTGACGAGTGGGCCGAGCTGCAGCGGCGCTACGGCTCGCTGGCGCACCTGCAGACCGTAGGGGTAACGGCATGACTGACATGGCCGAACGCCTGCCGCGCGTGGCCTTCGTCACCATCGGCCAGGCGCCACGCACCGACGTGGTCCCGCAGATGCTGGCCGACCTGGGATTGCCGGTGGCGGCCGAAGAATTCGGCATCCTCGACGACCTCGACGCGGACCAGATCGCCGCACTCGCGCCTGCACGCGACGAATACCGCTTCGCCAGCCGACTGCGCGACGGCTCGCAGGCGGTGATGGGCAAGCCGGTGGCCGAGGCCATGCTCGCGCGGCTGATGGCCTCGCTGGACGATGGCCGCTTCGACGCGCTGGTACCGCTGTGCACGGGCACCGCGCTGCCGCCGATGCGCACGCTGGTGATCGAGCCGCAGCAGGTGGTGGACCACCTGACCGTCGCGCTCGCACAGGGATGCAAGCGGCTTGGCATCGTGCTTCCGCTCGAAGGCCAGGTCGGCAGTTTCCATCTGATCGAGCCCGTGTCCTGCGAACTGCGCGTCACGCATGCGTCGCCCTATACCGACACGGGCACCGGCCGCTTCGCGCAGGCCGGCGAAGCCCTGCGCGGCTGCGACCTGGTGGTGATGCACTGCA
Source organism: Cupriavidus sp. Agwp_2 (assembly GCF_040784895.1). Classification (NCBI taxonomy): domain Bacteria; kingdom Pseudomonadati; phylum Pseudomonadota; class Betaproteobacteria; order Burkholderiales; family Burkholderiaceae; genus Cupriavidus; species Cupriavidus sp. Agwp_2. Next base: position 2,239,421 of record NZ_CP088083.1, read on the forward strand.
TGGGCTACACCGAAGCCATGCGGGCGGAAGTCGCGCGCCATGCCCGTGCGCCGGTGCTGCTCTCCAACCGGATGGTGGCCAGGCTGCTCGGCCAGGTATTGGCAGGCCGCAACGAATTTGGCCTGTGATGATTCTTTCGGGTAAGGGCAAGCCCGCTGACAGATTGCCCGTGACACTGCGGAGTGGAAGTAACGATGGAAAAGGTGGCGAAGTGGATGGGGCCGCTGGTGCGCGGCATGGTGTGCATGGGCCTGGGCGCTGTAGCCGCCACCGGCGCGCATGCGCAGGAGTGGAAACCGTCGAAACCGGTGCGGTTGCTGGTGGGCTTCGCGCCCGGCGGCTCCGCCGACCTGCTGGCGCGGCTGGTGCAAGGTCCGTTGTCGGAAAGCCTCGGCGTGCCGGTAGTGGTGGAAAACGTCCCCGGCGCCGGCGGCAATATCGCCGCCGACAAGCTGGCCAAGGCGCCGGCTGATGGCTACACCATCGGCATGGGCGCGGCCGGTGCGATGGCGGTGACGCATGTGCTCAACGCGAAGGGCACGCCCTACAAGGCGGACGATTTCACGCCCATCGCCATGCTGGCGACGCAGCCTAATGTGGTGATCATCAACCCGGCCTTGCCGGTCAAGTCGATGGCCGACTTCGCCGCGTACGTCAAGAAGACGCCGCAGGTCACCTATGGCACGGCCGGGGTTGGCACCTCCAACCACCTGATCGCCGAGACCATGCTGCATCGCCTCGGCGTCGACATGGTCCACGCGCCGTACAAGGGTGCCACGCCGGTAATCACCGACCTGATGGGTGGCCACATCGCCATGACCGTCGACAACATCACCACCGCGGCATCGCTGGTCAAGTCCGGCAAGGTGCGCGCCATCGCCGTCACGAGCAGCAAGCGCTCGCCGCTGTTGCCTGAGGTGCCGACGCTGGCCGAGAGCGGCCTGAAGGACTTCAATATGCCGACCTGGCAAGGCATTTTCGGCCCGAAGGACCTGCCCAAGCCAATTGTGGCCCGTTACAACCAGGCACTGGTGAAGGCGCTGGCGAATCCGGAAGTGAAGAAGAAGATGGCGGAATTCGGCTCCGAGCCGGTCGGCGACACGCCTGAGCATTTCGCCAGCTTCCTGGCGCAGGACCGCAAGATGTGGGCCGACGTGATCAAGGCGGCGAAGATCACGCTCGACTGATCCGGCTGCCGGCGCGGGGCGCGCTTACAGCCTGACCAGCCGCTCCGGGCGCAACGCCCCCTCGCGCATGCGCGCGACGCCGAGCAGGCGTACGGGCTCGCCGGCATAGACGCGTGCCAGCACGCCTTCCGCCACCTCGGTACCGCCCGGCAGGTCCCGGTGCGCAATGCGCTGTCCCTGCAGGAAGCGCCCGGCTGCGGCCTCGTCGAGGGTCACGGGCGGGCACTTCTGCAGCAACGCGTCGACCGGCGCCAGCATGCCCGGCCGCGCGGCATCGTCCTGTTGCTCGATCTGCCCGAGCGTCACGGCACCGTCCAGCGTCAGGTCGCCCACGGCAATGCGGCGCAGCCCGGTCAGGTGCGCGCCGCAACCCAGTGCCTCGCCGATATCCTCGGCCAGCGTGCGGATGTAGGTGCCCTTGCTGCAGGTCACGCGCATGGTGAAAGCAGGCGATTCGGGCAGAGCACAATCAATCAGTTCGATCGCATGGATGGTGACGCGGCGCGCGGCGCGCTCGACCGTCTGCCCGGCGCGCGCATACTCGTACAGCGGGCGGCCATCCTTCTTCAGCGCCGAATGCATCGGCGGCACCTGTTCGATCTCGCCGGCAAAGCGCGCCAGCGCCTGCTCCACCGCGGCGCGGTCGCAGGTCACTTCACGGATATCGAGCAACTCGCCCTCCGCGTCGCCAGTACTGGAGCGCGCACCCAGCCGCACCACGGCGTCATAGGTCTTGTCCGCTTCCAGCAGGTCCTGCGAGAACTTGGTGGCCTCGCCAAAGCACAGCGGCAGCAAGCCGGTGGCGAGCGGGTCGAGCGTGCCGGTGTGGCCGGCCTTGGTGGCGCGCAGCAGGCGCTTGGCGCGCACCAGCGCATCGTTGGACGACAGGCCCAGCGGCTTGTCGAGCAACAGCACACCATGGACGTCGCGGCGCGGCAGGCGCGGCGGGCGAGCGGCGTTGGAATCGGTCATCGGAGAAAACAGGAGCAACGCTGATGCGGCGCGGCGTGCGGCCCTGAGGACCGCGTTGCCCATGCCTGGCGGCACGGGCGCCGGCTCAGTCGTCTTTCGAACGCGTGGCGTTCGCTTCGTTGATCAGCTTGGACATCTCGATCGCGTGTTCGACCGAGGTATCGTGCAGGAAGCGCAGCGTCGGCACGGTATGGATGTGCAGGCGCTTGTACAGCAGCGAATGCAGGAAGCCAGCCTTCTCGTTGAGGATGGCTTCGGCCGTCGCCGGCTCGGCACCCAGCACGGTGAAGTGCACCTTGGCATGGGCGTAGTCCGGCGTCAGCGTGACCGACTGCAGCGTGACCAGGCCGAGGCGCGGGTCGCGCAGTTCGCGCTGGATCATCTCGGCCAGGTCCTTCTGGATCTGGTCGGAGATGCGGAGATTGCGGGAGGAGATATTGCCTTTCTTGGCCATTCAATGCTGTTCTGCTGAGATGACAACGGCAGGCCGAAGCCTGCCGTTGTTTGCGACGCCTTACAGCGTACGCGCCACCTCGGTGATTTCGTACACCTCGAGTTGGTCGCCTTCCTGAACATCGTTGAAGTTCTTGATCGACAGACCGCACTCGAAGCCTTGCTTCACTTCCTTGACGTCGTCCTTGAAGCGCTTCAGCGAATCCAGCTCGCCGTCGTGGATGACCACGTTGTTGCGCAGCACGCGCACCAGCGAATTGCGCTTGACCATGCCGTCGGTAACCATACAGCCGGCCACCGCGCCGATCTTCGGCACGCGGAACACCTGGCGCACCTCGACCTGGCCGATCGTGGTCTCGCGCTTCTCTGGTGCCAGCATGCCCGACATCGCCGCCTTGATCTCGTCTACCGCATCGTAAATGATGTTGTAGTAGCGGATATCGATGCCGTTGTGCTCGGCGAGCTTGCGCGCACCAGCGTCGGCACGAACGTTGAAGCCGATGATGACCGCCTTCGATGCCGTCGCCAGGTTGACGTCGGACTCGGAGATGCCACCCACGCCGCCGTGCACGATCTGCACGCGCACTTCCGCGGTCGACAGCTTCTGCAGCGACTGCACCAGCGCTTCCTGCGAACCCTGCACATCCGCCTTGACGATCAGCGGCAGCGTCTGGACTTCGCCTTCGGCCATCTGCTCGAGCATGTTCTCCAGCTTGGCGGCCTGTTGCTTGGCCAGCTTCACATCGCGGAACTTGCCCTGGCGGAACAGCGCGATTTCGCGCGCCTTGCGCTCGTCCGGCAGCACCAGCACTTCTTCACCGGCGGCAGGCACTTCCGACAGACCCTGGATTTCCACCGGGATCGACGGACCGGCTTCCTTGGTCGCCTTGCCGTTCTCGTCCAGCATGGCACGAACGCGGCCGTAGGCGCTGCCAGCCAGGACCACGTCGCCACGCTTGAGCGTGCCGCTGCTGACCAGGATGGTAGCGATCGGGCCCTTGCCCTTGTCCAGCTGGGCTTCCACCACCAGGCCCTTGGCCGGGGCGTCGACCGGCGCCTTCAGTTCCAGGATTTCCGCCTGCAGCGAAACCTGCTCGAGCAGCTCTTCGATGCCCGTGCCGGCCTTGGCCGACACCGGCACGAACGGCGAATCGCCGCCGTACTCTTCCGGCACCACCTGCTCGGCCACCAGTTCCTGCTTGACGCGGTCCGGATTGGCTTCGGGCTTGTCGATCTTGTTGATCGCCACCACGATGGGCACGCCGGCAGCCTTGGCATGCGCAATCGCTTCCTTGGTCTGCGGCATCACGCCGTCGTCGGCCGCGACCACCAGGATCACGATGTCGGTCGCCTTGGCACCGCGGGCACGCATGGCCGTAAAGGCCTCGTGACCCGGGGTGTCCAGGAAGGTGATCACGCCACGGTCGGTTTCCACGTGGTAGGCACCGATGTGCTGCGTAATGCCGCCGGCTTCGCCCGCGGCAACCTTGGTGCGGCGGATGTAGTCCAGCAGCGAGGTCTTGCCGTGGTCGACGTGACCCATCACGGTCACCACCGGCGGACGCGGCAGCTGTTCGGCGTCGGTGTGTTCTTCACCGCCCACCACCAGCAGCGCTTCCGGATCATCCAGCTTGGCGGCGAACGCCTTGTGGCCCATTTCTTCCACCACGATCATGGCGGTTTCCTGGTCCAGCACCTGGTTGATGGTCACCATCTGGCCGAGCTTCATCATCTGCTTGATGACCTCGGATGCCTTCACTGCCATCTTGTGGGCGAGATCGGCCACGGAGACGGTTTCCGGCACGTGCACTTCACGCACCACCGGTTCGGTCGGCGCCTGGAAGTTGCTACGGCTGTCGTCGTGCTGCTGCTGCCTGCCGCCGCGGCCACGCGGGCCACCGCGCCAGCCGCCCGTGCCGCCCGACGAATCGCCGCGCGTCTTCAGGCCGCTGCCCTTCTTGCGGCTGCCTTCGTCCTGCCACGTACCAGGCTTACCCACCTTGCCCTTCTTGTCGGCGGTGGTGGTAGTGGTCGTGGTCGTGGTGGCGGGCTTCTTGTCGCCAGTCTTGGCTTCGGTCGCGGTCGCGGAAGCCGGCTTGACCGGCTTGTGCAGCGTACCGGTCTGCTCGGCCTTCTTTTCCTCAGCCTTGCGCTCGGACGGCGCCTTCAGCACGCGTGCCGGCGCATTCAGCATCTGCTGGATGGCGCGGGCTTCGGCTTCGGCAGCCTCGCGGCGCTTGCGCGCGGCAATCTCTTGCTCGGCACGGGCCTTGTCGGCGGCAGCCTTGGCCTCGTCGGCGGCCTTCTGCGCCTCGGCGCGCTCGGCGGTCACACGGGCCTTCTCGTCCTCGGCCTTCTTGCGCGAGGAGTCTTCCGCGGCCTCGGTCACGGCACGCGACGCGGCAGCCTCTTCCTCCGCCTTCTTGGCGGCGAGTTCGGCCTGGCGGCGCTGTTCCGCTTCCAGTGCTTCCTGGCGGGCGCGGCGCTCGGCTTCCTCGCGCTCGGCAGCCTCGCGGGCGGCCTTGGCTTCGGCTTCCTGGCGCGCCAGCTGTTCGGCCTGGCGGCGTTCTTCCTCTTCGCGGCGTGCCTGCTCGGCAGCGTCGACGACCGGGGCCTGGGCCTCGGCTGTATCAGCGTGCGCCTCGGGGTGGGCCTCGTCGCGCTTGATCAGCACGCGCTTCTTACGCACTTCCACCTGGACCGTGCGGGTCTTGCCGGCGCCATCCGACTGGCGGATCTCGGAGGTTTCACGCTTCGTCAGCGTGATCTTCTTCCGGGAGCTGTCGTCGGCCTGGCCGTGCGAACGCTTCAGATAGTCCAGCAGCCTGGTCTTATCCGATTCCGTGATGATGTCTTCTGGCGCAGCTTTGCCCACCCCAGCCGCCTGCAATTGTTCCAGCAGGGCAGCTGCGCTGCGACTCAGTTCTGCGGCCAGTTGGGCAACTGTTGTGCTTGCCATTCAAACCCTTTCAATGCTTGGTGTCTTCGTCGGGACAAATCGTATGCGGAAAGCGCGCCCGGGCTGGTGTTGGCCGGCCCGGCCCCGTGTCCCTCAGTTGAACCAATGTTCCCGTGCTTTCATGATCAGCGCCTTGGCTTCTTCCTCGCTGACGCCGGTCATCTCGACCAGCTCGTCCACGGCCAGTTCGGCCAGGTCGTCACGCGTGTGGATATCACCTTCGGCCAGCTTGCCGATCAGTTCCGGGTTCAGGCCGTCGAGGGCGCGCAGATCCTGCGATACCTCTTCCACCTTTTCTTCCCGGGCCAGTTCCATCGTCAGGAGCGCATCACGCGCGCGGTTGCGCAGCTCGTTGACGGTGTCTTCGTCAAAGGCCTCGATCTCCATCATTTCACTGATGGGGACATAGGCCACTTCTTCCAGCGTGGAGAAGCCTTCCTCGATCAGGATGTCTGCCACTTCCTCATCCACGTCCAGCTTGGACATGAACAGCTTGCGCACGACACCACTCTCTTCGGCTTGCTTCTGCGCCGATTCTTCCTGCGTCATGATGTTGATCTGCCAGCCGGTCAGTTCGGACGCCAGGCGTACGTTCTGACCACTGCGGCCGATGGCGACGGCGAGATTTTCCTCGTCGACCACCACATCCATGCAGTGCTTCTCTTCATCAACCACGATCGACTGCACCTGTGCCGGTGCCAGCGCGCCGATGACGAACTGCGCCGGGTCTTCCGACCACAGCACAATGTCCACGGCCTCGCCGCCGATCTCGTTGCGCACCGCGGTCACGCGCGTACCGCGCACGCCCACACAGGTGCCGATCGGGTCGATGCGCTTGTCGTGCGCCACCACCGCGATCTTGGCACGCACGCCCGGATCACGCGCGGCGGCCTTGATTTCCAGCAGGCCCTGCTCCATTTCCGGCACTTCGTTTTCGAAGAGCTTGATCAGGAACTCAGGGGCGGTGCGCGACAGCTCGATCTGCGGGCCGCGCGCGGCGCGGTCCACGTTCAGGATATAAGCACGCACGCGGTCGCCGGTGCGCAGGTTTTCCTTCGGAATGATCTGGTCGCGGGTCAGCAGCGCTTCCACGCGGCCGGATTCCACGATCAGGCCCTTCTTGTCGGCGCGCTTGACCGTGCCGGTCATGATTTTCTCGCCGCGATCCAGGTAGTCGTTCAGGATCTGCTCGCGCTCGGCGTCGCGGATGCGCTGCAGGATCACCTGCTTGGCGGCCTGCGCGCCGATACGGCCGAATTCCACCGACTCGATCTGCTGCTCGATATAGTCGTCCAGTTCGATGCTGGGGTTCTCATCGCGGGCCTCGAACAGCAGGATCTGCTTGTCCGGCTCCTGCAGACCCTGCTCGTCGGGAACGACCAGCCAGCGGCGGAAGGTTTCATGCTCGCCCGACTCGCGATCGATCGCGACCCGGATATCCACGTCTTCTTCGAAACGCTTCTTGGTGGCCGAGGCGAGCGCCGCCTCCAGGGCACCGAATACCACATCCTTGTCGACGTTCTTCTCACGCGCAAGCGCATCGACGAGCAACAGAACTTCGCGGCTCATTGCTTGTTCCCTTTTCTTTGATTTCCTTTGAAGTCGAATACCGGCACCAGGCGTGCCTTGTCGACATCGGATACGGCAAATTCCAGCAGTGCCGGGCCATCCTTGCCCTCGAACTCCAGGCCGACCTTCTCCGCGCCCGTCTCGCCGGTCGGTTCGCGCAGGATGCCCGTGAAGTTCTTTTGCCCGTTGACCGGCAGGCGCAGCGTCACGCGCGCCTCGGCGCCGGTAAAGCGGACATAGTCGGCCAGCTTCTTCAGCGGCCGGTCCAGTCCGGGCGACGAGACCTCGAGGCGTTCATAGTCGACGTTCTCGACCGTAAACACGTGGGTGAGCTGGCGGCTCACCTTTTCACAATCCTCGATGGCAATGCCGGTTTCAGGCTGATCGATATAGACACGCAGCAATCCGGCCGGGGCACGCTCGAGCTCAACCAGCTCATATCCCATGCCGTTAAGGGTGGTTTCGATCAAATCTGCCAGATGCACTGTTATCCCGAGTAATGGCCATCAACACCGTGGCAGGCAAACCCGCCGCTGCCGTCCGGGACGACCCTGCTGCAGTGCTGCCTGTCCGCCATCCGCCCGCGCCAGGGCGCAGGACCGAAATCGGGCGAACCAAAAAAAAATGGGCGCAATGCCCATCATTCGCCCACCCTCGGCGAGGATGGCTTTTTGAATAGACTTGAATTATACGCGGATTATGTCGAAAAGGCAAAAGCCAGACATACTCGCAGATTACTTGCCGCGCCGGCGGGCCTTCCACCCGCCATGCGCAGCATCTGACACTCAGCGGTTGCCGCCGCGATTGCCCCCACGGTTCCCACCGCGGTTGCCACCACCACCACCGGCGCCGCCGCCGCCGCCGCCGCCGCGCTGGGTGCGGTTTCCGCCCGGCTTCGCGGCCTTCGGCATGACATTTCCGTTTGCTTCGCCACCGCCACGACGTGGCGGCTTGCCCTGTCCGCCGAGGCCGGTGCCACCGCCCCCGCGCGCCTGGCGCGTGCCGGGGCCGCGGCCGCCGCCGAGATTGGCCGCATGCGAGGTCAGCAGCGTGGGGCCGTGGCTGATATAGCCCATCGACGTCTTCATCGGGTCCGGCTGGCCGCCCCGGCTGCCGCCACGGGCGCCGCCCTGTTCGTAGCGCGGCAGGCCATCCATCCCGGTGTGCATCGGCATGCCGGCAATCGCGGCTTCGGTTCGCTGCTTGCGTCCGCCGACCTTGGTCGCGCCCTTGCCCGACTGCTCGGCCTTGCCCGGTACCTTCAGGCCGACCGCAGTCATCAGCGCCTTGACGTCATTGGGCTCGACTTCCTGCCAGCGGCCACGCTTAAGGCCGCGCGGCAGCAGGAACTGGCCGTAGCGCGTGCGGATCAGGCGCGACACGGTCAGGCCGACCGCCTCGAACATGCGCCGCACTTCGCGGTTGCGGCCTTCGGTCAGCGCCACGTGGTACCACTGGTTGACACCCTCGCCGCCGCCATCGGCGATGCGCAGGAAGTTGGCCTCGCCGTCGTCCAGCTTGATGCCGTGCAGCAGGCGCTGGCGGTCGGCTTCGGCCAGTTCGCCGAGCGTGCGCACGGCGTATTCACGCTCGACGCCGTAGCGCGGATGCATGAAGCGGTTGGCGATATCGCCCGAAGTGGTGAAGATCAGCAGGCCCTCGGTATTGAAGTCCAGCCGGCCGACCGCAACCCACTTGCCCGACTTGATGCGCGGCAAGCTGTCGAACACGGTCGGACGGCCCTCGGGGTCCGACTGGCTGACGATTTCACCGGCCGGCTTGTGGTACAGCAGCACGCGCGGCGGCTTGGTCGACACCTTGCGGTGGATCAGCTTGCCGTTGACCCGCACCTGGTCGGCCGGCAGGATGCGCTGGCCGATATGCGCAGGCAGGCCGTTGACCGAGACCCGACCCTGCAGGATCAGTTCTTCCATTTCGCGGCGCGAGCCCAGGCCGCCTTCAGCCAGCACCTTGTGCAGCTTGGGCGCATCGTCCTCGGCCGACAGTTCGCGCACCGGCTTGGCCTTGGTGCGCGGGATGACCGTGTCTTCGTTGTCGTACTGCTCGGAAATCACGAAGCGGAACAGGTCCTCGCTGCTGGACGCGGCCTTGTCGGCGCCGCCCTGGCCCTTGCGCTGGCCTTGCGGCCTGGCACCATCCTTGCGGCGGCCCTGCGGCTGGCGGCCGGCAGCGCCCTGCCCCTCGACCGGCGCGGCAGGCTTGACGCCACGCGGGCTGGGCTTACGCTTGCGGCCCGCCTGTTCACCCTTGTCTGCCTTCTCGGCTCTTTCGGCCTTCTCGGTCCTTTCAGCCCGTTCAGCCCGTTCAGCCTTGTGCGCCTTGTCCACCGGAGCCTGCGCCGGCTGGCCGCCATCGCCCTGCGCCGGCTTGCGCTTGCCGCGGCCACGCTGGGCACCGCGCCCGCCGGCCGCCGCCGGCGCGGCGGCCGCTTCCGCGGCGTCGCCGGGCGTACCGGCCTCGGCGCCTTCGGCGCGACCGGCATCGCGGTCTTGCGCCGCCTGGCGGCGGGACGCCACCAGGTTCCTCAGCCCACGGCGCAGCCCCTTGCGGCGGGGCGCGGCTTCGCTGCCCGATCCGGGTTCTGCGGCGCCGGAATCGGCGGGTGCGCCCGCGTTGCGGGCGTCTTGCTCAACGGAATCAGACAAGGTATTCACTATCGGATGTTGCATGTTGTTCAGTTCGGCACGCGCTCGTCGTGCTCGCTCGGGTGCGGCGGGGCGCTGTCTTCCAACAGCTCTCCCCGCGCCCCGTCCGGATCGGATTCGGCCGGGTCGGCAGGTTCGTTCGGTTCGCCTTCGGCGCCCATTTCCTCAGCCCCATGCTGGTGCGGCTGCAGGTCGAATCCGTTGGCGATTTCGCCGTTTGTGGATGCCTGGCCGGCGTCCGTGACTTCGGGCTCGCCGGCGGCGGATGCTTCGCCCCCCGCCGGCTCGGCAAACGCCTCTTCATCGGCGCTACCGGGCTTGCCTGCCGCCAGCGCCTCGAAATCGATGGCCTGCTGATCCAGCAGCGTTGCCTGCGCCTGCGCCTGGGCATCTTCAAGCGGCGGCAACTCGTCCAGCGTGCGCAGCCCGAGGTCGTCCAGGAAGGCCTTGGTGGTGGCATACAGGGCCGGCCGGCCCGGCACGTCGCGGTGGCCGATCACCTCGATCCAGCTACGGTCTTCCAGCTTCTTAATGACTTCCGTACTAACCGTCACGCCGCGGATTTCCTCGATATCGCCGCGCGTCACCGGCTGGCGATAAGCGATGATCGCCAGCGTCTCCATCACGGCGCGCGAATATTTCGGCGGCTTTTCAGGATTCAGGCGGTCGAGGTATTCGCGCATTTCGGGGCGGCTCTGGAAGCGCCAGCCGCTGGCCAGCGACACTAGCTCCACGCCGCGCGGGCGCCAGTCCTGGCGCAACTCCTCCAGCAGCACGCGGACGGTGTCCGCGCCGACATCGTCGGCGAACAGCCGTCGCAGATCATTGACGCGCAAAGGTTCCTGCGCGCAGATCAGCGCCGTCTCGAGGACGATCTTCGCCTCTTGGGTATTCATGTTGATGGTGTGCAGCCTGTCTTTGCACCTGCTCCCGGACGGATCCGGGGCACCGGAGATTTTGGATACAGCGACGCCAATGCCATCGCCATCTCATTGCGCAGCTCACCCGGATACCTGCTGCATCCAAGCCGTGCACTTCCATTCTTTGCATCGAGTTGCCGGGTCACTCCGGCAGGAGATCGTTCGCATGCCGCCATGGGCCGGTCAGCGAACCTCTTGCGTGGCACATCCGAAAACCGGACGCTGCTGTCGGCGAACTGAACGCCTCGGACGCAAGAAAAACGGGTATCGGGAGCAAGGCCGGCATCTCCAACACCGCAGTGCCAGCCGGGCTTTGATCTTTTGAACCGGATGGACCGCGGGCCGGGCCGGGCATCGAACCACCAACGCTTCCCGCCGCCGTGGGCGTGCCTTCTGGTAGGAAGGCCGCTTGGCGCTGCTCGCCGTTGCTTACAAAACACCGCGCGATACCGCAATGTTGGCGATTGTATGGCATTCCCGCCCTTGCCCGCAACCATCATTCGCTGCGCCGCGCGCCCCATGCGCCTCAAAAGACCAGGCAGAAACCCTGCTCTGCCAGCGAATGTGGCAGCAACACCGCGCGCGCCAGGCCAAGGGCCCCGAACGCCATGACCGCCACGCCCGCGCCCACCCGCACCGCGCGCTGCCGCGACAGGCTGCGCAGGTAGCCGGACAGCCCCGACAGCACCATCAGGTTGGGCAGCGTGCCGACGCCGAACACGCCCATCACCAGTGCGCCGGAACCGGCATTGCCGGCGAGCAGCGCAAGCGTCAGCGCACCATAGACCATGCCGCACGGCACCAGCCCCCAGGCCAGTCCAACCCCGTAGCGCCTGGCAAGGCCCCCATGCGCACGCACGAACGCGGGCATGTTGCCGCCTAGCCGGCCCAACTGCCGCGCCACGCCACTGCCAGCCCGCGCCGCCAGCCGCTCCAGCCATGCCACGGTAAAGGCATTGCCGCGCAGCAGGCGCCAGCCCGACCACAGCAGCATCGCGCTGCCGGCACCGAACAGCCAGCGCTGCAACGGCAGGTAATCCTGCTTCCACGCGCCGGCGCCGATCGCGCCCAGTAGCGCGCCTAGCATCATGTAGGTCGAAATCCTGCCCAGGTGCATTGCCAGCAACTCGCCGACCCAGGCAGCACGGCTGCGCACGAAGGTCATGGCCGCAACGCTGCCACGTGGTTGTTCGACTGCCAGCGCGATGCCGCCACACATTGCTGCACAGTGCACGCCGCCCAGCAATGCCAGCATAAAAACGCTAATTAGCACACCAAATGTCAAATCTGGCTCCCTGCCGCATCACATCGCACGGTAAAATGTCCTGATCGCGCCCTCGCATCCAATCTTGCAGGTTCCAATTGCTTACCTCCATTCCAATCACCGAAATGTCGCCCCGTTGCTCCACATGCGCGATGGGGCAACTGTGCCTTCCGGTTGGCATGTCCCAGCAAGACCTTACCAAGATGGACACGCTGGTGCAGGAACGCATCCGGGTCCATAAGGGTGAGACCTTGTATCGCATGGGCGATCCCCTCACCGCGGTTTATGCCGTTCGCTTCGGCACGCTCAAGACGCACGTCACGACCGAAGACGGCCGTTCACAGATTACCGGTTTCCATCTGCCAGGCGAGATCGTCGGACTCGACGGCCTGGGGGAAATGCAGCATGCCTCTGACGCGACCGCGCTGGAAGATACCGAAGTCTGCGTAGTCCGCCTTGGTGACCTCCAGACCCTGTCCGCAGACCTGCCTTCGCTGCAGCACCAGTTCCTGCGGCTGATGGGCAAGGAAATCACGCACGACCAGCTGATGCTGGTGACACTCGGCTCGATGCGCGCCGAAGAGCGCCTGGCCGCGTTCCTGATCAACCTGTCGGAGCGCCTTTCGGCACGCGGGTACTCGTCGACCGAATTCGTGATGCGCATGAGCCGCGAGGAAATCGGCAGCTACCTGGGCCTGAAACTGGAAACCGTCAGCCGCCTGTTCTCGCGCTTCGCTGAAGCCGGCCTGATTCAGATTCGCCAGCGCCACGTGAAGCTGGTGGATCTCGCCGGCATCAAGCAGCTCTACAGCCGCAGCTGCTGACCCTTTCCCACACCACACCACACCACACCGCATTGCGCTTGCGCCGCACAGGGCGGCGCAAGCATCCCCCTTCACTCCAGCTCGTCGGTATCGCTAAGTCGCGTCGGCATCGTGTACAGCGTCAGCCCGCTGGACAGCGCGCAGAATATCCACGCCAGCAGGAAGCTCATCGTATAGATCGATTCGCGCGACGCCTCGATCGGATGCCCGAAGAACTTCAGGTCGCCGGGATCCACGACCGAGAACACCGTCGCGGTGGCGAAGCCCGCCATCAGGAACCCCGGCCACAAGACCCACATCAGCCAGCGCAACCTCATGGCTGCCTCGCTGCGCTCGGCTGAGGCCGCACTGCCTCCGCCTTCTCGACCACCAGTCCATGACGCGCCGCGCCCTGCACCGGCATGTCAGGATGCGACGACGCAAGCCAGATGGTGACGCCGCACGCCACCATCGCGACCAGCGGGCCGCTCATCAACAGCCACGGCCACGGCTCTTTCCACCACGGATTGCCTTGCTGATTCATCATGCCCCCTTAAGTTCTGCACCGAGCGCCTGGCGTCACAGGTCGCGCGGCACGATAAAGCTGGTGGTTTGCCGGATCTCGGCGCTGCCCCGCTCAGTTGCTTCGCTGGTCACCGTCACGCTGATCTTGTGCGTGCCTTGCGCGGCGTATTCGATCGGCACGCGTATGCGGATCGGCAACAGCCGGTTCGACGTCGGCGCCAGCGACTCGGCCTGCTTGTCGTATTCGACCGTCAGGTTTTTCAACTCGTCGCTGTCGGCTCGCACGCTGATGTGCATCGGCCCTTCAGTCGTGTTGATCAGCTGCAGGCGATAGACGTTCTCGATCCAGCGGCCCTCGACTTCCCGGCCCAACGCGCCGCGGTCGCGGATGATGTCCACCTTCAGCGGCGTGCGCAGCGCGATCGAAGCGACGAAGCCCGCAAGCAGCGCAACCCACACCACCGAATAGATGATGACACGCGGGCGCATCAAGCGCTTGCGCGACGCTGCCGCCGACAGCGCCTTGCGCATGGCATTTTCCGACGTGTACCGGATCAGGCCGCGCGGATAGGACATCTTGTCCATGACCTGGTTGCAGGCGTCGATGCAGGCACCGCAGCCGATGCATTCATACTGCAGGCCGTCGCGGATGTCGATGCCGGTCGGGCACACCTGGACGCAAATGCTGCAGTTGACGCAATCGCCCAGGCCCGCCTGGCGATGATCGGTCTTGCGCGAACGGCTGCCACGCGGCTCGCCCCGGCCGATGTCGTAGGTAACGACATAGGTGTCGCGGTCGACCATCACGCTCTGGAAACGCGCGTACGGGCACATGTACTTGCATACCTGCTCGCGCATGAAGCCCGCGTTGCCCCAGGTGGCAAACGCGTAGAACAGCATCCAGAACGTCTGCCACGGGCCCAGCGACAAACTCGCCAGCTCGCCGCCAAGTTCACGAATCGGCGCGAAGTAGCCGATGAAGGTGAACCCAGTCCACAGGGCGATCAGTACCCACAGGAAGTGCTTGGTGGCCTTGAGGCGCAGCTTGCGCAGGCTCCAGGGATCGCCATCCAGGCGGATGCGCGCGATCCGGTCGCCCTCGATCCGCCGCTCGATCCACATGAATATCTCGGTATAGACCGTCTGTGGACAGGCATAGCCGCAAAACAGCCGCCCGGCAATTGCCGTGAACAAGAACAGCGCCAGCGCCGAAATGACCAGCAGCACGGCGAGGTAGATGACATCCTGCGGCCACAGCACCAGCCCGAAGATATAGAACTTGCGTTCGCCAAGGTCGAACAGCACGGCCTGGCGTCCGTTCCACTGGAGCCAGGGCGTGCCGTAGTAAATCAGCTGGGTGAAGAGGACCAGCCAGACGCGCCAACTGGAGAATGCGCCCGTGACCGAGCGCGGATAGATCTTGCGGCGGACCTCGTACAGTGTTTCATCCGAGGTCTCGGCAGGCGCAGCGGCCGACCGCTGGGGGTCGGCCGCCCGGGCCACTTCTTCGGTCCCGGGTGCGTTCATGGATGGTTTCTCCTGCGGGCGGCCCGCGCCCGCGCAGATGAGTCGCCTGTCATTGGCCGGCACCCCCGCCGGTATTGGACAGGCCCCAGACATAAGCCGTCAGCATGCGGATCCGCTCTGGCGTCAGGATCTCTTCATGTGCCGGCATATGGTTGTTATGCCCCTTCAGGATGGCATCGACGATGCTGGCTTCCGAACTGCCATACAGCCACACGTTGTCGGAGAGGTTCGGCGCACCCAATGCCTGGTTGCCCTTGCCGCCGGCACCGTGGCAAGCCGCGCAGGTCGACTTGAAGGTGCTCTCGCCACGCGAGGCGCGGATGGGGTCCGATGAAAGTCCCGACAGCGCGCGGACATACTGTGCCACGTCGCCAGCCAGCTTGCCGTCGATGGTGGATGCGAACGGCGGCATCACACCATTCCGGCCCTTGGAAATTGTCTGCTGGATGGTTTCGGGTTCGCCGCCATACAGCCAGTCACCGTCGGTCAGGTTGGGGAACCCGCGGCTGCCGCGCGCATCCGAACCATGACATTGCGCGCAGTAGTTAAGGAAAAGACGCTGGCCGATCTCGCGCGCCTGCGGATCGCCCGCCACCTGCTTGACGTCCATCTTCAGGTACTTGGCGTAGATCTCGTTCTGCATCTTCTCCTGCGCGGCACGGTGCGCCGCCAGTTCGTCTTGCGTCGAGAACTTCAGCACGCCGGCGTAGGAACCCAGGCCCGGATACAACACCAGGTAGACCAGCCCGAAGATGCAGGTCAGCAGGAACATCCACATCCACCATCGCGGCAGCGGGTTATTCAGTTCGCGCAGGTCGCCGTCCCAAACGTGGCCGGTGTCGCCGCCAGCGTTGGCGGTCTTGGTGATCTTGCGTTGCGAGAACAGCAGCCAGACACACCAGACGATGCCCACGAGCGCAATCGCGGCAATGTAGTAACTCCAGTAATCGGAAAAGAAATCGCTCATGGCTAGGTGTTCCGGCTCGATGTTGTCGTGGTTTCGTCAGGCAGCGCGAACGGCAGCATGGCGGATTCCCGATTGGCGTTCTGCCGGCCGGCCGACCAGGCCCACCAGCAAATCCCGAGGAAGACGACCATCGACACGACGGTCGCAATTGCGGTGATCATGGCTGCCATGGCTTACTCCTTGGCCGGTGCGGCCGCTTCCGCGGCGGGTGCCGCCGGCGTAGCCGTTGCAGCAGTGTCCACGCGCACGTTGCGGCGGTTGGTGCCCAGCGCCTGGAGATAAGCCACCAGCGCATCTTCCTCGGTCTTGCCCTTGAGTTCGTCCGGCGCCTTGGCGATATCGGCGTCGGTGTATGGCACCCCAAGCCTTACCAGTGCCCGCATGCGAGCCTGGATATCGTTGGTCGGCAATGCAGCCTTCTCCAGCCACGGGTAGGAAGGCATCACCGACTCGGGCACCACGTCGCGCGGATTGCGCAAGTGGATACGCTGCCAGTCGTCCGAATAGCGGCCGCCGACGCGCGCCAGGTCGGGGCCGGTACGCTTCGAGCCCCACAGGAACGGGTGGTCGTAGACCGACTCGCCCGCGGTCGAGAAGTGGCCGTAGCGCTCGGTTTCGGCCTGCAGCGTACGCACCTGCTGCGAGTGGCAGCCGACGCAGCCTTCACGGATGTAGACATCGCGGCCCATCAGCCGCAGCGGCGAATACGGCGTGATACCCGGATCCGGCTTGGTGGTGGAGTGCTGGAAGAACAGCGGCACGATCTGCACCAGACCCGCGATGCTGACCACGAGGATCGTGCAGATGATCAGCCAGCCGATGTTCTTCTCCAGCGTTTCGTGGGAAAAGAATCTTTGTTTTTCCGACATCTTTCTATCCTGGAATGATCAGTGTGCGGAGGCAGGGATGCTGGCCGGGATCGGCGCATCCACGGCACGCTTGCCGACGATGGTCTTGGCGACGTTGTAGGCCATCAGCAGCATGCCGGACAGGAAGCAGATGCCACCCAGCAGACGGATCAGGTAGAACGGATACTTGGCCTTGACCGCCTCGACGAAGGCATAGGTCAGCGTGCCGTCGGGTTGCGTGGCGCGCCACATCAGACCTTCCATCACGCCGGCGATCCACATCGAGGCGATATACAGCACCACGCCGATGGTCGCGATCCAGAAGTGCCATTCGATCAGGCGCACGCTGTACATCTGCTTCTCGCCGAACAGTCGCGGGATCAGGTAATAGAGGGAACCGATGGAGATCATCGCGACCCAGCCCAGCGCGCCGGAGTGCACGTGGCCAATGGTCCAGTCGGTGTAGTGCGACAGCGCGTTGACGGTCTTGATCGACATCATCGAGCCTTCGAACGTGGCCATGCCGTAGAACGACAGCGCCACCACCAGGAACTTCAGGATCGGATCGGTGCGCAGCTTGTGCCAGGCGCCCGACAGGGTCATGATGCCGTTGATCATCCCACCCCACGAAGGCGCCAGCAGGATCAGCGAGAACACCATGCCGAGCGACTGCGCCCAGTCCGGCAGCGCGGTGTACTGCAGGTGGTGCGGGCCGGCCCACATGTAGGTGAAGTTGAGCGCCCAGAAGTGAACGATGGACAGGCGGTAGGAATAGATCGGACGCTCGGCCTGCTTGGGAATGAAGTAGTACATCATCCCCAGGAAGCTGGTGGTCAGGAAGAAGCCCACCGCGTTATGGCCGTACCACCACTGGATCATCGCATCCTGCACGCCGGCATAGGCCGAGTAGGACTTCCACAGCGACACCGGCATCTCGATATTGTTGACGATGTGCAGCAGCGCGATGGTCAGGATGTAGGCACCGAAGAACCAGTTGGCGACGTAGATATGCCGCGTCTTGCGCTTGACGATGGTGCCGAAGAACACGACCGCGTAGGCCACCCAGACCGCGGTGATCAACAGGTCGATCGGCCACTCGAGCTCGGCGTATTCCTTCGACGAGGTGATGCCCAGCGGCAGCGTGATGGCCGCGGCGACGATGACCAGTTGCCAGCCCCAGAACGTGAACGCAGCCAGCGGGCCGCAGAACAGGCGAGCCTGGCAGGTCCGCTGGACCACGTAGTACGAGGTCGCGAACAGCGCGCTGCCGCCGAAGGCGAAGATCACCGCATTGGTATGCAGCGGCCGCAGGCGGCCGAACGACAGCCAGGGCGTGTTGAAATTAAGTTCAGGCCAGATCAGCTGTGCTGCCAGCAGCACGCCGACGGCCATGCCGACGATCCCCCAGACTACCGTCATGACAGCGAACTGTCTTACGACGCCGTAATTGAAGGTGTCGACGCGTGAAGACGCGGCAGTGACATCCATTCAGACCCCCAAAGCTTAGAGAAGAGAAAAAACCTACTGACGTTGTGACTTTAGAAAAACCCCAGCTTCGGTGCGTTGATCTTTATCAAGTCGCTCAAGACCGGCAATGAACCTCGTGGCGCGGCGCCGGTCCGAAGCCCACGGCGTGCCAGGACATGCGTGCATCAAGGCTTGTCGTTGTCCAGCAGGATCGATTCCGCGGGCCGGTCAAGGTCGTCGTACTGTCCCGCATGCAGCGCCCACCACAGCGCGGCCGCAATCACGACGACCAGCACCAGGCTCATCGGCACAAGCAGGTAAAGCGTTTCCATGAAGCTCCTAGGCTGACTTGCGGCCGGCGCTCAGCAAACGCCAGGCATTGGCCACCACCAGCAGCGACGACAGCGACATGCCGATGCCGGCCATCCACGCCGTCACCAGCCCGGTCGCCGCCAGCGGGATTGCCACAACGTTGTAGAGGAAGGACCAGCCCAGGTTCTGCCGCACCACGCGCCGCGCCTTGCGCGACACCGCCAGCGCGGTCGCGATCTCGTCGATGCCGCCGTGCGTGAGCACGGCGTCCGCGCCGGCCTGGGCCAGCGGCGCGCCGCTGCCGATCGCGATCGAGACCTGCGCCTGCGCCAGCACCGGGGCGTCGTTGATGCCGTCGCCCACGGCCAGCACCACCGCCCCGCCCTGCTGCAGCCGCGCGACGTAGTCGCGCTTGCCTTCGGGAGTGACCTCGCCGGCGACGTGGGCGATGCCGAAGTGCTTTGCCCACCAGTGCACGGCCGCGGCGTTGTCGCCGGAGACGAGGTGGTAGCGCACGCCCAGCTCACCGAGCCGCGCCAGCAGCGCGGACGTCTGCGCGCGCTCGACATCGGCCAGCATGAAGCTCGCGAGCACGCCGTCCCGTGCTGCCAGCCACACGACCGTGGCACCGGGATGGGTCGGGTCCGCAACCGCCGGCTCCAGCACGGGGGTGTCGCGGGCAACGAGGCCGCGCGCGAAATCCAGCCGGCCGAGCCGCAGGCGGCGCCCATCGACCGTGGCCTCAAGGCCCTGCCCGGGCACGTTGCGGATCCCGGTGACCGTCCCCGCATGGCCCCCGCCGTCAGGCGCCGCCGCGAGCAGCGCGCGTGCGATGGGGTGCTCGCCGCCGCGTTCCATCGCCGCGGCCAGTGCGAGGCATTGCGATGCGCTCAGGTCGGCCTGCGGCCGCACCGCGGCCACGGCAAAACGCCCTTCTGTCAGCGTGCCGGTCTTGTCCAGCACCACGTCGGTCACGCGCGCCAGGGTCTCGAGTGCGTGGCCGCGCGTCAGCAGCACGCCGCGCCGCGACAGCGCGGCGCCCGCGGCGGCCAGCGCGGCCGGGGTGGCCAGCGACAGCGCGCACGGGCAGCTGACCACCAGCACCGCGATCGTCACCAGCAGCGCGCGTGATGGATCGATCCACAGCCCCCACACCAGCCCGGTCAGCGCCGCAAGCACCAGCAGCGTCGCCACGAACCAGCCGGCGACGCGGTCGGCCAGCGTGGCCAGGCGAGGCTTCTCGGCCAGCGCGCGATCGAGCACCGCGACGATCTCGGCCAGGCGGGTTCCGGCACCCACGCGCGACACGCGCAGCTCCAGCGGGCTGGCGGTATTGAAACAGCCGGCCAGCACGCTGTCGCCGGCACTGCGGCGCACCGGCCGGCTTTCGCCGGTCAGCATGGACTCGTCCAGTTCGCTGGCGCCGGCGACGACGGTGCCGTCGGCGGGAACGATCTCGCCCGCCTTCACCCGGATCAGGTCGCCCTGGCGCAAACGTGCCACCGGGATGCGTTCACCCGTGGCCCCTACTCCGCCAAGGCGCTCGCAGGTGGCGGGCAGCTGGCGGGCGAGCATCTCGGCGCCGCTGCGCGATGCCTGGCGCACGCGCAGTTCGAGGTAGCGGGCAAGCAGCAGGAAGGCGACAAACATCGTCACCGAATCGAAATAGACCTCGCCGATGCCGCGCACGGTGGCCAGCGCGCTGGCGAGAAACCCGGCGCCGATGCCGATGGCGACCGGTACGTCCATGCCCATATGGCGCTGGCGCAGGCTGCGCCAGGCGCCGGCAAAGATCGGCGATGCGGAATAGAAGACCACCGGCAACGTCAGCGCAAAGCTGGCCCAGCGCATCAGCTGCAGCTGGCCGGGGTCGATGGTGGCCTCGTGGGTGTAGATGGGCCACGCGTACATCATCACCTGCATCATGCCGAGCATGGCCACGGCCATGCGCATCAGCAGGCCGCGGCGCGCGCGGCGGTCCTGCTGGTCGCTGCGCGAGACCTCGAACGGCCATGCCATGTAGCCAATGCCGGCGAGTGCCGCCAGCAGCCCGGCCACGGACTGCGTGCCTTCGCGCCAGCGCACCACCACGCGGCGGGTGGCGACATTGGCAACCGCGGACTCCACGCCAGGCTGGCGCGTCAGGTGCTGCTCGATCAGCCAGGCGCAGGCGGCACAGCGGATGTTTTCTGGCGCCAGCGTGATTTCGGCGCGGCCGTTGTCGAGCGGGCGCACGAACTGGCTGCGCAATTCGGGGGTGTCGTAGGCGGCCCAGACCGGCTCGGCCTCGCGCCGCGCCGCGTCGTCGATCGGGCGGGCAAAGCGGGCCTCGTCGCCGTAGAGATGGGCAAAGCCGGCGGCATGGAGGGTCTGCGCCAGCGCCTGGCAGCCGCCGCAGCAGAAGATCCTGCGCGCGCCGTCCAGTTCGGCGGCCAGCGGTTCGGCCTGCGTGACCGGCAGGCCGCAATGGAAACACGCGAGCCGCGCCCCGGCTGCGGCCGCGTTGACGCCAGGCGACGCGGACGTTGCATGCGAGGCCAGCAGGCTGGCGGAAGGAATGGTGACTGGGGACGACATGGGGACCTTTTTCTACCCACTGCAGGGTATAGGGCGGTCCCGGCATCGACCTTGATATAGGTCAATGCGGCCCGGCTATCGTCGCGCCGGGCCGAAATACAACACTCGGCAACCCTCAGGTGAGCGACGTGTCCATGGTGCGGCGCTCGGATTCCAGGTACTCGCGCGACTGCATCTCGATGATGCGTGACACGGTCCGGTGGAATTCGTTGGCCATCTGCCCCTCTGTGTAGAGTTCGTCAGCCGGCACTTCCGCCGACATCAGCAGCTTGACCTTGTGGTCGTAGAAGACGTCGATCAGCCAGGTAAAGCGCCGTGCTTCCGACGACATGCGCGGCGTCATGCGCGGCACGTCGGACAGGATCACGGTATGGAACTGCGAAGCCAGCTCCAGGTAATCGTTCTGCGAGCGCGGCCCGCCGCACAGCGTGGCGAAGTCGAACCACACCACGCCATTGGCCTTGCGCAGCGAGCGCAATTCGCGGTGCTCGATATGCAGCAGCGGGGACTCGTCGGCCACGCCGGCAATCGACGTAAAGGCATCGCGCAGCGCCGAGTTCGCCTTGGCGTCGAGCGGCGTGTGGTAGGCCTGTACCTGTTCCAGTGCGCGCTTGCGGTAGTCGATGCCGGCATCGACATTGAGCACGTCCATCTTCTGCTGGATCAGCGCGATGGCTGGCAGCACACGGTCGCGATGCAGGCCATCCGTGTAAAGCAGGTCGGGCCGGTAGTTCGAAGTCATCACGAACTGCACGCCGTTGTCGAACAGCTGCTGCAGCAGGCGGTGCAGCATCATCGCATCGGCGACGTCGCTGACGTGGAACTCATCGAAGCAGATCAGGCGGAACCGGCGCGCGATGCGCTTGGCCAGTTCGTCGAGCGGGTCCGGGCGGCCGCGCAGCTCTTCGAGCTGGCGATGGACCTCGCGCATGAATTCGTGGAAGTGTAGCCGCGTCTTGCGCACCACCGGCACGCAGGTATAGAAGCTGTCCATCAGGAAGGACTTGCCCCGCCCTACCCCGCCCCACATGTAGACGCCCTTGGGCACGTCGGGACGGACCAGCAGCTTCTTCAGCGCGTTGTTGCGGCGGCTCTTGTAGGCCACCCATTCGTCGTAGCACTGCTGCAGCCGCGCCACGGCCCGCAACTGCGCCTCGTCGGACGTGTAGCCGCGCTCCTTCAGTTCCTTCTCGTAGTACTCAGTGACGTTCATGCTGGGGGCTCACGCGGCACGCGCCGCAAGTGAAAACGGCGCGCCGCTGGTGCGGCGCGCCGGTACTCAAACAATGCGAGGCATGCGCCTTACATATTGAGCTGACGCTTGTCGACAGCCAGCGCGGCTTCGCGCATGACTTCCGACATCGACGGGTGCGGATGGCAGACGCGGCCGATATCTTCGCTGGCGGCCTTGAACTCCATTGCCACCACGGCTTCGGCGATCAGGTCCGACGCATTGGCGGCAACGATGTGCACGCCGAGGATCTCGTCGGTCTTGGCGTCGGCCAGCATCTTGACGAAGCCTTCCGGATGGCCCATGCCCAGCGCACGGCCGTTGGCCATGAACGGGAACTGGCCAGCCTTGAACTCGCGGCCTTCGGCCTTGAGCTGGGCTTCGGTCTTGCCAACCCATGCGATTTCCGGGAAGGTGTAGATCACCCACGGCACGCAGTTGTAGTCGATGTGCGGCTTCTGGCCGGCGATGCGTTCGGCCACGGCCACGCCTTCGTCTTCGGCCTTGTGCGCCAGCATCGGGCCGCGCACCACGTCGCCGATGGCCCACAGGCCCGGCACCTTGGTAGCGCAGTGGTCGTCAACCTCGATGAAGCCGCGCTGATCGGCGGCCAGGCCGACAGCGTCCAGGCCCAGGTTGTCGGTATTGGGCACGCGGCCGACCGACACGATCAGGCGATCGACTTCCAGGGTCTGGGCGGCGCCATCCTTGTCGGTGTACTTGACGGTGACGCCATTCTTGCCGGTGGTCACTTCGTTCACGTTCACGCCGAGGCTGAACTTCAGGCCCTGCTTGGTCAGCTGCTTCTGGGCTTCCTTGGCCACGCCTTCGTCGGCGGCGCCCAGGAACGCGGGCAGCGCTTCCAGCACGGTCACGTCGGCACCCAGGCGGCGCCATACCGAGCCCAGCTCCAGGCCGATCACGCCGGCGCCGATCACGCCCAGCTTCTTCGGCACGGAAGGGAACTTGAGCGCGCCCTCGTTATCGCTG
Source organism: Cupriavidus sp. Agwp_2 (assembly GCF_040784895.1). Lineage (NCBI taxonomy): Bacteria > Pseudomonadati > Pseudomonadota > Betaproteobacteria > Burkholderiales > Burkholderiaceae > Cupriavidus > Cupriavidus sp. Agwp_2. The sequence continues at coordinate 2,262,658 of NZ_CP088083.1, forward strand.
ACGAGGTCGTTGTCGACCGTGATACCCGGCAGGTGGCGAGCCTTCGAACCGGTGGCGATGATGACCTGCTTGGCGGTCACGACCTCACCGGCGACCTCGACCTGGAAGCCCTCGGCGGTTTTGCCGACGAACTTGCCGTAGCCCTTGAGCAGCGTCACCTTGTTCTTGCGGAACAGGAACTCGATGCCCTTGGTCATCTTGCCAACGACATCGTCCTTGCGCTTGAGCATCTTGGACACGTCGACCTTGACGTCGCCCACGGTGATGCCGTGGTCGGCCAGGTGGTGCTGGACGTTCTCGAACTCTTCCGAGGAAGCCAGCAGTGCCTTGGAGGGGATGCAGCCCACGTTCAGGCAGGTGCCGCCCAGGCGCGGTTCGTTCTTGGGATCGTCGTAGGCGTTGCCTTCGCAGCAGGCCACGTTCAGGCCGAGCTGGCCGGCGCGGATCGCGGCGATATAGCCGCCGGGGCCGGCGCCGATCACCAGCACGTCGAATTGTTTGCTCATGGGAATTCCTTTGTGGCGCCGGCGGCGTGTGCCGGCGCGCGATCAACACTGGAGATGCGCACCGCGCGCGTCGGCGTTGACCGACGCGCGCGCGGGGACCGTCGATTACAGGTCCAGCAGCAGGCGGGCCGGATCTTCCAGCGCGTCCTTCATGGCGACCAGGCCCAGCACGGCTTCGCGGCCGTCGATGATGCGGTGGTCATAGGACATCGCCAGGTAGTTCATCGGGCGGATCACGATCTGGCCGTCTTCCACCACCGGGCGATCCTTGGTGGCGTGCACGCCCAGGATGGCCGATTGCGGCGGGTTGATGATCGGGGTCGACAGCATCGAGCCGAACACGCCACCGTTGGAGATCGAGAAGGTGCCGCCGCTCAGTTCTTCCAGCGACAGCTTGCCGTCACGGGCCTTCACGCCGAATTCAGCGATCTTCTTTTCGATGTCAGCCAGGCTCATCTGGTCGGCATTGCGCAGGATGGGCACCACCAGGCCGCGCGGCGAGCCCACGGCGATACCGATGTCGAAGTAGCCGTGGTAGACGATGTCGTTGCCGTCGATCGAGGCGTTGATCAGCGGGAACTTCTTCAGCGCGTGCACCGCTGCCTTGACGAAGAACGACATGAAGCCCAGCTTCACGCCGTGTTCCTTCTCGAAGCGGTCCTTGTACTTGTTGCGCAGGTCCATCACCGGCTTCATGTTGACTTCATTGAAGGTGGTGAGGATGGCGTTGGTCGCTTGCGATTGCAGCAGGCGCTCGGCGATACGGGCGCGCAGGCGGCTCATCGGCACGCGCTCTTCCGGACGGTCGCCCAATGCGGCGAAGTCGACCGGAGCGGAAACCTGCTGCAGGGCCGGCTTGGCCGCGGCCGGAGCCGGGGCAGCCTTGGCGGCAGGTGCGGGAGCAGCGGCGGCGCCCAGCACGTCGCCCTTGGTGATGCGGCCGTCCTTGCCGGTGCCGGCAACCTGGCCAGCCGACAGGCCGGCTTCGGCCATCAGCTTGGCAGCCGACGGCATGGCCACGGCGCCAGCGGCGGCCGGGGCAGCTGCAGCGGCCGGTGCCGGGGCGGCAGCAGCGGGAGCCGGGGCGGCGGCTGCGGGGGCAGCGGCGCCGGCGGTGGCATCGGTGTCGATCCTGGCGATGATTTCGTCGGCCACGACGGTGTCGCCATCGTTCTTGACGATAATCGACAGGACACCAGCCGACGGGGCCGGCACTTCCAGCACGACCTTGTCGGTCTCGATCTCGATCAGGATTTCGTCCTGAGCAACGGCTTCGCCCGGTTTCTTCTTCCAGTTGAGCATGGTCGCTTCGGCGACCGACTCGGACAGCTGCGGAACCTTGACGTCAACAATAGCCATGGTTGTGAATTCCTCGTGTTATGCGTGTTGTCTTGATGCCGGCCAGCCACGGCGCACCTGCGCGCGCCACCGTGGCTGCCGCTTGATTTACTTGGTCAGAACAAAGCCCTTGAGCTTGGCGAAGGCAGCGTCCAGCAGCGCCTTCTGTTGCTCGTTGTGCTTTGCGTAGTAGCCCACCGCCGGCGAAGCCGAGGCGGGACGACCGGCATAACCGAGCTTCTGGCCATCCGTCATGTTTTCCATGATGTAGTGCTGCACGAAGAACCAGGCGCCCTGGTTCTGCGGCTCGTCCTGGCACCACACGATTTCGGTGGCGTTCGGATACTTCTTCAGCTCCGCGGCAACAGCCTTGTGCGGGAACGGGTACAGCTGTTCCAGGCGGATGATCGCGGCATCGTTGGCCTCGCGTTCCTTGCGCGTGTTGACCAGGTCGTAGTAGACCTTGCCCGAGCACATGATGACGCGCTTGACCTTGCTGGCGTTCAGTTCTTCCTGGTCGGCGATCACGGTCTCGAAGTGGCCCTTGGCCAGTTCCGACAGCGACGACACGGCGTCCTTGTTACGCAGCAGCGACTTCGGCGTCATGATCACCAGCGGCTTGCGGAACAGGCGGATCATCTGGCGGCGCAGCAGGTGGAAGATCTGGGCCGGCGTAGTCGGCTGGCAGACCTGCATGTTGTGGTCCGCGCAAAGCTGCAGGAAACGCTCGATACGGGCCGAGCTGTGTTCCGGACCCTGGCCTTCGTAGCCGTGCGGCAGCATCAGGGTCAGGCCCGAGGCGCGGCCCCACTTCACTTCACCCGACGAGATGAACTGATCGATCACGACCTGCGCGCCGTTGACGAAGTCGCCGAACTGGGCTTCCCAGATCACCAGCGCGTTCGGTTCGGCGGCCGAGTAGCCGTATTCGAAGCCGAGCACGGCTTCTTCCGACAGCACCGAGTCGATCACCGTGAACGGTGCCTGGTTTTCCGACACGTTCTGCAGCGGCACGTAGCTGCCGGCATCCCAGCGCTCGCGGGCCTGGTCGTGCAGCACGGAGTGACGGTGGGTGAAGGTGCCGCGGCCGGCATCCTGGCCCGTGATACGCACCGGGTAGCCCGAGGACACCAGCGAAGCGAAGGCCAGGTGCTCACCCATGCCCCAGTCCAGCGGCTGGTCGCCGCGGCCCATGTTGGCGCGGTCCTTGACGACCTTCTCCACCAGCGGGTGCAACTTCAGCGTCTCAGGCGTGGTGGTGATGCGTTCAGCCAGGCGCTTCAGTTCGGTCACCGGCACGGCGGTGTCGGCGGCGTCGGTCCACTTGCGGTTCAGGAACGGCATCCAGTCCACGGCGAACTTGTTCTTGAAGTTCGACAGGACGGGGTCGGCGGTGTGCTTGCCGGCGTCCATCGCGGCGCGGTACTCCTTGACCTTCTCGTCGCCGAACTCGGCCGGGACCAGCTTCTGCGCGGCCAGCTTTTCGGCGTACACCTTGCGCGTGCCGGGGTGCTGGCTGATCTTCTTGTACATCAGCGGCTGCGTGACCGCCGGGGTGTCCTGCTCGTTGTGGCCCAGCTTGCGGAAGCAGATGATGTCGACCACGACGTCCTTGTTGAATTCCATGCGGAAATCAACGGCCAGCTGCATGGCGTACACCACGGCTTCGGGATCGTCGCCGTTCACGTGCAGCACCGGGGCCTCGATCATCTTGACCACGTCCGTGCAGTACAGCGTCGAGCGGGCGTCGCGCGGGTCGGAGGTGGTGAAGCCGATCTGGTTGTTGATGACGATGTGCATCGTGCCGCCCGTGCCGTAGCCGCGGGTCTGCGCGAGGTTCAGCGTCTCCATCACCACGCCCTGGCCGGCAAAGGCGGCGTCGCCGTGCACTTGCACCGGCAGCACTTCCTTGTGGCCGACTTCGCCGCGGCGTTCCTGGCGGGCCTTGGCCGAGCCTTCCACTACCGGGTTGACGATTTCCAGGTGCGACGGGTTGAACGCCAGCGACAGGTGAACCGGGCCGCCTTCGGTCGAGACATCGCTCGAGAAGCCCTTGTGGTACTTGACGTCACCGGCCGGCAGGTCGTCGACGTGCTTGCCTTCGAATTCGGCGAACAGGTCGGCGGGCATCTTGCCCAGGGTGTTGACCAGCACGTTCAGGCGGCCGCGGTGGGCCATGCCGATCACGATTTCCTGCACGCCCTTGGTGCCGGCGCGCTGGATCAGTTCGTCCATCGCGGCGATGAAGCTTTCGCCGCCTTCCAGCGAGAAGCGCTTCTGGCCGACGTACTTGGTGTGGAGGAAGCGCTCCAGGCCTTCGGCCGCGGTCAGGCGGTCGAGGATGTGCTTCTTCTTCTCCAGCGTGAAGACCGGCTTGGAACGCGTGGTTTCCAGGCGCTCCTGCCACCAGCGCTTTTGCGCCTGGTCGCTCACGTACATGAATTCGGCGCCGATGGTGCCGCAGTAGGTTTCGCGCAGGTTGTTCAGCAGCTCGCGCAGGCTCATCGACTCCTTGCCAAAGTACGTATTGCTGGCATTGAAGACGATGTCGAGGTCAGCTTCGGAAAAACCGTAGAACGCGGGGTCCAGATCCGGCAGGGGCGGACGCTCCTGGCGCTTGAGCGGGTCCAGGTCGGCCCAGTGCGAACCGATGTTGCGGTAGGCGGCGATCAGCTGGGTGGCAGCGACGCGCTTGCGGCCCATGTCGGAATCGGCCGAGGCAACGATGGTCTTGATGGGGCCTTGCTTGGCGCGCTCGGCGAACGAGGCAACGATGGGAGCGTGGGCGACATCCCGGCCGTTCGAGCCGTCGACGGCAGGAACGTTCTGCATGGCGTCGAAATACGAACGCCAGTTGTCGGGAACCGAGGCGGGATTCTGGAGGTAGGCTTCGTACAGTTCTTCGACATACGGGGCGTTACCGCCGAAGAGGTACGAATTGCTCTGATACTGCTGCATCATGGGACGCTCACTATTCTCCGGGTATGCCGGAGTTCAGCGGGTTATTCAACCTTCCGCGACACGGCTTGACCGGTTAGCGGATCGCAAACAACTCTTGGGAGCCCAACGGAGGAGATCCTGCGCAAACGGCACCACAGGGGTGCCGCATGTGCTGGCTTCCTCACAAGGCCCGAAAGGGCAAGTTGTGCGGGGAAGGACCTAAGTCTTCACGGCGGTAAGAATAGCATGTTTGCCTACACGGGATGTGGACTTTTCGCGATGCGAAACTTCATCGCACGGCAATTCACATCGTCATCGGCGTTTTAGCAACAACCGCACAACAACTAGACGCGCGGCTCTATCTGATCGACGGCATCGGTAATCAGCCCGTCCAGTCCCCAGCCTAGTAATTGCGCTGCCTTTGCCGGGTCGTTCACGGTATAGCTGAGGACTCGGTAGCCAGCCGCGTGCGCGGCCGCAATGACGCCCTCGTCCAGCTCGCGGTAGTTCGTATCGAGTGCCACGCAGCCCAACCGGCGCAGCCGCTCAAGCCAGTCGCCCGGCAGCTTGTCGAGCAGCAGCGCGCGCGGCAGCGCGGGCGCCACGCGCGCGGCCGCGGCCAGCGCCTCTTCCGAGAACGACGACAGCAGCGGCGGCACCGCGGCGCCAGCCCAGAGCGCCACGGCATCGAGCGCCACCGCGGCGCCGGTGCGGACTTCGGTGCCGGGCACCGGCTTGATCTCGATATTGACCAGGAAGCCATTGGCCTGCGTATAGCGGGCGATGGCTGCCAGCGTCGGCACCGGCTCGCCGGCCCAGGCCGGGCTATGCCAGCTGCCTGCATCCAGCAGCGCCAGTTCGCCCAGCGTCAGCGCATCGACCCTGCCCTTGCCGCTGGTGGTGCGGTCGAGCGTCGCGTCGTGCATCAGCACCGGCTTGCCATCGGCCGACAGCTTGACGTCGAATTCGAACATCCGGTATCCGAAGCCCGCGCCGTGGCGAAACGCGGCGAGCGTGTTCTCGGGCGCCAGCTTGCCCGCGCCGCGGTGCGCGATGTGGCGCGGGTACGGCCAGGTCTTGGTATCTGCGATGTCTGCCATGTCAGGCCTCGATGCGCTTGCCGGTATCCGACGCGAAGAAATGCAGGTGGTCGGGCGATGAGGTCACTGGCAGGCGGTCCCCGGCGCTCACCCTGGCATGGCTCTCCAGCCGCACCACCACTGGCTGGCCGCCGAGCGAGCCGTACGCGAACGAATCGGCGCCGAGCGCCTCCACCACGCGCACATCGACTTCGGCGATGGCTTCGTGCGCGGCGCACGGCTCGATATGTTCCGGCCGCAGCCCCAGCAGGGCCTGTTCGGGCAGGTGCAGCCCCATCGGCAGGTGACCCAGCGTGGCGGTGGCGCTATCGGCGCCCTCCTTTGCCACCACGCGCATCTGCGCGGCACCATTGCCCCCGTTATTGCGCACCACCGGGATCAGGTTCATCGGCGGCGAGCCGATAAAGCCTGCCACAAAGGTGCTGGCCGGCCTGGAATAGACTTCCAGCGGCGTGCCGATCTGCTCCACGCGGCCGGCGTTGAGCACCATCATGCGGTCGGCCAGCGTCATCGCCTCGACCTGATCGTGCGTCACATACAGGCTGGTAGTGCCGAGGCGGCGATGCAACTCCTTCAGCTCCAGCCGCATCTGCACGCGCAGCTTCGCGTCCAGGTTGGACAACGGCTCGTCGAACAGGAACACCGCCGGCTCGCGCACGATCGCCCGGCCCATGGCCACGCGCTGGCGCTGCCCGCCCGACAGCTGGCGCGGCTTGCGGTCGAGCAGTGGCGACAACTCCAGGATGCCGGCGGCATGCTCCACCCGCTGCTGGATCTCGGCCTTGGCCATGCCGCGGATCTTCAGCCCGTAGGCCATGTTGTCGTACACGCTCATGTGCGGGTAGAGCGCGTAGTTCTGGAACACCATGGCGATGTCCCGCTCGGCAGGCTCCAGGTTGTTGACGACCTTGTCGCCGATATGGATTTCGCCGCCGGTGATGGTTTCCAGCCCCGCCACCATGCGCAGCAGCGTGGACTTGCCGCAGCCCGAAGGGCCGACGATGACGATGAATTCGCCGTCGGCGATTTCCATGTCGATGCCGTGTACCACCTGGGTACCGCCGGCGTAGGTTTTCTGAACGTTGCGAAGCGACAGTTTTGCCATTGCTGTTGTCCTGCGCGCGCGCGGGTAGCGCGCCACGCCTTATTTTTCGGTTTCGACCAGGCCCTTGACGAACCACTTCTGCATCAGCACCACCACCACCGCCGGCGGGACCATCGCCAGCATTACCGTGGCCATCACCAGGTTCCAGTCGGTGGCGGCATCGCCCGAGCGCGAGATCATCTGCGTCACGCCCACCACCACCGGCGTCATCGACTTCTGCGTGGTGATCAGCAGCGGCCACAGGTACTGGTTCCAGCCGTAGATGAACTGGATCACGAACAGTGCGGCGATGCTGGTGCGCGACAGCGGCAGCACCACGTCCCAGAAAAAGCGCAGCGGTCCGGCGCCGTCGATGCGCGCGGCCTCCGCCAGTTCATCGGGAATCGTCAGGAAGAACTGGCGGAACAGGAAGGTCGCCGTCGCCGAGGCGATGATCGGGATGGTCAGCCCGAAATAACTGTCGAGCAGCCCGAGGTCCGACACCACCTTGTAGGTCGGCAGGATCCGCACCTCCACCGGCAGCATCAGCGTGATAAAGATCAACCAGAAGAAGGTCTTGCGCAGCGGGAACTTGAAATAGACGATGGCAAAGGCCGAGATGATCGAGATCGCGATCTTGCCCAGCGCGATGCCCAGCGCCATGATCAGGCTGTTCTTCATCATGGTCGTGACCGGCGAGGCGGCCTCGCCCACGCCCTGGAACAACACGGTGCGATAGTTCTCGATCAGGTGGCTGCCGGGGATCAGCGTCATCGGTGCATCCAGCACTTCTTCCGCGGTCAGTGTCGACGCCACGAAGGTCAGGTACACCGGGAACACCACCACCACGATGCCGAAGATCAGCACCACATGGGTCAGGAAATCAAGGAAAGGACGTCGTTCTACCATGGCTGCCTCCGTCAGTACTGGACCTTGCGTTCCACGTAGCGGAACTGCACCACGGTCAGCGCGATCACGATCACCATCAGCACCACCGACTGCGCGGCCGAGCCACCGATATCCATGCCGCGGAAGCCGTCATGGAAGACCTTGTACACCAGCGTGTTGGTCGAGTTGAATGGCCCACCGTGCGTGACCGCATCGATGATTGCGAAGGTATCGAAGAACGCGTAGACCACGTTGATCACCATCAGGAAGAAGGTGGTCGGCGACAGCAGCGGGAAGATAATCGACCAGAAGCGGCGCCACGGCCCGGCGCCGTCGATGGCGGCGGCCTCGATCAGCGAGCGCGGAATGCTCTGCAGGCCGGCCAGGAAGAACAGGAAGTTGTAGCTGATCTGCTTCCATGCCGCGGCCAGCACCACCAGCAGCAGCGCCTGGTTGCCGTTCAGCAGGAAGTTCCATTCCACGCCCATCTTGCGCAGCGCGTACGAGACCACGCCCAGCGTCGGGTTGAACATGAACATCCACAGCACGCCTGCCACCGCCGGCGCGACCGCGTATGGCCAGATCAGCAAGGTCTTGTAGCCGACCGCGCCACGGATCACGCGGTCTGCAAAATACGCCAGTGCCAGCGCGGTGGTCAGGCCCACCACCGTGACGCCGATGGCGAAGATCGCCGTGGTCTGGAAGGACTCCACGTACAGCGGGTCGTTCCACAGCATGCGGAAGTTATCGAGGCCGACAAATTCCAGGTTGATGCCAAAGGCATCCTGCTGCAGCATCGACTGGTACAGCGCCTGCCCGGCGGGCAGGAAGAAGAAGATCAGCGTGATCGCGATCTGCGGCAATACCAGCAGATACGGCAGCCACGGCGAGCGAAAAACGACGCGTTTTTCCATAAACGGATTCCGGCGGATGCCGCGGGTCGCGGCATCGTTCTAGGTATGGCGTTGCGGCCCGTCCGATGGGTCTGGCCACAATGCAAGCGGGCGGAGGTTTCGCCGCCGCCCGCCCTTTCCATCAGCCTGCTGTCAGGCCGCGCTTATTCGCGCGCGGTCTTCTGGAAGCGCTCCAGCAGATCGTTGCCACGGGCCACGGCCGAATCCAGCGCCGCCTTGGGCTCCTTCTTGCCGGCCCAGACGGCTTCCAGTTCCTCGTCTACCACGGTGCGAATCTGCACCATGTTGCCCAGGCGCACGCCGCGCGACTTGTCGGTGGTCTTGACGACCATCTGCTGCACGGACACATCGGCACCCGGATTCTTGTCGTAATAGCCGGACTTCTTGGTCAGCTCGTACGCGGCCATGGTCACAGGCAGGTAACCGGTGGCCTGGTGCCAGTCGGACTGGATATCTGCACGCGACAGGAAGTTGAAGAACTTGGCCACACCCTTGTACTCTTCAGGCTTCTTACCGCCCATCACCCACAGCGAGGCGCCGCCAATGATGGTGTTCTGCGGAGCGCCCTGCACTTCCGGGTAGTACGGCAGCTGCGCCACGGCAAACCCGAACTTCGCGTTCTTGCGGATATTGGCCAGCGACGCCGACGAGCCGGTGAACATCGCGCACTCGCCGTTATAGAACTTGGCCTGCGATTCCGCCTTGCGGCCGCCATAGCTGAAGTAGCCCTTCTTCACCATGTCCTGCAGGTTGGTGATGTGCTTGACGTGCAGCGGGCTGTTGAAGACCAGGCGTGTGTCGGTGCCGCCAAAACCGTTGTTCTTGGTGGCGTACAGCGTGTTATGCCAGGCCGAGAAGCTTTCCAGGTGGACCCAGCCCTGCCAGTCGGTGGTGTACGCGCAGTTGGTGCCCGACGCCTTGAGCTTGGCCGAGTACTGCATCACCTCCGGCCAGGTCTTGGGCGCCTTTTCCGGGTCCAGGCCGGCCTTCTTGAAGGCGTCCTTGTTGTAGTAGAAGACCGTGGTAGAGCTGTTGAACGGGAACGACAGCATCTCGCCCTTGGACGAGGTGTAGTAGCCAGCCACCGCCGGGATGTAGGCCTTCTGGTCGAATTTCTCGCCGGCGTCCTTCATCACCGTCGACACCGGCTTGATCGCGCCCTTGGCACTCATCATGGTGGCGGTGCCAACTTCAAACACCTGCAGGATCGCCGGGGCGCCGCCGGCACGGAACGCGGCGATGCCGGCCGCCATGGTTTCGTCGTAGTTGCCCTTGTTGACCGGCACGATCTTGTATTCGGCCTGGCTCGCGTTGAACTTATTGGCGATCTCGTTCACCTTGTCGTTCAGCGCGCCCTGCATGGCGTGCCACCACTGGATTTCAACGGCGGCATGCGCGCTGCCGGGCCCGGTCAGGGCGGCCAGCGCGACGAGTTTGAGCGCGGTACGGGATACGGACATCGATGCTCTCCTTGGTCTGTCTGTTTCTGTGCGGTCGAAAACCCGCCAGCATGTGATTATTTTGTGACAGCGGCATGTTACGCCGGTCGCACCCGGGCAAGCAAATCAGCAACTTCACCGAGTCTCGCCGTTTTGCAGTGCAATAACCGACGAAGGCGGCAGGACGGCGGTTACAATGGCCCGCCATGCAATCCCTGAACAAGCTCTCTAATTCCGTGCTGCAGCGCGTGCGCGGCGTGCTGACCGATATCGACGGCACGCTGACGACCGACGGGCGGCTGCCCGCCTCCACTTATCTGGCGCTGGACGGGCTGCGCCAGGCCGGCCTGCACGTAATTCCGGTGACGGGGCGCTGCATTGCGTGGGCCGAGATCCTGACCCGCCTGTGGCCGGTGGACGCGATCATCGGCGAAAACGGTGCCTTCTATTCGCACTTGCGCGATGGCCGGCTGCATACCCGCTTCCTGGACGATGCGCCCACCCGGGCGCGCAACCTCGAGCGCATCCATGCGCTTGGCCAGCGCATCCTGCTTGAGGTGCCGGGCTGCGCGCTGGCGTCGGACCAGGCCTGGCACGCCGCCGACCTGGCGATCGACCATGCCGAAGACGTGCCGCCCCTGCCGCAGGAAGCGGTGGACCGCATCGCCGCGCTGATGCGCGAGGCCGGTATGACCGCCACGATCAGTTCAATCCACGTTAACGGCTGGTTCGGACAGCATGACAAGCTGTCGATGAGCAAGCTGTGCGTGGCGGAACTGCTGGGCGAAGACCTGGAGGCGCGCCACGACGAATGGCTGTTTATCGGCGATTCGGCCAACGATGCCAGCATGTTCGCGCATTTTCCGCTGTCGGTCGGGGTGGCCAACGTGCGGGATATCCTGCCGCAGTTGCCGGTGCCGCCGGCCTATATCACCGCGGCGTCGGGTGGCGAAGGATTCGCGGAGATGGCGCAGCGGCTGGTGCAGGCGCGCGGCTGAGAGCCGGGCCAGGCCTGAAACGCAAAACGGCCGGGCATATGCCCGGCCGTTTTTTTTGCTGCGATGCCCGCTCAGTCGAATCCCAGCTCCTGCAGCTTGCGGGTAATGGTATTGCGTCCGATCCCCAGCCGTGTCGCGGCCTCGACCCGGCGCCCGCGCGTGACGCCGAGCGCGGCCTCCAGCACCGCCTTTTCGAACCGGCGTGTCAGCACATCCATGACCTCCGGCTGGCCAGCCTCGAGCATGGCGCGGGCTTCCCCGGCCAGCAAATGCTCCCAGCCGGCGGCGGTGCCGACCGGCGCGGCGCTGACGGCCGGTGCGGGCCGCACCACGGTAGCCGTGTCCGCGTCCGCCACCGGCATGGCAAAGCCGCCGTAGTCGGCCAGTTCATGGCCGGTTTCGTACTCAGCGGCACGTGCCTCGACCACGCGCTCGGGCCGCGGCGCATTGATCGGCTCGCTGGTGCCCGCCTCCAGCATCTCGCGCGGCAGGTCCTTGACCTCGATGGTCTGCGCCGGCGCCATCACAGTCAGCCAGTTGCACAGGTTTTCGAGCTGGCGCACGTTGCCCGGGAACGGCAGCGTGCTGACATAGGACAGCGCCTCGTCGGACATGCGCTTGGGCTCGACGCCCAGTTCCTTGGCGCTCTTCTGCAGGAAATGGCGGGCCAGCAGCGTGATGTCCTCCGGCCGCTCGCGCAGCGGCGGCAAGCGCAGCCGGATCACGTTCAGGCGGTGGAACAAGTCCTCGCGGAACAGGCCCTCCTTGACGCGGACTTCCAGGTTCTGGTGCGTGGCGGCAATGACCCGCACATTGGCGCGCAACGGGTTATGGCCACCGACGCGATAGAAGTTGCCGTCGGAGAGCACGCGCAGCAGCCGGGTCTGCAGGTCGAACGGCATGTCGCCGATTTCATCGAGGAACAGCGTGCCGCCCTCGGCCTGCTCGAAGCGGCCGCGCCGCATGGTCTGCGCGCCGGTGAAGGCGCCGCGCTCGTGGCCGAACAGTTCGGACTCGAGCAGGTCCTTCGGAATGGCCGCGGTGTTGAGCGCGATAAACGGACCGTTGGCGCGCGGGCTGTGCTTGTGCAGCGCGCGTGCAACCAGTTCCTTGCCGGTGCCGGACTCGCCGGTAATCATCACCGTGACGTTCGACTGCGACAGCCGGCCGATGGCGCGGAACACGTCCTGCATCGCCGGCGCCTGGCCGAGGATTTCGGGCGCGTCGACCAGCCGGTCGTCCATCTCCTCTTCGCGCAGGCTTTCTTCCAGCGCACGGCGGATCAGCTCGACCGCCTTGTCGACATCGAACGGCTTGGCCAGGTATTCAAAGGCACCGCCCTGAAACGCCGCCACGGCGCTATCCAGGTCCGAGTAGGCGGTCATCACGATGACCGGCAAACCCGGGTGCCGCGCCTTGAGGGCCTGCAGCAGGTCCAGCCCGGAGCCGCCGGGCATGCGGATATCGGAAATCAGCACCTGCGGCTGGTCTTCTTCCAGCGCGGCCAGCACGTCTCGCACATTGGTGAAGCTGCGCGAGAGCAGGCTTTCACGGGCAAGGGCCTTTTCCAGGACCCAGCGGATTGATTGATCGTCGTCGACTATCCAGATCGGCTTCATGTGCGTCGCTTGTCTGCTCGGTGTCATTTGGTCTTCCGCATGCCCGGCACTGCGGCGCGATCGCTCGCGGACAGCTAGTGCAACGGCAGCAGGATACGGAAGTCGGTACAGCCCGGCCGGCTCTCGCATTCGATCAAGCCCTCGTGCTGCTGCACGAAGGTTTGAGCGAGTGTGAGACCGAGACCGCTGCCGCCATCCCTACCCGATACCAGCGGATAGAAGATGCGCTCGCGAATGTCTTCGGGGATTCCCGGGCCGTTGTCGATCACATGCAAGTCCAATGCCAGCTTGAACAGTCGCTTGGCGATAGTGACCTGCCGCGCCACACGCGTGCGCAGCACGATCTGCGCATCGCCGCGCGCAACGCGATCGGCCAGCGCCTGCGCGGCGTTGTGCACGATGTTGAGCACGGCCTGGATCAACTGCTCCATATCACCCTGCAGCTCGGGCAGGCTGGCGTCGTAGTCGCGCACGATCTCCAGGCCGTTGGGAAACTCCGCCAGCACCACCGAGCGCACGCGCTCCAGCACCTCGTGGATATTCAGGCTCGACACGATGTGCGGATGGCGGTGCGGCTCCAGCAGCCGGTCCACCAGCGTCTGCAGCCGGTCCGACTCCTTGATGATGACCTGCGTGTATTCGCGCAGCGAGCGCTCCGGCAGCTCGAATTCCAGCAACTGCGCCGCGCCCCGGATGCCACCGAGCGGATTCTTGATCTCGTGCGCCAGGTTGCGGATCAGTTCCTTGTTGGCCGCGGTCAGGTCGAGGATGCGCTCCTCGCGGTCGCTGCGCACCTTCTGTTCGTTGGGGAGGATTTCCACCACCACGGTGTCGCCGGCCGCGTCCAAGGCAGCGATCACTACGTGCGCATGGATGGGTTCCTGGAGCGGCGGGTGCAGCACCAGGTCCTGGCGGCGCACGTCGAACTGGCGCGCGACCACGGTGTCGAGCATGCTGTGCAGTTCGTCCGAGCGGCCAAACAGGTCCGGCAGCGACAGCTCCACCATGCCCCGGCGCGACACGCCGAAGGTTGCCTCCGCGGCAGGGTTGGCGTAGGCCACGCGCAGGCCGGGCTGCCGCACCAGCAGCACCGGGTTGGCGACCACGTCGAGGCCGGCGTGGAAGGCCACCACGCCCATGGGCAGCACCTGGGCGCTGCCGCCCGATGGCGCCAGGTCAGGCGCGGAGGACTCGCCACGGGCACTGTCGGCACTCCCGACCTTGCGTGACACACCGCGAATCAGGCGACGCATGAGACTTAGTCCTTCAGGTTGCCAAGCTCGCGCCGCAGCGATGCCGCATTGGCCTCGCTGCGCGCGATGTCGTCGCGCAGCGCCGCGGTGCGATCCAGGTATTTCTGATAATTGCGCTCGTTCCCCTGGCGCTCGGGCTGGCCGTTGTTGTACTCGGCGCGCAGCGCCTGCAGCTTGACCTCTTCGGCCTGCAGCTCCTGCGTGAGCACGGTGCGGCGCTCGCTGTCGCGGCTGCGCTGCGTGGCACTGTCCACGCGCGGGAAGCTGGTATTGCTCGCCGTGGGCGCACTGCCCTTGGCCGGCGCCGGCGCGACGCGCCCGCCGGGCACGGTCACCACGTCGGGCAGGTTCAGCTTCTTGCACCCTTTGCCGGCGTTGCCGTTGCGATATTCGGGTACGCCGTTGGGGCCGGTGCAAACGTAGACGTCGGAAGACGACTGCGCCTGCGACAGCCCGGCCCAGGCACCCAGCGTCAACGCCACGGCACTCACCAGAACAGGGAATCGAACACGAATTTGGTGCGGCGACGCGGCCCGGCCGGCCTTGCGCGAAGAAGCGTCCATGGACATGGCGTTAGGTTTGAACAGGGATGGATCGGGATGGGATCGGATTCCCCATTCTAGCGAGCAAAGCAAAAAGGGACAGCCGAAGCCGCCCCTTTCTGGTGCCACTGTTGCCCGGTCACAACCTGCGTCATTCCCGGGCAAGGGCCGCTTACAGCGAGTAGTACATTTCGAACTCGACCGGGTGCGTGGTCATGCGGAAACGCGTGACTTCTTCCATCTTCAGTTCGATGTAGGCATCGATCATCGAATTCGAGAACACGCCGCCGCGGGTCAGGAACTCGCGGTCGTTGTCCAGGTACTCCAGCGACTGGTCGAGGCTCGAGCAGACGGTCGGGATCTTTGCGTCCTCTTCCGGCGGCAGGTCGTACAGGTTCTTGTCGGCGGCTTCGCCCGGGTGGATCTTGTTCATCACGCCGTCCAGGCCGGCCATCAGCAGCGCCGAGAAGCCCAGGTACGGGTTCATCAGCGGATCCGGGAAGCGGGTCTCGATGCGGCGGCCCTTCGGGTTGGCCACATACGGGATACGGATCGAAGCCGAACGGTTGCGGGCCGAGTAGGCCAGCTTGACCGGCGCTTCGAAGCCCGGCACCAGGCGCTTGTACGAGTTCGTGCCCGGGTTGGTGATGGCGTTCAGCGCGCGGGCGTGCTTGATGATGCCGCCGATGTAGTACAGCGCGAATTCCGACAGGCCGGCGTAGCCGTTGCCAGCGAACAGGTTCTGGCCGTCCTTCCACACGGACTGGTGCACGTGCATGCCCGAACCGTTGTCGCCAACGACCGGCTTCGGCATGAAGGTGGCGGTCTTGCCGTAGGTGTGCGCGACGTTCTGGATCACGTACTTCTGCAGCTGGGTCCAGTCGGCGCGCTGCACCAGCGTGCTGAAGCGGGTGCCGATTTCGTTCTGGCCCTGGCCAGCCACTTCGTGGTGGTGGACTTCAACGGGAATGCCCAGCGATTCCAGGATCAGGCACATTTCCGAACGCATGTCCTGGAAGGTGTCGATCGGGGCAACCGGGAAATAGCCGCCCTTCTTGCCCGGACGGTGGCCGGCGTTGCCGTGCTCGAATTCCTTGCCCGACGACCACGGGGCTTCTTCGGAATGGATCTTCACGAAGCAGCCTTGCATGTCGACGTTCCAGGTCACGCCGTCGAAAATGAAGAACTCGGGTTCCGGACCGAAGAAGGCGGTGTCGCCCAGGCCGGTGCTCTTCAGGTAGGCTTCGGCGCGCTTGGCGATGGAACGCGGGTCGCGGTCATAGCCCTTGCCATCCGACGGCTCGATCACGTCGCACGACAGCACCAGCGTCGGCTCTTCATAGAACGGGTCGATGTGAGCCGTATTCGAATCCGGCATCAGCAGCATGTCCGAAGCTTCGATACCCTTCCAGCCGGCGATCGACGAACCGTCGAAAGCGTGGCCGCTTTCGAACTTGTCTTCGTCAAAGTGCGACACGGGCACGGACACGTGTTGCTCCTTGCCTTTGGTATCGGTGAAACGGAAGTCGACGAACTTGACGTCGTTTTCCTTCACCAGCTTCATCACGTCTGCAACGCTGTGGGCCATGCCAATCTCCTGGGTATTCGGCAAATGTCTGAGAAAGCCAATTCTTGGGCCTGTCGCCGGCTGCGCCGCTGCATGTTGCCGCGCTTGCCGACCCCGCCACGAAAGGACGAGAAATGTTAGCAGAAAGCGTGCCAAGCAAACGCCCCTCTGCCCTCCCCGGCCCGAAAAATGTGCAACTCCGGCGAACCGCGCACCGTCGCGGGGTAGGCGCCCTGCGGATCGTCACACCTCGGCACGACCGGGTGGCGCACCATCGACATGCACGCTCGCGGAGCGTCCACCAATAAAACACCACAATGGTGCAATGAGCAAGTATTCGCACCGCATTAGTGCGGCGGCACCAAAACCGGTCATTGCGTGCCCGGTCGTGGCGCCATCGCGCCAGCGCAACGCGCGTTGCGGCCGCCGGATTGCCGCGGCGCTATAGAATACCGGGTTACGGCCTTCGTGCCTCTATTCCATCCATTTCATTTGTCACGCAGATGACCACCCGAGACGATCTCCTCCAGGCCGCCCAGCAGCGCCAGCAACAGAACCAGCTCCCGTACTTCGGCGCGCTGTCGCCGCAGGAAGCCTATGCCCTGCTGCAGAACGACCCCGCCGCGGTGCTGGTCGACGTGCGCACGCAGGCCGAGCTGGACTGGGTCGGCGGCGTTGACGTGCCGGACGCGCAGTTCGCCCATGTCGAGTGGATGTCCTACCCGGGCGGCGCGCAGAACGCCCGCTTTGTCGAGGAACTGAAGGCGCGCGTGCCGGCCGACGTGCCGGTGCTGTTCCTGTGCCGCAGCGCGGCCCGCTCCAAGCACGCCGCGCGCGTGGCGACCGAAGCCGGCTACCACTTCGCCATGGACGTGCTTGAAGGCTTCGAGGGCAACCGCGACGAGCATCACCACCGCAAGATGGTCGAAGGCTGGTGCGTGCGCGGCCTGCCGTGGCACGGCGCCTGAGCGCCTGCGCGCCAGCATGACGAAAGGGGCAGCCTGGCTGCCCCTTTTTGTCTGGTCCGCCGCCGCGGACGTTCAGGCCTGCGCGGATTCCCGCGCAGGCTGCTCGACGACTTCAAATCCCATCGCGCGCACCCCGTCCAGCAGCATGGCATAGGCGGGCGCCACCAGGTCGGCTGGCCCCTTGACCCCCAGGTCGATATGCCGGCGCGCGAAGCGGTCGCCGCGCTGCACGTCGCCGACCGACGGCAGGCTGAACACGCGGATGCCGGCAAAGGCGGCTTCGACTTTCTCCATCAGCGGTGTCAGCGTGGACTCCGGCGCCTCAAACACATAGAAGGCGCGTTCCTGGTGCTGCACCTGATGGAACAGGTGCGCGTACTCATGGCCGAGCACCCATTCCATCATCGGCCATGCCATCACCGGGAAGCCGGGCATGAAGTGGTGATTTCCTACCGAAAAGCCCGGGATGCGGTTGTAGCTGTTGGGAATGATGCGCGCGCCTTCGGGAAACTCGCCCATCTTGAATCGGTGCTGGTTCTCCGGCTGGTTCAGGTCGGCCTTGACGGGGTCGCCGCCGGCGGTCTCCGCAATGCGCAATGCGATCTGCTCACGCGCCTCGGGATGCAGTTGCAGCGGCACGCCCAGTGCCGCTGCCGCGCACTGGCGCGTATGGTCGTCTGGCGTTGCGCCGATGCCTCCGGTGCAGAACACCACGTCAGGCCCGGCAAAGGTGCGCTTGAGCGTGGCGGTGATGCGGTCGCGGTCGTCGCCAACATACTGCGCCCAGTCCAGCACCAGGCCGCGCGCGCCCAGCAGTTCGATGGTGCGGCGCAGGTGCTTGTCTTCGCGCCGCCCCGACAGAATCTCGTCGCCGATGATGATCAGGCCGAAACCCATGTTGCCCTCGCTTCAGGAATGTTCGATGCGCCGCACGTCGGAGGGCGCCAGGTCGATGATGTCGCCGCCCGCGGACGGGCCGGCGGGCTGCTGTGCCGGCGGCGGTGCGGCGCGTTCGGCGCGCAGCTGCGCGAGCGCGCGCAGGCAGAAGTGGCCGAACCACAGTGCCGAGAAGATAAAGATCAGCACGTACAGCCATAGCGTGCCGGCCAGCACGAACGGGAACAGGAAGATCACCGCCGCGGACGACACCCACAGCAGTGTCGGCGCCGAGCCCAGCAGACCTACCGCCACGCCGATCACCAGGAGCGGCGTGCGATGGCGCTGCATCAGCGTCTTGCGTTCTTCCGCACTGGCATGGTCGGACAGCGCGTCATAGGTCATCACCCGGTAAGTCAGCCAGCCCCACAACACCGGCGGGATCAGCGCGAAGAACGGCGGCACCAGCCACAGTGGCAGCGTCACCAGCACCAGCAGCAGGAACACGACGGTGCTGCCCAGCGACTGGAACACGCTGCCGAGCAGGCTGCCCCCGTGGGACTTGGCCAGGTCCGGGTAGCTGCGCTCCAGGTGGCGCACCACCGCCGGCACCGAGAACACGCCGATGAACATCAGCATCGATGCGATCACCAGCGGGACCGCCAGCGCGGCGACAAACAGCGGCGCCACCACGGCCCGCATCGATTGCAGGCTGAACCAGTCCAGTGCGCTGTAGATCCAGCTGGTCAGCACCGAGGTTTCGAGAAAACCGCGCGTGGCGGTCATGATGGGATCCCAGCCCCACCAGAGAAGCCCACCCCAGAAGAGCGTGGCCAGGACGAAAGGCAGCACGGTCAGCATCAGCATGCGGGGATGCAGCTGGCTGACGAGCGCGCGGCCAAACGAGCGGAAGATATCGTTCATGCAGCGTGGTTTCGAGCGTGGGCTCGGCGTTTATGCAATGGATGGCGGATAGCGGCCGGGAGCCCCCGCAGGAGCCGGCCGCAACCCGGAACACTAGCATACGCCACTTGCCGCCGCCGCGCGGACTGCGGCGTCAGCGGTAGAGGTGCGCTTCAGCGCAGCCGCAGCAGGCGCTTGATGCCGTACCACTGGTGGGCGAGGAAGCCCGTGCCGTAGTCGTGGCCCTTGCCCAGCGGCGGCGGCAGCTGGTCGCGGATACCGGTGGGGTGGTAGGTCTCGGTGTAGACCGCAGTGCCGAACAGCATGTCCCACCACGGAAAGATCACCCCGTAGTTGCAGCCGCCCAGCCGCGCCGGGGCGCCGTCGGCTTCATGGCCGATGCCAACCGCATGGTGGGTACGATGGAAGCGCGGCGAGATCAGCAGGCGCTCGCCGATCACGCCGAAATGCAGCCGCACATTGGCATGCTGCAAGCTCTGCAGAAGCTGCGACAGCGCCACCAGCAACACATATTGCGATGGCTCGACGCCGACGCCCAGTGCCACCAGCGCGAACACCAGGTCGCGCAGCATATCGTCGAGCAGGTGGTTGCGGTTGTCGCTCCACAGCGTCATCTGGCGCTGGCTGTGGTGCACCGCGTGCAGGTGCCACCACCATCGGAACGTGTGCGACAGGCGGTGGTACCAGTAGTCGAGCAGGTCGAACAGCAGCAGGTAGACGAAGAAGCTGACCAGCGGCACGGAAGTCACGCCCGGCCACCAGTCCTCGACGTTGATCCGGTGCCAGCCCATCAGGCGCAGGTGCCCTTCGAGCGAGTCGGTCAGCGGCGCCAGCAGGAAGAACATGGCGAGCCGGAACAGCCCGAGGCGGTGGATCGCCGTGTAAAGCATGTCGGTGCGGATCGCAGCGCGGTCGGCCACCGGCTCGACCGGACGCCATTTTTCCAGCGGGCCCAGGATCAGGAACATCACGGCGATCTGCACCAGCCCTACCAGCAGCCACTCCGTGCCGGTGAAGGCCTCTTCGGCATAGCGGCCAAACCCGAGGTCATAAACCACCGGCAGCACCACGTCCTGGAACAGCGTGCCTTCGACCTGTCCGATCCAGCCGTTGAGCGACTCCCACATTACCGCCTGCCCTCCTGTTGTCCGATGGCATGCCGGGCGATCCAATCGCGGTAGGCCGGATGCTCGCGCAGCGTCGCGAAGCAAAAGCCCTTGCGTTCCAGCCCGGACAGCAGCGGCTCCAGCACGCCCGGCGCCCATGGATCCTTGCGCGACCAGATACCCAGGTGCGCCATGGTGATGTCGCCATCGCGCAGCTTGTCGAGCGCGCGCTCCAGCAGCATTGCATTCGGGTAGCGGTCCGACGCCAGCTCATCGCCCAGGAAGCCGGCCGGCGCCCAGCCGACGTGGCGGAAGCCGCACTGCTCGGCCCATTGCAGCGTCTGCGGCGCGGTGCGCCCGCCCGGGGCGCGCCAAAGCGGCATCATCTCGGCACCAACCATGTCGCGGAAGGCGTCCACGCTGCGGCGCAGTTCGCGGCAGAAACCAGCCGCGTCCATCACCATGTCCTTGCCAGCCTGCCCGCCAAACTGCGGCCGCATGGTCACCTGTCCGGCGCGCACGCCGCGCAGGTAGACGTGGTCGAACGTATGCGTGCCGAAGGCATGGCCGTCGGCGGCCAGCGACTTCCAGTACGGCGCCCAGGACGGGTCGAGCGAACTGTCCTGCCGCACCGTGGGTTCATTGGCCAGGAAGAAGGTTGCGCGGATCTTGTGGCGGCGCAGCGTGTCGGCGATCAGCTGTGCCTGGCTCATGCTGCCGGTATCGAAGGTCAGGTAGAGCGTGCCGGCCGGGCAGGCTTTTGCCGCGGCCCGGGTAGCATCCGCGGCCTGCAGCGCAGAGGGCAAGACGCAGGCAAGCGCCAGCACTGCCAGCAGCTTGCCGAATCGCTTGAAACGCGAAGTCCTGGTATCGCGCATGATCCTGCCCCGATTCCGATCAGTACAGCGGCGCGCGCGTACGGAAATAGATGCCGTGCGGCGAGCGGCCGACGCGCACGGTCTTGACCAGCTTGCGGCTCGGCACGTCGATCAGCCCGACCGAGCGCGCCCAGCGGAACGTCACCCACAGCGTCTTGCCGTCGGCGGTCAGTTCCATGTCGTCCGGGCCCGGCGGCAGGCCCGTGATGTCGCCGATCTTGGTCAGCGTCTGCTGGTCGATGATGCTGATGCTGCCGGTCACGCGATTGCTCAGGAACAGGTGGCGCTTGTCGCCCACCGCGCGGAAGTTATGCGCGCCCTTGCCGGTCTGGATCTGCTTGACCACGGTGCGGGTGCGCCAGTCGATCACGGCAATATAGTCCGCGCCGGTCATGCCGACCAGCAGGTATTTCTGGTCCGGCGTCACCCAGATGCCCGCCGGCGCCGAGCCGGTCTCCATGCGCCACAACACGTTCTGCGTAATGAGGTCGATCGCGGCAACCTCATTGGAATCCTGCAGCGTGATAAAGGCGATGCGGCTGTCGGCGGTAAAGGCGATATGGCTGGGCGTCTTGGCCAGCGGGTATTGCTTGGCCAGCTTCAGCGCCTTGCCGTCCCAGCGGTAAACATCAACGCGGTCGAGCCGGTTGCCGGTGGCGACAAACCACTTCTGGTCGGGCGAGAAGCCGATCTGGTATGGGTCGTCGATATTGGGAACGCGCTGCTGTACCTTGCCGGTCACCGGGTCCAGGAACACCAGGTCGTTGCCGACCGCGTTGGCAACGATCAGCGACTTGTCGTCCGGCGTCGCGATCAGGTGGTGAGGCTCCTTGCCAATCGGGAAGGTTTCCAGAATCTTCTGCGTGTCCTTGTCGATCAGCGTGACGGTTGCATCACCCGAATTGAGGATCACCACCACTTCCGCCGCTGCCGGCGCAGCCATCAGGCCCAGCGCGAGCGCGCCCACCGTGATCCCACCAGCCACCCACCGACGCAATGCGAACATAAGACCCGCTACAAGAAGAACTGAATCGGCGATTCTAACGTTTGGGCGGCTAAATCCGCTGACGCCGCGACTGACGGCAGACAATAATTTGGCAGATTGTTGCGCCGGCACGACCATTTGCGGCCGTACCGGCGCCCTCGCGTCAGCGCTGCATCGATTCCCACACTTTCTGCAGCCGCTTTACCGACATCGGCACGGGGGTGCGCAGCTCCTGCGCGAACAGCGCAATGCGCAGTTCCTCCAGCATCCAGCGAAACTCTTCCAGCCGCGCGTCCTCGCCGCCCCGCCCTTGCGTGCGCAACTGCTTTTCGGCGCGCTGCCATTGCTGCACCAGCGGCGCCATCTCCTGCATGCGCTGGGTATCGCGCGCCGGGTCGCCCTTGAGCTTGTCGATGCGCATGGCGATGCCCTTCAGGTAGCGCGGGAAGTGGACCAGCTGCGTGTATGGGGTCTCGTCGATAAAGCGCTTGCTCATCACCCGGCCAAGCTGGCCTTCCATGTCGGCGTAGGTGGTGGCGAACGGCTTGGCCTGCAGCAGCTTGCGCGGCAGCCCGGCGTATTCGGCAAGGATGGCGCCGGCCAGCCGTGCGATCTCCTGCGCCAACAGCGACAGCCGCGTGCGGCCTTCGTCCTTGCGGGCGTTGAACTCGGCCTCGTTGCGTGGCAGGGGCGACTGCATGCAGGCGCGCTCCAGCGCCAGCATCACGATCTGGTCGCGCAGCATTTCCTGCGTGCCCAGCGTCATGTACTGCATGGCCATCTGCTGGAGCCCGGGGATGTTCTTTTCGATGAACTTGACCTGCTCGCGCAACTGCAGCGCGAACAGCCGGCGCAGCCCCAGGTGGTGGATGCGCGCGGCTTCCTGCGGATCGTCGAAGACCTCGACGTCGCAGTGCGTGCCGCGGTCGACCAGCGCCGGGTAGCCGAACAGCGTCTGGCTGCCCTTGCGGATCTCCAGCAGCTCGGGCAGTTCGCCGAAGGTCCATGCCGTCAGGTTCTCGTACTGGCCCGGCTCGGCCGCCGGTAGTTGCGCGGCCTGATCCGGCGAGCCGGCTTGCGCTGCCGCCTGCGCGGCAACGCGCTGGAACGATTGCTGCGCCTGGCCGCCCAGCTCGGCGCGCAGCTGCGCCAGGTTGCGGCCCATGTCGAGCTGGCGGCCGTGCTCGTCGATGACCTTGAAATTCATCGTATGGTGCGCCGGCAGCGTCTCCAGCTTGAAGTCGGCGCGCTTGACCATGGTGCCGGTCTGTTCGCGGATATCGGCGATCAGCACGTCCAGCAACTCACCCTCGCCAAACGGCTGGCGCGAGACAAAGCCGGCGGCAAAGTCCGGCAGCGGTACGCAATGGCGGCGCAGCTTCTGCGGCAGCGACTTCAGCAGCAGGTGGACCTTTTCCTTGATCATGCCGGGCACCAGCCAGTCGGCACGCTCCTGCCGCACCTGGTTTAGCGCGTACAGCGGCACGGTCAGCGTCACGCCGTCGCGGTGGCTGCCCGGCTCGAAGTGGTACGTCAGCCCCATGTCCACCCCGGCCACGTTCATGGCCTTGGGGAACAGGTCGGTGGTGATGCCGGCCGCCTCGTGCCGCATCAGCTCGTCGCGGTTCAGGTAGAGCAGCTTGCGGTCCCTGGCGCTTTCGGCCTGATACCACTGCTCGAATGTCGTTTGCTGGTTGATCTCCGCCGGGATGGCGCGATCGTAGAAGGCATAGATCAGCTCGTCATCGACCAGCACGTCCTGCCGGCGCGACTTGTGCTCCAGGTTTTCGATCTCGCGCACCAGGCGCTGGTTGTGCGCGAAGAACGGCAGGCGCGTATCGAATTCGCCCTCGACCAGCGCGCGGCGGATAAAGAGCTCGCGCGCTTCCTGCGGGTTCATCGGCCCGTAGTGGACGCGGCGATGCTGGTAGACCACCAGCCCATACAGCGTGGCCCGCTCCAGCGCCAGCACCTGGCCGGCCTTCTTTTCCCAGTGCGGATCGCTCCAGCTCACCTTGAGCAGGTGGCCGCCGATCTGCTCCAGCCACTCCGGCTCGATCCGCGCCAGCGTGCGCGCGAACAGGCGGCTGGTCTCGACCAGCTCGGCCGCCACGATCCAGCGGCCGACCTTGCGCGCGATCAGCGAGCCCGGCCACAGGTGGAACTTGATACCACGCGCGCCCAGGTACTCGCGGCCCTTGCCGTCGCCATCCTCGATGCGCACGCCGACGTTGCCGAGCAGGCCGGTCAGCAGCGCCTTGTGCACCTGCTCGTAGGTCGGCTCGCTCTCGTTCAGGCGCCAGCCCTGCTCGGCCACCGTGGTCAGCAGTTGGGAATGGACGTCGCGCCATTCGCGCAGGCGCAGGTGCGACAGGAAGCTGGCACGGCACTGGTCCTGCAGCTGGCGGTTGGACTTCTTGTGCGCGACCGCGTCCTCGAACCACTTCCACAGCTTGACCCAGCCCAGGAACTCCGACTTCTCGTCCATGAACTTGCGGTGCGCCTGGTCGGCGGCTTCCTGTGCTTCCTGCGGGCGGTCGCGCGGATCCTGCACCGACAGCGCGCTGGCGATGACCAGCACCTCGCGCAGGCACTGGTGCTCGCGCGCGGCCAGGATCATGCGGCCCACGCGCGGATCGAGCGGCAGCTTCGCCAGCTGTCTCCCGGTCGGCGTGAGCTGGTTGGCGTCGTCGACCGCGCCCAGCTCCTGCAGCAGCTGGTAGCCATCGGCGACGGCGCGGCCCAGCGGCGGCTCGATGAACGGGAACGATTCGATATCGGTCAACCGCAGCGCCTTCATGCGCAGGATCACCGCAGCCAGCGACGAGCGCAGGATTTCGGGATCGGTAAAACGCGGCCGGCCGGTGAAATCCGACTCTTCGTACAGCCGGATGCAGACACCATCGGCCACGCGGCCGCAGCGGCCGGCGCGCTGGTTGGCGGCGGCCTGCGCGATCGACTCGACCTGCAGCTGCTCGACCTTGTTGCGGTACGAGTAGCGCTTGACGCGCGCCATCCCGGTATCGACCACGTAGCGGATGCCCGGCACCGTCAGCGAGGTCTCGGCGACGTTGGTCGCCAGCACGATGCGGCGCGCATTGGACGGCTTGAACACCCGCTCCTGCTCCTGCACCGAAAGCCGCGCGAACAGCGGCAGGATCTCCGTATGCGGCGGATGGTGCTTGCGCAGCGCCTCGGCGGCCTCGCGGATCTCGCGCTCGCCGGGCAGGAACACCAGCACGTCACCCGGGCCGACGCGGCACAGTTCATCGACGGCATCGACGATGCCGTCGTAGAGGTCGCGCTCGCGCGCCTGCGCGCTGCGCGGCGCGGCCCCCGGCGGCGCGTCGTCGGTGATCGGGCGGTAGCGCACTTCCACCGGGTACAGCCGGCCGCTGACCTCGATCACCGGCGCGGGCTTGCCGTTGAGCGTGAAATGCTCGGCAAAGCGCTGCGCATCGATGGTGGCCGAGGTGATGATCACCTTCAGGTCGGGCCGCTTCGGCAGGATCTGGCGCAGGTAGCCGATCAGGAAGTCGATGTTCAGGCTACGCTCGTGCGCCTCGTCGATGATGAGGGTGTCGTACGCGCGCAGCAGCGGATCGTTCTGCGTCTCGGCCAGCAGGATGCCGTCGGTCATCAGCTTGACCGAGGCCCCGGCCGACATGGTGTCGTTGAAGCGCACCTGGTAGCCGACATGCTCGCCCACCGGCGACCCCAGCTCCTGCGCGATGCGCTTGGCGGTAGAGGTGGCGGCGATGCGGCGCGGCTGGGTGTGGCCGATCAGTCCCCCGCCTTCGCGCCCCGGCCCGCGCCCGATCGACAGGCAGATCTTGGGCAGCTGCGTGGTCTTGCCCGAGCCGGTCTCGCCGGACACGATCACCACCTGGTTGGCCAGCAGCGCCGCGGCGATCTCGTCGCGGCGGGCCGAGACCGGCAGGGCCTCGGGGAATGTGATCGGCGGCAGCGGGTTGACCGCCCGTGGTGGCCTTGGCGGCCGCGGCGGGCGCTCTTGGCGCGGGCCGCGCGGCGGACGCTGGCCGGGTTCGCCGGCCGGACGGGCGGCAGCGGGTTCCGGACGGCCGGACGGCGGCCGAGCCTGGCCCGTGGGCGGCCCTTTTGGTGGTCGGGGCGGTCGGGGCGGCCGGGACGGATTGGGTGGCGTGGACTGGCCGGCACTGGCCGGCGTCTGCGGCGCGGCGTGTTGACCTGGCCTGGCAGGCTTTGCAGCCTTGAAGGGGCGTTGTTCTGACATTGGCCGGGATTATAATCCGCGGGATGAACGCAAGAACCGATACGCCGCAGCCGGCGACCTCGACCGACACCGCAGCCGCCACGGCGGCGGAGCCGCCCGCCACGGCCGAGCTCCCCCCGCCTGCCCCGCCTTCCACCGAGCCCGCCACCGCACCGGTGCCGGCGGGCGCCGACGCCATCGAGCGCGGCGGCCCCGACCACCAGCAGTTCGTCGACTGGCTGCGCATGGTGGCGCCGTATATCCATGCCTTCCGCGGCAGGACCTTCGTGATCGCCTTCGCGGGCGAACTGGTCAAGTCGGGCGTGCTCAACGCACTGGTCAACGACGTAGCGCTGCTGCACGCGATGGGCATGCAGATCGTGCTGGTGCACGGTTCGCGCCCGCAGGTGGAAGAACAGCTGGCGCTGCGCCATGTCGAGTCGCAATTCGTTGACGGCGTGCGCATCACCGATAACGCCGCGCTCGAATGCGCCAAGGAAGCCGCCGGCGAGCTGCGCCTGGACATCGAGGCCGCATTCAGCCAGGGCTTGCCCAATACGCCGATGGCGGGCGCGCAGCTGTCGGTGATTTCCGGCAACTTCGTCACCGCGCGCCCGGTCGGCATCGTCAACGGCACCGACTACCAGCACACCGGGCTGGTGCGCAAGATCGACGCCGAGTCGGTGCGCATGTCGCTGTCGCACGGCAAGGTGGTGCTGCTGTCGCCGCTGGGCTTCTCGCCGACCGGCCAGGCCTTCAACCTGTCGATGGAAGACGTGGCCAGCGCCACCGCCACCGCGCTCAAGGCCGACAAGCTGATCTTCATTACCGAGGTGCCGGGCGTGCCCGACGCGGTCGGCAAGCTGATGCCGGAAATGTCGCTGCGCACGGCCGTGGAGCGCCTGCAGAACAACCACTTGCCGCCCGACGTTGCCGACTACCTGCACCACCTGGTCAAGGCGCTCAAGGGCGGTGTGCCGCGTGCGCACCTGATCCCGTATTCGCTGGATGGCTCGGTGCTGCTGGAGCTGTTCCTGCACGATGGCGTCGGCACCATGCTTTCCGATACCGACCTGGAAAGCCTGCGCGAAGCCACGCTGGACGACGTCGGCGGCATCCTGCAACTGATTGCGCCGCTGGAGCAGGATGGCACGCTGGTGCCGCGCGGACGCCACCTGATCGAGCGCGATATCTCCAATTTCTCGGTGATCGAGCACGATGGCGTGTTGTTCGGCTGCGCCGCGCTCTATGACTACCCGCGCGAGAACATGGGCGAAATGGCCTGCCTGACGGTGTCGTCCGAGGCGCAGGGCACCGGCGACGGCGAGCGCCTGCTCAAGCGCATCGAACGCCGCGCGCGCGCGCTGGGCCTGGACAAGCTGTTCGTGCTCACCACGCGCACCGAACACTGGTTCCTCAAGCGCGGCTTCGTCCACGCCACCGTCGACGACCTGCCCGAAGACAAGCGCAAGCTCTACAACTGGCAGCGCAAGTCGATGGTGCTGATGAAAAAACTGTGACGGCGTAGGGTCAATGGCCGCCTCGCCGCGGCCAGCCGCCTTGCTTGGCTACAATAGCGCCAGCGCCCTGAGCTCAGTCTAACGAACGAACAAGGAGTCCCCCATGGCCCGAATGGTCCATTGCATCAAGCTGAACAAGGAAGCCGAAGGCCTCGACTTCCCGCCGCTGCCCGGCGAACTGGGCAAGAAGATCTGGCAGAGCGTGTCGAAGGAAGCGTGGGCCGGCTGGCTCAAGCACCAGACCATGCTGATCAATGAAAACCGCCTCAACATGGCCGACACACGCGCCCGCCAGTACCTGATCAAGCAAACCGAAAAGTACTTCTTCGGCGAAGGCGCCGACCAGGCGCAGGGCTACGTGCCGCCGCAGTCCTGATTCCGGACCGCGTCAACGAAAAAAGGGGTGCCCGAGGCACCCCTTTTTGCTGGGCCGTTTCAACCGGCCGATGCGTCGGATCAGTAGTCCGTGCGCTGCACACCGTCGCCGGTGCCGAGCAGCAGCACGTCCGCGCCACGTAAGGCAAACAGGCCCACGGTGACCACGCCCGGCACCTGGTTGATGGTCTGCTCAAGCCCGCGCGGATCGTCGATCTTCAGGCCTACGACGTCCAGGATCACATTGCCGTTGTCGGTCGTGTAGATGCCACCTTCCTTCGTCATGCGCAGCTTCGGCTGGCCACCCAGCGCCTGCAGCTTGCGCGCGACCGCCGCACGTGCCATCGGGATCACCTCGACCGGCAGCGGGAAGGCCCCCATGGTGCCGACCAGCTTGCTGCCGTCGGCGATGCAGACAAAGCGCTTCGCCACCGAGGCCACAATCTTCTCGCGCGTCAGCGCGCCGCCGCCGCCCTTGATCATGGCGCCGCTGGCATCGATCTCGTCGGCACCGTCGACATACACCGGAATCTCGTCGACTTCGTTCAGGTCCAGCACCTTGAACCCGTGCTGCTGCAGGCGGCGCGTGGAAGCCTCGGAGCTCGACACGGCACCCGCGAAGCGCTCCTTGAACGCCGCCACGGCGTCAATGAAGAGGTTCGCGGTGGAGCCGGTGCCCACGCCCAGCACGGCGCCTTCGGGAACTTCCTGCTTCACATAGTCGGCGGCGGCCTGCGCCACCAACGCCTTGAGTTCATCCTGAGTCATGACAACAGCCAGATTGCGTTGGGGGAAAGGCATAGTGTAGCGGATAGAGCGGCATACCCCGCCACCGGCGGTACAATGGATCGGCCGGGGCCAGCGCTTGCCGCCCCGCCACCGCAAACCGAATCGCCAACGATTCAGCGCCAACTCAGCGCCAATTCAGCGCCAATTCAGCGCCAATTCAGCGCCAATTCAGCGCCAATTCAGCGTCAACGACAAAGCGACATGAACCAGCTCGAACAACTCAGGCAGTTCACCACGGTAGTGGCCGACACCGGCGACTTCCAGCTGATGAAGCAATACACCCCGCGGGACGCGACCACCAACCCCTCGCTGATCCTGAAGGCCGTGCAGAAACCGGAATACCGGCACCTGCTGGAGAAGGCGGTGCAGGACCACCACGGCAACGGCGGCGTCGATGCGGTGATGGACGAAGTGCTGATCGCCTTCGGCTGCGAGATCCTGGCGATCGTGCCGGGCCGCGTCTCGACCGAAGTCGACGCGCGCCTGTCGTTCGACACCACCGCCACCGTCAACAAGGCCCGCCACCTGATCCAGCTGTACGAGCAGCGCGGCATCGCGCGCGAGCGCGTGCTGATCAAGATCGCGTCCACCTGGGAAGGCATCCGCGCGGCCGAGATCCTGCAGCGCGACGGCATCCGCTGC
Organism: Cupriavidus sp. Agwp_2; assembly: GCF_040784895.1. NCBI lineage: Bacteria > Pseudomonadati > Pseudomonadota > Betaproteobacteria > Burkholderiales > Burkholderiaceae > Cupriavidus > Cupriavidus sp. Agwp_2. The sequence goes on from NZ_CP088083.1 coordinate 2,292,143, forward strand.
AACATGACGCTGCTGTTCTCGCTGGTGCAGGCGGTGGCCTGCGCCGAGGCCGGCGCGCAGCTGATCTCGCCCTTCGTCGGCCGCATCTTCGACTGGTACAAGAAGCAGGCCGGCGAGCAATGGGACGCGGTCGCCAACGGTGGTGACAACGACCCGGGCGTGCGCTCGGTGCGGCAGATCTATGACTACTACAAGAAGTTCGGCTACCCGACCGAGGTGATGGGCGCCAGCTTCCGCAGCACCGCGCAGATCTTGTCGCTGGCCGGCTGCGACCTGCTGACCATCAGCCCGGAACTGCTGGAGCAACTGGCTTCCGGCCAGGGCACTGCCGAGCGCAAGCTGTCGGTCGACCAGGCTCAGGCCGCCAATATCGCCCGCATCGCGGCGGATGAGGCATCGTTCCGCTGGCAGCTGAATGAAGAGGCAATGGCCACCGAGAAGCTGGCCGAAGGCATCCGCCTGTTCGCGGCGGATGCGGTCAAGCTGGAGAAGCTGATCGGCGAGATTGCCAGATAAGCGCCAGGTAAGCCGACGCGGCCGGCTCAGTCCGGCTCAGTCCGGCTCAGTCCGGCTCAGTCCGGCTCAGTCCGGCTCAGTCCGGCTCAGTCCGGTTCAGCGCCCGGCTGCGGCCACAGCAGCGGCAGGCAGGCGCCTGCCGCCGCCTGCACCATGAGGTCCGCGGTCTGGTCCAGCGCGGACGGCAGCGGGTTGATCACGATGACGGGCGCGCCGTGCTCCTTCGCCAGCCCCGGCAGCGCGGCAGCGGGATAAACCAATCCCGACGTTCCGACCACCAGGCACAGGTCCGAGGTCTCCGCCGCATGCTCGGCGCGGAAGCGCGCCACGCGCGGCAGGTCCTCGCCGAACCACACCACGCCCGGGCGCATCAGCGCGCCGCACAAGTGGCAGCGAGGCGGCATGCCGGGCAGCGCGCTCGCTTCGTCGCAGCGCCCGCACCCATCCAGCCACTTGTTGGCGAACAGGTTGCCATGCAGCTCGATCACATGCTGGCTGCCTGCGCGCTGGTGCAGGCCATCAACGTTCTGCGTTACCAGCGTGACGTTCTTCTGCGCGGCCAGCGCCACCAGCGCGTGGTGTGCCGGATTGGGATGCGCGGCAGCGACCAGCGCGCGCCGGTGCAAGTACCACTCCCACACCAGTTCGGGCTGGCGCCGGTAGGCCTCTTCGCTGGCCAGTTCCTCCGGATTGAACCGTTCCCACAGGCCCGTCATCGCATCGCGGAAGGTCGGCACGCCCGACTCGGCGGAAATGCCGGCGCCGGTCAGCACGAAGATGCTGCGCGCCTGCGCGATCAGCCGACGCGCCTGCTCCATCCCGGGCCAGGGCTCAGACGTGGGGCGTAGCGGATCGGCCACCATGGCTTCAGCGCGGCAGGCGCCGCTGGCGCACCACTTCGTACAGGCAGACGCCGCTGGCCACCGAAACGTTGAGGCTCTCGACGCCGCCGGCCATCGGGATGCCGACCAGTTCGTCGCAGGTCTCGCGCGTCAGGCGGCGCATGCCCTCGCCTTCCGCTCCCATCACGATCGCCGTCGGGCCCTTGAAGTCGATGTCGTAGAGGGATTTTTCGGTGCCGTCGGCAGTGCCGATCACCCAGATGCCGCGTTCCTGCAGCTCGCGCAGCGTGCGCGCCAGGTTGGTCACGGTGATATACGGCACGGTCTCGGCTGCGCCGCTGGCCACCTTCGCCACGGTTGCATTGAGGCCGACGCTGCGGTCCTTGGGCGCGATCACCGCGTGCGCGCCGGCACCGTCGGCCACGCGCAGGCAAGCGCCCAGGTTGTGCGGGTCGGTGACGCCGTCGAGCACCAGCAGCAGCGGCGTGCCTTCGATGCCATCCAGCAGTTCGTCCAGGTTCAGCGCCAGCGCCACGTCCTCGGCGCGCGCCACCACGCCCTGGTGGCGGTCGGTGCCGGCCATGCCGCGCAGGCGCTCGGCGTCGACCGGATGCAGGCGCACGCCCAGGCTTTCAGCCAGTCGGACAAAGTCTTGCATACGCCGGTCGCGGCGGGCGGATTCGATGTAGATATCCGACACGCCCTTGGGATCTTGCCGCAGGCGCGCGGTCACGGCGTGGAAGCCGATCAGGAGTTTTTGTTTAGCCATGGGCGCGATTGTACTCGCCCGCCCGCCGTCCCCACGCATGCGGGGGGACGGCGGTTGGCCTCAACTCTCCTTAACTCGCCTTAACGCTTGCGCGGAGTGCGCTTGGCGGCCGACTTGCCGGCCGTTTTGGCGGGGTGCGACTTGGAAGCCGGCTTGCGCGGCTTCTCCAGGTGCGCCGGCTTGGGCTTGGCCGCGCGCTTGGCCGGCTTGCCGCCGGTCTTGACGTGCGGCTTGAGCGGCGTGATCACCGCTTCGAAGACCGGCTGCTCTTCGATGACGCGGTCGAGCGTCTCGTCGAACGACTCTTCCGGCTTGGACGATCCGCCCAGCAGCGCCGCCAGCTGGCGGCCCTTCTTGCGCGCCGGCACCGCGTGGGCGGCCGGGACGCGCGGCTGGGTGTCGGTGCCGGTCGCGCGCGCACGCAGCGTCCGGGCCGACGGCTCCTGCACCAGGCGGAAGTCGATCTTGCGTGCATCCAGGTCCACACGCGACACCTGCACGCGCACGCGGTCGGTCAGGCGATAGCGGATGCCGGTGCGCTCGCCGCGCAGCTCGTTGCGGGCCTCGTCGTACTGGAAGTAATCGCTGCCCAGTTCGGTCACGTGGACCAGCCCTTCGACGTACAGTTCGTCGAGCTGGACGAAGATACCAAACGACGTCACGGCGCTGACGGTGCCGGCAAAATCGCTGCCCAGCTTGTCGCGCATGAAGTAGCACTTGAGCCAGGCCTCGACATCGCGCGAAGCCTCGTCGGCACGGCGCTCGTTGGCCGAGCAATGCAGGCCAAGCTCGTCCCAGATGGCCTCGTTGCGCTTCGCGCGCGCGGCGGTCAGCTCCGCCTTCTGCTCGGCGTCCTTGGCCTGCAGGCGGCGTGCCTTGGGCGAGATCGCGGTGTTCAGCTCGGTGCCGTGGGCGAACGCGGGCTGGTACTTGGTATGCGCCAGCACCGCCTTGATCGCGCGGTGCACCAGCAGGTCGGGATAGCGGCGGATCGGGCTGGTGAAGTGCGCGTAGGCTTCGTACGCCAGGCCGAAGTGGCCAATATTGTCGGGGCTGTACACCGCCTGCTGCATCGAGCGCAGCAGCATGGTCTGCAGCATCGGCGCATCGGGGCGGGACTTGATCTTGTCCATCACCTCCGCATAGTCGGACGCCTGCGGCTTGTCGCCGCCGCCCAGCGACAGACCCGAGGTCTTCAGGAACTCGCGCAGGTTTTTCAGCTTCTCTTCGCTCGGGCCGGCGTGGATGCGGTACAGCGCCGGGTGCTTGAAGCGCTCGAGGAAGTCCGCCGCGCACACGTTGGCGGTCAGCATGCATTCCTCGATCAGCCGGTGCGCATCGTTGCGGGTGCGCGGCAGGATCTGCTCGATCTTGCCCTGCGCGTTGCAGACGATATAGGTCTCGGTGGTGTCGAAGTCGATCGCGCCGCGCTCGCGCCGCGCCTTGAGCAGGACCTGGAACAGCTCGTACAGGTTCTGCAGGTGCGGCACCAGTTCGGCGCGCTTGTGCGCCTCGGGACCCTTGGTGTTGGACAGCACCGCCCAGACCTCGTTGTAGGTCAGGCGCGCGGTCGAGTGCATCACCGCAGGATAGAACTGGTAGCCCTTGAGCTCGCCCTTGGCCGTAAGCACAGCATCGCAGACCATGCACAGCCGGTCCACGTTGGGATTGAGCGAGCACAGCCCGTTGGACAGCTTCTCCGGCAGCATCGGGATCACGCGGCGCGGGAAGTACACGGACGTGGCACGGTCCAGCGCATCGCCGTCCAGCGGCGTGCCGGGGCGCACGTAGTGCGACACGTCGGCGATCGCGACGATCAGGCGCCAGCCCTTGGCACGGCCGATCTTGACCGGCTCGCAGTAGACCGCATCGTCGAAATCGCGCGCATCTTCGCCGTCGATGGTAACCAGCGGGATGTCGCGCAGGTCGATGCGGTGGTCCAGGTCGGCCTGGCGCACCTCGTCGGGCAGCGCGGAGGCTTCGTGCGCCGCCGCGGGCGAGAAGGCATGCGGCACGCCGTACTTGCGCACCGCGATCTCGATTTCCATGCCCGGATCGTCGATATCACCGAGCACTTCCACCACGCGGCCCACCGGCTGCACATAGCGGTCGGGATACTCGATCAGCTCGACACTGACCACCTGCCCCACGCGCGCCTTGCCCTGCGCCTTGGGCGGAATCAGGATGTCCTGGCTGATGCGCTTGTCCTCGGGCGCGACCACCAGCACGCCGCCTTCACTGAGCAGCCGCCCGATCACGAAGCGGTTGGCGCGCTCGATGATCTCGACGATTTGCCCTTCGGGCCGGCCACGGCGGTCGTAGCCCACCACGCGCACTTGCGCGCGGTCGTTGTGCATGGCCTTCTGCAGCTCGCGCTCGGGCAGGAAGATATCGTCTTCGCCATCGTCGCGGATCAGGAAGCCGAAACCGTCGCGGTGGCCCTGCACGCGGCCAGTGACAAAGTTGGGCTGGTTGGCCAGTTCATAGCGGCCCTTGCGGTTCAGTTCGATCTGGCCGTCGCGTTCCATCGCCGCCAGGCGCTTCTGGAAGCCGTCATGCTCCTTGCGCGTGACCGACAGGGCCTTGGCGATATCGCCTGCCGACTGCGGAGATCCCGACGTTCTCAGCACGCCCAGGATTTCTTCCCGGCTGGGGATCGGATAGTTGTTCTGATTCAATTTTTTCTGGAAACTATTTGACAAAATTCTCGCGCTCCCTATAATGAGCGCTTCGGTTGTTTCGACACCTGCCCAGGTGGCGGAATTGGTAGACGCACTAGGTTCAGGTCCTAGCGGTGGCAACACTGTGGAGGTTCGAGTCCTCTCCTGGGCACCAGATCACCGGGAAACCCGCAGCGCTTTCGAGCCCTGCGGGTTTTTTGTTTTTGGCGCTTTGTTGGCGTACCAGATCCGGCAACTTCCACTCCTTGCTTGGCGGCAACTTGCCGCAGTGTCATACGTGAGCGTACGGGGTTTTTCCCGTCCTTGAAACCGCGCACAGTGCCATGCGCGGCAACCAAACCACATTGGTCCGGCAATGTCGAGGAGTGTAACAGCTTCAGTGGCGATTCCGGCATTCCGGCGGCCACCATATCGCGTCCCCACCCCGGCGCCATCGACGTTGACAGCGGCCATGATATGTAACTATCATGGTTTCATATTACCCACGACACCATGAGCACGAGCAGCCGGTTCGCCGTAGCGGTCCACATCCTTACCCTGCTGGCCAGTTCCGAGGAACCGGTGCCGTCGTCGATGATCGCCGGCAGCGTCGGCACCAACCCCGCCCTGATCCGTCGGCTGGTGGGCCAGCTTGCCGAAGCCGGCCTGGTCAGCACCACCATGGGCAGCACCGGCGGCGCCACGCTGGCACGTCCGGCCGCATCGATCACGCTGCTCGAAGTGTTCCGCGCGGTGGAAACCACCGCGCTGATCACGCTGCACCAGAGCGCGCCGAACCCGGCCTGCCTGGTCGGCCGCGAAATCACCGGCGCGCTGCGCAAGGTTGCCAACCGTGCCCAGGCGGCCATGGATGACACGCTGGCCGGCATCACCATTGCCGGTATGCTCGCCGATGTCAAAGGCGCCGGCGAAGGCGCCGGCCAGCGCCGCAAGCGCTGATTTTTTTACCCATATGTGTAACCAAATTGGTTTCACATTGACTCTGCCACCCAGTAAAGAAGGAGTGACCATGCATATCGCAATCATCGGCGCCACCGGGCGCGTCGGCACGCGCCTGATCGACGAAGCCCTGCGCCGCGGCCACCAGGTGACCGCCATCTCGCGCCAGGCAAGCCGGTTGCCGGAACGCGCCGGCCTGATCGCCAAAGACGTGGACGGTACGGATGGTGCCGCACTCGCGGCGGCGCTGGCAGGCAATGACGTCGTCATCAGCACGGCGCGCTTCGCGCAACTGAACGCGCAGCAGGTCACCTCGGCCGTGCGCCAGGCCGGCGTGCCTCGACTGCTGGTGGTGGGCGGTGCCGGCAGCCTGTATGTGGCACCGAATGTGCAACTGGTCGACACGCCGGCTTTCCCCGAGGCGTACAAGCCTGAAGCCCTGGCTGGCCGCGACTTCCTCAACGCGTTGCGCGGTGAACAACAGATCGACTGGACCTTCCTGTCGCCGTCGGCGCTGTTCGAGCCGGGCGGGCGCACCGGGAAGTTCCGTATTGGCGAGGAAGCCCTGCTGAGCGATGGCGCGGGCAAGAGCTGGATCTCGATGGAGGACTACGCGATTGCGATGCTCGACGAGATTGAAAAGCCAACGCATTCGCGCCAGCGTTACACGGTCGGCTACTGACGCCTTCCGGTCCCGTGCCGCGCGGCGGGCGCCGCGGGCACGGATGGGACGGGGCAGCGCTCAGGCGCTCGCGTCGTCGTCGAGCAGGCTGGCCCGCTTGCCGCGCTTGAGCCAGGCGCCCAGGTTGTGCGGGCGCAGCGTGTCGTACTCTTCGAACGGCTGGTGGATCCAGGGGTTCGACGGCAGGAACGTCACATGGTAGTCAGGCTCGATCTTCGAGCAGGCCTTGTACCACAGCACCGCCGAGCGCACCTCGGTCACCGCCGGATAGCGCTCCTTCAGGTGACGGCCCACGCGTTCCAGCGTAATGCCCGAATCAACCAGGTCGTCGACCAGCAGGATCTTGCCCGACAGGTCGCCGCGCGTCATGGTGATGTATTGCGCGATGTCCAGGTCGCCCTGCTGAGTGCCGGCTGCTTCCCGATAGCTGCTGGTGGCCAGGATCGCCAGGGGCACGTCAAAGATACGCGACATCTGGTCGCCCACGCGCAGGCCACCGCGCGCCAGGCACAGGATCTTGTCAAACTTCCAGCCCGACTCGTGCACGTTCAGCGACAGGCGTGCGATCAGGCGATGGTATTCGTCCCACGAGACCCACAGGTTCTCTTCGTCGTTGGTTGGCAGGTTCATCGTTTTGCTCTTGATATCTTCGTGGCCGGTTGGCCCGGATAGCCAATAAGGCTCGGCCCGCTTGCGCGGGCCGATGGTCTGTCTGCAGGCCGCGGCGTTCGTGGCGCCGCGGCACTACGTCGTGCTGCTGGTTGCCAGGTCAGGCCTTGTACGGGTGACGCAGCAGGATGGTCTCGTCGCGGTCCGGGCCGGTCGAGATCATGTCGATCGGGATGCCGACCACTTCTTCTACGCGCTTCAGGTAGACGCGGGCCGCCTCGGGCAGCGCGTCCCACGACTTCACGCCGAAGGTCGACTCGTTCCAGCCCGGGAATTCCTCGTAGACCGGCTCGCAACGCGCCACGGCGTCGGAGCCGCGTGGCAGGATATCGACCGTCGAGCCGTCGAGCGTGTAGCCGACGCACAGCTTGATGCTGTCCAGGCCATCCAGCACGTCCAGCTTGGTCAGGCACAGGCCCGACACGCCGTTGATCTGCACCGAGCGCTTGAGCGCGGCGGCATCCAGCCAGCCGGTGCGGCGCGGACGGCCAGTGACCGAACCGAATTCCTTGCCGACATTGGCCAGGCGCACACCGACCTGATCCTGGCGCTGCGGGTTGTCGTTGTCGTACAGCTCGCTCGGGAACGGGCCCGAGCCCACGCGCGTGCAGTAGGCCTTGGTGATGCCCAGGATGTAGTTCAGGCGGCCCGGACCCACGCCGGCGCCCGCGGCGGCCGCACCGGCCACGCAGTTGCTCGAGGTCACGTACGGATAGGTGCCGTGGTCCACGTCGAGCAGCGTGCCTTGCGCGCCTTCGAACATCAGGTTGCCGCCGGCGGCGTTGACCGCGTACAGCTCGGCCGAGACGTCGGCCACCATCGGGGCCAGGCGCGGCGCGAAGGCCAGCGCATCGTCCAGCGTCTGCTGGAAGTCCACGGCTTCAGCGCCCAGGTACTGGGTCAGCATGAAGTTGTGGTAGTCAAGGTTCTCGCGCAGGCGCTCGGCGAACTGCTCGGGGTCGAACAGGTCCTGCACGCGCAGCGCGCGGCGGGCAACCTTGTCTTCATAGGCCGGGCCGATGCCGCGGCCGGTGGTGCCGATCTTGGCCGCGCCGCGACGGGCTTCGCGTGCCTTGTCGATGGCCACGTGGTACGGCAGGATCAGCGTTGCCGCTTCGGAGATGCGCAGGCGGCTCTGCACCTGCAGGCCGGCAGCTTCGAGTTCTTCGATTTCACGGAACAGCGCCTCGGGCGACAGCACCACACCATTGCCGATGTAGCAGATCGTGCCTTCGCGCATGATGCCCGACGGGATCAGGCGGAGAATGGTCTTCTTGCCGCCGATGATCAGGGTGTGGCCAGCGTTGTGGCCGCCCTGGAACCGCACCACGCCCTTTGCATGGTCGGTAAGCCAATCGACGATTTTTCCTTTGCCTTCGTCACCCCATTGGGTGCCGATCACGACGACATTGCGTCCCTGGCCTACTGCGGATGCGGACATATTGCTTTGGTCAATAGGTTAAAAACGTATTCTACTCTTGTTGCAGGGCGATTCCCGATTTTTGGCCGGGATTGCTCGCCCGGCGTCAGCGCGGCACCACGGCCCAACCGGAATCCTGGCGCACCAACTGGCGATCGCAGTTGAATTCATCGAGCTCGTGGGTATGGCCCGGCAGCGACTGGATCACGATCTCGCCGGCGGCGCGGAGCGCCGAAATGGCGGCGCGCAGTGCCGGATCCGCGTCCCAGGGCGCGAAAATCGCCTGGGCGCGCACTTCTACTGGTGACAGCGACGCCACTTCGCGCAGGTCGAGCGAAAAACCCGTCGCCGGCCGGGCGCGGCCGAAGGCTTCGCCCACCTTGTCATATCGCCCCCCACGGGCCACGTAGTTGGGCAAGCCCGCCACGTACGCCGCGAACATCACGCCGCTGTGATAGTGATAACCGCGCAGGTCCGACAGGTCGATATTGACGCTGGCACCGCGCACCTGCACCGCCAGCGCGGCCAGTTCGTCCAGCGCGCGGCCGATCGCCGGGCTTGCCGGCAGCGTGGCGCGGGCGCGGTCCAGCACCTCCACCCCGCCGTACAGCGTCGGCAGCGCCAGCAGCGCATCGCGTTCCGTTTGCGGCATGCCCAAGGTCAGCTCGCGCAGCGCGGGCACGTCCTTGGTCTCGAGCGCGGCGAAGAGCGCATCCTCGATCTTGCGGATCGACGGCAGTCCCGCCAGCAGCGCTTCCAGGATGCCGGCGTGGCACAGGTCGATGCGGATCTCCGACAGCCCCGCCGCCTGCAGCGCCGCCAGCATCAATTCCTGGATCTCGACGTCGGCTTCAAGGCCGGCGTGGCCGTAGATCTCGGCGCCGATCTGGATCGGCTCGCGCGTGGCATGGAAGCCCGCCGGGCGCGCGTGCAGCACGTTGCCGGCATAGCACAGGCGGGTCACGCCCGGGCGGTTCAGCAGGTGGGCGTCGATGCGCGCGACCTGTGGCGTGATATCGGCGCGCAGGCCCATGGTGCGGCCCGACAGCTGGTCCACCAGCTTGAGCGTGCGCAGGTCCAGGTCATGGCCGGTTCCGGTCAGCAGCGACTCCAGGTACTCCAGCATCGGCGGCATCACCATCTCGTAGCCGTAGGTGCGGAACAGGTCCAGCATGCGGCGGCGCAGTTCTTCAATCTTGCGCGCTTCCGACGGCAGCACGTCGGCAATGTTTTCTGGCAGCAGCCAATGGTTGGACATGGTGAATCTCTTCTCGGTCATTCGGTTACCCCGCGGGCTCGGCGCCCGCGGTGCCGGGCCACGCCCGGGCACATTGTTGCCGCAGTCTTGCCTCGCTGCGCGCCCGGTCCATCACTCGGCAATGATGGCTCCAGCCGGACAAAACCCCGGCAAGCCGGGGTTTCGTCAATTCGCCACACGGACAAGCGACGTTGCTAGCGCTTGCCTCCGGACCCGCCCGCGGCAGCCGCCGCGGCGCCGCCGCTGGAGCGCATATAGCGGAAGAACTCAGAGTTGGGCTCGAGCACCAGCACATCGCGCTTGTCGCGGAAGGTATTGCGATACGCCTCCATGCTGCGCCAGAACTGCGCGAACTGCGGATCACGGCCAAAGGCATCGGCATAGATCTGCGATGCCTTGGCATCGCCATCGCCCTTGATCTTCTGGGCATCGCGATAGGCTTCAGCCAGCACCACTTCGCGCTGGCGGTCGGCGTCGGCGCGGATCTTCTCGCCTTCGGCCGCGCCGGTGGAACGCAGCTCGTTGGCCACGCGCTTGCGCTCGGCTTCCATGCGTCGATACACCGATTCGCTGATCGCGGGCAGCAGGTCGACACGCTTGAGGCGGACGTCCAAGATCTCGACGCCCACCGACTTGGCGTATTCAACCATGCCGTTACGGATGGCCTGCATCACCTGTTCGCGCTCGCCCGCGACCACATCGGCCACGGTACGCCTGCCGAACTCCTCGCGCGCCACGGCGTCGATGCGCTGGGTCATGCGGTCCTGCGCGCCGCGCAGGTTGCCGCCGAAGGCGACAAAGAACTTGCGCGGATCGGTGATGCGCCATTTGACGAACCAGTCCACCACCATGCTTTTCTTCTCGGCGGTCAGGAAGCGCTCGTTGGCGGCCACGTCGATGGTCTGCAGTCGACGGTCCATGAACACTACGTTCTGGAACGGCGGCGGCAACTTGAAATGCAGGCCGGGCTCGCGCACCACCTGCTTGATCTCGCCGAAGGCGAACACCACGGCGTACTGGCGCTGGTCAACCACGAACAGCATGGAGGACAGCACCGCCAGCAGGATGAAAAAGCCGATCGCGAAGGAAATCAGTCGGTTCATGACGGGTCTCCTCAGCGCGAGTCGCGGTCACGGTTGCGCAGCGATTCGCGCGACCGGGTATCCGGCGAAGTCTCTGGAGCCGGTGCCGGCGTACCGGCGCCCGGCTGCCCCGGCGCGGCGGCACGGCCGTCGCCCTGGCCCTGCGCCATCAGCTTGTCCAGCGGCAGGTAGAGGAGATTGTTGCCCTGGCGCGCATCCACCAGCACCTTGGTCGAATTGCTGTAGATCTGCTGCATGGTCTCAAGATAAATCCGGTCGCGCGTCACCTGCGGCGCCTTGGCGTATTCGGTCTGCACCGAGCGGAAGCGCGAGGCATCGCCCTCGGCCTGCGCCACCACGCGGGAGCGATAGGCTTCGGATTCTTCCTTCAGGCGCGCGGCGGTACCCTTGGCGCGCGGAATGATGTCATTGGCATAGGCCTGGCCTTCGCTGATCGCGCGCTCGCGGTCCTGGCTGGCCTTGTTGACGTCGTCGAACGCGGCCTGCACCTGCTCGGGCGGCTGCACGCTCTGCACGTTCACGGAAAGCACGCGAATGCCGGTCTTGTAAGCCGTCAGGATCGCCTGAATCGACTTGGCCAGGCCTTGCGCGATCTGTTCGCGGTTCTCGTACAGCACCGAGTCCATCTTGTTGCGGCCGACGATCTCGCGCACCGAGGTCTCCGCCGCCTGGGTCACCAGTTCTTCGTCGCCGCCGCGGTCGGTCTTGTTGAAGAACAGGAACTCGGTGGCGTCCTGGATGACGTACTGGACGGTGAAGCGGACGTCGATGATGTTCTCATCCTGCGTCAGCATCGACGAGTCCTTCAGGTTGCTGTCCTTGATCGACGTGGAGCGGCCCACCTCGACCGAACGCACCGCCGACAGGTTGACGATCTCCGCCGACTGCACCGGCCAGGGCATGCGCCAGTTGATGCCGGGACCGGTCGAATACTTGAACTTGCCGAACTGCAGGATCACCGCGGTCTGGCCTTCCTGCACCATGAAGAAGCCGCTGGCCAGCCAGATGCCGACCACCGCGGCCACGATCACGCCGACGCCCACGCCTGAGCCCTTGCCCGGCGTGCGCGGGCCGCCGAAGCCCTGGTTGCCGCCACCGCCATTTTCCTTGCGGCCCAGCAGGCCGTTCAGACGGCGGTTGAAGTCGCGCCACAACTCATCCAGGTCCGGCGGACCGCCATCCTGCTGCGGCCGCTGGTTTTGCTGGCGGTTGTCGTCGCGGCCGTCCTTCTTGTCGTCGTCGTCACCGTTGCGACCCCAGCGCGGATCGTTCAGCGAGAAGATGGCGCGCAGGCGCTGCCAGCCCGCGCGTGGCGCGGAGCGGCTGCCTGGTGTCAGGCTCGAATCAGCATTCCGGGGAAACTGGGGCATGAAGTGCACGGGTCCGGGGAAGTTTGTAACAGGGGGATTCTAGCAGTCATCTGCGCCACATTTGCCCAAATCGCCACCAATCCATGGAAAGGCCCTCTGAACCGGGCGGCAGAAGCACCGCCACGGGACCGAAGTCGCGCTGAACTGCCGCGCCACCGCGGCTCAGGACCTGCGTCCGGCCACCGCCTGGGCACCTTCGGCGCCGTCGCCGTCCGAGTCGTCGCTGTCGCTGCCGTCGTCATAAAGGTGGGCCTCGCCCAGCCGCGGATCGTATGGCGCGGGCTCCGGCGGACGGCCGGCCAGCCACTGGGCTACCTCGACCACCGATTCGCGCAGCGCATCCGTGCCGATACCTTCGCGGGCGCTCAGGAACACCCGCGTGGGAATGCCGTCTTCATCGCGCTCGATGCGCGGGCCCTGCTCCAGCAGTTCGGGCGCCGCATCGATCTTGTTCATCACCACGATCTGCGGAATGTCGGAAGCATCGATTTCGGCCAGCACGCGGTTGACCTGTTCGATCTGCTCATGGCGCACCGGGCTGGAAGCGTCGACCACATGGAGCAGCAGGTCGGCGTGAACCGTTTCCTCGAGCGTGGCACGGAACGCCGCCACCAGCTGCGTGGGCAGGTCACGGATGAATCCGACCGTGTCGGACAGCACCACGTTGCCCAGCCCGTCCAGGAACAGCCGGCGCGAGGTGGTATCGAGCGTGGCGAAGAGCTGGTCGGCCGCATAGGCGCGCGCCTTGGTCAGCGCGTTGAACAGCGTCGACTTGCCCGCGTTGGTATAGCCCACCAGCGAAATACTGAGCGTATCGTTGCGCGCGCGCGCGCGCCGCTGCGTGCTGTGCTGGCGCTGCAGCCGCGACAGGTCTGACTTGAGCCGCTTGGCGCGGTCGTCCAGCATCCGCCGGTCCAGTTCGAGCTGGCGCTCGCCGGGGCCGCCGCGCATGCCGATACCGCCCTTCTGCCGCTCCAGGTGGCTCCACGCGCGGACCAGCCGCGAAGCGCGGTACTGCACCTGCGCCAGCTCGACCTGCACCTTGCCGACGTGGCTCTGCGCACGCTGCCCGAAGATGTCCAGGATAAGACCGGTACGGTCGATCACGTGGCGGTTCAGGAAGCGCTCGAGGTTACGCTGCTGCGCCGGGCTGAGTGCGTGGTTGAACACGACTACGTCGGCATCGAGCGCGTCGGCGGCTTCCTTCAGCTCCTCGGCCTTGCCCGAGCCGATGAACAGCGCCGGGTCCGGCCGCGAGCGACGGCCCGTCAGCGTATGCACTGGCAGCGAGCCGGCGGTGGAAGTCAGCAAGGCCAGCTCGCTGAGGCTTTCCTGGAAGTCATGCTTGCCGAAATCGACGCCGACGAGGATGGCGCGCGACGGGGCTGTATTGGAAGTAGCTCTGGGATCCAAGGGATGGCGCGAATGCGCTGGGAATTTGGAAAAGCGGAATGCTTTCCGATGGTTTCAGGGGGATGGCCGACGGAAGTCACGCCCTGCCCTGTCCCCAGCCGGGACGGCTACCCGCACCGGGCGGGAGGCCACGGCGGCGGGATGCGTCGCCGGTCCGGCAGGCACCGGCCGCGCTCGCGCGCCGGTACCGGGCATCGGTGCAGCCCCACGGGGCGCAGGACCGATGCCTTGGGTCAGCGGCCGCAGGTTGGTGCGGCCGCGAGGCAGATCAGTTCTCGGAGGATTCATCCACGCGGAAATTGACCGCGCGCGCCGGAACGACGGTGGAAATCGCATGCTTGTAGACCATCTGCGTCACGGTGTTACGCAGCAGCACGACATACTGGTCGAACGATTCGATATTGCCTTGCAGCTTGATGCCATTGACGAGGTAGATGGACACCGGCACGTGCTCTTTGCGCAGCGCGTTCAGGAACGGGTCTTGTAGCAGTTGCCCTTTGTTGCTCATGGCACACTCCAAATTTATAGGTTTAGTGGTGAATGATGGGGATGGAAATCCCCGGTTCAAGTCAGTCAGCGCAAAAACGCGCCAGAAAAAAGATCAAAAAACGGTACCAAGTCGGCGTCAATGCACAGGGAACCCCCTGCTACCGTGAATTTAGCCGCAGTTCCAAACGAACGCAAACGAAAACTGGCCCCGCCAAGGATCCGATTCCGGACTCAATCCTTCGAGTCCGCGTACGGATTTTTGTTCGTACGAAATTCGATGCGCAGGGGCGTGCCCTTGAGCTTGAAGGCCGCACGGAAACGGTTTTCCAGGTAGCGCCGGTAGGTCTCCGCAACTCCCGACAGCGCATTGCCATGGACCACGATGATCGGCGGGTTCGAGCCACCCTGGTGCGCATAGCGCAGCTTGGGACGCGACGCGCCGACCCGCTTGGGCTGCTGGAATTCGACAGCTTCCTGCAGCACGCGCGTCAGTTGCGGCGTCGGCAGCTTGACCATGGCAGCGGCATAAGCGTCGTCGACGGAACGCATCAGCGCGCCGATGCCCGTGCGCTCGCGCGCCGACACAAAGTGGCAATTCGCAAAACTCAGGAATTGCAGCTTGCGCTCGAGGTCATGCTTGATGCGGTCGCGGGCATGGCCGTCCAGCCCGTCCCATTTATTGACTCCGACCACCAGCGCGCGTCCCGATTCAACGATAAAGCCCGCAATGTGCGCGTCCTGCTCGGAAATGTCCTGCTGCGCATCCAGCAGCAGGATCACGACGTTGGCATCGGCGATCGATTGCAGCGTCTTGACCACTGAAAATTTTTCAATCGCCTCGAACACCTTGCCACGCCGGCGCAGTCCGGCCGTGTCGATCAGCGTATAGGGCTTGCCGCCACGTTCGAATTCCACGTAGATGGCGTCACGGGTCGTGCCCGGCATGTCGAACGCGATCACGCGCTCTTCACCGATCAGCGTGTTGACCAGCGTGGACTTCCCCACATTGGGGCGCCCCACGATGGCGATCTTGACGCCCTTGCCGTCGGCAGGCTCTTCCGCGGCCAGCTCCGGGCGCTCCTGCACTGCCAGCTCGATCGCTTCGTCGACCAGTTCGCGCACACCATCGCCGTGGGCAGCGGAGATCGCGTACGGATCCCCCATGCCGAGCTCGTAGAAATCCGCGGCGACCGACGTGTACTTCATGCCCTCGGCCTTGTTGACCGCCAGCATGATGCGCCGGCCGGTCTTGCGGAGGTAGTCGGCAATGGCGCGGTCCTGCGGCGCCAGGCCCAGGCGGCCGTCGACGATGAAGATCACCACGTCGGCCTCGACCACGGCCTGCTTGGTCTGCTTGGCCATCTCGGCGACGATGCCTTCCTTGACCACGGGCTCGAAGCCGCCGGTATCGATGGCAATGAACGGACGCTCGCCGACGCGCCCCTCGCCATAGTGACGGTCGCGCGTCAGGCCCGGCAGGTCGGCGACAAGGGCGTCGCGCGAACGGGTCATGCGGTTGAATAGCGTCGACTTCCCCACATTGGGGCGGCCGACAAGTGCGATAACTGGTTTCATGCAATAAACGGAAACGGGGGCCGGCACCTGCCGCCCCCCGGTTACTCCGGAGTCAATGGATCCGACGGCACGCGCGCCCGGTGGGCGCGCGTGCCGCTTGTCCTGTCGGGGGCGCGGCGCTGGTCAGCGACCCGCTGCGCAATTTGCCGCACGACCAGGGATCATGCTACCGGATTAGGCGCGCACCGTACCGACAGGTGTACGGCAGCGCGCACTGCTTGCTGGTCAGCCCGGCTGGAACCCGAAGACGTCGCCGTCACGGGTCTGAATCACCAGCGTCTGCCCCGCCACCACCGGCGCGGCGGTGATGGCGCTGCCATCGGTTTTCATACGGGCGACAACCTGGCCGTCCTCGCGCGACAGGAAGTGGACATAGCCTTCGAAGTCGCCCATCACCACCGAGCGACCCAGTGCCAGCGGCGCACCCAGGCGGCGGTTGCGCATCTGGTCGTTCTTCCAGCGCTCGTTGCCGTTCTGGCGGTCGAAGGCATGCACGACCGACTGCTCGTCGCTGGCATAGATCGCATTGTCATCCTGCGCGGGACCGCTCGGCGACGAGAAATCCTTGCCCCACTGTGGCTGGCCGGTGGCCAGTTCCAGGCAGGCCACGCGCCCCTGGAAGGTCGTGGCGCAAACCTGGCGGCCGCTGATCATCGGCTGGCCGGTGACATCGTTCAGCCGTTCGATCTCGGACACGCCCTTGGGATAGGACACCGTGCTTTCCCAGCGCAACACGCCGTTGCCCGGCGTCAGCACGCCCAGCTTGCCGCCTGGGAAGCCCATCACGATACCGTCGCCGGCAAACACCATGCCCATCGAAGCACGCAGGTTCAGCGGCGTCTGCGAGCGCTGGTAGATCCACCGGCGCTCGCCGGTCTCGGCATCGAGGCCGAACACGCGCGTGTCGGTGGTGCGCACCACCACCAGGCCGTTGCCGACCAGCGGCGCGGACAGCACCTCGCCGTTGACCTGCTTCTTCCAGATCTGCTTGCCGCTGGCGTCAAAGGCGTAGATCGCACCCTTCTCGCCAGCGACCGCGGTCACCGAGCCATCGCTGCCCGGCCCCGAGGTCAGGTCCAGGTCCGTCTTGGCCTTCCACAGCACGCGCCCGGAGGCGCCTTCCAGCGCCATCACGTTGCCGTTATTGGACGACACGTAGACATTGTTGCCCGCCGCGGCAGGCTGCATCGAATACGGGCCGCTCTTGCCCACATCGGCCTTCCACGCCTGGCGCACCGTCAGCGTGGCCGAAACCGGCTTGAGTTCGGCGGGCGGGTGCTTGTTTTCCTTGCTGAACAGCGAGCAGCCGCCCAGCGCGGCCAGGCAGGCAGCCGCCACCAGCGCACGGGTCATGGTACGGGCGGGCTGGCGATGTACGGCACGGGAAAGCACTGACGTCATAAGGTTACGATCCTGGTTTTGCGTGATGCCACAAAGCGCGTGCGGCCGCATCAGGCCGCGCCCAGCGCATCGAGCTTGAACTGGATGATCTGGCGCGTGGCCGGCTCGGCCTCGCCCAGCTTGTCCAGCGCCTTGCGATAGGCCGCGCGCGCGTCGTCGCGCTTGTCCTGCGCTGCGAGCAGGTCGCCGCGACGGTCGGCATACAGCGACGCGAACGCTGCCGGCGGTTCGTCCTTCAGCAGCGCAAGGCCTTTGTCATAGGCCTTTTCGTCGAGCAGCACGCCGGCCAGGCGGACCCGTGCCAGATGTGCGTATTCTTCGTCGCCGTGGTCGATGGCCCACTGCAACTGGGTCTTGGCGGCGGCCAGGTCACCCGCGTCATACAGCACGCGGCCGGCGACCAGCGCACTCATCTGGCCATAGGCGGTACGCCCGAACTTGTCTTCCAGGTCGGTCGCGGCGCGCTTGATGCGTTCGACATCGCGCGCCTCGGCGGCCTTGAGCACCTGCTCGTACAGCACCGCGGCCTCGCCGGCCTGCTTGCGCTCCCAGTACTTCCAGCCGTTCCAGCCGGCAAATGCCAGCAGCGCGATGATAAGTACCCAGGTCAGCGCATTGCCATACTGGCGCCACCAGGCCTTCAGATTCTCAAGCTGTTCCTGTTCTTCTAGATCGTAAGCCATGTCGAGGCAATCACCTGCGTTGGTTGGATACGGGCGTCTTGGATGACGGTGTGGTCAGTGCGCGCTTAGTCGCTGGCGCCGACCATGGCGTCGATCAGGTAGTCGACCAGGCCGTCGGCCTGCACGGTGGCTTGTTGCCCACCGCCTTCGGCCTGATCGCGCTGGCGAAGTTCCTTGATCTGGACCACGCCAGCGGCCACTTCGTCGTCGCCAATGATAACGGCATAGGCCGCGCCGCTTGCATCGGCACGCTTCATCTGCGACTTGAAGCTGCCGCCCTTGCCATCGGCGCTGGCATGCAGCACCACGTCGAGGCCGGCGTCGCGCAGCCGCTCGGCCGCGATCATGGCCTGCTGCGCGGCGGCTTCGCCCTGGTGCACGAGGTAGATATCGCAACCGACGGCGTCGGGCACAACGCCCTCTTCGCGAATCAGCTCGATGATGCGCTCGACGCCCATGGCCCAGCCGCAAGCCGGTGCCGGCTTGCCGCCCATCTGCGCGATCAGCGGGTCATAGCGGCCGCCGCCGGCGATGGTGCCCTGCGCGCCGAGCTTGTCGGTGATCCACTCGAATACCGTCAGGTTGTAGTAGTCCAGCCCGCGCACCAGGCGCGGATTGATCTTGAACGGGATGTTGTTGGCCTTGAGCAGGCGCTGCACGCCCTCGAAGTGCGCCAGCGACTCTTCGCCCAGGAAGTCGATCAGCTTGGGTGCGTTGGCGGCCATTTCCTGCAGCGCCGGATTCTTGGTATCCAGCACGCGCAGCGGGTTGGTGTACAGGCGGCGCTTGCTGTCCTCGTCCAGGATGTCCTGGAAGCCTTCCAGGTACTTGATCAGCTCCTCGCGGTGGGCGGCACGCTCATCGGCCTGTCCCAGCGAATTGATTTCCAGGCGCACGCCGACCAGGCCCAGGTCGTCCCACAGGCGCTGGCACATCAGGATGATCTCGGCGTCGACGTCCGGACCGGCGAAGCCCAGTGCCTCGGCGCCCAGTTGGTGGAACTGGCGATAGCGGCCACGCTGCGGACGCTCATGGCGGAACATCGGGCCGGTGTACCACAGGCGCTTGGGGCCGTCGTACAGCAGGTTGTGTTCGATGGTCGCGCGCACGGCGGCGGCGGTGCCTTCGGGACGCAGCGTCAGTTGCTCGCCGTTGAGCGCATCGGTGAAGGAATACATCTCCTTCTCGACGATATCGGTCACCTCGCCGATGCCGCGCACGAACAACTGCGTGTGCTCGACGATCGGCGTACGCAACTGCTGGTAGCCGTAGGCGCGCAGCATGGCGCGTGCGGCATTCTCGAAATGCTCCCACAGCGGCGCGTCGGCCGGCAGCATGTCGTTCATGCCCTTCACGCCCTGCAGGGCCTTGGCGGGCTTCACCTTCTGCACGGCCTTCGGTTCAGCCTTCGGTTCGGTATTGGCAGCGCCGGCGGCGGCTGCGTTATCGGATTGCGTCATTCTGTTCTTGTCAGCTTCTCGGGCCTGGCCGGTGCGGCTCAGGCTGCCACTTCTTTATCGGCCCGTGCAGCGCCCGGGCCGTAATGCGTGCGAACGTACTCGTCGACAATCGCCTGGAATTCCTCGGCAATACGCTCGCCACGCAGCGTCTTCACCTTGACGCCATCGACGAACACCGGCGCCGCGGGCGACTCGCCCGAGCCCGGCAGCGAAATGCCGATATTGGCGTGCTTGCTCTCGCCCGGGCCGTTGACGATGCAGCCCATCACGGCCACATCCATCTCCTCGACGCCCGGATAGGCGGTTTTCCAATGCGGCATCTGCTCGCGCAGGTACGTCTGGATGCTTGCCGCAAGCTCCTGGAACACCGTGCTGGTGGTACGGCCACATCCCGGGCATGCAATCACCATCGGGGTGAAGTTGCGCAGGCCCATGGTCTGCAGGATTTCCTGCCCCACATAAACTTCCTTCTCGCGCGGGGCGCCGGGCTCCGGCGTCAGCGAGATGCGGACGGTATCGCCGATGCCTTCCTGCAGCAGCACCGACAGCGCCGCGGTGGAAGCGACGATGCCCTTGCTGCCCATGCCCGCCTCGGTCAGGCCCAGATGCAGCGCGTACTCGCAGCGGCGCGCCAGGTCGCGGTAGACCGCGATCAGCTCCTGCACCTGTGACACCTTGCACGACAGGATGATCTGGTTGCCCGGCAGGCCGATTTCCTCGGCCTTCTTCGCGGACTCGATCGCCGACGTGATCAGCGCCTCGATCATCACGCTCTGCGCCGGCCACGGCTCGGCACGCGAGGCGTTCTCGTCCATGATGCGCGCCAGCAGGTCCTGGTCGAGGCTGCCCCAGTTCACGCCGATGCGCACCGGCTTGTTGTAACGGCACGCCATCTCGATCATCTGCGCGAACTGCGTATCGCGCTTGGCGCCCTGCCCCACGTTGCCCGGGTTGATGCGGTACTTCGACAGCGCCTCGGCGCAGGCCGGATAGTCCTGCAGCAACTTGTGGCCGTTGTAGTGGAAATCGCCCACCAGCGGCACATCGACGCCCATGCGGTCGAGCTGTTCGCGGATCGACGGCACCGCGGCGGCCGCCTCGGGGGTATTCACCGTGATGCGCACGATCTCCGAACCCGCGCGCGCCAGTTCCTTGACCTGGATCGCCGTGCCGATGGCATCGACCGTGTCCGTGTTGGTCATCGACTGCACGCGCACCGGAGCGTCGCCGCCGATGGTCACCACGTTGTCGCCCCACACGACGCGCGCCTGGCGCGTCTGGCGGCGCGGCAGCGAGCCGGGCAGGACCGGGAGACAGAGCTGTTGGTTCATAGCATTACCACCTTGCATAGACGCACTGCGCCGCACCTCTCGCCGGCCCGGATCAGGGCAGCGTCAGGCGCGCCACGTTGTTGCGGTTGGCTGCCTTCAGGTCGACCGCCTCGCCGTTGCGCGTCAAGGACTCGACACCTTTGACGTTGCCGATCACCACCTTGTACGGGGCCTTGCCGCCACCGGCCACGGCCTGGCCGGCCTTGGCCGTGCCGCCCAGCACGATCTTGCCGCTGCTGTCGCGGATTTCATACCAGGTGTCGCCGGCAAAACGCATCTGCAGTTCGCCCTGGCCTGCCGGCGCTGCCGGTGCCGCTGCAGGCGCGGCAGCAGAAGGCGCAACAACAGGCGCAACAGCAGGCGCAACAATCGCGGCCGATGCCGGCTCGGCAGGCGCCGCCACGGCGCTGGCCGGCGTGGTCTCGGCCGACGGCGCCGGCGAGTCGGCGGCGGCCATCACCGGCGGCAGTGCCGCGGTCACCGTGCCGGGTTCGGTCGATTGCGCGGCGGCATGTTCTTCCGTGGCCACGGCCTCGCTCGCGCTGCTGCGCGTCTCGATCCACTGGCGGATGTGGTCCAGGCCAAACCAGCCACCGGCAGCCAGCACCACGGCGACCAGCGCCAGCCAGACCCAGCGGCCGCCCGCGCCGCCGGTGCGGAAGCGCTTGCGGTCGTCGAATGCGGCATTGATGCTGCCCTCGCGCTGGCGTGCAATCTCGGCCACCTGTGCCACCGGCGGCTGGAAGCGCGCCAGCAGCGCGTCGATATCGACATGCAGCATGCGCGCGTAGGCCCGCATCACGCCCTTGGCGAAGGTCACGTCAGGCAGCGCCTGCAGGTCGCCGGCTTCGATCGCGCGCAGCTTCGGCGCCGCCACTTTCAGGCGCGCGCTGACGTCTTCCACCGACAGCCGCTGCGCTTCGCGCTCGCGCGTCAGTGCCGCGCCGATCTCCCGCGCGGCGGCTTCACGGTCCCCTTCGTGCGCGCCACCGCCGACATATTGCGTCGGTACGGCCTGGCCTGCGGCGCGGTCGTGCTCACTCATCCCATGCTCCTTGTTCGTAGGCGGTCAACTCACGCGAATCGGGGAAGCGGCTGCGCAGCTGCGCGACCAGCGCATCCTGCGTGCGGCCATCGCCCTGGCGATGTGCAATGCGCGCTCCCAGCCAGAGGGATTGCGCACTGACAAATTGGCTGCTGTTGACGCGCTGGGCATACTGCCGGGCCTGCGCGAAATCGCCGCGCCGATAGTAGACCAGTGCCAGATTGGTGTTTGCCACCGGATTATTGCGGTCGTAGCCGAGCGCAGCCTTCAGGTTCTTTTCCGCCTCGGCGCTGTTGCCGCGACGCAGCTCGCACGCGCCCAGGCTGATCAGCGGCTTCACCGGCCCACCCGCCGACGGCGCCGACACGGCGCGCTGCAGCATCGGCACGGCGTCGCCATATCGGCCCGACTGGCACAGGAACCAGCCGTAGTTGTTGAGCAGATCGCCGTCGTTGCCGCGCATCGACACCGCAGTGCGGAAGCTGTCGTCGGCCAGCGCCTGCTCGTTCATGTTCATATAGATCAGCGCGCGCACATGGTAGGCATCCGCGAGCGACGGATCGATGGCGATCGCCTGCTTGATCTCGTCAAGCGCGACCGCATTCTGGCCGGCCTCGAGATAGTTGGTGGCCAGCTGCAGCCGGATGCCGGCGCGGCGCCTTGCATCGGTCTGGTCGGAAGCGGTCTGGAGATCCTGCGCCGGCGAGTGCGGCAGCTGGCAGCCGGACAACATCAGCAGCCCGAACAGGGCCGCAGCGATCAGACGGATCATGCAGGGCGAGCCTCCCGAGGCTGGCCGGCGCTGTTGACCGGCACCAGTGGCGTGATCTTGCCGAACTTGCCGCGCTCGGCCAGGCGGGTACGGTCCTTCACTTCCCCGGCCAGTTGCCCGCAAGCCGCGTCGATATCATCGCCGCGCGTCTTGCGAATGGTGGTCACGATGCCCGCGTCCATCAGCACCTGCGCGAAGCGCCGGATCTGCTCGTTGTTGGAACGCTTCAGGCCCGACTCGGGGAACGGGTTGAACGGGATCAGGTTGAACTTGCACGGCACGTCGGCGACAAGCTTCAGCAGTTCCCGCGCATGCTCGACACCGTCGTTGACGCCGTCCAGCATGCAGTATTCAAAAGTAATGAAATCGCGCGGCGCGAATTCCAGGTAGCGGCGGCATGCCGCCATCAGTTCGGCCAGCGGGTACTTCTTGTTCAGCGGCACCAGCACGTCACGCAGCGCGTCGTTGGAGGCGTGCAGCGACACGGCAAGGGCCACCGGCAGGTCCTTCGACAGCCGGTCCATCATCGGCACCACGCCCGAGGTGGACAGCGTCACGCGGCGCCGCGACAGGCCGTAGGCGTTGTCGTCCAGCATCAGCCGCATGGCCGGCACCACGGCATCGTAGTTCAGCAGCGGCTCGCCCATGCCCATCATCACCACGTTGGAGATGACGCGGTCGTCCTTGGGGCCA
The DNA here is from genome assembly GCF_040784895.1 of Cupriavidus sp. Agwp_2. NCBI lineage: Bacteria > Pseudomonadati > Pseudomonadota > Betaproteobacteria > Burkholderiales > Burkholderiaceae > Cupriavidus > Cupriavidus sp. Agwp_2. The sequence goes on from NZ_CP088083.1 coordinate 2,315,254, forward strand.
CGGCCCAGTTGCTCGCGCATGGCGAACTCCGCCATCCACAGCTGGCCAATGATCTCGCCCGTGGTCAGGTTGCGAGAGAAGCCCTGCTTGCCGGTCGAGCAGAAGCGGCAGTTGACCGCGCAGCCCGCCTGCGAGGAGACGCACAGCGTGCCACGCGTTTCCTCGGGGATGTACACCGTTTCCACCGCGTTGCCCTGGCCGACGTCGAGCAGCCACTTGCGCGTGCCGTCGGCCGACAGGTTGTCGGTGATGGCGGCAGGCGCGCGGATCTCGGCCCGGGTCGAGAGCTTTTCGCGCAGCGACTTGGCGAGATCCGACATGGCGTCGAAGCGGCTGGCACCGTAGTGGTGGATCCAGCGTTGCAGTTGCCGCGCACGGAACGGCTTCTCGCCGAGCTCGCCGCAATAAGCAGTGAGCGCGTCCGCGTCGAGGTCGAGCAGGTTGACGAGATCGTTCATGACGGCAAACTCAGCTTCAGTTCAGTCAGCAGCCAATCAGCGGCTGTAGACGTTCATGCCCGGGAAGAAGAAGGCGATTTCCACGGCAGCGGTTTCCGCGGCGTCCGAGCCGTGCACGGCGTTGGCGTCGATGCTGTCGGCGAAGTCGGCGCGGATGGTGCCCTTGTCGGCCTTCTTCGGGTCGGTGGCGCCCATCAGGTCACGGTGCTTGGCGATAGCGTTTTCGCCTTCCAGGGCCTGGATGATGACCGGGCCCGAGACCATGAAGTCGACCAGATCCTTGAAGAACGGGCGCTCCTTGTGGACCGCATAGAATTGCTCGGCTTCGCCGCGCGACAGGTGCACCATCTTGGCAGCAACGATCTTCAGGCCGGCGGCCTCGAAACGGGCGTAGATCTGGCCAATGACGTTCTTGGCCACGGCATCCGGCTTGATAATCGACAGGGTGCGTTCGATCGCCATGAAAAACTCCGAAAAATGAAGGGGTTACAAATGGATTAAACATGCAATTCTAGCACGAAGACGATGACCCTTTCGAGGGTCTGGGCCGCTCTGGCACAGGTGTAACCGGTCGAAAGGCACATCCTCGCCGCAAGTAGCACTGGCTGCACATTACATCCTTGTCATGTCCGGAACGTGGCGCCCCCGCATCCGTCAAACGAAGGCAGCGCTGGATGGGCTGAAACAGGGGCATGGGTGCCCGCGGGATTACCCCGCCCTTGCAATTCGGCCAACCAGATGCCACATTGACGATGGTTCCGTCCGCGGTCGATCCGAAAATTCTCTTTCTTTCGGACAGGCCCGGCGCCTCACCGTTTTGAGACAGGAGTCACCATGGATAACAAGCTGAATACCTACGGTTTCGGCAACAGTGCGTCGACCGTCACTGACGTCGTCGTTCGCAATCGGGTCTTGCGCAACACTTACTGGCTGCTGGCCCTCTCGATGATCCCCACCGTGCTCGGTGCGTGGGTCGGCGTGGCCACCGGCTTCAGCTTCATGGCGGGCAGCCCCGGCTTGTCGCTGATCCTGTTCCTGGCTATCGCGTTCGGGTTCTTCTTCGCCATCGAGAAGACCAAGAACAGCAGCATGGGCGTGGTCCTGTTGCTGGCGTTCACGTTCTTCATGGGGCTGATGCTGTCGCGCCTGATCAGCGCAACGCTAACGTTTTCCAACGGACCGGCGCTGATCATGTACGCCTTTGGCGGCACGGCGGCAGTGTTCGGCGCGATGGCGACCATCGCCACCGTCAGCAAGCGCGATTTCTCCGGCCTGGGCAAATTCCTGTTCGTCGGCGTGATCCTGCTGATCCTGGCCAGCGTTGCCAATATCTGGCTGCAGCTGCCGGCGCTGATGATCACGGTGTCGGTGATCGCGATCGGTATCTTCTCGGCGTACATCCTGTTCGATGTACAGCGCGTGGTGAATGGCGGCGAGACCAACTACATCACCGCCACGCTGGCGATCTACCTGGACGTGTACAACGTCTTCGCCAACCTGCTGGCGCTGCTGGGCATCTTCGGCGGCAACCGGGAATGACGGTAAACGCCGCGGCATGAAAAAGCCGGCCGGATGGCCGGCTTTTTCTTTGGTGGCACGCCGCAAGATCAGTCGCGGTCGAACACCGCGATCGACTCCACGTGGGACGTGTGCGGGAACATATTGACCACGCCGGCGCCGCTCAGGCGGTAGCCCGCCTCGTGCACCAGCAGGCCTGCATCGCGCGCCAGCGTGGCGGGACTGCACGACACATAGACGATGCGCCGCGGCAGCACGTCGCTGCCCTGCTGCGCCAGTTCGCCGAGCGCCTTGCTCACCGCGAGCGCGCCTTCGCGCGGCGGGTCGACCAGCCAGCGGTCGAAGCGGCCCAGCGCGGCGATGTCGTCGGCCGTGACCTCGAACAGGTTGCGGCACGCGAACTCGGTCCTGGCGGCCAGCCCGTTGTATTCCGCATTGGCCAGCGCGCGCGTGGTCAGCGCCTCGCTGCCTTCGATGCCCATCACCGACCTTCCCTGCGTGGCCAGCGGCAGCGTGAAATTGCCGATGCCGCAGAACAGGTCGAGCAGGCGGTCGCCCGGCTTCGCGTCCAGCAGGCGCAGCGCGCGTCCGATCAGCACGCGGTTGATCTGGTGGTTCACCTGCGTGAAGTCGGTCGGCTTGAACGGCATGCGGATGCCGAATTCCGGCAGCGTATAGGCCAGCTCGACGTCGGTCGGGTAGAACGGGTAGACCGTGTCCGGCCCCTTCGGCTGCAGCCAGAACTGCACCTTGTACGCATCGGCAAAGGCGCGCAGCAGGTCCTTGTCGGCGTCGGTCAGGGGCTCGAGGATGCGCAGCACCAGCGCCGTCACTTCCTGCCCGACGGCCAGCTCGATCTGCGGCATGCGATCGCGGATCGACAGCCCGACCACCAGTTCGCGCAGCGGCACCAGCATCGCCGACACATGCGGCGGCAGGATTTCGCAGCGGGTCATGTCGGCGACATAGCTGCTCTTGCGCTCATGGAAGCCCACCAGCACGCCGCCCTTCTTCACCACGTGGCGCACGGTCAGGCGCGCACGGTAGCGGTAGCCCCAGTCCGGACCGGCGATCGGCCTGAACATCACGTCGGGCTTGACCTTGGAGAGGTGCCACAGGTTGTCTTCCAGCACACGCTGCTTGATCGCCAGTTGCGCGCGCGAATCCAGATGCTGCATGGAGCACCCGCCGCAGACGCCGAAATGCTGGCAGCCCGGCTTCACGCGCATCACCGATTCCTGCAGGACTTCGCCAAGGTGCGCCTGCTCGTAGCTGGGCTTGCGGCGATAGCTGCGGTAGCTGACGGTTTCTCCGGGCAGTGCGCCTTCGACAAAGATGACCTTGCCAGGCGTGCCGTCCTCGTTCACCAGGCGGCCGACGCCGCGCGCCTCCATGTCGAGGCTGTCGATAGACACCACGGGGTCGGCGGCGGGAGCATTGCCACTGGCATTGCCACGGCCACGGGCCTCTTTTGCGGCGGGAGCGGCACCCGATGCGGCTGTTTCGGGCACAACGGCGGACGTTTCTTGTGGGGAGGACACGGCTTGGGACACCAGATGAAACCTGACGTATTGTTTTACGAAAGCGCGATTGTATGCCAGACCTGTCGGGTCAACGATGGAGGCTTGCATGGAACTGATTTCGTGGAATATTCAATGGGGCCGCGGCGCGGACGGGCGCGTGGACCTGGCGCGGCAGGTGGACACCCTGCGCGCGATGGCCGATGCCGACGTGATCTGCCTGCAGGAAGTCACACGCGGCTTCGGTGAACTGCGCGGCAAGCCGGGCGACGACCAGGTGGCCGAGCTGACAGCCCTGCTGCCAGGCTACCACTTGCTGTTTGCGTCGGGCGTCGACCGCCGCGACCGCAACGGCGCGCACAAGCAATTTGGCAACATGGTTGCTACGCGGCTACCGGTACGCGAGGTATTCCGCCACGCATTGCCGTGGCCGGCGGATCCGCAAGTGGCGTCGATGCCGCGCGTGGCGCTGGAAGTCACCGTGGAGGCCGGTACGCAGCGGCTGCGCGTGATCTGCACGCACCTTGAGTATTATTCGGCGCTTCAGCGCGCTGCGCAGGCCGAAGCGCTGCGCGACTGGCATGCCCAGGCCTGCGACCATGCGCGACGCCCCGGCCGTAGCGAAAAGTGGCCCGGCCCGTTCACCCCGGAGCCGCGCCCCGCCGAGGCCATCCTCTGCGGCGACTTCAACAGCAAACCCGACGACATTGCCTATCGCCGCATGCTGGAGCCGTTCGAAGATGCCACCACGCCATGGCGCGACGCCTGGCTGCAGGCGCATCCTGGCCAGCCGCACGAACCGACCTGCGCCATCCATGACAAGGAGCAATGGCCCGAGCCACCATTCGCCTGCGATTTCATGCTCGTCACGGACAATCTGGCCGCGCGGATCCGGCGTTGCGAGGTCAACGCGGATTCCGCCGACTCGGACCACCAGCCGATCCTGCTGTCGCTGGACCTGTAAGGCCGTGGCGCATGCCGGCGGATGCCGGCGCGATCAGTCCTCGAAGTCGTCGACTTCGGGCGTGAGACGCTGCAGGCGGAAGGCCTGCAGGTATTCCATCCACTGTTCGCCGGGCAGTTCCGCCAGCGATTCCTGGACAAGCGCCATCTCCATGTCGAACTCGCGCGGCGACATGCCCCCGCGCATCAGCTGGAAACGGCAGTACATCAGGTAGGTGTTGACGACGTCGGTCTCGCAATAGGCGCGGATCTCGTCGAGCTGGCCGGCCTGGTAAGCGTGCCAGACCTTGCTGCCATCCATCCCCATCTTGCCCGGGAAACCGCACAGCTTGGCCAGGTCATCCAGCGGCGCGCTGGCGCGCGGCTGGTACATCGCCAGCAGGTCCATCAGGTCCAGGTGCCGCATGTGGTAGCGGCTGATGTAGTTGTTCCACTTGAAGTCGCGGCTGTCGTCCTCGCGGCCCTCGCCCATCTCCCAGTAGCGCGGCGCGGTGACGCCGTTGACCAGGCCGCGGTAATGCAGCACGGGCAGGTCGAAGCCGCCACCGTTCCATGAAACCAGTTGCGGGCTGTACCGGGCGATCAGTTCGTAGAACTTCTGGATCAGCGTGGCTTCGTTGTCCTCGGCGGCACCGAGCGAACCCACGTGGAACACCGCCGAGCCATCGCGATGCGTGCGCCGCAGCACGCAGGAAATTGCAGCAACGCGTTGCAGGTAGTGCGGCAGGAAATCGCTGCCGGTTTTCTCGCGGCGGGCGGCGAAGGCGTGTTCGGCGACTTCGCCGTCGCTCATCGCATCGGGGTGGTCATGCAAACGGCGCAGGCCGGCGACATCGGGAATGGTCTCGATGTCGAATACCAGCACAGGGGTCATAAAACGGCGTCCTTCCTGACACCTTGCGAAGCGAAATGCCGCTTGAGCTTGACCAGCGCTTCCTGCTGGATCTGCCGTACGCGCTCGCGCGTGAGGCCCATTTCCTCGGCAAGCTCTTCCAGCGTGGCGGGCTCGATATGGTTGAGGCCGAAGCGGCGCTCTACCACATAGCGATGCTTTTCCGACAAGCGCGCAAGCCAGAGCTTCATCAGCCCTTCCAGCTCGCGGTGCGCCACCTCCTGGTCAGGGGCGGCATTGTGCTCGTCGGAGAGGAAATCCAGGAGGCTCGAGCCGGGATCGAGGTCGAACGGCGTATCGAGCGAGGTGGTATGTTCGTTGAGTGCCAGGACGTCCTGCACTTCGTCCGGCGTCTTGCCCAGCAGGTGGGCGATGTCTTCCAGGCTGGCGTCGCGCCCGTCCGTGCCGCCCTTCTCCAGATGGCGCTTGGCACGCAGCACCTGGTTCAGTTCGCGGATCACGTGCACCGGCAGGCGAACGGTGCGGGCCTGGTTCATGATGGCGCGCTCGATGCTCTGGCGGATCCACCAGGTTGCATAGGTCGAGAAGCGGAACCCGCGCGACGGATCGAATTTCTCGATTGCGTGCATCAGGCCGAGGTTGCCTTCCTCGATCAGGTCGAGCAGCGGCACGCCGCGATTGAGGTAACCCTTGGCGATGCTGACCACCAGCCGCAGGTTGCGCTCGATCATGACCTGGCGCGCGGCAAAGTCGCCGTCCTTGGCCAGCGTGGAGAAATGCAGTTCCTCCGGCGCGGACAACAGCGGCTTGATGCTGATGCGGTTCAGGTAATGCTGGACGGTGTCGGCGGCCAGCTCGGTATGCAGCACCGTGCGGAAGTCGTCGTGTTCCGCTGCTGCGCCGTCGCTGCCGTTCTCGCCTTCGCTGTCTTCCTCGTCCTCAGACTCGTCATCGTCGTCTTCGCGCAGATGGCGGTCATTGTCGTCGGCGAGCAGGTCCGCTTCGCGCAGGCCCACCGAAGTGGACGTGGCGATCGGCTCGTCGGTCACGGGAATCAGCTCGGCAGCAAGATCCGGCTCGAATGCTTGCGCGTCGGCGTGCTCGTCGGGATGTGCCACACCAGCCTTCACTTCCGGCTGCTTGGGACGGCGAGCCCTACTGACAGTTGTTCCGGAAGAGACAGTTTTCTGGCGTGGCATGAACCCTCACTGTGGCGGCAGGTACCGCATCGGATCAACCGGTTTTCCGTTCTTGCGAACTTCGAAGTGAAGCTTCACCCGGTCGGTATCACTGTTGCCCATCTCCGCAATCTTCTGGCCCTTGCGAACCGCCGATTGCTCTGTCACGAGCACCTTTTCGTTGTGCCCGTACGCAGTAAGAAATGTCTCGTTGTGTTTGATGATGACAAGATTCCCGTAGCCGCGCAAGGGGCCAACGTGAATCACTCGGCCATCATCGGCGGCCAATACCGCGTCGCCCTTCTTGCCCGCAATATCGATGCCTTTATTACCCTTGTCATCGAATTTGGCAACCATCTGGCCGGTCGCCGGCCAGGCCAGCTTCATCGCCCCATCCGCAACCGGTGCGGCCGAGGTGGCGGCCGCTGCCGCGGGCGTTGCCGGCGCCGGCGCCGGCGCTGCGGCTGCCGGCGGAGGCACAGGCGCGCCCGGCGGGCGCGCCTGGTCGATCGGCTGGGCCTGCACCGTGGCCGGGGCGATCGGCGTAGTGGAAACCCCGGGCGCAGTGTTGACGTCGGCACCTGGCGGCACGATGCGCAACAACTGGCCAACTTCGATCTGGTTCACGTTGGACAGGTTGTTCCAGGTGGCCACATCGCGGTACGACTGGCCGTTTTCCAGGGCGATTCGATAAAGCGTATCGCCTCGCTTGACCCGATAGTATCCCGGCGGGGCTGGTTCCGTCGACGCGGCGGCGGCGCCCGAGATGGAGGTGCGGTCAACGACAGGGGCCGGCATCGGCGAATTGGCGCATGCGGCCAGCAGGGCCGTCAGCGCGGAAGCCGTAAAAAGTTGACCGGCGCGTGCGAAATATTGCGATTTCACGATGTTGTGCATAGTTCGACTCAGATGGTGCCCGATTTTAAGGGCACAAAGAAAACGGCTTCAAGCGCGGTTCTGTGAAAGCGATGGCGGTTGCGCCGCTCGATCAGCAGCAACTGCTGCGTCACGGTCTGGCCGGGCACGCCCGCCGGCGGCACCACGGCCACCGGGGCGATCAGCCGCCCGCCTACTTCCAGTTGCTCCAGCAGCGCCTGTGGCACCTCCATGCCGGCGGCGGCCAGGATGATGGCCGAGAACGGTGCCGCCTGGGGCAGGCCGAGCATGCCGTCGCCATAGTGCAGGCGCAGGTTGGGTACGCGCAGCGGGCGCAGGTTCGCCTTGGCCTGCTCGTGCAACGGCCGGATGCGCTCGATCGAGAAGACTTCGCGCGCTACCTGGCTCAGCACAGCGGCCTGGTAGCCGCAACCGGTGCCGATCTCCAGCACGCGCTCCAGCGGCGTGTCGGCGGCCAGGCCGTCGCGCAGCAGCTCGATCATGCGCGCCACCACCGATGGCTTGGAAATGGTCTGCTGGTGGCCAATCGGCAACGCGGCGTCTTCATACGCCTGCGACGCCAGCCCCGGCTCTACAAACAGGTGGCGCGGCACCGTAGCGATAGCCGACAGCACGCGCTCGTCACGGATGCCGCTGGCGTGCAGCCGGGCCGCCAGCGCGGCGCGCGCGCGCGCGGACGCCATGCCGCCCCCACCGGCCGTGGCCGCCGAGGCGCGCTGCTCCACGGCGCTCGCGGGTGCGGGCGCCGGCGCCGGCGCCGCGGTACGGGGCAGCCTTGCCTTGGCCGGTTTCGGCGGCGCTGCGGACGTTCCCGTGCGCCGGGCGTCTACGGCAGGCATGCCGGCGGTGCGGGCCGGTGCGGGCTTGCGTTCAACGACCGCGTCCAGCGGCAGGGGGAACTTGTTGCGTCGGGGCGTGGAACTCATCGGGGGCGCGACACTGCGAAGCGGCTGCCTATTTCAGCCACTGGTCGAGCGCGTCGAGCTGTCCGCGATGGGTCAGGTCGAGCTGCAACGGCGTCAGCGAGACATAGCCGGCGGCGGTGGCATGGAAGTCCGTGCCTTCGCTGGCATCGCGCGCGTCACCGGCCGGTCCGATCCAGTAGTTGGTGTCGCCGCGCGGATTGACCTGCGTGATCACCGGCTGCGAAGGATGGCGCTTGCCCAGGCGCGTGGCGCGATAGCCCTTGATGTGTTCGAATGGCAGGCTGGGAATATTGACGTTGAGCAGGAAGGGCTCGGCCTGTGGACGCGCGATGATGCGCTCCACCACGGTGCGCGCTACGCGCGCGGCTGCGTCGAGATGCTCCCAGCCCTTATCGACCTGAGAGAAGGCTACCGACGGGATGCCGAGCAGGTAGCCTTCTATGGCGGCGGCGACGGTGCCGGAATACAGCACGTCCTCGCCCATGTTCTGCCCCTGGTTGATGCCGGACACCACCAGGTCGGGCTTCTCTTCGAGCAGCCCGGTCAGCGCGATATGCACGCAGTCGGTCGGCGTGCCGTTGACGAAGCGGAATCCCTTCTGCACGCCTTCGCGCGCTTCGTAGATCGAGAGCGGGCGCTGCAGCGTCAGCGAGTTGGACGCGCCGCTATGGTTCTGCTCCGGAGCAATGACCGTGATCCGGCCCAGCGGGGCGAGCGCAGCATGCAGAACGGCCAGTCCCGGCGCGAGATAACCGTCATCGTTGGCAAGGAGGATATGCATGGCGCGATTGTACCTGAGCGCGGCCCGCGCAAGCGCCCCGCGCGCCGCGCCGGCGTTGCGTTCCGGTGCGTTCCGCGACCCGGTATGCAGGGCGCAAATAACCGACCCAGCGCCTTCGGCATGGAACAGAACGACCGTGCTATTTGTACGCTACACTTGCCCTGCCCGCCCGCATAAGCTTGACTGGTGCGGAATGCCACACGAATGCCACACATATCGAACGGAGACAAGATGAAAGCCGTACTGTGCAAAGCCTGGGGCCCCCCTGATTCGCTGACCGTCGAAACCCTGCCTGACCTGGTGCCGGGCGCGGGCGAAGTGGTCATCGACGTGAAGGCGGCCGCGGTCAACTTCCCGGATGTTCTCATCATCCAGAACAAATACCAGGCCAAGCCTGCGCTGCCGTTCAGCCCCGGCTCAGAACTGGCCGGCGTGGTCAATGCGGTGGGCGAAGGCGTCACCCACGTCAAGCCGGGCGACAAGGTCATCGCTTACCTGGGCAACGGCGCATTTGCCACGCAGGCCAAGGCGCCCGCCGCCTCGGTGGTGCCGATGCCGCCGGGCATCGACTTCGAGACCGCCGCGGCCTTCACGCTGACCTACGGCACCTCGCACCATGCGGTGATCGACCGCGGCGAACTGAAGGCGGGCCAGACCATGCTGGTGCTGGGCGCGGCCGGCGGCGTGGGCATCGCGGCGATCGAGATCGGCAAGGCCATCGGCGCGCGCGTGATCGCCGCCGCCTCGACCGACGAAAAGCTGGCGGTGTGCAAGGAACATGGTGCCGATGCGCTGATCAACTACAGCACCGAAGACCTGCGCGAGCGCGTCAAGGCGCTGACCGACGGCAAGGGCCCGGATGTCGTCTACGACCCGGTGGGCGGCATCTATGCCGAGCCGGCGTTCCGCTCGATCGGCTGGCGCGGCCGTTACCTGGTGGTGGGTTTTGCCAATGGCGAGATCCCGAAGCTGCCGCTGAACCTGGCGCTGCTGAAGGGGGCGTCGCTGGTGGGCGTGTTCTGGGGCGATTTCGTGCGCCGCGAGCCCAAGGCCAACCAGGCCAACATGGCGCAGATGCTGGGCTGGATGAAGGAAGGCAAGATCCGCCCGCATATCTCGGCGCGCTATCCGCTGGAACAGGCACCGCAGGCGCTCAAGGACATGGAAGCGCGCAAGGTGACCGGCAAGATCGTGATCGTGCCGTGATCATGTCCTGAGCGTGTCCTGAAGCAGGCACCGGTGGCGGGCGCCCTGCCCCCTCTCCCGCGAGCGGCAGAGGGGAGCAGACCAGCGCGGATTCGGAGGTCAGAGCTTCTCCGTCTCCCCGCTCCTGGGCTGCCACTTCATCAGCCGCTTCTCGCCGATGCCGACCATCCAATCCAGCATCAGGGCAAACGCCGTCAGCACCACGATGCCGGCGAACACCGTGTTGATGTCGAAGGTGCCCTCGGCCTGCAGGATCAGGTAGCCTACGCCGCGCGCCGAGCCCAGGTACTCGCCCACCACCGCACCGACAAAGGCCAGCCCCACCGAGGTATGCAGCGACGAAAACACCCAGCTGGTCGCACTCGGCAGATACACGTGGCGCAGCAGCTGATGCTGGTTGGCGCCCAGCATGCGCGCGTTGGCGAGCACCACCGGACTCACTTCCTTGACGCCCTGGTAGACGTTGAAGAAGACGATAAAGAACACCAGCGTCACCGCCAGCGCCACCTTCGACCAGATGCCCAGCCCGAACCACACCGCGAAGATCGGCGCCAGGATCACGCGCGGCATCGAGTTCATCGCCTTGACGTAGGGATCGAGGATCGCCGAAGTCATCGGGCTCAGCGCCAGCCACAGGCCCACGCCAAGGCCCGCCAGCGTGCCGATGCCGAAGGCCAGCACGGTCTCGAGCAGCGTCACGCCCAGGTGCAGGTAGATATCGCGCTCGATGAAAAACCAGTTCCAGATCCGCTGCGTGACCATCAGCGGTTCGCCGAAGAAGAAGGCAACCTGCTGCGAGCGCGTGGCCACGTGCCACACGCCGAGGATCACCACCAGCACGAGCAGCTGCCACACGCGCAGCATGCCCTTGGAGTCGTAACGGAATGCCATCGGATTGAGGTCTCTTTATGATCGGGCGGCTCAGGCCACCTTGCGCTGTTGCGCATAGCCCTTGAGCACTTCCTCGCGCAGCACGTCCCAGATCGCGGCGTGCAGTTCGACAAAGCGCGGGTGGTTGCGGATCTCGGCCACGTCGCGCGGGCGCGGCAGGTCGATGGCGAACTCGCCGATGGGATGCGTGGCCGGACCCGCCGACAACACCACCACGCGGTCGCTCATGGCGATGGCCTCGTCGAGGTCGTGGGTGATGAACAGCACGGCCTTGCGCTTGGCGGCCCACAGGTCCAGCACCTCGTTTTCCATCAGCTGCCGAGTCTGGATATCGAGCGCGGAGAACGGCTCGTCCATCAGGATGATGTCCGGGTCCAGCACCAGGGTCTGCGCCAGCGCCACGCGCTTGCGCATGCCTCCCGAGAGCTGGTGCGGATAACGGTCGCCGAAACCGCCCAGGCCCACGCGGCGCAGCCATTCCTCGCCCTGCCGTACGGCCTCGGCGCGCGCCACGCCGCGGAATTCGAGCCCCGCGACGACGTTGTCGAGCGCGCTGCGCCACGGCATCAGCGCCTCGGTCTGGAACATGTAGCCGGCGCGCCGGTTGATGCTGCGCAGCGGCTCGCCGAACACGCGTACCTCGCCGCTGGAGGGCTCCAGCAGGCCGGCGCCGACATTCAGCAGCGTCGACTTGCCGCAGCCGGTCGGGCCGACCACCGAGACGAACTCGCCAGGCTGGATCGACAGCGTGACGTCCTTGACCGCGGTATAGCGCTGGCTGCGGTCATCGCGCGAGACAAAGGTGCAGGTGACCTTGTCGAGGGAAAGTGCGGGAATGCTCATGGTGCACCGTGTCGTTCGCCGTCCGTGCCGCTGGCGAGTGATGAGGGAATGCCTGCCGCTGCCGCAAAGCAAAGGCCCGCTGCGGGCAGCGGGCCGGTGATCGTGCGCGGCGCGGTCTTACTTGTACTTGGCGTTGGCCTTCTGCACGAAGGCGTTGGTGTAGGTGTCTTCCAGCTTGATCGACTTGCCCTTCAGCTCGGCGTCGAACTGCTGCAGCGTGCTCAGCGCGGTGCGCGGGCCGTCGGCCGGCATGGTGCCATCCGGCGAGATCGCTTCCTTGACCTTGTCCCACGCGGCCAGGTACAGCGCGCGGTCGCCCAGCAAGTAGCTTTCCGGCACGGTCTTGACGATGTCCGACGGGCCCGCCTTCTGCATCCACTTGAGCGCGCGCACCATGGCATTGGTCAGCGCCTGCGTGGTGTTGGGGTTCTGCTGGATAAAGGCCTGCGACGCATACAGGCAGCCCGACGGCATGCTGCCGCCAAACACCGCCTGCGTGTCCTTGAGCGTGCGCGTGTCCGAGGCAATGCGCACCTCGTTCTTCTGCGTCAGCATCGAGATCACCGGGTCGAGGTTGGCCATCGCATCGATCTGGCCCGAGCGCATCGCCGCCACCGCGCCGGCGCTGGCGCCCACCCCGATGAACGACACGTCCGACGGCTTCAGCCCATGCTTGGCCAGCACGAAGTTGGCCATCATGTTGGTCGACGACCCCGGCGCTGTCACCCCGATCTTCTTGCCCTTCAGGTCGGCGATCGACTTGAAGTTGGGCATGGTCTTGTTCGACACCACCAGCACGATCTGCGGCGCACGGCCTTGCAGCACGAATTCCTGGTAGCGCTGGCCCTTGCCCTGCAGGTTGATGGTGTGCTCGTAGGCGCCCGAGACCACGTCGGCGCTGCCGCCCACCACGGCCTGCAGCGCCTTGGCGCCGCCGGCGAAGTCGACGATCTCGACGTCCAGGCCTTCGTCCTTGAAGTAGCCCTGGCGCTCGGCGATGGTCAGCGGCAGGTAGTAGAACAGGTTCTTGCCGCCGACCGCGATGGTGACCTTGGTTTTCTCTGGCTTGCCCTGCGCCTGCGCATGGCCGAAGGTGAACCAGCCGGCCAGGAACAGCGCCAGTGCGATCAGGAACTGCTTCCAGAATTTCTTGTTATACATGCTTGTCTCCTACCCTTTTCCTGTCCGTTTGGATCCGGACGGCGATGCGCAAAAGCACGGCGTGCCGCCGTGCGGCAAGTTGCGATGCTACCGGGTGGATCGTGGGTCCGCATCGGTATCTATACCTACGCGGGCTGCCGGTGTGCTCCCCTCTCCCGCATGCGGGAGAGGGGAGACAACATTGGCAGCCTGGACTTGTCAGCGACCGGAGGCGTCGCTTACTCAGCGTGGATATCCGCAGACTTGATCACCTTGCCCCAGCGTGCCAGTTCTGCCTTCTGGTACTGAGCCAGCTGCTGCGGGTTCATGTACTTGGCCTCGGCGCCCAGTTCCTCGGCCTTCTTGCGGAAGGCTTCGGTACGCATGATCTTCTCGATCTCGCCGGTGAGCTTGTCGACCACGGCCTTGGGCGTGCCGGCCGGCGCATACATCGCGAACCACGACGACACGTCGAGATCGGGGTAGCCGGCCTCGGGTGCCGACGGCACGTCCTTCAGGCTGGGCAGGCGCGTCTTGCTGGTCACCACCAGCGGGCGCAGCTTGCCGGCGGCGATATGGCCCATCAGCGGCGGCGGCGTGGTCATGGTCAGGTCGACCGTGCCGCCCAGCAGGTCGGTGATGGCCGGCCCGGTGCCCTTGTACGGCACGTGTGCGATCTTGGTGCCGGCCATCTGGTTCAGCAGCTCGGTCGAGACATGCTGCAGCGAACCGTTGCCCGACGAGGCGTAGTTGAGCTTGTCCGGGTTGGCCTTGGCGTACGCGACCAGTTCCTTCAGCGACTTGACCGGCAGGTTCTGGCGCACTACCAGCACCTGCGGCGCCGACAGGATATTGGCTACCGGCGCGAAGTCCTTGACCGGATCCCACGACAGGTTCTTCATCAGCAGCGGCGTGATCACGTGGAAGCCCGAGTACTGCAGCATCAGCGTGTAGCCGTCCGGCTTGGCGCGCGCCACCAGCTGCGCGGCGATGCCGCCGTTGCCGCCGGGCTTGTTATCGACCACCACAGGCTGGCCAAGCGCCTTGGATAGCGGCTCCGAGATCATCCGTGCCGCGATGTCGGTGGTGCCGCCTGCCGCGGCGGATACCACCAGCGTGACCGGGCGGTTGGGATAGGCATCCTGCGCGAACGCGGCAGGCGCCAGCCATGCAGCACCGAGCGCCGCCAGCGTGGCAGCGACGGCCTTGCGCCGGGCGGCAAAGGTAGACGTGGCGGGCCTGGCAGCGATGCGTTGAAGGGCTTGTTTCATGAGGGTCTCCATTTGTATTGCCAATGTCTTGTTGTTGTCCGGGTGCGGCGCTAGGCTTGCGCCGCGAAATGCTCCGCCATCCATGCCGGCGGCTGGTGCGTGCGCAGGCGCGGGCCGGCGCTGAGCAACTGGCTGTGGATGTCGCGCCCGACCAGCGCGGGCAGGCCGGCCACCGCGTCGAGCAGCGCACCGAGATTGACGCCGGTCTGCACGCCCATGCAGTCGAACATGTGGACCAGGTCCTCGGTGCTGACGTTGCCGCTGGCACCGGGCGCGTACGGACAGCCGCCCAGGCCGCCGGCGGCCGCGTCGAAGCGGGTCACGCCGGTCTGCCATGCCGCCAGCGCATTGGCCAGGCCCATGCCGCGCGTGTTGTGCAGGTGGATGGTCAGGCCGGTGCCGGGCAGCGCAGCCTGGAACCGCTCGCACAGTGCGGCCACTTGCGTGGGATAGGCCATGCCGGTGGTGTCGCACAGCGTGATGCCAGCCGCGCCGGCTTCGGCGAAGCGCGTGGCCAGCGCCATCACCGCGCCGGCATCGACCTCGCCCTCGAAGGGGCAGCCGAACACCGTCGACAGCGAGATGTTGACCGGCACGCCCGCGGCGCTGGCGGCTTCGATCATCGCCAGCAACTGCGCCCGCGACTGCTCGCGCGTCATGCGCAGGTTGGCACGGTTATGCGTCTCGCTGGCCGACATCACCAGGTTGACCTCGTCCGGCCGGCACGACAGCGCGCGTTCCAGCCCGCGCAGGTTGGGAACCAGCACGGTGTAGCGCACGCCGGGGTAGCGCTGGACCTGGTGCATCACCGCTTCGGCATCGGCCAGCGCGGGGATGGCCCGTGTCGACGTGAACGAGGTGGCTTCGATGCGGGCAAAGCCGCAGGCCGACAGCGCGTCGACGAAGGCGACCTTGCCGTCGGTAGGCACCACCACCGGCTCGATCTGCAGGCCGTCGCGCGGCGCGACTTCATTGATTTCGACGCGGGCCGGGCCGCGCAGCTGGGCGGCGGCGCTCATGCGATCACCTTGCGCGCGCGCAGGTCGGCAATGGCGGCGTCATCGAAGCCCGCCTGCTTCAGCACGGCATCGGTGTGCTCGCCCAGCGCGGGCGCGCGGTCATGGATGCCGCCCGGACTGGCCGACAGCTTGGGCACCACGCCCGGCACTTCCACGGTGAGTCCGCCGGCCGAGGTCACCGACTCGATCACGCCGCGGGCGCGGTAGTGCGGGTCTTCGGCAATGTCCTTGACGGTATAAATGCGGCCCGACGGCACCTGCGCCTCGCGCAGTACGGCCAGCACCGATTCCACGGTCTGCGTGCGGGTCCAGTCGGCGATGGCGGCATCGATCTCGTCGACACGCTTCACGCGGCCGTCGTTCTGCGCCAGCGCCGGATCCTCGGCCAGGTCAGGCCGGCCGATGGCCAGCATCATGCGCTTGAAGATGGCATCGCCGTTGGCCGCCACCAGCACGTATTCGCCGGTGCTGCAGGGATAGGCGTTGGACGGGGCGATGCCGGGCAGCGCGCCGCCGGCGGGCTGGCGCACCGCGCCGAAGGCAGAGTATTCCGGCAGCAGGCTTTCGCTCAGGTTGAACAGCGATTCATACAGCGCCACGTCGATCACCTGGCCCTCGCCGCCACGCGCATCGCGCTGGTACAGCGCGAGCAGCACGCCCATGGCGCCGTGCAGGCCGGCGATGGTGTCGCCCAGCGACAAGCCGGCACGCACCGGCGCGCGGCCCGGTTCGCCGGTCAGGTGACGCAGTCCCGCCATGGCCTCGGCCACCGCGGCAAAGCCCGGCTCGTCCTTCTTGGGGCCGGTCTGGCCGTAGCCCGACACGCGCAGCATGATCAGGCGCGGGTTGTCGGCATGCAGCACGTCCCAGCCCAGGCCCCACTTCTCCATGGTGCCGGGGCGGAAGTTCTCGATCAGCACATCGGCCTCGGCGGCCAGCTTGCGCACCAGCGCCTGCCCTTCCGGCTGGCGCAGGTCGATGCAGATCGATTCCTTGTTGCGCGACTGTGCTTCCCACCACACCGACGTGCCCTCATGCAGCATGCGCCATTTGCGCAGCGGATCGCCCTGCCCCGGCGGCTCTACCTTGATGATGTGTGCGCCGAAGTCGGCCAGGGTTTTCGCGGCAAAGGGGCCGGCGATAAGTTGTCCGAGTTCGAGAACGCGGATGCCCTCGAGGATCTGTTGCGCCATGGCGTGTCTCCGTGCAATGCGGGGGATTTGTTGCGCCGCGGAAATCCGATCCGTTGATCGATCCCGCCGCGTCTGTCATTGGCACGGAGTGTGCCCCAGCGAGGGGCGAGCCAGGAATCGGCAATCGGAGAAGCGGGTTTTCTCGGAACGCGAAAGGCTCCGGGGGCGCTTGGCACCCAAGGCGTCAGAACGGCGCCTTGTCCCCGCACAGGTGAGTGATCAGCAGCCGCGCCGACACCGTCAGCCCGGCCGGGTCGCGCAGGCCGATCAGCAGCGAGCGGCGCGCCCAGGCATCCTGCAGCGACACCAGCGACAAACCCATCGACTTGACGTGCGGCTCGGCCGCGATGCGCGGCAGCACGCCCACGCCCAGGCCGGCCATCACCATGCGGCACATGGCATCGAAGCTGCGCACCTGGATGCGCAGGCGGAACGGCCGGTCGAGCCGGCTGCTTTCCTCGAGCAGCCGCGCCGCCAGCGAGGTTTCCTGCGGCAGGCTGACAAAGTCGAACTCGAGCGTATCGGCGTAGCGCACCGGGCCGCGCGCAGCCAGCGGATGGTTGGGCGGCGTGATGATGACCAGCTCGTCCTGGCGGTACTCGACCGTCATCAGCCCCGCCGCCGGCGTGCGGTCGGCAAAGATGCCGACATCGGCGCGGTTCTCCACCAGCGCGGCGACGATGTCGCGGCTGTTCTGCTCTTCCAGCTCGATGCGGATGGTGGGATGGCGCTGCATGAACGACGCCAGGTCGTCCGGCAGGAACTGCGTAATCGCCGACGTGTTGGCGCAGACGCGCACCTGCCCGCGCACGCCGGACGCATAGTCGGACATCACGCCGGCCATGCGCTCGACATCCTGCAGGATGGTCAGCGCATGGTGGAAGCAAGCCTGTCCGGCTTCGGTCAGTTGCACGCCGGCGGCATGGCGGAAAAACAGCGGCGCACCCACCGCGGTCTCCAGGTCCGAAATGCGCTTGCTGGCGGCCGCAATGGCTAGGTGCGACTGACGCGCGCCGGCAGATATGCTGCCTTGCCGTGCCACGGCGACGAACAAGCCAAGCGTGACGAGATCGAAGCGGGCCAGGTTCATGGGGCAGGCAGGGACGCGGAAGAATCCGGAAGCGGCGTGCGGGCATGCAGCGCCGCGCGGCCGGGATCAGAGGTTGCGGCGGTCCATCACCGCGCGAGCGATGGTGCCGGCATCGACGTACTCCAGCTCGCCGCCGACCGGCACGCCGCGCGCCAGGCGCGACACCTTGAGGCCGCGCGCCTTCAGCATTTCGCCGATGTAGTGGGCGGTGGCCTCGCCTTCGCTGGTGAAGTTGGTGGCGACGATGACTTCGCCGACCGGGCCGCCCAGCTCCGGCTCGGTGGCGCGCGCCAGCAGCCGGTCCAGGTGGATCTCGCGCGGGCCGATACCGTCCAGCGGCGACAGCCGGCCCATCAGCACGAAGTACTTGCCGCGGTAAGTCAGCGTCTGCTCGATCATGATCTGGTCGGCCGGCGTTTCCACCACGCACAGCAGCGCGGCGTCGCGGCGGTCATCCAGGCAGGTCTCGCAGATCTCCTGCTCGGTGAAGGTGTTGCAGCGCTGGCAGTGGCGGATATGGTCCGCCGCGCCGCGCAGCGCGTCGCCCAGCTTGCGCGCGCCCTCGCGGTCGTGCTGCAGCAGGTGGTAGGCCATGCGCTGGGCGGACTTGGGCCCGACGCCCGGCAGCACCCGCAGCGCCTCGACCAGCGCCTGCAGCGAAGTCGGCGCGGAACCCTTCACCCCCGCTTTCACGCTTGCCTTCAGAACGGCAGCTTGAAGCCCGGGGGCAGCGGCAGGCCCGAGGTCATCGAGCCCATCTTTTCCTGCGTGGTGGCCTCGGCCTTGCGCACGGCGTCGTTGAAGGCGGCGGCGACCAGGTCCTCCAGCAGGTCCTTGTCCTCGCCCTCGGCCAGCAGGCTGGGGTCGATGGTGACGCGCTTGACGTCGTTCTTGCAGGTCATGACCACCTTGACGAGACCGGCGCCGGACTGGCCCTCGACCTCGATCTGGGCCAGCTGCTCCTGCATCTTCTTCATGTTTTCCTGCATCTGCTGGGCTTGCTTCATCAGCCCGGCGAGTTGACCTTTCATCATGATGGAACGCTCCTGGATTCGGTAGGAAATTCGGTGGTGGAAATTCGTGGCGGATGGTGCGGACCGGGCCGTCAGGCCGCGCGCGGCTGGATCGAGCCTGGCACGATCTGGCCGCCAAAGTCGCGCAGCAGGCCTTGCACGAAGGGATCGGCCTCGATCACGGCCTCGGCTTCGCGCTGGCGCTCGGCACGTGCCTGGGCATCGGCCGCCGCGGCGGTGACCGCGACCGCGCCGACTTCGCACAGCACGCGCACCGGCTGGCCGAAGTGGTCGCACAGTGCCTGCTGCACGCGTTCGGCGACGCCGTTCTCGCCGAGGGCGGCCACCGGGATGCGCAGGTTGAAGGTGGTGCCGACCACCTGCGTCAGTTCGCTCTGGTATGCAAGTTGTTGCGCCAGGCCCTTGAGCGGCAGGCCAGCAGCCAACACCGGCCAGTCGCCGGTGAAGACCGGCGGCGAGCCGTCTTCGCCCGCTGCGGGCGGGCGTGGGGCGACGTACCTGGCGCCCTCGGCCGGTGCAGTTGGCGCCGCGGTCTCGCGCGCGGGCTCGGCTTCGCGCACGGGCGCGCTGGCGGGCCTGGGGGCGACGTTCCGTGCGCCGTTGCCTGGATTGGCACGTGCCGGCGGCTCGCCGAAACCGTTGTCGCTGAAACCGTTGTCACGCTCGTCCGCACGGAAACCCGGGTCGCTGTCATAGGGGCCGATGACCGGCAAGTCCGGCGGCAGGTCTTCCCATGGCGGCACATCGCTGCCGCCGGAAATCTCCCACGGCGGCACCGATTCGGGTTCAGGCTGGCGCGCGGCCGGAGCCGGCCTGGCGGGCGCCGCCGAGGGCTGCGGCACAGCGCGCTGCGCCGGTGCCTGGGCTTGCGCGGGCGGCTGCGGAGCCGGCCGGGCCGGAGCCGCGGCAGGACGGCTCACGGCAGCGGCACCCGGCGCGCGCAAAGGCTGTGCCGGCGGACGCTGCGCGGGAGCCGCTGCGGCGGCGGGCGCGGCAGGCGGCGGGGCATTCCGCGAGCCACCGCGCGCGGATGCGGCACGTGCGGCCGCCAGCGCGGCACGGGCCGGCGACATGGCAGCGTCTGGCGCGGAGCGCGCTGGTGCGGCGGCCGCAGCCGGTACAACCGATACAGCCGGCGCGGCGGACCTGGCCACGGGTTCGGATACGGGTGCCGGCGCGGCCGGCTTTGCCGCCGCCGGCATCGGCGCCGCTATAGCAGCAGGGGCGGCTGCCACCGCGGGCGCAGCCGCCACCGCGGCATGCCGGGGCGTGGCCGGATCGGCTGCCATCGCCGCATTGCGCGGGCGCGACGGCGCGGCGCCGCCACCCTGCCCTTGCGCGACGGTCGGGGGCGTCGGCTCCGGCGACGCCGACGGCCGGAACGCCAGCATGCGCAGCAGCGTCATGGTAAAGCCGGCGTACTCGTCCGGCGCCAGCGCCAGCTCATTGCGGCCGAGGTTGGCAATCTGGTAGAACAGCTGCACTTCCTGCGCGTCGAACACGCCGGCGAGGCGGCGCACATCGTCCGCCTCCGGCCATTCGTCCTGCACCGAAGCCGGCACGGCCTGCGCCAGCGCCACCTTGTGCAGCAGCGAACCCAGGTCCTGCAGCGCACCGGCGAACGACAGGCTGCGGTCGGCCATGGCATCGGCAATGCCCAGCATGGCGGCGCCGTCCTCGGCGGCGAGCGCATCGAGCAGCTGCACCAGGTAGCCCTGGTCGATCGCGCCCAGCATGCCGCGCACCGCTTCCTCGGAGACCTCACCCGCGCTGTAGGCGATCGCCTGGTCGGTCAGCGACAGCGCATCGCGCATCGAGCCATGCGCGGCCTGCGCCAGCAGCCGCAGCGCGTTGCCGTCATGGCCGATGCCTTCCTGCGACAGGATATGGTCCAGGTGCGAGACGATATGCCCCGGGGGCATCTGCTTGAGGTTGAACTGCAGGCAGCGCGACAGCACCGTGACCGGGATCTTCTGCGGATCGGTGGTGGCGAGGATGAACTTGACGTGCCCGGGCGGCTCTTCCAGCGTCTTCAGCATGGCGTTGAAGGCGTGGTTGGTGAGCATGTGCACTTCGTCGATCATGTAGACCTTGAAGCGCCCGGTGCCCGGGGCATAGACCGCCTTGTCGAGCAACTGCGCCATCTCGTCGACGCCGCGGTTGGAGGCGGCGTCCATCTCGATGTAGTCGACGAAGCGGCCGCTGTCGATCTCGGTGCAGGCCTTGCACACCCCGCATGGCTGGGCGGTGATGCCGCCGTTGCCGTCAGCGCCGGTGC
This sequence comes from Cupriavidus sp. Agwp_2, assembly GCF_040784895.1. Taxonomy (NCBI): domain Bacteria; kingdom Pseudomonadati; phylum Pseudomonadota; class Betaproteobacteria; order Burkholderiales; family Burkholderiaceae; genus Cupriavidus; species Cupriavidus sp. Agwp_2. The sequence continues at coordinate 2,336,313 of NZ_CP088083.1, forward strand.
AGTTCAGGGCCTTGGCCAGGATCCGCGACAGCGTGGTCTTGCCGACCCCGCGCGTGCCGGTGAAGAGGTAGGCGTGGTGCAGCCGCTGCTGTTCCAGCGCGTGCGTGAGCGCGCGGACCACGTGCTCCTGGCCGACCAGCGTGGTGAAATCCCTGGGGCGCCATTTGCGCGCTAGAACTTGATAACTCATGGCGGCGATTGTAGCAAATGGCGACCGCCCGCTGCCCGCCGCCGGGCCGGAGTTTGCGGCCTGGAGCGCAGGCCCGCCGGCGGCGCCGCGCCGCTGGCGGGTTTCCGGCGCGGGGCGACTTCAGCCGCATTCGCCCACGTAGCCGCAATTCGCGCATTTCGCACAGCCATCGACCTTGTGCAGGGCGTGCGCGCCACACTCCGGGCAAGGCTTGCCGGTACCCACCCCGGGGGTGACCACGCCCGCGCCGGCCTGGACGGCGGACCCGGCATCCGCGGCCAGCGCCGCCCCGCCGCTCTCGCGCTGCGCCAGCCGGGCCGCCAGCGCCGCCACCGGCACCTGCCCGCCTTCGGCATCGAGGAAGCCGCGCTTGATCAGGATGCGCTGCAGCGCGTAGCCGAGCGCCGCGACCTCCGAGTCATGGAAGCGCGGCACCTCGGTGCCGTCCTGCCGCACCAGCGCGCCGTAGCGCACGGTGCCCTTGTCCCACACCACGTTGCGCATGTCGGCCAGCGCCTTGGCGACCGAGCCGCCCGAGCGCGCCACCATCGACAGCAGCCGCATGGTCGAGGTGATCCACTGCTGGCCCTCGCTGCGCTGCCCGGCCGGCATGAAGAATTCCACCGGCCGCTCGATCGTCACCGGGCTGCCGTCGATGACGCCGGCCACGCGCATGAAGTTGACGGTCAGGTAGACGGTCTTGTGGCCCTCGTAGGTCAGGTACTCGACCTTGGAGGTCACGCCCTCCAGATCGCCGACCGGCCGGCTGTTGAACGGGCGCACCAGCGGGTTGTCATCAGCCACCGTTGCAGACGCTGCCGCCGGCGCGTCGACCGACAGCACTGCGCCAAGCACCGAATTGGGGCGATAGGTCGCCAGCCCTTTCAGCCCCGCCTGCCACGCCTCCAGGTACAGGTGGCGGAAGGCCTCGTACGGATAGTCCTCTGGCACGTTGACGGTCTTGCTGATGCTGGTGTCGATATACGGCTGCACCGCCTCCAGCATGCGCATATGATCCAGCGCCGACATCTGCAGCGCCGTGACGAAGCTGTCCGGCAACTGCGCCATGTCGGCGCCCATGTGACGGTAGAGGCGCCAGGCGTGGTCCGCCACCTCGAACGAGCGGTAGCTGTTGTCCGGCATCCGCTTGCGGCGGTTATAGGTCCAGGAGAAGGCCGGCTCGATGCCGTTGGAGGCATTGTCGGCAAACGCCAGCGTGATCGTGCCGGTCGGCGCGATCGACAGCAGGTGCGAGTTGCGCAGGCCGTTGCGCGCAATGGCATCGCGCACGGCCTGTGGCAACCGGCTGGCGAAGCCGCTGTTCAGGTAGGCGTCGACATCCAGCAGCGGGAAGGCACCCTTCTGTGCCGCCAGTTCGGTCGAGGCCAGGTAGGCCTCGTCACGCATGCGTTCGACAATGCGCGCCGCCAGTTGCCGCGCCGGCTCGGTGTCGTAGCGCAGGCCCAGCATCACCAGCGCGCTGCCCAGCCCCAGGAAGCCCAGCCCCACGCGGCGCTTGGCATGGGCCTCGGCCTGCTGCGCCGGCAACGGCCAGAAGGTCACGTCGAGCACGTTGTCGAGCATGCGCGTAGCCACGCGCACCACCTCGGCAAAGGCATCGAAATCGAATTCAGCCTGCGCCGAGAACGGCTGGCGCACGAAGCGCGTCAGGTCGATCGAGCCCAGGCAGCAGCAGCCATACGGCGGCAGCGGCTGCTCCGCGCAGGGATTGGTGGCCTCGATGCGCTCGCAGTAATAGAGGTTGTTGTCGGCGTTGATGCGCGACAGGAACAGGATGCCGGGCTCGGCGTGGTCGTAGGTGGCCTGCATCACCTGGTCCCACAATTGCCGCGCCGGCAAGCGGCGGTACACCCACTGGTCGTCGTCGCGGCGGTAAGCGCCGGCGGCAATCATGTCGGCGCCGGGCTCGGCTTCATGGATCAGCTCGATCTCGCCATCGTCCTGCACCGCGCGCATGAATTCGTCGGTCACGCCGATCGAGATATTGAAGTTGGTCAGGTCGCCCTTGTCCTTGGCGTGGATAAAGCTTTCGACATCCGGATGGTCGCAGCGCAGCACGCCCATCTGCGCGCCGCGGCGCGCGCCAGCGGATTCCACGGTCGCGCACGAGGCATCGAACACCTTCATGAACGACACCGGCCCCGACGCGCGCGAATGCGTCGCGCGCACCAGCGCGCCCGCCGGCCGGATCGCCGAAAAGTCATAGCCGACGCCGCCACCGCGACGCATGGTCTCGGCCGCCTGCGCCACCGCGGTGTAAATGCTGGGCCGCCCGTCCCGCGCTTCCGACACCGAATCACCGACCGGCTGCACGAAACAGTTGATCAGCGTGGCCTGGATGCCGGTTCCCGCAGCGGAATTGATGCGCCCGGCGGGCACGAAGCCGTTCTCCTGCGCCCACAGGAAGCGCGCGCTCCAGGCCTCGCGCTCGTCCTCGGGCTCGGCCTGTGCCAGCGCGCGCGCCACGCGCTGCCTGACCTCGGCAATGCTGTGCTCTTCGCCCTTGGCGTATTTTTCGATCAGGACTTCGGTGGAGATTTCCTGCGGCGCCATGGCACCGCGAATGATCTGGTCGTTTGCGTTCATGTCTGGGCTCACCACGCTCCGAAGGTTGGGTGATTCAGTGGGTCCGGGACGCACCGCCGGTGCGCCGCGCCGCGAAAGTGCGGCGGCCTGCCATGGTCGGGCCCCCGCGACTGGCATCGCCTGCGCCAGATCAAGCCGCGGCGTTGCCAAACGCTATGACCCGCGAGTGGTGAGGCAATTCGACGCGATCGCCCAGACTAGGTTACAATGCCGCTCGGACGGGCCTCCTCGCATGGTGGCGCGGTCAACCTGGTCAGGTCGGGAACGAAGCAGCCACAGCCGTTTTCCGCCAGTGCCGAGGGTCAGGCTCGTCCACCTCTACCTCCCTCCTGCTGTACCCTTCCACCGCTTCAGCCGCTTCGCCGCTTCAGCCTGCGCTCCCGCGAACAGCTCATCGCATCGGCATCCGCACGCCGCTTGCAGCGCCGTCCCTGTCACTTTAGTACAGCGGGCCCGCAGGCGTGCGCCCCACACGGCGCACCCACGGCCATTCTGCGCCGATTCTCCGGAGCTGTCCGGCGCGCGCGCCACTCAGAACAACGAACCCTGTTGCGTCAGCATCGGCGGTGCCAGGCGCTCGGCGGGAATCCACTCGCCGTCCGCGGTGGCCACGCCGGCCTCGATCCGCTTGCCGGGGAACAGCGGCGCGACCGCAGCCACGTAGCGCCCCAGCTGCGCACGATAGGCCGCGTGCTCCTGGGGCAGCAGCCGCAGCTTGTAGTCGACGATGACGACCCGATCTTCGAACTCCACCAGCCGGTCGATGCGCAACAGCCGGCCACGCGCGTCATACAGCTCGACTTCATTGCGCGCGCTGCCGGCCTCATCTGCCGACAGCAGCGGTGCCAGTGCCGGCGCGCCCAGCATCACACGCACCGCCGCCAGCGCTTCTTCCACCTGCTCGCGCCACGCTTGCCGCGCCCCGGGAGTGTGCGCGCCGGTCAGCGGGAACCAGCGCAGCACCGTGTCGATGTCCGGAATGCCGGCGAAGGTTTCCGGATAGCGCGTCAGCCGCTCCAGCAAGGCATGCACCAGCTCGCCATGGCGGGCCGCCGCGGCGTTGAAGACGATGCCGTCGTGTTCCGTCGGCTCTTCCTCGGCCTGCGCGTCGTCCTCGAACGATGGCAGCGCATCGGCGTCGCGGTAGCGCAGGCGGAAGTCGGTAAAGCGCACCGGCTCGCTCAGGCGCGCCGGCACGGGCGCATCGCCGTCGCCCGCGGGCGCAAGTTGCCCGGGGTACGCGGGCAGCATTTCGCCCACGCCCGCGGCCTGCAGCCGCACGTACCAGCTGCCGGCAATCTCGGCGTTGTTCTCGCCGGCGGCGGCGCGGCTGGCGCGGCCCTTCACGCCGCTGACCAGCAGGCCTTGCTGCGCCCGCGTCATGGCGACGTACAGCAGGTTCCAGTTCTCGCGCTCGCCCAGCGCGGCCTCGGCCTCGAACATCGGCGCGCGCGCCAGGCCGCGCTCGCTGCGCTTGCCGTACGCCGAGAAATGCCGCGGCACCGGCGATGACGGCGGCCAGTCGACCAGGATCCCTCCCTTGTCCGCGGCAGGATCGCTGTGGTTGGCATCGAGCAGCACCACGAACGGCGCCTCCAGGCCCTTGGCCGCGTGCACCGTCAGGATGTGGACCGCATCGAGGCCGGCGAAGGCGGCATCGTCCTCGGCCGGCTCGATGTCTTCGGCGCTGTCGCCCATGCCGCCTTCGTCAGGGCTCTCGCCCTCGTCGCCACGGCGGATTTCCTGCAACTCGTCGATGAACTTGGGCAGGCTCGGATAACGGCCGCCGTCGAGGTCGAGCGACAGTTTCAGGAAGGCGTCGAGATTGGCCAGCACCTGCTCGCGGATATCAGGCGGCGCGGCTTCGGCATAACGGCGCCGGACTTCGCCGCCGTGGAAGATCTGGTCGATCAGGTCGTGCACCGGCTGGTGCGGCGCGATGCGCAGCCACTGGCGCAGCCGCGGCACGCCGTCGCGCAATGCGTCCGAGACGTGCTCGGGCAGGCCGTTGGTTTCGATGCGCGCCCACCAGCCGCCCTCGCCTTCCAGCTGCGCCAGGGCCAGCAGGTCATCGTCGGTCGCTCCGACCAGCGGGCTCTTGAGCACATGCGCGAGATCGAGATCGGACTCCGGTGTCATCAGGAAGGCCAGCAACGCCGACAGGTCCAGCGCTTCCAGCGTGGCCAGCAGGCCGCCGCGGCGCGGGCTCAGGCATGGGATGCCCGCCTCGCGCAGCGCGCGCTCATAGTCCGCGAGGTGGGTCTTGCGGCGCACCAGCAGGTGCATGTCGCTCCAGCGCGCGGGGCGCGTGCCGCCGTTCTCGTGGACCGGCACGGTGTCGCGCACATGGCGCAGCCAGGCGGCCACACGCCTGCCCTCTTCCAGACGCAGCGAATCGCCGGCCTGCCGGCGTGGCTGGAGCAGCGTGTCGCGGTGCGTGTCGCCGTGCGTGTCGGTGCCTTCCGCGCCTTCTGCCCGCGCGTCCTTGTCGCTCGCCTCGCGGCTGTTATCAGCCTTGTCATCAGCCTTGTCGGCCTCCACCATCGGCAGCAGCCACACCGGCCCGCCGCCTTCGGCAAGCGCCGAGGTCTGCGTCTCGTACAGCGGGTAGCGGCCTTCGGCACGCGCCGCGTCGAACACGGCATTGACCCAGTCCAGCACCTCGGCACGGTTGCGCCGCGTGCGGTTGGTACGCAGCACCGTCGCCCCGAACGCGTCGCGCAGCATCTCGCCGGCAGCGCCGAACAGGCGTGCATCGGCGCGGCGGAAGCGGTAGATCGACTGTTTGGGATCGCCCACCAGGAACACGGTCGGGCGCTCCCCCAAACCCGCGTAGCCGGCCAGCCAGCCCTGCAGGATGCGCCACTGCAGCGGGTTGGTGTCCTGGAACTCGTCGAGCAGCAGGTGGCGGTAGCGTGCGTCGAGCCGCACCTGCAGGTACGTCGCAGTCTCTTCGTCGGACATCAGCTGCGCGGCCTGCCATTCCAGGTCGGCGAAGTCCATCGCGCGCTGTTCCTGCTTGTGCTGCTGGTAACGCGCCAGCAACGCGTCGCCGATGCAGAACAGCGCCTGGTTGATGGCAAGCACCGCGGCCTCGCAGCAGCGGGCGGCGATCTCGTCGAGCATCGCGCAGATGGACGCGTGCTGGTCGAGCAGCGTGTCGACCATGCCCTCGCCGCCGGCTGCCTTGACCAGCGCGTTGGTCCGGCGCAGCGAGCGCGGCTCGCCCGTGGTGGTGAAGAAGGCCGCGCGCAACTGCCCGAACACGCGATCGGCGGGCTTGCCCGGCGCGGCGCCGGCTTCGCGCCACGCGGTGATGGCCATCAGCCCGTCAGTGATGCGCGTGGCATGGGCCTGTTCGGTCTTGCCGCCGGCGCCCAGGCGCAGCGCCAGCGTCTCGCACGCATCGCGCCAGCCTTCGTCGGCCAGCGCCTGCAGCAGCACGTCGCCCTGCGCGTCTTCGCCCAGGCAGTCGCCCAGCGCCTGCAGCGGGCTGCCGCCCTCCTGCATCGCCCACCATTCACTGCGCGCATGGAACATGGCGTCGAGCAGCGCGCGCGCCTGGAAGTCGCCCACGGTGTCGACCAGCGTTTCCCAGGCGGCACGCAGGTCTTCGTACTGCGGCGTGGCCAGCGCGCGCCATACCGGCGCCCACGCTTCACGCTTCATGCGCAAGGCATCTTCGCGCAGCGACGCGCCGGGCACGATGCCCGACGCCAGCGGCGCGCCGCGCAGCAGCGTGCCGAACCAGCCGTGGAAGGTGTCGATGGCCATGCGCCCGGGTGCGGCCAGCACCTGCGCATGCAGGCGGCGCGCGCGCGGCAGCGCCTCGCGCGCTGCCTCCGGCGTCAGGCCACGCTGCATCAGCGCAGCGATGACGTCCTCGTCGGGATCGCGCGACAGTTGCGCCAGCACTTCCAGCAGGCGGTCGCGCATTTCTTCAGCAGCCTTGCGCGTGAAGGTGATCGCGAGGATCTCGTGCGGCGCGGCGCCGGCCAGCAGCAGGCGCACCAGGCGCGCCACCAGCAGCCAGGTCTTGCCGCTGCCGGCACAGGCCTCGACCACGACCGAGCGCGCGGGATCGCAGGCCGCGCGGGTGAAATCGGCCTCCGACACCGGATGGCCATCGCGCTGGTAAGGCTGGACCTGGGTATTGAGTGGATCGTGGACCATCATGTTTTCAGCACCGGCACGGCGGTAGATTCCCAGAAGCCCTTGCGGCACAGGCCGCGGGCGGTGCAATACACGCAGGCCGAGGCATCGCCAAATGCTGGAAGCTTAGCCCCCTGGCGCAGGCGCATCACGTCATGGCGCATCTGCCGTTCGAGCCAGGTGACGGCGGCCTGGAAGTCGGGCAGGCCGACCTCGCGTTGCGCCGCCGCCGAGGTGTCGCGCGCGCTCTCCTTCGCGCCTTCGAGCGACACCCAGCTGCCATCCACCGCATCGGCGCGCAATAGCCCGTAGAACGGCAGCTGGCAATCTTCCTCGACCTCGGCCAGCTTGCGCTTGAGCCGCGTGGCACTCTGCGTCTTGTAGTCCAGCACCGCATGCGCGCCGTCCGGCCCCTGGTCGAGGCGGTCGATGCGTCCGGTCAGCCGCAGCGGCTGGCCGTCGGGCATGGGCAGGTCGATGCCGGCATCGAGTTCGCCGCCGCGCCAGAACCAGCCCTCGGCCTCGCGCGCCGACTGCCAGGCGACATACGAGGGCAGCACCTCGCACCAGCGGCGGTAGTAGGCGATGGCATTGCCGTCCTCGGCCATCAGCGCGCCGAACACATCGTCGGAGATCTCGCGCAGCCGCGCCAGGCGCTGGTCCTGCACCAGCGTCTCGCCACGCTCGCGGCGCGTGTGCAGGTCCTTGTGGTAGCGCAGCAGCACTCGGTGCAGGTGCTCGCCGATCTCGCGCTTTTCCAGTTCGTCGCTGACAGTCTCCAGCCCGGCCAGGCCGAGCATGCGGCCGGCGAAGAACTGATACGGGCAGCGGCGCAGCATGTTGTAGGCCTGCGCGCTCCAGCGCTGCGGCACCAGTTCCGGCAACGCGGACGGCGCGGGCATGCCTTGCGGTTCGGCGAAGGTTTCGTAGGCCTGCGGCACGGCGTTGCTGTCGATGATGACGCCGCTACGGGCGCAGCATGCCGCCAGCCGCTCGATCCAGCCCGACACGTGGTGCGGTTCGCCGCGGCCGCCGTAGCGCTGCCAGGTCATCACCACATCGGCATTGTTCAGCAGCACTTCGGCCAGGTCGCGCGCCTGCTGGGCGAAGCGCGCCTCGCGGTCCTCCAGGTCCAGCTCGCGCCGCATCTGGTTGGAGAAAAACATCAGCTCGGCCGCGCTCGATGGCAGCTGCGCGTCGTCGCAACCCACGATCACCACGCCCTCGAAACGGCGCATGCGCGCGCCGTTCAGCGGCAGGATGGTGATGCGCGCCGGGCCGCTGGCGGATGGCTCCTTGTAGGGCACTGATTCGAGCAGCGCCGACAGCATGGCGCGGAATTCGCCCTGCGAAAGCGTGGCATGGCCGCCGGTTTCGTCCAGCGGCAGCTCGTGCAGCCGCGCCAGTGCATCGAGCAGCTGGTTGCCCGCATCGTCGCTTGCCAGCGCGGCGCGCATGCCGAGGCCGTCGAGCATGCCGTCGAGCCGCTCCAGCCACGTTGCCAGGGGATGCTGCGCAAGTCCGCGCGGCCAGCGTGCCGCCTCGTCGGCCAGCACGGCAACCAGCGCCCGCGCGGCGCGGCGCGGCGCTTCGGCTGCCTCCTCCTCGTCGCTGCCAGGTTCGGGCGCGCTGGTCGGTGCGGTGCCGAACAGTTGCCGCAGGCGCGGCCAGCCGCCGGTAATGCCTTCGCGCCGCACCTGGCGCTCCAGCAGCGCGATGGCCGCACCGCGCTCGGCGAAATCGGGCAGGCAGAACGGGCTTTTCAAAAGGTCGAGCAGCGCCGCGGTATCGCCGTCGCGCACCAGCAGGTCGAACCAGCGCATCAGCGCGGCGGCCGCGCGGGTGGTCGACAGTTTCCAGCCGGTCTCGTCGCGTACCGGCGCGCCGGCACGGGCCAACAGGGCTCGCGCACGCCGCGCCACCACGCGGTCGTGGGCGACCAGCGCGACCTGGCGGCGGCCCTCATTGAGCCATTGCACCAATTGCGCCGCTGCGGCCGCGGCTTCGTCCTCGAAGCGCGCGCTGCCGATCACGCGGATGGCCGGGCGTTGCTCGGGCAGTGCCAGCGTGGCGGGCGGCGGCGCAATGGCGTCTTCGGTCTCGGCAATCCGTGCTTCGGGCCACAGCGAGAGCAGCGTCTGGTACCAGTCGGCATCGGCGTGCGCTTCGCCCTGCCCCGACCAGTCATAGCCGACCTGCAGCACCGGCACCAGTTCGGCGGCATCGCGCAGGAACGCGGCTTCAAGCGGCGTGGGCGGGGTCGGCGCGATCCAGATCACCGGGCCGCGCAATGGCTGCGACAGCTCGCGCAGCGCGCGGCGCCGTGCCGGGAGTGGATCATCCGGCCCGGACAGTGCCTGCCAGAATGCCAGCACGATGCGCGCCTCTTCGCCGAGGAAGCGTTCGGACAGGTGCGAGTAAGTGCGTTCCAGCGCCCCCTGCAGCAGCGCGGCGCGGTCGTCGCCGTCGATGTCGTCGTCATCGCGGATGGCAGCGTCCTCTAGCCAGCGCGCATTCAGCTCGTCGCAAATCGCAAGCAGCGTCTGCGACAGGCCCCACGCCGCGGTCTCGTTCTGCGCGCCAAAGGCGCGGCGCAGCCAGTCCTGCCCGCGCACTGCCTGCTGCACCGCCAGCAGCCGCGCAGCGTGGCTGCGCACCGGCGTGCCGTCGGGCGGCAGGTCGAGCAGCCAGTGCCCCAGCGTCAGCACGCGCGGCAACAGGCGCGGCCGCCCGGCCGCACGCGCGGCGGCGTCGAGCGCCTCGCGCACACCTGGAATCTGCGCGGCGGTCGGCACCACCACGTGCGCGGCGGCTTCGGGCGCGCCGCAGCGGTCCATGAAAAACCAGGCAGCGGTGGCCGCCTGCTCGAGGAAATCAGGGCCAGGGCGAAAACTTAGCGACGTCATGGGCTCATGGGCCGCAGCGCGGCGTGGCTGCGGTAACTGCGTCGGTCGGGGAAGACGTCGGGGAACAAGGCAATGAAAATACCGGACGCCGCCGGCCAGCATGGCGGGCGGCGATTTTCAGGCAACGGCATCGGCGCCAAGGGCCCGGCGCCGCCGGCGGGGGTCGGACCGCTCAGTGCGTGCCGCCCTCCAGCCGGGCGCGGATCTCGCGCGCGGTTTCGAGCAAGCCCTCATAGCCGGAGCGCGCGTGTTCGGGCAGGTCCGGGTCGCCCACCAGGGTACCCAGCGTTTCGATGATGCTGTAGACCAGGCCCTTGGCGGCGCCGCTGGCAATGCTGTTGGTCTCGACCGCGCTGCTGATATGGTCCAGCGCATCGCTCAGGTGGTCCACGTCCGGCGCCTGGCCGGACTCGGGCTGGGTAGGCTTGCGGGGATCGGTGTTCATGTCGATGACCTTGTCGATGACCTTCTCGATGACCTTCTCGGAAGAGCAGGGTACGTGAGGGCCGGCGGGCCGGTGCGCGGCCCGCCGACCGCTTTCTATTCTACGCGCACGCAATGCGGATCCGGCACTGCGCCGCGCCCGCATGTGCACGCCATGGCACCCACGCCGATTGCCGGAATCTCTTGGCGCCATTGAAAATAAGCATTTCTACTAATCACCCGATTGCAGCAGAATCATTACCGTTGCCGGCGACGTTTTCAGCCCAGTCCCAGGGCCGGTCTTGAAAATCGGCAAACTGGTAACATATCGCCAGCAACGGGCGCGGCTGCGGCCGCCAGAGCCAGCCGGCAGGCGGCAAAGGCGTCCCCGGCGGGTCCGCGCAATCTCGTGTAAGGTTACGGTTCTGCCCTACCCAGTTTCCCGGCCTTCAACATAAACAGAGCGAAACCAGAGGTTTTCCGCCATGAGCGAACAAATCAAGTATGTGAGCGACGCCTCCTTCGACGCCGACGTCCTCCAGTCCGACAAGCCCGTCCTGCTCGATTTCTGGGCGGAATGGTGCGGCCCCTGCAAGATGATCGCCCCGATCCTGGACGAAGTCGCCAAGGACTATGGCGACAAGCTGCAGGTCGCCAAGATCAACGTCGATGAAAACCAGCAAGTGCCGGCCAAGTTCGGCATCCGCGGCATCCCGACGCTGATCCTGTTCAAGAACGGCGCAGTCGCGGCCCAGAAGGTCGGCGCGCTGTCCAAGTCGCAACTGACCGCGTTCCTCGACGGCAACCTGTAAGCTGCGCGCCGGAGCGAAACCAACCGCTCCGGTTTTGTCACGATCCGACGTGCGTGCACCACACCCTGGCGCACCGGTCGGATTGTGCTAAGATGCCACCAACAACTCCCCGAGCGTTCGCTCATTTTTCCCCCTTCTCTTTCAGTCTCGCCCGTCCGGGCAAATCTGTACCCCTCGTCTATGCACCTGACAGAACTCAAATCGCTTCACGTGTCTGCGCTTCTCGAAATGGCGGCAACGCTCGAGATCGACAACGCACAGCGGATGCGCAAACAAGAACTGATGTTTGCGATCCTGAAGAAGCGCGCCAAGATGGGCGAAACCATCTTCGGAGACGGCACGCTGGAAGTTCTGCCCGACGGCTTCGGCTTCCTGCGCTCGCCGGAGACTTCGTACCTGGCCAGCACGGACGATATCTATATCAGCCCGTCGCAGATCCGCCGCTTCAACCTGCATACCGGCGATTCGATCGAAGGCGAGGTACGCACGCCCAAGGACGGCGAGCGCTACTTTGCGCTGGTGAAGGTGGACAAGGTCAACGGGCAGCCGCCCGAAGCGGTCAAGAACCGCATCATGTTCGAGAACCTGACGCCGCTGCACCCGAACCGGCCGCTCACGCTCGAACGCGACATCAAGGCTGAAGAGAACATCACCGGCCGCATCATCGACATGATCGCGCCGATCGGCCGCGGCCAGCGCGCGCTGCTGGTGGCATCGCCCAAGTCCGGCAAGACCGTGATGCTGCAACACATTGCGCACGCGATTGCCAACAATCATCCGGAAGCCGACCTGTTCGTGCTGCTGATCGATGAGCGCCCGGAAGAAGTGACCGAGATGCAGCGCTCGGTGCGCGGCGAAGTCGTGGCATCAACCTTCGACGAACCGGCCATCCGCCACGTGCAGGTCGCCGAAATGGTGATCGAGAAGGCCAAGCGCCTGGTCGAACTGAAGCGCGACGTGGTGATCCTGCTGGACTCGATCACCCGCCTGGCGCGCGCCTACAACACGGTGGTGCCGGCCTCGGGCAAGGTGCTGACGGGTGGTGTCGACGCCAACGCGCTGCAGCGCCCGAAGCGTTTCTTCGGTGCCGCGCGCAACCTGGAAGAAGGCGGTTCGCTGACCATCATCGCCACCGCGCTGATCGAAACCGGCAGCCGCATGGACGACGTGATCTATGAAGAGTTCAAGGGCACCGGCAACATGGAAGTGCACCTGGAACGCCGCCTGGCGGAAAAGCGCGTCTACCCGTCGATCAACCTGAACAAGTCGGGCACGCGCCGCGAAGAACTGCTGATCAAGCCGGAAATCCTGCAGAAGATCTGGGTGCTGCGCAAGTTCATCTCCGACATGGACGAAGTGCAGGCGATGGAATTCATCATGGACAAGATGAAGGCCACGAAGAACAACGCAGAGTTTTTCGATATGATGCGCAGAGGCGGCTAAGCCTCGCTGCGGCGTACTGCACCAGGACGCGCCGCAAGATGGACAGGAAGGCGTGCCACGGCACGCCTTTTTTGTGTCCGATGGGTTTCTATGCTCGGCAAACTGACTACATTCCTGCGCACCCGCTCCAGGGCCCGCAAGCTGGAGCACTATGCGATCCCCGATGACCTGTGGGAGCGCACCGTCGCCACGCTGCCTTTCGTGCAGCGCTACGGCAGCGAAGACCTGGCCGCGCTGCGCGAACTGGCCACCCTGTTTATCGCCGAGAAGGAATACTCGACCGCGCATGAGCTGCCGCTGGCCGACGACATGGTCGTCAGCGTCGCTGTTCAGGCGTGCGTACCGATCCTGAAGCTGGGGCTGGCGTGGTATCGGGGCTGGCGCGGCATCGTGCTCTATCCGGGCGAATTCATCATCCGCCGGACCGTGCAGGACGAGATCGGCCTGGTGCACGGCGTGGTCGAGGAAGCCAGCGGCGAAGCCTGGGAGCACGGGCCGGTGATCCTGTCCTGGCCTGACGTGCACACTCCGGGCGCGGGCATCGACAGCGACCATGAGTTGCCGGCCGACACCTACAACGTGGTCGTCCACGAGTTTGCCCACAAGCTGGACATGCTCGACGGGGAGCCGGACGGGGTGCCGCCTTTCTCGCGCGTGCTGCACCCGGATATCGATGCTGCAGCTTGGGCCGAGACCTTCCTGACCGAGTACGACCGGTTTGCCGAGGCCTGGGACGCGCGCGATGAGTCGGATTGGGAGCATCCGGAACGGCTGCCGCCGGCGTTGCGCATCATCGACCCTTACGGCAGCGAGGCACCCAGCGAGTTCTTTGCGGTGACGTCGGAGGCATTTTTTGTCGAGCCTGGCGGGCTGGCACGGCATTGGCCGGTTGTTTACCAGTCGCTGGCCTCCTTTTACCGTCAGGATCCCGCCGCGATGTGAATAAAAAGGCATGGCCGGCCAACCAGCAGACAGCGCGCGATATGCCTTCCCCCTTCCCCAAGTTATTGTTTTTCTGCCATAATCCCGTTTTGCCCGTTACCGGCAAGTGGTTCGTTCGTCGACGCGTCGTGTTTTCAGCGGTAAAGCGGATCGCAACGGACTGGCTACCCAACCAGAAAGGACTCACCATGAAAGAAGGCATTCACCCGAATTACCGCGAAGTCGTGTTCCAGGACATGTCCAGCGACTTCAGCTTCATCACCCGCTCGACTATCCAGACCAAGGACAAGATCGTGAAGGACGGCAAGGAATACCCGCTGGCCAAGATCGAAGTCTCGTCGGAATCGCACCCGTTCTACACCGGCACCCAGAAGATCATGGACACGGCCGGCCGCGTCGAGAAGTTCCGCCAGAAGTTCGGCAGCAAGCTGGGCAAGGCGGCTGCGAAGTAATCGCTTTCGGCGAACCCCGCTTCGCGCGGCCCGCGGACAGATGCTCCGGGCCGACGCGAACCAGCAAAGAGGCAGCATCGGCTGCCTCTTTGCTTTTGTGCCCGCCGTTTGCGCGCCCCTGGCCAGCCGGCGCCGGCACTGTTGTATCCACCGGAATCCCTCACCTGCGTGAGGCTTCAACGGCATGTCACGGCCCTCGCGGCCGCCGCATGCGCGATACTGTGGCCTTCGCGCCATTGCGCCACGGCCCGACCTGAGCATCGATGCGTCAAGCCAATACCTCACCCGTCCAGTTGACCGCTGCCGCGACCGGCGCCCTGCCGCGCGCCCTGCTGCTTGCGATCTGCATCATCTATGGCCTGGTCGGCCTGTTCGGCCGCGATCCGTGGAAGAACGAGGACGCCGCCGGCTTCGGCGTGATGTGGCAACTGGCCACCGGCGGCCTGCACGACTGGCTGATGCCGAACATCGTCGGCCGTCCGTTTACCGAGGACGGCCCGCTGGTGTTCTGGATTGGCGCCATCATGATCCGCGGCTTCGGCAGCTGGCTGGGCCCCACCGACGCCGCGCGCCTGGCTACAGCCCTGTTCTTTTTCTCGACCTGCGCCTGCATCTGGTACACAACCTACCTGCTGGGCCGGCGTGACGAGGTCCAGCCGTACGCCTACGCGTTCGGCGGACAGCCCAATGCGCGCGACTATGGCCGTACGCTGGCCGACGGCGCGCTGCTGATCTTCCTCGCCTGCGTAGGCCTGGCCATGCGCGGGCATGAAACCACGCCACAGGTCGGCCAGGTGGCCTTTATCGCGCTGGCTCTGTACGCGCTGGTGCGCAGCCTCGACAAGCCGCTGATGGGCAGCCTGGTCTATGGCGCCGCGCTCGGCGGCCTGGCGCTGGCCAGCGGCCCCATCCTGCCCCTGGCGCTGCTGTTTGGCACCGCCGTCTGCGTGCTGGTGTGCAAGCCGCTGCCGTGGCGGCGCCTGGCTGCCATCGGCATCCCGCTGGCGCTGCTGATCGTGCTGGCCTGGCTGGTCGCGGCCTACTTCGGCGCGGCGGACCGCACCGAGGCGGTCACCTACATCCGCGAATGGGCACGCTACGACCGGCGCAACTATGGGTCGCCGAATACGCAGACGTTCGGCTTCAACATGCGCAACCTGTTCCTGTACACGTGGCCGGTGTGGCCGATCGCGGCATGGGCCTGGGTTGCCTGGGCCGGCATGCGCCGCGCCGCCCATGTGGCGATGCCGCTGGCGGTGCTGTTGCCGGTGGTTGTGCTGCTGTTCCTGCAACGCAGCGGTGGCGATGTGCAGTTCATCCTGCTGCTGCCGCCCATGGCCGTGCTGGCGGCCTTCGCGCTGCCTACGCTGGCGCGCGGCGTGATCAACGCAATCGACTGGTTCGCGCTGCTGTTCTTCACCATCTTCGGCGGCACGGTCTGGTTCATGTGGATCGCCAAGACCACCGGCTGGCCGCCGCGCGTCGCGCGCAACGTGTTCCGCCAGCTGCCCGGCTACCAGCATGAGTTCACCATCACCGCGGTGCTGATCGCGCTGGCGGCGACCATTGCCTGGGTGCTGATCGTGCGCTGGCGGCTGTCGCGCGCGCCCAAGCAGATCTGGCGGCCGGTGGTGATTTCCGCGGCCGGCACCACGCTGATGTGGGTGATGGCGATGACGCTGTGGCTGCCGTCGATCAACTATGGCAAGACCTACCGCGACGTGGCCCAGGCCGCGGCAATGGCGCTGCCGCCCGCGTACCGTTGCGTGCAGCCGATCCGCATGGGCGATGCGCAACTGGCTTCGTTCGCCTACTTCGGGCATGTCCGTTTCGGTGGCCCGAGCGACGGCTGCGACGTGCTGCTGCGCCACGATGCGGTCGACTACGGCGAGCCGGGCAATATCTCGCACTTCGAGTGGCGGCTGATCTGGGAAGGCCGTCGCCCGGCGGACCGCGACGAGCGCTTCCGCATGTACCGGCTGGTCGATACCGCGCGCGCCGTGCACCCGCGCCCTGACCTGCCGCGCCGCCGCCTGCCGCGGCAGCCCTGACCCACCACCGGCACGAGCCCCGCAGCGCACCGCAGCGCCATCGAACCATTCCGGCCGCAGGCGGCTGCGGGCATCGTGCCCGGTCAACGCCCCTGACATTGCCCCTGAGGCCTGAATGACCCTGTTCCAAGACCTTCGTCGCATCTTCGGCCTGGCCGCGCCGGTACTGGCCGGCCAGTTGGCCGTGATCGCCTTCGGCGTCATCGACACCGTGATGGCTGGCCGCGCCTCCGCCACCGACCTCGCCGCCGTCGGCCTGGGTGGCTCGATCTACATCACCGTCTATATCAGCCTGATGGGCGTGCTGCAGGCACTGGCGCCTGTCGCCGGCCAGCTCTATGGCGCCGGCCGCGTCGAGGCGATCGGCGCCGAGGTGCGGCAGGCCGCGTGGCTCGGTGCCGCGCTGGCAATCCCCGGCGTGCTGTTGCTGGCCTTCCCGGCGCCGCTGCTGGCTTTCGCCAAGGCGCCGCCCGAACTGGTCGTCAAGGCCACCGCCTACCTGCATTTCGGCGCGTTCGGTCTGCCCGCGGCGCTCGGCTTCCGTATCTATTCGGCGCTCAACAATGCGCTGTCGCGTCCGATCATGGTCACGGTGCTGCAGGTCGGCGGGCTGGCGCTGAAGATTCCGCTCAACGCCTGGTTTATCCACGGCGGCCTGGGCGTCCCTGCCATGGGCGGGCCCGGATGCGGGCTGGCCTCGACGCTGATCAGCTGGACGTGGTGCATCGCCGGGCTGCTGATCCTGCGCTACAGCGCCGCCTACCAGCCGCTGCGGATCTTCGCCACCTGGAGCTGGCCGGCAGCCGCGCCGCTGCGTGCGCTGCTGCGCCTGGGCGTGCCGATGGGGCTGACGTACCTGATCGAGATCACCTCGTTCACGCTGATGTCGATCTTTATCACGCGGCTGGGCACGGTCACGCTCGCGGGGCACCAGATCATCGCCAATCTGGGCGCAGTCGCCTATATGCTGCCGTTGTCGCTGGGCATCGCCACATCGACGCTGGTCGCGCAGCATATCGGGGCACGCGATCTCACCGGCGCAAGCCGCATTGCCTGGCGCGGCATCCGCGCGGCCGTGGCACTGGCCATGCTGACCGGCGTGCTGCTGTGGCTGCTGCGCGAACCCATCCTGCACGCCTATGCGAGCGATCCCGCCGTGGTGGCGGCCGCGCTGCCGCTGGTGCTGTTCGTGGCCTTCTACCAGGCGTTCGATGCCGTGCAGGTGATGACGGCGTTTATCCTGCGGGCCTACAAGATCGCGGTGATTCCGACGCTGATCTATGCGGGGTCGCTTTGGGGCATCGGGCTGGGCGGCGGCTATGTGCTGGGGTTCGGTCTGGTCGAAGGCCTTCCGGCATTCACGCATGGCGCCAGCGGGTTCTGGCTCGCAAACAGTGCAAGCCTCGCCATTGCCGGCGGATTGCTGGTGCGGTATTTCGCGCGGGTAAGTGCCGAAGTCAAAGACTGAGCCGGCCGCATGCTTCGATCACGCGCCTGCGCTTGCCGCAGGCGTGCATCCGGACCGATGCGTGAGGAAAAACCTGGAGCTGAAAAGAAAAACGCCCGCTTGCGCGGGCGTTTAATTTGGCGGAGTGGACGGGACTCGAACCCGCGACCCCCGGCGTGACAGGCCGGTATTCTAACCGACTGAACTACCACTCCTTAGTCGGCGTCGTTTCAGGCATGTGGCTTGAAACGACTGCTGGACGTCTGATTACGCCCGGCTGTTTTGGCGTCCCCTAGGGGATTCGAACCCCTGTACTCACCGTGAAAGGGTGATGTCCTAGGCCTCTAGACGAAGGGGACAGAAACTTGTTTTACAACGCGTTTTCTGTCTTGCGCTGGAAAGTCCAATATTCTAACAGACTTTTTCGCGCCTGGGAAGCATCTTTTTATGCTTCCCGAATCCTTGGTGGAGCTAAGCGGGATCGAACCGCTGACCTCTTGCATGCCATGCAAGCGCTCTCCCAGCTGAGCTATAGCCCCATACGGGTAACTGCCTGGATACTGCTTTCGCCGCTCTCACAAACTGCTGTGTTTGCAGCGAAGTCAGGATTATATATCGATTTCCGCAACGATTGCAACATTTTTTACTGTTGCCGTGGCGATTATCAACATAATCCCTCACCCTAAAAGAAAAACCCGCATGGCGATTAACCATGCGGGTTTAGATTTGGCGGAGTGGACGGGACTCGAACCCGCGACCCCCGGCGTGACAGGCCGGTATTCTAACCAACTGAACTACCACTCCTTAGTCGGCTGCCACCTCGAGCAAAGCTCTTGGTGACGCGCTGGACGTCTGGTTACGTCCGACTGTTATGGCGTCCCCTAGGGGATTCGAACCCCTGTACTCACCGTGAAAGGGTGATGTCCTAGGCCTCTAGACGAAGGGGACAGAAACTTGTTTTTCAACTTGTTCCGTCTGGCGCCATCCGATACTGACTGGATGCCACCTAAATCCTGGTGGAGCTAAGCGGGATCGAACCGCTGACCTCTTGCATGCCATGCAAGCGCTCTCCCAGCTGAGCTATAGCCCCATGGTACTGCTAATTTACTGCAACTTGCGTTGTTTTCGCTTGATTTAACTGCCGTTTCAAGCGAAGCCAAGATTATATATCAACTACTAATCTTTGCAAGCTCCCGTTTTAACTTTTTCGCTTTTCTCTTTGCCTTCTAAAAAGCTCCGAGATCGCGCGGATCCTTTCGGATCCATCAGCCCGCTTGGCCAGGGACCGCGCTGCAGGGAGAACGAGATTATGCGCAACTCCGTGCCGGAGCGCAAGCCCCCGGCACGGTGTTTTGCGAGATTTTTTACGCTGCGATGCCGGCGCCCAGGCGGCGCAGCACCATATCGCGGCCGAACAGTTCGAGCACGGCGTCAATGCTCGGCGTTTGCAGCTGGCCGGCCACCAGCAGGCGCACTGGCATGGCCAGCTTAGGCATCTTCAGGCCGAACTCACCAAGCACCGCCTTGAAGGTCCCGTTGATAGCCTCGCGCTTCCACTCCGGCAGCGCGGCCAGCTGGCTGGACAGCGCGGCAAGCGCGGGCTGGATCTCCGGCGTCAGGTGCTCGGCCTTGAGCGCGGCATCCGCCTGCGGCTCGCCGCGATAGAACAGCAGCGCGGCCTGCGCGACTTCCTTCAGCGTGTTGGCGCGATCCTTCACCAGGGCCACCACGCCGACCAGGTCGGCGCCTTCCACCTTGCCGCCGAGCGCTTCGATGAACGGCTGCGTCAGCCCGGCCAGGCGCTGGTTGTCGCCAACCTTGATGTAGTGGTTGTTCAGCCAGGCCAGCTTTTCGGGGTTGTACTGCGCCGGCGACTTGCCCAGGTGTTCCAGGTCGAACCACTCGACGAACTGCTCGCGCGAAAAGATCTCGGCATCGCCATGGGCCCAGCCCAGGCGCGCCAGGTAGTTCAGCACGGCTTCGGGCAGGTAGCCTTCGTCGCGGTAGCCGGTCACGGCCATGGCACCGTGGCGCTTGCTCATCTTCTCGCCCTGCTCGTTCAGCACGGTCGGCAGGTGCGCGTACACCGGCGCGGTGCCGCCCAGCGCGCGGATGATGTTGATCTGGCGCGGGGTGTTGTTGACGTGGTCGTCGCCGCGGATCACGTGCGTGATCTTCATGTCGAGGTCGTCCACCACCACGCAGAAGTTGTACGTAGGCGTGCCGTCCGGGCGCGCAATCACCAGGTCATCGAGTTCGTCGTTGGAGATCTCGATGCGGCCCTTGACCGCGTCGTCCCACACCACGCTGCCGCCGATCGGGTTCTTGAAGCGGATCACCGGGTCCACGCCGGCCGGCGGCTCGGGCAGGACCTTGCCCTCCTCGGGGCGCCAGAAGCCGTTGTAGCGCGGCTTCTCGCCACGCTCGCGCTGGGCCTCGCGCAGGGCGTCGAGCTCCGCGGTGCTCATGTAGCAGCGGTAGGCCAGGCCGGCGTCAACCATCTGCGCCACCACCTCGCGATAGCGGTCCATGCGCTGCATCTGGTAGAACGGGCCTTCGTCGATGTCCATGTCCAGCCAGGCCATGCTTTCCAGGATCACGTCGACCGCTTCCTGCGACGAACGCTCGACGTCGGTGTCTTCGATGCGCAGGATGAAGTCGCCCTTCATGCGGCGGGCGAAGGCCCAGGGATAGAGCGCGGAGCGGATGTTGCCGAGGTGGATGAAGCCGGTCGGGCTCGGCGCAAAGCGGGTGCGGACGCGTTGGGTCATGGTCAGGGGCAGAAACAAGAAAGCCCGCGCGCAGGGGCGCGCGGGCTGGTATGTGCAGGCTTTGCATTATACCCATGCGTACTGCCGCGCCCCGGGTCCGAACGTGCCGCGGCGCCCGGCGCGCGCGGAATCATTTATGCTTGCGGCGGTCTGAAATCCAGCCGGTCGCCAGGCATTGAGTAATGTCGACATCACATGCCGCCGCAATACCGGCCACCACACCTGATTTACTGATCCCGCTTCATGCAACGACGTCATTTCCTCGGCCTCTCCGCAGCTGCCCTGCTCGCGGGCTGCGCGTTCGGCCCGCGCCCCGCGCCGCCGGTGGCACTCACGCCCGCCACCCCGCCCGGGCCGCGCCCGATCAAGATCGGCCTGGCGCTCGGCGGCGGTGCCGCGCGCGGCTTTGCCCATATCGGCGTGATCAAGGCGCTCGAGGCGCAAGGCATCCATGCCGACCTGGTGACCGGCACCAGCGCCGGCGCGGTAGTGGCCGCGCTGTACGCGAGCGGTCTGGATGGCTTCAGGCTGAACAAGCTGGCGCTGACCATGGACGAGGCGTCGATCGCTGACTGGGCCCTGCCCTTTGGCACCCGCTTCGGCGGCTGGCTCAAGGGCGAGGCGCTGCAGAACTATGTCAACCGCCAGGTGCAGAACCGCCCGATCGAAGCGATGAAACTGCCGCTGGGCATCGTCGCCACCGACCTGAAGACCGGCGAGAAGATCCTGTTCCGCCGCGGCAATACCGGGCAGGCGGTGCGCGCGTCGAGCAGCGTGCCGGGCGTGTTCCAGCCGGTGTCGATCCAGGGACATGACTATGTCGATGGCGGCCTGGTCGAGCCGGTGCCGGTCGACTCGGCGCGCAGCATGGGCGCCGACTTCGTCATCGCAGTGAATATCTCCGCCGAGCCGTCGGCGCAGAAAAACGCCGGCCAGAGCGGTGTGCTGCTGCAGACCACCGCGATCATGGGCCAGTCGATCAACAAGATAGCGCTGTCGCGCGCCGACGTGGTGATCCGCCCGGAACTGCCCGACATGGGCGGGAGCGATTTCAATGCCCGCAACCGCGCGGTGCTGGCGGGCGAACAGGCAACCGCCGCGGTAATGGCCGCGCTGCGGCAGAAGCTGGAGCAGGCGCGGCTGCAGCCGGCCAGTACGGTCGCCACGCAATAGCGGCGCCCGGCGCGAAAAAACAAAAGGACTGCCGCGGCAGTCCTTTTTGCTGGTGGCGATGCGATGTAGCTCAGCCGCCGTACATGGTGGCGCGTACGGCTTTGGGGTCGTAGCGCTTGAGCGTTTCGACCATGTCGCCGAGGCTTTCGCTGCGGCTGCCGCCATCGTCCTCGATGCGGCGCGCGCCGTTGTAGCGCGTTACCCAGTAGGCGGCGCGCATGTCGTCGACACGAATCTTGCTGCCCGTGGACGGGGCATGCACGAACTTGTTGTCGCCGATATAGATGCCGACGTGCGAGAAGGTCTGGCGCATGGTGTTGAAGAACACCAGGTCACCCGGACGCAGGTCGCTTGTCGCCACATTGGTGCCGACACGGCTGATTTCGACAGAGCGGCGCGGCAGCATGAAGCCGAAGGTGTCTTGGAACACGTAGCGGACGAAGCCGCTGCAGTCCAGGCCGGATTCGGGGCTGTTGCCGCCGAAGCGGTAACGCACGCCAATCAGGCCCAGCGCATTCATGACCAGGTCGCCAGCCTTGCTGGCAACGTGGCTGGTGGAATTCACCACCGACGACAGCAAGCCACGCTTGCCTTCCACATGCGAGTCCGCGGCCGAAGCCGTGGCATCGATACGGGTGTCGGCATCCTTGAACACCGTGTCCGCCAGCACTCCATTCGACACAGTCGCACCGCAGGCAATGGCAATTCCGACGGCGGCGCGCGCCAGGGAATGAAGTACCGATCGCTGCATTGGTTCTCCCGTTGATCGTTTCCAAAGCAAGCCCCGGCACAAAGTCCGGGGCGGCTGGGTATTTGCGTACGGCGTGTGCACCACGCCGGCACTACAGGGAGGACGTTACGCAACATCCGCGCCAGGCAACGATGACACTATTGCGTCATGATCGCGCCGACGACCGCACCGTCAACGTGCACTGCACGATTCAATGCGTCGGACACACCACCCCCGAAAGTAGTACTCGCGGGATGGTAAAGGGTTGTCATTCACATGTCAAAGTTCGTTACAAATTCGCCGGATTTGACTTGCGAATCAACGATATAGGCCGAATTTCGCATCTTGTTTATCGGATTGCGCATATGAAAACGCCGCCAGTCCGGCGGCGTGAAAAGCAATGCTGCAAGGCAGCCTGGTCAGGCGGCACCAACCTGCGCCGCTGCCATCAGCTTGCGGGTATAGGGATGCTGCGGCGCACCGAGCACCGCCTCGGTTTCCCCGGTCTCGACCACCTCCCCCGCCTTCATCACGATCACCCGGTGCGCCATGGCGCGGATCACCGCCAGGTCGTGGCTGATAAAGAGGTAGCTGAGGTTGTACTTGTGCTGAAGCTGGGACAGCAGCGCCAGCACCTGCTGCTGGATCGAGACGTCAAGCGCCGAGGTCGGCTCGTCCAGCACCAGCACCTGGGGCTTGAGGATCAGCACCCGGGCGATCGCGATGCGCTGGCGCTGCCCGCCGGAGAACTCGTGCGGATAGCGCCCCAGCGCGGTGCGGTCCAGCCCCACTTCGCGCAGGGCGTCGATCACGCGCTCGCGCGTGGCCTCGCGCGACAGGCCGGCCTGGTGCAGCGCCAGGCCTTCGCCGACGATCTGCTCGATGGTCATTCGCGGCGACAAGGAGCCGAACGGATCCTGGAACACTACCTGCATGCGCGAGCGCAGCTGGCAGCGATCCTTGCGCGTGGCGCCGTCGAAGCTGCGGCCGAGGAAATGGATGGTGCCCGCGCCCTTGCGCTGCAGCGCCAGCACGGTATGCGCCAGCGTGGTCTTGCCCGAGCCGGATTCGCCGACGATGCCGATGGTCTCGCCCTCGCGCAGCTGGAAGTCGACATCCTTGACCGCCGCGAACTGGTCCTTGCCGAACCAGCCAGCCACGCCGCGGCGCTTGCGCGCGTAATTGACGCTGAGGTTGTGCGCCTCCAGCAGCACCGGCGCCAGCGGCACCAGCGGCAACACCTCGCGCTTGGGGCGGCTGTCGATCAGCTTGCGCGTGTACGGGTGCTGGGGCGCGGCAAACACCTTGGCAGTCTCGCCGGTCTCGACCAGCACGCCCTTCTCCATCACGCCCACGCGCTGGGCAAAGGAACGCACCAAGTTCAGGTCGTGGGTGATCAGCATCACCGCCATGCCGAACTCTGCCTGCAGGTCGCGCAGCAAGTCCATGATCTGGGCGCGGATGGTCACGTCCAGCGCCGTGGTGGGCTCGTCGGCGAGCAGCAGCTTGGGCCGGCACGCCAGCGCCATGGCAATCATGGCGCGCTGGCGCTGGCCGCCCGAAAGCTGGTGCGGGAAGCTGTCGAAACGGTGCGCGGCGTCGCTGATGCCGGTGCGCTCCAGCAGCGCGATGGCACGGTCGCGCGCGGCGCGGCGGTCCAGGCCTTCGTGCAGCGCCAGCGTTTCGACGATCTGGTTGCCGATGGTGTACAGCGGGTTCAGCGCCGTCATCGGTTCCTGGAAGATCATCGCGATCTCGGCGCCGCGGATCCCCCGCATTTCGCGGTCGGAGACGTCGAGCAGGTTCTTGCCTTCGAAGCGGATCGCGCCGTCGTAGTAAGCGTCTTCCACCAGCCGCAGCATGGCCAGCGCGGTCACGGTCTTGCCCGAGCCGGATTCGCCGACCAGCGCGTAGCGCTCGCCGGCGCGCAGGTCGAAGCTGACCTCGCGCACCGCGCGGGTGGCATGATCGCCATGGCCGAAGGTGACGGACAGCTTGTCCACGCACATCAGCGTAGAGCCGGGTGCCGGGGCCGCAGCCTGCGCGGCGCCAGCGTCGGCCTGAAAGACTGGGGACAAGGCGCTCATGGCGTCACCCCCGGTGCCGTCCCCGCCGGCGCGCCGGCCGGGACCTTGGGTTCGACCCGGCCGCGCAGCGCGGCCAGGCCCAGGCGGGTGTCGAAGGCATCGCGCAGCGCATCGCCCATGAAAGTCAGGAGCATCAGCGTCACTACCAGCACGGTGAAGGTCGACAGCGAAATCCACCAGGCGTCGAGGTTGCCCTTGCCTTGCGCCAGCAGCTCGCCCAGGCTGGGCGTGGTCGGCGGCACGCCCAGGCCGAGGAAGTCCAGGCTGGTCAGCGCCAGGATCGCCGCGCTCATGCGGAACGGCAGGAAGGTGATCACCGGGGTCAGGCTGTTGGGCAGGATATGGCGCCACATGATCTGCACGTTGGACAAGCCCAGCGCCCGCGCCGCCTTGACGTAGTCGAGCGAGCGGTTGCGGTAGAACTCGGCGCGCACGTAGTCGGACAGCCCCATCCAGCCGAACAGCGACAGCAGGATGATCAGCAGCGCCAGGCTGGGCTCGAAGATCGACGCGAAGATGATCAGCAGGTACAGCTCCGGCATCGAACTCCAGATCTCGATGGCTCGCTGCGAGAACAGGTCGAAGCGACCGCCGAAGAAGCCCATCAGCGCCCCGGTCAGCGTGCCGATCACCACGCCGATCACGGTCAGTGCCAGGCTGAACAGCACCGACACGCGGAAGCCGTACAGCAGCCGCGCCAGGATGTCGCGGCCGCGGTCATCGGTGCCGAGCCAGTTTTCGGCCGAAGGCGGCGCCGGGTTGGGCTCCTTGGCGAAGTAGTTCAGCGAATCGTACGAATACCGGTTCAGCGGGAACACCGCGAAGTTGCCGTCGGTGGTGATGCGGTCGCGGATAAACGGGTCGAGGTAATCGGCCTGCGTCGGGAAGTCGCCGCCGAAGGTCGTCTCCGGGTAGGTCTTGACGATCGGGAAGTAGTAGTCGCCCTTGTACCGCACCATCAGCGGGCGGTTGCTGGACAACACCTCGGCGCCCAGGCTCAGCACGAAGATGGCGACGAAGATCACCAGGCTCCAGTAGCCGCGGCGGTTGCGCCGGAAGCGCTGCCAGGCGCGCTGGCGCGGCGAGGGCGAATGCGGCAGGCCGTTGGGCACTGCGTGCGAGAACGGTTTCATCGGTGCAGGCCCTCGAAATGGATGCGGGGATCGACCAGCACGTAGCAGACATCGGAAATCAGGCGCGTGACCAGCCCGATCAGCGTGAACAGGTAGAGCGTGCCGAGCACCACCGGGTAGTCGCGCCGCAGCACGGCCTCGTAAGACAGCAGGCCCAGCCCGTCGAGCGAGAACAGCGTCTCGATCAGCAGCGAGCCGGTAAAGAAGGCGCCGATGAAGGCCGCCGGAAAACCGGTGACGAGCGGGATCAGCGCGTTGCGGAACACATGCTTCCACAGCACGCGGCGCTCGCCCAGGCCCTTGGCGCGCGCGGTCAGCACGTACTGCTTGCGGATTTCCTCAAGGAAGGCATTCTTGGTCAGCATGGTCACCACGGCAAAGCTGCCTACCACCGAGGCGGTGATCGGCAGCACCAGGTGCCACAGGTAGTCCATCACCTTGCCCATCAGCGACAACTGCTCCCAGTTGTCCGAGGTGAGCCCGCGCAGCGGGAACCACTGCACGAAGGTGCCGCCGCCGAACAGCACCAGCAGCAGCACGCCCAGCACGAAACCGGGAATCGCATAGCCGATCAGCACGATGATGCTGGTGACCACGTCGAATCGGCTGCCCGCCCGGATCGCCTTGGAGATGCCGAGCGGCACCGATATCAGGTAGGTCAGGAAAAACGTCCACAAACCCAGGCTGACCGACACCGGCAGCTTGGACTTGACCAGCTCCCACACGCTGCGGTGCTGGAAATAACTCTGGCCCAGGTCGAACTGGGCAAAGCGCTTGAGCATCAGGAAGTAGCGCTCCAGCGGCGGCTTGTCGAAGCCGTACAGGGCCTGGATCTCCTTGATCTTCTCGGGGTCGACGCCGCGGCGGCCGCGGTACTCGGCGCCGCCGCCGCTGGCTTCGCCGGCGCCGCCCCGCCCTTTCAGTTCCATCATCATCTGCTCGACCGGTCCGCCCGGCACGAACTGGATGACGACAAAGGTCAGCGTGATGACGCCGATCAGCGTCGGGATCATCAGCAGGATGCGCTTGAGCAGGTAGGCAAGCATCGGCCGGTCCTCATTCTTTAGCTAATCTGCACTGACCGCGTCAGCGCGCTTGCGGCTTGAGGTCCTTGCGCCACCACTGGCTCAGGATCCAGCCTTCGGCCGTGTAGAAATAGGGAAGCCGCTCCGGGTACCCGAGTTCCTTGCGGTAAGACACCCGGTGTGACGCACTGTACCAGTTGGGCACGATGTAGTAGCCGTGCATCAGCACCCGGTCGAGCGCGCGCCCGGCGGTGATCAGCTCCTCGCGGGTGTGGGCATGCAGCACGTTGTCGACCAGCTTGTCGATGACCGGCGACTTCACCCCGAACAGGTTGTCCGAGCCGGGCGTGGTGGCGGCCTCGCTGGCGAAGCGGTCGCGCAGCTCATTGCCGGGGCTCTGCGAGTCGGGGAAGCGGATCGACACCATGTCGAAGTCGAAGTCCTCCAGCCGCTTCTGGTACAGCGCAAAGTCGGTGGTGCGCTGGTGTACCTGGATGCCGAGCTTTTCCAGGTTGCGCACATAGGTGGTGATGACCCGGCTCATGGCGCCGCCGTCGTCCAGGAACTCGAACACCAGCGGTTCGCCCTTGGCGTTGCGCAGCGCGCCGTCGCCGTAGGTCCAGCCGGCCTGCGCCAGCAGGCGCCGGGCCAGGCGCAGGTTGTCGCGCAGCGAGCGGGGCGCCGCGGTGCTGGGCTGCACCACCTCGGGGCCGAAGACCTCGGGCGGCAACTCGGCACGCAGCGGCTCCAGCAGCGCCATCTCGCCAGGGCCGGGCCGGCCGTCGAAGGTGGCGCTGGCGGCCAGCTCGCTGTTGGAGAACCAGCTGTCCAGGCGCTTGTAGGCGCCATAGAACAGCTGCCGGTTCAGCCATTCGAAGTCCAGCGCCAGGATCAGCGCCTGGCGCACCCGCACATCCTGGAACACCGGCTTGCGCATGTTCATCACGAAGCCCTGCATGCCGGCGCCGTTGCGGTGCGGGAATTCGGTCTTGATCAGCTCGCCGTTGCGGAAGCGCGTGCCCTGGTAGCTCTTGGCCCAGTTCTTGGCGCGGTATTCGACGATGGCGTCGAACTCGCCGGCCTTGTAGGCCTCCAGCTTGGCGGTCTCGTCCTTGTACAGCCGGTAGACCACGCGCGAGAAGTTGAAGGTGCCGCGCCGTACCGCCTGGTTCTTGCCCCAGTAGTTGGGATCGCGCTTGAAGATGATGCCGCGGCCGGCGTCGTAGCGCTCGATCAGGTAGGGACCGCTGGTAATGGGCGGCTCGAAGGTCAGCTTGTCGAACGGCACCTTGGCGGTCCACTTCTTCGAGAACACCGGCAACGCGCCGACGATCAGCGGCAACTCGCGGTTGCGCTGCTTGAAGTCGTAGCGCAGCGTGCGCTCGCCGGTCACCACCACCGCCTTCACGTCGGTGCACATGCTGCGATAGCCGGGGCTCGACGCCTTGCTCATCAGCATGTCATAAGAATGTTTGACATCCGATGCCAGCACCGGGTCGCCGTTGGAGAAGCGCGCCTGCGGGCGGATGCGGAACGTGACCGACAGTTCGTCCGGCGCGACCGTGACGTCCTCGGCCAGCAGGCCGTAGGCGCTGGCGGTTTCGTCGGCGCTGCTGACCAGCAGCGACTCGAACATCAGCGCATTGAGCCCGGGCGCAGAGGTGCCCTTCAGCGTGAACGGGTTGAACTTGTCGAAACTGGTGCGCCGGTCCGGATTGGCGAGCGTGAGCGTGCCACCAACCGGGGCGTTGGGATTGACATAATCGAAGTGCGAGAAATTCTCGGTGTACTTCAGGTCCCCGTGCAGCGCAAAGCCATGCGCCGCCATGGCCGGAGATGGGACCAGAGTGGCCAGGGAGCTCCCCGCCGCCAGCATCGTCGCCAGCCCGAACCGCAGTACCGCATCCCGCCGGAAGCACTGCCATGCCGCCTGAAGCGGCCAACGTGCTTGAATAGGCATCCCGTTGGATTCCTCCACTATGACCTCTGGGGTCCCGGCGTTCTGCGGCCGGGCCAAGTATGAGACAATTTTACATGCGTCCGGGGTAGCGCCAGCCATCCGGACATTCCCTCTGCGCGGCGCAATAAAACGGCCGCAGAACAGCCAAGGCACGCGCACGGCCGCACGGCGGACGCAGGAAGCGTGCCTGATACACCACCTTGGAGAACTTATGGGATTTCTGGCAGGTAAGCGGATCCTCATCACGGGCTTGCTCTCGAACCGCTCGATCGCCTATGGCATTGCGTCCGCGTGCAAGCGCGAAGGCGCCGAACTCGCCTTCACCTATGTCGGCGAACGGTTCAAGGACCGGATCAGCGACTTTGCCAAGGAATTCGGCACCGACATGGTGTTCGAGTGCGACGTCGGCAGCGACGAGCAGATCGCCTCGACCTTCGCCGCGCTGGGCCAGCGCTGGGAGAAGTTCGACGGGCTGGTGCACTCGATCGGCTTCGCGCCGCGCGAGGCCATCTCCGGCGATTTCCTCGAGGGCCTGTCGCGCGAAGGCTTCCGCATCGCCCACGACATTTCCGCCTACAGCTTCCCGGCGCTGGCCAAGGCCGCGCTGCCGCTGCTGTCGGACAAGGCCTCGCTGCTGACGCTGACCTACCTGGGCGCCGAGCGCGTGGTCCCCAACTACAACACCATGGGCCTGGCCAAGGCCGCGCTGGAAGCCAGCGTGCGCTACCTGGCTTCGTCGGTCGGCCCGCGCGGCATCCGCGCCAACGGCATCTCGGCCGGCCCGATCAAGACACTGGCCGCCTCCGGCATCAAGGACTTCGGCAAGCTGCTGGGGCACTTCGAGCAGGCCGCCCCGCTGCGCCGCAACGTGACCATCGAAGAAGTCGGCAACGTGGCCGCCTTCCTGCTGTCCGACCTGGCCAGCGGCGTAACCGGTGAGATCACCTACGTCGACGGCGGCTTCAATATCGTCGGCGCGAGCGTCGCGGACGCCTGACGGCAGGACTGCCGGCGCCTGCGCCGGGATCGACAAGGGGCGCCAGCGATGGCGCCCTTTTTTCTTGGCAGGTTTTCCTTTCTCGCGCGTCGGCCGGGAGGCAGAGATCAAGCCGCCGCGGTAGCGCCGCGGCGGTCCATGTCGAGCACCGACCAGGCATAGATCGCCAGGCCGCCCAGCGCCAGCAGCAGGCCAACCCAGCCGGTCGAGGTCCAGCCATAGCCGGCGGCGATGGTCACGCCGCCCAGCCACGCGCCCAGCGCATTGGCCATGTTGAACGCCGAGTGGTTGAGCGCTGCCGCCAGCGCCTGCGCGTCGCCGGCCACGTCCATCAGCCGGATCTGCAGCGCCGGGCCGAGCGCGACCACGGTGCCGATCAACAGCACATTCGCTGCCGCAAGCCACGGATGCGGCGCGGTGAAGGTGAAGGCGCCCAGCACCAGTGCGGTCCACACCAGCACGCCGCCGATGGTCGGCATCAGCGCCTTGTCGGCCAGCCGCGCACCGGCGAGATTGCCCACCACCATGCCGACGCCGAACAGCGCCAGCACCACGGGGATGCCCGCGGCAGGCATGTGCGCCAGTTCTAGCATGGTCGGCTTGATGTAGCTGAACACGGAGAACATGCCGCCAAAACCGATCGCGCCGATACCCAGCGTCAGCCACACCTGCTTGCGCTTGAGCGCCGACAGTTCGCGCAGCGGGCTGGCATGCCGGTCGGCCGGCACAAACGGCACGAAACGCCACACCAGCAGCGCCGTCAGCGCGCCGAGCGCGCCGACGATCACGAAGGCCGATCGCCAGCCCAGCCAGGTGCCGACCGTGGCGGCGATCGGTACGCCGACCAGCGTCGCGGTGGTCAGGCCCAGCATCACCAGCCCCACCGCCTGCGCACGCCGCTCGCGCGGCACCAGCCCGGCGGCGACCAGCGCCGCCACGCCAAAGTACGTGCCGTGCGGGAAGCCGGTCAGCAGCCGCGCCACCAGCATCGACAGGTAGGCCGGCGCCATCGCGCTGGCGAGATTGCCCGCCGCGAACACCGCCATCAGCGCCACCAGCAGGTTGCGCCGCGGCCAGCGCGCGCCCAGCACCGCCAGCAGCGGCGCGCCAATGACCACGCCCAGCGCATAGGCACTGATCAGGTGTCCGGCTTCGGGGATCGAGATAGCGAGGTCGCGCGCGGCATCGGGCAGCAGGCCCATGATGACGAATTCGCCGGTGCCGATGGCGAAGCTGCCGACGCCGAGTGCCAGCAGCGCAAGGCGGCCGGAGCGGGCTGGCGGTTCAGCGGACCTGGCAGGAGAGTGGGACGTGCTCGCATCGCGCGAGACGCCGGAAGGCGGTACGCCGCGGACGGCGTCCGCGGCGGCGTGTGCATGTGGGGCGGCCATGTACAGGATTGCAGAGGGTTCTACGGAA
The DNA here is from genome assembly GCF_040784895.1 of Cupriavidus sp. Agwp_2. Taxonomy (NCBI): domain Bacteria; kingdom Pseudomonadati; phylum Pseudomonadota; class Betaproteobacteria; order Burkholderiales; family Burkholderiaceae; genus Cupriavidus; species Cupriavidus sp. Agwp_2. The sequence goes on from NZ_CP088083.1 coordinate 2,367,033, forward strand.
TGCCGCCCGCTGCCGGGCGGGTCGATGACCCCGCCTCTGGTGATCCAGCGTGCTCCTGTGCGGCGCGCAAGGCGTTATTGTGAGGCAAAACGCGGAAACGTGCCGGGGCGCCGGCACGTTTGCCATGCGCTCAGGCCTGCAGCTGGTAGCGCTCGAGCCAGTGCGCGTAAGGCGCGGGCAGCACCCACGACGGCTTCTGCACCTGCAGGCGCTGGGCGGCCTGGTAAGGCCAGTGCGGATTGGCCAGCAGCGCGCGGCCGACCATGACGAGGTCCATCTGGCCCGCAGCGACGGCACGGTCGGCCAGCACCGGGTTGTCGATGCCCCACGACGAGGCCACCGGCAGCTTCGCCTCGCTGCGCACGCGCTCGGCGATCGGCGCGAGGAAGGCCGGCCCCCAGGGAATCTTTGCGTCCGGCGTGGAAAAGCCGACGCTGACGTTGAGCAGGTCCAGCCCGCCCTCGCGCATGGCGCGCGCCAGTTCGATCGAATCGGCCAGCGTCTCTTCGTCGTTGCCGTCGAACTCGATCACGCCGAAGCGCGCGGTCAGCGGCAGGTTGGCGGGCCACACTTCGCGCACCGCGGCCAGCGTTTCCAGCAGGAAACGGCTGCGGCCGGCCAGGTCGCCACCATACGCATCGTCGCGCTGGTTGGCATGGCGCGAGAAGAAGCTCTGCGCAAGGTAGCCATGGGCGAAATGCAGTTCAAGCCATTCAAAGCCGGCATCGCGCGCACGGCGTGCCGCGGCGACGAAATCGCGCTGAACGCGCGCAATGTCGTCAAGCGTCATGGCCTTGGGGACCTTGGGCAGGTGCGCGCCGAACGGCACCGCTGACGGCGACAGCGTCTGCCAGCCGCGCGGATCGTCTGCGCCGATATGGTCGTCGCCTTCCCACGGGCGGTTGGCGCTGGCCTTGCGGCCGGCATGCGCGATCTGGATGCCCGGCACCGCGCCGCCGGCCTTGATCGCCGTGGCAATGCGCGCCATGCCGGCTTGCTGCGCATCGTTCCACAACCCGGTGCAGCCGGGGGTGATGCGGCCTTCGGGCGACACGGCAGTCGCTTCGACGATCACCAGGCCGGCGCCGCCACGCGCCAGGCCGGCATAATGCGTCTGGTGCCAGTCATTGACCATGCCGTCGACGGCGCTGTACTGGCACATCGGCGGGATCGCGACGCGGTTGCGCAGCGTGACATCTTTCAGTTCAAACGGGGAAAACAGGGCAGACATGCTGGTTGGGTTCCTGCGTCATTGCATGAGCCCAGATGGTAGGCGCGCGGCGCTATAATGAAAACCACGTACCAGTTATTGAATCAATAAATATTCATTATGGTGAACCCGCAGTGGCTTCGCTCCTTCGTTACCCTTTCTGAACTGGGCAGCTTTACCCGCACCGCCGACCGCCTCGACCTGACCCAGGCCGCCGTCAGCCAGCATGTGCGCCACCTGGAAGGCCAGTTCGGCCCCCTTCTGATCCGCCGCCCGCGCGCCATCGAACTGACCCCGGCCGGCCGCGCCCTGCTCGACTACTGCCGCGAGATGGACAAGGCCGGCGAGCGGCTGAACGCCCGGCTCTCCGATGCCGACAGCACCAACGGCGAGGTCTCGCTGATCACGCCGGGCAGCATCGGCCTGTACCTGTACCCGATCCTGCTGGCCTTCCAGCAGGCCAATCGCGGGCTGATCGTGCGCCATCGCTTCGCGCCCGACCACGAAGTCGTGGAAGCCGTGCTGCAAAATCATTATGAGCTTGGGCTGGTCACGCTGAAGCCAGACGATGCACGGCTCGCGGCGTGCCCGTTTATCGAAGAGCGCCTGGAACTGGTCGTGCCCGCGCACGAAGACGTGCACACCTGGCAGGATCTGGAACGCATTGGCTTTATCGACCACCCCGACGGCAAGGCGATGGCAAGCCGCTTGTTCGGCAGGCGCTTTCCGGGCAATCCTGGCGTGCGCAGCCTGCCCTGCCGTGGCTTCAGCAACCAGGTTGGCCTGATCCTGGAGCCGGTGGCACGCGGGCTGGGCTTCACCGTGATCCACCAATACGCGCGCAAGGCCTTCGCGCATGCGGAGGCGGTCAAGGTGGTCGACTGTGGCCCGCCGGCGGTCGATACGCTCTGGCTGGTCCATCGTGCAGAGTGGCCGCTGTCGCCGCGCGCCGCGCGGGTGCTGGAGCATCTGCGGCAGGAAGTCGCGCACTGACGGCACGCACGCGCGTCGGCCGCCCCAGCGCGGAAGCTGAGCCAGGCCCTGCTCGCCGGCCTGAATGACTCCGCCAACGCCAAGAAATATGCCCGGTGTCGTGGCAAAATGCAGTGCAAACCCACTACGCTGCGTCGGCCGGCTAGCCGCCCACGGCACGGCCCCGCCGCTTTGCCCCGACCATGAACCTGTCCCAACTGCAAGCCCGCGTCGCCCGCGAAATCGTTGCGCTTGCCCGCCTCGACACCCTGCGCGCCGGCGACCACCTTGCCGAAAGCGTGCTGGCGGATCGGATCGGGGTGTCCCGCTCCCCCGTCAACGTCGCCTTACGCTACCTGGTCGAAATGGGCGCCGTGGTCCACGACCACAACCGCGGCTATTTCCTGGCCGAAGATGCGTCAGCGCTGTCGGCGATCGCCGAGGCCTTGTCCGCGGAACCTGACGACCCCCTGTACCTGAAGATTGCCGAGGACCGGCTGAACAAGACGCTGCCGGACCTGGTGAACGAGGCCGACATGATGCGCCAGTACGACGTGTCGCGCAGCGCGTTGCGCAAGGCGCTGTCGCGCATCCAGGAAGAAGGCTGGGTCGAGCGCTCGATCGGGCATGGCTGGACCTTCCTGCCGATGATCGATTCGGCGCAGGCCTATGAAGAATGCTACCTGTACCGCACGGCGCTGGAGCCGACCGGCTTGCTGAGCCCCTGGTTCAAGTCCGATCCGGTCGAACTGGCCTCATTGCGCCGGCAGCAGCGCGCGATCGTGGAGGGCGGCTATAAGTCGATGACGCCGATCGAGCTGTTTGAATCGAACAGCCGCTTCCACGAGATCCTGGCGAAGTGGTCGGGCAACCGCTTCATCATGCAGTCGGTCAAGCGCATGGATTCACTGCGCCGGCTGGTCGAGTACGGCCAAGCCAGGAACCGCAAGCCGCGCCAGGAGCAGGCGATCGAGCATCTCGCCATCCTCGACGCGATCGCCGCGCAAGACATGCTGAAGGCCGCCTCGCTGATGCGCGAGCACCTGGAAGGCGCGCGCCGGCGGAAGGTCCATACCACCAACGTGTTCAAGAGCGCAGCTTAGAGGGCGGCAGGCCGCGGTCCTGATGACGGCGGCCGCCCTGCCCGCGTCGCATTCTTTCGCCACATAACTCATTCCGACCCACCACCTCGGCGGATCGCGAAAGGGGCCTTACTTGGGCGCCACCGCCCAGAAAGTGCGGGCGTTGGTGAACTCGCGGATACCCGCCGCGGCGAGTTCGCGGCCATAGCCGGACTTCTTGGTGCCGCCGAACGGGATGCGGGCATCGGACGCGGTGACGGCGTTGATGAACGCCGCGCCGCTGGTCACGTTGCGGGCCACATTGAGCGCGCGCTCGGCCGAACCCGACCACACGCTCACCGACAGGCCGAATGGCGTGGCATTGGCAAGGCGCGCGGCATCCGCATCGTCACGGGCCACCGCAATGGCGGCCAGCGGGCCGAACGTCTCCTCGTCGAACGCCGCCATGCCGGGCTTCATGCCGCCCAGCACCGTCGGCTCGTAGAAGCTGCCAGCACCGTCGACCGGCTTGCCGCCGGCGAGCAGCACCGCGCCGGCCTCGATCGACTGGCGCACCTGCCGGTCGAGCGCGTCGCGCAGGTCGCCCCGCGCCAGCGGCCCCATCTGCGTCGCCGGCGCGGCCGGGTCGCCTACCACCAGCGCGCGAGCGCCATCGACGAAGCGTCGGGTGAACGCCTCGGCAATCGCTTCCGAGACAATGAATCGCTTGGCGCAGACGCAGCTCTGGCCGGCATTGTGGTAGCGCGCCTTCAGCGCCGCGGCCACAGCGGCGGGCAGGTCGGCGTCGTCCAGCACGATGAAAGCGTCGGAGCCGCCCAGCTCCAGCACTGACTTCTTCGACGCGCGGCCCGCCGCCGCACCCACCGCCGCGCCGGCGCGGTTGGAGCCGGTCAGCGTGACCGCGGCGATGCGGTCGTCGTCGATCAGCCGGTCGATGGTTTGCGGCACATCCGGCTCGGCGATGACCATGGTCGTCACCAGGTGCTTGGGCAACCCCGCATCCAGGAACAGTTGCTCCAGCGCCAGCGCGCAGCCGGTGACATTGGGCGAATGCTTCAGCAGCACGCCATTACCCGCGGTAATCGCCGGGATGGCGAAACGCATGACCTGCCACACCGGGAAATTCCACGGCATCACCGCCAGCACCAGGCCGATCGGCTCGTACGCGACCCAGGCATCGACGCCGTCGATGCTGACCCGCTCGTCGGCCAGGATCCGGTCGGCGTTGTCAGCGTAGTACAGGGCCGTGACGGCGGACTTCTCCATCTCGCCCGCGGCCTCTGCCAGCACCTTGCCCATTTCGGCAGTGACCAGCGCGGCAAACTTGTCGCGCTGGTTGCGCAACTCGGCGGCCAGGCGCCGCACGGCGTCGACGCGCACCGCGAGCGGCTGGCGACCCCATGCCGCCGCCGCGGCATGCCCGGCGGCGACGGCGTCTTCGATCTGCTGCGCCGACCATGCATCGTAGGTCTGCAGCGGGTTTCCGTTGAACGGATTGATGGTGGTGATGGTTCTGGTCATGACGGTCGCTTCCTGCCGTGGATCTTTCGGGGCCAGCGCGCCGGCTTTCGGGCGGCTGGCCAATGCGCCTGCTAGGCGTGATGGAACAGTCGGGTGCACAGGGTATTGACCTGGCTGCCCTTGACGACACATACGCCGGCGGCCTCGCGCCACTTCGCGAAATGCGGTGCGGCGCGATGGGCGTCGATGGCGGCCTCGTCTTCGTACAGCTCGTAGAAGACGAACCGGTGCGGGTTCTTCAGGTCGCGCGTGACATCGAAATACTTGCAGCCGGCTTCGTCGTTGAAGGTGCGCGCGGCGTTCTCTTCGATGGCGGCCAGGAACTGCTCCAGGCGCTCCGGATAGACTTCCAGGGTGACAATGAGTGCGATCATGCAAGGCTCCGAAATCAGGCAATGGTCAGGCAATGGTCGAGGACGGCAGTGCCGCGCCGGTATCGGCGGCGAGCTTTGCCATGCTCTGCCACGTGTTGTCTGCAATGGTGATGCCGGCTTCCCTGAGCTGGCTGGTGCTGCGGTCTTCCAGTTCGCCCGGGAAGAAGATTTCCTGCACGCCTTGCGCGGTCGGCACGTTCTTCACTTCATCGATCAGCGTCTCCATGCGCCGCTCGAACTCCTCGGGCACCATCATCGATTCGATATCGATGGTCAGCAGCAGGTGCCCGCAGCCGCTCTGGCGATTGGCCTCGTACGGCCCGGCCACGTTCGCGCCGAATTGGCTGCCGGTCAGCACGCCGGCCAGCACGTCCATCATGAAGGAGATGACATAGCCCTTGTGCCCCGCCATCGGCAGGATCAGCCCATGGATCGCGTCATTCGCGTCCGTGGTCGGCACGCCGTTCTCATCGGCGGCCCAGCCGTCGGGAATCGGCACGCCACGCTCGGCGGCCAGGTAGATCTTGCCGCGCGCCACCGCCGTGTTGGCGATGTCCATCACGGCAACGCCGCGGCGACCGGCGGGCGCGGCGATCGACCAGGGGTTGGTGCCGATGCTCTTGGCACGGCCGCCCCAAGGCGCCATCGCGGGACTGGCATTGGTGGCGAGCATCGCGACGCACCCTGCCTCGGCGGCCATGCGCGTGAAATACGCCGCCGTGCCAAAGTGGTTGGAATTGCGCACGGCCACGGCGCTGATGCCATGCTGGCGGGCGCGCTCGATGCCCAGCGCCACGGCCTTCGCCGTCAGCACCTGCCCGATCCCGTGGTTGCCGTCGATGACCGCAATCGCGCCGGCATCGACCGCCAGCGAGGTCGCCGCCACCGGCGACATCACGCCGCTGCGCAGGCGTTCCACGTACCAGGGCAGCCGCAGCATGCCGTGCGACGAATGCCCCCAGAGTTCCGCGGCGACCAGGCTGTCCGCAAGCAGGTGCGCATCGGCGGCGGGGACGTGCAGGGATTCCAGCACAGCCGTGCCGAAGCGGGTTAGATCATTTGCCTGAGCGATCTGCGGCATTTCAAGACTCCTAAAGACTTCAGATATCGATGCGTAGTGTCCGTGCGGCGCTGAACTAGACCGCGAAGGCGCCGGTCAGGCCGCCTGCCGCGAGCATCACCAGGCCGACCAGCACCGCACGCCAGATGGTCTTGCGTGCGTGTTCGCCGATCTCGACCTTGGCCAGGCCTGCCAGCAGCAGGAACGAAGCCACCAGCGGGCTCGACTGGTGCAGCGGCTGGCCGACGATCGCGGCGCGCGCCATCTCCTCCGGGGGGATGCCGAAGTGCGATGCGGTCTGCGCCAGGATCGGCAGCACGCCGAAGAAAAAGGCATCGTTGCTGGTAAAGAAGGTCATCGGGATGCTGACCAGCCCCGTCACCAGCGCCATGTGCGGCCCCCACGACTGCGGAATCACGTTGACCAGCCAGCGGGCCATGGCATCGACCATGCCGCTGCCGCTCAGCACGCCGGTCAGGACGGTGGCGGCGAACACCATGCCGACCACGCCGACGATGCTCGATGCGTGCGACTTGATCTGGTCCGACTGTTCGGCGACCTCGGGGAAATTGATGACCAGCGCGATCGCCACGCCAAGCAGGAACACCACCGGCGACGGGATCACGTCGACCACCAGCAGCGTCATCAGCCCGAGCGTGAGCAGTGCGTTCAGCCAGGTCAGGTGCGGCTTGGCATGCGGGCGGTGCAGCACCAGCCCGCCGTCGGAGATCGGCACCGAGAAGTCATCGCCCGTGCCGCCCGTCACCGCCGGCTGCGCGGCATGGCGCTCCAGCGCGATCGACGCGGCACCGCCCGCCCCTGCCATGGCCATGCCGACCGTCGCCCCGCCACCCGCTGCAAGTACCGGCTCGGGGGTAAGCGTGCCTGCCGGGGCGCGTGCCTGCGGTTGCCGCGGGTTCCACGCGACATATCCGATACGCGCCCGCTCCTGGCGGCCCAGCACATACGCCAGCACCAGCAAGGCACCGATCGCCGCGGCAATGGCCGGGATCATCGGCACGAAGATATCGACCGGGTTGAGCTTGAGCGCCGCAGCCGCGCGCGCGGTGGAGCCGCCCCAGGGCACCGTGTTGAGAATCCCGTTCGCGGTCGCCGCGATGAAGGTCAGCACCCATGGGCTCATGCCGAGGCGGAGGTAGATCGGCAGGAACGCGGACGTGACGATGATGAACGTGGTCGACCCGTCGCCGTCCAGCGAAACGATCGTCGTCAGCAGCGCCGTGCCGATGGTCAGCCGCACCGGATCGTGATGCACAAAGCGCAGGATCAGCCGGATCAGCGGGTCGAACATGCCCACGTCGATCATCATGCCGAAATAGATGATTGCGAAGAACAGCAGGCAGGCCGTCGGCGCCGCGGTCTTGATGGACGCGACGATGGCCTTGCCAAGGTCCAGTCCGCCACCGGCGATCAGGCCGAATACGATCGGCACGATGATCAGCGCTGCGACAGGCGTGATCCGCTTTGCCATGATCAGGTACATGAACGTGGCAATCATGCCGAAGCCGAGGAGTACCAGCATTTTCTGTCTCGCGTCGTTGTAATCGGGGCGTGGATGTCGGTCGCCAGGGCGGCTTATCGAACCCCGCCCTCTTGCAGCAAGGCACTGCTGCGCCGACTGCCCGTTTGTCATGAAGCGCAACGCGTTGGACCCTGCTGATGCAGCCGGCCCAGACCTGCGCAATGCCCGTTGGAAACGGGTGGAATGCACGCCTCTCGCGCGTTAAGCCGCGGAAGGCGTGCCGCTTGCTGCGGCGCGATGCCTCAGCGCTTGCCGTGTTCCGCGGCAACGGGGTTGGTTGCCCCGGTTTCCGTCAGCGTCCGCGTTGCATCGACCGTCGCATAGATCCACAGGATCTTCATCGGCCGGGTCGCCGAGACATTGCGGAACCGGTGGTTCACGTTCGGCGGGATGAAGGTGACGTCGTGCGGCTTGAGGGGGTACTCGAGTCCGTCGATGTCCAGGATCGCCTCGCCTTCCATCAGCACGACGCTCTCCTGGCAGTTGTGGCTGTGGAAAGGGATTTCCACGCCAGGATCGAACGAGGTGTAGCCGGTGATAAAGCTGCTGGTGCCGAGTTCGCGTGACACCAGCGGCGTCGTGCGTGCGCCACCGCCACGCTCGTGGACCGGCAGCGTCTCCGGCTTCAGCAGAACGGCGCCTGAAGGGGTCTTGTTGCTCATGCTACATCTCCATGCAAGGGGGTTGGGCGAACCCGACGCGGTGTCGCCCGATGAATCGAGTATAGTTTTTTATGATCATATAATGCAATAAGATCGGCCCGGGCGTAAACCCTTGTTACGAAATTCAAGCTAACAAGAGCAGGATCTCGCGGCACCTCCCCATGGCGGCTTTTTGCACTATGAAGCTATATTGCGCACTTTACTGCGACGATGCCCCGCTCGCGCAAGGATCGCCAGCTCAATCCGCCGAAACGTTTGCGGTCTTCACGACGGTCGACCACCTTGCCGACTCGCCGCGCATGAAGCGCGCAAAATCCTCCGGCGTGCCACCTGACGGCTCGGCGCCCAGCTGCGCCAGCCGTTGCCGGGTGCCCGGCTCTTTCAGGATTTCATTGATCTGCGCATTGAGGAACTGCACGGCCTGCTTCGGGGTGCCAGCCGGCGCCAGCAGGCCGTACCAGGCCGGCGCATCGAACCCCGGCAGGCCAGCCTCGGCGAAGGTCGGCACGTCCGGCAGCTCGGGCAGCCGATGCGTCCCTGTGACAGCGATCGCGCGCAGCTTGCCGCCCTTGAGCTGCGGCAGCGCCGATGCCGCGGTGTCGAACATCATCTGCACCTGGCCGCCGATCAGGTCGGTCACGGCGGGACCGCTGCCCTTGTAAGGCACATGGACCATGTCCGCATGGATCATGCTGCGGAACAGCTCGCCGGCAAGGTGGACCGACGTACCCTTGCCGCCCGAGGCGAAGTTGACCTTGCCGGGGTTCGCCTTGATATGGCGGATCACCCCTTTCAGGTCCTTCTCGGGAAACTCCCTGGTCACCACCAGCACGGTCGGCGACGTCGCGATCTGCACCACCGGGACGAAGTCCTTCTCGATGTCGTAGCGCAGCTTCTTGTAGACGAAGGGATTGATCGACAGCGCAACCTGCCCGAACAGCAGGGTCTGCCCGTCGGGCGTGGACCGTGCCGCAACCTCGTTGCCGATATTGGTGCCGGCGCCCGGCCGGTTGTCGATCACGAACTGCGCCCTGGTGCGGTCCGACAACCGCGTGGCGATATAGCGCGAGACATTGTCGCTGCCGCCTCCGGGCGCAAAGGGAACGATGATACTGACCGGCTTGGACGGGTAACCGTTGGTTGCGCCAGCGCTGCCGATGACCGATACGCTGGCGAGCGCGACCGCCAGCCATGACTTGAACGCGTTCATGCTGTCTCCGTTGTGTTCTATTGGAAGGCGGGCGCAGCGGGCTGCCCCGCTGCGCCGAAAAGAGACGCGGCCGCTCAGGCCGATGCCACGCCCGTGGCGACTTCGCGGCCGAAGGCTGCGCAGCCCATGGTGCCGCCCAGGTCGGCCGTGCGCGTCGCCGGGTTGGCCAGCACCTTGTCGACCGCCGCCTCGATGGCGTCCGCCGCGTTAATGAAGTTCGCCTTCATGTGGCGCTCGCCGAGCCAGCGCACCAGCATGCCGACCGACAGGATCATCGACGTGGGATTCGCCTTGTCCTGCCCCTGGATGTCGGGGGCCGAGCCATGCTGCGCCTGCGCGCAGCACAGCGCATCGCCCGCCATCATCGACCCGCCCAGGCCCAGGCTGCCCGACAGCTCGCTGGCCAGGTCGGAGAGGATGTCGCCGTAGAAGTTGGTGGCCACGATGACGTCGAAGCGGGACGGGTCGCGCACCAGGTACGCGGTCGAGGCATCCACCAGCAGGTCGTCGAACTTCACTTCGGGGAACTCCGCCGCGACCTTGCGTACTTCGCGCAGGAACAGGCCGTCGGTCATATGGAAGCTGTTCGCCTTGTGGATGGCGGTCACATGCTTCTTGCGCTTCATCGCCAGCTCGAACGAGCGCCGGGCAATGCGCTCGGAGCAATGCGCGGTGATCTTGCGCACCGAGATCGCCATGTCCTTCGAGGGCATCATCTCGCCCCAGCCCTCGTACATGTTGCGGTCGGGATAGAAGCCCTCGGTCGCTTCGCGCATGATCACCAGGTCCATGTTGCGCACGCCCTTGCCCAGGAACTCGCGCGAGCGCGACGGGCGCACGTTGGCGTACAGGTCCAGGTCGCAGCGGAACGCCGCGGAGATATTGCGCCCGCCCTGGTCGGGCGGCGGATAGTCGGCGTGGGATTGCGTACCCAGGATGACGCCGTCGTAGGTGGTGGCCTTGTCCAGGACTTCCTGGCGCAGCGTGGTGCCGTGTTTTTCGAGGCTGGCGAAGCCGACATCTTCGTAGTCGAACTGCAGGCCGAGGTCGCAGGCCTTGTCGGCCTGCCTGAGTACGTCGATCGAGGCGGCCACGATTTCGGGGCCGATGCCGTCGCCGGGGAGAACAAGGATTCGCATGATGTAGCTCAGTCAGATGGCGGGGTGGGTGAAGCCGTACAACCGTGCGGGGTTGTCGACAAGAATGCGTTGCTTCAGGTCTGGCGCCGGCGCCCAGCTGGCAAGCTGATCGAGGGCGCGGCCGGCGTTTTCCTTGCGGAACGGCTCGACCTGGTCGAGGTTGCCCGTGCGGTTGCCAGAGCTGCCGGTATGGGGCCAGTCCGACGCCCACACCATGCGGTCCGCGCGGGCCTGGATCAGCGCCGCGCCGAATGCGCTGACATCGTCGAAGTCGGGCACGCTGCGCGATGCGCGGTATGGCGCGGACAGCTTGACGTACACGTTGCCGCCCTTCACCAGCGCGAGCACCTGCCCGAACGCGGCCTTCTGCTCGTCCTTGCGGTAGGCCTTTACGCCGGCGAAGTGGTCGAGCACGACCGGCACCTTCAGCGCCGCAATCCCGGGCGCCAGTTCGGCGATGACATCGACATCCGCATAGACCTGCACCGCCCAGCCCAGCGGCCCGACCACCTGCTCGGCGCGCCTGAGCTGTGCCAGCGCGAAGTCATGGTTGCGCTGGCCGCTCACTTCGAGGTTGAGGCGGATGCCGCGCACGCCCTGCCGGTGCATGGCCGCCAGCTCGGCGTGACCGGCCTTCTCCAGGTCGATCACGGCGACACCGCGCGCCCGGCCGCCCAGCCGCGACAGCGCGTCAAGCATGGCGGAATTGTCGAAGCCATAGACGCTCGGCTGAACCAGCACGATGCGGTCGATGCCGATGCGCTGCTCGAATGCCGCCAGGTCCTCGACCCGTGCCGGGCCGGGCGTGTAGGAACGCTTTGCCGCGAACGGAAACCTGGCGCCATCGAATACATGGACATGGCAGTCGCAGCTTCCCGCCGGGGGCGCGACAGCCGGGGCACTGACGCCGCGAATGAGGTCTGGATTCACCTGCCCTCCTTGCGACCCTCCCGGCGGCGTGCCGGCGGCGATGGCGTTGAGAAAAGGAAAGCCACCCATGACTGACAGGCCGGCCTGTAGCAGTTGTCTCCGATGCACATGTATCTCCTGGGAAGTATGGCGCCTGGTCCAGCGGCGCGATGGATGGCATTTTATTTGAGCAAACGACCATGTAAAGGGTTTTTTACAGAAACAAAAGACCATTCGGCAGGAAACAGGGCGCGAACCATTGATCGACAAGGCCAAGCGCCATTCGGCTATGGTTTACACCTAACTGGGAAACTGGATCGGAGAATTGGGTGAAATGTGGCGCATCGGCCGCATATGCATGCGCACCAATTAGGTCTTTTGCAATATCAAAGACCCAATCGCAGGATGTGATAGCATCAGGCAGTCAGATCCCGACCCAGCGCCATATGGCCCGCCAGCTCGCCGACGTTCTCGCGGCAAACATTCACCAGCACATTGCAAGCACCGGCATTGCGCCGGGCACGCGCCTGCCCGAGCGGGCGCTGGCAGAACAGTTCAGGGTGTCGCGCTCGCCGGTGCGCGAGGCATTGCGCCGCCTGGCGACGCAGTCGGTAGTGACGCCCCACCCGGACGGCGGTTATGCCGTGGCGGAAGGCGGCGTTGCGCCGCCCGCGAACGACACGCACGCCGGCAGGGATGATGGCGACGACAGCGAAGCCACATACCTGCGGATCGCAGAGGAACGGCTGAACGGCCAGTTGCCGGACCGCTTTACCGAAAACGAGATGATGCGCCGGTACGGCATCACGCGCGGCCAGCTCGGCGCGATCCTGCGGCGCATGGCGCAGGAGGGCTGGGTCGAGCGGCTACCCGGCCACGGCTGGACGTTCCTGCCCGTGCTGACCTCGGCCGAGACCTACAAGCAGGGCTACCGGTACCGGCTGCTGATCGAGGCCGCCGGCATCCTGGAGCCGACCTTCAAGCTCGATCGCGAAGCCTTGCTGAAATGCCGGACCGAGCAGGAAGCGCTCGCCAACGGCGGCGTCCGCACCGCATCGCCCGCCGCGCTGTTCGATGCCAACAGCCGGCTGCACGAGACGATTGCCGCATGCTCGGGGAACGCTTTTATTTTGGAAGGATTGCGCCGCCTCGACCGGCTGCGCCGGCTGATGGAGTACCGCAAGGCGGTCGACCGGGACCAGGCGGAGCGCCGTTGCCGCGAACACCTGGAGCTCATCGATTTATTGCTGGCGGGACAACAGGAGGCGGCTGCCGACTTCCTGCGGCTGCACCTGCGCAACGCGGCGCGGGAGAAATCTGAAGGTCACGCGTAACCGCATTGCGCATCGGGGGGGTGCGAGAAAAAGGCGCGGTTTCCTTAGCCCCTAGCGATCCTGCCCTTCACGCCACGCCTCGTAGAGGTCGGGGCCCTCGTCGCGCGCCGGCACGTAGACGACCTTCATCTCGCGCTGTTCGATCGGCCGCGCCAGTTCGACATAGCCGCGTTCCGCGGAGAGGTCGTAGGGGGCGCCATCATCGTTGGAATAGGCGTAGTAGACCGCCCCGACGCCGGCCAGGTACATCGCGGTCAGGCACATCGGGCATGGGTAGCCGCTGGCGTAGACCGTGCAGCCGCTCAGGTCGGGCTTGCCCAGCGCCCGGCTCGCGGCGCGCACTGCCTGCATTTCGGCGTGCGCGCTGGGATCGCAGGTCGCCTCCACCTCGTTGACCGCGCGCGCCAGCACCTTGCCATCCCTGACCACAACGGCGCCGAAGGGCCAGGTATTGCGCTCCCGCACGTTTTCCATGGCGAGGCGGATGGATTCGATCAGATAGGTTTCCGTGGTCGACACGCGTTGTCTCCGGTGAGGCTCGGCCCAGCGCGGGCCGATGAGGTTGCAGGCCGACAGACTATAGGCCAGCGTGCGTGCGCGGCGTGCTGCAAGTTGTTATACGGCGTATTTGAATCCAGGCCCTGGCCGCTCGTGCCCCCTACAGGACGGCTTTCTCTAACCCCTCGCCAACCGCCGCTTGCGCAAAAATGCAACGTCAAGGGTGTGCGGCGCTACCATCGGTGTGAATCCTTGCCTACAGTAAAGGCGGCGGCACCTGCCCAATCCGGCGGCGCCGCTTTCGTTGTCCGGTCTCGCCCAGGCACCTGCCCGCCCGGGATCCGCAGGAACGATGCCCTGGCACCGGCCAGCCAGGCCGGGCATCGTCGCAGACCTCCACCGTGGGCAGGCCTGCCTGGGGCGCGCCAGTGTCGACCACTTCCCTCGATTCCCAATCCGCCGAAGTGCGGCCGCGCCTGCTCGACACTGTCGACCGGGTGTGCGAGGTGTGCTTTGGCCTGTTCATGGCCCTGACCTTCGTCGGGGCGGTGTCGGCCATCGACGCGCCGGCGGATGCCCCGCGTACGATGTTCTACACGGCGCTGGGCTGCAACCTGGCCTGGGGGCTGGCCGATGCCGTGATGTACCTGGTGCGCACGCTGACCGAGCGCGGGCGCAGGCTTTCGCTGATCAAGGCGGTGAGCAATGCCGGCGACCCGGCTGACGCCATCGGCCGCCTGCGCGACGCGCTCTCGCCGGCCCTGCGCACGCTGGTCGACGACGCCGAACTGGAATCGATACGAAGTCGCATCGCACGGAACACCAACGTGGCCGGGCGCCCTACGCTAGGCCCGGAAGATTTCCTTGCGGCCGCCGGGATCTTCCTGTTGGTGGTGATTGCCACCTTCCCGGTGGCCTTGCCCTTCATCGTCTTCGCTGACTTATCCACGGCGCTGCTGGTTTCGCGCGTGCTGACCATCCTGATGCTGTTCGGGGCCGGCATCGCCCTGGGGCGCCATGCGGGCTTCGGCGGATGGATAGCAGGCGTGGTCATGACGCTGGTGGGTATTGCGCTGACCATGGCCATCATCGCGCTTGGGGGCTGAGCATGCGCGCCAAGGGCACGGCTTTACGACTGGCTGCCACCTGGCTGGTGCTGGCCGCGGCAACCGCGCCGCTGCCGTCGCGCGCGGCCGATGACAGCGCCCCCTCCACGACCGCGGAGGCGCCGGCATGGAGCGGCGGGGTCTCGGCATATCTCAACCTGCCGAAGGGCAGCGAAGCCTATGTCACCGGCATCGCCATCGCCAAGCGCGGCGCCTTGCACCTGGAGGCGCGCAGCAACTACGAAGGCATGGACGCGTACTCGTTTTTCGTCGGCTATAACCTGGGTTGGGGAGACGCCTTGCGCCTTGATTTCACGCCGATCCTGGGCGTGGTCACCGGCAGCACCCACAGCGTCGTGGGCGGGTTCGAGGCCACGCTGACAGGGCGCTATGCCGATGCCTATATCGAATTCGAGTACGTGCCGGACGCCGAGCCCTCCGGGTATGTCTACGCATGGACCGAGCTGGCCTGGCGCCCGCGAGACTGGCTGCGGCTGGGCCTGGCGGCCCAGCGCACGCGCGTGCCTGACAACGATCGGAATTTGCAGCGTGGCGTCTTTGCGCAGGTGAAGGGCAAGCACGTCTCCTGCGCGGTGTACTGGTTTAACCCTGCAGCGCACGACCAGATCGGAGTCGTCTCGGTGGCGCTCAGCTTCTGACGGGAAAACGGTCGCGAATGACGCTGCAATCCCGGCAGCGCTCTGTCCATGTTTTCTATGCGGACCATCGCTCTCCCGTGCCCACCGCGGCAAACCGTTCGCGCATCACCTTCTTGTTGAGCCTGCCAATACTCGTCTTGGGCAGCGCCTCGACCAAACGAACGGCCTGGAGGTGACACTATTCTGGACGGTGCGCTGGCATTTCGTTTATCCTTCCGTCACACCGTCAAATACTGATGACACACCAGGGAAAACCCTGAGCGCATGAAGCCAGAGACTCGCTCCGTCCCCATTGGTACGCTTGCGCGCCTGGTCGAGGCGCTGGAGTCAATCGGCACGGCTCCGTGGCCGATCCTCAGGCGCCATGGCGTGACACCTGGCGCGCTGGAAGAGCCCATGGCCCCGGTAGCGCTGTCGATCTGCGCCCGCATCCTCGCGGATGCCGCGGAAGCGGCCGCCTGCCCGCACCTCGGCATACTGGTCGGCGCCCGCGCCAATATGGAAAATGCCGGGCCGTTGCGCCTGCTGCTGCTGTCGTCCCGCACGCTGCAAGACGCGGCAGACGGCATCCTTCGCTATGGCCGTATCTGGTATCGGGGCATCGATACTGCACTCACCACGCGAGAGGGATTCGCCTCGTTCTCGGTAGAGATTCCTGGCTTGTTTGCCGGACGCGACGACCTCGTCAGCGCGTATCTGGCGGCCAATGTGCAAATGTTTCGGATGCTGCTTGGAAAGTCATGGGCGCCGGCAGCGGTTCACCTGTCCCGCCCGTCACCAACGCGCATCGGGCCATACACGGCACACTTCAAGACGCATGTCCTGTTCGACCAGCCCCGCGATGAGTTCCTCTTCCCGGCCGACACGCTCGACGCGCTCTGCGGCGCAACGGACAAGGCGCTGGAGTCGTCCGTGGTTCGCTACCTTGGCGAACTGGAATCGCACGTCAGGCCGGATTTCCTAGGCCAGGTCCGCCAGGCGATACGGGACCTGATGCTGCTGGGCGAATGCACGGCACCGCGGCTGGCGTCATTGTTTGCCGTCCATCGGTTCACACTGCACCGTCACCTGCAGGACCACGGAACGTCCTTCGCCCTGCTGCTGGACGAGGAGCGGGACGCGATTGCCCGGCGGCTGCTGACGAGCACCGACATGCCGCTGGGCGATATCGCGCGTGTGCTGGGATTCAAGTCGCAGGCGGGATTCAACAAGGCATTCATGCGCTGGCACGGCGTGTCGCCCGGTACGCTGCGCACCGGCCAGCGCCGGCGCCCCACGCTGACGGTGCGCCGCACCTGAGGTTCCCCCGCGCCGGAGGCTACCGGCAAACCTCTTGCGGCTGCCCTCCTCTACTGCGACATCAACCGTCACGGTATCGCCGGCAATAGCGGTCGGATATACCGTGACCATGAAATCCGGATCAGAAAAAGGTCCCTAACGGCCTCTTTGATCGCGGGCTGACCACCCCGTATGGCCTGAGCGCTTCGTCCCACAAATTTCACTTTCTAAATTTCCATGTTTCGACTATATTCGAAACATGGAAGCCGATAATGCCTTGAAGGCTGGGTCACCTCACGGAAAACTGCTGTAGCGCATTCCGAGCCGCGCCCCAACCATTTCGTACGCCCCATGACCACCAACGTACTGATTTTGTGTACCCACAACTCGGCTCGCAGTGTGCTGAGCGAAGGGATGTTGAACCATCTGGCCAATCAGTTTGGCCGCGATGTGCGCGCCTATAGCGCCGGAAGCTCGCCCAGCGGGCGCATCAATCCGTTCGCCATCG
Source organism: Cupriavidus sp. Agwp_2 (assembly GCF_040784895.1). Taxonomy (NCBI): domain Bacteria; kingdom Pseudomonadati; phylum Pseudomonadota; class Betaproteobacteria; order Burkholderiales; family Burkholderiaceae; genus Cupriavidus; species Cupriavidus sp. Agwp_2. Next base: position 2,384,098 of record NZ_CP088083.1, read on the forward strand.
AGGTGCTTGGCAATGCCGGCGTCGACGTCAGCGACTTCCGCAGCAAGAGCTGGGATGAATTTGTCGGCGAGAACGTCCCTGAGATGCGGGTGGTTATCACGGTGTGCGACAGTGCCGCCGAAGAGGAGTGCCCGTATTGGCCGGGCAGCCCGGTGACGGTGCATTGGGGCTACCCTGACCCGTCGAACGCGGAAGGCGGCGACGAAAAGAAGCGGCAGGCTTTCGAGCTGACCCGCCAGGCCATCGGCTACCGCATGCTGCAACTGCTGACGCTGCCGCTCGACACGCTGAGCAATGCGGAACTGCAGGACCACCTCAACCGTATCTCGCAAAGCTGAGCGTCATGGTCGATCTGCGTAACAGACTGGGCGCCGAAGCCTTGGGAACGGCGCTGCTGCTGGCCATCGTCATCGGCTCCGGCATCATGGCCGAGCGGCTTGCCGGCGGCAATGTCGCCGTCGCCCTGCTGGCCAACACGGCGGCCACGGTCGGCGGCCTGTATATCCTGATCGAGGTCTTTGGCCCGATCAGCGGCGCGCACTTCAATCCAGCCGTCAGCGCGGTGATGGTGGCGCGGGGTGAGCTGCCTGGCGCGGCGCTGCTGCCGTACATCGGCGCCCAGCTCGCGGGTGCGGTACTCGGAGCGTGGCTCGCCCATGCAATGTTCGACATGACGATCCTGCAGCTTTCCACCAAGGTCCGCAGCGGTCCTGGGCAATGGATTGCTGAAACCGTTGCGACCGCCGGACTGCTACTGGTGATTCTGCGCGCGCCGAACGGGCGCGCCTCCGCCATGGTGGCGGCCTATATCGGCTCGGCATACTGGTTCACCGCATCCACATCGTTTGCCAATCCCGCCGCCGCGTTCGGGCGCATGTTCAGCGACAGCTTTGCCGGCATCGCACCGGCGAGCGTGCCGGGCTTCATGCTGGCGCAGTGTCTCGGCGCGGCCATCGGACTGGGGCTGCACCGGCTGCTGGAACCGCGTGCGCTACCACACGGCCACCCCAACGTCATCGAGGCATCCGGCGAGCACCAGGCGGACTGACGCAAACGGGAGCCTGGGCGCCACGCTTGCCGCCTTGGTTGGAATCCTTATTCCACTGCTCGCAACCAGACACGATCCAATTCCACGAATCGCCATGTCCGTCACCATCTATCACAACTCCGCATGCGGCACCTCGCGCAACACGCTGGCCATGATCCGCAATGCGGGTATCGAGCCGAATGTCATCGAATATCTGAGCACGCCCCCTGACCGGCAGACGTTGCAGCAGTTGATTAGCGATGCGGGCCTCGCGGTTCGTGAAGCCATCCGCGAGAAGGGCACTCCCTACGCCGAACTGGGCTTGTCCGATCTATCCGTGACCGATGAGCAGTTGCTCGATGCGATGCTGGCCCATCCGATCCTGATCAACCGGCCGTTCGTCATCACGGAGCTTGGCGTGCGGCTGTGCCGGCCATCGGAAGTCGTGCTCGAGATCCTATCCGCGCCCCAGCAAAACGCCTTCATCAAGGAGGATGGCGAAGTCGTCATCGACGCGCAAGGACGGAGGGGCAAATGACCGTGGATCTGCCCAATGTCGTCCCGGCCGTGCTCGATAGCCCGGACCTGAACAAGCTGCAACCGCCACGCGTCAGCACGCATCCGCCGCGCATCCTGCTGCTCTATGGCTCGCTGCGCGAAACGTCTTATAGCCGCCTGCTCGTGCAGGAAGCCGAGCGGATCCTGCAGCATTTCGGCGCGGAGACTCGCGTGTTCGATCCGCATGACCTGCCGGTGTGCGACAGCGTCCCCGCGGATCACCCCAAAGTGGTCGAACTACGCAGGCTCTCGGAGTGGTCTGAAGGCCAGGTGTGGTGCAGCCCCGAGCGGCACGGCACGCTGACCGCGGTTTTCAAGAACCAGATCGACTGGCTGCCCCTTGAGATGGGAGCCATCCGACCGACTCAGGGGCGCACGCTCGCCGTGATGCAGGTCTGCGGCGGCTCGCAGTCGTTCAACGCGGTCAACGCGCTGCGCGTGCTGGGGCGCTGGATGCGCATGGTGACGATTCCGAACCAGTCGTCGGTCGCCAAGGCGTACCAAGAGTTCGACACAAACGGCCGCATGAAGCCCTCGTCCTACTATGACCGGGTGGTCGACGTGATGGAGGAACTGTACAAGTTCACGCTGCTGGTGCGCGATCGCAGCGACTACCTGACGGATCGCTACAGCGAGCGCAAGGATGCGGCGCCGGCGAACGTCACCGCCCTCGCTGCGGCGGCTATGAGCCATGAGCGGGATGCGCAGGTCAGCGACACGGATAGCGGCGAAGTCGAATAACAAAAAAACGGGATGGCCATGGAGCCGACGACCAGTGTGATCGCCAGGCTGGGGGTTGCCCAGACGCTGGCATGGGGCTCCACCTACTATCTGCCGGCCATGCTGGCCACGCCCATGTCCCGCGATCTCGGCGTAGCACCGGCCACGATCTTCGCGGCGTTCAGCGCCGCGCTGATCGTGTCGGCGCTGATCGGCCCCTCCGCGGGCAGAATGATCGACCGCACCGGCGGGCGCCGGGTGTTGGTTGCTACCAGTCTCGTTTTTGCTGCGGGACTGGCCGGCCTTGGCGTCGCCCAAGGCGTCGTTGGCCTGTTCGCCGCGTGGCTGATTCTCGGTATCGGAATGGGCGCAGGCCTGTACGAAGCTGCCTTTGCTACGCTCGTCGCGCTGTACGGAAATCGTTCTCGCGGCGCGATCACCGGCATCACCCTGATCGCCGGCTTCGCCAGTACGGTCGGCTGGCCCCTGTCGACCTTCATGGAATCGCACATCGGATGGCGAGGCGCCTGTCTTGCCTGGGCCGCGCTGCATCTGACCCTGGGGCTGGCGCTCAATCTCGGCATGCCCCGCAGGACGGCAATTGAGCCGCCACCGGCCAAAGCCACATCGTCGCAGGCTGCTGGCGACGGCGCGCCGTCTCAGCGGCTTGCCTCCTTCGCACTCGCCTTTGTCTTCGCCGCGACCTGGTTCATCAGCACCGCCATGGCTGCACACCTGCCGCGATTGCTGCAGGCAGGCGGAGCGACATTGGCAACTGCTGTGATGGTCGGTGCGCTGATCGGGCCCGCCCAAGTGAGTGCCCGCATATTGGAGTTCGGCCTGCTACGCAAGATCCATCCACTCCTTTCCGCCCGCATCGCCGCTGCCCTTCACCCCGCCGGTGCCATCGCGTTCGGCGTTGCCGGAGCGCCTGCTGCAGCGCTGTTTGGGGTCCTGCATGGCGCAGGCAATGGCATCCTCACGATCGCCAAGGGAACCCTGCCGCTCGTGATCTTTGGCCCCGATGGCTATGGCCACCGACAGGGAATTTTGATGGTTCCCGCTCGCGTAGCCCAGGCCCTTGCGCCATGGCTCTTTGGCATCTGCCTGGATGCTTTCGGAGCCAAGGCGCTTTGGCTTTCCTCATCCCTTGGTGTTGCTGCAATCATGATGCTAATGACCATCAGGCAAGAGCATGGGTCGCAGTAGTTGAGTCGACCGGCTCAGCCTCTGCCACTCATGAAAATCCCTAGTGCTCGCATTTCTACCGGTCAGTGGCAGCATCCTCTTTGCTGTTGGATCGATGGGCACTTCACCGTTCCGTAGGAGCAAAACACGCAGCAATCACCGGGTTTCGGCCGCAGCAGTGCGCCGCAGTTGCCACACTCGTAATAGAACAGGCAAGCATTCGCAGGCATGACTTCCCTCCTTGCGAAACCACACTGTGGGCAAGTAAGGATCGATTCAAGTTGAATCGTGTTCATCGTGGTTTGGGCCAACCGGTCACACGTCAACAGTGTATGCCTGTCGGTTGGCATATTGCCGTTGCATCCGAGCGAGTCGGTGCCAGAGGCTTAAGCGGTCACGTGGCGAGTGCGCCGGGAGCATCCGCCACATGAGGCGGAGATCATCAGCCGAACGGCGCCGGCAAGCCTTTGTCGTCCGTGGACACTGGGCGAAGTCCGGGTGCAAACCCGTTGCCGCGGCTGTCGCTCGATAGTTGTCCTTCTGTTGTCCTGCAGCACCTGCTGACCATCGGGACACACCGCTAAACTACTCGCCAACGCCGGGAAATCGTGGCAATGGCGCGTCCTAGAGGACTCGAACCTCTGACCGCTCGCTTAGAAGGCGAGTGCTCTATCCAACTGAGCTAAGGACGCGAAGGCGAGCATTCTACCGCAGCGCCGGGCGGCAGTGCGGGTCCGCGGCGCTCAGGACGCCATGCGCTCGTTGTCGCGGGTGACGTAGCGGCCCGCCGCCGACGCATGATTGCCGGCAACCGGATGCATCGACACGCCGTTGCGGCCCTTGAGCTTGGCGTCATACAAGGCGCGGTCGGCGCGGCGCATCAGCGCGTCGGCGCCCTCGCCGGGGTTGCGCGTGGCCAAGCCGATGCTGACGGTGTAGGCGATCGCATCGGGCTCGGATGGGCACGGGCTGGCGCGCACGGCGGTTGCCAGCCGCATACAGGCCAGGCGGCCGCTTTCCATCCCGGTATCGGGCATGACGATGGCAAATTCTTCGCCCCCAAGGCGCCCGATTACGTCGTGCGGGCCGCTGGCACGGCGCAGCAACCCGGCGAAATGCCGCAGCACGCTGTCGCCGGCCAGGTGGCCGTAGACATCGTTGATGGCCTTGAAGTGGTCCAGGTCGACAAAGGCCACCGTCAACGCCTTGCGCTGGCGCTCGGCGTGCAGGCAGGCTTGTTCGAGCGCTTCCCAGAAGGCGCCGCGCAGCAGTACGTCGGTCAGGTCGTCATGCCGTGCGCGCCACTCCAGCATGCGCCGCAGCCGGTCGTGCGCCAGCAGCGCAAAGCTGACCGAGAGACCGACCAGCGCAATGACGTTGAGCATCGCCAGTTCGCCATCCCACGGCAATGGCCGCGGCCAGGCGCCATCCCGCACCAGCGCGGCAACCGGCAATGCCATGGTCCACGCATTGGTCGCGGCCACGGCCATGGCAATCAGCACCAGCGAAGCGGCGGCCAGGCGCCCGATGCCCCGAGCGGTTCGCACCGATGGGCCGATGCTGCGGGTGACGTCGAGAAGCAAGGCGATATGGCATGCCGTCAGCAGCGGCGCCATCTCCAGTCCGGTCAGCGGCGCATCGGGGTAGCCAGGCGCCACCATCTGCCACGCCACGCCGACCGAGGCAGCCAGGCAGGTTCCCAGCAGCAACCCGGCCCTGCCGGAGCGACCGGCAAAGTGCCGCGCTCCGATCGTTACCGAGGCGAGCGCAGCCAGCAACGCGAGGTCGGTTGCCTCCGGCATCAGCCACGCGGGGCGCGTGCCCTGCACCGCAGCCAGCACCGAGGCGATCGCCCCGGCGACATTGCCCAGCGCCCATGACGTCAGGCCGCTGCGGCCCATGCCCGCGGACCGACGCAATACGACACAAACCACCGCCATCTGCAAGGCAAACAGCCCTGCGATGAGCACAACAATATGCGACTGAAACATCTTCATTCCCGTCCAGGGCAACAAACGGCGCTCCGCTAGGCGCCGTCTTTCCCTTTCTTATGCCGGTCCTGTGCCGGACCGTTGTCATCGATTGCCGCATATCCTGTGTCGGGACGCCGTGGCGTTGCCAGCGGCAACGCCAACGCGCCGAGGCGCTCGCCCGGAAAGGGAGCGCCGTTCTTGTTATGGTGATCAGGTCAGTCCGGAAGGAATCTGCAAACCAGCATCCCCAACATCACGCCGGCCGGACTTAAGCGGTGTGCGGATTATCGCAGCGCGCAAACCCAAGTCAAGCCAAAGCGTCCCCGCCAAAAGGAGGAGCGCGCCCGTGGACTGGCCGAATCCCAACATGTGCCGCCTACGCCTGATTGACCGACAGTACCCGCGCGCGCTACAATCCTTGGCTTCGGGGCGTAGCGCAGCCTGGTAGCGCATCTGATTTGGGATCAGAGGGTCGCATGTTCGAATCATGTCGCCCCGACCAGTTTTGGCTTTAAGGAACACGGCCTGGACAGCAATGTCCAGGCCGTTTTTCTTTTTCGCCCCCGCACTTTGCCCTCCTCCGGCATTTGCTCACCACCTCGGCATCATGTCCGGCCAGATCACCGCGGCAGCGGTCAACAACAGCACCACGGCGGCCAGGACAAGACCGCGGCTGAAGCCGCCGGGTTGTTCATCCACCTGCGGCTGCCAACCGGGGACACCCTCGCGTTGCGGCGATACAGGCGGTGGCGGCACCACGTTGGCCGCGGAAGCCGCCACCCCTTGCGCGACAGCCCGCGACACATAGTCCGGCTGCGCCAGCAGAAAGCCCATCGGCGTGGCCTGGCCTACTGCCCCCATCTGCTGGAACAAGAGCTTGGACAGCGCCAGGCAGTCATCCAGCGCGATCTGCGGCCGCGGCCGGAAGATGCGCAGGTGTTCGCAAAGCGTATCGAGCTTGTGGTTGGGCGCATGGAAATACTGAGACCAGCGCACCTGGCGCACCGAGCAGCGCCAGCGCTTGCGCTGTATGTCGGGCAGCACTTTTTCCAGCATCCGGACATTGAATTCAGCGCCGTGGGCGACCAGCACGTCGGCATCTTCGACGATGGCGCGGATCGCGCCGACGTCGAAACGCTGCCCGCGCAGCATCTCGGCGGTCAGGCCGTGCATGCCCGTAGCAGCCTCGCTGATCGGCACGGCGGGCTCCTGCGAACCGTAATAGTCAGTGATTTCGCGCACGAGACTGCCCACCCTCGGCGCCACTTCGACAAGCAGCAGGCCGATGCTGACAGGCTCGTCCGCTGGCGTGAGCCCGGTAGTCTCAGTACTGACGATTGCGACCCGCATGGGCACTCCGGTGTGGCCGCCCGCAAGGCGCGTTGGCGGCGGCCGCTGTGGTCGGTTGCCTCTAGCGTAGTGCGAGGGTGCCGAACGTCATATCAACCAGATGGGCTAGCCGAAAACGCCAGCCAGTTGTAGACGGCTGGCGCGAAGGACGGGGCCAGCGATTTCAGCCCGGCTGCGGTCCAGCGGTGTCGGCGCGGCGCCGCTCGAGGTTGCAATACACATCGGCCGCAACCAGCCCGAACAGTGCGTGGGCGAACAGACTTTCCCATCCGCGTGCCTCGTCGAACCAGTTGAAATAGCGGCCAAATACATAGAAATTGACCAGGTAGACCGCGACGCCGAACACGATGCCGACCAGCGACGCCAGCGCCATGCTGGAATCGAGCCGGAATGACGACAAGATCATCGCCAGCACCGCCGAAAGTATGATCGACAGCGCGAAATGGACCGTGCCGGCCGACAGCACCACGGTCCAGTTGAAGGCATCGGCGGAAAGCGCTTCGCGGCCGAGGATAATGGCCGCCACCATTTTCACCGTGCCCCAGGCGCCCTGGTACATCAGGAAGCGCGCCGTCAGCAGCTCCAGCACCATGTAGACCGCGCCGGCGATCAGCCCGGCCACCACGGCGGCCCGCCAGTCCGGCGTACAGCGGACGTAGCGGTGCGAGTCCAGATGGAGTTCCATGGCAGTCTTCTCCTTGCGAGATTCCGGCCCCGCCGACTCCGGCCGGCCGTACGAGTTAGTTCTAGCTCATACCGGACAAATACCAAGCTACGCGGGCCACACGGAGTGGATCATGCATCACCAGGATGCGAGACGCACCACGCGAGTTCCCCGACGGCTTGCAGTGCGACGGGGGCAATGCTGCAACTGCGTACGTGATACAATACCGGAGCAAGTAGCCCCGGGGTGTCCGTGCATCCCTGTAACCGGGCGTTCTCACCAGCGCGCTCTTGCGAGCGTTCAGCAGCAGCCGGCGCGGGCCTTCCGCGGCGACACCAGAACTGGCGAACCACCGGGTACACCTGCCCGCCCTGCTCCGCGTAGCGAACGGCCGCCCAGGCCGTCACCGGCAGCGTCCACGCCAGGCAATCCGCATGCGCCTGGCCGAAGCGCGACCGGTATGGATCGAGTATCTGGCGCCACGCGTGGCGCCGCGCGGCAATGTCCGCGTGCGCCTGCCCCGACCGACTTCAATGGCGCGGTTCGCCAGCCATGGCGAATGTGCGTCGGTTTTGCGCCGGTTCTGCGCCGTGCCTCTGGCCGACCGAACCGGATCGGAATTTTTGATAACCAAACCCAGCCTTCGCGGGCTGCCGAAAGGAAAACAGATTGGCTAAGGAAGAACTCATTGAATTTGGCGGCGTGGTGTCGGAAGCCCTGCCTGACAACCGCTATCGTGTCACGCTGGAAAACGGCGTGGAAATCTGGGCATACGCTTCGGGCAAGATGCAGAAGCACCGCATCCGCATCCTGGCCGGCGACCGCGTCACCCTGGAAATGTCGCCCTACGACCTGACCAAGGGCCGCATCAACTTCCGCCACAAGTCCTGAGTCTTCGCACGGCCGGAGTTGCCACTCCCGCCGTTACAAGTGGATTCCGGGGCGTCGCAGACGCGCTGTCATGCAGCTGACACCGCGCCCGGACACACTTGCGGGCTGCCCGACGGGCGGCCCGATTTCGTTTACGGTCATTGACGGCACCTGGCCGTCCGCTCGCGCCCGCTTGCGCCAGTCAGGCAGCTTCACCATACTCGAAGCATCACCACCGCCACGCCCGACATGAACCTGATCCTCTGGCGCCACGCCGAAGCCGAAGACCTCCCCGACGCCCTCAGCCTGAGCCGCCACGCCGACCTGCAGCGGCCGTTGACGCGCCGGGGCCGCAAGCAGGCGGAGACCTCCGCCAGATGGCTGCGCGCGCATCTGCCGGCGGATACCCGCGTGCTGTGCAGCCCCGCCGTACGCACCCGCGAGACGGCGGCGGCGCTGACAGGTGACGCGCAGATCGTCGAGGCGCTGGCCCCCGGCGCCGACGTCAGCGCGGTCCTCGCCGCGGTCCAATGGCCCGAACGCACCGAGCACGTGGTGGTGGTCGGGCACCAGCCATGGATCGGCCGCGTCGCCAGCCTGCTTCTGGCCGGCAACGAGATGGACTGGAGCGTGCGCAAGGCAGGCATCTGGTGGCTGACTGGACGGACTCGCGAAAGCGAGGCGCAGACCGTGCTGCGTGCCGTCATCAACCCCGAATTCCTCTGACGCAGCCCAGGCATTTCCGACTTCGCCATGCGCAGCCGGCTCGCGCGAGCCGGCCGCAGGCCGTGGCATGGCCGGCATCATTGCGCCTGCAAAATCTGAAATAGCTGATGGCAGCCGGAATCTCCGCTCCCTAGAGTCGCTACGGCGCCGCCCCCTGGCCGCGCCGCCCTAGCCATGCCAGGCATGGGCATCGACTGCAGGTGTCACGGAGATTTCCCATGGATTGCCCGTCGGATCCCCATCGTCCCCGCCAACCCGCCGGCGCGCCGGCAGCCCCGTCCCCAGAACCAGTCCGGCCGTGCAACATCGCCACCGGCACCGGCAACCCGGCGGACGTCACGGAAGCGTCATCGGCGGGTCACGGCACTGTCACCGCGCCTCACTACATTGCATCGCAACAGTTTCGTCACCAAAAGGACATACTGATGCGAGACCTCCCCACGCCGACCCAGCCGCTTTTCGACTCCTTGCCCAATGGCCTCGGCGGCCAGACGGCGCGGAGCCGTCTTCATCGTCAATCGGATAAGGCAAGTGAGTCGCCTGCTCTCAGCGTGGCGTGGGCGCGCCACCAGGACGAAGTAGTCGAGGCGCAGCGCCTGCGCTACAAGGTGTTCGCCGAAGAGATGGGCGCGCGCCTGACGTCTTCGGTGCCCGAGCTGGACATCGACATGTTCGATGCCTACTGCGACCACCTGATCGTGCGCGACATGGCCACGCTGCGTGTGGTCGGCACCTACCGCGTGCTGCCACCGCACCAGGCCAAGCGCCTGGGCTGCCTGTACGCGGAATCGGAATTCGACCTGGTGCGCCTTTCCCACCTGCGCCCCAAGATGCTGGAGCTGGGCCGCTCCTGCGTGCACCGCGACTACCGCTCGGGCAGCGTCATCATGGCGCTGTGGGGTGGGCTGGGCGAGTACCTGCAGCGCTGGGGCATCGAGTCGATGCTGGGCTGCGCCAGCGTGCCGATGAGCGACGGCGGCCACTATGCAGCCAGCCTGCACCGGCTGTTCAGCGAGCGCTACCTGGCACCGATCGAATACCATGCCTTTCCGCGCCTGCCCCTGCCGGTCGAGGACCTGAACCAGCAGCTCGAGGTCGAGCCGCCCGCGCTGATCAAGGGCTACCTGCGCCTCGGGGCGAAGATCTGCGGCCAGCCGGCCTGGGATCCGGACTTCAACGTGGCCGACTTCCTGACGCTGCTGCGCGTGAACGACATGAACCCGCGCTACGCCCGCCACTTCCTCGGCCTGACCCAGGGCGGCTGAACCAAACCGGCTGAACCAAACCGGCTGAACCAGGCCGCCTGAGCGGCGGCCCCCTTCCTCCGCGCTCAGCCGCGCATCAGTCGTAGATGACCTTGTAGCGCTTGCCGATCCGCTGCCATTCGTCGGCCTCCTGGGCGAGGCTGTATTCGATCAGCGGATTGGCATCGATCCACATCTTGGGCAGGCGCACCTCGAAGCCCTCGTCGAGCGCCTCGGCCAGCTGGCTGACGCGGATATCGGGCAACCCGACGTCCGAACGGCGCCGGCACAGAACGAAGGCCAGGCGCAGGCTGAACAGCATGCGCCAGTCGACGAACTTGCCGCTGCCCGACAGCTTGCCGAGCTTGCCCGCATGCCCCAGCAACAGCGTGGCCAGGCGCGCCTGGTCGGTCTTGGAGAAGCCGGGCATGTCCGCATGCGTGGCGATATACGCCGAATGCTTGTGGTAGCCGCTGTGCGAGATCGACATGCCGATCTCATGCAGGCTGGCGGCCCAGCCCAGCAGCGCCAGGTTGTCTTCGCGCCGTTCATTGGCGGGATCCGGGAAGTGTGACAGCAGGGCCTGCGCGCTGCCACGCACGCGCCCTGCCTGGGCGCGGTCGACGCCGTAGCGGCGCATGAACTGATCGACCGTGACGGTGCGCATATCCTCGTGGTGGCTGCGCCCCAGCAGGTCATAGAGCACGCCCAGGCGCAGCGCGCCGTCGGTCACATCCATGCGGTCGATGTCGAGTTCGGCGAACACGCCCAGCATGATCGACAACCCGCCCGGCAGCACCGGGATGCGGTCCGCCTTCAGGCCGGTGAGCTTGACCCGGTTGGTGTTCTCGGCCTTGACCAGCGCGCGCTTCAGGCGCTCCAGCCCTTCGCGCGTGATGCCATGGTCGGCCGGGTTGTCGTTCATGCCGTTGAGCTCGATCAGCTCGGCCAGCGCGCGCGCCGTGCCCGACGAACCGACCGCCTGCTCCCAGCCGGCGGCGCGGTACTGGCGCACCAGCACCTGGATCTCACGCCGCGCGGCCAGCTCGGCCTGCTTCATCGCGTATTCGTCGACATTGCCGCTGGGGAAGAACTGCCGGCTGTGCGATACGCAGCCGATGTACAGGCTCTCCATCAGCTTGGACTGGTAGCCGCTGCCGATGATGAATTCGGTCGAGCCGCCGCCGATGTCCACCACCAGCCGGTTGCCCTGACAGGCCGGCGCATCGTGCGAGGCACCCAGGTAGATCAGCCGCGCTTCTTCCCGCCCGGCAATGACTTCGATCGGGAAGCCGAGCGCGTTCTCGGCCTCGATCAGGAACTCCGACGCGTTCTTGGCCACGCGCAGCGTATTGGTGGCGACCGCGCGCACCTGGTTCGGTGCGAAGTCGCGCAGGCGGTCGCCGAAGCGCCGCAGCGCATCGATGCCGCGGCGGCGCGCGGGCTGGTCAAGGTATTTGTCGGGCGTCAGGCCAGCCGCAAGCCGCACCGGCTCGCGCAGGGCGTCGACCTGGAAGATCTGGCTCGCCGGGCCATTGGCGGTGGTGGTCTCGTCCACCCGCCCGATCATCAGGCGGAAGCTGTTCGAGCCCATGTCGACGGCGGCGAGCAGGTGTGGAGTGTCGTTCATCGTGTGCCTGGAGGGCTGGTTCGCTTGGATGTTGCGTGGCTCGGCCGGGGCACTGCCGGGTGCCCCGGTGCCGGCGCTCGCGCCCCGGAAAAATATGTCCTTGTCATGTCATCCTCATGACAAAATCAAACTGTCATGAAAGTGACACGATTCTATGGAAAAGTCGCCACATTACCAAAAGAAGGTCATGACCATGTCGACGACACCGTCCAGCACGCTGCTCAATCGCGAGCTGGGCATTCTGGAATTCAATGCCCGCGTGCTGGCGCAAGCCGCGGACCCCAAGGTACCGCTTCTGGAGCGCCTGAAGTTTATCTGCATCGTGTCCAGCAACCTGGACGAGTTCTTTGAAATCCGCATGGCGGGCCTGAAGGAACAGATGCGCGACAACGCGTCGGGGCTGACGCCGGACGGACTGTCCTTCCAGCAGGCTTACCAGCTTGTCACCGAGCGCACGCAGCGGCTTGTTGCTTCGCAGTATGACATGCTGCAGAACACCATTTTTCCACTTCTTGAAAAAGAAGGTGTCTTTTTCCACCTGACCACGACCTGGACCGACGCGCAGCGCGAATGGGCGCGCGAGTTCTTCCAGCGCGAGCTGGCACCGGTGCTGACGCCGATCGCGCTGGACCCCGCCCACCCCTTCCCGCGCGTGCTCAACAAGAGCCTGAATTTCGTGGTGGAACTGTCCGGCAAGGATGCCTTCGGCCGCGAGGCCGATCTCGCCATCGTGCAGGCGCCGCGCGCGCTGCCGCGCGTGGTGAAGATGCCGGAGAAGCTGTCGGGCTACCCGTTCGGCTTCGTGATGCTGTCGTCGTTCATGCAGGGCTTCGTGCACGAGCTGTTCCCGGCGATCGCGGTGCACGGCTGCTACCAGTTCCGTGTCACGCGCAACTCCGACCTGTTCGTTTCCGAAGACGAAATCACCGACCTGCGCGAAGCGCTGCAGGGCGAACTGCCGACGCGCCATTTCGGCGACACGGTGCGGCTGGAGGTGTCCTCCGATACCCCGATGCCGCTGGCGCGCCGGCTGCTGCTGGAGTCGGGCCTGAGCGAGCAGGACCTGTACCGTGTCTCCGGCCCGGTGAACCTGGTGCGGCTGATGCAGATCCCCGACATGGTCGATCGCCCCGCCCTCAAGTACCCGCCTTATGTGCCGGCACCCGTGAAGGCCTTCGCCAGCGGCATGTCGATGTTCGACGTGATGCGCCAGCAGGACGTGCTGCTGCACCACCCGTACGAGAGCTTCAGCTCGGTGCTCGACCTGCTGCAGCTGGCGGCCGCGGATCCCAACGTGGTCGCGATCAAGCAGACCGTCTACCGCACCGGCAACGAGTCGCTGGTGATGGAAGCGCTGATGACCGCCGCGCGCAACGGCAAGGAAGTCACCGTGGTGGTGGAACTGCTCGCGCGCTTCGACGAAGAGACCAACATCAACTGGGCCGAGCGGCTGGAATCGGCCGGTGCGCACGTGATCTACGGCGTGGTCGGCCACAAGTGCCACGCCAAGATGCTGCTGATCGTGCGGCGCGAGCCGACCGGCCCCAAGGCCAAGCAGGTCAAGCTGCGCCGCTATGCGCATCTGGGCACGGGCAACTACCATCCGCGCACCGCGCGCCTCTATACCGACTTCGGGCTGCTGACCGCCGATGAGGCGATCTGCGAAGACGTCCACCACGTGTTCCAGCTGCTGACCGGCACCGCCGGCACGATCCGGCTGAACCACCTGTGGCAGTCGCCGTTCACCATGCAGACCAACCTGGTCGAGCATATCCGCGCCGAAGCCCGCAACGCGCGCGCCGGCAAGCCGGCCCGGATCATCGCCAAGATGAATGCCCTGCTGGAGGCGTCGATCATCGACGAGCTCTACAAGGCCTCGCGCGCGGGGGTGAAGATCGACCTGATCGTACGCGGCGTCTGCGCGCTGATGCCGGGCGTGCCGGGCATGTCCGAGAACATCTCGGTGCGTTCGGTCGTCGGGCGGTTCCTGGAACACCATCGCGTCTATTATTTCCGCGCGGGCGGCGAAGAGGTGCTGTACCTGTCCAGCGCCGACTGGATGGATCGCAACCTGTTCCGCCGCGTCGAGGTGGCCTTCCCCGTGCTGGACAAGGCGCTGAAGGCGCGCGTGATCAAGGAAAGCCTGCAGGTCCACCTGCGCGACAATGCTTCCGCGTGGATCATGCAGCCGGACGGCAACTACGTGCGCAAGCAGACGCGGTCCAAGCATCCGCGTGTCAGCCAGAACGACATGCTGGTGATGTTCGGCGGCAATCCGTGAATCCCTGCCGAAAAGCAACAAGCCCCGCCGCGGCGGGGCTTGTTGCTTTGGCGGACCGGTGAGGCAAACCGCTCAGGCGGCCCGGCGTGACGAATCCGGTGCCTGCGGCGATGCCGGCACGGCGGCGGACGCGTCGCTCAGGGTGCGCACGCTGCGCTCCAGCGGGAAGATGATGCGGAACACGCTGCCGCGCCCTTCCTCGCTGGTCACGCGCAGGTCGGCATGGTGGCGCGACAGCACGTGCTTGACGATGGCCAGGCCCAGTCCGGTGCCGCCAGTATCGCGCGAGCGGCTGCGGTCGACGCGATAGAAGCGCTCGGTCAGCCGCGGGATATGTTCGGCGCCGATGCCGAGGCCGGTATCGGCTACCGAGAAGACGGCATGGCCCTCTTCCCAGCCCAGTCGCAGCGAAATGCGCCCACCTTCCGGCGTGTAGCGCACTGCGTTGGACACCAGGTTGCCCAGCGCCGACAACAGCTCGGTCTCGGCGCCGCGGAATCCCACCGTGGGGTCGATCTCGGCCGCAATCTTGTGCCGGCCTTGCGACAGCGCCTCGGCATCATGCATCAGGTGCGCCACCATCGCCTGCACGGCCACCATGTCGTTGCCCGGCGGCTGCGCATCGCTCTCCAGCTTGGCCAGCGCCAGCAGGTCCTCGACGATGCTCTGCATGCGCATCGACTGCACCAGCATCATGTCGATATAGCGGCGGCGATCCTCTTCCGAAACCGGCAGGTCGCGCACGGTTTCCAGGAAACCGGTCAGCACCGTCAGCGGCGTCTTGAGCTCATGCGAGACGTTGGCGACGAAGTCGCGGCGCATCGATTCGGTGTTTTCCAGCTTGGTGATGTCCTGCGTGATCACCAGCTTGCGGTTGTCGCCATAGGGCAGTATCTGCACCGCGATCACGCTGTGCTTGTGCTCGCCCATGTCGCGCATCAGCAGCGGATCGTCGAAGCGCTGCCGCGTCAGGTAGTGCACGAATTCGGGCCGACGGATCAGGTGCGTGATGCGCTGGCGCACGTCGCGCCGCGCGTTCAGGCCGAAGTGCTGCTCGGCCACGTCGTTGCACCATTCGATCTGGTCGGCGTCGTCCAGCATCAGCACGCCGTTGGGCGAGGCCTGGATCGCCTGGATAAAGCGGGTGTGCTGCTGCTCAACCTGCAGTACCTGCGTGCGCCAGCGCTTGACCAGCCGGTGCAGCCGGTAATACACCTCGCCCCACAGGCCCACGGCGCTCGGGATCTCGCCGTAGACCGGCGCGTCCAGCACTTTCCACAGGCGGTTGATCTGGTAGAGGTAGAAGCAAAGCAGCCCGAGCAGCACGACGCACGAGAGTGCCAGCGCGGCGACCGGGCCAAAGGCCAGGTAGACGCCGGCGGACACCACCAGCAGGCTGATCAGGATGGCCACGGAGCGGGCCCAGATGACATTCATGCGCAGGGTTCAGGCTCTAGCGGCCATTGCGTGGCCGCACGGGTTGCGACGGAGTGTGCCACGGATTCGCCGCGCCCTGCCAGCAGCGTGGGTTGTAGCGCGGGGTGGAATGGCGCCGCCCCGCGCCGCCGGCCGTTCAGGCGCCGGGAGAGCGCGCGAGGCGGTAGCCGCTGCCGCGCACGGTTTCGATCATGTTGCTGTAGCCACCGGGGGTGAGCGCTGCGCGCAAACGCTTGATATGCACGTCGACGGTGCGCTCTTCAACAAAGACGTGGTCGCCCCAGACCTGGTCGAGCAGTTGCGAACGGCTGTGCACGCGCTCCGGATGCGTCATCAGGAAGTGCAGCAGGCGGAACTCGGTCGGCCCCAGGTCGAGCTTGATCGGGCCACTGTCGTCCTGGCCGGTAACGCGGTGCGTGGCCGGATCCAGCCGCAGGCCGTTGATGGCCACCACGTCGTCGGTCAGCTGTGGCGCACGGCGGCGCAGCACGGCCTTGATGCGGGCCAGCAATTCCTTGGGCGAAAACGGCTTGGTGACGTAGTCGTCGGCGCCGGCCTCCAGGCCCATCACCTTGTCCTGCTCCTCGCCGCGGGCGGTCAGCATGATGATCGGGATCTGGCGGGTGCGGTCGTTGGCCCGCAGCTCCTTGGCGAAGGTCGCGCCCGACTTGCCCGGGAGCATCCAGTCCAGCAGCACCAAGTCGGGCAGCACGTCGCTCATCAGCGACAGCGCCTGCTCGGCGTTATAGGCCCGGATCGGATAGTGCCCCGCGTGCTGCAGGTTGACGGCAATCAGTTCGGCGATCGCCGGTTCATCTTCGACAACGAGAATACTACTCGGCATGTGTATCGTTCTCCGCAATCAGCCCGCTCAACTCAGCGCCTCGCGCTCCATGTCCTCGCGCGAGACATGGCGGACATCCGTCCCCTTGACGATGTAGATAATAAACTCCGCGATATTCTTGGCGTGGTCGCCGATACGCTCCACCGCCTTGGCGATAAAGAGGAAATCCAGCGCGACCGAGATGGTACGCGGATCTTCCATCATGTAAGTGATCAGCTTGCGCACGAAACCGCGGAATTCCTCGTCGATGGCCTTGTCGTCCTTGACGATACGCGCCGCCGCCACGGTGTCCAGGCGGGCAAAGGCATCCAGCGCCTGGCGCAGCAGCGAGATCGCCATCTCGCCCGACAGCTTCACCTCGGCATAGTTGATGCTGTGCGCCGACGCGTCTTCCATGATGTGCTTGGTGCGCTTGGCGATCTTCTCGGCCTCGTCTCCGGCGCGTTCCAGGTTGGTGATGGTCTTGGAAATGGCCATCACCAGGCGCAGGTCGCGCGCGGTCGGCTGGCGCCGGGCGATGATGTTGCCGCAATCGGCATCGATCTCGACTTCCAGCGCGTTGAGCTGCTGTTCGCGCGTGATGACCTGGTCGGCCAGGTCGGCGTCGAAGTCGGCAAGCGCGCGCATGGCAACTTCGATCTGCGACTCGACCAGCCCGCCCATCTGCAGCAGCTTGGTATTGATCGCATTGAGGTCGGCGTCGAACTGGGTCGACAGGTGCTTGTCAGTCATGGGTTTCTCCTGGCTGCTATGGGTATGCTAGTCCCTGCCCTGCTTTTCAGTCCTGGCATCAACCGAAACGGCCGGTGATGTAGTCTTCCGTTTCCTTGCGGTGCGGCTTGATGAAGATCTTCTCGGTCTCGCCAAACTCGATCAGCTCGCCCAGGTACATGTAGGCGGTGTAGTCCGAGCAGCGCGCGGCCTGCTGCATGTTGTGGGTCACGATCACCACGGTGTACTCGTCCTTCAGCTCGGCGATCAGCTCTTCGATGCGGCCGGTGGAAATCGGGTCCAGCGCCGAGCACGGCTCGTCGAGCAGCAGCACTTCCGGGCGGATGGCGATGCCGCGCGCGATGCACAGGCGCTGCTGCTGGCCGCCGGACAGGCCGTAGCCCGACTGGTGCAGCTTGTCCTTGGCCTCGTTCCACAGCGCCGCCTTGGTCAGCGCCCATTCCACGCGGTCGTCCATTTCCGAGCGCGACAGCTTCTCAAACAGGCGCACGCCGAAGGCGATGTTGTCGTAGATGGACATCGGGAACGGCGTCGGCTTCTGGAACACCATGCCGACCTTGGCGCGCAGCAGCGCGATGTCCTGCTTGGCGGTCAGCAGGTTTTCGCCGTCCATGTTGATCTCGCCCTCGGCCCGCTGCTCGGGGTAGAGCGCGTACATCTTGTTGAACGTACGCAGCAGCGTCGACTTGCCGCAGCCCGACGGGCCGATAAAGGCGGTGACCTTGCGGTCGGGGATCGACATGTTGATGTTCTTCAGCGCATGGAACTGGCTGTAGTAGAAGTTCAGGTTGCGCACGTCGATCTTGGCGCGTACCGAATCAGGAATGTCGATGACGGTGGAGGTCATTGCGTTCTCTCGCTTGCAGTCAGCTTGCAGTCTTCAGGGCGGAACGTGGGATTGTCGTCCCGCCGCTTATCTCTTCTTGAACAGGATGCGCGCCAGGATATTCAGGGCCAGCACGCCGATCGTAATCAGGAACACGCCCGCCCAGGCCAGTTGCTGCCATTCGGTGAATGGGCTCATGGCGAAGCGGAAGATGGTCACCGGCAGGTTGGCCATCGGCTTGTTCAGGTCGGAGGTCCAGAACTGGTTGGACAGCGCGGTGAACAGCAGCGGCGCGGTTTCACCGGCGATACGCGCGACCGCCAGCAATACGCCCGTCACAATGCCGGCGTACGATGACTTCACCGTAATCGACAGCACCATCTTCCACTTGGGCGTGCCCAGGGCGAAGGCCGCTTCACGCAGCGCGTTGGGCACCAGGTTCAGCATGTTTTCGGTGGTGCGCACCACGATCGGGATCTGCAGCAGCGCCAGCGCGCAGATGCCGGCCCAGCCCGAGAAGTGGCCCATGCGGGTCACCACCAGCGCGTAGACAAAGAGGCCGATCACGATCGACGGCGCCGACAGCAGGATGTCGTTGATGAAGCGGATGAAGCTGGCCAGCGGCGAGCTCTTGCCGTATTCAGCCAGGTAGATGCCGGCCAGGATGCCCAGCGGCGTGCCGAACAGCGTGGCCATGCCCACCATCACGAAGCTGCCGAAGATGGCATTGGCGAGGCCGCCGCCAGCGGTGTTGGGCGCCGGGGTCATCTGCGTGAACAGGTCCAGCGACAGGCCGCCGACGCCCAGCGTGACGGTGGTCCACAGGATCCACGCCAGCCAGAACAGGCCGAAGGCCATGGCGACCAGCGAGGCGGTCAGTGCATAGAGGTTGGTGCGACGCCGGCGCGCCTGCAGCCGGGCGCGCACGGCGTCGGCGTCGGGACGGACGGCGGGGATCGATACAGACGACACGGCTTGGCTCGCGTGGCTCATTTGGTTCCCTCATTCTTTGCCAGTCGCAGCAGCAACAGCTTGGACAGCGCCAGCACCACGAAGGTGATGAAGAACAGGATCAGGCCCAGCTCCATCAGCGCAGCGGTGTGCAGGCCGGCGCCGGCTTCGGCGAACTCGTTGGCCAGCGCCGAGGTGATGCTGTTGCCCGGCGAGAACAGCGACGCGCTGTCCAGCAGGTTGGTATTGCCGATCACGAAGGTGACGGCCATGGTCTCGCCCAGCGCACGGCCCAGGCCCAGCATCACGCCGCCGATGACGCCGGCGCGGGTGTAGGGCAGCACCACGTTCCACATCACTTCCCAGGTGGTGCAGCCCACGCCGTAGGCGGATTCCTTGAGCAGCACCGGGGTGACTTCGAACACGTCGCGCATCACCGAGGCGATGTACGGGATGATCATGATCGCCAGGATCACGCCCGCGCACAGCAGGCCGATGCCCAGCGGCGCGCCCTGGAACAGCTTGCCGATCACCGGCAGCTGGCCCACCGTGGCGGCCAGCGGCTTCTGGAAATATTCGCCGAAGATCGGCGCGAACACGAGCAGGCCCCACATGCCATACACGATCGACGGCACCGCGGCCAGCAGTTCGATGGCGGTGCCGAGCGGGCGGCGCAGCCAGGCGGGTGACAGCTCGGTCAGGAACAGTGCGATGCCGAAGCTCACCGGCACCGCGATGATCAGCGCGATCAGCGAGGTCACGATGGTGCCGTAGATGGGCACCAGCGCGCCGTAGACATCGGCGGGTGGATCCCACTCCGCGGTCCACAGGAAGCGCGCGCCAAAGGTCTGGATCGAGGGCCAGGCGCTGATCGCCAGCGAGACGATGATGCCGCCCAGCAGCAGCAGCGTCACGATGGCGGCGCCGCGCGTGAGGCCGCCGAACAGGATGTCGCCGAGCCGGCTTGGAGGCTGCACGCCGCGGGTGTCGGAGGGGATGGTCGCCATGTCGGAGAATTCAGGTTGGATCGCCGCTCCCGCCTGGGCGGGAGCGCGGTGTCCGGGCGAGAGTCAGGCCGCCCGGACACCGGCCCCGCGCTCGCACGGGGCCGGCGATGCCGTCAGATCAGTACAGCGCCTTGCCCGAGGCGTCCTTGACGATGGTCTTCCAGGTCGTGCGGATCTGGTTGACGACGTTTTCCGGCAGCGGTACGTAGTCCAGGTCGGCAGCCATGCCGGTGCCATTCTTGTAGGCCCAGTCGAAGAACTTCAGCACTTCGGCACCCTGCGCCGGCTTGTCCTGGTTCTTGTGGACCAGGATGAAGGTGGCGCCGGCGATCGGCCATGCATCCTTGCCCGGCTGGTTGGTCAGGATCTGGTAGTAGCTCTTGCTCCAGTCCGCGCCGGCGGCGGCTGCCTTGAAGGCATCGTCGCCCGGCTTGACCACGGCACCCGACGCGTTCTTCATGTTCACGTGGGTCATCTTGTTCTGCTTGGCGTAGGCGTACTCGACGTAGCCGATGGCACCATTCAGGCGCTGCACGAAGGCGGCCACGCCCTCGTTGCCCTTGCCGCCGGTGCCGCCGCCCGGCCAGTTGACCGTGGTGCCCTCGCCGACCGAGCCCTTCCAGTCAGCGCTGACCTTGGACAGGTAGTTGGTGAAGATGAAGGTGGTGCCCGAGCCGTCGGCACGGCGCACCGGCAGGATGTCCTGGCTCGGCAGCTTGGCTTGCGGGTTCAGCGCCTTGATCGCGGGGTCGTCCCACTTCTTGATCTTGCCCAGGTAGATGTTGGCCAGCACCTCGCCGGTGATGGTCAGCTCGCCCGGCTTCACGCCTTGCAGATTGATCACCGGCACCACGCCGCCGATCACGGTCGGGAACTGGACCAGGCCCTGCTTGCTCAGTTCCTCGTCCTTCAGCGGCGCGTCAGAGGCGCCGAAATCGACCGTCTTGGCGCCGATCTGCTTGATGCCGCCCGACGAGCCGATGGATTGATAGTTGACCTTGTTGCCCGTTGCTTTGTTATATGCGTCGGCCCACTTGGAATAGACGGGCGCCGGGAAGGAAGCGCCTGCACCGGTAATTTCCGCCGCGAACGCAGTACCCGCTACGACCATCGAAACGATGCCTGCCACGGCAGTCTTGACCAGCTTCATATGTCCTCCAGAGAACATTGGTTGGGAATGACAAATTTTTGACAAGACGAACTCTAAGCTCCCTATATGACAATTCCATGACATCTTTGAATCTTCTTGAAACCCGCTGCCAGCCTGGGTTTCAAGGCGCCATCGAACTGTCACGCGGTCGCAATGTTACGGCAGTTAATTGCAAAACAGCATAAAAAAACGCCGGGATCAACCCGGCGTTTGCGCTTCAGGTGCGACGAATCAGGCGCTCAGCGCATCGGCCAGCGTCTTCGCGGCGCGTTCGGCCATCTCGGCCTGCTCGGCCTCCACCATCACCCTCACCACAGGCTCGGTGCCGGAGGCGCGGATCAGCACCCGGCCTCGGCCTTCAAGTGCCGGCTCGACCGCGGCGCGCGCGGCCTTCAGGCCGGCGTGCGACTGCCAGTCGAAACCTTTCTGCACGCGCACGTTGATCAGCGTCTGAGGGAACAGCGCGACACCTTCCAGCAGTTGTGCCAGCGTCTTGCCGCTGCGGCGCAGTGCGGCCAGCACCTGCAGCGCCGAGACAATGCCGTCACCGGTGCTGTGGCGATCGAGGCACAGCAGGTGGCCGGATCCCTCCCCGCCCAGTGTCCACTTGCGCTTGTTCAGCTCTTCCAGCACATAGCGGTCGCCAACCTTGGCGCGCACGAATTCAACGCCCTGGCGCTGCAGCGCCAGCTCCACCGCCATATTGGTCATCAACGTGCCCACCGCGCCCGGCACGACCTGGCCGTTGGCCTGCCGGTCGCGCACGATCAGATACAGCAGCTCGTCGCCGTTATATAGGCGGCCGTCGGCGTCCACCACCTGCAGCCGGTCCGCGTCGCCATCGAAGGCCAGGCCCAGGTCGGCACCGTTGGCCTTGACCGCCTCGATCAGCCTGGCGGGCGCGGTGGCGCCATAGCCTGCGTTGATATTGCGGCCGTCCGGCTGGTTGCCGATCGAGACCACGTCGGCACCCAGCTCGTGGAAGACGTGCGGCGCGATGTGGTAGGCGGCGCCATGGGCGCAATCGACCACCAGCTTCAGGCCGTGCAGGTCCTGCTCGTGCGGGAAGGTACTCTTGCAGAACTCGATGTAGCGGCCCGGTGCGTCGTTGATGCGGCGGGCGCGGCCAAGGTCGTCGGAGGGTGCGCACAGCATCGGCTCGTCGATGGCGGCCTCGATCTCGGCCTCGACCGCGTCAGGCAGCTTGTCACCGTCGGCGGAAAAGAACTTGATGCCGTTGTCATAGTACGGGTTGTGGCTGGCCGAGATCACCACGCCGGCCGACAGGCGCAGCGCGCGCGTCAGGTAGGCAATGCCCGGCGTAGGCAGCGGCCCGGTCAGCAGCACATGCACGCCGGCCGAAGTAAAGCCGGCTTCCAGTGCGGCTTCGAGCATATAGCCGGAAATGCGGGTGTCCTTGCCGATCAGCACGGTCGGACGGCCCTGCCCCGTCCTGGCGCCGTGCGCCAGCACCTTGCCGGCGGCATGGCCCAGGCGCATCACGAAGTCGGGGGTGATCGGCGCCTCGCCAACGCGCCCCCGGATGCCATCAGTCCCGAAATACTTGCGTGTCATTCGCTGTTCCCTTTCGTTCTGTTTGCGTTGCGCTGCCTGGCGCTCTGCGGCGCCTGGCTTGCGTAGACATTGGCGGCTCAGCCCGCCGCGACGGACTCGTTGCGCACGGCCCACCAGGTCTTCACCGCGTCCACGGTCTGTTCCACATCATGCACGCGTACGATAAACGCACCGCGCTCTACCGCACACACCGCGGCAGCAATACTGGCTGCAATTCGTTGCTGCGGTGGGCGGCCGCCCAGGATCGTGCCCAGCGTGGACTTGCGCGAGATCCCCGCCAGTACCGGCAGCCCTTCGACCGCCACCCGCGGCAACTGGCCGAGCAGGCGCAGATTATGATCCGGCGTCTTGCCGAAGCCAAACCCCGGATCGAGGGATATGCGCGCGTCATCGATGCCGGCGGCGCGCAGCACGGCAATGCGCTCGGCCAGGAAGTCCGCCACCTCGCCGACCACATCGTCATAGTGCGGGTCTTCCTGCATGGTCTGCGGATCGCGCTGCATGTGCATCACGCATAGCCCGGCCTGCCCCGCCTCCGGCGCCGCCAGTGCCTCCACCGCGCCCGGCATGCGGAAGCCCCAGATATCGTTGATGAGATCCGCGCCGGCCGCAAGCGCGGCGCGCATGACCTCGGGCTTGTAAGTGTCGATCGACAGCGGCTTGCCACAGTCGCGCAATGCCTCGACTACCGGGATCACGCGCGCCAACTCATCCTCGAGCGGCAATGCGGCCGAGCCCGGCCGGCTGGATTCGCCACCGATGTCGATGATGTCCACGCCCTCCGCGAGCATCTGCTCGGCGTGGCGCACGGCGGCATTGCGACTGGCGTGCTGGCCGCCGTCCGAGAAGGAGTCGGGCGTAACGTTGAGGATGCCCATCACGAGCGGGCGCTGGTCGAGCGCAAAGCGGAAGCGTCCGCACTGGAAATACCGGGTCTGTGGAGTTTGCTGCAAGGTCTGAATACTCAAGAAAGCGATGCGCGAACCCGGTCGCGCAAAAGGAAAAGCCGGTGCACCAGGCACCGGCTTCAGGGTCATGCACTTACAGCCAGCATGCAGGCGTCGTCAGTCTGACGAGCCGGGCAATCAGGCCGTGGCAGGCGCGTTCGTCGGCGCCACCGGCGAGCCGCCCGAAGGCGTGCTGCCACCACCGTTGGGGCCCGATGCGCTGCGCGGCGGGCGCGGAGGCTTGCCGGCCATGATGTCGTTAACCTGGTCGGCATCGATGGTTTCCCACTCCATCAGCGCGTTGGTCATGGCTTCGACCTTGTCGCGGTTATCTTCGAGCAGGCGCTTGGCCAGCGCGTATTGCTCGTCGATGATGCGGCGGATCTCGGCGTCGACCTTCTGCTGCGTGGCTTCCGACACGGTCTTGGAAGACAGCTTGCCGAACATGCCATCCTGCTCGGTGTCCACGTAGACCATGGCGCCAAGCGAATCGCTCATGCCGAAGCGGGTCACCATGTCGCGGGCGATCTTGGTGGCACGCTCGAAGTCGTTGGACGCCCCGGTGCTCATGGCGTTGAGGAAGACTTCTTCCGCCGCCCGGCCGCCGAAGAGGATCGCGACCTCTTCCAGCATGCTGTCCTTGTACTTCGAATACTTGTCATGCTCCGGCAGCTGCCAGGTCACGCCCAGCGCCCAGCCACGCGGCATGATGGTGACCTTGTGCACCGGGTCGGCCTTGGGCAGCAGCTTGGCAACCACCGCATGACCGGACTCGTGGTAAGCCGTGGCACGGCGCTCTTCCTCGCGCATGACCGTCGACTTGCGCTCCGGACCCATGTAGATCTTGTCCTTGGCGTCCTCGAAGTCCTGCATGTCGACCACGCGCTTGTTGCGGCGGGCGGCAAACAGGGCAGCTTCGTTGACCAGGTTGGCCAGGTCAGCGCCCGAGAAGCCCGGGGTACCACGCGCGATCACCGAGGCATCGACGTCGTTGCCGATCGGCACCTTGCGCATGTGGACCTTCAGGATCTGCTCGCGGCCGCGGATGTCCGGCAGGCCCACGTAGACCTGGCGGTCGAAACGACCCGGACGCAGCAGCGCCTTGTCCAGCACGTCGGCACGGTTGGTCGCGGCGATCACGATCACGCCCGAGTTGGCCTCGAAGCCGTCCATCTCGACCAGCATCTGGTTCAGGGTCTGCTCGCGCTCGTCGTTGCCGCCGCCCATGCCGGCGCCACGATGGCGGCCGACCGCGTCGATTTCATCGATGAACACGATGCAGGGTGCCTGCTTCTTGGCGTTCTCGAACATGTCGCGGACACGGGCCGCGCCCACGCCGACGAACATTTCAACGAAGTCCGAACCAGAGATGCTGAAGAACGGCACCTTGGCCTCGCCGGCAATGGCACGCGCCAGCAGCGTCTTGCCGGTACCCGGAGGGCCGACCAGCAGCACGCCACGCGGGATACGGCCGCCCAGCTTCTGGAACTTCTGCGGGTCCTTCAGGAAGTCGACCAGTTCGACCACTTCTTCCTTGGACTCGTCGCAGCCGGCCACGTCCTGGAACGTGACGGCGTTCTGGTTCTCGTCGATCAGGCGCGCGCGCGACTTGCCGAATGAGAATGCGCCGCCTTTCCCGCCGCCTTGCATCTGGCGCATCATGTAGAACCAGAACACGATGATCAGCAGGGTCGGTCCGAGGTAATACAGGGCCTGGACCAGCACGTTGGGTTCGTCATCCGCCTTGCCGGTCACCTGGACGCCATACTTCATCAGGTCGCCGACCATCCAGATGTCGCCCGGCGAGATGATGGTGTACTTGGCGCCTTCCTTCGGGGAGACCACCAGGTTGCGGCCCTGCACGTCGACACGCGACACCTTGCCGTTCTTGGCGTCATCCATGAACTGCGAATAGGTGACGCTGTCCTGCGCACGGGGCTTGTCGAACTGCTTGAAGACGGTAAACAAAACCAGCGCGATCACGAGCCAGATTGCCGCCTTTTGAAACAGGTTGTTATTCAAGGCCGAACTCCTTTGCAATTGCCTTGCCAACGGATAGCTGCATTGTAATGCAGCGCCCGCCCTCGGGGGGAAACAGCGAAACTATGACGCCGATAGCTGCGGGTGGGGCACTTTCGCCCTCTTATTTCGCCCTGGCCTCGATCGGGATCGATCAATCCACCGCCTTCAGGTAGCGCCCAAGGATAAAGGTTTCGGAAGATTTGTCGCGCGACGCCTTGGGCTTGCGCTTCGCGACCACTTTGAACTGCCGTTTGAACTTCTCCACGATCTGGCTGTAGCCGCTCCCGTGGAAACACTTTACCAGCAATGCGCCTTCCGGCTTCAGGTGGGCCTGAGCAAACTCAAGGGCCAGATCGCACAAGTACTCGATCCGCGCCGAATCGGCGGAGGCTACACCGGACAAATTGGGGGCCATGTCGGAGATAACAAGGTCGATTTTGTCACCGCCAGAGGCCTCCAGCACGACATCTTCGAGCTGGCGGAAGACTTCCTCCTCGCGGAAATCGCCCTGGATAAATGTGACGTCCGCGACAGACTCCATCGGCAGGATATCGATCGCCACCACCGCGCCGTCGATCTTTCCGTCCCTGGCCCGCGGTGAAGCCGCCAGCTTGTTGCGGGCGTACTGGCTCCAGCTGCCTGGCGCCGCCCCCAGGTCGACGATCACCTGGCCCGGATGGATCAGCTTGTCCTGCTCGTCAATTTCCTTGAGCTTGTATGCGGCGCGGGCACGATAGCCCTCCCGCTGCGCCATCTTCACGTAGGGGTCGTTGATGTGGTCGTGCAGCCACGAATGGTTAAACTTGTTCTTTGCCATGCCAGATCCAGCCTGTTGCCTGCCCAGGCACGCGGCCGATGCCACATGCGCAAGGTTTTTGTACTGTTTTGATGATTTTGCCGCCCGACAGTGCCGGATTGACGGATAATACGCGCCAATTCGCGCTCCGCCCGCCTGCCTTGCCGGCACCTGCCGGGCCTGCAGCGCACAAAACTCCAGCGCCAGTGGCGCCTACCTATGCCCGCACTACAACTGATTCCTGCCCAGCGTTCAGAACTGCGCTCCCGTGCCCATGCCCTGAACCCGGTCGTCATGGTTGGCGCCGAAGGCCTTACCGGCGCCGTGCTGGCCGAGATCGACCGCAGCCTGGCTGCGCACGACCTGATCAAGATCCGCGTGTTCGGCGACGACCGCGACGCCCGTATCGCAATCTACGAAGAAATCTGCGAAGCGCTGAGCGCCGCGCCGATCCAGCATATCGGCAAGCTGCTGGTGGTCTGGCGCCCGGGCGAAGCGCGCCTGAAGGAAAACCAGCCGGACAACCTGGGCCGCCATGCCCCGCCGGCCCGCCGCGGCGGCGCCGCGCCGCGCACGGTCACGGTCAAGAAACCCAGCGCCGCGCCGAATCGCCGCCCGACCCGCAAGGAAGTGACCGTACTGGGTAACGAGCGTGTCACCGCGGGCGGCAACGTCAAGCGCTCGCGCGCGCGGCCGACCAGCCAGAAGAAGAAAGCACTGGGCTGATTCGCCCATCCGGACATGCGGCCACCGCCCGGTGGCCGCCGGCCGCCCCCCCCCTGGGCCCCTACTCCCCCGCCGAACGTGGCGCCGAAGCGCGCCACACCAGCACCAGTGCCAGCAGGCTTTGCAGCAGGTAAAAAGCACTGGACACGCCGTGCAGCATGCCGAACTGCGACTTGTAAGGCGACTCCGAAACCCCCACTCCCAGCGCCAGCGCCTTGGCCTTCAGGCTGCCCATGAAGGGTTGCGTGCCGAAGTAGCCCACCAGCACGCAGCACAGCATGCCCAGCACCAGCCAGCGCAGTGCGCGGTAGCGGTTGGCGCCGCGCCGGATCATCACATTGCACAGCACCAGCTGCAGCACGCCGATGGTCACGCCTACGATGGCTTCGGTATGGAACAGGTGCCCGGCGATCATGCCGGCCATCTCACGGCTGGGCAGCACGGAAAACAAGGTCGGCGCCACCATGTAGCCGACCGTCCAGAGGCTGCCCGCCCAGACCACCGTCAGCAGCAGAAAGATGCGGTGCGGCAGCGGCGGCAGGCTGTTATAGGAGGAAGAGAACAAGCGGCCTCAGATATAGCGGACGGTAATGACTTCGTACTCGCGCTCACCGCCAGGGGCCAGCACGGTGGCGACGTCGCCCTCGAACTTGCCGATCAGCGCACGCGCGATCGGCGAGCTGACCGAGATCTTGCCGGTGTCGAGGTCGGCCTCGTCGTCGCCCACGATCTGGTAGCTGACCGGCTTGCCGGACTCCAGGTCTTCCAGGTCGACGGTCGCGCCAAAGACGATGCGGCCATCGGTGTCGAGCTGGGTCGGATCGATGACCTGGGCCGTGGACAGCTTCGACTCCACTTCGATGATGCGGCCTTCGATAAAGGCCTGCTTTTCCTTGGCGGCGTCGTATTCGGCGTTTTCAGAAAGGTCGCCCTGCGCACGCGCTTCGGAAATGGCAGTGATCACCGCCGGACGCTCGACAGCCTTGAGGCGCTGCAGCTCTTCCTTGAGCAGCTCGGCGCCACGCTTGGTAATTGGAATGGTGCTCATGTCTTCTTCAACAAAAAAATGAGCCGCAGCGGAGCTGGAGCCATCCCCGGCAATACACAGCCAGGGCACTTCCGCTCAACCGCGGCTTTCAGACAGGACCGAAGGGCCGCACACTGCTTGCACCGGTGCGCCAGGCCAATTCGATCGACGAATTTGACGTAGTTTAGGCCAGGAAGCCCGCCGGCATCAACACCGGCGGGCTTCCGGGCCCTGCCGACCCTTGACCGGACGCAAGCGCCCGGCGGGATGGCAATGTGCAGCGTGGCTTACGCCAGCGTGGCGTGCAGGCCTTGCAGGTCATAGACCTCGAGGCTCTGCATGTGCTTCAGGCCTTCCACCGCGGCGCTGGCGCCGGCGATGGTGGTGTAGTAAGGCACGCGGTTGGCCAGCGCCGAGGTACGGATCGAGCGCGAATCCGCGATCGCGCCGCGGGTCTCGTCCACCGTGGTGAACACCAGCGCCAGTTCGCCGTTCTTGATCATGTCAACAATGTGCGGACGGCCGTCCTTGACCTTGTTCACCACCTTGACCGGGATGCCGGCGGCTTCGATGGCCGAGGCGGTGCCGCGGGTGGCGACGATCGGGTAGCCCATGTCGTGCAGCATGCGGGCCACAGCAACGGCGCGCGGCTTGTCGCTGTCCTTTACGGTGATCAGCACGGTGCCCTTTTCCGGCAGGCGCGAACCCGCGGCCAGCTGGCTCTTGAACAGCGCTTCGCCGAAGGTCTTGCCCACGCCCATCACTTCGCCGGTGGAGCGCATTTCAGGTCCGAGGACCGGATCGACGCCCGGGAACTTGTTGAACGGGAACACTGCTTCCTTGACGCTGTAATACGGCGGCACCACCTCGTTGGTAATGCCCTGCTCGTCCAGCGACTGGCCGGCCATGCAACGCGCGGCGATCTTGGCCAGCTGCATGCCGGTGGCCTTCGACACGTAGGGCACGGTACGCGAGGCGCGCGGATTCACTTCCAGCACGTACACGGTGTCGACACCGTTGTTCTGCTGGATGGCGAACTGCACGTTCATCAGGCCGACCACGTTCAGCGCCTTGGCCATCGCGGCGGTCTGGCGCTTCAGTTCAGCCACGGTCTCGGCCGACAGCGAGTACGGCGGCAGCGAGCAGGCGGAGTCGCCCGAGTGCACGCCAGCCTGCTCGATGTGCTCCATCACGCCGCCGATGAACACGCGCTTGCCATCGCTCAGGGCGTCGACATCGCACTCGATGGCGTCATTCAGGAAGCGGTCCAGCAGCACCGGGGAGTCGTTCGACACCTTGACGGCCTCGCGCATGTAGCGCTCGAGGTCGCGCGGCTCGTGCACGATTTCCATGGCGCGGCCGCCCAGCACGTAAGAGGGGCGAACCACCAGCGGGTAGCCGATTTCCTCGGCCAGGCGCAGCGCTTCGTCCTCGGCACGCGCGGTGCGGTTGGGCGGCTGGCGCAGGCCCAGTTCCTGCAGCAGCTTCTGGAAGCGCTCGCGGTCTTCCGCGGCGTCGATCATGTCGGGGCTGGTGCCGATGATGGGCACGCCATTGGCTTCCAGGTCCAGCGCCAGCTTCAGCGGGGTCTGGCCGCCGTACTGCACGATCACGCCGACCGGCTTCTCGATCGCGACGATCTCCAGCACGTCTTCCAGCGTCACCGGCTCGAAGTACAGGCGGTCCGAGGTGTCATAGTCGGTCGACACGGTTTCCGGGTTGCAGTTGACCATGATGGTCTCGTACCCGTCTTCGCGCAGCGCCAGCGCGGCGTGCACGCAGCAGTAGTCGAACTCGATGCCCTGGCCGATCCGGTTCGGGCCGCCGCCCAGCACCATGATCTTCTTCTTGTCGGTCGGCTGCGCCTCGCACTCGCCATGCTCGGCCTCGTAGGTCGAGTACATGTAGGCGGTGTTGGTGGCGAACTCGGCCGCGCAGGTGTCCACGCGCTTGTAGACCGGGCGCACGTTCTGGGCGATGCGCGCCTCGCGCACGGCCTTGGCGTCGGTCTTCAGCAGCCTGGCCAGGCGGCGGTCGGAGAAGCCCTTTTGCTTCAGGAAGCGCAGCTCGGCGGCCGACAGGCTGTCCAGCGTGCGCGCCTTGACCAGGTTTTCGGTCTTGACGATGTCTTCGATCTGGGCCAGGAACCAGGGGTCGATGTCGGTCTCGGCATAGACCTCTTCCAGCGACATGCCCAGGCGGAACGCGTCGCCCACGTACCAGATGCGGTCCGGGCCGGCTTCGCCGATTTCCTCGACCACTTCATCACGGTTCGACGACTTCTCGTCCAGACCATCCACGCCGACTTCCAGGCCGCGCAGGGCCTTCTGGAACGATTCCTGGAAGGTACGGCCCATGGCCATCACCTCACCCACCGACTTCATCTGGGTAGTCAGGTGGCTGTCGGCCTGCGGGAATTTCTCGAACGCGAATCGCGGCACCTTGGTGACCACGTAGTCGATCGACGGCTCGAACGAGGCCGGGGTCGCGCCGCCGGTGATCTCGTTCTTCAGCTCGTCCAGCGTGTAGCCCACGGCCAGCTTGGCAGCGACCTTGGCGATCGGGAAGCCGGTGGCCTTGGAAGCCAGCGCCGACGAACGCGACACGCGCGGGTTCATCTCGATGACGATCATGCGACCGTCCTTCGGGTTGATCGAGAACTGCACGTTGGAGCCGCCGGTGTCGACACCGATCTCGCGCAGCACGGCCAGCGAGGCGTTGCGCAGGATCTGGTATTCCTTGTCGGTCAGGGTCTGTGCCGGAGCAACGGTGATCGAGTCGCCGGTGTGGATGCCCATCGGGTCCAGGTTCTCGATCGAGCAGATGATGATGCAGTTGTCCTGCTTGTCGCGGACCACTTCCATCTCATACTCTTTCCAGCCCAGCAGCGACTCTTCGATCAGCAACTCGCGCGTCGGCGACAGGTCCAGGCCGCGCTTGCAGATCTCTTCGAATTCTTCGCGGTTGTAAGCGATGCCGCCGCCGGTACCGCCCAGCGTGAACGACGGGCGGATCACGATCGGGTAGCCGCCGGAGCCGGTTTCCTGGGCGATGCGCGACTGCACGGCCATGGCTTCGTCCATCGAGTGGGCGATGCCCGACTTGGCCGAACCCAGACCGATCTTGGTCATGGCGTCCTTGAACTTCTGGCGGTCCTCGGCCTTGTCGATGGCTTCGGGCGACGCGCCGATCAGTTCGACCTTGTACTTGTCCAGCACGCCGTGGCGGTGCAGGTCCAGCGCGCAGTTCAGCGCGGTCTGGCCGCCCATGGTCGGCAGGATCGCGTCAGGACGCTCCTTCTCGATGATGCGCTCGACCACTTCCCAGGTGATCGGCTCGATGTAGGTCACATCGGCCGTGTTGGGATCGGTCATGATGGTCGCCGGGTTCGAGTTGACCAGGATGACCTTGAAGCCTTCTTCGCGCAGGGCCTTGCAGGCCTGGGCGCCGGAGTAGTCGAACTCGCACGCCTGGCCGATGATGATGGGGCCCGCGCCGATGATCAGGATGCTCTTGATGTCTGTGCGTTTTGGCATTGCACGCTCTCTTTATGGGCCGGCCCGCTTGCATGCGGGCCGCGCCGGTAATCAGGGAATCCGTGGGGATTCGAAAATGTCAGTTTGTCCGCCGCTGCGGCTAGTTCATGGTGGCCGTCGCCAGCTTGGCGCCGAAGCCGATGAACATCGCGCCCACCCCGCTCGACATGCCCGCCGACAGGCGCCGGCGGCGCCGGAATGCATCGGCCAGCTTGGCGCCCACGAAAATGATCGTGGTCAGGTAGGCAAAGCTGCACAACTGGGCGACCACACCCAGCACGGAGAACGACAGCACCGGATAGCCGAAGGCCGGATCAACGAACTGGATGAAGAACGAGATGAAGAACAGGATCGCCTTCGGGTTCAGCAGGCTGATCAGCAACGCCTTGCGGAACGGGTTGGACTGGTCCGACTTGCCAACGGGCACCGTGGCGGCGGCATCGCCGCGCGCGGCCCAGTTGCGCACCGCGCCGCGCAGCATGCTGAAGCCGATCCACGCCAGGTAGGCCGCGCCGATGTACTTCACCACGTAGAACAGCGCCGGGCTGGCCTTCAGCAGCGAGGCCACGCCCGCCGCCGACAGCACCATCAGCACGAAGTCGCCCAGGAACACCCCGCACGCGCCCTTGTAGCCGGCGCGCACGCCGCGCTGCGCCGCCACCGACAGCACATACATCGAGTTCGGCCCCGGCAGCAGCACGATAAAGATCGTGCCGAGCAGGTAGGTCCAGAAATCGGTGATGCCGAAGGCGGTTTGCATAAAGGCGTTCATGGGATGTCCCTTGGTCCAGCGCTTTCCCGGTGCGCGCTTACTTGCGCGCGTCCGTCATGTGCTGGATGAAGCGGTCGAACAGGTAAGCCACGTCGTTCGGGCCGGGCGAGGCTTCCGGGTGACCCTGGAAGCAGAACGCCGGCTTGTCGGTCAGCGCGAAGCCCTGCAGCGTGCCGTCGAACAGCGACACATGCGTCACGCGCGCGTTGGCGGGCAACGTGTCGGCATCGACCGCGAAACCGTGGTTCTGCGACGTGATCATCACACGGCCATCCTCCAGGTCCTTGACCGGGTGGTTGGCGCCGTGGTGGCCGGCCTTCATCTTCAGCGTCTTGGCGCCGACGGCCAGGGCCATGATCTGGTGGCCCAGGCAGATGCCGAAGGTCGGGATGCCGCGCTCGATGAACTCGCGCGTGGCGGTGATGGCGTAGTCGCACGGCTCCGGGTCGCCGGGGCCGTTGGACAGGAACACGCCGTCCGGATTCAGTGCCAGCGCGTCGGCGGCAGTCGCCTGTGCCGGCAGCACCGTCACCTTGCAGCCGCGCTCGGCCAGCATGCGCAGGATGTTGAACTTGACGCCGTAGTCATAGGCGACCACGTGGAACTGCGGCTTGTCCTGCTTGCCGTAGCCTTCGCCCAGCGCCCATTCGGACTGGGTCCACTCGTACGGTTCCTTGACCGAGACCACCTTGGCCAGGTCCATGCCGGCCAGGCCGGGGAACGAGCGGGCCAGGTCGATGGCCTTCTGCACGTTGTCCTCGCCAGCCAGGATGCAGCCGTTCTGGGCGCCCTTCTCGCGCAGGATGCGGGTCAGCTTGCGGGTATCGATGCCGGCGATCGCCACCACCTTTTCCTGCTTCAGGTAGTGCGCGAGGGTGTGTTCCTTGCGGAAATTGGAGGCCAGGATCGGCAGATCCTTGATGATCAGGCCGGCGGCATGGACTTTCGTGGCTTCGACATCCTCAGGATTGACACCGTAGTTGCCGATATGCGGGTACGTCAGCGTGACGATCTGCCGCGAATAGCTCGGGTCGGTGAGGATTTCCTGGTAACCGGTAATGGCGGTGTTGAACACCACTTCACCGATGGTATGGCCGGAAGCGCCAATGGAATAGCCACGAAAGACCGTGCCGTCTGCTAGCGCGAGAATGGCGGACGGAAAAGACGGTAACACGGGTAGGCTCCTGCTGGACTCACCCCGTGACCGACCAATCGACGCCTCGTGCCTCCCAGGCTGGATCCGTGACGTCGGCAGCGGCATTGCGCCGATGCGGTCGGATCCGGTCGCAACATGCTCCTTGCATCACATAAATTGTGGTTGGCAAAGGCGGCGCGGATGGGGGCGGCGGAAGGTGGAAAGCGGTTGGCGCTAGGGTGAAGGGTTCTGAAAGCGAAACTTTCGAATTATATCCCGCGCCACCCAATTTCTCAAGTTTTCAAGGACTTGCATCAACCGGGCGGCGCCTCGGGCAGCCGCGACAGCGGTGCCGGGGCGCCGGTCCGGTGGTGTGCCGCAGCCGTTACGCCTGCGGCGGCACAACCGCCGTGACCTCGATTTCGATCTTGGCGCGCGGCTCGACCAGGTCAGCCACTTCGACCGCGGTCATGGCCGGGAAGTGCCGGCCGATGATGGCGCGGTAATGTTCGCCGATCGCCCGATAGGCCGCGACGTATTCCGCCTTGTCCTTCACATACCAGGTCATCCGTGCGATATGTTCCGGCCGCGCGCCGCCGGCGGCCAGCACATCGACCACATTGCGCAGCGTTTGCGCCACCTGCATGCCGAAGTCATCGGTCTCGAACTCGCACTTGCCATTCCAGCCGATCTGGCCGCTGACAAAGATCAGGCGGCTGCCGGCATGCATTTCAGTCATCGTGCCGTTGGCGTAGCCACGCGGGGGCGCCCAGTCGGGCGGCTGCAGGATTTTCATGGTCATGTCCTGTTGCTCTCTGTATCAGTGGATTGAAAATTCAGTCATGGGTCGGGCGGTCACGCCGCGGTCACCAGATAGGCGGCCATGGCCTCACGCACCGCTTCTGGCAGCGGCTGCGGCGCGATCGAACCGGTGTCGACGCACACCAGCCGCTGCGTCACTTCCATGCGGGTATCGTCATGTGGGCCGGCAAAGCGGATCGCCAGCGTGAAGCTGGACTGTCCGAGCTTGAGCACGCGCAGCTCGCGCGTCAGCACCTCGCCGAGCCGGCTCGGCGCCAGGAAGCGGCACTCCAGCTCCGCGGTCGGCACGCCGGCCCGACCCTCGCCGTGCATGGCGTCGAAGGGCCAGCCCAGCGCCTCGCCGAACCAGTCTTCGATCAGGTCATTGAGCATCTCGAAATAGCGCGGGTAGAACACGATCCCGGCTGCATCGCAGTGCTTGAAACGCACCAGAACGGTGCTACGGAATACCGGGCTCATGATTTGCTCCCACCGTGGTTAGTGCCATCGCCCTGCTCCGCCATCTGGCGCAGCCGGAAGCGCTGCAGCTTGCCGGTCTCGGTGCGCGGCAGCGCCGGCACGAACTCGATGCGGCGAGGATACTTGTACGGCGCGATCTGGCGCTTGACGTAGTCCTGCAGTGCGGAGCGCGTGGCGTCGTCCGCCGGCACGCCTTCGCGCAACACCACGTAGGCCATGACCACCTGCCCGCGCCCGTCGTCGGGTGCGCCCACCACGCCGCATTCGGCCACGGACTCATGCTGCATCAGCGTGCTCTCCACCTCCGGGCCGGCGATGTTGTAGCCGGCCGAGATGATCATGTCGTCGGAGCGCGCCTGGTAAAAGTAATAGCCGTCTTCGTCGACCGTGAAGGTATCGCCCGGCAGGTTCCATCCGGCCTTGACGTAGTTGGCCTGGCGCGGGTCGTCCAGGTAGCGGCAGCCGGTGGGACCCTGCACCGCCAGCTTGCCGACCTGCCCCGGCGGCAGCGGCCGCATCTCGTCGTCGACAATCTGCGCGACATAGCCAGGCACCACCTTGCCGATGGCACCGGGCTTCACTTCGGCGCCGGCACTGGAGATAAAGATGTGCATCATTTCCGTGCCGCCGATGCCGTCGGTCATCTCGATGCCGGTGGCGGCTTTCCAGCTTTGGCGGGTAGCGTCGGGCAGTGCCTCGCCCGCGGACACGCTTTTCCGCAGGCTGGAAATGTCGAAGCGCGGTGCCAGCGTCGCCATCTGCCGGTAGAAGGTGGGCGCGGTGAAGACGATGGTGGCGCGGAAGTCGTGGATCAGTTCCAGCAGCGTCTCCGGCGTCAGCTTCTCCGCCAGCACCGTGCTGGCGCCGATGCGCAACGGGAAGCACAGCATGCCGCCCAGCCCGAAGGTGAAGGCGATCGGCGGCGTGCCGCAGAAGATATCGTCCGGCCCGGAGCGCAGCACGTGGCGCGGGAACAGGTCGCACATGGCCAGCACGTCGCGGTGGAAATGCACCGTACCCTTGGGCTGTCCGGTGGTGCCGCTGGTGAAGGCGATCAGGCAGATATCATCGCTGGCGGTGTCGCAGGCGTCGAAGCTGTCGGGCTTGCCCGCCATCGCGGCTTCGAGCGACCCCTCGCCGGTGCCGTTGAAATACATCGCGCGCGCCAGGCTAGGGCAATGGTGTTCGCCGCCGGCCCGCTGGTTGGCATCGAGGTCCTCGCGCAGCCGCGCATCGCAGAGCGCCGCGGTGACCTGCGCCTTGTCAACGATCTGCTTCAGTTCCTTGGCGCGCAGCAGCGGCATGCTCGGCACGGCGATCAGGCCGGCCTTGATGGTGGCGAGCCAGCTTGCCGCCATCATCAGGTTGTTGGGTCCGCGCAGCAGTACGCGGTTGCCGGGCACCAGCGCCATGTCCTCGACCAGCACGTGGGCGATGCGATTGACCAGCGCCGCCAGCTGCGCGTAGGTGACCGTCTCGATCTGGCCCGTCTGACCGTTGCGGTGGCGGATGGCGGCGCGCTCGCCGCGGCCTTCGCGCACATGGCGGTCGACCAGTTCCACCGCGCAATTCATCCGCGCCGGGTAGTCGGTATCGGCATTGAAGCGGAACACCGGCCACTGCTCGGGCGGCGGCAGGCGGTCGCGGGCGAAGGTATCGAGGTGGGCGGTGGTCGCCATGGCTTGTCTCCTGTCTGCTCTCGGTACGGCAGTTCCGGGGCTTATGGCTCAGGCCTTCCGGCCGGCCAGCGTCTCGCGGGCGATGATCAGCTTCTGCACTTCGGTGGCGCCTTCATAGATGCGCAGCGAGCGGATCTCGCGGTACAGGCTTTCGACCCGCGTGCCGACCTTGACGCCGAGGCCGCCGAACATCTGCACCGCACGGTCGATGACCTGCTGCGCATTCTCGGTGGCGACCATTTTCGCCATTGCCGCTTCGCGCGTGGTGCGCTCTTTTCTGACGTCCCGCTGCCAGGCCGCGCGATAGGTCAGCAGCGCGGCCGCGTCGATGGCCGTGGCCATGTCGCCGATGGCGGCCTGCGTCAGCTGCAGGTCGGCAAGCACGCCGCCGAACATCGGCCGCTCGCACGCACGCGCCAACGCATCGTCCAGCGCGGCACGGCCGAAGCCCAATGCCGCCGCGGCTACGGAGGCACGGAAGATGTCGAGCGTCATCATCGCCACCTTGAAGCCCTGCCCCGCTTCCCCTAGCCGGTTGCCAACCGGCACGCGGCAGTTGTCGAAGCGCAGCGTGGCCAGCGGATGCGGCGCGATCACGTCGATGCGCTCGGCGATGGTGAGGCCTGGCGTGTCGGCATCGACCACGAAGGCCGAGATGCCGCGCGCGCCGGGCGCTTCGCCGGTGCGCACGAACACGCAATAGAAATCGGCAATGCCGCCGTTGGAAATCCAGGTCTTGGCACCGTCGATCACATAGTGCTTGCCATCTTCGGACAGCCGCGCGCTGCATTGCATCGCCGCGACATCGGACCCGGCCTCGGGCTCGGACAGCGCAAAGGCGGCGATGGCTTCCCCGCGCGCCACGCGCGGCAGGTATTGCGCGCGCAGCGCATCGCTGCCGGCAATGGAGATCGCACCCGAGCCCAGCCCCTGCATCGCGAAGGCAAAGTCGGCCAGGCCGTCGTGACGCGCCAGCGTTTCGCGCAGCAAGCACAGCGAGCGCGAATCCAGCGCGGGCAGCGCGCCGCCGTGCGCTGCCGGCACGCAATAGCGCAGCCAGCCCGCCTCACCCAGCTGGCGCACCAACGCACGGCACGCGGCGTCGGTGTCGCTGTGGTCGACATGCAGGTGTTGCCCGCACCACGCGTCGAGCTCGCGCTCCAGCGTGCGGTGCGCGTCGTCGAACAGCGGCAAATCGAGATAGGTCTTGTCTGACATCGCGGCTCCCTGGCTCAGTCGCCTTCGAACACCGGCTTCGATTTGGCCACGAAGGCCTCGTAGGCGCGGCGGAAATCGCGTGTCTGCATGCAGATGGCCTGCGCCTCGGCTTCGGCTTCGATGGCCTCGTCCAGCCCCATGTTCCATTCCTGGTGCAGCAGCTTCTTGGTCACGCCATGGGCGAATGTCGGCCCGGCGGCGAGCTGCGCGGCCAGTGCCTGCGCCTGTGCCAGCACGGCTTCCGACGGATGCAGCGCATTGAAGAAGCCCCACTGCAGCCCTTCCTCCGCGTTCATGGCGCGGCCGGTGTAGAGCAGTTCGCTGGCGCGCCCCTGCCCGATCACGCGCGGCAGCAGCGAGCAAGCACCCATGTCGGCGCCAGCCAGCCCCACGCGCACGAACAGGAATGCGGTCCTCGCCTGCGCCGTGCCCAGCCGCATGTCCGAGGCCAGCGCCATCATCGCGCCCGCGCCGGCACAGATGCCGTCGACCGCGCTGATCACCGGCTGCGGGCATGCGCGCATCGCCTTGACCAGGTCGCCGGTCATGCGCGTGAAATCGAGCAGCTCGGGCATGGTCATCTGCGTCAGCGGCCCGATGATTTCGTGCACGTCGCCGCCCGAGCAGAAGTTGCCGCCAGCGCCGGTGACCACCACCGCCTTGATGTCGCTGGCGTAGCAGAGCGCGCGAAACAGGTCGCGCAGCTCCGCATAGGAATCGAACGTCAGCGGGTTCTTGCGCTCAGGCCGGTTCAGCGTGATGGTGCCGACCTTGCCGTCGTCGGACACCGACCACAGGAAGTGCCGCGGCTCATAGCCGGCAAAGCTGCGCTT
This sequence comes from Cupriavidus sp. Agwp_2, assembly GCF_040784895.1. NCBI lineage: Bacteria > Pseudomonadati > Pseudomonadota > Betaproteobacteria > Burkholderiales > Burkholderiaceae > Cupriavidus > Cupriavidus sp. Agwp_2. Next base: position 2,422,823 of record NZ_CP088083.1, read on the forward strand.
GTGATGGCGCATGTCGAGTGCGATTTCAGTCATGGTTCTCTCTCTGTCCTTGTCTTTGTCAGCCCGCCATCACTTCGCCGCCGGCCACCGGGATCGCCTGCCCCGTGATCGCGCCGGCGGACGGCTGGCACAGCCATGCCACGGCGTCGGCCACTTCCTCGGGCTGCACCAGTCGCCGCTGCGGGTTGCGCGCGGCCAGCTCGGCGCGCGCCTGGTCCTCGGTGCGGCCGGTCTTGCCGACGATATTGGCCACTGCGTCGCGCACGATATCGGTCTCGGTGTAGCCTGGGCAAACTGCGTTGACGGTGACGCCCTTGGGCGCGGTTTCCAGCGCCAGCGCGCGCGTAAGACCGATCACGCCGTGCTTGGCCGCGCAATACGCGCTGACATAGCCATAGCCGATCAGTCCCGCGGTACTGGCCACATTGACGATGCGGCCCCAGCCCGCTTCGAGCATCGCCGGCAGCGCTGCCTGCGTACACAGGAAGGTGCCGGTCAGGTTGACGTCGAGCATGCGCTGCCACAGCGCGGCATCGGTCTTCATGAACGGCGCGCTGTGCGCCTGCCCGGCGTTGTTGACCAGCATCGACACCGGGCCGGCGTGCTCCGTGGCCGCGGCAAAGGCGCGTGCCACGCTATCGGCATCGGCGATATCGGCTGTGACGAACGAGACCATGGCGCCCGCTGGCGCCTGCTCGCGCAGCGCCTGCACCGTCGATTGCAGCGTGCCGGCATCGCGCCCCAGCAGCGTGACGCTGGCCCCGTCGGCCAGCAGCCGCCGCGCGATCGCGGCGCCAATGCCGCGCCCGCCGCCGGTGACCAGCGCGTGGCGTCCCGCCAGTGTTGCCGTGCCGGCCGTCATGCCTGCTTCTCCTGCGCCGCGGCGCGTTCGAGGTTGGTTTCCAGTTGCCGCTTGCCCGCCATGTACTGCTTGGGCCAGGCGATATCGCGGTAGCCGATGCGCGCGGCTTCCTGCAGCGTCCATGCCGGGTTGGCCAGGTGCGGGCGCGCGATCGCGCACAGATCGGCGCGGCCGGCGGCGATGATCGAGTCGACGTGGTCGGCCTCGAAGATCGCGCCCACCGCGATGGTGGCGATGCCTACCTCGTTGCGGATGCGATCGGCGAACGGGGTCTGGTACATGCGACCGTACACCGGTGCCTGGTCCGGGCTGACCTGCCCAGACGAGCAGTCGATCATGTCCGCTCCGGCGGCCTTGAAGGCGCGGGCGATTTCAACGGCATCGTCAGGCGTGATGCCGCCTTCGACCCAGTCGTGCGCCGAGATGCGCACCGACATCGGCTTGTCCTGCGGCCACACCGCGCGCACGGCTTCGAACACTTCCAGCGGATAGCGCAGCCGCGCCGCCAGCGAGCCGCCATACTCGTCTTCACGCGTATTGGTCAGCGGCGAAATATAGCTCGACAGCAGGTAGCCGTGGGCGCAGTGCAGTTCGAGCCAGTCAAAGCCCGCTTCAGCCGCGCGCCGCGCGCTGGCCACGAAGTCGTCGCGCACGCGTTCCATGTCGGCGCGCGTCATCTCGCGCGGCGTCTGCGATTCGCCAGGCAAGTACGGCAATGGCGAGGCCGACATCACCGGCCAGTTGCCCTCCGGCAGCGGATGGTCCATCGCTTCCCAGCCCAGTTGTGTCGACCCCTTGCGGCCAGAATGGCCGATCTGCATGGCAATGCGCGCATCGCTGTTGGCGTGGACGAAGTCGACGACGCGCTTCCATGCGTCACGCTGCGCGTCATTCCACAAACCCGGGCAGCCCGGCGTGATGCGCGCATCGGGCGACACGCAGGTCATCTCCGCCACCACCATGCCGGCGCCGCCCAACGCACGCGAGCCAAGGTGCACCAGGTGGAAGTCGCCCGGCATGCCGTCGGCGCAGGAATACATCGCCATCGGCGACACCACCACGCGGTTCTTCAGCGTGATGCCGCGCAGCCGGAACGGCGTGAACATCGGCGGCAGCGGCTCATGGTCGCGCAGCTGCAGGCTTTGCCGCGGCACCCCGGCCTCCTGCGCCAGCCAGTGTTCGAACTGGGCCACGTAATCGGCGTCACGCACGCGCAGGTTTTCGTGCGAGATACGCTGCGAGCGCGTCAGCAGCGAATAGGCGAACTGCTCTGGCGGCAGGCTGCCCGCGTAGCGTTCGACGTTTTCGAACCACTCGGTCGAATTGCGCGCCGCGTTCTGGATCTTCAGCACTTCCACGCCGCGCGTGGCTTCGTAACGCGCCAGCGCATCGGGCAGGCCGTCGTGGCCGCTGCCACGGATCTCTTCGGCCAAATCAATCGCGTCTTCCAGCGCCAGCTTGGTACCGGAGCCGATCGAGAAATGCGCCGTGTGCGCGGCATCGCCCATCAGCACCACGGGCACGCGACGGCCGTCAGGCAAGGTATTCCAATGCACCCACTGGTGGCAGATCACGCGCGGGAACCGGATCCAGATCGCCGAGCCGCGCAGGTGCGACGCATTGGAAATCAGCTTGTTGCCATCAAGGTAGCGCGCGAACAGCTTCTCGCAATATGCCACGCCCTCTTCCTGGCTCATCTCGTCGATGCCGGCGGCTTGCCAGACCGATTCGGGCGTCTCGACGATAAAGGTCGAGGTGTTGTCGTCAAAGCGGTAGGCATGCGCCTGGAACCAGCCGTGCTCGGTCTTCTCGAAGGCAAAGGTGAACGCGTCGAACAGCTTGTGCGTGCCGAGCCAGACGAAGCGGCACTGGCGCGTATCGATATCGGGCTGGAAGGTGTCGGCGTAGCGGGTGCGGATGCGGCTGTTGAGCCCGTCCGAGGCGATCACCAGGTCGGCCTGGTATTGCATCGCCAGCGCCTGGTCGTCGGCGACATCGGTCTCGAACACCAGCCTGACGCCGAGCGCTTCGCAGCGCGCCTGCAGGATATTGAGCAGGCGCTTGCGGCCGATGCCGATAAAGCCGTGGCCGCCTGAGCGGATGGTGCGCCCGCCGATATGGATGTCGATATCGTCCCAGTGGTTGAAGGCGGCGTTGATCTCGGCGGCGCTGACCGGATCGGCCTGCTTGAGGTTGTCCATGGTGGCGTCGGAGAACACCACGCCCCAGCCGAAGGTGTCATAGGGCCGGTTGCGCTCGACCACGATGACCTCGTTGGCGGGATCCTGCAATTTCATCAGCAGGCCGAAATACAATCCGGCCGGTCCGCCACCAATACAAAGCACTCGCATCTGTTGCCTCCTGCTGGGCCCGCGCCGGACAATGCGGCCCGACGGCGTCACGATCTAGATCAGACCTAAATATTTTATGCTTCAAATATTAGACTGCATCACGAGCCAAGGCAAGCCCGCGGTGCGAAGTGGCCGGTTCGGCACCCGCACCGCCTGACGTGCCGGTGTCAGCCCTTCAGCGCGGCCTGAACCTGCTCCAGCGCTGCCGGATCCTCGATCGTGGTCAGGTCGCCGGGATCCCGCCCTTCCGCCACCGCCTGCATCGCGCGCCGCAGCAACTTGCCGGAGCGTGTCTTCGGCAGCGCATTGACAAAGAATACGCGCGCCGGCCGCGCCACCGCGCCGAGCTGTTGCTCGACGGTCTTCATCAGTTCGCCCTCCAGCGCCAGCCGGTCCGCCTCCGTGGCGGTGCGCGCCGGGTCGCGCGCGATGCAGAAGCCCATCGCCACCTGGCCCTTGAGCGCGTCCTGCACGCCGACCACCGCCACTTCGGCAACGGCCGGGTTCGACGACAGGCTTTCCTCGATCTCGCGCGTCCCCAGCCGGTGGCCGGCGACATTGATCACGTCGTCGGTGCGCCCGAGGATAAAGACATAGCCGTCCTCGTCGCGCACGCCCCAGTCGAAGGTGGAATAGCATGGCCGGTTGGGCACCGCCTGCCAGTAGGTGCGCACGAAGCGGTCGTCGTCACCCCACACCGTGCTCATGCAGCCCGGCGGCAGCGGCCCGTCGATGGCGACCACGCCCTTCTGGTTGGGCGGGCATTCCTCGCCGGTGTTTTCGTCGACGATCTTCAGGTCGTAGCCGTAGGCCGGCACCCCCGGCGAGCCGAGCTTGGGCGGCAGCGGCTCGATGCCGCGCTGGATCGCCAGGATCGGCCAGCCCGACTCGGTCTGCCAGTAGTTGTCGACCACCGGCTTGCCTAGGCCGTCCTGGATCCAGCGCGCGGTGGGCTCGTCCAGCGGCTCGCCAGCCAGGAACAGCAGGCGCAGGCTGGACAGGTCGTAGCGCGTCAGCCAGGCCGGGTCCTGCTTCTTCAGCACGCGGATCGCGGTGGGCGCGCTGAACATCAGGTTGACCCGGTACTGCTCGACCAGCCGCCACAGGATGCCGCCATCCGGGCGGATCGGCGTGCCTTCGTACATCAGCGTCGTCATGCCGGCCAGCAGCGGGCCGTAGACGATATAGCTGTGACCGACCACCCAGCCGATGTCGGAGGCCGTGAACATGGTGTCGCCCGGCTTGCCGCAGAAGATGTAGTCCATCGAGGTAGCCAGCGCCACCGCATAGCCGCCGGTATCGCGCTGCACGCCCTTGGGCTTGCCGGTGGTGCCGGAGGTGTAGAGCACATACGAGGGTTCGCTGGACTCCAGCCACACGCACGGCACCTGCGCGCCGGCCACGCGGTCGCGCCAGGTGGCGTAGTCCTCATCGCGGCCTTCCGTGCGCGGCATCTCGGCGAGCTGGCGATTGACCAGCAGCACCTTGTCCGGCTGGTGCGACGACAGCCGGATGGCCTCGTCCAGCAGCGGCTTGTACGGCACCACCTTGCCGGCGCGCGAGCCAGCGTCGGCGCTGATCACCACGCGCGGGCGGGCGTCGTCGATCCGGGCCGCCAGGCTGACCGAGGCAAAGCCGCCGAACACCACCGAATGGATCGCGCCGATGCGCGCGCAGGCCAGCATTGCAAACGCAGCCTGCGGGATCATCGGCATGTAGATCAGCACGCGGTCGCCCTTCTGCACACCCAGCCCCTGCAGGATCGCCGCCATGCGGTTGACCTCGTCGTGCAGCTCGGCATAGGTGTAGGTATGGGACTGGTCGACCTCGGTCGAGACCCAGTGCAGCGCCGGCTGGCCGGCTCGCGCCGCCAGGTGGCGGTCAACCGCGTTGTGGCACAGGTTGGTGCGCCCGCCCACGAACCAGCGCGTGAATGGCGCCCGGCTGTTGTCGAGCACCTGGTCGAACGAGGTTTCCCAATCGATGCGCGTCGCCTGTTCGGCCCAGAACCCCTGCGGGTCGGCCAGCGAACGGGCATGCACGGCATGGCTTGCCGTCATGGCAGTCTCCTCCGCGTCTGCGGTCGTTGTGATGATGACGGTAGTTTGCCACCGGCGCGGGCCCGGGGGAAACGGGATTCGGAGGGGTGCAGCCCGTGGCCGGTGTCCGCGGCAGGCACAAAAAAAGAGGCGTGCCGCCGGCACGCCTCTTTGCTCTCAAACGCCGCGCTCAGCGCGTCTTGCCCTTGGCACTGGATTTGGCTGACGCCTTCACCACCGGGCCCGACCTGGCCTCGCGCGTCACCTTGGCCGGCGCCGCCTTACCGCCGCGGCGCGGTGAGGCGTCGACCGTGATGCGCTTGCGTGGCTCGGCCTTGCCATGGCCTGCCTGTTTGCCCCCCTGCGCCGATACACGCACGATGCCGCCCTTGCTGCCACGCTCGGCACGATCCTCGCGCTCGGCCCGGTCGGCCTGTTCGGCGCGTGCCGCACGGACCGCGCCGGCGCCGCGCACGGGCACCATCAGCACCAGGCTCTGCCCGGCCACCAGCTTGGTGCCCGACAGCTTGTTCCAGGACTGCACCTGGCCCGGCGACACGCCATAGCGTCGGGCCACCGATGCCACCGTATCGCGCCGGGTGGCGCGCACCACCACGCGGCGGGCATCGGGCAGGTCAGGCTCCATCGCCAGCATGGCGTTGTCGGCCAGGCTTGCGCTGATGTCCTGGTCGTGGCGGCCCGAACGCGGAATCATCACGGTCGAGCCGGCCTTCAGGCGCATGCCCTTGGGAATGCTGTTGATCTCGCGCAGCGTGTCGGCATCGATATTGAGCCGCGCCGCCAGTGACTCGACGCGCTCGCGCCCGTCCACCGTGACCGCGGTCCAGCTCGACAGCCCGCCGCGGTAGGTGTTCAGGTTGTACTGGAAGCGCTCGGCATTGTCGAACGGCAGCAGGATCTGCGGGTTGGATGCGCCCAGGATCACCGGCCGGTTGAACGACGGGTTCAGCGCCTTGAACTCCTCCAGCGTCATGTCCGCCAGCTTGGCCGCCAGGTTCACGTCGATATCGCGCGAGGTGGTCACCGTGACGAAGTACGGGTGGTCCGGGATCTCGGGCAGCCTGACGCCGTACACCGCCGGGTTGGCGATGATGTTCTTGACCGCCTGCAGCTTCGGCACGTAGTAGCGCGTCTCGTTGGGCATGGTCAGGCTGGCGTAGTCGGTCGGCAGCCCGCGCGCCTGGTTGCGCGCGATCGCACGCGACACCGCGCCCTCGCCCCAGTTGTAGGCAGCCAGCGCCAGGTGCCAGTCGCCGAACATGTCATAGAGCCGCTGCAGGTAGTCGAGCGCGGCATCGGTCGAGGCCAGCACATCGCGGCGCTCGTCGCGGAACATGTTCTGCTTCAGGTTGTACGACTTGCCGGTGCTGGGGATGAACTGCCACATGCCGGCGGCCTTGGCGGTGGACTGGGCCTGCGGGTTGAACGCGCTCTCGACGAACGGCAGCAGCGCCAGCTCGGTCGGCATCTTGCGGCGCTCCAGTTCTTCGACGATGTGGTACAGGTAGCGGCTCGACCGCCCGACCATGCGCTCCATGTATTCCGGGCGCTGCGCATACCACTGCGTGCGGTCATCGACCAGCGTGCCCTCCAGGTCCTGCATGGCGAAGCCGCGCCGGATCCGGTCCCAGATATCGTTGGACGGGCCGCGCAGCCAGTCCAGGCCGCCCTGGTCGGCATTGATGGTGGTCGTGGAAGCCAGCGCCGATTTGTCGCTGAGCGAGTTGAGCGGATCCTGGCGCCTGGCGGTCTGGGCGGTCGCGCCGTTGGCATCGGCGTCAGGCGGCGTGGGGGTGCTGGCGCAGGCTGCAAGCAGCGCCGCACACGCAACTACCGCCAGTAATCGACCAATTTTCATTAAGTTCTCAAATCGTGACGCTAAAAGGTTGCGTGATGCTAAAAAAAACGGACTATCGCGTCAATCAGATTTTTCTAGGTAGCGGCCCGAAAGCCTTGACTCGTAAGGGTTTTCGGCAGGGCCTGCATTCAATTTAGCGGAAATTGTCCTTCCACCCACGCAACGCGCCAAATGCTTTTGCGTCGCTGTCGGTGGCACCGCCCTGCGCCGACACCGCGGCGCGCACCGCAGGCTCGCGCGAGCGCAGGAACGGGTTGACCTCGCGCTCGTGGGCGATGGTGGTCGGCAGCGTGGGCGTATCGGCCGCACGCAGTGCATCGACGCGCTGCTCCCACGCCGCCAGCGCGGCATTCTCCGGCTCGACCGCCCGCGCGAAGCGCACGTTGCTGCGCGTGTACTCGTGGGCGCAGTAGACGCGCGTGTCGCCCGGCAGGCCCGCCAGCTTGTCCAGCGACGCCAGCATCTGGGCCGGCGACCCCTCGAACAGCCGCCCGCAGCCGCTGGCGAACAACGTGTCGCCGCAGAACACGGCGGGACCGGCCTCGCCCAGGTCGCCCACGTAGGCAATATGGCCGGCGGTATGTCCGGGCACGTCCAGCACCCGCAGCGTCACGGCCGGCTCGGCCAGCGTCACCTCGTCGCCCTCGCGCAGCGCCCGCGTGCGTCCGCCGATACGTTCACCCGCGGGCCCCAGCACCGGCATTGGTGCCCCCGAGGGCGTGCTCGGGTGCGCCGCCAGCAGGTCAGCAACACCGCCCTGGTGATCGCCGTGGTGATGGGTGATTACAATAGCGCCCAGAGCCAGCCCCCGCTGCGCCAGAAATTGCTCCACCGGCGCCGACTCGCCGGGATCGACCACGGCGGCGTGATGCCCGTCGTGAATGGCCCAGATATAGTTATCCTGGAACGCCGGGATCGGCTCAACCTTCAACATGCGCATGCTCCTATGTCCAATCGTCCCAATCGCCCACACGGCGAGTACGGCCAGCATGGCCTGAATGGCCCGATTGTAAGCTGGGAAGACTGGCTGGCCTCGCCGCCCGGCGAGTACATGCTGCGCTGGGAAGCGCAGCAGTACGACCGCACCGTGGCCGACATCTTCGGTTACCACGCCGTACAGCTGGGCATGCCATACGTCGATACCCTGCGCGAGAACCGGATGCCGTTCTCGGCGCTGGCGCTGGACCCGGCCAGCGGGCCGCACGGGCCGCGCGCGGCACATCCGGATGCGCGCCAGCTGCTGTGCCGCTTCGACGAACTGCCGTTCGACACACAGAGTGTCGACCTGCTGACACTGCCCCATATCCTGGAGTTTGCCGAAGACCCCCACGAAGTGCTGCGCGAAGTCTCGCGCGTGCTGATGCCCGAAGGGCGCGTGGTGGTCACCTGCTTCAACCCGATGAGCCTGTGGGGCGCGCGCCAGGGCATGAACAGGCTCGGCGCCACGCCCTTCCTGCCGACCGATGCCCAGCAGATCGGCTTCGTGCGCATCAAGGACTGGCTCAAGCTGCTCGGCTTCGATATCATCCGCGGCCGCTTCGGCTGCTATTGCCCGCCCTACCGCACCGAGCGCTGGCTGCAGCGCTCCGCCTTCATGGAAAAGGCCGGCGACCGCTGGTGGCCGATTTTCGGCGCGGTCTATATGATCTCGGCGATCAAGCGCGTGCGCAACGTGCGCCTGGTCGGCCCGGCCTGGAAGTCCAAGCCGGCGCTGGCACCGGTGGCATCGCCCGTGGCCACGCCCACCGGCACGCACGGCAAGACGCCGCGCGATGAACACTAAGCCGTAGCCACGGCGAAAAAACCCCTGCGCCGGCCGCGCTACGCGGCCGGCCCCCAACGGAATCCCATGGAAGAAGTCACGATCTACTCCGACGGCGCCTGCAAGGGCAACCCCGGCCGCGGCGGCTGGGGTGCGGTGCTTGTCGCCGGCACCAATGAAAAAGAACTGTTCGGCGGCGAGGCCAACACCACCAACAACCGCATGGAGATGACCGCGGTGATCGAAGCGCTGCGCGCGCTCAAGCGGCCCTGCACCGTGCGCGTCTACACCGACTCGCAATATGTACAGAAAGGCATCAGCGAATGGCTGCCCGGCTGGAAAGCGCGCGGCTGGAAGACCGCCGACAAGAAGCCGGTGAAGAACGCCGACCTGTGGCAGGAGCTCGAAGCGCTGACCCAGGGACACCAGATCTCCTGGCACTGGGTGCGCGGCCACAATGGCCATCCCGGCAACGAGCGCGCCGATGCGCTGGCCAACCGCGGCGTCGAATCGATCGGCCGCTGAACCGACGGACCCCAGTTTTTACCGGAGCCGGACTGCCGCTCCGCTAGAATGCCCGCCATGCGACAAATCGTTCTCGATACCGAAACCACCGGCCTGAATGCCGCCACCGGCGACCGCCTGATCGAAATCGGCTGCGTCGAGCTGCTTAACCGCCGCCTGACCGGGCGCCACCTGCACTTCTACGTCAACCCCGAGCGCGACATCGACGAGGGCGCGATCGCCGTGCACGGCATCACGGTCGAGTTCCTCGCGGACAAGCCCCGCTTTGCCGAGGTCGTCCACGAGATCCGCGAATTCGTCGCCGATGCCGAACTGATCATCCACAACGCGCAGTTCGACCTGGGCTTCCTCGACATGGAATTCCAGCTGCTGGGCATGCCGCCGTTCCGCCAGCATGTCGGCAACGTGATCGATACCCTGCGCGAAGCGCGGCAGATGTTCCCCGGCAAGCGCAACTCCCTTGACGCCCTGTGCGACCGGCTGGGGATCAGCAACGCGCATCGCACGCTGCACGGCGCATTGCTCGATGCCGAACTGCTGGCCGAGGTCTACCTGGCGATGACACGCGGCCAGGATTCGCTGGTGATCGACACGATGGACAGCAGCGCCGGCGCAGGCGGAGTCACCGCCACCGCCGACCTGTCCGGCCTGGTACTGCCCGTGCTGCGCGCCACCGAAGCAGAAATGGAGGCCCATTTCGACCTGCTCAAGGGCCTGGACAAGGCCAGCGGCGGCAAGACGGTATGGCAGGAAGTGACCGCCGAGGAAGCCGGCACACTGGCTGCCTGACCAAAAAGTTTTGAAAAGGGCTTTACAAGATACAGAGGCCCCTGCATAATCTCATTTCTCCGCTGCACGACGGCAACGACGACGCAGAAAGGGGTGGTTAGCTCAGCGGTAGAGCACTGCCTTCACACGGCAGGGGTCACAGGTTCAATCCCTGTACCACCCACCAGAATTATCCGCAATCCCTTGCCCCATAAGGGATTGCAGCCGGGGACCATGGCTTCTGGCAGGCGACTTTTGCACAGTGCATTAAGGAGCCTGATTCATGAGACCCAAACTTAACTTGCGCGCTGCGATGGCGCAAGTCGGCGAGCATACCGCCGCTGAAATGAACTTTGCCGAACTGGCCGACGCGTATTGTGCGGTGCAGTTTGATGGCGCCGACCTCCGGCTACGAAAGTGGACGGAGGCTTTTGGCCGTCTGTCGGCATGGTCACTGACCACCCGAGATATCTCCCTCGCCGCCGAAGCGATGCTGCAATCGGGCCTCTACCAGGCCAGTACCATCAACCGCGACACCAGCACTATCGGCACCCTCTACAAGTGGGCCATCCGCCGTCACTTGGCCCCCGCCGGCTTCGTCTCCCCCACCCTTGGACTGCAACGCTACGACGAAGCCATCCGCCGCGTAGAAATCGGCGACCGGGAAATCCGTGCCCTCATTAAGGGCGCCGCCGCCTTCAAGGACCGTCGCTTTGCCGTCTATGTCCGCCTGCTGGTGGACACCGGAGGGCGCCGTGGCGAAGTGCGGGAGCGTCGCTGGTCAGACATCGACCTGGACGCGCGCACCATCACCGTGATGGAAACCAAGACCGACCGGCCCCGACAACTGTTCTTCTCCGAGGACACCGCCGCCCTGATGCGCCGCGTATGGCCCAAACGCGAACCGGGCGCCCTGCTCTTTGAGGGCAAGGTAAAAGGCCAGCCCATCAACTACCGCGCCGCATGGGCCGACCTGACCGCCGCCATTGGCCGGCCCGGACTGCATCAGCACGACTTGCGCCATCACCGCGCCGCCGAACTGCTGCGCGCCGGCACGACCATCGCCGTGGCAGCGCAAGTATTGGGGCATAGCAGCCTGATTCTGCAACGCCGCTATGGCCACCTGGAAAGCAAGACCCTGCGCGAAGCCACGGAGGCATCATGGAAAACAGCAGCCTGAATGTATCCGACGCCCTGCGCATCATCAGCGACGGTCATGCCGAACCGTTTCTGCTGCGTTGGATGAATGCCGCCATCAATGGCGACAACGATGATGCAAAAGTGGCCGCCCTCGCGATGCACGCTATTCTGCGGAATAAGGAAGACCCCGCCGACAACAAGGCTACGGGCCGCGTGCGTCGATGGGCTGGACTGCCACCGCGCGTGCGCGGTCAGGACCCGCGCTACAACCCTGACCTCCACCCGCTTGACAGCGATACGTTCGCGATTGCCCTGGACTACATCATGGGTAGAAAGAATCGTCAGCAGGCATTGTCCGAACTGGAAGCCCATGTGGGCGGTAGCCCGCGCACCTTAGCGCAGTTGCTGGACGACCTATGCGCGAAGTTCACCGGCCTGTTTCCCGACCCGCGCAAACATACAAAATAGCGCCCCCGGCATTCTATCTTTCGACACTCGCACGCATTGTTTAGATTCCCCTTGCACCTGCCAGAAGCCTGTGCACCACAAGGGGAATCACTCATGCATAGCCATTGGACACCCGCCACCGACGCGTGGCGCGACTTCATCAAGAAGCACCCCGAACTAGGCCTCAGCGGAAGCGCATACAGTTGGGCCGCCTTCAGGCGGCGCAACGGCGAACAACTCCACAAGCAAGGCATCTTGCGCCGCACCCCGCGCGGCGCCTTTGTAGCCGATGCTGACCGCTTTGATGCCGCAGCATTCGATTTGGTCGCCCGACAGTACGACGACAGCGACGCCCAAGCCGCGTAGCCCCAAACAAGCGAGATAGCCACGCGCCCGACAAAGACCGGGCTGCGATGGCCTTCTGCCGACCGAAGAAGGGGGTAAACAATGGCCGTGGACCTGTTGGACCGGGTATTTCTCATGCCGCTGCCCGGTGCCCAATGGCGCGTGCTGGCGCAGTATGCGAAGCACGCTGATGGAACAACCGCCGAGGCATGGCCAACGCTGGCCACGTTGGCCGCCGCCATCGGCATCGCGCCCGACAACGTGAAGCGGCACCGCGCCGCACTTGTCCGGGCTGGCCACCTTGTCCCCGCAGGAAGACGTGGGCGCGCCGTGGTCTATCGGGTGACCCTGCCCGAGCTTTCCACCTTGCAAGCGGCCTTCCGCAAGCGGCGGTCCGAATTGGAAAACATCCTGGGTGCGGTGCCGCAAGACGATATTGGTCCCGCGTCAGATGGGGACGATATCGTCACCGTCTGCACCATATCCGGTCAGTTGAAGGGGGCCGATATCATCGCCACCACCGACCGTTGCAGGGACAATATCGTCACCAGTTCAAAGACAGGGGGTGACAATATCGACTTGAATGCGGTGACGATATCGACGGAACGCGGTGACGATATCGACGTGTATAAATCCCGAAGTAAATCCCTAAAAGAAGTCCCGAAGAAAGTACGCGCGCGCAAGGCGCGCACCCCACCCTTGGTTGGTGATGACGCGTTGCAGTGCAACGGCAGACGCGGCAGGCGTGACAGCACCACTTTGGCCGCATGGTTGCAGGCCAACGGTGGCGGCACCGCGATAGCCGACCACCCGACCGTGCGCAAATGGCAGGCGGACACGGCTGTGGATTGGGACTTTCTCCGCCTCGCATGGCGCGATTTCAAAGGTTACTGGACCACCGGCGCAGGCAGGGACAAGACCAAGACTGATTGGCCGGCCACTTTCCGCAACTTCGTGGCCACCGCAGGCTATGGACTGTGGGTGTGCGACGGGTCAGGCTGCCGCCTGACGACCAAGGGTGAAATGGCCAAGCGCATCATGGAAGCAGAAGACCGGGAGCATGCGGCGTGAACGCCCGTACCGACCTGCCCCCGGCACTGCCGCACAGCGTACCGGCCGAACATCAGGTGCTGGGCCTGCTGATGCTGAACCCCGGGTTGCTCGACCACTGTGAACACCTGCGCCCGGCCGCGTTCTTCGTGCCTGACCATCGGACCATCTTTGCAACCATCCGGGCCTTGGGCGACAAGCACCAGTCCACGGACTTGGTGAGCGTCTTCGAAACGATGGGTGGCGCGGCCAAGGGCTGCGACCTTACCTACCTCAACGACCTATGCACCGCCGCCACCGCTGCCGCTAGTTTCCCCACGCACGTAGCGCGCGTGACGGACCTGTGGCGCAAGCGCGAACTATTGGCCGTGTTGGACCGCGTACAGGCGCAGGCGATGGAGCAACACGGGCAAAGTGCGGACATGCTGATTGCCGCCGTGCGCGATGCCGTGGAAGAACTGGCCGACCTTGCCCCGCCGGACGATGTCGTCACCTTTGGCCAGGTATCGCAGGAGTGGTGCAACGTCATTGAGAACCGCCTGCGGGGCGTCACCCGCGCGGTGCCCACCGGCCTGCGTGACCTTGACGCTTTGTTGGATGGTGGCATGGAGCGGGGCACCACCTTTGTCCTTGGTGCGCGCCCCTCGCGCGGCAAGACGGCATTCGGCCTGACCATCATGCGCAATGTGGCGTGCGCTGGCGGTGTGGTTGGAGTGTTCTCTGCGGAGATGGACGCCATTGCGCTGACGGACCGCAACGCGGCGGCCATGACGCGCTTGGAGATGCACCGCTTCCGCCGGCCTAACGAATCGGACACGTCGATGTGGGAAGCCCTGCCCAGCTTCGCGCAGCAGTACAGCACCTTTCGCGGCGGCATCGTGGACCGGGGACCGTTCACGCTGGCCACGCTCAATGCGAAGGCCCGGCGCATTCGGCGCCAACATCGTGGCCTAGACCTGCTGGTGGTGGACTACGCGCAATTGCTGGACGGTGCCGACCCGCGCGCCAATCGCAACATGCAGTTGGAAGCCATCTCGCGCGGCATCAAGGCACTGGCCAAGGAACTGGATGTAGCGGTGCTGCTGCTGGCGCAGTTGAACCGCGCTAGCGAGCTGCGCCACGGTACGCGCTACACGCTGGCCGACTTGCGTGATTCTGGGAGTTTGGAACAGGACGCGGATGTGGTTGCCTTCCTACACTACGAATATCTCGACAAGTCTGAAGACGAACGTCGCAACGAATGGTCCTGCTTCGCCTGGTATTCCGAGCTACAGGTTGCCAAGGCAAGGCAAGGGCGGGTGGCGGACATCCCCGTGTTGTTTCAGCCGGAATACATGCGCTTCGCGGATTGGGACGGACCGCCGCCAGAGCGTGCAAAGCCTACGCAACCGGGCAAGACCAAGCCGCTTTTCGATTGAACATCTTGGCCAATCTGTCCGCCAGCACTAAACTTGTCCACAGCGAAGCGCGACGGTGGGCCGGTCCTTCGGTGTAGTGCCATGCCCGGTCCGTCTGTCGCGCCCCGCCCCTTGGTTTGTTCTGCATCGTGGTAGGGCGACGGTCGGTATCCGGTCCCAACCGGAGGCCATCATGCCCACGACCACCACGTTACCCGCCGACCTCGCCGCGCGCTATGCACCTTCAGGCGAGGCCGGCGCGCCTTCTTCCCCCGCCCATATTCCGCTGTTTTTCGGACCATCCTGCTGGCTCGCGGAGTACCTGCCCGCCCTTGGCAATGCGCACGCCGCGCGCCGGTTTTTGGCGCCGCTGATGCCGTCCTTGATGGCGGACGGACTGGTGACCGGCAACCGCCACACCGGCTATTTCACGGACTGCCCGGGCGAACTGGCGGCTGCCGTCCGGCGCCTGCTGGCCGACCCCAAGACGCGCGCGCACAACCTGTCGCGCCGCGTGCGCGCCGTGCTGGACAGCCCGCCGACCGCCCCGTATGGGGAAACCTTCCTGTGCCGCGACTGTGGCCAGCGCCGGCCCGTGGAAGGCCGCGTGGCCTACCGCTGCGCGGACTGCGCCACGCGTGCCATCGAACGCGCCAGCACCAGCAAGACCCCCGCAATGGCCGCGCCATGGCCTGACCTGCGCCGCTGACGCTGTTGCGATGGACGCCACCCCACAACCGCCGGAATCCATGCCCCGCAATTTTGCGGAGCATGGCCCGGCCGCTGCTGCCCTCAATTTTGAGGGATGCAACGCGCTGAATTCTCAGCCGGCCACGCCGTGGCGCTTGCGCTTGGACGATGCCCGCTATGACTGGCCGCAGACGTGGGGGGTGTGTTACGCCGCGCGCTGCGTGGCCTGCTGGCGCGTGGGCGCGGTGCCGCTCTATGTGGGCGTGGACCCGCCCGTGTTCCGGGTCACGACCCGCCAGTGGGGCGCCCTGACGCTGGCGGACATGTGCGTGGTGTTGGGCGCCACCGTCCACGCTGACCGCATGTTGCTGCGACTGCCGGAAGCCATCGTGCGCGCGCGGCACGCCCAGGATATCGAGCGATTGGAAGGCGTGGCCAACATGGACAATCCCATGGACAACGCCGCCGCGCGCGTGGGCGATGCGGTGGGTGCGGCGCTGGTGCTGACCCACCAAGAGGACATTTGCACGTTGTCCGCACTGCTGCAAGCCTATGGCGCGATGGATAGCGAAGCCTTGGCGCTGTTCGCGTGCGAGCACAACCTGTTGCACAAGCCGGTCCCGCTGCTGCTGCGCTTGGCCAACGAAGACCCGAAGGAACCCCCGCTATGAGTGCCCCCGCTCTTGGCCGCGCCGTGGCCACCCTCGCGCGCAACGTGCCCGCCTTCGTGCGCGGCTGGTGGGCGTCCGCCAACGTGGTGCCCACCACCGATGGCCTGATACCCACGTCCTACCCGTGGAACTACTGGCAAATGGCCCTGCCCACCCTGCCCACGGGCACACACCCGGCCGTGGAAGGATGCGTGCGCGCCATCAGCCAAGCCGTGGCCATGTTGCCGTGCCGGCATTGGCGGCGCCTGTCCGATGGCGGCCGCGTGGAAGTCATCAACAGCGCCGCGCACCGCGTCATGCGCCGCCCCAACGCCTACCAGACGCGCGCGGACTTTTTCCTGAATCTGGTACGCGCCGAACTGCTGACCGGCAACGGGGTGGCGGTGGCCGTGCGCAATGCCCGCTTTGAAGTGGACAGCCTGCATATCGTGCCGCCCGATGGCGCGCGGCCGTTCGTGTGGCGCGACCCGCAGGACGCCACGGACGTGGCTGTGTTTTACGGGGTCACCAACGTTGGCTTGGTGCCGATGGCGCCGGACAACGCCCGGGGCTATGTGTATGCGTTGCCGGCCCGGGACGTACTGCACCTGCGCCAGCAATGCGACCCCAACAACCCGTTGGAAGGTGTCACGCCGCTGACCGCTGCCGCGTTGAGCATGACCGCAGGGACCGCCATCCTTGGCAGTGAAGCCGCGTTCTTCACCAACTTTTCCAAGCCATCCGGGGTACTCGAAACGGAACAACAGCTAACGCCCAAACAGATGGACGAACTCCGGGCCAAGTGGCTGGAATTCACCCAAGGTGCCAACGCGGGTGGCACGCCCATTTTGGGTTGGGGCGTCAAGTGGAAAGCCGTCACGATGAGCGCGCAGGATGCGCAAATCATTGACGTGTACAAAATGACCACCGAAGACATCGCGCGTGTTTTCGGTGTACCACTGCCGATTATTGGGGCACTGGAGAACGCCACGCTGGCCAACGTGCAAAGCCTGACGGAATACTGGTTGTCCACCGGCTTGGGCTTCGTGCTGGAACACATCGAAAGCGCGCTGGATAGCCTCTTTGGCCTGCCCGATGGCGAGTGGATGGAGTTTGACACCGCCGCGTTGCTGCGCACGGATTTCACCAAGCGCGTGGAAGGACTGACCAAGGCCATCACCGGTGGCCTGCTGAGTCCGAACGAAGCGCGCGCCATGGTGGACTATGGCGCCGTGGAAGGTGGCGACCTGCCACGCGTGCAGCAACAACAAGTCCCATTGACTTGGGAACCTGCCGCCGCACCTGCCCCGCCCGCCGGCACTCCACCGCCCGCCGATGGCAGCGCCGGCAAGGCCGCCACCAAGCCGCGCATCCGCGCCCACGCCATCGTCAACAGCCCCGGAGCCTGACACCATGAAACAACGCCGCTATCACGTCATCACGATGTTGGCCTTGGCCGAAGCCGTCCGCTTGAACACGCACGAAGACCGCGCCACCGTCATGAAACGCCTGTTCCCGGCCGATTCTCAACGTGACCCCATGGCCGCGCTGCTGGAACGCGGCGTGCAAGGCCCGGCGGATAGTGTCACGCCTGGATGGGCGGCCGAACTGACCCAACAGACCATTGCCGCCTATCTGGCCAGCACCCCCGCTTCCCTCTATGGCCAATTGGTGCGACTGGCGCAGGCGGTGCCGCTGACCGGTGAAAACACGGTGGTGGTGCCCGGGCGCGACCGCACCAAGCGCCTGCGCTTCGCGTGGGTGGCACCCGGCGCGCCCATTCCGGTGTCCGGTGGCCAACTGACCGGCTCGCTACTGCGCCAAGGCACGTTGGGCGCCATCACGCTGGCCACCACGGAACTGTTGGCGTCATCGGCCGCCGCCAGCGTGCTGGACGCGCTGTTGCGCGAGGATGCCGCCTATGCGGCCGATAACGCGCTGTTTGGCACGGACGCGGCCGTAGCTGGCAAGAACCCCGCCGGCCTGTTGTTTGGCCTGACGCCGATTCCGAGCACGAATCCACAAGCGGACGTGCGCGCGCTGCTGGAAGCCTTGAACAATCCCACCGCGCCCGCGTTCGCCTGCAATGCCTTGCAACTGCCCGGCCTGCAAGCGGCCCACCTGATGACCGCGCCGGGCCTGCTGGCCGGAATGCCGCTGATGGTGTCCGCCAACATTCCGCCCGGGCGCGTGGTGGCCGTGGACGCGCCGGACATTGCCATGTCATCCGGGGACACCGTGGCCATTGAAGCGACGGAACAAGGCGTGGTGCATGAGGAAGACGACCCGGGCGCCATCGTGGACGAAGCCGGCACCGTGGCCCGCCCGGTGCGCGCGCTGTGGCAAACATCAGTGGTGGCCATTCGCGCGCTGTATCCCACCACGTGGGCGGCCCGCCGCGCGGATGCGGTGGCCTATGCAGACGTGACGTGGTGAGCCATGAACGATTGCCGCAACCGGCCGTGGGTGGAACGGCGCAAGTCCGAGCCACCGCCGCCGCCACCGCCACCGCAACCTGCGCAGTAGGAATGGAAATCTTTGGTTTGGCGCGATGCGAGGCTAAGGATGGTTCGAGTTCAGCCAGAGGCAGGCGTTCGGCTCCTTGCCAAAGTGGCCTTTTTGATTGCAGTCTTAAAATCCGCTAAAGTGCTTCGCGTCCCCAAAGCCTTCAGCCGCGGGCCGATAGACGATGAATTCGAATAGGTGGTTCTGCGCTGATGTGCGACGCCCTTGTGTGGTCTTTCGACGCGATAACGAGCATTAATTGGCTTGAGGTCATCAAGGCGCTTGCTTCCGTAGCAACGGCGGCGATTGCGTTTTTTGCTCTGAAGAACTGGCAGCGGCAGGACAAAGCCAAGAGGAAAGCAGAGTTCCTTGATGAGTTGATTGAAGCTGCCCACGCCTATATCCCAGAAGTGCACAAGCCCATCACACTCTTGCAGATGGCAAAGATAGGTATGGACAGTCACGCACCGACGTGGGAAAGCGGTGACGATGCCGACAAAGCCGTTAAGGGGGCGATTGCCTACATCGAGAAGAAGGGAGAGCAAGACGCCAAGCGCATGCGAGGCGTGCTAGAGGCCGTCCAACCGTCAACAATCAAGCTCCGGTCGCTAGCGACAAAGGGCCAAGTATTCAAGTTCGACGGCTACACCAACTGTCAAAACGCAGTGACGATGCTCACATGGCACTTCGACAGGATTGAAGCGTTCACGGAAGTTATCGGGTCGTCAACGTGGAACTGGGAGAACCCAGAAGTGCTGGGGTTCCTGAAGGATGTCATGGCAATCGACCCAAACGAGATACGCAAGAGCGTTCAGGAAAGCAACGTCGCCATCCTTGAGTTTGCCCGCGAGACTTACGCGCGAATCTACGGCTAGGCTTCCACAACCTGATATTCGGAGATGGGCACCACGCAGGCCACCAGCCCCGCCACGCCACGCGAGGCCGCAGGTGTGGCCCCATCGCCCTGCCTGCCCCGCGTTCGGCCAGCCACGGCCCACCGTCCGTGGGGAATTCGCTCAACGAGCGATTCCCCCACAGTCTTGCGCGCATCGAGCGGGACGAACACGCCCGGGGGGGTAGTGCCGAAAGAAGCGCAAAGCCTGCGGACCGGGCCTCGACCCACAACGATGAAAAAGTCACAACTTTTAGGGCTAATTTTCCCGCACAGCTTAGTTTGCGTCCCCACTCCCGGATGGGCGCACAGTGTGAACCGCCTCCAACTCCGCCGGCACAGGACCTCACTAGATGGGAGACTTGGTCAACGTCTTTACGAACAGCCTACTCCACCTAATATATTGTGAAAGAACGGTCTCAGTGCCGGCGTAGCCGATGATTGCATTCCTACGGGAGAGAAGATATTTTGCCGGACTAATGCCAGCGGTATTTGCATAAATCCGGCGGACGACTGGAATAAATCGCGCTTTAGTAGATGCCGTGTTATGCGCAACATGATTTCTTACATTGCGCATGTCTTCATAGACCGAGTTGTATACAGCCCTCGTCACAAGAAAGTGATCATTTGGGTCAACAATCCCTCTCAAATAGGTCTGCGTTTTATTCAACGTCGTCCACTCTAGATAATACTTTCTGTGTGTTGCCAAAATATGCTGACGGGCCGCCTCTTGACTTCGGAAAGGCGCACGCAGCAGTTGCGGTTGGTTGCCATCAAGATACGGGGTCCCGCGAACTAGCTTCAGAACTATTCCTTCAATGCAGCCATCCAGTTCATAAAATAGCCGTAGCATTAGCGTTTCCGCAATCAATTTTTGATATGGAATATCTAGACTTCCGGCATTTCTGCTTATATCCAAAAGCTTCGTTGTGACTGCATTAAATCTATTGTATTCAGTCCCAAGAGTCACCATGGCATCTAAACAATAAGCTCATTCAAATATGCCCGCCTAATTTCCCGGCTTTTTATCCGCTGCGTAGATGCCAAACAGGCCTCATGAAACGCCTTATCCTTCACCCGCTGCGAAGCCTCATCATTAAACTTGGCGTCGATATCTATTAGCGTCTGCTCAAGCTTCTTCAGCTGTGCTGCCGTTTTTGACTCAAGAACCAAGAACAATGAAAAGAAGATTGGTGACCGCGAAAAGATAGTATCGCGAATAATTTCAGGCCCAAGTTTCTCAAGAATTTTGAATACCTTATCAAGCCGCTTTTGAATCTTTTCCTCGTCCGGGAAATCCTCATCAAATTGTTGATATAGGTTATCTAATCGCGACGCACTAAAATCGGAAAGACCATTAATCATGTTATGGACGATATCCGAAATAAATTGGACCTCCTCCATTCTTGATATATCTGTCGCGGAGAAGACATTAGACTCACGCCAAAATTGCACGTGGTGCGCCGCATTCTCCAAGCAAAATTGTTTAAACAGACCACTAAATCTTGCATTCCTCTTCTCTTGCGCATTTAGAGTTTTTGATATCGAATTAAGCCTCCCAAAAATCTCAATGACATCCCCCTCTCCGGCATTAACGAGAATACCGGTGGAAAGTTTCGTCATTTTTAAATCCGTCTTTTGCGCACCAGAAAGTTCTGAGTACTTTACGGGTTTAGAATACATTGGGTGCCGTGCAGCAAATTCATCATCCAAGTATCCCAATATTGCTCTCAGGCGCTGCTGCCCATCGACAATCTCCTTAATACTTTTTTCCTTTTCTATATCAAGATAGTGCCGAATGTAAATGGTGGGCACAGGCTTCTTAACAAAGAGTGTATTAAGCAAGTAACCTTTCTGCGCAGTATTCCAAACTGAGCGCCGCTGATACCAGGGGTCCAGTTTTAACTCGCCATTTTTATGAAAATTCGCAATATCTTGAATCACGGCCTGCTCATAATCGACGCGGTCCATTCGCACTCCTCAAGGTGTTCTAATGTGACTAGATTGGCATTTTGACCGAATGAAAGGCACTTGGCTACGTCATTCCGCCGAGAAGCGCAGCTTTCGCCGCAATGTAACAGTGTCAGCCAAGACAGGGGGCACCGTCCAGCGACTAGTTGGCCGTCCGTGCGATAAGCACAATCGTATGCGCGCTCGTACGAATGTCTACACCGTGTGCGCGGATGCTTTACAATTGTGGACGCCTGCTTGAGGCCATCCCTTCACACGGCAGGGGTCACAGGTTCAATCCCTGTACCACCCACCAGCATTCAGAAAAAGCCAGCCTCGCGCTGGCTTTTTTCTTTTCCGCCTCCGCACCCACTTCTCCCTGGGGCGCAAACTGCACCCTCCACCCGGGCACCCATCGCACCGTTGCAACAGCCCGCCGTTCTTGTTGCAAACAGTTTCGAATTCACCCTTGACATCTGCTAATCTTCAACGCACGCGCCGGCAATGGGCGGGGTCGGCAATACAGAGCCCTGGGACCGGAACACGGGTCAGTGCGCACAAGAAAGACGGGCAATCATGCAGCACTCTTTGAAGTACCGGATGGCGATTGCCACTGCGGGTGTGGTGACGCTGATCATCGTGCTGCGCGCCTTCTACGCCCAGTACTACGCCTACGACAGCCTCAAGCGCCTGCTGCAGCAGCAACAGGACACGCTGGTCGAACTGGTGGCGGAGCAACTCGACGAAAAGCTGCAAAGCCGTGCCGCGGTGTTGCGCCGCATGGCCCGGCAACTGTCGCCGATGCTGGCAGCCAGGCCGGCCGAACTGCGCCGGGCCGCCGAGGGCATGGTCGACATGCCGGACATGTTTAACGCCGTCTTTCTCGCCACGCCCGACGGCCAGCTGGTGTTCAGCACGGCCATCCCGGACGGCGTGCGCCTCCGGGTGGACGATCGCGACTATTTTCGCGATGTCCTGCGCGGCCAGTCGCTCGCGGTGTCAGACCTGATCCAGGGCAAGCTGACCAATGCACCGGGCGTGGTGCTGGCCGTGCCGCTGCACGGGCCCAACGGCGAATTGCGCGGCGTGGTCGGCGGCGTGCTGAACCTGTCCGCCAATAATTTCCTGCGCGAGCTGGCCCACGGCCGCGTCGGCGTCACCGGCAGCTTCTGCCTGGTGTCGGCCGGCGCCAGTCCGCGCTACGCGATGCATCCCGATCCGACCCGCGTGCTCGCGCCAGCGCGGGCGGTGGACGAGGCCTGCGGTGTCGAGCGCCCTGCCTCGATGCTGGAAGTGGTCAGGCCGACGCAGCCCATCGTGGCGCGCTACCTGCTGCAGTCCAATGGCTGGGAAGTGGTGGCCGTGCTGCCGGCGACCGAAGCCTTCGCCGCGCTGGTCGATGTGCGCCAACGCACGATCATCATTGCGGGGATATCGCTGCTGTTCGCCGCGGCGCTGATGTGGCTGGTGATGCGCCGGCTGCTGGCACCGCTGCAGCGGTTGCACCGCGCCGTGCGCCAGATTGCCGCCAACCCGGCGGCGCTGGCGGACCTGCCCACTGGCCGGGCCGACGAAATCGGCGAACTCGCCACAACCTTTGCAGAAGTCGTGGCGCAGCTTTCGGAACGCGAAGCCGCTCTGAAAGCGGCCAAGGACCGCGCCGCCGAGAGCGAGAAACGCATCGAGGCGATCGCCAACCATGTGCCGGACTTCGTCTCGTTCATCGACCGCCAGCAGCGCTACGTGTTCGTCAACCAGGCCTACGCGCAGCACTACGGGGTCCCGGCGCAACAGATCGCCGGACTATCGCTGCGCGAACTGTGGGGCACGCAGGAGTACCTGGCCTGCCGGCCCTATCTGGAGCAGGCATTCGCCGGCCGTCCGGTCACTTTCACGCGTGAAAGCGCCGATGGCAACGAATGCATGGAGGTCACTTACCAGCCGGCCTGGAACGATGCCCAGGACACCGTGGTCGGGCTCCATATGTTTGCACGCAATGTGACGCACGAGCGCGAGAAGCTGCGCAACCTGGAGGCACAGACCGTCTCGGACCATCTGACCGGCCTGCTCAACCGCAAGGGCTTCGACCGGCGCCTGGCCGAATGCATGGCACGTACGAGCGCCGGCGGCCGCGCGCTGGCGCTGCTGCTGGTGGACCTGGACGATTTCAAGGCGATCAACGACAACCATGGCCACCCGGTCGGCGACCGCCTGCTGGTGGCCTTCGCGCAGCGCTTGCGTGCCTGCGTGCGCAAGGGCGATGCGGTCGCGCGCATCGGCGGCGACGAGTTCGCGGTGATCCTCGACGGCGTAGCGGACCGCGGCGCGATGGAGTCGGTCGCCAACGCCATCGTGCAGGCCGCGCGCATGCCGCTGGTGATCGACGGGCATTCGCTGTCGGCAACGGCCAGCGTCGGCTCGGCGCTGCACGACGGGCGTCACGCGATGACCGTCAGCGAGCTGTTCATGCACACCGACATGGCGTTGTACGAGGCCAAGCGGCACGGCAAGGCGCGCTATGCCGTCCAGGCTGCCCAGGCGACCTGCGCACCACCGGCCGGCGAAGCCGAAGCCAGCCCGCGGCCGGCAGCTCGCGCGGAGCCGGCCGGCCTGCCGGCCTAGCGCAGACGGAAAAAACGGGCGCACTTCGCGCCCGTTGCGGTGACATGGCGGCCGGGCCAAGCCTTGCGGCCTGCCCGGCGCCGCGCTCAGCGTACCTTGCCCTCCTTCCACGCCTGCAGCAGCTTGTCGTAGGGGATGGTCTCGCCCTTCGGCTTTTCGTTGGCAAGCTTCTTCCACGGCGCGTGGTCGTCAGACAGCCACTTGGCCGGATCGCCCTTCGGGTTGAGCTTGGGCGCGCAGTTGCTCATGCCGGCGCGCTGCAACCGTGCCATCACCTGGTCCATCTCGTCGGCGAGCGTGTCCATTGCTGCCTGCGGGGTTTTCTCGCCGGTCACCGCAGTGGCCACGTTCTTCCACCACAGCTGCGCCAGCTTGGGATAGTCGGGCACATTGGTGCCGGTCGGCGTCCAGGCCACGCGCGCCGGGCTGCGGTAGAACTCGATCAGGCCGCCATACCTGGCCGCATTCTTGGTCAGGTAGTCGTGGTTGATATCGCTGTCACGGATGAATGTCAGCCCGGTCAGCGACTTCTTCAGCGATACCGTCTTCGACGTGACGAACTGCGCATACAGCCACGCCCCGGCGAGCTTGTTGGGATCGGTGTTCTTGAAGAAGGTCCACGAGCCCACGTCCTGGTAGCCATTCTGCATGCCCTGCTTCCAGTACGGGCCGTAAGGCGACGGCGCCATGCGCCATTTGGGCGAGCCGTCCGCATTGACCACCGGCAAGCCTTTCTTGGTCATGTCGGCGGTAAAGGCGGTGTACCAGAAGATCTGCTGCGCCACCTGCCCCTGCGCCGGTACCGGTCCGGCCTCGGAGAAGGTCATGCCCATTGCCTGCGGCGGCGCATACTTCTTCATCCAGTCGATGTACTTGGTCAACGCATAGACCGCCGCCGGGCTGTTGGTGGCGCCGCCGCGCGCGACCGAAGCGCCGACCGGCGTGCACTTGTCCTCGGCCACGCGGATGCCCCACTCGTCCACCGGCATGCCGTTGGGCAGCCCCTTGTCTGCGGTGCCCGCCATGGACAGCCAGGCATCGGTAAAGCGCCAGCCCAGCGACGGGTCCTTCTTGCCGTAGTCCATGTGGCCGTAGACCTTCTTGCCGTCGATCTCCTTCACATCGTTGGTGAAGAAACTGGCGATGTCTTCATAGGCGGACCAGTTGGTCGGCACGCCAAGGTCGTAGCCGTACCTGGCCTTGAATTTGTCCTGCAGGTCCTTGCGCGCGAACCAGTCGGCGCGGAACCAGTACAGGTTTGCGAACTGCTGGTCGGGCAACTGGTACAGCTTGCCGTCGGGCGCGGTGGTGAACTTGGTGCCGATAAAGTCCTTCACGTCCAGGCCCGGGTTGGTCCACTCCTTGCCGGCGCCGTTCATGTAGTCGGTCAGCGGCAGGATCGAGCCATAGCGATAGTGCGTGCCGATCAGGTCCGAATCGGAAATCCAGCCGTCGTAGATCGACTTGCCGGACTGCATCGAGGTCTGCAGTTTCTCGACCACGTCGCCTTCCTGGATCAGGTCATGGTTGACCTTGATGCCGGTAATTTCCTCGAAGGCCTTGGCCAGCGTCTTGGACTCATACTCGTGCGTGGTGATGGTCTCGGACACCACGCTGATCTGCGTGACCCCCTTGGCCTTGAGCTTGGCGGCCGCATCGACAAACCACTTCATCTCCGCCTGTTGCCTGTCCTTGGACAGCGACGAAGGCTGGAACTCATTGTCGATCCACTTCTTCGCTTCCGCCTCGCCCGCCAGGGCGGAGGTGCCGCAAGCCAGCGCAGCCGCGCAGGCGAGGGCTGTCATCCCCAACTTCACGTGCACTTTCATCGGTGTCTCCTCATGAATTCCCTTCCCCGGCTATGGTCTGGGTGGCGGCCCCGGGGCAGGGATAAGCCGCATGTCCCATCGAAGCAAAAACGGCTGGTGCCGATGCGCCAGTCAGCCCTTGCGCAGTATCAGTGCCAGTACCAGCATTGACACGCCGAAGCTGATCCACACCGACGGTTCCTCGGACAAGGACAGCCACGCGGTGACCTTTTCTCCCAGCCCGACCCATGCCAGGTTGACCCACGCCGCGCACATCAGGCCGATGAACAGCCGGTCGCCGCGCGTGGTGGCGATCGGCAGAAAGCCCTTGCGCAGCACCGAAGGCGATCGGATTTCCCAGAGGGTCATGCCGGCCAGCATGACCACGATGCAGCCGAAGAACACCGCGACCGGCGTCGTCCACACCATCCAGCTGAGCATTGCCACGTCTCCTTGTCTTGTCCGCGCGCTTTACACGTGCGCCTTACACACGCCCCATCGCGAAGCCCTTCGCGATGTAATGCCGCACGAACCAGATCACGATGCCGCCCGGCACGATGGTCAGCACGCCGGCCGCGGCCAGCACGCCCCAGTCCATGCCGGAGGCCGACACCGTGCGCGTCATGGTGGCCACGATCGGCTTGGCGTTGACCGAGGTCAGCGTGCGTGCCAACAGCAGTTCCACCCAGCTGAACATGAAGCAGAAGAACGCCGCCACGCCGACGCCAGCCTTGATCAGCGGCAGGAAAATGGTCAGGAAAAAGCGCGGGAAGGAGTAGCCGTCGACGTAGGCGGTCTCGTCGATCTCGCGCGGCACGCCCGACATGAATCCCTCCAGGATCCACACCGCCAGCGGCACGTTGAAGACCAGGTGCGCCAGCGCCACGCCCAGGTGCGTGTCCATCAGGCCGATGGTGCTGTACAGCTGGAAGAACGGCAGCAGGAACACCGCCGGCGGCGTCATGCGGTTGGTCAGCAGCCAGAAGAACACATGCTTGTCGCCGATGAACTGGTAGCGCGAGAACGCATACGCGGCCGGCAGCGCGACCACGATCGAGATCACCGTGTTCATCGCCACGTAGATCATCGAGTTGATATAGCCGGAATACCACGACGGGTCGGTGAAGATGGTCTTGTAGTGCTCCAGCGTGAATTCGGCCGGCCACAGCGACAGCGTGGAAACGATCTCCTCGTTGGTCTTGAACGACATGTTCACCATCCAGTAGATCGGCACGATGGCGAACAGCAGGTAGACCAGCAGGAAACCGGCGCGCCACCATGTCGTGGTGGATGTCCGGGTGCGGATTTCAGCCATGAGGCATGTCCTCGCTGCCGGCGGTGCCCGCGCGCTGCATCCAGTTATAGAGGATGAAGCACATAAGCAGGATGATCAGGAAATAGACGATCGAAAACGCCGCCGCCGGGCCCAGGTCGAACTGGCCCACGGCCTTTTGCGTCAGGTATTGCGACAGGAAGGTGGTGGCGTTGCCGGGCCCGCCGCCGGTCAGCACGAACGGCTCGGTATAGATCATGAAGCTGTCCATGAAGCGCAGCAGCACCGCGATCATCAGCACCCCGCGCAGCTTGGGCAGCTGGATGTGGCGGAACACCGCCAGCCGTGAAGCACCATCGATCTGCGCAGCCTGGTAGTACGCATCGGGAATCGCGCGCAGGCCCGCGTAGCAGAGCAGCGCCACCAGCGGCGTCCAGTGCCAGACATCCATGACCAGCACCGTCACCCAGGCATCGAAGGCGCTGCCGGTGTAGTTGTAGTCGAAGCCCATGGCTGCCAGCGCGGCGCCTAGCAGGCCGATATCGGTGCGCCCGAAGATCTGCCAGATGGTGCCGACCACGTTCCACGGGATCAGCAGCGACAGCGCGATGATCACCAGCACCGCCGAGGCCTTCCAGCCTTTGGCCGGCATCGACAGCGCCAGCAGGATGCCGAGCGGGATCTCCACCAGCAGCACCGCCAGCGAAAAGCCCAGCTGGCGCAGCAGCGCGTCGTGCAGTTCGCCATCGCGCAGCACGGTGCGAAACCATTCGGTGCCGACAAACACGCGCCGCTCGGGCGAGATGATGTCCTGCACCGAGTAGTTGACGATGGTCATCAGCGGCAGGATCGCCGAGAACGCCACGCATGCCACCACCGGCAACACCAGCAGCCAGGCCTTCTGGTTGATGGGCTTCATGACACCAGTTCCTCGTTGACGTAGTAGCAGGTATGGGGATTGAACACCGACAGCCAGGCCGTGTCGCCGGGCCGTAGCGCGGCGGCCTCGCCTCCAAGCCGGGCGCGTAGCGTGCCAGCCTGTGCGCCAGCCTCCTGCACGTTGCCGGTCACCAGCCAGTAGGTGCCGATGTCCTGCGCGCGCTGCACCTGTACCGGCAGCGCTTGCATATCGCGCTCCGGTGCCAGTTGCAGGTACTCGGGCCGCACGCCGATGCGAAAGCTGCCCGCGGCGCGCAAGGCCGCGGCCACCGATGACGCCAGCGCCGGCGTGTAGCGGCGGCCCGCCACCTCGATGGCGTCGTCGCGCCACTGGCCCGGCAGGAAGTTCATGCCCGGCGAGCCGATGAAATGCCCGACGAAGGTATGCGCCGGCCGCTCGAACAGCGCATCGGCCGGTCCGACCTGCACCGCCTTGCCGCGCGACATCACCACCACCTGGTCGGCGAAGGTCAGGGCCTCGGTCTGGTCGTGGGTGACGTAGATCAGCGTCAGGCGGAATTCGTGGTGGATCTCCTTGAGCTTGCGCCGCAGCTGCCACTTGAGCTGCGGGTCGATGACGGTCAGCGGCTCGTCGAACAGGATCGCCGACACGTCATGCCGCACCAGCCCGCGGCCGAGCGAGATCTTCTGCTTGGCATCGGCGGCAAGGCCGCTGGCGCGACGGTCCAGCGTGGCCGACAGGTCCAGCATCTCGGCGACGCGGCCGACCCGCTCGCGCACCTGTGCCTCGGGCACGCCGCGGTTGCGCAGCGGAAAGGCCAGGTTTTCGCCGACGGTCATGGTGTCGTAGATCACGGGGAACTGGAACACCTGGGCGATATTGCGTGCCTGCGGCGTAGCACCGGTGACATCGCGCCCGTCGAAGGCAATGGTGCCGTGCGAAGGCTGCAACAGCCCCGAAATGCAGTTCAGCAGCGTGGTCTTGCCGCAGCCCGACGGGCCCAGCAACGCATAGGCGCCGCCGTCCTCGAAGGTGAACTTCAGCGGCAGCAACGCGTAGTCCTCATCGTTGCGCGGATGCGGCACGTAGGAATGCGCCAGGTCGAGGTCGATGCGTGCCATCGTCAGCCCCCGGCTGCTGCCCCGCCCGGCACATGACCCGGCACAACACCGTGCACACCGCCAGGCACCCCCGCCGCCAGCCCGCCGGGCCGGCGCGGTGCATGGATGCGCCGGCCGGCCGCGTCGAACAGGTAGATCTGGTCAGGCAACAGGTGCAAGGACACCGGTTCGCCCAGCCGCAGGTCGAGCACGCCGGCGAACTGCGCCACCAGGTTGCCCACCGGCGTATCGGCGTGGACAAAGGTGTCCGAGCCCGACAGTTCGGCCAGCGCCACGCGCCCGGGCACCGCGACCGCGCCCGGCTCGCCGGCCAGGCGCAGCGCGGACGCCCGCACGCCGACGGTGACCGGCCCGTCGCCGCCGCCAGCCCCGGGCACCGGCACCGAGATGTCGCCGGCGAGCGTGACCCAGCCGCCGCTGAGCGTGCCGGCGACCAGGTTCATCGGCGGATCGTTGAAGGCCCGCGCCACGCGCAGTGAATCGGGATAGTGGAAGACATAGGCGGTCGGCCCGTACTGCAGCAACTCGCCGGCATCGAGCACGGCCGTATTGCCGCCCAGCAGCAGGGCCTCGCCGGGCTCGGTGGTGGCGTAGACCACGGTGGCGTCGCCATGCGCGAACAGCTGCGACAGTTCTTCGCGCAGTTCTTCGCGCAGCTTGTAGTCCAGGTTGACCAGCGGCTCGTCCAGCAGCATCAGCGGCGCTTCCTTGGCCAGTGCTCGCGCCAGCGCCACGCGCTGCTGCTGGCCACCCGAAAGCTCCGACGGGTAGCGGTCCAGCAAATGGTCGATATGCAGCCGCGCCGCCAGTTCGCGCACGCGCGCGGCAATATCGCCGCCGCCGGCGCCCTTGCGCCGCAGCCGCGGCCGCAACCTCAGCGGCGAGGCAATGTTGTCAAAGACCTTGAGCGACGGGTAGTTGATGAACTGCTGGTAGACCATCGACACATTGCGCTCGCGCACCGGCACGCCGGTGACGTCATGGCCGTCGACCAGCACGCGGCCGGCGCTGGGCCGGTCGAGCCCCGCCATCACGCGCATCAGCGAAGTCTTGCCCGCCTGGGTGGCGCCCAGCAGGATGGTCACCGCGCCGGGAACCGGCGCCAGCGTCAGCGGATAGAGATACGCCTGCGAACCTGCCTGCTGCGCCACGGCCTCCAAACTTAGCTGCATCCGGTCTCCATGTTCGATATGCTTTCCGCATCACCACGTTCCGCACAATGCAGGCGCACAATTCTTGGCTTTCCGAACGTTTTAGTAATAAAACGAACAGAAAACAAGTGTGCGCCGCATCATTTGTTTTCGTTTCTGTTTGAACTAGAATCCCGGCATGACGCTCAATCCCCGCCAGACCGCCCTGCTCGAAGAAGTCCGCAGCCAGGGCTTTGCCTCCATCGACGAACTTGCGCGCAAGTTCGGCGTCACGCTCCAGACGGTCCGACGAGACGTCAACCTGCTGGCCGAGAACGGCATGCTGGCGCGCTTCCATGGCGGGGTGCGGGTGGAAGGCTCCACCACCGAGAACATTGCCTACCGGCAGCGGCAGGTGCTGAACGCCGATGGCAAGGCGCGCATCGCACGCGCGGTGGCGGCGGCTGTGCCGGAAGGCTGCTCGCTGATCCTGAACATCGGCACCACCGTGGAAGAGATCGCGCGCGAGCTGATGCAGCATCGCGGGCTGCGCGTGATCACCAACAACCTGAACGTGGCCAATATCCTGGCAGACAACCCCGACTGCGAGGTCATCGTCGCCGGCGGCGTGCTGCGCTCGCGCGACCGCGGCATCGTCGGCGAGGCGACGGTCGAGTTCATCCGGCAGTTCAAGGTGGATATCGGCCTGATCGGCATCTCGGGCATCGAGACCGATGGCACGCTGCGCGACTACGACTTCCGCGAGGTCAAGGTGGCGCGGACCATCATCGAGCATTCACGCGAGGTCTGGCTGGCAGCGGATACCAGCAAGTTCAACCGCCAGGCCATGGTGGAGCTGGCGCATGTGTCGCAGGTCGACCGGCTGTTCACCGATGAGCCGCTGGCGGCACCGTTCGACCGGATCCTGGCCGACAGTGGGGTGAAGTGTGTGGTGGCGGAGCGGGAATGAGCGTGCCGGACGCCCGGCTGCTGCTGCCGCGCTGGCGGGAGCGGGGCTGGTGTTGATGGCGGGTGGCGGGACGGTGCATGCCGTGTGGACAGCGCGACGCGCCGGCCCTCTCCCCCGGCCCCTCCCCCGCCGGAGGGAGAGGGAAGCAAACCTTCGGGAAACCGAAGGCTTACTTGAAGACGACAGTCTTGTGGCCGTTCAGCAGGATGCGGCGTTCGGCGTGCCACTTGACCGCACGGGCCAGCGCCACGCATTCCACGTCGCGGCCCACGGCGGTGAGCTGGTCCGGGTCCATGCTGTGGTCGACGCGTTCGATTTCCTGCTCGATGATCGGGCCTTCGTCCAGGTCGGCGGTGACGTAGTGCGCGGTCGCGCCGATCAGCTTCACGCCGCGGTCATGCGCCTGGTAGTAAGGCTTGGCACCCTTGAAGCTGGGCAGGAACGAGTGGTGGATATTGATGGCGCGACCGGCCAGCTTGCGGCACAGGTCGTTGGACAGTACCTGCATGTAGCGCGCCAGCACCACCAGGTCGATCTTCTGCTCCTGCGCCACGTCGAACACGCGCGCCTCCTGCGCGGCCTTCTGCTCGGCGGAGGCGTTCATCAGCGGCAGGTGGAAGAACGGCACGTCGTACGACGCGGCCAGCTGGTAGAAGTCGCGGTGATTCGACACGATCGCAGCAATCTCGACCGGCAGGCCGCCAACCTTGGCGCGGAACAGCAGGTCGTTCAGGCAGTGGCCGATCTTGGACACCATGATCATCACGCGCGGCTTGACCGAGGCGTCGTTCAGCTCCCACTGCATGCCGAACTGGTCGCCCACCGGCGCGAACGCGGCCTTCAGCGTGCCCAGGTCCGGGCCGCCGGCAGCCGGGCTGAAGTGCACCCGCATGAAGAAGCGGCCGGTGTACGCGTCACCGTACTGGTCCGAGTCGACGATATTGCAGCCATGCTGGAACAGCAGGCCCGAGACGGCGTGGACGATGCCCGGCTGGTCGGGGCACGAAAGGGTCAGGATGAATCCGGTGGTGCTCATGGTGTGTGGTTCTGTCTGAGGGGCGCGGTGTACGAGCCGGTGTGCGAGCCCAAAGGCCATGGAGGCAGTGAAAGCGCGGGCCAGGCCCGCTGCGCAAGCTCAGGCGCGACGGTCTTCGGTGCCCGGCCAGCCGCGCCGGCGAAGGGCATCCAGCGTCACCAGCGTGGCGTCGACCGTCATGGCGCCGCTCGACATGATATCAAGCAATGCGGCCAGCCCCACGCGCTTGTGTTCGCTGACCTCGCCATCCTGGTTGCGCGGGGTGAAGCCTGGCGGCAGCATCAGGTCATAGACATAGACCTGTTCCCACTGCACGCCTTCGGGCAGGTCGCGCAGCACCTCGATCATGCCATGCGCCTGCACGCGCCCGGCCAGCGCCGGCGGGATGCCCGACTCTTCCTCGCACTCGCGCACCAGCGTGGCCAGCGGGTCGCTGCCATGCGGCATGCCGCCGGCGACCAGGTTGTCCCACATGCCGGGGTCGACCGACTTGGCGGGGCTGCGCCGCGAGATCCACAGCACGGGGCCGGCGCCGGCATCGGCCATGTCCACGACCCCGTTCATGTGCGAGGCAAAGGTCAGCAATCCCAGGAAGCGCGCCGCCGCCCGCTCGACCGCCGCCAGCGCGGGCGCGTCCAGTGCCGCGGTGACCGCGAACAGTTCATGGCGCCAGCCGCGCACGTGCCCGGCATCGGCCAGCTGGTGCGCCAGCGCGGCCAGCGCGGCGCTCAGCACGTCGAAGCCGGATCGTCCCGGCAGCAATTCCACCGCGGCGGTGCCATCCGCTGCACCCTCCTCCGGGCCGAGGATGCAGCCCATGCCGCGCAGGATCGCCGCATGCGATCGGGGCAGCCAGCCGACCTGCTGGCCGGCCACCATCAGGCGCAGCTTGCTGGCGGGATCGAAACCGGTGCGCGCCGCCAGCGAGGCGGCGATGCGCGCCATGTGGCCGGAATCGGTGCTATTGCCGATGGGATCGGCGGGCGGCAGGGAAGAAATTTCGGCCATGTCAGATCGGGGCGCCGGCCGGGCCGGCGCATCTTGTCATTTTCAGGATTGAACGCATGAACCAGGCAGCAACGCAAGCCCAGGCGCAGCGCGCCGGCCCAGGCCGGCATGGCTCCGAACCGCAGTATGTGCTGGCCCTCGACCAGGGCACCAGCAGCTCGCGCGCGATCCTGTTCGACCACGCCGGCAGCGTGGTGCGGCTGGCGCAGCGCGAGTTCCGCCAATACTACCCACATCCGGGCCACGTCGAGCACGATCCGTACGAAATCTGGCAGTCGCAGCTGGCGGTAGCGCATGAAGTGCTGGCCGATGCCGGCATCTCCGCCACGCAGGTGCGCGCCATCGGCATCACCAACCAGCGCGAGACCACGGTGCTGTGGGACCGCAAGACCGGCGAGCCGGTCGGGCGCGCGCTGGTCTGGCAGGACCGCCGCACCGCGCCGATGTGCGAGGCGCTGCAGGCCGCCGGCCATGCCGAGCTGTTCCGCGAGAAGACCGGGCTGATCGTCGACGCGTATTTCTCCGGCACCAAGCTGCGCTGGATGCTCGACAACATCGAAGGCGCCCGCGAACGCGCGCAGCGCGGCGAGCTGGCGTTCGGCACGGTCGACAGCTGGCTGATCTGGCAGCTGACCGACGGTGCGCGCCACGTCACGGACGTCTCCAACGCCTCGCGCACGATGCTGTTCAACATCCACCGCTTCGAGTGGGACGACGCGCTGCTGGCGCTGCTCGACATCCCGCACGCGCTGCTGCCCGAGGTGGTGCCGTCCAGCGGCGAGGTGGCGCGCACCGCGGCGCGGCTGTTCGGCGTGGAGATCCCGATCGCGGGCATCGCCGGCGACCAGCAGGCCGCCACCTTCGGCCAGGCGTGCCTCTCGCCCGGCATGGCCAAGAACACCTACGGCACCGGCTGTTTCCTGCTGATGAATACCGGCACCGAGCCGGTGGCATCGCGCAACCGGCTGCTGACCACGATCGGCTGGCAGTTTGGCGGGCAAACCCAGTATTGCCTGGAAGGCGGCGTCTTCATGGGCGGCGCCACCATCCAGTGGCTGCGCGACGGCCTGAAGATCATCAACAGCGCGCCCGAGGTCGAGCCGCTCGCGCGCCAGTGCGACGACACCGGCGGCGTGGTGCTGGTGCCAGCCTTTGCCGGCCTGGGCGCGCCGCACTGGGACGCCTTCGCGCGCGGCACGCTGGTTGGCATGACCCGCGGCACCGGCCGGCCACAGCTGGCGCGCGCGGCACTGGAATCGATCGCGCTGCAGAGCGTCGACGTGCTGGAGGCCATGCAGAAGGACGCCGGCATTGCACTGGCCGAACTGCGCGTTGACGGCGGCGCCTCGCGCAGCGACCTGCTGATGCAGATGCAGGCCGACCTGCTCGGCACGACGGTGGTCCGCCCCCGCGTGACCGAGACCACCGCGCTGGGCGCCGCCTACCTCGCCGGCCTGGCCACCGGCTACTGGAGCGACCCGGCGCAGATCGCTCAGCAATGGCAGGTGGAGCAGCGTTTCGAGCCCAACCTGTCCGCCGACGAACGCGGCCACCGGCTGGCGCGCTGGCACCGCGCCGTCGAGCGCGCCCGCGACTGGGCGCGCGAGGACGACGCCGGCGGCCACGGCTGAACGCCGGCCGTCCCGCCCCTCCCCCGCTCCGCCAAGACCGCATATACCCGAAACGAACGCCATGCAGAAAGTCTCCACCCCGACCCAGCCGCCCACCCGTGCCGCCCTGCTTTCCACCCTGGAGCGCGAGCCGCGCTGGGACGTGATCGTCATCGGCGGCGGCGCCACCGGCCTGGGCACCGCGGTCGATGCCGCCTCGCGCGGCTACCGCACCCTGCTGGTCGAAGCCGCCGACTTTGCCAAGGGCACCTCGAGCAAGGCCACCAAGCTCGTCCACGGCGGCGTGCGCTACCTGGCCCAGGGCAATATCGGCCTGGTGCGCGAAGCCCTGCACGAGCGTGGGCTGCTCGCGCGCAACGCACCGCACCTGGTGTGGCCGCTGGGCTTCGTGGTACCGGCGTACCAGATGTTCGACCAGCCCTTCTACGGCATCGGCCTGAAGGTCTACGACATGCTCGCCGGCAACCTCAACCTGGCCGGCAGCCGCTGGCTGAACCACCGCGAGGTGCTGGCCGCCGCGCCCAACCTGGCCGAGCACGTGAGCGGGCGCCCGCTGCGCGGGGGCAACCTGTACTTCGACGGCCAGTTCGACGATGCGCGGCTGGCGGTGGCGCTGATGCGCACGCTGTTCGACGTGGGCGGCACCGCGGTCAACTACATGCGCGTGACCGGCCTCGGCCAGCAAGGCGGTGTGATCAGCGGCGTCACGGTGCAGGACGCGCTGGGCGACGCCAGCTTCCGGCTGCGCGCGGATTGCGTGATCAATGCCACCGGCGTGTGGGTCGACGCGGTGCGGCAGATGGAAGACGGCCACGCCCGCGCCCTGGTGGCGCCAAGCCAGGGCGTGCACCTGACGCTGCCGCGCCGCTTCCTGCCGGGCGAGCGCGCCATCCTGATCCCCAAGACCGACGACGGCCGGGTGCTGTTCGTGGTGCCATGGAACGGCCATACCATCGTCGGCACCACCGATACGCCGCGGCGCGACCTGCCGCTCGAGCCCGATGCCGGGGCCGACGATGTCGATTTCATCCTCGAGACTGCGTCGCGCTACCTGGCCAGGGACCCCACCCGCGCCGACGTCACCAGCGTCTGGGCCGGACTGCGGCCACTGGTCAGGGCTACGGGCGAAGCGTCCACCGCATCGCTGTCGCGCGAGCATACGATCCTGGTCTCGAAGGCCGGGCTGATCACTGTCACCGGCGGCAAATGGACCACCTATCGCAAGATGGCGGAAGACGTGATCGACACCGCGATCCAGCGGCAGATGGTGCACGCCGCGCCATGCGTGACCGCCGAACTGCCGCTGCACGGCGCCGCCGGACTGCCGGCGGAACTGCCGCTGGAGGAGGCGGCCGCGCCGGACCGCTACTACGGCAACGAGCTGGCCACGCTGCGCGCCCTGCCCGGCCATGACCACGTGCTGGCGGCGGCATCGGGCCTGACCGAGGCCCATGTCCGTTTCGCGGCCCGGCACGAGCTGGCGCGGCGCGTCGAAGACGTGCTGGCGCGCCGCAACCGCGTCCTGTTCCTCGATGCGCGCGCCGCGCTGCAGGCCGCGCCGGCGGTGGCCGCGATCCTGGCCGAAGAACTCGGGGAAAACGAAGCCTGGCAAGCGCGCGAACTCGACAGTTTCCGCACGCTTGCCGCTGGCTACCTGCTGGACGGCGCGCCGCAGCCCGCGGAACCGGCCGCCGCCGCCCGCGTCTGAACTGGCTGACACGAACCACCGAGAAAGGCCCATCGACCATGAATCGCCGAACCTTGAACGCAACCCGCGCCGCCGTGATGCTCGCATTGCTGGCCGCTGGCGCCGGCGCCAGCGCGGCGCGTGCCCCCGGCATCGACGGTGTGCGTTTTACCGACGTGCGCACCGTGCGCTACCAGTGCGACGGCGACAAGACCCTGACAGTGCGCTACTTCAACAGTGCGGACAACCAGGCCGCCGTGCTCCGCGTCGAAGGCAAGCCGGTGCTGGCCGTGACCACGGTCTCGGCGTCCGGCGCGCGCTATGTCGGCGGGCGCTACGAGTGGTGGAGCAAGGGCGATACCGGCACGCTGCGCGACCTGATGCAGCAGGAAAACGCCGCGCCGGCGCTGTCGAACTGCCAGGCAAAGCCCTAGCCGGCAGGCATGCAATCGGTGCTGAACTGTCGCCAACGTTTGAGGCAACGTCGTTCCGGGCGATAATGCGGGGATTGAATCAGGGAGAACACCATGGACGAGATTGAAGATCTGTCCGATCTGCCGATGCCCCGCTTTATCTGGGGCTTCGCCGTTATCGCCGGCAAAAGCGGTGAGGTCATGCACGACGAGTTCGAGTATCTGACCCACACCCGCAGCCCGCGCTTTACCTGCCGCGTGGTCGAGCTGGAAGACATGCCGGCTGAAAGCGAGGAAGACGCCATCGACGGCCGCATCGTCCACCATGACGATCCGCGCCGGATGTTCTATATCACCGATGCCGGCATGGCGCTGGTCAACTTCCAGCTGGCCGACAAGATGCCGGACAAGCAGAAGTTCAAGCGCATTTGCGACGAAGCCATCGCCAACTGGATGCTACGCCGCGAATTCCTCGACGAGGAGGAAGAAGACTGACCCACCCGGTTCCGGCCTGGCCGGAACGTTGCGGCCGCCGGCGCGGCCGCGCCTTCATCAGGCCTGGTCTTGCTCCGGCGGCAGCGCGCCCGTCAGCAGTTCATTGAGCAGGCCGCTCATGCCACCGGGATGATTGACGGCCAGCGCCTGCAGGCGCCGGGCCAGCGTGGCGTCCAGCTTGCACGCGAACGGCACCAGGCCCTGCTCCTGGTCCAGCCGGCGCTGTTCGCGGCGATCCAGGCGCCCCGCGGCGCCGCCAGGAATTCCGCCCCGGGTCGCCGAAGCCTGTTTCAGGCTGTTTGCGATCTTCAGGCCCTTGTTCTTTTCCAGGTCCGTTTTCTTCACGGCAATTTCCGAAAGTCTGTCGAGGCCGGCATTGTACGCGCAGGCTGCGGCCGGGCACGGCAACGCGTGCGCACTGCGGCGCGCTACGAGTCGCTGACCTCGATCAACTCGGCCGCGACTCGCTGGATTTCCGCGTAGACCGGGATGGCATCCATCGGACCGGTGCAGCCTACCGCCGTCGCCTGGCTGGCATCCGCGCCCGGCGGCAGAAAGACGAAGGCCATGCCGGGCTGCCAGCCGGGATGCTTGCGCAGGCTGTCATTGAGGATGTCGAGATACTGCGCGCGCGTGAAGACGTGCCTTGCCATCACTACCTCCGGATCCACTGCCGATGCGCCGTGTGGGGCGCGGGAGTCATGGCGGGGATCGTAGCATGGCAATCATGGCCGGCGTCACCTTGCGGCGCCGGCCCGCACGCCTCAGCATTCCCCTTTCTTGGCGTGCCCCGGCGGGCAGTGGTAATCCTTCTTGTTTCCCTTGCCGTTGCCCTTGCCCTTATGGCCGCCTTCGTCCCAGCGCCCCGGCACCAGTACCCAGCCGTCGCGCGACTGGATCCAGCGCGGCGACTCATAAACATAGCCGGGCCGCTCGCGATCCCAGCGGCCCTTTTTCCACGCATGCTTGTGGTGGTGGTCGTCCCAGTCCCAGTAACCCGGCATCCAGACATAGCCGGGACGCGGCGCGGGAATGGCCTCGTACATCGGCGCCGGAGGCGGCACGCCAATGGCAATGTTGACCGACACCTGGGCCATCGACGCCGCACTGAACGCCAGGCCCGAACCCAGCACGGCCGCCAGCAGGATGGTCCGGACCGGCCGGAGCGCGAGATGTGTCATGGAAGCCCTTTCTCCGTTGGAACACGCGCTCAGTCTAGCGCGCGCCGGCCGCGGCGCCATGTAAGAAAGGGTATCCGTTGATCACAAAGATGCCGGCGCGCAACACTCGCTTGCACGCCGGCGGCATCAGTGATCCTCGGCCATCGCCTTGAGCTGGGCCTCGCCGGCAACGCGCGCGGCGTCCGCAGTGGTGAAGGTGTCGTCCGAGACGATGGCGCGCCGGACCTGTTGCGCGCCGAAGTCGACCAGCGCGACCACCCAGACATAGCGCCCTGCCTGGGGAGCGGTCTGCACGAAAGCTTTCAGGTTCGGCCGGGATTCACTCGCCATGATCCATCTCCTTGGGAAACGATCTGGAAACGTCGTTGAGGGATGTGCCGCAACACAAAGGTGTCTGAAAACTCTAGCACACGGTCCGGGCCCTTACCGTCCTTACCGTCCTTACCGTCCTTAGCGGGCGGCGGCCTCGTCGGCATATGCACGCAATTCGCGCGTCCGCGACGCGGTCATCTGCGCGGCGCAGGTTACGCCGGCGACGCGCGCCGCACTGCCGCCGCCCGGATTGGCCACATAGGCACAATTGGCGTCGCGGAACTGCAGCCAGGCCCGCTGCGCCAGCCGCAGTTGCCCCGTGCGCGGCGCCTCCAGCCGGCGCAGCAGGTCCTGGTAGGTGGTATTGACCGCCTTGTCCTGCAAACGCAGTTCTGCCGCGGTGCAGTCGAGCATGTCGACAGTCGACACGGCCTTGGCCATGCAGCGTTCGTAGCCGGCGCTGAGGGCGGGATCGGCCCCCGCGCGGGCCGGCCCTGCGGCCGCGAACAATCCAACCAGGGCAAGGCAGGCAAAGGCGCGCATGGGTGTTTCCTTGGGCGATGCAGGCCAGCCTGGGCGCCAGCTCGGCGCCGGGTGGCAGCGAGTTGGCGAGGTGGCGGCAAGGTGGCGAACGGAATTTCATTCTAAGTGTTGCGTGCGGCACCGCGAAGCCTGGACTGTGGGCAACCCTTCAGTCAGCGCCGCGGCAACCGATAAACAGGCCACGAACCAGGCGCCGCCAACAGCGCGCCCCCTCTGCTCGAACGCTTGACCAGCCAAAACCGACGCCCGGACAATAGCCGCGGGCTGCAGAAACCAGACAACCACACACGCAGCGCATTCGCTCCCGCTCTTCAGATCATGGCTTCTGCCCCGGCCGGCGCCACGCCCGCTTCCTCCGCATCCCGACGGCCGCTGCTGCGCCGGTGGTGGCCTACCCTGTTGGGCGCCATGCTCGCGTTGCTGCCCGCGGTGCTGCCGCCGGCCGTCACCGCGCAGCCCGCGCCACAGCGCACCGAGCAGGTCGCACGCGTAGTCTTGAGCCTGCTCGGCTATGCGCGCTGGCCCGTCGAGCGCGACACGGTACGCCTGTGCGTCGACAACGGCAGCCGCTACTCCGCCCGCCTGATGGAAGGCGGCACGCTTGCCACCGGCCGGCCGGTGCAGCCGCGCCAGGTTGACGTGCTGGCCGATGCACTGAATCCGGGCTGCGATGCCCTCTACGTTGGCGTCATGAACGAAGCCCGGCGCAAGCGGCTGTCGGCAGAGCTGACCGGACGCCCGGTGCTGGTGATCGCCGAGGAAGATTTCGAGTGCGAGGTCGGCAGCATGTTCTGCCTGAACATCCGCGAGAGCCAGGTTTCGTTCCGCGTCAACCTCGACACGCTCTCTCGCAGCGGCGTGCACGTCCACCCCGGCGTGCTGCAACTGGGGCGACGCAAGGGGGCGCCATCATGAGCCCGCGCCGGCCCGAACCCGCTCCCGCGCCCCGTCCCACGCTGTACAGCGTGCTGCGCCGCATTCATCTGGGTGTGGCACTGATCGCGGTCATTACCGCCGGCCTGCTGCTGACGGCGATCGGCGTCACCGCGCTGCGCGTCTATGCCGACCACAACCTGCGGCTGGTGGCCCGCTCGATCGCCTACACACTGGAAGCGCCGGTGGTGTTCCGCGACCAGGCCGCCACCGGCGAGACGCTTGCCATCATCGCCGCGTCGGAAGACATCGCGCGCGCCCAGGTGTATGACGCCGACAACCGCGTACTGGCCGAGTGGCAGCGCCCCCGCCAGCCCCAGCTGACCGGCCTGCGCCAGACGCTGGGCGAATGGCTGAGCATGAACGCGGTGGAACAGCCGATCCTGCACCAGGCGCAGCAGGTCGGCCTGCTGCGTGTCAGCGGCGATCCCCGCAACCTGCTGCAGTTCCTGCTGCAAGGGGCGTTGGGCCTGCTCGGCTGCCTGCTGCTGACCGCGGTCGCCGCGCACTACCTGGCCAGCCGCATGCTGGTGCAGATCGTCGAGCCGCTGCGCAACCTGATGCGGGTGGCGCACGCGGTGCGCTCCGAACGCGACTTCGCGCAGCGCACGCCGCCGGCACGTATCGCGGAGCTCAACGCGCTCAGCGACGACTTCAACGGCCTGCTCGATGAGCTGCAGACGTGGCAGAACCAGATGCAGCACGAAAACCGCTCCCTCGCCCACCGTGCCAACCATGATGCGCTGACGGGGCTGCTGAACCGCGCCGCCTTCGTCGAATCGCTGGAACATGCGGTGCGCCATGCCGCGGCCAACCATGAATATGCGGCGGTTCTGTACCTCGACAGCGACGACTTCAAGGACATCAACGACCGGCACGGGCATGCCTCGGGCGATGCGGTGCTGGTCGCCGTGGCGCAGCGCATCCATGCCAGCCTGCGCAGTGGCGACACCGTGGCACGCATCGGCGGCGACGAATTCGCGGTGCTGGCCACGGCGCTGCGCTCGCCGGGCGACGCCATCCTTGGCGCCGAGCGTATCCTGCAAGCCCTTGCCGAACCGATCGCGCTGCCCGACGGCACCTCGGTGCAGGCGTCGGTCAGCATCGGACTGGCCGTGTTCCCGGTCCATGCGCAGGACAGCCAGGCGCTGCTGCACGCGGCCGATGCCGCCATGTATGGCGCCAAGCGGCGCTCCGGCGGCATCTGGCAAAGCGCGGAGCCGCGCCTGGATGTTACGCTGTGAGCTTCCGCCCGATCGCCACCACGTCTCCGGCTGTGTTGGTTGTACTCGGCCGACCCGGCATCGCTCCGCGGCCGGCCGCGCCGAGAACCGGCGCGTGGCCATCATCGTTTCAGTCGACTGAAGCTTCAGGCGCCAGACGCTCAGTCGCCGAATGGATTAGGCGCGCGGTTTTCGAGCGACTCATTCAGGTCGAACTCGTCGCGTACCTCGTCGACCACCGTGCGTATGCTCGCCTCATAGCCCGTTGCGTTGCCGAAGCCGTTCATGTCCCAGTTGCGGCCGCGGGTATCGCGGGCATGCGGCACCGGCGCGGGCACGTGGATGGTCGCGCCATCCTCGCCGATTTCATAGATATGCTGGATGCGCCGGCTGACCTCGTCCTGCAGGGCACGCCGGCCACGCTCGCGCTTGGCCATGGCTGACTCCTCGATGCATGCGCTGGCATCCTAGCACGGTGCGCCGGCGTGGTTCAAAGTGCCGCGATGGCGGCCTGGTACGCCGCGTAGAGCCGCGCGAAGACTGGTCCGGGCACGCCGGCGCCGATGGTGCGCCCGTCGATCGTGACCACCGGCAGCAGTTCCTTGCTTGCCGAGGACAGCAGCACTTCATCCGCCGCGAACAGGTCCTCCCTGGCGATCCGGCGCGCCTCCAGAGGAATCTCCAGCGCCGCGCAGACTTCTTCCATAAAGCCGTAGCGGATGCCTTCCAGGATCAGGTTGTCCTTGGGCGGCGCCAGCACGCGGCCATCGCGCACCACCCAGACGTTGGACGACGAGGCTTCGGTCAGCCAGCCATCGCGGAACTGGATCGCCTCGGTCACGCCGTGCTCCACGGCATGCTGCGCGGCCAGCACGTTGCCGAGCAGCGAGGTCGACTTGATCTGGCAGTTCAGCCAGCGCCGGTCCTCCATCGTCACGCAGGCCACGCCTTGTTCGCGCATGTGCGCGGGCGGCAGCGCCATCGGATTGGTCATGATCAGCACCGTCGGCACGACTTCCTTCGGGAAGGCGTGCGCACGCCGGGCAACGCCGCGCGTCACCTGGATATAGACCATCTGGTCCGACATGCCGTTGGCACGGACCACGTCGTCGATCAGTGCCTGCCACTGCGCGGGGCCGTGCGGGTCGGGAATCCCGATCGCCTCCAGGCTGCGGTGCAGGCGCGCAAGATGCTGCGCACCGCGTAATGGTTTTCCGCCGTAGTACGGGATGACCTCATAGATGCCATCGCCGAAGATAAAGCCGCGGTCAAGGACGGGGATGCGGGCTTCGGACAGCGGGGTCAGGGTGCCGTTGAGGTGGACGACGGGGTCAGTCATGGGGGCCATTTGGCTTCAGGCGGTGGAGTGAATGAAGAATTCTTTCACACGCGCGCATCTGAAGTTATGCGCATTTTGCATCCACTGCTCGTGAAGTGCTGTGACGCAGGGGAGCCTTGATCACATTCACCCATGTGGGGGTGTTCGCTGCAGCACTTCACGCCGAAAATCAAGGTGTCGTGAGTTGACCCCTCTCGGCATTTCCCGCAGCCCGCCACCGTGCGGGCTTTTTTTTGCATCACCAGAATTGGGGATGCGCGCCGTACCCGCAACGGCGACGATAAGGGCGGGCGGACTGCGACCCGCCCAACGCCACTTCAAGCCCTCGCCTACCCTGGCCGAGGGCTTTTTCTTTTTGTTGGCTCACCGGGTACCGGCGCGAGTACCGGCGCAGGTCACAGCGCGCAAGGCGGCTTGAAGCCTGGCACGGACGCACAGGCGCTTGGCACGGGCAGTTCGGGCCTTTGCACCTCCCCGGGAACGGAAGCATTAACCTCAGCGGCATTGACCGGACAGCGGCCGGTGATTAGCGCTACCGAAGCGAACGGGCCGGGCAGGCATGGCACCACCAACTCGAATCTCGCCAGGCCCTTCGCTTTGGCATACAGGACGCTGCGCCCTGGCATGGCGTCCAGTAACTCGGGAACCAGCATCAAGGTGAGCAGCGAGAATATCGACAGCCAGGCAAACGGTGAAGGCATGGCACGGGTCCCCCGATGGCTTGATGCAACCGCCGTGGTTTCCAGTGTCCTCCAGGCACCCTCCTTTGGCCGGCCTGACCTGACTCCCTTATGTGTGGTGGCGCACAAACTACGAGCGACCTGCTGCGTGCGAAGCGGCCACTGGCGCTATCTGCCGGTGACGTGCACCGAACCGGCGATTTACCCATGACCGCATCGGTTTCTCAACCAGAAAGTGGAGGAGGATGGCGGCGCCCAACGTGAGGAGCAACAGGAGCGTTGCCTGCAACCAGCCGGGCATGGCGGCCAGATCGGGCAGGCGGGTCCGGACAAATGCGAACAGGTACTGCGGAATCCGCTGCACGATATAGATGCAATACGACACCTCGCCCAGAAACACCAGCGCGCCCATCGACAGCACGCGCGTCAGCGCGTCCTTTTCATAGGAAAGCGAGAAAATCAGCCCGCCCGCGCCGGCGACGAACAAGGTGTCCACTGCCAGCCAGACAGCGATGGCGCAGACGAGGAGCGAGATGACGGCACCGAGCACGCACCCGTCGTAGTCCGGCATGGCCTCGCGCAGGCGGCACAGCAGGACACCAAGCATGAACTCGGGGAGCAGCCGCGCGACGCCGCCGCTGACCGAAAGATGCTCTGGCGACGTTGCCTCCACCATCGCAAGCATCGCCAGCGCGCACCCCGCCATCAGCAGGATGCGGGCCTTGTTCATGCGTGGCGCCGCGAGCACGAACAGTGGAAAGCAGACATAGGCAAACCATTCCGCGCTGACCGACCAACCGACGTCATTCCACCCCGCGGCCCCGGCATAGCGCCACGCGCTCAGCAGCAACAATCCCGACACGAATTTCGAAGCCGTGTAGTCGGCGGTTCCGACCACGTTCGTATGCAGCACCACGTCGCGAAGCATTACTGCAGCCGCAAAAACCAGCAGGCAGGTGACGTAGGCCGGGTAGATCCGTGCAATGCGCGCCACGATGAATGCCCGCCAGTCCAGCCGTTCGCCGGGCGATGGCGCGTAATGATAGGCCAGGATAAAGCCGCTCAGGACGAAAAAGCCGTCGACACCGAGATAGCCATGGTCAAAGAACGTGCTGGTGAAGCCGAGGTCGAAGTACACGCCGTCGG
This sequence comes from Cupriavidus sp. Agwp_2, assembly GCF_040784895.1. Lineage (NCBI taxonomy): Bacteria > Pseudomonadati > Pseudomonadota > Betaproteobacteria > Burkholderiales > Burkholderiaceae > Cupriavidus > Cupriavidus sp. Agwp_2. The sequence goes on from NZ_CP088083.1 coordinate 2,467,527, forward strand.
CGCCATAGCGATGGAACCAGTGCCTGCACAGCACCCACACGGCAAGCAGCAGCCGCAGGCTTGTCAAAGGTTTGAACTGACGCATACATCCTTCCTCGTAGCCAGGGTTCAATGGCGTAACTGTGCTGCGAGGACAATGGGCGATCGGTGCGGTTGGCGACGAGTTGATGTTTCACGGCCGCATCGGGTCGACGGGGTGATTCCGAGTGCTTGTCGCCCCGGCACAACACCTCTGATTAGAGGGATGCGCGATTCCATGGGCTGTATGACTATCGTCACGGGCGGTTCCGCGACTCGCCCACCACTACTTCAAGCCCTCGACTACCCTGGCCGAGGGCTTTTTCTTTGGTTGGCGCAAACGGGCTGTGGCGCATCCGCAATGCAACAAATCTTTACAACTGAGCCCGTGAAATCCCGCAGGGTTGCCCTAGCCTTTCCCCATGCTTTCCGAAGGAGACGGCCATGCCTTCGTCACGGGACACATTCAAGTTGCGCCGCCCTGGGCGCCGGACGATGAACTGGCATGACGTCGCCCTGATTTCGGCGGCGTGGATCGGCTTGTGTTTGGGCCTTGGGTGGACGCTTTCCAAAGCGGCCGGGACCTTCGAGTAAGGCTGGCTGGCACCCTCTTCGAAACAGCGGGGGGAAATAAAAAAGCCGCCCAGGTTGGGCGGCTTTGATTTGCCTTGCGCATTGTTCTGGCGGAGAGAGGGGGATTCGAACCCCCGATAGGCTATTAACCTATACACGCTTTCCAGGCGTGCGACTTAAACCACTCATCCATCTCTCCGGGAAGTCCGCGATTATAGCAGAGTTGCCCGGCGAATCCACAAGTTCGTGCGGCCCTGCCCTAGCCCCTGCGCAAATACGTCACCAGCCTGTCGATAACCGGCGCGTTGCGCGGCGTGAGCAGGCTGACGATGATCGCCACTGCGAAGCCGGCGGGCACGCCGAAGGCGCCGGAGGCGATCGGGTCGACGCCGAACCAGCGGTTGCCGAAGATGCCGGTCATGCGGGTGAAGAACGGGTAGTTGACGAATATGTAGTACACCGCTACCCCAAGCCCGGCAGCCATGCCCGCGACCGCGCCGGCCGCGGTTGTCCGGCGCCAGAAGATGCCAAGTATCAATACCGGGAAGAAGCTGGACGCCGCCAGCGAGAACGCGGCGCCGACCAGGAACAGGATGTTGCCGGGTCGCAGCGATGTAACGTATGAAGCGAACAAGGCAACGCCGAGCAGCACGATCTTGGCCGTGGTGACGCGGCGCTGGTGGCTCGCCTGGCGATCGACCATGTGATAGAAGACGTCGTGCGACAGTGCATTGGCGATGGTGAGCAGCAGGCCGTCGGCGGTCGACAGCGCCGCGGCCAGCGCGCCGGCGGCGATCAGGCCCGAGATGACGTAGGGCAGCCCGGCAATCTCCGGGGCGGCCAGCACGATCATGTCGGGCTGCAGCAGGATCTCGGCCCATTGCACGATGCCGTCGCCGTTGACGTCGCGGATGCCGAACACCGGCGGATCGACCTTGCGCCATTGCACCACCCATTGCGGCAGTTCCGCATACGATGTGCCGACCAGGTGTTCAAAGAACTCGTACTTGACCAGCGCGGCCAGCGTTGGCGCGGACACGTACAGCAGCGCGATGCAGAACACGGCCCAGGCCACCGAGTTCCGGGTCTCCTTGACGGAGGGCGTGGTGTAGAGGCGCGTCAGGATATGCGGCAGGCTGGCGGTACCGACCATCAGGCAGAACACCAGCAACACAAAATTCAGCCGCTTGGTCTTGCGCTCCTGCTCGGACACCGCGGGATACGGCTCGGTGGACGACATCGACTGCCGGCTGCGCGCAAGCGCCTCTTCACGCTGCAGGCTCCACTGCTGCTGCGCGGCGGCGGGATCGCGCGGGAACTCCAGGCGTTCGCGCTCCAGCGCCTTGATGTCCCGCAGCGGCGCATTGCGCGCGCGCAGATCCTGCAGCCGCGCGTCCAGCGTATCTCGCTCCTGCCGGAAGGATGCCGGCAGGAGCGAGATGCGATCCTGCAACAGGATGGCCTGCTGCTTGTAGTACTCGCGCACGGCCTGCTCGGCGGGCTCGCGCTCCAGTTCCTGCTCGCGCGCATCGAGCTGCGCCAGCAGCGTGCCATAGCTGAGCTGCGGCACGGCTTCCTGGTGATGCTTCCACGCGATCATCGACACCGTGACCAGGAAGGCGACGATCATCATGATGTACTGCGCTACCTGCGTCCACGTAACCGCGCGCATGCCGCCCAGGAACGAGCACACCAGGATGCCGGCCAGCCCGAAGAAGATGCCGACGGCGAATTCCACGCCGATGAAGCGCGTCACCACAAGCCCTACCCCCTGGATCTGCGCGACCAGGTAGACGAAGGAACACAGCGAGGCCGCCAGCACCGCGATCGCACGCACCGGCAGGTTGCCGCCGGGCTTGCCGTTGCCATAGCGCGCGGCGAGGAAATCGGGGATGGTGTAGCCGCCGTACTTGCGCAGGTATGGCGCCAGCAGGAAGGCCACCAGGCAATAGCCGCCGGTCCAGCCCATCACGTAGGCGAGGCCCTCGTACCCGGAAGCGAACAGGATGCCGGCCAGCCCGATGAAGGACGCCGCGCTCATCCAGTCGGCGGCAATCGCCATGCCGTTGAACAGCGCCGGCACGCGCCGCGAGGCGACGTAATACTCGTTGAGGTCGGAGGTGCGGCAGATCAGCCCGATGCAGGCATAGATCGCGATGGTGATAAAGAGGAAGACATAGCCAAGCCACAGGGCATCGGCGTTGGAGCGCTCCAGCAGCCCCATCATGCCGACGAAGCCGAACAACCCTAGCGTGAACAGGCCGTAGTACAGCAGCAGCCGGCGGCGGAAGCGCGACTGGGCATCGGGCATGGGCGGCGGTCCGTGGTCGGTGGGGCGCTATCGTAACAAACCCGCCGGCGCGCGGGAACGCGGCGGCGGGTTGGTCGGTTGCACGCTGGCGGGATTATTGGGCTTGCTTGAGCTGGTCCAGGATCGCCGGGTTCTCCAGCGTCGAGGTGTCCTGCGTAATCTCCTCGCCCTTGGCCAGCGATCGCAGCAGCCGGCGCATGATCTTGCCCGAGCGCGTCTTGGGCAGGTTGTCGCCGAAGCGGATGTCCCTGGGCTTGGCGATCGGGCCGATTTCCTTGCCGACCCAGTTGCGCAGCTCGGCAGCAAGCTTGGCCGCCTCGTCTCCGCTCGGCCGCGAGCGCTTGAGCACGACGAAGGCGCAGATCGCCTCGCCGGTCATGTCGTCGGGACGGCCGACCACCGCGGCCTCGGCCACCAGCGGGTTGGACACCAGCGCCGACTCGATCTCCATCGTGCCCATGCGGTGGCCCGACACGTTCAGCACGTCGTCGATGCGGCCCATGATGGTGAAGTAGCCGGTGTCCTTGTCGCGGATCGAACCGTCGCCGGCCAGGTAGAGCTTGCCACCCAGTTCTTCCGGGAAATAGCTCTTCCTGAAGCGCTCCGGGTCGCCCCAGATGGTGCGGATCATCGACGGCCACGGGCGCTTGACCACCAGGATGCCGCCATTGCCGTCAGGCACGTCATGGCCGGTCTCGTCGACGATGGCGGCCATGATGCCCGGCAGCGGCAGCGTGCACGAACCTGGCACCAGCGGCGTCGCGCCCGGCAGCGGCGTGATCATGTGGCCGCCGGTCTCGGTCTGCCAGAAGGTATCGACGACCGGGCAGTTCTCGTTGCCGATGTGTTTGTAGTACCACATCCACGCTTCCGGATTGATCGGCTCGCCCACGGTGCCCAGCAGGCGCAGGCTCGACAGGTCGTATTGCTTCGGATGGATTTTCTCGTCGGCCTCGGCGGCCTTGATCAGCGAGCGGATCGCGGTCGGCGCGGTGTAGAAGATGCTGACCTTGTGGCGCGCGATCATGTCCCAGAAGCGGCCGGCGTTCGGGTACGTGGGCACGCCTTCGAAGACCACCTGCGTGGCGCCGGCGGCCAGCGGGCCGTAGGCGATGTAAGTATGGCCGGTGACCCAGCCGATGTCGGCGGTACACCAGAACAGGTCGTCGGGCTTGAGGTCGAAGGTCCACTTCATCGTCATCAGCGCCCACAGCAGGTAGCCGCCGGTGCTGTGCTGCACGCCCTTGGGCTTGCCGGTGGAGCCCGAGGTATAGAGCACGAACAGCGGGTGCTCGGCGCCGACGGGCTCGGCCTCGCAGGTATCGGGCTGGTTGGCGCAGACGTCGTCGAGCCAGCGGTCGCGGCCCTCGGTCCAGCCGACGTTGCCGCCGGTGCGGCGGTAGACGATCACGCTCTTGACCGCCTCGCAGCCGCCCAGCGCCAGCGCGTCGTCGGCGATGGCCTTCAGCGGCAGCGCCTTGCCGCCGCGCATCTGCTCGTCGGCAGTGATCAGCGCCACCGCGCCCACGTCGACCAGCCGCTCCTGCAGCGACTTGGCGGAGAAGCCGCCGAACACCACCGAATGCGTGGCGCCCAGGCGCGCGCAGGCCTGCATCGCGGCCACGCCTTCGACCGACATCGGCATGTAGATCACGACGCGGTCGCCCTTCCTGATGCCGAGCGTCTTCAGGCCATTGGCCAGGCGGCACACCTTCGCATGCAGTTCGCGGTAGGTGACGCGCGTCACGGTGCCATCGTCGGCCTCGAACACGATCGCGACCTTGTCGGCGTTGCCGTTTTCAAGGTTGCGGTCCAGGCAGTTGTAGGACGCGTTGAGCTGGCCGTCCTCGAACCACTTGTAAAACGGCGCGTTGCTCTCGTCCAGCACCTTGGTGAAGGGCTTGTTCCAGTGCAGCAGTTCGCGGGCGTGGCGTGCCCAGAAGCCTTCGTAGTCGCGTTCGGCTTCCTCGCACAGCGCCTGGTAGGCCTCCATGCTGGGAATCGCGGCCTGGCTGGCGAACGACTCGGGCGGGTTGAACACGCGGTGCTCGTGCATCACCGATTCGATGGCGGACATAGACTTGTCTCCTGATTTTGGACTGGCTTTGGCTGCCAAGGTACGCCCGACGGCTTACTTAAACCTGACGGTCGGCGGCTGCCGCTTGCGGTGACTGGCCGGTTTCCGTTGTCGCCGCATGCTGCAATGCAGCGGGAAACGTCCTGCGAAACGTCCTGCCATCGGGGGCGAAAGTGCAGCCTTCTCCATTAGGCTAGCACAGCTATAATGCCGCGAGCCGTGCGACACGCACTAACGTGTCCGGGTAGCTCCAACGTAAGGAGCATCGACCTTTGTTGAGACAAGGAGAAGGCTTCGGCCCGAACCGTCCAATCTCAACCATTTCTTGCTTAGACAAACCCGGCCGGTAAAGCCGTGGGGCGTCCGATGTGTTGTGAGAAGGCCGGAGTAGTGGCTGACTTGCAGCTTGCTTTTGCTGGAGGAAATTCCAGCCATTGCCCAAGGGCGGGGACGCTCGCCTGCGGGCGAGCTCTCTGTAAACGCCCCTCCTCGGAGGCGGCGGGCGCCATGCAACGGCAATTTTTGTTGCGAAAACGCCACATAGCTTTCAACCGATCCGGATGGATCGGCGCTACGTCCTTTGGGGCGATGACCGGTGCTCGCGAGAGTCCGCCATCGTCAAGCGCTCGCCCGTATTGGGAGCACGCGAATAAGGAAGTGAGGTCCCGGAGCGCAAGCTCTGTGCGTTATGGTTCGGTCAAACACGCCTGTGAGGACGCTTTGATAGAGAACCTGCTATGCGACTAGCAGTAGCCTAGGGAGACATGCGTCACTGGTAACGGTGGGGTGTGAAGCTCTCCTGACAACGTAGCCCCCGCAAGGGTGCCCACGGATCGTGAGGTCGGTAGGCAGAAAACCGAAGCAGCATCGGTTTAGGAGCTAGGCTGGCTGGTATGAGTAATGAAAGTGAACCGCTGATAAACGTCGTAAGCATTGCTGTGCCAAAGCTGATGATAGGCACTAACCAAAAGGTACGTGGTTGGATACTTCGGTGGCTTGTCGAAGTACGTCGCCAAACAACCACCGGCGGAGAGGCGGACTCTAACCCAGTCTTGTAACGCGCAGGGAACGTGGTAAGCCCGTATGGCTGCCGGAGTGCTGTACGACTCAGGCAGGCGAACCGTAAGGAACGCTGTTGGCTGTGCGGGTATGGGAGGTTGGAAAAAGCGAATGCCGGGCTGTAACGGCTCGGATAGGGATTGAAACATCATCCCACGCGAAAGCGGGCAGACTTCCAACTGGTCTTCTCGTCGCAGGACGGCTGACTAAACTCGCTTGTTTAAAATTTCTTCCCTTGAGGGACAACCTGTCCCTCAAGGGGCATGTTGTCTTTCGATGTTGGGGAAGATCCTCAAGATAGGAGGGCAGCATGGATGCATTGATCCGCAAGGATGAATCTGCGCCTTCCGGCGTACCGGAAAGATGGGGCGACATTGATTGGCGCCGCGTGGAACGGAACGTTCGGGTGATGCAGATTCGAATTGCGAAGGCAACACAGGAAGAGGATTGGCGCAGGGTGAAAGCCTTGCAAAGGTCCTTGACCCGCTCGTGGTCCGCCAAAGCATCGGCGGTAAGGCGAGTGGCGATGAACCAAGGTGCGCGGACGGCGGGAGTCGATCGCGTAAAGTGGGAAACGTCTGAAGCCCGGTGGGAAGCCATCGGGAGGTTGAAGCGTCGGGGGTATAGGCCACTGCCTTTACGGAGAGTCTACATCCCCAAGTCGAATGGGAAGAAACGCCCTTTGGGCATTCCGACCCTACACGACCGAGCCATGCAAGCGTTGTATCTGCTGGCGCTGGAACCGGTGTCCGAAGGGACGAGCGACCCGAACTCTTACGGGTTTCGGATCAATCGCTCGACCCACGATGCCATGTCTCAGCTATTCGTATCTTTATCCCAGAAGGCCTCGGCCCAATGGGTGCTGGAGGCGGATATCAAAGGGTGCTTTGACCATATCAGTCACGACTGGCTGGAGCGCAATGTCCCAATGGACAAAGCAATCCTTCGGAAGTGGTTGAAGGCTGGCGTGGTATTTCAGGGCCAGTTTCAGGCGACCGACGCTGGAACACCACAGGGGGGCATCATTTCCCCGACTCTGGCAAATGTGGCATTGAACGGGTTGGAACGATCACTGAGCAAGGTTCTTGAAGCCAAGTTCGGTGTCAAGAAGACGCGGACGCTGAAGGTACACGTTGTGCGCTATGCGGACGACTTCGTGATCACCGGCAACACGCCGGAGGTGCTAGAGAACGAAGTGAAACCGTGGGTGGAGCAGTTCCTAGCATTACGGGGGCTGACGCTATCGACGGAGAAAACGCGGATCACCAACATCGCCGACGGTTTTGACTTCCTAGGGTGGAATTTCCGGAAGTACTCGGGAACGCTGCTCATCAAGCCGAGCAAGAAGAACGTGAAAGCGTTCTACTGCAAGGTGAAGCAGGTCATCAATGCAAACAAGACGGCAAAGCAGGAGAAGCTAATTCGACTGCTGAACCCGATGCTAAGGGGCTGGGCGCAGTATCACTGCCCGGTGGCAGCGAAGGCGGCGTTCACCCGAATGGAGCATCTGATTTTTCGTGCTCTATGGAGGTGGGCAAAACGGCGACATCGAGGAAAGAACTCAGGATGGGTGCGGAAGAAGTATTTCGCCTCAGTCGGAAATCGAAACTGGGTGTTCGGAACCACTGCTGTGAACAAGGCAGGTGAAGGCTACTGGATGGAGATGTATTCGATTGCGGGTACGCTCATTCGGAGGCACAAGAAGGTGCGGGCGGACTACCATCCGTTCGACCCGGCGCAGGAGATGTATGGCGAAAAATTGCGGCAGGAACGCATGGCAGATCGCATGTCGTACCGAAAGCAGTGGGCAAAGCTGTACGTTTCTCAGCGCGGCTTGTGCGTGGTGTGCCAAGGCGAGCTTACCGACGAGACTGGATGGGATGACCATCACATCGAACCCCGAATTCTGGGGGGCTCCCATGCTCTAGGAAATCGCGTATTGTTGCACCCCGATTGCCATGTCCAAGTTCATCACTACGGCAAAATTGCTGTGAAACCGGTGTTTGAATAAGTTCAATCACTTTGTAAAGGCTTGAGCCGTATGCGGGGAAACTCGCACGTACGGTTCTTAGGGGGGAGAGGTCCAGGAATGGATTTCTCCTACCCTCCCTATACCTGAACGCGGCGCTTACCCTTGCCACGTCCCCTCCAAGCTTGCACGGCTCGCCGCGCCATCGCGCCACCCGCGATCGTGGCCGCCCGCTGACCGAGGCATCGACCGTGCCCGCCAACACCTCCACCGCAGCCACTACCCCCTCTCAACTTTTCTCCCCGGTCCACGCCCTGTTCCTGGTCGGATCGATGGCACTGGTCGGCAGCAATGTAGGGCTGGGCAAATCGATCATCGCCCATGTGCCGGTGCTGCTGTTCGCGCTGCTGCGCTTTGTCATCGCTATCGTCTGCCTGGCGCCGTGGTACCGGCCCGCGCGCATGCGCCAGGTGTCGCGCGCCGAATGGCTGAACCTGTTCCTGCAGGCGTTCTTCGGCACCTTCCTGTTCACGCTGCTGATGCTCAACGGCGTGCGGCTGACCAGCGCCATGGCCGCCGGGGTCATCACCAGCACCATCCCTGCCACGGTGGCGATCCTGTCCTGGCTGGTGCTGCGCGAACGGTTGTCGCGGCGCACCGTGGCCTCGGTGCTGCTGGCGGTGGCCGGCATCGCCGTGCTCAACATCGCCCGCGGCGATTCGCACGGCGCCGGCGAGAACAGCCAGGCCTGGCTGGGCAACCTGATGATCCTGGGCGCGGTGCTGTGCGAATCGATCTACGTGATCCTGTCGCGCCGCCTCACGCAGACGCTGGCCGCCATCGAGATCTGCGCCTATACCCACCTGATCGGCGGCTTGCTGATGCTGCCGCTGGGGCTGGTGCCGCTGCTGACCTTCGACGCCTCCACGGTACCGGCGCAGACCTGGCTGATGCTGCTGTGGTACGCGCTGTCAGCCAGCGTGTTCTCGTTCTGGCTGTGGATGAAGGGCATCCGCCACGTGCCGGCGCAGTTGGCGGGCGTGTTCACCTCGGTGCTGCCGGTGGCCGCGGCCACCTACGGCATTGTCGTGCTGGGCGAGCAGCCGGGCTGGCCACACGGCGTGGCGCTGGGCTGCGTGCTGGCCGGGATCGTTCTTGCAAGCTGGCCGGGCCGGATTGCGCGCGGCGCCTGGCGCGGCAAGGCGGCCGGCGCGGACCCGGGCGCGGCGAACTGAGCCCCTCGGGCGAGGACCGGTAGCCGCCCTCGGTTACGGTCGGTAACACAGTCCGGTCATCGGCGCTTGGTACAATCCACGCCGACTTTCAACCCGCCGCATTTTCCACTCTTCGCCCCGCCCATGGCTTCCAATCCAATGACCAGGCCGCAGACCATGCGGCCGATCCCGAGCATTATCTTCGCGTCGCGCTGGCTGCAGTTGCCGCTTTACCTGGGCCTGATCGTCGCCCAGGGCGTCTATGTCTACCATTTCCTGGTCGAAGTCTGGCACCTGCTGGCGCATGTGACCGAGTTCGACGAGAACAAGATCATGCTGGTGGTGCTGGGCCTGATCGACGTGGTGATGATCTCCAACCTGCTGATCATGGTGATCGTGGGCGGCTATGAGACCTTCGTCTCGCGGCTGGGCATCGACAACCACCCGGACGAGCCGGAATGGCTGGACCACGTCAACGCCGGCGTGCTCAAGGTCAAGCTGTCGATGGCGCTGATCGGCATTTCGTCGATCCACCTGCTCAAGACCTTTATCGACGCCGAGCAGCGTACCACCCACACCATCATGTGGCAGGTGGCGATTCACATTGCCTTCCTCGCCTCCGCGGTGGCAATGGCCTGGGTAGACCGGATGGTGACGCACCCCGCCGGCGCCCATGCGAAGCCGGAAACACATTGAAGCGAAGCTGAGCTTTTGCTTCACGCAGGACCGCGGCCATGTGCCGCGGTTTTTTATTTTGAGGCGCCAGCGCCTCATTGGAGCCTGTAGACGGATGTATGCAGCCGGGCAGACTGCCCCGGCTCGGTGTATGATTTCGGGCTGTGTTTCACCGCTGCCCACCCCACAAAATGACAGTCATCAAGCAAGAAGACCTCATCCAGAGCGTCGCCGACTCCCTGCAGTACATCAGCTACTACCACCCGATGGACTACATCACCAGCCTGGGCCGCGCCTATGAGCTGGAGCAGAGCCCGGCGGCCAAGGACGCGATCGCGCAGATCCTGACCAACAGCCGCATGTGCGCGGAAGGCAAGCGCCCGATCTGCCAGGACACCGGCATCGTCACGGTCTTCGTCAAGGTGGGCATGGACGTGCGCTGGGACGGCGCCACCATGGGCCTGACCGAGATGATCAACGAGGGCGTGCGCCGCGGTTACACGCACCCCGACAACGTGCTGCGTGCCTCGATCGTCAGCCCGCCCGAAGGCGGCCGCAAGAACACCAAGGACAACACGCCGGCCGTGATCCACTACGAAGTGGTGCCGGGCAACACCGTCGACATCCAGGTCGCGGCCAAGGGCGGCGGCTCGGAGAACAAGTCCAAGTTCGTGATGCTGAACCCGTCTGACTCGATCGTCGACTGGGTGCTCAAGACCGTGCCGACCATGGGCGCCGGCTGGTGCCCGCCGGGCATGCTGGGCATCGGCATCGGCGGCACCGCCGAGAAGGCAATGGTGATGGCCAAGGAATCGCTGATGGAATCCATCGACATCCAGGACATCATCGCCCGCGGCCCGAAGGACTGGGTCGAGGAACTGCGCGTCGAGCTGTATGAGAAGGTCAACGCGCTGGGGATCGGCGCGCAGGGACTGGGCGGCCTGGCCACCGTGCTGGACGTCAAGATCATGGCCTGCCCGACGCACGCCGCGTCCAAGCCGGTCGCGATGATCCCCAACTGCGCCGCCACCCGCCACGTGCACTTCACGCTGGACGGCAGCGGCCCGGCCAGGCTGGAAGCGCCGGACCTGTCGCAATGGCCGGAGGTCGAGTGGGCACCGAACACCGAGACCTCCAAGCGCATCGACCTGAACACGCTGACGCCGGAAGAAGTCGCCTCGTGGAAACCGGGCCAGACCCTGCTGCTCAACGGCAAGATGCTGACCGGCCGCGACGCCGCGCACAAGCGCATCGCCGACATGCTGGCCAAGGGCGAGAAGCTGCCGGTGGACTTCAAGAACCGCGTGATCTACTACGTCGGCCCGGTCGACCCGGTGCGCGACGAAGCCGTCGGCCCGGCCGGCCCCACCACCGCCACGCGCATGGACAAGTTCACCGAGATGATGCTGGCCGAAACCGGCCTGATCTCGATGATCGGCAAGGCCGAGCGCGGCCCGGTGGCGATCGAGGCGATCAAGAAGCACAAGTCGGCCTACCTGATGGCCGTCGGCGGCGCCGCCTACCTGGTGGCCAAGGCGATCAAGGAAGCCAAGGTGGTCGGCTTCGAAGACCTCGGCATGGAAGCCATCTACGAGTTCGACGTCAAGGACATGCCGGTGACGGTCGCCGTGGACAGCGAAGGCACGTCGGTGCACAAGACCGGCCCCGCCGAGTGGCAGGCCAAGATCGGCAAGATCCCGGTCGCCGCACTGTAAGTCTGGCGAGGCGGTAGAATTTGCCGTCGCGCTCGAAAAAAGCCGGGTTCCGACCCGGCTTTTTTTCTGCCTTTCTATTCTGTTGTCTGCTGCAGCCCCGTGAACCCCTCCCCCATCGGCGTCTTCGATTCCGGCCTTGGCGGCCTGTCCGTTCTGCGCGAGATCCGCGCGCAGCTGCCGCATGAATCGCTGCTGTACCTGGCCGACTCCCGCTACGCGCCCTATGGCGAAAAACCCGAACGCTTCGTGCAGGCCCGCACCCTGCAGGCGTGCGAATGGCTGATTGGCCAAGGCTGCAAGGCGCTGGTGATCGCCTGCAACACGGCCACGGGCCACGCGGTGGAACTGCTGCGCGAGAAGCTGGCGGTGCCGATCATCGGCGTCGAGCCGGGCCTCAAACCCGCCGCCGCGGCCAGCCGCAGCAAGGTGGTCGGCGTGCTGGCCACCGCCAATACCCTCAAGAGCAGCAAGTTCGCGCGCCTGCTGGCATCGATGGAAGGTGAAAGCCGTTTCCTGTGCGAGGCCGGGCTGGGCCTGGTAACGCTGATCGAGCAAGGCGACATTGACGGCCCCGCGGTGCGGCAGCGGCTCGATGCCTACCTGACGCCGATGCTGGAAGCCGGCGCCGACACGCTGGTGCTGGGCTGCACCCACTACCCCTTCCTGGCCGGCACGATCCGCGACATGGTCGGCGACCGGCTGGCGCTGGTCGATACCGGCAGCGCCATCGCACGCCAGCTCGCGCGCAAGCTGGCCGAACACGGCCTGGCCGCCGCGCCCGATGCCGCGCCGCACGACCGGTTCGCTTCCACCAAGGATGCCGCGCACCTGCGCGCGATGGCCGCCACGCTGCTGCAGGTGGAGGCCAATGCGGAAACGGTGGTGATCGAGCCGGCGCCGGCCTGCTAGCCGGCGCCTGCCCTAATCCAGCTTATTGCAGGAAGCCCAGCGGCCGGTGCTGCCGCACTTCCGGCTTGATGGCGTGTTCCTGGCGTAGCTGCGCCAGGAACTCATCCGGCGTCAGCGCCTCGCCCAGCAGCACGCACTGGCGCTTGACGGTGGCGAAGTCGCCCGGCGTCAGGCAATCCATTGCCTCCAGCTCGCGCCGCATGGCATCGCTCAGCAAAGTTGCGTCGGCGCCCAGCGCTTCGTCGACGAACATCGCGGCCCGTTGCTCCGGCTTCAGTGCCAGGAAGCGGATCTTGAACGAGAAGCGCCGCAGCGCGGCCTCGTCGATGCGGTCGAACAGGTTGGTGGTGCAGATGAAGATACCGTTGAAACGCTCCATGCCTTGCAGCATCTCGTTGACCTCGGAGATCTCGTAGTTGCGCACTGCCTGCTGGCGGCTCTGCATGAAGCTGTCTGCCTCGTCCAGCAACAGCACCGCCCCGTCTTCCTCGGCGCGCGCGAACATGGCCGCGATCTGCTGCTCGGTCTCGCCCACGTACTTGCTCATCAGGTCCGAGGCACGCCGGATCATCAGCGGCAGGTCCAGCTCGGCGGCGATATGCTCGGCCAGCGCGGTCTTGCCGGTGCCTGGCGGACCGTAGAAGCACAGCGTGCCGCGCTGGCGCACGCGCAGTGCTTCGACGATCTTGGCAACGTCGTAGCGGGTCTCCAGGTGCAGGTTTTCCAGCCGGTAATGCGTGACCACCGGCCGTGCCTCGGCCTCGGGACGCAGGCCCATCGCGCGGTCGGCATGCTCCAGCTGCCGCAGGATCAGCGCCTCGACCGGCTCCTGCACGTCGGGCCGTGCCAGCTCGACAAAACGCGCCGCCGATTGCACCTGCGCCGGCGTCAACGTCTTGCGCGCGGCCAGGCCGCTGATGAAGGCGTCGCTGACATCCAGCCCGCCCAGGTGCTTGCGGATAATGTTCTCGCGCACCAGCGGCGGCGGGATCTTCAGCTCCAGGTGGAACTGGAAGCGACGCAGGTAGGCCGGGTCGATCTGCCGGATCGAATTCGAGATCCAGATCACCGGCACCGGGTTCTGCTCGAGCGTCTGGTTGACCCACGCCTTGCCGTTGACCGACGCGCGCGTATCTTCCTGGCCGAACAGGCTCATCAGCTCGCGCGCGCTGCCCGGGAAAACGTCTTCCACTTCGTCGAACAGCAGCGCGGTATGTGCGCGGCCGCGCAGGAAGGCCTGCGAGACCTGCAGCGACCGGTAGCGGTCCTTGCCCGACAGGCTGTTGCCGTCGCGGTCCAGGCAATCCACCTCGTACAGCTCGCAGCCGGCTTCGCGCGCCAGCAGGCGCGCGAATTCGGTCTTGCCGGTGCCTGGCGGGCCGTAGATCAGCACGTTGACGCCGCTGGCGTGCTGGCGCGTGGCATTGGCCAGCAGCGCGCATAGGTAGCGGGCATCGGTCTCGACGTGCGGGTAGTCGGCGACAGTCAGCGTGGGCGGCGCTGCCGGGCGGGTGAACACCGCCATCATCTCGGCTTCGTTGGCGTAATTGCCCAGCAGTACGTGCAGCAGGCGGTCGGACAGGCGCATCAGGTCGCCCAGGTCGGTCACGCTGTTCTCGGGCAGCGGCTGCTCGATCAGGTTCAGCGTTTCCAGCCGCGAGCCCGGGCGCAGCGACGCCGCCACGTCAGCGGCGCCGGCGCCGGTCAGGCCGGCCAGGATCTGGAAGGCTTCCTGGCTGTGCGCCACCTTGCAATCGACCATCACCGCGCGCAGGTCGCGCTTGTACTTGGCCAGCGCAGCATACAGCAGCAGCTTGCGCTCGTGGTCGGGCAGGTCCAGCACGCGGCTCAGCATGTCGATATTGCGCACCAGCAGCACGCGCTCGCTGTCCAGCCGCTGCGCAATGGCGGCGGCCGAGGCGTCGAACACGGCAAACATGTCCTTGGCGTGGTGCTTGACGTACTCGTCGAGGTAATAGAACAGCGCGCTTTCGTCGAAGGCGCTGTTCCACTGGCCGTGGCGGTCGAGGAATTCCTCAGGCGTCAGCCGCGCCGCGCCCTTCCACGCGGGCATGTCGGCGCAGCGGGCGGCCAGGAAGCGCTGCACGCGCAGCACCACCCCATAGGGCCACACCATTTCCTGCGCGCTGACAGTCAGCACGTCATTGATATTGCTGCGCAGGTTGAAGCGCGGCCCCAATGCGCACACCACGCGCAAGGCAAACTGCGCGCACATCCAGTCCAGCGCGGAGCTGGACGACGTCCCGGGCATGGAGCGCAGGAGCGTCAATCGGTCATCTTCAGCGGAACGTGTGAAGTCCATGGACGGTTCCCCGAGCTCGCCGTGGCGGGGCCGACCGACCGGCGCACCGCCTCGTCTGCAGTTTCTTCCTATGCTAGCGCGCTTTGCCCCCCTCCGCGCGGGGGTTGGCAAACCGGCTACCAGCGATTGTGGCCTGTGCCACCGAAGCCTACGGATCCTTGCGGGCGCGCAAACCCGCGCAAGATAGCGCTAACCGCTCCACAATGCTGCCTGGATTTGGCGGTATAACTTGCCCGGACGGAAAATTCCAGTTGCGGCGCACAAATCACAACAAATAAGAATCATTATCGTTTATACTAGCCAGCTAACACGCTGCCCCAGAGTGGCGCTCCCACGGCAACCCAGTTGAAGGAGCGTTTATCATGGAATTGCTGCTTAGCCTGCTGGTCGGTTGCGGCATCTCGCTGATCCTGTTCTACCGCAAGTGACGGCCCGCAGGTGCTGTTGCTTGTGCCGCTGCTTGTACCGAGCCAGGCCGTTTGGCGCCTGCCGGCAGACTTTTGTTGTTGACACATGTTCGATCAACGCTTCTTCAAGATTACGCTCGCCGTCCTGCTGTTCCACGCGGGCCTGCTCTACCTGATCCAGAGCGGCCTGGGCCGCAAGCTGACCGAGGCGGTGATCGCCCCCGAGATCATCGCGCGCATCATCCCGCTCGAACCGCCCAAGCAAGAAGCTCCGCCCGAGCCACCCAAACCCAAGCCCAAGCAGGAAACACCGCCGAAGCAGGTCAAGGTGACCACGCCCAAGCCGACGCCGCCGCAGCCCAAGCCCACGCCGCAACCTGTAGCCAACCTGCCGCCGACGCCGAACGCGCCGGAAGCGCCGTCCGCACCGCCGGCTCCACCGGCACCGGCTGAACCGGCACCGGCACCGGCACCTGTTTCCGCCGCGCCGCGCGCCGTCGGCATCGGCGAAATCCAGTGCACGCCGCCGCAACCGAAGTATCCTTCTCAATCACGCCGCATGGGCGAGACCGGCAAGGCCGTGGTGCGCCTGACCACCGATGAAGGCGGCAAGGTCATCAAGACCGCCGTGGTGTCGTCGAGCGGCTCGTCGCGCCTGGACCAGGCCGCGGTGGAAGCCGTGCAGGCCATGCGCTGCAAGCCTTACATGGACAACGGCCGTGCCGTCGCCGTCACGGCGCAGCAGCCGATCGGCTTCGAACTGAACTGATTGCCGATCCGCTGCGCGCCATCCGGCTACCCGATTTCCGATCATCTGATCTGACCTAAACCAAGCGAACTCACCAGGAACCAACCCATGCAGGACCTCGGACTCTCCCACCTCTGGACGCAAGGCGACTTCGTCATGCGTGCGACCGCCATCATTCTGCTGATCATGTCGCTCGCCTCCTGGATCGTCATCTTCACCAAGGCCTGGGATCTGGTGCGCCTGAAGAAAATGGCGCAAGGCGCGGAAAAGCGCTTCTGGCACTCGGACGACTTCGACCACGCGCTGGAAACCCTGGGCGCCAATGATGCCAACCCGTTCCGCACGCTCGCCATCGCCGGCAAGGAAGCCGCCCAGCACCACCGCGCCAGCCAGCCGCAACTGCACGACGTGATGGATATCTCCGACTGGCTGACCCGCTCGCTCAAGAGCTCGATCGACGAGGCGGTGGCACGCATGCAGTCGGGCCTGGCGGTGCTGGCTTCGGTGGGTTCGACCGCGCCGTTCGTCGGCCTGTTCGGCACCGTGTGGGGTATCTATCACGCGCTGATCGGTATCGGCGCCTCGGGCGTGCCGACCATCGACAAGGTCGCCGGCCCGGTGGGCGAGGCCCTGATCATGACCGCCTTCGGCCTGGCCGTGGCGATTCCGGCGGTGCTGGGCTATAACGCATTGACGCGAGGCAACAAGGCAGTGATCTCCAAGCTCAACCGCTTCGCCCACGACCTGCACGCCTACTTCGTGACCGGCGCCCGCGTGCGCCCCACCGGTGCCCGCACTGACGACGGCACCGTGCGCCTGGCCGCGGCCCAGCGCTAATCCGCAAGCAAGGAAGTCATCATGGCATTCGGTACTCTCGACGGTGACGACGACGAGGTGATGAGCGAAATCAACATGACGCCGCTGGTCGACGTCATGCTGGTGCTGCTGATCATCTTCATCATCACCATCCCCGTGATCAACCACGCGGTGAAGATCGACCTGCCGCGCGCCACCAACTCCCCGAACGATCCCAAGCCGCAGAACATCAACGTCTCGATCGACGCCAGCGGCAAGGTGTTCTGGAACCAGGTGGAAGTGGACCAGGCCACGCTGGAAAGCAATATCGCGCTGGCCGCGCAGCAGCAACCGCAGCCTGAGCTGCACCTGCGTGCCGACCGCGAGGTGCGCTACGAACGCGTGGCCGAGGTCATGGCCGCCGCGCAGCACGGTGGCCTAGGCAAGATCGGCTTTATCACCGAACCCAAGCAGTAAGGCGCGCGCCGGCTGGCGCTCCGCGCAACAGGAAGGGCATCCCGTGGGATGCCCTTTTTTTGTTTACCGGACCCGGGCCCGGATGCAAATGCCAGGGGGCGGCTCGCCGTTTGTCGAATCTTTGATCTGGACTATTGTAATGATAACAATTCTCATTTAAGATTCTTCCATCGACCGCGCCATCGGTGGCGCACCCCTGATGCCTTTTTCCTGCGCGCCCAGAGCGCCAGGCAGAACCGGAGCCAGATGATGAGCACTCTTTCCCTGCCGCTGTCGCAACCGCGTGAAGTCACCCGCCGCCGCCTGTCGCTGCGCCGAGTCGAGGTGGCCCAGCCGCGCCGCGAGATGCCAGCCACGAAGGCAGCCCCGTCGACGATCGCGTCCATGAAATCGGCCGTGGCCGCCCTGCCCGCACGCCTGGAAGCTCTGGTGCGCGACAGCCTGTCCTCGGCCCCCGCCGGCGAACCGGTCGCGCTGGACGCGATCATGCGAGGCAACAGCACGCTGCCGATCCTGCACAACGGCGAGGTCTACACGCTGCGGGTGACGCGCTACGGCAAGCTGATCCTGACCAAATGACGCGTCCCGGCGGCAAGGCCGACGCGCTGAAGCCAAGGGAGCGGTTTGAGGACGATTTGAAACCCGCATTCACCGCGGGCGCCACGCAAGTGGCAGTACAGACTTTTGTGGGGACCACCTCGGAACGAGGTGTTGGGCAGTAGCCAGGTGTTGGTGCCGCGGCGGGAATTCCAGACCCCTCGCCTTACCGGCCTCACCCAGCCATGCCCTCTTTTATTCCGCCCCGCAGGCCCGGCCTGCGGGGCTTTTTCATGCGCTGATGCGCGGCAAGGCGCCGCGCAATGCGTCCTTACAGGCCCAGCGCGGCAATGCCGGCGCGTGCGACCTGCGCGTCTTCGGTCGACTTCACGCCCGACACGCCGACGGCACCGACCACCTGCTCGTTGGCAACGATGGGCACACCGCCCTCCAGCATGCCCTGCAGCACCGGCGCCGTCATGAACGAATAGCGGCCGTTGTTGATCATGTCTTCGTAGATCTTCGATTCACGACGACCCAGGGCGGACGTACGGGCCTTCTCCGCGGCGATTTGGGCCGAGATCGGCGCGGCGCCGTCCAGGCGCTGCATCGCCAGCATATGGCCGCCGTCGTCGACCACGACGATGGACACGGCCCAGTGATGGTTCTTCGCTTCGGTTTCCGCCGCGGCCATGATCTTCTTCACATCGTCTGCCGTCAGAACCGTTTTTTGCTGCATGCCACTCTCCTGGTCATTCATTTGGTTGGAGGTCGAAGTATACCCCGCACCCCATGCCATCGCCATTGCGAGCGCGCGCTGGCAGTGCCGGAACGCACCCAAAGAAATGGCCCGCACGAGGCGGGCCGTTCAGCATGCAAACTCCGCGGCAATCAGGCGCCGTCGGTGTACGGGTCCGGCTTGCCGATACGGGCGCCGTCGGTGTACGGGTCCGGCTTGCCAATGCGCGCGCCATCGGTGTACGGGTCGGTCTTGCCGACGCGAGCGCCATCGGTGAACGGATCGACCTTGCCCATCCGGGCGCCATCCAGGTACGGGTCAGGCTTGCCGGTCGCGGCAAACGAAGCGGTGGACACGGCGCACAGCGCGGCCAGCACGGAGGCGGCGGCAATCGATTGTTTGAGATTCATTACGTTCCCCTTGCATCTTGGTCGGTACGGGCATCGCGGCAAGCTCGGCAACAAAAAGGGGCCGGTGTCATCACGATGTCATGGCTCCAGTTTAGGGAAAACCCTCATATCGATAGAGGTGATGCTTTGAGCAGTCCGTTCAAATATTTTGACCGCGATCAAGATAGGGAAATAATCCGGGAACCGGTTCCCACGGCTTCTGTCGTCATCCGCAAGCGCAAATGAAAAGGGCCCCGCGGGGCCCTTCTGTCGAAACGCTTCGGCGCTGTACCGGTCAGTCGTGGCGCCAGTGGCCATGGCCGTGGCCGTGGCCGTGGCCGTGGCCGCGGTGTCCCGGCGGACCATAGTAGCCGTGATGGCCATGGTAACGCGGCGGGCCATAGTAGCGCGGGCCGTAGTAGACCGGACGGGGACGCACCACCACGGCCGGCGGGCCATAGTAGACCGGCGCCGGGGCGACCACCACCGGAGGCGGGGGCGCGTAGTAGACCGGAGCGGGCGGATAATAGGCCGGTGCGCCAACCACGACGCCCGGAACGCCGATCGCGACGCCGACGCTCACATGGGCCATCGCGGCCCCGGATGCCAGCCCGGCTGCGACACCGAATGCTGCGAGCCACCAACGTTTCATATCCGCCTCTCAAGGTTGAGCTTTCTCTTACCCGTTATTGTAGAAGGTCGGAATTTTCCAGGTGCAACCGAGAGCACGACATTGTTACCAGCCGTAACAGTGCGTCACTTTTGTCGCGCGCGCCCCAATCTCTGCCGCCGACAGTACCTAGTGCCTGCGGCGCGCTTGCATCCGGATTGCGGAGCCACCACAATATCGGGCTTGCCGTGCGGCCGTGGAGAAATTGGTAGACTCAGCAGACTTAAAATCTGCCGCCTTTCCGGGCTTACGGGTTCGAGTCCCGTCGGCCGCACCAGGGCCTCCGCAGCGGCAAGCGCTGCGCCCAAGAACAAAAAAGGAGGCCATCGGCCTCCTTTTCCAATCCTTCGTCCTTCGCTGCGCCGCGCTTTACGCCATCACGTAGCACATCAGCGCGCCGACCCCCATCAGGAACACAAACAGCACCCCGGCCAGCGCCAGCGGCTTGCGTCCGGCGCGCACCAGGTCGCCGATGCGGGTATGCAGGCCGATCGCCAGCATCGCGCACGCCAGCAGCCAGTTGTCCAGCGCGATCAGCGGAGCCTTCCAGGCGGCGGGCACCGTGCCGGCCGAGTTGAGCGCCATCACCGCGACAAAGCCCACTGCAAACCACGGCACCGACTTCAGGATGCCGCCCAGGCGGCCCTTACCGGCGGGCGCCTGGCCTGCCTCGCCCTTACCCTGCGGCCACAGCGCCATCACAAGCAGCAGCGGCCCCAGCGCCAGCACGCGCACCATCTTGGCGACCACCGCGGCATCGGCGGTCGGCTCGCTGATCATCTTGCCCGCGGCGATCACCTGGGCCACCTCATGCAGCGTCGCACCAGTAAAGATGCCGAACATGCGCTCGCTGATCGCCCAGTGCCAATGCCCGTTGGCCAGTTCGAACAGGTAGGGATAGAGCAGCATGCCGACCGTGCCGAACAGCACCACCGTGGCCACCGCCACCGCGGTCTGGCGGTCATCGGTGCGCACCACCGACGACACGGCGATGGCCGCGGCCGCGCCGCAGATGGCGCTGCCGGAACTGACCAGGATCGCTTCGCGGCGGCTCAGCCCAAAGAAGGTCGTGCCGACCCAGGTGCCGAACAACAGCGTGGCAACCAGCATCGTCAGCGGCACCACGATGCCCGGCAGGCCCAGCGCGACGATCGACGCGAACGTCAGCCGCAGCCCGTACAGCGCCACGCCCAGCCGCAGCAGGTAATGGCGTGCCACCTGCATTCCGGGAGCCAGCGGCGCCAGCCAGTGCTTCGGCAGTGTATTGGCCGCGACCATGCCGGCGCACATGGCGAGCGTCAGCGCGCTCAGGCCGTAGCGGGCGATCGCCGGATGCTCGGCCAGCGCCAGGGCCAGCCAGGCAATGCCGCCCAGCGGCACGAGCGTCAACAGGCGCTGTGACCAGGGCGGGGAAGCTGCTGCCGGTGTGGCGGCTGCGGTGCGGGGGACGCTGCTGGAGGTGGCGGAAGACATGTCGGCTCACTTGTTTTGTAGTGACTCCAGCGTACTGGTCCGCCCTTAACCCGTAAAACGGGTAATATCGTTATGCGTTATCTATTCTTTCGATATGGAACACCGTCCAGAGCCCCGCCCCGAGCAGCGCCCGCTGCGCTTAACGCTACGCCAGCTGTCGGTCTTCGTCGCCGTCGCCCAGCACGGCAGCACCATGGCGGCCGCGCAGGCGCTGGCGATGTCACAGTCAGCGGTCAGCGCTTCATTGGCAGAGCTGGAACGTGCGCTGGACAGCCCTTTATTCGACCGCATCGCGCGCCGGCTCAGCATCAACGAAACCGGCCGCCAGTTCTTCCCGCGCGCGCTGGCGCTGCTGGACCAGGCGCAGGAACTGGAGCGCTTTGCCACGCAGACCGGGGTGCAACTGCGCATCGCGGCCAGCAACACCATCGGCAGCTATATCCTGCCGCCGCTGCTGGCCGGATTCCGGCATTCGCGCAGTGGGCCCTGCACGCTCGACCTGCGCATTGGCAACACCCGCGAAGTGCTGCAGTCGCTACTGCAGTTCGAGGCCGACATCGGCCTGGTGGAAGGCGCCAGCCACGAGCGCGACCTGCGCAGCATGCACTGGTGCGATGACGAGATGGTGGTGGTCGTCGGCCCGTCGCATCCGCTGGCGCTCACGCCGGAAGACCTGATGGCGCTGCGCGACGCCGAGTGGATCGTGCGCGAACCCGGCTCGGGCACGCGCGAGGTGATCGAGGAACGGCTGGTGCCATTGCTGGGCGAACTGCGCTTCGCGCTGGAGTTGGGCAATGCCGAGGCGATCAAGCGTGCGGTAATGAGCGGATTCGGCGTCAGTTGCCTGTCGTTGCACGTAGTGCGTGACGAACTCGCGCGCGGCACGCTGGTGGCGATCCGTGAAGGATTGCCACGCATCGTGCGACCACTGCAGCTGGTGGTGCACCAGGACAAATTTCCGACGCAGGGCCTGCTGGCCTTTACCGAATACCTGCGCACCATGGCGCCGCGTGTCAGCGCATGACGCGCGGCGCGGACCGGCAATACGCGGACGGCTAGGCCGCCTGCGGCTCGCTGCGCTTGCCCCGCGCGGTGTACAGGTCGAGCAGGTGGAACAGCACCGGGTTGAGCATGATCGACAGCAGCGCGCCCGCCAGGATCAGTGCCTGGCCGCGCTCCGGCAGGATGTTCAGGTAGACGCCCAGGCTCGCCAGGATGAAGGAAAACTCCCCGATCTGCGCCAGGCTGACGGCAATCGTCATGCCGGTCTGCCCGGAGTGGCCGAAGGCCCGCACGATGCCCATTGCTGCCAGCGACTTGCCGACCACGATGATAAACAGCGTAGACAGCACGCCCCACGGGTCGTTGACCAGCACCATGGGATCGAACAACATGCCGACCGAGACAAAGAACAGCACCGAGAATGCATCGCGCAGCGGCAGCGATTCTTCGGCTGCGCGATGGCTGAATTCGGATTCGGCCAGCACCATGCCGGCAAAGAAGGCGCCCAGCGCGAAGGACACGCCAAATAACGAGTACGCGCCATAGGCCACGCCCAGCGCGGTCGCCAGCACGCCCAGGCGGAACATCTCGCGGTTGCCGGTCCAGACAATGCGCTCGAGCATCCAAGGGATAAAGCGGCGCCCGATCAGCAACATCACCGCGACAAAGGCGGCGACCTTGCCCAGCGTCGAGAACACCGCCAGCAGGACTTCGCCGGTGCCCGGACTGCCTTCGGCGCCGGTGTCCGCAGCGCCGGAAAGCAGCCCCGCCAGCGCGGGCAACAGCACCAGCGCCAGCACCATGGCCAGATCTTCGACGATCAGCCAGCCCACCGCGATCCGCCCCTGCGGCGATTCCACCAGGTCGCGCTCCTGCAGCGCCTTGAGCAACACCACGGTACTGGCCACCGACAGCGCCAGCCCATACACCAATCCCTGCCCCCACGACCAGCCGAAACCCCACGCCACCAGCATGCCGAGCAAGGTGGCAATGCCGATCTGCACGACCGCCCCGGGGATCGCAATGCGCTTCACCGCCATCAGGTCCTTGATCGAGAAATGGAGCCCGACGCCAAACATCAGCAGGATCACGCCAAGCTCGGCGAGTTCCGGCGCGAGCGCCTGGTCGGCCGTGTAGCCCGGCGTATGCGGTCCGACCACGATCCCCGCGCAAAGGTAGCCGATCAGCGGCGGCAGCCGCAGCTTGCTGGCGATGGCGCCAAGGACGAAGGCCAGGACGATACCGCCGACGATGGTGCTGATGAGCGGGGTGGCGTGATGCATGCGTGCGGGGTTCCTCGTGTCAGGGGCTGGACGGCGATGGCTGGATCCCACCCGCCTTCCCCACGCGCGCCACGATGCCCACGGCCGGCCATCCGGCGCGCACCAGCGGTCAGTGCGGCACGATCGGCAGCCTCGGAACGGGACAAGCAGGGAAAGAACGGGAAGTGCCGCAGCGGCCCCGGACACGCTGGAGGCGCATCACGGATCAGGAATGGCGTATGACATGCTGCGCCGCGATCCATCGCGCGGCGCACCCCGAAAAGCGTACGACAGGAGTAATGTAACATGCCCGCCGCGCGCTCAAAGCGCAGAAATGCGTGGAAATTCCTGGCAATGGCGAGTGCAGGGATGACGTAGCGGATTGCGCAAAACAAAAGCGGCGCCCAAAGGGCGCCGCTTTGCATGCAACTGGAGGCGGAGGTCGGAATCGAACCGGCGTACACGGCTTTGCAGGCCGCTGCATAACCACTCTGCCACCCCGCCAGGTGACGTGATGCTGGATTGTATCCGCATTCAGCCGATGCTGCCGGCCGGCCTGTCGCGGCAATTCAACCCAAACAAAAAGGGAAGCGCAGCTTCCCTTTGGGGACTGGAGCGGGAGACGAGTCTCGAACTCGCGACCTCAACCTTGGCAAGGTTGCGCTCTACCAACTGAGCTACTCCCGCATACAACTTTTTGCTGCCAGCCCGGCGGGTGCCATGCACGCTGCCGAACCTTTGATAACCTGGAGCGGGAGACGAGTCTCGAACTCGCGACCTCAACCTTGGCAAGGTTGCGCTCTACCAACTGAGCTACTCCCGCAGGGTACTGCTTCAAAAACTTTTCAAGGCATTTTGTATCGCAATTTGCCGCTATCACACAACATCTTGCGCTAAACCTGCCTTATCTCGCTGCTTTCGTTTGCGTCGTCAGCAACGAGAATGAGATTATGCAAAAAGCTCCTCCCTGCGTCAATAGCTTTTTGGAAATTCTTTTACTTGCGCGCGCCGGCGCTCGCCACCACGCCGCTGCGCTCACGGATCTGCGGCCACGCCAGCTTCATGTAATAGATCATCGACCACAGCGTCAGCACAGCGGCCAGATAAATCATCCACGTACCCAGCACGTAGGCATTGAAGCCGAACAGTTGGCCACTGAACAGCAGCAGCGGGATCGCGATCATCTGCACGGTGGTCTTCAGCTTCCCGAGGAAGTTCACCGCCACGCTCTTGGACGCGCCGATCTGCGCCATCCACTCGCGCAGCGCCGAGATCGTGATCTCGCGTCCGATGATGACCAGCGCGATCAGGTCAGTGACCCGATCCAGCGCCAGCAGGGACAGCAGCGCCGCCGTCACCATCAGCTTGTCTGCGACCGGATCGAGGAATGCGCCGAACGACGAGGTCTGGTTCCAGCGCCGCGCCAGGAAGCCGTCGAGCCAGTCCGTCACCGCGGCGATGATAAAGAACGCCGCCGCCGTCAGGTTCTTGGTGTGCATGGGAAGCCATGCGTCGGGCAGGTAAAACACGCCCACCACCAGGGGAATCATGGCGACGCGAAGCCAGGTCAGCAGGATCGGAATATTGAAAGGCATGGAACTCGGGCGGCGGGGGAACGTGACCAATCCCGCGATTGTCGCCGATTTCGGGACCAATCGACCATCATTGACCATTTTCGTGACCGCGCCAGCAACTGCCGCGGGTCAATGCAGCTGCCGATAGATCTCCTCGGCCAGCCCGCGCGAGATGCCCTCGACGCTGGCCAGCTCGTCGATGCTGGCGGCCATCACGCCACGCAGGCCGCCGAAACGGGTCAGCAGCTTCTGCCGCCGGCGCGCGCCGACGCCTTCGATTTCTTCCAGCCGCGAGGTTGTGCGCGCCTTGGCCCGGCGCGCGCGCATGCCGGTGATGGCGAAGCGGTGGGCCTCGTCGCGGATCTGCGCCACCAGCATCAGCGCCGCGCTGCCCTGCCCCAGTTCCAGCGACGGACGGCCGTCGGCGAACACCAATGTCTCCAGGCCGACCTTGCGCCCTTCGCCCTTGGCCACGCCGACCAGCAGGCCGATATCCAGCCCCAGCTCCTCGAACACCTGGCGTGCCACCTCGACCTGGCCCTTGCCGCCGTCGATCAGCACGATCTGCGGCATCAGCGCGGCGGCTTCGCTGCCGGCCTGAGCGCCGCCGTCTTCCTGCATCTGCTCGACCAGCTTCTGGTAGCGGCGCGTCAGCACCTGGCGCATGGCGGCATAGTCGTCGCCAGGGATGATGTCCTGGATGTTGTAGCGGCGATATTCGCTGTTCTGCATGTCATGATGGTGGTACACCACGCACGACGCCTGCGTCGCCTCGCCTGCGGTATGACTGATGTCGAAGCACTCCACCCGCAGCAGCGCCAGGTCTTCCAGGTCCAGGCCGATGGTATCCGCCAGCGCGCGCGTACGCCCCTCCTGGCTGCCCTGCTCGGCCAGCCGGCGCGACAACGCCAGCGCCGCTCCCTGCTGCGCCATTTCCAGCCACACCTTGCGCTGGCCCTGCGGCTGGCGTACCAGCGTCACCTTGCGGCCGGCATGCAGCGTCAGCGCCTCAAGCACCGCTGCGTCGTCCGGCACATGGCTGACGACGATGATGGGCGGCGCGGGTTGCTCCAGGTAATGCTGCACCATGAAGGCGGACAACACCCGGGCGGCGATACGCTCGACGGTGAGCGGTAGCGCGGCCCCGGCGACCCCGCCGTCGCCGGCTTCGTCAAGCGTGTCTCGCTGGTCGGCATCCTCGACGATCATTGCGGCCTCATCGGCATGGGCGGGAAAATAGGCCTTGTCGCCCAGATGGCGGCTGCCGCGCACCATGGCCAGGTTGACGCAGGCGCGCCCGCCTTCCACCGCCACGGCCAGCACATCGATATCGCGCGCCTGCCCGCCCACTTCCTCCACGGCCTGGCGCTTGAGCACGGTCGAGAGCGCCGCGATCTGGTCGCGCACCGCGGCGGCCTGCTCGAACTCAAGCCGCTCGGCGTGCTGCTCCATCTTGCCCTGCAGGCCTTCCAGCACTTCAGTCTGGCGGCCCTGCAGGAAGCGCGCCGCGTTGGCCACGTCGCGCGCGTAATCCTCTTCGCTGATGGCGTTGACGCACGGGCCGGTGCAGCGATGGATCTGGTGCAGCAGGCAAGGCCGGGTGCGGTTGTTGAAGACGGTGTCCTCGCAGGTGCGCAGCTGGAACACCTTCTGCAGGATCTGCATGCTCTCGCGCACCGCGTAGGCGCTCGGGAACGGGCCGAAGTACTGGTGCTTGCGGTCGGTGGCGCCGCGGTAGTAAGCCATGCGCGGGAAGCGATGCCCCGTCAGCTTCAGGAACGGGTACGACTTGTCGTCGCGGAACAGGATGTTGTAGCGCGGCGCCAGCGCTTTGATCAGGTTGTTCTCGAGCAGCAGCGCCTCGGCCTCGGTGCGCACCACCGTGGTCTCGATGCGGGCGATGCGCGCGACCATCATCGCGATGCGCGGCGACAGCTGGGTCTTGGTGAAATAGCTCGAGACCCGCTTCTTCAGGTCGCGCGCCTTGCCGACGTAGAGAACGTTGCCCGCGGCGTCGAAATAGCGGTACACGCCAGGCAGGCCTGGCAGGCGCGAGATGACCGGCTTGGGGTCAAAGGGCTCTGGCGGTAGTTCGCCGGGAGCTTCAGCGGCGGTCTCGGGCTGCACCTCGGCGGGAACTTCGGCCGGCGGTTCGGCCCGCGGTTCGGCCGGCGTATCGGCAAGCGTTTCGGCCGCCACATCGGCCTCGGGTTTCGGTGAATCGGATTGCTGGTCGGACATTGGGGGAACGGTGACCGCTACACGGCCGGCGCGCAACAAAATGGCGCGGCCTCTAAAATCGCAAGTTTAGAGCAATTCAGCGGGCCTCCCGCCCGCGCACGCCTCCACCCTGCCATGCCTATCCGCTCCTGGGACATCTTCTGCACCGTGATCGACAATTTCGGCGACATCGGCGTCTGCTGGCGGCTGGCACGCCAGCTTGCGCAGGAGCACGGGCACGCGGTGCGGCTATGGGTCGATGATCTGGCGAGCTTCGCGCGGCTGGCGCCGGAACTCGATACCGGCGCCACCGTGCAGCGCCTGGCGGGCGTGGAAATTCGTCCGTGGCGGCCGGGTGGCCCGGGTGCTGATAGCGACGTGGATGACACCGCCGGGGTAGAGCCACACGACGCCGTCATCGAAGCCTTCGCCTGCGATATACCGCAAGCCTTCCTGGCCCGCATGGCCGCGCGTGATCCCAAACCCGCCTGGATCAACCTGGAGTACCTGAGCGCCGAGCCATGGGTACGGGAGCACCATGCGATGCCCTCGCCCCATCCGCGGCTGCCGCTGGTGAAGCATTTCTTCTTCCCCGGCTTCGAGCCCGGAACCGGCGGCCTCCTGCGGGAATCGATGCTAGGCGCGCAGCGCGCCACCTTCCTCGGCGGCGCGGCCGCCCAGGCGGCCTTGTGGCACCGGCTAAGCGTGACGCCCCGGCCCAAGGCGCTGCGGGTGAGCCTGTTTGCTTACCGCAACCCGGCGCTGCCCGCGCTGCTGGAGCAATGGCGCGATGCCTCCGAGGCGGTCCATTGCCTGGTGCCCGCAGGCCTGGCGGCTGACCAGGTCGCCGAATGGCTGGGCGCGCCGCTGCGGATTGGCGACCCGGTGGAACGTGGCAGCCTGTGCGTGCAGCGGATCCCATTCGTACGACAGGAGCACTATGACGAACTGCTGTGGGCCTGCGACCTGAACTTTGTGCGTGGCGAAGATTCATTCGTACGCGCGCAGTGGGCAGCGCGGCCGCTGGTCTGGCAAATCTACCCCCAGGATGATGCCGCGCACCGGGTCAAGCTCGACGCCTGGCTCGACCTGTTCCGCCAGGGCGGCGTGGCAACCGACGCTGCCGGTGCGCTAACGGATTTCTGGCACGCCTGGAACGGATATGGCGTCCCCGTCGACTGGCCGCGCCTGCGAGAGCATCTGGCGGCACTTGCCGCAATCGCGCCGCGCTGGGAGCGGCGCTTGCAGCATCCAGGAGATCTTGCCGCCAACCTGGTGGCGTTTTGCGAAAATCAGGTAAAATAACCGGTTGATCCAAATGGCGACCGGGCCGGAGAACCAGGTCCTCTCCCACGCGTCAAACGCGTGAGGCGAAGACCTGAATGCAAGCTGAGCACGGGGTCGCGAGCGCGTGGATACCGGCTTTCGGTGGAGCTCATCTGGCCTATCGCAGCGGTAATGCCGGCAGCGCGCCTTCGCCATTCCAAATTCCTACTTTCTTATTCAGGAAAACAGTTCAGATGAAAATCGCACAGGAACTCCGCGTCGGTAACGTGTTCATGATCGGCGGCGATCCGATGGTCGTGCAGAAGGCCGAGTACAACAAGTCGGGCCGCAACGCAGCCGTGGTCAAGATGAAGTACAAGAACCTGCTGACCGACGCCCCGGGCGAGTCGGTGTTCAAGGCCGACGACAAGTTCGAAGTCGTGGTGCTGGAGCGCCGCGAGTGCACCTACTCGTACTTCGCTGACCCGATGTACGTGTTCATGGACACCGACTACAACCAGTACGAAGTCGAGCAGGACAGCATGGGCGACTCGCTGAACTACCTCGAAGACGGCATGACCGTGGAAGTGGTGTTCTACAACGACAAGGCCATCTCGGTTGAAATGCCGACCACGCTGGTCCGCGAAATCGTCTACACCGAGCCGGCCGTCAAGGGCGACACCTCGTCGGGCAAGGTGCTCAAGGGCGCCAAGATCAACACCGGTTTCGAACTGCAAGTGCCGCTGTTCTGCAACATCGGCGACAAGATCGAAATCGACACCCGTACCGGCGAATACCGCAGCCGCGCCAACTAAGGCGTGCGCAACGTCCCGGCTGGCACAGCGGGACCGGCAGAGAAAAAGGCAGCCGAGGCTGCCTTTTCTGTTTTTGGACTCTCGCGGATCAGGCGATCAACCCGTACTCGCGCAGCGTGCGCAGTGCGGCACGGTATTCGCCTTCGCCTTGCAGCTTGTTCCAGTCCATCGGCTTGCGGCGCGGGAACAGCTTGCGGACGCGGCGCTGCGAAGCCTTGTCGATGCCCACGTCAAGTTCGGTCAGCAACTGGTCGGCGCGATCGGGGTGGTTGCAGATCAGCACCATGTCGCAACCCGCCGTCAGCGCGGCGCGCGCGGCTTCCGTCACATTGCCGGCCACGCTGGCGCCTTCCATGCTCAGGTCGTCGCTGAAGATCACGCCTTCGAAGCCCAGTTGCGCGCGTAGCACGTCCTGCAGCCAGTAGCGCGAGAAGCCGGCCGGATTCGGGTCGACCTTCGGATAGATCACGTGCGCCGGCATCACCGACGACAGCGACAAGCCCAGCCATTCATAGGGGCGCGCGTCCTGCTCGAGGATCTCGTCGAGCGTGCGCTCGTCGACCGGGATCGCCACATGCGAATCAGCCTCGACATAGCCGTGGCCGGGGAAGTGCTTGCCGCAGTTGCTCATGCCGGCCAGCAGCAGGCCGTGGTTGAGATGGCCCGACAGCATCGTCACCACGCGCGGGTCGGCATGGAAGGCGCGGTCACCGATCACGGCGCTGCGGCCGTAGTCGAGGTCGAGCACCGGCGTGAAGCTGAAATCGATGTCGCAGGCGCGCAGTTCAGCCGCCAGCACGTAGCCGCATGCCACCGCCGCGCGCGTCGCGGCCAGTACATCGCGATCCCACAGATCGCCCAGGCGGTGCATCGCCGGCAAATGGGTAAAGCCATCGGTCTTGCAGCGCTGCACGCGGCCGCCTTCATGGTCGATGCAGATCAGCACGTCGTCGCGGATCGCGCGGATCGCGCGCGTCAGCGCCTGCAACTGCGTGCGCGATTCGAAGTTGCGCGCGAACAGGATCACGCCGCCGGCCAGCGGATGCGCGATGCGGCGCGCATCTTCCGTATCGAGCTGCTTGCCGACGACGTCAAGGACCACCGGGCCCGGCCGCTTGCCGGAGTTCTTCTTGGACATGGAAGTGCTTGGATTCACAATGCTGTAGTTTGAGGAGCCGCCCCGCCGGTGCGCTCGGCGATGGCGAAGGCGACCGCATAGTCGTGTTCGTCACTGACACTGACCCGCACGGTGAGGCCGCGTTCCGCGAGCCATGCCGCCAGTTCGCCATGGCACACCGGCGAAGGCTCGCCCGAAGGCAGGTTCATCAGCTCCATCGCGCGCCACGTCATCGGCCAGCGCATGCCCAGGCCGATGGCCTTGGAAAAGGCCTCCTTGGCGGCGAAGCGCGTGGACAGGAAGGCGAGGCCGCGTTTTTCGGAACGCGCCTTGCGCGCGTGGTACTTGGCCAGCTCGTTGGGGCCCAGCACCTTTTCAGCGAAGCGGCCGTGGGTGCGTTCCATCACGCCCTGCACGCGGGCGATCTGGATGATGTCGGTGCCGACGCCGTAGATCACGCCGGCGCGCCTGCGACGGGATATCGCGTGCCCAGGCGCGCGGCCACCATGATGGCCTTCATCTCGCGCACCGCGTTCTGCCAGCCGGCAAACACCGCATGCGCGACGATGGCATGACCAATGTTCAATTCCTTGATGCCGGGCAGCGCCGCGATGGGCTGGACATTGGTGTAGTGCAGGCCGTGTCCGGCGTTGACCACCAGGCCGTGCTTGATACCGGCGTCGACACCCTCAGCGATGCGGCGGAATTCCACCGCCTGCTGGTCGGGCGTGTGCGCATCGGCATAGGCGCCGGTATGCAGCTCGATCACCGGTGCACCGCACGCGGCCGCGGCGGCGATCTGGTCGGGGTCGGCATCGATGAACAGCGACACGCGGATGCCCACGCCGGCCAGTTGCGCGCAGGCGGCCTTGACCTGCTCGAAGCGCCCCGCCACGTCGAGGCCGCCTTCGGTGGTCACCTCCTCGCGGCGCTCGGGCACCAGGCATACGTCCTGCGGGCGGATCTCGCAGGCGATATCCAGCATCTCCTGCGTGATTGCGCATTCCAGGTTCATGCGCGTGGCCAGTTGCGGGCGCAGCGCGCGCACGTCGGCGTCGCGAATATGGCGGCGGTCCTCGCGCAGGTGCAGCGTGATCAGGTCGGCGCCGGCTTCCTCGGCCTGCAGCGCGGCCTGGATGGGATCGGGATACACGGTGCCGCGCGCATTGCGCAGCGTGGCGACGTGGTCGATATTGACGCCAAGGTCGATGACGCCCGGATTTGCGTGGAAGATCATGCGAGCAGGAGAGATTCGGATTGGAATGGTTCGGTCACAGAAACTGCAGGTCGATCAGTATCTGGCGCGTTTTCAGCGGTTCGCCTTGCAGATAATAATGCAGCAGGAAGCGCATCAGTGCCCGGCTTTGCGCCGCGGTCTGCGCACGGCTGTAGTCGTCCTGCGCCATGTCGAGCAGCGTCTGCCCCGACACCACCGGCCACGACGACGGGTCGCTCGGCTGGGCGCGGCGCACGCCGCGCTCGGGCTGGTAGACATAGTCGAGCCCCGACTGCACGCGCTCGCCGGTGCTCAGGCACTGGTCGAAGGCCACCGCGAAGCCGGTGTCCTGCAGCAGCACGCGCTCGAAGCTGCGCAACACCAGCCCGGCGGGTTCGCCATGCGCCAGCCGCGTGAGCGTGGCCAGGTAGTGGCGGAACAGCACGGGATACGCATCTTCGCGCGGGCAGAAGCGCATCAGCAATTCATTGAGGTAGAACGCGGACAGCAGCGCATCGCCAGCCAGCGGCGGCATGCCGCCGACCCATTCGGCCTTGGTCAGGGTCTTGACCTCGCCGCGACCGCTCCACGACACCGACACCGGATGGAAATGCTGCAGCACCGCGCGCAACGCCGAATGCGGGCGCTTGGCCCCCTTGGCGACCATCGAGATGCGGCCATGGTCGCGCGTGAAGACGTCGAGGATCAGGCTGGTCTCGCGATACGGCCAGGCGTGCAGCACGAAGCCGGGCTGCTCGGCGACGCGCGACTCGGGCCGGGCCGGCACGATGCGCATGGCGCGGTCCATCATGGCGCATGCGGCAGCATCCGCCATGCCGGGCAGCGCCCTGCTGTCGAGCAGTTCGGCCGCCTCGTCCACCACCGGATCCGCGCGGCGGGCGCGGGGCGCCGGCACGCGTGCGATGTCAGCCGTCTTGCTCAATGGTCGCTCGCCTTTGGTCGCAGTGCGCTCACTCGTAGCCGTAGGCCCGCAGTCCCGCTTCGTTGTCGGCCCAGCCGCTCTTCACCTTGATCCACATTTCCAGGTAGACCTTGCCGTCGAACAGCTTTTCCATGTCGAGGCGCGCTTCGGTGGATATCTGCTTGAGCTTGCTGCCCTTGTTGCCGATGATCATGGCCTTGTGCGCGTCGCGCTCGACCAGGATGGTGGCAAAAACGCGGCGCAGGCGGCCCTCGGTCTCGAACTTGTCGATGACCACGGTGCTGGTGTACGGCAACTCGTCGCCGGTCCAGCGGAACACCTTCTCGCGGATGATCTCCGAGGCGAGGAAGCGCTCGCTGCGGTCGGTCATCGCGTCGGCGTCATACATCGGCTCGCCTTCCGGCAGGTAGGGCCGGATGATCTCGAACAGCCGCGCGATATGGTCGCGGGTCTTGGCCGACATCGGCACCACTTCGCGGAACGGGAACAGCTGCCCCATCTTTTCCAGGAAGGGCATCATCACTTCCGAGCGGTTCTCGCCGATGCGGTCGAGCTTGTTGGTCACCAGCAGCACCGGCGTGTTCTTCGGCAGCAGCGACAGCACCTTCTCGTCGTCGGCGCCGTAATAGCCGGCTTCGACCACGAACAGGATCAGGTCAACCGACGACAGCGTCGACGTGACCGCACGGTTCAGCGAACGGTTCAGCGCGCTGGCGTGGCGGGTCTGGAATCCAGGCGTATCAACGAACACATACTGCGCGTCATCCGTGGTCTGGATGCCGACGATACGGTGCCGTGTAGTCTGCGCCTTGCGCGAGGTGATGCTGATCTTCTGGCCGACCAGCGCGTTCATCAGCGTGGACTTGCCCACGTTGGGGCGGCCGACGATGGCCACGGTGCCGCAGCGGAACGCCGCGGCCGGGGTATCCGCCGCGTCTTGCTGCGGATGGGTAGATTCGGTCATTCCTTCAACCTGAGAGACAGCTGCGGGTCCTGCGGCTGGGGTTGCTTGCGGGTTTTGCCGGTGCGCTCGGCGCGGCTGCGCTTGAGCAGCTGGGGCACCAGCTTCTGGACTTCTTCCAGCGCCAGCTTGGCGGCGGCCTGCTCGGCGGCGCGGCGCGAGGCACCGGTGCCGAACACCCGGACTTCCAGTTTAGGCACCGTGCACTCGACTTCAAACTGCTGGCTGTGCGCGGCACCGTGAGTGGCGATTACGTTATATTGCGGCAGGGCAATCTTGTGGCCCTGCAGGTATTCCTGCAGCAGGGTCTTGGCGTCCTTGCCCAGCGTGCGCGGATCGACCTGCTCCAGGATCGGGATATAGAGCTTGCGGATCAGCGCGCGCGCGGCCTCGAAGCCGGTATCGAGGAAGACCGCGCCGACAATGGCTTCCAGGGCGTCGGCGAGGATCGACGGACGGCGGAAGCCGCCGCTCTTCAGTTCACCCTCGCCGAGGCGCAGCGTGTCAGACAGCTGCAGCATCTGGGCGATCTCATACAGGGCCTGCTGCTTGACCAGGTTGGCCCGCACGCGCGACAAATCGCCTTCATCAAGCTTGCCGAACATGCCATAGAGCATGTCCGCCACGGCGCAGTTGAGCACCGAATCGCCCAAAAATTCGAGACGTTCGTTGTGCTGGGCGCTGTGGCTGCGGTGCGTCAGCGCCTGCTGCAGCAATTCTGGCTTGCTGAATCGGTAGCCGAGTCGTTGCTGCAAGGCGTCGAGGTTCATATCAGTGCTGCGTTCCCGAATAGGTGATCAGAAGACTCAGGGGTCCGTAGACGGGCACTTCGGTCCGGTACGAAAAATCGACCGAGCGGATGTTGCCGTTATCGTCTTCGCGGACCAGCAGGTCTTCGCCCTTGACTGCGGCAATCCGGTCGATGACTGCCTGTTTGTCGAAATATTCGACGACTTCACGTTTGTTGACTGCGCGCTGCTTCGCATAACTGGCGGCGCGCTTCACCGAAAAATACTCCACCAGGCTCGGGATCGAGCGCACGGCCGGCAAGGCCACGCCAATCACGAAAACCACGATCACCAGCAGCGTCCAGACGGAAAAACCGCCCTGCCCGCGGCGCCGTGACCAGGCCGGCACGTACTCCCGGCCCTGTACTTTCCCCTTGCCCTTCCCGGTCTGACCCATTGCGCTTGCCCTCTTTTGTGTTGAGTGTTCTTGCGCCGCGCGGATTGACTTATTTAAACGAGCCCACGCGTCCGAAATTGCCCAGGTTCATCCAGATGACAAAGGCCTTGCCGACGATATTCTCATCCGGCACGAATCCCCAGTAGCGGGAGTCGAGACTGTTGTCCCGGTTGTCGCCCATGACGAAATAGTGACCTGCAGGTACCTTGCACGTCACACCCTGCTGATTGTAAGTGCAGTTTTCCCGGTAAGGGAAATCCGGGTCGGCGCCCGCCACGAACGCCGGCCGGTCGGCATCGTTAAGGATGCCATGATCGACGCTGCCGGGCAGCTTCTCGCGGAAATGCTTGGAATACGCCAGGCGCTCTTCGTCCAGGAAGTCCGGCAGCACGGTGTATTCAGCCGGCTTGCCGTTGATGGTCAAGCGCTTGTTGAAATACTGCACCGTGTCGCCAGGCACGCCGATGACACGCTTGATGTAGTCGAGCGACTGGTCCTTCGGGTAGCGGAACACCATCACGTCGCCGCGCTGGGGCTCGCGCACGTCCTTGATTTTCTTGTTCACCACCGGCAGCCGGATGCCGTACTCATACTTGTTGACCAGGATGAAGTCGCCGATCAGCAACGTCGGAATCATCGAGCCCGACGGGATCTTGAACGGCTCGACCACGAATGAGCGCAGCACGAACACCGCCAAAATCACCGGGAAGAAGCTGGCCGAGTATTCCAGCCACCACGGCTGGCGCAGCTTCTCTTCGGCCAGGCGCTTGCGCGTGGCGTCGGCATCGGTCGCGCCAAAGCCACCTTGCAGCGCCGCCTGGCGGGAATCGAATTCAGCCAGCGCCAGCCGCGCCGAGGCGCGGCGCTGCCGCTCAAACACGAGCTTGTCCGCGACCCACGCAACACCCGTAATCACCACCAGCACAAAAAGGATCAGTGCAAAATTCATGACGGCTTCTGGTTCTTGGAAATCCTGGTACAGCCTGTTCTGTTATGCGCGCGGCTGAAACGCCGCGCGGGGCATCGTGCTGCCGGTGCCTTACTTGTCGTCCACCTGCAGGATGGCCAGGAAGGCCTCTTGCGGGATCTCGACCGTACCGACCTGCTTCATGCGCTTCTTGCCGGCCTTCTGCTTTTCCAGCAGCTTTTTCTTGCGGCTGATATCGCCGCCGTAGCACTTGGCCAGCACGTTCTTGCGCAGCGCCTTGACGTTCTCGCGGGCGATGATATTCGAGCCGATCGCAGCCTGGATCGCCACGTCGTACATCTGGCGCGGGATGATCTCGCGCATCTTGGCGGCGACTTCGCGGCCGCGGTATTGCGAGTTGGAGCGGTGCACGATCACCGACAGCGCATCGACCTTGTCGCTGTTGATCAGGATATCGACCTTGACCACATCCGACGGGCGATATTCCTTGAACTCGTAGTCCATCGACGCATAACCGCGCGACACTGACTTCAGGCGGTCGAAGAAGTCCATCACGATTTCCGCCATCGGGATTTCGTAGGTCAGTTGAACCTGCTTGCCGTGGTAGCTCATGTTGATCTGCGAGCCGCGCTTCTGCGTGCACAGCGTTATCACCGAGCCGACATATTCCTGCGGCATATACAGGTTGACGGTAACGATCGGTTCCAGGATCGCTTCGATCCTGCTCGGATCCGGCATCTTCGCCGGATTTTCCACCGTGATCATGCTGCCGTCGCGCATCTCGACCTGGTACACCACCGTCGGCGCGGTCGTGATCAGGTCCATGTCGAACTCGCGCTCCAGGCGCTCCTGCACGATTTCCATGTGCAGCAGGCCCAGGAAGCCGCAGCGGAAGCCGAAGCCCAGGGCCTGCGACACTTCCGGCTCGAACATCAGCGAGGCGTCGTTCAGGCGCAGCTTCTCCAGCGACTCGCGCAGCGCTTCATACTGGTTGGCCTCAACCGGATACAGGCCGGCGAACACCTGCGGCTTGACTTCCTTGAAGCCCGGCAGCGGCGCCTCGGCCTTGCGCTGCACCGTGGTGATGGTGTCGCCCACCTTGGCGGCCTTCAGTTCCTTGATGCCGGCAATGACAAAACCCACTTGCCCCGCCGTCAACTCGTCGCGCTGGATCGACTTGGGCGTGAACACACCCACCTGCTCCACCAGGTGCTGCGAGCCATTGGCCATCAGCAGCACCTTGTCCTTCGGGCGCAGCGTACCGTTGACCACGCGCACCAGCATCACCACGCCGACGTAGTTGTCGAACCACGAATCGATGATCAGCGCCTGCAGCGGTGCACTGGCGTCGCCCTTGGGCGGCGGCACCTTGGCGATCAGGGCTTCGATCACGTCCTGCACGCCCTGGCCGGTCTTGGCCGAGCACGGGGTGGCATCCTGCGCGTCGATGCCGATGACGTCTTCGATCTCCTGGATCGCGTTGTCCGGATCGGCCTGCGGCAGGTCGATCTTGTTCAGCACGGGCACCACTTCCACGCCCAGCTCGATCGCGGTATAGCAGTTGGCCACGGTCTGCGCCTCAACGCCCTGCGAGGCGTCGACCACCAGCAGCGCGCCCTCGCAGGCGGACAGCGAGCGGCTCACTTCATAGCTGAAGTCGACGTGTCCCGGGGTGTCGATCAGGTTCAGGTTGTAGACCTTGCCGTCGCGCGCCTTGTAGCTCAGCGCCGCGGTCTGCGCCTTGATGGTGATGCCGCGCTCTTTCTCGATATCCATCGAGTCGAGGACCTGCGCTTCCATCTCCCGATCCGACAGCCCTCCGCAGAGCTGAATGATCCGGTCGGCCAGGGTGGACTTCCCATGGTCGATGTGGGCAATGATCGAGAAATTACGGATATGGTCCATCTAGTGTTCAGGGGAGCGCCGGCAACAGGGCCCGGGCGGCAACAAGCGGTTCGTCGCAGTTCGTAAATGGCCCGGCGCCGCGCGCCGCCAGGCGTGCGCGGGCGTGCCGCAAAGGTAAGGGTGCAATTTTTGCGCCAATCCGCAATTTTACCGGATTTTCAAAGGCTTCCGGGTCGTGAAATGGCCACGCCATGCGTGTGTCGAACGCATTCAGCGGATGTTGCGGGCGCCTCCGTGTGCCGCAAGCCACACCCGCACCACACCTTCGTCGAGGAAATAGTGACAAAGCTGCGCAGCACCGCTGTGAAGCGCCTCCGGCGTCCCTGCCATCAATACCGGGACCAGGTCGCCGAAGCGGTCTTCCAGGCTGGCGTCGCTGTCGACATCCACTTCATGCAGTACGAAAGAAAAATCGCGCCGGAGGGACTCCAGCGCGACCTTCATGTCGTCGCACAGATGGCAGTATGCCCGGCCGTAAAGCGTCAGCGCGGGCATGCCATCGACGGTTGCGGATCAACGGCTGACGGTGGCACCGGGGCGCAGCGTCAGTACCTGGGTGGCATCGCCGCGCCGCACGAACACCGCGGCGATCCGGCTCTTGTCCAGCCCGCGCACCAGCTCGTTGAACTGGCGGGCGTTGGTCACGTCGGTATCGCCCAGGCGCAGGATGATATCGCCCGGACGGATTCCGGCGCGCAGCGCGGGGCCGTCGGCCAATTCGACTTCGACGCCCGACTTGAGCTTGAGCTCCTTCAGCCGTGCATCGGGCAGGTCGTTGACCACCAGACCCAGCGCATTAGGCTTGCTGGCTTGTGCGCTGTCTTCCTTGGGCGCCGCACTGCGGCTGGCGCGGGCCTTGCCGTCCGGCTCCAGTTCGGTGACGGTTATGGTGACCTCGCGGGTCGCGCCCTTGCGCCACAACTGCAGCGGCACGCGCGCGCCCGGCTTGGTATCGCCCACCAGGCGCGGCAGGTCCGAGGCGCGCTCGATATCGCGACCGTTGAACTTCAGGATGATGTCGCCGGCCTCGATCCCGGCCTTTTCGGCGGGGCCGCCCGGTTCGACACTGCCGACCAGCGCGCCGCGCGCACGGCCCAGCCCCAGCGAATCGGCCACTTCCTTGGTGACATCGCCGATCGCCACCGCGATGCGTCCGCGGGTCACGCGCCCGGCGGTCTTGAGCTGCTCCGACACGCGCATCGCCTCGTCGATCGGGATCGCGAAGGAAATGCCCATGTAACCGCCGCTGCGGCTGTAGATCTGCGAGTTGATGCCGATCACTTCGCCGCGCAGGTTGATCAGCGGGCCGCCCGAGTTGCCGGGGTTGACCGCCACGTCGGTCTGGATAAACGGCAGGTAGTCGCCGGTATCGCGGCCCTTGGCCGAGACGATGCCGGCGGTCACGCTATTATCCAGCCCGAACGGCGAGCCGATGGCCAGCACCCACTCGCCCGCGCGGACTTTTTCCGAATCGCCAAGCGGCAGGCGCGGCAGGTTGTTGGCCTCGATCTTCAGCAGCGCCACGTCGGTACGCTTGTCCGAGCCGATCAGCTTGGCCTTGAATTCGCGCTTGTCGGGCAGCGTCACGTAAATGGTTTCGGCATCGGCGACCACGTGCGCGTTAGTCATCACATAGCCGTCCTGGCTGATGATGAAGCCCGAGCCGACGCCGCGGCTCTGCTCTTCCTGCTGCGGCGGCTGGCCACGGCGCGGCGGCGTACCAGGCGACGGTGCGCCGGGCATGGGCACGCCGAAGAAGCGGCGGAAGAATTCGGCCATCTCATCGTCGTCGCCGGGCGCGCCGCCGCGCTGGCGCACGCGCTCGGTGGTGCGGATATTGACGACCGCGGGGCTGGCCTTTTCCACCAGGTCGGTGAAATCGGGCAGGTTGTAGTTGGCGGCGGCAGCCTGGGCGTGGCTGACTTCGGCCACGGTCGGACCGAACACCAACATGGCAGCCATGACCAGGGCGCGCGCCAGGGCTGGAGATCTGAAAGTCATCGACAACTCCCGGGATTCAGCGAAAGAAGAAAAACCGATACGATCCCGTGGCTGGGACCCCTCGCGCAGGTTTCATGGGCCGGCACCCGGAATGGGCATCCCGAGGCGCCGGCTGCACCCGCGTCAGGCTCAGTGTACCGCCTTGGGCGGTCGGTACTCTACGGCCGTCGCAAACTGGCGTACGGTGCTCGCCGGCACCTCTCCGACCACGGTGATCCAGTAGTCGGCGATCCGGCGCACCACGACCTGGGTCGCGCCGAGCGCAGCCACGCCCTCGCGGCGCACACGCTGCTCGGAAACCGGCTCGATGAAGACCGACAGGCCGGTCAGCCCGTCGCTGTAGACCACCTGCAGGACTTCGAATACCTGGCCGCGGTTGCTGCCCGGCGCCGAGGCGCGCAGCTCGCCCAGCGGACGGCGCACTTCGCGGATTTTCTGGAAACCCTTCAGCGGCACAGCGATCGTCCAGCCTTCGTCGGCGATATTGGTCGGCTGGTAGTTCACCTCATAGTGATTCCAGTTGCTGGCGCTCTTGATCGCAGCCAGGATGCGCTGCTTTTCAGACGGCACCCCGATCTGGACTTGCGAGAATGCCACTTGCTCCAGCACCTTGCCGCCATCGCCAACCGTCTGCGCACGCATCAGCAGGCCGGAATTCTTCTCGGCCCACAGGCGCACCGCATAGCGCGCGGCATCGTGCGGCTCCAGCGCAAACACCTCGCAATCCATGCCGGCAACCCGCTCCGCGGGCATCTTGCGCATGTCGTAGAGTTCCAGCACGTCGTTCTTGTTGGTGGCAAGCAGCGCCGGGAAGCGGTCCTTGGCTTCCTGCTTCTCGACCACCACCAGCTTGGCTTCCGGAATCAGGCTGTGCACCACGTCGTTCTGGCGCAGCACCTCGCGCGGCTTGCCATCCAGCGTTTCCAGGCGCTCGTACTCGTTGTTGACCAGGTCGCTGTAATGCTGGATGCGCGACGCATGCATGACGCTGCCGCGCTGGTAGATCAGCGTGCCCACGTAGTTCTCGCGTTGCGCCGCCTTGTGGATCTTGTTGAGCCACGCGGTGGCGTCGCGTCGGTTCAGCGTACTGTCCGTCGGCTGCGCGGTTGCCGCTGCAGCAGTCAGACACAAGGCCAGAAAAAGGGACCTACGCAGGGCCCCAATTCTCTGCGCGCCCGCTACATAGGCGGACGACCGTCCTTTATGCATGTCCGGCATTATTCCTGCGTATTTTCCTGAGAGAAGCTGGCGCCGTTGGCAACCGTGCGCATGGTCGGCACGAACGCATCCGTTGCCACCGAAGTGCGATGGGCACGCAGGTATTCGTCCAGTCGCGGGTCGCGGATCA
Source organism: Cupriavidus sp. Agwp_2 (assembly GCF_040784895.1). Lineage (NCBI taxonomy): Bacteria > Pseudomonadati > Pseudomonadota > Betaproteobacteria > Burkholderiales > Burkholderiaceae > Cupriavidus > Cupriavidus sp. Agwp_2. The sequence continues at coordinate 2,508,348 of NZ_CP088083.1, forward strand.
TCTGGGTGTCGGCCACGGTGACGATACCGGCAGCCGGCGCGGCTGCGGACGGTTCCGCGCGTGCCACCACGGCTTCGGGCGTCGCCAGGCCGGCGGGTCCGCGCATCTGCGGCACCACCACCCAGCTGACCGCCGCCACCGCCGCCGCGATCGCCGTACCCGGCAAGGCGCGGCGCACCCACGACGGCCTGACCAGCAGGCGGTGGCGGGCGCTGGCTTGCGCCACGGCCGGCACCAGCACGTGCGGCTCGGCTTCCAGGCGCGCGGAGAAACAAGAGAGGAAATCGGCGGTGGAGCCCGCGTGCGTCAGGTCTTCCGAGCGCAGCGCATCACCGATTAGCTGGTAGGTGCTCCAGTCCGCCATGCCGGCGTCGCTTTTCGCGAGATCGAGCACGGCATTGACTTCGTGCGGCGCCAGTTCGCCATCCATCAGAACGGAGATCTGCTCCGCTGCTTCCATTACATGAACCGACTGCTTATGAGCCTGACCCATTTCCCACCCCAAGACATTCCATTGAACACCGATAATCCCGTCTACTGCTGTCGCTTATCGATGCAGGAATAGGCTGCAACGCTGGCCGCACGACATTGTTCTTTGCTACCGAACCACTACCACCGCTTGCCCTCTGCCGTTCCCAGCAGCGGGCGCAATCTTTCGGCAATCGCCTCGCGCGCACGGAAGATCCGCGAGCGCACCGTGCCGATCGGACATCCCATCGCCTCCGCGATTTCCTCATAGCTGAGGCCCTCGATCTCGCGCAGGGTGATGGCGGTCCGCAATTCCTCCGGCAGTGCTTCCATCGCGCGGTTCACCGTCTCGGCGACCTGGCGCGTGTGGAGCATCGACTCCGGCGTATTGATATCCCTTAGTTGCTCACCGTCCGCAAAAGTTTCAGCCTCTTCCGCATCGATGTCGCTCGACGCTTCTGGCCGGCGGCCCTGGGTAGCCAGGTAGTTCTTGGCCGTGTTGACGGCGATCCGGTACAGCCACGTGTAGAAGGCCGACTCCCCGCGAAACTGGGGCAAGGCGCGATATGCCTTGATAAAGGCATCCTGCGCCACATCCTCGACTTCGGCGGGGTCCCTGACCAGGCGCGAGATCAGGCGAATGATCTTCCGATGGTATTTGGTCACCAGAAGTTCAAAGGCCCGCTTGTCGCCCTGCTGGACGCGTTCAACTAGGAGCTGATCGGCTTCGCGTTCGCTCACGTATGGCTCACCTGCAGTGTATCTCTTGGTTTGGTCGTCACGACAAACGTTGTATTTTACCTACGATTCTCCGCCCACTCCGTCGAGCAACGCGCACCCTGTGACCGTGAATTAACAAATTCGTTCCTTCGCGGCCGCTTCCGGTTGCACCTGCAGTGCAACTCTGGCGGCGCGTTGCAACCGCCGCGAGAGCTCCGGCGAACCGGCTTGCCAGGGGAGGAAGACGGCACCCGGCAGGCCGGGCGCGCTGGAGGCGAGGCGCAAGACAGCTGCGTCGCCTGCCTGCCAGAAGCCGGTGACCACAACTTCATGGCAACTGGCGCCGGGGGCTTCAATACGGATCCGCAGTGGTCCTTTGCCGTCGGGCGCCGGCAGCATCGCCGTGCAGCGCCAGCGCAATGCCTGCACCCATCGGAGCCAACTGCGCACAACGGCAGCGGCGGCAACCAAGGCCAGCAGCGCCAGCGCGCCATGCCACCACAGCATGCCGGCCGGGCTGGCGGCAACGGTGTCGGCCAACGCCGACGCGAGCAGCCCCACTGCCGCCGCCTCACCGACGCAGAACAACAACAGGGCCCACCGCAACCGGTGGACCCTGTCCCGGCGCAGCCCGCGCAGGGCCCGCCTCAACCACGGATCAGACGCGGCGGAAGACAAGCGTACCGTTGGTACCGCCGAAACCGAAGTTGTTCTTCACCGCAATGTCGATCTTCATCTCACGCGCCGTGTTGGCCACGTAGTCCAGGTCGCATTCCGGATCCTGGTTGTCGATGTTGATCGTCGGCGGCGACACCTGGTTGTGCACGGCCAGCACAGTGAAGACCGATTCCAGGCCGCCGGCGCCGCCCAGCAGATGGCCGGTCATCGACTTGGTCGAGTTCACCACCATCTTGTAGGCCTGGTCGCCGAATGCCGCCTTGATGGCATCGGATTCGTTCTTGTCGCCGAGCGGCGTCGACGTGCCATGCGCATTCAGGTAATGAACCTGATCCGCGTTGATGCCTGCGTCCTTCAGCGCGTTGACCATGCAGCGGCGCGGGCCGTCCATGTTCGGCGCCGTCATGTGGAACGCATCGCCGCTCATGCCGAAGCCGATCAGCTCGGCATAGATGCGCGCGCCGCGCGCCTTGGCCGACTCGTACTCTTCCAGCATCATCACGCCGGCGCCCTCGCCCAGCACGAAGCCGTCACGGTCCTTGTCCCACGGACGCGAGGCCGCTGCCGGGTCGTCGTTGCGGGTCGACAGCGCGCGGGCCGCGGCAAAGCCGCCAATGCCCAGCGGCGACACCGTCGACTCGGCGCCGCCCGCCAGCATGGCGTCGGCGTCACCGGCCTGGATCAGGCGAGCGGCAAGGCCGATGCTGTGCAGGCCGGTCGTGCACGCGGTCACGGCAGCCAGGTTCGGGCCCTTGATGCCGTGGATGATCGACAGGTGGCCGGCGATCATGTTGATGATCGAGCCCGGCACAAAGAACGGCGAAATGCGGCGCGGACCGCGCTCGGTCAGCACCGCTTTGGTGTCTTCGATCATCGGCAGGCCGCCGATGCCCGAGCCGACCAGTACGCCGATGCGCTCGGCGTTGGCTTCGGTCACTTCCAGGCCGCTGTCCTTCAGGGCCTGCGTACCCGCGGCGATGCCGTAATGGATAAACGTATCCATATTGCGGGCTTCCTTGGCCGGGATGTAATCCTCGGCATTGAAGCCCTTCACTTCACCGGCGAAGTGCACGGAAAGCGCGGAGTGATCGAATTTGGTAATGGTGGCGATGCCGGACTTGCCGGCTACCAGGTTGGCCCAGCCTTCGGCAACCGTGTTTCCGACCGGAGACACAAGGCCAAGCCCAGTGACGACGACGCGACGACGGCTCACTATGTTTTCCTACGGGTGCGTGAAGATGCAACGGAACGACGGATCAGCCTGCCACCGGCTCGCCGGCGGACAAACGCATTCCATTCTGCGTCTTCGAACAGACGAAAGCCACAGAAAACAGCAAGGCACGGCCGCGACGGCCCGCCCACCTGCCTTCTGTGGCTCGGAATTCAGATACGACGGGCTTAGGCCTTGACGTGCGCGGTGGCGTAGTCGATTGCCTGTTGCACGGTCGTGATCTTTTCGGCTTCCTCATCGGGAATTTCCATGCCGAATTCATCTTCCAACGCCATCACGAGTTCAACCGTGTCCAGCGAATCCGCACCGAGATCGTTCACGAACGAGGATTCGTTCTTGATGTCTGCCTCGGCCACGCCAAGCTGTTCTGCCACGATTTTCTTGACGCGTTGTTCGATATTGTCCATGTAACCCTCCAGGGAAGTTCGACAAAAAGTGGGCGCATTTTAGCAGGTTTGGGGCAACAGAAATGCCGCCTGCCAAGCTTTGCAAGAATCGCGCCCGTTTGGTTCGGAAAACTACGACTTCACTACGGCTTCAGGCAGCTTCTTCCGGCTTTTTCCGGAAAACCGCCAACCGAAAACCGGTTAATTCATGTACATCCCGCCGTTCACATGCAGTGTGGTGCCGGTGATATAGGCGGCTTGCGGACCGGCCAGAAAGGCCACCGCATTGGCGATATCCTCGGGCTGACCCAGGCGGCCCAGCGGGATCTGCTGCTTGAGCGAAGCATGCTGCTCTTCGGACAGCGCCTTGGTCATGTCGGTATCGATAAAGCCCGGCGCGACGCAGTTGACGGTCACGTTACGGCTGCCGATTTCCGCGGCCAGCGAACGGGTCATGCCGGCCACGCCCGCCTTGGCGGCCGAGTAGTTCATCTGCCCAGGGTTGCCGACCGAGCCGACCACCGAAGTGATATTGATGATACGGCCCTGGCGCGCCTTCATCATCGGGCGCAGCACCGCGCGCGACAGGCGGAATACCGAAGTCAGGTTGGTCTGGATGACCGCGATCCAGTCCTCGTCCTTCATGCGCATCGCCAGCTGGTCCTGCGTGATACCCGCATTGTTCACCAGCACGCCGATACCGCCGTGCGCCTTCACGATCTCGTCGATCAGGGCATCGCAAGCGGCCGCGTCATTGACGTTCAGCACCGCGCCCTTGCCCTTCAGGCCTTCGGCGCCGAGGTATTCCGTGATGCCGGCAGCACCGGACTCGCTGGTGGCCGTGCCGATCACGGTGGCGCCCTGGCGGGCCAGCTCCAGCGCGATGGCGCGACCGATGCCGCGCGAGGCGCCGGTGACCAGCGCAACCTGGTTATCGAGAAGTTTGGTCATGCAGAGTGTCCTTTCGTACTCTTTCGTGCTTTGTGCCTGGCTTATTTCAGCAGCGCCAGCGTGTCCTGCAGCGAGGCCGGATCGAAGATCGCGCCGCCGGTCAGGTTGCCGTCAATGCGCTTGGTCATGCCGGCCAGCACCTTGCCCGGGCCGCATTCGATCACGTGCGTGACGCCTTCGGCGGCAAGCTTCTGCACGCACTCGACCCAGCGCACCGGCGCCGCGGCCTGGCGCACCAGCGCGTCCTTGATCGCTTCCGGATCGTTGACGATCGCGACATCGACGTTGTTCACCAGCGGGATCGACGGCGCCGAGAACGCCACCCCGGCCATGCGCTCGCGCAGGCGGTCCGAAGCGGGCTTGAGCAGCGACGAGTGGAACGGCGCCGATACCGGCAGCGGCAGCGCGCGCTTGGCACCCTTGGCCTTGGCGATCTCGCATGCCTTCTCGACCGCGCCCTTGTGGCCGGCGATCACGACCTGCGACGGGGCGTTGAAGTTGACCGCTTCGACCACGCCGGCGGCAGCCGCCTCGGCGCACGCGGCACGGACGTCGTCATCGGACAGGCCCAGGATCGCAGCCATGCCGCCCTCGCCCACCGGCACGGCTTCCTGCATGGCCTGCGCGCGGAAACGCACCAGCGGCACCGCGTCGGCAAACGGGATCACGCCCGCGGCCACCAGCGCCGAGTACTCGCCCAGGCTGTGGCCCGCCACGAGTGCCGGGGCCGGGCCGCCGGCATCGAGCCACGCGCGGTAGACCGCCACGGCGGCGGTCAGCATCACCGGCTGCGTATTGGTGGTCAGGTTCAGCTCTTCGGAGGGACCCTCGGCGATCAGGCGGCCGAGATCCTGGCCCAGCGCGGCCGAGGCTTCTTCCACGGTGGCGCGCACGACGGCGTTATCCGCAAAGGCATTGAGCATGCCGACCGACTGCGAACCCTGGCCGGGAAATACGAAAGCGAATTTCATCGGATTGGAACCCTTTATGGAACGGGAAGCCGGCGCGGCGGCGCGCGGCATTGGCGCGCACCGGGCACCGGCTGCGAATTACATGCGCAGCAGAACCGCGCCCCAGGTAAAGCCGCCGCCGACGCCTTCCATCAGCACGGTCTGGCCGGGGCGGATGCGACCGTCGCGCACGGCGACGTCGAGCGCCAGCGGGATCGACGCGGCCGAGGTGTTGCCGTGCTCGTGCACGGTGGCGACCATGCGTTCGGCGGGCAGGCCCAGCTTCCTGGCGGTGCCCTGCATGATGCGGATATTGGCCTGGTGCGGGATCAGCCAGTCGACCTGCTCCGCCGAAAGGCTTGCCGCTTCCATGGCTTCACGCGCGACCTTGTCGAGCACGGTCACGGCGAGCTTGAACACGGCCTGGCCATCCATGTGCAGGAATGGGTTGCCGGTGATATTGCCGCCCGAGACATTGCCCGGCACGCACAGGATGTCGACGTGGCTGCCGTCCGAGTGCATCGCGCTCGACAGGATGCCAGGCTCCTCCGACGCGGTCAGCACGACTGCGCCGGCGCCATCACCGAACAGCACGCAGGTGGTACGGTCGTTGAAATCCAGGATGCGCGAAAACACCTCGGTGCCGATCACCAGCACGTTGCGGTGCGAGCCGCTGCGGATGAACTTGTCGGCCGTGGCCAGCGCATAGACAAAGCCCGAGCACACCGCCTGCAGGTCGAACGCCGCGCAGTGGTTGGTGATGCCCAGTTTTTGCTGCACCATGCACGCGGTGCTGGGAAACACGAAGTCCGGCGTCGAGGTGGCGACGATGATCAGGTCGATGCTCTGCCTGTCGATGCCGGCGGCCTCGATGGCCTGCTCGGCTGCCTTGACGGCCAGATCGCTGCTGGTTACGTCGGGCTCGGCCCAGTGGCGCGCCGAGATACCGCTGCGCGAGACGATCCACTCGTCACTGGTCTCGATGCCCTTTTCGGCAAGCTGCGCCGCCAGATCATGGTTGGTCACGCGCCGCGGGGGCAGGTAGCTCCCGGTACCGATGATTTTTGCGTACTTGGTCATGTAGTGTCGGATCGTATGGACCGCAGTTCCCGCTGGCCGGCGCGCAAGGCGCTCAGGCGGCGTGGGTGCTGGGATGCGCGCTGGGCGCGTCTGTCTCCGGGGCGGTCTGCGCCACGCCAGCGGCGCTGGACTTATCGGCGAAAGCCCGTGCGATACGGGGAATCACGCCATTCTTGGCGGCATCATACCCGCGTTTGATAGCCCACTCAAAAGAATGGGCATCAGCCGAACCGTGGCTCTTGATCACAAGGCCGCGCAGGCCCAGCAGCGACGCACCGTTATAGCGCGCCGGATCGAGCCGCTTGGCCAGCCGCGACAGCACCGGCATGGCCACGGCCGCGAGCAGTTTGGTGAACCACGAGCGGGTGAATTCTTCCTTGATCATGCCGCCGATCATCTTGGCGAGGCCCTCGGTACTCTTGAGCGCCACATTGCCGACAAAGCCGTCACAGACGACGATATCGGTCGTTCCCTTGAAGATGTCGTTGCCTTCCACGTTTCCGTAGAAATTGAGCTCGGAAGCGCGCAGCAGTTCGCCGGCACGCTTGACCACCTCGTTGCCCTTGATGACTTCCTCGCCGATGTTCAGCAGGCCGACGGTCGGGCGTTCCTTATGGTCCACCACGGCCACCATGGCCTCGGCCATGCGGGCGAACTGCAGCAGGTGCTCGGGTTCGCAGTCGGCGTTGGCGCCGAGATCCAGCACGGTGGTGCCCCAGCCTTCCTGGTTCGGGATGGTGGTGGCAATGGCCGGCCGCTCGATGCCCTCAAGCGTTTTCAGCACATAGCGCGACACCGCCATCAGCGCGCCGGTGTTGCCGGCGGAGATGCAGGCGCCGGCCTGGCCTTCCTTGACCTGAGTGACGGCCACGCGCATGGAAGAATCCTTCTTCTTGCGCAGCGCCACCTCGACCGGGTCATCCATGGTGATGACCTCGGTAGCCTCGACGATGCACACACGCGGATGATCCAGAGCATGCAGCTTTTTCAGCTGCGCCCGGATAGCGTCCGGCAGGCCCACCAGCACCATCTCGGCATCGTCGTGGCGGGAAAGAAAACTGATCGCCGCGGGCACGGTCACGGACACGCCGTGGTCGCCGCCCATGCAGTCGATAGCGATTTTGATCGTCATTGTTCCTGGTACGGATAGCGCAGCGGCGCACACCACGCCCGGTGGTTATCCCGAGCGCCCAACAAAAAAGCGGCAACGATCTTGCCGCTTTTTTGTGTCTGACCGTCTTGTGTCCGACTTACAGGCATGCGCGAGCGAGACGCAATGTCACGCCACGAAGCTATCAGTCGTTCTTGGTCTTGATGACCTTGCGGCCACGGTAGTAGCCGTTCGGGCTGACGTGGTGACGCAGGTGGGTTTCGCCGGTGGTCGGCTCGACGGCCAGCGGGGCGACCGTCAGGTGGTCGTGCGAGCGATGCATGCCGCGCTTGGACGGCGACTTCTTGTTCTGTTGAACAGCCATGATGACTCCTTCGAGAATTTTTCAATATTAACACACGCATCCCGCCCAAGGCGTAGCCGGGGCCCGGCCGGATGCTTCATCAACTACCACCTGCGGAACGCTGCAATCGGCCGGTTGGCCTCAGTGCTTGTTCTTCAGGCCGGCCAGCGCCGCAAAGGGCGACGGCCGCTTTTCTTCCTCTGGCTCAGCTTCGGGCTGGGCCTCGCCGTCCTTGCCGGTCACGAGGCTCTCGTGCACCGACGGGCAGGCGTCATGCTTGGGGGCCACCGGCAGCGCCAGCAGCACCTCATCTTCAATCAGTTCCAGCAGCGAAAAGTGCTTGGAGCCGGCGATCACGTCGACATCGTCGTCGTCCATCGGCGCGGCATCTGCCGCTTCTTCGCTTTCCACTACCTCGAAGCGCGTGGCCGTTTCGATTGGCTCGGCGTAGGGCGTCAGGCAGCGCTGGCAATCCAGCCACATCCGGCCCTTGACGGTCACATCGAGGAACAGCCGCCGCGCCACCGTGGCGCCCGGCTCGGCCGCCTCTTCGCGCACGAAGCCAGTGGCCGTATAGGCAAACGTCTCTTCGGGTGCCGAGGCTGGCGCTTGCGCCGCGGTCTCGGCTAAGATGCGCGGCAAATCCCGCACCGCCACGTCGCCGTTCAGGCTTTCGCTCTTGCGGCAGAACGCGAAGAGATCGAGCGCGCGCAGGTCAATTGGCTGGGTCATGTGCGTGGCTCCGGTCGTATTGCAATGACTGGCTCGCCACATTCCACGCCTGTGCTGACTGCGGCCGCGCACATCGGCGGCACAGCGCCCAGGTGAGGATGCGGCAAAACGTGCGATTATACGACGTAAACCTTGTGGAGGTCAAAGGTCTTGCCAGGCAAACCTTGCCTCATTCCTGTTACGCTTCAATCACTTATGCATCAACACCCCCGCCCCAGGCTGATCCTCGGCTCCGGCTCACCCTACCGCCGCGAGTTGCTCGAGCGGCTGCGCATCCCCTTCGAAGTGGCCACCCCGGACATCGACGAAACCCCGCTTGCCGGCGAAACGCCGGAGGCAACCGCCCTGCGCCTGTCGCAACGCAAGGCCGAGGCCATCATGGCGCGGCACCCGGGTGCACTGGTGATCGGCTCGGACCAGGTGCTGACACTGGACGGGGCGCAGATGGGCAAGCCCGGCACGCACGACAAGGCCGTGGCGCAACTGCGCCGCATGCGCGGGCGTACCGCCACCTTCCACTCGGCGCTATGCCTGCTGGACGGTCGCACCGGCACCGTGCAACTGGCCGACGTGCAGACCCGCGTGACCATGCGCGACCTGAGCGATGCCGAGATCGAAACCTACCTGCAGCTGGAACGTCCCTATGACGTGGCGGGCAGCGCCAAGTCCGAAGGACTGGGCATCACGCTGCTCGAGCGCGTCGAGTCCGACGACCCCACGGCGCTGGTCGGACTGCCGCTGATCGCGCTGACCGGCATGCTGCGCCAGGCCGGCTACCCGCTGCTCGCGGCATGACGCACCGGAACTAACCATGAGCGGCAACCTTTTCCTGATTCCCAATACCCTCGGCAAGCGCGACGAAGCCGATCCGCTGGCCGAAGTCATTCCCGCCGGCGTGCAGCAGATCGCAGCCAGCCTCGACTACCTGGTCGCCGAAAACGCCAAGACCGCCCGTGCATTCCTGAAGAAGCTGGGCGAAACCACCCCGCTGGCACGCCCGATCCAGCAGATCGAGATCCGCGAGCTGAACGTCAACACGCGGGCCGATGCGCTGGCCGAACTGCTCGCGCCGATCCAGGCCGGCCGCGACGGCGGCCTGCTGTCCGAAGCCGGCGTGCCAGCAGTGGCGGACCCCGGCGCCGAGTTGGTGCGGCTGGCGCATGCGCGCGGCATCCGGGTGCGCCCGCTGGTCGGGCCCAGCTCAATCCTGCTGGCGGTGATGGGCTCGGGCCTGAACGGCCAGAGCTTTGCCTTCAACGGCTACCTGCCGGTTGATGCCAACGAGCGCGCGCAGCGGCTGCGGGAGCTGGAACAGCGCTCGCGCAAGTCCAGCCAGACGCAGGTGTTCATCGAAACGCCGTACCGCAACGCGGCGCTGCTCGAAGCGATGCGCCAGCATTGCGCCGGCACCACGCTGCTGTCGGTGGCGGTGGACCTGACGCTGCCGACCGAAACCATCGTCACGCTGCCACTGTCGGCCTGGCGCGCGGACCGGATCGAGCTGCACAAGCGGCCGGCGATCTTTTCGCTGCTGGCCGCCTGAGCACGCCGGCAAATGCAGAAAGGGGCGCAATGGCGCCCCTTTTTCACCTGGCCAATCGATGCGCCTCAGTGCATGCCCTGCATGCGCGTGCTCCACAGCATGGTCTTCATCGCCGCGGTGCCGACCGCGGCACCGAAGCGCTTGGCCACGCGCTCGGCGATGTTCTCCCTGACCGTATAGTCGACGATATCCTCGGCCTTGAGCACGTCGCGTGCGACGGAATCGGCAGTCCCTAACGCGTCGGCCAGGCCCAGTTCGATGCTGCGCTCGCCCGACCAGAACAGCCCGGAGAACAGATCCGGATCGTCCTTGAGCCGGTCGCCCCGGCCTTCCTTCACCACGTCGATGAACTGCTCGTGGATTTCCTTGAGCATCGTCTCAGCGTAGGCCTTCTGCCTGGGCACCTGCGGCGAGAACGGGTCGAGCATTCCCTTGTTGGACCCCGATGTGTACAGCCGACGCTCCACACCCAGCTTGTCCATCAGGCCGGTAAAGCCGAAACCATCCATCAGCACGCCGATCGAGCCGACGATGCTGGCCTTGTCGACATAGATCTTGTCGGCCGCCGCAGCCACGTAATAGCCACCCGAGGCACAGATTTCCTCGATCACCACATAGAACGGCTTGGACGGATAGAGCCCGCGCAAACGGTGGATCTCGTCATTGATGATCCCGGCCTGCACCGGCGAGCCACCCGGCGAGTTGATCTTGAGGATCACGCCGGCGGCATTGGCGTCGGCGAAGGCCGCCTGCAGCGAAGCATTGATCGATTCGGCGCTGGCCGGCGTACCGGCTGAAATCTCGCCCTCCAGCGTGACCATTGCGGTATGGCGGCCGGACGTGTTGATGCCGTCGCCCTTGAAATCGAACAGCGCGATGAAGATCAGCGCCAGCAGGCCCAGCCCGACGAAGCGGAAGAAGATGCGCCAGCGGCGTGCGGCGCGCTGCTCGCGCAGCGATGCCGTCAGCACCTTTTCCAATACCTCGCGCTCCCAGCCCGCCGCGCCCACCGGTCCGCTGCCGGCCGCTCGCGCATCCCCAGCCATGCGGGCCTTGCGTTCACGCTGCTCGCGCCGCGCCGCATCGTCGCCGGCGCGCAACTCGTGGTCCAGTGGATAGTCGGCCTGCTTCGCGGTGACCAGGCGTTCGGACTCGGGCCGGTTCGCATTGTCCTGCCCAGGTTCACGCGATTCGTCCGATGTTCCCGGTTGACCATTAGGCGGCTTCTGTTCTTCTGTCATGCAACTCGCTCGTGGAAAGCTTGGAAACACAATGGGCGGCCATGCCGCCCGTCATTCAGGCGCCGTCCGCTTGCGCGGCGGCGCGGTACGGACCTTCAGGCAACCAGAAGACCTGGCCATCGCGCTCTTCTATGCGCAGCTTGGCCAGCGCCGCGCCGCGGCAGGGACCGCCGACGCATTCGCCGCTATCCGGTGCATAAACCGCGCCATGTGTGGCGCACATCAAGTATAGGCCCGAGCTATCGAAGAACCGCCCCTCCTGCCAGTCCAGTTCCATCGGCACATGCGCGCACTGGTTGAGGTAGCCATGCGCGGCGCCGTCGAACCGCACCACGAAGGCACCGATCTCGCGGCTATCCAGCGCCACCGAGAAGCGCACCCCCAGCCCGCCCTCTTCCAGGTCTGCCGCGGCGCAAAGCCGCACCGGCCCCTGGCTGGCAGCGGCCTCAGGCATGGGCCAGCAACCAGTCGGTCAGGTCGGCGATCGACGAGGCGCAATGCACCGGCGCCATCGCCCGCAGCGAGTCGCCCGGATGTGCACCATAACACACACCAATCCCGGCAGCACCAGCATTGACCGCCATCTGCAGGTCATGGGTGGTGTCGCCCACCATCACCGTGCGCTCCATGTCCTGGCCCAGTTCGCGCGTCAGTTCCTGCAGCATGGCCGGATGCGGTTTGGAGAAGGTCTCGTCGGCACAGCGGGTGGCGTCAAAGAGCTGGGTCAGGCCGCTGGCGGCCAGCGCGCGCTGCAGGCCGACGCGGGTCTTGCCGGTGGCGACACCAAGGAAGTAATGCTCTCGGCGCAGCGTTTCCAACATCTCGCGCACGCCGTCGAACAGCACGAGGTCGGCGTCGCGGGTCAGGAAGTGGTAGCGATAGCGCTCCGCGAGGCGCGGGTAGTCGACGGGGTCAAGCGTGGGCACGGCGTACGACAAGGCATCCTTCAGCCCCAGCCCGATCACATGGCTGGCCGCGCTGTCGTCCGGCACGGGCAGGCCCAGGTCGCGGCTGGCAAGCTGGATGCACTTGGCAATGGTCGGGGTCGAGTCCATCAGTGTCCCGTCCCAGTCGAATACGATCAGGTCAAACTGTTGCCTGGCCATGGTTGTCCTTTGGCGTGAATTGCGCAGCCCTACTCCGGAGCACGCAGTTGTCGCAATTGTTGCAGGAATCCGACGCATTCGTCCGGCAACGGCGCCTCGACGGTCAGCGGCGCGCCCGTTGCCGGGTGGATAAACACCAGCCGATGGGCGTGCAGGAACATGCGCTTGATGCCCGGCTTCGCCGCGGAGCGCGCCAGCGACTTGTTCAGCGCGAAATCACCGTACTTTTCGTCGCCGACGATCGGGAATCCCGAATGGGCCAGGTGAACGCGGATCTGGTGCGTCCGGCCGGTCTTGAGCTCCGCTTCCAGCAAGGTAAAACCGGAAAACGCCTCGACCCGGTTGAACACCGTGTGCGAAGCCAGGCCGTCGGCCTGGACCCGTACGCGCCGCTCCCCGTCTGCCGTGGTGTACTTATATAGAGGCAGCTTCACATGCTGCCGCGAATTCGGGAATTCGCCGGCCACGCAGGCGAAATACCGCTTGTCCATGCTGTTGCCGCGGATCTGCTCATGCAGGTGGACCAGCGCCGAGCGCTTCTTGGCCAGCATCAGGATGCCCGAGGTCTCGCGGTCGAGGCGGTGCACCAGCTCCAGGAACTTGGCCTGCGGCCTGGCCTGGCGCAACTGCTCGATCACACCGAAGGCAACGCCCGAGCCGCCATGCACCGCCACGCCGGCGGGCTTGTTCACCACCAGTAGCTGAGCATCCTCGAACAGCACCGGGAATTCGCTGGCTGGCACGGGCTGCGCCCCGGCGGATTGAGACGGAGTCGCCACACGCATCGGGGGAATTCGCACCACGTCGCCTGATTGCAGGCGATAAGTGGCATCGATACGCCCCTTGTTGACCCGCACCTCGCCCGACCGCAATACCCGGTAGATATGGCTCTTGGGTACGCCCTTGGCCACCTTCAGCAGGAAGTTGTCGATGCGCTGGCCTTCAGAGCCTTCATCGATCGTGACATACGCCACCTGCGGGCTTGCCGGCGCTACATCGGCAGGCTTTTCAATTTGATGGCGTAACTCATTCATTTTCAATATAATTTCCTCGCTGTTCCGGCCGGGGGCCGGCAGCGCAAGACCTGTGTAAGCGATCAATCCCGTGATTAATCTTGGATTGACCGCATTCTACACTTGGGGTCGCCGCCAACCCGGCCCGTCTTCCGCCCTGCGCCGCTTCATTGCGTGATCCGCGCGGGCGCCAGACAACCAAATGGCGGTAAAAGCAGCACGCACGATATCGCCGGCACGCAGGAAGTCGCCCAAAGGAGGCTTCGGCGCAGCAGGCGATGACGTGGGAACAGAGTGTTCAGGTAAAACAGAATTTAAGAGTGGATGCCCCGTAGGCATCCGCTTCGGTGAGAGAAGTCCCGCCTGCACCGGGAAACGGTGCCGGCCGGCAGGCCAGCCTGCCGCCTGACTGGAAATACCGGCGCCCGGTCGCAGAACTCCAAGAAGTAGTAGGTGCGCCCGCCAGGAGATGTCAGGCAGCATTGGCAGCCTTGCCGTGTCCGAAAAATTTGCTCTTTGACGCGTCTAGGCCTTCCGCGGTCCGGCCGCGATGCCGCCGGCGCCAGTTGCGCCGCTGCCCAGCATCGCCTCCGGAACGGGAACGCGCCAGTGTCTGCCAGAGCAGCCGCCGGCGTCCTCTCCCGCCCCACGGACGTTACCCCGACGTCATCGCCTCTCTTTCACCCGCGCCCAGCCGCTCGCCTTCGCGCGAAACGGCGCTTTCCGGCAATTCTCGCGCCTTCGCTCGCTCCCTCGCGTGCTCCATGGATCGCCGCGGACACCGCCCAGACGGTGCAACCGCGGCTCTGGAGTGAGGTATTGCGATGAAACGCATGCTGTTCAACGCGACGCAACAGGAGGAATTGCGCGTCGCCATCGTCGACGGTCAGAAACTGATCGATATCGACATCGAGACTGCCGGGCGCGAACAGCGCAAGGGCAATATCTACAAGGGTGTCATCACCCGTATCGAACCCTCGCTGGAAGCCTGCTTCGTCAACTATGGCGAAGAGCGCCACGGCTTCCTGCCGTTCAAGGAAGTTGCCCGCGCCTTCTTCAAGGAAGGCATCGACGTGCGCAACGCGCGCATCCAGGATGCCCTGCATGAAGGCCAGGAACTGATCGTCCAGGTCGAGAAGGAAGAGCGTGGCAACAAGGGCGCGGCCCTGACCACCTTCATCTCGCTGGCCGGCCGCTATCTGGTGCTGATGCCCAACAACCCGCGCGGCGGCGGCGTGTCGCGCCGCATCGAGGGCGAGGACCGCCAGGAACTGCGCGAGACCATGTCGCAGCTGACGGTGCCGGAAGGCATGAGCATCATCGCCCGGACCGCGGGCATCGGCCGCTCGGCCGAGGAACTGCAGTGGGACCTGAACTACCTGCTGCAACTGTGGAAGGCCATCGACGGCGCCGCCGGCGACAACAAGGCTCCGCTGCTGATCTACCTGGAATCGAGCCTGGTCATTCGCGCCATCCGCGACTATTTCCAGCCGGATATCGGCGAGATCCTGATCGATACCGACGAGATCTACGAACAGGCCCGCGCCTTCATGAGCGTGGTGATGCCTGACAACATGAACCGCGTGAAGAAGTACCGGGACGACGTGCCGCTCTTCTCGCGCTTCCAGATCGAACACCAGATCGAGTCGGCCTACTCGCGCATGGTGATGCTGCCCTCGGGCGGCGCCATCGTGATCGACCACACCGAGGCGCTGGTCTCCGTGGACGTGAACTCCGCCCGCGCCACCAAGGGCGCCGACATCGAGGAAACCGCGCTGCGCACCAACCTCGAGGCCGCCGACGAAATCGCCCGCCAGCTGCGCCTGCGCGACCTGGGCGGCCTGATCGTCATCGACTTCATCGACATGGAGTCGGGCAAGGCCCAGAAGGACGTGGAAACGCGCCTGAAGGATGCGCTGCGCCACGACCGCGCCCGCGTGCAGATGGGCAAGATCAGCCGTTTCGGGCTGATGGAGCTGTCGCGCCAGCGCCTGCGCCCGTCGCTGTCGGAGGGCTCGCACATCACTTGCCCGCGCTGCAATGGCACCGGCCATATCCGCGATACCGAATCGTCCGCCCTGCAGGTGCTGCGCATCATCCAGGAAGAGGCGATGAAGGAAAACACCGCCGCCATCCACTGCCAGGTGCCGGTGGAGGTTGCTGCCTTCCTGCTGAACGAGAAGCGCCAGGAAATCAACCTGATCGAGCTGCGCTTCAAGGTCAACGTGCTGCTGATCCCGAACAAGCACCTGGAAACGCCGCACTACAAGCTGGAGCGCCTGCGCCACGACGACCCGCGCCTGGAAGACAGCACCGCCAGCTACAAGATGGCCGAGGCTGCCGCCAAGGAACTGGAAGCCGACACCAGCTACAGCAGCCGCCGCAAGGAAGAAGCCAAGCCGCGCCAGGAAGCCGCGGTCAAGGGCATCACGCCGGAACAGCCGGCACCGGTCTCCGTGCCGCGCCCCGAGCGCGCCCCGCGTCCGGAAGCTGCTCCGGCAGCCCCGCCCGTCCCGGCGACCAAGCCGGTGGAAGCCGGCGGCTTTATCGCCTGGCTGAAGGGCCTGTTCGGCGCGCGTCCTGCGCCTGCGCCGGTGGTTGAGCCGGCCAAGCCGGTGGCGGCCGCCGAAAGCCGCGGCGCCGAAGGCCGCCGCGAGCGCGGCCAGCGCGGCGAAGGCCGTGGCCAGCGTGGCGAACGTGGTGAACGTGCCGAGCGCGGTGAACGTGCCGAGCGCGGCGAGCGTGGCGAGCGCCAGGAACGCGGCGACCGCCAGCCGCGCGGACAGCGCGCCGAGCGTGGTGAGCGCGCCGAGCGCCAGCAAGGCGAGCGTGGCGAACAGCGCGAAGGCCGTGGCGAGCGCCAGGGCCGCCAGCCGCGCCAGCAAGAAGGCCAGGCCACCCCGGCCGTCGCCCGCCAGGCTGAAACCGCTCAGGGTGAACGTGCCCAGGGTGAACGTGCTCAGGGCGAGCGCGCCGAAGCCCGCCAGGAAGGCCGCCGCGAGCGCAGCCAGGAACGCCGTGAACGCCTGCGTGACCGCCAGCGCGAGCGCAGCGACCTGCGTGAAGCCGAGGCCGGCGAAGCGCCGCAGCCGGAAGCCGTAGCCGCCGCCCAGGCCCTGGGCGTGCTGCCGCAAGCCGCCGCAGACGAAGTGCCGGCCGTTCGCGCCGAACTGCCGGAAGGTGCTGAAGAGTTCGCAGACGCCGCCGACGGCGAGGAACGCCGCCGCCGCAACCGCCGCGGCCGCAACCGCTATCGCCGCGAGCGCGACGAGACCGGCCAGGGCGCGCAAGGTGAAGGCGAAGCCGCCCTGGAAGGCGCTGCTGAGTCCGAAGACATCGCTCCGGCGACCACCCAGGCGGCGCCGCAAGCAGCACCCCAGGCGGCCCCGCAAGCTGAACCGGCACCGCAGGCAGCTGTCGTTGTTGCCGCCGCGGAAAGCGTCGAAGCGATCCGCATCGCCGTGCCGGAAGACGTGACGCCGGCCCCGGCAGCGGAACCGGCACCGGTAGCCGCACCCCAGGCCGTGCCCGTGGCCGAGCCCGCCCCGGCCGCCGTGGCCGTGCAGGCGGAAGCTCCCGCAGCAGTGACCGAGGCTATCGCCGCCGAAGCCGCTCCCGAACCGGTCGTGGCCGCAGCAGTGGAACCCGCCCCTGCCGTTGCCGCGCCCGCCGCGGAGCCGGCCGCCGCGCCTGCCCAGGTGGCCCAGGCTGCACCGGCAGCGTCCGCTACCCCGGCCGCTACCCCGGCCGCTGCGCCGGTCGCGATGGAAAGCCTCGAGCCGATGCTCGCGGGCGCCGGCCTGCAATGGGTCCACACCGATGCCGACAAACTGCGCTCGGCCCAGGAAGCCGCTGCCCGCATCGCGCCGGCGCCGCGCGTGCCGCGCGAGCGCAAGCCGCTGCCGCCGCTGCCTCAGGGACCGATGATCCTGGTCGAGACCAAGGGCCGCGAAGTGGAAATGGCGTCGCAGCAGTAAGCCTGGTTTGGGTGCCGCCGCTGGCACCCACGCCGCGGCAGAAGGGACAGCCCAAGGGACAGCCTTGGCTGTCCCTTTTTTTTATGCACGGCAAATCCCCGCGATGCGGGGGAATGCGGCTCCCCGGGCGCCCACTCGGCTAGAATGGCAGCAAATGCATCCGGGCTCCCGGAGTCCCCCGGCCTGGCCTTGCCAGGCCACTCACCGGAGCAGCGCCCACCCACAGGCCATGACCGAATCCGTCATTCCTATCTTCGACCTGCGCGACCATCGCTACCATTCGATGACGCCGCGCATTCCCGGCAAGCTGGAAGCGCCCACCGGCCTGGTGGCCGACACCCGCGGCAGGCCGCTGCATGACCTGCGCATCTCGGTGACGGACCGCTGCAACTTCCGTTGCGTCTACTGCATGCCAAAGGAAGTGTTCGACAAGGACTACACCTTCCTGCCGCACTCGGAACTGCTCAGCTTTGAAGAAATCGAGCGCACCGCACGCCTGTTCGTCGCGCACGGCGTCGAGAAGATCCGCCTGACCGGCGGCGAGCCGCTGCTGCGCAAGAACATCGAGCACCTGGTCGAGATGCTGGCAAAGATCGAGACCGTCTCTGGCAAGCCGCTCGACCTGACGCTGACCACCAACGCCTCGCTGCTGGCGCGCAAGGCACGCTCGCTGCGCGACGCCGGCCTGACTCGCGTCAGCGTCAGCCTGGACGCGATCGACGATGCCACCTTCCGCCGCATGAACGACGTCGACTTTGCCGTCGCCGACGTGCTGCACGGCATCGAGACCGCTCAGGCTGTTGGCCTGGCGCCGATCAAGGTCAACATGGTGGTCAAGCGCGGCACCAACGACCAGGAAATCGTGCCGATGGCGCGCCATTTCCGCCACAGTGGGATCATCGTCCGATATATCGAATTCATGGACGTCGGCGCCAGCAACCACTGGCAGATGGACGAGGTGTTGCCCTCCGCCGAGGTCGTGCGCCGCATCGATGCCGAATTTCCGCTCGAACCGGTGCAGGCCAACTACAGCGGCGAAACTGCCGAGCGCTGGCGCTATCGCGACGGCAGCGGCGAGATCGGCGTGATCTCCAGCGTCACCCATGCCTTCTGCGGCGATTGCAGCCGCATCCGGCTGTCCACCGAAGGCCGGCTCTACCTGTGCCTGTTCGCCACCGAGGGCTATGACCTGCGCGCACTGCTGCGCGGCAGCTACAGCGACCTGGAGATCTCGAACGCGATCGCCCAGGTGTGGCAGGGCCGCACCGACAACTATTCCGAGCAGCGCGGCGACCCGGCAGTCCGCCAGGCACGGGCTGAGCGCAAGATCGAGATGTCCTATATCGGCGGCTGAACCCGCCGCCGCACCCTCATGATTGCACGCGACGACATCACCGGCCTGATCCTCGCAGGCGGCAGGGGCAGCCGCATGGGCGGCACCGACAAGGGGCTGCAGCCGCTACACGGCACGCCCATGGCGATGCACACGATGATTCGCCTCGGCCCGCAGGTCGGCGGCCTGATGATCAACGCCAACCGCAACCTGGCCGCCTATGAATCGTTCGGCGTGCCGGTCTACACCGATTCCGTGCCCGACTTCGCCGGCCCGCTGGCCGGCATGCTGGCCGGGCTTGAGCAATGCCCGACGTCCTGGCTGGTGACCGCGCCGTGCGATTCGCCGTTCCTGCCCACCGACCTGGTGGCGCGGCTCGCACAGGCGATCGAGACCGAAGGCGCGGAACTGGCGATTCCGGTCACACTGGATGAAACCGGCAAGCGCCAGACCCAACCTGTGTTCTGCCTGATGCCGGTCAGTGCGCTCGACAGCCTGGTCGCATATCTTTCCGGCGGCGGCCGCAAGATCGAAACCTGGGCCGCCTCGCACCGGCTGGCCGAGGTGATGTTCGACGACGCCGCGGCCTTCGCCAATATCAACACGCTGGACGAACTGCGCACGCACGAAAGCCGCTAGCCGCCGACATCCGCAAACATCCCGCCGCCGAGCCACCATGCCTTCCCTGCAATCCGTCATTTCCTGCCTGTCTGACTACGACCCCACCGCACTACCGGTGGACCAGGCCAACCGCATCATCGGCGAGGTGGTGGAGCCGGTACGCGGCATCGAACAATTGCCGGTCCGCAGCGCACTCGACCGTGTGTTGGCCGAGGATATCGTCTCGACCATCAACGTTCCCGCCCATGACAATTCAGCCATGGACGGCTACGCCTTCCGCAGCGAAGCGCTCGCCGCCGCGCAGACCGACATGGTCGAACTGGAAGTGATCGGCAGCGCCTTCGCCGGCGATGCCGGCGCGCTTGCGCCCACGGCCGTGCAGACGGTACGCATCATGACCGGCGCGGTGATGCCTGACGGCTGCGACACGGTGGTGCCGCAGGAATTCGTCGAAACGGTTGCCGACGGCGCACGCATCCGCTTTGCCGCCGACTGCGTGCGCGCGGGCGACAACCGCCGCCTGCGCGGCGAAGACCTGGCGCACGGCCAGGCCGCGCTGCCGGCGGGCCGCATCATCCAGCCAGCGGACCTCGGCCTGCTGGCCTCGCTGGGCATTGCCGAAGTCCGCGTACGCCGGCGCCTGCGCGTCGCCTTCTTCTCCACCGGCGATGAACTGCGCTCGATCGGTGAGCCGCTGGATGCCGGCTGCGTCTATGACTCCAACCGGTACACACTGCACGGCATGCTGCGGCGGATGAATGTCGAACTGCTCGACATGGGCGTGGTGCGCGACGAGCCCGAAGCATTGGAAGCGGCCTTCCGCACCGCCTGCGAGAGTGCCGACGCGGTCATCACCTCGGGCGGCGTCTCGGTCGGCGAAGCCGACTACACCAAGCAGATCATGGCGCGCCTGGGCGACGTCACGTTCTGGAAGATCGCCATGCGGCCCGGCCGGCCGATGGCATTCGGCCGCATCGGTACTGGCAGCGACGGCAGGCACTCGGCACTGCTGTTCGGCCTGCCGGGCAACCCGGTCGCGGTCATGGTCACCTTCTACCATTTCGTGCGTGCCGCGCTGCACCGCCTGATGGGTGCCGACGTGCCGCCGCTGCCGCTGCTGCGCGTGCGCAGCGCGCAGGCCATCCGCAAGAAGCCGGGCCGCACCGAATACCAGCGCGGCATCCTGGCACCGGCGGCAGACGGACAGTGGGAGGTGCGCATCACCGGCCAGCAGGGCTCGGGCGTACTGCGCTCGATGAGCGAAGCCAACTGCTTTATCGTGCTCGGCCACGAGCAGGACTCGGTCAAGGCCGGCGACCCGGTCGAAGTCATGCTGTTCGACGGGCTGGTCTGAGCGCAGCAGCAGGCCGGCCGCTTCGGTGCGGTCGCAATGTGTCGTATTTATGATGCACATTTGCCGCCGTGACGCGTCCGGCGCACGGCTTTCGACTGCGGCGCGAGCAGCGGGCTTTGCTTTGGGTCGGCCAGTCGATACACTTGGCGCACGATTCAGCAACAATCAAGTTATTCCCCGTCATGAATCAGGAGATCGCCTACCTCCACCCCGTGAAGACCGCCCGCGCGCTGGTGCTGGTCTACCTGTGCTTCTCCCTGCCGATCGTTTCGCTGGGCCTGTTTGTCACCTTTATCCGCTATGGCGACCTGCCGGCGATCACGGTCTTCAGCGCAATCATCCTGAATGCGCTGATTGGCTTCGGCCTGCTGTGGCTGGCGTGCAAGGCCTACAACTGGGTGGCCGCCCGCTTTGGCGGCATCGAAGTCCACGTGCGCGAACTGGCGCCCGAAGAAGATCGCTGAACCTTCTGAACCCAGCGGTGATCGCCGCGCGGGTTCACAGGCCGGCAGGTTGCCGGCCATCCTGCCCGCGCTGCGGGCCTACCCTGCTCCAACCCGCGCTTAGCCGCCGCTGTCATCCGGCGTCTCCGCCGTCTCCACCCCTGCCTCTGCGGCGTTGAGTCCCAGCAACTGCTGCGCGGCATCACCCGGCAGCGCTTCCACCGTCCGCAGCTTGCGCGCCATCTGACGCGTGCGCACCTCGGCCTGCTCGATATTGCGCGCGGCGCGCTCAAGCGTGTCGCGGGTCTTGGCCAGCACGTCGCCGAACTTGCCGAATTCAGTTTTCACCGCGCCCAGCACTTCCCAGACTTCACTCGAGCGTTTTTCCAGTGCCAGCGTGCGGAAACCCATTTGCAGGCTGTTCAGCAGCGCGGTCAGCGTGGTCGGGCCCGCCACGGTGACACGGAAGTTGCGCTGCAGCAGGTCGGTCAGGCCGGGGCGCCGCAGCACTTCGGCGTACAGCCCCTCGGTCGGCAGGAACAGGATGGCAAAATCCGTGGTCTGCGGTGGCGACAGGTATTTCTCGGCAATGGTCTGCGCCTCTCGGCGCAACGCAACTTCCAGTTCGCGGCCGAAGGCGATGACGCCGTCCGGGTCACCGCGTTCCTGCGCATCGACCAACCGCTCGTACTGTTCCTTGGGAAACTTGGCATCGACCGGCAGCCACACCGGCGCGCCGCCGTCGCCACCGCTGCCCGCGGCCTTGCCGGGCAGGCGGATGGCAAATTCCACCCGCGCACCGGAGTTGCGCACCGTTTCTACGTTCTTGCCGTACTGCTCCGGCGTCAGCATCTGTTCCAGCAGCATTTCGAGCTGGACTTCGCCCCAGGTGCCGCGCGACTTCACATTGGTCAGCACCTTCTTCAGGTCACCCACGCCCTGCGCCAGCGCCTGCATCTCGCCCAGCCCGCGATGCACCTGCTCGAGGCGGTCCGATACCAGCCGGAACGACTCGCCCAGGCGCTGCTCCAGCGTCGCATGCAGCTTCTCGTCGACGGTGCGACGCATTTCCTCCAGCTTGGCCGTGTTGTTGGCCTCGATGTCGTGCAGCTTCTGCTCCAGCGTGGCGCGCACCTCGGCCAGCCGGCGCTCGTTGGCTTCTGACATCTGCGCCAGCTGCTGCTGCAAGCCGTCGCCGAAGCGGCGCAGCGCTCCAGCCTGTTCGTCACGTGCCTGCTGGCTTTGCAGCATCAGGTGCTGGCGCACGTGCTCGAGCTGCTGCGTGTTGGACTCGGTCAGCTTGGCCAATTGCTGCGCGAAGGTGTCGATCTGGTTGTTCTGCAGCGTGGCGATGCCGGTCAGCTGCGACGACAGCGCCTGCTGGAAGCGCAGCATCTGCTGGGCCGACTCATCGCGGTTGCCGCGCGCCGCCTCGGCTACGTCGGTGCGGACCTCACGCTCCACGCGCTCCATGCCGCGCGCCCCTTCGACGCGCAACTCGGCAAGTTGACGGGCCAGTTCGGCGCCGGGCGAGGCGGCCTGCTGGCGCAGCAGCACGATGACTAGCAGGACGACCGCGAGCAGCGCCACGGCCAGCGTCAGGAACGGAATCAGCGACATGCAGCAACTAATTAAGCGACAGACAGACGGGCGCGCCTCAGCGGCGGCGCGGCATGACTTCAGGGTTGATCACAGTGGGCGGATGACCGGCCTGCGGCCCCTGGTCGAGCGCGGCGATCAGGTTGTCGGCAGCCAGCATCGCCATGGCGCGGCGGGTTTTTTCCGAGCCGCTGGCGATATGCGGCGTCAGCACGACGTTGGGCACCGTCAGCAGGTCAGGATGGACGCCGGGCTCGCCCTCGAACACATCCAGGCCGGCGCCGAAGATGCGCTTGTCGCGCAGCGCCTGCGCCAGCGCGGCGTCGTCGACGATGCCGCCGCGGGCCAGGTTGACCAGCGTCGCAGTCGGTTTCATCAGCGCCAGCTCGGCAGCGCCGATGGCATGGTGGCTCTGCGGGCCGTAAGGCAATACCAGCAGCAGGTGGTCGGACTGCCGCAGCAGATCCTCCTTGCTGACGTAGCGGGCATTGAGCTCGCGCTCGGTGTCCGCCGGCAGCTGGCTGCGGTTGTGGTACAGCACGCTCATGCCAAACCCGCTGGCACGGCGCGCCAGCGCCTGGCCGATGCGGCCCATGCCCAGGATGCCGAGCGTGCTGCCGTACAGGTCCACGCCGACCAGCATGTCGTAGCTCCAGCGCTGCCACTTGCCGGCGCGCAGGTAGTGCTCGGCCTCGGTGACGCGGCGCGCCGTGGCCATCAGCAGCGCCCAGCCGAAGTCGGCAGTGGTCTCTGTCAGCACGTCGGGCGTATTGGTGGCGACGACCCCCGCGGCGGTCAGCGCCGGCACGTCGAGGTTGTTGTAGCCGACGGCCATGTTGCACACCGCGCGCAGCGACGGCAACGCGGCGACCAGGCCACCGTCGATGCGGTCGGCGGCGTTGGCCAGCACGCCGGCCTTGCCGGCCAGCCGCGCCTTCAGGGCGGCGGCGTCGAGCACCGCGTCCTGCTGGTTGTCATCGACATCGAAATACTGCGCCAGGTGGTCGATGACTTCGGGATAGATGGCGCGGGTGACAAGGACGGACGGCTTCATGGCATCACACGTGGAAGAAAAGGAAGGTCATGATGACGAACAGCGGCATCAGGAAGATGCCCGAGTACAGCATGTAGCCGAAGAAACTCGGCATGCGCACGCCGCGGTTCTCGGCAATGGCCTTGACCATCAGGTTGGGCGCGTTGCCGATATAGGTGTTGGCGCCCATGAACACCGCGCCGGCGGAAATCGCGGCCAGCGTCGAGGCATCGCGCGTCATCAGCGTGGCGGCATCGCCGCCGGCGGTGTTAAAGAACACGAGGTAAGTCGGCGCATTGTCGAGGAAGGACGACAGCAGCCCGGTCGCCCAGAAGTACATGCTGTCGACCGGCTGCCCGTTACTGTTGCTGACTGCGCGGATCACTCCGGCGAAGGCGCCATCGGTGCCGGCCTTGAGCATGGCGATCACCGGGATGATGGTCAGGAAGATGCCGGCAAACAGCTTGCCGACTTCCAGGATCGGCTCCCAGTTGAACTCATTGCCGGCGCGCGCGGTATGCGGTGTGACCAGCAGCGACACCACCGCCACCACGATCAGCAGCACATCGCGCAGCGCCGCCTGCAGCGGCACGTCGGTGCCGAGGACGCTAAACGAGATGGCCGGCTGCCACAGCCCGCTCATCAGCACGAGGCCGATCAGGGCCAGCAACAGCACGAAATTGATCTTGCCGTCGATCGTGATGCCGTTCGAGTCCGGCGTGGGATCGTTCCTCTGCGGCAGTTCTTCTTCCTTGTTGCGGTAGTAGTGGCTGTCGACCAGGTAGAACAACACCAGCAGCACCGCGCAGATAAACAGCGTCTCCAGGTAGATGTTGCGCATGGTCCAGAAGAAGTCCACTCCCTTCAGGAAACCCAGGAACAACGGCGGATCGCCCAGCGGTGTCAGCGAGCCGCCGGCATTGGCCACCAGGAAGATAAAGAACACGACCACGTGCGCCACATGGCGACGGTTGTCGTTGGCGCGCAGCAGCGGCCGGATCAGCAGCATGGCCGCGCCAGTGGTCCCCATGAGGCTGGCCAATGCGGTGCCCAGTGCCAGGATGCCGGTGTTGAGCCGCGGCGTGCCGTGCAGGTTGCCGCGCACGCAAATGCCGCCCGCGACGATATAGAGCGATGCGATCAGCGAGATGAACGGAATGTACTCGGCCAGCAGCGCATGCACCGCGCTGGCGGCGGCCGCATGCGTGCCGAAGGCCGCGGCGAACGGCAGCAGGAACAGCAGCCCCCAGCCAGCGGCGATCTTGCCATAGTGGTGGTGCCAGAACTTCGGCGCGAGCAGCGGCCACAGCGCAATCGACAGCAGGATGCCGGCGAACGGCAAGCCCCAGAGCGGCGACAACGAAGCCCCGTCGACATCAGCTGCATGGGCGGCTGCAGGGAAGGCAGCAAGGACCGCGGCCAGCATGGCCAGTATCGGCAACAGCACGAAGGCACGTCGCATCAGGCAGGATCTCCTCGGGAATGCAGCATTCATGGTGCATCGAGCCCCGCCACGAACGGCGTGCGGGCTCGCACGGCAAGCCTGCAAGTGTAATTCAACCGCCTCACGCGACCGTGCTCCGTCCCGCGTTTGCAGACCTTTCTTACGTCCGTGCTGCCCGACGCTTCAAGCCTGCTCGACCAGGATCACATGCACGCGATACGGGCCATGCGCGCCCAGCACGATGGTCTGCTCGATATCCCCGGTGCGCGACGGTCCGCTGATGATATTGGTCGCGCGCGGCAGTTCGCCGCGTTCGCTGCGTACCAGCGCAAATGCATCTTCCAGGCCGGCGACCACGCGCGAGCGTGGCACCACCGCAATATGCGTTTCCGGCAGCAGCGCCGCGGAGGCGAACGTTGCCGGCCCTGACAGCAGCATCAGCGAGCCGGTCTCGGCAATCGCGCAGAAGCAGCCGGTGATGCCCACCAGGTCGCCGTGATCGCGATCCGCCTCGACCTCGCGCAGCGGCGGCCGGCATTCGACCGCGATGCCCGCGTCCTGCCATGGCAGCGTGCCCAGCGCATCCCATGCCACCGCGCGCTGCACCAGGTTCAGGCTGTCGAGAAAACGCCGCGCGGCCGCCGGCACTTCGTCCAGTGTGGCGACACGGTCGACGGTAGACGCCATGCGCTGGGCCTGCGCCAGGAAGGCATCGACGAGGTCGGCGGCAGGCATCGGGCGCGGGCCTTGCGGATGGCGCGCGAGGTAATCGGCCACCGCACCGCGTTCGCCCTGCGTGGGCTGGCGCGGCCTGCCCTGTGCGGCACGGATGCGGGCGAAGATGCGGTCGCGGGCGTCGTTGGTTTCCATAGGGCCTGGCAATGCGGTTGGCAAGGATGCGGCAAGTTGCGCGATGCGCCGATTATAGTTGCCGCGGCACGGTACGGCGTGCCGGAATCCCGCTATGCCGACTGGACCGAGAACACCTGCCGCAGGTACGACAGGTAACCGGCATCGTCGCACATGGTCTTTTCCGGCGTGTCCGACAGCTTGGCCACGGGCTGGCCATTGCAGCGCACCATCTTGATCACGATCTGCAGCGGCGTGTAGCCGAGATCGTTGGTCAGGTTGGTGCCGACGCCGAACGCCAGCCGGCAGCGGCCGTGGAAGCGCTGGAACAGCTCGATCACGCGCGGAATGTCCAGGCTGTCACTGAAGATCAGCGTCTTGGTGCGCGGGTCGACGCGGCTGGCGGCGTAGTGCGCCACCATGCGCTCGCCCCACACGACCGGGTCGCCCGAGTCATGGCGCACGCCGTCGAACAGCTTGCAGAAATACAGGTCGAAGTCGCGCAGGAAGGCGTCGAAGCCATAGGTATCGGAAAGCGCTATGCCAAGGTCGCCGCGATATTCGCGCGCCCAGCGTTCGAGCGCGAACACCTGCGAATCGCGCAGCCTCGGTCCCAGCGCCTGGCAGGCCTGCAGGTATTCATGCGCCATGGTGCCGAGCGGCACCATGTTGTGCAGACGGGCGAAATGGACGTTGCTGGTGCCGGCCAGTTGCGGACCGAGCTCACGCCGCATGGTCAGCAGCACCTCTTCCTGCCAGTCCCGCGAGAAGCGCCGGCGCGTGCCGTAGTCGGCGATGACGCATTCGGCCAGTTCGGGCGCCTGCAGCAGGGCCAGCTTGTCTTCCAGACGGCGACGGCCGCCGGCCAGGTCGGGCCGCGGCTGGGTCCGGCGGAAATAGACCTCGTTGACGATCGCCAGCACCGGCACTTCGAACAGGATGGTATGCAGCCACGGGCCGATGATCGAAATCTCGATCTCGCCGTTGCCCTGCGGCGCCTCGCGCACGGACACATACTTTTCGTTCAGGTGGAACAGCCCGAGGAAGTCGATGAAATCGCTCTTGATGAAGCGCAGGCCGCGCAGGTAGGCGAGTTCGTCGTCAGTAAAACGCAACTGGCACAGATGCGCGATCTCGGCACGGATCTCATCGATATACGGGGTCAGGTCGACGCCGGCGTTGCGGCACTTGAAGCGATATTCGACCTGCGCCTGCGGAAACTGATGCAGGACCACCTGCATCATCGTGAACTTGTACAGGTCGGTGTCGAGCAGAGACTGGATGATCATAGCTAGCCAGACGGCGATGTGCCGGGTCAGTCCGACATGCTAACCGAGACTGCGCGCGTCCGGGCGCTGACAGGCGTTCAAGCGCCGTCGAGGAACGGCTGCGGCGCGCGCGGCGCAGGCTTCCCGGCCGCCCTGCCCTGCAGGCACCACAGTGTCCGGCCGTCGCTCCCGGGACAGGACACCAGCGTGGCGGCGCTGCGCGGCACGCGCTCCGGCAGCGGCTCGGCAAAGGCGCCGTTCTCGGCAAGGATGCGCTCGGTGTAGACCGCAGCGCCCGCGCGCTCGAAGCGCAGCACCTGCATCCGGTCTCCCGGCTTCGGCTGCAACTCAGGTCCGCAAGGCATCAGGCCGGCGCGGCCGCAATGGGCAATGGCATCGCCCGCGGGCGAATCGGTCACGCTGAAATGGTCCCAGTCGAAGCCGGTCAGCGCCGGCAAGGCGACCGGCGCCTCGGATCGTGCGCGCCATGCCACCAGCCTGGAGACCACGCTGTCCGCCATGCCCGGCTGGACCAGGGCTTGCGCACCGGCAGGCGGCGCGATCGCCGGAAATGCCGCGAGCATCACAAGCAGCGGCATGGCGACGCGGCAGCAACGATGAAACGGGCGTGGCATATACGAATCTCCCGGCGTGGTGGCATGTGGCACTCAGGCGGACCTATCATGCCTGTGGATACGCAAGCCCGCCAGCGGGCCGCCATGTCTTGGATCAAAAGCACATAAAGAAATAAGAAAACTATCTGATCCAGCTATATAGACCCGCTATCCTTGCCAGAAGGCTCGGCTACAATACCGGTTTCCGAAAGGCCATGGCCGGCGCTCGTCCAGCCCATCCTGCCACCCATGGCAGATGGACGCGTCCGCCGGCAAGAAGCGGCCCAACAGTTTCCCATCAAAAGCCGACCCGTTTTCCTGGAACCGAAATGACTCACGTTGTCACCGAATCCTGCATCCGTTGCCGCTACACAGACTGCGTTGACGTATGTCCGGTGGATTGTTTCCGCGAAGGCCCGAACTTCCTGGCCATCGACCCGGATGAGTGCATCGACTGCGCCGTGTGCGTGGCCGAATGCCCGGTGAACGCCATTTACGCCGAGGAAGACGTGCCGGGCGACCAGCAGCACTTCATTGAACTGAACGCTGACCTGGCGCGCGCCTGGCCTTCGATCACCAAGACCAAGGCCCCGCTGGCCGAGGCCGAGGAGTGGAAGGACGCCACCGACAAGCTGCAATACCTGGAGCGCTGAGCGCAAGCTGAGCCCACCAGGCAGCAAAGAAAGCCGTCCCCACGCGCTTTCCGCAATGCCGGGCACCCGCGTGCCCAACCAACGTATCAGGACGAATATGGACTTGAGCATTCCAAATCCCGTTGCCGACACGACCAAGCAGGTCGAAGTTGGCAGCCCCGCAGGCGGCCAGCCGCTGGAAATCGACGCGCTGATCGTCGGTGCCGGTCCGGTGGGCCTGTTCCAGGTCTTTGAACTGGGCCTGCTCGAGATCAAGGCCCACGTAATCGATTCCCTGAAAGTCGTTGGTGGCCAGTGCGTTGAGCTGTATCCGGACAAGCCCATTTACGACATCCCGGCCGTGCCAAGCTGCACCGGCCAGGAACTGACCGACAACCTGCTCAAGCAGATCGAGCCGTTCGAGCCCACCTTCCACCTGGGCCAGGAAGTCTCCGTGGTGGAGCGCCGTGAAGACGGCCGCTTCTTCGTCGAGACCTCGCTCGGGACCCGGTTCATCACCAAGACCATCTTCATCGCCGCCGGCGTGGGCTCGTTCCAGCCGCGAACGCTGAAGGTCGAGGGCCTCGACAAGTTCGACGGCAAGCAACTGTTCTACCGCGTCAAGGATCCGAGCCGTTTCCACGGCCGCAACCTGGTGATCGTCGGCGGCGGCGACTCGGCGCTGGACTGGACGCTGGACCTGGTCGGCAAGGCCGAGTCGGTGGTGATGATCCACCGCCGCGACGGCTTCCGCGCCGCACCGGCCTCGGTGGCCAAGATGAAGGAACTGTGCGAGCAGCTGGAAATGCAGTTCGTGGTCGGCCAGATCGGCGGCTATGAAGAAAAGGACGGCGTGCTCACCGAGATCAAGGTGACGGGCGCCGACGGCGTGACCCGCCGCCTGCCGCTGGACGACCTGCTGGTGTTCTTCGGCCTGTCGCCCAAGCTCGGCCCGATCGCCGAGTGGGGACTGGACCTGGAGCGCAAGCAGATCAAGGTGGACACCGAGAAGTTCCAGACCAATATCCCGGGCATCTTCGCGGTGGGCGACATCAACACCTACCCCGGCAAGAAGAAGCTGATCCTGTCGGGCTTCCACGAGGCCGCGCTGGCCGCGTTCGGTGCCGCACCGTATATTTTCCCCGAAAAGAAGATCCACATGCAGTACACCACGACTTCGCCGAAGCTGCACAAGGTGCTGGGCGTGGAATCGCCGGTGTTCGACTGACCGGTGGCTCACGGTGCCGCAGAAAAAAGCCGCCGCAAGGCGGTTTTTTCTGGCACAAACGAAAATCCGTCGCTATAATGCGGCCTCGCTGTTGAACACCAAGGTGGGACGCAGCCAGCCAGTCGCCCCAAAGCCCTTGACGACAAACAAATTGTTGACGAGGTGTTGACGGCGAAAAGAGAAACTGGCTATAATCTTTTTCTCAGCTGTTCCCCGATAGCTCAGTCGGTAGAGCGACGGACTGTTAATCCGCAGGTCCCTGGTTCGAGCCCAGGTCGGGGAGCCAACCGATACGGAAGCCCGGTGCAAACGCACCGGGCTTTTTCGTTTGGCGCGGCCCGTTTGCCAACCGGCTTTCAGTGCTGGCCGCCACGGCAGGCCTGGTGCTGCCGCAGCGCCCTGCCCCCTCACCCTGCCCCCTTACTTATCCCGCAGCGAACCGCCTGCCGCCTTCAGTGCCGTGACGATGGCGCCGGCATTGGCCTCGACCCGGTGCAGCGGACCCGCCACCGACATCCCGTAGAGCGCGCCGCCCAGCGTTATCGGAATCGCGATGGCGCCCAGATCCGGGAATGACTCGCCGAAGTTTGGATACCACCCCTGCGCCTGCCATTGCTGCATCGCCGCCTCGAACACCCGCAGCGAGTCCACCGTGCGCCGGGTGCGCGAAGCAAAGGAAACGCCGGCCAGCAGTTCCGCGCGGCTCTCCGCGTCCAGGGCGCCGAGGATGGCACGGCCGATGGAATTGACATGCGCGTCGCGCAGTTCGCCCGGCGCGGCGATATAGCGCACCGGGTTGGCGGACTCGCGCACCTCCAGGTACAGCACGCGGCCATCGTCCTGCAGCTTGCCAAAGATCACGGTCTCGCCGGTGTCATCGCGCAGCGACTCCAGCACCGGCTGCACGCGTTCGAGCAGCGGGTCGTTGCGCGCGATGCGCTGGGCGATGTCGAGCAGCCTCCGCGTGGGGTAATAGCCCTGGCGGCGGCCGGTTTCATACAGGTAGCCCAGCGAGGCCAGCGTGCGGATCAGCCCGAGGCAACTCGACATCGGCGCGCCCAGCAGCTTCGCCAGCTCGGTCAGCGTCAGCGAGCGCCCTTCGCGCGCATAGATCTCCATGATCTCGATCACGCGCAGCGCCGTCTTGACGCTGCCGTAGCCGGATTTTTCCGCCGCTTCGTTTTCTGCCATCGTTGGCTTCCTCGCCTTCCGTGTGCTTTCGCCGGAATTGTACGCGGCGTGTGCGCCGCACCTGCCAATCGCGGCGCAGTCGGGTCAGCCGCCCGCTTCGTCCTGCGCCTGCGGCAAGCCCTCCGGCCAACTGCGAATATTGCCCGGCGTGCGCGAGAACCGTGTGGGGATGCCCACGCCCCGCAGGCGCCCTTCGCTCGGATGATCGTATTCGAACATCATGCCGGTGGCACGCAGGTGCGGGTCATCCACCAGGCTGTCGAAATGCGGCAATTCGCTGTGCGGGATATCGGCGTCCCGCAGCAACGCCAGCCATTCCGCGGTAGTGCGCTGCGCGACGATCTCGGCCAGCGTGGCGTAGAGCGCGTCGATATTGGCGCTGCGCGCGGCCGGCGTGGCGTAGCGCGGATCGCGCGCCAGCCCGGCATGGCCTGACAGGTCAAAAAAGCGCAGCCACTGCGCGCTGGTATAGGGCAGCAGCGCGAGATGGCCATCGCTGGTGCGGTACGGCTTGCGGTGGGCCGACATCACGCGCGGATAGCCAGCAGGCCCGAGCGGCGGCACGAAGGTCTGTCCGGCGAGTTGCTCGGTGGCAAGGAAGGACACCAGCGTCTCGAACATCGGCACCTCGATGGCCTGCCCCTGGCCGGAACGCTCGCGCTCGTACAACGCCATCGGGATCGCGTAGGCGACAGTCAGGCCGGCGACCTTGTCGGCCAGGATGGTGTTGACATACTGCGGCCCCTCGTTCGAATTGGCGCCCTGGAACTGCGCCATTCCGCTGCGCGCCTGGATGATGTCGTCGAAGGCCGGTGCGCCGGCATATGGCCCCTCTTCCGAATAGCCATAGGCGCCGCAATAGATCAGCCGTGGATGGTCCGCTCGCAGCGATGCATAGTCCAGGCCGAGCTTGCGCAGCGACTGCGGCCGCACGTTGGAGACAAAGACATCCGCCGTGGCGATCAGCGCCTTCAGCGCGGCAAGGTCGTCCGGCTGCTTGACGTCGAGCACGACGAACCGCTTGTTGCGGTTCAGGTTGAGGAAGCTCGCGCCCATCGCGGCATGGCGCGCCGGCTCGGCATGGCGGAACACATCGCCGGCGGGCGCTTCGACCTTGATCACCTCGGCGCCCATGTCACCGAGGATCTGCGTGGCATACGGGCCCATCGCGACCGAGGTCATGTCGATTACGCGGATGCCCGCCAGCGGGCCGGTGGCTGCGGGCGCGGGCGCTTGCTCGTTGTGCATCGTTCCTCCCGTTCAGTACGACTTGGGCAAACCCAGCACGCGCTCGGCGATAAAGCACATGATCAGTTGCGGGCTGACCGGCGCAATGCGCGGGATATAAGACTCGCGCAGCAGGCGCTCGACGCGGTATTCACGCGAGTAGCCCATGCCACCCAGCGTCAGGATCGCGGTCTGGCACGCGTTGTGGCCAGCCTCGGCGGCGAGATACTTGGCCGTGTTGGCCTCGGCCCCGCAGGACTGCCCCGCGTCATAGCGCGCGGCTGCCTTCAGCATCATCAGGTTGGCCGATTCCAGCTGCATCCACGCCTGCGCCAGCGGGTGCTGGACGCCCTGGTTCATGCCGATCGGGCGGCCGAAGACGACGCGCTCCTTGGCATACTGCGTGGCGATCGCCAGCGCCGCGCGCCCGAGCCCGATGGCCTCGGCAGCGATCAGGATGCGCTCGGGGTTCAGGCCATGAAGGATGTATTCGAAGCCCTTTCCTTCTTCGCCGATCCGGTCCTCTTCCGGGATGAACAGGTCGTCGATGAACAGCATGTTGGTATCGACGGCGGCGCGGCCCATCTTGTCGATCTCGCGGATCTCGATCTTGCTGCGGTCAACCTTGGTGTAGAACAGCGACAGCCCTTCCGTCGACTTCTTCACCTGCTCCAGCGGCGTGGTGCGCGCCAGCAGCAGCATGCGGTCGGCCACCTGCGCGGTCGAGATCCAGATCTTGCGCCCGCTCACTGAATAGCCGCCCGGCACCTTGCGCGCGAAGGTCTTGAGCTTGGTGGTGTCGAGCCCCGCATCGGGCTCGGTCACGCCGAAGCAGGCCTTCTCCTTGCCGGCAATCAACGGTGGCAGGAAGCGGCCCTTCTGCTCATCCGTGCCGAACACCACCACGGGGTTCAGGCCGAACACGTTCATGTGCACGGCCGAGGCACCGGTCATGCCCGCGCCCGACTGCGAGATGGTCTGCATCACCAGCGCCGCTTCGAGGATGCCGAGACCGGCGCCGCCGAAGGACTCGGGCATCGCCACGCCCAGCCAGCCGCCCTCGCACAGGGTCTTGTAGAACTCGTGCGGGTAGGTGCCGGACTTGTCGAGCCGGTCCCAGTACTCCATGTCGAACTGCGTGCAGACTTGCTGCACCGCTTCGACGATCGATGCCTGTTCTTCGGAGAGATCGAAATTCATAGGTGTTGCCTGCTTAGTGTCTTGTCGGATCGTGTCGGGTCGGGTCGGGTCGGGTCGGGGCGGGTCGTGTCGGGTCGCGTTCTTGCTTATTCCGGCTGGATGCCGGCGTCCTTCACCAGCCGCGACCACTTCTGCAGCTCGGCCACCACAAACTGGTTCAGCTCGGCCGGCGTGCTGCCGAACGGCTCGAAGCCCAGCGCGTGGAACTGCGCGGCATGCTGCTTGCTGGTGGCAATGGCAACCAGCGCCCGGTTGAGCCGCTCGACCACGGGCGCCGGCACGCCGGCGGGCGCGAACACGCCGTTCCAGGACGTGATATCGAAACCCTTGAGTTCGGGCGCACTGCCAACCGGCGGCAGGTCGGGCAGCAGTGCGCTGCGTTGCGCGGTCGTCACGGCCAGCGCGCGCAGCTTGCCGGCGCGCACGTTGGCGATACCCGCGGCAAAGTCGACGAACATCGCCTGCACCTGGCCGCCCATCACGTCGGTCATCGCCGGCGGCGTGCTCTTGTACGGGACGTGCAGCATCTTCAGGCCCGCCATCTTCGACAGCGTCGCGCCGGCAACGATGCCGGTGCTGTTGCCGCTGGCGTAGCTCATGCCGGGATGCGCCTTGGCGTAGTCGATGAATTCGCGCAGCGTCTTCACTGGCAACTGCGGATTGACCACCAGCATGAACGGCAGGTTGCCCATGCGCGAGACCGGAGTGAAATCCTTGACCGGGTCGTAGCGCAGCTGCTTCATCAGCGACGGGTTGGCCGAATGCGTGGTGTTGGTGGTCATGAACAGCGTATAGCCGTCGGCCGGCGCCTTGGCGACGAACTCGGCGGCGATGGTGCCGTTGGCGCCCGGCTTGTTGTCGACCACCACCGGCTGCTGCAGCGACTCGCCCAGGTACTTGGCGGTCAGCCGCGCCACGGCATCGGTGCCGCTGCCAGCGGCGAACGGCACCACCAGGCGCAGCGGCTTGGACGGAAATTCATCGGCGGCCAGGGCCGGTGCCGCGAACAGCGCGGCGGTACACCCCAGCACGAGGCTGGCAAAAGCGGTCTTGAAGCACTTCACGGTCTGTCTCCTGTCGTTATATGAACCCTTGCCGTGGCCGGCCGCAATCTCAGGCGGGCCGTATCACGCGCTCGGGCGATTCCTCATACGGTGGGGAATAGATCACCAGGATCCTGGCCGGCTCGTCGCTCACCACCGTGAACACATGCATCTCGTCCGGGGGAAAGAAGCAGCAGTCGCCCGGACCCAGTTCCTTGCGCTGGCCCGCAACCTCTGCAATGGCGCGACCTTCCAGCACATAGCACACTTGCTCGATGCCGGGGTGCGCATGGGGCAGCGCGCCCTTGCCCTTCTCGATGGTGCCGTGGATCACTTCCAGGTGGCGCGAACCCACGGTCTCGGGGCCGATCAGCCGGCGGTTCAGCGTGCCGACATGGTTGGCGGGGTGGTATCCCTCGACCTCTTCGGTCGAGATGAAATAAACGGGGGGTTGCGGCACGCTGCTCTCCTGTCGGGACCTCGCCATGCTCGGCGATTAATTCATATCCATGAATCTTAGTTTATACACATGAATTTCATCGTCAAACTATTTCGGGCGTTTTGCGGGTTTACCGGGAGCAGTGTCCGGGTCATCACCCGATGCTTCCGATGGGCTGGTCGACAAGGGAGGAAAGGCGGATAATCCGCCGCTTGATACCCGCGCCTGCGGCGCCAATCGCACGCCATTCTTGACAGAAGCGTCGTATACCTGCCATAGTTACGGGCGTATAGCATTCATGGAAACCGGTACTGTCAGGCTCCGGCTGTATTTGGACCTGGCGATATCACCCCCTGACACTGGTTGCACGGACTGAAACGTCCACATCTTTCAGGTTCGCGGGGGCGCATCCGGGCATCAGCCCGGCGTGCAATACCAGTCGCTCCGGCGACCGCAGTTTCCCCCCGTTTGAACCAGCCGCTAGTGCGGCAATCCCTAAAGGACTGAATTGACTAAGATCGTCTTGAAACCCGGTGAGCCCGTTGAAGTTGCAATGCGGCGTTTCCGTCGTGCCATTCTGCAGACTGGCCTGATCGTTGAACTCAAG
This sequence comes from Cupriavidus sp. Agwp_2, assembly GCF_040784895.1. Lineage (NCBI taxonomy): Bacteria > Pseudomonadati > Pseudomonadota > Betaproteobacteria > Burkholderiales > Burkholderiaceae > Cupriavidus > Cupriavidus sp. Agwp_2. Next base: position 2,544,003 of record NZ_CP088083.1, read on the forward strand.
AGCCGTACCGCTTACGAGAAGCCGACGACCGAGCGCAAGCGCAAGAAGAAGGCCGCCGAAGCACGCCTGCGCAAGCGCCTGCGCATGCAAATGCTGCCGAAGAAGATGTACTGATTCGGGCAAGCTTCGCAAAAGACCGCCAGTTCGCTGGCGGTTTTTTTATGCCCGCGCGCAATGCGTTCCGGACATCCGCCACCCGGCGGCTTTTGCTGCACTGCGCCACCTGATCGATATGCCGATGCCCGGCATAATGGCGGATATTGCGCCCCCTTAAGGCGCCAACCGGATCCTGCCTTGACTGCCATCCTCGAGTTGCGCAAGGTGCGCAAGCAATACGGCGATACGGTCGTTGTCGACGACCTCGACCTCCAGGTGTTTCGCGGCCAGTGCTTTGGCTTGCTCGGCCCCAACGGCGCCGGCAAGACCACCACGCTGCGCCTGCTGCTGGGCCTGACAACGCCCATGGCCGGCACGCTGACGCTGTGCGGCGAACCCATCCCCGAGCGGGCGCCGCAGGCACGCATGCGCGTGGGTGTGGTGCCGCAGTTCGACAACCTCGACCCGGATTTCTCGGTGATCGAGAACCTGCGCATCTTCGGGCGCTACTTCGGGCTGTCGTCGGCCGAGATCGAGCGCCGCGTGCCGAAGCTGCTGGAATTCGCCCGGCTGGAAAGCCGTGCCGACGCCCAGGTGCGCGACCTCTCCGGCGGCATGCGCCGGCGCCTGACGGTGGCACGCGCGCTGATCAACGACCCCGACCTGCTGGTGATGGACGAGCCCACCACCGGCCTGGATCCGCAGGCGCGCCACCTGATCTGGGAGCGACTCAAGTCGCTGATGGCGAGCGGCAAGACCATCCTGCTGACCACGCACTTCATGGAAGAAGCCGAACGGCTGTGCAACTACCTGTGCGTGATCGACGGCGGGCGCAAGATCGCCGAAGGCAAGCCGCACGAGCTGATCGACAGCCAGATCGGCTGCGATGTGGTCGAGGTCTATGGCGATGAACTGGACACGCTGCGCGGCACGCTGACACCGCTGGCGCAGCGCACCGAAATGAGCGGCGAGACGCTGTTCTGCTATGTGCGCGAGCCGGCCCCGCTGCTGGACGCGCTGCACGGCAGGAGCGGCGTGCGCTACCTGCACCGCCCGGCCAACCTGGAGGATGTGTTCCTCAAGCTGACCGGCCGCGAGATGCGGGACTGAACCAGGGACTGACATGAGCGAACAGGATCCGCGCACTGACACGCCCGCCATCGCCACCCGGAGCGCTGGCCCGGCAACGCGCCAGACCTATCCCCAGCCGCTGCTGCCGCGCAACCTGCGCAACTGGATGATGGTCTGGTATCGCAACTACCTGGTGTGGAGGAAGCTGGCCATCCCGTCGATGATCGGCAACCTGGCCGATCCGATGATCTACCTGTTCGGCCTCGGCCTGGGACTGGGGCTGATGGTGGGCCAGGTCAACGGCGTGTCGTACATCGCCTTCCTCGCCGCCGGCACCACCGCGTCGAGCGTGATGATGTCGGCCAGCTTCGAGTCGATGTACTCGGCTTTCTCGCGCATGCACGTGCAGCGCACGTGGGAAGCGATCATGCACGCGCCGCTGACACTGGGCGACGTGGTGCTGGGCGAGATCTTCTGGGCGGCCAGCAAGGCGGTGCTGTCGGGCCTGGCGATCATGCTGGTGGCGGCCGCGCTGGGCTATGCGCAGATGCCGGGCGCGCTGCTGGCGCTGCCGGTAATCGTGCTGGCCGGCATTGCCTTTGCCGCGCTGGCGATGATCGTCACCGCGCTGGCGCCCAGCTACGACTTCTTCATGTTCTACCAGACGCTGGTGATGACGCCGATGCTGCTGCTGTCGGGCGTGTTCTTTCCGGTGGAGCAATTACCGGAAGGCGTGCAGACGGCCACCAGGTTGCTGCCACTGGCGCATGCGGTCGAGCTGATCCGGCCGCTGATGCTGGGCCGGCCAGTGGAAGGCGCCGGGCTGCACTTTGCCGTGCTTGCCGCATATGCGGCGGCCGCGCTGGTGGTTTCGCTGGTGCTGCTGCGCAGGCGGTTGCTGCGCTGAGGTTCGGCTGAGGTTCGGCTGAGGTTGCGCTGGTGCTGGGCGCGGCTCAGGCACTGCCCACCAGCTTAAGCCCGGCAATGCCGCACACGATCAGCGCGATGCAGCCGATGCGCGCCGCGGTCGCGGGCTCATTGAAGAGTATGATGCCGAAGATCGCGGTGCCGACCGCGCCGATGCCGGTCCAGACCGCATAGCCGGTTCCCACCGGAATGTGGCGCAGCGCCAGTGCCAGCAGGATCACACTGATGGCCATGCCGACCAACGTGATGATGCTCGGCACCAGACGCGTGAACCCGTCGGTGTATTTGAGCCCGATTGCCCACACCACCTCGAACAGCCCTGCCAGGGCCAGCAGTGTCCATGCCATACCGAAATTTCCCGTTGCGACGTATCGAGCGCAACGATAGCGGAGAATCCGCCATCTTGCAGCGCGTTGCCGTGGCGTTGGCGGCCGTGTTGACCACCCTTTCGCTGGGCGGCTGCATGGTGATGGCCGTGGGTAGTGCCGCGGTTTCTACCGTGGCAACCGTCGGCTCCGCCGCGGTCAGCGTGGCCTCGACCGCGGTCGGTACCACCTATGACATCACCGCTGCCGGCGTAAAAGCGGTGGCCGGCAGCGACGATCCGCCGCCGGCGCAGGAAGCACCGTAAGCGCTGTCAGCCTCGCAGTCGGCCTCGCAGGCAGCCTTATGCGCCCAGGCCGCGCAGCAGATCGGCCTTCAGGTCCTCGACCGACTCCAGCCCCACCGCCAGCCGGATCAGCCCTTCGCCCACGCCCGCCGCGGCCTTGGCCTCCGGGCTCACGCGCGCGTGCGTGGTGGTGTACGGGTGCGTGATGGTGGTGCGGGTGTCGCCCAGGTTACCCGTGATCGAGCACACGCGGGTGTTGTCGATCACGCGCCAGGCGTTGGCGCGCTGCTGCTCGGGCGTGGCGCCCTTCAGCTCGAACGAAACGATCGCGCCACCGCCGCTCTGCTGCCGCATGGCAATCTCATGCTGCGGGTGCGACGCCAGCGCCGGGTGGAACACGCGCGCCACCGCGGGATGCGACTCCAGGAACTGCGCCAGCGCCAGCGCGCTGGACGAGTGGCGTTCCATGCGGATTGCCAGCGTCTCCATGCCCTTGAGCAGCACCCAGGCGTTGAACGCCGACAGCGTCGGGCCGGCGGTGCGCACGAACGGGAACACCTTGCCCATGATGAAGTCGTGCGAGCCCAGCACCGCGCCGCCCAGCACGCGGCCCTGGCCGTCGATATGCTTGGTGGCGGAGTGCACCACGATATCCGCGCCGAACTTCATCGGCTGCTGCAGCGCCGGCGAACAGAAGCAGTTGTCGACCACCAGCAGCGCACCCGCGTCGTGGGCTATGTCGGCCACCGCGGCGATGTCGGCCACTTCGGTCAGCGGATTCGACGGCGTCTCCAGGAAAAACAGCCTGGTGTTCGGCCGAACGGCGGCGCGCCACGCGTTCAGGTCGCTCGGGTCGACGAAGGTGGTCTCGACGCCGAACTTCGAGAAGATATTGCCAAACAGCGTCATGGTCGAGCCGAAGATCGCGCGCGAGCTGACCAGGTGATCGCCTGCCTGCATCGACGACAGCACCACCGACAGGATCGCGCTCATGCCCGACGCCGTGGCCATGCAGGCCTGCGCGCCTTCCAGCGCAGCCAGGCGCGACTGGAACATCGACACAGTGGGATTGGTGAAGCGCGAATAGGTGAAGCCCTCTTCCGAGTTGGCGAAGCGTTCGGCGGCCTCGGCTGCACTGTTGAAGCAGAAGCTCGAGGTCAGGTACATGGCCTCGGAATGCTCCATGAACTCGCTGCGCAGCGTGCCGGCGCGCACGCCAAGGGTATCGATGCCGAGCGTTTCAGGATTGAGCGGTTCGTTCATGCTGGTGTCGCGGTCGTACCCGCGCGAATGCAATGGTTGCGGCCCGCCGCGCCAAGGCGGCCGGCCATGAAAAAAGCCCGTGCGATCGAATGGTCGGATCGACGGGCTTGCTGTTCTGCGGAGGCCTTTGGCAGGCTGTAGCGGGCTGTAGCGGTTGGCAAGCCAGTTGCGCAAACACTGTGCGCATTGGCAAGGTTGCCGACCGCCATCTCTTTAGCTGTTTCGGGCTGGACCCGCGTCCGCAAGCTGACTATCAAATCGACGCCCGGCCATGTTACGGCCGGGCTTCGCATCCGTCAACGCGCGGGCGCGTGGTGCGCGGCTTACTCGTTGCCGCCGGAGCGCTGCAGGTGCAGTGACGAGCGCTCGGTGTCGCCACCGGTGCCGTCGCGGTCGGCCTGGCTGCGCGCCGTTTCCAGCCGCTCCAGGTAGGCCTCGTCGATATCGCCGGTGACATAGCGGCCATCGAAGCACGATGCGTCAAAGTCCTTCAGCGCCGGGTTGATGTCGCGCACCGCCTGCTTCATCGCTTCCACGTCCTGGTACACCAGCTTGTCCGCGCCGATGATCTTCGCGATCTCTTCGTGCGTGCGGCCGTGCGCCACCAGTTCGCTGCGGGTCGGCATGTCGATACCGTACACGTTGGGGAACTTCACCGGCGGCGCTGCCGAGGCGAAGATCACCTTGTTGGCGCCGGCGTCGCGCGCCATCTGCACGATCTCGAACGAGGTGGTGCCGCGCACGATCGAGTCGTCGACGATCAGCACGTTCTTGCCCTTGAACTCGACGCCCATGGCGTTGAGCTTCTGGCGCACCGACTTCTTGCGCACCGCCTGGCCGGGCATGATGAAGGTGCGGCCGACGTAGCGGTTCTTGAAGAAGCCTTCGCGGTAGTTCACGCCCAGGCGGTTGGCCACCTGCATCGCGGCCGGGCGGCTGGAGTCGGGGATCGGCATCACCACGTCGATGTCGCCGGCCGACACTTCCTCGCGGATTTTCTCGGCCAGGTAGTCACCCATGCGCAGGCGCGCGTCGTAGACGGGCACGCCGTCGATGCACGAATCCGGGCGGGCCAGGTAGACGTACTCGAAAATGCAGGACGTCAGCACCGGGTTGTCCGCGCACTGCTTGCTGTAGAGCTTGCCGTCCAGGTCGATGAAGATCGCCTCGCCCGCCGCCACGTCGCGCTCGAGCTTGTAGCCGATGCCTTCCAGCGCCACCGACTCCGATGCCACCATCCATTCCTTGCCGGTCGGGGTCTCGATGCTGCCCAGGCACAGCGGGCGGATGCCGAACGGGTCGCGCACCGCAAGCATGCCATAGCCGGCGATCTGCGCGGCGATCGCATACGAGCCGCGTACGCGGCGGTGCAGGCCGCTTACCGCGGTGAAGATGGTGTCCGGGTCCAGCGCCATGCCGCTGCTGGCACGCTGCAGTTCGTCGGCCAGCACGTTCAGCAGCACTTCCGTATCGGAGTGCGTGTTGATGTGGCGACGGTCGCGGCGGAACATTTCTTCGCGCAGCTGCTGCCAGTTGGTCAGGTTGCCGTTGTGCGCCAGGATCACGCCGTAAGGCGCGTTGACGTAGAACGGCTGCGCCTCTTCCTCGCTCGACGCCGAGCCGGCGGTCGGGTAGCGCACCTGGCCGATGCCGGCGTCGCCCGGCAGGCTGCGCATGTTACGGGTGCGGAAGACATCGCGCACAAGGCCGTTAGCCTTGTGCATGTGAAAAGTACTGCCGTTGGCGGTGGCGATGCCGGCAGCATCCTGTCCGCGATGTTGCAACAACAGCAGGCTGTCGTAAATCAGTTGGTTGACAGGCGTGGCTGAAACCACACCGACGATACCGCACATGCCAAGCTCCCAGGAAAGGCTTTGAATCAGGGGGCGCAGCCTGGTCCGGCTATCCTTCCGGACCGCAAGGCCTGCGTACTACTGACCGGGCACCATGCCCGGCTTCATGTCATGTCTTGACGTACTTCGCCAGCTCCGGCGGCAGCCAGGGCTTCATCGATTCCATGGCCTGCATCACATAGGGGCGGCTCACCGCATCGCGCCAGAACGGTTCTTCCGGCAATTTCGTCAGGCTGGCGAGCGTCACCATCACCATCACCAGCAGCACGCCGCGCAGCAATCCGAACACCAGCCCGAGCCCGCGGTCCGCCGGCTTGAGGCCGGTGCTCTCCAGCAACTGCCCGACCACCATGCCGGCCAGCGACGCCCCGAGCACGGTGCCGATCAGCAGCACCACGAAACCCAGCGCGTGGCGGGCCAGTTCACCGCCGGGCAGCGACTCGGGCATCCAGCCCGCGGCCACTGCGCCGTAGCGGAACGCGACCCAGAACGCCACCACCCAGCCGATCAGCGACAGCACCTCGCGCACCAGGCCGCGCAGCACGCCCAGCACGCCCGAGGCCAGCAGGATAAAAACCACGGCATAGTCGAAGAAAGTCGGCTGCATCGTCGCTCGCTGCCGCGCCCATGCGCCAGGCAGCGCTGGTCCTTACTGTTCGATCACCTTCGAGGTCAGGCCCGCCGCGCGCACGCGCTTGTCGGCGGCATCGGCGGCGTCGCGGTCGCTGAAGGGACCGGCGCGCAGCAGGATGCGCTCGCCGTCGGCCAGCGCTTTCTTTTCCACATAGGCCGGCACCTTGCTCGCCTTGAGCTTGGCCAGCCAGGTCTTCGCCTTCTCTTCCGACGAGAAGGCGCCGATCAGGATCAGGTACTTGCCGCTGCCCTGGGGCTTGGCCTCAGGCTTGGCGTCGGGCTTGGCCTCGGCGCGCTGAATGGGCTTGTCGGCAGGCTTGTCCGCCGTATTGACGATCTCCTCGCCGGCATCGAGCGCCGCGGCGTCGCTGCGGGCCGCCGGCGCCGGCGGCAGCGGGTCGGCCTTGCGCGGCTCGACGCGGGGCTTGCTGCTGCCCTGCCCGCCGCTCACCTTGACCGCGACATCGTCGGCCACCGGGCGCGGCTTGGTCTCGAATACGATCGGCAGCACGATCACCGCGGCCACCACCAGCACCACGGCGCCGATCAGCCGGCGGCGCGCGCGCTGCTTCTGCGGGAATTCAGGGTCCAGCGTGTCGTCGGCATATTCGTCGGCGAGACGGCGCGACGAGGCGATGCCTGCACCCGGGTCGTTGCGCTGACGGCGCGCACGCTCTGGTGCCGGGTCGTTGCCCTTGCGGGAAGAAAACAGCGAAAGCAGGCCCATAGATTGGTTCGGTGCGACGGCCCCCTCAGGCAGGGGCCAGTCTTTGCGTTTGCCGCTCAGTGCCAGGTCAGTTGGCTTGCGTGGCCCGGTAGGCCATCACGCCGGCGACGGTATAGAACGATCCGAAGACCAGAATTCTATCATTCTCGGTCGCTCTCTCCATGGCGTCGCGGAACGCCGCCTCTGGACTGGAAAAGCAGGCGGCCGTGGCGTCGGGGCCGGCGCGGAAACCGCCCCCCTCCAGCTTCGCCAGCACGTCGGCGGCGCTGGCGGCGCGCTCGGTCGGCAGGTCGCACAGGCACCAGTGGTCGACCTTGTCGGCCACGTGCTGCAGCACGCCGGCGATATCCTTGTCCTGCATTGCGCCGAACACCGCATAGGTGTAGCGGAAGAAGCCCATGTTCTCCAGGTTCTGCCCCAGCGTGGCGGCAGCATGCGGGTTATGCGCCACGTCGAGGATCACCGCGGGCCGTCCCGGCAGCACCTGGAAGCGTCCCGGCAGCTCAACGAAGGCCAGCCCGTTGCGCACTTCCTGCGCGCTCACCGGCAGTTGCTGGCGCATGGCCTGCAGCGCGGCCAGCGCAGCGGCGGCGTTCAGAAGCTGGTTGGCGCCGCGCAGCGCGGGGTAGCCCAGCCCGTTGAGCTTGCGGCCGCCGCCGCTCCAGTCCCATTGCTGGCGTTCCTGGCCCTTGGCCGCGTGGAAGTGGAAATCGCGGCCCACCATCCACAGCTCGGCGCCGATGGCCTCCGCATGCGCCACCAGCGACTTGGGCGGCACCGGGTCGCCGCAGACCGCCGGCACGCCCGGGCGGAAGATGCCGGCCTTTTCAAAGCCGATTTCCTCGCGTGTGTTGCCCAGGTACTGGGTATGGTCGATATCGACGCTGGTGACGACGGCGCAGTCGGTATCGATCACATTGGTCGCATCCAGGCGGCCGCCCAGCCCGACTTCGAGGATGATCGCGTCCAGGCCGGAAGCGGCGAAGAAATGGATGATCGCCAGCGTGGTGAACTCGAAGTACGTCAGGCTGACCGGATCGGCAAAGCTGTTGCGCGCGCGCTCGACCGCCTCGAAGTGCGGCAGTAGCTGCGCGTCGGTCGCCATCTCGCCATTCAGGCGCGCACGCTCGTTGAACGAGATCAGGTGCGGCGAGGTATGGCAGCCCACCTTGTAGCCGGCTTCCAGCAGGATGCGCTCGAGCATGGCGCAGGTCGAGCCCTTGCCGTTGGTTCCGCCCACGGTGAAGACCGTGGCGTCGATGCGCAGCCCGAGGGCTTCCTTTACGCGCGTGATGCGCGTCAGGCCCATGTCGATGCCCACGGGATGGGCGGTTTCGAGATGGGTAAGCCATTCGGGGAGCGTGTGGAAGACAGGCATTTCAGGTGTGTGAGGAAAGCGTTTGCTACCAGATTCGGGCAGGCGGGCGCAAAGTCAAGGGCCGGCGCTGCAGGCGTCCAGAAAAGGCGAAAGGCGCGTCAACCACCCGCGCCTTCGGTATTGCGATTGCTGCGGCGTTATGCCACCGCGTCGGCCGGCTGCTTCTGCAGCAGCGCCAGCAGCTGCGCCAGTTCGGCGCGCATCTTGCGGCGGTCGATGATCATGTCGATGGCGCCCTTCTGCAGCAGGAACTCCGAGCGCTGGAAGCCTTCCGGCAGCTTCTCGCGCACGGTCTGCTCGATCACGCGCGGGCCGGCAAAGCCGATCAGCGCCTTGGGCTCGGCGATCACCACGTCGCCCAGGAAGGCGAACGAGGCCGACACGCCACCCATGGTCGGGTCGGTCAGCACGCTGATGAACGGCAGCTTGCTCGCGCTCAGCTGATTCAGCATGGCCGTGGTCTTGGCCATCTGCAGCAGCGACAGCAGGCTTTCCTGCATGCGCGCGCCGCCCGTGGCGGTAAAGCAGATGAACGGCACCTTCTGCTCGAGCGCGGCCTGCGCGCCGCGCACGAAGCGCTCGCCCACGACCGAACCCATCGAGCCGCCCATGAATTCGAACTCGAAGCAGCTCGCCACCACCGGGATGGTGTGGATGGCACCGCCCATCACCACCATGGCGTCGGTTTCGCCAGTTTCTTCCATGGCCGCCTTGATGCGGTCCGGGTACTTCTTCGAATCCTTGAACTTGAGCGCGTCGACCGGCACGATCTCCTGGCCGATCTCATAGCGCCCTTCGGCGTCCAGCAGCCCGTCCAGCCGCGCACGCGCGTTGATGCGCATGTGGTGGTCGCACTTGGGGCAGACGTGCAGGTTGGCCTCGACGTCGGTCCGGTACAGGGTGGACTCGCACGACGGGCACTTGACCCACAACCCCTCCGGGATGCCCTTGCGGGTACGGGGGTCGGTCTGTTGAATCTTGGGGGGCAGGAGTTTATCCAACCAGCTCATGAAAGCTCCTTTCGGATAGCTGCGCGCCGCCGGCAAACCCTGTGTCAGGGCGCACTTCGGCAGGTGGCAGGGAATCAACCCGCAAATTTACCACGCCGGGCCCGTGACCTCGAAGCGCGGCGCGCAGATTGAGCACGCCGCATCACTTAAGGATGCCTACCGAGCCCGGATTAGATCACTTGTCGTCCAGCGCCTGGCGGATCTCGGCGATAAACGCCTGCAGCGCCGCCACCGCCTGCTCGCGCGGCGTGTCTTCCAGCAGTTGCACCAGCCTGCTGCCGATCACCACGGCGTCGGACACGCTGCCGATCGCACGCGCGGTCTGCGCGTCGCGGATGCCGAAGCCCACGCCCACCGGCAGGTTGGCGTGCTGCTTGATCAGCGGCAGGCGCGAAGCCACGCTGTCCAGGTCGATCGATGCAGAACCGGTCACGCCCTTGAGCGAGACATAGTAAAGATAGCCGCTGGCGACCTTGGCCACTGCCTCGATGCGTGCATCGGTGGAGGTCGGTGCCAGCAGGAAGATCGGATCCATGCCGTTGTCGCGCATCAGCCCGGCGAAGGATTCGCACTCCTCGGGCGGATAGTCGACCACCAGCACGCCATCCACGCCGGCCGCGCTCGCAGCCTTGGCGAAGGCCTCTTCGCCCATGCGCTCGATCGGGTTGGCGTAGCCCATCAGCACCACCGGGGTCTCGGCATTGGTCTGGCGAAACTCGCGCACCCACTGCAGCACCTGCGTCAGCGACACGCCCTGCGCCAGCGCGCGCTCGGAGGCGCGCTGGATCACCGGGCCGTCGGCCATCGGGTCGGAGAACGGCACGCCCAGCTCGATCACATCGGCGCCGCCCGCCACCAGCGCGTGCATCAGCGCCACGGTCAGGCCGGGCTCGGGATCGCCGGCGGTGACAAACGGAATCAGGCCCTTCTTCTGCTGCGCGGTCAGCGCCGCGAACGTCTTCTGGATACGGGACATATCAGGGAATCAGGTGAGGCCGCGGCGCCGGCGAGGCGTCGTCGTTGGCGGCGGCCGGGGTTGCGGTGACGTCAGGCTCGATCGCGGGCATGGCTTGCGCGGCCGCGGCCACGCGCCCGCACGCCACCTGCACGTACTCCGGGTTGATCTCGTAGCCCACAAAGCGCCGGCCGTGGCGCAGGCAGGCCACCGCGGTGGTGCCGCTGCCCGCGAATGGATCCAGCACCAGGCCGCCCGGCGGGCAGCTCGACAGCACCATGCGCTCGACGATTTCCAGCGGCTTCTGCGTCGGGTGGTTGGCGCGTTCGGGATCCTGCCGGTGGATGCGCGAGATGCTCCACAGGTCCTTGGGGTTGTAGCCCACCTCCAGCCACTTCTTGCCCTCGAAGCGCGGGCGGCTGCGCGCCTTCTTGGTCTCGGGGTCATACGGAATCCGGACCGGGTCGAGATCGAAGTAGTAGTCGCGCGCCTTGGCAAAGAAGCCAATGTTGTCGTGCACCGACGAGAACTTGCGCGTGGTGCCGCCCATGCTGGGCACGCGGCGGTCCCAGATGATCTCGTTGATCATCGTCAGGCGCCGCTTGAGCATCACGAACAGCTCCGGCGAATACTGCCAGGTGCAGAACAGGTAGAGCGTGCCCCTGGGCGCGAGCTTGGGCACGACCGCGTCCATCCAGCGCTCGGACCAGTCCAGGTAGGCCTGGCCCGACAGCAGGTCGGAATCGTTGCCATAGTCCTTGCCCAGCCCGTACGGCGGATCGGCGACGATCAGGTCGACCGAGCCGTCCGGCAGGCGGGCAATGCCCTCGAACATGTCTTCCTGGAACAGGTGCAGCGGCGGCGCGTCGGACGCGCCAGGCAAAGCGTCGGGCCCGCCGACGGCAAGGCCCTGGGGGTGGGACAGCGCGCGCATCAGAGCTTGAGCCCCGCGCGCTCGGCGACCGTGTGCATGTCCTTGTCGCCGCGGCCGGACAGGTTCACCAGCAGCAGCTTGTCCTTGGGCAGCGTCGGCGCCAGCTTGCAGGCGTAGGCGATCGCGTGGCTCGATTCCAGCGCCGGGATGATGCCCTCGATGCGGCAACAGTCATGGAAGGCCTTGAGCGCTTCCTCATCGGTGATCGGCACGTACTGCGCGCGGCCACTGTCCTTGAGCCAGGCATGCTCGGGGCCAACGCCAGGGTAGTCCAGGCCGGCCGAGACCGAATGCGTCTCGATGATCTGGCCGTTGTCGTCCTGCAGCAGGTAGGTGCGGTTGCCGTGCAGCACGCCGGGCGTGCCGCCGGTCAGCGACGCGGCATGGCGGCCGGTGTCGAGGCCGTCGCCGGCGGCTTCCACGCCGATCAGCTGCACATCCTGGTGCTCGATATACGGATAGAAGATGCCCATGGCATTGGAGCCGCCGCCGACGCAGGCAATCACCGCATCCGGCTGGCGGCCGGTCATCTCCGGCATCTGCACCTTGGCTTCCTCGCCGATCACGCACTGGAAGTCGCGCACCATCATCGGGTACGGATGCGGGCCGGCCACGGTGCCGATGATGTAGAAGGTGTTCTCGACGTTGGTGACCCAGTCGCGCATGGCTTCATTGAGCGCGTCCTTGAGCGTGCGCGAGCCGCTTTCCACCGGCACCACGGTCGCGCCCAGCAGCTTCATGCGGTAGACGTTGGCGGCCTGGCGCTTGACGTCTTCGGCGCCCATGTAGACCACGCACTCCATGCCGAAGCGTGCAGCGATAGTGGCCGTTGCCACGCCATGCTGCCCTGCCCCGGTCTCGGCGATCACGCGCGGCTTGCCCATGCGCCTGGCCAGCAGCGCCTGCCCGATGACGTTGTTGATCTTGTGCGCGCCGGTGTGGTTCAGGTCTTCGCGCTTGAAAAAGATCTGCGCGCCGCCGAGCGTCTCGCTCCAGCGTTGCGCGTGGTAGATCGGCGACGGGCGGCCGACAAAGTGCTTCAGTTCGCGGCGGAATTCGGCATCGAACTCCGGGTCCTTCTGGGAGTGCGCATAGGCTTCGCGCAACTCGTCCAGCGCGTGGACCAGTGTCTCGGAAACGAAGGTGCCGCCATAGGGGCCGAAATGGCCACGGGAATCGGGCAGGTCGTACATGTCTAGGCTCTTCGGAACAGCGGCCTTGCCTTGACCGGCAAGGGCGCGTAGTTGGCTGGGGTGCGCGATGGCCGCCTTGATGCGGCGGACACGGGGTGGGCAAGGGATCGGGCTTCGATCCGGCTCATCCGGCCTCGGCGCTGCGGACAGCGCGCACGAATTCGGCAATGCGGGCGTGGTCCTTCACGCCCTTGGCGGCCTCTACCCCGCTGCTGACGTCCACAGCGTAGGGCCGCACGCGTTCAATCGCGCCAGCGACGTTTTGCGCGTTCAACCCACCACTCAAAACGATGCGAGGAGCGCCGCTTGCGTTCGGGTTGCCGGTTGCCGTAACCGGAGGATTGGGCGGAAGCCATGCCGGAGGAATCAGGGTCCAGTCGAAGACGTGGCCGCCACCGCCGTAGCCTTCGACGAAGGCATCGAGCAGCAAGGCAGCGGCATCACGGTATTGGTCGGCAAATTCTACCAAATCGAGCCCCGGACGGACACGGGCGGCGCGCAGGAACGGCAGCCGGCAGCGCTGGGCGGCCTGGGTGCAGAACTGCGGGGTTTCGTCGCCGTGCAGCTGCAGCAGCGTCAACGGCACACGCTCGGCCACATGGGCGATGTCCTCCAGCTCGGCGTTGACGAACAGCCCCGTCACCGCGACGAACGGCCCCGCGGCCTCGGCCAGCGCCGCCGCCCGCGCCACCTCGACGTAGCGCGGGCTCTTCGGGTAGAAAACCAGCCCGATCGCGTCCGCGCCGGCATCGACGGCGGCGCGCACGTCGTCTTCGCGGGTCAGGCCGCAGATCTTGATGCGGGTACGCTGTGGCAGGTGCATCGCACTGCCCTCAGGCTGCGTCATCGAACACTCCATGAAACAGGCTCGCGGACGGATCGGCCGCGGGGATCGGGTAAGCATCAGGATACTTGACCCCGACCAGGTAAAGGCCATCCGGCATGAACGTAGGCGCCGCCAGCTTGCGGTCGCGCCCGGCCAGCACCTGCGCCAGCCACTGCGGCGGGTAGCGGCGGCGGCCCACCGCCACCAGGCAGCCCATCAGGTTGCGCACCATGTGGTGCAGGAAGGCGCTGGCGCGGAAGCGCAGGAACACCCAGTTGCCGTCGTCACGGATGGTGACGTCGTACATGGTCTTGACCGGCGACTTGGCCTGGCATTCGGCGGCGCGGAAAGCGGAAAAGTCATGCTCGCCGACCAGGCACGCGGCGGCTTCGCGCATCGCCTCGACGTCGAGCCGCTGGCCCGGCGGCAGCATCTGGTAGCCGGCGCGGCCGTGCACCATCGGCACCCGGTGCGGGCCGGTGTAGAGCGCGTAGTAATACATGCGCTCGTACGCCAGGAAGCGGGCGTGGAAGCCCTCGTCGACGGGCCGCGCCCACTGCAGCGCGATCGACGGCGGCAGGAACGCATTGACGCCGCGGACCCAGGAAAAAGGCTCGCGTTCCAGCTCGGTATCCAGGTGGATGACCTGTCCCAGCGCGTGCACGCCGGTATCGGTGCGCCCCGCCACGGTGGTCAGCAGGCGCACGCCGGCGAAGCGCTCGATGGCGTCTTCGAGGTGATCCTGCACGGTATTGCGGTGCGGCTGCGACTGCCAGCCGGAAAAGGCGGCGCCGTCGTAGTGCAGGCCAAGAGCGATGCGGTTCATGTCAGGGGAAAAAGCATGGGTCCGGCAACGTCGGGCAAGCTTGCGTGCCGCGCGCGCCGGAAAAGCAAATGCGCCGGAAGGGACGCTTCCGGCGCATCGCTTCATGCCGCGGCAGCGGGTGCCGCGGCGGACCGTCAATGATAGCTCAGGCCACTTCCAGCAGCAGCGAACGGGCCTCGGCCTGCAGCGGATCCTGCGACTGATCTACCACCTCCTGCAGCAGCTCGCGCGCCCCTTCCTTGTCGCCGATCTCGATATAGGCACGGGCCAGGTCGAGCTTGATCTGCATGTCGCGCCCGCCGTCGACACCATCGGTCGACAGCGTGCTGGGCGAAACGCCGCGAGCGGTGTCGGGATTGGTCTCGTCGGGAACGCGGGACAGGTCGAACGGCTCGGCCAGCTTGCCGTCGCGCAGCATGGTCGTTGCAGGCAACGGCGCGAACGCCTCGTCCGCCGCGGCCGGCGAGCCGCTGGTAGCCGACGGCCCACCGCCCAGGTCGAGCGACAGGCCGGACATGTCGAACTCCAGCGGGCGCGAGCGGGTGGGCGTATCCAGGCGCGGCACCTCGTGCTCGTCCTCATCATCTGCCAGCGGGTCGGTGGCACGGGCCGGGAAGTCCAGGTGCAGTCCGCGGTCCAGGCGCACGGCCGGTTCGGTCGGGTCCGAATCGGTGCCGAACACCATGGCCGCCGATGCCGGCGCCACGATCGGGTCGCCCGCCGCGGGCGCCGGGAAGGCGTCCAGCGGCAGTGCCAGGTCGCCCAGCGAGGGCTCCAGGCGCGGGATCGATGCCGGATCCTGCGACGGGTCCTGCGTGCGCCACTGGTCCGTTGCCGGCGAGGCCGTATCCGGGCCCGCGGCCTCCGGCGTCACCACCATGTACATCGCGTTGCCCGGCTCGAGCGCGCGCCCCATTTCTGCTGCCTTCAGCCATTCCGCACCGTGTCCGCCGGTCTGGGCGAACATTTCTTCTGCTATCACGCGGAAACCTTCCACATCCTGTCTGTTGCTGTAAATCTCCAGGAGCTTGAGCCGCACCGGCTGCTGCTCCGGGTTTTTCTCCAGGGCTTCGCGCAGGATCTCCTCGGCCTGCACATCGCGCCCGTAGGCGATATAGACCTCGGCCTCGGCGATCGGGTCGACCTCATTGGCTTCCGGCGTGTTGTTGCCGATGCGGAAATCGGCGCCGAACACGCTGTGCTGCGAGGTGTCGACACTCTGCCCGCCGGCGGCACCGAACAGCGAATTGGTGCCGGCCATCACCGTGCTTTCCTGCGACAGGATGCTGTCGCCAAAGCCGGTCGCCTCGCTTTCCTTCTGCTGCTGGCGGCGCCGATAGATCGCGAAGACGCCGAGCAGCGCCACCACCAGGCCACCGCCGGGCAGCAGCAGCGGGTTGGCGAGCAGGCCGTCAAGGAACGACGGTTCCTGCACCGGTGCGGGCTGTGCCACCACGGGTGGCGTCGGCTTGACTGCCGGGGCCGATGCCGGCGCAGCAGCAGCCACTTGCGGCGCCGAGGCTCCGGCGGCAGCCACTGCCGACGCTGCGCCAGCGGCGGCGGGCACGGCGGCGGCAGCGGTAGCCGCCGCTGCCGCTGGTTCCGCCGCATCCGCCTTCGGCGCCTGCGCGGCCACCACGTTCGGTGCGGCCGCTTCCGGCTTGGCCACTGCGGCCGCCTTTTCCTTCTCCTTGTCGGCAGGCGCCGCCTGGTTGGACTGGCTCAGCTTGGCGATCTCGGCATTCTTCAGCTCGAGCAGCTTCTGCATGTCGCCGATATTCTTTTCCAGCTGCGCCAGGCGCGTCTCGGCTTCCTTGATCTGGCGCTCGCGAGCGACGTTGGCTTCGGCCTTGGCGGCAGCATCCGCCTGGGCACCCCGCTCGGCCTTGCTCAGCTTCAGTTCGTCGCGCGGGCCATCGGTCGGGGCCGCCTGTTCCTGCACGCGCGCCGTCACGTTGCCGGACTGCTGGCGGCCGCTGTCGGGCTCGACCGACTTGGCCGCGGCGGCACTCGCCAGGCGGCTGCGATAGGCGTCGAAGCCCTGCGTGCGCGCGACCACTTCGCGGCGTGCCTCCTTCCGCGTGACGGACTGCGCCTGTTGCTGGGTCGGCACCTGCAGCACCGCGCCGCTGCGCAGCCGGTTCATGTTGCCGCCGATAAAGGCATTGGGATTGTTGCGATAGAGCGCGACCAGCATCTGGTCCAGCGACACCGATTCGGCGCCCTGTACGGCTTCGCCGGCAATCCCAGACAGCGTATCGCCGCGCTTGACGGTATAGCCGCCGCCCGGCGCCGTGTCGGCGCTGGGTGCGGTTGCCGGTGCCGGCGCGCGCCTGGCTTGCCGTGCCGGGCGCACGGGCGCTGCCGGACGGGCGGATTCGGCGGCGGACGCGGCCTCCTGTGCCGCCGCTTGCGGCGCTGCGTCAGCCGCGGGCTGCGGCGCGGTGGCGGGTGAAGCGTCGGGCGTTGCCGCCTGTACCACCGTCGACGGCGAGTAGGTCTCGTTGGAGGGCTTGGCTCCGGCGGGATCAAGCAGGAATGTGTAGGCGCGCGAAACCTTGCCGCTGGCCCAACTCATGTCGACCAGGATATCGACAAACGGCTCGCTGATCGGCTGGGTCGAACGGACCTTGGCGACATAGCTGCCGTTGCGTCGGCGCTCGACCTCCAGGCGCAGCGTACTGACCGCGGGCTGGTAAGTCAGCCCCGCCGCGGCATACGCCCCCGGCGACGCCAGCCTGACGTTCAGCCCGGCGGCCTCTTCGGGCGTGACCCCGCTGATGTCGATTTCAGCCTGTAGCGGCTGCCCCAGATTCGACTGAACCCGCAATTGCCCGAACCCCGCGGCATATGCGGCCGGCTGCGCAAGCAGCAGGCCCAGTGCCGTGACGGCCAGCGTTGACCAGCGCTGACGGGCAGTAGGCGCATCTTTCCGGCGATGTTGGCTCACACTCACCTTTATGCTCCGTTATGTTTTAGTAGCGATATACATCGACAAACCGACCCCATAAACAGGTCCGGCAGGCTGGCGAGGCATTCTGGTTGCACCTCTTGTCCAGCCGGCGCGCAGGCGCCGACCCCTGCGAGCCGGGGCGCATGCCGGCGTATTGTGACGCATCGCCCGGGAAAATAGGCGCCCGGATACAACAACGCCGCGCGTGGGCGCGGCGTTGTCGGCAAAGCGGTCTTTTCTGTTGCCTGGCTGCAACGGACGCAACCAGGCAACTTCCCATCAGGATTCGATCAGGATACGCAGCATGCGGCGCAGCGGCTCGGCCGCGCCCCACAGCAGCTGGTCGCCCACCGTGAAGGCCGACAGGTACTCGCCGCCCATCTGCATCTTGCGCAGGCGGCCGACCGGGATCGTCAGCGTGCCGGTCACGGCAGCCGGGGTCAGGTCGGTCATGCTGGCTTCACGCGTGTTCGGCACCACCTTGGCCCACGGGTTGTGAGCGGCCAGCATGCCTTCGACCTCGTCCAGCGGCACGTCCTTGCGCAGCTTGATGGTCAGCGCCTGCGAGTGGCAGCGCATCGCGCCGATGCGCACGCACAGGCCGTCGACGGCGATCGGCGTGGCGCCGGTCGCGCCCAGGAAGCCTTCGCCACGGCCCAGGATCTTGTTGGTCTCGGCGCCGCCCTTCCATTCTTCCTTGGACTGGCCGTTGCCCAGGTCCTTGTCGATCCAGGGGATCAGGTTGCCGGCCAGCGGCACGCCGAACTGCTTGGTTTCCTCGGCGGACAGGCCGTGCTGGGTTGCCAGGATCTGACGGTCGATTTCCAGGATGGCCGACGCCGGGTTGTCCAGCAGCGGCTTGACCGAGGCGTTCAGCGTGCCGAACTGCGTCAGCAGCTCGCGCATGTGCTGGGCCCCGCCGCCCGAAGCGGCCTGGTAGGTCATCGAGGTCATCCATTCGACCATGTCGGCCTGGAACAGGCCACCCAGGCCGATCAGCATGCAGCTGACCGTGCAGTTGCCGCCGATGAAATTCTTGACGCCCTTGGACAGCGCGTCCTTGATCACACCCTGGTTGACCGGATCCAGCACGATGATGGCATCGTCCTTCATGCGCAGCGACGAAGCCGCGTCGATCCAGTAGCCCTTCCAGCCCGCCGCGCGCAGCTTGGGGAAGACTTCGTTGGTGTAGTCGCCGCCCTGGGCGGTCAGCACCACGTCGCACTTCTTCAGTGCCTCGATGTCGTTGGCATCCTTGAGCGTGGTTTCGTTCCTGGCCATGGCGGGCGCCTTGCCGCCGGCGTTGGACGTGCTGAAGAAGACGGGCTCGATGTGGTCGAAATCACGCTCTTCCTGCATGCGTTGCATCAGGACGCTGCCGACCATACCCCGCCAACCGACGAGACCTACAATCATGATTTACCTCGGATGTGATTTTTACTTCCCCGCCATTTTCCTCGCCCGGCGTGGCTGCGCGGGGAAGACGGGCAGGCACGACGAACGGATCTAGGCGATCGCGGTTTTAATAATGGTTTTAATCGTCGTTGCGGTCTGGCCGAGCGAAATCGTGCCGACCGGGCCGCGGGTGGCGGTCAGGGCGACAACAGCAGTCAGGGTGGACTGGGAAAATCGGGCCATTCGCAGAGTCTACACGATTTTGCGGCGCCGCCGCAGCGTGCAAATTGGGGACAAATAAAACGAGGGCACCGCGCTGGCGGTGCCCTTTTGCGTGTGACTTACAGTGCCGCCAGCACGGCTTCACCCATCTCGCGGGTGCCAACCTGCTTGCAGCCCGGCGTCAGGATGTCGCCGGTGCGGTAGCCCTGGGCCAGCACCTTCTTGACGGCGTTCTCGATGCGGTCGGCCTGCTCGGCGCGGTTCAGCGAGTAGCGCAGCATCATCGCCGCCGACAGGATGGTGGCCAGAGGATTGGCCACGCCCTTGCCGGCGATGTCAGGTGCCGAACCGTGCGACGGCTCGTACAGGCCCTTGTTGTTCGCATCCAGCGACGCCGACGGCAGCATGCCGATCGAGCCGGTCAGCATCGCGGCCTCGTCCGACAGGATGTCGCCGAACATATTGCCGGTGACGATCACGTCGAAGCTCTTGGGCGCCTTGACCAGCTGCATGGCCGCGTTGTCGACATACATGTGCGACAGCTCGACTTCCGGATATTCCTTGCTGACGTCGATCACGATGTCCTTCCAGAACTGGAAGGTTTCGAGCACATTGGCCTTGTCGACGCTGCACAGCTTCTTGCCGCGCTTGGCCGCGGCCTGGAATGCCACATGCGCAATGCGGCGGATTTCCGGCTCGCTGTAGCGCATGGTGTCGAAGGCTTCGCGCGCCCCCTTGAACAGGCCGTCCGGCGCTTCGCGCAGGCCGCGCGGCTGGCCGAAGTAGATGTCGCCGTTCAGTTCGCGCACGATCAGGATGTCCAGGCCGGCCACCAGCTCGGGCTTCAGGCTCGAGGCGCCGGTCAGCTCCGGATAGCAGATCGCCGGACGGAAGTTGGCAAACAGTTGCAGGTGCTTGCGCAGGCCCAGGATGGCCTGCTCGGGGCGCAGCGCGCGCTCCAGGCTGTCGTATTTCCAGTCGCCGACGGCGCCGAACAGGATGGCGTCGGCTTCCTTGGCCAGCTTCAGCGTGTTCTCCGGCAGCGGATGGCCTTCGGCCTCGTAGCCGGCGCCGCCCACCGGGGCGGTTTCCAGTTCGAACTTCTCGTCGAGCGCGTTCAGGACCTTGACGGCCTCTGCAACGATTTCGGGACCGATGCCGTCACCCGGCAGGACTGCGATCTTCATTGTTGTCTTCCCTCGTAGAGTCTTATCCGACCAGGCGGTTGTTCAGCCACGGCATCTTCGCCACGCGCTCGGCCTCGTAGGCCTTGATCTTGTCGGCATGGCGCAGGGTCAGGCCGATATCGTCGAAACCGTTCAGCATGCAGTACTTGCGGAACGGGGCGATGTCGAACTCGTAGCCCTGGCCCGACGGCGTGAGCACCACCTGCTTGTCCAGGTCGATGGTCAGCTGGTAGCCGTTGAACGCGTTGGTCTCGTTGAACAGGTGGTCGACCTGCTGCTCGCTCAGCACCACCGGCAACAGGCCGTTCTTGTAGCAGTTGTTGAAGAAGATATCGGCAAAGCTGGGCGCGATCACGGCGCGGAAGCCGTATTGCGTCAGCGCCCACGGCGCGTGCTCGCGCGAGCTGCCGCAACCGAAATTGCGGCGCGCCAGCAGGATCGACGCGCCCTGGTAGCGCTGCTGGTTCAGCACGAAGTCCGGGTTCAGCGGACGCTTGCTGTTGTCCATGCCGGGCTCGCCGACATCCTTGTAGCGCCACTCGTCGAACAGGTTGGGGCCGAAGCCGGTGCGCTTGATCGACTTCAGGAACTGCTTCGGGATGATGGCGTCGGTGTCGACGTTTTCGCGGTCGAGCGGGGCCACGAGGCCGCTGTGTACAGTGAACTTGTCCATGTCTCTTTCCTTACTTCTTGGCCGCGCGCTCGAGCGAGCTGCCGGCGGCCTGCGTGTCCTTGCCCAGGCCGGCCATGGTATTGCAGCCAGCCAGCTGCAGCATGCCCAGGCATGCCAGCCATGCGATCAGGGTCCTTTTCATCTGCCGCGCCCCGCTTAGCCCAGCTTGCGGATGTCGACGAAATGGCCTTCGATGGCGGCAGCGGCTGCCATCGCCGGGCTCACCAGGTGGGTACGGCCACCGGCGCCCTGACGGCCTTCGAAGTTGCGGTTCGAGGTCGACGCGCAGCGCTCGCCCGGATCGAGGCGGTCGGCATTCATGGCCAGGCACATCGAGCAGCCCGGCTCGCGCCACTCAAAGCCGGCGGCCTTGAAGATCTTGTCCAGGCCTTCGCGCTCGGCCTGCTCCTTGACCAGGCCGGAACCCGGCACCACCAGCGCAAGCTTTACGTTCGATGCAACCTTGCGGCCCAGCTTTTGAACCACCCACGCGGCGGCACGCATGTCTTCGATGCGGCTGTTGGTGCACGAGCCGATAAAGACCTTGTCGATATTGATGCTTTCGACCGGCACGTTGGGCTGCAGGCCCATGTATTCCAGCGCGCGCTCCATGGCGTTGCGCTTGTTCTGGTCCTTTTCCTTCTCGGGATCCGGCACGCGGTCTTCAATGCTGATCACCATTTCCGGCGATGTGCCCCAGGTCACCTGCGGGCGGACGTCTTCGGCGCGCAGTTCGACCACCTGGTCGAACTTGGCACCGGCATCCGAGTGCAGCGTGCGCCAGTAGCTAACCGCCTGCTCCCACTCCACGCCCTGCGGCGCGTACGGGCGGCCCTTCACGTATTCCAGCGTGACATCGTCCACCGCCACCAGGCCGGCGCGCGCGCCCGCTTCGATGGCCATGTTGCAGACCGTCATGCGGCCTTCCATGGTCAGGTCGCGGATGGCCGAGCCAGCGAACTCGATGGTGAAGCCGGTGCCGCCGGCGGTGCCGATCTTGCCGATCACGGCCAGCACGATGTCCTTGGCGGTGCAGCCGCGCGGCAGCTTGCCTTCCACCTTGACCAGCATGTTCTTCGCCTTCTTGCCCAGCAGCGTCTGCGTGGCCAGCACGTGCTCGACTTCAGACGTGCCGATGCCGTGCGCCAGCGCGCCGAAGGCGCCATGCGTGCTGGTATGCGAGTCGCCGCACACCACCGTCATGCCCGGCAGCGTCGCGCCCTGCTCCGGCCCGATCACGTGCACGATGCCCTGGCGGTGATCGGTCATCTTGAACTGGGTGATGCCGAAGCTGTCGCAGTTTGCATCCAGCGTATCGACCTGCAGCTTCGACACCGGATCGGCGATGCCCTGGCTGCGGTCGGTGGTCGGCACGTTGTGATCCGACACGGCCAGGTTCGCGCTGATGCGCCATACCGGACGCTCCGCCAGCTTCAGGCCCTCGAACGCCTGCGGGCTGGTGACTTCATGCAGCAGGTGGCGGTCGATGTAGAGCAGCGTGGTGCCGTCTTCCTCGACGTGGACGGTGTGGTCATCCCAGAGTTTGTCGTAGAGCGTCTTGGCCATGATGCGATGGCGGGCCGAATGACCGATCCTTGGCAGGAGAGGTCCGCGGTGACCGCGCAGTAGTTTGCAGGGGTTTTTGTTCGCTTCGGTCGCGGTGGCGAACACGGGCGTCGTATTGCAATCAGTCTCGATGATCGCGCCGGAAGCCGCCTGAAGCGAGCGTTATTTCAAGCGTTGCCGCAATGCTTGACTTGGCAATCGATTATGCCACAGGGGGTATGGGGATCAGCGCCCTGCCCGGCCGGGACGGCGCCTGGAATGTAATGTGATTGGCGAAAGGGGGCTTTCGCGGATGGCGAAAACGAATCGCCAGAGGGCCGCCACCCCGTTGCAGGGCGGCGGCCGCGGACATCAGCCGCCCAGGTAGGCGGCCTTGATCCGGTCGTTGGCCAGCAGGTTGGCGCCGGTATCGGCCAGCACCACCTTGCCGGTTTCCAGCACATAGCCGCGATCCGCGACCTGAAGCGCCTTGTTGGCGTTCTGCTCGACCAGGAACACAGTGACGCCTTCGTCACGAATGGTCCGGATGATGTCGAAGATCTGCGCGATGATCAGCGGCGCGAGGCCGAGGGTGGGCTCGTCCAGCAACAGCAGGCGCGGCCGGCTCATCAGCGCGCGACCGATCGCCAGCATCTGCTGCTCGCCGCCCGACATGGTGCCGGCGCGCTGGCTCGCGCGCTGGTTCAGGCGCGGGAACAGCTTGAAGACGTGCTCGATGCCTGCCTCGATCTCGTCGCGCCTGGCAAAGAAGCCGCCCATCTTCAGGTTCTCCAGCACCGTCAGGCTCGGGAACACGCGCCGGCCTTCGGGCGAGATCGCCATGCCCAGCCGCATGATCTCGTGCGTCGAGCGGTTGGTGATGTCCTCGCCTTCGAACAGCACGCGCCCGCTGGAGGCGCGCGGCGTGCCGCACACGGTCATCATCAGCGTCGTCTTGCCGGCGCCGTTGCTGCCGATCAGGGTGACGATCTCCCCCTTGTTCACTTCGATCGATACGCCCGACAGCGCCTCGACGGCGCCGTAGTGGGTATGGACCTGTTCCAGCTTCAGCATCAGTCCTCTCCCAGGTAGGCCTTGATCACGCGCGGGTCGTTGCGCACTTCCTCCGGCTTTCCGATCACGATCGGCTTGCCGTGCTCCATCACCAGGATGCGGTCGGACACGCCCATCACCAGGCTCATGTCGTGCTCGATCAGCAGCACGGCAATGCCGAACTCTCGCCGCAGCTGGTCGATCAGCTGCTGCAGCTCGACCTTCTCCTGCGGGTTCAGGCCGGCGGCGGGTTCGTCCAGCATCAGCAGGCGCGGCTTGGTGATCATGCAGCGCGCGATCTCCAGCCGGCGCTGGTGGCCGTATGACAGCGTGCCGGCCTCGCGGTTGGCAACCTTGGTCAGGCCCATCCGCTCCAGCCAGACCGCGGCGCGCTCCAGCGCCTCGCGCTCGGCACGGCGATAGGCCGGGGTGGCAAACAGGCCGCGCAGGATGCCGGACTGCACCTGCAGGTGTTGCGCCACCAGCAGGTTCTCCACCACCGTCAGCGACTTGAACAGGCGGATGTTCTGGAAGGTCCGCACCAGGCCCTGGCGCGCCACCTTGTGGCTGGGCAGGCCGGCGATGTCGTGGCCATCCAGCGTGACATCGCCCGCGGTCGGCCTGTAGAAGCCGCCGACGCAGTTGAACACCGTGGTCTTGCCTGCGCCGTTGGGGCCGATGATGGCGAAGACCTCATCCTTGCGGACATCGAAATCGATGCCGTCCACGGCCAGCAGGCCGCCGAAGCGCATCTGCAGGCCCGAGACCTTCAGCAATTCTGCGTTTGTACTCATCGGCGCATTCATCGAGGGAGCTCCACGTGGGGACGGTTCGCGGGCAGCAGGCCCTGCGGACGCCACATCATCATCAGCACCATCACCAGGCCGAAAATCAGCATGCGATATTCGGCAAAGCCGCGCGCCACCTCGGGCAACACGGTCAGCAGGATCGCCGCCAGGATCACGCCCAGCTGCGAGCCCATGCCGCCCAGCACCACCACGGCAAGGATCAGCGCCGACTCGATGAAGGTGAACGATTCCGGGTTGACCAGCCCCTGGCGCGCCGCGAAGAACGCGCCGCCGATGCCGGCGAACGAAGCGCCCAGCGTGAACGCCGACAGCTTGATGCGGGTCGGGTTCAGGCCCAGCGAGCGGCACGCGATCTCGTCGTCGCGCAGCGCTTCCCAGGCACGGCCCATCGGCATGCGGATCAGGCGGCTGGTGACGAACAGCGTGAAGCCCACCAGCAGCAGCGCCAGCAGGTACAGGAAGATCACCATGTGCTGGCCGCTGTAGTCCAGGCCGATCAGGTCATGGAAAGTCTTGGCGCCCTCCACGCTTGCGCTGCGCGCCATCTCGATGCCGAACACGGACGGCTTCGGGATGCCCGAGACACCGTCCGGGCCGCCGGTCAGGCTGGTCAGGTTATTGGCCAGCAGGCGGATGATCTCGCCGAAGCCCAGCGTCACGATGGCAAGGTAGTCGCCGCGCAGCCGCAGCACCGGGAAGCCGAGGATGAAGCCGAAGGTCGCCGACATTGCAGCGGCGATTGGCAGGCATTCCCAGAAGCCCAGCCCGAAGTACTGGTTCAGCAGCGCATAGGTGTAGCCGCCGATCGCGTAGAAGCCGACATAGCCCAGGTCGAGCAGGCCGGCATAGCCCACCACGATATTCAGGCCCAGGCCCAGGATCACGTAGATCAGCGCCAGCGTGGCCACGTCGACCGCGCCGCGCGAGCCGAAGAACGGCCACACCAGCCCGACCGCCAGCAGCACCCATACCGCCACGCGCTGCTGGCGCGCACCGAACTGCGGCACCGACGGCAGCCGCACGGCACTGCCGGCACGCGACAGCATCGGCTTGAACAGCTGGAACAGGAACACCGCCGCCACGGCAATCCATACCGGACGCCAGTGCGGCTCGAGCACCACCTTGTAGCCTTCCAGCTTGAGCTGCAGGCCCAGGATGGGAATGGTCAGGATCGCCGTCATCACGGCGGCCGTGATTGCGTTCTTCAGCGACTGGCCCGGCGTGGCGCCGCGTGCGGCTTGCCTGGCGGGCATCGCAGAAACTTGATTAGTCATTGTCTCGCCCTCCCTCACACCTTCTCGACATCAGGCTTGCCCAGCAGCCCGGTCGGACGGAACAGCAGCACCAGCACCAGCAGGCTGAATGCGACCACGTCCTTGTATTCGGCCGGCATGTAGCCCGAGGCGAAGGTTTCCGCCAGGCCCAGCAGCACGCCGCCGAGCATCGCGCCCGGGATGCTGCCGATGCCGCCCAGCACCGCCGCGGTAAAGGCCTTGATGCCGGCGATAAAGCCGATAAAGGGATTGAGCTTGCCGATGCTCAGCCCGATCAGCACGCCGCCCACGGCTGCCAGCATCGCGCCCAGCACGAAGGTGAACGAGATCACCTTGTTGGTGTCGATGCCGAGCAGGTTGGCCATGCGCATGTCTTCAGCACAGGCACGGCAGGCGCGGCCCATGCGCGAACGGCCGATAAACAGCGTCAGCGCGATCATCATCACCAGCGTCACGCCGACGATCAGCAGGCGCGAATACGGCACGGTCACGGCGAAGTCGCCGCCCATCTGGAACTCGATGGCACCCGAGATCAGCACCGGCACCGACACGTCGCGCGCGCCCTGCCCGATCTGGACATAGTTCTGCAGGAAGATCGACATGCCGATGGCTGAGATCAGCGGCACCAGGCGCGGTCCGCCGCGCAAGGGCCGGTATGCCACCCGCTCGACCGCAAAGCCGTAGACGCCGGTGACCAGCACCGAGACCAGCAAGGCGGCGCCCAGCACCAGCGGCAAGGGATAGCCTGCCTGGGCACCGATCGCGGTGAGCGTGACCAGGCCGACATAGGCGCCGATCATGTAAATCTCGCCGTGCGCGAAATTGATCATGCCAATGATGCCGTAGACCATTGTGTAGCCGATGGCAATCAACGCATAGATCGCACCCAGCGTCAGGCCGTTGACCAGCTGCTGGGTGAACTGTGGAAGGAATTCATTCATTGGGGGAAAACCTCGAAGCCGCAGAGCTGGCCTCAGCAGGGATGCATCCAAAACCGATCGAACTTGCCAAAGCAAGGTGTTCTCCCTCTCTCCTCAGGGGGAGAGGGCTGGGGAGAGGGGTGGGCTAGCAAGGAACCACATCAAGCGGGGCCAATGGTGTTAACTCACCGTCCTCAGCCTTTGATCCTCCTGCCCTCTCCACCAGCCCCTCTCCCGCAAGCGGGAGAGGGGAGCAACCCGTCGGGATTTGAAGGGCCTCAGTTCGCCGCGGTCTTGGTGGCGTCCTTGTGCCAGGTGTAAACCACGAACTTGAAGGACTTCAGGTCGCCCTTGTCGTCGTACTCGACCTTGCCGATCGGGGTCTGGAAGGCGTTCTTGTGCATGTACGCCGCGACCTTGGCGGGATCGGTGCTCTTCGCGCCGGCAATGGCGTCGCCGATGATCTTGACGGCGGCGTAGGCCGGCATCTGGAACGGACCGTTGGCGTCACGCTTCTTGTCGGCGAATGCCTTCACCAGGCCAGCGTTGGCCGGGTCGGCCGAGAAGTCGGCCGGCAGCGTCACCAGCATGCCTTCGGACGACGGGCCGGCGATCGCGGTCACGTCCTTGTTGCCCACACCCTCGGGGCCCATGAAAGCCGCCTTCACGCCCTGCTCGCGCGCCTGGCGCAGCAGCAGGCCCATTTCCGGGTGGTAGCCGCCGAAGTAGACGAAGTCCACGCCCTGCGACTTGAGCTTGGTGATGACGGCGGAGTAGTCCGAATCGCCGGCGTTGATGCCCTCGAATACGGCGACCGGAATCTTGGCCGCTTCCAGGTCCTTCTTCACCGAGCTGGCGATGCCCTGGCCGTACGACTGCTTGTCGTGCAGAATCGCGACCTTCTTCGGCTTGACCTTGCTGATGATGTACTGGGCAGCGGCCGGGCCCTGCTGGTCGTCACGGCCGATGGTGCGGAAAATGAACTTGCGCTTCTTGGTCTCGGTCAGCTGCGGCGCGGTGGCCGACGGCGTGACCATCACGATGCCTTCGTTCTCGTAGATGTCCGAGGCCGGGATGGTCGAGCCCGAGCACACGTGGCCGATCACGTACTTGATGTTCTGGCTGACGATCTTGTTGGCCACCGCAACGGCCTGCTTCGGCTCGCAGGCGTCGTCCATCATCACCACTTCGAACTTGTTGCCGCCGGCGCCGCCGGCTGCGTTGATCTGTTCGATGGCGGTCAGCGCACCGGCCTTGACCATGTCGCCGTACTGCGCCACCGAGCCGCTCATCGGGCCGGCAATGGCGATCTTCACGGTTTCGGCGTTGGCGGCGGCGCCAAAGGTGGCCAGCATGGCGGCCAGCGAAATGGTGGTAAGACGGGACAGCGTCATCAGGAGCTCCTCGATTTATGTTTGGGTCATCCAGGCAGAAACGGAATGACCTGCGCAATCGAACAACACCCGCGGACTACTGAGATCGGACTGGCGGAAAGGCGGCCCGAGACGCGGAAGACGGGCCTGCAGAACAGCTGAAGAGATGCGGGGCCCGGCGTGTGTCAGTCCCGCTGGGTATGGGGACCAAGGTTCGGAAAGACAACGTTTGATGCGTTCTCTATTGCGCAAGCGATTCGCCTGCCCCGCTTGCCGCACCGCACGCCGGAGGGATGGCCCGGCTGCCGTCGGCAAAGCAGCCCGCATTATAGGGTCAAATTCCCTGCGCCACGCGACAATCGCACAATAAATGCGGAACTCTATTGGGGAAACGCGACACAATTTTCCACTAATTGCGCCCCGGACCATTCCAGGTGCAATTTCCTGCCCTTGTCGGCGTTGCACCGCACAAGAGCGTCCATTGCCACAAAAACAAACGCCCCGGCGGGCCGGGGCGTCTGCATTTGCTGCTGCGCAGCGCGGGATGTCAGCCAGCGATCAACGCTTGGCGATATCCGGCACGTCGCGGCTGGCTGCGCCGACGAACAGCTGGCGCGGACGGCCGATCTTGTATTCCGGATCGGTGATCATCTCTTCCCACTGCGAGATCCAGCCCGGGGT
Organism: Cupriavidus sp. Agwp_2; assembly: GCF_040784895.1. Taxonomy (NCBI): domain Bacteria; kingdom Pseudomonadati; phylum Pseudomonadota; class Betaproteobacteria; order Burkholderiales; family Burkholderiaceae; genus Cupriavidus; species Cupriavidus sp. Agwp_2. The sequence goes on from NZ_CP088083.1 coordinate 2,572,390, forward strand.
GCGGGCCAGCGCGAAGATGCAGGTGAACAGCGAGGTCGGGATGCCCAGCGCGCGCTGGACGATGCCCGAGTAGAAGTCGACGTTCGGGTACAGCTTGCGGCTGACGAAGTACTCGTCTTCCAGCGCGATCTTTTCCAGCTCCATGGCCAGCTTGAACAGCGGGTCGTTGTGCAGGCCCAGTTCGTTCAGCACTTCATGGCAGGTTTCGCGCATCAGCTTGGCGCGCGGATCGTAGTTCTTGTACACGCGGTGGCCAAAGCCCATCAGGCGCACGCCCGAGTTCTTGTCCTTGACCTGCTTGATGAACTCGCCGATGTTGTCGACGCTGCCGATCTCTTCCAGCATCTTCAGTGCGGCTTCGTTGGCGCCGCCGTGGGCCGGGCCCCACAGGCAGGCCACGCCGGCGGCGATGGCTGCGAACGGGTTGGTGCCCGACGAGCCGGCCAGGCGCACGGTCGAGGTCGAGGCATTCTGCTCGTGGTCGGCGTGCAGGATGAAGATGCGGTCCAGCGCACGCTCCAGCACCGGATTGACGGTGTACGGGGCGCACGGCGTGCCGAACAGCATGCGCAGGAAGTTGCCCGAGTAGGACAGGTCGTTCTGCGGATAGATGTACGGCTGGCCGATGTTGTACTTGTACGCCATGGCGACCATGGTCGGCATCTTGGCGATCAGGCGGATGGCCGAGATCTCGCGCTGGTGCGGATCATCGATGTCCATCGCGTCGTGGTAGAACGCGCTCATGGCACCCACCAGGCCCGTCAGCACGGCCATCGGATGGGCATCGCGGCGGAAACCGCGCATGAAGAACTGCAGCTGCTCATGAACCATGGTGTGGTTCATGACGTGGCCGGTGAATTCTTCCTTCTGCTTGGCGTTGGGCAGCTCGCCCTTGAGCAGCAGGTAGCTGGTCTCGAGGTGGTCGCACTTCTGCGCCAGTTGCTCGATCGGGTAGCCGCGGTACAGCAGCTCGCCCTTGTCGCCATCGATATAGGTGATCTTGGAATTGCACGAAGCCGTCGACATGAAACCGGGGTCGTAGGTGAACTTACCGGTTTGTCCGTACAGCTTGCGAATGTCGATCACGTCCGGGCCAACGGTGCCCGTATAAATCGGCAGCTCAACGCTGGGGGAACCATCGGAGAACGATAGCGTGGCTTTCACATCGGACGGCGTCATGTCGGATCCTTCAAATGCTGTGAATAATAATGTTGACCAAAACTCAGACCGAACGCAGCAGGTTCACTACGCGCTGCATCGGGGGCGTGTCGAGCTCACCGTCCAGTTCCTTGCGGGCAAGGAGCAGGTCCATCAACTCGTTGTCGCTGAGCTCGAACAGCTGGCTCAGCGCAGCCACGTCCTCATCGGACAGGCTCTCCTCGTAACGGTTGAAAAAACGTTCGACGATGATGTCGTTCTCCAGCAGGCCGCGGCGGGCGCGCCAGCGCAACCGTGCGCGCTTGTGCGGATCGGCCTGATGGGAGAAGGTGGTGGCAGGACTCTCAGTCATGGCTTCCTACTTTCGGCGCGCCCGCCAGATATAGCCGCTCTGGCTGACGCGCCGCTTACTACAGTGACAGCCGCAGGATCAGACAGCGCGGCGGACCATCAGCTCCTTGATCTTGCCGATGGCCTTGGTCGGGTTCAGACCCTTGGGGCACACGTCGACGCAGTTCATGATGCTGTGGCAGCGGAACAGGCGGTACGGGTCGTTCAGGTTGTCCAGGCGCTCGCTGGTGGCCTGGTCACGGCTGTCCGCGATGAAGCGGTAAGCCTGCAGCAGGCCGGCGGGGCCGACGAACTTGTCCGGGTTCCACCAGAACGACGGGCACGACGTCGAGCAGCTGGCGCAGAGAATGCACTCGTACAGGCCATCCAGCTCGTCGCGCTCTTCCGGCGACTGCAGGCGCTCTTTCTCGGGCGGCGGCTCGTCGTTGATCAGGAACGGCTTGATCGAGTTGTACTGCTTGAAGAAGTTCGTCATGTCGACGATCAGGTCGCGCACCACCGGCAGCCCGGGCAGCGGACGCAGCACGATGCGGTCCGGCAGCTCGCGCATGTTGGTCAGGCAGGCCAGGCCGTTCTTGCCGTTGATGTTCATCGCGTCCGAGCCGCACACGCCTTCGCGGCACGAGCGGCGGAACGAGATGGTCTCGTCCAGCTTCTTGAGCTTGACCAGCGCGTCCAGCAGCATGCGCTCGTGACCGTCCAGCTCGACCTCGTAGGTCTGCATGCGCGGTGCCGCATCCTTGTCCGGATCGTAGCGGTAGACTTCGAAAATACGCTTCATTTCTGTGGGTCCTGTTTTCTCTACGACGCGGTGCTCAGAAGGTACGGGCCTTCGGCGGCACGCTTTCCACCGTCAGCGGTTCCATCTTCACCGGCTTGTAGTCGAGGCGGTTGCCTTCGCTGTAGAACAGCGTGTGCTTGAGCCAGTTCTGGTCGTCGCGGTTCGGGAAGTCGCTGTGCGCGTGGGCACCGCGCGATTCCTTGCGGGCCGCCGCCGAGATCATGGTGGCCTTGGCCACTTCCACCAGGTTGGCCACTTCCAGGGCTTCCACCAGCGCGGTGTTGAAGACCTTGGACTTGTCCTTCAGGTGGATGTCGTTGGCGCGCTCGGACACTTCCAGGATGCGCTCGACGCCTTCGTCCATCAGCTTCTGCGTACGGAACACGCCGGCATGCGACTGCATGTTCTTGCGGATGTCGTTGGCGACGTCCTGCGTGTACTCGCCCGACGACGTGGCCTGCAGCTTGGCCAGGCGCGACAGCGCGAGGTCGGCGGCATCGGCCGGCAGCGGCTTGTGTTCCTTCTGCTTCAGGTTCTGCGCGATGATGTGGTTGCCGGCGGCACGGCCGAACACCACCAGGTCGAGCAGCGAGTTGGTGCCCAGGCGGTTGGCGCCGTGCACCGACACGCACGAGCATTCGCCGATCGCATAGAAACCGTTCAGGACTTCGTTCGGGTTGCCGTTCTTCGGCACCACGACCTGGCCGTGATAGTTCGTCGGGATACCGCCCATCTGGTAGTGGATGGTCGGGACCACGGGGATCGGTTCCTTGATCGCGTCGACGTTGGCGAACTTCATGCCGATTTCGCGGATCGACGGCAGTCGCTTCATGATGGTCTCGGCACCGACGTGGGTCAGGTCGAGCAGCACGTAGTCGCCGTTCGGGCCGCAGCCGCGGCCTTCCTTGATTTCCTGGTCCATCGAGCGCGAGACGAAGTCACGCGGCGCCAGGTCCTTCAGCGTCGGGGCATAGCGCTCCATGAAGCGTTCGCCGTCCTTGTTGCGCAGGATACCGCCTTCGCCGCGCACGCCTTCGGTGATCAGCACGCCCGCGCCGGCCACGCCGGTCGGGTGGAACTGCCAGAACTCCATGTCTTCCAGCGGCACGCCAGCGCGTGCGGCCATGCCCAGGCCATCACCGGTGTTGATGAAGGCGTTGGTGGAAGCGGCGTAGATACGGCCGGCACCGCCGGTCGCGAACAGCGTGGTCTTGGCTTCGAGGATGTAGACCTCGCCGGTTTCCATTTCCAGCGCGGTCACGCCCAGCACGTCGCCGTCCTGGTCGCGGATCAGGTCCAGCGCCATCCACTCGACGAAGAAGTGGGTCTTGGCGCGCACGTTGCGCTGGTACAGCGTGTGCAGCAGCGCGTGGCCGGTACGGTCAGCCGCGGCGCAGGCGCGCTGCACCGGCTTCTCGCCGTAGTTGGCGGTGTGGCCGCCGAACGGGCGCTGGTAGATGGTGCCGTCGGGGTTGCGGTCGAACGGCATGCCGAAGTGTTCGAGCTCGTACACGACCTTCGGGGCTTCACGGCACATGAACTCGATGGCGTCCTGGTCACCCAGCCAGTCCGAGCCCTTGATGGTGTCGTAGAAGTGATAGTGCCAGTTGTCTTCGCTCATGTTGCCCAGCGAGGCACCGATGCCGCCCTGCGCCGCCACGGTGTGCGAGCGGGTCGGAAACACCTTGGACAGCACGGCCACGTTCAGGCCGGCTTCCGCGAGCTGGAGGGATGCGCGCATCCCGGCGCCGCCAGCACCGACGATGACCACGTCAAAGCGGCGACGCGGCAATCCAGTCTTGACTGCGACCATTTATTACACCCTCCAGAGAATCTGAGCAGCGTAGCCCGCGCAACCGACGAGCCACAGAATCGTAAGTACTTGCAGCACGAGGCGCACCGCCATCGGCCTCACATAGTCCATCCAGATGTCGCGCACGCCGATCCAGGCGTGGTAGAGCAGCGACAGGATGGTCAGGAACGTGATGATCTTCATCCACTGGTTGGCGAAGAGCCCTGCCCACGCTTCGTACGAAGCGCCGTTCGACAGCAGGAAGGCAATGGCCAGGACCACGGTGAACACCACCATGATCACGGCCGTGACGCGTTGCGCGAGCCAGTCTTTCAGGCCGTAGTGGGCACCGACGACCAGACGCTTGGGACCGATATTGTTATTTGCCACCTTGATTCTCCTCAGAACAGGCCGAACAGCTTCAGGCCGAAAATCAGGGTAAGCAGCAGGCTGACAACCAGCACGCTGATGGCAGACTTAGCCGAAGCGGGCTTGGACACACCAACGTGCACATCCAGCAGCAGGAAGCGGATACCCGCGCAGAAATGATGCAGATACCCCCAGATCAGGGCCAGCACAACCAGCTTGACAAAGCCACCGGACAGCAGGGCCGAAAACTTTGCGAAGCTCAGTTCGGAGGTGATGCTCTGCTCGAACAGATACAGGACAAAGGGAAGGAGGAGGAACATCAAGGCACCGCTTACGCGATGCAGGATGGATACCTTGCCGGCCCAGGGCAACCGGTATTTCGCGATCTGCGAAATACCGATATTCCGGAACTCCGGCCTGGCTTGTTTGACGGCTTCAGCCATGCGAGACCCCATTAGCGGTAAACAAAGAAACGAAACTGCCATTGCCTGCATGCAGCGGGATGCACTGTGGCAAATCCACGAGATTTTAGCGCCTTTGTTGCGCGCTGCACCAATAATTTTCAGCTATCGCGCACCAACACGCGCCGCCCGACAATCGCACACTGCACACAAAACACGGCAATTGCCACGCAACATCCACCTGCGCCGCGCAACAGCCAACGCCACCATCACGAAAGCCGCAATAATCCACACCGATGCGGGAGGACACCGGCGCAGTAACTCAGCTCAGGTCGTTCTGGTAGTAATGCCTGGTCGTCACATACAACCCGCGGCGCACCTCTACAGGGCGATCGCCGTAGGTATAGGAAACGCGCTCGACCGACAGCAGCGGCGAGCCCAGCGGCACGGACAGCAGCTCGGCCGCCGTCTCGTCGGCGGCCACGGCACGGATCTTTTCCGAGGCGCGGATCATGCGCGTACCGAACTCGGCCTCGAACAATGCATACATGGGCCCCTTCCACTCGGTCAGCTTTTCCGCGGTGAGGCCCTTGAAGTTGGCGCCGAGCAGCCAGATCTCGTCGAGCACGGTCGACTCGCCGGAGAAATTCAGCACGCGGCGGATCTGGACCACGCTGTCGCCGGTGCGGATATCGAGCAGCCGCGCGATCTCGGCGGGCGCGCGCAGGCGCTTGCACTCCAGCACGTGGCTGGCGCCGTAATGGGGCTCGCCTTCGTCGGGGACGAGGCGCAGGAAACGGAACTTGACCACGTCCTCATGGTGCGTGGTCACGAAGGTGCCCTTGCCCTGCCGGCGCGCCACGAGGTTCTCTGCGGCGAGTTCGTCGATGGCCTTGCGCACCGTGCCCTGGCTCACCTTGTACCGTGCCGCCAGCTCCATTTCGCTGGGGATCATCTCGCCTGGCTTCCACTCGCCGGACTGCAGGCTGCGCATGATGAGCGCCTTGATCTGCTGGTACAGCGGGCTGAAGGTGGGCGACGGGGAGGCCTGCGGGCCTGGCTGGGCGACGGCCTGCGGTGCGGGGGATGCCGACGGGGTGGACGGGGGCAACGAGGGCGACGAAGACGGCTGCGTCCCGGCGCCAGGGGTGGCCGCGCCAGAGTCCTGCGCGCCAGGGGCGGCAGCGCCGGAGAGGGACGTAGACAGGGAGGACATAGCGGGGATTTCACCACAAAAGGGCGGCGGGCGCCAGCCTGACGTTAATTGTCTTATGTCTTATATAAGACATATGAATTGACAGCCAGTGAGGCCGGGCCTACACTCGCGCTGGTCCACGCCCGCGAATGCCGTGAATGCCGCGCTCGTGCCGCCGGCGGATGCCTTTGCCGGCACCCTCCCCCGCGGCCCGGACTGTAAATCAGTCTGGAAATGGCGGCTCGCTTCGCAGTAGACTTACGCTTCGTTGTATCACCATGACCCGTTGTGGCTCTCCCTCACCGGTTCCGCCCCGTGGCCCCCGCCACCTGGTGCCGGCGGACGGCCGCTCCCCGCTGTGGCGACAACCAGCACCCGGCGTGCACGCCGCCTTGAGTTGGCGACGGTGTGCCGCCGACCGGCTACCCCCTTCTATCGTTTGGAGATTTACTCATGGCTAAAGCCCCAATGCGCGTCGCAGTGACCGGCGCCGCTGGCCAGATCGGCTATTCCCTGCTGTTCCGCATCGCCAACGGCGACATGCTGGGCAAAGACCAGCCGGTCATCCTCCAACTGCTCGATCTCCCGCAAGCCCAGGCCGCCGTCAAGGGCGTGGTGATGGAACTGGAAGACTGCGCATTCCCGCTGCTGGCTGGCGTGGTCATCACCGATGACCCCAAGGTTGCCTTCAAGGATGCCGACGTGGCCCTGCTGGTTGGCGCCCGTCCGCGTAGCAAGGGCATGGAGCGCAAGGACCTGCTCGAAGCCAACGCCCAGATCTTCACGGTGCAGGGCAAGGCGCTGGACGAAGTCGCCAGCCGCAATGTCAAGGTGCTGGTGGTCGGCAACCCGGCCAACACCAACGCCTACATCGCCATGAAGTCGGCACCGAACCTGCCGCGCGAGAACTTCACCGCCATGCTGCGCCTGGACCACAACCGTGCCCTGTCGCAGATCGCGGCCAAGACCGGCAAGCCGGTGTCGTCGATCGAGAAGATGTTCGTGTGGGGCAACCATAGCCCGACCATGTACGCCGACTACCGTTACGCGACCGTCGACGGCCAGAGCGTCAAGGACCTGATCAACGACCAGGTGTGGAACAACGACGTGTTCCTGCCGACCGTCGGCAAGCGCGGCGCCGCCATCATCGAAGCGCGTGGCCTGTCGTCGGCTGCCTCGGCCGCCAACGCCGCCATCGACCACGTGCATGACTGGGTCCTGGGCAGCAACGGCAAGGTCGTCACCATGGGCATCCCGTCGAACGGTGAGTACGGCATCCCCGCCGACACCATGTTCGGCTACCCGGTGACCACCGCCAACGGCAAGTACGAAATCGTCAAGGGTCTGGAGATCGACGCCTACAGCCAGGAAAAGATCAACATCACCCTGAAGGAACTGGAAGAAGAGAAGGCCGGCGTGCAGCACCTGCTGGGCTGATCTTCAGCGCGTTCCAGGAAAAGGACCGGGGTTCCGCAACGATTCAAAAAATCGGCGCGGAACCCCGGTTTTTTCGTATTGGGGCGCTATGATGTGCCCTCCCCGAGCAACCATAACCACCTGAATTCCCGTGCATCCATCCGAGGTCTTGTTCCAGGGCGAAGCCATCCCGGTCCAGTTGCCGGTGTGTGACCACTACGCGGGCAGCGAAAAGCTGATGCGCAAGTCGCTTGCCCTGCAGCAAGAGCTTGGTCCCGTCTTCGACATCACCTTCGATTGCGAGGATGGCGCCGCCGTCGGCGAGGAGCGCGAGCACGCCGAACTGTGCGCGCAACTGGTCAACAGCCCGCTGAACGCGCACAACCGCGTCGGCGTGCGCATCCACGATCCCGCCCACCCGAACTGGCGCCAGGATGTCGACATCCTGGTGCGCGCCGCCGGCGCGCGGCTGGCCTACGTGGTGGTGCCCAAGGTGACCGACGTGGTCGAGGTCGCGCGTGTGACCGACCATGTCAACCAGGTGGCGCGCAATGCCGGCATCGCCCGCCATATCCCTATCCATGTGCTGATCGAGACACATGCCGCGCTCGAGCAAGCCTTCGATATCGCCGCGCTGGTACAGGTGGAGTGCCTTAGCTTCGGCCTGATGGACTTCGTCTCGGCGCACCACGGTGCGATCCCCGGCGATGCCATGCGCTCGCCGCAGCAGTTCGAGCATCCGCTGATCCGTCGCGCCATGCTGGAAATCTCCGCGGCCTGCCATCGCCACGGCAAGGTGCCGTCGCACAACGTCAGCACCGATGTGCAGGCACCGCGGCGGGCGGGCGACGACGCACTGCGCGCGCGCGCCGAATTTGGCTACCTGCGCAAGTGGAGCATCCACCCGGGCCAGATCGCGCCGATCGTCGCCGCCTTCCGGCCGGGCGCGGAAGAAATCGGCGCAGCCAGCCAGATCCTGCTGGCCGCCCACGAAAACAACTGGGCGCCGATCCGCCACGACGGCCAACTGCACGACCGCGCCAGCTACCGCTATTACTGGTCGCTGCTGCAGCGCGCCCAGGCCACCGGCACCCCGCTGCCGGACAATGTGGAAGCGCTGTTCTTCGCCTGACACCGCCAGAACAACAAAATACGGACGCGACCGAAGGAGACCCGGATGTCCGCTTCGAAGACCGCTGCATCCGCCGCCACGACCGAGCCCACGGCGCCGAAAGCCAAGAAATCCGTCGCCCTGTCCGGTGTTGCCGCCGGCAATACCGCGCTGTGCACCGTCGGCCGTACCGGCAACGACCTGCACTACCGCGGCTATGACATTCTCGATATCGCCGAAACCTGCGAGTTCGAGGAAATCGCCCACCTGCTGGTGCACGGCAAGCTGCCGACCAAATCCGAACTGGCCGCCTACAAGGCCAGGCTGAAGGCCCTGCGCGGCCTGCCCGCCAACGTCAAGCTGGCGCTGGAATGGGTTCCGGCCAGCGCGCATCCGATGGACGTGATGCGCACCGGCGTGTCGGTGCTGGGCACCGTGCTGCCGGAGAAGGAAGACCACAACACCCCGGGCGCGCGCGATATCGCCGATCGGCTGATGGCCAGCCTGGGTTCGATGCTGCTGTACTGGTACCACTACAGCCACAATGGCCGCCGCATCGAGGTGGAGACCGACGACGACTCGATCGGCGCCCACTTCCTGCACCTGCTGCACGGCGAGAAGCCCTCGGCGCTGTGGGAGCGTGCCATGCACACCTCGCTGATCCTGTACGCCGAGCACGAGTTCAACGCGTCGACCTTCACCGCACGGGTGGTTGCCGGCACGGGCTCGGACATGTACTCGTCGATCTGCGGCGCGATTGGCGCCCTGCGCGGCCCCAAGCATGGCGGCGCCAATGAAATGGCCTTCGAGATCCAGAAGCGCTATGACAACGCGGACGAGGCCCAGGCCGACATCACCCGGCGCGTCGAGAACAAGGAAGTCGTGATCGGCTTTGGCCACCCGGTGTACACCACCGGCGACCCGCGCAACCAGGTGATCAAGGAAGTGGCGAGGAAGCTGTCGAAGGATGCTCGCTCGATGAAGATGTTCGCCATCGCCGAGCGCCTGGAAACCGTGATGTGGGACATCAAGAAGATGTTCCCGAACCTGGACTGGTTCAGCGCGGTGAGCTACCACATGATGGGCGTGCCGACCGCGATGTTCACGCCGCTGTTCGTGATCGCGCGTACCTCCGGCTGGGCCGCGCACATCGTCGAGCAACGCATCGATAACAAGATCATCCGCCCCAGCGCCAACTACGTGGGCCCCGAAAACCTCAAATTCGCGCCGATCGGCAAGCGTAAGTGAACCCGGACTAACCGGACACCCGGATTATGTAACCAAAGGCCAGCGCACTTCGCCGGCTCAGGCAAATCGTAGAGAATAGCGGCGGACTTCCATTCCAGGCGCCGCCTGATGTGACGGCGGCGAACGACAAACAGACCAGATTTCAGAATCCGAAAGGCACTCACAAAATGAAACATCTTGTACTCGCAGCCTGCATTGGCGCCTTCAGCCTGACCACCGCGACCGCCGTGATGGCGCAGGAACCGGCCAAGAAGACCACCACGAAGAAGTCCTCGACCAAGAAGAAGGCCGCAGCCGGCGCCGCTGCCGGCGCAGGCGCCGCCGCCGCTGCCACCCCGACCGGTGAAAAGTGGCAGTGCGAGCTGGGCAACAGCATCTATATCTCGGGCGACATGCTGCGCGACGAAGTGCTGACCGTCCACTGGCAAGGCCGCGACTACAAGCTGCCGCGCCAGTCCACCGTGACCGGCGCCGACCGCTACTACGACGCCCGCACCGGCCTGGACCTGGTGGTGATCCCGAGCAAGGCCATGCTGTTCAACAAGAACCTGGGCCAGCGCCTGGCCGACGACTGCCAGAGCGCCGCCATGCAGGCCGGCGCCGCCGCACCGACCCAGGCCGGCGGCCTGCGCGCCCCGGTTACCGCCCCGCTGCTGGTCACGCCCCCGGGCGGCCCGACGATCCAGCCGCAGCAGCCTGACGCCGCCCAGCAGTCCGCGGCACCCAAGCAGTAAATCCGTGCAGGGCACTCGCGGCCGCCTGCATGGCGGCCGCCGGGTGCCCTGCCTGCCTTGCCGGCGGGGGCAATCCCCGCGGGAAGCCGCTGTCGCGCCGACAGGGCAAGCGACCTGGCCGATCGAGACCGGGTGGCGGCAAAGCCGCGCGGCGGTTAGAGTATGCAGTTGCAGTGCGCTGCCGACCTCGGACCGCGGTCACATGCCGCGGCAGCGCACCGGGGTCTGATTCCAGTTTCAGAGGTCCGAGCCAAATGCCATCGCATCATTCTTCGATCGGAGTACGGCAATGCCCCATAACCTCAAGAACACGCTAAAAGAATTCAAGATCGGCGCTTCCGGCAAGGGCCAGTTCTATTCCCTGCCACAACTGGCGCAAGAACTGGACCTGGACCTCGGGCGCCTGCCGGTATCGATCCGCGTCGTGCTGGAAGCGGTGCTGCGCAACTGCGACGGCAAGAAGGTTACCGAAGAACACGTCAAGCAGCTTGCCGGCTGGAAGCCGATTGCCGAGCGTGTCGACGAGATCCCGTTCGTCGTGGCCCGCGTGGTGCTGCAGGACTTCACCGGCGTGCCGCTGCTGGCCGACCTGGCCGCGATGCGCAACGTGGCCGAGAAGATGGGCCAGGATCCCAAGAAGATCGAGCCGCTGGTGCCGGTCGACCTGGTGGTCGACCACTCGGTGCAGGTCGACCATTTCCGCGATAAGAAGGCGCTGGACCTGAACATGCAACTGGAATTCAAGCGCAACAACGAGCGCTACCAGTTCATGAAGTGGGGCATGCAGGCGTTCGACACCTTTGGCGTGGTGCAGCCGGGTTTCGGCATCGTCCACCAGGTCAACCTGGAATACCTGGCTCGCGGCGTGCACAAGAAGGATGGGGTCTACTACCCTGACACGCTGGTCGGCACCGACTCGCACACCACCATGATCAACGGCATCGGCGTGGTCGGCTGGGGCGTCGGCGGCATCGAGGCCGAGGCCGGCATGCTAGGCCAGCCGGTGTACTTCCTGACGCCGGACGTGGTCGGCGTGGAGCTGACCGGCCGCCTGCGCGAAGGCGTCACCGCCACCGACCTGGTGCTGACCATCACCGAGATGCTGCGCAAGGAGAAGGTGGTCGGCAAGTTCGTCGAGTTCTTCGGCGAAGGCACGGCCAGCCTGTCGGTGCCGGACCGCGCCACCATTGGCAACATGGCGCCGGAATACGGCGCCACCATGGGCTTCTTCCCGGTCGACGGCAAGACCATCGACTACTTCCGCGGCACCGGCCGCACCGACGAGGAAATCGACGCGTTCGAAGGCTACTTCCGCGCCCAGCAGATGTTTGGCATCCCCCAGGCAGGCGACATCGACTTCAGCAAGACGCTGAAGCTGGACCTGTCCACGGTGGCGCCGTCGCTGGCAGGGCCGAAGCGCCCGCAGGACCGCATCGAGATCGGCAACGTCAAGAGCACCTTCGCGTCGCTGTTCAGCAAGCCGGTGGCCGAGAACGGCTTCAACAAGGATCCGGCCGAGCTGGACCAGCCCTACAGCACCAGCAACGGCATCGAAGTGAAGAACGGCGACGTGCTGATCGCCGCCATCACCTCGTGCACCAACACCTCCAACCCCAGCGTGCTGCTGGCTGCCGGCCTGCTGGCCAAAAAGGCGGTCGAGGCCGGGCTGGAAGTGGCGCCGCACATCAAGACCTCGCTGGCGCCGGGCAGCCGTGTGGTGACCGAATACCTGAAGGCCGCGGGCCTGCTGCCGTACCTGGAAAAGCTGGGCTTCGGCGTGACCGCCTACGGCTGCACCACCTGTATCGGCAATGCCGGCGACCTGACGCCCGAGCTGAACGAGGCGATCATCCAGAACGACCTGGTGGCGGCCGCCGTGCTGTCCGGCAACCGTAACTTCGAGGCGCGCATCCACCCGAACATCCGCGCCAACTTCCTGGCTTCGCCGCCGCTGGTGGTGGCGTACGCCATCGCCGGCAATGTCACGCGCGACCTCATGACCGAGCCGGTCGGCAAGGGCAAGGGCGGCCGCGACATCTGGCTGGGCGACATCTGGCCGACTTCGGAAGAAATCCATGCGCTGATGAAGTTCGCGATGGACGCCAAGACCTTCAAGGGCAACTACGAGCAGGTCAAGAAGCCGAGCAAGCTGTGGGGCGCGATCCAGGGCACCAAGGGCCAGGTCTACGACTGGCCCAGGTCAACCTACATCGCCGAGCCGCCCTTCTTCCAGGACTTCAGCCTGGAGCCGTCGGGCGCCACGGCCAGCGTGCGCGGCGCGCGCGCTCTGGGTATCTTCGGCGATTCGGTGACCACCGACCATATCTCGCCGGCCGGCTCGATCAAGGACACCTCGCCCGCGGGCAAGTACCTGCAGGAGCATGGCGTGCTCAAGGCCGACTTCAACAGCTACGGTTCGCGCCGCGGTAACCATGAGGTGATGATGCGCGGCACCTTCGCCAACGTGCGCATCAAGAACCTGATGATCCCGCCCAAGCCGGACGGCGCACGCGTGGAAGGCGGCATTACCATCCACCAGCCCACCGGCGAGCAGATGTCGATCTACGACGCGGCCATGAAGTACGTCGCCGAGGGCACGCCCACGGTGGTGTTCGGCGGCGAGGAGTACGGCACCGGCTCGTCACGGGACTGGGCCGCCAAGGGCACGCAGCTGCTGGGCGTGAAGGCCGTGGTGGCGCGCAGCTTCGAGCGGATCCACCGCTCCAACCTGGTTGGCATGGGCGTGCTGCCGCTGCAGTTCAAGGGCAACGACAGCGCACAGACGCTGGGCATCACCGGCAACGAGACCTTCGACATCGAAGGCATCGAGGGCGACCTCAAGCCACAGCAGGACCTGGTGCTGGTGATCAAGCGCGCCAACGGCGACGTGCAGCGCGTGCCGGTGTTGCTGCGCATCGACACGCCGATCGAGGTCGATTACTACAACCACGGCGGCATCCTGCCGTTCGTGCTGCGTCAGCTGCTGGCAGCCGCCTGACGCCCCGCGGACCGCGATCCGCGATCCGCGAAAGCCAACGCCGCCTGCCCGGCCCCGTGACGCGGGGCCGGGCAGGCGGCGTTTGTCATTGTGAGCATGGTGCGGCCTCGGGATCACCTCGCGCCCCTGCGCCGTCTGGTGCCCGTGTAAGTTCCACGCAAGGCAGTGCTGCCACACTGTGTCCCAAAGAACAGCGGTCGCAATGACCCGGAGGCGGGGCCACCCCGCCTCAGACAGATACAGGAGACAACATGGCAAAGATCATCATCGCATTCGTCGTCATTGCCGGCGCGGCCCTCTACCTGCTGACCAAGGGCGGCAGCGACGTGTCGATTTCCGGCGAGCAGCACGGTGTCGAGACCCACGCACCGGCGGTGCCGGCTGCCAGCGAAAAGAAATAAGAGCGATCCTTCAGCCTCGCCAAGTACAAGGCGCAACGTATCGCGCGGCCGCCTTGTCAACGCAGCGAGTAGAATACCGTTTTACGCATAAACGGACGGTTTCATTCTATGGCAGGTTTTCGCCCCAAGGCTTCCCCACGTCTTTCGCCCGACGCCGAGCGGTTGGTGGCCGATGCGCTCGCCCTCGACGCATCGGGCAGCCGCATGGAGGATGGCTACTGGGAACGGCGACTCTCGCAGCGCCTGGGCCGCCTGCTGAAGAACGGTAGCCAGACCGCGCTGGACGCGGCGTTGGAACACCTGTTCAAGCACAACGCCGACGCCTCCGACGTGCTGGCCGAGCAGGCCGAGACGCTGGCCGAATCGGCCACCATCGAGGTCGATGGCCAGCGCTACGACGCGCTGCTGATCGCCGCGCCGATCCTGGCGCACACGCGTTACGCCATCCCCTCGGGCGCGCTCAAGCCGGAGCTGGCCCAGACGCTGGCCGTGCACTTGCAGGCACATGTGCTGGCTTCCGCCACCAAGGTCGCGCTGTCGCCGTACCTGTACAGCATCGACCAGCTGCCGCGCACGCACAGCGACACGTTTGCGCTGACGCACAAGCTGGCCGCGGCCGCGCTGGCCGGCTCGGTGCCCAAGGTCGACCTGCGCGACCTGCCCGAGACCGCGCCGATCCTGGCCGACCCCCGCTACCTGCTGGCCGTGGTGGTGGCCCCGCACGAGCAGGCGCTGTTCCGCTGGCAGGAGGACGCCAAGGAGCACCATGCCGAGCGCTCGGTATGCCTGGAGCAATGGCGCAGCCAGGTCCAGCCATCGGTGGCGCTGCTGCTGCCGGGCTGCGAGTTCGAGTTGCTGTTGCCCGACGCCTTCTTCCTGTCGTGCCGCGAATCCGACAAGAGCATCCGCCCGCTGACGGTGCGCGCCGCCGTCAACTACCTGGCCGGCACGCTGGATATCTCCGCCGGCCAGCTGGCCGCGGTGGTGGCCGCGTTCGGCGAGGAAGTGGTCGAGGAATACCGCGTCGGCTTCACCATGCGCGGCGAGAAGGACGTGATCTACGGCATCGTCTGGCCGGTCTACGGCCGTGAAGCCGGCGAAGTCGATGCCGACGAGAAGGGCAACCCGCTCGAGCAGATCTGCGAGGAACTGCGCAATGCGGGCGTGGAAGACATCTTCCGCCACGCGGCGCTGTTCGATCCGGAGTACTGCGAGGATTGCGGCACGCCGCTGTATGCCGACCGCAATGGCGAGATCGTGCATGCAGAGCTGCCCGAAGACGCGCCGACGCAGCAGCCGCTATTCCACTGAAATCCTGCGTCCTGGCAAGCAAACGGCCCGCATTGCGGGCCGTTTGCTTTTGTTGCCGGCTGTTTTCAGGCGCTGCGCTCGCTGACGCAGCGCCACAGACCATGCCCCGAAGCCGCGTACTTGCGTTCGAACGGCGTCATCGCCTGCGCCGGCTGCCATGGCTCGACCACCTGCGCCGGACGCCCTGCCAGCGCCAGCGCCTGCGCGAACTCGTCGATATAGACCTGCCAGTTACTGCGGCATTCCAGGTATTCGCCGCACGCCGCCAGCGCCGGGAACACCGCATGGCCCTGCCAGCGCCGTCCCAGGTGGCCAATCTTTGGCCACGGGTTCGGGTACAGCACGTAGTGGCGCGCCACCGGCACCGCGTCGGCCTGCAGCATGCGCCAGACATCGACCAGGTCGGCCCGCGCCCAGCAGAAATTGGCCGGCATCGTTGCCTCGCCCCACCAGTCCTTGCCGGCCGCCAGGCGCTTTTCGGACTGGTCGACACCGATCACGTAGTGATCCGGGAACGACGTCGCCAGCCGCAACGTGCTTTCGCCCACGCCGCACCCGGCATCCAGGATCAGCGGCGCGCCGCCGGCCTGCTGCCAGTTGTCGAGCGCTACGGCCAGCGCGCGGCGGCTGGCTTCGCCGATGGGCTTGCGGAACGGCTCGGCCAGGTGGCGCGCGACGCGCGCGGCCAAATGCTCGTGGACATCGGACTGCGCCGAAACGATGGTGCGGGAATTGGCAAACATGGCCGCCATTCTACCGGCGCCGAACCCGTCAGCTTGCACAGGACGCTGCAACCATGCCACTTTAGCGGCACAATGCGGGACAAACCGCCTGAGAACCCGTCCGCAAGCGCCGGACCCGTATGAGGAGCCAGCCCCATGCCATCTACAACCGCTACGTCCCGCCCGCCTGCCCGCCAGTCCGCTCCCCGCAATCTGCTCCACGCCACCGCCGCGCTGGTGCTGGGCAGCGCTGTTTTCACCGCCTTGGCGCTGCTGCCGGCCGGCGCCGCCCATGCCGAGGACCTGCGCATCGGGCTGGCCGCCGACGTCACCTCGATGGACCCGCACTGGAACAACGCCGGCCCCAACAACGCGATCGCGCTGCACGTCTTCGAATCGCTAGTGTTCATGGACAAGAACGCCCGCTATATCCCCGGCCTGGCGCTGTCGTGGAAGCCGGTCAATGCCATCACCTGGGAAATCAAGCTGCGCCCCAACGTGAAGTGGCATGACGGCTCGCCCTTCACCAGCGAAGACGTCAAGGCCTCGCTGGAGCGCCCGGACAAGCTGACCAACAGCCCGGGCTCGTTCACGAGCTATACCAAGCCGATCGCCCGCATCGACACGCCCGATCCGCTGACGGTGCGCCTGACCATGAGCGTGCCCAACTACGCCAACCTGGCCAACGACCTGAACAGCGTGCCGATCATGCCGAAGAAGGTCGCCGCCACGCTGACGCAGGCCGATTTCGATTCGGGCAAGGCCATGATCGGCACCGGGCCATTCAAGTTCGTGCGCTTCGCGCGCGGGCAGGAAATCGTGATGGAGCGCAATCCTGACTACTGGGGACCCAAGCCGGAGTGGGACCGTGCCGTGTTCCGGATCATCACCGACAACGGCGCGCGCAGCGCCGCGCTGCTGGCCGGCGACGTCGACGTGATCGAAAGCGTGCCATCGGCCGACGTGGCCAAGCTCAAGCAGAACCCGAAGTTCAAGGTCGAGCAGCAGGTGTCGTGGCGCACCATCTTCTGGCAAATGGACCAGTCGCGCGACAGCCCGCCCTTCGTCACCGACAAGGCCGGCAAGCCGCTCGGCAAGAACCCGTTCAAGGATGCACGCGTGCGTGCCGCGATCAGCAAGTCACTGAACCGCGACGCCATCGTCAACCGCATCATGGAAGGGCTGGCGGTGCCGGCGTCGTCGATCGTGTCGCCGCAGATCTTCGGGCATCCGGGCACCAAACCCGAAGCCTATGACCCGGAAGGCGCCAAGAAGCTGCTGGCCGCCGCTGGCTACCCGGACGGCTTCGGGCTGACGCTGCACGCCACCAACAACCGCTACCTGAACGACGCCGCGGTGGCGCAGGCCACCGCGAGCATGCTGACGCGCATCGGCATCCAGACCAAGGTCGAGACCATGCCGGTGGCGGCCTACTTCACGCGCGCGCGGCAGGGTGAGTTTGCCTTCCAGATGCTGGGCTGGGGCTCGGCGGCAGCTGATGTGGCGCTGCGCTCGATCACGGGCACACCCAATCCCAAGACGGGGTATGGCACGTGGAACTGGGGCAAGTACAGCAATGCGCAGCTGGACCAGCTGATCGAGAAATCGCTGACCACCGTTTCCAGCGAGAAGGCACGCGAAGAGAACGCGCGCACGGCGGCAAAGTTTGCGCTGGCCGACCACGCGATCATTCCGTCGCACAGCCAGCTGGCGATGTGGGCGATGAAGAAGGGATTGAAGTATGAGGCGCGGACGGACGAGTGGTCGTTGGCGCAGTTTTTCCACAAGGAGTAAGCGCGGCGGCTCGTCATCAGCCCGCGGTTTTCTCCCTCTTCCGCTGAGGGGAGAGGGAGAACACCTTGCTTGGGCGAGTTCAGGCAGCTTGGGCGCACCCCACACCGCCGTCCCCTTTTCGTGTTTTCGCTTAGATCTTCAACCGTTCTTCCTGCCGCGCATTCGCCGCGCGCAGCTTCTGCACCCAGTCCCGCGCCGGCAGTCCGGTGGTGCTTTCGACCACGTCGGCACGCGCTTCCAGCACTTCCCACGCCACATCGATCTCGGGGCCGTTGAACGCCATCGCGATGATGTTGCCGTCATGCACCTCCGGGAACACCAGCACGCGGTTATCGAAGGCTTCGCAGATGCGCTCGATATTCTTCGGGAAGCTGTCGTGGTCGCCGAACAGGTTGATGGTCATCACGCCCGGCCCCTTCAGCGTGCGGCGGCAGGCGCGGTAGAACGCGGTGGTGTCGAGCACCGGGCCGCGCGCGGTGGCGTCGTACAGGTCTACCTGCAGCACGTCGATGGCGTCGGCGTGGGTGCCGTCCATCACGTAGTCCCACGCGTCCTGCTCGCGCACGGTCAGGCGCGCGTCGTCCTGGCGCAGGCCGAACATGCTGCGCCCGGCAATGATCACCGCCGGGTTCAGTTCGACCGCGGTCACGCGCGCGCGGCTGAACTGGCGATGGCAGAACTTGGTCAGTGCCGCCGCCCCGAGGCCGAGCTGCACCACATGGAACTCATCCACCGAGGGCGACAGGAACAGCAGCCACGCCATCATCTGCTGCGCGTATTCCAGCTCGATCGCATCCGGCTTGCGCAGGCGCATCGCCCCCTGCACCCACTCCGTGCCGAAATGGAGGTAGCGCACGCCATCCAGTTCGGAGAAGGTCACCGGCGCAAAGCGCGGCGTCATGCGTTTTTCTTCGCGTGCTGTGTCGGAGCCTGGCGCCTCGCCACGGTTGCGGTTTCCACGTGCCGGTCGGCGCGAGGCCACGGCTTCAATCGATTTGCGTTTCAGTAGGGTCATAGTGTCGAGAATTTCACGGCGGCCATGCACGGGCCGGCAGGCGCCTTACTTGCCCAGCGCCGCCTGGGCGCGCTGCAGCCACTCGCGGTTGTGTTCGCGGGCATGGCGCGGCCAGTGACGGGCATCGTGGACGATTTCGGCATACAGCTCGCGCGCGCGTTCGCGGTCGGCGGCGTCGGGCTGCGTTGCCAGCCAGTCGGCGAACAGGCAGCGCGGCGCGACGTCGCTGGCGCTGGTCAGGGCCTGCTCGAACGCGGCGCGCGTGCCGGGCGCGCCGGTGGCAGCCAGGGCGCGAGCATACAGCAAGGCGGGGTCGGGCTGCTGGCGCGCATGCGGGCTGGCGGCGAACAGCTTCTCCAGCGTCACCAGCGCGGCGGACGCGTCGCCGTTGGCGAACTGCGCCTGGGCCAGCCCCTGCAGCAGCGCCGGATCGGACGCGAACGGGCCGTTGGCCGCGGCCTGGTAGTGCTGCAGCGCCTCGGCCGGCTCGCCGGCTTCGAGCAGTGCGGCGCCCAGGCGCATGCGGTGCGCCACGGTCGGGGCACGGTCAAAGTCGGCGCGGGCCTCGCGCACCGCCCGGTTGGGATCGACCAGCTGCGAAATGGCGCGCGTGGCCACGCGTGCGCCGCGCGACTGGCGCAGCTCGGGCAGGAAGATCGCAAAGAAGTAGACCACGCTGCCCAGCCCCGGGAACAAAAACAGAATCAGCAACCAGTACATGTTCTGGTGCGTGCGCACCGCATGCACGGCGAAAAACAACGCAACGATGATATGGAGGCTGATGCCGAAGATACGCATGGATAAGTCACCCTGTGAGGTCACCCTTTGAGGTCACCGGTGGAGCAATGGCCAGCGCCGAAGCACTGGCCGCCGGCATTTTGACAGAATGGCGGCGGCGCGATTCCCACGACTCATGCATTCAGCCCGGAATGCCCGCACCGGCCGGCTGCAGCCCCGCCACCGCCTGCGGCGTGAGCACCGCTTCGCCTTTCACCGCGCGCGCCACCAGCGCATCGGCGGCGTCGATGGCAATGCGCTGCTCGGCATACCAGTCTTCGTCGTAGTAGGTATTGCCATAGCGGTCGCCGCTATCGCACAGCAGGGCGACGATGGACCCGGCCTGCCCTGCCGCTTGCATCTGCTGCGCCAGGTACAGCACGCCGACGAAGTTGGTGCCGGTCGAGCCGCCGACGCGGCGGCCGAAGCGCTTTGCCAGGTAGCGCATGGCGGCGAACGACAGCGCATCGGGCACCTTCAGCATGGCGTCGATGCAGCTGGGGATGAACGAACGCTCCACGCGCGGCCGGCCGATGCCCTCGATGCGCGAACCGGTCGGCAGGGCCAGGTCCGGCTCCGGCTTGCCCGCCAGGGAGCTGCGGAAATAATCAAAGAACACCGAGTTCTCCGGGTCGGCGCACAGCACGCGCGTCTTGTAACGGCGGTAGGCAACGTAGCGGCCAAGCGTCGCGATCGTGCCCCCGGTGCCGCCGCTCGATACCAGCCACGCCGGCACCGGGTGCTCCTCCTCGGCCATCTGCTTGAAGATGGACTCGGCGATATTGTTGTTGGCGCGCCAGTCGGTGGCACGTTCGGCGTAGGTGAACTGGTCCATGAAATGGCCGCCGGTTTCCTGCGCGATGCGGTGCGACGCGGCATAGATCTCCGACGGGCTGTCGACCAGGTGGCAGCGCCCGCCATAGAACTCGATCGCCTCGACCTTGGCGCGCGAGGTGCCTGCCGGGATCACCGCCACGAACGGCAGCCCCAGCAGCCTGGCGAAATACGCCTCGGAGATCGCGGTAGAGCCACTGGACGCTTCCACCACCGTGCTGCCCTCATGCAGCCAGCCGTTGCACAGCGCGTACAGGAACAGCGAGCGCGCCAGCCGGTGCTTCAGGCTGCCGGTCGGGTGGCTGGATTCGTCCTTGAAGTAGAAGCGGATGTCGGGATAGCCCGGCAGATCCAGCGGGATCAGGTGGGTATCCGCGGAGCGGTTGAAATCCGCTTCGATCTTGCGGATGGCTTCATGGGTCCAGTCGGAAAGTGGCATGGCGGCTTGCGGGCGCGGTGGCCGGGCATTGAGACAGGCCGTCAGCATGCCAGAAGCGACCACGGGCGGCAAAAATACATCCCCGCGCCGGCCCGCAAGCCGGCGGCTGACGGCAGGGCCGCAAGCTTACCGGTAGACCAGCACCGGGATCTTGCTGTGCGTCAGCACCTTCAGGGTCTCGCTGCCGATCAGCAGCCCCTGAACCCCGCGTCGCCCGTGCGAGGCCATCACTATCAGGTCGCAGTCTTTTTCTTCGGCCGCATTGATGATGGCTTCGTAGGGATGGTCGTTGACGGCGTACGTGGTATCGCACTTCACGCCTGCGCCGCCGGCCTCGTCGGCCAGGCCGCGCAGGTAGCGGGTGGCATCTTCCCACGCCTGCTTCACGTAGGTCTCGCGCGTGTCTTCCAGCATTTCGACCTGGTAGGTCAGCACATGGTAGTTCGGACAGACGCGCACCGCGGTGATCCGCGCCCCCGTTTCCCGCGCCAGCACGATCGCCTTGCGGAATGCCGATTCAGACAGGTCGGAGCCATCGACCGCCAGCAGGAGATGCTTGAACATGATTGCCTCCTCGCTCGCCTATTACGCTCACTTTCGATGTGTCATCGCCTTGCGGCCGAAAGTGTGAGTCGCAAGGCGCACGGCAAGGAGCGACCGATACCCCCGGTTTCGAATGATTCGTCACTCGATTGCAGTATAGGGCGCCATGACCCACGTCAATACGGGATACCTCACGCGCGCGATGCACCAAAAATGAGGGAGCCGGACTACGCCACCAAGGCGCGCCACAGCGCCAGCTTCTGCTCGAAATTGCGCGCCGCGTGCGCCGGGCTGGACGAAGGCAGCACCACCGTCTGATAGCCCTGCCCGGCAAACTGCGGCGCGAAGCGGCCGGAAGTGCCGCCATTGAAGCCAACGCGCTCGAGCGCGGGCGCCAGCTGGCGCAGCCGCGTGAAGTCGTTGGCCTGCGGATAGCGGATATTGCTGTCGAGGCTGCCCTCGCGCATGCATGCGCCGAGCACGTCCCAGACGCCGATGCGGTGCGCCAGCAGCCGCCCCAGCCGTTCGGCATAGGGCAGCGCCGGCAGCGGTTCGCCGGTCAGTGCGGCCATCAGCGGCCAGAACTGGTTGCGGGGATGGGCGTAGTACTGGCGCGCGGCCAGCGAGGCGGCGCCGGGGAAGCTGCCCAGCACCAGCACGCGGGTGTGGGTGTCGATGACGGGCGGCAGGCCCTGGTGCAGGTCGGTCTGGGACGGTATGGTGTCTGGCATGGCAGAAACGCAGCGGCCCCGACTACCTGCTTCGGGGCCGCTGCGTCAGTCGCCGGCCGTCAGGCCAGCAGCTTGTTGACGCGCTGCACGTAGGCGGCCGGGTCTTCCAGCATGCCGCCTTCGGCCAGCAGCGCCTGGTCGAACAGCACCTGCAGGCGGTCGCTGAACGCATCCCCTTCCGGCAAATCGCGCAGCTTCCTCACCAGCGCATGTTCCGGATTCAGTTCCAGGATCGGCTGGGCGTCCGGCGCCTTCTGCCCCGCCTGCTTCAGCAGGCGCTGCAGGTAGCCGCTCATGTCGCCCTCGTCCGACACCAGGCACGATGCCGATTCCGTCAGGCGCAGCGTCACGCGCACGTCCTTGGCCTTGCCTTCCAGCACTGCCTTGGCGCGCTCGACCACGTCCTTCCAGTCGGCTTCGGCCTTTTCCTGCTCGGCCTTCTCGGCTTCGTCGGCAAGCTTGCCCAGGTCGAGGTCGCCGCGCGCCACCGACACCAGTTCCTTGCCGTCGAATTCGCGCAGGAACGACAGCATCCACTCGTCGACGCGGTCGGTCAGCAGCAGGACTTCGATGCCCTTCTTGCGGAACACTTCCAGGTGCGGGCTGTTCTTGCCCGCGGACCAGGTATCGGCCGTGACGTAGTAGATCTTGTCCTGCCCTTCCTTCATGCGGCCGACATAGGCGGCGAGCGACACGTTCTGCTCGGCGGTGTCGTTGTGCGTCGAGGCAAAGCGCAGCAGCCTGGCCACGCGTTCCTGGTTGGCCTGGTCCTCGCCGGCGCCTTCCTTCAGCGCCTGGCCGAACTGCTGCCAGAAGGTGTCGTACTTGGCGCGTTCGGCTTCATCCTCGCTGTCGGCCAGCGCTTCCAGCATCGACAGCACGCGCTTGGTGCAGCCCTCGCGGATCGCCTTGACGTCGCGGCTTTCCTGCAGCAGTTCGCGCGATACGTTCAGCGGCAGGTCGGCGGAATCGACCACGCCCTTGACCCAGCGCAGGTAGCCCGGCAGCAGCTGCTCGGCGTCGTCCATGATGAAGACGCGCTTGACGTACAGCTTAAGGCCGGCCTTGTGGTTGCGGTCCCACAGGTCGAACGGTGCGCGCGCCGGGATGTACAGCAGCTGCGTGTATTCGCTGCGGCCTTCGACGCGGTTGTGGGTCCAGGCCAGCGGCGCCTCGTTGTCATGCGCGATATGCTGGTAGAACGCGGTGTACTGCTCGTCGGAAATATCGGACTTGTTGCGGGTCCACAGCGCGCTGGCCTGGTTGACGCTTTCCCACTCGTCGGTGCGCTTGTAGGTGCTCGACTCCGCGTCCCACACTTCCTTGGGCATGCGGATCGGCAGCGAGATGTGGTCTGAGTACTTCTGGATGATGCTCTTCAGGCGCCAGGCCGACAGGAAATCGTCTTCGCCCTCGCGCAGGTGCAGCGTGATGGTGGTGCCGCGCTCGACGCGCGAGATCGCGTCGACGCTGAACTCGCCGTCGCCAGTGCTTTCCCAGCGTACCGCTTCCTCGGCGCCCACGCCGGCGCGGCGGGTTTCCACCGTGACCTTGTCGGCGACGATAAAGGCCGAGTAGAAGCCGACGCCGAACTGGCCGATCAGCGCCGCGTCCTTCTGCTGGTCGCCGGAAAGCTGCTGGAAGAATTCCTTGGTGCCCGAACGGGCGATGGTGCCGAGGTTGCGGATGGCCTCGTCGCGGCTCATGCCGATGCCGTTGTCGGTGATCGTCAGCGTGCGCGCCGTGGCGTCGGCCTCGATGCGGATGGCCAGGTCGGCGTCGTTTTCCAGCAGGGAAGGATTCGCGATCGCCTCGAAGCGCAGCTTGTCAGTGGCGTCCGAAGCATTCGATACCAGCTCGCGCAGGAAGATTTCCTTGTTGCTGTACAGCGAGTGGATCATCAGGTGCAGCAGTTGCTTCACTTCCGCCTGGAAGCTCATCGTCTCGTGCGGTGCGGTCATGGTTCTCCTCTTGAATCTCGAAAACAGGCGAATCTGGGATGGTCGGGTGGCCGTCGGGGGCCGGTGACGCCAGAAATAGGGCCGCCCGGGCCATTTTTCAAGGCCCGGGGAATGTAACGGGTGCAGCAAAAAGGCGGCTCAGCGCCGTTCCAGCTGGCGCGCCAGGAAGCGCAGCATGTCCGGGTCGCCGCTGCTGGCGACGTTGAAGCGCATCCACCCCGACGGCATCTGCGACGGCGAGAACAGGCTGCCCGGGGCGAACAAATAGCCCTCTTCATGCCCGGCGGTGGCGATGGCATTGGTATCGCGCCCGGTATCGGCCCACAGGTACATGCCAGCGTGCTGGCCCGGGAACAGGCGCAGGCCCAGCCGCTCCAGCTCGCGCCGGGTGTCGTCGCGGGCGCGGTCCAGCCGGGTGCGCACGCGCTCGACATGCTTGCGGTAGTGCCCCTCGGTCAGCACCTTGTACAGCACCCGCTCGTTGATCTCGGGCGAGGCCAGCCCCGCCAGCAGCTTGCTGTCGGTCAGCGCCGACGCCATTTCCGGCGGCGCGGCGATAAAGCCCACGCGCAGGTTGGCCGCCAGCGTCTTGGAAAAGCTGCCCAGGTAGACCACCCGGCGCAACTGATCCAGGCTGGCCAGCCGGGTCGCGGCGTGGCCAGGCGGGCACAGGTCGCAGTAGATATCGTCCTCGACGATCAGGAAGTCGTACTGCTCGGCCAGCTTCAGCAGCTGGAAGGCCTTGGCGGCGGACAGCGAGGTTCCGGTCGGGTTGTGCAGCACCGAGTTGATGACGAACAGCTTCGGGCGCCGCGCCTGCACGATGCGCTCCAGCGCCTCCAGGTCCGGCCCCTCGGCGGTGTAAGGCACGCCGATCACCTGCGCACCCTGCGCGGCAAAACGGGCGAACATCACGAACCACGCCGGGTCCCCGACCAGCACGGCATCGCCGGGCTGCAGGTAGAGCCGGGCGATCAGGTCGAGCGCCTGGGTGATGCCGGAGGTCAGCACGATCTGCTCGGCACCGGCGCCGATCTCCAGCTCCTCCAGCCGGGTGCGCAGTTGCTGGCGCAGCGGCAGGAAGCCCTGCGGCGTGCCGCTGGCCAGGAAATGGTTGCCCGGCTGGCGTCCCAGCCCGCGCAGCGCGCTGGCGATCAGTTCGCCATCGAGCCACTCGTTGGGCAGGAAGCCCAGCCCCGGCGCCTTGTGCGCCTCGGCGGTATGGAACATGCTGCGCAGCAGCCAGGTGACGTCGATATTGCGCGACTCGGCCCCATTGGACGACACCGGCGCCGCCGGCGCGGCCGGCGCGCGCTCGCGCACGTAGAAGCCAGAGCCGCGCCGCGATTCCAGGTATCCGAGCGCCACCAGCCGCTCATAGGCCTCCACCACGGTAAAGCGCGAGATGCCTTTTTCCTGCGCGAGCTGGCGGATCGACGGCATGCGCATGCCGGCGCGGAACACGCGTTCATCGATGCGCATGCGGGCCCATTCGGTCAGCTGCTCGACCAGCGTCATCTGCGCCGACGGGATCGGGTCGGGCAGGCGCTCGGTAGGCGGCAACACCAGGCGCAGCGGGCGTCCGCCGGCCTGGGCGGAGGTCACGCGGGCGCCACTTGCGCCACGCTGACTGGGGATCGCGGGGGTGGTGTCCCCGTCCCGGGTGTTCGCATCCATGTGCTGCTCCTGCAACTGTACTGAAGACGATCCGCAGAACTGTACCGGTACTGTACCGACTACCTTGTCTACCATCAAGCCACGATGAAACTGGCCGTACCAATAAGCACAAGCATCCCCAAGGAGACACCGATGTCCGCGACCCGCAAGCGTTTCGACGACGATCCCTACCTCGATCACTGCGCCGCTACCGTGCTGGCGGCCAGCGCGGAAGGCATAGAGCTGGACGAGACCGTCTGCTACGCACGCAGCGGCGGGCAGGCCGGTGACACCGCCACGCTGGCACTTCCCGACGGCCGCACCGTGACCATCGTCGACACGATCTATGCCGAAGACCGCAGCCGCATCCTGCATATACCTGCGCCGGACGCCGCGCTGCCACGCGTGGGCGAGCGCGTCACGGTCACCATCGACTGGGCGCGCCGCCACCGGCTGATGCGCCTGCATACCTGCCTGCACCTGCTGGGCTCGCTGATCCCGGTGCCGGTGACCGGCTGCGGCATCTCGCCGGACTCGGCCCGGATCGACTTCGACCTGCCGGAATCGACGCTGGACAAGGCCGACCTGACCGAGCGCCTGAACGCGCTGATCCGCGCGGAAACGGCGGTGCGGATCACGCTGATCACGCCGCAGGAGCTGGCCGCGCAGCCGGAACTGGTGCGCACCATCGGCGCGGCGCCGCCGGCGGGGACGTCGAGCATACGCATCGTCGAGATCCCCGGCGTCGACCGCCAGCCCTGCGGTGGCACGCATGTGGTCAATACCAGCGAGATCGGCACCGTGGCAGTGACCAAAATCGAGAAGAAGAGCCGCACCAACCGCCGCGTGGTGGTGGCATTCGCATGACCGCCGTGACTTCTGGCCTGCTCACCGGCCTGAGCGCCGCGCAGTTCCTGGCCCTGCTGACGCTGCTGACGGTCGGCCTGTTCACGCCCGGACCCAACACCACCATTGCCGCGGTGACCGGCGCCAACTTCGGCCTGCGCGCGACGCTGCCGCATTGCGTCGGCGTGGCCTTCGGCTTTGCCAGCATCCTGGCGCTGTGCGCGGTGGGCGTGGGCGCGCTGATCCTGGGCCAGCCTGCGCTGGCATCGGCCGTGCACCTGGCCGGCGTGGCCTACGTGCTGTGGCTGGCGTGGAAGATCGCGCGCAGCACGGCGCTGGCCGAAAAACAGGTGCTGCGCCCGCTGAACGTGTGGCAATCGGCGGTGCTGCAGTACGCCAACATCAAGGCGTGGATGCTGGCGCTGGCCGTGGCGGCGTCCTACATGGCCGGCGCCCCCGCGCCGCTGCAGCGCCTGCTGCTGGTGTGCGGCGTGTTCGCGCTGCTGGGCTTCGTCAGCAACGGCGTGTATGGCGTGCTGGGCGCGGCGCTGCGGCAATGGCTGAAGCAAGGCCAGCGCGTGCGCTGGTTCAACCGCGCCATGGGCGCGGCGCTGGCGCTGACCGCGCTGTGGATCGCCGTCAGCGCCCGGCCCGGCGTGCATTGAATCGACCGACAAGAAAGCAAGAGGCCAACCATGCCCGCTCCCTCGCCCTCGCCCTCGTCCGTATCTGCCGCGCCCCCTGCCGCGCCTCATTCCGCGCCTCACTCCGCGCCCCATTCAGGCGGCATGCTGCTCGGCTTTGTCGGCGTGGCCATCTTCAGCCAGACGCTGCCGTTCACGCGCATGGCGGTGGCTGAACTGGACCCGATTTTTGTCGCGCTGGCACGCGCCGTCCTGGCCGCGCTGCTGGCGCTGGCGCTGCTGGCCATGCGCGGTGCGCTGGCCGCGGCACGCCGCCCGCGCGGCGGCCAGTGGCCGCGCCTGGCGGTGACGGCGCTGGGCGTGGTGGTCGGCTTCCCGGTGTTCTCGTCGCTGGCGATGCGCGAGGTGCCGGCCAGCCACGGCGCCATCGTGGTCGGCCTGCTGCCGCTGGCCACGGCCGTGTTCGCGGCCTGGTTCGGGCGCGAGCGGCCGTCGGCGGGGTTCTGGCTGTCGGCCGTGGCCGGCAGCGCGCTGGTGGTCGGCTTTGCCGTCTGGCAAGGCGCCGGCGGCCTGCAGCACGCCGACTGGTACCTGTTCGCCGCGGTGGTGCTGGGCGCACTGGGCTATGCCGAGGGCGGCAAGCTGTCGCGCGAGCTGGGCGGGCTGGAGACGATCAGCTGGGCGCTGGGAGTGTCGCTGCCGGTGCTGGTGCCGGTGGTGGCCTGGCTGGCGCTGCGCGACCTGCCGGCGATCGCCGCGGCGTCGCCGCGTGCCTGGGGCGGCATGGCCTATGTTTCGGTGTTCTCGATGTTTGTCGGCTTCCTTTTCTGGTACGCCGGCCTCGCAAAAGGCGGCGTGGCCCGCGTCGGGCAGATACAATTGCTGCAGCCGTTCCTGACGCTGGCGGGCGGTGCGCTGATCCTGGCCGAGCCGCTTGACGCCCCCACCATCGCCTTCGCAGTGGCGGTAATCGCTGTCGTGGCCCTCGGCCGCCACGCCGCCGTGCGCCAGGGCGCACCTGCCCCCGCCCCGGAAACGTCCCCTGTCCTTCCAGGACACATTCACTGACCAGGAGTCCAACGCATGTCCGTCTACGACACCCTTGCCCGCCTCGGCGTCGAACTGCCGACCGCCAACGCCCCTGCCGCCGCCTACGTGATGGCCGCGCAGACCGGCAACACCGTATTCCTGTCGGGCCATATCGCCCGCAAGGACGGCAAGGTATGGACCGGCAAGCTGGGCAAGGACATCGACACCGAGTCCGGCAAGGCCGCCGCACGCGCCATCGCCATCGACCTGCTGGCCACGCTGCATGCGCACATGGGCGACCTGAACCGCGTCACCCGCATCGTCAAGGTGATGAGCCTGGTCAACTCCACCCCCGAGTTCACCGAGCAGCACCTGGTCACCAACGGTGCATCCGAGTTCCTGGCCGAAGTCTTCGGCGAACAGGGCAAGCACGCGCGCAGCGCCTTCGGCGTGGCGCAGATCCCGCTGGGCGCCTGCGTCGAGATCGAGATGATCGTCGAGGTCCAGGGCTGAGGCCCCATGCGCATCGACAACCTGCCCTTCGGCACCACCGACTGGTCGGCCATCGCGCCGACCCGGCACCCGGGCGAGCAAGGCGAGGCCACCTGGCGTACGCGCCAGTTCGGCGATATCCGCGTGCGGATGGTGGAATACTCGCCCGGCTACCTGGCCGACCACTGGTGCAGCAAGGGGCATATCCTGTTCGTGCTGGACGGCGAGCTCCACACCGAACTGGATGACGGCCGGCAGTTCGTGCTCACCGCGGGCACCAGCTACCAGGTCGCCGACCAGGCGGAAGCGCACCGTTCGTCCTCGCCGACAGGTGCCAGACTTTTTATCGTTGACTGAGCGGCAGGCTAGCCTCTCTCCAGAATTCCCCCAGACCACAAGAGACACATCATGAAATGGGCCATCTCCCGCCGGGCGCAGCAACTGACCAGCTCGGCCATCCGCGAAATCCTCAAGGTCACCGAGCGTCCGGAAGTCATTTCCTTCGCCGGCGGCCTGCCCTCGCCGGAGTCGTTCCCGGTAGCGGCCATGGAGGCAGCGACGGCCCGCGTATTTGCCGACAACCCGCAGGCGGCGCTGCAATACGCCGCGACCGAAGGCTACCTGCCGCTGCGTGAATTCGTTGCCAAGCGCCACGGCGTGGGCGTCGAGCGCGTGCTGATCGTGACCGGTTCGCAGCAGGCGCTCGACCTGATCGCCAAGGTGATGATCGACCCGGGCAGCAAGGTGATGGTGGAAACCCCCAGCTACCTCGGCGCGCTGCAGGCGTTCTCGCTGTTCGAGCCCGAGTTCGTCTCGATCCCGACCGACGACAAGGGCCTGGTGCCCGAGGCGCTGACGCCCGAGCTGACCGCCGGCGCGCGCTTCCTGTACGCCCTGCCCAACTTTCAGAACCCGACCGGCCGCCGCCTGCCGCTGGAACGCCGCCAGGCGCTGGTGGCCCGCGCGCAGGAACTGGGCGTGCTGGTGGTGGAAGACGATCCGTACGGCGCGCTCAGCTACACCGGCGACCAGCTGCCAACGCTGCTGTCGATGAACCCGGACGGCGTGATCTACATGGGCTCGTTCTCCAAGATCCTGGCCCCCGGCATGCGCCTGGGCTACGTGATCGCCCCGCCCGAACTGCATTTCAAGCTGTGCCAGGCCAAGCAGGCATCGGACCTGCACACGCCGACCTTCACGCAGCGCGTGGCCTACGAAACCGTGCGCGACGGCCTGCTCGACCGCCATATCCCGACCATCCGCGAGCTCTACAGCAAGCAGTGCCAGACCATGCTGGACGCGCTCAAGCGCCACATGCCGGAAGGCGTGACCTGGAACACGCCTGAAGGCGGCATGTTCATCTGGATGGAGCTGCCCGAGGGCCTGGACAGCATGGCTATCCTGGAAGAGGCGGTGAAGCGCAACGTAGCCTACGTGCCGGGCGCGCCGTTCTACGCCAGCAACCCGAAGCGCAATGCGCTGCGCCTGGCGTTCGTCACGGTGCCGCCCGCGCGCATCGAGCAGGGCGTGGCGATCCTGGGCGAACTGTTCCGCGAGTCCATCGCCGCCGCTGCCGCCAAGCAACCGCGCGCGGCCTGACCACGTCCGGGCGCGCACCTTCCAGGAGCCGACATGCTGCGTATCTGGGGCCGACTCTCCTCCATCAACGTGCAGAAGGTGGTCTGGTGCGCACGCGAGCTCCACCTGGACCATGAGCGCGTCGATATCGGCGTCAACAAGGGCGACCTCGACACCGAGGCCTACGTCCGCCTGAACCCGAACCGCCAGATCCCGGTGATCGAGGACTTCCGCGGCACGGACGTGGGCGGCGAGCCCTTCGTGCTGTGGGAATCGAATGCGATCGTGCGCTACCTGTGCGCGCGCTACGGCGAGGGCACGCTGTGGCCCGAAGACGTCAAGGCGCGCGCCTCGGCCGACCGCTGGATGGACTGGCAGACCACGACCTTCAGCCCGGCCATGGTGACGGCTTTCCTGAACCTGGTGCGCAAGCCCGCAGGCGAGCGCGACGAGGCCGCTGTCCAGGCATCGCGCGCGCGCACCGAGCCGCTGGCAGACTTGCTCGACAAGGCGCTGGCAGGCCGAGAATTCATCGGTGGCGACCGTTTCACCATGGCTGATATCTCGCTGGCCTGCGCCGCGCACCGCTGGATGGGACTGCCGGTCCAGCATCAGCCGCGGCCCGACCTGGAGCGATGGCTGGCGTCGATGCGCGCCCGCCCTGCCGCCGGCGGGATCCTGGAACTGCCGCTGCGCTGAGCGGCGGCAGTTTTTTCCTTCCCCTGCTTCTGCCTGCCTACTTCGCGGCGCGCGAGCCCGACGTCGCCGTAAATATCCCCAGCCCGATAAACGCCGCACCCGTCAGGTAGCGGCCAAACGCGCGCGCGCGCCCGGCACGGCGCAGCGCCGGCATCACCGCGGCCGCGGCCATTACGTAGCAGGCGTCGGTGGTGGCGGCGATCAGCACGAAGGCCACGCCCAGCGCCAGGCTCTGCGCCAGCGCCGAGCCGGCCGGGTTCATGAACTGCGGCAGGAAAGCGGCGAAGAAGATCGCGGTCTTGGGGTTGAGCAGCGCCACCACGAAGCCGTCGCGCATCACCTGGCGCAGGCTGCGCTGCGCCACTTCGGGCGTGCCGCCGTCCGCCGCCGCACCGCCGCCACGCAGCGCGCGGATACCCAGCCAGATCAGGTAGGCCGCCCCTGCGTACTTGACCACCGAGAACGCCAGCGCCGACACCGAGAACAGCACTGCCAACCCCAGCGACGCGCCGATCGCGTTGCCCAGGTTGCCCAGCGCCACCGCGCCTATCGAAGCCAGCCCGGCCTGCCGGCCTTGCGCCAGCGTGCGCGTCACGATATAGACCACGGCCGGACCGGGCGTGATGGCCAGCGCCAGGCTGGCCAGCACAAAGGCGGTCAGCAGCGGCCACGCAGGCAGGAATTCAGTCATTGGGCAGCCTCGTTGGATATGGGGATACGGGCAGCGCGCCCGCTTGATGGCGAACGCCAGTATGCGCCGGCCCACCGCGCTTGCGCCAGTCCCCGCCATGGCTGGCGGGCCAGTCATCCGAGCCGCACGCCGGCAGGCAGACTTTTGCAACAGGCGCCGTTTAGAGTACTCTGGCCGGTGTGCCGGGCACATCCCACGTGCTCTGTAATGCCCCCAGGGAAACCCTGATCCCTGAATGTGGCTCATGCCATGCATGACGCAATATACGGCAGCGAACACGGAACCCGTTCCTACAATCGCTGGTTCTTTCCCGCGCGCGGTGGATGTCGCGCGCCGGCTGCAAAGCGCAAGCAGGCGGCCCAGGGCACGCAGATCGCCCGGGCGCCCGAGCCAACCTGAGGAGGATTTCGATCGTGTGGAGTCAAGTCTATGACCCGCTAGGCAATATGGCGCTGTCGACCATTGCCGCGGGTATTCCGGTCGCCGTGCTGCTGGCAGCGCTGGCGTTCTTTCATATGCAGGCACACCTGGCCGCGGGGCTGGCGCTGCTGATCGGCATCGTGGTCGCGTCCACGGTGTTCGGCATGCCGGCGGCGATGGCCGGCAAGGCCGCGGGGCTCGGCATCGTGTCCGGGCTGTTCCCGATCGGCTGGATCGTGCTGAACATCATCTTCCTGCACCGGCTCACCACCCTGAACGGATCGTTCAAGGTGCTGCAGAACTCGATCTCCGGCATCACCGAGGACCGCCGCCTGCAACTGCTGCTGGTGGCGTTCAGCTTCGGCGCGTTCTTCGAGGGCGCGGCCGGCTTCGGCACGCCGGTGGCCGTGACCGGCGCCATCCTGATCGGCCTGGGCTTCTCGCCGCTGGCCGCCTCGGGGCTGGCGCTGATCGCCAATACCGCGCCGGTGGCCTATGGCGCGCTGGGCGCGCCGATCATCGGCCTGGCCTCGGTGACCGGGCTGGACCTGCTCGACCTGTCGGCCATGATCGGCCGCCAGTTGCCGTTCTTCTCGGTGATCGTGCCGTTCTGGCTGATCTGGGCCTTTGCCGGCTTCCGCGGCATGCTGGCGATCTGGCCGGCGATCCTGGTGGCGGGCGTGAGCTTTGCCGTGCCGCAGTATTTGGTGTCGAACTTCCACGGCCCGTGGCTGGTGGACGTGATCGCGGCGCTGGTGTCGATGGGCTCGCTGACGCTGTTCCTGAAGGTCTGGCACCCCAAGGACATCTGGACTTCGACCAAGATCCTGGGCCGCCACGACGACTCCAAGGTCGACCACCCCGAAGCGCTCGAAGCCGACGCCCGCGCCAGCGCCGCCTCGGCCGGCATTTCGGTGGCGAAGGCCTGGATGCCGTGGGTGATCCTTACGGTGTTCGTGTTCGTCTGGGGTATCCCCGAGTTCAAGAAGCTGATGGATAGCCTGTGGGCGTGGAAATTCCCGGTCCCGGGCCTGGACAAGGCTATCGTCAAGGTGCCTCCGGTGGTGCCCAAGGAAGTCATCGAAGGCGCCGTGTTCAACTTCAACGTGCTGTCGATGGCCGGTACCGGCATCTTTGTCTCGGCGATCGCGGGCGGCCTGCTGATGGGCTACTCGGTGCCGCGCCTGTTCAAGGAATACTGGGAAACCATCAAGCTGGTGCGCTACTCGCTGCTGACCATCTGCGCGATGTTCGGCGTCGGCTACCTGACCCGCTACTCGGGCCTGGATGCCACGCTGGGCCTGGCTTTTGCCCACACCGGCGTGTTCTACCCGCTGTTCGGCACCATGCTGGGCTGGCTGGGCGTGGCGCTGACCGGTTCGGACACGGCCTCCAACGTGCTGTTCGGCGGCCTGCAGAAGACCACCGCCGAGCAACTGGGCCTGTCGCCGGTGCTGATGGCGTCGGCCAACAGCTCGGGCGGCGTGATGGGCAAGATGATCGACGCGCAGTCCATCGTGGTGGCCTCCACGGCGACCAAGTGGTACGGCCACGAGGGCGACATCCTGCGCTACGTGTTCTTCCACTCGATCGTGCTGGCGATCCTGGTGGGCCTGTTCGTGACGCTGCAGGCCTACGTGCCGCCGTTCACGCATATGGTGATCCACCACCCCTGATTGCCCTGCCGCCGCAGCAGTTTCGGCATGGCGTTTCAGACAAGGCCCCGCCCCCGGCGGGGCTTTTCCATTGGGCAATGGCGCGTATCATGTTGCGTCTGATCCGCCGCAAGCGCCCCCGGCATCCCACAAGGACAACACAAGGACGACCGGGCGCGCCGTGCCACACAACGGGAACCTGCCATGTTGCGTCGCCTGGAAAGACTGATCGACCCCTTCCGGAACATGCCCGACCGCGAGCCGCCGGGCCAGGTCTTGCGCTTCTATACCTGGTACCTGCGTGAAGTGTGGGGCGTGTTCGCGCTGCTGTTGCTGGTGGGCCTGGTCGGCGCGCTGATCGAGGTGGCGCTGTTCAGCTTCCTTGGCCGGCTGGTCGACATGGCGCAGACCACGCCGGGCGCGGAATTCTTCAGCCGGCATCGCGACGAACTGATATGGATGCTGGTGGTGGCAGTGCTGCTGCGGCCCATCTTCTTCGGCCTGCACGACGTGCTGGTGCACCAGGTCATCAACCCCAGCCTGTCCAACCTGATCCGCTGGCAGAACCACCGCTACGTGCTCAAGCAGAGCCTGTCGTTCTTCCAGAACGACTTTGCCGGCCGCATCGCCCAGCGCATCATGCAGACCGGCTTCTCGCTGCGCGACTCCGCCGTGCAGGCGGTCGACGCGCTGTGGCACGTGGTGATCTACGCGGTCAGTTCGCTGGTGCTGTTCGCGCAGGCCGACTGGCGGCTGATAATCCCGCTGCTGCTGTGGATCGTATGCTATGTGGCCGCACTGCTGTACTTCGTGCCGCGCGTGAAGGAGCGCTCGGTGATCGCCACCGAATCACGCTCGCGGCTGATGGGGCGCATCGTCGACGGCTATACCAACATCACCACGCTCAAGCTGTTCGCCCATACCCGGCAGGAAGAAGACTACGCGCGCGACGCCATGGCCGAGCAGACCGAAAAGACGCGGCAGGCGGGACGCATGGTCAGCGGCATGGACGTCACCATCACCGCGATGAACGGCGCGCTGATCGCCGGCACCACCGGACTGGCGGTGTGGCTGTGGAGCACCGGGCACGTCACCACGGGCGCGATCGCGCTGACCACGGGGCTGGTGATCCGCATCAACAACATGTCCGGCTGGATCATGTGGGTGGTCAACGGCATCTTCGAGAACGTCGGGCAGGTGCAGGACGGCATGAAGACCATCGCCGTGCCGCGCAAGGTCACCGACCGCTCCAACGCGCAGCCGCTGCGCGTAACACAGGGCGAAGTCCGCTTCGAGCAGGTTGGATTCCACTACGGCAAGGGCTCGGGCGTGATCGAGGGCGTCAACCTGATCGTGCATCCGGGCGAGAAGATCGGGCTGGTCGGGCCTTCCGGCGCCGGCAAGTCGACGCTGGTCAACCTGCTGCTGCGGCTCTATGACGTGGAAAGCGGCCGCATCCTGATCGACGGGCAGGACATCGCCGGTGTCACGCAGGAAAGCCTGCGCGCGCAGATCGGCATGGTGACGCAGGACACTTCGCTGCTGCACCGCTCGATCCGCGAGAACCTGCTGTACGGCAAACCCTCCAGCACCGACGCCGAGCTGGCCGAAGCGCTGCACCGCGCCCGC
The DNA here is from genome assembly GCF_040784895.1 of Cupriavidus sp. Agwp_2. Classification (NCBI taxonomy): domain Bacteria; kingdom Pseudomonadati; phylum Pseudomonadota; class Betaproteobacteria; order Burkholderiales; family Burkholderiaceae; genus Cupriavidus; species Cupriavidus sp. Agwp_2. The sequence continues at coordinate 2,607,811 of NZ_CP088083.1, forward strand.
GCGGACGAGTTCACGCCCAACCTGGTCGATGCCCACGGCAATACCGGGCTGGAAGCGCAGGTGGGCGAGCGCGGCGTGAAGCTGTCAGGCGGACAGCGCCAGCGCATCGCGATCGCGCGGGTGCTGCTGAAGAACGCGCCGATCCTGATCCTGGACGAAGCGACCTCGGCGCTGGATTCTGAAGTGGAAGCGGCAATCCAGGACAGCCTGGAAACGCTGATGCAAGGCAAGACGGTAATCGCCATCGCGCACCGGCTGTCGACGATCGCGCGCATGGACCGGCTGGTGGTGCTGGACAACGGGCATATCGTCGAGAACGGCACGCATGCGGAACTGCTCGCGCATGGGGGGCTGTATGCGCGGTTGTGGGCGCATCAGACGGGGGGATTTGTGGGGGTGGATTGATCCCGCTGGTTTTCTCCCCTCTCCCGCTTGCGGGAGAGGGGCCGGGGGAGAGGGCAGGACTTCGGCAAGCATGAAAGCGCGTCACTTCGTGGACACGCCGGCCCTCTCCCCCGCCCCTCTCCCAGAGCTTACCTTTACCCACATCTCGATAGGAGAGGTTGTAAACCGGATTGGACGGTGTTAACTTCAGGCGAAGTTGTTAATCATTGGTGGCGACTTTGCCTGATATGGAAGACCTTGAAGACTGGGCCGGCGACGAATTCGGTGGCGCACAATTGGGCGATGCGCGTCGCACGCAGCGCCTTGTGGCATTGGCGCGCGGACTGGCGCAAAAAGCCCATGTTTCGTTCCCGCAGGCCTTGAGTGGTGCCCAACTCAAGGCGGCATATCGCTTCTTTGATAATGAGGCGGTCGACCCAGACGGAATCCTGGCGAGCCACGTCGCTCAAACCGTGGGTCGCATGCAGCAGGTACCTGTCGTACTGGCGGTGCAGGACACCACGGAATTCAATCTGGCAAATTTGCCCGCGACTGAGGGGCTTGGTCACGGCACGGGCGGCAATTTGCACGGATTCATGTTGCACAGCGTGCTGGCGGTGACGCCTGAGGGCCTGCCACTGGGCGTGCTGAGCATGAAGACGTGGGTGCGTGCGCCGCAAGCATCGGGCAAGGCCGGGCAGCGCCGGGCGCTGTCCATTCGTGACAAGGAAAGCGTGAAGTGGCTGGAGGGGCTGGAATGCCTTGAGCCGCTCAAGATGCAGTGTCCGGACACGCACCTTGTTGCCGTCAGCGATCGCGAGGGCGATGTGTACGACGTGTTCCTGGCGCCGCGCCCAGCGGGGGTGGACTGGTTGGTGCGGGCCGCCTGGAATCGAGGCGTGGACCACCCAGAGAAGTATCTGTGGGAGACGGTTGCTGCGGCTCCTGTACTTGGAGAGACCGTATTGCACGTGCCCAGGAGCGGCGCCAGGCAGGCGCGTAGCGCCCGACTGGCTTTGCGTTGTGTGCCCGTCCAACTGCGACCGCCGCGCAGCCGCGGTGCAGAGGATCTACCGAGTCTCGAAGTGTTTGCCATTCACGCGCTGGAGATCGAGCCGCCCCAAGGCGTTGAGCCGCTCGAATGGATGTTGCTCAGTTCAATGCCTACCCAAACGCTGGAAGATGCGCTGGAGCGACTGAGCTGGTATGCCCGGCGCTGGACCATTGAATCCTGGCATCGTGTCCTGAAGAGTGGCTGCCAGATCGAAGCGCGGCAGTTCGGGACGCTGGAGCGGTTCCTGCGGGCCACGGCGCTGTTCGCCGTGATCGGCTGGCGCATAATGTACGCGACCATGCTGGGCCGGCTCGAAGCCGATATCCCTTGCTCGGTGCTGCTGCAACCGCTCGAATGGCGGGCCTTGTACTGCCGCACGCACGGCACAACCAAGCCACCGGAAGAGGCGCCAAAACTCAGCGACGCGGTCCTTTGGATCGCCAAGCTCGGTGGCTACCTGGGTCGCAAAAACGACGATCCCCCGGGAGCCACCGTCCTCTGGCGCGGCTTCCTCGCCCTGCACGAAATCACCGAAATGTATCGGATCTTCCAGAAAGACGAGTAAGCCGCCAGAAGTTGTGGGTAAAGCTCAGCTCCCAGAGGGAGAGGGGAGACAACAATCGGTTGCGGGTCGGAAATCGATCAATTGCCGCCGGTCGCCTCCACCCGCACCGGATCGATCCTCGGCTCCTTCAGCCTGGCCTCGATCTGCTTGCCCTTGCGCGCGCGCTTGCCGACATACGGCAGCAGCGACTGCCCGGCCAGCTTCTGTGACGACGGCTTGCCGCCGCGGCCCGCGCCCGACAGCATCAACCCCGGCGCGCCCACGGCAACCGCCTGCAACAGCTTCTCCTTGGGCTCCAGCTCCATCAGGATCACGCCTCGGCCGCCGGCCGACAGCACCTTGACCTCGTCCAGCGCCACCAGCAGCAGGCGGCCGTTGCCGGACAGGCAAGCCGCATGCGTGGCCTCGTCGCCGATCGGCGCCGGCGGCAGCGGTGCATCGCCGTCGTCCAGCGTCAGGAACGACTTGCCGCCCTTCTGCCGGCCGGTCATGTCGCCCACCGTGGTCTGGAAGCCGTTGCCGCCCGCGGTGGCAATCAGCACGCGCTGGGTGGGGCTGCCGGCAAGGGTGTGCGCCACCTGGCTGCCGGACTGCAGCTCGATCAGCGTGGTGATAGGCACCCCGTCGCCGCGCCCGCCCGGCAGGCTGGAGACCGGCACGGAATAGACCCGGCCATTGGTGCCGAACACCAGAAGCACATCGACCGTGCGGCAGTCAAAGGTGTTGTAGAGCGCATCGCCCGCCTTGAAGGTGAACTGCTGCGGATCGTGGCCATGGCCCTGGCGCGTACGCACCCAGCCCTTCTGCGACATGATCACCGTCACCGGCTCGTCGATCACGCGCACTTCGGCGGCGGCGCGGCGCTCTTCCTGGATCAGCGTGCGGCGCGGGTCCTTGTCTTCCGGGCTGAACTGCCTGGCGTCGGTCTCGATCTCCTTGATGATGCGACGGCGCATCATGGTCTCGGACTTGAGCAGCACATCCAGGTCGGCCTGTTCTTCGCGCAGGTCCTTCAGCTCCTTCTCGATCTTGATCGCTTCCAGCCGCGCCAGCTGGCGCAGGCGGATTTCAAGGATGTCCTCGGCCTGGCGGTCGGTCAGCTCGAAGGCTTCGATCAGCGCCGGCTTGGGCTCGTCGCTCTCGCGGATGATGCGGATCACCTCGTCGATATTGAGCAGCACCAGCATCCGGCCTTCGAGGATGTGGATGCGGTCCTCGACCTTGCCCAGGCGATGGCGCGTGCGGCGCGTGACCGTGTCGAAGCGGAACGCAATCCACTCGCCCAGGATCTCGCGCAGGCCCTTCTGGCGTGGCCGGCCATCGGTGCCGATCATCACCAGGTTGATCGGCGCGCCCGATTCCAGGCTGGTATGCGCCAGCAGCACCTGGATGAACTCCTGCTGGTCGATGTTCTTGCTCTTGGGCTCGAACACCAGCCGCACCGGCGCATCCTTGCCGGATTCATCGCGCACCGCATCGAGCACGCCCAGCACGGTAGCCTTGAGCTGCTGCTGGTCCGGCGTCAGCGCCTTCTTGCCGGTCTTGATCTTGGGATTGGTGATTTCCTCGATCTCTTCCAGCACCTTCTGCGCGGAAGTATTCGGCGGCAGTTCGTTCACCACCACCTGCCACTGGCCACGCGCCATTTCCTCGATGGTCCAGCGCGCGCGCACCTTCAGGCTGCCGCGGCCGTTCTCGTAGATCTGGGCAATATCCGACGCCGGCGAGATGATCTGGCCGCCGCCGGGGTAGTCCGGTCCCGGCATCAGCGCCAGCACCTCGGCCAGCGAGATATTCGGGTTGCGGATCATCGCCACGGTGGCCGCGGCGACCTCGCGCAGGTTGTGCGGCGGGATCTCGGTGGCCATGCCCACGGCGATGCCCGAGGCGCCGTTGAGCAGCACGAACGGCAGCCGCGCCGGCAGCAGCCTGGGCTCCTGCATCGAGCCGTCGTAGTTGGGGATGAAGTCGACCGTGCCCTGGTCGATCTCGTCGAGCAGCAGCCGCGAGATCGGCGTCAGGCGCGCTTCGGTGTAGCGCATCGCCGCCGCGCCGTCACCGTCGCGCGAGCCGAAGTTGCCCTGGCCGTCGATCAGCGGATAGCGCAGCGAGAAGTCCTGCGCCAGGCGCACCAGCGCGTCATAGGCGGACTGGTCGCCGTGCGGGTGGAACTTGCCCAGCACGTCGCCGACCACGCGCGCGGACTTGACCGGCTTGGCATCGGCGCGCAGGCCCATCTCGTGCATCGAGAACAGGATGCGGCGCTGCACCGGCTTCTGGCCATCGGCCACTTCCGGCAGCGCGCGGCCCTTGACCACGCTGACGGCGTAATCGAGGTAGGCGCGCTCGGCGTAGCGGGCCAGCGTCAGCGAATCGGCCGGCTCTTCAGGTTGAAACGTGATGTCTTGTTGTTCCATGGATAGGCAAGAATTCGGCGCGCCATGTTGAAGCAGCGCGCCGGGTTGCTTGTGGTTCGGTCATGCCGGTCAGGGCATGTTGCGCCGCCCGCCGATCACCATCTTCACGCGCGGACCGTCGGCACTGGCACGCATGGGACCCGCGGCTTGCGCGGGTTGGTAGAAGCGGTAGAACTGCAGCACCGTGCTGACATACTGCTGCGTCTCGGGGTACGGCGGAATGCGGTTGTTGTAGCGCTGCACCGCGCCCTCGCCCGCGTTATACGCCGCCAGCACCAGTTCCAGGTTGTTCGGAAACAGTTGCATCAGCCAGCGCAGGTAGCGCACGCCGGCGGTGATGTTGGTGCGCGGGTCAGCCAGTTTCTGCTCGACCGTGCGGCGCTGGTCGGCGCTGATGCCAAAGCGCGCGCCGGTGTCGGGAATCACCTGCATCAGCCCGATCGCGCCCTTGGGCGAAACCGCGCCCGGATTGAAGCCCGACTCCACCGCCATCACCGCCTTGACCAGCGCGGGATCGACATCCTGCTTGCTGGCGATCTGGTGGATCAGCGGCTCGACGGTCTTGATGTTGGGATGGTTGACGACGTAGCGGTAGAGCTTGTGCCGCTCGAGGTCGACATTGTCCGCGCCGTCCGCGCCGGCCGGCGCCTTGCCCCGCTGGATCGCCGCCAGACGCGCGCTGTCGAGCTTGCCGCCGTCCTTCATGAACAGCTTGTAGCGCGCGTCGAGCTTCTCGTCGGCGAAGTGCGCGACGCCGTCAGCATCGATATAGCCCCACAGCTCGGCATGGGCCGCCGGCGCGCAGGCGAGCCCGGCCAGCGCCAGCACTGCGGCTGCCGCCTTGCGCCATCGGTTGCCGGGGGGTCTCGTCGTCATCGTGCGTTCCAGCTGGTCATGCGGACTCGGGGATTATCCCCCCAATCGCGGGCCGCCGCTCCTGCGATCAGATATCGGCCTCGACCTCGTTGCCCTTCTCTTCCAGCCAGCTGCGGCGCTGCGCGGCCTCGCCCTTGCCCATGAGCATGTTCATCATCTCGACGGTCTGCGGCAGGTCGTACTCGCCCAGCGTCACGGGCAGCAAGCGGCGCGTGTCGGGGTTCATGGTGGTTTCCCACAGCTGCTCGGCGCTCATCTCGCCCAGGCCCTTGAAGCGAGATATCTGCCAGCTGCCATCCTTGACGCCGTCCTTGACCAGCTTGTCCTGGATGGCCACGAGTTCGCCTTCATCCAGCGCATACAGCTTCTGCGCCGGCTTCTTGCCGCGCGCGGGAGCATCGACGCGGAACAGCGGCGGACGCGCCACATAGACGTTGCCGGCGTCGATCAGCTTGGGGAAGTGACGGAAGAACAGCGTCAGCAGCAACACCTGGATATGCGCGCCGTCCACGTCCGCGTCCGACAGGATGCTGATCTTGCCGTAGCGCAGGTTGGACAGGTCGGGCTCGTCGTTGGTGCCGTGCGGATCCACGCCGATCGCCACCGCGATGTCGTGCACCTCGTTGTTGGCAAAGAGGCGGTCGCGCTCGGTTTCCCACGTGTTGAGCACCTTGCCGCGCAGCGGCAGGATGGCCTGGAATTCCTTGTCGCGGCCCATCTTGGCCGAGCCGCCTGCGGAATCGCCCTCGACCAGGAACAGCTCGTTGCGGGTCACGTCGGTGGATTCGCAGTCGGTCAGCTTGCCGGGCAGCACGGCCACGCCGGAACCCTTCTTCTTCTCGACCTTCTGCGCCGCGCGCGTGCGCGCCTGCGCCTGGCGGATCACCAGCTCGGCCAGCTTCTTGCCGTACTCGACATGGTGGTTCAGCCACAGCTCCAGCGCCGGCCGGCTGAAGGTGGAGACCAGCCGCACCGCGTCGCGGCTGTTCAGGCGTTCCTTGATCTGCCCCTGGAACTGCGGGTCGAGCACCTTGGCCGACAGCACGAACGAAGCGCGCGCAAACACGTCTTCGCTCATCAGCTTGACGCCCTTGGGCTGCAGCGCGTGCATCTCGATAAAGCTCTTGACCGCCTGGAACAGGCCTTCGCGCAGGCCGGACTCATGCGTGCCGCCGGCGGGAGTGGGGATCAGGTTGACGTAGGACTCGCGCACCGGTGCGCCGTCTTCGGTCCAGGCCACCACCCACGACGCGCCCTCGCCGTCGGCAAAGCCTTCCTCGCCCGGGTTGGCGTCGGGGTCGGCGAAATGCTCGCCCTCGAACATCGGGATCACCAGCTCCGAGCCGCTTCCTTGCGCCAGCGCTTCGACCAGGTAGCCCTTCAGGCCCTGGTCATACTGCCAGGTCTGGGTTTCGCCGCTCTTCTCGATCACCAGCGTCACCTTGACGCCCGGCAGCAGCACGGCCTTGCTACGCAGCAGCCGCTGCAACTCTGCCTGCGGGATCGCGGCCGAATCGAAATACTTGGCGTCGGGCCACACCTGCACGCGCGTGCCGTTCTTCTTCTCGCCGCGCTCGAACTTGCGCGAGGCCAAAGGCACGGTCACGTCGCCCCCGGAGAAGGTCAGCGTCGAGCACATGCCGTCGCGCCAGACGGTCACGTCCAGCTGCGTCGACAGTGCGTTGGTCACCGACACGCCCACGCCGTGCAGGCCGCCCGAGAAGGCATAGGCGCCGCCCTTGCCCTTGTCGAACTTGCCCCCGGCGTGCAGCCGGGTAAAGACGATCTCGACCACCGGCACGCCTTCTTCCGGGTGGATGCCCACCGGGATGCCGCGGCCGTCGTCCTCCACGCTGACGCTGCCGTCGCGGTGCAGGGTCACCAGGATCTCGGAGCCGTGGCCGCCCAGGGCCTCGTCCGAGGCGTTGTCGATCACCTCCTGCACGATATGCAGGGGGTTGTCGGTCCGGGTGTACATGCCGGGGCGCTGCTTGACCGGCTCCAGGCCCTTCAGGACCCGGATGGAAGATTCGCTGTACTGACTGGTTTTGCTCGCCATGGAGTCGCTACGAAAGTGGATGTCCCGCCTGCCGCGGGCGTACAACTGTGCACGCGCCGGGGCACCGGGCACTGCATTGTAATGGATGCCGGCGGCGGTATTCCCGCCGGAAAGCGCTTGCCGCTGCCGCCGGGGGCTCGCGCCACATTTGCCGCGGCGCCGCCACTTTTTGCCGCGCCACCGGCTTCAGGCGGCGGCGTACGCGTTTTCCGCGTCCGGGGTAAACTCGCCTCCACCCGGCCCACGGCAAGCCTGATTGCCGTCCCGGCACGGTCCACAACAAGCACAGACAATCCATGCCGGCGCCGCGCCACCGCGCGGTCAGCCGCACACCGAGCCAAGACATGCAAAACCGACAACTTTCCCTGACCACCGTACTGGTGTGCGGGGGCCTGCTCGTGACGCTCTCGATGGGCATTCGCCACGGCTTCGGCCTGTTCAACCTGCCGATCACGCAGGCACACGGCTGGAACCGCGAGACCTTCGCCTTCGCGCTGGCGCTGCAGAACCTGATGTGGGGCGCCAGCCAGCCCTTCGCCGGCGCGCTGGCCGACAAGTTCGGCGCGCTGCGCATCATGCTGGTCGGCGTGGCGCTGTATGTGGCGGGCCTGGTGGTGATGGCGCTGGCGACCAGCGGCACCGCCTTTGCCACCGGTGCCGGGGTGCTGATCGGCATCGCCCAGTCGGGCACCACCTACAGCATCGTCTATGGCGTGATCGGCCGCGTGGCCAGCCCCGAGAAGCGCGTGTGGGCAATGGGCATCGCCGCCGCGGCGGGCTCGTTCGGGCAGTTCCTGATGATCCCTATCGAACAGGGGCTGATCTCGGGCCTGGGCTGGCAGAACGCGCTGTACGTAATGGCGCTGATGGCCTGCGTGATGCTGCCGCTGGCGCTGACCCTGCGCGAACCGCGCGAGGCGGCGCACACGGCGGGCCAGCACCAGACCATCGGCCAGGCGGTCCATGAAGCCTTCAGCAACCGCAACTTCCAGCTGCTGACGCTGGGCTACTTCGTGTGCGGCTTCCAGGTGGTGTTTATCGGTGTCCACCTGACACCGTACCTGAAGGACCAGGGCCTGACCGACCCGAAGGTCGCCGTCGTGGCGCTGGCGCTGATCGGGCTGTTCAACGTGTTCGGCACCTACACCGCCGGCGCGATCGGCCAGCGCCTGCCCAAGCGCTACCTGCTGGCGTTTATCTACCTGGCGCGCTCTGTCGTGATCGCCGGCTACCTGCTGTTGCCGCTGACGGTGGCCAGCACCTGGGTGTTCGCGGCGCTGATGGGCTTCCTGTGGCTGTCGACGGTGCCGCTGACCAACGGCATCATCGCGCAGGTGTTCGGCGTGAAGTACCTGTCGATGCTGTCGGGGGTGGTGTTCTTCTCGCACCAGATCGGCAGCTTCCTCGGCGCGTGGCTGGGCGGATATCTCTATGACCGCACCGGCGGCTACAACACGGTGTGGCTTATCTCGATCGGTCTGGGCGTGATGGCGGCACTGGTCAACCTGCCGATCCGCGAGCAGGCGCTGGTGCGTGCCCAGCCGGCGGCGGCGTGATGGTGGCGGCCCGCGCGCGCATCGCGAAGGCAGCCGGGCTGGCGGTGCTGGCCGGGGTGCTGGCGGTTGGGTTCGTGGGGTACCTGCGGCCTTCGTTCATGGTCGACCTGACCAATATGGTGTTGGCGTGGTGTGGGTGAGATTGGGAAACCTTGCTGTTGGCCGTTGAACCGCTTCCGCTGTTGACAACGGCGCCCAAACGACCGAGATCCTGTCACCCCTTATTCACCTTCCCCCTTCCCCTTCCCCTCCAACACCTCCCACCGCTCCAGCGCCTCCAGCAGTTCCATCTCGATCTCATCATGCCGCGTGGCGAGCTGCGCTGCCTTGGCCGCGTCGCTTACATAAAGCGAGCCATCCTCCAACTGCCCCGAGATCGTCTTCTGCTCGGTTTCCAGCGCGGCGATGCGTTCCGGCAGGCCGTCCAGTTCGCGCTGCTCCTTGTATGACAGCTTGACGGTCCGGTTGGCGCCGCGCGCCTCGCGCGAATCCTTGCCCTTGGCCGGCTCGGCCGCCTTCTGCTCCGGCTTGCGAGCGGCCTGGATCGACGCGGCGCGGGCCGATTGCTCGACCCAGTCGGAATACCCGCCCACCGACTCGCGCCACACGCCTTCGCCCTCGGCGGCAATGGTGGACGTCACCACGTTGTCCAGGAACGCGCGGTCGTGCGAGACCAGGAACACGGTGCCGCTGTAGTCCTGCAGCAGTTCTTCCAGCAGTTCCAGCGTGTCGATATCGAGGTCATTGGTCGGCTCGTCCAGCACCAGCACGTTGGCCGGGCGCGCGAACAGCCGTGCCAGCAGCAGGCGGTTGCGTTCCCCGCCCGACAGCGACTTGACCGGCGAACGCGCGCGCTCCGGCGCGAACAGGAAGTCGCCCAGGTAGCTCATCACGTGCTTGCGCTGGCCGTTGACCTCGACCCAGTCGCTGCCCGGACTGATGGTGTCGGCCAGCGATTTCTCCAGGTCGAGCGCGGTGCGCATCTGGTCGAAGTACGCCACCTGCAGGTTGCTGCCGTTGCGCACCGTGCCGCTGTCCGGCGCCAGCTCGCCCAGGATCAGCCGCAGCAGCGTGGTCTTGCCGGCGCCGTTGGGACCGATCAGGCCAACCTTGTCGCCGCGCATGATGGTGGCGGTGAACTCGCCCACCACCGCCTTGTCGCCATAGGCCTTGTTCACATCGATCAGCTCGGACACGATCTTGCCGGAGCGGTCGGCCTGCGACACCTCCAGCTTGACGTTGCCCTGCACCTCGCGGCGCGCGGCGCGCTCGGTGCGCATTGCCACCAGCCGCTGGATGCGCGACACGCTGCGCGTGCGGCGCGCCTCCACGCCCTTGCGGATCCACACTTCTTCCTGCGCCAGCAGCTTGTCGAACTTGGCCTGCTCGACCTGCTCGGCGGCGAGCAGCTCTTCCTTGCGCGCCTGGTAGGCGGCGAAGTTGCCGGGGAAGGACACCAGCCGGCCGCGGTCCAGCTCGATGATGCGGGTGGCGACGCGGTCCAGGAAGGCGCGGTCGTGGGTGATCAGCAGCACGCTGCCGCGGAACGTCAGCAGCAGGTCTTCCAGCCAGCGGATCGCTTCCACGTCGAGGTGGTTGGTCGGCTCGTCCAGCAGCAGGATGTCGGGTTCGGCCACCAGCGCCTGCGCCAGCGCCACGCGCTTCTGCAGGCCGCCGGACAGCGCATCGACGCGCGTGTGCGAATCCAGCCCCAGCCGGGCCAGCGTGGTTTCCACGCGGGTGCGCAGTTGCCAGGCGTTGGCGGCGTCCAGTTCGGACTGCAGCCGGTGCAGCTCGGCCAGCGCGGCTTCGTCGTCATGGTGCTCGGCGACGCGCTCGGCGGCGGCCTCGTAGCGCACCAGCAGGTCGTGCGCGTCGCCCATGCCCTGCGAAACGGCATCGAACACGGTGATACCCGGCTCGAACTGAGGCTCCTGCGGCACGTAGGCGCTGGTCACGCCGCTCTGGCGCGCGATCAGGCCGTCATCCGGCGCCGAGAGTCCGGCCACGATTTTCAGCAGCGAGGACTTGCCCGAGCCATTGCGCCCGATCAGGCCCACGCGTTCGCCGGCCTCCAGCGAGAAATCGGCGTGGTCGAGCAAAGCCACGTGCCCGAAGGCGAGCTGGGCGTCGGTGATGGAAAACAGGGCCATGGGAAGAGGACGACGGAAAGACGGCGTAAGGAAAGACAGACGGGATGGTTGCCGGCCACGGCGCGGCAGCCCGCATTGTAGACGACCCCGGGGCGACGTTGAGTTGACCCCAAGGCGACCCCGCCCGGCCGGCAGGCGGCCCACAAAAAGAAAGGCCCGCGCATTGCGGGCCCAAGAGTCTCTCCTCGGTGCCCTGCTCGCAAGGCACGACTGCAGAATATCAATGCGGCCAGTCCCGCTCCAGTCGGAGAACTCCGTAAGGGAAAGTCCCGTCAACCCGGCCATGTGGCGCCGTTGGTTGCGCAGTACGCTTGCCCCGGCGGCAGTTGTCCGCGCCCGGAAGACCGGTGCGGCGGATTGGTACGGCCAAGGCACTCGTGCGAACATGGCGGCCGTGCCAATGTGCGCGCTCCTTTTCCGCGCCTCCCCGATGACCACCGCTTCACTGAAATTTTCCGACCTGTCCGTCTCCGCGCTCGTTGCCGGGCTGGTCGCCACGCTCACCGGCTATGCCAGCTCGCTGGTGCTGATGATCCAGGCCGGCCAGGCCGCGCACCTGACCGACGCGCAGGTCTCGTCGTGGATCTGGGCGCTGTCGATCGGCATGGGCGTGACCACCCTCGGCCTGTCGCTGGCATCGCGCATGCCGATCGTGGTGGCCTGGTCAACGCCCGGCGCCGCGCTGCTGATCGCCAGCCTGCCCGGCGTGCCCTATCCCGAGGCGATCGGCGCCTTCCTGATGTCCGCGCTGCTGATGGTCGCCGCCGGCATGACCGGCTGGTTCGACAAGCTGATGCGGGCGTTGCCGGCCAGCATCGCCTCGGCGCTGCTGGCCGGCATCCTGTTCCGGATCAGCGTGGATGTGTTCGTGCAGGCGCAACACCAGACCGTGCTGCTGCTGGCCATGTTCGCCGCCTATCTGCTGGGCAAGAAGCTGTGGCCGGCCTACGCGGTGCCGGGCGTGCTGGCGACCGGGGTGGCCATTGCCGGCGTAATCGGCCAGCTTGATTTCTCCGGTATGCGGCTGGAGCTGGCCGTGCCGGTATGGACCACACCGGCGTTCTCGCTGTCGGCCTTCATCAGCATGGCGATTCCGCTCTTTATCGTCGCGCTGGCGTCGCAGAACATCCCGGGGCTGGCGGTGCTGCGCGCCGACGGCTACCACGTGCCGGCCTCGCGCCTGATCACGGTTACCGGGCTGGCGTCGGCCGTGGTGGCGCCGTTCGGCTCGCACGGCATCAACCTGGCGGCGATTACCGCCGCCATCTGCACCGGCCCGCAGGCCGACCCGGACCGCAACCGCCGCTATACCGCGGCCGTGGTCTGCGGCATCGGCTACCTGGTGGCGGGCACGCTGGCTGCCAGCATCGCCGCGCTGTTCGCCGCCTTCCCCAGGGCGCTGGTGGTCGGCGTGACCGCGTTCGCGCTGCTGGGCTCGATCGCCAACGGCCTGACCGTCGCCATGCAGACCCCGGCGGAGCGCGAAGCCGCGCTGCTGACCTTCATGATCACCGCCTCGGGCATGACCCTGGCAGGCATCGGCTCGGCGTTCTGGGGCGTGGTCGGCGGCATGCTGGCGTTCTACGTGCTGAGACCGCGCGCGGCCTGAGCAGCCTGAGCGGTCTGAGCGCCCCCACCCGGGCGCGGCTACAGCATCAGGAAGCCAACGTCGGCGGCGCGGATCTCGTCCGGCGGCACGCCCTTGCGGCGCTGGAACAGGATGTGCTGCAGCACGCGGTCGCGGTGCGCGGCAAAGGTCTGCGGGTCCAGCCGCAGCGCCATGCGGGCGTAGTGCTCGGCCATCAGCTTGTAGACCCGGTGGCGCACCAGCAGCATCTCGTTCTCTGCCTTGAGCCGGCTCATGGCCCCGGTGTGGTCGTCCTCCAGCTGCCGCATGCCCACCACCACCCGCGCATGCATGCCCCGGTAGCGGTCGATCTGCGCATGGGCCTTGCGCAGCTCTTCGCGCAGCGACCGGACTTCCTGCATCAGCTTGAGGTTGTGCTCCACGCCGCGCTGGATACGCGTGGCTTCCTCCAACGCATGGTCCGCGGCGGCGATGGTGTCCTGCCACGGCGTCGCGTCCGGCGCGGGCGCCGGCTCCCCGAACTGCGTTTTCGGCCAGACGGTGGTTCCGTCGATACCGGTGTGACTCATACCGCTCCCCTTACCCCAAAGCCAGCCGCCGGCATCGGAAGTTCGTGCCGGCTTGGTCAGGCCGCAATACCGCGACTGCCTTGTGCCGCAGGCCCGCGCGGGACCTGCCTTTGTTCTATGTTTTTGTGCCATTCAAAACCGCTTTGCCGCTTCGCACAACCACCGCAAGGGAGGGAGGAGGCTTTGGCGCAACATGGCGGCGGCGCTAAGATGCCGGTTTGGCACCGCCCCCACTTTCCAGCCCCAGCCATGAACGGATACCTGCTTCTCGCCCTCGCCATCGTCGCCGAAGTCATTGCCACCAGCAGCCTGAAGGCCTCGCAAGGCTTTACCCGGCTGGTGCCCAGCGTGCTGGTGGTCGGCGGCTACGTGGCGGCGTTCTGGCTGCTGATGCTGGTGATGCGGACCGTGCCGGTGGGGATTGCGTACGCGATCTGGAGCGGTGCCGGGATCGTGCTGGTGTCGCTGATTGCGGTGGTGCTGTACCGGCAGATTCCAGACCTGGCGGCTTGCCTGGGCATTGGCCTGATTATTGCCGGCGTCGCGGTAATTCAGCTTTTCTCGAAGACGAGCGCGCACTGAGCAACGCTATGCTCGGATTGCGGAGCGCAACGCGGCTTGATTGCTGGCAGCCGAACCGCTTACCGCACCTCGCACGGCCCAGGCGTGCAGGTCACGGTGGACCCCGGCGGCACGATGACCGTACGACCGCTCGGCGGTGGATCGGAAACCGTTCGTTGCACCGAGATGCAGCTGGCGAGCCCAAGAAGCGGCAACAACGCCAGTGAACGTACGAGCAGTCCGACACGTGCCATGGCAATCTCCCTGTCTGGCAAGGCCGCCGCGGGCAGGTGCCCGGAACGCAACCTTTTGCCTTTGCGAAAGTATAGGCAACGAAAGGCGCAATTGGCCCCGGAGGCGATCGGACTGGGAGGGGAAGAATTTACTGAAGGAATGGTCCCGCCGACAGGAATCGAACCTGTATCTAGCGCTTAGGAGGCGCTCGTTCTATCCATTGAACTACGGCGAGGGGACCCTGAAGCAGGAGGGGAGTATATCAAAATCCTCTTGCCGGAAGTCACCCGACACAGCCCCCACCCACCATCGAGGATTCGCAGCGGCCGTGCCTCAGTGCGACTGGAGGTCCGCCGCGAATGCCAGTGCCTGTCCAAGCGACTCGCATTCGGTAAGGTTGCCGAAGTCGTCTGTCACGCATATATCCCGATGCCCCCAGAAAGGTGTCCTCACGACGCTTAGTCCAAGGCGGTTCAGGGGTTCGACGATGGTCAGCAGGATCAGCATGACGCCCTCGCAATGTTGCGTGAGGGCTCAGTGTCGCCGCGGGCACGTGCTGCATCGGTGGTCTGCGTCACATAACAGAAGAATATTGCGGTTGAAGCCGGCTTGGCCCGTGAGCAGCCCAGTGATGGGGAAATGCCGACACGTGTTCGCGCAGGTGTCGGCGCCAGGCCAACGCAAGCTGCCGGTGCGCTGATGGCGCGACGCCGTGCCGCAGCCCGGCCAGCCGCGCCGGATGGCACGCTGGCGCCGACCCGGCCAGCCGCCGCTGTCCATGGCACGCGCCTTGCTCTAATCCGGTACCGCCCCCGGCGCCACGCCGCTACTACCGGAGACAGAAACATGGCCACCCTAGCTATCCACGACCTTGCCAGCTGCCGCGAACTTGCATCCGACGCCATGGCCCGCGTGCGCGGTGCCGGCGGGCAGTGGGTGTTCGGGTGGATCCGCCCGTTCGTGCCGTCGTCGCCGGTGCCGGCTGGCGCAGTGATCAACTTTTACGAGATCAACTACAGCTTCTATGCTGATCAGATGAACAACCAGTTCCAGAACATCGATATCCGCAATAACGCGCCCAACTCCAATATCAGTGTCCAGGGTGACCAGGGCGCGAGGAACGACGGCCGCTTGGTCTGAGCGAGCGTCGTGGCACGCCCCGGCGCGAGGAGGCACCAAAGGCACCAAAGGGGCAACAAAGGGGCGCGATGCGGAGCGGAGGCTAGATTTGGGTTTCGATTCGCACTTTCAGTGGACCTCGGCGGCCTGCACCGATGTGGGCCGCGTACGCGAACGCAACGAGGATGCGTGCCTGGACCTGCCTGCGCAGCAGTTGTGGGCGGTCGCCGACGGCATGGGAGGACACGCCGTCGGCGACTTTGCCAGCCAGGCCGTGGTCCAGGCGCTGGCCGCGCTGCCGCCGCAGCCGTTGCTGGAAGACCGGATGGAGGCCACGCGTGCGGCGATGCAGGGCGTCAACCTCGCGCTGGTCGATGAAGCCGCGCGGCTGGGCGTGCGCTGCATCGGCAGCACGGTGGTGGTGATGCTGGCCGGCGACCGCCGCTGCGGCTGCCTGTGGGCCGGCGACAGTCGGCTGTACCGGCTGCGCGGCGGCGAGCTGGTGCGGCTGACGCGCGACCACAACCAGGTCGAACGCCTGCTGGCGCGCGGGCTGATCACGCCCGACCAGGCACGCCATCATCCGGCGCAGAACACCATCACGCGCGCGGTCGGCGCAGCGGCGACGCTGATGCCGGAACAGCTGCTGACCGACGTTGCCGATGGCGACATCTTCCTGCTGTGCAGCGACGGATTGAGCAATGAGGTCGACGACCCCGACATCGCCGCGGTGCTGGCGCAACAGGACCCGCCGCAAGCCGCGCAGACGCTGCTGAAGATGGCGCTCGATGCCGGCGGGCGCGACAACATCTCGGTGGTGGTGATCCGCGCTGCCGACCCCTACGGCTCGGACAAAACGCTGGTCAATCCCGAGCTGGACACCTGAGCCCCGCCCCTACCGAGTACCGCCCCTACCCCTTGCTCCCGTCCGCCTGCCGGCTGGCGCGGAAATCCTTGGAGTGGATGCCGTGCTTCTTCAGCAGCATCTGCAGGTGCGAGCGGTTCATGTCGAAGCGCCGCGCCAGCTCGGCCACGGTGCCGCCAACCTCCTGCAGCCCGCGTTCCAGGAAGGCGCGCTCGGCTTCGTCGCTGGCCGCGCGCTTGGCCTCGCTGAGCGACGTCGGCATGGCGATGTCCGCCGCACCTGCCCCCACCGCCCCAACCACCGCCAGCGCCGCCGGCTTGGGCCGGATGTCCTGCGGCAGGTGCGCCAGGTCGGCGGTGTCGCCGGCCAGGCACGAGAGCCGGTACATCAGGTTGCGCAGCTCGCGGATATTGCCCGGGTAGTCGTAGTGCAGCAGGAAATCGCGCAGCCGCGGCGTCAGCCTGACCGGCGCGCGCTTGAGCATGCTGGCGGCCTCGTCGCTGAAGTAGGACACCAGCAGCGGGATCTCGTCATGCCGCTCGCGCAGCGCCGGCAGGCTGACGTGGATGACGCTCAGTCGGTAGAACAGGTCTTCGCGGAAGGTGCCGACCTCGCTCATCTTGCGCAGGTCCTTGTTGGTGGCGGCAACGATGCGCGTGTCGACCGAGATGATCTCGTCCGAGCCCACGCGCTGGATCTCGTGCGCCTCCAGCACGCGCAGCAGCTTGACCTGCCCGGTCAGCGGCAACTCCCCGATCTCGTCCAGGAAGATGGTGCCGGTATGCGCGCTCTCGAACTTGCCTCGCCGGTCGTTGCTGGCGCCGGTGAATGCCCCCTTCTTGTGGCCGAACAGCTCGGATTCGAGCAGGCTGTCGGGAATCGCGCCGCAGTTGACCGAGATGAACGGCTTGTCCGTGCGCGAACCATTGGCGTGGATCACCTTGGCCATCAGTTCCTTGCCGGTGCCGCTCTCGCCGTCGATCAGCACCGGCAGGTCGGTTGGCGCGGCTTTCTCGGCAATTTCCAGCGCTTCGAGCAGCTTGGGGTTGTCGCCAAAGGTGCCCTCGAAGATAAAGCTGCGCTCCATCAGCGCCTGGCGCCGCTCACGCGGCATGCGCTCGACTTCCTGCGCCGGCGGCGCGGCTTCGGCATCGGCCGAGGTTGCCGCCTGCACGAAGCGCTCCTTGTGCGACAGCCCCATTACCTCGTCGCGCAGCGTGGTGGCCTGCTTGAGCAGCTTCTCGATATCGGGCCGGTCTAGCCGGGATGCCCAGCGCAGCGTCGAGCGCAGGATCTCGATCTTCTCGATCAGCCCGGCGAACGACACCGGCGAGGTCACCGAGGCGGGGGTGGCACCCTGGTTGAATAGCTTCATGCTGCGCTCAGTTGCTTCTGCACCAGTTGGAAATACATGCCCTTGCGTTCCAGCAGTTCTTCGTGCCTGCCCTGCTCGACGATCGCGCCTTCATACAGCACCAGGATCTTGTCGGCCTGCATGATGGTACTGAGGCGGTGCGCGATGATGACCGCGGTGCGCCCACGCAGGATCTCCTGCATGTTCGCCAGGATGTTGCTTTCAGATTGCGTATCCAGCGCCGAGGTGGCTTCGTCGAACACCAGCAGCCGCGGGTCGTGGTACAGCGCACGGGCGATGCACAGCCGCTGGATCTGCCCGCCCGACAACCCCATGCCGCGCTCGCCCACCACCTGCTCGTAGCCGAGCGGCAGCTTGCTGATAAAGGCATGGGCGTCGGCCATGCGCGCCACTTCCTCGATGCGGCGGCGGTCGGGACTGTCGTCGCCGCAGGCGATGTTCTCGGCGATCGTGCCGGAGAACAGCAGGTTGGACTGCATCACATAGCCGACCTGCGCGCGGTAGAACGCGGCGTCGATCACGTTGAGGTCATAGCCGTCCACCGACATCGAGCCCTCGGTCGGCTTGTAGAAGCCCACCAGCAGCTTGGCCAGCGTGGTCTTGCCCGAACCGCTGCGCCCGACGATGGCGACCATCTCGCCTGGCCGGATGGTGAAGCTGATGTTCTCCAGCACGTAGGGCGTGTCTTCGCCGCCGTAGCGGAAATACAGGTCCTTCATCACGATCTCGCCCTGCAGGTCGGGCAGCATCACGCGCGACAGCACGTCCTGCGGCTTCTGCTCCGGCTCCAGGTCGAGCACGTCGCCAAGCCGCTCCATCGCCACGCCCGCATCGTTGAGCTGGCTCCACAGGGCGACCAGACCCATCAACGGCGCCAGCACGCTGCCCATGAAGGCGTTGAAAGCGATCAGCTGGCCGATGGTCAGCTCGCGCTCCAGCACCAGCGTCGCGCCCACCCACAGCACCGCGATGGTGGTGGCGGCGTTGAGCAGCTGGCTCACCAGCCCCACCAGGATATGGAACGCCTGCGCCTTGTACTGCGCCTCCAGCGCCTTGGTGTACTTGCGCTCCCAGCGCAGCCGCACCGGGCGCTCGATGCCCATGCCCTTGACGGTCTCGGCGCCGCCCAGCGTTTCCATCAGGTAGGCCTTGGCATCGGTCGACGCGGCAAAGACCTCGCGCGCATAGGTCTTGACCTTCGGCGTCACCACGATCGTCAGCGCCGCGATCGGGATCACGAAGGCAATCAGCAGCAGCGTCAGCTTGACGTTGTAGAGGAACATGATGGTGAAGTAGATAAACACCATCAGCAGGTTCAGCGCCGTGGTCACCGTCGACTCGGTCAGGAAGGCGCGGATGGTCTGGTTCTCCTGGAAGCGCGCGAAGATGTCGCCGGTCTTGCGCTTGGCGAAGAACGAGAGCGGCAGCGACATCGTGTGCTTGAAGAAGTGCGACATCATGGCGAAATCCATGTTGCGCACCATGAAGTTGGCCAGGTACGCGCGGATCGTCGACATCAGCTGTGAGAACACGTTGGCGATGATGAGCCCGGCGATCAGCAGGTGCAGCAGCCCCACGTTCTGGTGCACCACCACACCGTCGAGGATGTTCTGGATGATCAGCGGCGGCACCACGCCCAGCATCTGGATCACGAAGGTGGCCAGGAACAGGTGCGCCAGGATCTTCTTGTACGGCGCCAGGTAGCTGATGAAACGCAGCCACGGCGAGCGCTGCACCGACAGCTGCGTCATGCTCTCGCCCGGCGAGAACAGCAGGCAGGTGCCGCTCCAGCCGCGCTCGAACTCTTCCGCGCTCATCTTGCGGAAGCCGATGGCGGGATCGGCCACCCACACCCAGCGCGACGAGATGCCGTACACCACAACGTAGTGGTAGCCCTCCCAGTGCACGATGAACGGCAGCTCGAAGCCCATCAGCGAGTCGCGCGTGCATTGCACGCCGCGCGTGGTGAAGCCCAGCGACTCGCCCGCACGCGCCAGGCTGTCGAGCGTGGCCCCCTGCGTGGTCACGTTGGCCAGCTCGCGCAGCTTGCCCAGCGTCATCGGGATGCCGTAGTGCCGGCAGATCATCGCCAGGCAGGCCGCGCCGCAGTCCATCTCCTCGGCCTGCTCGACCAGGCCGAAGCGGCGGATCATCTTCTCGCCCAGCTCGGGCTTCGAATGCAGGTCCAGCAGCACCGGGCGCTTGCGCCGCTCGGCCAGCTTCTTCTGCCGATGCAGCTCGCGGTCGAGCGCGCGGATGCGCTCTTCCAGCACCTCGCGCAGGCGCGGGTTGCGCTCAAGGATCAGCTGCACGGTCTTCTCGGGGATGACCAGCAGGCGCACGTCGGTCTCGGCGATGGCCGATGCCAGCTGCTCCTGCCGCATCACGCAGGCGCGCTCGCCGAAGATGTCGCCCTGCCCCAGCGTCGCCAGCGGGAACTCGCTGCCCTCCTCGCTGCGCACCACGCGCACGGTGCCCTGGCGCACCACGTACAGGCGGCGGTCCTCGCGCCCGTCCTGCTTCAGGATCTCCTTGCCCGCTCCCACGCGCTTGACGCCAACGCTGCGCACGGCGTCCGCCAGTTCCTGCTTGTCGAGCTTGCCGCGCAGGTCGAACAACCGCGCGACAAAGCCGCCGGCGGAACTGATCGCGACATAGCTGGTAACAAAGGACAGCGCGGCCGGGTTGCCGGCTACCACCGGTTCGGCCACGCTGCGCGGGATCATCAGCAACTCGGTCTTGCCCGAGGCGCGCACCGACGATTCGTGCCGGTACTCGCGCAGCAGCGCGATATCCGCAAAGACCTCGCCGGCCTTGCGCACGCCCATGCTGATTTCCTTGCCATGCTCTTCGTTGAACACGCGCACGGAGCCCGACTTGACGATAAACAGGCCAGGCGCAGCTTCGCCGGCATTGCAGACCGTGTCGCCAAAGCCAAAGGTCAGCACCTGCGCGGCGTCGGCCAGGCGCGCCAGCTCCTCAGGCGTCAGCACCGACAGGATTTCCACGCTGGCCAGGAAAACGGCCAGCGCGGATCCGCCCTCGGCCATTCCCGAGGCTGTCGGGGCCGTCGGGGCCGTCGGGGCAGTCGGGGCAGTGGCGGCGGCCGATTCGCCAGACTCGCTAGCGGGCTTCGATGACATGTTCCTGCGCCCTGCCCATCAGCCAGCCCTCGCGCAGCAGCCGTCGCACTTCGACCGCGACTTCGCTGTCGAGCGTGGCGGGATGCTTGGCGCGCACCAGGAAGACCTCGAAGAAAGAGCGGTCCGGCGCCGGGAACGGTCCCAGCAGGTCGCCCGGCTCCGCGTTGAACACCTTGGCCTCGATATCGGTCTTGAGCGAGCCGCGCAGCACCTTGCCGATCTCGCCGCCGTGCTCGCGCGTGTCGGCGATCGAATGCTCGCGCGCCATCTCGGCGAAGCTGTCGGGATCGTCCTGCAGGTAAGAGATCAGCTCCTTGGCCTTGCCTTCGCTGTCGACCACGATATGGCTGACCTCGATGCTGTCGAAGCGCGGCGAGTTGAGCGAAAAGTACTCCTGCACCGCACCCTCGCTGCAGACCTGTTCCATCATCCGCTCCTGGTACAGGTTGTCGGTGATGAACGCTTCGAACTCGTCGAGGCTGACGTTCAGCGCGTCGAGGTAGTGGTTCATGTCGGCGGCGCGATGCAGCCCCTGCACGCGGCGGAACTGGTCGGCGCGCTCCTGGATTTCCTCGGGCGTGACCACCATGCCCTGCCGTTTCGCTGCATGCACGGTCAGCTTGTCGCGCACCATCTGCTCGACCAGCCCTTCGAACTGCCCGGTCAGCTTGAGCAGCCGCACGAATTCCTCGACGCCGAGCACCTCGTCGTCGATACGGACAATGCCAGTCATGTCTAGGCTCCTTTGACGGCCCGGTGCGTGCGCACGGGCTTCCAGATCGGGTGTTCCTGTGTTCCCCCGGCTGCTGCCGGCATTTATCCCGCCACCTCGCGGAAGGGGTCGAGCCCCAGGTCGATCAGACGGCGCTCGCGCACCACGATCTCCGCCGTGGCAGTCATGCCATAGCGCAACGGATACTTGCTGTCGGCCACGGTGTAGTAGTCGCGCGCGAGGCGCACCCTGCCTTCGTAGACCGGCTGCTTGTCGGGGCCCGGCTTGGTCGCGGGCGAAATGAATTCGAGCGTGCCTTCCAGGATCCCGTAGCGCTGGTACGGGAATGCGCTGAACTTGAGCTTGACCGGCAGCCCTTCGCGCAGGAAGGCGCGGTCGCGCTCGGCGATGACGATCTTGACCACCGGGCGCGCGTCCTTGGGCGCAATCCCGCCCAGCGGCGAATTGGCCTGCACCTTGTCGCCGCGCTGGGTAGAGGTGACGTCAGTGATCACGCCCGACACCGGCGCCAGGATCAGCAGGAAGTTGTCCTTGTCGATGTTCTCGAAGCGGATGCGCGCGGCCGCGTCGGCCACCAGCCGGGCGGTCTGCACCTGCAGCCGCAGCTTGTCTTCGGTACTGGCGATTTCGCGCATCGCGGCGTCGTACTGCACGCGCAGCCCGGCCAGGTCTTGCCCGCTGCTTTCGAGCAGCGCGCCGGCCTGGGTCATCTCGCGGGCCAGTCGCGCGTCGAGTTCGCTCAGCCGAGACTGCGCCACGCGCAGGTTGTTCTCGGCGTCCTGCGCCGCGGCGCGCTTGGCATCGACCTGCGACTGCGAGACACCGCCACCACCTGGCAGCGCCAGCAGGCGCGCATAGCGGTCCTGTTCCTGGCGCGCGAACTCGCGCGCACGCCGGCTGTTCTCCAGGTTGCTGCGCGCTTCCTGCAGCTGCGCGCGCTGTTCCTCGGCCAGCCGCGTGGTGCCCTGGGCCAGGCGATTCTCGTGCTGGCGCGTGGCCACGTCGATCTGCTGCTTGAGCGCGGCCGCGCGGCGTTCCATCAGCGCCTTCTTCTCCGGGAACTGCTTCCAGTCGCGCTCGGAATCCTCCAGCTTGAGCTGCGCCTCCAGCGCATTGGCGGCGGCCTCGATCGCGCCGCGCGCGTTCAGCCGCGCCAGCACGTCGTCCTTGGACACCGGCTGCCCTTCGGCGACGTACAGGTCGGCCAGCTCGCCGTCGACCGGCGCATAGAAGCGCCGCACTTCCGATTCGGGGGCCAGCGTTCCCTGCGCGGTGACGATGACATCGGCATGGCCGACGAATGACCACACCAGCCCGCACATCACCAGCGCAAACGTAGTGACGATGGTCAGCATGCCCAGCCGCGAAGGCTCGGCGGTCAGCAGGCCGATGCCTTCGGCGCTGTGGTCTTCCAGCGCTTCGGACAACGGCTTCAGGCCAGCCTGGCGGGAATCGTCCTTCATGGTTGCCTCGCTGGCTTTGGCGGCGCGGCGGCCGCGTCTGTAGTGGCGGCATCCGCGGGAACCTTGCCGCTGTCTTCGCCGCCGATCAGCTCAAGCTTGGTCTTGAGTACGGCGGGATCGAGCACGGTGCGCAGCTCTTGCAACGCATGGCGCTGATGGTCGGCCTCGGCACGGATCTCTTCCTCGACCTTGGCCAGCTGCGCCAGGTCGGCACTTTCGCCGGCGCGCAGCTGCGTAAAGATGCGCATGCCCTGGCGCGCGTCTTCCTGCGCCTGCGACAACAGCCGGGCCTGCGCACGGAACTTTGGCGAGATGCCGGGTTCGAGCCGCTGCTCGCTGCCGATCACGCCGTTGCTGCGGTATTGCTTCCACGCGGCGACGGCGCTGCTCATCAGTTCGCGCGCGCGCCGCAGCGCGCTGTCGCGCACGCCGTTGACATCGGCCTCCACCGCCTTGGCGAAGAACTTGTCCTCGTCGGCGTCGAGCATGGCGTAGAAGCCGAGCAGGCGGTCTTCATAACCCTTGCTGCCGCGCGCCGACTGCAGCTCGGCAAACTGCGCCGCCACCTTCTGCTTGTGCGCGAGGTCGCGCGCCACGTCGTCGGCCCAGGCACCGCCGCGGATCTGCCTGATCCCTGCCAGCGCGGTGTTGCTGTCACCCTTCTGCCACGCGCTGGCGGCGCTGGCGTACTGCGTTGCCATCTCCG
Source organism: Cupriavidus sp. Agwp_2 (assembly GCF_040784895.1). NCBI lineage: Bacteria > Pseudomonadati > Pseudomonadota > Betaproteobacteria > Burkholderiales > Burkholderiaceae > Cupriavidus > Cupriavidus sp. Agwp_2. The sequence goes on from NZ_CP088083.1 coordinate 2,631,231, forward strand.
GCGGCGGCAGCCGCGGTGCCAGTTGCGCGAACTGGGCCCGGAACGGCGGCGTGGCAAAGCGGCTGTCGGCCAGCCGCGCCACCAGCGTGCCGGGGCGGCGGGCGCGCAAGGCCTGCAGCAGCGCAGTATAGCGGTCCAGGTCGCCCTGCACCTGGTCCAGGCCCGACAGGCGCGGATACTTCTCGCGATAGTCGGCGATTACCGGCTGCAGCGCTTCCGGGCGGTCGCGCCCGAGTTCGGTGGCGATGCTGGTGTCGAGCCGCGCAATCGCCGCCAGGTAGACCGACGCATCGTTCTGCAGCCGGCGCACGTCGCTGAGTGCCTCGGCGTAGAGATCGCGGAAGGCCGGCACATCGGCGGCGATGCGCCCAAGCGCGCGCTGGTGCGCGATGGTGTCCTGATTCCAGTGTGCCAGCAACTGCCGGATCGGCGCCTCGTCGGCGTAGAGGCGGACCGGGGCGTCGGCGCCGCGCTGTGCGGCATAGCGTTCGAGCCGGCCGATCCATTCGAGCTCGGCCACCAGCGGCCGGACGTCGGCGTTATGCGTGCCGAGCTTGCGCATCTGCGCGAGCGCGTCATCGGCGCCACCGAAGTCGCCGGCCTTGAGCTTCGTGACCCAGCCAGGCACATAGGCGCGCAGCAGCGCTTCGGTGCCAAGCGCTTGCACCTCGGCATCGTCGGGGTGGCGTGCGAGATAGCTGTCGGCAGCCCTTGCCGCGCCGGCATAGTCGCCCGCCGCGTGCAGCGTCTGCACCGCGCGCTCGTCGGCGCCGTGCCAGTAGAGCGCCACGCCGGCCAGCACCGCCAGCAGCAACAGCGCGCCGCCCCAGCGCGCGGCGCGCCGCACGCGTGCGCCGTCGTCCAGGCCAAAGCTGCGCGCCGCCTCCGCCAGCAGCAGCGCGACGCGCCCGCGCTTGCGCGGCGGATGCGCACCGTCCGGCGCGGCGGTGGCGGCCGCGGCCTGTGCCTCGGCGTCGGCGTTGACTTCGTCTTCCTGGTGCGCGGCGTAGTCGACACAGAAGATGTCGAGGAAGGAATCGGCCGCGCCGACGAAGGTGGTGCGGTCCTCATCATCGCCTGCGTTCGGTTCGGCAGACACGGGCACCGGCACGGCAGGCTCCAGCACCGAACGCGTCGCGGTGGCATCGTCGTCGCCGGCGCGGCTGACCTCGGCCTTGTAGACGAAATGGCTGCCGCCGAACGCGATGCGGTCGCCGTTGTCCAGCGCCACGCCGTGGTCCGCCAGGCGCCTGCCGTTGACGAAGGTGCCGTTGGTGCTGCCCAGGTCCTCCAGGAACGGCACGCCGCCCTTCAGATAAACGTGCGCGTGCCGCCGCGACAGGTAGTTGACCTGCTGCGGATAGTTGTCACGATAGCGCGCAAAGGCATCGTCGGCCTTGCTGATCAGGTATGGGAAACCGTCGACGTGGATTGGCTGCAGGCCGACATCGCTGCGTTCGGGCAACAGCGTCAGCGCCACCCGCGGCGGCTCCGGCTGCGGCGCGCGCGCCGACAGCCGCACGCGGAACGACAGCGCGGGACCGAATGCCACCTCATCGCCATCGCGCAGCTGCGCCGGCTGGCGCGCAACCGCGGCACCGTTCACGCGCGTGCCGTTCTTGCTGCCCAGGTCAGCGACATAGACCGCGCCGTGCTCGGCAAAAATGCGCGCGTGGCGCCGCGACAGCGGCGCGGCCAGGTCTTCGGGATAAGCGGCAAACGGCAGCTCGGTGCGGCCGACCGGGAACAGGTCTTCGTCGATGCGGATCTCGCCCAGGTCCGGCCGCGCGACCGGCGTCAGGAACACATCGAATTCCCGCCCCAGATCCTGGCTCGAGTCCCGAGCGATCCCCTGGGCCATTTTCACCGGCATTTCCATGATCAGTGCTTCGTCAGGAGCCATGTTTCCAGGGAGCCAACAGCGCGGCTGCCGCGGCGGCCGGCCAAGGGGGGTGAAGCGACTAAGAACATAGTAGGCGACGGCTTAGGCTAGTCAATCGGCTGCGGCACGCGCGCAGAAGCGTGTTTTCACGGCGTTGGGCAGGAAAAGAGACAATGGCCGCGCGCATTGCGCAACGCGTTGCGTACGCATGCGTCACGTCGCGATTCAGCGCGCTGCGGGCGCAGCCGGAACCGGCCCGCGCCGCGCGGCAGGGAGCGCACTATTGCGGCTGGCTGGCCGCCGTGTTGCGCACTTCGGCATCGGGCCAGCCGCCGCCAAGCGCCTTGTACAGCGTGACAGTGTCGGCCAGGATCTGTTGGTGGACCGCCAACAGCTGCAGCTGCGCGTTCAGCAGCGAGCGCTCGGTCTCGAACACCTCGAGTTGCGAGACCACGCCTTCCTTGAGTTGCGCCTCGATCTGCGCGGAGACCACGCGCAGCTGATCGACCTGCTGCTGCAGCTCGACGCGCTGCTTCTTGTGCGCATCGACGTTGACCAGTGCGCTCTCCACCTCTTCGAACGCGGTCATCACGGTGCGGCCATATTCGTTTTCCGCCACGCCCACCTGCGCCTCCGTGGTTTTCACGCGGGCGCGCACGCTGGGATCGAGCATGGGCAGGTTGATGCTGGGCATGAAGCCGAAGGTGAAGGACTTGAGCAGGTCGCTCAGCGCAAAGCTGGCGGTGCCGCCGCGCGCGGTCAGGCTGATGGTGGGCAGCTGCGCCAGCCGCGCCTGGCCAACGATGTTGTAGGCCGCCAGCACGCGATATTCGGCCGCGACGATATCGGGACGGCGCGCCAGCAACTGCGACGGCAGGCCAGCCGGCACGCTAGGCGGCTTCACGCGGTCCTGCAGGCGTCCCGCCGGCACCTTGAGGTTGCCCGCGGGCACGCCCACCAGCGTCGCCAGCGCGTTCTCCGCCACATCGCGCGAGCGGCGCAGCTCCAGCAGATCCTTGTTGAGCCGGTTGATTTCGGCCTGCTGCTGCATCACGCGGATTTTTGGCACCAGGCCGTTCTGGTACATGGCCTGGTAGGTGGTGAGGATCTGACCGTTCTTGGCGACGGTGCGCGTCTGCTGCTCGATCTGCTCGTCGAACTGCAGGATCGTGAAGTAAGTGGTCGATACATTGGACACCAGCGTCAGGTAGCCGGCGCGCCAGTCGGCTTCGGTGGCGCGGAACTCAGCCGTCTGCGCCTGCACGCCCTTTTCGACCTTGCCCCAGATATCGATGTCCCAGTTCAGCTGCGCGCCGGCGTTGTAGGTCCAGGTCGACTTCTGCCCGGTGCTTTTCTCGAAGCTTGCACCGGCGCCGATATCGATCACCGGCAGCCCGCCGGCGCGCGCTTCGCCGATCTGGGCATTGGCCACGCGGATGCGCGCGGCCAGCACCTTGATGTCGTAGTTGCCGGCCAGCGCCTGGTCGATCAGCCCGTTCAGGTACGGGTCGTTGAAGCTATGCCACCAGTTGGGCTGCACCGCTTCCCTGGGCGACACCGTGATCGAGTCCTGGCGCGACCATTCGGCCTTGGCCGGCGTTTCCGGGCGCTGGTACACCGGCGGCCGGAAATCGGCGCAGCCGGCCAGCAACGCAGCGCAGGCTGTGGATGCGAGCCAGGCAAGGCGGCGCGAGGCTTGGGTCGGCATGACCCTGGAAGCGGCAGTAAGGGATACGGGCACGGTGCGTTCCTGCGTGCGTGCGCGGCGGGCGGGACGCGCTGGCGTGCCGTGGCCGCGGATGTCTGTCTGTATTGTGGTGCGCGCGGGCGCGCGCTCCAACCCCGATCTGCATCAGGGGCGATCGGGCATGGATGGGCGCATATTGCGCCGCGGGGACGCCCCCGCGGCGCAGCGCCATCTCAACAAGCTTCTCAACGATAGATATTGTTGCTGGCGTTCTGGTTGGTATCCACATGCGAACGGACATGGTCGAGGAAGGCCGAGCCGTTGCCATTCAGGTTGGTGACAGACTGCATCTGCGCGATTTCCTGCGTGGCGGTGATGCTGCTGTCGAGCTTGAGCTTGATCGGGGCGTAGACCGCCGCGAAAGGCATGTAGGCGAGACCGCCGCGCACGGCTTGCATGCGCTTGCTGTCGAGGGTTTCGGTGGCGGCCAGGTCTTTGATGGTCAGCATGATCGTTCTCCGGGTATCGATGTGTGTGCGTGTGTGCGTTGGCAGCTATGGCGTGGGGCTCAGCCGTAGATGTTGTTGGTGGCGTTCTGGTTGGTGTGGACGTTCGACTTGACGTGGTCCAGGAACGCGGAGCCGTTGCCGTTCATGTTGGTGACGGTCTGCATTTGCGCGATTTCCTGCGTGGCGGTGATGCTCTTGTCGATCGACAGCTTCAGCGGCATGTAGGCGGCGACGAACGGGACGTAGGCGAAGCCGCCGCGGACGGCGTGCATGCGCTTCTGGTCCAGGGTGTCGATGGTGGTCAGGTCGTTGATGGTCAGCGTGGTCATGATGGGCTCCTGGTGCGGATGGTGTTGCTTGGGTTGGGTTCGAGCATCGGGTTGGTGTCGCGCTCGGTTGGGATATCGCAGGGAGCGTGCCAGGGGATGGGGTTGGGTGATTGGTGTTTCGTAAACGCTTGAAAATATGGGGGTTTTTTATCGATCCTGGGGTTCCGCTCGGGTCAACGCGGCTTTGTGGCGGGCTGCGGATGATGGGTACTGACCAACAGGTTGGGGCTGGGTGTTGGGTGAGTTGTGACAGGGTGGATTGGTATTCAGAACGCGTTCGCCTGCGCTTGGGAATCTGGCGGTTGGCCTTGCGCCCTGTTCCGCCCTGAAGGGCGCGGGTAAAGGCGGCCACTCTTATCGTACTGTGCGAGGGATTACGCACGGGGCCGCGCTTCCTCACATAGCGGCGCTGCCTGCCGCAGGGGTGCACCACGGTGGCAGGGATGGACAGGCTGGCTGAACGAGCCCAGAAGGTTGGTGGCCCCTGCTATCCGGATCAACGTAAGAACGCCTGCGGCTGCGCTGCGCGCCGGTCCTATGTGAGCCGTTCTACTTCACGTAGATCGTGATCCGCTTCGAATACACCGGCGGGTTGGTAGGAATGTGCTTGTCATCCCCCATGATCAGCTGCAACGTATGCTTTCCCGGCGGCAGCTCCAGCATGGTCTCTGTCTCGCCGGCGCCGAAATGCAGGTGGTTGCGGTCGTTCGGGATTTCCTTGTCCATCGGCGGCAGTTCGACGTCGATCAAGAGGTGGTGGTGCCCGGTGTTCGCGTACTTCACGTCCTTCGGAGCCACCCCCATGTTGCGCAGGCCGAACCACACCTTGAACGGCTTGCCGGCAGGCATCACCTGCCCGTCATTGGGCCAGCCGATGTAGAGATAGGCATTCGGCGGCGCCGGCGTCGATCCGCCCTGGGCCGCGAACGACAACAGCACGCTGGCAGCCAGCGCAGCGGCAGCAAGTAGTCTGGACATAACCCTCTCCCCTGGTGACCGTGCAATGCCACGCCGCGCGCAACGCTAGCGCACGGTGATCGTGATCTTCTTCGAATAGATCGGCGGCTCGAACGGTATGTGCTTGGCGTCGCCCATCAGCAGCTGCAAGGTGTGCTTGCCAGGCGGCAGTTCGATGCGCGCATCCGTCTCGCCCGCCCCGAAATGCAGGTGGTTCCGGTCGTTCGGGATTTCCTTGTCCATCGGCGGCAGTTCGACGTCGATCAACAGGTGGTGATGGCCACAGCGCGGCAGCTCGATGCCCTTGGGACACACGCCCATGTTGCGCAGCCCCATGCGCACCCAGAACTTGCCGCCGCTGATCACGGTGCCGTCGTGTGGCCAGATGATGTAGGCCTCGGCATTGGGCGGAGCCGCCGTCGACAAGGACAGCGATGGCGCGGCGGCAAACAACGCGGCCGCCGCCAGGCGGAACAGGAATCGTCTGGACATGCGCCCTCCCCGGAGATCTGCCCGAAACCCGATCACGTTGTCCCGTCAGCCCATTCTTGTTGCTTGTTGGCCAGCGCTCGGCGATTCGTCATTCAGGTTAGGACGCAAGACCGGAAAATGCGACCCCGGCGAAGCGTGGCGGGATTGCAATGCTTCGCCCGGGACACAGGCGCTGTGCTATCTTGAAGCAAGCCGGTCGAGGTCTCGGCAACACCACAATGCGCCCGCAGGCATGTGCCGGCATGCAATCGGGTTCGCTGCCGTCCGACGAGGTGTGAAGATGTGGCGCAATCTACCAGTCGTGCATCTGGCCGCGATGGCCGGGATTCTCGCCTCCGCTGCACTCTCCGCGGGTGCGGCGTCTGCAGCGCCCGCCGCGGACCCGCTGCTGCTGGCCGGCATCCTGCCCAAGGATACCGACGAGCAATACGAGCTCAGCTTCTGGGAATCGATCAAGAACAGCAACTACGCCGCCGACTATGAGGCTTACCTGAAGCAATACCCCAACGGGCGCTTCGCGGTGCTGGCCAAGGCACGGCTCGAGCGGCTGAAGGCGTCCGCGCCACCCGCCAAGGCGCAGCAGCCGCCGCCCGCAGCTGCGGCGCCGCCCGCACGCCCTGGCACGTCGGCCGGCGGACAGGTCTCGCGGGCGCCGGCTGCTTCGCCGCCCGCCGCACGCCCTGCCACGCCACCGCCAACCGCGGCAGCGCCCAAGGCAGGCACCGCCGCCGGTGGCTCGGTCAGCGTCGCAACCCCGCCACCGCGAGCCGGCGAAATCCGCGATTGCCCGGCCTGTCCGGCGCTGATTGCGCTGCCCGCAGGCAATTTCACCATGGGCAGCAACACCAGCGATCCGGCGGAGAAGCCGCCCCATCACGTCACCATCAGCCAGCCGTTCGCGATCGGCCGCTTTGAAGTCACGGTCGAGCAGTGGAATGCCTGTGTCGACGCAGGCGGCTGCCAGCGCGTGCCGACCGTCGCCGAAAGCGCAAAGAACTCGCCCGTGCGCGATGTCAGCTGGGACGATGCGCAACAGTATGTGGCGTGGCTCAGCAAGACCACTGGCAAGGACTACCGCCTGCCGACCGAATCGGAATGGGAGTACGCGGCGCGCGGCGGCACCGCCAGCGCGTTCTGGTGGGGCGACCAGATGCGCAAGGGCAACGCCAACTGCAAGGATTGCGGCGATCCGTGGAGCAATGATGCACCTGCGCCGGTGGGTTCGTTCGCCGCCAACCCGTGGGGCCTGCATGACGTCAACGGCAGCGTGTGGGAATGGGTGGCCGACTGCTGGCACAGCACGTACAAGGGCGCACCCGCCGACGGGCGCGCATGGAACGAGAACGCCTGCGGTTCGCGCGTGATACGCGGCGGCTCATGGCGTGAAGGGGCCAGCTACATGGTGTCTTCCACGCGCTTCAAGTACAGCCCGAGCGTGCGGCAGTCGCAGAACGGCTTCCGCGTCGCGCGCGACATGAAATAGCGAGTGGATAGCGCGTGAAGTAGCGTGGAATAGCGTGGCCGGGCGCGTGGCAGGGCGCGTGGCGTGAAGCGCAAGTCCGCGCGGGCCGCCCCGTCAGCGTGCGCGCGTCGAGATCTGCACGACCTCCGCGCTGATGCGGTCATTGCCGTAGGTGCGCGCCATCTGCGCCAGCGGCTTCTCCAGCGCGCGCAGGTAGTCCTGCCGCGCTTCCACTTCCGTACGGCGCCCTTCGAACAGCGGCACCGGCGTGGTCAGCAGCACCACCAGCTCGGTGCCGAACGGCGCCGACACGACCCACGCGCCGCCCTCGCCAATCGTTGCCTGATGGCCTGCCGGGGCCTGGTGGGCCGGCACGCGCGTGCTGGGGACCATGTGCGCGACCTTGCCGTCGGCCGCGAAGTAATCGACGTAGACATAGGACTCCTGCGCCGGCGTGCGCAGCTCCAGCACCAGCGGCGTGCCATCGGTCAGCTGCGAGCTCTTGCCGCGCAGCCGCAGCGATGACGCGCCGCCGCCCTCGCGATTGCCGGACCAGTACGGCGCGATCAGTTTGGCGACATCGCACTTGTCGGCGGCAAAGGGCTGGGTTTCGACGGTCACGCCCTTTACGCCGGGCATTGCCGCCAGTTGCTCGCGCAGGCGCGCCGGCCCCACGCTCTCGTCCAGGAAGCCGCGCACGCGCAGCGTATGGGCCTTCTCGCTGACGCTGAGCAGCGAACACGGCACCGCGGCGAGCGCCTTGCTGACGTCGGCCATTGAGAACACGGCCGGGCGCGGCGGAGGTGACACGGGAGGCGGCGCGGGTGTTTCTGCCCGCGTTGGCGCAGGCGGCGTGGCGGGCGCTTCCGCAGGCGATTCGGCGCGTGACTCGGCGCGCGACTCGGCCGGCGGCTCGGCCTGCCGGGAGGCATGCCAGGCGTAATAGCCGATCGCCGACACCCCGGCGAGCACGGCGGCGACACCGCCGAGCATCATCGGCGAGCGCTGCGACGGGGTTGTCGCCGGCACCGCGCTCATGCCGTGCAGGAAGCGCGCGACGGTCGGCGTGCGCGTGGCCCGGTCCAGCGACAGCGACTCGCGCAGCGTTTTCCATTGGGTGCGGCTGAGCTGCGGCGGCTGCAGCGGCTTGACGCCCGCTTCGCGCGCCTGGTTGGCCGACATGCGCTGGTACGGATGCTTGCCTGTAACCAGTTCGTAGGTCACGCAGGCCAGCGCGTAAATGTCATCGCGCGGATCGGGCTCGCGATGCTCGAACATCTCGGGACTCGCATAGGCCGGCGTCATGCCGCCCAGCGAGCCCGGATCGAACACGGTCCGGTCTGACTCGTCCGCCGGCGGCAGGAAGCCCCGCGCGATGCCGAAGTCGATCACCTTGACCTCGCCGCTGTCGGTCAGGAACACATTGGCGGGCTTGAAGTCGCAGTGCACGAAGCCGCGTTCGTGCGCGTAGGCCAGTGCGTTGCCCATGCCATTGATGATGGGCATGGCGCGCGCCATCGGCATGCCGCTGAAACCCGGCGCCTTCAGCACATGGTTGAGCGAATTGCCCGACAGGTATTCCATGGTCAGGAAGACCACCGGCCCGTCGCGGTCAAAGTCGTAAACGGTAACGATGTTCCGGTGCGCCAGCGTCTGGGCCTTGCGCGCTTCGCGCTGCAACGCGATCAGCGACTTGGGATGGCCGCTGAACTGCAGGTTCAGCACCTTGATGGCGATATAGGGCTTGCGGTCAGACGCTTCCAGCTTGCGCAGGTCCAGCGCCTTGTACACCGTGCCCATGCCGCCCACGCCCAGGCACTCCTCCAGCACGAAGCGGCCGTTCAGCGTATCGCCCACGCCCTTGGTATGCGCCGCATTCGGCAGCGTGCCGGCCTCCGGCGAGGTCGCGTAGAGCGAACCGGTATGCGGGCCGCTGGCCATGCGCGTGGATTCAGTGGCGCCCTCGTACTGGGTGGCACTGCGGCGCTCGATGCGCCGCATGACCTCCGCATAGACCGCGGGCGGGAACGGGAAGCGCGTGTTTTCCTCGATCACCACGCGCGCCGCCTGGCTGGGCGAGGTCGGGTCCTGGGCCAATGCCGTCTCGAACGACGCAACGAATTCGTCGTCGGACAGTCCGCCGTTCTGGAACTTTCGGATCAGGTCTTTAAGACTGGCCACGGCTCGCCCTGACATGGTTTTCGGGCAGGGTCGCCCGCGCTCTGTGTGCAGTGCGAAGTTGCCCTGTCTCCGATGGATACTAGTGCGCACCCATGGCATGCGCAATCCGTGCGCTTCCCTTGCGCTGTCGGCACGCAACGCCATGCACGTGCGGATTCAGCGTGCGTCGGCCGCGATCGGCGCCAACTGTCACTGCTGCGCCAACACCAGCGCTTCACGTGTTGGCGCGACACCGCCATTCCTGGCCCCGCTTTTCCGCATGCGGCCCGTGCTGCCAAGCCGACATGCCGGCCAAAAAGCCCTTGTTTTCAGGCATTTACGCGCGGCACGCGAAGCCGGCCGCAGCGCTGGCACGCTCCCTGCGATATCCAACCCGAGCGCGACACCAACCCGATGCTCGAATCCAAACCCAAAGGCAATACCTTCCGCTACCGGAGACCATCATGACCACGCTGACCATCAAGGACCTGTCCTCCGCCGAAACCCTGGACCGCAAGGGCATGCAAGCCGTACGCGGCGGCATGACCTACATGCCGTTCGCCGCGGTGTACATGCCGCTGAAGCTGTCGATCGACAAGAGCATCACCGCCACGCAGGAAATCGCGCAGATGCAGTCTGTCACCAACCTGAACGGCAACGGCTCCGCGTTCCTGGACCACGTCAAGTCGAACGTCCACACGAACCAGAACGCCACCAACAACATCTACGGCTGAGCCCCGCGCCATAGCTGCACACGCACACACGCACACACATCGATACCCGGAGAACGATCATGACCACGCTGACCATCAAAGACCTGTCCGCCGCCGAAACCCTCGACAGCAAGCGCATGCACGCCGTGCGCGGCGGCCTCGCCTACCTGCCCTTCGCCGCTGTCTACGCGCCGATCAAGCTGGCGTTCGACGGCAGCATCGACGCCAAGCAATCGATCGCGCAGATGCAATCCGTCACCAACCTGAACGGCAACGGTTCGGCCTTCCTGGATCACGTCAAGTCGAACGTGCATACCAACCAGAACGCCACCAACAACATCTACGGCTGATCCAGCCACGGCCGCGGCGCGCGGTGGACATATGCAACCTCCGCGCCAGCCGCCCCGCCAAACTCATCGAAATACCTGAAGGAGCACCATCATGTCATCCATCATCGTTCGCGACCTCGCCGTCAGCAAAGACCTCGACCGTGCCTCGCTGCGCGCCGTGCGCGGCGGCAATTCCTGGCTCACCCGCGGTGTCGGCAACGTCGGCCCGCTGGCCAACGTCACCGTCAACGTCAACCAGAACATCGCCCAGTTGCAGAGCATCAATGTCAACACGCTCAACAACAGCTTCGTCGGCCACGGCGTGGGCCCGGTGAAGGTCGACGTCAACCCGTCGCAATGGGCCGGCAACTTTGCCGCAGTCTGAGCGCCTGGGTACGGGGAGCGGCGGCCGGCCCGCGGGTGAGCACCGCGAGCCGGCCGCCTATACTGAAGCGGTCCCGCGGCCGCATGGCCGTGGCGCCGCGTTACCGGAGACAGCCATGGCAGTAATCGTCATCAAGGATTTGTCCGACAGCATGGATCTCGACCGGCAGGCCATGACCGCCATCCTGGGCGGCGGGCGCACTGCCGGCGGCCAGGGATGGCACGGGCTGCGGCGTAGCGGACCGGCGCGCATCGTCGATTACCCGGGCGGCCTGCCCGGCAATCGCCATGTGATGCCACGGGAGGTCCCGCTGGGCCGGTTGCCACGCAAACCGGCAGACAAGGGGACGGGCGGCTAAGCGCGGGCGGTAACGGGTAGAAAGAAACGGTCAAGCAAATGAAAAGCCCGCCAGTCACTGGCGGGCTTGGTTGCGGACGGGCCCGGACCTTCTGGGTCACACGGTCAACAGTTCGGTCATTCTTTGCCAGGCAGGCTTCCCATGATTCCGCCCATGACGCGGACGCCCATCCGGACCACCCGGAGAGTCGCAGGAAGACTGGCGCTTGGGCGCAATGACCGCAATGCTCGCCGCTAGCAGTGGCGCAATGCCGCTGGAGGAGGTCAAAGCGGGAACGTTATCGTCCGCCCCGTGCGGGCATCCTGTGTGCTCGCGCCTCCAGTATAGGCAGGCGCCGCGGCCTTTCAACCCGGCTGGCACGTTCTGCGAGCCCGGGTGGCGGCGGCGATGCATGCAGGTGACGCCCAGCCGACATATCTGGTTACATTTTCGCAGTGCAACAAAAATTCCCCACTCTGCTATAATCCGCGCCGTGAGTTTCGCAACTGTGAGATCCGCCAACCGCCCGGCACCGGCTTCACCTCAATGCCGCGGCGAATCCGCTGCCCTCCCATGCTCTGTTTCCTCGCTGCCGGACGCCTAGTTGTTGTTTGCGCCAGCCGCCCAGCAGAACGCACCGCTCACCTGACGTCGCCTCGTCTCCGATCCTGTTGAACAGCCTGAAACCTGAGCTGTTTGCCTGCCAGGGACATGGCCGGACCGCCTAGCGGAACCAGCCAACGCCCTGCCTGCCGCCGTACTGCCAGCTGTGTCTGTCGTAACGGCCTCACCGATTGGCGCCGAAGCCTTTTTAAGACTTTGCACTGCGCCCACCCCATTCTGCGTTCGGGGTGCCATGCATTTATTTGACCATTACGACATGACCCAGCACGACATTCGTGCGGAGCAAGCTATTGCCTCCGCGACCGACGCTTCGATCACTTCCGACGCTGCCCAGATTATCGAGAGCCCGCTCGACAAGCTCGACGCCATGCTCAACGGCAACCCGGCAGCCGAAGCTGCGGCCGCCACTGAAACCACTCCGACTGAAAGCGGCTTTGCCAAGCTTGGCCTCGACGCGGCCATCCTGCGCGCGCTTTCCGAACTGAACTACAACACGCCGACCCCGGTGCAGGCGCAGGCCATCCCCGCCTTCCTGGCCGGCCGCGACCTGCTGGTGTCGAGCCAGACCGGCTCGGGCAAGACCGCCGCATTCATGCTGCCCGCGATTCAGCGCATCAGCGAAATGCCGGCGCCGCAGCGCTCGACCGAACCCGCCAAGCGCATGAAGGGCAAGCGCCCCCGTCCGTCGCCGGCCCAGCCCGCACTGCTGGTGCTGACCCCGACGCGCGAACTGGCGCTGCAAGTGACCGAAGCCGCCGCCAAGTACGGCCGCAACCTGCGCCGCATCGTCTGCGCCAGCATCCTGGGCGGCATGCCCTACCCCAAGCAGCTGGCCGCGCTGTCCAAGATGCCTGACATCCTGGTGGCGACGCCGGGCCGCCTGCTCGACCATATCGACGCCGGCCGCATCGACCTGTCGGCACTGCAGATGCTGGTGTTCGACGAGGCCGACCGCATGCTCGACATGGGCTTTGCCGACGACATCGACGCCATCGTCAACGCCACCCCGGCTTCGCGCCAGACGCTGATGTTCTCGGCCACGCTGGATGCGCGCATCGCCCAGCTCGCCTCGCGCCAGCTGAAGGATCCGCAACGCATCGAGATCGCCGCGGCCCGCGCCGACCAGAGCCATATCGAGCAGCGCCTGCACTACACCGACGACATGTCGCACAAGGAGCGCCTGCTCGACCACCTGCTGCGCGACGCCGGTCTCAAGCAGGCGATCGTCTTCACCGCGACCAAGCGCGATGCCGACTCGCTGGCCGAGCGCCTGTCCGACACCGGCTTCGCCGCCGGCGCACTGCACGGCGATATGACCCAGGGCGCGCGCAACCGCACGCTGACCGCACTGCGCCGCGGCAACCTGCGCATCCTGGTGGCCACCGACGTTGCCGCGCGCGGCATCGACGTGCCCGACATCACCCACGTGGTGAACTTCGACCTGCCCAAGCAGGCCGAGGACTATGTGCACCGCATCGGCCGTACCGGCCGCGCGGGCCGCTCGGGTATCGCCATCAACCTGGTCAACCACGGCGACGTGTTCCAGTGGCGCCGCATCGAGCGCTTTACCAACCAGCGCGTCGACGCGTCGGTGATCGAAGGCCTTGAGCCGCGCCGCTCGCCCAAGCCGCGCTCGAACTTCGGCGGCAAGCCGGGCGGCCGCGGTGATTCCCGTGGCAACGGCGGCGGCTACCGTGGCGGCGAGCGCAGCTTCGGCGACCGCAAGTTTGGCGGCAACGGCGGCGAGCGCAGCTTTGGCGACCGCAAGTTCGGCGGTGAAAGCCGCGGCTTCGGCAACCGCACGGAAGGCGCGCGCCCGTTCGGCGACGACAACCGCGGCGGCTTCGGCAACCGTGAGGGTGGCTACCGTGGCCAGGGCGGCAATGGTGGTAACGGCGGCTACCGCGGCGCGAATGATGGCGCCCGTGGTTTCGGCAACCGTGAAGGCGGCCGCAGCTTCGGCGACGAGAACCGCGGCGGCTTCGGCAACCGCGACGGCGCCCGCAGCTTCGGCGACGAGAATCGCGGCGGCTTCGGCAACCGCGATGGCACCCGCAGCTTCGGCGACGGCAACCGCAACAGCGGCGGCTACCGTGGCAACGGCGAAGGCCGCAGCTTCGGCAACCGTGACGGCAACCGCGGCTTTGGCGGCGGCTTCGGTGGCAATGGCGGCAATGGCGGCAATGGCGGCAACCGCAACAGCCGCTCGCGCTACGAGCGCTGATCGGCCGGTGCGCTGAGCGCACCTTGCCTCCAGCAGCAAAAAGGGCACCCACGGGTGCCCTTTTTGCATGCGCGCGTGGAGACGCTGGAGCGCGCTACAGCGCGCAGGTACGGAACCCGACGAACGCCAGGTCATCCTCCGGCAGCAGTGCCCAGCGCGCCCGCGCATGGCGCAGCCGCGACGGGCTGGCGAACGATACGCCGCGCACCGCCTGGTGCGTGCCGAAGCGGCCGACAAACTCGCCGTCCGACGGCGCCGCGGTGAAGCCCGCATAGGGCTCGTACGGCGTCGCTGTCCACTCGCGCAAGGCCCCCCACTGCAGCCCGCGGTTTTGTGTGGCCGCGAGCTCCCATTCCGATTCCGCCGGCAGACGCCGGCCGGCCCAGCTACACCACGCCTGCGCTTCGAACAGCGTCACGTGGCGCACCGCCTCGTCAGGGTTGAGCGTGCGCAGCGTACCGAAGCGCTCCATCATCCATTGGCGCGACTCCGGGTGGCGCGACCAGTAGCGCGGAACCGAGCGCTCCTGCGTCATCAGCCACTGGCGGCCCGACACCGACCACCACGCGGGCCGCTCGTAGCCACCGTCTTCGATGAATTCCAGGAACTGCGCGTTGCTGACGGGCGCGACATCCATCTCGAAGGCCGGCACATAAGTAGGTTGCGGCGGCAGTTCGTCGGGCCAGGCGAACCCGTCCGCCTCGCACCAGCCCAGCGTGAAGCGCCCGCCCGGGAACTGCAGCGTGCCGCCCTGCCCCGCCGGCCGGGCGCTGCCGAGGGCAGGCGCAGATTCCGTGGGCGCCATGCCCAGCGCCTGCAGCAGCGCGGCCAGCCCCTCGCCTTGCGCATCTTCATGGAGCAGCGCGCGGCGGTACGGATACAGGGTCAGGTCGCTGTCGTCGGGCAACAGCGCTATCCGGCGCAGCACGCCGTCGAGCACATCGGCGGCATAGCGCTTGACCACGGCCACATCGGGCAGCGTGACTTCCCAGCGCTCATCGGGGCCGATGCGGTCGGGATCAAACCATTCATCGGCGCCGTCGAGCAGGGAAGGATCGGACGCCACCGGCACCGGCACCCCGCCGCGGTCGACCTGGCGCACGCCACGCAGGCACCACCACTCGGCATGCCAGGCGACATGACCCAGCGTCCACAATGGCGGATCGGCATCGTACTGGCGCGGCACGTCCCAGGCACGGCGGGTCTGGCCGAACGGGGCCAGCCACCCTAGCGTGCGGTTGCGCGTCTCGACCAGCGCCTGCGCCAGGCCTTCGCGCGGCAGCCGGCGCGGGTCGGACCATGCCGCCTTGCCGCCGGTGAAATAAAGATCGGGAAGCATGGGAAAGCCGCTCATCGGTAGATCCGCGCAGGGAAATGGGGTGGACAGGCAACGGCCGCATCGGCGTGAGGCCTGCAGCGCACGCCGGTGCGGCCATTATGACACCACCTTCCAGCCCTGCCCGGGCGCGGACCGGGACGACCGGCGGAACTCAGCCGCGCGCGTGGAACACCGCGAACCAGCCGCGCGGATCGGTCCAGCAGACCGGATCCTCGAAGCCCGCGGCTTCCAGCAGCAGGGCGAAGTCGGCCGGCTTGTACTTGTACGAGTCCTCGGTATGGATGCGCTCGCCCGTGCGGAACTCGCGCGCGCCACCTTCCCACTGCACACGCACGTCGCGGCACGCCTCCAGATGCATCTGGATGCGCGAAGCCTCGCGGTCGAAGCTGGCCACGTGGCGCCAGTCCGCCAGCACGAAGTCGGTGCCCACGATCCGGTTCACGTTGCGCAGCATGTTCCGGTTGAAGGCGGCCGTGACGCCCAGCGCATCGTCGTAAGCGGACACCAGCGCGTCCTCGTCCTTGTGCAGGTCGACGCCGATCAGCACGCCATCGCCCCGCCCCGCCGCGCCGCGCATCCGCTGCAGCAGCGCCAGCGCTTCCATCGGGGAGAAATTGCCGATGCTCGAGCCGGGGTAGAAGAACAGCCGCCGGCCGCGCCTGACGTTGCGCGGCAGGTCGAACGGTGCGCACAGGTCGGCGCCCAACCCCAGCATCGGGATGCCAGGATGTTGCTGCTGGAGCGATGACAGCGTCGCACACAGGAAGTCGACCGAGATATCCAGTGCCACGTACTGCGCCGGCCGCAGGCTGCCGAACAGGCGCGCCGCCTTCTCGCAGTTGCCGGCGCCCAGGTCCACCAGCACGCAGCCGCTGCCGGCCCGTGCCGCGATGGCGGGGGCGGCGCTGGCAAAGATGGCCGCCTCGGTGCGCGTCGGGTAGTACTCGGGCAGGTCGGTGATGGCCTCGAACAGGCGCGAGCCGAGCACGTCGTAGAAGAACTTGGGACTGATCGCCGCCGGCTCGGCGCACAGCCCGGCCAGCACCTGCTGGCGCAGGGCGCCGCTCTCCTCGCGATACTGCTGCACGAACTCGGGCTGTGGCGGCGGGCGGTGCGCATGGCCGTTGGCCAGCGCCACCAGTGCGGGCTGGGCGCCGGGCGCTGGCGACACGGCATGGCCGTTATGGTGGTGGTTGCGGGAAAGATTCTGGGGGATGGATTGCGGGGAGGCGTTCGGCGGGTTCGGGACAGCCGGCATGACGTTTCCTTGTGTGGTCGCGAATGGTCACTGCTTCACTGCGTATTCCCCAAGGCCGCGCGGTGGATGTCGTGCGCGCCGGTCTCTGCAACCCGCCCCTGTGCTGTCCGGGGCGCATCAGGCGGAGCCGAGCTTCAAGGATAGGACCATCCGGCGGATTGCGCACCGTTGCATGCCCGGACGGGCACGATGCGGCACACGCCGCAGCTTTAGTCGGTATCTCCCCCAATGTGCCACTCCAGCAACAGTTCGTTTATAATCCCGCCCAGCGCGGCCTCAGCGGCCCGCGACCTTCAAAGGGGAGTAGCTCCGGGGCCTGAAGCCCTTAGCACAATCGTCATTCCGGGATCCACGTCCCCGGTTGTGCTGACCGCCGGCGCGCATACCGCGCCTGTGGTCGAGCAAGACCTTTGCAACCTGGACTTCATGGTTTGCAAAGGCGCCCCCACGCTCCCGTGCTCCGCGAATCCAGGCGAACCAACGTTAGACGTGCGCATTAGCGCTGTTATGTACCCTGAGGAGAGTTCATGGAGTGGTTTACCGATCTGTTCACGATGCAGTTCCTGACGGCCCTGCTGTCGATCGTCGTCATTGACCTGGTGCTGGCCGGCGACAATGCCATCGTGATCGCACTGGCGGCACGCAACCTGCCCCCGCACCTGCAAAAGAAGGCCATCATCTGGGGCACCATCGGTGCCGTGGTGGTGCGTTCGGCCATGACGATCGGCGTGGTCTGGCTGCTGAAGATCCCCGGGCTGCTGCTGGTCGGTGGCCTGGCGCTGGTTTGGATCGCCTACAAGCTGCTCTCCGACGAAAGCGGCGAAGAAGGGCACGGCTCGGGCGCCGCGACCCTGTGGGGCGCGATGAAGACCATCATCATCGCCGACGCGGTGATGGGCGTTGACAACGTGCTGGCCGTGGCCGGCGCCGCGCACGGCAGCTTCCTGCTGGTGGTGCTGGGCCTGCTGATCAGCATCCCCATCGTGGTGTGGGGCTCGAGCCTGGTGCTCAAGCTGATGTCCCGCTTCCCGGCCATCATCTACGTGGGCGCGGGCGTGCTGGCGTTCACCGCGGTCAAGATGATCGTGCACGAGCCGCTGGTCAAGGCCTTCTTCGAGGCCAACCCGGTGGTCAACTGGGGCCTGTATGTGCTGATCATCGGCGGCGTACTCGGTGGCGGCTACCTGGTGCAGAAGCGCCGCGTGCAGCAAGAGCCGGCCGGCAGCCACTAAGGCTTGCCGCCGCGCCAGGGCCGCGAGCCCTGGACCACCTGCGAGAAGGGCTGCCCGAGGGGGCGGCCCTTCTTGCTTTAAAATGCCTGCTTTGCGGGTCCAGCGCCCGCGTCACATCCCCTGCCCCGCGCCGATGAAACAGTATCTCGACTTCATGCGCCATGTGTACCAGCATGGCACCGACAAGGCCGACCGCACCGGCACCGGCACGCGCTCGGTGTTCGGCTACCAGATGCGCTTCGACCTGCGCGAAGGCTTTCCGGTGGTCACCACCAAGAAGCTCCACCTGAAGTCCATCATCCTCGAACTGCTGTGGTTCCTGCAGGGCTCGACCAACGTGCGCTGGCTACAGGAAAACGGCGTCAGCATCTGGGACGAATGGGCCGACGAGAATGGCGAACTGGGCCCGGTGTACGGCTCGCAGTGGCGCTCGTGGCCCGCGCCGGACGGCCGCCATATAGACCAGATCACCGACCTGATGGCGCAGATCCGCGCCAACCCGGACTCGCGCCGGCTGATCGTGTCGGCCTGGAACGTGGCCGATATCCCACGCATGAAGCTGCCGCCCTGCCACGCGTTCTTCCAGTTCTACGTGGCCGACGGCAAGCTGTCGTGCCAGCTGTACCAGCGCAGCGCTGACATCTTCCTTGGCGTGCCGTTCAATATCGCCAGCTATGCGCTGCTGACGCACATGATCGCGCAGCAGGCCGGGCTGGAAGTGGGCGACTTCATCTGGACCGGCGGCGACTGCCATATCTACAACAATCACTTCGAGCAGGTGCAGACCCAGCTGGCGCGCGAGCCGCTGCCGCTGCCGCAGCTGAAGATCCTGCGCAAGCCCGACAGCATCTTCGACTACCGCTACGAAGACTTCCAGCTGGACGGCTACCAGTCGCACGCCGCCATCAAGGCACCGGTGGCCGTATGACGATCCTGACCCTGGTTGTCGCGAAGGCCCGCAACGGCACCATCGGCCGCGACAACACGCTGCCATGGCGCCTGCCGGAAGACCTCGCGCATTTCAAGCGCACCACCATGGGCGCGCCGGTGATCATGGGCCGCAAGACCTGGGACTCGATCGGCCGCCCGCTGCCCGGCCGGCGCAATATCGTGGTCAGCCGCAATCCGGACCTGCGCATCGAAGGCGCAGAGGTAGCAACGTCGCTGGAAGACGCGCAGCGCTTGTGCGTGGGCGTCGACCAGATCTTCCTGATCGGCGGCGCGCAGCTATATGCCGAGGCGATGCCTTGCGCCGACCGTCTGGTCGTGACCGAGATCGATGCCGACGTGGAAGGCGACGCCTTCTTCCCGCCCATCGACCGCACGCAATGGCTGGAAACCGCGCGCGAGACGCATCATTCCGAGGCCAACGGCTTCGACTATGCGTTTGTCACCTACGATCGGCCGCCTTCGGAAGAGTCTTGAGCCGATGCCGGCGGCATTGACAAATCCCGCCGCATCGCCCAAAGTCTGGCCCATGGACCGCCGTCGCTTCCCCATCGCGCGAATTATTCGCACCATTCTCCGAATGGTGGGTTAGCGCGCGTCCAGAACCAGTTTTCCGCAAACACCCGCCCTGCAGGCGGGTGTTTTGTTTTCCGGCTCCAGGGCAATCGACAACGAATCCCGGAGCCACCCCATGCAGGCCACTGCCGAAGCCACCGCCGAAGTCGCCACCCAAGTCGCCACCGAAGTCGCCACCTCAGCCGCGTCCGACCAGCACGACTACCTGAAGCGCATTCTGACCGCGCGCGTCTACGATGTGGCGCGCGAGACCGAACTGGACTTTGCCAGGCACCTGTCCGCGCGGCTGCACAACCAGGTCTACCTCAAGCGCGAAGACACCCAGCCGGTGTTCTCCTTCAAGCTGCGCGGCGCCTACAACAAGATGGCACACCTGAGCCCCGAGGCACTGCGGCGCGGCGTCATCACCGCCTCGGCGGGCAATCATGCGCAAGGCGTGGCGCTGTCCGCGGCGCGCCTCGGCGTGCGCGCGCTGATCGTAGTGCCGACCACGGCGCCGCAGGTCAAGGTCGATGCGGCGCGTGCGCACGGCGGTCCGACTGTCGAGGTGGTGCAGGCCGGCGACTCCTATACAGATGCCTACCGCCACGCGATGCAACTGCAGGCGGAACAAGGATTGACCTTTATCCCGGCATTCGACGACCCCGATGTCATAGCGGGCCAGGGCACGGTGGCGGCGGAAATCCTCAACACGCACCGCGGCCCCATCCACGCGATCTTCGTGCCGATCGGCGGCGGCAGCCTCGCCGCGGGCGTGGCCACCTACGTCAAGGCGGTGCGGCCGGAGATCAAGGTCATCGGCGTGCAGACCGAAGACTCATGCGCGATGGCGCAATCGGTCCGCGCGGGACGGCGCGTCGAACTGGAGGAAGTGGGACTGTTTTCGGACGGCACCGCGGTCAAGCTGGTCGGCGAAGAGACCTTCCGGCTGTGCCGCCGCTACCTGGACGAGATCGTCACCGTCGATACCGACGCGCTGTGCGCGGCGATCAAGGATGTCTTCGAGGACACCCGCAGCGTGCTGGAGCCCGCCGGCGCGCTGGCGGTAGCCGCGGCCAAGCAGTATGCGGCGCGCGAGGGCCTGCGCAACCAGACACTGGTGGCGGTCACCTCCGGCGCCAATATCAACTTCGAGCGCATGCGTTTTGTCGCGGACCGCGCCGAGCTCGGCAATGCGCGCGAAGCCATGTTCGGCGTGACGCTGCCCGAGACCTGCGGCGCGTTCCGGCGCTTGTGCGCCCATTTGGGAGATCGGATGGGCGACCGGCAGATCAGCGAATTCACCTACCGCATTGCCGATGCGAAGACCGCGCACGTCTTTGTCGGCATGCAGCTGCGCGCACCCGGCGAGGCGGCAGAGATCCTGGACACGCTGCACGCCGATGGCTTCCCGTCAATCGACCTGACCGCCGACGAGGTGGCCAAGGAACATGTCCGGCATATGATCGGCGGCCGCTCGCCGCTGGCGCGCGGCGAGCGCTTGTTCCGCTTTGAATTCCCCGAGAAGCCGGGAGCATTGATGGCCTTCCTGTCGGCGCTGGCGCCGGACTGGAACATCAGCCTGTTCCACTACCGGAACCAGGGCGGCGATACGGGCTCGGTGCTGGCCGGCATCCAGGTGGCCGACGGCCAGGCGCAGGCGTTCCGCGAGCGGCTGGCCACGCTGGGCTATCCGTGGCAGGAAGTCAGCGACAACGCGGCTTACCGCATGTTCCTCGCATAATTCGTGGCGTAGTTCGTGGCATAAACGAAAACGAGCCGCCCGAAGGCGGCTCGCGCATCTGTCAGTCTCTGATCAGTTGCCGGCGATGGTCATCTGCTCGATCAGGATCGAGCCGGTTTCCTTGGTGCCGCGGATCAGCGAATCGGCGCCGATGGCGACGATCTGCTGGAACATTTCGGCCATATTGCCGGCGATGGTGATTTCCTCCACCGGGTACTGGATCACGCCGTTCTCGACCCAGTAGCCCGAGGCGCCGCGCGAATAATCGCCGGTCACGTAGTTGACGCCCTGCCCCATCAGCTCGGTCACCAGCAGGCCGGTGCCGAGCTTGCGCAGCATCGCCGGGAAGTCGTCGCCGGGCTCGGTCAGGTTGCTGTGCAGCGTCAGGTTGTGCGAGCCGCCGGCGTTGCCGGTGGTCTGCATGCCGAGCTTGCGCGCCGAATACGTCGACAGGAAGTAGCCCTGCACCACGCCGTCGAGGACTACGTCGCGCTCGCGCGTGCGCACGCCTTCCTCATCGAACGGGGCGCTGCCCATCGCGCCCGGGGTGTGCGGCTGCTCGTGGATCTGCACGTGCGGCGCGAACACGGCCTTGCCCAGCGTATCGCACAGGAAGGTGGACTTGCGGTACAGCGCGCCGCCCGACACCGCCTGCACGAAGGCGCCGAGCAGGCCGGCGGCCAGCGGCGCCTCGAACAGCACCGGGCAGCGGCGCGTGGACAGCTTGCGCGACTGCAGCCGCGCCAGCGCGCGCTCGGCGGCATAGCGGCCGATGTCCTCGGGGTTGGCCAGTGCCAGCGGCGAGCGCTTGGACGAGTACCAGTCATCGCGCTGCATGCCACTGCCGCTGCCGGCGATCGGCGCGCACGAGATGAAATGGCGCGAATACGGATAGCCGCCCGAGAAACCACGCGTGGTTGCCAGCACGAACTGCGAATGCTGCGCCGACACGCTGGCACCGTCGCTGTTGCGGATGCGCGGCGACACCGCGAAGGCGGCGGCCTCAGCGCGGGTGGCGATATCGATGGCGGCCTCGGCATCGATGGCCCAGGGATGGAACAGGTCCAGGTCCTGCGGCGAGCGCTCCAGCAGTTGTTCCTCGGCCAGGCCCGCGCACTCGTCTTCCGCGGTGAAGCGGGCGATGTTGTAGGCCGCCTCGGCGGTGGCGCGCAGCGCGGCCGGCGAGAAGTCCGAGGTGCTGGCGTTGCCGCGGCGCTTGCCGATCATCACCGTGACGCCGACCACCTTGTCGCGGTTCTGCTCGATGGTTTCCACCTGCCCCTTGCGCACCGATACGGACAGGCCGCTGCCTTCGGAGATCTCCGTGGCAGCGTCCGTCGCGCCCAGCTCGCGTGCCACACGCAGCACATCGGCGGCCATCTCGCTGAGCTGGGCCTGGGTGTAGGTGAAATGCGCGGTCTGTTCTGCGATCTGGTCCATGTGGGATCCGTGCCTGGGGGTCATCAAAAGTCCAAGGGGCAATCATAGCAAGATAAAATGCCGGTCATGACGCGAAATTCCCGTAATTCCCAAGGCTCGCGCTTCCCCGGCGCATTCTCGCCGGAGCCCGAAGACGACGAACCAAAAAGCAAGTCGCAGCGCAAGCGCGACATGACCGCCCTGCAGGATCTTGGCGCCGAGCTGGAAAGCCTGGCCAAGGACCGGCTGGCGCGCGTGCCCATGCCCGAAGCGCTGGCCGACGCCATCCACCAGGCGCGCCGCATCACCAGCCATGAAGGCAAGCGCCGCCAGATGCAGTTCGTGGGCAAGGTCATGCGCGGCCTCGACGACGACGAGGTCGAGGCGATCCGCGCGGCGCTGGAAGGCTTCAAGGGCACCAGCAAGGCCGAAACCGCGCGCATGCACCTGATCGAACGCTGGCGCGAGCTGCTGCTCGCCGATGACGCGGCGCTGACGCGGTTTCTCGGCGAGCACCCGGTCGCCGACGTCCAGTCGCTGCGCAATATCATCCGCAACGCACGCAAGGAGAAGGAGCAGGCCAGGCCGCCGCGCTACTTCCGCGAACTGTTCCAGGCCATCAAGGCAGCGCTCGACGCCAAGGACGGCGCTGCATCCAGCGACGCAGCCCCTTCCCCGGAGCCCGAGGCATGACCCAGACCACGCAGTCCACGCAGCCGGTGTCCCGCAACCATCCCGACGAACTCGTCGTCGGCTTCGTCTCGATCTCGGACCGCGCCTCGGCCGGCACCTACCAGGACGAAGGCATCCCGGCGCTGCGCGAGTGGTTTGGGCGCACGCTGACCTCGCCGTGGCAGGCGGTGGAGCGGCTGATTCCCGATGAGCAGGCGCAGATCTCGCGTACGCTGATCGAGCTGGTGGACGTGGCTGGCTGCGACCTGGTGCTGACCACCGGCGGCACCGGGCCGGCGCGGCGCGATGTCACGCCGGAGGCCACGCTGGCGGTGGCCACCAAGGAAATGCCGGGCTTCGGCGAGCAGATGCGGCAAGTGAGCCTGCACTTCGTGCCGACCGCGATCCTGTCGCGCCAGGTGGCGGTGATCCGCGAGACCGCCAGCCGCGCCGCGCTGATCGTCAACCTGCCCGGCCAGCCGCGCGCCATCCGCGAGACGCTGGAAGGCTTGCGCGATGCCGACGGCAAGCCGGTCGTGCAAGGCATCTTTGCTGCGGTGCCGTATTGCATCGACCTGATCGGCGGCCCTTACATGGAAACCGACGAGGCCGTGGTAAAGGCCTGGCGGCCGAAGAACGCGGTGCGCGCCAAGCCCGCGGCGTAAGTCAAGGATGCTGCCGCCGGCGCCTGCCGGCGGCAGCCCTCTCCTGCGCTTCAGCGCAATCCCAGGTACAACCCCACCGGCACGAACACCACCGCGGCAATGTTGCCGAGCAGCACGATCGACGCCACCTGGTCGGGCTCCTGCCGGAAATGGTCGGCAATCAGGAAATTCAGCACCGCCGGCGGCAGCGCTGCGAATACGAACAGCAGCCCGCGCTGCAGTTCCGTCAACGGCACCCACTGCGCCAGCACCAGCGCCACCGCGATCCCCGTCAGCGGGCATGCCGCCGCGCCCACCACCCCCATGCCCCAGTTGCGCAGGCTCACGTCCTTCATCCGCACGCCCAGCGCGAACAGCATCAGCGGCACGGTGGCATCGCCCAGCAGCTTGATGGACTGGTAGACCGGGTCCGGCAACGTGAACCAGGGACGCGCCAGCGACAGCCCGACGCCGGCCACCGTGGCCAGCACCATCGGGTTACGCGCGATCTGCGCCATCGACGCATGCCGGTTGACGATCTTCAGGCCGAGGGTGAAGTGCATCAGGTTTGACGCCGCGAACAGCGCCACCGCCGGCGCCAGCCCGGCGTGGCCAAAGGCAAAGACCGACAGCGGCAAACCCATGTTCCCGCAGTTGTTGAACATCATCGGCGGCACGAAGGTGCGCGGATCGACCTTGAGCAGCCGCGCCGCCCCCCACGCCAGCACGCCGGAACCCAGCACCACCGCCACCGCGCAGACCAGCAGCACCAGTTGGTCGGCCAGCACGAACTCCTTGCTGACGAAGGCCGACACCACCAGCAGCGGCGCGATCACATCGAGCGTGGCGCGGTTGATGCCGGCCATGTCCGGATGGGCCTTGCGCCCGTACAGCCACCCGACCAGGATGATCAGGATGACCGGCGTGATGATGGAAACGATGCGCTCGAACATAGCAGGCTCGACGGGAAGTGCCCGGGAGGGTGTCCCGGTCAGCGCGCGCCCCGTCGGTGGTGGTTGGTTGTTGTTATCGGAGGCCGGGAACCCGGCTTATTGCGCGGGCGTGTCGGCAGCCGGGGTGTCAGCAGCCGGAGTATCGGCAGCCGGGGCGCCCGGCGGCGTGTGACGGATAAAGTGCGTGCGGTAGTAGCGCAGCTCTTCCACCGACTCCAGGATGTCGGCCAGCGCCGTGTGCAGCTGGCGCTTGACGAAGCCCTTGTGGATGACCGGCTCCCAGCGCTTGCACAGTTCCTTGAGCGTGGACACGTCCAGGTTGCGGTAGTGGAAGAACGCCTCCAGCTTGGGCATGTAGCGTGCCATGAAGCGGCGGTCCTGGCAGATCGAGTTGCCGCACATAGGCGACTTGTTTGCGGGCACCCAGCGCTTGAGGAAGGCCAGCAGTTCGGCCTCGGCCTGTTCCTCGGTCAGCGTGGACGCCTTGACCTTGTCGATCAGGCCGGAGCGGCCGTGGGTGCCCTTGTTCCAGTTGTCCATGCCGTCGAGCACGGCATCGCTCTGGTGGATCACCAGCACCGGGCCTTCGGCCAGGATGTTGAGTTCGGAGTCGGTAATGACGACCGCCACCTCGATGATGCGGTCGGTATCCGGCTGCAAGCCGGTCATTTCCATGTCCAGCCAGATCAGGTTGTTTTCGCTTTTGACGGATTTGGCGGTGGCGTGGGTTGTCATCGGGACTGCGGAAAAAGGATTTCAGAAAGGCGGCCGCGGCGGAGGCGGACGCGAACAACTTATAATTCTCGCATATCCGTCCCAAGGCTCTTGCCGATGTTCACGATTGTCTTCCTCGCCGCGCTGGTGCTGATGGTGCTGACCAAGCTCTGGCTGGCCGCGCGCCAGGTGCGCCATGTGGCACAGCATCGCAACGCGGTGCCGGCGCGCTTTGCCGACACCATCACCCTCGCCTCGCACCAGAAAGCGGCCGACTACACCATCGCCCGCACCCGGCTGTCGATGCTCGAGGTGCTGGCCGGCGCCGCGGTGCTGATCGGCTTCACCATGCTGGGCGGGCTGCAGTGGCTCAACCAGCTCTGGCTGGAAACCTTCGGCCCCGGCTATGCATATGGCGTGGCGCTGGTGGCCAGCGTGGCGGTGATCGGCGGGCTGGTCGACCTGCCCTTCTCGCTCTACGGCCAGTTCGGCATCGAGGAGCGCTTCGGCTTCAACAAGATGACCTTCGGCCTGTGGCTGGCCGATATGGTCAAGATGCTGGCGGTCGCGAGCGTGCTGGGCCTGCCGCTGCTGCTGGCGGTGCTGTGGCTGATGGAGGGCGCCGGCTCGCTGTGGTGGCTGTGGACGTGGCTGGTGTGGATGGGTTTCAACCTGTTCCTGCTGGTGGTGTTCCCCACCTTTATCGCGCCGCTGTTCAACAAGTTCGAGCCGCTCAACGACGAATCGCTGCGCCAGCGCATCGAGGGCCTGATGCAGCGCTGCGGCTTTGCCAGCAAGGGCCTGTTCGTGATGGACGGGAGCAAGCGCAGCGCGCACGGCAATGCCTACTTCACCGGCTTCGGCGCGGCCAAGCGCATCGTCTTCTTCGACACGCTGCTGGCACGCCTGTCGGGCGACGAGATCGAGGCGGTGCTGGCGCACGAACTCGGCCACTTCAAGCGCCGCCACGTGGCCAAGCGCATCGTCGTCACCTTTGCACTGAGCCTGGTGTTCCTGGCGCTGCTGGGCTGGCTGGCCACCCGCACGTGGTTCTATACCGGCCTGGGCGTGGCGCCCAACCTGGGCGTATCCAACCACGCGCTGGCGCTGGTGCTGTTCTTCCTGACGCTGCCGGTGTTCACCTTCCTGCTCGGCCCGCTGTCGAGCCAGTCGTCGCGCCGCCATGAATTCGAGGCCGACGCCTTCGCCGCCGACCAGACCAATGCCGGCCACCTGGTGTCGGCACTCGTGAAGCTGTACAAGGACAACGCCTCGACGCTCACGCCCGACCCGCTCTACAGCGCCTTCTACTACTCGCATCCGCCCGCCGCGCAGCGGATCGACCGGTTGCTGGCGCACGCATGAGCCGCACCACGCGACACCGCACTGCCGGCGGCGCCAATACCGGCACAAGCACCGAACCCGCGCTGATCATCGCCGCGCACGGCCGCCACTACGTGGTCGAACTGGCCGACGGCACGCGCATGCATGCCTTCCCGCGCGGCAAGAAGAGCGACAGCGCCGTGGGCGACCACGTCGGCGTCGAGCGCGCCGCCGCGGACCAGTGCGTGATCACCAGGGTCTCGCCGCGCAAGAACCTGCTGCATCGCTCGGACCAGTTCAAGTCCAAGCTGCTGGCGGCCAATATCGACCAGGTCATCATCGTGCTGGCGACCGAGCCGGGCTTCTCCGAAGACCTGCTGGGCCGCGCGCTGGTGTCGGCCGAGGCGCTCGATATCCGGCCGCTGATCGTGCTCAACAAGACCGACCTGCCCGATCGGCTGGACGAGGCGCGCCGCCGCCTGGCGCTGTACGGCGAACTGGGCTACGACACGCTGGAGCTGTCGGTGCGCGCCAATCCGGAGCAGGCGCTGGATGCGCTGCAGCCGCGGCTGGCGGGGCTGTCCAGCATCCTGATCGGCCAGTCGGGCATGGGCAAGTCATCGCTGCTGAACCTGCTGATCCCCGGGGTGGACGCGCAGACGCGCGAGATCTCGGCCAAGCTCGATTCCGGCAAGCACACCACCACGTTCACGCGGCTGTACCACCTGCCGGCGGACTGGGGCACGGTCGACGGCCGCCTGGGCGCGCTGATCGATTCGCCCGGCTTCCAGGAATTCGGCCTGTACCACCTGAGCGAAGGCATGCTGGAACGCGCTTTCCCGGAGTTCCGGCCACGCCTGACCGAGTGCCGCTTCTACAACTGCCATCACACCAACGAACCCGGCTGCGGCGTGCTCGCCGCGGTGGCATCGGGCGAGATTGCCGAGCGCCGCCACCAGCTCTACGCGCAGTTGCTGCACGAATCCAGCCAGCAGAAGCCGTGGTGAGCCGGTGCTGAATCGCTACTGGCACCGTGGTAAGGTAAGTGCACCTGGGTAACCGGTGCGCCGCCATGAAACTGCTACTGTCAGCCACCTCTCTCGTCCACGCCGCCCATTGCCAGAACGTCCTGCGGGCGGCCGGCATCCGGGCGGAACTGCGCAATACCTGGCTGGGCGGCGCCACCGGTGAAATTCCGTTCCGGGAAAGCGCGCCGCAGGTCTGGCTGGTCGATGACGAGATGGAGGCGCAGGCGTGGGCCGCGCTCAATGCGGCGGCCAACCCGGTACCGGGTCCAAGCTGGCAATGCCGGCATTGCCACGAATGGCATGAGGCGCAATTCGGCGCCTGCTGGCGTTGTGGCGCGGCGCGCGACTAACGCCAGCGGCCGCTTTCACATACGCAGGTATCAGCCCACCCAGAGCGCCAGCGACAGCATGGCGAGCAGCAGCATCCACAGCACCACCGCGCGCCATACCAGGCCAACGGCGGACTGCAGCGTGCGCACGCCCGGCTCGGCACCGAATTCCGGCGCCGATGGCTCAGGACCGTTGTCTTCTTCCATGCCTGGCGCGTAGTCGATCGCCGGGCCGACCACGCTGGCGCGCAGCACCACGGTAGAGTCGTCCTCGGCCAGCGGCGTGCCCAGGCGCACGCCCAGTGCCCCGCCGCCGCTGGCAAGCAGGATGCCGTTGACCGCATCGTTCCACTTGCGCGCATGGTTGCGCCACGCGTACACCGCATCCTCGAAATTGCCGACGATGGCAAAGCCGATCGCGGTCAGGCGCGAGGGGATCCAGTCGAGCAGGTAGAACGCGCGCGCGGCGAAGCGGCCCAGCGCGGGGCTGCGTTCGGTCGACGGCTCGTTCCAGTGGCGGCCGAGGTATTCCGCGACGCGATACAGCACCACGCCGCCGGGACCGATCGGCACCAGGAACCAGAAGAACACGCCGAACACATGCCGGTGTACGGCGATGATCGCCGCTTCCAGCGTGTGCCGCACGATCTCGGTGACCGGCATCTCGACCGTGTCGATACCGGTCCACTCATGCAGCAGCGTGCGCGCGGTATGGACGTCGTCGCGGTTCAGTGCCTCGTGGATGTCGGTGAAGTAGTGGCTGAACTGGCGGAAGCCCAGCGTCATGTACAGCACCAGCACGTTCCAGGCGAGCGTCAGCGCCACGCTGATCGAAGCCAGCAGGTAATGCACCACGACCACGGCCAGCGTCAGCGGCAGTACGACGGTGAACCAGGCCAGCGCGGCATCGCGGGGGCGGCCGGTGTCGAAGGCGTGCTCGGCGCGGTCGCCCAGTGCGCGCACGATCTCGTAGATCGGGTTGTTGCGGCCCAGGGCGCGGAATTGCTCGGCGATCAGCGCTAGGAGAATAGAAACAAAGGTCATCTTGGTACGGGTGTTCCAAGGGGCGCGCCTGCCCGATGTGCCGGTGCAGGCGCAATGCATAGCGAGAAGATAGCACAGCGGTACCTGACCCTACCCGTTGCGACACAAAAAGCAAAAGCCCGCCGGTGGGCGGGCAAGATTTTCCGGATCAAATTGGCGTGGTGTTGGTCAGGGCAGGTCGAACACCAGCACCTCGGCGTCATCGCCACCAGACAGCGCGACCTCGCCGACCGACTCCAGCCTGGCCGCATCGCCCGCTTCCAGCGCCTTGCCGTTGACGAGCACACGGCCACGCGCTACATGGACATAGGCGCGGCGTCCCGGCGCGAGGGCCAGCGTGGCCGCCTCTTCGCCGTCGAACAGCCCGGCGTACAGACGCACGTCCTGGTGCACCACTACCGAACCGTCGGCGCCGTCCTGGCTGGCCACCAGGCGCAGCTTGCCCCGCTTGTCAGCCGGCTCGAAGTGCTTTTCCTCGTAGCCCGGCTCGATGCCGTTCTGCGCCGGCATGATCCAGATCTGCAGGAAATGCGTGGTGTCGTGCGCTGCGTGGTTGTACTCCGAGTGCCGCACACCCGTGCCGGCGCTCATGCGCTGCACGTCGCCGGGGCGGATCACGCTGCCGTTACCCATGCTGTCCTTGTGCGCCAACTCGCCTTCGAGCACGTAGCTGATGATCTCCATGTCGCGGTGGCCATGCGTGCCGAAGCCCATGCCCGGCGCGACGCGGTCCTCGTTGATCACGCGCAGCGGCCCGAACTGCACATGCTGCGGATCGTAGTAGTCGGCAAACGAGAAGGAATGATAGGACTTCAGCCAGCCGTGATCCGCATAACCGCGCTCTGCAGACTTTCTGATTTCAATCATTTTGATGGCCCTCCTTGGCCTGTTTCCGTGTCGCCACCGGCACCGGAACTGCTTGCAACCGTTTGGCGGCATGTGTTTCGTTGTTGATGCTAGGAAGTTTAGGCCGTGGAGCGTATATTTACGGGGACCGCCTTAGAAGCACTCATTCAGAATTTCTGAATATGCCACTCTCACTCGAATCCCTTGAAGTCCTGGACGCCATCGAACGCAAGGGCAGCTTCGCCGCCGCCGCCCACGAGATGGGCAAGGTGCCTTCCGCGCTGACCTACGTGGTGCGCAAGCTGGAAGAAGACCTTGACGTGCTGCTGTTCGACCGGCGCCGCCACCGCGCCGAACTGACCCCGGCCGGGCGCGCGCTGCTAGACGAAGGCCGCCACCTGCTGCACGCCGCCGACGACCTGGCACGCCGCGTCAAGCGGCTGGCCACCGGCTGGGAAGCCACGCTGACCATCGTGGTCGACGACCTGATCAATTTCCGCGCGCTGATGCCGGTGATCCATGACTTCTATGCCGAGAACACCGCCACGCGGCTGCGCTTTGCCAAGGAAGTGCTGGGCGGTGCCTGGGACGCGCTGGTCAGCAACCGCGCCGACCTGGTAATCGGTGGCGCCTACGATGCGCCGAGCACGCAAGGCTTCCAGATCCGGCCGCTGGGCACCGTGCCGTTCGTGTTCGCGGTGGCGGCGCACCACCCGCTGGCGACCGAGGAAGGCCCGCTCACCACCATTCAGATCGCCAGGCACCGCATCGTCGCGGTGGGCGATACCTCGCGCAACCTGCCCGCGCGCACCCACGGCGTGCTGGCCGGCCAGGACGTGCTGGTGGTGCCGACCATGCGCGACAAGATGGAAGCGCAGATCCGGGGCCTCGGCTGCGGCTGGCTGCCGGCGCCGATGGCGCAGCCGCATATCGAAAGCGGCGTGCTGCAGGTACGCGAGACCGTCGAGGTGCGCGCCCCGGGCAACTTCAAGGTGGCCTGGCGCACCAGCAACCGGGGCAAGGCGCTGCAGTGGTGGGCCGGCAAGCTGGAAGACCCGCGACTGGCGCAGGCGCTGCTGCAGCAACCCGATTTCGCCGGCTGAGGGCCTCCGCATGGCAGTGACGGCTGCAATGTTTGCCTCGGCGGCCGGCTACCGCGGCCGCTTTGCCCCCTCGCCGACCGGCCCGCTGCATATGGGCTCGCTGGTCACCGCGCTGGCCAGCTGGCTGGATGCGCGCGCGCACGGCGGCCAGTGGCTGGTGCGCATCGAGGACATCGACATGCCGCGCTGCGTGCGCGGCGCCGACGAAGACATCCTGCAGACGCTGGAGCGCCTGGGCATGGCGCCGGACGAGCCGCCGGTGTGGCAGAGCCGGCGCGAGGTGCATTACGCCGAAGCGCTGCGCCAGCTCGACGCCGCCGGGCAGCTCTACCCCTGCGGCTGCTCGCGCAAGGAAATCGCCGATTCGCTTGTGCACGTGCGGGAGCGGCACCAGACGCTAGGCTACCCCGGCACTTGCCGCCACGGCCTGAACGGCAAGCTGCCGCGCGCCTGGCGCGTGCGCGTGCCGGATGGGCCGGCCGCCACGATCTGCTTCCACGACCGCTGGCAGGGCCGTCAGTGCCAGGACCTGGAAACCGAGCTGGGCGACTTCGTGCTGCGCCGTGCCGACGGGCTATGGGCCTACCAGCTGGCGGTGGTGGTGGATGACGGGCTGCAGGGCATCACGCATATCGTGCGCGGGGCCGACCTGCTCGACTCCACGCCGCGCCAGATCCACCTGCAGCAACTGCTGGGCCTGCCCACGCCGAGCTACCTGCATGTGCCGGTGGTGGTCAACGAGAACGGGGAAAAGCTGAGCAAGCAGAGCGGCGCACAGGCGATCGACACCGGCGCGCCGCTGGAGGCGCTGCGCCAGGCCGGCATACACCTGGGACTGGCGAACAACGAAGGGAATGTACAGGACTGGCTGGCGCACGCCACGGAGGACTGGCGCCAGCGAATGTCAGCAGCCTGAGCCTGAGCCTGAGCCGCAGGCCGCATCAGGCCCGCTCAGGCGGGCCGCCGGATCAGGACTTGCGCGGCACGCCGCCCAGCAGCGCCGCCACCGGACGCTTGGGAGCCTGGCGGCCACGGCTCAGCGCGGCGGCGATTTCCTCCGACGGCTTCACCTGCGAGCTGCTGGCGCTGGGCTCGTACGGACGCGAGAAGAACGGATCGTCGGAAGGACGGAACACCTGGCGGCTGCCGCTGTGCTCGTGGCGGCGCGGGCGCTCCTCTCCTTCGCCGTTGCCGCGCGCGCGGCGCAGGTCGCCGCGCTGGCGGCGGCGCTCGGCTTCGTCCTGGCGCGACTTCTCGCCGGTCGGGTCAAAGCCTTCCAGCTTGCCGCGCGGGATGCTGCGCTTGATCAGCTTTTCGATATCGGACAGCAGGCGCTCGTCATTGCCAGGCACGTAGATCGACAGTGCATCGCCGCTGGCACCCGCGCGGCCGGTACGGCCGATACGGTGCACGTAGTCCTCGGCGCTGTACGGCACGTCGAAGTTGATCACGCACGGCATGTCGGGGATATCGAGCCCGCGCGCCGCCACGTCGGTGGCGACCAGCGCGTCGATGGTGCCGCTCTTGAAGCCGTCCAGCGTCTGCATGCGCTCGGTCTGGGTCTTGTCGCCGTGGATCGCGGAGGCATTGATGCCCTCGCGCTCCAGGTGCCGTGCCAGGCGCGAGCAGCCGATCTTGCTGTTGACGAAGACGATGCACTGGCGGGACAGGCCCTGGTCGGCACGCTGCTTGAGCAGGTGCACCACCGCCGCCTGCTTGTGGCCATCTTCGACCTGGTACACCATCTGGCGCACGTTCTCGTTGGTCGAGTTGCTGCGCGCCACCTCGATCGTGACCGGCTGCTTCAGGTAGCTGGCGGCCAGCCGCTTGATTTCCGCCGAGAACGTTGCCGAGAACAACAGCGTCTGGCGCTGCGCCGGCAGCAGGTTGATGATGCGCTGCAGGTCTGGCAGGAAGCCCATGTCGAGCATGCGGTCGGCTTCGTCCAGCACCAGCATCTGCACTTGCGACAGGTTCACCGACTTCTGCTGCACGTGGTCGAGCAGGCGGCCGGGCGTGGCCACCAGGATCTCGACACCGCGGCGCAACGCGTCGGTCTGCGGGTTCATGTCGACACCGCCGAACACCACCGTGCTGCGCAGGTCGGTGTGCTGGGCGTAGCGGGCAACGTTGTCGTAGACCTGGTCGGCCAGTTCACGCGTGGGCGTCAGCATCAGCGCGCGCACCGGGTGGCGTGCCGGCGAGGCGCTGGCGTTGGCCAGCGGCAGCAGGCGCTGGATGATCGGCAGCGCGAAGCCGGCGGTCTTGCCGGTGCCGGTTTGCGCGGCGCCCATCACGTCCTTGCCGAGCAGCACGACGGGAATGGCCTGCGCCTGGATCGGCGTGGGCGTGGTATAGCCCTGGTCGGACAAGGCACGCAGGATGCGCGCGTCCAGGCCAAAGCTTTCGAAGGTTTGCACCGCGGTCTGCCCTGCGGTGGTGGGTTCTGGTGCGGTCGTAGTGGTCATGGGTATCGGTGTCTGGCGGGAGGCGAACCCGGCACAAACGGATACGCGTCTGGAACTCATCTCGCCCTGGTTCTCGGCTGGCACCGGAGGGGCGCCGGCGCGGCCATGCCGCTTAAAGAGAGCTTGCAGCTTTTGGCCAAGAGAATCAAAGACTTAGATTTTAGCATTTCTGCCAGCACAGTGACCAGCTTGGCGCGGGCGTGCGAGCGCCGCGACAGTGCGCGGCCTGGCCGGGCGGTTTTCAAGAAACTGTCACATCGGCGATGGATGATGCCGGCGGCGCCATGGACAAGGCCAGCCCCGACCGGCCACGCGGACGCCACCCTCCGACCACCGAGACCATTATGGACTTCGAGCAATTCCGCCAGACCTGCCAGCAGTTCCTGCGCACTTCAAGCCAGTTTCTGGGCCTGGCTGCCGCCCTGCCCGTGCCGGCACTGCCGATTGGCCAGCCGGCCCAGCCTGTGCAGCAGCCGGCCTGATTGAGCTTTCCAGCGAACGGCCGCGCAGCGGCACCAGGTGATTCAATCGACGCGCATGCCGTGATCCTGGATCACCTTCCCCGTTTCCTGTAGTCCGCGCTCATGCGGAATTACAGGCAACTACAAGCGCATTACAGGCGCAACTACAGGCGCATGGTGTCGGCCAGGAACAGCCGCGCATCCATCTGGCGCAGGTCCGGCGCCACTGCCACCGGCGTGGCGCACTGGTCAAGCACGTCGCGTTGCAGGTCAACGCCGGGCGCGATTTCGACCAGCGTGAGGCGCGGCTCGCCATCATCGCCCGCGCGCATCTCGAACACCGCGCGCTCGGTGATGTACAGCACCGCGATGCCCAGCGATGCCACGTACGGGCCGTTGAAGCTCAGGTGCGAGACCGCCGGCACGATCTTCTTGACGCGGCCTTCGCGCACGATCTGCAGCTGGCCATCGCCGGCGCGGACTTCCAGCCCGCCCGCCGTAAGCGTGCCCATGAAGACCACGGCACGCGCGCTCTGCGTGATGTTGATAAAGCCGCCCACGCCCGCGATCAGAGCGCCCTCGCCTTCACCGAACTTGCTGACATTGACGTTGCCGTGGCCATCGAGCTCGGCCAGCCCGAGGATGGCCAGGTCGATGCCGCCGCCCTCGTAGAAGTCGAACTGCGCCGGCTGGTCGACCACCGCTTCCGGATAGGCCGAGGCGCCGAAGCTGAGCCCGTCGGCCGGCGTGCCGCCGATCGGGCCTGCCTCCACCGTGAGCGTAAAGCCACCCAGCCCGGCCTCGTGCGCCAGCGCGCCGACCGCCGCCGGCATGCCGACGCCGAGGTTGACCACGCGCGGCGCGCGCCGGGCCAGCTCCATCGCCGCACGGCGCTGGACGATGGTGCGCGCGTCGAGCGCCCCGCCGACGGCCGGCACCAAAGCCGCTTCCGCCGCTTCCGCCGCTTCCACGGCGGCAGCAGCGGCCTCGCCCTGCCACGGCGTGACGTAGGCCGGATTGAAGGCCTCGGCAAACGTCATCTGGTGGTTGGCGGGGTTGTCGCAGACCACCACGTAATCCACCAGGATGCCGGGCACGTGGATGGCGTGCAGGTTCTCGTGATGATCGACCAGGCTTTCCACCTGCGCGATCACGATGCCGCCCGAGTTGTGCGCGGCCTGCGCCATCGCCAGCAACTCGTGGTGGAAGGCTTCCCGGTGCGT
This sequence comes from Cupriavidus sp. Agwp_2, assembly GCF_040784895.1. Taxonomy (NCBI): domain Bacteria; kingdom Pseudomonadati; phylum Pseudomonadota; class Betaproteobacteria; order Burkholderiales; family Burkholderiaceae; genus Cupriavidus; species Cupriavidus sp. Agwp_2. Next base: position 2,666,624 of record NZ_CP088083.1, read on the forward strand.
GCTCAGGTTGCCGCGCGCATCGGCCGCGGTGCAGCGGATCAGCGCGCAGTGGATCGGGAAGCTGGGATAGAACAGGTATTCGTCGCCGCGGAAGTCGACCGCCTCGACCCAGCACGCCTTGCCCTCGGCCAGCGCCTGGCGCGCGCGCTCGTTGACCGCGCCGCCGTGGTAGCGCGGGTCCTGGCCGGTGCGCGGATCGACAAACGTGTGCAGTCCGATCTTGGTCATCACACCGGGCTTGCCGCCGGCGATGGCGCGATACAGGTGCGTCAGCACGCCCTGCGGCAGGTTGTAGCCCTGGAATTGCTCCGCCATTGCCAGCGTCGCCAGCCGCGTGGCCGAGCGCCAGTGGCCGCCGACGATGCTGGCGGTCATGCCGGCATTGCCGAAGTGGTTCACGCCGCGCGCGCCGCGGTCGCCCTGCCCGGCCGAATACACCAGCGTCAGGTCGCGCGGCAGGCCGCTTTGCAGGAAGCGCTGCTCCAGCGCCTCGGTCACGGCCTCGGCATGGCCGGCGCCGACAAACCCCGCGCTGGCCAAGGTCCAGCCATCCCGCACCAGGGCGGCTGCTTCGCGTGCGGTGATCACCTTCATCGCTGTCTCCGGTTCTTGTCTCGCCTCCTCATCGGGGGCGGCTTGTGCCTGCATTGAATCGCGAACGCCAGCCGCTTCGCAATGGAAAAAGCCCCGCGTGCCGGGGAGGGCAGCGGGGCTTAAGTGGTAGCGGGGCAACCTTCCGATTACCCACGCAGTGATCTTGGCTGATCGCGCCGCGGCCCACATCACCCAAATGCGGGTTTTTGAGCGGTCGGCAACCTAGCGCCGGCGGCGGCGCGCCTGACGCTGCCTGTAAAGCCTGTCAATCATCACTCGCGCCTTCCGGCCCTGGAATCGGGGTTTTCTCCGAGCGGGTTTCCGCCAGCTTCCCGTCCCGCCGCGCATGCGGTCTACTGGTATCACATTGACAGGGCACAGCCAACGCGGCGTAACGCCGCAGTCGATGGAGCACCAAGACGATTCCAATAACCGGGAGACAGACCATGGTGACGAAAAAAGAAGACGCATTCGTACTGAAGAACCTTCTTGCCCTCGCAGCAGTGGAAACCGTTGGCGGCGCGATCGCCCTCAGCATGGTCTTCCACCTAATCTGATCTGAATTTGCCCGGCACCGCGCCGCCACGCCGGCGCGGTGTTTGCTGGCCCTGCGTCAATCGGCGGCCTAGGCGTCGACAATCACCTCGAAGCCGCCGTAGATCATCCGCTGGCCATCGAACGGCATCGGGTCCATCCCTTCCTTCAGGCGCGGGTCTTCCATTGCTGCCTTCATGCCGGTGTCGCGTTTTTCGCGCGACGGCCACAAGATCCAGGAAAACACCACCGCTTCGTCATCCTTGCGCTTGACCGCCATGGTGAAGGACGTAACCTTTCCTTCCGGCACGTCATCGCCCCAGCATTCCACCACCTTCAGCGCGCCGTGCTCCTTGAACACCGCAGCGGCTTTCTGCGCCACCTGGCGATAGGTTTCGCGATTGGCCTGCGGCACGGCCAGCAAGAATCCGTCGATATAAGGCATGGATCTGACTCCTCGTCGGGTTGAACGGTTGCGAACGGCAGCGAACAAGTCGCCTCCGAATACCTTAGTCCATCGTTAGGCGGGCCGAGGTTCCCCCAGGGATCGCGCCGTTCACCTCGACGAGCGGTGCGCTGCCGCCGGAAACGCACGCGGCAAAGCAAACGCGACAACGCAAAAGGGGTTACGGCATTCACCGTAACCCCTTTTTTGACAGCATTGGTGGGCCTCCCGTGAGTCGAACACGGCACCAACGGATTATGAGTCCGCTGCTCTAACCAGGCATGAGCTAGAGGCCCTTGGAAGCGTTTAGTTGCCTTCCAGGAAACTCTTCAGCTTGTCGGAGCGGCTCGGGTGGCGCAGCTTGCGCAGTGCCTTGGCCTCGATCTGGCGGATCCGTTCACGCGTGACGTCGAACTGCTTGCCGACCTCTTCCAGCGTGTGGTCGGTGCTCATTTCGATGCCGAAGCGCATGCGCAGCACCTTGGCTTCACGCGGCGTCAGCGAGTCCAGCACGTCCTTGACGACGTCGCGCATGGAGCCGTGCAGCGCCGCTTCGGCCGGGGCCAGCGTGTTGGTGTCCTCGATGAAGTCGCCCAGATGGGAATCGTCGTCGTCACCGATCGGCGTTTCCATGGAGATCGGTTCCTTGGCGATCTTCATGATCTTGCGGATCTTGTCTTCCGGCATCTCCATCTTCTCGGCCAGCGTTGCCGGGTCCGGTTCGTTGCCGGTTTCCTGCAGGATCTGGCGCGAGATGCGGTTCATCTTGTTGATCGTCTCGATCATGTGCACCGGAATACGGATGGTGCGTGCCTGGTCGGCGATCGAGCGCGTGATGGCCTGGCGGATCCACCACGTGGCGTACGTCGAGAACTTGTAGCCGCGGCGGTATTCGAACTTGTCCACCGCCTTCATCAGGCCGATGTTGCCTTCCTGGATCAGGTCGAGGAACTGCAGGCCGCGGTTGGTGTACTTCTTGGCGATCGAAATCACCAGGCGCAGGTTGGCCTCGGTCATCTCGCGCTTGGCTTCGCGGGCACGACGCTCGCCTTCGGCCATCTTGCGGTTGACGCCCTTCAGTTCCTTCAGCGGCAGCACCACGCGCGACTGCAGGTCGATCAGCTTCTGCTGCAGCTCATGCACGGCCGGCACGTTGCGCTCGACGATGCCGCTGTAGGCCTTGCCGTCGGCCACCACGGTGCTGATCCAGTCAAGGTTGGTCTCGTTGCCCGGGAAGCGGGCGACGAATTCAGAGCGCGGCATGCCGCACTTGTCGACCACGATATTCAGGATCGAGCGCTCGAGCTTGCGCACTTCATCCACCTGGCCGCGCAGCGTGTCGCACAGGCGCTCGACGTTGCGGGCGGTGAAGCGGATGCTCATCAGCTCGGCCTGGATGGCTTCCTGTGCCTTGACGTAAGGCTTGGACTTGTAGCCCTCCTTCTCGAAGGCACGGCGCATCTTGTCGAACTGCTCGGCGATCACGCGGAATTTTTCCAGCGCGTTCTGCTTCAGCTCTTCCAGCTGGCGCGCGGAAGCGCCGGCGCCGGCATCGCCTTCGTCGTCTTCTTCCTCGTCGGCTTCCTCGTCGTCGTCGGACTCGATGTCCTCGTCGTCGGACGCTGCAGCCGGGGCCGAGGGCGCTTCCGGTGCTTCGTCGGCGTTCGGATCGATCAGGCCATCGACGAACTCGTCGATCTTGATCTCGTCGTTGGCCACGCGCTCGGCATGGGCCAGGATCTCGGAGATGGTGACCGGGCACGCCGAGATCGCCATCACCATGTCCTTCAGGCCGGCTTCGATGCGCTTGGCAATCTCGATCTCGCCTTCGCGGGTCAGCAGCTCGACCGTGCCCATTTCACGCATGTACATGCGCACCGGGTCGGTGGTGCGGCCGAACTCGGAGTCCACCGTGGACAGGGCCGCCTCGGCCTCTTCCTCGGCTTCTTCCTCGCTGGTGGCCGAGGGCGCGTTGTCGTTGAGCAGCAGCGTCTCGGCATCCGGCGCCTGTTCGTAGACAGCGATGCCGATGTCGTTCAGCGTGGCGACCAGCGTGTCGATCGTTTCCGAATCGACCATGTCGTCCGGCAGGTGATCGTTGATTTCCGCATAGGTCAGGTAGCCGCGCGACTTGCCGAGCTTGATCAGCGCCTTGAGCTTCTGGCGACGCAGCTCGAGCTCCTCTTCGGTCCCCTGCTGGGTCGAGGCGAACTCCTTGAGCAGTGCCTTTTCCTTGGCCTTGCGGTCCTTGGCCTTCTGCTTTTCGGTCTTCGGCGCGGCAGCGGGCGTCGCGGCGCGCACGTCGTTCTCGTAAAACTCTTCAGTCACGTCGTCTGTTGTGCTGTCGTCGTGCTGCATCTCGGCCTTGGGCTTGCGGCCGCGCTTTTTCGGCTCCGGCTTGATTGCCGGGGCAGCGGGACGCTCGGATGCAACGGATGCAGTGGTCGCGGTGCGTGCCTTGGTTGCCGTCGCGGTGCTGTCCGCCTTGGCGGCTCCGCTCTTGGCGCCGGCTGCTGCCGCTCGCTTGCTCTCGACTTCGGTATTCTGCTGTTTCGCCACGGTGATACTCTTGCCTTTCACTGGTGCAGACACGGCAACCTTGCCGCTCGTACTGGCGCCCTCGCGTGCCGAAGTCGAGGCCTGTGTTTCTTTGGATGTGCGAGTCCTGGCAGGAGTCGTCACGGCGGGCGCTTGCGCGCTACGCACTGACTTGGATGGCGCAGACCGGGCTGGTGTCCTGACTGGCGCGGTCGATGTCTTCGCCGCCGTCGTTTTTGCAGACGCCTTGCCGCTCCCTGATTGGGGAGCCTTCGTTGTAACCTTTTCGGTTGCTTTGGCCTTTGCCATTGGCACGCTCACTTTCACCAGAACTGGGAAGAAAGATTTCGCAATCCAAACCGGCTATTGTAGCACGCCACGGATAGCCGGCTTCCTGTCAGGTGAGGTTTTCACCTGAAAAATCAAGGCTTAAGCTCGGCGATGCCGGCCTAGACCTTCATCCAACGCCTGATACTGCCTCCCGGTTGATAGCCGTTGCGCCGCGACGCCTCAGCCAAGTTGACGCCGGCGGTGGATCTCCCCCACCAGCCAGCGCATGCGTTGCTTGGCCGCCTCATCCGCGGTCCCTGCCACCACTTCGGCCTGCAGCATGTCGAGTTCACGCCGCAACGGTTCGGCCAGCAGCTTGGTGATGGCGGCATCGAACTCGTGTGTGGCAGGCTCCTCTTCGATCTCTTCCTTCAGCACGGCGGTGCGCGCTCCCGCATATACCTCGGCATAGGGCGACTGGGCCAGCTGCTCGCTGAATGCCGCGAAATTCACCTCGCCCTGCAGGCCGTCGCACGCCGACACCAGGTGCGAAAGCACTTCGCTCTCCCCGCCCATGCCGCCCTCGCCATCCAGCAGCAAGGCACGCGCGTCGTCGTCGAGCCGCGCCGACAGCGCCGGGTAGCACATCAGCAGCTGGATCACGCGCTGCTCCAGGCCCGTCGGTGCCTGCCGCCGCGCGCGCGGGCGCGGCTTCTCGAAACGGCCCACACGGGCCGGGTCGCTGCGCAGGCCGCAGATGGCTTCAATCTCGGCAGGTGTCGTACCCGTGGCATCGGCAAGTTCGCGCACGATCTGTAGCCGCAGGCCGCCGGCGGGCATCGCCTGCAGCAGCGGCTTGGCCTCGTACTGGGCGCGCGCGCGGCCCTCGGGCTGGCGCAGGTCCAGTTCCTCGGTCACCGATTGCAGCAGGAAGCGCGACAGCGGCATGGCGTTGCGCACCTGGGTGCCAAAGGCCTCGGTCCCCTCTTCGCGCACATAGCTGTCGGGGTCGTGCTCGGCCGGCAGGAACAGGAAGCGAATGGTCTTGTTGTCGGCCACGTGGGGCAGGCAGGCTTCGAGTGCCCGCCGCGCCGCGCGGCGGCCGGCGGCATCGCCATCGAACGAGAACACCACCGCGTCGGTCTGGCGCAGCAATTTCTGCACGTGCACGGGCGTGCACGCCGTGCCAAGGGTAGCGACGGCATTGGCAAAACCGAGCTGGGCCAGTGCCACGACATCCATATACCCTTCGACCACTAATACGTAGCCGGTTTCCCGGATCGCATGGCGCGCCTCGAACAGGCCGTACAGTTCGGTGCCCTTGCTGAACAACGGAGTTTCGGGCGAGTTCAGGTACTTTGGCTCGCCCTGCCCCATCACGCGGCCGCCGAAGCCGATCACGGCCCCCTTGGTGTTGCGGATGGGGAACATGATGCGGTCGCGGAAGCGGTCGTAGCGCCGCGGCTTGCCGTCGGGGTCACGCTTGTCGCTTTCGATCAGCAGGCCGGCCTCGACCAGCGGCGCGGCGATATTGTCGTCGCGATAGCTGCCGAACACCGTTTCCAGCCCTTGCCAGTCATCGGGCGCATAGCCCAGGCCGAACTGCGCGGCGATCTCGCCGGTCAGCCCACGCCCCTTCAGGTACTGGATCGCCTGCGGCGCGGTGCGCAGCTGGCGGCGGTAGAAGTCGGTCGCGCGGCTCATGGCGTCGGACAGCGCCACCGAGCGGGCCTGCTGTTCGGCGCGCTGGCCCGGCGGCAGGCGATCGCGCTCTTCCGGAACGGTCATGCCGACCGACTGGGCCAGTTCGCGCACCGCCTCCGGGTAGGACTGGCCGGAGTACTCCATCAGGAAACCGATGGCCGAGCCATGCGCGCCGCATCCGAAGCAGTGGTAGAACTGCTTGGTCGGCGAGACCGTGAAAGACGGCGATTTCTCGTTATGGAAGGGGCACAGCCCCATGAAATTCGCGCCGCCCTTCTTCAACTGCACGTACTTGCCCACCACATCGACAATGTCGACACGGTTGAGCAGGTCCTGAATAAAGGATTGCGGAATCACCCGACTGACCGTCCTGAGGCTTGGCCGTCCCGCGACGGGAGGCAATTTCTAGGAATGCGTGACCGGTGCGACGCCCGGTTGCTATCGGAATATTGTAGTGCAGCGCGCTCAGGCCGCCCCGGAATGTTATCAATTCCGTGCATTTACGCCGAATCCCGGCGATCCGGCATGCATCACAACTATATCTGATTAAATCAACACTTACTTCGGAGCCAGCGCTGCCTTGACCAGCGCCGACACGGCAGTCATGTCCGCACGGCCGGCGAGCTTGCCCTTGAGCACGCCCATGACCTTGCCCATATCCTGCGGGCCGGCGGCACCGGTGGCGGTTACCGCCTGCTGGACCTCGGCGGCGACTTCGGCCTCGGACAGCGCGGCAGGCATATAGATCTTCAGCACCTCGACTTCGGCCAGTTCCTTGTCGGCCAGGTCGTTGCGGCCGGCCTGCTGGAACTGGGAGATCGAGTCCTTGCGTTGCTTGATCAGCTTCTCGACCACGGCCAGCACGGCGGTATCGTCAAGCTCCGTGCGCTCGTCGACCTCGCGTTGCTTGATCGCGGCCAGCAGCAGGCGGATGGTGCCGAGGCGCTCCGCTTCGCGGGCGCGCATGGCGTTCTTCATGTCTTCGCTGATACGGGCTTTGAGGGACATCGTGATCTTCCAGAAAGTGGGCGGACACTCACAGGTGGCGGCGGGAGCCGCTCGCTGCAAGGCCCATAACGCAAAAACCCGCCGAAGCGTGCGCCACAGCGGGTTGGTGCAAGCGCAAGGCCCGGTCAGTACAGCTTCGATTTTCGGGATAGCGGCTTTACGAAGCTCTGGATTGTAGCACCAAGCCCGGAGCCCGGAAGTGGCGCGCAGCGGACACTGGAAAAACGACGCCCTGGCTCAAACAGACCGGCGCTCAGGCCACTGACTGCCCCGCGGCGGCGCTGCGGCTGGCCTCCGCTACCGCCTTGCCCGCCGCAACGGCAGACGCCCAGGCCCATTGGAAGTTGTAGCCGCCCAGCCAGCCGGTGACATCGACCACTTCGCCAATGAAGTAGAGCCCTGGCACCTCGCGCGCCATCATCGTCGCCGAGGACAGCGCGCGCGTATCGACACCGCCGATCGTCACCTCGGCCTTGCGATAGCCTTCGGTGCCAGACGGCACGATGCGCCAGTCGTTGAGCGATGCGCCAAGCTTGCGCAGCGCCTTGTCCGTGACATCGTGCAGCGGCATGGTGGCATCGACGCCGGCGGCCGCGCACCACGCGTCGGCCAGCCGCGACGGCAACCGCTGCGCCAGCAGGTTGCCGAGGTGCTTGCGGCTGCCGCCCTTCTGCTCCAGCAGCCAGTCCGCCGCGTCTTCGCCGTCGAACAGGTCGATGGCGATCGGCGTGCCGGGCTTCCAGTAGCTCGAAATCTGCAGTACCGCCGGGCCGGACAGCCCGCGGTGGGTCCACAGCAGGTCTTCGCGGAACGCGCCGGCCGTCTTGCCATTGCCGGTGGCGATATCCACTTCCAGCGACACGCCGGCCAGCGGTGCGAACGGGGCCCAGTCCTTGCCGTCGAAGGTCAGCGGCACCAGCGCCGGCCGGGTTTCAACGATGCCCAGCCCGAACTGGCGCGCGATGCGGTAGCCGAAGTCGGTGGCGCCGATCTTGGGGATCGACAGCCCCCCGGTGGCGACCACCAGCGCGCCAGCGCGCACCGTGCCGGTGGAGGTCAATAACAGGAAGTCATCGCCCTCGCGGCGGATTTCCGTCACCGAGCAGCCGGCCTGCCAACGTACGCGGCCGGTGTCGCATTCGGCGCGCAGCATGGCGATCACGTCTTCGGCGCTGTCATTGCAGAACAGCTGGCCGCGATGCTTTTCATGCCAGGCGATGCCGTGGCGGCGCATCAGGTCGAGGAAGTCCGGTGGCGTGTAGCGGGCCAGTGCCGAACGGCAGAAATGAGGATTGGACGACAGGTAGTTGGCCGGACCCGCCTGCAGGTTGGTGAAGTTGCAGCGGCCACCGCCGGAGATGCGGATTTTCTCGGCCAGTTTGGTGGCGTGATCGACCAGCACCACGCTGGCGCCGTTCTGGCCGGCGACGGCGGCGCACATCATGCCGGCCGCGCCCGCGCCCAGCACGGCCACGTCATACCGGCCCATCCGGGTTCCCGTCGCCCCGCTCATTGCTTGCCTCGCCAATCCATCTGTTGCCACCGCTCAAGAAAGGGCAGATTGTAGCGAAAAGCACGCGCCGCGCCGGTGTGCTACCCTGCGCGCTTCCTGCAACCTGTTGTTTCAACGGCCGTTTCGCCCGTTGCGGCGGCCTTCAGCTTCTTCCTCATGCTTGTCCTCGGCATCGAATCTTCCTGCGACGAAACCGGGCTGGCCCTCTATGACACCGAGGCCGGCCTGCTGGCGCATGCACTGCATTCGCAGATCGCCATGCACCGCGACTATGGTGGCGTGGTCCCCGAACTCGCCTCGCGCGACCATATCCGCCGTGTGCTGCCGTTGCTCGAACAGGTGCTGGCCGACGCCGGCCGCACCCGCAAGGACATCGACGCCATCGCCTTTACCCAGGGCCCGGGCCTTGCCGGCGCGCTGCTGGTCGGCGCCTCGGTGGCCAATGCGCTGGGCTTCGCGCTGAATGTGCCGATGGTAGGCGTCCACCACCTGGAGGGCCACCTGCTGTCGCCGCTGCTGACGCGCGAGCCGCCGCCGTTCCCGTTCGTGGCGCTGCTGGTGTCGGGCGGGCATACCCAGCTGATGGATGTGCGCGGCGTCGGCGACTACACGCTGCTGGGCGAGACCCTGGACGATGCCGCTGGCGAGGCCTTCGACAAGACCGCCAAGCTGCTCGGCCTGGGTTATCCCGGCGGGCCGGAAGTGTCGCGGCTGGCCGAGTTCGGCACGCCTGGCGCATTCGCACTGCCACGGCCGATGCTGCATTCGGGCAACCTCGATTTTTCCTTCGCGGGGCTGAAGACCGCGGTGCTGACGCAAACCCGCAAGCTGTCCAATACCTGCGAGCAGGATCGGGCCAACCTGGCGCGGGCCTTTGTCGATGCGATTGTCGATGTGCTGGCGGCCAAGTCGTTCGCGGCGCTGAAGCAGACCGGCCACAAGCGGCTGGTGGTGGCGGGCGGCGTCGGTGCCAACCGCCAGTTGCGCGAGCGGCTGGACCAGCTCGGCAGGCAACGCAGGATCGACGTCTATTACCCGGACCTGGCGTTCTGCACCGATAACGGCGCGATGATTGCGTTTGCCGGCGCGATGCGCTTGCAGGCCGCGCCGGAACTGGCCCGGCGCGAGTATGGCTATGGCGTGACGCCGAGGTGGGACCTGGCGGATATCCGGCTGCCGTCCGCGGCCTGACAGTTTTCTCGCCAAAGAAAAAGCCACCGCATGCGGTGGCTTTTTCATATCAGCGACGGTTTCCGCAACCGAGGGGATCAGTTCACCCGCTTGTCCCGCTCGATCACCGCATACGCGCTGTGGTTGTGGATCGACTCGAAGTTCTCCGCCTCCAGCACATAGGCCACGATACGGTCATCCGCATTCAGCCGCATCGCGATGTCGCGCACCAGGTCTTCGACGAACTTGGGGTTCTCGTACGCACGCTCGGTGACAAACTTCTCGTCGGGACGCTTGAGCAGCCCCCACAGTTCGCACGACGCCTCTTCCTCGGCCATGCGCACCAGCGCTTCCACCGGCAGCTCTTCGGCCAGCTCCACGTCCATCGTGATGTGCGAGCGCTGGTTATGCGCGCCGTACTGCGAGATCTTCTTCGAGCACGGGCACAGGCTGGTCACCGGCACCATCGCCTTCAGGAACACGCGCGTCTGGCCGTTGCGCACTTCTCCGGTCAGCGTGACCTCGTAGTCCAGCAGCGACTGCACGCCGGACACCGGCGCGATCTTGCTGATGAAATACGGGAAGGTGACCTCGATGCGGCCCGCCTCGGCTTCCAGCTTTTCGAGCATCTTGTCGAGCAGCAGGCGGAAGCTGGCCAGCTCCAGCGGCGCGCGCTCTTCTTCCAGCAGCGCCACGAAACGCGACATATGCGTACCCTTCTGGTCCGCCGGCAGGTGCACGTCGAGGTTAAACGTGCCCACGCTCGGCACGATGCCGGTCGGGGTCTTCAGGGTCACGGGATATCGCACGCCCTTGACACCGACGCGCTGGATGGGGATCTGGCGGGTGTCGAGGCTCGACTGGACGTCGGGCATCACGAAGGCGGGATTGATGTCATTCATCTACGGTTTCCTCCAGGGCTGCGCCAGCGGTTGAGCGATTGGCACAGGTCCTTACGGTCGCGGCATTTTCGCAGTCCATCCAAGCCGCGCAACGAGTGTGAAACCACGGGACCCGGCACTGGGCGCGCCGACCCGCAGCTGCGAACACAAAAAAAGGGGAGTTTAAGGGAATTCGGACGCACTCGTTGCCGAGGGCCGAATCCCCTTAGCCGGCGCGGGTGATCTCAGCCACCCGCCGGGAATACGCCGGCCGCGGTCAGGCTACGCGCGAAGCGACCGTAACCTTGGGCTGGTCCAGGCCAAAGCGCTCGCGCACCGAACGCTCGATGCCGGCCGCATCCAGCCCGCACTGCTGCAGCAGGTAGGCCGGGTCGCCATGGTCGACGAAGCGGTCGGGCAGGCCCAGCACCAGCACCGGGACATCGATGCCGGCTTCGGCCAGCGCTTCGAGCACCGCGCTGCCCGCGCCGCCCATCACGCTGCCCTCTTCCACCGTGACCAGGAAGTCGTTCTCGGCGGCCAGGCGCTTGACCAGCTCCACGTCGAGCGGCTTGACGAAGCGCATGTCGGCGACGGTCGCATCCAGCGCCTCGGCGGCGCCCAGGGCCGGATGCAGCATCGAGCCAAAGGCCAGGAAGCCGACGCGCTGGCCGGCGCGCGCAGCGCCTTCGCGGCGCACCACGCCCTTGCCGACCGGCACGCTGGCCAGTTCGGCGGCAATTGCCGCGCCCGGGCCGGAGCCGCGCGGATAGCGCACCGCGGTCGGGCAATTCTGGTGGAATGCCGTGGTCAGCAACTGGCGGCACTCGTTCTCGTCCGACGGCGTCATCACCATCATGTTGGGGATGCAGCGCAGGTAGGCGATATCGTAGGCACCCGCGTGGGTGGCACCGTCGGCGCCGACCAGGCCGGCGCGGTCCAGCGCGAACACCACCGGCAGGTCCTGCAGCGCCACGTCGTGGATCAGCTGGTCATAGCCGCGCTGCAGGAAGGTCGAGTAGATCGCCACCACCGGCTTCAGGCCTTCGCAGGCCAGGCCGCCGGCGAAGGTCACCGCGTGCTGCTCGGCAATGCCGACATCGTAATAACGATCCGGGAAGCGCTTCTCGAACTCGACCATGCCCGAGCCCTCGCGCATCGCCGGGGTAATGCCAACCAGCCGCTTGTCGGAGGCGGCCATGTCGCACAGCCATTCGCCGAACACCTGGGTGTAGGTCTTGCGCGCCGGCTTGGCCGCCGGGCGGATGCCCTCGGCCGGGTTGAACTTGCCCGGGCCGTGGTACAGGATCGGATCGGCCTCGGCCAGCTTGTAGCCCTGGCCTTTCTTGGTGACCACGTGCAGGAACTGCGGGCCGGCGCCTTCCAGCGCGCGCTCGCGGATGTTCTGCAGCGTCGGCACCAGCGAATTCAGGTCGTGGCCGTCGATCGGGCCGATGTAGTTGAAGCCGAATTCCTCGAACAGCGTCGCCGGCACCATCATGCCCTTGGCGTGCTCCTCGAAGCGCTTGGCGAATTCCAGCACCGGCGGCGCCACCGACAGCACCTTCTCGATGCCTTTCTTGGTGGCCGCATAGAACTGGCCGCTCAAGAGCCGCGCCAGATGGCGATTGAGCGCGCCCACCGGCGGCGAGATCGACATGTCGTTGTCGTTGAGCACCACCACCAGCGGCAGGTCCTTGTACACGCCGGCGTTGTTCAGCGCCTCGAAAGCCATGCCCGCGGTCATGGCGCCGTCGCCGATCACTGCCACCGAGACGCGCTTCTCACCCAGCGTGCGCGCGCCCAGTGCCATGCCCAGCGCGGCCGAGATCGAGGTCGACGAATGCGCGGTGCCGAAGGTGTCGTACTCGCTCTCGCTACGGCGCGGGAAGCCCGAAATACCGCCCCACTGGCGCAGCGTGCCCATGCGCTCGCGGCGCCCGGTCAGGATCTTGTGCGGGTAGCTCTGGTGGCCCACGTCCCACACCACCCGGTCATCGGGGGTGTTGAAGACGTAGTGCAGCGCGATGGTCAGCTCGACCGTGCCGAGGTTCGAAGACAGGTGGCCGCCGGTCTGCGAGACCGACTCCAGCACATAGGCGCGCAGTTCATCCGCCAGCGTCTGGAGCTCGCGCCGGTCGAGCTTGCGCAGGTCTGCGGGGGCGTCAATCTTCTTTAGGAGTGCGTAGGTCATGATTTCCGTTCGGCCGCCGGTTTCTTTCGTCCGGCTCGTCATTTCAGTGTGTGCGCAGCACAATCAGGTCCGCCAGGTCGGCCAGGCGGGCCGCGCGGCTGCCGAAGCCGGCCAGCGCCGCATGCGCCTCGGTGCGCAGCGCCCCGGCCAGGTCCCGCGCCGCTGCCAGCCCCATCAGCGACACATAGGTCGGCTTGTCGTGCGCGGCGTCCTTGCCGGCGGTCTTGCCCAGCGTGGCGGTATCCGCGGTGACGTCCAGAATATCGTCAACTACCTGGAACGCCAATCCCACCGCCGCTGCATACTTGTCCAGCGCGGCCAGCCCGCTGCTGTCGATTTCGCCACACAGCGCGCCCATGCGCACGCTGGCACGCAGCAGCGCACCGGTCTTCATCCGGTGCATGGCCTCGAGCGCGTCGCGCGTCATGGCGCGGCCCACGTTCTGCAGGTCGATCGCCTGGCCGCCGGCCATGCCGGTCGAGCCCGATGCCTGCGCCAGCTCTGCCACCAGCTTCAGCCGTGCCGCGGGCGTCACCGCTTCGGCGCCGGCCAGCACGATGAAGGCCTGGGTCTGCAGCGCGTCGCCCACCAGCAGCGCGGTGGCCTCGTCGTACGCCTTGTGCACGGTGGGCCGGCCGCGGCGCAGGTCGTCGTCGTCCATGCACGGCATGTCGTCGTGCACCAGCGAGTAGGCGTGGATCATCTCCACCGCACAGGCCGCGGCATCGCAGGCGGCGGGGTCGGCCCTGCTGACCTCGCCGGCGGCATGCACCAGCAGCGGCCGCACGCGCTTGCCACCGCTCAGTGCAGCATAGCGCATGGCTTCGTGCAGCGTATGCGGCACGGTGTTGGCATCGGGCAACGCCGCCTGCAGCGCGGCTTCGGTACGAGCGCCCTGCGCCTGCATCCATTGGGCGAAATCGGTCATGCCTCGTCCGCCCCCTGCGCGCCATTGGCCCCGTTGCCTTCGCCGGCGAGCGGCTTCAGCACCTCGCCTTCCAGCACCCTGACCTGCTGCTCCACGCGCTCCAGCTTCTGCTGGCAGTAGCGCACCAGCTCGGCACCGCGTCGGTAAGCCGCCAGCGAGGCCTCGAGCGGCAGTTCGCCGCTCTCCATGCTGGCCACCAGGGTCTCGAGTTCGGCCATCGCCGCTTCATAGGAAGCAGGAGGCGCGGAGGCCGTGGTGGTGTCTTCGGTCTGGACCGCAGCGGTCGTCGTCTTTGGCATGTAGGGCCCTGAGAATATGGCGCCGGGGGAAAACCCGGATGGGGAAGCCCGGATTTTACGCCAAAGCCGGCGCTTGCCCCATCCTTGAGCATGCACGAGTGGACCGCAAAGGAGTGGCAAAGGAGTGCTGTCGGGGCATATGTGACTTGTGCGCTCGGGTCGTCTTTACGAATGCGCCCGGAACGGCACCCCGATGACGACCCGGGTCGACTTTTTCGCTAAAAAGGCAAAAAAATCAGGCCCTTAACTTTTTGGCTCGGGTACAATCCCCCGTTCGCCGCAGGGGTCCCTATGGAATGCTTCCAACCCCCGGCCGTGTTTCCCAAATCGATTCAATTTTCGATGGTTGGGTTGTTCACTGCTTTCACCTGTTCATCTGGGAGTGGGGATAATGTCCAATCTCAGCACCGCGCTTAAGTTGGCGCCGGCTGATACGCAATTGCCCGTCGGCGTCTACTTCGACGAAGCGCTGCACCAACAAGAACTGGAACTGCTGTTCAGGCAAGGTCCGGGCTACGTCGGCCACGAACTGATGGTTCCCGAGGTCGGCGACTACCACACGCTCAAGGCCGAGGACGAGGGCCGCATGCTGGTGCGCAACGCCGCCGGTGTCGAGCTGATGTCCAACGTGTGCCGCCACCGCCAGGCCATCATGCTCAATGGCCGCGGCAACAGGCAGAACATCGTCTGCCCCCTGCACCGCTGGACCTACGACCTCAAGGGCGAACTGCTCGGCGCGCCGCATTTCGACCAGCAACCCTGCCTGCACCTGAAGCGCTCGCCACTGCAGAACTGGAACGGCCTGCTGTTCGACGGCAAGCGCGACGTTCGTGCCGACCTGGCCAGGCTCGGCGTGGCGCAGGACCTGAACTTCGACGGCTACATGCTCGACCACGTCGAGGTGCACGACTGTGACTACAACTGGAAGACCTTTATCGAGGTCTACCTGGAGGACTACCACGTCGTGCCGTTCCACCCGGGGCTCGGCAGCTTTGTCTCGTGCGACGACCTGAAGTGGGAGTTCGGCGAGTGGCACAGCGTGCAGACCGTGGGCCTGCATGCCGGCCTGAAGCGTCCCGGCAGCCCGACGTACCAGAAATGGCACGACGCGGTGCTGCGCTTCAACAACGGCGTGCTGCCCAAGCACGGCGCGATCTGGCTGACCTACTACCCCAACATCATGGTGGAGTGGTACCCGAACGTGCTGGTGATCTCGACGCTGCACCCGCTGGGCCCGCGCAAGACGCGCAATGTGGTGGAGTTCTACTACCCCGAGGAAATCGCGCTGTTCGAGCGCGAGTTCGTCGAGGCCGAGCGTGCCGCCTACATGGAAACCTGCATCGAGGACGACGAGATCGCCGAACGCATGGACGCGGGCCGCCTGGCGCTGATGAAGCGCGGCACCAGCGAGGTCGGGCCGTACCAGTCGCCGATGGAAGATGGCATGCAGCACTTCCACGAGTGGTATCGCCGCGCCATGTCTTACTCTGGCTAATACGCTAATACGCCGGCCAGCGCGATAACCGCACGGCTCGCGCAAAGACGGACCGCCACGGCGGTCCGTTTTGCCTTGCGGCCCGATGTGCGCTGATAGAATCATTGCTCCGCAACGCCGGGCCACCGCGCCTTGCGCACGAGCACGACCCTCGCAACACCTTCCCAGCCCCTTCCCACCTCCCGCCCCCGCCATGCAATCGCTCTGGATGCTGTTCGCCGCCTTCTCGTTCTCCTTGATGGGGGTAGGCGTCAAGCTGGCATCTGACCTGTACACCACGGGCGAGATCGTGTTCTACCGCGGCCTGATCAGCGTGCTCATCATGTGGGTGCTGCTGTCGTCGCGCGGCGTGCCGGTGCGCACGCCGTACATGCTGTCGCATATCAAGCGCAGCGTATTCGGCGTCACCGCGCTGATGCTGTGGTTCACCTCGATCACGCTGCTGCCGCTGGCCACGGCGATGACGCTGAACTACATGTCGCCGGTGTGGATTGCGTTGATCCTTGGTGCCAGCGCGGCCCTGGCCGGCACCGCCGGCAATGCCGACCGGCGCCTGGTGCTGGCGATCCTGCTGTCGTTCGCCGGCGTGATCTGCCTGCTGCAGCCCTCGGTCGGCAAGGACCAGCTCACCGGCGGCCTGGTCGGCCTGATCTCCGGGGTCTTTACCGCACTGGCCTATGTCGAGGTCCGCCAGCTCGGCCAGCTGGGCGAGCCCGAGGGCCGCATCGTGTTCTATTTCTCGCTGGTCGGCATGGTCGCCGGCCTGGTGTGGATGCTGTTCAGCGGGGTCAGCCCGCACACCTGGTATGGCGCGGGCCTGCTGCTGGCTATCGGCATCCTGGCCACGCTGGGCCAGACCGCGATGACCCGCGCGTACAAGCGCGGCAACACCCTGCTGACCGCCAACCTGCAGTATGCCGGCATCGTCTTTTCCAGTATCTGGGGCATGCTGATCTGGTCCGACAAGCTCAACTGGCTGTCGTGGCTGGGCATGGGGCTGATCATCGCCAGCGGTATTGCCACCACGCTGATGCGCGCCCGCCAGGGCACCGACGCCAAGCCGACGCCGGCCACGCCGGTCAAGTCGCCCGAGGCGGAAGTGCATCCCGAGGTGTAGCATCGCATAAGCTTTTCCCCCCTCATGCTTTTTGGCTCGCTACAGGATTCCCATGCAGAAACCGCTGATTTCCGTCACCGCACTGCAGGCGCTGCTGGCCGGCCCGGGCCGCTGCGTCGTGATCGATTGCAGCTTCGACCTGGCCAATCCGGCCGCGGGCCGCGAGGCCTACCACACCGGGCACCTGCCAGGCGCGTTCTACCTGCACCTGGACAACGAGCTGTCGGGGCCCAAGACCGGCTCCAACGGCCGCCACCCGCTGCCCGACGCCGACGACTTCGTCGCCCGGCTGCAGGCGCTGGGCGTGGAAGACGACACCCCGGTGGTGGCCTACGACGCGCAGGGCGGCATGTTCGCCGCGCGCCTGTGGTGGCTGCTGCGCTGGATCGGCCATGACGAGGTCGCCGTGCTCGACGGCGGCGCACAGGCCTGGGTCAAGGCCGGCCTGCCGCTGGAACATGATGCCGCTCCCGAGCCGGAATTCCCCGGCAAGGTCGCGCGCCGCAAGTCGCTGGTGCCGACAGTGGAAGCAGCCGCGCTGCTCGACAACCTGGACCGCGCCGCGCTGCTGGTGGTGGACGCACGCGCGCCCGACCGCTTCCGCGGCGAGAACGAAACGCTGGATCCGGTCGGCGGCCATATCCCGGGCGCGGTGAACCGCTTCTTCAAGGACAACCTCGACGCCGAGGGCCGTTTCAAGTCACCGGAAACGCTGCGAGCGGAATTTGGCGCGGTGCTGGGCCAGCGTGCGCCGGCGCAGGCGGTGATGCAGTGCGGCTCGGGGGTCACGGCCTGCCACAACCTGCTGGCACTGGAAGCGGCCGGCCTGGGCGGCGCGGCGCTCTACCCGGGCTCGTGGAGCGAATGGTGCGCCGACCCGGCGCGCCCGGTGGCGACCGGCGCCGCCTGACGCCAGCGCCCGCTCAGTGCGATGACGCCACCGGCGCGGCGCTGCCGTGCCCGTGGCCGTGCCGCTCGTGCACGCCATTGGTGATAAAGACGATCGCCGAAATCCCCGCCGCCACTAGTACCACCTGGATCGCCGACTCGCGCCAGCGCGGCTTGCGCTGCATCTGCGGCATCAGGTCGCTGACGGCGATATAGAGGAAGCTGCTGGCGGCGATCACCAGCACGTACGGGATCCAGCCGCTCATCTCGTCGAGCAGGAAGTACCCCACCAGGCCGCCGGCGAGGGCGGCCACGCTCGACAGCAGGTTGAAGGCAAAGGCGCGCGCCTTGGAGAACCCGGCGTTGAGCAGCACGATGAAGTCGCCCACTTCCTGCGGGATCTCGTGCGCTGCGATCGCCAGCGCGGTGACCACGCCGATGTGCGGGTCGGCCAGGAAGGCCGCCGCGATCACGATGCCGTCGGCAAAATTGTGGAAGGTATCGCCCACCAGGATGGTCAGGCCGCTGCGCCCCGCCTCCTCGCGGTCATGGCCGTGGTGGTGGTGGTGCCCGTCGCCCTCGTGGTGGTGCGAGTGGCGCAGCAGCGAGATCTTCTCCAGCAGGAAGAAGCCCAGCAGCCCCGCCAGCAGGGTGCCAAACAGCGCACGCGGATCGGCACCGGACTCGAACGCCTCCGGCAGCGAATGCAGCAGCGCGGTGGCGAGCAGCACCCCCACCGAGAAGCTCACCATGCGCTCGACCACGCGGGACGCCACCGTCAGCGACAGCAGCGCCGCCCCGAAGATGCTGCCCACGCCCGAGATCGTGGCGGCGAGCAGGATATACAAAAGCGTCGAATGGATGATGGGCTCCCAGGTGGCGGCGCTGCGGGCCTCTCAGCCATCCCTTACGCAGCTATTTACGCAGGTTAAGCAGCTCCGCCGTTCCGCCCGCATTGCGCCGGGCGGCTAACGCAACAATGTTGCAACAACTCAAAGGCCGCATTGTACGTATCCGCCGGGACTTTGCAATCCTGCTGTCGGCCGGGTCACCCCGAAAGGATCACGCCACGCCGTGCTGCCTGAACCAGGCCAGGCACTTTTGCCAACCGTCCCTGGCGTCCGCCTCGCGGTAGCTCGGACGGTAATCGGCATGGAAGGCGTGGCCCGACTCGGGATAGACGACGAAGCGCGAGGCCTTGGCGGCCGGGTCGGACGAGGCCGCCAGCGCCGCCTTCATCTTCTCCACCTGCTCCAGCGGGATGCCGGTGTCCTTGCCGCCGTACAGGCCGAGCACCGAGGCATGCAACTGGCCGACAAGGTCGATCGGGTTCTTCGGCTTGAGCGGCGTCGGCTCGGGCGACAGCTGGCCGTACCAGGCCACGGCGGCCTTGAGCTGCCGGCTGTGCGCCGCGAACAGCCAGGTGATGCGGCCGCCCCAGCAAAACCCCGTGATGCCGAGCCGCGACACGTCGCCGCCATTGGCGCCGGCCCAGGCCACCGCGGCGTCGAGGTCGCCCATGACCTGCGCGTCCGGGGTCTTAGCGATGACCTCGCGCTGCAGTTCCTGGATGGAGCCGAAGCTCTGCGGGTCGCCTTGGCGCGCAAACAGTTCGGGCGCGATCGCCAGGTAGCCGAGCTTGGCGAAGCGCCGGCAGACATCGGCGATGTATTCGTGCACGCCGAAGATCTCGCTGATGACCAGTACCACCGGCAGGTTCTTCTTGCCTTCCGGCTGGGCGCGGTAGACCGGCATGCTGAAGCCGCCGGACGGAATCGTGACCTCGCCGGCGGTCAGGCCGGCGAAATCGGTCTTGACGGCTTGCTGGGCCATCACCGGCAAGGCGGCGGCGGCAAAGGCGGAACCGAGCGCGGTCTTGACGAAGCCGCGGCGGTCGAAGGTCTGGCCGGGGACGAGGCTTTCTACTTCTGGTTTGAGCATGCGTGTCTCCAGGAACGTTGGTGGCTGGCGCGCCAAAAATCGCCAGCCACCGATTCTAAGCAGACATGACGCTTCGTGCTCATGCTTGCACGGCGCTCTTTCAGTGCAGCTTCAGTGCAGTTTCACCCGCGGGCTGGTCTTGCTGCGCAGCCAGTGCGACACCGTGTCCAGCGCCATGCCGACCGCGCCGTGCAGCGCCATCACGTGCATCCGGTACAGCGAGGTGTACATGACGCGCGCCATCAGCCCCTCGATAAACATCGAGCCGCCGATCAGCCCGCCCATCAGGCTGCCCACCGCGCTGAAGTGGCCCAGCGAAACCAGCGAGCCGAAGTCCTTGAAGCCGAACGACGGCAGCGGCTTGCCTTCGAGCCGTGCGCACAGTGCCTGGTAGAGGAAGGTCGCCTGCTGGTGCGCCGCCTGCGCGCGCGGCGGCACCGAGGTCTGCTTCTCCGGCCACGGGCAGCTGGCGCAGTCGCCGAAGGCGAAGATGTCGGGATCGCCCTCGCTCTGCAGCGTCGGGCCGACCACGATCTGCCCCTGGCGGCTGGTCGGCAGGCCCAGCGTGGCCAGCACCTGCGGCGCGGTAATGCCCGCGGCCCACACTGTCAGGTCAGCATCGATGTTCTTGCCGCTGGCGGTCAGCACCGCCTGCGGCGTGACCTCGGTCACGCGCTCGCTGGTGAAGACATCGACATCGAGCTTCTGCAGCAGCTTGGCGGTCTCGGCCGAGACGCGCTCGGACAAAGCCGGCAAGATGCGCGGGCCGGCCTCGACCACATGGATGCGCACATCGCGGCGCGGGTCGAGGCGGTGCAGCCCGTAGGCGCTGAGCACATGCGCGGTATTGCGCAACTCGGCCGACAGTTCGACGCCGGTGGCGCCGGCGCCGATGATGGCCACGTCCACGCGCGGGCGGCCGTCCTCGCCCATGCGCCCGCGCCCGTTCTGGGCACGCACGCACGCGGCAATCAGGCGCTTGCGGAAGCGTTCCGCCTGCGCCACGGTATCGAGCGCGATGGCATGTTCGGCGGCGCCCGGCACGCCGAAGAAATGGGTGACGCAGCCGATCGCCAGCACCAGCGTGTCATACGGCAGCTCGCGCGCGGGCAGCAGCTCGGCACCGTCCTGGTCGTAGCAGGCCGACACCGCAATGGTCTTGCTGGTGCGGTCGATGCTTGTCAGCTCGCCCTGCTGGAACTCGAAATGGTGCCAGCGCGCCTGTGCCGCGTATTCGAGCTGGTGCGTGTTGGGATCCATGCTGCCGGCGGCAACTTCATGCAGCAGCGGTTTCCAGATGTGGGTGGGCAGGCGGTCCACCAGGACCACTTGCGCCGTTCCCTTCCTGCCGAGCTTGTCGCCCAGCCTGGTTACCAGTTCCAGCCCTCCTGCCCCGCCACCGACAACAACGATGCGGTGCGCCTTTGCTTCTGTCATGGTCTACCCGATGCGTATTGTGAAATCCGTGCCTGAGGCATGGCCACAGTCTGCTGCATTGCAGCATGCATGGCAAGCCGCATAAACCGACTCAGCAGTCGCTTCAATCGATACCACCATGCAGCACCATGCAGCGGCGGGCGGACGTTGTCAGCTCAACCTTCAGCTCAACCTGTCAGCTCAACAACTTCAGTGCGCTTCTTCCCAGTTGGCGCCGCTGCCCACCTCGGCCACCAGCGGCACGCGCAACTGCGCGACCGTGCACATCAGTTCCGGCAGGCGCGCCTTCACCAGCTCCAGCTCATGCTCGGGCACTTCCAGCACCAGTTCATCGTGTACCTGCATGATCTGGCGCGTCTGCAGCCCGTCACCTTCCAGCCAGCCCTGCACCGCGATCATCGACAGCTTGATCAGGTCGGCGGCAGTGCCCTGCATCGGCGCGTTGATGGCCGCGCGCTCGGCGGCCTGGCGGCGCGGACCGCTGCCGCCATTGATGTCGGGCAGCCACAGCCGGCGGCCGAACACGGTCTCGACATAGCCCTGCTCGCGCGCGGTCTGCCGGGTTTCTTCCATGTAGTGCGCCACGCCCGGGTAGCGCATGAAGTAGCGGTCGATGTAGTGCTTGGCCGCCTCGCGTTCGATGCCCAGGTTGCTGGCCAGCCCGAATGCGCTCATGCCGTAGATCAGGCCGAAGTTGATGACCTTGGCGTAGCGGCGCTGCTCGCTGCTGACCGCTTCGCGCTCGACGCCGAAGATCTCGGCGGCGGTGGCGCGGTGGATGTCCTCGCCGTTGGCAAAGGCGCGCAGCAGGTTCTCGTCGCCCGAGATATGGGCCATGATGCGCAGCTCGATCTGCGAATAGTCCGCCGACACGATCACGCTGCCCGGCTCGGCGATAAAGGCTTCGCGGATGCGGCGGCCTTCCTCGGTGCGCACGGGGATGTTCTGCAGGTTGGGTTCGGTCGACGCCAGCCGGCCTGTCACCGCGGTGGCCTGCCCGTAGCTGGTGTGCACGCGGCTGGTGCGCGCATTGACCATCCTGGGCAGCTTGTCGGTGTAGGTGGACTTGAGCTTGGCCAGGCCGCGGTAGTCGAGCAGCAGCTTGGGCAGCGGGTAGTCCTCGGCCAGCTTCTGCAGCACCTCTTCGTCGGTCGACGGTGCGCCGCTGGCAGTCTTCTTCACCACCGGCAGCTTCATCTGGTTGAACAGGATCTCGCCGATCTGCTTGGGCGAGCCCAGGTTGAACGGCTGGCCCGCGGCCTCGTAGGCGGACTGCTCCAGCGCCAGCATGCGCTGGCCCAGCTCGGCGCTCTGCGCGGCCAGGCGCTCGGCGTCGATCAGCACGCCGTTGCGCTCGATCTTCTGCAGCACCACCGAGACCGGCATCTCGATCTCTTCGTACACCCGGCGCAGCCCCGCGGCGGCTTCCACCTGCGGGAACATCTTGCGGTGCAGGCGCAGCGTCACGTCGGAGTCTTCGGCGGCGTACTCGGTGGCGCGCGCCAGGTCGATCTGGTCAAAGCAGATCTGGCCAGCGCCTTTGCCGCACACCTCTTCGTAGGTGATGGTCTTCAGGCTGAGCAGCCGTTCGGCCAGGCTGTCCATGCCGTGGTTGCGGTGCGAGGCCAGCACGTAGCTCTGCAGCATGGTGTCGTGCGCCACGCCGCGCAGCGTCACGCCATGGTTGGCGAAGACATGGATGTCGTACTTCAGGTTCTGGCCGAGCTTGAGGCGGCCGGCGTCTTCGAGCCAGGCGCGCATGCGCTCCAGCACGGCTTCACGCGAGAGCTGTCCATGCTCGGGCAGGCCGGCCACGTCCGGGCCGCGGTGCGCCACGGGGATGTAGCAGGCTTCGCCCGGCGTCGCCGACAGGGAGATGCCGACCAGCTGCGCCTGCATCGGGTCGAGCGAATCGGTCTCGGTATCGATCGCCACCAGCGGTGCCGTCTCGATGCGCCGCATCCAGTCTTCCAGCATGCCTTGGGTGGTGACCGTCTCGTAGCGGATCTCGGTCGGCGCGCTCTCTTCCGTGGCCTGGACCACATTTCCAGCAGACGCAGCCGGCGCATCGAACAGGCCGCCCTGCGCCGGCGCCGCCGCCGCGCGGGCCTGCGCGCGCGCCTGGCTGCGTGAATCCGGCAGGCGTTCGCCGGTGGCTTCGCGCAGCCAGGTCTTGAAGCCGTAGCGCTGGAAGAAATCGACCAGCTTGTCCTTGTCTTCGCCGATCTCGCGCAGCGCATGGAAGTCCGCCACCGCCTTGCTCAGGTCGCAGTCGGTCTTGACCGTGACCAGCTGGCGCGCCATCGGCAGCCAGTCGAGCGTATTGCGCAGGTTTTCGCCAACCACGCCCTTCATGCCCGGCGCGGCGGCCATCACGCCGTCGAGCGAGCCATGCTCGGCCAGCCATTTGACCGCGGTCTTGGGGCCCACCTTGGGCACGCCGGGGACGTTGTCGACCGCATCGCCGATCAGCGACAGGTAGTCGATGATGCGCTCGGGCGGCACGCCGAACTTGGCCGCCACACCCGGGGGATCGAGCACTTCACCGCTCATGGTGTTGACCAGCGTGACCTGCTCGTTGACCAGCTGCGCCAGGTCCTTGTCGCCGGTGGATACCACCGTACGCACTCCCTGCTCGGTGGCCTGGCGCGACAGCGTGCCGATCACGTCGTCGGCCTCGACGCCGTCCACCACCACGATCGGCCACCCCAGTGCGCGCACGGCTTCGTGGATCGGCTCGATCTGGCGGGCCAGGTCTTCCGGCATGGACGGGCGGTGTTCCTTGTAGGCCGGATACATGTCGTCGCGGAAGGTCTTGCCCTTTGCGTCGAACACGCAGGCGCTATACTCTGCCGGGTAATCGTTGCGCAGCTTGCGCAGCATGTTGATCATGCCGTAGATTGCCCCTGTGGGCAGACCCTCTCCATTCCTCAGGTCCGGCAGAGCGTGATAAGCGCGATACAAATAGCTCGATCCGTCGACGAGCAAGAGTGTTTTTGGACTATCCGACATTCCCATGGACTCAAAATTGACTGGTGCCGCTGCGGGCGGTGCCTCGACCGCCCCCCTTGCTGATCCGGATGTTTCCGATATCTCCGGCGATACCGTGCAACCCCCGCCGGAAGCAGCATCCGAACACGCCGCGGCCGTAGCCGCCGCAGCCGATGCCGCCGCCGCAGGCCATCCTCCCGAAGTGGCGGCCGAAAAAGCCGCCGCGGCGGCCGCTCGCGCCAATCCGCGCAAGATGATCCCCAGCCTGCGTGCGCTGGCCGACGAAGACCGCGCTACCGCAAAGAAGGCGCGCGCATCGTGGCAAATGTTCACGATTATGGCAGAGTTCATCGAGGCGACCGAGTACCTCTCGGAGATCCGCCCGGCCGTGTCGATCTACGGCAGCGCGCGCCTGCGCGAGGATTCGCCCTACTACCAGCGCACCATCGAGATCGCGCGGCTGTTCTCCGATGCCGGCTTTGCCGTCATCTCGGGCGGCGGCCCCGGCATCATGGAAGCGGCCAACAAGGGCGCGCACGCCGGCAAGTCGGCCAGCGTGGGCCTGAACATCGAACTGCCGCACGAGCAGCAGGGCAATCCGTACCAGGACATTGCCATGCGCTTCCGCCACTTCTTCACGCGCAAGGTCACCTTCGTCAAGAACTCGGACGCGTTCATCGTGATGCCGGGCGGCTTCGGCACGCTCGACGAGCTGGCCGAGGTGCTGACGCTGGTGCAGACCGGCAAGTCGCGTTCGGTGCCGGTGGTCATGTTCGGCAGCCGCTTCTGGAAGGGCCTGCTCGACTGGTTCCGCTTCACGCTGCTGCCGATGGGCCTGATCGCCGAACACGACCTCGACCTGATGAAGATCGTCGACGAGCCGCATGAAGTGCTCGAAGCGGTCTACGACTACTACGAGCGCCGTGGCGGCGACAAGCCGATCCCGCCCAAGGAAGAGATGTTCTACCTGTAAGCGCGCCGCCGGGCCCGGGCCCGTCCGGCTTGCCGCCGCAAGCCACGTGTCCGGCACACCGGGCGTTGCGCGGGGTGCGCCGCGGGGCACGGCACGGCCTCCGGGCACGGCAGAATTGCTAGAATGGAACCTGTCCGTTCTGCCAAGCCCGGCGCCGCCGGGTTGCAGCCAACCGCCGCATGCCGCGGCGCCGCCCGCCGCCCCCCGCGCCGCGACGCCGCACAGGAGCCCCTGATGACCTCCCGTTCCACCCGGTCGTGCCGTTCTGCCCGGTCCGACGACCCCCTGCCCGCAGGCCTGCGCCTGGTGGCCGCAGCTGTCGCCACGTTGGCGCTGGCGGCCCCCGTGCTGGCCCAGGGCAACCAGGAAAGCAGCGCACTGACGCAGCAGGAACTGAACCAGATCAACAACCAGCCGATCGCGCCGGCAGCCAAGACGCAGCTGAACCAGCCGCGCCAGCCGAGCTTCCAGCTCAACGAGCGCGACGGCACGCAGGTGCGCGAGTACCGTGACAAGGGCCGGGCCACCGATATCCAGGTCAAGTCGGGTTTCGGCACCAAGTACGAGATGAGCAAGCCGGAAGACAGCTCGCCCCGGATCCGCGAGCACGATGTCAACCGCGTGCCCTCGGTCAACCTGAAGTTCTGACCACGCAAGCGCCCGGCCGCAGCGGCGGCGGGACGCTGACCCACGGCCTGGCAAACACCGGGCCGCGCCGGCCCTCCGGCAGTCATGCCGCGGCGGCGGCCCTTGTTTTGCCGCCGCTTTCCGATTCGCTTCACACAACGAGTATGGCCGTATTCACCACGGTCTCGCAGGACGAGATCGCCAGCTGGCTGCTTGATTTCGACCTTGGCGAAGTGCGCGAACTGCGCGGCATCGCCTCGGGCATCGAAAACAGCAATTTCTTCCTTACCATGGAGCAGGATGGCCAGACACGCCAGTACGTGCTGACCATCTTCGAGCGGCTGTCGTTCACGCAGCTGCCCTATTATCTGCACCTGATGGCGCACCTGGCCGAGCGCGGCATTCGCGTGCCGGCGCCGATCCCGGCGCGCGACGGCGAGATCCTGCGCCCGCTCAAGGGCAAGCCCGCCACCATCGTCACGCGCCTGCCCGGCGCCTCGCAGCTGGCACCGGACGCGCAGCACTGCGCCGAAGTCGGCGACATGCTGGCGCGCATGCACCTGGCCGGCCAGGACTACCCGCGCCGCCAGCCCAACCTGCGCAGCCTGCCGTGGTGGCAGCAGACCGAGCCCGAGGTCCTGCCCTTCCTCGATGCCGGCCAGCGCGCGCTGCTGCAACAGGAAATCGCCCATCAGGCCGCGTTCTTCGCCAGCGCCGACTACGCGAGCCTGGGCGAAGGCCCGTGCCACTGCGACCTGTTCCGCGACAACGTGCTGTTCGAAGAAGACGGCAGCGGGCGCCACCGTCTCGGCGGTTTCTTCGATTTCTACTTTGCCGGCAACGACAAGTGGCTGTTCGACCTGGCGGTCACCGTCAACGACTGGTGCATCGACCTGGCCAGCGGCGAACTCGACCACGCGCGGGCGCAGGCGATGCTGCGGGCTTATCATGCGGTCAGGCCGCTGACCGACACCGAGGCCGCGCACTGGCAGGACATGCTGCGCGCGGGCGCGCTGCGCTTCTGGGTGTCGCGGCTGTGGGACTTCTACCTGCCGCGCGAGGCCGACATGCTGCAGCCGCACGATCCCACTCATTTCGAACGCATCCTGCGCCGGCGCCTGGACGCCAGTCCCGCGCGGCCGCTCCCCTGGATCTGATCCGTATGCAACTACTGGAAGTCTCTGCCAAGGAAGGCTACGTCTGGTTCCGCCAGGGCATCTGGCTGTTCCGCAAGAACCCGCTGACCTTCCTGATGCTGCTGTTCGTCTACCTGATCGCCGCGCAGCTGGCCATCGTGGTGCCGCTGATCGGCATCATCGCGCTGCTGGTGGTCACGCCGGGGCTTTCGGTCGGCGTGATGACCGCATGCCGCGACGTGATCCAGAACAAGCGCGTGCTGCCCACCGTGCTGCTGGCGGGCTTTCGCGCCAACGGCAAGGAAGCCACGCGCAACCTGCTGGTGCTGGGCGGCATCTACGCCGGGCTGGTGTTCATGCTGGGGCTGATCGCCGGCGCCGTGGTCGACATGAGCGCGCTGGTGCCGATCGTGCTGAAGGAAGAAGCGCCGTCGGCCGAAGCGGTGCGGCAGCTTTACTACGCGATGCTGATCGGCGCGATGCTGTACACGCCGATCGCGATGATGTTCTGGTTCGCGCCGCTGCTGGCGGCCTGGCACGGCGTGCCGCCGGTCAAGGCGCTGTTCTTCAGCTGGACCGCGTGCTGGCGCAATCGCGGGGCGTTCTTTACCTATATCGTGCTGTTCGCGATGCTGCTGGTCGCGATCCCGTTCCTCCTGGAAGCGGTGTTCAGCGCGTTCGGGGCGGAGACGGTGCTGTCGTTCCTGGTGACGCCGTATTCGCTGCTGATGCTGGCGATCCTGTATTGCTCGTTCTATGCGACGTACCGCGGTTGCTTCAACGTGACGCCGCCGGGCGTGGAGCCGGCTGCGCCGGCGGTTTAAACCACCTGCCCCCTGCCCCTCTCCCGCAAGCGGGAGAGGGGAGCAAACCCACTACTCCCCGAACGTCTTCACCATCGCGTCCGCCGCCATGCGCAGGTCGGGCACGAATCCCATCAGCCGGTCCATCGTCATCCGCGCCATCGGCGCCTGCACCGCGATCGCCGCGCACGCGCGGCTGCGGTTGCGCATCACCGGCACCGCTACCGCAATCATCCCTTCAAGGTTTTCCTGGTTGTTGACGCCCAGGCGCCGCCGCCGCGTCTCCGACAGCTCCGCGTGCAACGCCGCGGCATCGGTGATGGTATGCGCGGAATGCGCGCGCAGCGGCAGGTTGGCCACCAGGCGCTCGCGCTGCGCGCTGGGCAGGAAGGCCAGCAGCAGCTTGCCACTGGCGGTGCAGTGCAGCGGCACGCGCGAGCCCGGCTGCAGGTGCATGCGCAGCGGCCATTGCGTTTCCACCCGATCCAGATAAACGACGTCGTCGCCCGACAGCATGGTCAGGTTGCAGGTCTCGCCGACCTTGTCGACCAGTTGCTGCAGGATCGCGTGGCGCGCCGCCGCCGGCCCCGCCTGCATCAGCACATTGACCGCAAGCTGGCGCACGCGTGACGAACATTCATAGCCGGGGCTGCCCGCCGTGCGCGACACCAGCCAGGTGCTTTCCAGCTGCTTGAGGATGCGGTGCACGGTCTGCTTGGGCAGCCCGATCTCCTCAACGATAGCGCACAGCGGCATGGGCCCGTCGGCGGCGGACAGGATCTCCAGGATGCGGAAAGCGCGCACTGCGGCGGCGTTCGAGTGATTGCTCATGGATGCAATTTAGCGGATTCCGGGACGCCCTGGCGTCCCGAAAACTGCATTACCGGGTGCAGCCCGCAGCCGTGCTCGCGAAAGCGCACAAATTGGGACGGCATGCCAGTTTGGGTTCACTAGATTCGATCCGGGGCCCGCCGCGGCGGACCTACCTGACCCAACCCCGGAGCCGATCCATGAGTGTGCAATCACTGCAGCGCCAGCAGTCCCATTCCACCGATGTGCCCGTACAGGAATATCCGGCAGACCAGGCGGTCGATGCGATCGTGGCGCGTGCCCGGCAGGCGCAACGCGCATTCGCGCGTGCCGGCCAGGCCACCGTCGACACCGCCGCGGCGGCTGCCGCGTGGGCCATCATGGAGCCCGCGCGCAACCGCCAGCTTGCCGAGCGGGCCGTGGCCGACACGGGCCTCGGCAACGTCGACGACAAGATCCGCAAGAACCATCGCAAGACGCTGGGGCTGCTGCGCGACCTGCACGGGCGCAAGACCATCGGCGTGATCGCGCGTGACGCCGCTACCGGCATCACCGAGATCGCGCGGCCGGTCGGAGTGGTCGCCGCCATCACGCCATCGACCAACCCCGGGGCGACGCCGGCCAACAAGATCATCAACGCGCTCAAGTGCGGCAACAGCGTGGTGGTGGCGCCGTCGCCCAAGGGACAGGGCACGTGCGAGCTGCTGCTGTCGTTCATCCACGCCGAGTTCGCGCGCGCCGGCCTGCCTGCGGACCTGGTGCAGATGCTGCCCGCGCCAGTGTCGAAAGCCTCGACCGCCGAGCTGATGCGGCAGGCCGACCTGGTAGTGGCCACCGGCTCGCAGGCGAACGTGCGCATGGCCTACACCTGCGGCACGCCGGCGTTCGGCGTCGGGGCCGGCAATGTGGCCGCCATCGTCGATAGCAGCGCGGCGCTGGGCGATGCGGCGGCAAAGATCGTCCGCTCCAAGACCTTCGACAACGCCACCAGCTGTTCGTCGGAAAACAGTCTGGTGATCCTCGACGCGGTCTACCAGCCCATGCTGGAAGCACTCACCGCCGTCGGCGGCGTGCTGCTGACCGCCGAGGAAAAGGCGCGGCTGCAGGCGCTGATGTGGCGGCACGGCAAGCTCGCCGGCGACATGACCGGCCAGAGCGCCCGGCGCATTGCCGAACTGGCCGGCCTGCCGCGCGTGCGCGCGCTGCAGCCGGCCATGCTGCTGGTGCCGGAGACCGGCGTCGGCAGCGACTATCCCTTCTCCGGCGAGAAGCTTTCGCCGGTGCTGACGCTCTACCGCGCCGCCGATTTCAACGCCGCCGTGGCGCGCGTGGCGAGCCTCTACGACTACATGGGCGCGGGCCACTCGGTCGGGCTGCATACGGCCGATCCGCAGCAGGCGCTGCAACTCGGGCAGGAACTGCCGGTGGCGCGCGTGATCGTGAACCAGGCGCACTGCTTCGCCACCGGCGGCAATTTCGACAACGGCCTGCCGTTCTCGCTGTCGATGGGCTGCGGCACCTGGGGCGGCAACAACTTCTCCGACAACCTCGGCTGGCGGCAATACCTCAACATCACCCGCATTGCCGAACCGATCGCCGAACGCGTGCCCGACGAGCGCGAGCTGCTGGGCGACTATTTCGCGAGGGTCGGCCAATGAACGCGCGCATCCGACCCGAAGTGCTCGACACGCTGGCGACGCTGCTGGCCGCCCGTGCCGCGCAAGTTCCCGACAAGCCCTACCTGCTGTCTCCCGACAGCGGCCGCGCGCTCAGCTTCGGCGCCCTGGCCGCCGACGCGGATGCGCTCGGCCGCCGCTATGCCGAGGCCGGCCTCGCCAGCGGCCAGACGGTGTCGGTGTACCTGCCCAACGGCGAAC
Organism: Cupriavidus sp. Agwp_2; assembly: GCF_040784895.1. NCBI lineage: Bacteria > Pseudomonadati > Pseudomonadota > Betaproteobacteria > Burkholderiales > Burkholderiaceae > Cupriavidus > Cupriavidus sp. Agwp_2. The sequence continues at coordinate 2,696,797 of NZ_CP088083.1, forward strand.
AGACCGCGCGGCTGCTGCTGGGCACCATGGCGTGCGGGCTGGTGGCCAATCCGATCAACCTGCTGTGCCAGCCCGCACAGCTGCGCTACATCCTCGGGCACTCGGACACGCGGCTCGTCTTCACCTCGCCCGAAGGCGAAGCCGCGATCCGCATGGCGCTGGCCGAAGCCGGCGTGGCGGTGCCAGTGGTGGTCACCGCGCCGGACGGCAGCGCGTTGCCAACGCTGCCGCTGCTGCAGCCCGGCGCCGCTCCCCTTGCGCCGCCGCAGCCGCACCATCCGGCGCTGCTGATGTACACGTCCGGGACCACCGGCACGCCCAAGGGCGTGCTGCTGACCCACCGCAACCTCGCCGCCAACGGCGCCAGCGTCAGCCGCGAGCATGCGCTCGGCGCGGGGGATCGCGTGCTGGCCACACTGCCGCTGTACCACATCAACGGGCTGGTGGTGACCGCAATCGCGCCGCTGGTGCACGGCGGTTCGGTGGTGATGCCGATGCGCTTCTCGGCCAGCGCGTTCTGGCATGACATTGCCCGCCATGGCTGCACCTGGCTCAACGTGGTGCCGACCATCATCGCCTACCTGCTCAACGATGCCGATGGGCGGGCACCGGCCGGCGTGCGCTTCTGCCGCTCCGCATCCTCCGCGCTGCCGCCCGAGCACCACCGCGCCTTCGAGCAACGCTTCGGCATCGGCGTGATCGAGACCATGGGCATGACCGAAACCGCGGCGCCGGCCTTCAGCAATCCGCTCGATCCTGGGCAGCGGCGCATTGGCAGCATCGGCCATCCCTCAGGCACGCATGCGCGCGTGCTGGGGCGCGACGGGCAACCGCTGCCCGACGGCGAGATCGGCGAGATCGTGCTGCAAGGCGAGAGCGTGATGGCGGGCTACTACAAGGCACCCGAGGTCACGCGCGAGGCCTTCACGCCCGACGGCTGGCTGCGCACCGGCGACCTCGGCTACCGCGATGCGGAGGGCTACTTCTACATCACCGGCCGCGCCAAGGAACTGATCATCAAGGGCGGCGAGAACATCGCGCCGCGCGAGATCGACGAAGCGCTGCTGCGCCATCCGGGCGTGCTGGAAGCGGCGGCGGTGGGCGTGCCCGACCCGGCCTACGGGCAGGAGATCGTCGCCTTCATCGTCAGGCGCGAGGCCGTGGCCTGCGACGACGCGGCGCTGCGCGCGCACTGCCTGCGCGAGCTGGGCCGCTACAAGACGCCCAGGGAATTCCGCTTTATCGCGGAATTGCCGCGCGGGCCCTCCGGCAAGGTGCAGCGGCTGAAGCTGCTGGACCCTGCCTGACCTGAGGCCCCGTCCCTTCCTCCCAACCCTCGCCAAGGAGCCCGCTCACCCGCCACACGACATCCGGAGACACGCTCAGAGACACACAGGGACACGCAGCTGATTGCTCAAGGATGGGGCAGCGCAGCCAAGACTTGCCACTGGCGCGCTCCGGCGAGCCGCAAGCGCATGGCAATGACCATGCGCCGGCCGCCGCCCCGTTAACACCACGCGCGCACGCCGCGCATAGGAGGTGGTTATGAAGCAACGCATCAAGACCCGGCACATGATCCTCGGCGTCATGTGCCTGATGTATTTCATCGCCTATATCGACCGCGTCAACATCTCGGTCGCCGCCCCGCTGATCCGTGAAGAGATGGGGCTGACGTCATCGCAACTCGGGCTGGTGTTCTCGGCCTTTGCCTATCCCTATGCCGCCATGCAGATCCTTGGCGGCTGGATGTCCGACAAGTTCGGGCCCAAGAAAGTGTTGATCGTGCTGTCGCTGATCTGGGGCGTGGCCACGGTGCTGACCGGCTTTGCCGGCAGCGTGATGATGCTGGTGGTGCTGCGCTTCGTGCTGGGCATCGGCGAAGGCGGCGCGTTCCCGACTGCCACGCGCGCCTTCACCTACTGGATGCCGGTGGCCGAACGCGGCTTCGCGCAGGGCATTACGCACAGCTTCGCGCGGCTGGGCGGCGCGATCACGCCGCCGATCGTGCTGGCCATCGTCGCGGCTGCGGGATGGCGCGAGGCCTTTGTCGTGCTGGGTGTGGTGAGCCTGGGCTGGACCGTGCTGTACGCGATGATGTTCAAGGACTCGCCCGACAAGCACAAGCGCGTCACCCCCGAAGAGCTGCAGGAAATCGGCTACCGGCGCGGCGACTCGCAGCAGGCGGCCAAGGCGCCCACGCCGTGGCGGCGGCTGTTCCGGCGCATGTGGCTGGTGACCTTCGTCGACTTCTGCTACGGCTGGTCGCTGTGGGTCTACCTGACGTGGCTGCCGTCGTACCTGAAGGAAGCGCGCGGTTTCGACCTGAAGCAGCTGGCGCTGTTCACCGCGCTGCCGTTGATGGCAGGCGTGGTCGGCGATACGCTCGGCGGCGTGCTGTCGGACCGCATCTACCGGCGCACCGGCAACCTGCGGCTGGCACGCGGCGCGATCCTGTTCGTCGGGCTGGCCGGCTCGCTGATGTTCATCGCGCCGATGACCTTCACCGCCGATGCCGTCAACGCGGTGATCCTGCTGTCGCTGTCGTTCTTCTTCCTGGAGCTGACCAACGCCGTGCTGTGGAGCCTGCCGCTGGACATTGCCGGCAAGTACGCCGGCACCGCGGGCGGCATGATGAACACCGGCTTCGGCCTCGCCGGCATGGTGTCGCCGGTGGTGTTCGGCTACCTGATCGAGCGGACCGGCAGCTATGACCTGCCGTTCATGATCTCGGGGGCGTTGCTGGGCGTCGGTGCGGTGGCGTCGCTGTTCATCAACCCGTTGCTGACCGTGGACAGTCCCGAGCCCAAGGCCGGCGAAGTACGGCACGCCCTGTCCTGAGCCTGCCAGCGGCGCCGGCTCCCGGCCGGCGCCGCTCAGTCGATCGCGTCGAGCTTCGCCACCGACAGCGCCAGCCACTTGGCGCCGTGGCGCTTGAACTTGATATTGGCGCGGGCATCGTTGCCTTCGCCCTCCAGCGCGGTGATCACGCCTTCGCCAAACTTGTTGTGGAACACCGACTGGCCTACGCGGAAGCCGGTGCCCGCCTCGCGCTTGGCGTCGGCATAACCATTGCCCTTGTCCATGCCGCCGGTCGGGCGCGTGCCCGTGTAGGGCACATCCTCCGGCTTGCGGAACCAGTCGCGGCCCCAGGCGTTGTCGCGTTCCTGGCGGCGTACGCCACCGTAGTTCTGCACCGCGGGCGTCAGCCACTTGAGCGCTTCCTCGGGGAGTTCCTCGAAGAAGCGCGAGCGCACGTGGTACTTGGTCTGGCCGTGCAGCACGCGGCTCTGGGCGAACGACATGAACAGGCGCTTGCGCGCGCGCGTGATCGCCACGTACATCAGGCGGCGTTCTTCTTCCAGCCCGTCGGGATCCATCATGCTGTTCTCGTGCGGGAACAGCCCTTCTTCCAGCCCGGTGATAAAGACCACGTCGAACTCCAGCCCCTTGGCCGCGTGCACCGTCATCATCTGCACCGCGTCCTGGCCGGCCTGGGCCTGGTTGTCGCCGGCCTCCAGCGAGGCATGCGTCAGGAACGCGACCAGCGGCGTCATCACCACCGGCAGCGCCTCGGGGTCCAGCACCTGCAGGGACTGGTCGCCATCGGCCAGCACCGGCGTGGCCGGGGTACGATCCGCGGGGATCACCGCGGCGAGCGCGTCCAGCCCGTAGCCTTCTTCCACCACGAAGGCCTGCGCGGCGGTCACCAGTTCCTGCAAGTTCTCGATGCGGTCCTGGCCTTCCTTCTCGCCCTGGTAGTGGGTGATCAGGCCGCTGGTGTTGATCATGTACTCGACGGTCTCGGCCAGCGTCATGCGGCGGGTATCGTCGCGCATCTTGTCGACCAGGCGCGCGAAGGCGGCGAGCTTGCTGCCGGCCGCGCCGGGCACGTAGGCCACCGCCTCGGACAGCGCGCAGTTGTACTGGCGCGCCATGTCCTGCAGCACCTCCAGCGAACGCGCGCCGATGCCGCGCGCCGGGAAGTTGACCACGCGGCCGAAGGCGGCATCGTTGCGCGGGTTCTCCAGCAATTGCATGTACGCCAGCGCGTGCTTGATTTCGGCGCGCTCGAAGAAGCGCAGGCCGCCATAAACGCGGTACGGGATGCCACCGGAGAACAGCGCGTGTTCGATCACGCGCGACTGCGCGTTGCTGCGGTACAGGATGGCGATCTCGGCGCGGCTGGCGCCCTGCGCGATCTGGTCGCGGATCTCCTCGATGATCCAGCCCGCTTCCTGGCCGTCGGAGCCGGCCTGGTACACGCGCACCGGCTCGCCGTGTCCGGCATCGGTGCGCAGGTTCTTGCCGAGGCGGCGCGCGTTGTGCGAAATCAGGTGGTTGGCCGAATCCAGGATATGCCCGTGCGAGCGGTAGTTCTGCTCCAGCTTGATCAGCCGGCGCACGCGGAACTCATGCTCGAAGTCGCGCATATTGCCGACGTTGGCGCCGCGGAAGGCGTAGATGCTCTGGTCGTCGTCGCCCACGGCAAAGACCGCGGCCGGGTTCTGCGTGCCGTGGCCGGCCAGCAGCTTGAGCCACTGGTACTGCAGCACGTTGGTGTCCTGGAACTCGTCGACCAGCACATGGCGGAATCGGTGCTGGTAGTGCTGGCGGATGGCGTCGTTGTAGCGCAGCAACTCGTAGCAGCGCAGCAGCAGCTCGGCGAAGTCGACCACGCCCTCGCGCTGGCACTGCATGTCGTAGGCGGCGTAGAGGTCGACGAAGCGCTTGTTGAAGTCGTCGTTGGCCTCCACGTCGGCCGGACGCAGGCCCTGTTCCTTGGCGTTGTTGATGAAGTACTGCAGGTTCTTGGCAGGGTACTTCTCGTCGTCGACGTTAAGCGACTTGAGCAGCCGCTTGAGCGCCGAAAGCTGGTCCTGGCTGTCCAGGATGGCAAAGGTCTGCGGCAGGCCGGCGTCGCGGAAATGCGCGCGCAGCATGCGGTTGCACAGGCCGTGGAAGGTGCCGATCCACATGCCGCGGGTGTTGATCGGCAGCATCGACTGCAGCCGCGTCTGCATTTCCTTCGAGGCCTTGTTGGTGAAGGTCACCGCCAGGATGCCCGCCGGCGAGACCCGGCCGTTCTGCAGCAGCCAGGCAATGCGCGTGGTCAGCACGCGGGTCTTGCCGCTGCCCGCGCCCGCCAGGATCAGCGCCGGCTCGTCAGGCAGGGTGACGGCGGCAAGTTGTTCGGCATTGAGGTTGGCGAGCAGGTCGGACATCGGAGGGGCCTTGTGGAATGGCGGCAATTATACCGGTCGACCCTTTCCGATCCGTCACATTGAAGGGGCGAAAACTGCCCCGCATGCGGCCTTGCGCCGGCCCCGTCCAGCCTTTCCGGGCCGGGGCTGCTGTCCGCAAAATAGGCACCGACCGGCCCGCCCCCGTATAATTTGGGGTTTCACTGGCGCAACGCCGCCAGGCGCAGGCTGCCGCACCCCGCTGAGCCCTGCGACGCATCCAGACGCCAACCTCGACATCCCAGCATGACCGCCCAAGACCAATCGCTTGCCAAGAGCTTCGAACCCGCCGCCATCGAGGCGAAATGGGGCCCCGAGTGGGAGAGCCGCGGCATCGCCAAGCCGACCTTCGACCCCGCCCGCCCGGACTTCGCGATCCAGCTGCCGCCGCCGAATGTGACCGGCACGCTGCACATGGGCCATGCGTTCAACCAGACCATCATGGACGGCCTGGCGCGCCATGCGCGCATGCTGGGCGCCAATACGCTGTGGGTGCCGGGCACCGACCACGCCGGCATCGCCACCCAGATCGTGGTGGAGCGCCAGCTGGAGGGCCAGGGCGTGTCGCGCCATGACCTCGGCCGCGAGAAGTTCACCGAGAAGGTGTGGGCCTGGAAGGAAGAATCGGGCTCGACCATCACCCGCCAGGTGCGGCGCATGGGTGCGTCGATCGACTGGAGCCGCGAGTACTTCACCATGTCGCCGGAGATGTCGAAGGCGGTGACCGAAGTGTTCGTGCGCCTGTACGAGCAGGGCCTGATCTACCGCGGCAAGCGCCTGGTCAACTGGGACCCGGTGCTGGGCACCGCCGTGTCGGACCTGGAAGTCGACAGCGTCGAGGAAGAAGGCTCGCTGTGGCATATCCGCTATCCGCTGGTCGAGGCTGACGCCAAGGGCGGCCTGACCCACCTGACCGTAGCCACCACGCGTCCGGAAACCATGCTGGGCGACGTGGCCGTGATGGTCCACCCGGGAGACGAGCGCTATGCGCACCTGATCGGCAAGTCGGTGCACCTGCCGCTGACCGGCCGCCAGATCCCGGTGATCGCCGACGAATACGTCGACCGCGAGTTCGGCACCGGCGTGGTCAAGGTGACCCCGGGCCACGACTTCAACGACTACGCCGTCGGCCAGCGCCACAGCCTGCCGCAGCTGTCGATCCTGACGCTGGACGCAAAGATCGTCGCCGACGCGCCGGCCGCCTACGCCGGCCTGGACCGCTTCGACGCGCGCAAGGCCGTCGTGGACGACCTGGAAAAGCAAGGCCTGCTGGCCGAGGTCAAGAAGCACAAGCTGATGACCCCGCGCAGCGAGCGCACCGGCAGCGCGATCGAGCCGATGCTGACCGACCAGTGGTTCGTCGCCATGAGCAAGCCGGCGCCGGAAGGCACGTACTACCCGGGCCGCTCGATCGCCGAGGTGGCACTGGAAGCCGTGCAGAGCGGCGAAATCAAGCTGGTGCCGGAAAACTGGATCAGCACCTATAACCAGTGGCTGGGCAATATCCAGGACTGGTGTATTTCGCGCCAGCTGTGGTGGGGCCACCAGATTCCGGCGTGGTATGACGATGCCGGCAACTGCTTCGTTGGCCGCACCGAAGAGGAAGCGCTCGCCAAGGCCAGGGCCGCCGGCAGCACCGGCGCCCTGCGCCGCGAGGAAGACGTGCTCGACACCTGGTTCTCGTCGGCGCTGGTGCCCTTCTCCTCGCTGGGCTGGCCCGAGGAAACGCCTGAGCTGAAGCACTTCCTGCCGTCGTCGGTGCTGGTCACCGGCTACGACATCATCTTCTTCTGGGTGGCGCGCATGGTCATGATGACCAAGCACTTCACCGGCAAGGTGCCCTTCCATACCGTCTACGTGCACGGCCTGGTGCGCGATTCGGAAGGCAAGAAGATGAGCAAGTCCGAGGGCAACACGCTCGACCCGGTGGACCTGATCGACGGCATCGACCTCGACACGCTGCTGAAGAAGCGCACCACCGGCCTGCGCCGCCCCAAGGACGCGCCCAAGATCGAGAAGAAGACCAAGAAGGAATTCCCGGAAGGCATTCCCGCCTTCGGCGCCGATGCGCTGCGCTTCACCTTCGCCTCGCTGGCGACGCTGGGCCGCAACATCAACTTCGACACCGGCCGCTGCGAGGGCTACCGCAACTTCTGCAACAAGCTGTGGAATGCGACCCGCTTCGTGCTGATGAACACCGAGGGCCATGACTGTGGCATGGGCCCGTGCAACAACGACTGCGGCCCGGACGGCTACCTGCACTTCTCGCAGGCCGACCGCTGGATCGTGTCGCTGCTGCAGCGCGTGGAGGCCGACGTCGAAAAGGGCTTTGCCGAGTACCGCTTCGACAATGTCGCCAACGCGATCTACAAGTTCGTCTGGGACGAGTATTGCGACTGGTACCTGGAACTGGCCAAGGTGCAGATCCAGACCGGCACCGAGGCCCAGCAGCGCGCCACCCGCCGCACGCTGCTGCGCGTGCTGGAGACCGTGCTGCGCCTGGCGCACCCGATCATCCCGTTCATCACCGAAGAGCTGTGGCAGAAGGTGGCCCCGCTGGCCGGGCGTGCCAGGGGCGACGGTAGCGAGACCCTCGCGCTGCAGCCCTACCCGCTGCCGGCCGTGGCCAAGATCGATGAAGACGCCGAGCAGTGGGTCGCGCGACTGAAGGAAGTGATCGATGCCTGCCGCAACCTGCGTGGCGAGATGAACATCTCGCCGGCGCAGCGCATTCCGCTCTATGCCGAAGGCGACAGCGAATTCCTGAAGGCGGCCAGCGCACATATCCAGGCACTGGCGAAACTTTCCGAGGTGCGCGTCTTCGAAGACGAGAGCGCCCTGCAAGCTGAAGGCGCCGGTGCCCCGGTGGCCATCGCCGGCGGCAACCACCTGCTGCTGAAGATCGAGATCGACGTCGCCGCCGAGCGCGTGCGCCTGTCCAAGGAGATCGAACGCATCGGTGGAGAGATCGGCAAGTGCCGCGGCAAGCTCTCCAATGAGAGCTTTGTCGCCAAGGCGCCGCCCGCGGTGGTGGCGCAGGAGACACAGCGCCTCGCCGATTTCGAGCAAACTCTGGCCAAGCTGCAGGGCCAGTTGCAACGGTTGCCGGCCTGACCGGCAACCGATGACGCCCCTGCCAGTCTGGTTCCCGTCCGGCCTCGTCGGACGGAACCGGACAGACGGCGCCGGCAATGGCTGGCAGGGTTATGAACCAGAATCTGAGAGGTACACCTGATATGGAAAATCGCGTCACCAAGGCCGTCTTCCCGGTCGCGGGCCTGGGCACCCGCTTCCTGCCAGCCACCAAGGCCAGCCCGAAGGAAATGCTGCCGGTGGTGGACAAGCCGCTGATCCAGTACGCCGTGGAAGAAGCCATGGCCGCCGGCATTACCGAGATGATCTTCGTCACCGGCCGCTCCAAGCGCGCCATCGAGGACCATTTCGACAAGGCCTTCGAGCTGGAAGTCGAGCTGGAAGCCAAGAACAAGCAGGCCCTGCTGGACGTGGTGCGCTCGATCAAGCCCGCCAACGTGGAGTGCTACTACGTGCGCCAGCCCGAGGCACTGGGCCTGGGCCACGCGGTGCTGTGCGCCGCCAAGCTGGTCGGCGACACCCCGTTCGCGATCATGCTGGCCGATGACCTGATCGACGGCAGCCCGCCGGTGATGAAGCAGATGGTGGATACCTACAACCACTACAACTGCTCGGTGCTGGGCGTCGAGGAAATCTCGCCGGAACAGAGCCGCTCCTACGGCGTGGTCGATGGCCGCGAGTGGGAACCGGGCGTGATCAAGGTGTCGAACATCGTTGAGAAGCCGGCGCCGGAAGACGCCCCGTCCAACCTGGGCGTGGTCGGCCGCTACATCCTGACGCCGCGCATCTTCGACCACCTGCGCGAGCTGAAGCCCGGCGCGGGCGGCGAGTTCCAGCTGACCGACGCGATCCAGTCGCTGCTCAATCAGGAACAGGTGCTGGCGTACCGCTACCAGGGCCGCCGCTATGACTGCGGCAGCAAGCTGGGCTACCTGAAGGCGACCGTCGAGTTTGCGCTGAAGCACCCGGAGGTGGGCGCGGAGTTCAGCGCGTACCTGGAGTCGCGCGAACACCTGACGCGGCCGAACAGCTGAGCGCTCGCCTCGCCCTAAAGAAAAAGCCGCTTTCGAGCGGCTTTTTCTTTGTTTTTCTTCGATCAGCGGCGCCGCATATAGAACACGAACACCTTGTCGACTTCCGAATGCGACAGCAGCTCGTTGCCGGTCTGCTTGGCAAAGGCCTGGAAATCGCGCGTCGCGCCGGGATCGGTCGCCAGCACTTTCAGCACTTCGCCGCTGGCCATGTCGGCCAGCGCCTTCTTGGTGCGCAGGATCGGCAGCGGGCAGTTCAGGCCGCGCGCATCCACTTCTTTCTGGAACTCCATTCGTCTCTTCCTTCGGTTTCTGGGACTGTTACCAGCGGTATTGTAGCGAAGCCCCGACCTGGCTGAAGTCATGCGGGCGGCGCGGGTCGGGGATGTCCTCGCCGGTCTGCCGGTCGAAGAAGCGCACCGGGTAGCCGCGCGCGGCCAGCCAGTCGGCAACGGCGAAGCCGGTGCCTGCCGACCACACGCGCACGTCCTCGGGCGCCACCAGCTTGTATTCGGCCAGTTCCTCGGACAGTTCGACGGTGCCGGTCGCCTTCACGTGGTAGGCGATGATCAGCTCGTTCTTGCGCATGAACTCGTAGACGCCGATCAGCGAGACCGACTCGGTATCGAGGTTGGTCTCCTCCTTCAGCTCGCGCGCGACGCCCAGTTCGGGCGGCTCGTCGCGCTCCAGGAACCCCGTCACCAGCGCAAACATCTTCTCCGGCCAGGCAGCATTGCGCGCCAGCAGCAGCTTGTTCTCATACTCGACAACCGCGGCCAGCACCGGCAGCGGGTTGTTCCAGTGCACGAAGCCGCATTCATGCTGCACGCAGGCGTGGCGTTCGCGCCCGGACAGCGGCAGCACCTCGAGCGGCGCGCCGCACTGCGGGCAGAATCGGTATTGCATTTGGGGGCTCCTGTAGGTGTCTCGTTATCAGTATGACCGCCTTGCCGCGTTCAGGCACCCGTTCGGGCACCTGTTCCGGCACCACACGCCGCGCGCATGTCGGCGGCCAGCGCCTCCACCGTCTGCGGCTGCAGGTCCCACGAACACATGAAGCGGCAGCCGCCGGCGCCGATGAAGGTATAGAAGCGCCAGCCTTTGGCGCGCAGCGCCTCGATCGCCGGCAGCGGCAGCTCGGCAAAGACGGCGTTGGACTGCGTCGGGAACATGATGCGCACGCCGGGGATGTCGGCAATACGCTGCTGCAGCAGCTTCGCCATCGCGTTGGCATGGCGCGCGTTGGCCAGCCAGACATCGTTTTCAAGCAGGCCCAGCCACGGTGCCGAGATAAACCGCATCTTCGACGCGAGCTGCCCGGCCTGCTTGACGCGGTAGGCAAAATCCTCGGCCAGGCGGCGGTCGAAGAACACCACCGCCTCGCCCACCGGCAAGCCGTTCTTGGTGCCGCCGAAGCACAGCACGTCGACGCCGGCACGCCAGGTGATCTCGGACGGATGCACGCCCAGCGACGCCACCGCGTTGGCAAAGCGCGCGCCGTCCATATGCACGCGCAGCTGCCGGCGCTTGGCGATGGCGGCGATCGCGCGCACCTCTTCCACGCTGTACACCGTGCCGACCTCGGTCGCCTGCGTCAGCGACACCACCTTGGGCTTGGGGTAATGGATATCGGAGCGGCGCGTGACCAGCGCCTCGATCGCATCGGGCGTGAGCTTGCCGTTCTCGCCCGGCGCGGTCAGCAGCTTGGAGCCGTTGGAGAAGAACTCCGGGCCGCCGCACTCGTCGGTCTCGATATGCGCCAGCTCGTGGCAGATCACAGAGTGGTACGACTGGCACAGCGCCGACAGCGCGAGCGAGTTGGCCGCCGTGCCGTTGAACACGAAGAACACTTCGCAATCGGTCTGGAACAGATCGCGGATGCGGTCGCACACCTTCTGCGTCCAGCTGTCGTCGCCATAGGCCTGCTCGTGGCCGCTGGCGTTGGCTTCCAGGAAATACTTGAGCGATTCCGGGCAGAAGCCGGCGTAGTTGTCAGAGGCGAAGTGCTGCATGGTGTTCAGTCAGGACGGCGAGCGAGGACGGCCAGGGAGGACTCGGCGGATTACTCTCGGCGGACTACTTCTTGTCGGCCCAGAGTTCGCCGCCGGTGGCCCAGTTCTCGCGCTTGACGTCGGTGATGATGATGTCGACGGCCGAGGCCGAGCAGCCCAGCGTCTCGCAGGTAACGCGCGTCACTTCCTCGACGAACTTGCGCTTCTGATCGATGGTACGGCCTTCAAACATTTCGACGTGGAAAGTCGGCATGCAATGCTCCTTGTGATGATTGGTGTTCTGGAAAGTCGCCAGGGAACGTGGAAATCAGTCCCGGTAGGAAGGATCGATTCTATCGAGTTTGCGCAGCAGCGCGGGCCACTCCATCACGCCCTCGACCGCGCCGTTGTCGAACAGTTGCCCGGATGTCCTGTGCGCGACCGCCTGATCCGGCTGCACCAGCGCGCCGCCCGCCTGCGCGGCGATCTGGATCTCGCAGGCCTTGATCAGCGTCGCCATCAGCACGTAGGCCTCGGCCACGGTGCGGCCGGCCGTCAGCGTGCCGTGGTTGCGCAACAGCATGGCCGGGTGCTCGCCCAACGACGTGGTCAGACGCCCGCCTTCGGCCGGGCTGAAGGCCAGACCCTCGTAGTCGTGATACGCGATGCGGCCGTAAAAGCGCATCGCGTGCTGCGACAGCGGCAGCAGGCCGGCGGCCTGCGCCGACACGGCGATACCGGCGGTGTTATGCAGGTGCATCACGCACATCGCGTCGGGGCGGGCCGCGTGCACGGCGGCATGCAGCGCGAAGCCGGTGACGTTGACCGGGTGGACCGTCTCCCCGACGACCTCGCCGCGGCCGTTGATCTTGACCAGGTCGCCGGCGCGGATCTCGTCGAAGGCAAAGCCGAACGGGTTGATCAGGAAGTGGTCGGGCTCACCGGGCACGGTGGCCGAGATATGGGTGTAGATCAGGTCATCCCAGCCCTCGCGCGCGGCCAGCCGGTAGGCCGCGGCAAGGTCGACGCGCACACGCTGCTCTTCGGCGGAGGCAGGCTGCGGGGAGGCGCCCGCGGCACGCGCGGGCTGCAAGGCAAAAGACATGGGGCTCGCTCCTGCGCCGCCCGGTCTCGCGTGCCGGGGTCGGCCCCGGCCTTCTGTGCTGCGCCACCGGCCGCGGCGCACGCGCGGCAGCCGCGATGCGTGGCGCGTCAGGCGGCAAAGGCGATATCGTAGCGCACCTTCACGATCCGCTCCGTGCGGGCGCCAGCGGCCAGGCGCGGCGCATCCAGGCGAACACCAGCGCGCCCACCAGCAGCGACGCCGCCGCGCACGACAGCGAGCTGGCGAAGCCGCCCGTGCGCGCCACCATCGCGGTCGCCAGCGGCGGCCCGGCGATCTGGCCGAGGCCGTACGACGCGGTCATCAGCCCCATCAGCCGCGGCGCGTGCGGACCCCACAGGCGCCGGGCCTCGCGCATGGCGAACGCCACCAGCGCGGTGAACGGCAGGCCGGTCAGCAGGCTGCTCAGCGCAAACCCCGCCACCGTCGGCCACAGCACCGCAATCCCCACGCCCAGCGCCTGCATGCCGTACGCATACGCCAGCAGCTTGCGGCTGTCGTGCGCCATGCTCACCCGCGTCGCCAGCAAGGCGCCCACCGCTACGCCGGCGCCGAAGATCGGCCAGAACAGGTCGGCCCAGACCGTGCCCGGCAGCGCCTCGCGCGCGATCACCGGCAGGAAGGTGGCGGTGATGATGTAGCCAAAACCGGCCAGGCCGTAGGCCAGAGTCAGGGCCCAGGTCTGGGCGTCAAGCCGCGCGCCGGCGCCGGCCGGCTGCGCGGCGTCAGGCGCCTGGCTGGCGTCCGCGGCCATCGGCCTGGCCGCGAAGATGCGCCACACCAGCGCCACCAGCACCGCGGCCAGCACGGTGAAGGCCAGCCAGCCATGGTCGGCATGCCAGCCCGCGCCGACCATGCCGGAGGCACCCAGGCCCGTGGCGACGATGCCCAGCCCCGGCCCGCAGAAGATCAGCCCGCCCAGTTCCGGCTTGCCCAGTTCGGCGAGCCGCTGCAGGCACCAGCCGGCGGTATAGACCAGCACCACGGCGCTGGCCACGCCGGCGGCGAAGCGCCACAGCGACCACGCCGGCATGCCGCCCGGCAGCGCCATTCCCAGCGTCAGCAGCACCGTCGCCACCAGGCCCCAGCGCACCATGCGCACGGCGTCCGGGCGGATAAACATGCACAGCGCGGCGCCAAGGAAATAGCCGATGTAGTTGACCGTCGCCAGCCACCCTCCCTGATGCAGGTCGACGATGCCGTCGTGCAGCATCATCGGCAGCAAGGGGGTAAAGGCGAAGCGGCCGATCCCCATCACCACCGCCAGCGACACCAGTCCGGCCAGCGCCACCGCCACCGGTCCGGCCTGGCGCAGGTCGGGCCGCGTGGCGGGCTGCGGACTGGCGGCGCCGGCGGCCGCCTGGTCGGGATCGAGGCTGTGGAGCTTGGACATTGGCTCTGGCTGTGTGGGGCAGCGGTTGCATTGCAGTCTCTGTATGCTACGCTGGGCAAACCATCCCGAAAAATGAATTATCAAGATGCAACGCATCCTGAGTTGAGATGGATCCTGGATTCACGTTCCGGAGCTGGTGCCATGGACCTTGCAGCACTTGAAATCTTCCGTGCCGTCGTCGAAGCCGGCGGCATCACCCGCGCGGCCGAGCGGCTGCACCGGGTGCAATCCAACGTCACCACGCGCATCCGCCAGCTGGAGCAGTCGCTCGGTGTCGAGCTGTTCGTGCGCGATGGCCGGCGCATGGTGCTGACGCCGGCGGGACAGACGCTGTTCGACTACGCCTGCCGCATCCTGCAGCTGACCGAGGAAGCGCGCCAGGCCGTGCTGCCGGCACGTCCCAGTGGCCGCCTGCGCATCGCCTCGATGGAAAGCACCGCCGCCAGCAGGTTACCCAATGTGCTGGCGGCGTATCACCAGGCGTGGCCCGAGGTGCAGCTGGAACTGGTAACGCTGGCGACGCGGCAGGCGCTCGATGCGCTGGCGCGCTTCGAGGTCGATTGCGCCTTTGTCGCCGAGCCGCTTGCCGAGCCGGGACTGGCGGCCATTCCCGCCTTCGAGGAAGAACTGGTGGTGATCGCGCGTGCGGGCCATCGCCCGATCCACTCCTCCGCCGACCTCGAAGTGCCGACGCTGCTGGCGTTCGAGCCCGGCTGCAACTACCGCGCGCGGGTCGAGGCCTGGTATGCCGGCGGCGACTCGGCGCCGCCGCCGCGCGTGCTGGAACTGGGCTCCTACCATGCCATCGTCGCCTGCGCGGCGGCCGGGATCGGCGCCGCGATCGTGCCGCGTTCGGTGCTGGGCCTGTACCGGGACCTGCCCGCCATCAGCCAGCACAGCCTGGGGCTTGCGGGCCGCGTGCGCACCATGCTGGCCTGGCATCCGGCCATGGCCGGCGCCGCGCTGCATGCCCTGGTCGATATGCTGCGGGCGCACGCGCCCGGGCCGCAGGGCGAGGCCGAACTCGTCGCCGCCTGAACGACGGCCGGCGGCGACCGGCTGTCGCAGCATGCATCCGCCATGCATTGCCGGCATGCAAGATGTGGCCGGTGGCCTACACTGAAAGTGGCGCCACCCCGGCACCTTGCGTGCCCCGCCCTTGCGATGAAACCTGCCACCGCGTCCATGCGGGCGATTCGGCTGCTGGCCGGCCTGCTGCTGGCATGCAGCGCTGCATTGGCCATCGGCTTCGCTGCCCTGCATGCCCGCGCCGCACCCGCGTCCGCCCCCGCCTCCGCGCCCGCCGCCACGGCCACCGCGCCGGTCTACGTGATCCCGCTCAAGGGCGCGGTCAGCCCGGCCAGCGCCAGCTTTATCCTGCGCAGCATGGCGCGCGCCCGCGAAGCCGGCGCGCAACTGGTGGTGCTGGAGATGGACACGCCGGGCGGGCTCGACGCATCGATGCGCGAGATCATCCAGGCCATCCTGGCCTCGCCGGTCCCGGTGGCCACCTATGTCTATCCGGGCGGCGCCCGCGCGGCCAGCGCGGGCACTTACATCCTCTACGCCAGCCACGTCGCGGCGATGGCGCCGGGTACCAACCTGGGCGCGGCCAGCCCGGTGCAGATCGGCATCGGCGGGCCACAGAAGCCGGACGCCCTGCCGGGCGCGACGCCGGCCTCGTCTCCCGCCAGCGAACCGGCCGCGGCCGACACCATGGCCCGCAAGCAGATGCACGATGCCTCGGCCTATATCCGCGGCCTGGCCCAGTTGCGCGGGCGCAATGCCGAATGGGCCGAGCGCGCCGTGCGCGAAGCTGTCAGCCTGTCGGCTGACGAAGCCCTGGCCCAGAAGGTGATCGACGTGGTCGCGCCAGACCTGCCGGCGCTGCTGCGCCAGGTCGAAGGCCGCAAGCTGGCCACCGCCGGCGGCAAGACCAGCGAATTGCGCACGCGCGATGCCCCGGTGGTGACGCTGGAACCTGACTGGCGCAACCGCTTCCTGGCCGTGATCACCGAGCCCAGCGTGGCGCTGATGCTGATGATGATCGGCATCTACGCGCTGATCTTCGAGTTCTCCACCCCGGGCATGGTGGTGCCCGGCATCGTCGGCGCGATCTGCCTGCTGCTGGCGTTGTTCGCGCTGCATATGCTGCCGGTCAACTACGCCGGGCTGGCGCTGGTGGTGCTGGGCATCGGCTGCATGGTGGCGGAGCTGTTCCTGCCGACCTTCGGCGCGCTCGGCGTGGGCGGCATCATCGCCTTTGCCTTCGGCGCGGTGATGCTGATCGACACCGACGTGCCGGGCTTCGGCGTGCCGCTGTCGATGGTGGCAGCGCTGTCGGCGATGTCCGCGTTCTTCGTATTCGGCATGTCGGCGCTGCTGGTGCGCTCGCGCAGGCGGCCGGTGGTCAGCGGCGCCGACACGCTGGTCGGCAGCCGCGGCGAATTGCTCGACGACCTGCGCGATGAAGGCTGGGCCATGGTGCGCGGCGAGAACTGGCGCGTGCGCAGCGCCAGCCCGCTGGCGCGCGGCACGCCGGTGGTGGTCACTGCGCGCCACGGCCTGCTGCTCGACGTGATCCCCGCCGGTAACGCCCCGCCCTGCTCAACGACTCCACCCCAACCGACTCCAGACAAGGGAGCCTGACCATGGCATTCGGAATCAGCTTCGGCGGTTTCATCTTCCTGCTGGCACTGCTCGTCATCATGTCGTTCCGCGTGCTGCGCGAGTACGAACGCGGCGTGGTGTTCATGCTCGGGCGCTTCTGGCGGGTCAAGGGTCCGGGACTGGTGCTGCTCATCCCGGCCGTGCAGCAGATGGTGCGGGTGGACCTGCGCACGGTGGTGATGGATGTGCCGCCACAAGACGTCATCTCGCGCGACAACGTCTCGGTCAAGGTAAATGCGGTGGTGTACTTCCGCGTGGTGGACCCGGAACGCGCCATCATCCAGGTCGCTAACTTTCTCGAAGCCACCAGCCAGCTGGCGCAGACCACGCTGCGCTCGGTCTTGGGCAAGCACGAACTGGATGAAATGCTGGCCGAGCGCGAGAAGCTGAACCTCGACATCCAGCAAGCGCTGGACGCGCAGACCGACGGTTGGGGCATCAAGGTTTCAAACGTCGAGATCAAGCATGTCGACCTGAACGAGACCATGATCCGCGCGATTGCGCGGCAGGCCGAGGCGGAACGCGAGCGGCGCGCCAAGGTGATCCATGCCGAGGGCGAACTGCAGGCTTCGGTGAAGCTGCTCGAAGCCGCCCAGATGCTGGCGCGCGAGCCGCAGGCCATGCAGCTGCGCTACCTGCAGACCTTGACGCAGATCGCCGGCGACAAGAGTTCGACCATCGTTTTTCCGCTGCCGATCGACATTCTCACCCGGCTGGCCGGCAAGCCGACCAGCGGCGAGGATCGCATCGAGTAGGGTGAGGGGTTACCCCCTCAGCCCTCTCACACCACCGTACGTGCGGTTCCGCATACGGCGGTTCACGAACGAGACTGCAAGCGCCGCTGAGTATCAAGCAGCGAGATCAGCCCCATGGCGTCGAAGTAGCTTTTGGGGAAGGCATCGCGCATGTGTAGGGCACCTGCGCTCCACCATGGCCCGCGCCCATTGAGGGCGGACTGGGCTGCCCGCTTGGGGGCCAGCCCTTGACGCCGCATGAGCGCCAGTCGAGTTCGCCAGCCTTTGGCTTGCCGCCATATCAGACAGCGCAACCGCCGGCGCACCCACCCGTCCAGTTCCTCCAATGGCCTCTTGCTCTGCGAGTACTGGAAGTAGCCAATCCATCCGCGCAGCACCGGATTCAGCACCGCTATCGTATGAGCCAGGCTCCTCCCTCGCCCCTTGCGCATCAGTTCCTTGATTCGTCCGGCCAGCCTTTGCAGACTTTCCGGTGCAATACGCAGCTTGGCCTGACGATGTGCTGTCACGCTGTAGCCTAGGAACTTGCGCGCCCACGGGCGACCACACGTGCTCTTGCCTTCGTTGACTTGCAGTTTGAGCCGTTCCGCAAGGAACGCCGTCATCCCGGCCAACAGCTTCTGTCCCGCCGCCTTGCTTCGGACGTAGATATTGCAGTCATCCGCGTAACGGCAGAACGCCAGCCCACGCTTCTCCAGTTCGCGGTCCCAATCCGTCAACAGGATGTTCGACAGCAGTGGCGACAGCGGCCCGCCCTGTGGCGTGCCCTGCCTCCTTGCCTCGACCACCCCGCTACGCATCAACCCCGCTTCCAGATACCGCCGGATCAGCTTGAGCACCCGGGCATCCTTCACCTGCCGGGCCACCCTCGACATCAGGATGTCGTGGTTGACCCTATCGAAGAACTTCTCCAGGTCGATGTCCACCACCCAGCGCCGTCCTTCCTGCACGTACCGCTGTGCCTGCAAGACCGCCTGCTGAGCGCTGCGCCCCGGCCGGAAGCCGTAGCTCGACTCGGAGAATCCCGGTTCGTAAATCGGTTGGAGTACTTGCAACAACGCCTGCTGGATCAGCCGGTCCACCACCGTCGGGATGCCCAGTGTCCTCATCCCACCCGAAGGCTTGGGGATGTCCACCGCGCGCACCGCCTGCGGGATGTACTGGCCGGCCAGCAGCGCCGCCCTGACGCTCGGCCAGTGCACCTTCAGCCAGTCGCGCAACGCCGTCACCGCCAGGGCATCCACCCCAGCCGCGCCGCCATTGCTGACCACCCTCCGGTACGCCAGCCACATGTTGCTTCTCTCGACCACCGCCTCCATCAGCGATGGCGCCTGCGCTTTCGTTTGCCCAACAGCCGCCGTGCCAGCCTCCGCACCCCCATCGGCACCAGGCAGGTTCCGCCCGCCTTCCTCCGCTGTGGGCTGCACTCGTTCGTGCATTTGGGCTTCGTCGGTAAGCATCGAGGCCGGTCGTCC
The DNA here is from genome assembly GCF_040784895.1 of Cupriavidus sp. Agwp_2. Classification (NCBI taxonomy): domain Bacteria; kingdom Pseudomonadati; phylum Pseudomonadota; class Betaproteobacteria; order Burkholderiales; family Burkholderiaceae; genus Cupriavidus; species Cupriavidus sp. Agwp_2. The sequence continues at coordinate 2,715,568 of NZ_CP088083.1, forward strand.
TAATCGCGCTCATTCATGTTCGGCCCTTCAGTGCCAACCGCGCACCTAATATGGCCTCTGCTGACTTCTGCACTGCCATCCCAGCGCCTCTCGACGCCGGTAGCACACCATGGCAGCAGTGCAGATCTCCCCGGGTATGACACACTCACCTTCACGCTTATGCCTGTCGGATATACGCCGCACCGTTCCGTGCAAGTACCGGGCTTTGGCTCTTTGGGCCGCCTCACCCCGATGCGTCGCCTCGTATCCGCTTCCTGTTCGTCAGGCCAGCGCTTTGCCTCGGGCTTCCTTCAGACCCCCAGTCGCCCGGGGAACCCTTGCCTCCGGCTAACACTTCCCCTTGCCGGGTGTGTAGGGGACTTGCACCCCCAAGTAAGTGCGCCCTGCCGGGCGCACCCATAGAAAATGGCGCCGAAGCGCCATTGAGGGAGTGCTGTTGGCGGGGGTTGCCCCCCTCAGCCGATCAGACCTTGCCCGCCACCCACTCGCTGACACCCGCCAGCGCCTGCGGCAGCTTGGCCGGCTCGGTGCCGCCAGCCTGCGCCATGTCCGGACGGCCGCCGCCCTTGCCACCCACCTGCTGGGCGACAAAGTTGACCAGTTCGCCGGCCTTGACCTTGCCGGTCGCATCGGCGGTGACGCCGGCGATCAGGCTGACCTTGCCGTCGGCCACGGCCGCCAGCACGATGGCCGCGCTCTGCAGCTTGTCCTTGAGCTTGTCCATGGTCTCGCGCAGCGTCTTGACGTCGGCGCCGTCGAGCTGGGCAGCCAGCACCTTCAGGCCCTTCACGTCGACTGCCTGCGCCGCCAGCTCATCGCCCTGCGACGCCGCCAGCTTGCTCTTCAGGCGCTCCAGTTCCTTCTCCAGCGCGCGCACCTGCTCCTGCACCTGGCCGATACGCGGCACCAGTTCGGACGGCTGCGCCTTCAGCACGGCAGCGGCTTCGTTCAGCCTGGCATCGAGGCTCTGCAGGTAGTGCAGCGCGTTATCGCCGGTGATCGCTTCCACGCGGCGGATGCCGGCAGCGACGCCGCCTTCCACCACGATCTTGAACAGGCCGATATCGCCGGTGCGGTGCACGTGGGTGCCGCCGCACAGTTCCTTCGAGGTGCCGATCGACAGCACGCGCACGTCGTCGGCGTACTTCTCGCCGAACAGCGCCATCGCGCCGCTCTTGACGGCATCGTCGAACGGCATGATCTCGGCGTGCGTATCGTCGTTGCGCAGGATCTCGGCGTTGACGATCTCTTCCACCCGGCGGATCTGGTCTTCCGTCAGCGCGGCGTTGTGCGAGAAGTCAAAGCGGGTCTTGTCCGCATCCACCAGCGAGCCCTTCTGCTGCACGTGCGTGCCCAGCACCTCGCGCAGCGCCTTGTGCATCAGGTGCGTGGCCGAATGGTTGCGCACGGTGCGCGCGCGGCGCTGCGCGTCGACCTGCGCCGACACGGCGTCGCCCACCTTCAGCGCGCCGCCTTCCAGCGTGCCCTGGTGGCCGAACACGTCGGCCTGGACCTTGGTGGTGTCGGCGACCGCGAATGCAGCATTGCCGGCCTTCAGCACGCCCTGGTCGCCAGCCTGGCCGCCTGACTCGGCGTAGAACGGCGTGTTGTCCAGCACCACCACGCCGGTCTGGCCGGGTTGCATGGTATCGACCGACGCGCCATCCACATACAGCGCGATGACCTTGGCCTGCGGCAGTTCCAGCTTTTCGTACCCGTGGAACACGGTCTTGTCGCCCGTGTACTCCAGGCCGGCGGCCATCTTGAACTTGCCGGCGGCGCGTGCCTGCTCGCGCTGGCGGTTCATGGCGGCGTCGAAGGCGGCCTCGTCCACCGCGATTTCCTGCTCGCGGCACACGTCCTGCGTCAGGTCCAGCGGGAAGCCGAAGGTGTCGTGCAGCTTGAACGCCAGTTCGCCGTCCAGCGTCTTGCCGCCCTTGAGCTTCAGGTCGGCCAGCGCGGCGTCCAGGATCGACATGCCGTTCTCGATGGTCTCGAAGAAGCGTTCTTCCTCGGCCTTCAGCACTTCGATCACGCGCGACTGGGCTTCGGCCAGTTCCGGATAGGCTTCGCCCATCTGCGCGACCAGGTCCGGCACCAGCTTGTGGAAGAACGGGGTCTTCTGGCCCAGCTTGTAGCCGTGGCGGATGGCGCGGCGCACGATGCGGCGCAGCACGTAGCCGCGGCCTTCGTTGCCGGGGATCACGCCGTCGACGATCAGGAACGAGCACGCGCGGATATGGTCGGCGATGACCTTCAGCGAGTTCTGGTTCAGGTTGTCGATATGGGTCTCGCGCGCGGCGGCCTTGATCAGTGCCTGGAACAGGTCGATCTCATAGTTGCTGTGCACGTGCTGCAGCACCGCGGCGATGCGCTCCAGGCCCATGCCGGTGTCCACGCACGGCTTGGGCAGCGGCGTCATGTTGCCCTGCTCGTCGCGGTTGAACTGCATGAACACCAGGTTCCAGATCTCGATGTAGCGGTCGCCGTCTTCCTCCGGCGATCCCGGCGGGCCGCCCCACACGTCCGGGCCGTGGTCGTAGAAGATTTCCGAGCACGGGCCGCACGGGCCGGTGTCGGCCATTTGCCAGAAGTTGTCCGAGGCGTAGCGCGCGCCCTTGTTGTCGCCGATGCGCACGATGCGATCGGTTGGCACGCCCACTTCCTTGGCCCAGATGTCGTAGGCTTCGTCGTCTTCCGCGTAGACCGTCACCCACAGCTTCTCGGCCGGCAGCTGGTAAGTCTTGGTCAGCAGTTCCCAGGCGTACTGGATGGCTTCGCGCTTGAAGTAGTCGCCAAACGAGAAATTGCCCAGCATTTCGAAGAACGTGTGGTGACGCGCGGTGTAGCCCACGTTCTCCAGGTCATTGTGCTTGCCGCCGGCGCGCACCGAACGCTGCGACGAGGTCGCGCGGGTGTAAGGGCGCTTGTCGGTGCCCAGGAACACGTCCTTGAACTGCACCATGCCGGAATTGGTGAACAGCAGCGTCGGGTCGTTCGCCGGCACCAGGCTGGACGAGCGGACCACGGTATGGCCCTTCGATTCGAAGAACTGCAGGAACTTGCTGCGAATGTCTGAGACTTTCATGGGATGGCGGACGCTTGCCGCTGCGTGGCAGGGCGCGACGAATGATGTTGGATTTGCAAACCGTTGATTATACGGGCAAGCCAGCCCGCAAGGCACACCGGGCGCGGCGTCACGGGGCCGGCCGGCTATCGCCCAAATCGAACACCAATAAGCGCCTCATGAATCACCCGCAACCTCGCCTTGCCGGTCCCCGATGGTAGAGTGCAGGCAACCCGCAGCCGGCCGCAACGCGATGCAGCGCCACAGCCGGATTTCCGATTCTTCCCCCAGCATTTCTCAGCCTTCGCCTATCGCCATGGGAGCTTTAAGCCATCTCCGCGTCCTCGACCTGACCCGCGTCCTCGCCGGGCCATGGTGCGCCCAGAACCTAGCCGACTTCGGCGCCGATGTGATCAAGATCGAGCGCCCCGGCGCCGGCGACGACACCCGCACCTGGGGCCCGCCCTGGCTCAAGGACGAAGACGGCCGGGACACCGCCGAGGCCGCCTACTACCTGGCCGCCAACCGCAACAAGCGCTCGGTCACCTGCGACATCAGCACGCCCGAAGGCCAGCAGATCGTGCGCGACCTGGCCGCGCAGAGCGACGTGGTGCTGGAGAACTACAAGGTCGGCCAGCTGAAGAAATATGGCCTGGACTACGACTCCCTGAAGCAGGTCAGGCCCGACCTGATCTACTGCTCGGTCACCGGATTCGGCCAGACCGGCCCGTACGCCGCGCGCCCCGGCTATGACTTCATCATCCAGGGCATGGGCGGCTTCATGAGCCTGACCGGCGAACGCGACGACCTGCCCGGCGGCGGCCCGCAAAAGGCCGGCGTGGCGATTTCCGATCTGATGACCGGCCAGTACGCCACCATCGCCGTGCTGGCGGCGCTGGCGCACCGCGACCGCACCGGCGAGGGCCAGTACATCGACATGGCGCTGCTCGACGTGCAAGTGGCGATGCTGGCCAACATGAACACCAATTACCTGGCCAGCGGCGAGGCGCCGCGCCGCTGGGGCAACGCGCATCCGAACATCGTTCCCTACCAGACCTTCCAGGCGGCAGACGGCTGGCTGATCGTGGCGGTAGGCAATGACGGGCAGTTCCGCAAGTTCGTCACCGACGGCGGCAAGCCCGAGCTGGCCGACGACCCGCGCTTTGCCAGGAACCCGCAGCGCGTGGCCAACCGCGACATCCTGGTGCCGATCCTGGCCGAGATGGTGCGCCCGCGCACCCGGGACCAGTGGATCCGCGACCTGGAAGCCGCGGGCGTGCCGTGCGGCCCGATCAACACGCTCGACGACGTGTTCGAGGACGACCAGGTCAAGGCGCGCGGCCTGCGCGTGGACCTGCCGCACCCGAGTGCCGGCGAGGTCAAGCTGGTCGGCAGCCCGATCAAGATGAGCGCGACGCCGCCGCAGGCGCTGCGCCACCCGCCGCTGCTGGGCGAGCACACGGACACGGTGCTGGCCGACGCGCTCGGCTACAGCGCCGGGCAGATTGCGGCACTGCGCGCAAAGGGTGTGCTGTAAGATTCTCCTCCTGCCGGCGGCGGCCGGATGGTCCAGGCGCGCCGCCGGTGCTTTCCCGGAAGTTCAGTCCCCACTGAAGCACTTTCGACGGGCCGGCGCGCCAGCGCGGGCCCGCGCAAAGCAAAGGAGAACCCATGCTGACCGATGCCATCCTGGCCTTCCTGCATTTCCTTGCGATCTTTGTCCTGATCACGCTGATGGCCGCCGAGGCCGTGGTGCTGCGCCCCGACCTGACCCCGGCCACGGTGCGGCGCCTGTCGCTGTACGACCTGTTCTATTTCCTGTCCGCGATGGTGGTGCTTGGCACCGGCCTGCTGCGCCTGTTCTACGGCGCCAAGGGCCTTGATTTCTACCTGCACAACCCGTGGTTCCACGCAAAGGTGGGCCTGTTCGTGCTGATCGCGCTGTGCTCGCTGCCGCCGACCTTTGCCATCTCGCGCTGGCGCAAGCAGGCGCGCCGGCTGCCCGATTACGTGCCGCCGCCGTCCGAGATCAAGGCGGCGCGGCGCTGGGTCATGATCGAATCGCACCTGGTGATCCTGCTGCCGCTGTGCGCCGTGATGATGGCGCGCGGCATCGGGGCCCGATGAGTTGCTTGAGAATTTCAATCCTTCCGTAGTCCAGACATGCTGAAGAAACTGCTTGCCGCCGCGCTGACCGCGGCGCTGCTGCCCGCCACCGCCGCCGTGGCGGCGACCAACGCCTACCCCACCAAGCCGGTCCGCTTCGTGGTTCCCTACCCGGCCGGCGGGCCGCTCGACACCGTGGCGCGCGCCATCGGCGAGAAGCTGCGCGACAGCCTCGGCCAGCCGGTGGTGGTGGAAAACAAGCCGGGTGCCGGCGGCAACCTGGGCGCGGACTACGTCGCCAAGCAGCCGGCCGACGGCTACACCATCGTCATGGGCGCGGTGGCCACGCATGCCATCAACCCGACGCTGTTCAGCAAGATGCCGTACGACCCGGTGAAGGACTTCGCGCCGATCACGCTGGTCGCCGACGTGCCCAACGTGCTGGTGATGCACCCGGGCAAGGCCGCGGAACTGCATATCAACAATGTGCGCGACCTGGTCGCCTATGCGCGCAAGAACCCGGGCAGGCTGGATTACGCCTCGGGCGGCAACGGCAGCGCCGGTCACCTGTCGGGCGAGCTGTTCAAGAGCATGGCGAAGATCAGCATGGTCCATATCCCGTACAACGGCGCGTCGCCCGCGCAGTTGTCGGTGCTGTCGGGCCAGACCGACCTGATCTTCGACAACCTGGCTTCGGCGTCGGCCAATATCAAGGCGGGCAAGCTCAAGGCCTTCGCCGTGACCACCGCCAGCCGCGCGGCGGCGTTCCCCGAGCTGCCGACGATTGCCGAGGCCGGCAAGGGGCTGGGGCTGGAAGGCTTCGATATCTCGACGTGGTTCGGCGTGTTCGCGCCGGCCAATACGCCGCGCGAGATCGTGGACAAGCTGAACCACGAGATCGTGGCGATCCTGAAGACGGATGACATGAAGGCACGCCTGGCCCGCATCGGCGCCCAGCCCGCGCCGACCACGCCGGAGCAGTTCGCGGCGTTGATCCAGAAGGAACTGAAGAAGTACGCGCAGATCGTGAAGGTGTCGGGGGCGAAGGTCGACTGAAGACAGGCGCTCGCAGCCCCAACGGTTTTCGGGTGCTCCCAAGCCGCGCGAGCTAGCCAAAGCAAGGTGTTCTCCCTCTCCCCTCAGGGGTCCTCAGGGGAGAGGGATGGGGAGAGGGGTGGGGAGAGGGGTGGGGAGAGGGGTGGGAGAGGGGTGGACTAGCCAGGTACCACATCAAGCAAGGCCAACGGTGTTACCCCACGGCCGTCAGCCTTTGATCCTCCTGCCCTCTCCCCCGGCCCCTCTCCCCGGCCCCTCACCCGCGGGCGGGAGAGGGGCGAAAACCGGAACAATTACACGCGATCGCGGCTCTCGTCGCCCCTGCGCCGCCGCACCCACAGTTTCCCGCCGGAATCCCCCTCCAGCCGCGGCAGCAGCAATCCCACCTGCACGATCTCCGCGCCCTCCATCCGCGTTACCGTCAGCGGCAGCCCCGCGATCTCGACGCTGTCGCCTTCCACCGGCGGCGACGTGAACACGCGCTGCATCGCCGTTTCCAGCGTGAGCGGTGCTTCCTCGGGCGTCAGCTCGCGCGTGCCATAGAGCGCCGCCACGTCCCGCAGCGGCGCATCGCCTGACAGCAGGAAATCGTGCGACACCTCTTCCCAGGTAGGCGCCCGGCCCGGGGTCTGGAACAGCGCCGACAGCATCGGCAATGTGGTGGTCGGCGCCAGCACGCAGACCGCGTCGCCGGCGCGCAAGACGGTCTGGCCCGGGTCGGCCAGCGCGTCGTCGCGCGCCACGGTCAGCAGGCGGCTGCGCGGCGGCAGCTCGAGCTGGTCGGCGCGTACGTTTTCCACGGGTGCATTCGGGCCCACGCAGAACTGCATGACTTCCAGGATCGGCGCGAGCGTGCCGCGCAGCCGCGAACGCGCCACCGGTTCCGGATAACCGGGCCGGCGCACGCGCGCCAGCCGCGCCGCGACCGATACGGTAGTGCCCTGGAACAGCAGGCTGGCCAGCACCACGGCAAAGGCAATGCGGAACAGCAGGCCTGCCTCGGGCACCTCGCGCAGCAGCGGGAACAGCGCCAGCACGATCGGCACGGCGCCGCGCAGGCCCATCCACGCGATAAAGCCCTTTTCGCGCGAATTGAAGCGGAACGGCAGCAGCGCGATCCATACTGCCACCGGCCGCGCCACCAGCATCAGGAAGGCGGCGACCGCCACCGCGGGTCCGGCCACTTCCCAGATCCGGTGCGGCGCTACCAGCAGGCCCAGCAGCAGGAACATCGCCGACTGCGCCAGCCACGCCATGCCGTCCATCGCGCGCATGGTGTCGGCGGTGACCGCGCGCTCGCGGTTGCCGATCAGCATGCCGGTCAGGTACACCGCAAGAAAGCCGCTGCCGCCGGCGGTCTGCACCAGCGCGAACACCATCGCCCCGCCGGCGCACAGCAGGATCGCCTGCAGCCCTTCGGCCACGTGGATGCGCTCCAGCACCAGGGCCAGGCAGTATCCCAGCCCCAGCCCGAGCGCGCCGCCCACCCCGAACTGCACCAGCAGCCGCGTCGCCAGCCCCAGCGGCGTCAGCCCGCCGGGGGCGGTCAGCCATTCGATCAGCGTCAGCGTCAGGAAGATCGCCATCGGATCGTTGATGCCGGACTCGATTTCCAGCACGCTGGCGACCCGGTCCTTGAGCCGGATGCCGCTGCTGTGCAGCATCGAGAAGACCGCGGCCGCATCGGTCGAGCCGACGATGGCGCCAAGCAGCAGCCCGAGCCGCCAGTCGATACCGAGCAGCCATGACGCAAACACGCCCACCAGCGCGGCCGTGGCCAGCACGCCCACGGTCGCCAGCGACAGCGACGGCTTGAGCGCGACCCGGAAGGTCGCAAAGCGCGTACGCAGGCCGCCGTCGAGCAGGATTACCGCCAGCGCCAGGTTGCCGACCAGGAAACTGAGCCAGGTGTCGTTGAAGCGGATGCCGCCGGGGCCGTCCACGCCGGCCAGCATGCCGACGGCCAGGAACACGAGCAGGAACGGCACGCCGAAGCGTGCCGAGAACGCCCCCAGCACGATGCCTAGCGACATCACGATGCCGCCGATCAGGATGACGTGGTCGATGCTCTCCAAGCTGCTCCTTGCGTCACGTTGAGGTTCCTTGCCGCAACCTTTCAAACCTTACAGGGCTTTCAGGCCGGCGACCCCGCGAGAGGCCGCTTCAGGATGCGCGAACTGCACCGGATGATAGCGCAGCACGCCTGCCGCCTCGCCCGCCAGCCCGCCTCCAGACTGGATTTGCGGAATGCGCCAGTGCCCTTTTAAGCGCCATCTCACTAGGGGATACCCGAACCATGACCCTGTTTGCAGACATCTGAAAGGTAGCTGAAAGGTCGCCCCCTTAACTTCCACCCTGCCCCGCAGGAGGGCCCTTCGCTGCAGACCGCATTGATGCGATGCAACAAAGGGTCAACCGCAGATTTCAAGCGTCTTAACGAGGAGATTCACTTTGCGCATACGTAGCCAAAAGGACTTTGCCTCCGGCCTGATGTTCATCCTGGTCGGATTCGGCTTTTCCTGGGTCGCCCGCGGCTATTCCATGGGAACCGCCGCAAAAATGGGACCGGGATACTTCCCGTTCTGGCTCGGCATCGTGCTCGCCCTGCTGGGCGTGCTGGTGCTGGCAGGCTCGCTGTCTTCCAAGATGGAAGAGGATCAGCTGGCCCGCTGGGATATCAAGACGCTGCTGTGGATCCTCGGCTCGGTGGTGCTGTTCGGCCTGCTGCTCAAGCCGCTGGGCATGGTGCTGTCGGTGCTGGTGCTGGTACTGGTGTCGTCAATGGCCAGCCACGAGTTCAGCTGGAAGGGTGCCATCCTGAACGCCATCATCCTGGTGCTGATCAGCCTGGGCGCGTTCGTGTACGGGATCAACCTGCAGATGCCGGTGTGGCCGGCTTTCCTGGCAAGCTAAGGAGCCCGCCAACATGGAACTACTCACTAACCTGGGCCTGGGCTTCTCCACCGCCCTGACCTTCCAGAACCTGGCCTACGCCTTCCTGGGCTGCGTGCTGGGTACCCTGATCGGCGTGCTGCCGGGCCTGGGGCCGCTGGCGACCATCGCCATGCTGCTGCCGGTGACCTACACGCTGCCGCCGGTGGCCGCGCTGATCATGCTGGCCGGCATCTACTACGGCGCCCAGTACGGCGGTTCGACCACCGCCATTCTGGTGAACCTGCCGGGTGAATCGTCGTCGGTGGTGACAACCATCGATGGCTACCAGATGGCAAGACGAGGGCGAGCGGGGGTGGCGCTAGCGACAGCGGGCCTGGGCTCGTTCTTCGCTGGCTGCGTGGCCACCATGATCCTGGCCGCCTTTGCCGCGCCGCTGTCGGAACTGGCCTTCAAGTTCGGCCCGGCCGAGTACTTCTCGCTGATGGTGCTGGGCCTGATCGGGGCCGTGGTGCTGGCCTCGGGTTCGCTGGTCAAGGCGATCGCCATGATCGTGCTGGGCCTGCTGCTGGGCCTGGTGGGTACCGACGTGAACTCGGGCGCCGCGCGCTTCTCGTTCGACGTGCCGGAACTGACCGACGGCCTGAACTTCGTCTCGGTGGCAATGGGTATCTTCGGCTTTGCTGAAATCATCGCCAACCTGGAGCAGAAGGAGCAGCGCGAGACCTTCACCGACCACATCACCAACCTGTTCCCGACCAAGGAAGACTTCAAGCGCATGATCCCGGCTGTGCTCCGTGGCACGGCACTGGGCTCGGCGCTGGGCATCCTGCCGGGCGGCGGCGCTTCGCTGGCTTCGTTCGCCGCGTACTCGCTGGAGAAGAAGACCTCCAAGTACCCGCAGGAATTCGGCAAGGGCGCGATCGAAGGCGTGGCGGGTCCGGAATCGGCCAACAACGCGGCTTCGCAGACCTCGTTCATCCCCCTGCTGACGCTGGGCATTCCGCCCAACGCGGTGATGGCGCTGATGGTGGGTGCGATGACCATCCACAACATCCAGCCCGGCCCGCAGGTGATGACCAGCAACCCGGCGCTGTTCTGGGGCCTGATCGCCTCGATGTGGATCGGCAACCTGATGCTGATCGTGCTGAACCTGCCGCTGATCGGCATCTGGGTGAAGCTGCTGAAGGTGCCTTACCGCTACCTGTACCCGGCCATCCTGACCTTCTGCTGCATCGGCGTGTACTCGGTCCAGAACACCACCTTCGACGTGTTCCAGACCGCCGCCTTCGGCGTGATCGGCTACCTGTTCATCAAGCTGCGCTGCGAACCCGCTCCGCTGCTGCTCGGCTTCGTGCTGGGACCGATGATGGAAGAAAACTTCCGCCGCTCGCTGCTGCTGTCGCGTGGTGACTTCAGCGTGTTCGTGACGCGCCCGCTGTCGATGGGCCTGCTGATCGCCGCTGCGGTGCTGGTGGTGATCGTGGCGCTGCCGTCGATCAAGGCCAAGCGCGAAGAAGCGTTCCAGGAAGAATAAGCAGGACTTGCCGCCGGCCTGCGGGCCGGCCCGCAATGCAACACTGGGGGCACCGCAAGGTGCCCTTTTTTTGTTGCCGGAATTGACGCAACGACCCGCCTCCGGCGGGCCCGCCGCGACCTATAGTATTAGCACTCGGACAACTGTCGCGATGAGCGCGTCGGAGGTTGACATCATGACCATGGCTAATACGCTGGCGAAATGCCTGAGCAACAAGCACAGCCAGTTCGACACCGTTCGGCACCCCTACAGCCTGAGCAGCATGGCCACTGCACACGCTGCACACATTCCCGGAGACCGGCTGGCCAAGACCGTCCTGCTGGAAGACGACAGCGGCTACGTCGCCGCGGTGATCCCTTCCACGCACCACCTGAAACTGTCGGAAATCCGCGAGCAGACCGGACGCAACCTGTCGCTGGCGCATGAGGATGGCGTGCGCGAAGTGTTCAGGGACTGCGATCACGGCGCGATCCCGCCCGTCGGCATGGCGTATGGCACGCAGACCTGGCTGGACGACAGCCTGTTGACGCATGCCGATGTCTATTTCGAAGCGGGCGACCACCAGGAACTGGTGCACATGAGCACCGACGAGTTCATGTCGCTGATGGTCGATGCAAAGCGCGGACATTTCGCGCACAGGATGATGTAGGGCAAAGCCAAACCATGGCGGCCGGCGCATGCCGGCCGTTTTTTTTTGCGCGGCCCACGCCACGGCATGACACCGTGACGGGGCCGCGCTGCCGCTCAGGCAGCAGGCGTCAATCCAGCAGGTCGAAGCGGTCCAGGTTCATCACCTTGGTCCAGGCCGCGACGAAGTCCCTGACGAATTTATCCTGCGCATCCTCGCTGGCATAGACCTCGCAAAGCGCCCGCAACTGCGAGTGCGAACCGAACACCAGGTCGACACGCGTGCCGGTCCACTTCTTCGCTCCGGTCTTCCGGTCGCGCCCTTCGAACAGCTCGCGCGCGTCTGACTGCGGCTTCCATTCCAGACCCATGTCGAGCAGGTTGCGGAAGTAGTCGTTGGTCAGCGTTTCCGGCCGGTCGGTGAGGACGCCATGCGCATCGGGGCCGGTATGCACGTTCAGCACGCGCAGGCCGCCGATCAGTACCGTCATCTCGGGCACGGTCAGTGTCAGCAGTTGCGCCTTGTCGATCAGCAGGTGCTCCGGCGGGATGCTGTACTTCGCCTTGACGAAGTTGCGGAAGCCGTCCGCCTTCGGCTCCAGCGATGCCATCGCCTCGACGTCGGTCTGTTCCTGCGATGCATCCGTGCGGCCCGGCGAGAACGGCACGGTGACCTTGTGGCCCGCCTTCTGCGCCGCCTGCTCGACGGCCGCGCCGCCGGCCAGCACGATCAGGTCCGCCAGCGAGATCTTCTTGCCGCCGGACTGCGCGCCGTTGAACTCGGCCTGGATGCCTTCAAGCGCCTTGAGCACCTTGCCCAGTTGTTCGGGCTCATTCGCGGCCCAGTCCTTTTGCGGCGCCAGCCGGATGCGGGCGCCATTGGCGCCGCCCCGCTTGTCCGAACCGCGGAAGCTCGATGCCGACGCCCAGGCGGTCTGCACCAGCTGCGATAGCGGCAGGCCCGAAGCCAGCACCTTCTGCTTCAGCGCGGCGACATCCTGGTCGCCGACCAGCGGATGGTCGGCCTCCGGCACCGGGTCCTGCCAGAGCAGGTCTTCCTTCGGGACTTCCGGGCCCAGGTAGCGCGCGCGCGGGCCCATGTCGCGGTGGGTCAGCTTGAACCAGGCGCGGGCAAAGGCATCGGTAAGCTGGTCGGGATGTTCCAGGAAGCGCCGCGAGATCTTCTCGTACTCGGGGTCGAAACGCAGCGACAGGTCCGTGGTCAGCATCGTCGGCCGCAGCTTCTTCGACGGATCGAACGCATGCGGGATGGTTTCGCCACCATCCTTGGCCACCCACTGGTTGGCGCCGGCGGGACTCTTGGTCGGTTCCCAGTCATGGCCGAACAGGTTTTCCAGGTAGCTGTTGCCCCATTTCGTTGGCGTCTTGCTCCAGGTCACCTCCAGCCCGCTGGTGATGGTATCGGCGCCCCTGCCGGTGCCGAAGCTGCTCGACCAGCCCAGGCCCTGCAATTCGAGATCCGCGCCTTCAGGTTCGGCCCCGACGTTGTCCGCCGGTCCGGCACCGTGGGTCTTGCCGAAGGCATGCCCGCCGGCGATCAGCGCGACGGTTTCTTCGTCGTTCATGGCCATGCGCGCGAAGGTCTCGCGGATATCGTGCGCCGCGGCAAGCGGGTCCGGGTTGCCCTCCGGGCCTTCCGGATTCACGTAGATCAGGCCCATCTGCACGGCGGCCAGCGGGTTTTCAAGGTGGCGGCCGTGGTCGGTGCGGCTGGCTTCGGCGCCATGCATGTCCTCGTCGGCAACCAGCACGCCGGCGTCGTCGTACTTGCCCGCGGCACCCTTGCCATAGCGCACGTCACCGCCGAGCCAGGTCTTTTCATCGCCCCAGTACACATCGCCGTCAGGTTCCCAGGTGTCTTCGCGGCCACCACCGAAGCCGAAGGTCTTGAAGCCCATGGTCTCCAGCGCGACGTTGCCGGTCAGCACCAGCAGGTCGGCCCACGAGATGTTCTGGCCGTACTTCTGCTTGATCGGCCATAGCAGGCGGCGCGCCTTGTCCAGGCTGACGTTGTCCGGCCAGCTGTTGAGCGGCGCGAAACGCTGCTGGCCGCGCCCTGCGCCGCCGCGGCCGTCGCCGATGCGATAGGTGCCGGCGGCGTGCCAGGCCATGCGGATGAACAGCGGGCCATAGTGGCCGAAGTCCGCCGGCCACCAGTCCTGCGAGTCGGTCATCAGCGCCGCCAAATCCTTCTTCACCGCGGCCAGGTCCAGGTCCTTGAACGCTTTACGGTAATTGAAGTCCGTGCCCAGCGGGTTGGACTTGCCCGAATGCTGGGAGAGCAGGTCCAGCCGCAACTGCCTCGGCCACCACTCGCGATTGGTCGTACCGCCGCCGGCGGTATGCGTGAAGGGACACTTTGCTTCGTTAGACATACGTTCTCTCCTTGTGGGGACGTACCGAACACGCATGCAGCGTTATCGCCAGCGTTCGCTCGTTTGCTCGTCTGCTCGATTGCTCGTTTCTTGTCTGACTTCGACGATCCCGCTCCGGCACTTGCGCCGGATCTTTCTGCATCGCAACACGGCTGGATACCGCCGGTGCGCGGACGCATGCGGGCGCGCAACGGCATGACGATCCGGGCGCGCCCAGGGCGAAGCCGCGCTTGTCTGAGTTCCGCGGCGGTGTCCGCAACCAAAATATATGCACAGCAAGGCCTGAGGAGAATGCGATTCTGTCTATCTGGCCGATAGATCGCGCTTATAGCTCCAGGACGACCTCCTTCAGGCGCCAAACAGCTCGCTGCACGCCGCTCGCACCGCTGCCGTTACCTGGCCGCGCCCGTGGTCGCGCCGCTCCAGCATGCCGATGTGGCGCATGACCGGCTCGCCGTGGACCAGCAGTGGCAGGATCCGCAGCGCCTCGTCGTCGTGCCAGCGCGCGCGCCGCAGCAGCGGCACCACGGTCACACCGACTTCCTGGCGCACCAGCTCGACCAGCGCCTCGATGGCGTTCAGTTCCAGGAACTCGTTGACCTTCAGGTGCGCGCGGCGCAGCGCGCGCTCGACCAGCACGCCGGTGCGCTGGCTGCGGTCGAAGCGCAGGTAGGGGTTCTGGGCCAGCGCCTCGCGCGCATCATGGCCGGGGCTGCCGCGTGCCGCGATCGCCACCAGCGGCTCCTGGTACAACGGCGTCCAGCGCAGCGTGCCGGGCACGCGCGTGGCGCCTTCGACCAGGATCGCCGCGTCGAGCTCGCCGGCCTCGACCTGTGCCGCCAGTTCGATCGACTTGGCGCCGACCAGGCGCACATCGAGCGCGGGGTAGGTGCGCTTCATGCGCGCCACCGCGTGCGACAGGCCGCCCATCACCGACACCACCGCGCCCACGGCCACGGCACCGGCCATGGCCTGGTCCGAGGCCAGCGGCAGGCGCATCTCGTCGTACAGCGCGAGCAGGCGCCGGGCCTGCGGCAACAGCGCGCGGCCATCGGCATTGAGCACCGCGACGCGGCCGTTGCGGTCGAACAATTCGCGCCGCAACTCGGTTTCCAGCGCGCGCATCTGCAGGCTGACGGCGGCCTGGGTCAGTGCCACCTGGCCGGCGGCCGCGGCGAAGGAGCCTTGTTCGGCCACGGTGACGAAGGTACGGATGAATCGGATAGTGCTCATCGGTGCAAGTGCAGAAGGGTTGCGAGGGTTCGCCGATACTTAAGATTTTCTTGTGACATCGGCAAGAAATATTAGCTTTCTTTGTGAACGGCGCCACGGAATAATTAAGCCGGCTCATCAATCCTTGCCCGCCTTTCGCCTGACTCCGGAGACAAGCATGAAATCCTGGCTGCGCCTCGCCGGCATCGCCGCTGCCTGCGGCATGTGCCTGGCCGCCACGCCCGCACTGGCCGACAACTTTCCCAGCAAGCCGATCCGCCTGATCGTGCCGTTCCCGGCCAGCGGCGCGACCGATTTGCTGGCCCGCGCCATTGCGCAGAAAGTGGGCGCCAACATGGGCCAGCAGATCGTGGTCGACAACCGCCCGGGCGCCGGCGGCGCGATCGGTTCGGACATGGCGGCCAAGGCCGCGCCGGACGGCTACACGCTGCTGATCGCGACCACCAGCACGCACTCGATCGGCCCGTACATCAACACCCGCCTGCCGTACAACACCGACACCGACTTCACCCCGGTCGGCCAGGTGGCGATCGCCACCAATGTGCTGGTGGTGCCGAACAGCCTGCCGGCGAAGAACGTGCGCGAGCTGGTCGACTACGCCAAGAAGCACCCCGGCGAGCTCAACTACGCCTCCAGCGGCAATGGCACCGTGGTGCACCTGACCGCCGAGGCCTTCAAGGCGCAGGCCGGCGTGTTCATCACCCATATCCCGTACCGCGGCACAGCGCTGGCCGTGCCAGACCTGATTTCGGGCAAGGTGCAGGTGCTGTTCGACAGCATCGTCTCAGGCCTGCCGCACGTGAAGGACGGCAAGCTCAAGGCGCTGGCAGTGACCAGCGCGAAGCGCTCGCCACTGGCACCGGAGATCCCGACGGCCAGCGAGTCGGGGCTGCCCGGCTTTGAGTCCGATACCTGGTTCGGCATCTACGGACCCAAGGGCATGCCGGCGGACATCGTCAACCGGCTGAATGCCGAATTCAACAAGGCAATCCAGTCGCCGGAAGTCAAGGAACGCCTGGGCAAGCTGGGCGCCGAGCCGGTCGGCGGCACGCCGGCGCAGTTCGCCGCCATGGTGAAGAAGGACAGCGCCCGCTGGGGCAAGCTGATCAAGGATCGCAAGATCACGGCAGAATAACGGCGCGGCGAGTGCCAACGCGGCCGGCGCCGACAACCGGCCGGCCGCCTCCTGAAACGACAGACAAAGCCATGCAGAACTTCAACTGGACCAACCCCTACCCCTCCGTGCGCATCCCGCTGTTTGCGCGCAACGTGGTGTCCACCTCGCACCCGCTGGCCGCGCAGGCCGGCCTGCGCATGCTGCTCAAGGGCGGCAACGCCGTCGACGCGGCCATCGCCGCGGCGGCCGCGATCACCATCGTCGAGCCGGTATCGTGCGGCCTGGGCAGCGATGCCTTCGCCATCCTGTGGGACGGCAAGGAACTGCATGGGCTGAACTCCTCCGGCGTGGCCCCGGCCGCCTGGAACCCGGAGTATTTCAAGAACAAGTACGGCACCGATGCCAACGGCCTGGCCAACCGCCCGATCCGGGGCTGGGACTCGGTCACGGTGCCCGGCGTGATCGCCGGCTGGGCGGCAATGCACGAGCGCTTCGGCAAGCTGCCCTTCGCCGACCTGATGGAGCCGGCGATCGAGATCGCCGAGCGCGGCTACGCCGTGCCGCCGGTGGTGGCGCACAAGTGGGCCGCCGCGGTGCCCGAGCTGAAGGACCAACCCGGCTATGCCGAGACCTTCATGCCCAACGGCCGCGCGCCGCTGGTCGGCGAGAAGTTCACCATGAAGGCCGCCGCCGAGACGCTGCGCAAGATCGGCGAGACCCAGGGCCGCGCCTACTACGAAGGCGAGATCGCCGAGAAGATCGCCGCCTTCAGCAAGCAGTGCGGCGGCGCGATGACGCTGGACGACCTGCGCAACTACCGTCCCGACTGGGTCAAGCCGATCAGCCAGGCCTACCGCGGCTACGAGCTGCACGAGATCCCGCCCAATGGCCAGGGCATTGCCGCGCTGGTGGCGCTGGGCATCCTCGGCCAGTTCGACATGGCCTCGATCCCGGTGGACTCGGTCGATTCGCAGCACCTGCAGATCGAAGCAATGAAGCTGGCCTTCGCCGACCTGTACCGCTACGTGGCCGATCCCCGCAGCATGGAGGTCACGCCCGAGCAGATGCTGGACGACGCCTACCTCAAGTCGCGCGCCAAGCTGATCGACATGCAGCGCGCCACGCATTTCAACTTCGGCATGCCCAAGGTGGGCGGCACCATCTACCTGACCGCCGCCGACGAGAACGGCATGATGGTCTCGTTCATCCAGTCGAACTACATGGGCTTCGGCTCGGGCGTGGTGGTGCCGGGCACCGGCATCAGCCTGCAGAACCGCGGGGTGGGCTTCTCGATGGATCCCAAGTCCGCCAACGCGGTGGCCGGCGGCAAGCGCCCGTTCCACACCATCATCCCGGCCTTCCTGACCAAGGGTGGCCACCCGGTGATGAGCTTCGGCGTGATGGGCGGCGACATGCAGCCGCAGGGCCATCTGCAGACGGTGGTGCGCATGCTGGACTACAACCAGCAGCCGCAGGCCGCGTGCTGCGCGCCGCGCTGGAAGGTCAACCGCGATTTCACGCTGGACGTGGAGGGCACCATGGACCCGGCCACGGTCGAAGGGCTGAAGGCACGCGGGCACCAGTTGAAGTCGGTGGAAGACCCGTACATGGACTTTGGTTCGGGACAGTTCATCTGGCGCCTGTCGGACGATCCGGAGCAAGGGTACGTGGCGGCCAGCGACAGCAGGCGCGACGGGCAGGCGGTAGGCTTCTGAGCCACGCCGGCCTGAACTGCCAAAGCCATGCAAAACGCCCCGAACGGGGCGTTCTTGCTTTCCGCCCCCCCATCCCGCAACTGGCCCGCTCGCGATCGCAGCAACTGTGCATGGCGCGGGCGCCACGGCTCCGTACACTGGTTCCCCGACAAGCCTCCGGAGCCTGCACCATGCCCACCTACGCCTTCCGCCTGCTCAACGTCTTCGCCGAATCCACCTTCGGCGGCAATCCCCTGTGCGTGTTCGAAGACGCGCGCGGCATGGACGAGGCCACCATGCAGGCGCTGGCGCTGCAGTTCAACCTGTCGGAAACCACCTTTGTCCTGCCGTCGGACAACGCCAGCGCGCGCGTGCGCATCTTCACGCCCGGCTATGAGATGCGTTTTGCCGGCCACCCCACGCTGGGCACCGCGCACGTGGTGCGCGAACTGGCTGGCACCAGCGACACGCTGACGCTGGAATTTCTCGCCGGCGTGGTCCCGGTGACGGCGCAGGGCGATGTCTGGACCTTCACCGCGCCCCACAGCGGCATGCCGAAGACCGCCCCGGCCAGCCTGCCCGATGCCGAGATGGCAAGCCTGCTCGGCCTGCAGGAAAGCGACCTGCTGGTTTCGCCGATGTGGGTCGACACCGGCGCCGACCAGCTGCTGGTGGCCGTGCGCAGCACCGATGCCGTGCGCCGCGCCAACCCCGACAGCGCGCGCCTCGACATCTGGCCGCAGAGCAGCCTGGGCCGCAAGACCGCCTACGTGTTCGCCTTCGATCCCGAGCAGCCTGGCCGCGTGCTGTCGCGCTACTTCTTCACCAAGCAGGGCGGCGGCGTCGCCGAGGACCCCGGCACGGGCTCGGCCTGCGCCAATCTCGGAGGCTGGTTGCTGGCCACCAGCCGCGCGCTGCCGGCCGAATACGCCATCGACCAGGGCGAGGCCGTCGGCCGCCCGTGCCAGCTGCGCTTGTCGGTCGACACCGGCGGCGACATCCGCGTGGGCGGGCGCGTGCTCGAGATCGGCCGCGGCACCGTGACACTCTGAGCGCACAGAGCGTCACGATGCCGCCCCGCCGGCTGCGCTACATTGTGGGCTTGCCCGCCAACCGCCCCGATCCGCCATGACCTCGCACGCCATCACCTCCCTGGCCGAACTGGAAGCGCTCTACGCCCAGCCCGCGGCGCCGTCGCTGTCAAAGGAAGTCGACTACCTGCACCCACACTACCGCGCCTTTATCGAGGCCGCACCGTTGTGCCTGCTGTCGACGGTCGCCGACGGCTGGGCCGAATGCTCGCCGCGCGGCGACACGCCCGGCTTCGTGCAGGTGCTGGACGAACGCACGCTGCTGCTGCCCGACCGGCGCGGCAACAACCGCATCGACAGCCTGCGCAATATCGTGGCCGATCCGCGCGTGGGCCTGCTGTTCGTGATCCCCGGCGTCAACGAGACCATCCGCGTCAACGGCACCGCGCAGATCAGCGTCGACCCGGCGCTGATCGCGCGCTGCGTGGTTGACGGCAAGGCGCCGACCACGGTGCTGGTGATCACGGTGCAGTCGATATTCTTCCAGTGCGCCCGCGCGCTGATCCGCTCGCGCCTGTGGGCCACGGATGCGCAGGTCGCGCGGCAGACGCTGCCGAGCAATGGCGAGATCCTGGCCACGCTGAGCCAGAACGCCATCGACGGCGCCGCCTATGACCGCGACCTGCCCGAGCGGCAGCGCAACACGCTCTACTAGCTGCTAGCGCGGCAGCCACACCGGCGCATGCGTGCCGAGCGGCTCGGACGGCAGCGTCCAGCGCGCCGGCGTCTCGGACAGCTGCGCGGCGTGGCGCACCACGGTCAGCATGCCAAAGCCGGATGGCACCGCTTCAAGCAGGTCGGCGACATCGTCGATCTTCTGCTCGGGCGCCTTCAGCCCCTCCGGCACCCGCCCCTGCCCGCGCAGCCACTGTCCCACCTGCGCCAGCGACACGCGCACGTGCCAGCTGCCGCCTTCCACCGCGCGCCGCTGCAGCGCGGCCATCGCGCCGAATGCCAGCAGGTAGCCCGCGGCGTGGTCAAGCACTTGCGCCGGCAGCGGCCGCGGCGTGTCGCTGCCGGCCGCCCCGGCCTCCGCATGGTTGAAGCCGGTGGCGGTCTGCACCAGCGAATCGAAGCCGCGCTTGTGCGCCCACGGCCCGACGTGGCCATACGCGCTCAGCGACACATAGACGATGCCCGGCCGCGCCCGCGCCGCTGCCTCGGGGCCGACGCCCAGTTCCGCCAGGCCACCGGGGCGGTAGCCCTGCACCATCACGTCGGCGCCGTGCAGCAGCTTGTGCAGCGTGCGCTTGTCGTCGGGATCACGCAGGTCGAGCTGGCAACTGCGCTTGCCGCGGCCGGTGTCGATCACCAGCGGCGCGATCGACGGCAGGTGCGCGGCGGTCACCAGCAACACGTCTGCGCCATGCGCGGCCAGCGTGCGCCCCGCCACCGGGCCGGCGATGATGCGGGTGAAGTCGAGCACGCGCACGCCCGACAGCGGCTGCGCGTCGGCGGACGCCGCCGGCGGCAAGGGCATCGGCGGCGCCTCGCCGATGCGCTCCAGCGTCACCGGCGGCAGGCCGCGCAACGCCGCGGCCTGCGGGTGCTGGTCCCATTCGTCGAAGCTGCGCAGCGCGGCGACCACCAGGCCGGCGTCGGAGGCGGCGGTTTCGAAAGTTTCGGCTTCCCACTTTTCCAGCGCCGCCTGCACCGCGGCCTTTTCATAGGCGCAGCCCAGCAGCCGCAGCACGCCGTCGCGGTGATGCGGGAAGTTGGTGTGCAGCCGGACCCAGCGGCCGTCGCCGCAGCGGTAGATGCCGGCGATCTTGTCCCACAACTCGGGCGCGGGGCCGCCGTCGACGCGCAGGTAGCGCTCGCTGCGGAACTCGGTGATGGCATGGCGCATGTCGACGCTGACTTCCTGCCAGCGGCCGGTGCGTCCCTGCCACAGCGCCGCCGCGGCGAGCGCCGAAGCGGCCAGGCTGGCCTGCGCCGCGGTGCCCACGGCAAAGCCTGAAGGCAGCACCGGCTCGGCGCCGTCCAGGCGCAGATGGGCCAGCGCCTCGGCCGGCAGCCCGGCATCGCGCCACAGCGCGCCGACAACATCGAGGGGCATGGGCGGCACTTGTGCCGCATCGGGGTGGGCGTTCATGGGCGTTCCTGCTGCGATGGACGACAGCCGGCCGCGGCCGGCACGGGTCTCCATGCTACTCCGACGCGTCACTTTCGGCGCGGTCAATCGGGACTGGCGACGGACAAGACCACAAATGAGCCGATGCTCACGGCGTGCGGCGCCGCCGGCACGGTAAAATCCCGGTATTGGCATTCCGCCACGCAATCTGACGATCCGACCGGCCAAGTATCGATCCCTACGTCGATCGATATCCGGCCGGCCAACCGGCGCCACCATGAGCCACGACAACAAGCCTACCGACAGCACCCCAGCCGCCTCCAACTTCCTGCGGAGCATCATCGACCAGGACCTCGCCGCCGGCACCTATGCCGGCCGCCAGGACAAGCAGGGCGAGCCGCTGCCGACCGTCATCACCCGCTTCCCGCCGGAGCCCAATGGCTACCTGCATATCGGCCATGCCAAGAGCATCTGCCTGAACTTCGGGCTGGCGCGCGACTACGGCGGCCGCTGCCACCTGCGCTTCGACGACACCAACCCGGTCAAGGAAGACACCGAATACGTCGATTCGATCATCGACGCCGTGCACTGGCTCGGTTTCTCCTGGGACAGCGAGGGCAAGGACGGCCAGAAGCAGCCGCACCTGTACTACGCCAGCGACTACTTCGACCAGCTCTACGCCTTTGCCGAGACCCTGATCGAGCGCGGCGCCGCCTATATCGACAGCCAGTCGGCCGAGCAGATCGCCGCCAGCCGCGGCAATTTCTCCGAGCCGGGCAAGCCGTCGCCCTACCGCGACCGGACCGTCGAAGAAAACCTGCAGCTGTTCCGCGACATGCGCGCCGGCAAGTACGGCGACGGCGAGCACGTGCTGCGCGCGAAGATCGACATGACCGCGCCCAACATCGTGATGCGCGACCCGGTGCTCTACCGCATTCGCCACGCCCATCACCACCGCACGGGCGACAAGTGGTGCATCTATCCGATGTACGACTTCACCCATTGCATCTCGGACGCGCTGGAGAATATCTCGCACTCGCTGTGCACGCTGGAGTTCGAGAACAACCGCCCGCTGTACGACTGGGTGCTGGAGCACCTGCGCGACGCCGGCGTGTTCGGCGACCCGCTGCCGCACCAGTATGAGTTCGCGCGCCTGAACCTGACCTACGCCATCACCAGCAAGCGCAGGCTCAAGCAACTGGTCGACGAGAACCGCGTCGACGGCTGGGACGATCCGCGCATGCCCACGCTGGTCGGCGTGCGCCGCCGCGGCTATACGCCGGAATCGATCCAGCTGTTCTGCGACCGCGTCGGCGTGGCCAAGGCCGACAGCTGGATCGACATGAGCACGCTCGAAGGCTCGGTGCGCGACGACCTGGACGGCCGGGCCGCCCGTGGCGTGGCCGTGCTGGACCCGCTCAAGCTGATCATCGACAACTACCCCGAAGGCCAGAGCGAGGAATGCTCGGCGCCGGTCCATCCGAAGAAACCGGAACTGGGCAAGCGTGTGTTCCCGCTGTCGCGCGAACTGTGGATCGAGCGCGAGGACTTCAACGAGACCCCGCCAAAGGGCTATTTCCGCCTGTTCCCGGGCAACAAGGTGCGCCTGAAGTACGGCTACGTGGTCGAGTGCACCGGCGTGGACAAGGACGCCGACGGCAAGGTCATCGCCGTGCATGCCAGCTACCTGCCCGACACCAAGAGCGGCACCCCGGGCGCAGACAGCGTCAAGGTCAAGGGCGTGATCCACTGGGTCAGCGCGGCGCACGGCTACGAGGCCGAGGTGCGCCTGTACGACCGCCTGTTCAACGACCCCAACCCGGATGCGGGCGGCAAGAACTTCCTGGACGCACTGAATCCGGATTCCAAGAAGGTGATCACCGCCTACCTGGAGCCGGGCCTGCGCGAGGCACAGCCGGAAGACCGCTTCCAGTTCGAGCGCCATGGCTACTTCGTGGCCGACCGCAATGATTCGCAGCCAGGCAAGCCGGTCTTCAACCGCATCGTCGGGTTGAAGGACAGCTGGGGCAAGTGATGGGCAAGGCAAGTTCGGTACAAACCATCACCTTCCCGCTCGAGGGCGAGTTCATCGCCCTCAACGACCTGCTCAAGCTGGCTGGCGTGTGCGACAGCGGCGGCGCCGGCAAGGCGCTGGTCGCCGCCGGCGAAGTCTCGGTGGACGGCGCGCCTGAATCGCGCAAGACTGCGAAGATTCGTGCCGGGCAGGTGGTGGGCCTGACGGGCATCGAGATCCGCGTGGTCGCCGCCTGACCGCGCTACCGGCCGCAGTGGCTGCCGCAGCCGCCGCGGCCGCTCCGGCACTGCAACGGAGAGGACGGGAACCATGCCGATCGCGTTCTGGTGCGTCTTGCTGGCCGGCGTGCTGCCGCTCGCCACGGTAGCCATTGCCAAGGCCAGCGGACCGGGTTTCGACAACCATGACCCGCGCGGCTGGCTCGACCGGCAATCCGGCCGGGCGCGGCGCGCCGACATGGCGCACCGCAACCACTTCGAGGCCTTTCCGTTCTTTGCCGCGGCGGTGCTCACCGCCAGCTATCTTCAGGCGCCGCAGGCGCGCATCGACGAACTGTCGATGGTCTTCATCCTCACCCGCATCCTCTAC
This sequence comes from Cupriavidus sp. Agwp_2, assembly GCF_040784895.1. NCBI lineage: Bacteria > Pseudomonadati > Pseudomonadota > Betaproteobacteria > Burkholderiales > Burkholderiaceae > Cupriavidus > Cupriavidus sp. Agwp_2. The sequence continues at coordinate 2,739,081 of NZ_CP088083.1, forward strand.
ACCGTGTGCTACCTGACCGACCGGGCCACGCTGCGCACGCTGTGCTGGACCATCGGGTACCTGACGGTGGTGGGGATCTTCCTGCTGCCGGTGTTCGTGCACTGAGCCATGGCAACACGCGCCCCTCTCCTGGCCGCTGTTGCGATCGCGCTGCTAGGCAGCATCGGCGCCAGGGCCGCGCCGGTCGAGTACGTGCTCGACCCGGTCCACACCTCCGTCTATTTCGCCGCCAGCCATTTCGAGCGCAGTTCGGTGCGCGGGCGCTTCGGCAAGATCGACGGCCGCATCGTGTATGACGCCGACAGCGGCGCCGGCGCGGTCGACGTGACCGTCGACCTGGCCTCGGTCGACACCAACAACCGCACGCTCGACGGGGTGCTGCGCTCGGCACAGTTTTTCGATGTCGCGCAGTTTCCCCTGGCGCGGCTGCGCGCCGATCGCTTTATCAGCGACGGCGGCCGGCTCGTGGCGGTAGAGGGCGAGCTGAGCCTGCACGGCGTCACCCGCCCGGTCCGGCTGCAGGCCGAGCGTTTCCGCTGCGGCGAGGTTTCGCTGTTCGGTGTGGCGCGGCAGGTGTGTGGCGGCGACTTCCGCGTCGAAGTGCCGCGCAGTGCCTTCGGCATGACCCGTTTCCTGCCCGACGCGGGCGACATCGTGACGCTCCATGTGGCGGTCGAGGCATCGCCGGCGAGCAGCGCCCCGCGCTAGCCCGACGCGTTCACCTTCGGAACGGATTTCTCTTGTAGAATCAGCGCTTTGCCGAAATCCCTGCCACGCCCGCCGCGTGCGCGGCAACGCGAGACAGAGACCATGTTCGAGATCCATTCCGGCGACATCGTGGCGGCCGCCCTGGCCGCCGCTGGCGCCTGCCTGCTGTGCAGCATCCCCGGCGACTTCCTGCGCCGCTTCCCGCTGTGGGCGGTGCGTACCTATGGCCGCGGCGCCCTGCTGATGCCGTTCCTGGCCATGATGGTCGGAACGTGGCTGTTCCGCCTCGGTGTGGCCGGCCAGCTCGAGTCCGACGCCGGCCAGGCCTTGGTGGTGGCAGCCGGCTTCCTGAGCACGCTGCTGCTGTCGGCACTGCTGCGCTTCTACCTGAAGGAATACCGCAAGCGCTAAGCTCCCGGCCGGCGCCGAGTGCCGGCTGGCCCGCCTTGCCCCGCCTTCGCGCGTACGGCGGCGCCGCCGAATCGCGTATGATGCGGCCTTTCGCGCTCCGCGCCGCCGCGCCGGACGCAGCCGCACACTTCACCTCATGGCGCTCAAGTCCACCATCTTCAAAGCCGAACTGGCCGTCTCCGACATGGACCGGCCCTACTACGGCAGCCACGCCCTCACCATCGCCCAGCATCCGTCCGAGAACGACGCGCGCATGATGGTGCGCCTGCTCGCCTTTGCCTGCGAGGCCACCGAGACGCTGGCCTTTACCCGCGGTCTGGACGAGCCTGACGAGCCCGACCTGTGGGACAAGCGCCTGACCGGCGACATCGAACATTGGGTCGAGCTGGGCCAGCCCGACGAAGCGCGCCTGAAGCGCGCCGCCGCCCGCGCCGAGCGCGTGACCGTCTACACCTACAGTGGCGCCAGCGCGCGCGAGTGGTGGAAAGGCATGGCGGGCAAGGCCGGCAAGCTGCGCAACGTCACCGTCTACAATGTCCCGACGGAAGCGGTCGACGCGCTCGCGGCGCTGGCGCAGCGCGCGATGCGCCTGTCGGTGACGATCCAGGATGGCGACATCTGGGTCGCCGACGACGACCGCAACGTGCAACTGCAACTGGACGTGCTGCAGCGCGCCCAAGGCTGAGCGCAGCGCCCACGCTGCGCTCCCGATTCACCCCGTCTGTCCTCATCGGAAGGAAATCACCATGCAAACCACGCCCTCTGGCCTGCAATACGAAGACACCACCGTCGGTTCCGGCACCGAAGCCACCGCCGGCAAGCACGTCACCGTGCACTACACCGGCTGGCTGTACGAAAACGGCCAGGCCGGCCGCAAGTTCGATTCGAGCAAGGACCGCAACGACCCGTTCGTGTTCCCGCTGGGCGCCGGCCATGTGATCCGCGGCTGGGACGAAGGCGTGCAGGGCATGAAGGTCGGCGGCGTGCGTCGCCTGGTGATTCCGGCCGACCTCGGCTATGGTGCGCGCGGCGCCGGCGGCGTGATCCCGCCGAACGCGACGCTGCTGTTTGAAGTGGAACTGCTGGCGGTCTGATTGCCGCCGAGTCGCTCCCGCGCTGGCGGGAGCGGCATCGTGGGGCGCGCCGCGCGCGCCCCGGAACCCGACTCAGAACCCGATGGCGGCGTTGCCGACATCGACCCGGACCTTGTCGCGGTCCAGCAGCCGCGCCGCATGGCGCGCATAGTCCTGCGCCCAGGCAGGATCGCCGGAGAAGCGCGATTCTCCGGAAAACTTGGCGACATTCAGGATCTTGTCGATCACCAGCACCTTGCCAACCGGGCTCGACGCCTGGCAATCCAGCTCGGTGTACTCCCGGTCGAACCAGCGCCACGCCGCATCCTCGCTGACCGCGGCCAGCTCGTCCGCGCCGATCGTGAAGTCATATTCCTTGCCGCTTCCGAACACCACCGTAAGCGTACGCGCCATCGCAGGTTCCTCCTGGTCGGATTGAGGCTCCCATTGTAAAGACTGCCCGCCACCGCGGGCCAGCAAAACGCCCCGGGCTGACCGCGGACAAGCGTGCGCGGGCACGCATCGGTCCTGCTCCATGCCGGGTGGCAAGGCCGCCACGCGGCGGCAACCGTTGTCAGGCGCCCACACCGGCGCCGCAGACTCGGACATTTCCGGGAAAAACTGGCACTTATGTCATTTCCCCCACCTGCCCGGGACGCAGCTTTGATTTATGCTTGCAGCATGGCCATTACGCGACAGGACCTCGAATCCGACCGGCTGCGCACCTCGCTGTGCAGTACCCCGGTCGCGTCCTCGCTGTTGCCCGAACACGTGCTGGAGCAGTCCCTCTGCGACGCGCTGGCTTGCAAGCCCGACGATGCCGCGCTCGGCGGCGATGTCTGGGTGTTCGGCTATGGCTCCCTGATCTGGAACCCGATGGTGGTGCACACCGAGCGCCGGCGCGCGACCGTGCATGGCTACCATCGTGGCTTCTACCTCTACTCCCGCATCAACCGCGGCACCTGGGACAACCCGGGACTGGTGCTCGGCCTGGACCGCGGCGGCTGCTGCCACGGCATGGTGTTCCGCATCCCCAGCCACGTGGTCGAGCAGGAATTCCGCGTGCTGTGGCGCCGCGAGATGCTGACCGGCGCCTACCACCCACGCTGGCTGCGCATCCGCACCGGCGAGGGCGGCGAAAGCGGCGAGGGCCCGGAGCAACGCGCCCTGGCCTTCGTCATGAACCGCGCGCACGAGTCCTACGCCGGCCGGCTGCCGGACACCAGCGTGGTCGAACGGCTGCGCCACGCCGCCGGGCTGTATGGCCCGGCGCGCGAATACCTGCAGCAAACCCTGCTGGGGCTGGCCACCAACGGCGTCGACGATCCCTACCTGGGCCGGCTGTGGCGCCAGCTCCAGGCGGACGATGCCGCCGATGCCGAACGCGCTTGCGCAACGTCGCCCCTGGCGGCCAGCAACCCTCACGAAACCGTCTGAGCCAAGGAGCCCGCCATGACGCGCGCCGCCGCCCGCACCCGCAGACAGGCACTCAATGAGATGCTGGGCCTGATGGGCCTGCTGGTCGGGGGCAGCCTGCTGGCGGCGCAAGGCGGGCAGACGCTGGCGGCGCGCCCCGGCGCCGGTTCAGCCAGCCAGCCTGGCGCCGCCCGCGCCCCGCGCAGCACCGCGCACGTGCCGCTGCGCAGCGATGGCATCAGCGCACTCGACCGCAACCTGATCACCGCCGCCAGCATCGGCGACCAGGACATGGTGGCGCGCCTGCTGGCCGCGGGCGCCACCGCGCGCGCGGCCGATGAACGCGGGCGCAGCGCGTTGCTGGCCGCCGTGCAGACCCGCCACGTCGACGTCGCGCGGATGCTGATGCTGGCCGGCGCGGACGTGAACCACAAGGATGCCGACGCCAACAGCCCCTTCCTGCTGGCCGCCGCCAGTGGGCAGGCCGAGATTGTCCGGCTGGCGCTGGCGCACGGCGCGGACCTGGGCAGCACCGACCGCTACGATGGCACCGCGCTGATCGCCGCGAGCCAGCAAGGGCATGTGGAAGTGGTGAAGCTGCTGCTGAAAGCAGGTGTCGCCGTTGACCACGTCAACAACCTTGGCTGGACGGCACTGCTGGAAGCTGTGGTGCTGGGCGATGGCAGCACGCGCTACGAGGAAACAGTGCAGCTGCTGCTGGACGCCGGCGCGGACGCCAACCTGGCCGACCGCGAAGGCGTGACGCCGACGCGCCACGCCCGCGAGCGCGGGTACAAGACGATGGTGAAGATGTTGATGCGGGTGCGGGGGCATTGAGCCGACCTTGCCCCGCGCGGTTCCCTTTGCGATGGGAACCCGCCGCGGGCATAGGCCGGTAGCATGGATCAGGCCGCTGCGGGCTTCTGTTCCCCTGCATTCCGCGCGTTCTCGCTCTCCTGCAGCTGCCGCCACATCACCTTGCCGGTTCCCGACTTGGGCAGCGCCTCAACGAACTCCACCACCCGCGGATACTTGTACGCGGCCATGTTCTCCTTGGCCCATTCGATGACCTCGTCCGGCGTGGTCTTGCCCTTGGCATGGGCGCGCAGCACCACCACCGCCTTGACGGTCTCGCCGCGGTACGGATCGCGCGTGCCGATGATGCAGGCCTCCTGCACGTCGGGGTGCTTGTACAGCAGGTTCTCCACCTCGGCCGGCCACACCTTGAAGCCCGACGCATTGATCATGCGCTTGAGGCGGTCGGTGATGAAGTAATAGCCCTCCTCGTCCATGCGCCCGAGGTCGCCGGTGCGGAAGAAGCTCTTGCCCTCGAACTCGATAAAGGCCTCGCGGGTGGCATCTTCCTTCCCCCAGTAGCCCTTGAACACCTGCGGGCCGCTGACGATGATCTCGCCGATCTCGTTGGGTGGCAGTTCCTTGAGCGTGACCGGGTCGATCACGCGCGCATCGGTATTGAAGGTCGGCACGCCCAGGCACTGCAGCTTGGGCCGGTCCGACGGGTTGCTGTGCGTCGGCGCCATGGTCTCGGACAGGCCGTAGCCTTCCAGGTAGTGCAGCCCGAACTGCTCGCGCAGGCGCTCGGCCACGGCCTGCGGCATGGCCGCGCCGCCGCCGCCGATATAGCGCAGGCTCGACAGGTCGAACTGCGCCAGGTTGGGGCTGGCCAGGAAGTCGATCACCATGGTCGGGATATTGGTCCAGTGCGTGACCTGGTAGCGCGAGATCAGGCGGCCGGCCACCTCGCGGTCCCAGCGCGGCAGCATCACCACGGTGGCGCCACTGTAGATCGGGCCGTTCATGCCGTACTGCATGCCGGTGACGTGGAACAGCGGCAGCACCGACAGGATCACCGACTCGGCGCCCGAGCCAGACCAGGTCGCGCCGCCGACGATGTTGTGCATGACCGAGCGGTGCGTATGGATGCAACCCTTGGGGAAGCCGGTGGTGCCGGATGTGTATGGCATCACCGCCAGGTCGTCCGGGCCGGCGGTGTGCGGGCCGGGCTGCATGCCGGCGCCCAGCGCCTCGGGCCACGCGGTGGCGCCCGCGGGCAGCGGGTGCGGCGTGGTCAGCCAGGCCGGCGGCGCGTCTTCCGGGTGTTCATGGGCGGGCGGCAGCGCGTCGGCATACTGGGTCACGAGCAGGTGCTGCAGGCGCTCGGCCGGCGCCAGCTCGGCCTGTGCCTGCTCGACTCCGGCGGCCAGGTCGGCGGTGAAGATCGCCACGCGCGCCTGCGCATCGGTGACGTAGTGCTTGAATTCCTCGGCGCGGTTCATCGGGTTGACCGGCACCACCACCGCGTCGGCGCGCAGGATAGCGTAGTAGCTGATGATGAACTGCGGGCAGTTTTGCATGTACAGCAGCACCCGGTCGCCCTTCTTCACGCCCGCCTTCTGCTGCAGCCACCCGGCCAGCGCGGTGGCCTGCGCTTCGAGTTCGCGGAAGGTGACGGCGTTGCCGAAATAGCGGATCGCCGCCTTGTCGGCATAGCGGTGCGCCGACGCTTCCAGGTTGTACCAGAGCGACGTTTCAGGCAGAACGATGGCAGTCGGCAAGCGCTTTGGCCAGAACTGGAAATGCGGGCGGGCGGGGTTCTGCATGAAACGTCTCCTGTGCGTCGGTCTTGAGACCGGGTCTGTCGGTATGGTCAATGACTATAACTGAACGATCGTTCTATTTTCAACCGGTGACTTTCCCGAACGCCGGCAGGCGCCTGCAGCGCGCGGCCGTTGTATTTGGCGCCTTCGCCCTCACAATAGAGGGATACCCGCCTCTTTCCAGGATTTCCCATGAGCGACGTCACCCTGCAGAATTTCGAGACCGAAGTGATCGACGCCTCGCGCCAGGCGCCGGTGCTGGTCGACTTCTGGGCACCGTGGTGCGGCCCCTGCCGCACGCTGGGGCCGATGCTTGAACGGCTGGAGGCGGAAGCGGAAGGCCGCTGGAAGCTGGTCAAGGTCAATGTCGACGAGAACCAGGAACTGGCCGCGCACTTTGGCGTGCGCAGCATCCCCCATGTGGTGGCGATCGCCGACGGCCAGGCCGTGGACCAGTTCACCGGCGTGCTGCCGGAATCGGGGCTGCGCGAGTTCCTGGACCGGCTGGCGCCGGGCCAGGCCAGGTCGCCGCTGGACGAGGCACAGGAACTGGCCGCCGCCGGCAACCGCGACGGCGCCGAAACCCTCTTCGCTGAAGCCATCGCCCAGGAGCCGGACTCTGACGCCCCGCGGCTGGCCTATATCGGCTTCCTGCTGGACGGCAGCGCCGTCGACCGGGCCAAGGCAGAATTCGCGGCGCTGTCGGCCCGCGCCGAGCACGAAGATGGCTACGGCGCACTGCGCACGCGCATCGAAGCCATGGAAAGCGCCGCCGGGCTGCCCGATGAGGCCACCCTCACCGGCCGCATCGACGCCGATCCCCGCGACCTGGCGGCCCGGCTGGACCTGGCGCGGCTGATGATCGCGCGCCAGCAATACGAGCCGGCGCTGGAGCAATTGCTGGAAATCGTGCGCACCGACCGCGGCTTCGAAGACGATATCGGCCGCAAGACCATGCTGTCGGTATTCGAGATGCTGGCCGACCGGCCGGACGTGGTGTCGCGCTGGCGCCGGCAGCTCAGCACGTCGCTGAACTAAGCGGGGAGCCGATCGCCATGACCACGCCTCGCCTGATCGATTTCAGGTCCGTACCCGCCCCGACCCACGACCGCCCGCGGCCCGACCGGCTGGTGTCGGGCGACCCCGACCGCACCACCTGGACGCACTACAGCGCCGAACACGGCGATTTCGATTGCGGCATCTGGGCCTGCGAGCCCGGCGCGTGGCGCATCGCCTTCCCGGCGGGCAAGGAAGAGTTCTTCCATGTGATCAGCGGCCGCATCCGCATCAGCGACGAGTCCGGCGAGGCCAGCGAATTCGGCCCGGGCGACGCCTGCGTGATCCCGGCGGGGTTCACCGGCGTGTTCCAGGTGCTGGAGCCGGTGCGCAAGTATTTCGTGGTGATCGACCGCGACGCGGCGCGGCCAGCCTGAGCCCGGCGGGCTTCGGCGCGCTTCAAGCGCGCTTCAAGCGAGCTTCAGGCCGCCGCGGCCGGCCCTTCCACCAGCGTGAAGCCGTTCTCGCGCATATGTTCGACCATCATCGTGTCCATCGACTTGACGTGATGGTCGAACCAGCCTGACAGCTCGGCCACCAGCCGGCGCCCAAGCCCGAACTCGCAGTCGGTGTGGACCTTGTCCCGCACCGCCGCGGCCACGGCCAGCACCTGCTTGTGCTCGCCCGCGTGGCAATGGCGCGGGCCGAAGCCCATCGCCTCCATCCACTGTTCTTCCTGCGCGAAATGGTGACGCGTATGGTCGATCCACTCGTCCATCGCAGCCAGGAAACCGGCATCGTCCGCGCTGGCCACGGCGGCCAGCAGTTGCACGAACTCGGCGTGGGTGGCATCGGTGACCGGTTCGCCAAGATGGAGGTCTTCGGGCAGGCCGGCGGAGGAAAGCTGGTCGTTGGCATCCATGGGGAGCGGCGGCAATCGTGAGGAAACGGCAAGGATACCGAATCGCCGCGGCCCGGACCTGATCTCGCGCAAGCCGGGCGGGTATGCTGTGGGGTATGCGCCCCGCTCGCCACCTCTCTGGCCAACGCCCACCATGCCACGACTGATCTTCTTCTGCGGCCATGCCGGCACCGGCAAGACCACCCTCGCCCACCGCCTGATCGGCCCATTGATGCAGGCCACCGGGGAGCCCTTCTGCCTGCTCGACAAGGACACGCTGTACGGCCGCTACAGCGCCGCCGCCATGGCCGCCATCACCGGTGACCCCAACGACCGCGACAGCCCGGCCTACCTGGATAACCTGCGCGATCCTGAATACCAGGGGCTGCTCGACACCGCGCGCGAGAACCTGATGCTGGGTATCAGCGTGCTGGTGATCGGCCCGCTGTCACGCGAGATCCGCGCGCACCTGCTGAACGATCCGGAATGGCTGCAGGTGCCGCAAGGGACCACCGTCCGGATCGTCTGGGTGCACCTGCCGGAAGACGAGGCGCACGCGCGCATCATCCGGCGCGGCAATCCTAACGACGCCTACAAGCTGCAGCACTGGGATGCGTACCGCACGCGGCGCTTCATGCCGGGCGCGGACGAGTATCCGGAACTGATTTTCTTCGACAACCTGGCGCCGGGCGAGGCCGAGGTCGACGGTCTGCTGCGTGCCTTGAGCGCCTGAACGGAGGGCGGCTTCAGCCGCGCGCGAGCGCGCCGATCGCCGCCGACGCCGCCACGAAGCCGAACACCGCCGTCACCGCCACCGACGAGCCAAACCCGGCGCAGGCCAGCCCCTGCGGCCCGCCAGCAACCGGATGGCCGGCGTGCCCATCGTGCGGCGGCGCCTCGTCGATCTCGCAGGCCTGCTGCTCGGGTTCCGGATACTGCAGCGGCTCGTCGGAATAGACCGCTGCAATGCCGAACTTCTTCTTGGGATCGCGGGTAAAGCCCCACTGCTTGCGCAGCCCGGCGCGCACCTTGGACAACAGCGGATCCTGGATCGTCCGCGCCAGGTCGTCGATGCGCACGCGCGTGGGATCGAGCTGGCCGCCGGCGCCGCCGCAGGTGATCACCGGCACGCCCTGGCGCCGCGCCCAGCCCAGCATTTCGGTCTTGATGCGCACGGCGTCGATGGCGTCGATCACATAGTCGTAGCCGGCGCCGAGCAGCGCTGGCACGTTGTCGGTGGTGACGAAGTCGTCGACCTGCGTCACCCGGCAGCGCGGGTTGATGGCGACGATGCGCTCCGCCATGGCCTCCACCTTGGCGCGCCCGTAGGCGTCGCCCAGCGCGTGGATCTGCCGGTTGGTATTGGACAGCGCGATATGGTCGAGGTCGATCAGCGTGATGCGGCCGACCGCATTGCGCGCCAGCGCCTCGGCGGCCCAGCTGCCGACGCCGCCGATGCCGACCACGCACACGTGCGCCGCCTCCAGCCGTGCAAGTCCTGCGGCACCATAAAGCCGTGCCACCCCACCGAAGCGGCGGTGATAGTCGTCGTCGGCCGGGCTTTCGTGGATCAGCGGCTCGGGCAAGCCGGCCAGGTCGTGTGCGGCATCGTTCATGCTGAAGACTCGGATCGCTTGGGGTGGCGTAAAAACCGGCGCAAAAAGCCGGCATTATCCGGCGGCGATGTCAGCCAATCCCCGACAAAGACAGGAAGCGCGCAACTATACAATAGCAATGCAGTGGTCTGTTCGCCGCCCCACGCAATGCCTTTGCAGGCGGCCGGCGCCAGCGAAGCTGCCCGCCATAGAGGAGCCCGCCTCATGCCCGTGCGCCGCAAGGTCGTCCTGTGGAGTGTGCTGACACCGCTAGCGCTGATCGCGCTGCTGGTGGTCCTGATCCTGACCTTCGACTGGAACCGCCTCAAGCCCTGGCTCAATGACAAGGTGTCGGAGGCCATCGGCCGTCCCTTTGCGATCAATGGCGATCTCACCGTGACGTGGCGCCGCGGCGAGGGCGAGACGGGCTGGCACACGCTGGTCCCCTGGCCACGGCTGTCGGCACGCGACGTCACCATCGGCAACCCGGACTGGGCCAAGGAGCCCAACCTCGCCAGCGTACGCGAGCTGATCTTCGTGCTGCGCCCGATCCCGCTGCTGGCGCACCAGATTGCCGTGCCGACCATCGTCGTCGACAGCCCGGCAGTATGGCTGGAGCGCCTGGCCGACTCCCGCAACAACTGGACGCTCGAGTTCGGCCCCAAGAAAGGCCCGTCGAAATGGGAGCTGGATATCGGCGAGGTGGTGCTGGCGCGCGGCAACCTGGCGATGTCGGACCAGCTCAAGAAGATCGAACTGCAGGCCCAGCTCGATACCATCGGCGAAAACCCGCTGTATGAGAAGGCGCGCGACGGCGCGCTGATCGGGCCGCAGGCATCCGCGGTCCCGCCGGGCCCGCCAGCCAGTACTGTCGCCGCAGCCTCTGCCCCGGCCGCATCGGCACCTTCGGCCTCCGGGCCACCGGCCTCTGCCACCGCCGGCGCCGACCGCTACGGGCTGCGCTGGAAGGCCACCGGCCGCTACAACGACGCCACCATCAACGCCAGCGGCAAGGCCGGCACGGTGCTGAGCCTGCGCAATACCGACGTGCCCTTCCCGTTGCTGGCCGATGTGCGCGTCGGCACCACCCGCGCGGTCATTGAAGGCACGATCACCAATCCCGCGCACCTGGCCGCGGTCGACGTCCACCTGACACTGGCCGGCGACAGCATGGCCAGGCTGTACGCGCTTACCGGCGTAGTGCTGCCGTCGACCCCGCCGTATGAAACCCGCGGCCGGCTGATGGCCACGCTGCGCAAGGAGGGCTCGATCTACGAGTACCAGAAGTTCACCGGCCGCGTCGGCGGCAGCGACCTCTCCGGCACGCTGACCTTTACCAAGCGCGAGCCGCGCCCGCTGCTGGCCGGCACGCTGCTGTCGAACCAGCTGCGCTTCGTCGACCTGGCACCGCTGATCGGCGCCGATGCCAAGCCCGGGCGCCCGGCCAAGGACAGTGTCGTGCGGCAGCCGCCCGACAAGGCGCTGCCGGTGGCGCCGTTCCACACCGAACGCTGGGACAAGATCGACGCCGACGTGCGTTTCACCGGCAAGCGCATCATCCGCGACGCCGAGCTGCCGATCACCAACCTGGTCACCCACGTGAAGCTGCAGGATGGCGTGCTGCTGCTCGATCCGCTCAACTTCGGCGTGGCCGGCGGCAACCTGGTGTCGACCGTGCGCCTTGACGGCAAGCGCGAGCCGATGGGCGCGGTGCTCGACATGACCGCGCGCCACATGAAGCTCAAGCAGCTGTTCCCCACCGTCGACCTGATGCGCGCCAGCATCGGCGAACTCAATGGCAGCGCCAGGCTGTCGGCGACCGGCAATTCGGTCGGGGCGCTGCTGGGGTCGTCCAATGGCGAGGCCAAGCTGCTGGTCGAGAACGGCACCGTCAGCAAGTTCATCCTGGAAGCGATCGGCCTGAACGTGGGCAGCCTGGTGATCAACAAGCTGTTCGGCGACAAGCCGGTGCAGATCAACTGCGGCGTCAGCGACTTTGCCCTCACCAATGGCATCGCCCGCGCGCGCACCTTTGTGCTCGATACCGACGACGCCGTCATCACGACCACCGGCGGCATCGACCTGCGCAACGAGCGGCTGGCACTGACCATCCATCCGGATTCCAAGGGCCTGCGCATCTTTTCCCTGCGCTCGCCGCTGTACGTGGGCGGCACCATGAAGAAGCCGACCGTCAGCCCCGACATCGGCGTGCTGGCGCTGCGCGCCGGCGGCGCGCTGTCGCTGGCGCTGCTGGCGCCAGTCGCCACCGCGGTGCTGCCGCTGGTGGACCTGTCCTCCGGTGGCGACAAGACCCAATGCGCGGCACTGCTGGCCGACCTGCGCAAGCGTCCGGTCGCGCCACCTCCCGGCAAGACCTACAAGGATCCAAAGGCCGGCGGCACCGCGGGCATGACCGCCGGCAGGCCGATTCCGCCGGAAACCCCCGGCACTGCTGCGCAAGCCGAGGCGCAGGCCGGCCAGCCCGCACGCCCTGCCGAGCGCGAAGCACGCAAGCCGCAGCGCCCGAGCAACGACGCCACGCTGTACCAGGGCGGCTGAGCCGACGCAGGGCTGCGGCGCCTGCCACAGCCCGCGTCGGCCACGCTGTTGCCACCCCGCGACATGTCTTCCATTGTCTGAAGCGAAATCGCAACACTTGCGCCCTCTGCGACATCCCGTCGCATATTGCCGTTGTAACGCGCCTACATGCGGCGCATAATTAAACGGCCATTTACAAGAAGTTTAAGCATGGCAAGCATCGGATGCGGTGCGGGCTCGCCCGTCCGTGTCCTTCGGAAGGCGCGGCTCCGGCCGCCCTTTGTTTCCGTTTGATGTCCGCCTCGGCACGGCCGCCGGCCGCCCACGAGCGCGGTCTCACGACGCCACTCGCCCGCCCCCATGTCGCTGCCGCACGCCGCCGTCCCGCCGATCACCTGGCTGATCGCGCTGACGGTGTGCAACCACGTGGCATTCAACGCCAGCCGCGTGGTGGTATCGCTGTTCGCCATTTCCCTGAAGGCTTCGACCGTCACGCTCGGCGTGCTGATGTCGCTGTATGCGCTGCTGCCCATGCTGCTGGCCATCCGTGCCGGCAAGCGCATCGACGAGATCGGCCCGCGCAAGCCGATGACCGCCGGCTCGCTGATGGTGGTTGCCGGCACGCTGTTGCCGGCGCTGTGGCATGAACTTGACGCACTGTATCTGTCGTGCGCGCTGATCGGCGTCGGCTTCATGCTGGTCCAGGTCGCGATGCAGCTATTGATCGGCCAGGTCTCGACCGACGAGACGCGGCTGCGCAACTACACCTGGCATGCGCTCGGGCTGTCGGTGTCGGGCACGCTGGGGCCGGTGGCGATGGGCTACATCATCGAGCATGCCGGCTTCCGCCCCGCCTTTGCCGTGCTGGTCGCGGTGGCGCTGGTCGGCCAGGCCGGCCTGCAGTGGGTCCGCCCGCGGCTGCCTGCGCAAGGCGGCAATGCCGGCCGCATCGCCATCGAGGACGGCAGCCGCCGTTCCACGCTCGACCTGCTGCAGTATCCCGAGCTGCGCGCCGTCTTTGTCGCCAGCGCGGTGCTGTCGGCGGCCTGGGACCTGCATGCCTTCCTGATCCCGATCCAGGGCTCGCGCATCGGCCTGTCGCCGTCGTCGATCGGCTGGGTGCTGGGCGCCTTTGCCATTGCCACCCTGATCATCCGCGTGGCGATGCCAGTGGTGTCGCGCCGCCTGTCGGAGTGGAAGATCATCCGCACCGCGCTGCTGGTGGGTGCGCTGGCCTACCTGGTCTACCCGTTCGTCACGCACTTCTGGCTGATGTGCGGGCTGGCCTTCGTACTCGGGCTGGCGCTGGGCAGCGCGCAGCCCAATGTCATGAACATCCTGCACACGGTATCGCCGCACGGGCGTGCCGGCGAGGCGCTGGGGCTGCGCTCGGCGGTGCTCAATACCAGCCAGGTGGTGTGGCCGCTCACCTTTGGCGTGGTCGGTACGGCACTCGGCATGCTGCCGATCTTCCTGTCGATGGCCGGCGCGATGGGCGCGGCGGGTTACTACTCGCGGCGCCAGGGCCGCCGCAGGGCGCTGCCGCCGGCCTGAACACGCGCCGTCAGTGGCAGTGGCCGCGGTGACGACGCCCGCACGCCTTGCCGGCGCGCAAATGCGCCCCCCGGCGCATTCGCTATACTCAAATCAGCCGGACCTGCGCCCCCGCCCCCGGGCACGCCGCGCATCCCGACCGATTCCTTGATGATTGCGACATGACTCAACTCGCCGACCTTCGCCGTACCTATGTCCTGGGCTCGCTGACCGAAACCGACGTGGCCCCCGACCCGATGAGCCAGTTCAAGCGCTGGTTCGACGAAGCGGTCACGGCCAAGCTGCCTGAACCCAATGCCATGACGCTGGCTACCGTCGGCGCCGATGGCCAGCCCTCCGCGCGTATCGTGCTGCTCAAGGGCATCGACGACCGCGGCTTCACCTTCTTCACCAACTACGAGAGCCGCAAGGGCCTGGACCTGGCGGCAAACCCCCGCGCCGCGCTGCTGTTCCACTGGGTACAGCTGGAGCGCCAGGTGCGCGTGGAAGGCATCGTCGAAAAAGTTGCCGAAGACGAGAGCGATGCCTATTTCGCCTCGCGCCCGCTGGGCTCGCGCGTGGGCGCGTGGGCTTCCGAACAAAGCCGCGAAGTGCCCGGCCGCGACGTGCTGGAGCAGCGCGAGCTGGAATACCGCAGCAAGTTCGGCGACAACCCGCCGCGCCCGCCGCACTGGGGCGGCTACCGCCTGGTACCGACCGCGCTGGAATTCTGGCAGGGGCGCCCGTCGCGCCTGCATGACCGCATCGTCTTCCGTGTCCAGCCGGGCGGTGCCTGGCAGATCGTGCGCCTGTCGCCCTGACGGCTGGCCACGGAGGTCCGAACGGGTCTGTCCCCGGGGCTTCCCGAGGGTGCGCTGCACTGCCTGCGGAATTCGACTAAAGTGGGACTGGCGTCGCTTGGTGATTTTTACCAAGCGCTCGCGGCGGACTCGGGTCAAGGCTCGGGGCAGTACCTGCCTTGTCCAGAGGATCGGTCGAGCGTGTGCCGCAACCATCGGGAGGTAGAGCGCATGTTTTTCAAGCAAGCCCTGGAAAAGCAACTCGACAACTGGATCGCCGACCTGCGTGACAATGCCAACCTGCCGGTCTGCTTGCGCCTGTGGAATGGCACCGAATATGCCCTTGGCCATTTCGACAAGCCGCAGGTCACGATGACCGTGCGCGAGGCCGCGGCACTGCCGCTGCTGCTGTCGCCAAGCCTGGACAACCTGGGCGAGGCTTACGTGCAGGGCAAGATCGACTTTGACGGCAGGCTGGCCGACATCATCAAGGTCGGCTACGGCCTGTCGTCGGCCGCCACACGGCGAGCCGGCGGTGCACTGGCCAAGGTGGCGCAGCACTTCTCGCACACCAAGCAGGAAGACCGGGAGTCGATCCAGTACCACTACGACGTCTCCAACGACTTCTACAAGCTCTGGCTAGATCCCGGCATGGTGTATTCGTGCGCCTATTTCGAGAACGGCGACGAGGACCTGGCCACCGCGCAGTTGAAGAAGATCGACCATATCCTGACCAAGATCCGGCTGCAGCCCGGGCAGACGCTGCTGGACATCGGCTGCGGCTGGGGCGCGCTGGTGCTGCGCGCCGCGCAGAAGTACGGCGCGCGCTGCGTGGGCATCACGCTGTCGCAGAACCAGTTCGACCTGGCCACCGAGCGCGTCAGGGCGGCAGGATTGTCCGAGCGCATCGAGATCCGGCTGCAGGATTACCGCGACACCAGCGGCACCTTCGACCGCATCACCAGCGTGGGCATGTTCGAGCACGTGGGCAAGGACAACCTGCCCGGGTACTTCCGCCGCATGTGCGAACTGCTGGCCGACGACGGCTACGCGATGAACCACGGCATCACCTCGCCCGATCCTGACAACGGCCAGACGCCGATGGACGGTGCCGAGTTCATGGGGCGCTACGTGTTCCCGCAGGGAGAACTGCCACACATCGGGCTGGTGCTGAAGACGCTGGAGCAAGGCGGCCTGGAAGCGTTCGACGTGGAACTGCTGCGCCGTCACTACGCGCAGACGCTGCGCCACTGGGCCGATAATTTCGAGGCGAATGGCGAAACCATCCGCGATATGGTCGGCGAGAAAAAGTACCGCATCTGGCGTGTCTACCTGGCCGGCTGCTCGCATGCATTCGAGACCGACAAGATGTCCATCTACCAGGTGGTCTGCCACAAGGCCAGGATGTCGGCGAGCACGGTGCCATGGTCGCGCCGCTATATTTATGAGCAGCCCATCGGGGGCAACGACTGAACGATACCGAACCGATTGACCGAAGACCTGACTGAAGACCTGTTTGGCGGGCTGCCGATTCCCGCCCCGCAGCAAGGCCCCGCCCCTTCCGGGGGCGCCGGCGCCAACCCTCCCGTCCCTCCCGGAAAGTCCGTCCGTGCCCAGGGCGTGCAGCCCGCGACCGTGGACGACGCACTGCGCGCGCTGTCGGCGCGCCTGCCCGCCAACCTCTGCTTCGGCACCTCGTCGTGGGCGTACCCCGGCTGGAACCACCTGGTCTATGGCGGCGAGTACGGCGACAGCGTGCTGTCGCGCAAGGGACTGGCCGCGTACTCGCGCCATCCGCTACTGCGCGCGGCGGGTATCGATCGCGGCTTCTACGGGCCGATCCCGCTGGCGGACTACCTGTCCTACGCGGCGCAGGTGCCTGACGGTTTCCGCTTCGTGGTCAAGGCGCCGGCCAGCGTCTGCGACGCCTGGCTGCGCGGCTCGGACGGCGCTGGCCGGCTCGCCAACGCGGCGTTCCTGGATGCGGAGATCGCGGTGCGCGACTTCATTGCTCCGGCGACCGCGGGCCTCGGCAGCAAGTGCGGGCCGCTGCTGTTCCAGCTGTCGCCGATGGGCAGCCTGGCGGACAGCGGCGTGTTCCTGGAGCGGCTCGACGCGTTCCTCGGCGCGCTGCCGCCGCTGGACCCGTCCATCACGCCGCATGCCTGCCATGCCGTCGAACTGCGCGACCCGGCGCTGCTGACGCCGCGCTATATCAAGCTGCTGCGCCGCCACGGCGTGCGCTTCTGCCTGTCGGCGCGCGACCGGCTGCCGCCGGTGCCGCGCCAGGCCGCCGCGCAGGCATTGATGGACGAAGACGGGCCGGGACCGCTGCTGCTGCGCTGGATGCTGCATGCGGGCCGGCCGTACGCGTATGCCGAGAAGCTGTACACGCCGTTCGACCGCATCGTCGACGACGATCCCGACACGCGCCACGCCATCGCCGACGTCGTGGCGCGCACCCTGCGCGCCGGCCAGCCCGCCATCGTTATTGTCAGCAACAATGCCGAGGGCTGCGCGCCAGCCAGCATCGTGCGACTGGCCGAGGCCATCGCCGCGCGGCTCTGAGCCGCGCCGCGTCTACACCCGCAGCTTGGCGGCGAACTGCTTGCGGAACTTGGCCAGCTTGGGCGAGATCACGAAGGCGCAGTAGCCCTGGCTCGGGTGGTCCTGGAAGTAGTTCTGGTGGCCCTCTTCCGCCCGCCAGTACGGCTGCTCGGGCTCGACCTGGGTCACGATCGGGGCATCGAATACCTTGGCCGCGTCCAGCTCGCGCATCACGTACTCGGCGACGGCGCGCTGCGCTTCCGAATGCGTGAAGATCACCGAGCGGTACTGCGGCCCGACGTCGTTGCCCTGCCGGTCCGGCGTGGTCGGATCGTGGATGGCAAAGAAGATCTCGACGATTTCGCGGAAAGTGATCACGGACGGGTCGAAGGTGACTCGCACCACTTCGGCGTGGCCGGTAGCGCCTTCGCACACCTGCTGGTAGGTCGGGTGATCCACATGGCCGCCGGTATAGCCCGACTCCACCGCGACCACGCCCTTGACCTGCTGGTAGACCGCCTCCAGGCACCAGAAGCATCCGCCGCCCAGCGTGGCCGTATCAACTTTTTGTTCCATGTGCGCCGCTCCCTTGGCTGGTATGTGTATGTCTTGGTTGTCCGGTGTCACGGACCTCAAGCATAAGCGCAGACGGGCGCGCGCGCATCGGCCATGCGGCTGGCCTGCCAGATCAGCCAGTCCGGCGTTGCGACTCCAGCAGCGCCCGCAGCTGCGGCTTCATCACCTTGCCCAGCGCGCTGCGTGGCAGGTCATCCAGCAGCACCACCTCGCGCGGGAGCTTGAAGCGGGCGATGCGGGCGGCCAGCGCCGCGCGCACCGACGCCGGCGCCAGCGGCGCGCGGTCGGCGCCCGGCGCCGGCACGATGACCGCCACCGGCACCTCGCCCCAGCGCGCGTCGGCCACGCCCACCACCGCGCATTCCTGCACGCCGGGCAGGCCGAGCAGCACGTTTTCGATCTCGGCCGGGTAGATGTTCTCGCCGCCGGAAATGATCATGTCCTTGCTGCGGCCGACCACTTCGATGCAGCCGTCGGCATCGCGGTGGGCCAGGTCGCCGGAGTGGAACCAGCCGCCGGGCAGGCCATCGCCGGGCTGGTTCCCGCCGGGCTGGTTCCCGCCGGGCTGGTTCCAGTACCCGGCCATGACGTTGGCGCCGCGCACCCACACTTCGCCGACCTCGCCCTGCGCTACCTCGGCGCCGCCGGGGCCGGCCAGCCGCACGGTCACCTCCGGCACCGGCCAGCCGGCATAGCCGGGCCGCGCCATGGCATGTTCCAGCTTCAGCACGGCCGACACCGGTCCGGTCTCGGTCGCGCCATAGACCTGTCCGAGCGGCACGCCACGCGCGTGGAACGCGTCGATATACGACCGCGGGATCGTCGACGAACCGGCCATCACACCGCGCAGCGGCGACAGGTCGGCGTCGCCCCAGCCGGGATGCTCCAGCACCGCACGCAGCGTGGCCGGCACCATCAGCGACAGGCTTGGGCGCGATTGCGCGACCGACGCCAGCCACGCGTCGGGCGCGAAGCGGTCATGCAGCGTCACCTGCGCACCGGCCAGCAGCGCCGGCAGCGTCTGGATGCACAGGCCGCCGACATGAAAGGTCGGCAGCACCGACAGCACGTGGTCGTCCTGCGTCATGCCGTGCGCCCACCAGCTGGCGCGGGCATTGGCCAGCAGGCCGGCCTGCGTATGCACCGCCCCCTTGGGCCTGCCGGTGGTGCCCGAGGTGTAGGCCAGCAGCAGCGGCGCGTCGCCGGCAACATGCGGGAAGCTGGCAACGAGCGGCGCCGGGTGATCGATGATGCGTTCCAGATGCGCCAGCCGGCACTGGCGGTCACCGGCCTCCGGCGCCAGCGTGGCATGCGCGTCATCGTGGAACAGCAGCGCCAGCTGCGCATGCCCGGCAATGGCGTGCAGCTCGGCGGCGGCGAGCCGGTAGTTCAGCGGCACGAACATCGCCCCGACCCGCGCGCAGGCGAACAGCAGCACCAGCTGCAATTCATGGTTCAGGCACAGCGTGCCGACGCGGTCGCCGGGGCGGATGCCCCATGTCGCCGCGAGGTGGGCGCTGGCGCGCTCCACGCGGCGCCACAGCTTGCCGTAGCTGAAGGTGCGGCCGAGGTAATGCAGCGCGGGCCGCTGCGGCGCCGCGTCGGCGTGCGCCCACAGCATGGCCGGCAGCGCGCCGAGTCCGGCGGCACCGGGACGCGAGGAGCCAGGACGGGCGCCGCTCATTCGTCGCGCTCGCCGGATTCGTACAGCGTTTCGCGGCCCATGCGGTCCAGGATCAGTTCCGCGGTCCATGGCAGCATCAGCGCGCCGCAGCGCGAATCGCGGTACAGGCGCTCCAGCGGCAGGTCCTTCAGCATCGACTGCCCGCCGCAGGTGCGGATCGCCAGCCGCGCGATATCGTTGGCGCCTTCCATCACGGTATAGTGCGCGGCGTACAGGCGCAGGCGCTCGTCCTTGGAAGGGTTCGGTTTCGCTTCATGGATCACGCGCCAGAAGATCGAGCGCATGGTCTCGAGCTGGATGCGCATCTGCGCCACCGCGATCTGCTTGGTCGGATACATGCGGCGCTTGACCGGCGGCTGGCCCGGCACCTCGCCGCGCAGGTACTGCACCGTGAAGTCGTAGGCGGCCTGCGCCACGCCCAGGTAGGTCGGCGACAGCGTGAAGAACATCGCCGGCCAGGTCTGCGCGGCGCGGTAGTAGACCCCGCGCGGCATCAGCTGCTCCTGGTCGGGCACGAACACATCCTTCAGCAGCAGCGTGCGCGAGACCGTGCCGCGCATGCCCATCGGGTCCCATTCGCCGGTGACGGTGAGGCCCTCGGCCTTGCCTGGCACGGCGATATAGAGGGTATCGCGCATGTCGGGATGCTGGTCGCCGCGGTCCTCGGTGCAGAGGATGCCGTAATAGTCCGCCGCGCCCGACAGCGAGGCAAAGATCTTGCGGCCGTTCAGCACCCAGCCGCCTTCGACCTTGCGCGCGGTGGTGCCGAACGGCGCCTTGCCGGCCGCCGCTGCCGAGCCTTCCGAGAACGGCTGCGCGTAGACCGCGCCGTCGCGCACCACGCGCCCGAAATGCAGCGCGCGGCGGGCTTCGTGCTCGGCGCGCTGTTCGGGCGTCATCTCGATGCCATCGGACAGCGTGCCGGTCCACATGGTCGAGCAGATATGCATGTTGTACGTCAGCGCCGTGGCGCCGCAGAAGCGGCCGATCTCGGCACCCACCATGCAATAGGTGGCAAAGTCCGCGCCCTCGCCGCCGAACGCTTCCGGCACGCACAGCGCCAGCAGGCCGGCTTCGCGCAGGTCGTCGTAGTTGGCAAAGGGGAAGCTGGCCTCGCGGTCCCAGGTGGCCGCGCGCTCGGCAAAGCGATCACGGCCCAGGCGGTTGGCCAGCGCCAGCAGGCGCGCCTGGCGCGGGGTGAAATCCGCCGTACCGACGGCAGGAATGAAGTCGAGCTGGCCGGATGGCATGTCGCGGTCTCCTTGGCGCCGGTCGATGTGAAGCGGCGCCTTTGTTCTGGTTTTCTGGTACTGGTGGACCGGCGCGCGTTTCAGCGCGCCGGGAAATGCCGCTGGAGGAAATCGAGGACGGGGGCGTTGAAGGCCGCCGGCCGCTCCATGCAGGCCAGGTGGCCGACATCGGGCAGGCAGAGGTACTCGGCACCGGGGATGCGCTGCGCCATGCGCTGCATCACTTCCGGCGCGGCGTTGGTGTCGTGCTGGCCGGCCAGCGCCAGCACCGGCACGGCGATGTCCGGCAGCGCGTCGCGCTGGTTGAAGCGCACCAGCGCGCCCAGCGCGGCGCGATAGGTCGGCGCGGGCACGGCGGCCATCACGGCGGTGGCGAAGACCACGGCGGGAGCATCGGCATCCGGCGCGACCATCGTGCGCACCAGCCCCGCCGCCATCTCGGCCATGGCCTTGCCGGCATCCAGCGGCGCGGTACGCGCGGCGATGAACTCGCGCTGCCACGGCCCGTCGCCCTTGCCAAAGGCAGGAGAGGTGCCGGACAGCACCATGCCGTCGATCAGTGCCGGCGTGGCGGCGTACGCCTGCTGCGCCACCATGCCACCCATGCTGTGGCCGAGCAGTACCACGCGCCGGCCGGCATCGCGCTCGGCCTGCAGCAGCGGCGCCAGCGCGCGGGCCAGGCCGTCGAAGTCATAGGGGTCGATCATGGCACTGCCGCCATAGCCGGGCATGTCCCATGCCAACGCGCGGTAGCCCGCCTGCGCCAGCGCTTCGCCCTGCGCCGGCCACGCGGCCTTGCCGCCGCCGATGCCGTGCAGCATCACCACCGCGACCGGGCCGTCGCCCCATTCCAGCGTGGCGATGCCGTTGGCGTGCTTGCGGAGGTTGGGGGCGCTCATGCCTGCACCTCCACCAGCTGGCCTGCCTCCACTTCATGGCGGCCGTCGAGCGAGACCGTACAGTTGCGCAACGGCAAGTCGAAATGGCCCAGCGTATGGCGGCCGGCGACCTCGTTGGCGCCCGTGGAAAACAGGAAGTTTCCGCCGAACGCGCGCAGCTCGGTGCCGTTGCAGTCGCGCTTGTCGTAGAAGGCCAGCGCGTCCCAGCGCGCCATCCGGTTCAGGCCCCAGCCCACGTGCGAAACCGCATACGCGTCGCGCGTGCCTTCGCGGTCGGCCCACGCCTGGTAGTAGCCGCGCATCATGTCGGCGTCGACGCCCTGCCCTTCGACGGCGACGATGTAGTCGTCCTCGATATGGCAGACCACGGTGTCGCGCAGGTAAGTCTTGAAGGTCAGGTTGACGTCGCCCGGCGCCAGCACCAGCGTGCCGTTGACCTGGCGGCTGGCCGGGAACGCCAGGCACAGGCCGCCCGGCCAGTGCGAGACCTGCCCCGGCTTGTTGCAGAAGCCCCAGACGCCGCCCACGCGCGCGTCGGCCAGACCAATGCGCAGTTCGGTGCCGGCGGCGGAATGCACGCGCATTTCCTTCGCGCCGCGCAGGCGCTTCATGGCGGCGCGAACCGTGCCTTCCAGCGCCGGGTCGGGCTGGCAGCGTTCCAGGATCTCGGGGTGTTCGTTGCTGACCATCAGCATGCGCGGCACCACGCCGTCGGCGCCGCGCAGGATCAACGGCAGCTCGGGCGCGTGCAGCAGGCCTTCGACCGTGCAGTCGAGCACCAGGTGGCAGCGCGACAGCGCCGCGACGACCGGGGCAAGGTTCTGCAGCGCATCGCTGGCGCCGGTCGAGCGCACCGGCGCCGGCGCGCTGAGTGCCGGCGTCGGCACCTGGATCCGGACCGGCGTGGCGCCCAGCGACTGCACCGCCAGCTCGGCCAAGGCCACGTTGACAGGGCGGGATTGCGACTCCGTTACAATTCCAACGACTTCCGCGCCCTGCAGGGCACAGAGTTCCAGGGTTCGCCGGAATGCCGCCAGCCAGCGGTGTTCGATCTGCTCGATGAGCATGACTTGTCTCCTGCTTGTTATCGTGGCGGCATCAGCCGCGTTATTTTTATGCGCCGGCCGTCCCTTTTAGCAGGGCGGCCCGTCAGCGGACTTGGTTGCTGTCCCTGGCGGGAATAATATATATGAAATTTCATGAACTCCAGTGGAGCCCCCATGGGCATGCCTGAAGCCCAGCCACGGATCGCCAACGCCGCCGCCGCGCCAGACTTCGATGTGCAGCACTTCCGCCGCACGCTCTCGCAATTCGCGACCGGCGTCACGGTGATCACCACGCGCGCCAGCGCCGAAATGGTTGCGGCCGGCGCGCCGCCGTTCATCGGCATCACGGCCAGTTCGTTCAATTCGGTTTCGCTGGACCCGCCGCTGGTGCTGTGGAGCATGGGCACCCGCACCAACAGCCTGCCGATGTTCCGCGACGGCACCCACTACATCATCAATGTGCTGTCGGCGTCGCAAATGGACCTGTGCCAGCGCTTCGCCACCCTGAAGGGCGACCGCTTCGCTGGCGTGGACTATCGGCTGTCGGCCACCGGCCTGCCGATCCTGACCAACGCCCTTGCCTGGTTCGAATGCCATAACCGCAGCCGCTACGACGAGGGCGACCATGTGATCTTCGTCGGCGAGGTGGAGCGCTGCGGCGTGCTCGAAGGCCCGGACGGCCCGCTGGTGTTCCAGAGCGGCCAGTTCTCCACCACCACCCCGCTCGAGCCCTGAGCGGCCGCGGCTCCATGATGTCGGACCAGCCTTTCGTCGATGGCTACCTGGCCTACCTGCTGGCCCGCGCGAGCCACCTGATTTCCGGCGAATTCCACCGCGAGGTCGAAGCCCGCGGCCTGTCGGTGCCGGAATGGCGCGTGCTGGCGACGCTGGCCGACCGCGCCGACTGCACCATCGGCGCGCTGGCCGAGATCACGCTGACCAAGCAGCCCACGCTGACCAAGCTGGTCGACCGCATGGCGGCCGAGGGGCTGGTCAAGCGCACCGCCGGCACCACCGACCGCCGCCATGCGCTGATCTCGATCACGCCGCACGGGCTGGCGCTGGCGCGGCCGTTGCTGGAGCGCGCCGCGCAGCATGAGCGCGCGGTGCTGAATGACTTCGGGCCCGAGCAAGGGGCCCAGCTCAAGGAAACGCTGCGGCAGCTGATCGCGCTGCACACACAGCGTTAAGGCCGCTGCCGGCGCAGCATCAGCCTCCCTCCGCACCCGACTTCAGGATCGCCAGCGGCGAGCTGTCGGTCTTGATCCGCTGCAGCACGATGTTCGAGCGGATATCCATCACGCCCTTGGTGCGGTACAGCCGGTTCACGATGAAGTCCGAGTAGTGCTTCAGGTTGCGCGCCTGCACGCGCAAGATGTAGTTGCTGTCGCCGGTGATGATGTACGCCGACAGCACTTCGGGCCAGGCCTGCACCGCGGCGATAAAGGTGTCGTGCCAGCCTTCCACGTCATGGCGCATCGACACCTGCACGATCGCCTCCAGTTCCAGCCCAAGCTGCTCGGCGTCAAACCAGGCGCGGTAGCCGCCGATCACCCCTGACTCCTCCAGCAGCCGCACGCGCCGCAGGCATGCCGAAGGCGACAGCGCCACCCGGTCGGCCAGGTCCTGGTTGCTGATGCGGCCGTTCTCCTGCAGGCAGCTAAGGATGCGTAAATCGACGGGATCAAGGGTCATTCGAATTTCCTGCGATGATTTTTACGATCTTCGAATTTTATGCGAAAGATGGGGTGTATGACGGCCCATTTCGCAAGCCTCTTCCCGGGGAATTTGTCTAATATGCCGACATCGAGGCAGACAAAAGACGGCACCGCCGCCCCATTCCAATGACCGCCCCCAGACAAGACCCGCGCCGGCTGTGGGACATCAGCCCGCCGCTGTCCCCGGCCACCCCGGTGTGGCCCGGCGACACCCCCTTCCAGCAAGCGCCCGCGTGGCAGATGGACGAACACTGCCCGGTGAATGTCGGCCGCATCACGCTGTCGCCGCACACCGGGGCCCACGCCGACGCGCCGCTGCACTACGCGGCCGATGGCGCGCCGATCGGCGACGTGCCGCTGGCGCCGTACCTCGGCACCTGCCGCGTGATCCACTGCATCGGTGCATCGCCTGTGGTGGAACCGCGCCATGTCGAACACGCCCTGCGGGACCTGCCGCCGCGCGTGCTGCTGCGCACGTACCAGCACGCGCCGCTGGCGCATTGGGACCCCGCTTTCTGTGCCGTCGCCGCTGACACCATCGCGCTGCTTGCGTCGCACGGCGTGCAGCTGGTCGGCATCGACACCCCTTCGCTCGATCCGCAGGAATCCAAGACCATGGACGCGCACAACGCCGTGCGCCGCCATGGACTGGCGATCCTGGAAGGCATCGTGCTGGATGACGTCGCCGAAGGCGACTACGAACTGATCGCGCTGCCGCTGCGCTTTGCCGGGCTCGATGCCAGCCCGGTGCGCGCCGTGCTGCGCAGCCTGGACTGAACAACCCAAAGATTCACGCATACCACCATCAAGACATGACGACCATTGACCGCGAGCATTGTCTACAGCTCGACCAGCAAGACCCGCTGCGCCCCCTGCGCGACCAGTTCGCCCTGCCCGAGGGTGTGATCTATCTCGACGGCAACTCGCTCGGCGCCCGCCCGCGCGCCGCCGCCGCCCGCGCCGCCCAGGTAGTGGCCGAGGAATGGGGCGATGGCCTGATCCGCAGCTGGAACACCGCCGGCTGGTTCGAACTGCCGCAGCGGCTGGGCAACAAGCTGGCCCCGCTGGTCGGCGCCGGCGAAAACGAAGTGGTGGTGACCGACACCACCTCGATCAACCTGTTCAAGGTGCTGGCCGCCGCGCTGCGTGTGCAGCAGACGCGCGATCCGGCGCGCAAAGTGATCGTGTCCGAGGCCAGCAACTTCCCGACCGATCTCTATATCGCCCAGGGCCTGGCCGACCTGTTGCAGCAGGGCTATTCGCTGCGCCTGGTCAACTCGCCGGCCGAGATCGACGCCGCCGTAGGCGCCGACACCGCCGTACTGATGCTGACCCACGTCAATTACCAGAGCGGCGAGATGCTCGACATGGCCGGGCTGACCGAGCTGGCCCACGCCCGCGGCGCGCTGACGGTATGGGACCTGTGCCACTCCGCCGGCGCGGTGCCGGTCGACCTGAAGGCTGCCGGCGCCGACTACGCCATCGGCTGCACCTACAAGTACCTGAACGGCGGCCCGGGCTCGCCCGCCTTCGTCTGGGTCGCGCCGGCGCTGCGCGACGCGTTCTGGCAGCCGCTGTCGGGCTGGTGGGGCCATGCCGCGCCGTTCGCGATGGAGCCGCAATACCGCCCGGTCGACGGCGTGCGCCGCTTCCTGTGCGGCACCCAGCCGGTGACTTCGCTGGCGATGGTGGAATGCGGGCTGGATATCTTCGCCCAGACCAATATGCGCGTGCTGCGCGCCAAGTCACTGCTGCTGACCGACTTGTTTATTGAACTGGTGGAGGTACGCTGCGGCCAGCACCCGCTGACGCTGGTCACGCCGCGCGAGCACGCACGCCGTGGCAGCCAGGTCAGCCTTGCGCATCCGGAAGGCTATGCACTGGTCCAGGCGCTGATCGAGCGCGGCGTCATCGGCGACTACCGCGAGCCGCGCATCGCCCGCTTCGGCTTTACGCCGCTGTACACCAGCTTCACGGAAGTGTGGGATGCGGTGGAAATCCTGCGCGATGTACTGGACAGCGGCGCGTATCGCGACGCGCGCTTCCAGGTGCGCGGCCAGGTGACCTGATCGGGAGCGCATCATGAGTGATTTCAAGGGATGCCCTTTCTCGGGCGCGGCGGCTTCAACGCAACCGGCGGCGCAACCAGCAGCGCAAACGGCGGCGCAAGGCGATGGCTGGCATGGCGCGCAGATGGATTTCGCCAGGGACATGAGCTATGGCGACTATCTCGGCCTGGACCAGATCCTGAGCGCACAGCACCCGCTGTCGCCGGACCACAACGAGATGCTGTTTATCGTGCAGCACCAGACCACCGAGCTGTGGATGAAGCTGATGCTGCACGAGTTGCGGGCCGCGCGCGAATCGGTCAAGACCGATAGTTTGCCGCCGGCGTTCAAGATGCTGACGCGCGTGTCGCGCATCATGGACCAGCTGGTGCAGGCCTGGAATGTACTGGCGACAATGACGCCGCCGGAGTACTCGGCGATGCGGCCTTACCTCGGGATGTCGTCTGGCTTCCAGTCGTACCAGTATCGTGAGATCGAATTCATTCTCGGCAACAAGAATGCGGCGATGCTGAAGCCGCATGCGCATCGGGCTGAGCATCTGGCGCTGGTGGAGACGTCGTTAAAGACGCCGTCGCTGTATGACGAAGCGATCCGGCTGATGGCGCGGCGTGGGTTTGCTATCGATGCGGAATGCGTCGAGCGCGACTGGACGCAGCCTACTGCCTACAATGCTTCGGTTGAAGCGGCATGGCTGCAGGTTTATCGCAATCCTTCCGCACACTGGGAACTGTATGAGCTGGGGGAAAAGTTCGTCGACCTGGAGGATGCCTTCCGGCAATGGCGGTTCCGGCATGTGACGACGGTTGAACGCGTGATCGGGTTCAAGCGTGGCACGGGCGGCACCGAGGGCGTCAGCTATTTGCGCAGGATGCTGGATGTGGTGTTGTTCCCTGAGCTCTGGAAGCTGAGGACGGATCTTTGATCCTTGCTGCCGCACTCCGACTGCGGCGGCGGCTGCCGGGCATCTGTCAGATGCCCGGCCGCAAGGCAGAAGCACCAGGCGCAAGCCAGCTAGACCCCATCCGACAACCTGCCTGCCAGCGCCACCAGCGCCGGCGCCAGCGTTTGATGGAAAACCTCTTCCTCCACCGCCCCATATGAAGCGCTGCAACTCAGCAGATGCAGATCCTTCTCCCCAACGGGCCTGAACGCCACCGCGCAAGCATGGATAGCGGGATGCCAATCCCGGAATGAGGATGCATACCCCCGCTGCTGCGCATCCGCCAACGCCACCCGCGTCGGCCCTTCCTGCTGCTTCCACTGCTCCGGAAACGCCTGGCTGAATTCAGCCAGTACCCGATCCCGCCGCGCCGGCGGCAGAGCCGCCAGATACGCCCGTCCCATCGAACTGGACACCAGCGACAGCCGCGATCCCACCCCCAGCCCCAGCATCACGCCAGCGTCGTTACGGATCGACTCGAGATAAATCACCTCCATCCGCTCACGCTTGCCCAGCGACACCGACACGCCGTACGACTGCGCGAACGCCAGCATATGCGGCCGCGCCAGCGCCACCACGTCGGATGCCGACAGGTATGCATACCCCAGCGCCAGCACACCCGCATCGAGCGCGTACTTGCCCAGGCTGTCGTCATAGCGCAGGTAACCCAACTGCACCAGCGTGCCGGCCAGGCGGCTGACCGTGGCCTTGGGAAACCCCGTGCGGCGTACGAAATCCTGGTTGCCAAGCATCGCTTCGCCGGTACGGAAGCAGCGCAACAGCTCCAGCCCGCGCGCCAGCGCGGTGACGAAATTGGGATCGCTCTCACGTACCGGTGTGTCCGGTGTCGGGGCGTCGTTCGAAAGTGACGGACTGTTCAAGATGTGCTCCTCTCTGGCCGGCGGTTGTCCGCTCATCGCACAAGGCATCGGTGGCTCGGGGTTTTGCCTGTTGCATGGCAAAGCCATTGCGATATACTAATTCAACGGAACACAGTTCCGCAATGCGGAACCAAAAAATCCTCCGCCAACGATCATCGAACCACACTCCGGAAGCACCCGCGCAAGACGCCCCGCTTCCGCCGCGCCACCGAAGGAGACCTGCATGGCTGCCAACGCCGAATTCCACTGGGCCGATCCCCTGCTGCTCGACCAGCAACTCACCGCCGACGAACGCGCCGTGCGTGACGCCTCCGCGGCGTACTGCCAGGACAAGCTGATGCCGCGCGTGCTCCAGTCCTTCCGCAACGAAAAGACCGACATCGAGATCTTCCGCGAGATGGGCGAACTCGGCCTGCTCGGCCCGACCATCCCCGAGCAGTACGGCGGCCCCGGCCTGAACTACGTCAGCTACGGCCTGATCGCCCGCGAAGTCGAGCGCGTCGATTCGGGCTACCGCTCGATGATGAGCGTGCAGTCGTCGCTGGTGATGGTGCCGATCTATGAGTTCGGCACCGAGGAACAGAAGCAGAAGTACCTGCCCAAGCTGGCCACCGGCGAGTGGATCGGCTGCTTCGGCCTGACCGAACCGAATCACGGCTCCGATCCGGGTTCGATGGTCACCCGCGCCAAGAAGGTCGACGGCGGCTACGAGCTGACCGGCGCCAAGATGTGGATCACCAACTCGCCGATCGCCGATGTGTTCGTGGTGTGGGCCAAGCTGGCAGGCGAAGACGGCAAGGAAGACATCCGCGGCTTCATCCTGGAAAAGGGCTGGAAGGGCCTGAGCGCCCCGGCCATCCACGGCAAGGTCGGCCTGCGTACGTCGATCACCGGCGAAATCGTGCTCGATCAGGTCTTCGTGCCGGAAGAGAACATCATGCCGGGCGTGAAGGGCCTGAAGGGCCCGTTCACCTGCCTGAACTCGGCCCGCTACGGCATCGCCTGGGGCGCGCTGGGCGCCGCTGAGTTCTGCTGGCACACCGCGCGCCAGTACACGCTGGACCGCAAGCAATTCGGCCGTCCGCTGGCCGCGACGCAGCTGGTGCAGAAGAAGCTGGCCGACATGCAGACCGAGATCACGCTGGGCCTGCAAGGCTGCCTGCGCCTGGGCCGCATGAAGGACGAAGGCACCGCCGCGGTGGAAATCACCTCGATCATGAAGCGCAACTCGTGCGGCAAGTCGCTCGACATCGCCCGCGTGGCGCGCGACATGCTGGGCGGCAACGGCATCTCGGACGAGTTCGGCGTGATCCGCCACGTGGTGAACCTGGAAGTGGTCAACACCTATGAAGGCACGCACGACATCCACGCGCTGATCCTGGGCCGCGCCCAGACCGGCCTCCAGGCGTTCTTCTGAGGCATCCGGAACCAGGCCCTTACGGACAGGACCTCCTGAAATGAAAAAAGCCCGGCTGCGAAGCCGGGCCAAGCACACTACCAAGGAGACGACGAGGCTGCCCCCGTCGATAAAACACCTGTTCTGGACGCCGGCCCCGCACCATGCGGGGCCGCGTTCATTTGTGGGGTTACGCTTTGTTGGGTTGCGGCGTCAGCCGCAGGTACGGCCGCACCGCCGTATAGCCCTTCGGGAATTTCTCACGGATCACGGCCTCGTCCTTCAGCGAGGGCACGATCACCACGTCGTCGCCGTCCTGCCAGTTGCCAGGCGTGGCCACGCTATGGTTGTCGGTCAGCTGCAGCGAGTCGATGACGCGCAGGATCTCGTTGAAATTGCGCCCCGTGCTGGCCGGGTAGGTGATGATCAGGCGCACCTTCTTCTTCGGGTCGATGACGAACAGCGAGCGCACCGTCAGGGTCTCGTTGGCGTTCGGGTGGATCATGTCGTACAGCTGCGACACCTTGCGGTCGCCGTCGGCCAGGATCGGGAAATTGACCGTGGTCGACTGGGTCTCGTTGATGTCGCGGATCCAGCCGTGGTGCGATTCCACGCCGTCGACTGACAGCGCGATCGCCTTGACGCCGCGGCGCGCAAACTCGTCCTTCAGCTTTGCCGTGAGGCCCAGTTCGGTCGTGCACACCGGCGTGTAGTCGGCCGGGTGCGAGAACAGCACGCCCCAGCCCTCGCCGAGCCACTCGTGGAAGCGGATGTGGCCTTCGCTCGAGTCCTGCTCGAAGTCCGGGGCGATATCGCCGAGACGCAATGCCATGTTCAGATCTCCTGATTTCGAAGTGGAACCAGAGTATCCCGATTGATATCCAACCCAAACGAATATAAAGTCACTACAAAATCACTCGTAGTCATATAGACATTTTCTGACAGTCTTTTCGCGCGCTTTCGGGCATGCTGGCAATGGCCTCGCCGATACCGGCGTTGACGCGCGTGGCCTTGAAACCACCGTCGCCCGCCACATATGCTAAGTATCAGACAGACAATTGCCGTTAGCCTCGGAGCGTAGAAAATGTCAGAATCCGCACAAACCGAACCAACCGCCCGCAAACAGGAGAAACTGATGAGCGATGTCAAGACCGTACTGTCCGACGCCGAAGAGCTGCTGAAGCAAGCAGCTTCGACCACCGGCGAAAAAGCCGCCGAACTGCGCGAACGCGGCATGGGTCTGCTCAAGCAAGCCAAAGAAAAGGCCCAGGACCTGCAAGATGCCGTCGTGACCAAGAGCAAGGCGGCCGCTCGCGCCACCGACGACTACGTGCATGACCACCCCTGGCGCGCCGTAAGCGTGGCGGCCGGCGTGGGCCTGCTGGTCGGTCTTCTGCTGAACCGCAAGTAAGCGGCTGAAGTCCCGGTGCGGCGCCAGGTGCCGCACCATAGCGGCAACCCGGGCGAGGCGCGGGTTGCCAGAGGCCCGGGGGCCCGCACTGCGGCGCCCGGCCCCGTCCGCAGAAAGGCACGCGCGGCTTGCGCCGGCGTGCCGCTTTCACGCCGGAGCCGCCGAGCGAATCCATGAGCGAATCCACCCCCTCTCCCAAATTGCTGGAATCCGTGCGCAACCTCTTCCACTCGGTGGTTGCCATGGTCCAGACCCGCCTGGAGCTTGCCAGCGTCGAATTCGCCGAGGAGCGCACGCGCCTGATGAAGGTCGCACTGCTGGCCTGCTTCGGGCTGGTGTTCTTCGGCATCGCACTGGTCACCTTCACCGCGCTCGTCGCGATCCTGTTCTGGAACAGCTACGGCTGGCAGGCGCTGGGCGTGCTGGTGGTCGTCTACCTGCTGCTGTGCGTCGCCTGCCTGGCGTACGCCCGCAACCTGGTGCGCAACGCCCCGCCGATGTTCGAGGCCACGCTCGCCGAAATCGACAAAGACCGGGAGATCCTGCGCCGATGACCACCCTGGAACCCGAAGAAGGCGCGAACGAGCGCAACCGCCGCGAGCAGACGCGGCCCGTCCGCTTCACGCAGGAAGTCCGGTTGCCGCTCGACGTGCGCAAGGAGCTGCTGCTCACGCGCGCGGCGCTGGAACGCCACGACTGCCTGCAGGCGCTGCACCAGGTGCGCGGCGGCGCACGCCGGCTGGGCAGCGTCGCCAGCTGGCTGCCGCGCATCGCGCGGCCCGGCTCATGGATGAAGGTTGCCGGCGTGACCAAGGACTATCCGCTGCTGAGCACCGCGGTGACGCTGGCCTTGCCCTTGCTCCGGCGCACGCCGGTGCTGCGTTGGACCTGGAAGCTGTCCAAGGTCGGCCTGGCGGCTGGCGCGGCGTACTGGGTCTACAACACCTGGCGCGATGCCAAACGGCAGGCAATCCCTCCCGCCACCGCGCCGGAAACCACGACGTCCCCCACGCCGGGCGCGGCTCCGGCCGACAGCGGCTTCCGCGACCCGCTCGTTCCCTGAGTCTCGCGTTTGCGCCCTAGCCCGTCCGCGCCGCCGCGGACGGCACCATCGCGGCCAGCCCGCACGGGGCGAACGGCTGCGGCGGGCCGATATGAAAGCCCTGCACCAGGTCGATACCCAGTTCGCGCAGCCGCTCCAGCATGGCCTCGCTCTCGACGAATTCGGCGATGGTCTTCTTGCCCATGGCATGTCCGATGCGCTGGATCACCTCCACCATCACCAGGTTCACCGGGTCGGCCAGCATGTCGCGCACGAAGCTGCCGTCGATCTTCAGATACGCCGCCGGCAAGTGCTTCAGGTACGTGAACGACGACATGCCGGCGCCAAAGTCGTCCAGCGCGAAACTGCAGCCAAGCTGCTGCAGCTGCTGGATGAATGATCCCGCCTGAGCAAGGTTGGCGATCGCCGCCGTCTCCGTGATTTCGAAGCAGATGCCGTCCAGCGCGATGCCGGCGCGCTGGGCCTGCTCGCGCACGAACTCAGGGAAGTGGATGTCCCCCAGCGACGAGCCCGACAGGTTGATGGCACAGGTGGCGATCTCCCCCTGGCGGCCCGCCAGCGCGTGGAAGGCGGTTTCGACCACCCAGCGGTCGATCATCGGCATCAGGTTGTAGCGCTCGCACGCCGGGACGAACGCCATCGGCGGCACCAGCCGGCCGCGCTCGTCGAGCATGCGCAGCAACAGTTCGATATGGCGACCGCCTGGCCGCGCCGCGGCGTCCGGCTGCGCCGGCACGATCTCCTGCGCGAACAGGCAGAAGCGCCCGGCCGCCAGCGCGGCGTGCACGCGGCTGACCCATTCCATCTCGCCGTGCCGCGCCTGCACGACGCCGTCCTTTGGGTGGTAGACCTGCACGCGGTTGCGCCCGCCCTCCTTGGCCACATAGCAGGCAGCATCGGCCGCGCTGAGCGCTTCGGCGACGCTGCCGGTCTGGGCGTCCAGCGAAATCAGGCCGATGCTCACGCCCAGCGTGAAGGTGCGCTGCCGGTGCGCGAAGCGGAAGCACGCAATGGCGTGGCGCAGCGCCTCGGCCACGCGCTCGCCGTCGCTGGTGGAGCAATGCTCGAGCAGCACGCCGAACTCGTCGCCGCCCAGGCGCGCCAGCGTATCGTTGCGGCGCAGCTGGCTGCGCATGACCTCGGCCATCTGGCGGATCAGCTCGTCGCCGGCGGCATGGCCGCAAGTATCGTTGACCACCTTGAACTGGTCGAGGTCCAGGTACATCAGCGCATGGCGGACACCCTGCGCATGCGCTCGCGTGATCGCGGCACCGACGCGGCGCTCGAACTCGGCGCGGTTGACCAGGCCGGTGAGGCCGTCGTGGCTGGCCTCGTACGCCAGCCGCGCGGCATGCGCGCGTTCCTGGCTGATATCGTGCAGGACCACCACCACGCCGATCGCCTGCGCCACGCGGTCGCGGATCAGCGCCACCGAGGGCTTGACCGCCAGCGCCTGACCGGGCTGTCCCGACCCGGCGCGCTGCACCAGCTGTGCCGACTGGCTGCGCCAGCGCCGCCTGAGCGCGAGCGTGACGATATCGGGCAGCGGCGCCAGGCTGTCTTCGTCGCGCAGCACGCACACCTTGCCCAGCGGCTGCCCGAGGGCATCGGCTTCGCGCCAGCCAGTCAGCGCCTCGGCAGCGGGATTGAGCGACTGCACGCGGCCCCAGACATCGGTAGTCACCACCGCATCGCCGATCGCTTGCAGCGTGACCTGGGCACGCTCCTTCTCGGCGAACAGCTGCGCCTCGTAGCGCTTGTTGTCCGAGATATCCGTCAGCGAGCCCGCCATGCGCGAGTGCTGCCGCGCGGCGGCACGTACCAGCCGGCCGCGCGCGCGCACCCACAGGTAATCGCCGTCGCGCTTGCGCAGCCTGAACTCGGCGTCATAGGGCTCGCCGCCGCGCAGGTGCCGCGCCAACTTGGCCTCGAAGGCTTCGAGGTCCGACGGATGCAGCAGGCCGAGCACGGTCTCGCGCGCATGCGGCAGCTCGCTTGCGCCATAGCCCAGCATCTGCGCGCATCGCGCGGAAAAATACAGTTCGCCGCTGCCAAGATGCCAGTCCCACAGGCCATCGTTGCTGCCCTCCACCGCCAGCTGCAACTGCTCCTCGCGCTGGGACAGCGCCTCGCGCAGCCGGCGCTCGCGCCGCAGCGGACCGTGCGACAGCAGGATCGCCGACATCAGCAGCAGCGTCGCCACCACCGCGCTGCCGGTGGTCAGCAGCCGCGTCACCCGGCGCGAGGCCTGTCCGAGGTGTCCCGAAAACTCGCGTTCCAGCGGGGTCAGCCGGGCATCGATCTGCGCGATCCGGCGCAGCACGGGCGCCACGCAATCATCGTCGCAGCCGGGTCGATCGACCAGCCGTCGCAGTGCCAGCGCCTGCTCGTGCAGCGCGGCGATTTCTGCATCGCCGGCAGCCCAAACGCGGATCGCGGCATCAACCTCGTGGATATGACGGAAATTGCGGTATAGCCGGACCATCCGCGGGATGTCTTCCGGGTGGTTGCCGCCGGCCAGCAGCCCTTCGCGCACGCGCTCAAGGTCCGGCTCGTCCCGGTCGAGTTCCAGCCGGGCGCGCTGGTCGCCCAGCGGGATGGCAATGGCGGCGCGATAGGAAGCGAAGTCTTCGGGGTTGCGGTCCTCGCCGTAGCGCAGCAGGTGCAGCACCGCGTTCTTCTGGCTCCTGGACCACTGGCTCTCGCCCGCGACGAATGCGCGCGCGGCCGACAACAGGTCCAGGCTGGCGATGCTGAACAACGCCAGCGCGACCACCACCGGAACGAACGGCCAGATGATGCGCAGCACATGCCCGCTGGCCGGTAACGATTCACCCGCTTGCCGCATATGGAATCCTGCCGGGTGCTTTCCCGGCTTAGTGCATTCTGTGTCTCCCCCGCCGCCCCCCATGGCAGGGCGGCATTTCATTGTCCTGTGTGCAAGACAACAAGTCTCTAACTCGATCTGGTTAATACGCCGCTTTGCCGGCCGGATTGCGGCCCCTTGGCGCACCTTGCATGCGTGCGTGAGTCTTCGCGCTGAGGCCGCGTTACCACCACTGAGGGGAATGCCAGCGCCGTAAACGACAAAGGCCTGCGCAATGCGCAGGCCTTTGTGTACTTCGAATGCTGGTGGGTCGTGCGTGACTCGAACACGCGACCAACGGATTAAAAGTCCGCTGCTCTACCGACTGAGCTAACGACCCGAAAAAACAGAACCGCGATTATAGTGACACACTTCTCGAACTGTCAAGAGCGCGCCGCGCGGGCGGTGTTCACATCATGCGTTCCAGCCGCCACATCTGGTAGCGGAACGCCAGCACCGCACCCGCCAGGATGCCGGCCAGCGCGATAAAGGAGCCGATCGCCAGCGTCGAGACGCCCGACAACCCCTGCCCCACCGTGCAGCCCAGCGCGGTCACCCCGCCCGCGCCCATCAGGATGCCGCCGACCATGTGGTTGGCCACGTCCTCGGCATTACCGAAACCTTCCCAGCGGAACGTGCGCGTCGCCAGCGCATAGACCGCCGCGCCGGCGATCACGCCGAACACGCTTACGATGCCGATGGTCAGCACCTTGCTCTTGTCGCTGAACATCATCAGCCAGTCGAGCGTATAGGCGTAAGGCGCGACGAAGCTCAGGCTTTCCATGCGACCGGAGTTGGTCGACACAAACAACTCTTCAAGAGTATTCGGATCCTCGGCAACGTAGCCCAGGTGGCCCGACACGTACCACATCGCCACGATGATCAGACCGACGCCGATGCCGCCGAGCAGGTTGTCGAACGAGCGGAAGCCGCGGCCCGCCAGCGCCCACACCACCAGCACGCCCCCCAGCAGCAGCCCTAGGCCAAGCTGCAGCGCGCCGCGCGCCATGCCCGTGCCCTGCGCCAGCACCGACGGCAGGTCCTGCGTGGTCGGCAGCGTGACCGTCACCGCGTCGACGGTATTGACGCGCACCACGCCGAACAGGCCACGCAGCGTCATGTAGGCCGACAGCCCCAGGAACACGAACACCACCAGCGACTTCAGGTTGCCCGCGCCGATGCGCACCAGCGTCTTGCTGCCGCATCCCGACGCCAGCACCATGCCGAAGCCGAACATCAGCCCGCCCGCCAGCGCCGACAGCCAGCCCAGCTTGCTGGCGGTATAGATGGTCTTGGTCGGATCGACGGCGCCGGCCCACGCCAGCACGCCGGTGCCGATCATGGCCACGCCGATCGCCAGGCCCCACATGCGCGCGCGGCTCCAGTCGCCCATGTTGACCACGTCGGACACTGCGCCCATCGTGCAGAAGTGCGTGCGCTGCAGCACCGCGCCGAACAGGAAGGTCAGGACGAACGTGCTCAGCAGCACGGTGCGCGAGAGCGCGGCAAGGTCGATATCAGGCATGTCGTTGGGAGGGGACGGCTTCTGGCGGCGGTCGGTTCGGAATATTCAGGCGGCGCCCTGGTAGCGGGTCGGGTCGGGCACGCCGGCGGCCTCGAAGCCGGCGCGGCGGATGCGGCAGGAGTCGCACACGCCGCAGGCGCGGCCGTCGTCGTCGGCCTGGTAGCACGACACCGTCAGGCTGTAGTCGACGCCCAGGGCGATGCCGGCACGGATGATCTCGGCCTTGGTCATGTCGATGATGGGCGCGTGCACGCTGAAGCGGTCGCCCTCGACGCCCGCCTTGGTGGCGAGGTTGGCCAGCGTTTCATAGGCGGCGACGTATTCCGGGCGGCAATCGGGGTAGCCCGAGTAGTCCACGGCGTTGGCGCCGAAGAACAGGTCGCGCCCGCCCACGGCCTCGGCCCAGCCGAGCGCCAGCGACAGCATGATGGTGTTGCGCGCCGGCACATAGGTGACGGGAATGCCGTCGGTGGCGCCGTCGGTCGGCACTTCCAGCGCGTCATCGGTCAGCGCCGAGCCGCCGAAGCGGCGCAGGTCGAGGTCGACGATCTCGTGACGGGTGGCGCCCAGCGCCGCGGCCACGCGCCTGGCAGCCTCCAGTTCGGAGGAATGGCGTTGGCCATAGCGCATCGACAGCGCATAGGTCTCGAAACCCTGGGCGCGGGCCATGGCAAGTACGGTGGCGGAGTCGAGTCCGCCGGAAAGCAGGACGATGGCGCGTTTGGTCATGGTGCGGGCAGCGCACCGGGGGCGGCGCGCAAGAATCGTTCAGGCGAATCGCATATTCTAGCGCGACAAACGAAAAAGGCCCGCCAAAGCGAACCTTGGCGGGCCTTGCAGCAGCGGGCGGCGCGCCGCCGCCGACGCTTACTTCAGCGTCTTGAGGCGGTTGCTCGCCGCCTGCGCGCCTTCGGTGCCAGGATACTTGGCCACCACCTGCTCCAGCGTCTTGCGCGCGGCCGCCTTCTGGCCGGACTCGAGCTGGTTGTTGGCAATGGCGATCATCGCGTCCGGCACCTTGGGGTGCGTCGGGTTGGCGTTGACCATGGTCTGCAGCACCGAGGTGGACCCCTTGTAGTCGCGCTGCGCATACAGCGAGTTGCCGAGCCAGTATTGCGCCAGCGGCACGTACGGGCTCTGCGGGTACTTCTTGACGAACGCCGAGAACGAAGTCCCGGCACTCTTGAAGTCGCCCGCCTGGAACTGCTTGAGCGCGGCGTCGTATTCGGGCTTCTCGCCCGGCTGCGACAGGCCTTCGCGGCCATCGACCGTGACCTGCTGCGGCTCGAATTTCTTCAGGCGCGCATCGAGGTCGGCGTAGTAGTCCTTCTGCTGCTTCTGCAGCGTGTCCACCGTGTTCTGCAGCACTTCGTTCTGGCCGCGCAGCCGCGCCACTTCCTGGCGCATGCCTTCGAGCTGGTTCTGCATGTCGAGTATGGTGCGGCTGTTCTGCTCGATGCGCTGGGTGGCGGTCGCCTGGAAACCATTGAACTGGTCGCGCAGGCCGATGACCGCCTTGCGGGCCTCGTCATCGTCGAACACACCGGCATGCACCTGCGCGAGCGGGAGCATGCCGCCGCCGGCGACAGCGGCAAGCCACAACAGGGTGGAAACGCGTGCTTTCATGGAGGGTCAGTCCGCAGATCAGTAGTTGATGTCCGCGCGGCGGTTTTCCGCCCACGAGGCTTCATCGTGGCCGGCGGCCTTCGGCTTTTCCTTGCCCAGGCTCACGGCTTCCATCTGGCCGTCGGCCACGCCCATCGTGGCCAGCGAACGGCGCACGGCTTCGGCGCGCTTCTGGCCCAGCGCCAGGTTGTACTCGCTGGTGCCACGCTCGTCGGTGTTGCCCTGGATCAGGATCTTGCGGCCCTTGTTGGTGCCGAGGTACTTGGCGTGCTCGGTCAGCATGCCCTGGTAGTCGGACTTGACGGAGTAGCTGTCGAAGTCAAAGTACACGCTGCGCTTGGCCAGCGGGCTGTTCGGGTCGTTCAGCGGATCGGCGGCGGTCACCGGGGTCACGGCGCGCGGGTCCGCACCGGTGCCGGCCTTGCCGGCGCCGGCGTTGGCAGTGTCGTCCAGCTTGACGCCGGAGCTGCAGGCACCCAGGGCCAGCAGAGCGGCGACGGCAAGGGTTTTGCTCATCAGTTGGGGCATGTTGAATGACTCCTGTTATTGCATGAAAGGACCCCAGGACGGCTCGCGAACATCGCCGGACTGGAGGGACAGAACCTGCCGGGTACGCCCGTCAGTGGACACCGCCGCCAGCACCGCGCGGCCGCCCACGCGGGTGGCATAGAGAATGTACTTGCCGTTGGCGGCGAAGCTCGGAGCCTCGTCGTTGGCCGTATCCGTCAGCGACGTCACGTCGCCGTTGCTCAGGTCCTGCAGTTGCAGCTTGAAGCCGCCCGCGCGCGAGATGTACGCCAGGTACTTGCCGTCCGGCGAGATCCGCGGGCTCACGTTGTAGCTGCCCTTGAAGGTGACACGCTGCGCCGCGCCGGCTTCTTCGCCGCCGGCGGGCATGCGATACACCTGCGGCGCACCGCCGCGGTCGCTGGTGAAGTAGATGCTGCGGCCATCGGGCGAGTACTGCGGCTCGGTGTCGATGGCGCTGCTGCGCGACAGGCGGCGGATGCCAGAACCGTCGGCGTTCACCTGGTAGATCTGGGTATTGCCGTCGCGCGACAGCGCCAGTGCCAGGCGCTGGCCGTCAGGCGACCACGACGGCGCGCTGTTGTTGCCCTTCTGGTTCGACACCAGCGTGCGCTTGCCGCTGGCGAGGTCATGCACGTACACCACCGGCTTCTTGGCTTCGAACGAAACATAGGCCACGCGGCGGCCGTCCGGCGACCACGACGGCGAGATGATCGGCTCGTTGCTGCTCAGCGCAACCTGCGAATTCTGGCCGTCCGAATCCGAGATCAGCAGCTGGTAGCGGCCGCCCACCTTCGACACGTACGACAGGCGCGTGGCAAACACGCCGCGCTCGCCCAGCAGCTTTTCATAGATGTAGTCGGCAATCTTGTGCGCGGTCACGCGCAGCTGGCTCTGGTTGACCGTGAAGGCCAGCCCGCCCAGGCTCTGGCCCTTGACCGTGTCGTACAGGCGGAAACGCACCTCGTACTGGCCACCGGCGGCCGGCGTCACGCTGCCGGCGACAAAGGCGTCGGCACCGCGCGACTTCCAGCTGCCCAGGTCGACATTGGCGGATTCCGCCACCGTGGCGCCGCCCGGGTCGACATTGCGCAGGCGGCCGCTGCGCGCCAGGTCGGCGCGAATGATCGCGGTCAGGTTCTGCGGGGCCTGGGCCTCGCCCTGGAAGTTGGCGGTAGCGACCGGGATCTGGCTGGAGCCGACCCCGGAGATTTCAACGTTGAGCTGCGCGTGCGCGGCGCCGGCGGCCACGGTCAGTGCCGCAGCCAGCCACGCCATCAGCGCGCGGCGTCCCGCCCTGTGGGCGGCTCGTTGGTTTGCATGGTGCCGCCTCGCGGACAGCCAGTTGGGGGCCCAAAGCTTTCGCATGCTGCTCCTCAGTCGATTTCAAGATTCGTCGGGCACGGCAGGAAATCCAGGCAGACGGCAACACGGGCAGGACCGCGCATGGCGCATCCCCGTTGTGCGTGCGGTCTGCACACTGCCGGCTGCGTCAGGCAACCTGCCATCGTAGCGATGGGACTGAAAGCCGGCGATGAAGGTTGCATTATGTTGCAATTCATGGCGCCCAGGTCACTCAGTCCTTTGGCCGGAAGGTAATGGTAAAGCTGGCCGGCGCCTTGCCATCTTCGTCGCGCGGCAGCGGGTCGGAACGCTCGACCGCGCGCAGCACGGCGTTGTCCCACGACGAATCGCCGCTGGACTTGGACAGGCGCGCCGACATCAGCGAGCCATCCGGCGCCAGTCGCACCGATACCACCGCGCTCGGGTTGCCCGGCACGTCTTCCGTGAAGACGATGTTCGGCTTCACCCGACGGCGCACGCGGTCGGCATAGCCCGGCGACGCCTTGCCGCCACCACCGGCACCCGCCCCGGTCGTGCTGCCCACGCCGCCGCCGCCGGCGCCGCCGCCGGCCATCGCCTGCAGGCGCGCCAGCTCGCTCTTGCGCTGTGCATTGGCAGCCGCCTCCGACTGCGCCTTGGCCTTGGCATCGGCCTGTGCCTTGGCCTTTGCCTCTGCCTGGGCCTTCGCCTTGGCGTCGGCCTGCGCGGCCTTGGCCTTCGCATCGGCGGCTTCCTTGCGCTCGCGCTCAGCCTGTTCCTTGCGTTCCTGTTCCTGCTGCGCGACCTTCTTCTTCGCGTCGTCCTTGCGCTGCGCTTCCTTGCGCTCGGCTTCCTTGCGCTCGGCCTCTTTGCGCTCGGCTTCCTTGCGCACC
Organism: Cupriavidus sp. Agwp_2; assembly: GCF_040784895.1. Lineage (NCBI taxonomy): Bacteria > Pseudomonadati > Pseudomonadota > Betaproteobacteria > Burkholderiales > Burkholderiaceae > Cupriavidus > Cupriavidus sp. Agwp_2. The sequence continues at coordinate 2,779,911 of NZ_CP088083.1, forward strand.
GCGTCCTTGCGGGCTTCTTCCTTGCGAGCGTCTTCCTTCCGTGCCTCTTCCTTGCGCGCCGCGTCCTTGCGCTCGGCTTCCTTGCGGGCCGTTTCCTTGCGCTCGGCTTCCTCGCGCGCGGCGGTCTCGGCCTGGCGCTTCTTCTTCTCGAGCGCGATGTCGGCGTCTTCCTCGACCTTGCTCTTCACCTGCGGGGCCGGCGGTGCGGGCACCGGCCGCGGCTGCACCACCGGCTCGGGCTCGGGCTCGGGCGGCGGCGGCGGCGGCGCGGTGGCGGCGGGAACCTCTTCCCACAGCTCGGCCTCGGCGCCAACCGGCGTGCTGCTCTGCCAGTGCACGCCGTAATACAGCACGATGCCCAGCAGCAGGTGCATGGCAAGCGCGAGCACGAAGGAACGCATGGTTCCCCGCTCTCTCACCGGCTGGTAGGGATAGGCGGCGACGGTATTCATCGGGCGCAACGGCAATCGCGGTGGCTGTCAGTCGGGCGCATCAATGCGGCTTCAGTACGGGTTCAACGCGTCAGGAAGTCTTGGACTTGACCATCAGGCCCACGCGCTTGATGCCGTCGGCCTTCAGGACTGACATGACATCGAGCACGGCTTCATACTTCACCGAACGGTCGGCGGCGATCACCACCGGCTGGTCCGGATTCTCGTTCTGGCGCTGGTGCACGAAATCGAGCAGGCCCTGCTTGTCGAGCTTGCGCTCGAAGGCATTGCCGGCATTGTCCTTGCCACGCGCGGTCAGATCGCCGTTCTCGTGCACGGTGACCACGATCGGCGGCGCCTTCTGCTGGGGCGTGGCGTTGGCCACGGTGGGCAGGTCCACGGTCGCGGGGCTCACGATCGGCGCTGCCACCATGAAGATGACCAGCAGCACGAGCATGACGTCGATATAGGGCACGACATTGATGTCGGCGCTTGCCCGGCGGCGCGAACCGCCGCGGCGCTGAATGGCTGCCATTGCAGGACTCCTGGAAACGACGGGGGCCGGGCCGGTTGCCCATGCCGCCCGTGCTGGATTCGGTTAGCGCGCCTGCCGTTGCAGGATGTTCAGGAACTCTTCCATGAAGCTCTCGAAACGGATCGCGAGGCGGTCGATTTCGGTGGCATAGCGGTTATAGGCGATCACCGCCGGGATCGCCGCGAACAGGCCGATCGCCGTGGCTACCAGTGCTTCGGCGATGCCGGGCGCCACTGACGCCAGGGTCGCCTGCTGCACATTCGACAAGCCGCGGAACGCGTTCATGATCCCCCAGACCGTGCCGAACAGGCCGATATACGGGCTGACCGAGCCGACCGACGCCAGGAACGGCAGGTGCGACTCCATCACGTCCATCTCGCGCTGGTACGCAGCACGCATGGCGCGGCGGGCCGCGTCGAGCAGCGCGCCCGAATCGTTGCCGCGCTCGCGCGCCTTCAGGAACTCGCCCATGCCGGATTCAAAGATCCGCTCGAGCGCGCCGGTGTTGTGGCGGTTGTTGACGGCACTGTTATATAGCGCCTGCAGGTCGCCGCCGGCCCAGAAGTCGCGCTCGAACCCCTCGGTCTGGGTGCGCGCCGAGCGCAGCGCCAGGTGCTTGCGGAAGATATAGGTCCACGAAAACAGCGACATGACGAGCAACAGCGCCATGACGGCCTGTGCCAGCAGGCTGGCGTGGAGCACCAGCGATACGATCGACAGGTCTTGCGTGACGGTCACGGGATTCATCGGGCGGACTTGATGGTAGCTAGGACGGGGGCGGGAATCGGGGCGGGACGAAAAGTGCTTCGATCGACGCATCCAACGCGGATGACGCCGGTCGCCAGCATCAGCTCGCCACGCCAGGCTTCCTGCGTGAACTGGACCGAAGCCGGGCCGACCCGGTCGATGCGCGTACGGATCTCGAGCTGGTCATCGAGGCGGGCGGGCGCATTGTAGTCCACCGCCGTACTACGGACGATAAAGACCACGCCGGCCTCGTCGGCCAGCGCCTGCTGCTCGATACCGAGCGAACGCAGCCACTCGGTGCGGGCCCGTTCGAAGAACTTGAGGTAGTTGGCGTAGAACACTACGCCGCCCGCGTCGGTGTCTTCCCAGTACACCCGCAGGGTCCAGACAAAATTTGTCATGGCCGCGATTGTAACGGAGAGAGATCGCGGTTTCGTGTAAACCCGCAGTACGAGTTTGCAACAGCAAGTTGCTGGCCAGCCCTTGACCAGCCTTGGCTGGCGGGTTGACGGCTTGCGGCGGGCGCACTCTACGCGCTACACTGCGCCCAACCATTCCATCTTGCGCGACTGGCGAAGTCAGTGGGCACTACCACGAGGAAGCGCAAGTTCTCTGGCGTGTTGTTTCTAACGCCTGCCGCTCGCCTGGGCAGCGAATGGGAAGCAGGGTGCGCCCTGCGCCGACGGTTAAAGTGCCGCCAGCGCCGGTCGCCGCTAGCCTTCCCCGCGCGCCCTAACCCGATGCTCCCGATGCTTGAATCGGATTCCCCTTTTTTCAGACGAGTTTCGCCATGTTCGAACGCAGCCGTTTCACGATCGACCAGATCGACCCTGAAGTCTTTGCCGCTATCCAGAAGGAAAACCAGCGCCAGGAAGACCACATCGAGCTGATCGCCTCCGAAAACTACACCTCGCCGGCCGTGATGGCCGCGCAGGGTTCGCAGCTGACCAACAAGTACGCCGAGGGCTATCCCGGCAAGCGCTACTACGGTGGCTGCGAGTTTGTCGACATGGTCGAGCAACTCGCCATCGACCGCGTCAAGCAACTCTTTGGCGCCGAAGCCGCCAACGTGCAGCCCAACTCGGGTTCGCAGGCCAACCAGGGCGTGTACTTCGCCATGCTCAAGCCGGGCGACACCATCATGGGCATGAGCCTGGCCGAAGGCGGCCACCTGACCCACGGCATGGCGCTGAACATGAGCGGCAAGTGGTTCAACGTGGTCAGCTACGGCCTGAACGCCCAGGAAGACATCGACTACGACGCGCTGGAAAAGCTGGCGCAAGAGAAGAAGCCCAAGCTGATCATCGCCGGTGCCTCGGCCTTCGCGCTGCGCATCGACTTCGAGCGCATCGGCAAGGTCGCCAAGTCGATCGGTGCCTACTTCATGGTCGACATGGCCCACTACGCCGGCCTGATCGCCGCGGGCGTCTACCCGAACCCGGTGCCGCACGCCGACTTCGTCACCACGACCACGCACAAGAGCCTGCGCGGCCCGCGCGGCGGCGTGATCCTGATGAAGGCCGAGCATGAGAAGGCCATCAACTCGGCAATCTTCCCCGGCATCCAGGGTGGCCCGCTGATGCACGTGATCGCCGGCAAGGCCGTCGCGTTCAAGGAAGCGCTGACGCCCGAGTTCAAGGAATACCAGCAGCAAGTGGTGAAGAACGCCGCCGTGCTGGCCGAGACCCTGATCGCGCGCGGCCTGCGCATCGTTTCGGGCCGCACCGAAAGCCACGTGATGCTGGTCGACCTGCGCGCCAAGAACATCACCGGCAAGGACGCCGAGCGCATCCTGGGCGAGGCGCACATCACCGTCAACAAGAACGCCATCCCGAACGATCCGGAAAAGCCGTTCGTGACCTCGGGCGTGCGCCTGGGCTCGCCGGCCATGACCACGCGCGGCTTCAAGGAAGAAGAAGCCCGCATCGTCGGCAACCTGATCGCCGACGTGCTGGAGAACCCGCACGACGCCGCCAACATCGCCAGCGTGCGCGAGCAGGTGGCCGCCCTGACCAAGCGTTTCCCGGTCTACGGCTGATGCATCGAGGCCGCTCCCGCCCTTGCGCGTGAGCGGCCGGCAGCCCCGCAAGCCACGCCCTTCATGGGGCTCCGGCTTGCGGGCCTCGCCAACCCGCCCCGCCACCGCAGAAGACCCAACGGAAATGGCGACGGGGTGTTAACTGAAGGTGGTCCGGCATGAAATGCCCCTTTTGCGGTCATTCCAATACCCAGGTTCTCGACACGCGCATGTCCGAAGACGGCGATGCCGTGCGCCGGCGCCGCCGCTGCGAGTCCTGCGACCGCCGCTTCACCACCTATGAGCGGATCGAGTTGTTCTTCCCCGCCATCGTCAAGAAAAACGGTTCGCGCGTCGACTACACGCGCGCCAAGCTGAAGGATTCGATGCGCCTGGCGCTGCGCAAGCGTCCGGTTTCGGCCGAGGCCATCGATGAAGCCATCACCCGCATCGAGGAAAGACTGCTGTCGCTGGGCGAAAAGGAAATCGCCAGCAGCCAGGTCGGCGAGCTGGTGATGATCGAGTTGCGCAAGCTCGACAAGATCGCGTATATCCGGTTTGCGTCGGTGTACCGGAGTTTCGAGGATGTTTCCGAATTCTCCGATGTACTCGCCGAAGTGACCGCGGGCAACAGCAAGCGCTGAGCGCCCTTCCCTTCCCCGACTTTCCACTCGTCTCTCAGCGCTCCCAGCAGTCCTGCCGGTACGCGGCGGGATTAGCCCCGACCGCGTTCAGCCGAGTGCCGGCCTGGTCCAGCAGGTAGGTGCCGCACGCGTCCGCCGCATCGACCGGGACCGCCTGCAGTACATAGCCGTTCGCTGTCAGCGAATTGGCCACCAGCGAGATGTTGTAGCGGACCCGGTTGCTGTCGCGCGGCGAGGTGCGGAACGCCGCCGGCAAGGCAAACGCCGCTTCTGCGGTGTCCTGGTCATAGCGCCCATTGACCGAACGAAAGCGCTCCAGCTGCTGCGCCGCCTCGGTCATCATGCCGCGCGCATCGGTGCGATAGCCGCGCCTGACGTATTCGGTGTAGTTGGGGATGGCGATCGCGGCGATGATGCCGAGGATCGATACCGCGACCATCAACTCGATCAGCGTCATGCCGCCCGTGCCCGGCATGCAGCGGCGGCCAGGGAACCTGTTCATTGCGAGATCTGCCTCCACGACAGCCGGTTGCGGGCGATATTGCCCTTCTCCACCACGCTGATGACATCGCCCGTGGTGGCGCTGGCGACCTTGAGGTGGTCGCTGCTGCCGCCGCCCCCGGTAAAGATGGTCGAGCCGAAGTTGCCCTGCTGGGCGATGCCCGATACCACCAGCACCCTGTCGTTGACCTTTATGTTGTCGTCTCCATCGACCTTGCCGTCGCCATTGACGTCGAGCACCGCATACGGCAGCGCGGCGCCGGTCAGCGCGGCAAAGTCGAGCAGGTTGGAACTGATGCCGCCGACGCACTCGTCGGTCGATGGCGTAAGCGTGGTGATCACCAGCCGTTCCGCGTCGGTCTTCGGCTTGACCACCACGCGCTCGCCCTGCGTCAGCAGGTCGATGTACCAGCCGCGCCGGGTGGTGTAGTCGACCGCATTGCTACTGAGCGTCAAAACGGGACGCGACACCCCATCCACGATTGTCGAACCAGGCGTCAGCGTCTGCGCGCGCAGGTCGCTGCGCGTCGCCGCTGCGGCATTGTTGTCCCACACGCCGTAGACCGAGTTATAGCCCGTGGCCGCGGTGTCAGCGGCGTCGTAGAAGCGGCCGGTGCCAAAGGTCAGCAGGAAGCCTTTCTTCGGATCCTTGGGATTGACCAACGCAGTGGGCGCTGCGGTGATCGGCTGAATCACGCCCGCGGCGCTTTGCGCGGTGAACAGCGGCGCGCCCTGCGTGGTGCCCATGCGGGCGCTCCAGGCCGCCGGGTTGTCGCCGGCGAGATCGAACTTCCACATCCGGCCTTTCAGGTCGCCGGCATAGACTGCCTGGATGGTCAGGTTGTCGTCGTAGACCACTTCAGGGCTGCCCAGCCCGTTGTTGTTGCCGCTCGCGGCGGTCTCCTTCGCATCGGCATAGATCTTCTGGATGCCATTGCTGGCAAACGGGTTGGCCAGATCGACGATGTACAGCACCGCCTTGCCCGTGCCGCTTTCATAGCCGTTGCCGAAGATCGCCACCCATTTGCCATTGTTGACGCGGCCGATCGCCGGCGTGCCGAGGGTGTAGCCCAGGTCATTGTCGTTATCGGCGGCAATTTCCCACATGACCTTCTTCTCGTCGAAGGCCGACGGGTCGGTCACGTCGAGCGCGAACATACCCTTGCCGCCGGCGCCCATGCCGCCGACCAGCACCGTGCGCCAGCTGGCGGTGCTGTCCGTGCCGCGCCGGATAAATACGTCGCCGGCGCTCGGCGTGGCATCGACCAGGAAGCGGTGGACGTAGTCGGGAGAGGCCAGCGCCTTGACCGAATTGGCACCGACGATCGCCTGGTTGGGCAGGTAGGCAAACTTTTCCACCCCGGTCAGCGCATCGAAGCCGTGCAGCATGCCGTCGTTGGCACCCACATAGATCATCGCGCGGCGATTGGTGCGGTTGTTGGCGAGAAAGCTGAAATAGCTGTTGCCGCCGTCTCCGTTCAGGTAGTCATAGCCGGCATCCGCGGCCTTCACGTAGATCGGCGAGGAGTTGACGATGTCGCCCAGCACGTTCGACACTGAACCGCCGGAGCCGTTGTCGGTCACCCGGTCGCGGTACTTGCCGCCGTTGCGCCTTTCCAGCGTGGTGTCGCCGCGCAGGTAGGCGACGATGGCCCTGTCGCCCCCCAGTGCGGTCTTCTGCGCGGTGGTCAGCGAGGCGTCGCTGTCGCTGGTCCACTGGAACGGCTTGCCGGCCGGCGCGGTACCGGGCGACCACGTATAGATCTTGCGCGACGCCGCGGCAGGCATCTGCTGGTAGGCATTCCAGTTGAGGTTCGTGAAGGCTCGGTCCGTGGCGTTATAGCTTTGCGACAGCAGTTCGCCGGTCCATGCGCCCGAGCGGAAGCGCGTCAGGAACAGCGCGGTGTCTGTGTTCAGCGTGGTCGAATTGGTCGCCGCCGACGAGGACGAGCCGCTGCGCGAGGCGATCTGCGTCAGCGCGTTGTTCAGCGCCGCGGCAAGCCCGGTAGCGTCTCCCGCGCTGTAGTTGTCGGCGCGCGTGTTCACCGCGGCATGCCAGAGATCGTCGATCTTGTTCTGGTCGCTGCTGGACGGCCTGGGCCAGCTGATCGTGCCCGCCTTCAGCTTGGCCAGGATGGCGTCGAGCACATCGCTGCGCGTGGTATTGGCGTTGGCCGGCTTGTTGGCCGGGTCGGATTCCAGCGAGCCTTTCACGCCCAGCCCCAGCGTGAAGGTGACCAGGTGCTGCCAGAAGGCTTCGTCGCGCGCGTTGGTCGGCACGCGGTTCTCGGCGGTGCGCAGGTCGTTGACCCAGTACTTCATCGCCACGTCGGCGAGGGTATTCGAATAGCCGTCCTTGTACGGCGCCACTGGCTGGTACTGGTAGGCCGTGCCTGACACCGGCGTGATCTTTGAACCCTTGCTGCTGTCGACATCGCCGACCGAGGTGCTGTCGCCGTAATAGCCGTCGGTGGACAGGATGTGGTAGCTGGCACGGCAGGCGCTCTCCCTGGTGCCGCCCGGCTCGACCCACGGCTGGGCGTTGTTCTGGAAATACTTGCCCACGGTGTCCATGCCGCCCAGCAGCGGCGTGCCGTTGGCGCCGAGGTCCAGGCTGTAGAAGTCCTGGTAGAACTGCGTCTTGTTGGTGGTGCTGAACGGCGCCACCGCGCGTCGGATGCCGGTAAAGCTGGACGAGCCGGAGCGGGTATTGTCATTGATGGTGGTGAAGCCCACCCGGATGGCTTCATTCTGCCCCGCGAAGGCCTGGCCTACCGCCGCGCGCATGGCCAGGATGCGCGAGCGGTAGTACTGGAACCAGTTGGCGAAGTTCTGGATTTCTTCGTCGTAGGTGCAGCTGGCCGATGATGCGCAGTCCATGCGCTTGCCGTTGTGCGGAAACGTCGACCCCGAACGGATCTCGTAGCGCTTGAAGCATTTCAGGCTCGACGTGCTGGCGTTGCAGCCGCTGAGCGTGCTGTCGTACCGGTAGTAGAGGGCAGGATAGAACGTGACCTTCTTTTCGCTGAAGCCCTTGCCATCGTCGTCCAGCCAGTACGTCTTGACGGTGTTGTCGGCGGTCAGGTCGATCGAGCCGTTGTCCGGCAGCATCGGGTTGTAGTAGGCCTTCTTTGGCGACGCCTTGGCCAGGCTGCCGGACGGATCGAACCATGCGCCGTAGGTGACGTCCGGGTTGTAGTACGACACATTCAGCGCCGCGGTCCGGTAGTGTGCCGCCGCCAGCGAGGTGCTGCTGAAGTTGACGACCGACGCGTTGGCGTCCTTGTAGTAGGTGGCGCCGGTCGAATAGACCTGACCGCCGCTGGGCAACGGGAAGGTATAGATCAGCCAGTTGCCGCGGTCGGGCGTCAGGTCCCAGCTGGATTCCGTGCCATTCGGCGACAGGCTTTCCGGCGTGATCTCGAACATCATCGAGCCGGAATCGTCCAGCGTGAACATCACGTTGGGCGCCACCGAGGTGCTGAAAATCAGCGGCTGCTGCGACACCGCCGCGCCGCCAGCGACCGGCAACAGCGCGATCGCGACAGCCATCGTCGCTGCGACGCCCTGGCGGAACCTCCTGTTGAAGCCTGTCATTGCCGTACCTCCGACTGGAGCGAGACCTGCGTGCCGGGATTGATGCCGGTGCCCAGCGCCGTCACCCGGTAATGGATATTGATCGGCATGCCGGTCTGCGGATTCCTGACCTTGGACGGCTTGCGGATCTCTTCGATAAAGCAGCGCGGCGCCGCCGCGGCTTCGCGCAGCGTGACGCCGTCGCTGGCGGGAATAACGATCACGTTGGTATTGGGCTCGGCGTTCACGCTGGTATCCCAGTTGGCCGGCACCTCCCAGAACTGGCGGCCGCTGGCATCGAGATAGCCCAGCTTGAGCTGGCCGCTGCTGTCCACCGGCGGCTTGGCTGCGCTGACGATGGCACTCATGTCCTTGCGGTACATGCGGTTGAACAGCGCGGCCGGCTGTCCCGTGACCACCACCCCTTCGCAAAAGCGCAGCCCCAGCTCCGCCGCCTGGAACGCGACCTGATGGTCACGGTTGTTGCCCGCCAGGCGTTCGTCGAACAGGCTGCCGCGCATGCTCCATACGGTCAGCAGCGACACCACCGCGATGATCACCAGTGCCACCACCAGCACCACGCCGCGCGCGCGGCGCCTGCGCAGCGCCGGTCTGCACTCTTGTCTGTCCGTGCGCTGGCTCATCTATCCCACCCGGTTGCGCAGTGCAAAGCTGCTGGTAAAGCGCCGGCGCAGGCGGCCGTCGGCAGTGTTCTGCACGTTGTCGGCGCAGTCGCGGTAAGTGGTGGCGATATCCGCATTGACCGGGCTGGGATCCGTCACCAGCAGGCATACGCGCACGCTGACCACGCGGCTCCAGTCCGCCGCCGCCAGCGCGCTGGCCGGCTGGTATTGCGTGACGTTGGCGGAGTCGGCATCCTGCGCCACGCCGTAGGTCAGCTGCAGGTCCTGGACGTTCTCAAGGATCGGCTCGGCACGCGATGCGGCCATGGTCGCGCCATCCGAGCCGCGGCACATCAGCGTGTTGCCGGCCACGTAGAAGGCGTTTTCGGCCACGCCGCGTGCCACCGGGACCGCGCGGCCGTTGCAGTCGGTGACGCTGGCGAGCGAGCCATCGATGCGCAAATAGCGCACCGTGATCGCATCCGCATTCGTGGTCGCCGGCGCCACGCAGGCGCCCGTTCCGACATCGGCGATCCCGCCGTCGCAGCCGACCACCGGCGCGCCATCGAAGGTGACCGGGCGCGCGCTCAGCAGCGACAGGTCGACGCGCCCCAGTCCGGCCAGGCGCAGCTGGTCGCCCATGACCGACAGGGCCCAGCGCGCGCCGTCGTCGGCGCTGCGCAAGCCTTCCTGCGTGCGCGTGCTGCGCTGCGTGGTCAGGTAGAACGCGGTGATCGATCCCAGCAACAACAGGCTGAGCACCAGCGCGACCATGATTTCCACCAGCGAGCGCCCGCGGCTGGCGATGCGGCGCCGGATCAGGGCCGGAGCGTGACGGTCGCGCATGTGACTCCCCTGGTGTCAAACCCGGCCAGCGTGGCGAAATAAGCGTTGGCCGCCGCGGAGCAATCCACGGCGGCAATGTTCGATGCGGGATCCTTCCAGTACAACTCCAGCCGGTAGCTGACAAAGCCCGCTGGCACCGTGCCGGCAGGTGCCACGACCGCGGGGGAAGTCCATGCCGCGACGCCGGCGCCGGGCAGTTGCGCCGACAGCGCGCGCCACCATTGCGACACGTCCCAGGCGGCATATTCGGCACCGTCGCACGTAACCCGGCTGCAGTCCTTGGCCGGCGCGGCGGGAGGCTGCACGGCCAGCGCATCCAGGTAGGCGTTGGCGCCTTCGGGCACGCCTTCGGCCAGGCCTGAGGTATTCGCGCGGATACGCTCGGACAGGTCCGTGGCCGCGTCGACAATGGTGTAGCGCACGCTGGCCCCGGAGCGGTAGCGCAGCGATGCCGCCTGCAGCGACATCATGCCGATCAGCACGATGGCGACCAGCACCATGGTGATCAGCACCTCGATCAGGCTCGCGCCGCGCTGGCGCAACGCGGATCGGCTCAACTGCATGCCGCGGCCCTCTGGTCGACGCGCCCGGCATGCGATACGCAGATATTCAGCGCACGCTCATCCGACCCGGAAGCCACGCGCAACGCGAGCGCGCCATCGGCGGACAGGAAGCCGCGTGCGCTGACCTGGATCGCCTGCACCGGCGCCGCCAGCAGCAGCGACAAGCCGCCATTGCCGGCATCGCGCATGCGGATGATTTCTTCGCCGGCCGCACGGACCTGGTCGTTGTTGGTGTCCTGGAACAGGATCCAGCGGCCGCCCCAGTCAGCCTGCGCATCCTGCGCGCAAACGGTGCTGGTCGCCGTGGTCGCCCGGCAGATCGTCACCGGCACGTTGCGGCGAATCGCTTCGCTGCGCGCCAGCGAGAACAGGCCCGCGACCTCGGCCGCCGCCGCATCGGCGCGGGCGCGTTCGAGAAAGCGCTGGAAGGATGGAATGGCGATCGCGGTCGTGATCGCGATCAGCGCGATCACGACCATCAGTTCGATCAGGGTAAAGCCGGCTGCAGGCCGGGCGCATGCCAGCGGTGAAGCGCGCCCGCCGTCGATGCCAGCGCGATGCGCGCGGGCAAACGGCGAACGCCCTCCACACCCGGCTGCGCGGGTGCGAATCGGGCTGTCCATGTCAGCGCAACCGGCTGACTGGCAAGCCTTGCTGCCAAGCTCGTGGAACGACCCTGCTCATGATGACCCCCGGAAAATTCCGTTCTGGCGACGGGTGCCTCTCTGCGGAAGCACGCCATTGCCACACCCGACTGCGTTCTTTTGATTTTTTCAGCTTGCCGTGGCGGCGAGCGTGAGCCGGAAGACTGTGGATCAAGTTCCGGCCAAAGCGATACCCCGCCATAGTGGGGAATTCAATATGCGGTGTCAATACCACTTTACAAGGAGATGATTCTCATTTGTCGCCGGCGGACAACGCTGTAATTCGCAGCTGGCGAGCGGTTCAGCGCGGCCTAACCAAATTTTGCGCATCCATATCAGTCGGCTACAAACCACATCGCGGCGGCGGGATACGGTGGAGGTCCCGAAACGTCCTGACGCCTCGCGATGCGCCCATCCTGTGCCCTGCCCTGCCGCCCGCCTCGCTGCCATCCCCTCCCTGGCGCCGTCCGCGGCTACATCCTGTTCGAAGCGCTCTGCGGGCTGGTGATCTTCACCGCCGGGCTGGCATCGCTCGCGATCCTTGGGCCAACGGGACTTGGCTGGCAGCGGACGCTGGATCAGGCCACCTATGACACGCGCAGGACAGCAGAGTCTGCCGAACTGGCGCCATGGCCGGCCGGATTGCCGCTGAACCGCGTCGGCGCGAGGTTGCCATGAGAACGCTCCCGATGCGTCGCAACGCCCCGGGCTTTTCGCTGACCGAAGCCATGGTCGGCCTGGCGCTCGGGCTGATCGTCGCCGCCGTCGCCACGGCGGCGTGGCAGGTGGCGCTTTCCGCCTACCGCAGCGCGGCGGAGCGCATGCTGATGGAGGAGCGCGGCCAACGCGCGCTCGCCATCCTGACCGCGCTGCTGCGCCAGGCCGGATGGCATCCAGGCCCACTCGACGCGGCAGTGCCGCCCGCAGTCAGTGGCGCCGATGACTGCGGGCAGCCGGGCATCGCCGAGGTGCCGACATGCGCCCGCCGCGGTGTCGCACAAAGCGATGCCCTGCTGGTGCGGTTCAGTGGCCAGGGACAGCCCGGCGATCCGAGCCAGCCCGACGAGACGATGATCGATTGCAGCGGCTATCCGCTGGCAGCACGGGGGGCCGGGGCGGAGAGCACCACGGATTTTGTCGCGGCAAACATGCTTTACATCGCCGCCGCGTCGGACGGCGAGCCGCAGCTGCTGTGCCGCTACCCGTCCCGTCGCAACGGCCAGGTCGACGGGCACGGCTGGACTTCCGGCGCATTGGTCCGTGGCGTGGCATCGCTGCAACTGCGCTACGGGGTGGACATGGATGGCGACCGGCAGCCCGACGCGTACCTGCCTGCCGCACGGGTCCAGGCAATGGGAGCGCATGCATGGCACCGCGTGCTGGCGGTGCAGGTCGCGCTTGCACTGCAGGGCGAGCAGCGCGGACCTGCCCGCGACGCTGCCGGGCTGGCGCGCGCCGACGATGCCTGGGCCGATCTGCAGGCCGCGCCGGTCGACACGCACCGCGCCCACCGTCGCGTGTTCGCCACGACGGTCCGCTTGCGCAATGCCGCGCGCTGCGAGGAGACGCTATGTTGAGGCGCCATGCCATGACGCAACGCGGCGGCATCACGCTGCTGTTCGCGGCGACGATGCTGCTGCTGGTGTCCGCCACCGCGGCGGCAATGCTGCAGATGCTGTTGGCAGGCCGACAGCTGGCGGTTGCCGGCCGCGACCGCGAGATCGCGTTCCGGGCAGCCGAAGCGGCGCTGTTCGAGGCGGAGGCCGAACTGCTCGCCGCCGCCGGAAGTGGCGACCGCTTCGGCCAATGGCCCGCTGCCGGCGAATGCGGCCGCGGCGCGCAGGCAGCGCTGTGCAACACTGCGCAGGCACGAACGCCGGTATGGCAGCCGTGGCTGCATGACTCGGCAACGGACCTGGCGATTGGCGTGCCGGTGGGCAGCTTTGCCGGCGTGTCGGAAGCTTTCCTGCCGGAAGCCTTTGCAGGCTCGCACACGGCGCCGCGTTACGTTGCCGAGCTGCTTGACGACGGCCCCGTGATCGACGAAGGCCGGCCAGCCTTGCCGCGGCTGCGCGTCACCGCTGTCGGCTTCGGCCGCTCGCCCGCGGTACGGGCCGTCGTGCAGAGCATCGTGCAGCCATGAACGCACGCGCCGCCTTCCTGCTTGCCTGCGTGCTTGCGCTGATTCCCGCGCCCGCGACTCCGGCCGGCAATGACAGCCCTGCAGGCCGCCTCCCGCTCGCCTACCTGATCGAACCCGGCGCCAGGCCCTGGACTGGCCGGTTGCGCGCGGTCGGATGGCAGGCTTCACTGGCAGCAACTGACGAGGATCGCCAGCCGCTGTCGGGCCTGTGGGAAGCGGGGGCCTTGCTGGATGCCAGGCAACCCGCATCGCGCAGGATCTACACCTCGCTGCAGGCCGCCATGCCCCAGCCGGAGCGGCTGGCGGCGCTTCAGTGGCCCGACCTGGACGAGTCCACGCGCGAGCGCCTCGACGCCCGGCAACTGGCCTGGCTGCGCGGCGACAACGCCAGTCCCGCGCTGCGCCCGCGCGACACGCGGCTGGCCAGCGCGCGCGGCGCGCGCGTGCTGGTGGTCGCACCGCCCATATGGCGCCCGGGGCAGACAGGGCAGCCGGGCCATGCGCGATTTCGCGAGCGCCATGCCCAGCGGCCACACATGGCGTGGATCGGCACCGTCGACGGCCAGCTGCACGGCTTCGATGCCATCTCCGGCGAGGAGCGTGCCGTCTACCTGCCGCGCACGCTGCTGCCGCTTGCCGCGGCCATGGCCGATCCCAAGGCGCCGGTCGCGGTCAATCCTTGCCCCCGCCCGGAAAGCACCGACGCCGTGGTCGACGGTGCCTGGCGCACGCTGCTGCTGTGCGCGTTCCGCGGCGGACCGGAGGACATCGCCGGCGTGTTTGCACTCGACATCACCGAACCAGAGGCCGCGCTGCCATTGCGGTTGCTATGGGAGCACGCAGCCACGCCGGCATTGCCGCTTGCCGGCACCGGCCCGGTTCGCACAGCCGCGCTGGGCGACGGCCATGCGCAACGCTGGCATGCCGTCACACTGCTGGCGCCGCCTGCGGAGCCCGGGCTCGCGCTGCTGCCGCTCGACACGGCCGCGGCGCCGTGGCGCGTGTTGCGCGTGGCCGCACAAGGCTGCGACGGCAAGCTATCCACGGCCGCGCTGCGCGCCATGACGATGGCCACAGCGTTTGACGGCACGGCGCTCGCCGCCTACGCCACCGATGAGGCGGGCCAGCTATGGCGTTTTGCGCTGGGCGATGTCCTGCGGCAACCTGCGCCGCCAGCCACGTGCCTGCACCGCTTGCGCAGCGGGCCCGGCATTGCAGAGCCCGCGCCGCCAGTGGTGCTCGGCACGCCAGCGCAACCGCTCGTCGTCTATGGGGCCGGCAACGAATTGGCTGCCGTGGCGGATGGCACCCATTCCGCCGGCCAGCCCGCCCGTATCGAAGCGCGGGCACAGGGCGAGGGTTTTGTCCTGCAGGCCGCGCCGGGCCAGCGCCCGGCGGCACAAACGTTGGGGTGGCACCTTGTCCTGCCCGATGCCGGCGAACAGGTCGAGCACGTCAGCCTGGCCTCGCCCGGCTACCTTGTCTTCGTGACACGGCTACCGGATGGCCGGCAACGGACCTATCTGGTACTGGCTGCCAGTGGCGAGTCGGCCGGCCGCAAGGCGGACGGCGCGCCGGTGCTTCCCTTTGTCACGGGGCTAGTCAGCGGCACCGCCGACGCAAGCGCACCGACCCTCACCCGTGAAGCCCTGCCTGGGATAACGCCCCAGGCCGGCAGCGCCGGCCGCGAGGTCTACGCGCTGGCGCTATGGACGTTGAAGGACGGCGCCGCCACGCGCCTGGCACAGGTGGTGGCAAGCCGGCGCACCGGCCGCCTGTCATGGCGCGAACTCGCCGGACCGGCGAAGGAGACCGCACCATGAGATCCAGCGGCTTTTCCCTGATCGAACTGATGGTCGTGGTGGTGATCGCAGCCCTCTTGGCCTCCCTTGCCGTGCCCGCCTGGCACGAGCATCTCCGGCGCGGCTGGCGCGCCCAGGCACGCGCGGAACTGGCTGCCGCATTGCTCGAACTCGAACGGCACGCGGCGCAGGCCATGAGCTTTGCCGGGCAGCCCGGAGACGACACCGTTGCCGGCGACTGGCCGCGCCCGGTGCCCCCCGCCGGGCAAGCACGCCACATCATTTCGGCGACAGCCTGCCCGGCGGCAAGCCTGGATACCTGCGTGGAACTGCGCGCCACGCCGCGTCAGCACGACCGGCAGTGCGGCGTGCTGATCCTGCGCAGCACCGGCCAGTGGTTGTCCTGGCCAGACAACGCGGACCGGCCCGGCCCGCTGCCGGCCGAATGCTGAGATGCGCCCAGCTTCCCGCTGCACCGGCCTGAGCCTGGCCGAGCTGCTGGCCTGCCTGGCCATCCTGTCGGTGCTGGCTGCCACGGCCTGGCCATCCTTCAGCGAACTGCTGGCGCGCCAGGCGGTGGAGCAGGCCGCCGACCGGCTTGCCGCGTCGCTGGCGCTGGCGCGCTCCACCGCAATGGCGCGCCGCAGCGAAGTGACGTTACAGCCACTGAATGGGCAACCCGGTCTGGACCGCGGCTGGCAACTGTTGGCTGGAACCGGCCCGGACACGACGCCCCTGGCAGTGGTCGAGCCGGGCACGCCCTGCCTGCGCGTGGCGCTGCGGCAGACCGGCCGCGAGAGCCATACGGTGCGATTCACAGCTGTGGGATACTCTCGGTCTGAACAAGGCGGCTTCCAGGCCGCCACCTTCGCGCTCAGCTGCCGCGGCGCGCAGCGCCAGGTGCGCCTTGGCGCCCAGGGCCGCATCCGGCTCTGCACGCCAGGTCGCGACAGCGACTGCGACGCGGCCGACGGCCCCGAGCCGCCGTAACCCTGGAACCCCGGACAGACTTTCAGCTTTCCTCCCATCCACAGCAAACCGGCCAAGAGCTACAGGCGCCATGTTTTCCGATACCGACCACGCCGCCATGCAACAGGCCCTCGCGCTCGCCGCGCGGGGCATGTTCACCACCACGCCAAATCCGCGCGTCGGCTGCGTGCTGGTCAAGGACGGCCAGGTCATCGGCCAGGGTTTCACCCAGCCAGCTGGACAGGACCATGCCGAAATCCAGGCGATGAAAGACGCGCTGGCGCGCGGGCTGGACCCCGCCGGCGCCACTGCCTACGTCACGCTGGAACCGTGCAGCCACTTCGGGCGCACGCCGCCATGCGCCGATGCGCTGGTGCGCGGCGGTGTGTCGCGGGTGGTGGCGGCAATGGAAGACCCCAATCCGTCGGTATCCGGGCGCGGCCTGCAGCGGCTGCGCGATGCCGGCGTCGACGTGCGCTGCGGCCTGCTGGAAAAGGAAGCGCGCGACCTCAACATCGGATTCGTGTCGCGCATGACGCGCGGGCTGCCGTGGGTGCGCGTCAAGGTGGCTGCGTCGATGGACGGCGGCACCGCGCTGCATGACGGCAGCAGCCAGTGGATCACCGGTCAGGCCGCGCGCGACGACGGCCATGCCTGGCGCGCCCGCGCCTGCGCAATCCTGACCGGCATCGGCACCGTCCGCGACGACGACCCGGCCCTGACCGTGCGCGCGCTCGCCACCCCGCGGCAGCCGCAACGGGTGCTGGTCGATTCGCGGCTGGAAGTGCCGCTCGATGCAAAGATCCTGACCCCGGACGCCGGCGAGTTTGCCAAGCCGGCGCTGGTGTTCTGCGCGGTGGAGGACCGCGAACGCCAGCGGGCGCTGGAAGCGCGCGGCGCCGAAGTGGTGGTGCTGCCCAACCCCCACGGCAAGGTCGAGCTGCCCCGGATGCTGCAGGAACTGGGCCGGCGCGGCATCAACGAGCTGCACGTCGAAGCGGGCTTCAAGCTCAATGGCTCGCTGGTGCGCGAGCACTGCGCCGACGAGCTGCTGATTTACCTCGCACCCAAGCTGCTCGGCGACGCGCAGGGCATGTTCAACCTGCCGCCGCTGGCGCGGCTGCAGGATGCCGCGCAGTTCCGCTGGCACGAAATCCGGCAAATCGGCGACGACCTGCGGCTGATCGCGCGCCGCAACGACGCCTGACCCGCCCATCCAAGATTGACCAAGACAGAAGACACCACCATGTTCACTGGCATTGTCGCGGCTGTCGGCCGCATTGAAAACGTAACCCCGCTGGGCGCCGCCGATGCCGGCGTGCGCCTGCATATCGCCGCCGGCGGCCTGGACCTGTCCGATGTGATCATCGGCGACAGCATCGCGATCCAGGGCGCCTGCATGACGGTGATCGCCATGGGCGCGGACAGCTTCGACGTCGAGGTCTCGCGCGAGTCGCTCGACAAGACCGTCGGCCTGGAGCGCGCCGGCCGCGTCAACCTGGAAAAGGCGCTGCGCCTGGCCGACCGACTCGGCGGGCACCTGGTCTCCGGGCACGTCGATGGGCTGGGCGAAGTGGTGCATTTCGCGCCCGTCGGCGAATCGCATGAGCTGCGCATCCGCGCGCCGCGCGAGCTGGCCCGCTACCTGGCCTACAAGGGCTCGGTGGTGGTCAACGGCGTCTCGCTGACGGTCAACCGTGTCAGCGACGAAGCCGACGGCTGCGTGTTCTCGATCAACCTGATCCCGCACACGGTCGAGGTCACCACGCTGCAGGAGCTCAAGCCCGGCGCACGGGTGAACCTGGAAATCGACCTGATCGCCCGCTACGTGGAGCGGATGCTGTCGACCACTGACGCGGTCAGGTAAGTCCCGACCGGCCGCCGCACTTTCCCGCGCGGCGGCCGCCCGCACCGCCTGCCTTGGCGTACAATAGCGGGCTTGACTGGGCATCCTGCCGGGCGTATATGCCAGGGCCGGTTGGCCCGACGCCCCGCCTCAGTCCGGCCGCCTTCCGACGCGGCCACCGTTCCCGTCCGCCTTATTCGCGGCATTTCGCTCGTTTCGCCTCAATTTGCCGTCCTGCACGCCATGACAATCGCCCGTACTGAAGACATCATTGCCGACATCCGTGCCGGCCGCATGGTCATCCTTGTCGACGAAGAAGACCGCGAGAATGAAGGCGACCTGGTGCTGGCTGCCGACTTCGTCACTCCGGAAGCGATCAACTTCATGGCCAAGCACGGGCGCGGCCTGATCTGCCTGACGCTGACCGCCGAGCGCTGCCGCCAGCTGGACCTGCACCCCATGGTCACCCGCAACGGCACCCAGCACGGCACCAACTTCACGGTGTCGATCGAGGCCGCCGAAGGCGTGACCACCGGCATCTCGGCAGCCGACCGCGCCCGCACCGTGCAGGCAGCGGTCGCCCGCGAGGCCAAGCCCGCCGATCTGGTCCAGCCCGGCCACATTTTCCCGCTGACGGCCCAGCCCGGCGGCGTGCTGATCCGCGCCGGCCATACCGAGGCCGGTTGCGACCTGGGTGCCCTGGCCGGCCTGACGCCCGCCGCCGTGATCTGCGAGATCATGAAGGACGACGGCACCATGGCGCGACTGCCCGACCTGATCGAGTTCGCGCAGGAGCACGACCTGAAGATCGGCACCATCGCCGACCTGATCCACTACCGCAGCCGCACCGAGAGCATCATCGAGCGCGTCGGCGAGCGCGCCATGCAGACGCCGTATGGCACCTTCCACAGCATCGCCTACCGCGACAAGCCTACCGGCCAGGCCCACCTGGCGCTGGTACGCGGCACGCCCTCGCCGGACAAGGAAACGCTGGTGCGCGTGCACGAGCCCTTCTCGGTGCTGGACCTGCTGGAAGTGAAGTCCACGACGCACTCATGGAGCATCCCGGCGGCGATGCAGGCCATCGACCAGGCCGACAGCGGCGTGATCGTGCTGCTGAACTGCGGCGACACCGTCGAGCAGCTGTTCACACAGTTCACCGCGCTCGACGCACCGCAGAGCCGCCCCCGCCGCAAGCCGGACCTGCGCACCTACGGCATGGGCGCGCAGATCCTGAAGGACGTCGGCGTGGGCAAGATGCGCGTGCTGGCCGCCAGGCAACGCATGCCCAGCATGACCGGCTTCGACCTGGAAGTCACCGGTTATCAGCCCATGCAGGGCAAGGACGACTGAGCCTTCCTACCCCAATACCCCGTCCGCGGCGCCATGCCGCCGCGGACGCCCCGAAAACTGGAGAACTGAACAATGGATCACGGCTTCTACCCCAGCAACCTCGACGGTGAAGGCCTGCGTATCGGCATCGTGCAGGCCCGCTTCAACGAGCCGGTCTGCGCCGAACTGCTCGAAGCCTGCGTGGCCGAGCTGGAAAAGCTCGGCGTCGAAGGCGAGGACACCCTGGTAGTGACCGTCCCGGGCGCGCTGGAAGTGCCGCTGGCACTGCAGAAGATGGCCGAGAGCGGCCAGTTCGACGCGCTGGTCGCGCTGGGCGCCGTGGTGCGCGGCGAGACCTACCATTTCGAGCTGGTCTCGAACGAATCCGGCGCCGGCATCACCCGCGTCGGCCTGGATTTCAACGTGCCGGTCGCCAACGGCATCCTGACCGTCGATACTGATGAACAGGCCCATGCCCGCACCCGCGAGAAGGGCCGCGACTGCGCCCGCGCCGCGGTGGAGATGGCCAACCTGGTCGACGCGCTCGACTCGCTGCGCGGCCAGGAAGACGATGAGGACGATGATGAGTGATACGTCCAACGCCCCCGAGAATACGGGCGGCAATGACGGCGGCAAGCCCGCCGGCAACAAGCCCGCGGCCCGCACCGAAGCCAAGGCGCCGCCCAAGAGCGCGCGCCGCCGCTCGCGCGAGCTGGCATTGCAGGGCCTGTACCAATGGCTGCTGAACCGCAACGACATCGGTGCGATCCAGGCCCACCTGCATGACGCGCAAGGCTTCAACAAGGCCGACCGCGAGCATTTCGACGCGCTGCTCAACGGCGCCGTGCGCGAAGAGGCCCGCCTGACTGCCGCGTTCGAGCCGTTCCTGGACCGCACCGTGGACGAGCTGTCGCCGGTGGAGCGCGCCGCGCTGCTGGTCGGCAGCTACGAGCTGGTGCACTGCGTCGACATCCCGTACAAGGTCGTGATCAACGAAGCGGTCGAGCTGACCAAGACCTTCGGCGGCGTCGAAGGCTACAAGTACGTCAACGGCGTGCTGGACAAGCTTGCCGCCCAGGTGCGCGCTGCCGAGGTTGCGGCGCGCCGCTGAGCGGTCACCCGGCTGGTGCCCGCACCGGCCAGGACCTGACGAAACACCCGCCGCGGCGGGTGTTTTCGTTCTTACCTATTCTTTTTGCTGAACGGGCCCTTGCCCGCCTCTCCCGATCGCCATGGACATGCAACGTCTTGCCACCGCCGCCCGCGTCGCCAACATCAATGCCTTCCACGTCATGGAACTGGCCAAGCAGGCCGCCGAGCTCGAGCGCGCCGGCCGCCACATCGTGCACATGGGCATCGGCGAACCGGACTTTACCGCCGCCGAGCCGGTGGTGCGCGCGGCCGAGGCGGCAATGCGCCGCGGCGTCACGCAATACACCGGTGCGCTTGGCATCCATCCGCTGCGCGAGGCCATCGCCGGCTATTACAAGACGGCCTACGGCCTGGACATCCCGGCGCGCCGCGTCATCGTCACGGCGGGCGCTTCCGGCGCACTGCTGCTGGCGTGCTCGGTGCTGGTCGAGATCGGCGCGGAAGTGCTGATGCCCGATCCCAGCTACCCGTGCAACCGGCACTTTGTTGCCGCCTTCGACGGCGCGGCGCGCATGATCCCTAGCGGCCCGGCCGAGCGCTTCCAGCTCACCGCCGCGCAGGTCGAGGCCAACTGGAGCGAGCAGACCCGTGGCGTGCTGCTGGCCACGCCCTCCAATCCGACCGGCACCTCGATCTTGCCCAACGAGCTCGACCGCATTCTGCGGGCGGTGCGCGCGCGCAACGGCTTTGCCATCGTCGACGAGATCTACCAGGGCCTGTCGTACGACGCGGCGCCGGTCTCGGCGCTGAGCCTGGACGACAACGTGGTCACGGTGAACAGCTTCTCCAAGTACTTCAACATGACCGGCTGGCGGCTGGGTTGGCTGGTGGTGCCGGATGCACTGGTCGAGGCATTCGAGAAGGTCGCCCAGAACCTCTTTATCTGCGCCTCCGCCGTGGCGCAGTATGCGGCGCTCGCCTGCTTCACCCCCGAGGCGCTGGCGATCTACGACGACCGCAAGGCCGAGTTCCGCCGCCGCCGCGACCTGATCGTGCCGGCGCTGGAATCACTGGGCCTGCGCGTGCCGGTACGCCCGGACGGCGCCTTCTACGTCTATGCCGACTGCCGCGGCGTCAACCACCCGGCCGCCGGCGACGCCGACCGGCTGACGCAGGCGATGCTGCACGATGCGGGCGTGGTGATGGTGCCGGGACAGGATTTCGGGCCGCATACCGCCAGCGACTACATCCGCATCTCGTATGCGACTTCGCGCGAGAACATCGAAGAGGCGATGGCGCGGCTGGCGAAGCTGTTCCGCGGCTAAGTCGATAGCGGCCGCGGAAAAAGAAAAAGCACCCCGCGGGGTGCTTTTTCTTTTGAGGGCCAGTTGCAAGCCTCAGGCGTTGTTCGAGCCGTTGCTCGCTTCCAGCTTCTCGGCCGGCGCGGCATGCTCGGCCGGTGCCTTGCCGCTGCCTCCCGCCTTGCCGTTGTCGGCCGGCGCCGCGCGCACGCCGAGCAGCTGGCGCAGGCGGGCACGCTCGGCCAGCACCTTGGCGCCGTAGCCGCCATCGGTCGCCGTGGTGGCGCCGACGTAGTACTTCAGGCCGCCCTCGATCGAGCCGGCGCGGGCGATGCAGTCCTTCAGCACCAGCGCGCCGATCTTGATGTTGGCGTACGGGTTCAGCGCCGCGGCGACGCCGCCCACGGCCTCGTACTTGTCCTGGTGGACCTTGGTCATGACCTGCATCAGGCCCTGCGCGCCCACACCGCTCTCGGCGTACGGGTTGAAGCTGGACTCGATCGCGATCACGCCCAGGATCAGCAGCGGGTCGATGCCGACCTCGCGGCCGGTCAGGTAGGCTGCCTTGACCAGTTGCGCGGTGGCCTGCGCCGCCACGCGGTACTTGCGGGCGATGTATTCGGCCACGGCCGCCTGCTCGCGCGCGGTGCCGAGCGTGGCAGTGCTGCGGGCGTCCGCCGCCACGCGCGTGACCGGGATGCGCTCGGCCAGGTGCGCCACAGACGGCACCTTGGCATTCGCCGCCAGGCCATATTCGTCCACGCCCGAAACCGTCGGCAGGCCGCCCTTGCCGCGTGCCAGGCGAGCAGCCGCGGCGTCGGCCGACAGCGCCGGCACGGCTGTGCTGGCCATGGCCGGCGCGGCTTCCTTGGCCGCTACCTTGGCCGGCATGGCGGCGCTGACCAGCACCGACGGTGCTTCGTCGCCAGCCAGCAATGCCGCCAGCGTGGTGCGCCATTCCTGGCTCAGCCACAGCGACACGGCCGAGACGACCGCTACCACGCCAAGACTGTTCAGCGCGTACTTCAGCGTTGCGCGGCCACCGCGCAACGCGCGGCCCGCGACCGGATGCGCGAGACGGACCTGCAATGCCCGACTCACTCCGGGTACCGGCTGTCGGAGGCGAACCTGCAAGGCGCGCCCGATGCCGGGAAGATGAAGGGTTTTCCAACCGCTCATGCTTACCTCCATCCGTTGCCCGCTTCGCATGCCAGACTGCGGCATACGCCCGATCTCAACGTACTCAAGTAAGGATGCCGCGCCGTCTAGCAGTGACAGCCAAGCATCTGTTGGCAGGCGCTCCCCATGCGCCCAACTGGAAACAGGGTCGACTCTGGGGGAGCCCACCCTGCCACGACTAATCTCGACAACCGCAAAACGCTCCGGCTCCCTGCCGGAGGCAACCGCCTCGGCCCGCGTTACATCGGGCCGGTAACCTCGGTCTGTTCGATCTGACTGGAGCGAATCGTGCGATCCCCCTGCACTTTTTCTATGTGCACCCCTTGACACAAGGGTGAAATCTATGTTGCGACGCAACACTCCATCAGCAAGACCGGATTGTAGGAACGGTGTTATACCTCGTCAAGAATAAGAAAAACGATTCACACTACTTTTAGTTATTTGTAACAAGCCTTATCTTGTCGTGCCAGCGTCACTCGTTGGCCCGCAAACGTAGGCCACGCCTAAGCTCGCCGTCCTTGGCGCTGCGCTTGAAGCGACAAAAAACTTACAATTTGCCCCACCGCGATTCGCTTATTTTTTTGCTGCGGCGCCGGTCTATGTGTATCGTCACCGACTTGGATGCCGTCTTGCGCCGGCCGCACACGGCCTGCATCACAACCGAATTCACTATGCAATACAAAGACTTGCGCGACTTCATCGGCCAACTCGAGAACATGGGCGAGTTGCGCCGCATCAATCGTCCGGTCTCGCCCAACCTGGAAATGACCGAGGTCTGCGACCGGCTGCTGCGTGACGGCGGCCCCGCGGTACTGTTCGAGCGGCCCGCCGGCGCGCGCGCCGGTGACGGTATCTATAACGTCCCGGTACTGGCCAATCTGTTCGGCACGACACACAGGGTCGCGCTCGGCATGGGCGCCGAATCGATGGAAGACCTGCGCGACATCGGCCGCGTCCTGTCAGCCCTGAAGGAACCTGAGCCGCCGCGCGGACTGCGCGAAGCGGGCAAGCTTTTCACGCTCGCCAAATCTGTGTGGGATATGGCACCAAAGCGCGTCAGCAGCCCGGCCTGCCAGGAGGTGGTTTGGGAAGGCAATGACGTCGACCTGGCGCGCCTGCCGATCCAGACCTGCTGGCCCGGCGACGCCGCGCCGCTGATCACCTGGGGCCTGGTCGTCACCAAGGGCCCGCACAAGAAGCGCCAGAACCTTGGCATCTACCGCCAGCAGGTGATTGGCCGCAACCAGGTCATCATGCGCTGGCTGGCGCACCGCGGCGGCGCGCTCGACTTCCGCGAGCATGCGCTGGCCAACCCCGGCAAGCCGTTCCCGATCGCGGTGGCGCTGGGCGCCGACCCCGCCACGATCCTGGGCGCGGTGACGCCGGTGCCCGATACGCTGTCCGAGTACCAGTTCGCCGGCCTGCTGCGCGGCAGCCGCACCGCGCTGGCCGGCTGCGTCACGCCGACCCTGTCCGAGCTGAGCGTGCCCGCGTCGGCCGAGATCGTGCTGGAAGGCCATATCCAGCCCGACCCCAACCACCCGTCCGGCTACGAGCATGCGCTGGAAGGCCCGTTCGGCGACCACACCGGCTACTACAACGAGCAGGACTGGTTCCCGGTGTTCACGATCGACCGCATCACCATGCGGCGCGACCCGATCTACCACTCCACCTACACCGGCAAGCCGCCCGACGAGCCCGCCGTGCTGGGCGTGGCGCTGAACGAGGTGTTCGTGCCGCTGCTGCAGAAGCAGTTCCCCGAGATCACCGACTTCTACCTGCCGCCGGAAGGCTGCAGCTATCGCATGGCGCTGGTGCGGATGAAGAAGCAGTACGCCGGCCATGCCAAGCGCGTGATGTTCGGCGTCTGGAGCTTCCTGCGCCAGTTCATGTATACGAAGTTCATCGTCGTGGTCGACGACGACATCGACGTGCGCGACTGGAAGGAAGTGATCTGGGCCATCACCACGCGCGTCGACCCCAGCCGCGACACGGTGCTGGTCGACAACACGCCGATCGACTACCTCGACTTCGCCTCGCCGGTGTCCGGCCTGGGTTCCAAGATGGGTATCGACGCCACCGACAAGTGGCCCGGCGAGACCACGCGCGAATGGGGCACGCCGATTGCCATGGATGCGGCGGTGAAGGCCAGGGTGGACACCATGTGGGAAAGCCTGTTCGACCGGTCCGCGGGCGCCTGACCGGCAACCGGCTCCATCCCCGGCTATCATGTCACGCTGATGTCCGGGTGCCGCCACAGGCGCCCGGGATCTCCATCGCCCACCATCCGATGCCCGCGACAGACGGGCGCCAGGAGGAGACATGAGCAGCACCGCCCCTCTCGCCGAAGGGAACCTGATGTGGATGCCGTCCGGGGCGTTCCGCGACAGCAGCCAGATCGCCGCCTTCCTGCGCTGGCTGCGCGCCGAGCGCGGCCTCGCCTTTGACGACTACGACAGCCTGTGGCAGTGGTCGGTCACCGAGCTGGAGGCCTTCTGGGACGCGGTGCGTGCCTACTTCGACGTCCGCTTCGACACGCCCGCGGCGCAGGTGCTGGACAAGCGCACCATGCCGGGCGCGCGCTGGTTCGACGGCGCCACGCTGAACTACGTGCAGCAGGTGTTCCGCCACGCCGGCACCGGCGCGGCCCGCGAGCGCACCGCCATCCGTTACGCCGGCGAAGCGCAGCCGCTGGCGGATCTCAGCTGGGCCACGCTCGAAGCGCAAGTCGCCTCGCTGGCGCACGCGCTGCGCCAGATGGGCGTGCAGCGTGGCGACCGCGTCGCCGGCTACCTTCCCAATATCCCCGCCACCATCATCGCCTTCCTGGCCACCGCCAGCCTGGGCGCGGTGTGGTCCGGCTGCGCGCCCGACATGGGGCAGGTGGCGGTGATCGACCGCTTCCGCCAGATCGAGCCGAAGGTGCTGATCGCCGTGGATGGCTACCGCTACGGCGGCAAGGTCTACGACCGCGCGCCGGTGCTGACGGATCTGGTAACCGCCCTGCCCTCGCTGACCGACTTGGTGCTGTTGGCACAAGTCGGCGCCGGCGTACCAGCGCTTCCCGGCGTACGCACCCACGCATGGGCTGACGTGCTCGCGCACGACGTCCCGCTGGCAATCGAACCGGTGCCGTTCGACCATCCGCTGTGGATCGTCTACTCCTCCGGCACCACCGGCATGCCCAAGCCGATCGTGCATGGCCACGGCGGCATCGTCATCGAGCAGCTCAAGCTGATGGCGTTCCATAACAACCTCGGCCCGGACGACGTCTTCCACTGGTACAGCAGCAGCGGCTGGATCATGTGGAACGCGCAGGTGGCGGGCCTGCTGCTCGGCACCACCATCGCGCTCTACGACGGCAACCCGGCCTGGCCCGACGCCGGCGTGCTGTGGCGCTTTGTCGACGATGCCGGCGTGACCATGTTCGGCGCCGGCGCTGCGTTCTTCACCAACTGCATGAAGGCGGGCATCGAGCCGGCACGGATCGCCGACCTGTCGCGGCTGCGCGGGCTGGGCTCGACCGGCTCGCCGCTGCCGGTCGAGGCCTACGACTGGATCTACCGCCACGTGCGCGAAGACATCTGGCTGGTGCCGATGTCGGGCGGCACCGACTTTGCCGGCTCGTTCGTGGCGGGTTGCCCGCTGCTGCCGGTCTATTCGGGCGAGATGCAGTGCCGCTGCCTCGGCGCCAAGGTGGAGGCGTTCGACGACAGCGGCCAGCCTCTGGTCGACCAGGTCGGCGAGCTGGTCTGCACCGAGCCGATGCCGTCGATGCCGCTGTACTTGTGGGGCGATGCCGACGGCAAGCGCTACCGCGACAGCTATTTCGACACCTATCCCGGCGTTTGGCGGCATGGCGACTGGATCAGGATCACGCCGCGCGGCGGCGCGGTGATCTACGGGCGCTCGGACGCCACCATCAACCGCCACGGCATCCGCATGGGCACCAGCGAGCTGTACCGCGTGGTGGAAGACCTGCCGGAAGTGCTCGACAGCATGGTGGTCGACCTGGAATACCTGGGCCGGGATTCATACATGCCGCTGTTCGTGGTGCTGCGCGAAGGGCTGGTGCTGGACGAGACCTTGCGCGACACCCTGCGCGCACGCATTCGCGAGGCCCTGTCGTCGCGCCACGTGCCCAACGAGATCGTGCAGGTGCCGGGCGTGCCGCGCACACTGTCGGGCAAGAAGATGGAAGTGCCGGTCAAGAAGCTGCTGCTGGGCCATGCGCCCGCCAGCATCGCCAACCGCGATGCCATGGCCAACCCGGATGCGCTGGACTGGTACTTCGACTACGCCGCGCGTTTCCTGCAGGCGCGGCAAGCCGAGTCCGCCACGGCATAGACGCGGCGGCGGCCGCTAGAACTCGACGTCCAGCTCGCTGATCTCGTCGGGTTCCGCGCGCGCCGCCGTGATCCACTCCTGCAGTTCCGGCATCGCCAGGATCTGCTTGCAGTAGGCGACCGGTTCCGGGTCGAGCATCACGCCGTAGGTGACGAAGCGCGTCACCACCGGCGCGTACATGGCGTCGGCCATGGTGCGCGTGCCGAACAGGTAGGGGCCGCCGTAGCGCGTCAGGCACTCGGTCCAGATGGCGGTGATGCGGTCGATGTCCGCCTGGGCGCGCGACCACACCTTCATCCCCGGGAAATTCCCCTTCAGGTTCATCGGCAGCGCCGAGCGCATCGCCGCAAACCCGGAATGCATCTCGCCACAGATGGCGCGGCAATGCGCGCGCGCTGCGCGGTCCTCGGGCAGCAGGCCGGCCTTGGGGCGGATCTCGTTCAGGTATTCGGCAATGGCCAGCGTGTCCCATACCGTGACGCCCTGATGGCGCAGGCAAGGCACCAGGATCGACGGCGACAGCAGCAGGATTTCGGCGCGCGCGGCGGCATCGTCCGGCGGGACCAGCACTTCCTCGAACTCCAGGCCGGCAAAGCGGGCCAGCAGCCAGCCGCGCAGCGACCATGACGAATAGGTCTTGCTGCTGATGGTGAGTGTGGTCTTGCTCATCACGCCTCCTTAGCGGCGCACTTGAACGGTGCGTTCGTGCGGCACATATGGCACCAGTCTGATGCCAGCGCCCCGGCGCGCATCATGAGGCGGTGCCCCGCCGTTCGGCAGGCGCAGCCGGCACAACTTTACGCATGCCCCCGCAGCCTTCCGCGTGGCACCGCGCAAAGCGCATGCCAGGCGCGCGCCGATGGCATATATATTGCGGCATGGGAACACCAGAACCACGAGGGCCCAGCCATGCTGTACCACGCGTACCAGACCTTCGCGGACATGATACTGCCGGCGTGCACGCTGGCGGAACTGGCCGCCGCGACGCTGGCCGCCCACCCCCGGGCGACCAGCTTCGACGCCGTACGCACGCTGCGGGCCGCCTGCGAGATCATCGCGCTCGGGCGCCTGACGCACCACCGTCCGGCCTTCGGCATTGACAGCGCCATGGTTGCAGGCCGACCGGTGCCGGTCACAGAGGAAGTGGTGCTGCGCACGCCGTTCTGCTCGCTGCTGCACTTCCGCCGCCAGGGCATCGGCGCCCAGCCGCGCGTGCTGCTGGTGGCGCCGATGTCAGGCCACTTTGCCACGCTGTTGCGCGGCACCGCGCAGACCATGCTGGCCGACCACGACGTCTATATCACCGACTGGCATAACCCGCGCGATATCCCGCTGATGGCCGGACGCTTCGGCTTCGATGAATTCGTGCAGCACCTGATCCACTTCCTGCAGGCCCTTGGTGGCGGCACGCACGTGGTGGCGGTATGCCAGCCCACGGTGGCCGCACTGGCGGCGGCGGCGATCATGGCCGAGGACGGCGACCCGGCCCAGCCGCCCAGCCTGACGCTGATGGCCGGCCCGATCGACGCGCGGGTCAACCCGACCAAGGTCAACGAACTGGCCATCAGCCAGCCGATCGACTGGTTCGAGCGCACACTGATCAGCCTGGTGCCACTGCGCTTTGCCGGGGCGATGCGGCGCGTCTATCCGGGCCATGTGCAGCTGCTGGCCTTCATGAACATGAACCTGGAGCGCCATGAGCAGGCGCTGCGCGAACTCTACGCCTATCGCGAGCGCGGCGAGCATGACAAGGCCGACGCCATCCGCGACTTCTATATCGAATACTTCGCCACCATGGACCTGACGGCGGAGTTCTACCTCGAAACCGTCAGCCTGGTGTTCCAGCGCTTCCTGCTGGCGCAGGGCCTGCTCGACGTGGCCGGTCGCCGCGTGTGCACAAGCGCCATCCGCCACACGGCGCTGCTCACGGTGGAGGGCGAGCGCGACGACATCTGCGCCATCGGCCAGACCATGGCCGCGCAGGATCTCTGCCCGAGCCTGCGGCCATACATGCGCATGCATCATGTGCAGACCGGGGTCGGCCACTACGGGGTGTTCAACGGCAAGCGCTGGGAGACACAGGTGTACCCGCTGGTGCGCAATACGATCTACACCAGTAGCTGACGCCGGCGCGCCGCGGGCACTGCGATGCGGTGGCTTATCATGGCGGCTGCACGCGCCGGCGCGGCGCTTTCGACCACCATGCCACTGCTTCCGACACAAGACTTCCAGGGCCAGACGCTGGTCCGCGTCGGCGATGCCGACAACTTCATGCTGCTCGCTCCGCAACACGGCGGCCGCCTGGTGCGCTGGGTGCATCGCGGCGAGGACATCCTGTACTGGCCCGACAACGCCGACTGGAGCCGCCCCGCCAAGGTTCGCGGCGGCAATCCACTGCTATTTCCGTTTATCGGCCGGCATTTTGTCGACAGCGTCGCCGGGCAGTGGCGCGATCGGCAAGGCACCGTGCGGACGCTGGCGCAGCACGGCTTTGCGCGCGACCTGCCGTTCGACGTCACCGCGATCGATGCAGCCGGGTCAGTCACGATGACGCTGCGCGACAGTGTGCAGACACGGCCCGGCTACCCCCATGCGTTTGTGTTCGACGCGGTGTATGCGCTGCTGCCCGACGGGCTGGAGGTCACGCTGCGCACCACCAACACCGGGGACCAGTCGCTACCCTGCTATCCCGGCCACCACTTCTACTTTGCGCTGCCGCGCGCTCAGCGCGCCGCGTCGACACTGGCATTGCCGCCGGCCGATCGCGTGCGCCAGCTGCCCGATGGCACTCCCGGTCCGGGCGATGCGGGCGAGCCCGCCTACCGGCTCGACGACCCGCGCCTGCAGGACACCTACCATGTGTTCCGCGGCGGTGCCGGCGCCATGCTGTCCATGCCGGGGCGCACCATCTCGTTCGAACTGGACGTTGCCGGCAGCGTGCCGTGGCACGCCGTGACGACGTGGTCCGAAAGCGAACAGTCTGATTTCTATTGCGTGGAACCTTGGGTGGGATTGCCCGATGCGATCCACCACGGCCAAGGGCTGCGCTGGCTCGCGCCGGGCCAGTCGGAAAGCGCCGTGTGCCGGCTGCGGGTGACGGCCTGAGGCAAAGCGAGGGGGCGGCGGCTCAGTGTTCGCTCAGTGTTCAAAGTCCAGCCCGCCGATCAGAATGGCCGGATCCGCCTGCGACAACGAGCCAAAATCGATGCCGCGCGGCTCCTGCCACGCGCGCAGCTTGCCCGGCAGTGCCGCCAGGTAGCCGGCAAAGCGCGCCTCGCCACCAGCGGCGAACAGCCGCTGCACCTCCAGGCCATCCCACGCCAGCGTGACATCGAGCGGATAGGCATGGCGCCGCAGTTCCGCCGGTCCGTCGCCCGTCATGCGCAGACTCGGGGGACGGTTCGGCGCCTCGGCAGGCAAGGCATGCAACTGCACGCGCCGGTGCAGCTTGCCGATGGCTTCGACGATGCGAGGCAAGCATTCCGCTTCAAAGCGGGCGTAGAAGTCCGTGGTCAAGGTCGGCCGTCCTGACGTTGCGAGTCGAAGGCGCCGGCTGCCCGGTATGGCGCGCCGGCGCTGCCAGCCACTATACGCCGCCGTGCGCGCCAGCGGACGACCGGTACACCTGGAAGCCCAGCCCCGGCGACCGCACCTCGGTCTCCCCCTCCTGCAACGTCACCGGCCGCAGGCTGCCGTTCGCCATCGATTCCGCCGCAAACTCCGCGATGTTGCGTAGCCGGGCCGCCGGGATGCCGCGCGCGCTAAGTCGCGCTTCCAGCTCTGCCGCAGTACTGCCTGCCACGGCCCGCGCAATCGCCTGCTTCAGCGCGGCCGGGTCGCGCGAGCGCACGAAGGCAGGCAAGGTGCCTGCATCAAGCGGAGCCTCGAACAGCGCCGGGTCTCGTGCGAGGTCGCCCTGCCCGAGCACATCCAGCAGCGCCAGCAACTGCCTCGGCGTATTGGCGCCAATGGCAAGCCAGCCGTCCTGCGTGCGAAAGAAATCCGCCGACGGGCTGCCCGAGTAGCCCTGGTTGCCTTGCCGGACCGGCACCGAGCCGGTGGTCATGGCATCGCAAGTCATTGGGTACATCAGCTGCATGCCCGCGGTTGCCATCGACACATCGAGCAGCACGCCGTGTCCGCAGCGCTCGCTTTCGCGCACACCCGCCAGGATCGCAAGGGCCGCCAGCATGCCGGTCGCCGAATCGATCACCGGGAAGCCCGTCTTCAGCGGCGGATCGCCTTCGCTGCCGCCCATCCAGGCCATGCCGGTGGCGGCCTGCACCACATGGTCGTACGCCGGCCGGCCATGCCAGTCCGGCGCACCGCGGCCAAACCCGGAAATGCTGCAATAGACCACGCGCGGATTGCGCGCGCGCACCGCCTCGTAGCCCAGGCCGAAGCGCTCGAGCACGCCGGGCCGCAGGTTGTCGACAAAGACGTCGCAGCGGCTGGCCAGCTCCAGTGCGTGCTCGCGCCCGGCTTCGTCCGACAGGTCCAGCGCCAGCGACGACTTGCCTGCATTGAGCGCGACAAAGGCGGCATGGCCCCGGCCGGCGCGGCGCATCACGTCGCCGCCGCCGGCATGCTCGACCTTGGTGACCTGCGCGCCCAGCTGCGACAGCAGGAACGTGGCGAACGGCCCGGCGATCACGTGCGAGAAGTCGAGCACGCTGATGCCGGACAGCGGTGCAAAGGCGGTATGTTGGGTAAGCGTCATGGCGAGCCTTATTCGATGGTGATGCGGTTCTTGTCGATGACGCGGCGCATGCGCGCGGTCTCGTCGGCGACCTGCCGCGAAAACGCTTCGGGCGTCGGCGTCGGCGCGATCACCGCGCCCATTTCGGTGTAGAGCCGGCGCAGGCCGGGATCGTCCAGCGCCTTCAGGATCGCGGCATGCAACCGAGCCACGATTGGCGCCGGCAGGTTGGGCGGCGCCCACACGCCGCTCCAGGCATCGAGGTCGAGATCCTTGCGCCCGAGCGCTTCGTCCAGCGTCGGCACCTGCGGCAGCACTGCAGCGCGGCTGGCCGACGTCACCGCCAGCGCGCGGACCTTGCCAGCGCCGAGCTGTGGCAGAGCCGTCGTCGCCACGGGGAAGCCGAACTGGGTATCGCCCTTGAGCAGCGACGGCACGATTTCCACCGAGCCCTTGTACGGCACGTGCACCACGTCGATCCCCGCGGCCGCAGCGAATGCCGCGCCCGACACATGCGCCGCCGAGCCGATCCCGCCGGAAGCGAAGTTCAGCGCGCCCGGCGCCCGCCGTGCCGCTGCAACGAGATCGGCCACGGTCCGATACGGCGAGCCAGCGCTGACTATCAGCACCGCCGGGCTGACGCCGACGCGGACGATGTGGGTGAATGCCGCGGGATCGAATTTCGCGCCCGGCTGCAACAGCTTCTGCGTCACGTGGGTGGAAGCGCCAAGCATCAGGGTGTAGCCATCGGCCGGCTGCTGCGCAACGAACTCGGCCGCCAGGATGCCACCGGCCCCCACCTTGTTCTCGACCACGACCGGCTGGCCGAGCTGTTGCGCCAGCACCTCGGCCAGCTTGCGGGTCTGGATGTCGGGGCCGCCGCCGGCCGCGTAGGGCACGACCAGCCGTATCGGCCGGCTTGGATAAGGCTGTGCCGCGCGGCTTGCGCCGGACAGGCCCAGTGCGCCGGCGGCCGGCAGGGCCAGCATCGACTTCAGCAGCAGGCGGCGCATGGGGCTGCGCCCACCGGGATTGGTTTGCATCGCAGGTCTCCTCACTGGTTTGACCCGATTGTCCGGCCCGACGTCATTCGAAACAATTATCCAGTTCTGATGGAGCCATCACGATTCGTTATGAGCAAAGCCCCTTCCGCACCGGCATCGGCAAACCGCATCGACCGGCTGCGCATCCGGCACCTGCGGTTGCTGGACCTCGTCGCTCGCAGCGGCTCGCTGACCGCGGCGGGCGAAGCGCTGCACATCAGCCAGCCCGCCGTCACCAAGATGCTGCAGGAGCTGGAGCACGCCTTCGGCTGCCGGCTGATCGAGCGCACCACGCGCGGCGGGCGCCTGACAACGGCGGGCGAACGCGCGCTGGAACGGCTGCGGGTGGTGCTGGGCGCGATCGATGCCGCCAGCGAGGCGCTGCAGGCCAGCCCGGAAGTGCCGCTGGTGCGGCTGGGCATGCTGCCGCTGGTGGGCGTCGAGGTGCTGCCGAAAGTGGTCGCGCTGCTGCGCAGCCAGGGCACGCTGCCCCGGCTGGCCGTGCGCGAACATACCGTGGGCGGCCTGACCGCATTGCTCGGCGACGGTGAACTGGACTGCGTGATCGGGCGGCTGCAGAAGGAAGACGTCGACCAGCTCCAGGCGCAGTTGCACATCACGCCATTGCGGGACGAATACCTGGCAGTCGCCTGCGCACCCGACCACGTGCTGGCCCGGCGCCGCGATATTACGCTGGCCGACCTGCACGCCGGTCCATGGATCCTGCCACCGCGCGGCACCCACACCCGCGACGTATTCGAGCAACCCTTCCTGAATGCAGGGCAACTGCCGCCGACGCCGCATATCGAATCGGCCTCCTTCCACAGCAACCTGGCCATGACTGCCGCAGGCAGTTTTCTTACCGTGGCGCCGGCAAGCGCGCTTGCTCCCTATGTGGCGATGTCGATGGTGCAGGAAGTGCGGCTGCGCACGCAGCTCGCCTCTGGGCGGCTGGTTTTCATCACGCCAGCGGATACTGAGACGCCGCCCGCCGTTACGGCTCTGCGGCAGGCCCTGGAAGCGGTGGCGCGCGAGCCCGCGCAACCGACGGGGCGCTCGCCGCGCCGCTGACCGCGCGCCGCACCCGCCAAATAGCTTCGTTATGGTGCGATGCAAACTGGCAAATTGCAGGTGCCGGCCGCGCCCACGCAAGGTCCCCGTTTAGGACCAGTGGAGACAGTTGATGACATGGACACTAGGCAACTGGCCACGACGCTGCTTGGCAGCGGCGCCGCGCAGGCACAGGCGATCGGCCCCGGCTTGTTCGACATGATGGCGGTACGTGACGAAAGCACGCTCGCATCGGTGATTTCCCGCGCGATGCCGTGGTGCCCTGCTGGGCGTGCCCCCGCAAGCGCGATATCGTACTGCGCTTCGAAGGTCGCGATGTCGTCGCGGGCCTTGGCAAGTCCATAGTCCAACATAGCCTCCACCGAAAGAAACAACGCCGCTCCCAAATTCAGTTCATGGAGCATGACGGTCGGAGATTCGGACGCATCGGCGCGCCGTTGGTAGCTGCGCTGGGTATCGTCGTACTCCCACTTGTTGAGAGTGGCCATGGCTCATTGCCATTTCTTCGTGCGACGATGCAGCAGTCCTCGCACCCTCGCACGGTTCGTTGCCGGGCTTAATGAGACACGTACGGAGCAGACTATGACACGTCTGGCCAAACGTTCAGATGCACCATCACGCGGATGCAGCCCAACTCGCGTAGGTACGCCAAGGTCTTTTCCAGCCGATCAAATCGGTGCGGGCACTCACGAGACGAGCGCTCACTGGTAACCATTGATGCGCACGTGCCAGCCTTCCGGCGTCGGCAACAGCTCGACAAATCCCACTAAACCACGCTCGAGCGAGGCCATGAACTGGTGTTCTAACAGGTTGGGCAAAGTATCTCTCCTTCGCAAAAAACATCGAACTAGGTCAAAGGAAATTCGCATCGCAGCCTCCGAATGGGCAGCAGCGTGGGTTTTATTGAGCAGGGCCACAGCAACGCATTAGCGGCCCAGATAAACGGCAGTAATCTCCTCGCGATTGTGACCGAGTTCTGCTGAAACCTGCAGTCGCGCTGAACGATCTACAGCCCGCTGTTGCTGCGTGAGCTGCGCTGAAACTGGGCCACCTGCGGCAGGAGCTGGCCAGCCAGTGAGCTGCTGGTAACGACGCTGTGCATACGCATGCCGAAGTCCATGTAACTTCGACAGGCCAGCCTTTTCAACCGCCGACTTATAGCGATGAAGCTGATCGACATACTTGAGATCCTTAGGAATCATCGACCCGCTTTCACAGAAGGCAGTCGCACGCGCAAGTACGGCCCGCTGATGCTCATCGGTGATAGGTATAGCGCGTGCCCGACCTCCCTTACACCACGTTGGCCCGAGGTGAATCTCCTGCACTACATCCGCCGTCAGACCTGCCAGCGCATATTTCGCCTGAAACTTGAGGCACTCCTCTCGACGCAGGCCAAAGGCCTGCTGCAACTCGACAGAACAGCGCAGACGCTCGTCGGCAATCTTCTCAAGATCCCCCGACGTGAGCACCAGTGCCTTCGAAATGTTGGTGACATAGCGGCGCCTACCAATACCCGACTCGGCATTGGTGCGTGGGACGCAATTTTGCTTGCCAACCTTCTCTGCCCACCACCGCACATGTGACATACGGTTTTTCATGGTGCCCACAACAATACCGGAGGCCTTCCAGCGCTCAACCAACGCGGCAACATGTTTTGGCTTCAACCCGGTAGCGGGAAGCGTCCGGAAGCCCATATCTTTAAGGTCATGAGCCACCTGTGCGAGCACTTCCCTGCGGGCCGCTCGGGTCGCATACGAGCCATCACGATTGCGCTCAACCAGGCGCATTAGGTCAGCAAATATATCGATCTTCATCGGGATCCTCACTTGGTCAGTCTTAACGTTGGTCAGTGTTAACTGCGGCTGGCTAAACCAGCCCTAGCACCGTGACCCTTGGGTACGCGGTACGGGTACAACGACCAGCCTCGGCATTACCAGCCGGCCTGTGCGTCCCGTCGGGCACACACAGACGTTCTGGCGACAACATGCCGGGGCTACGTGAGGCGGAGCCCTATGTCCACCTTCATTGCTTTCCAAACGGGCAACCGGTTGGTTCCGTTGGATGTCTGCGTTGAGAGTGCAGACGAACTCGCCAGAAGAGTTCTGGCTATGCTCAGATGTGCTGAGGAAATAAGGAGAGGGGAAGGGCGTTGCCCCCTTATCGACGCTGCCGGATACGGCTATAGCGAAAGGGCAAGAATGACGTGACAGCGAGGCATGCGAAGCCCTCGGCTAAGGTCAGGAAAGGCGGGAAAGGGAATGACCTCCGCAACTGCTACGGTACGGAGCACCATCGAAGGATGGTTGACCAGAAATTGGACGGACTTAGACAGCCCAGCCGATCAGCCAAAAAATGTAGACGGGTTATGACTAGAACAGTAGTTACAGCGCCAAGCGCCTCACCACATAGTAGTCACGCCACGTCCAGCTGTGGCACGCAATGCCAATGTCGATGCCCAAAGGGCGAGAAGTGCTCAGTAGATTAATGTGTCACATCGATTTTGGCAAGCCCGTCAATATCCCGTGCTGCCATTCGGAGACCCTCTCGTGTTATCGGACTGCCTGCGCAGCAGTCAACGGGGTCCATACACGGGGTGATTTGGAACAAACACCCCACCTCAAGGAGGGTCGCAAGGGCGCGAATTACGCATTAAATGACGGCGATGGGCTTTTAGGACAAATCGTGATCTGCACAATCCTGACGACATCGACAACGGCAGCCTCGCAGATGGCGCTCTTCGCGCTCTTTCTCCTGAACGCGAAGACCGTTCCGAGCAACCCAAATGAAGAAGGCCGCGATGGGGGCCCCTATCACCAAGACAGCTAAACCGATCGTCATAGCAATCCTCCCGAACTTCAGTGTGAAATATAGGGATATAGCTCCTGCCTAACAGCGTAAATGCGGCTCGACAGAAAGAGGGGACGTGCTAGGCTGAATTCGAAGCGCAGCACCTGGTTTCGTATCCTGCGCCAGTAGCAAGGCAACATGCCCTTACCCTGCCAGTAGGCAGTACAGGCGGCAACACATTGCACAGCTGACTGATAGTGGGCGAGCTTGCCCTCCTCGTATTGCAGGTAGGCTGCCACGAGCGAGTGGAGTTGCACTGCAATAGCCTCCTGGGAAGCCGGAAGGCGAAATGGCCGATGCGCCAAGGTAGCGCCTAAGGTGTGGTACGGTGCAGCCGCCCGGGCGAGATTGCCGGCGTGGTGCGCCGTGTGCCAGAGGACAAACATGCCGCTCATGGTAAGAGTTGGTCCGGTTCGGCGCCGCCAAGGATACCGACGCAGACGTAGCATAGCCAATTCGGCCCAAAATGTCACGATTAGTGTGTGGCCGATTAGTGTTCATGCTTTGACAGTGGGGGGGTATGAAAAGAACCCTACGCCATCGCTTCGGCAAGCGAATACGTGAACTTCGGCAAGCCACCGGCCTCTCCCAAGAAGCATTTGCGGACCATGTAGGCTTTGCGCGTACCTACATGAGCCGTATCGAAACCGGCGCTGCCAACCCCTCGCTGGATGCGATCGAAACACTGGCCACGGCGCTTCAGATTAGCGTGGCTGAACTCTTCAGTACGCTATGAGCGTAGTGATCTGGGCGACATGAGCGTGACCGGATTTACGCCGGGTCCGCGGGCATTTGCCGCGACCGCTGCCGACCAGCGCAGCCTGATCGCCGTGCGCGCGGAGCGGCTGGACGGCTACAGGAAGGCGGACGCGATCGCCGAGGGAATCGAGTCGGACGACGATGGCTGAAAGTCCTACGCTGGTGGCTCTTGTGTACGGCCTTTTCCTACCACCAGCTACGCATCGCTATGAGACAGCATCAGCCGCTGCGCGACGCCATGTCCTGACAGGCACCTGGTGGTCAAGCAACCCCAGAAGGGCGACCCTGCGCATCCATCATCGGCGAGCTAAAGCCGCGCATGGACCGGATCAAGGTCCACAAGGCCGGGTTCGATGTCAGCGAAATCTACCTGCTGGTCAACGAACGCGGCCTAAGGCTGAGCCAGCCGGCGCTGCTGGCACTTCCATAACGCCAAGGACACCACAGTGTAGGAATGCCCCGGCCACGCAGAGCGCCTGGCCAACTTCTGGCTGTATGATGCGCGCGAAGGCCTCAGTGACCAGAGGGGGCAAAGCCGCAGCGGCCGACCTGCTTGGGCATGCCGACGTACGCACCACTAAGACTAAGCGCCACTACTCGCGGCGCGGGAAACGGGTGACGCCGACGAAGTGAATTGCGGAGCGGAGGTTCAGTTGCTGAGCATGGACCGCTGCCAGAATCGTGCTAGAATCCGCTCCCAACAAGCCATAGCGGGCGTCGTATAATGGCCATTACCTTAGCTTCCCAAGCTAAAGACGTGGGTTCGATTCCCATCGCCCGCTCCACCTCAAGTCGAGACAAGCCGCCATTGCCACCGTTAACACTGTTACGGTGATCTGCCCGGCGGCTTTTTTGTTGCCATGCTTCCCCAAGACCCCAGCACCGGACCTACGCCGTCCGATGACGCCTCGCCGGTGGACAACGCCCAGCAGCCGTCCGCCCCCTCTCCTGCCGATCCCGAAGGCGTCGCGCATCCGCGCCGCATCCGCTCGTTCGTGCGCCGTGCCGGCCGCACGTCGACCGGGCAGCAGCGCGCCATCGATGAAGTCGGTCCGCGCATGCTGGTGCCGTACGCGCCACAGCCGCTGGACTGGGAAGCCACGTTCGGCCGCAAGGCGCCGTCGATCCTGGAGATCGGCTTTGGCATGGGGGAGACCACCGCGCATATCGCCGGGTTGCGGCCGCAGGACAATTTCCTGGGTTGCGAGGTGCATGAACCCGGCGTCGGCGCCCTGCTCAAGCTGATCGACGAGCGCGGCCTGGAAAACATCCGCATCCTGCAGCACGACGCGGTCGAGGTCATCGCCCACATGCTGACCGACGACTGCCTGGACGGCGTGCATATCTATTTCCCGGATCCGTGGCACAAGAAGCGCCACAACAAGCGCCGGCTGGTGCAGCCGCCGCTGGTGAAGCTGCTGGCCGCGCGGCTGAAGCCGGGCGGCTATATCCACTGCGCCACCGACTGGGAAGAGTACGCGCACCAGATGGTCGAGGTGCTGGCGGGTGAGCCGCTGCTGGAGAACACCTCCGGCGCGGCGGATGGCTTTTCGGAGCGGCCCGACTACCGGCCGGTGACCAAGTTCGAGCGCCGCGGCGTGCGGCTCGGGCATGGGGTGTGGGACGTGGTGTTCCGCAAGCGCGCCTGAGCGCAGGCATCCGGCGCAAACAAAAAAGCGTGGCAGGTGCCACGCTTTTTTGTTGCCTCCGCGTTGTGTGCCGCTTATGCGTGCCAGGACACCAGCCCCGAATAAGCGGTAAATAGCACCACGATGCCGAAGGCAATGCGATACCACGCAAACGGCTTGAAATCGTGCGTGGCGACAAAGCGCAGCAGCCAGCGCACGCACAGGAACGCGGACAGGAAGGCGAAGACAAAGCCGACAGCGAAGATGCCGAGGTCATCCCCGTTCAGCAGTGCGCGCGCCTTGTACAGTTCATAGACCGTCGCGCCGAAGATCACCGGGATCGCGAGGAAGAACGAGAACTCGGTCGCCACTTGGCGCGACAGCCCGAACAGCATGCCGCCGATGATGGTGGCGCCCGAGCGCGAGGTGCCCGGCACCAGCGCGAAGCACTGCGCCAGGCCCACCTTGAGGGCATCGCGCCAGTTCAGGTCATCGACCGATTCGATGCGCGGCGCGCCCGCCTTGGCCGCCTCCAGCAGCGCATTGCCCTGCGGGTGCGAAACCGTGCCGCGGCGCGCGTCGCGCCACTCGGCCAGCAGGATCACCACGCCGCCGACGATAAAGGCCAGCGCCACCGAGATCGGGTTGAACAGGTGTGCCTTGATCCATTTGCCGAAGATAAAGGCCAATACGATTGCCGGCGCACTCGCGATCACCACGTTGATGGCAAAGCGCTGCGCCTTTGGCTCCGACCCGAGGCCGCGCACCACGTTGGCGATACGGGCGCGGAATTCCCAGCAGACTGCCAGGATGGCACCGAACTGGATCACGATCTCGAAGATCTTGCCCTTCTCGTCGTTGAAGTCGAGCAGTTGGCCTGCCAGGATCAGGTGGCCGGTGCTCGAGATGGGAAGGAACTCGGTCAGTCCTTCGACAATGCCGAGGATCACGGCTTTCAGGGCAAGTGCGATTTCCATGCGGAACGGAGAAACGTTGTCATCGGCGTTGCCCGGCATGCGCCGGACCGCCTGGTTTGTTGTTCGAGCGCCCGGATACCCGAGGGCGATCAGGGACGGTTGACCTTGACGTTGATGCCGTCAGGCAAAACGGTGATTGTACCGGGCTCGACTTGCGAGCCGGCAACCCGCAACTGGTCTTCGCGGAAGGTATAGAGCGGATAGCCCTGCAGCAGCTGCTCGGCCAGGATGCCGCCCAGCGCATTGAACTGACGCGAAAACTGTGCCGGCATGCCCTGCACGTCGAAGCGCTGCACCTCGGGGTCCTGCAGCACCACCGAGCGCGTGGGGGCGTCATAGCGCAACCCGCTGTCCAGCGCGAAGCGCCCCGTCAGCGCCTGGCGGAAAAACAGCTTGTTGTCGATGGTGGCGTCGAACTGCACGTTGACGCGGTTGCGCACCGAGTCCAGCGTCAGCTGCGGATTGGTGAGCTGGATATCGAACAGCTCCATATACCGCTTGTTGAACGGGAACTTGCGTTCCAGCGCAGCCTGCAGCTGGCTTTGCGAGAACGTGTACTCGTTGCGGAACGCGCCGCAGGCGGCGAGGCCGGCGGCCAGCGCGGCCGTGCCAGCGACGGCCAGCCAGCGCCGTCGGGATGTCCGGATCATGTTGCCTCCGAGTTCAGGAGTTGGGACGGGCGTGCCGGCACGGTGGCCGATGTCACCCGCGCGAGCCGGGCCGGGCAGGCGTGGCCTGCGGCGCGGTCAGGATTTCGAGTCGGGTCAGCCAGTGCAGCGCGGCTTCGCGCGAGTCTCCGCACATTTCCGCCGAGGGCTTCAGGCCGGCACAGAACGCCGGCCGGTCAGGCCGGCCGAACACCGCGCAGCGCATGTCAGGCAGCAACTGCGCGCACGGCACGCCCGCGGGCTTGCCCTCCGGCATGCCGGGCAAGGCCGAGGCAATCGATGGGGCAATACAACAGGCGCCGCAGCCAGCGCGGCAGGAAAGGTGTGACCGGCAACTCATCGCATTGGTTCAGGGAACGCCGCATGCCATGGCAAGCAAGGCGGCTGACATCAAGGCGCCATTGTGCCCGAAGGGCCGCGATCGTCCTGTAAGAAAAGGAAAACGCCGCGTGCGCGATCGCACCGGCACAGCGCCGCAGGTCGTGACTTGCGCGGCATCTGCATCACATGTCTCGGATTCGCCTCGGTGAGTACCCTAGCCCGCCCCGGCCGCGCTTGACCCTCACATGGCCCTACTCTACATTAATGACCCACAAGTTATTAACATCCAGCCCCCGCCCCACCGTGCCCCGCAGTCCTCGCAAGACACCCGTGAAAACACCCGCCGAACCGCACAAGGAGGCCGATGTGCCGCGCTGGAGCCGGCGCAAGGCCGCGCGCCCGCAGGAGCTGGTGGCGGCGGCGCTCGACCTGTTCGTCGAGCGCGGCTACGCGGCCACGCGGCTGGAAGACGTGGCGGCGGCCGCGGGAGTGTCCAAGGGCACGGTCTACCTGTACTTTGCCAACAAGGAAGAGCTGTTCAAGTCCGTGGTGCGCGCAAACCTGGTCCCGACCCTGTCGCGCGGCACCGAGCTGGTCGACCGCTACGAGGGCAGCACCCCGGAACTGCTGCGCGAGCTGCTGCGCGGCTGGTGGGGCCTGATCGGCGCCACGCCGGTGGCGGGCCTGACCAAGCTGATCATGGCCGAGTCGGCCAACTTTCCCGACATCGCCCGTTTCTATAACGAAGAGGTGATGGTGCCGGGCGACGAACTGTTCGCCAGGGTGCTGGCGCGCGGCGTGGCACGCGGCGAATTCCGCCCGATGCCGGCCAACCCGACCACCACGCTGATCTGTGCCCCGCTGGTGTTCCTGATGATGTGGCAGCGCGCACTGCGTGCCACCTCTGAAAAAGACATCGACCCCGAAGCCTTCCTCGACAACCTGCTCGACATGCTGCTGTTCGGCCTGACCACCGGCGAGGCGCGCGAGCGCCCGTTGCCACCGCAGCAAGGCCCGTACGTGTGGGAGCGCATCCGCGACGAGATGCTGGCGCAAGGCGCCAAAGATGCGGAAGGCAATGCGGACGCCGATGCCGCCAACGACCCGGGCACGCGCCCGGCGAAACCAACATGAAACGAAAGACCCTGCTGATCGCCGTGGCCTGCGCCATCGTGGTCGTGAGCGCCGTGGCTGCCGTGCGCAAGGCCAGCAGCGCGCGCCAGCCGCAACCGCCAGTACAGGCCGCCGCGAACGTGGTGGAGTTCCTGCAGACCGATCTCGTCAACGTGGGCCGCCAGGACCTGCAGGTGTCGCTGCCGCTGTCAGGCAGCCTGCGCGCACTGAACCAGGCGTCGGTCAAGGCCAAGGTCTCGGGCGAAGTGCAGCAAGTGCTGGTGCGCGAAGGCGAGCCGGTACGCGCCGGCCAGGTGATCGCTCGCATCGACCCAACCGAATACGAGGCCAAGGTGGCGCAGGCCCGCGGGCAGATGCTGGCCATGCAGGGGCAGTTCCATAACTCGCGCCAGACGTGGGAGCGCAACCGCGAGCTGGTCGGCAAGGGCTTTATCTCCAAGACCGCGTTTGACAAGTTCCAGTCCGACCTGGACGTGGCCCGCGCCAATCTCGATGCCGCACAGGGCGGCCTGGCAGTGGCACAGAAGGCGCTGGCCGACACCGTGGTCAAGGCGCCGCTCGACGGCATGGTCGCCGCGCGCGCGGTGCAGCCGGGCGAGAAGGTGTCGCCCGATACCCGCCTGGTAGACGTGGTAGACCTGCGCGTGCTGGAACTGGAGGCGCCGGTGCCGATGGCCGACGTGGCGCGCGCGAGCGTCGGCCAGGCGGTCGAGCTCGACGTGGAAGGCGCCGGGCGTTTTACCGGCAAGCTGGTGCGGATCAACCCGTCCGTGATGCAGGGCACGCGCAGCATCATGGTCTATGTCCGTGTGGAAAATGCCGACGCGAAGCTGCGCGCGGGCATGTTCGCGCGCGGCGCGCTGGTGCTTGGCGAGCGGTCCGCCGTGGTGGCCGTGCCCGTCTCGGCGGTGCGCATGGAAGGCGAGCGCGCTTTCGTCTACGCCATCGACAAGGATGTGCTGGCCGAGCGTCCGGTGCAACTGGGCGTGCGCGACGAAGGCAGCGGGCTGGTGGAGATCGTCTCCGGCCTCGACGCCGGCACCGAGATCGTGCGCACCAACCTCGGCACGCTGCGCAGCGGCAGCCAGGTGCGGCGCGTGAAGGCCTGAAGCTTAGCCACAGAACGGAACGCGCCCCATGTGGTTCACTCGCCTGTCCATCCGCAACCCCGTGCTGGCCACCATGATGATGATGGCCTTCATCGTGGTCGGGCTGTTCTCTTACCAGCGCCTGCCGGTCGACCAGTTCCCCGACATCACCTTCCCGGTGGTGGTGGTGCAGACCGAATACCCGGGCGCCGCGCCGGAATCGGTTGAATCCGACGTTACGCGCAAGGTCGAGGAGATCGTCAACACCATCTCCGGCATCGACGAGATCTTCTCGCACTCGTACCAGGGCACCTCGGTCGTGGTCATCAAGTTCGACCTCAGCGTCGATGTCGGCCAGGCCGCGCAGGACGTGCGCGACAAGATCGCGCTGATCCGGCCGCAGTTCCGCGACGAGGTCAAGGATCCGCGCGTGCTGCGCTACGATCCGTCCGACGCGCCGGTCTTCCACCTGTCTGTGTCCAACGCGACCGGCGCCAACCGCAGCCAGCGCGAGCTGACCACTATCGCCGACCAGATCGTGCGCAAGCGGCTGGAGACGGTGCGCGGCGTGGGTGCGATCAATATCGTCGGCGGCACCAAGCGCGAGGTCGAGATCCGCATCCGTCCCGCGCAGCTGGAAGCGCTGGGCATCGGCGTCGACCAGGTGATGAACGCGATCCGCAACGAGAACCAGGAGCTGCCCGCGGGCGAGCTGCGGTCCTCGTCGACCGAAACCGTGGTGCAGATCAAGGGCCGCGTGCCCACGCCAGATGCCTTCCGCAAGATCATCGTGGCGCGCCGCGCCGGCCAGCCGGTCACGCTGGGCGAGATCGCCGACGTGCGCGACGGGCAGGAGGAGCAGGAAAGCCTGGCGCTGCTCGACGGCAAGCGCGCCCTCTTCCTGTCGGTGGTGAAGGCACAGGGCCAGAACACCGTCGATACCGTAGACGGCCTGGCGCGCATGACCGACGAGGTGCGCAGGCTGGTGCCCGCCGGCGTGCAGCTCAACGTGGTCAACGACACCGCGCGCGGCATCCGCAGCAGCGTGAAGGAGGTGCGCTCCACGCTGCTGGAAGGCGCGTTCCTGACCGTGGCGATCGTGTTCCTGTTCCTCGGCTCGTGGCGCAGCACGGTCATCACCGGCCTGACGCTGCCGATCGCGCTGATCGGCACCTTCGGCGTGATGTATATGTGCGGCTTCACGCTCAACGTGATCACGCTGATGGCGCTGTCGCTGTGCGTGGGCCTGCTGATCGACGATGCCATCGTGGTGCGCGAGAACATCGTGCGCCACAACCTGATGGGCAAGGACCATCGCAGCGCGGCGCTGGACGGCACCAACGAGATCGGGCTGGCGGTGCTGGCCACCACCTTCTCGATCGTGGCGGTGTTCCTGCCGGTGGGCTTCATGGGCGG
The DNA here is from genome assembly GCF_040784895.1 of Cupriavidus sp. Agwp_2. NCBI lineage: Bacteria > Pseudomonadati > Pseudomonadota > Betaproteobacteria > Burkholderiales > Burkholderiaceae > Cupriavidus > Cupriavidus sp. Agwp_2. The sequence goes on from NZ_CP088083.1 coordinate 2,824,700, forward strand.
GATCATCGGGCGCTTCTTCCACCAGTTCGGCATTACGGTGGTGGCGGCGGTGCTGATCTCGATGTTCGTATCGTTCACGCTGGACCCGATGCTGTCGTCGGTCTGGCACGACCCGGATCTTCACGGCACCGGCAACAAGAAGAGCTGGTACGGACGCACCATTGGGCGGATGCTCGACTGGTTCTCGGCACGGATGGATCGCCTCGGCAATGGCTATGCCGCGATGCTGGGCTGGGCGCTCAAGCACCGGCTTGCAACCGCGATCATCGCTGCGGTGACCTTCTTCGGCAGCTTTGCGCTGGTGCCGCTGATCGGCACGGAGTTCGTGCCCAATGCCGACCTGGGCGAAACGCAGGTCGGCTTCACCACGCCGGTCGGCACGTCGATCGAAGTGACCGAGGCCAAGGTGAGGCAGGTGGAAGCCGCGCTGAAGTCCTTCCCGGAAGTCGCCTACACCTACGCCACCATCAACTCGGGCAATGCCTCGGGCCGCAACAACGCGCTGGTTTCGGTGCGCCTGATCGAGCGGCGCGCGCGCAAGCTTTCGACCGCGCAGCTCAACCCGCTGATCCGCGAGCGGCTGGCCGGCATCGCCGGCATCACGCTGACCATGGTCGGCATGCCCGATGGCGCCGGCGGCCAGAAGGCGATCCAGGTTTCCATCCAGGGCGACGACCTCAACGAGTTGCGCCGGCTGTCGCAGGAAGCCAGCAAGCGCATGCGGGCGATCCCCGGCCTGGCCGATCTGGACTCCAGCATGAAGGACGATCGCCCCACCATCGAGATCCGCATCCGCCGCGAGCTGGCCTCTGACCTGGGCGTGGGCGTGGCGCAGATCGGCAACGCGCTGCGGCCGCTGCTGGCCGGTGACGCCATCAGCTCCTGGCGCGCGCCCGATGACGAGAACTACGACGTGCGCGTGCGCCTGCCCAGGGACGCCCGCACCGGCATGGCCGACCTGAGCGCGCTGATGATCGCCAGCAGCCAGACCAACGCCGACGGCTCGCCAAAGATGGTGCCGCTGCGCCAGATCGCCGAACTGGTGCCGACCACCGGTGCCAACCAGATCAGCCGGCGCGACCTGAACCGCGAGGTCGAGCTGACCGCCAACGTGGCCGGGCGCTCCGCCGGCGAAGTGGCGCGCGACGTCAAGGCCACGCTGGACGGCATGAACTGGCCGGCGGGCTACAAATACCGTTTCGGCGGCTCGACCAAGTCGATGAACGAGTCCTTCGGCTACGCCGTGTCGGCGCTGGCGCTGGCGGTGATCTTCATCTACATGATCCTGGCCTCGCAGTTCGCCAGCTTCTTCCAGCCGATCGCCATCATGACCTCGCTGCCGCTGACGCTGGTCGGCGTGTTCGCGGCGCTGCTGCTGTTCCGCTCGACGCTGAACATGTTCTCGATCATCGGCTTCATCATGCTGATGGGGCTGGTGACGAAGAATGCGATCCTGCTGGTTGACTTCGCCAACCAGGCCCGGCGGGGCCATGTCGATGGAACGGACGGCAGCGACGGCCGCCAGCCGCTGTCGCGCGAGGCTGCGCTGGTCGAAGCCGCCCGCGTGCGCCTGCGCCCGATCCTGATGACGACGCTGGCGATGATCTTCGGCATGGTGCCGCTGGCCTTCAGCCTCGGCGAAGGCGCCGAGCAGCGCGCGCCGATGGGGCAAACCGTGATCGGCGGGATTATTACCTCTTCGATCCTGACGCTGGTGGTCGTGCCTGTGATCTATACGTATCTTGACGATTTCGGCGCGTGGCTGCGCCGGCTGTGGCAAGGAAAAGCGGCCGTGCCCTCCCCGGCCGCGCCCGCCCGGCCGGCCGCACAGGAATCGCCGCGGCCCACGGAAGCCAGCGCGGAATGAACCCGACGGCGCCCACAAGGTTAAAATAGCAGGTTAGACAAGACTGTCCGGCCGTGGGCACCGCGCGGCCGGCGCACAGAACGACAGCGGTTGGCCTTGGTAAGGAATGGCAAGATGGATCTCGAAAAAGCCCGATTCAACATGATCGAACAGCAAATCCGCCCGTGGGACGTGCTGGACCAGGAAATCCTGGACCTGCTGGCGGTGGTCAAGCGGGAGCAGTTCGTCCCGGCCGCGTACGCCTCGCTGGCGTTCGTCGACATGGAGATTCCGCTGCCCGCCGGGCAGAACATGCTGCCGCCGCGGGTCGAAGCCCGCCTCCTGCAGGACCTGGCCGTGCGCAAGCATGAGAACGTGCTGGAAATCGGCGCCGGCTCCGGCTACATGGCCGCCCTGCTGGCCAACCGCGCGCGCCACGTGCTGACCGTGGACATCGTGCCCGAGCTGGTCGAGCTGGCCCGCACCAACCTGGCCAACGCCGGCGTCACCAACGTCGACGTCGCCGAAGGCAATGCCGCCGACGGCTGGGCCGCCGCGGCGCCGTACGATGTGATCTGCATCTCGGGCTCGCTGCCGGCCCTGCCGCAGTCGATCCTGTCGCAGGTCAAGGTGGGCGGCCGCATCGCCGCCATCGTGGGCGATCTGCCGGTGATGGAAGCGCGCCTCATCACACGCGTGTCCGAGACCGAGTACCAGGTCGTCAACCTGTTCGAGACCGCGGTCAAGCCCCTGCAGGGCGCGGCCCGTCCGTCGCAGTTCCAGTTCTGAGGACGGTTTCATCATGCAGGTAATCAAGCCGACCGAACTGGCCCAGTGGCTGGCCGATGCCAGCCGCGCCAAGCCGGTCCTGCTGGATGTGCGGGAAGGCTGGGAGGTGCAGACCTGCGCCATGCCCGGCATCACCCATATCCCGATGCGCGACATCCCGGCACGCGCTGCCGAACTGGACGAAGACGCCGACATCGTCTGCATTTGCCACCATGGCATGCGCAGCATGCAGGTGGCCGCGTTCCTGGAGCGCCAGGGCTACGCCAAGGTCTACAACCTGACCGGCGGTGTCGACGCCTGGGCCAGCGAGGTGGACCCGGCGATGCCGAAGTACTGAAGCGCGTTGCGGCCTGCCCGGTCAGGCCGGCCGCTCCCGCTCGCATCTCAAGCAGCATTCCGAAGAAGAAACGACCGTAGGCCGAGGCTTGCGCCCGGCATTCTGGAGGTGTCATGACGTTTGCGCCCAACGCCCAGTCCGGAGCGATCCGGACGCGCCTGGCGATCGCGGCTTCCCTGCTCGCCCCGCTGCTGCTTGCCGTGCTGCCCGCGGCACCGGCAGGCGCGGCCGACCTGCTGCAAGTCTATCGCGATGCGCAATCCAATGACGCGCAGTTTGCCAGCGCCCGCTCGCAGTTGCTTGCCACGCGCGAGAAGCTGCCGCAGGGCCGCGCCGGGCTGCTGCCGCAGGTCGTCGGCACCGCTGGCGCCAACCGCACCAAGCTCGACCAGACTGCCTCGCTGCCGATTGGCGGCTCGCCCAGCGCTTCGGGCACGCGTTTCTTCAACAACAACAACTGGCAGTTGCAACTGAGCCAGCCGCTGTTCCGCTGGGACCGCTGGGAAACCTACAAGCAGGGCGAGCTGGCCGCGATGGCGGGTGAAGTCACCTTTCACCAGGCCGAACTCGACCTGATCACGCGCAGCGCGCAGGCATATTTCGACGTGCTCGCCGCGCAGGACAACCTGTACCTGGCGCGCGCGCAGAAGAAAGCCATCGGCGAACAGCTGGAACAGGCCAAGCGTAATTTCGAGGTCGGCACCGCCACTATCGTCGACTCCAATGACGCCCAGGCGCGCTACGACCTGGCCACCTCGACCGAGATCGCCGCGCAGAGCGACCTGGAGATCAGGCGCGCCACCCTGCAGCAGATCACCGGCAAGCCTGTCGACGAACTGATGGGCCTGCGCTCCGAGGCGCCCATTCCCGGCCCGCAGCCGCCCGACGTCAACGCCTGGGCCGCGCAGGCCGAGACCAGCAACCCGCAGGTCAACCTGGCCGGCTACAACCTGGAAACCGCGCAGCGCGAGACCAACAAGGCCAAGGCCGGGCACCTGCCGTCGGTCGACCTGGTGGCCTCGTATGGCTTCAACAACCAGACCGGCAGCGCCACGCAGGCAATCTCGACGCACTACAACGCTTCGCAGATCGGCGTGCAGTTGACCATGCCGATTTTCTCCGGGGGCCAGATCCAGTCGCGCGTGCGCGAGACCATTGCACTGGCCGACAAGGCCGCCAGCGACCTGGAATTCGCGCGTCGCACCGCCGCGCAGAGCGCACGGCAGACTTACTCCGGCGTATCCAATGGCCTGGCGCAGGTCAAGGCGCTGGAAGCCGCTGAGCGCTCGGCACAGAGCGCGGTGGAATCGAACCAGCTGGGTTATGAGGTCGGCGTGCGCATCAATATCGATGTCCTGAACGCCGAGGCGCAGCTGTTCTCCACGCGGCGCGACCTGGCCAAGGCACGTTATGACACCATCATGAACGGACTGCGGCTGAAGGCTTCGACCGGTGTGCTGGAGGAAGGCGACGTGGTGCAGATCAATACGCTGCTGACGTCGGTGCCGGGGACGATGTACAAGCTGCCGGTGCCGGCGCAGGCTGGCGGCAAGGCGCCGGCAAAGGCGCCGGCCACCGCGGATCGCCGCGGTGCGCGGCGCGATGGCGGAACACCGCGCTCCTGATCCCACTGACACGATACAAACGGGCCGCAATTGCGGCCCGTTTTCTTTGTGTTGGGATGCCAGAGCGGCGTTTGCCCCTCTTGCCGCACCGCAAAAGCGCTGCTACTGCGCACGCGTCCGCGACTCCACCTTCAGCAACTGCCACCGGATCGACGAAGCATCCGCCGGCGGGTTCGGCACCTGGTATTCGCGCACGCGCAGCTTGTACGAAACCCCCTGCTCGAAATCCAGACCCTCGATCGGCCCATACCAGAGCTGCCACGGCGCGTCCGGCGACTCGCGCCAGCGGTAGCACATCATCTTGCCGACGCCCGAACACTCCACGCGCTGCGAATCGATATAGACGACCTTCTCCACGCCGCCCGCTGCAGCGCTGGCGCCGCGCTTGCCCACGCCCTCGCGCTCGACAAACTGCAGCAGGTCGCCGCTGGCAGTCTTCCACATGATCTGCCGCCCGGTGCTGCCCGCCGACGGCTGCGTGCCGACAGTGGTGAACGATGCCTGCATCGCCTTGAGCAGCGCCGACTCCAGGTCCATGCGCGGCGGCGGGCAAGCCATGCGCGTGCCGGCCACGCGGTCGAAGCGCACGCCAGTGTCGGTCTTGCCGTAGCTGCCGGTAAAGCGGTTGCAACCGCTGGTGCCGCTGACCGTGCCCTGCGCGGCGTCGATGCCATCGCTGAACTCGAAGATGATGGGCTGGCCGTTGTCGCCATGCGGGATGTCGCGCAGCGTGCCGTCGGCCTGCTGCCAGCGCACCAGTTCCCAGCGGCTGGGACCGGACGGCTGCGTCTGGTTGAGGTTGGCGCCGGCACTGGGCAGGCCGGGGGCCGGCGCGGTGGTGCAGGCGGCAAGGGTAGCGGCGGCGGTGACAAGCGCAACGGCTGCGCTGCGCAGGCCGATGTGCCGGCCTGTACCGCGAAGGGATGTCTGCATTTCTGTAAGCTCCTGTGACTGGGTGTGAAGGCTGCTTCCGGGACGCTTGTGGCCCCAAATGGGGGGGCCAGCTGAGTTCTGTCGCGGCCTCCACGCTTCATGCTGGCTTAGAGCCTGGCGGATTCATCAGTTTGCGCGAGAAACCTCGGCCTTCAGGCCGGGGAGGGATAGCGCGCGACGCGAGGCGTCGCTCCTGGTCTCGCTCTCCATAGTTGAAGGCGGTACGAATGAATAACCATAGCCATCGCCGCGCTGGATCAGTTTGCAGTGCTTGTAGGAAATGCCCTGCACCGGGCCAGCGGCGGTCTGGATATTAAACGAGCCGGTTGCGCGGATTGCGACCCTCCCAACGTGCGTGCCCGCTTTCTTCCCAGACGGAACCACGGCCTTGACCATGTCACCGGTCTGGAAGCCGAATGCGCGTTTGCTACGCATGAGGTAGCCGCGGGGGAAGCCGTGTGCGGTAAGACGGGTCCGCTGATAATTACCCCGGCCGGTACACTTGATACGTAGCACCGGGCGTTGCCAGTTGGCGATGGAATCCACATGGCCGACGCAAACGGCGTCGAGAGCGTGCGACTTCGGGACCTCCAGGCGTCGCCGGTTGAACTTGGTCTGTCCGCCGGAGCCGGTTTCAACGGGCAGCCCAAAGGCTTTGATCGCGTCCAGCAGAGCGAAGCGGGTGGCATTCACGGCTGCGGCGTCGCGAAGCGGCGCTTTGGCACGGGCGAGAATGCGCCTGGCCCGCTCGGGATCCTTACGAAGAAAGGCTTCCAGCGGCAGATCTCCCTTCTTTTGGTTGCATGGGCGGCAGGCGAGCGTCAGATTGGAGACGCGACTGGATCCACCGTTGGCCTTGGCGACGATGTGCTCAGTCTCCAAGGGGCAATCGCTCGCGTCACAGTATGAGCAGACCCGGCCGAACTTCGCTAGCAGATACTCCTTGACCTCGTAGCCAAGGAGAGTGCCTTGTTGGTACTCAATGCCCGAGATCTCCGGATTTTCCATGGCCTGCATGTCAAAGCGCACCAGTTCCATGCTGAGCGCGCTCAAGGGGGCGAGTCTGATGAATCGGCTCACCCAGGCTGCGGTGGTATCGACGCGGTGGCGCAGGCTGGGCGCGAGCCAGCCCGTCGGCCTGCGTCGGTTGTCAAAGCGAGGCGCGCGGTAGCGTGTATTTCGTCCCCGCCGAGCGCGTCGCATGGAACACCGAGCTGTCAAGGCCTCGCTGATCTTCCGGCCGCGGTGGATGATCTCGGCCAACGACAGCACGAATGCATCGGGCGCGCCGCCCACGTCCGAGGCCACTTCACGCACGATCGCGACGCCGGTTTCCTTGCTGCCTGGATCGAGCTTGAGGCGTAGCGGCTGGCATTCGCTATCCGCTGCCAGGCGGTCCGTCAGTCGGATCACGAACGGTATCAGCCGATGCACACGCGCGCGCCGACGCTGGAGCAGCAAGCGTGCGCGCTTCTCGCTGCACGGCATCAGCGGTTTGCCGTGCTTATCCAACACAAAGACTGCCATGGCAATCTCTCCCAATAGTTGCCCTTACGGGCCTGGTTACGCGCCCCTTGCGGGGCGTCTCCCTTTGGCAATGTTGCGAACCGGCGATCTGCCCCGATCCGTTTCGTGCTTACCCTGTCGCTTGTCTGCAACCGGGGCTTCGAGAGGTTGGGACTAAGGAAGCATCCCAACGTCGGTCCTGCACCTATTCGCAACGTAGCGGATTGGTTACCGCTTTGCCTGGTCAACCCGAGCTTGTCAGTTGCCTTCCAAGCTCCGGCCTTTAGGTTTAGGCCGGGGTAGTTGACGCAAGTTCAGCATTGCCGGCTACACAATAATCAGTGTAACGTGCGCCGGATACCTCGCCGCGGCGACACCGACGCGCGGCTCTTTCATGCCCATATTGCCTTGGTCGCCTTGGTTGCCCCTGCCCCTCAAACCTCCCTGCCCGGCCGCAACATCTGCTTGCTGACCGGCACGTTGAACGCCATGGCCGGCGCCGAGCGGATGACGGCAACCGTCGCCAACGCCCTGGCCGGGCTCGGCCACAATGTCACCATCCTGAGCCTGTGGGACACGGCCAGCCAGTTCGCGCTGGACCCGCGCATCCGCCACGAAGCGCTGTTCGCGCAGCGGCCTTCGTTCAAGCGCGCTTACCTTGCGACCGTGGCCGGCATCCGCCGCCATTGCCGGGTCCACCAGATCGACGTGCTGGTGCAGGTCGACACCATGCTCGCCCTGTTCGTGCTGCCCGCCACCATTGGCCTCGGCATACACCACATCGCCTGGGAGCACTGCCACTTCGACGAGGATCTGGGCAAGCCCGCGCGCAAGCTGGCGCGGCGCCTGGCAGCGCGCTTCTGCCGGCAGGTGGTGGTGCTGACCGAACGGGACCGGCAACGCTGGCGGGAAGCCTTGCGCCCGCGCAGCGATATTGTCTGCCTGCCGAACCCGCTGCCCTTCCCGATGCCCGCCGCACCCGCGCAGCGCGAGCAGAAGACCGTACTTGCCATGGGACGGCTGGTCGCGGCCAAGGGGTTCGATGTGTTGCTGCACGCCTGGCAGAAGGTTGCCGCGCAGGTGCCGGGTTGGCAATTGGTGATCCACGGCGAGGGCGAGGAGCGCCCTGCCCTGACCGCGCTGATCGCCGAACTCAGGCTGCAGGACCGGGTCAGCCTGCCAGGCATCTGCCACGAGCCGGAGCAAGCGTACGGACGCGCGTCGGTGTTCTGCCTGAGTTCGCGATACGAAGGGTTCGGGCTGGTGCTGATCGAAGCCATGGCGTTCGGCCTGCCCATCGTCTCGACCGATTGCGAGACCGGCCCGCGCGAGCTGCTTACGCCCGGGCAAGACGCGGTGGTGGTCGCGACCGGCAGCGCGGACGCGCTTGCGCAGGCACTGCTGGCCGTGATCCGCGATCCGGAGACAGCCGCCCGGCTTGCCGGCGCCGGGCGCCGCAAGGCCGCCGGCTTTGCACTCGAGCGGATCGCGCTGCAGTGGGATGCCCTGGTCAAGGCTTCTGCGGCACACTGATCTGGCCGCTTAGTGTTCCAGCGCTGGCGCCAGCGCCGCCAGCGTGCGCACGGTAGCGCCGCGATGCAGCCCGGCAAAGGTCTGCGCATGGGCCCGCATATCCGCCAGGCGCGCCCGGTCCGACAGCACGCTGCCGGCGGTGCGCACCAACTCGTCCGCGTTGTCCACGCGCACGCACGCGCCCGCGGCAATGGCGTCTTCGGTCGCCTGCGCAAAGTTGAAGGTATGTGGGCCGATCAGCACCGGCGTGCCGACCGCGCAGGCCTCGATCAGGTTCTGCCCGCCCAGCGGCAACAGGCTGCCGCCGATAAAGGCAAGGTCCGACGCGGCGAAATACATCGCCATCTCGCCCATCGAATCGCCCAGCAGGATGTCCGCGTCCACGGGCGCCGTCTCGCCACCGAGGTCCAGCGCACTGCGGCGCGCCACCGAGAACCCCATGCGCGCCGCCATCGCCGCCACTTCATCGAAGCGCTGCGGATGGCGCGGAATCAGCAGCAACGCCGGACGCTGAACGTCGCCGGCCAGCACCTGCCAGCGCGAGAACGCGTCGAGCAGCAGTGGCTCTTCGCCTTCGCGGGTACTGGCCGCGGCCAGCACCTGGCGGCCATTGAACGCCTTGCGCAGCCGCTCGCCCAGCGCGACGCCCGCCGGCGCCGGCTGCATGTCGAACTTGAGGTTGCCCGTGATCTGCACTGCCGGCACGCCCAGCGCGCGGAAGCGCTCGGCATCGCCAGCTGTCTGCGCCAGCACGCCGGCAAAGTCCCGATACATGGTCGCCGCCGCGCGGCCGAAACGCGCCGTGCGCCGGAAGCTGCGGGGCGACAGGCGCGCATTGACCAGGTACAACGGCACACCCGCCTTGCGCGCGCCGCGCACCAGGTTCGGCCATACCTCGGTTTCCATCAGCATCCCCGCCTCGGGCCGGAAATACCGCAAGAACCGCCGCACCAGCCATGGCAGGTCGTATGGCAGGTAGCACTGCAGGATGCGCGGCTCGTTGCCGAACAACTGCGCGCCGGTCTGGCGCCCGGTCGGCGTCATGTGCGTCAGCAGCAGGCGGTGGTGCGGATAGGCGCCGAGCAAAGACTCGATCAGCGGCTGCGCGGCACGGGTCTCGCCCACAGACACGGCGTGGACCCACAGCCACGGCCCCTGGTTCGGCAGGCTGCCATATGCGCCCAGCCGCTCGCCGACATGGTGCAGGTAGCCGGGCTCCTTGCGCGCGCGCCATGCCAGCCGCAACAGCGCCAGCGGCAGCACCGCCACCCACAACAGGCTATAGACGAGGCGCAGCATCAGGCAGCCACCCTGCGCACGCGGCTGGCGGCCTCGTAGACTTCATCGACCGATGGCACTACGCCGTCGTCGCCGACGTTGGCGATGCGGTCGGACCAATAGCCTTCCGTCTTCCAGCGCCACGTGGCGGTATAGATTTCCACCGTCGGCCGGCACAGCGCCGCCGCGATATGGACCAGGCCTGTATCGACGCCGATCACCACTTCGGCCCGGTTGATCAGGCCAAAGCCCTGCATCACCGAGAACCTCGGCAGCACGCGGGCCTGCGGCACGCCTGCGGCGATCTCTTCGGCGGCCTGGCGCTCCTTGTCGTTGCCCCACGGCAGCAGCATCGTCAGGCCTTCAGCAGCCAGGCGGTTGCCCAGCGCGTGCCAGTTCTGCACTGCCCATTTCTTGCGCGCCCCCGCTGTCGCGTGGAAGCAGACGGCATAGCGCGCCGGCAGGTCCGCCCACAACGGATCATCGACATGCAGCCCCTGCGCCGCCGGCCCAAAGAACCTTGGCGGCTCCGCCGGCGTGATCCCGGTCAGCGCCGCGCCCAGCAGGCGCGAGCGCTGCACCGAATGGGTCTGGCGCGGCACGCGCACCGCGTCCGTGTACAACAGGCGCGCCGCCGGCTCGTAGCCCGAGCCCTGCGTCGCATTCCCCAGGCCGATAATGGGCGCACCGGGCGCGCGCGTCGCCACGCGTGCCACCACCGCGGTCTTGAGCAAGCCCTGGCTTTCGATCACGGCGTCGTAGCGCTCCTGGCGCAAGGCGTCGCGCACGGCGCCCATTTCCTGCCAGGTCGCGCCCTGCAGGATGCGCTTGCGCCAGCGCCGCAGTGCGAACGGGATGACCCGCCGCATGTCGGGCAACAGGCGCACCAGTTCCACATAACCCTCTTCCACCACCCAGTCGATCTCGGCACCGGGCCAGCGCGCGCGCAGGTCGTGCACCAGCGGCATGTTGTGCACCACGTCGCCGAGCGAGGACACCTTGACCAGCAGGATGCGCGGCCGCTCCGGCAGCGTGAACGGCACTGCGGCCGGCATGGGCTGCGCCACGCCGGCCGCGCCAACGGCATCGGAAGCCGGCGGTGCGGGCGGCACCGCCGTGCGCTCAGAACGGGAGTTGAGCATCCGGTTTCTCGGCCAGGATCACACGCTTGAACTCGGCCTGGATGCGCGCCAGCGCGGCATCGTTGTCCGCCTCGAAGCGCATCACCACCACCGGCGTGGTGTTCGACGGACGCGCCAGGCCGAAGCCATCGGCATATTCCACACGCACGCCATCGATCTTGTTGACCTCGCGCGCGCCTTCGAACTTCGCGTTCGCCTTGATCTTGTCGAGCAGCGTGAAGGGCTCGCCTTCCGCGCACTTGAGCTGCAGCTCCGGCGTGTTGTTGGCGTTCGGCAGCGCGTTCAGCACTGCGCTCGGGTCGGCGTGGCGCGACAGGATCTCCAGCAGGCGGGCGCCGGTGTACAGTCCGTCGTCAAAGCCATACCAGCGGTCCTTGAAGAACACGTGGCCGCTCATCTCGCCGGCGATCGGCGCGCCGGTTTCCTTCAGCTTGGCCTTGACCAGCGAATGGCCGGTCTTCCACATCAGCGGCTCGCCGCCGTGCTCGCGGATCCACGGGGCCAGCTTGCCGGTGCACTTCACGTCGTAGATCACTTGCGCACCCGGATTGCGCGACAGGATCTCCTCGGCAAACAGCATCAGCTGGCGGTCCGGGAAGATCACCTGCCCGTCCTTGGTCACCACGCCCAGGCGGTCGCCGTCGCCGTCGAAGGCCAGGCCCAGTTCGCAATCGGTCTCGCGCAGGGTCTTCATCAGGTCCTGCAGGTTCTCGATATGCGCAGGATCGGGATGGTGGTTCGGGAAGTTGCCGTCGACGTCGCAGAACAGCTCGGTCACCTCGCAACCCAGGCCGCGGAACAGGTCGCCGACGAAGGCGCCGGCGACGCCATTGCCCGCATCGAGCGCGATTTTCATCGGACGGGCGAGCTTGACGTCGCTGGTGATGCGGTCGAGATACTTTTGACGCACATCCACCTGCTTGTAAGTGCCCGCGCCGCTGGTGAACTTGCCGCCTTCGATACGTTGGCGCAGGGCCTGGATCTGTTCGCCGTAGATAGCCCGGCCGGCGAGGACCATCTTGAAGCCGTTGTAGTCGGGCGGGTTGTGGCTGCCGGTGACCATGATGCCCGAGGTGGCACGGACGCCATCGAGCTCGATGTTGGCGGCGAAGTAGACCATGGGGGTGGCGACCATGCCCAGGTCCACCACGTCCAGACCGGCTGCGCGCAGGCCCTCTACCAGGCCCCCGAGCAGGTCGGGCCCGGAAAGGCGCCCGTCGCGGCCGACCACGATCGACTTCTCACCCAGCTCCACAGCCGCCGTGCCGAACGACAGTCCGATCTGGCGAGCGACCTCGCGGGTGAGCGTTTTGCCCACGATGCCGCGGATGTCATAGGCTTTGAAGATAGAGGGATCGATTTGCATGTGGTTTCCTGTCAGTCTTGTCGGGCACGCCGCACACCACAAGGGCACGCCGGCGATACCGGATAGGGCTCTTGGAAAGAACCAAAGGGGGGTATTTTGCCGGATTGCGCGACTGGCGGGCGGTATAATCGCGGCAATATACCGGACAAGCGCAATTTTCAGCGTCTGTCCTACACCTGAGGCTACACTTCGCCGCCCGCCAGGCCGCGCCCTTCACTGTCCGGGCACATCGGCCCCGGAAGCGATCGCCCGGCCACCCGAACATGCCATAGATCCCCGGCATCTTCGGGCCACGTGGCGGTTGCGGCCTAGCAAATTTCGTAAGCAAACTTGACGTCCGCCGCACAGCCCTCGCCGCGCCTGCGCATCGCCTATCTGATCACCAATTCGGAGATCGGCGGGGCGCAGTCGCATGTTGCCGACCTGGTGCAGGCGGCACCGGCCGATGCCGACCTCATCCTGCTGGCTGGCGGCGATGGACCGCTGTTTGACATCGCCAGGCGCGCCGGCGCGCAAGTCATCCGGCTGGCGCGGCTGGACAACGCCCTGTCGCCCTTGCGCGCGGTGGGTGCATTGCGGGAACTGCTGCAGGCCCTGAAGCAGGCGCGCCCGGACCTGATCCATGCGCACAGCGCCAAGGCCGGCGCGCTGGGGCGCATTGCTGGGGGGCTCCTTGGCATTCCGGTGGTCTACACCGTGCACGGCTTCGCCTTCAAGCCACAGGCACCCACGCGCCAGCGGCTGGCGGCACGCGTTGCGGAATGGCTGCTCGCACCGCTGACCAGCCGGTTGATCTGCGTGGCCGAAGCCGAGCAGCGGCTGGCCAAGTCACTGCCCATTCCAGCCAGCCGTATCGCCGTCATCCCCAACGGGATTGCCGACAGCGCCACGCGCGCCTCGCCTGCCGCGCCGATGCGCCGCATTGTCATGGTCGCCCGCTTCGCGGCGCCCAAACGGCCCGACATCCTGATCCGAGCCTTCGCGTACGCGAACCTCACCGGCTGTGAACTGGTGCTGGCCGGCGACGGACCGCAACGCACCGCCATGGAGGCACTCGCCGCGCAACTCGCGCCGGGACGCGTGGCCTTTCCGGGCAATGTCGCCGACATCGCGGGCTTGCTGGCGTCGGCACAGGCATTCGTGCTCGCTTCGGACCATGAAGGCTTTCCGTTGTCGGTACTTGAAGCGATGCGGGCCGGGCTGCCGGTGATCGCGTCGGACCTGCCGGGCATCCGCGAGCAGATCCAGGATCCACGGCATGGCCTGCTGGTCGACCGCAACGATGCCGACGCGTTTTCCGCTGCGCTGGCGCGCATCGCGGGCGACGGCGCCTTGCGGGCGGAACTCGGCATCGCAGCGCGCCGCCGTTGGGAGCAGTGCTATGGGTTGGACCGCATGACCGAGGCAACGTGGCAAGTCTATCGCGATGCCTTGCCAAGACTTCCCGCCACCGCGCGGGTGCCAACATGATGAACGCCAAGACCGACAGCCTGCGCCGCCACGCCTTGCGTGGCCGCATCGGCGGTTCCGAGACCATGCGCCGGGTCAGCCGGATGCTCGCCTGGGCAGTGCTCGGGTTGACGCTGTTTGCGCTCAGCGGCGTGTTCGCCGAAGCCGCGCATCGGTCCGGCCTGGTCACCTATGTCTTCACGCGCACGCTGCTTTGGTCGGTGATGCCGTACCTGGCGGCGTTCATGCTGCTCCACCGCTCCCTGCACCTGCCGGCGATGGAGGGCAACAGCCTGGTCGGCCTGGCCGTGACACTGCCCTTTGCCGGTTTGCTGTTTGGCTTCGCGGCCTTGCATATCGAATATTCACGCGGCGCCCTGCTGCTGTCATATCTCATTACGCTTGGCTGGATCTGGGCCGGTTATCGCCGCTACGTGCATAACTACGTGCCGCTGTTTGGGTACACCGATCCGCATACTTTGGCCCAGCTCGAAGGCATCCTCGCCATGCCCGGCGCCGCGCCGGCGGCACGCATGCGCTTTGAACCGGTCGGCTCCCTGGAAGACGCCGGGCATTTCGACGGGCTGATGGTGGATCGCAGCGTGACTGGCGATCCGGAGCGTACCCGGCTGCTCGCGCATTACAAGATGAGCCATGTGCGGATGTATTCGGTCGAGCGCGTCGGTGAGATGCTGACCGGACGGGTCGGGCTGGCGCATATCGATGAGAACTTCCTGGACGACTATGCCGCGCATTATCTTTATGGATATTTGAAGCGGGCCATCGATATTCTTGCGGTACTCTGCCTGGCACCGGTAGCCGTGCCGCTGGGGCTCGCCGTTGCGCTATCGATTCGCCTCGAAACTCCTGGTGGCGCGATCTTCCGCCAGCAGCGCACCGGCCTGTTCGGCAAGCCATTCGTGATGCTCAAATTCCGCAGCATGGGCATCGACAGCAGCGCGCCCGCCATGTTCGCCATGCGCCGAGACCCGCGCGTGACCCGCGTCGGCCGCATCATCCGCAAATACCGCCTGGATGAGATCCCGCAATTGTGGAACGTGCTGGTCGGCCACATGAGCTTCATCGGGCCGAGGCCGGAGCAGGTGCCGATGGTCGAAGAGTTCTCCGAAACCATTTCCTATTACCCCTATCGCCACCTGGTACGCCCGGGCCTGTCCGGTTGGGCGCAGGTGCAGCAAGGTTATGCGGGCAGTCACGAGGAAACGGTGACCAAGCTGAGCTATGACCTGTATTACGTCAAGCATTGCTCGTTGGCGCTGGACCTGTTGATTGCGGTGAAGACGTTGCGGACGTTGGCGACGGGGTATGGGGCTCGGTGACTAGCCCGTTTGCCCAGCGAATGCGCATTCTCCTGCTCTCCACCGGACTGAAGACCGGCGGCGCCGAACAGCAGGTAGCCGGCCTGGCGCAGGCGTTCGTCCAGCAGGGTCACGACGTCGCGATCGTGAGCCTCACGCCCGGATGTGAGGTGACCTTGCCACAAGGCATCGCTGTCCTGCATCTCAATATGCACAAGACGGTGCCATCCATGGCGCGCGCCCTGCGGCAATTGAACAAGTTCGTGAGGCAGTGGCGGCCACACGTCATCCATGCCCACATGGTACACGCCAACCTGATGGGCCGCACACTCGCGGCGCTGACGACTGCACCACCGGTTATCTGCACGGCGCACAGCGCCCGCGAAGGCGGGCGCCTGCGCATGCTGGCCTATCGGCTGACCGACCGCTGGGCGGCATTGAACTCGCACGTGAGTGAAAGCGCCAGGCAGGCGATGATCGACGCAGGCGCCGTGGCGCCGGAACGTATCGTTGTCATGCCCAATGGCATCGACACCAATCGCTTCCACCCGGATCCGGCACTGCGGGAAGCCTCCCGCAAGACGCTGGGCATCGAAACTGGCACCAGGCTGGTGGTCAATATTGGCCGCCTGGTGCCAGAGAAGGCCCAACTCAGGCTAGTCCAAGCATTTGCCGCCATGGCGCAAGACCCCGAACACGCCGACACCCGCCTGCTGATAGCGGGAGAAGGCCCGATGCACGGCGAACTGGAAACAGCCATCCGCCACCATCGCGCGGAGAACTTCATCACCCTGGCCGGTACCCGCCGAGACATCCCCGCCCTGCTCAATGCCGCTGACCTCTTCGTGTTGTCCTCGGACGTGGAAGGCATGCCGCTGGCCGTAGGCGAAGCGCTGGCCTGCGGCTGCCCGGTGGTTGCCACCGATGCGGCTGGCGTGGCTGAACTGCTTGGCGATACCGGGACCATCGTTCCGCGCGGTAACGAGGACGCTCTCGCCAAAGCCATGTCCGACGCCCTGGCGCGTGGCCCCGGATCCGACACGGACCAGACCCGCCGCCGCCAGCGCGTGCTAGTGCACTGCAGTCTGGACGCTGTCGCGCACCGATGGCTGGCATGCTATGCGGCTGTGGCCAACGCCCATGGCGGCATAACCTGCGCGGAGCCGTCCTGATGCGGCGTCAGGTTGCCAGCAACCTTGCCTGGATGCTGATCGAGCGAGGGCTCCAGGTAGCCGGCGGCATCGGCATCGTGGCCATGTTGGCACGAGGTTTGGGACCAGAGGGGTTCGCACATTTTCAGTACGCGCAGGCAGTGGTTTATATCGCTGCGTCCGTTGCGTTGATTTGCAGCGCAGAAGTGATCATCCCTCGGTTGGTCGCAAGCACTGAGCCGATTGCCCAGCATCGCTTGCTGATGCATGCATTTGGATTGCGCTTCGGGGCCGGCGTAATTGCCTACTTGCTGATCGGCGCATTTCTGCTGGTCACAGGCCAAGGTCCGGATATCTGGGTGCCAACGCTAATCCTGGGCGTTGCGGTCATGCTGCGCGAACCGTTTGGCGTGGTGACTGCCTGGATGCAGTCACGCACATCGACCAGGCCCAATGCCGTCTTCAATGTCTCATCGCTGGCAGTCAAGGCAGCCTGCGTAGCACTGCTGTTCTGGGTCGGCAACCAGAGCGTTCCTGCCTATGCGGCCGCGTTCTCCATCGAGCCGCTCCTTGTTGCGATCCTTCTGACTCTGTACTACCTAACCCGCGCACCACGCACTCATGTAAAGGCTGACCCGGCGCTCGCTGGCGATCTTTTGAGAAGCGGGACCTTGTTCTGGGTGAGCTTCGTGCTGATGATGGGATCGCGGCGCGTGGACCAGTTGCTGCTAAAGCCGCTGGTCCCGTTGACGGAGTTCGGCGCCTATGCGGCCTCGATGCAGATCCTCGACAATTTTGTCGTGCTTGCAACGATCTTGTCAGCTGGCATTGCTCCTATCTATGTCTATGCTAAGCCCACTCTCGCGCAGGCGCGGCGCAACATCATGAAGATCACCGGCGGGATGTTCGCCGTTGGACTGGCAGGCGGGCTGGCCATAGCTGCCTGCGCTCACTGGATTGTTGATTTGCTCTACGGCCCGGCATTTGCCGAGGCCACCTCTCTGCTGCAGTTAGCCGCTCTCGCCTCGACCCTCGTCTTTGCTGATGTTGCCTTGACGCTGTTACCCATTTACATGCGCCGGCCGCATCTGGTTGCCATCAAATGGGGGTTGGTGTGCGCAGCCACGATAGCCATCGATGTAGCTGCCATCCCGGTCTTTGGCGCACGGGGAGCTATTTTGGGGTACGCGGCGGCCAATTTGCTGGCCGTGCTTTTCGGGTTCTTTGTCTGGTTGCGACAGGAACCGGCGGTGCTCTCTCGACGGGAGGCCGGCGCAAAAGTCTAGCCAATCACTGGTTTCGGGTTTTGACTGCGCTGATTCCATTGCCGTGACCGTGAGCCCTGTGGTCACGCGCGTGCCCTTCTAATACCCCTTCATCAGCGAAATTAGCCGCCCCCGCAAAGGCTACGCCATGGCTTGAATGCAACCTAGCATGCCATTGTGGCGCGCACTTAACCTGCCAATCGCCAACGCATGGAGGGGATCCGGTTAAAATGCGCGCTGCGGGCCGATAATACGTTGCTCGGGCAAGCAACGTGGCAAGCCCAAGTGCCGGAACGGGCTTCCGGCGAGAGTTACTTGCGCGCTACGCCGTACGAAGAAATTCGTGCAATGACAACACAAACTAACGAGAGCTCTCAGCTTAGTAGGGGGCATCCGTAGGGTCATGCACGAAAGGAAACAGAAAACAATTTCAGGGAGGGGTTTCGTGGTTGCCATGCCACTTGTAGTCGACTTAGACGGTACGCTGATTCGCACAGACATGCTGCACGAATCTGCCTTGCGCGTATTGCGTGACAGCCCGACCGACATCCTGCGCATGCCGGTTTGGCTTTCGCGAGGGAAAGCTGTACTCAAAGCACGCCTGGCTGCACTCGTAAACATCGATCCCGCCTCTCTGCCGTACAACACAGAGTTGCTTGAATGGCTCAAGATTCAAAAGGCTGCAGGCCGCAAGCTAATCCTGTGCACAGCGTCGGACAAGTCAGTGGCACTGGCCATTGCCGAGCACCTGACCATCTTTGATGAGGTTATGGCTAGTGACGGAGTTACTAACCTTGCCGGCCCCAACAAAGCAGCCGCTCTCCACCAGCGTTTCGGGCAAGCAGGCTTCGACTACGTTGGCAACTCGAGTGCCGACATCACGGTCTGGCGCTGCGCGCGCAATGCCATTGTTGTAAACGGTTCCGCCAGCCTCGCTAAGGCAGCAAGCGACTGTTGCAAGGTTGAGCGCGTATTTCCTGCAGAAGGTCTCAGCCTCACGGCGTGGCGTCGCATGCTACGTGTTCACCAATGGCTCAAGAACCTGCTGCTGTTCGTGCCAATGTTCGCCGGCCACGAACTGACCAACGGCACAACTTGGATCGCAATGATCCTGGCATTCTTTTCTTTCAGCGTTTGTGCGTCGTCCGTCTATATCGCAAATGATCTACTCGACCTGGAAAGCGACCGCCAGCATCCCCGCAAGCGATACCGCCCGTTTGCGTCAGGCCAGGTTCCTGCATGGATAGGCGTGATAGTAGCGCCAGTGCTGCTGCTGATCAGCGTGGCGTTGGCACTATTCGTCGGTGGCAACTTCCTGCCCTGGCTGCTTGTCTACTTCGTCGTCACCTGCGTCTACTCTCTGGCACTCAAGCGAATCATCCTGGTTGATTGCATGGTGCTAGCCTTGCTCTACACGCTGCGCATCATTGCTGGTGCCGCTGCGGCAACGCTCCCGATGACGTTTTGGCTGCTGGCGTTCTCCATTTTTCTGTTTCTCTCGCTAGCCTTCGTCAAGCGCTATGCCGAACTCGAAGTTCAGTTGCAGAGTGGAAAACAGAAAGTCCACGGCCGTGGTTACTACACTACCGACGCCTCGCTTATCCAGTCGCTTGGGATCGGCTCCGGCATCGCTTCGGTGCTGGTTCTGGCGCTCTACCTGGATAGCAGTTCGGTCTTGATGCTCTACCAGACCCCCGAGTTTGTCTGGGGCGCAGTGCTTGTCATGCTCTTCTGGATCAGTTGGATGTGGATGAAGGCCCATCGTGGAGAAATGCATGACGATCCGCTGATCTTCGCAGTCAAGGACCGCGCCAGCCAGATCGCCGGACTTGCCTTCGCTGCGGCACTGATTGCGGGAACGGTGAGTTGGTGATGACCACTGTCACCTCGTGGGGCCGTCTCGGCAGATGGGAACATGACGTCCAGCTGCTGACCGACCGCTCAAGCATCGCCAGCCACCTCGCCGGGCCGCGCCCAGGCCTTGCGCATGGAATGGGCCGCAGCTATGGCGACGTGTGCCTAAACCCTGGCAATGTGCTGTGGAAGACCACGGCACTGGACCACTTCATTGCCTTCGACGAGACGCAAGGCAGAATCGTCTGCGAAGCAGGGGTGCTGCTGCGCGACATCCAGCGTCTCGCCGTAACGCGCGGGTGGATGCTGCCGGTGACACCGGGCACGCAGTTGGTCACCGTGGGTGGCGCCATTGCAAACGATGTGCATGGCAAGAACCACCACGTGTTCGGCACGTTCGGTGACAACGTCCGCCGGCTGACTCTCGTACGTACCGATGGAACCCAGCTCGATTGCGGCCCCGACGAGAACGCGCCCTGGTTCGCCGCCACCATCGGCGGCCTCGGACTCACCGGCGTTGTTGTCACCGCCGAACTGCAATTGCGTCGAGTCAGCGGCCCATGGCTCGACACAGAGACAGTACCGTACGCCAGCCTCGACGAATTCTTCGAGATCGCGGACGGTTCGGAAGCCGGGTGGGAACACACCGTGTCCTGGATCGACTGCCTGAGTGCTGGCAAGCAGCGCGGCTTATTCATGCGTGGCAATCCGAGCGAAACGGCGAACGGGCCCCAACCGAAGAGTCGGGTTAGAACCATGCCTTTCGTGCCGCCGGTATCTCTTGTCAACGGCTTGACACTACGTCCGTTCAACATGACCTATTTCCACCTAAACAAGTGGAAAGCAGGCCGCGGCGTCGCCCACTACGAACCCTTCTTCTATCCGCTCGACAATCTTCACGAGTGGAACAGGATGTACGGACCGCGCGGATTCTTCCAGTACCAGAGCGTGGTGCCACGCTCGGTGGGGCGCGACGCCGTGCAGG
The DNA here is from genome assembly GCF_040784895.1 of Cupriavidus sp. Agwp_2. Taxonomy (NCBI): domain Bacteria; kingdom Pseudomonadati; phylum Pseudomonadota; class Betaproteobacteria; order Burkholderiales; family Burkholderiaceae; genus Cupriavidus; species Cupriavidus sp. Agwp_2. The sequence continues at coordinate 2,845,078 of NZ_CP088083.1, forward strand.
CCATGTTGCAGGAAATCGCCCGCTCTGGTGAGGGTTCGTTCCTCGCCGTGCTCAAGACTTTCGGCGAGCGAGTTGCACCTGGCATGCTGAGCTTTCCAGAGCCGGGCGTGACACTCGCGCTTGACTTCCCCAACCGGGGCGAAAAGACCATGGCGCTGTTCGATCGTCTAGACGCCATCGTCCGCGGTGCTAAGGGGCGCCTCTACCCAGCCAAGGACGCACGAATGCCACGCGACCTCTTCGAATCCGGCTACTCCCGCCTGACGGAATTCCTTGCTTACCGTGACCCGGGCATCAGCTCCGCGCTGTCACGTCGACTCTTGGGACACTGAACTTGCAGAACCAGAACAAACGAATCGTAATCGTTGGCGCCACGTCGGCTATCGCCGAACACTGCGCCCGCAACTGGGTCGCTGAACCCGGCGCAGATCTCACGCTGGTGGTCCGCAACCGCAGCAAGGCGGAAACTATCGCCACTGACCTGCGAGTGCGCGGCCCAAGCGCGGCGGTTCGGATCGTCGAAGCGGACTTCGCCAATGCCGCCGCAATCCGTCATCTCGCGAACGAACTCGCCGAAACCGGCCCCATCGACATCGTTCTGATTGCACACGGCACACTGCCCGACCAGGATCAGTGCGAACAGGACCTAGAAATGGCGAACGAAGCCATGCACATCAATGGCATTTCGCCCGTGCTGTTTGCCGAAGCATTCGCCGGCAAGATGGCTGCCGTCAACCGAGGCACGCTAGGCATCATCGGCTCCGTCGCCGGTGACCGTGGCCGCAAATCTAACTATGTCTACGGCGCCGCAAAAGGCCTGGTGACACGCTACGCACAAGGCTTGCAGCATCGCATGGCATTGACGAAGCGCTCTGGCGTGAAAGTCGTGCTGATCAAGCCAGGGCCTACCGCGACGCCAATGACCGCACATCTGACAGCACAAACCGGCAAGATGGCCCAGGTCGAGGATGTCGCTAAATGTATTGTCAATGGCATGGCTGCGGGCATGCCTGTAGTTTACGCGCCAGGCAAGTGGGCAGTGATCATGATGGTGATCCGCCATTTGCCGCGGTTCGTGTTTGATCGGATGGATATCTGACGACCATCGCACCGGAGTCGGAGACCGGCCTGGCTGGCGCAATAGCCAATACCGTATCAGGCGACGTCCGCCGGGCCTAGACAAGTGCATATACAAACCCGTCTGAATTGATTGAGACAAGCGTGAAGAACCTGAATGACAAGATCATCCTTCCGGGCGGAGCCGGCCTGGTCGGACAAAACCTCGTAGCCCGACTGCGTGATCTGGGCTATACGAACATCGTGGTGCTGGACAAGCACCGCACCAACGTCGACGTGCTCAAGAAGACGCAGCCCGATGTCCATGTCGAGTGCGTCGATGTCGCATCCACCGGCGAATGGCTCAAACATTTCGAAGGCGCATCCGTCGTTGTCATGCTGCAAGCCCAGATCGGTGGCACCGACTGGCAGGATTTCGTCCGAAATAACGTCGACTCGACACGCGTGGTTCTCGATGCTATCAAGGCGAACAACGTGCCATACTTGGTGCACATCAGCTCATCTGTTGTCGAATCGGTGGCCGATGATTTCTACACACGCAGCAAGAAAGCTCAGGAAGACATGGTGCTGGCCAGTGGAATCCCTTGCCCTGTGCTGCGCCCAACGCTAATGTTCGGCTGGTTTGACCGCAAGCACCTCGGCTGGCTCTCGCGTTTCATGCAGAAAGTCCCGGTTTTCCCGATCCCTGGGAACGGACGCTATATGCGCCAACCGCTATATGTCGGCGACTTCTGCCGCATCATCATCAGTTGCATCGAGAACCGACGCGGCGCAGGTGTGTACAACATCTCCGGCCACGAGAAGGTCAACTACATCGACATCATCCGCGAAATCAAGCGGGCGACCCGCTCCAAAACGCCAATCGTCCGCATCCCGTATGGGCTGTTCTATGCGCTATTGTGGACTTGGTCGCTATTCGACAAGAATCCACCGTTCACGACGCAACAGCTCGCCGCACTTAGCGCCAAGGACGAATTCGAAGTCATCGACTGGCCTGGCATCTTCGGCGTCGATTCGACCCCGTTCAAGAAAGCTGTCGATGAAACCTTTAACGATCCGCGCTACAGCCGCGTGGTGCTGGAGTTCTGAATGTCGCAACGCATCGCCGTACTCGGCGCCGGCCCAATGGGACTGGGTGCTGCCTACCAACTCGTGCGCGATGGCCATAAGCCCGTCATTTACGAGGCCGATGACCGCGTCGGGGGCATGGCAGCCTGTTTCGATTTCGGCGGCACATCGATCGAACGCTACTACCATTTCCATGCAACGTCGGACGTTGCCTTTTTCGAAGTGCTGAAGGAACTAGGCCTCACAGACAAGCTGCAATGGCGCGAAACCAGGATGGGCTATTACTTTCAGGGACAAGTACAGCCATGGGGCAATCCGATCGCACTGCTGAAGTTCAAGGGCCTTAGCTTCTTCGCCAAGTTCCGCTATGGCCTGCACGCCTTCCTGTCGACCAAGCGCAACGACTGGCGCCCCCTCGACAAGGTCGAGGCGACCGGCTGGATCCGTCGCTGGATCGGTGAAGAGGCGTGGGAAGTTCTCTGGCGGCGCTTGTTCGACTACAAGTTTTACGACTACGCCGACAACCTGTCCGCAGCCTGGATCTGGAGCCGCATCCGCCGAATCGGCCGCTCACGCTATAACCTGTTCCACGAGAAGCTTGGCTATCTCGACGGCGGTTCGGACACATTGCTGAACGCCATGCGCGACGCCATCATTGCCGGTGGGGGCGAGTTCCGCCTGTCCACGCCCGTCCAGCGCGTCGTCATCGAGAATGGCATCGTCAAGGGTATAGAGACCAAAGGTGGCGTGGAAAGCTATGACAAGGTGATCAGCACCGTACCGCTCCCTTATGTCCCCCGCATCATGCCCGATCTGCCCACGGACGTGCTCGACAAGTTCAAGAACGTCAAGAACGTTGCGGTCGTCTGCGTCATTGCCAAGTTGAAGAAACCGGTCACGGAGAACTTCTGGCTCAATGTCAATGACCCCAACATGGACATCCCGGGTATTGTCGAATACACGAACCTGCGCAAGATGGATGATCACATCGTCTACGTACCATACTACGTGCCAGGCGAGCATCCGAAGTACCAAGAACCCGACAACGTCTTCATAGACAAGGTGAAGTCTTACCTTATGAAGATCAACCCGTCGCTGCAGGAAAGCGATTTCATTGAAGTCCGTGCCAGCCGTTATCGCTTCGCGCAACCGATCTGCGAGCCGGGATATCTCGACCGCCTGCCACCGATCCAGCTTCCGGTAAAGGGCCTGCTAGTCGCAGACACTTCATACTACTATCCGGAGGACCGGGGCATCTCGGAGAGCATCGGGCTATCCCGCAAGATGGCCAGGATGCTCTGATGCCATCTCGCACATTCCTACTGTTCCTACTGACCGGTGGCTTCGCCGCTGTCGTAAATTGGAGCAGCAGAATTTTCTATAACCTCTGGATGCCGTACTCGTATGCGATCGTGGTTGCATACCTGACCGGCATGGTGACGGCATTCGTGCTGGCGAAGATGTTTGTCTTCACCACCTCGACGCAATCTACCGGACGTTCGGCGCTGATATTCACGCTGGTCAACGTGGCAGCGGTCGCGCAAACTTGGGCGGTCAGCATGGTGCTGGCGTACCATGTACTGCCGGCGCTGGGTATGACCTGGTACGCAAAGGAGATCGCACATTTCGTGGGCGTGGCGGTGCCGGTGTTCACCAGTTATGTGGGACACAAGCGGTTTACGTTCCGCTAGAAGGCGCTGGCCGACCGGCGCCGAAGGGGCCTCGACAATCGATGTTGCCGTGCGTCCCCCTGCCTCCTCATCGGCGTTCTCGTCTGCGCCCCCAGTTGATCGCGATCGCAAGCGCACCGCTGACAAACATCTGGCGAAAATACCAGCCGACTTCGTTTGGCTTGCAGCAGCTTCTGCGATAAAGAACACCGGAGTGAAGTGCCCGTTGCAGGACTTCAGCATGTAGTCGCGGATAAATGAAATCTGGTGCCCGGTCCTTGCAAATGCAACGTTCAAGTACAGCCCCGACTCTGCACGCAGAAATCCGATCTGAACTCCCAGATACCGACAATAGAGCCAATGCAAGAGCGCGAATGCACCGCTCGCAGCAAACCCGGCAGCGAGCATGGCCGGCCAACGCAATATTTTTGTATTTATGAACTACCTAAAATAAATGAATCCGGCAATGAACCCGCAAGAAAAGCTTTACTCTATCTCGACGACGTCGCACATGAACGACGCGATTCGACCAGCCGCAACAGCCATCGCGGTTCCGTGGCTATACTTTCCGTTCCGTATCGGCCGCCATTTTCAGCCCGCAGGATAGTATGAGCAACCATTCGAGAATTGCCCCATTCCGACCGCTCGTCCGCACATACTCGGCGCTGCTGCAGGTCGCGGATCCGACAGATCGGATGTCCGTGCGCATCGACCAGACCAGCGCAAAAAGCGAACACCGCCACCGTGCAGACGCGGACCTTCATCGCTCCCTGACCGCAACCGACGGCTCCATCGAATACATCACCAACACAGCACGCCGGGCTTTTCACACAGCGGAATACACGATCTTCCACCTGGCAGTTGCCAAATCGGCGTACTAGTCAATGACCCGAGTCATATTCCTGGCCATCCTTTTTGCGATTGGCTATCAGGCCGTGATGTTGCTACTGGGCGCCCGAATTCTCCGGCGATCATGGCTGCAATCCTGTACCCTCGATGACAATATTCGAATCCTGCTTGCTCCCATCGTTGGCGTACTCGCCCACGCGTTGATCACGGCGGCGGCGCTGTCCGTCGATGCACGCATCGTCAAGTTTGTCCTTCCGGCAATCTGCATATTTCTGGGGCTGACTTGGAGGAAAACCCAGCTGGACCTCAAGACCGCGTGGCCCTCTTTGGGTCTGAACTGGGCCTATGGGTTGTTTTGCTTCGCCATTCTGGTTTCGTTCGAGTATGGCGCAGCTCGGGGCGAGAATCTGTTCTGGACGCTCTACCGGTTGACCGCCATTACACCTGGCGACTCGCCGCAGGCCCTTTGGCAGGCGCAATATCTCCTGTATGGGAAAAGCCTGGCCAATCTGCAAAACTTTTCACTTTTCGACAGGCCTTTTCTCGGCGGTTTGATTACACTTGGCGCTTTGACCGGTATCGGACGTCCACCGGGCAGCGAATACAATCTCTTCCCTGCAGAGTTACTGTATTTTTACATTGCGCTCTGGACTTGGCTTAATGCCAATATTGCGCTCGCCGTGACCTGGATAGGCCGCCGATTCGTGGCTCACGATGCGCGGGTGGTGCTTTACTTCATTGTGCTCGCGTCACCAGCGCTCGTATTCAATATCACAGGAACTTGGCCGAAGTTGTTCGGTGTCTATGTAGCCGTTTGTGCCGCCGCTTTGATGTTAAGCGGTCGCTATCTTGTCGCAGCGGTTATGAGCGGGATTACCTTTCTGATTCACGGCTCGTTCCTGTGGGCGCATCTTTCGCTCTGCGGGGTCCTGATCCTATATCTGATATTCTGCGCCCCAACGGTCCCGAAGCGCCTGACTGCTGCAGGCAGTGTCCTGGCAATTGCAGCGGCATTCCCGGGACTATGGTTCGTAGCGGAACGATTGACCGGAGACTCTTCTGCGCTGCGCCTTTACTATCTTTATGATGTTTCCGTCTCGCATGGCTTTCACCATGGCATCGAAGAGATCGCACGGAATTTCTATCGTCAAACGACAGCAGGCAATCTCTCCTCACTGCCATTCATGAATCTCTTGAAGGCGCTCGTTCCGTATGAGTTATTCATCTGGCTGGGATCGTTCTCGTATAAGCATCAGGAACTCACTTGGCGAAGCTTTGCCTCTGCACTGTTCTTGACGCAGATGAATCGCCCCTTGTTTGGTTTTTGTGTTACCGCTGGCATTGTCGCCATAGTTGGCATGGCGAGATCCTTAGGCACTAATTGGAAGCTGTCTCTGGCGGTCATTGCTTTTTTCCTGCTACCACTCATTCCGGGCATGGCGCTCTATCGGCGTGACGATCACTTCATCCTTGGCATTATGCTGTTCGCGCTGGTTCCAATGGTACTGGCAGTTGGTGCAGGGCTGTCATCCATGAGCGCGAAGGCATCCATCCTGCTGCTGAATCTCGTCGGTTTCGAGTATTGGCTTGTCTATCTATCGCGCTACCCGAGCTTGCGTTACCCAGGCGAATTCCATGAATTCTATGTCTGGCTCGTCGGCATCGCCCTCGTCGCTTCTGTGCTCGGCGTCGTCGCCATGCGTATGCGCATGTCAGCGCACGGATCATGGAGTACGGTGAGATGATGAGAGTACTGCCGTTTGGACAGTTGCTTTTCAGTACTCCAGGTCGTGCTTGCCTGTCCGCCACGGCAGCAGTGCTGCTCGCTGGCACGTTGGGTCCGACTGCTTTACTCCACTTACTTCATGATGGCGGATTCCGTACCAATAGGCAGACCGTTGAGCTTGCGATGTGGCCGCAAATCGAAGGGAGCCGTACCGCCAAGGTCAACGGTGGCGTCAACACCGATTTGAGAACAATCGAGGGTAACTTCGAGCACAAAGATATCTTCCTCAAGACCGGGCACGCTGTCCACATGCGTAAGGTGCCGGTCCACGGGCCATCGACCTTGATCGTTCATGTGCGTATCGACCCCGTGTGGAATGCCGGCGCCGTCATGGAGCCGGTCGTAATGAAGCTAACGGCGGCGACCCCAGAGGAAGCGAAGTCCGTCGAGCTGACCCTGTCAGGACCGCGCAACGTCACGGACCGATGGCATGATCTGGCCATTGATGTTAGCCAGTTCGAAGGCAAGTTGCTTGTCGTTTCCCTGCACACAATGGCGCGAAGCGACGGGATCTGGACTAACTGGAGAGACCCGCGCATCGCTCCCAGCAATTAGGGCCAACGATGCGCGGCTGGGCTTTGCGGTTGGATCGCCGTTTCCGTTTGCATGCTGGCTGCGGCACCCACTTCGGGTCTCACCTCAAACTCCAGGGTCGATAATTCCATGGCAATCTCCGGCTCGTAGGCTTGGATCCACGACGTGGACTGCGCAATGCGGAAGGCATCGACCGAGTAAGGCGCCGCCTCTCCCTGCTCGATGGCTCGTGTCAGTTTCTCGAATTCCCGGCTATCGTTGACTTTGGGCGACAACAGAAAGCCGCCTTCGCCGACGCTTGCTAGGTATCGATAGCTTACCCAGCGACCGCTCACATCTTTTACGTCGATCCGCAGATGAGGTGGGCGAAAGAGCAACCCGAGCAGTTTCCCCGAAAGGGTTTTCTTCATTTCCACCCTAACCCAGACTAGCTCTCCCCGACGCTCTGCGATGGAAACCTCATCGCCTAGCCGCGCCCGAAGATGCGTCACCCTCGCGTACTTCATGTGTCGCTTGTCCTCCGCCTGGAACAAGAGTCCCGCCGAAGTGAGCCCAGTCAAAGAATAGTGACTCCAGATCTCCGGCCAGCTCCTGCCGTCGTCCATCGAGCTAAAGCGCCCATCGATCGGCTCGACATGAAACAGCAGACGGTCAGGTCTCGTCTGTTGTGACAAGTGGGTGGCGTTGGCCTCAGCCAGTGCTGCCGTATAGGCGGAATAGCTCTGCATTACAGGCCTTGGATTCCATACCGCACCGTTAGCTATCACCGCCGTCTGGTGGTACGAGTAGCTATCCAGCGAGCCTTTTCCCTTCACCGGATGTTGGCGCGCAATTTCCTTTAAATCGCGGCGAAACCGCTTTTCAAATGAATGCGGATCGCTTGCTAGGGCTATAACCCCAAGTAGACTTTCCTCGGCATGCCGCGCCCACGTTTCCGCCAGTTGCCGGGGACCGAGATTGGCCTGAACCCGTATGCTGTAGCAGCAGAGCACAAGCGAAATCAGCACGAGCCCCATCGTCCGGACATCCGGCTTCCGACCGACATGCCACAGCGAGATCAGCATTAGCGTACCGGCGGCGATGACCTCGTGGATATCCTGCCGTACATAGGCGGCTTTGAACGAGAAGAATAACGTCATCAGCATTGCCAATGCCTCCACCGACCTTCGCGCGGCGACGGAAATGAGGAATGCGATGACCGCACCGACAACGAACAACACGACGGGCAGTAGGGATCCATCCAGCGACATCGCATCCGTATAACCGGAGACGATCGGAATCGCCTCGACGAAGTAGGCGTGAAGATCGGCCGGTTGTTGGCCAGAAAAAACCCAAAGGAGCATTAAGCAAAGCAGGTAGAGCACAATCGGTGCAACTCGCTGCCACGCCTTCCCTGGCAGAAAGAGCGATAGGCAAAGTATCGAGATGCTCGCAATCGCGAATGTCAGCTTTACCAGGCTGATAGCTGCCAATAGAATCAGTCCGAAAAGCGATATCGTGCCGATGCCCGTCGAATCATGCTTATCTTGTTGTAGACTGCAAAGTACAAGGTATGGTGAAAACAAGAATAGGGCGTCGCGCAGATATAGCACGCAGATGATCGTGATCGCGAATGCCCAGACTACGAAATGTGAGGTATTGCCGCATCCATGGGCCGCATTCGCCATTTACATGCGAGTAGAACAAAGCCAAGCAACGCGGAGACAGACTGCGCCCAGAAAAAAATATTTGGATAATAATTCCTGGTATATACCGCGCTGAACGGACCGAACGTAAAAATGACATCCGAACCGAAACGAAGACCATTAGCTGCTGCATAGTTCAAGCCGAGTTGCCACGAACGTTCCAAATCCTCGCCAGGAAATATAGGGGCCCATGGCATCACGAAAAGCAGCACGACCGCTGACATTAACATTACCACCATCAAACCGAGCGTCGATTCGTTTTCCCATTTCCGCAACAACGTCTTCTCCTTCTTCGGGTAGGACAGGAGTATATCCTGTGCGTGCACCCGGATCCTGTGCGTGCACCCGGATGAACCGGCATCGGCTCTAGCTTCGTTCGACAATGCGGCACTGCTAGCCCGTAAGGAGGTCAAGCGACTTACGACGGAGAATCGGGGCACAGTAGCGTCACTCACCGCCACCACGGCGATCGAGGTACAATGTTGAGCTTCCAATGCATCTTCAAGGCGGACTTCTCATGGGAGGAACTCTCTCTAGCTTTCCGACGAACGCAGCGATGTTCATCAAACCGACCCGACTCGTTTTGAGCGCGTGGACCGGACATGTGCCATTTGGCGCATGGTTAGTGGCTGAAACCAAGCCGCGTATCTTTGTTGAACTGGGATCGCATACTGGAATGTCGTATGCCGCACTCTGCCAAACCGTGGCTGCTGAGCATCTCGACACTAAATGTTATGCCGTCGATACCTGGCAAGGTGATGAACACGCCGGATATTATGGTGACGATGTGTTTTTCGATCTCGCCAAGTTCAACGAAGACAACTTTGCAAATTTCTCCCGCCTAATGCGAATGACATTCGATGAGGCAGCAGAATATTTTGCAGAGGGCACGGTCGATCTTTTGCATATTGACGGCCTGCACACCTACGACGCTGTACGCCATGATTTTGAGACCTGGCTGCCAAAGCTTTCGGATCGCGCCATAGTGATTTTCCACGACACCAACGTCCGCGAACGTGGATTTGGCGTGTGGCAGTATTGGAGCGAACTCACCAAACAGTACCCGGGTGTCGAGTTCGACCATTCGGCAGGATTGGGAGTGCTGCTGGTGGGAAAAAATCAGAGTCCCGCGGTGACCCGGCTGCTTGAGATCGCCAAGGAACCGAAGTTACTGCAATATACGAAGGAAATGTTCGCCAGTCTGGGCGATTCCGTTCTGCGGCGATGGGAACTCGATCGTGCAAGACGTGAGCAGTTCCAGGAAGTTCAGAGACTGCGGGAGCAGGTGGCGACGCTTTCGGTCGAGTTGCGCGAAAAAATCGGACTGAACGAAGAATTACAGCGCGAGGTGGTCATTTCCAAGGCGTTGCAGGAAGTCGCTACCATGACCGAGACGATCAAGACCCTGTCACAGGACATCAAGACCCTGTCACAGGACAATGAGGCGCTACGCGGCAAACTGAGGCAGTCCGAAGAGGTGGCAAATCAGTTGAAAAATTCCGTGTCCTATCGCATGACATGGCCACTGCGTCTGGTGCGAGGGCTATTCCGTCATTAAGAAATGCATGAAATAAAAAGGCTCCTGGTGAGCCTTTTTTTATGGCCGCCCACGCCAACGTCGTGAAATCATTCGGCGGCTGAAGCGAACGAAGCGCCACGCATTCCGCGTTGCCAGCAAATGCAGGATCGTTACGGCCAGGAAGATCAGGAACAACACCTGCTCCGAAATTCCCAGCTTCCACCCCAGCACGCCTACAAGCCCCATCAGCGCATTGCTGACGAGAATGATCCACACGATCGCATCCGGGCTTAGTTTCAAGCGCAGCAGAATATGGTGAAGATGCGTTCGATCGGCGGCGAGCGGATTCTTGCCTTTCATCATGCGGCGTAGCACGACCGCCAGCAAATCGATCAGCACAAAGCCCAAAACCCACAGCATGACCACCGGCGGCACATGGCGGCCTGAATTGTAGGGCGCCTGGGATAATTCAACGGCAAACCAGACGATCCCGAAACCCAGCACCAGGCTTCCGGCGTCACCGAGAAACACACGCATTTTCCCGCGCAACGGCGTGCTCATATTGAAGACCAGGAAGCCCAGAAGCGCGCCACAGAAAATCACGGAGATTCGTTGTGCCGCGCCATTTCCCAACTCGCCGCTGAGATAGGCAAACCAGGCGAACATGGAGAACGCGAGTCCGCCGCACAGGCCATCGAGCCCGTCGCTCATATTCATCGCATTCACGACGGAGACCGCAGCAAACAGCGTTAGCGGAATTCCCCAGTTCGCCAGTTCGATTTCGCGACGGCCGAACAGGTCGCCGAGCGACGTCAGATAGACCCCGCCCCAAGACGTCATCAGGATCGCGGCAAAGATCTGCACCGCCAGCTTGGCAACCGGCGGTACGCCGCGCGAATCGTCTAGCACGCCAATCAGCATCATCACAGTCACCCCCCCGAGCAAGGCCACGTAGTAGCCTTGGGCGCGCATGAACAGCATGGCCCCCGCCAACACAGCGATCGTGACGGCAATGCCGCCGACCAGAGGCACTTCGCCTACATGCCGTTTGCGCGCATCGGGACGGTCGACCAGGCCGCCAGCGCGTGCCAGTGGGCGCAGCAGGAAGATAAAAGAGGCACTAATGACGAATGCCGCTAATGGAACCCAAAAGAAATCGAACATGCCAGCCCATCAGTGAATATTGTTGTTATGGCCCTTGATGCGAAACCGCCAATAGGCGACCGAGCTCAATAGTCGACAAAGGCTCCGAATATGCCACATACGGTAGCGCCAGTTTCGATGGCTCGTACGCTGCGCATCGTGCACGACAATTCCATTCTGGACCCAACTGACAGCGCGCCCGGCCAGATGCACCCGAAGGCAGATATCGACATCTTCACAATAGAGGCGATAACGCTCGTCAAAGCCGGAGACCGCGTGGAACGTGGCCCGGTCGAAGACCAGGCACATTCCCGCAAGCCAATCGACCTGCTGCTCGGACGGCTCGGTGGCATAGTCCGCTTCGAATTGACGGTGCCACCAGCGACTGCACAGCCGCAGCGGCGTGGGAACGCGCCGGGCGCTATCCTCGACGCGCCCCGCGGGAGACACGACGCGCGGGCCCGCCACGCCCGCCTTCTGCGCGACGCTGGCCAGCAACGGCGTCAGGCTTTCTGGAGTCAGGCGAACGTCAGGATTCATGACGCAGAAGAACTCCGTCGTGCACAACCTGAACGCGGAGTTGTGATTTTCGCCGAATCCACGCGGCACGGCATTCTCGATCCAGTCGAGCACAAAGCCGGTCTGCGATTCGATCTGCGTCCGTGGCTCCGGCAAATTCTGCGTCACGACAACATGCATCGGCAGCACGGCAGCCGCATCGCGCAACTGCCGCAACAACGGGTCAAGCAACCTGCCCTGGCCGTGACTGACGATAGACACGGTAAGGCGAGGCGATGTGGAGCTTGGCTGCGGGAAATGCATTGCGCTCCTCACAGGCGAACGAGGTCACGCAGGACGCCGCCATAGCCGTCCGCGAATCGATGATAGCCGTGCATGCGGAACTCGCGCAGTATCCCCGCGACGCGGCCGGGCAGTCCGTGCGGGAAGGCAATGCGACGATCGAAGTGGCTCACAGCCTCGTCCAGCAGGGACAGTTTGCATGGCTCAACGCCGACACAGCCGGCAAGCCGCTCGCGGAGCGCGCCAATGCGGCGGCGCTTATAGCGAAGATGCTCGTCGTGGGGTGTCTTCCTGACCCGCCGACCGTAATGGACCAGCCGCGCGAACAGATTGGTCGGTACGCCGATGGCGTTGGTCCCGTGCTGCCGGTACTGCGTCAGCCGATCCGGCAACATCGCGACCGTCTTCGAGGCAGCCGCGCACGCTGCCAGCCACTCGTCATGAATCCAGTCTTCGGGAATCGGCAGTGCAAGCGCGAGCAGTTCGCGCCGGAATGCGGCCGTCGTGCCGGTTACCAGATTTCGGCGACAGTAGACTTCGAAAAAGCGTGCTTCCGCGATCAGGTCCTGTTCCAGCTTTGATATGCAGAGCGCCTCGAACAAGCTCTTACCCAAGTCTCGCCCCTGCTCGTCGATCAGATCCGCATCGGTATGGACCAGCAGCACGTCCGGCAGCGCCTCCATCCGGCAGGCGATCACTTCGATCTTGCTCGCGCTCCAGACATCGTCCTGATCGGCCAGGAAGATCACATCGGTCCGGAGCTGCTCGATGGCTTGCTGGAAATTGCGTCGCACACCCAGACGGGGTTCGTTGCGCAGCACCAGCACCTCGATCGACGTCGATGCACGCACCTCGCGTGCCCATTGCTCGATGACTTCCCAGCTACCGTCATCCGAGGCGTCGTCGCTAATGACAACCTGCAGCGGCTGGCGGCTCTGGTTGACCAGCGACTCCAGCTGCACACGCAAGAAGGCACCGCCATTGCATGTGCACATGGCGATACCGCAAGTGAGAGGTGCTACGACCGTCGCCGTATCAACTGGAGAATGCATAGATCCATGAATGCGCCGCGGCGCTCCTGCGTCGATACCCTTGTGGGCATCAACCGTTATTTGAGTACCGTTGGGAGTCGCCCACCTTTCATGGCCACATAAGCGGCAAGGGTCGCGATGTTTACCACCACCTGGGCCCACGCCACCCGCTCGACCATTTTCCCGGAGCGGGCCGCCTGCACGGCTACCAGACCCAGCAGCACCGCCGCAAATGGTTGCCAGCCATGCAGCAGCGGCACCGCGTGGTTCGAAAAGACCAGGCTCAGCAACAAGCTCGCGGCGCCAAGGTAGACCACAACCACCTTGAAGTCGAGCATTCCAGCCGCGCCCGGCTGCGCATACGGCGCCCCGCCGGAGCCGCCGAAACGGTACGCGTTCAAAAGTCCAATCAGAAAAAGCAGCAGGCCCATCGCACCGGCGAGATTCAACTGCGACGCCGCGAAGATCGTGTCGTAAGGCGCCCCATATGCGAGCAGATGCTCGGGCACGACGGTGTGCACGATGTTCACGATACGCGCGAGCAGGAACTGATACGTCGACATGCCATTAGACGAGAAATTCTGATCGACCAGGTCAGAGTCGATGCCGATCACGAGCTTTGCCCAGATAAACCAGGGTGCCACGCAAACGGCAAAACCGATACTGAGCGCCGCCGCCTGCTTCAGCTTCTCACCAAGACCGCGACTGCACAGCAACAGTCCCAGGACACCCACCCCCACATAGCCGATCGCATAGGGATGGGACCAATAGGCAAGGCCAAGCAACACGCCTGTCAGCAGGCTCTTGCGATATGACACCTGGGCAACTACCGCGAGCAGCACGAAGAACCCGGCCAGCGCCTTGGGCCAGGTGAAGATCGTCTGGAACAGGAAGTACGGGCTCGTGATGAATAGCAGCGAGAACAGCAAACTCTGGCGCGTATTCGGATTGACCATGCGGGTCAGGATCAAGCCCGCACCCAGCAGCAAGCACGCGTTCAGGAAAATGCCGACGCCCAAGAAAATCGAGAGCGGCTTGACGTCGCGAGCGAGCACGCGGAAGTCCGGCCACTGGGTGTCGACATATTCGTAGCGTGGCAGGTCATGGAGCGGCGTCACCGCTGCCAATGCCACGCGGATCGGCAGCCCCACCAGGCTGACCAGGATGGGTCGGTTCGTGACATGCTGGCCAGGCAGGATCGGGCTGTTTCGCTCGAACGAGATATCGCGTGCCAGATACTCCTGTGCCACGTAAGGCACCACGTTATCGGCTGGCAGGTTGCCCGTCAGATACTGGATCTGCACGGGCTGGACGGACTCTTTATTGACGTAGGCCCCATCCGCCAGCTTGGCCGGCAACGGATAGCGGCCGCTCGACAACGCGATCGCGAAGACCGCCAGCGCGAACGCGGCGGCATGGAACAGGACATCTTGCGTGCCGCCGCGCGGAAAGAACACGCGCATGCCATCGCGGCGCAGCATGGCCAAGCCGGTCAGTATAGGCGCGAGCAGGCCGACCCACGCCACTGTCCGCCGCACGGGCAGCGGCACCAAAGCCAGCAGAAGCCCCAGCAATGCCAGATAGACAACCGATACTGCGATCGCGATCGCCGAGCGCTCGAGCAGGCTTGCCTCCCTCTCCTGCTGCCGCGCTATGGCCTGACTGACCAGCGGCAGCGCACCCAGAAAGCAGAATGCAATCATCGCACCCAGCCCCCCCAACCCGTACTTCAATTCCCCAAGATCAATCATTCGGCCTTTTCTTCTTCGTCTTATTGCAGCGATGCGAGCATGGACCGCGCCCGTGCTTCGTAGGTATGGTCACGTAGCGCCCGGTCCTGTGCTGCCTGGGCAATACTGCGGCGCCGCTCCGGCTCCCCTGCCATCGACTCGACCAACTCCGCCAGTTCGGCGGGCGAGTCGAAGATCAGCATCTCGCTGCCGACGTCGAAGTGATCCAGCAGTTCCGGCCCCTCAAAATAGGTGCACTGCACCGCGCCCGCCATCGCCGCCTCGAAGGTCCGTGGACCGGGCGTACTGGCATCGAGCGAATAGCGGCTGTTGGCAAGGTTATAACGTCGTCCGATATTCAGCGTCACCCGTGACGAGGCGTATAGATCCGGAAGCGCCTCGTTATGGACCCGTTCATTGCGACAGAACGGCAATGCGGTGTCCCACTCCGCGCCGAGGATTTCGACCTTGAAATTGCCGAGCAGCGGCACGCAATCCGCCACCAGTTGACGCCGGTTCGGAAAGCCCACGCCACAGAAGAACACGTCGCGCGCGATATCCTGGCCGACCGGCCGGAAATGAGCGTCGCGGTCGGCGGCCAAAGGCAAGTGACCGACGCGGGGATGATCGAAGTGCTGCGCCGCCCAACGGTCGTTTGAAAAGATCATGTCCGCATAGCGATAGATCTTGTAGTTGAAATCGAACTCGTAGGGGTCGTCATGCAGCCAGAACACCAGCGATGCACCGCTCCGGGCGCAATAGGTCCGCAGACCGGTGTAATCGCAGCTGTCGGGCATGCAGGAGCCGAACACCACGATCAGATCTGGCCGGAAACGCTTGGCACTCTCGACGGCCGAGTCCAGCGACGTCGCGATGACATGACCGGGCTGCAGCACGCCTTCGAATCCACGTGCGACGTAGTTACGTAATACCGCGTTGTGATTGACTCGGTCGGGCGAAGCGCTGCAGACCAGGACCTTGATATCGTTGTTCATATGCGCCTTGCCACATAGCGCACGCATGCGCGTGCCGTCGATGTCGCGCCATACACCCTGTAATGCCGCACTGCGCGCCCAACTAATCCGACGATCCGGCGACGCAGCGTCGGACGACTGACCACGGCGCCCGCGCTCGGCGTCACCGCCCAGACCGGCGAGCCCAATGGGCGTTGCAACTGGGCGCGGCGCAGGGTCCCGACTTCCTTGACCTGCGAGCTCGCGCGTCGATGGAAGACGAGCGGCTGATAGACGTCCGCCAAGCCGTCGAAGTGTTCGCGCGGATGGGAAATCGGCGCAGTGGCAATGCCCGCCCGCAGTCGTTCGAGCAGGCCAGGCATCTCCGCCAGCCGATGCAGCGCCTGTACGAGCTGCCCCTCCGAATTCGGCGCGATCTTGATGCCGTTGATGTTGTCGAAGACACGCTCGCCCAGCGCGCCGATATCGGTGACGATCGGCACGAGGCCGAGGTCCCAGGCCTCGGACAAGGTCAGGCAATAGGTCTCCGGCCAGATCGACAGATGCAGCGAGACATCGCAGTCGCGGATAGCCGCCGGGATCTCACCGGGGTTGTAACCACCGTGTACGTGCACGAACGGATACTCGCTCTTGTTGGCAAGCCAGCTATATTGCCCTTCCACGCGGCCAAAGATATGGAACTCGACATTGGAATTGGCCAGCAAGGGAATGACGCGCGCGATGATGTCGCCGCCCTTGTGTGGCGTGAAGTTGCCGAGCACCGCGACCTTCAGCACCTGTCCGGGCTGGCGCGTCGCCTCAACGACGCGCGACACCGGCTCGATCGGCACGGGCAGCACTACTGTTTTCGGATGCGCCGCCACTGACGGAAAAATACGCGAGGCAAGATCCAGCGCCCCTTGCGTATTGAAGACCAGCGCATCGCAGAGCGCGAGCACACCATCCCAATAAGCGCGCCGTGCCGCCTGGCCGCCTGGCAGTATATGGTGGCCATTCCAGAGGCAAACATCGCACTGCGACAGTGATATCTCGTCCGGATGGCAGTACGTACCGCGGAACGACAGCAGCGTGAAATTGTGGCAGATCGTGAAGTAGTCGTGGAACGTTAGGGCCGTCGCCACGCCGAGCGCGCTTGCCACTTCGATCAGGCTCGGCACATGACCGAGCAGATGATGGAAATGAACGGCGCTGATGTTGTACTCGGACAGCAGCGAGGCAAACGCTTCCTCGCGTTCAGGGCAGCTCAGTACCCACGGCGAATAGATCTCAGTAAAACTGAACTTGCGCAGCACCTCGCCCTCGGCGTTCAGCAGCACTGTGTTGCGCGTATCGCCCTGCCGTTCCGGCACATAGAAGAAAACGTCGTACTGCGCTCCCAGCGACTTGCGCACCAATTCGAGATAGACCTCGACACCACCGAAATGCCCATTTCGAACGACATTGTGCGCAACCAGCAATAGCCGTGGTCGCTTGGCGGTCGTGACCGAGGTGGGCTGCGCCTCGACTACGGCAGAACCGAGATGCCGCTCCAGTTCGTCGAGCACATAGGCCACACGGTGCTCGTAGCAATGCTGTTCCAGCGCCTTTTTCTGGGCGAGGAAAGCGATCTCGTTGCGCCAGTCGATATCGGCACGGAGTGCGGCGACCTGCTGGACGAGCTGGGGTGCATCCTCGAAGTAGAGAAACTCTTCGCCGGGCACGAAATAGTTTTCGGCTTCCGTCAACTTCGATTGCACGAGCTGCACCGTGCCCGACAGCGCGGCCTCGAACAGCCGCGGCGGCGGCGTTTCCGCGAAATCGCGGTTGCCCGATGCGGAGAACACGCGCGGCAACACCAGCGTCGCCAGGCTCATATTGGCAAACCGCGCGAAGTCAACCGGCGACGTGCGCCAATTCAATTGGCTCGGCGGCAGGTTGAGGTCGATCGGCGGCAGATGCTCATTGGTGGGCAAAGCGATCTTGGCGCGGATGGCATGCTCGCCCCAATCGGCGTTGAGAAATTCCTTCAGCAGGGCAACCCGGTTCGGCCAAGCCGTGCCGGCGAAGAACAGGTCGTAGCGCAGCTTCGACGGGGCGGCAGCGAGCGGAAGCAGATGAAAGGGCTTGGCACCCGCCAACGGCAGATGCCGCCCCTTTTCGCCGTAGGACTTTACGCTAGCCGAATCGTTGGTGAAGACGAGATCGAACAGGCCGGCATTGCGGACGTTGACCTCCAGTTCGTATGGATCCTCCGTCACCCACAGCACCGAGCGTCCACAGACCGCGGCAACGCGCGCACAAACGGCGGGATTAAGTTCTTCGCCATCGAAGGCAAAGAACAGATTGCAGCGTTGGCGGATCGCCTCGTTCACCGCATTGTCGATTCCGGCCTTGACGACGCACTCGACCGTCCCGGTTGCCTGCAGGGCACGCTGGATGGCGAGGCAGATATAGTGGTTGGGGTTGCTGCTCTTCGTATCCAGCAGCAGGACACGATAGCGGCTGCCTGCCGGCGACATCACGTCGCCCACATCACCGGTCGCGATGGGAATTGGCGTGCTGGCTAGCATTTGCCTCCTAGATTGAGTGAGCGCAGGCATCCGGCCGTTGCTTGGCTGGGCCGGACGCCGGAACGAGCGTCACTTCGCGCATCGGTAAACCCACCAATCCGCCAATGTCACCGATGCCCTGCGTCTTGATCCCCATGGCATCGTGAATCCAATGCAGTTGGACGTGGTCCTGTTGCGTACCGTCGGCAACCGCGATCGAAATGGTGTAGTCCCCATCCGCGAGGGCCGGGAACACGAAACGGAACGACGCGCGGAACCGTGTGCCAGCAGCACAAGCCATGCCTGCCGAAGCGGCAAACGTATTGGAACCGAATAACGTCTGGCCCAGGCGATCGCGTACAAAGAACCCGACGATCGGGGACTCGATGACATCATCCGCCGCCACCTCGATCTCGAACTGCACTTCGTTGTGGTGATCGACGCTAGCCAGGCGCGTGCCCGCCGCATCCCGGAATTGCGCGGCGACGATACGGGCACCACCGGCGCCAAAGTGTGCCGCGTCAGCGCGGAACGGCAAGAAGCAAACCGTTCCCAGCCCCGCGAGTTCAGACGCTTCCGCAGTAGTCTGCTTATCTGACAGGCTCGCGAGGTTACGCTCGACGTCGACGGCCTGCGCTTGCGCTTCCCGTTCGCTCCCCTGATTCGCCTCGATCATTTCGCCAAGATAGCGGTCGCATACCGCCTTGGCAGGCCCGCTGGCGATCATCCGGCCATTCTGCAACCAGACTGCGCGCGTGCACAGTGCCTTGACGGCCGCGGTGTCGTGGCTGACGAACAGCACCGTTCCCGTGCGCATGAACTCCCGCAGGAAGCGCATGCACTTCTGCGTGAAGAAGGCGTCGCCCACGGCCAACGCTTCGTCGACCACGAGAATATCGGCATCCACGTGCGCGATGACTGCGAACGCAAGTCGCACGAACATGCCACTCGAATATGACTTGACCGGCTGGTCGATGAAGTCGCCGATATCGGCGAAGGCAACGATTTTCTCGAAGCGCTCATCGACCTGCACCCGCGTCAGGCCGAGCAACTGGCCGTTCAGATAGACGTTTTCGCGACCGGTGTACTCGGGGTTAAAGCCGGAACCGAGTTCCAGCAGAGCGGCAACGCGACCACGCGTGGCGACCTCCCCCTGAGTCGGGTTCAGCGTGCCGCAGATGATCTGCAGCAGCGTGCTCTTCCCCGAGCCATTGCGCCCGATGATGCCGACGGTCTCGCCACGATCTACGTGAAAGGAGATGTCGTCCAATGCATGAAAGTCACGTGCGCGTGCGGCAGCCGCACAGCGCAAGCGCTGCTTCGGGGCGGCGCTTGGGATCATACGCGCCGCCAGCGAAAAGAGCCCCTGGACGAGCCTGTCCTTCGGCCTGTCGTAGATACGAAAGACCTTGGAGACGCCCTTGACCGAGATAGCGTGATCAGAGGACATCGGCAAAACCTCGGCGGATTCGCTGGAAGCAGAAGAAGCCGGACCAGCAGAACAATGCGGCGATGCCCATATAGGCACCCCAATGGGCCCAATTGAGTGACTCGCCCCAGAACAGCACATTGCGCGCCTGCTCGATCGGGAACGTCAGCGGATTTAATTGCGCCACCTTCTGCCAGCGCGGCGACAGCGCATGCAGCGGGAAAAAGATCGGCGAAAGGAACATGAGCGCCGTGATCAGGATGTTAATGGTCTGGGCAATATCGCGCAGATAGACACCGAGCGCCGCCAGCCACCAAGTGGCGCCGAGCACGAACAGCAGGTAGGGAAACACGAGCACCGGCAACTGTAACGCAGTGGGCGGCACCAAGCCTTTTACAAACAATTCGAATGTCAGCAACACCGTTACGCTAACACACGCATGAAACAATGCCGAGCCAAGAATCGTCACCGGCAGGATTTCCAGGGGGAAGACCACCCGCTTGACGTAGTTGGCATTCCCTATGATCAGGGACGGCGCCCGGCTGATGCATTCCGCGAAAATATTGAACAGGATCAGCCCGGCGAACAGCAGAATAGCGAATTCCCCCCGCGTCGCGCTGCTATCGCCCCAGCGGGCCTTGAAGATCTCGCTGAAGACGAAGGTATAAACTGCCAGCATCAGCAGCGGCGTCACCAAAGACCAGGCGACTCCCATCACGGAGCCACGATAGCGCCCAACTGCCTCGCGCTTGGTCAGATCGAGAATCAGGGAGCGGTTGGCGATCAGCGATCGTAAGATTTCTTGTGGAGAGCCGCGATATGCCTGCATCGTTAATACCCAATGTGTGAAGTAAAACGCCTGAACATCAAGCGAATACTTCAGCAAGCGCCAGCGACTTACCTTCCTTGTCTTTCTGCGACACCAGCGGTTCGCCTTCGACGGGCCACGCGATGTTCAACGTCGAATCGTTCCACACGATGCTGCGCTCGTGTTCCGGGAACCAGTAATCCGTCGTCTTGTACAGAAATTCGGCCGACTCGGAGGTCACCACGAAGGCGTGTCCAAAGCCTTCTGGCACCCACAGTTGTCGCTTGTTCTCCGCAGACAGCGTCACGCCGACCCACTGACCGAACGTCGGCGAAGACTTGCGCAGGTCGACGGCGACATCGAACACTTCGCCGGATACCACGCGTACCAGCTTCCCCTGCGGGTGCTGGATCTGGTAATGGATGCCGCGCAACACTCCCTTCGCGGAACGCGAATGGTTGTCCTGCACGAAGGTGCGCTCAACGCCCGTCGCTTCCGCGAACTGCTTGGCATTGAAGCTTTCGAAGAAGAAGCCGCGCGCATCGCCGAACACCTTCGGCTCCAGGATCAGGACTTCGGGAATCGCGGTGCGGATGACGTTCAGGCTCATTTGATGGCTTCCGTGATGATCTGCTGCAGGTACTTTCCGTAGGCGTTTTTGCACAGCGGCGCTGCCAGTTCCTCGACGTGCTCGGCGGTGATCCAATGGCTGCGGAAGGCAATTTCCTCAGGACACGCGACCATCAGCCCCTGCCGGTTCTGTAGTGTGGCAATGAAGCTGGCGGCTTCGAGCAGTGAATCGTGCGTGCCCGTGTCCAGCCAGGCGTAGCCGCGGCCCATGATCTCGACGTCGAGCTGTCCCTTTTGCAGGTACTGCTTGTTGACGTCGGTGATCTCGAGCTCACCGCGTGCCGACGGCTTGATGTCGGCGGCGATATCGCAGACCTGGTTGTCGTAGAAGTAGAGGCCCGTCACCGCGTAGTTCGAACGAGGCTTGAGCGGCTTCTCCTCAAGCGACAACGCGCGGAAGTTCTCGTCGAACTCGACCACGCCGTAACGCTCCGGATCGTGGACGTGATAGGCGAACACGGTGGCGCCGTCATTTACGCTGGCAGCACGCGTCAGCTGGCTGACGAGGTCGTGACCGTGAAAGATGTTGTCGCCCAGGATCAACGTGGACGGATCGTTGCCGATGAAGTCGCGGCCGATGATGAACGCCTGGGCCAGGCCGTCCGGTGACGGCTGCACCGCATACTGCAGATTCAGACCCCACTTGCTGCCATCACCCAGCATGTCGCTAAAGCGAGGCGTGTCTTCCGGCGTCGAGATAATCAGGATGTCGCGAATCCCCGCCAGCATTAGCGTGGAAAGCGGATAGTAGATCATCGGCTTGTCGTAGACCGGCAGCAGTTGCTTCGATACCGATCGCGTGATCGGGTACAGGCGGGTACCGGATCCGCCAGCGAGAATAATGCCCTTGCGCATGATGACTGTCAGGTAAGGATCTGGTCGAGCAGGTGATGCACACCGTCTCGCCAATCCGGGAGATGGATACCGAAGGTGTCGCGCAGCTTCGATGTGTCGAGCCGCGAATTGGACGGCCTGGGCGCCGGCAGCGGGTAGGCGGTGGCCGGGATCGCTTCGATCGCGGCCGGGTCGACCTTCAATTCGATGCCCAGCGCTGCGGCATAGACCAGCACTTCAGTGGCATAGCCGTGCCAACTGGTTTCACCAGCGGCGGCGAGGTGGTAGATGCCGAACGGAAAGGCGTCGCGATCGGTGGTGAGCCAGCGACGGGCGACGATCTGGGCGGTGACGTCAGCGATCAGGGATGCGCAGGTTGGGGCGCCAACCTGGTCGACAATCACGCGCAGCGCGTCGCGCTCGCGACCCAGGCGCAGCATGGTCTTGGCGAAATTACCGCCATGCTGGCCGGCGACCCAGCAGGTGCGGAGCACCAGCGCATTCGCGCCGCTGGCGAGCACAGCCTGTTCGCCAGCGAGCTTGCTCTTGCCATAGACGGATTGCGGATTGACGGCATCGTTTTCGACGTAGGCGCCGTCCTTGGTGCCGTCGAAGACATAGTCGGTCGAATAGTGGACCAGCAGGCTGCCGAGCGCCCTTGCCTCCTCTGCAAGGATGCCGGGTGCGGTGCCATTGATGGCAAAAGCCAGATCCGCTTCGGTCTCAGCCTTATCGACTGCCGTGTAAGCCGCGGGGTTAACAATCACGTCGGGCCGGAAGTCACGCATTACACGACGGAGTTCGTCCGGATGCGACAAGTCGCAGCCAGTACGATCCATTGCAACCACATTTCCCAGCGGTGCAAGGCTCCGGCGCAGTTCGAACCCGACTTGCCCGTTGCTGCCCGTTACGAGAATGGTCGGAACCGCCCGCTTACGCTGCATATTGCTTCGCCACCCAATGCCGGTAATCGCCGGACATCACGTCCTGCACCCACGCCTGGTTATCCAGATACCACTGCACCGTCTTGCGCATCCCGGACTCAAATGTCTCAGCCGGCTTCCACCCCAACTCACGCTCCAGCTTGCGAGCATCGATGGCATAGCGACGGTCATGTCCCGGACGATCTTTCACGAACGTGATCTGGTCGCGGTAGGAACCGGTGGCCTTGGGACGCAGTTCGTCGAGCAGGTCGCACAGGGTGTGCACCACGTCGAGATTGGTCTTTTCGTTCCAGCCGCCGACGTTGTAGGTTTCACCCAGCTGGCCTCGTGCCAGCACTTCACGGATGGCGGAGCAGTGGTCCCGCACGTACAGCCAGTCGCGCACGTTTTGCCCGTCGCCATAGATCGGCAGCGGCTTGCCGCCGAGCGCATTGGCGATGATCAACGGGATCAGCTTTTCCGGGAAGTGGTATGGGCCGTAGTTGTTCGAACAGTTCGTCGTCAGGACCGGCAGGCCATACGTGTGGTGGTACGCGCGTACCAGATGATCCGAGGCTGCCTTGGATGCCGAGTATGGGCTATTGGGCGCGTACGGCGTAGTCTCCGAGAACTGGGGATCGGCCTCACTCAGCGAGCCGAACACCTCATCAGTGGAGACATGGAGGAAGCGGAAGTCAGACTTGGCCTGCCCTTCCAGAGTGCCCCAATAAGCGCGAGCCGCTTCCAGCAGCGTGAAGGTACCAACGATATTCGTCTGGATGAACTCGCCCGGACCATGGATGGACCGGTCTACATGGCTTTCCGCCGCGAAGTGCACCACAGCACGCGGCTTGTACGTAGCAAAGAGTTTGTCCAGTGCCTCCCGGTCACAAATGTCCGTTTGCGAGAACACGTGCCTCGGATCGTCCTCGACCGACGCCAGCGTCTTCCGATTGCCTGCATAAGTGAGCTTGTCGACGTTGATGACCCCATCCGCCGATTTGTCGCCCAGCCATGCCAGAACGAAATTGGCGCCAATGAAACCAGCGCCCCCAGTGACCAAAATATGGGACAAAACTTGCTCCTTGCCTCGATATGTTTCGACGACCCGACAAAAGCCGAGCGCCCACCTTGTCCTCTTCCAGGACGGCGGGGCGTTAAGTGCCTGCAGAAGTGGCGGTATTCTATCCGACGGAATGGTCTAACTTACTGCCCCACCCCCGCTTTTTGTTGCCTCATGTAACCGAGCCACGGTATATCGGTCACAAAACTACAAATAGAAGCGAAATAGTTGCTCAGATTCTCAATGACCAAGACTTACGTACCCGATACGCCACATTTCGCCATCGGCGACCTTCAAGGCTGCATGCCGTCCCTCTCTACCCTGCTCACCAAGCTCGGCGAGCAGCCTACCCTCCGCTTTGTCGGTGACCTCGTCAACCGCGGCCCTGCATCTCTGCAAACCCTTCGCACCATCCATGCCATGGCTCCCCGCGCCGAAATGGTCCTCGGCAACCATGACATCCACCTGCTTGCCGTAGCCGCCGGCGTCCGCAAGAAAGGCAAGTCCGATACTCTGGACGACATCCTCGCTGCGCCCGATTGTGAGGACTTGCTCACCTGGCTCCGCCACCGCCCCTTGGCTCTGCTCGAAAACAACTTCCTCCTAGTCCACGCCGGCGTCCTCCCCCAATGGACTGCCACCCAGGTCATCGACCTCGCCCAGGAAGTCGAAGAGCAACTCCAGGGACCCAACTGGCAAGGCTTCCTCGCCGATATCTTCGGCAATGCCGCCAACCGCTGGCACGACGGCCTGCGGGGCATCGAACGGCATCGCGTGGTGGTCAATGCACTTACCCGACTGCGCTATTGCACCGTCGATGGCGTGATGGACTTCAAGACCAAAGAAGGGCTCGGCAAGGCGCCGGATGGCTTTTTGCCGTGGTTCGATGTGCCGGGACGGCGCACCGGGGATGTGACCGTGGTGTGCGGGCACTGGTCGACGCTGGGCCTGGTGATGCGGCCGGACCTGATGGCGTTGGATACCGGTTGCGTCTGGGGCGGCAAGCTGACGGCTGCGCGCATGGCGGCGGATCCGGCCGAGCGGACCGTGGTCCAGGTCGATTGCCCGCAATATTGTGATCCGTTGGCCTGAGGCGCAATCCCGCGTTGGCGGGGAGGACAATCGCGCTAGCTGATGGCAGCGGAGGCAGCTTCGGGCCTGGCGGCAGGCTCGGCCGGCTGATTCAGCCGGTCGACCGTTGCCACTGCCTCGTTGCTGGCGCCCTGGGCGAGATGCCCGACCACCTCGCGGGCGGCGTCTGCCAGTTCGCGGCGGCCGGCGGAGGCCGGCGCCAGTGCCGGGCCGATGACGAGCCGGGCCCTGATGCGCGGGGCGCGCAGGACGGCGTTAAGTGACTGCAGCAGCGTGGTGTCGTCGATGTAGGCGGCCGCCAGCGTCGGTTGCCCGGTGGCGGCGTCCAGGTAGTTCAGGCCGACCGGCTGCACCGGCAGGCCGCCGGAAATCGGGGCCTGCATCAGGTTGGCGTGAAACGGCAGTACCCTGGTGCCGTCGGTGGTGGTGCCCTCGGGGAACACGCCGACCAGGTCGCCCTGCAGCATGACGTCGGTGATGTCGTGCAGGACCCGGTGGGCGTCGCGCTTTCGCGCCCGTTCGATGAAGATGGTGCCGGTCTTGTCGCACAGCCAGCCAATCAGCGGCCAGGCGCGGATCTCTGACTTGGCAACGAACCGCACTGGCTGCCAGCTATGGATCACATAGATGTCCAGCCACGAGATATGGTTGGACACCACCAGCGCGCCCTGGCGCGCGGCACCGTGTGGAGCCTCGCCGCGGATGTCGACGACCTCGACCTCCACGCCGCAGATGCGCAGCAGCCGCCGCGACCAGCGCCGGATGTGCCAGGCGCGCGACCGCGCGCCCAGCCACGGGAACAGCACCGCGCAGGTCAGCAGCCCGCGCAGCAGGTGCAGCACCAGCGCCGTCTTGCGCAGCCAGATCATGCGCTGGCGTGGTTGCCGTTACCGTTGCCGTAGACGATCTGGCCGCCGACCAGCGTCATCCGCACCTTGCCTTCCATCTCGTAGCCGAGCCACGGCGTGTTCTTGCCCTGGCTCTTGATCGAGCGGCGGTCGACCTTCCACACCTGCCTGGGGTCGAACACGCAGACATCGGCGGCGGCGCCGGCGGCCAGCGTGCCGGCCTTCAGGCCACTCACGCGTGCGGGCTCGGAGGTGATGCGGGCCAGCGCCTGAGCCAGCGGGACCTTGTGCTCGGCGGCCCAGCGCAGGGTCAGCGGCAGCAGCAGTTCCAGGCCGGTGGCGCCGGGGGTGGCTTCGGCGAAGGGCAGCAGCTTCTCGTCGTCGTCCACGGGGGTGTGGTCGGAGCACAGCGCGTCGATGGTGCCGTCGGCCAGCGCGGCGACGATGGCGTCGCGGTCGCGGGTGCTGCGCAACGGCGGCGAGAAGCGCATCTGGGAGTTGAAGTAGCCGATATCCATGTCGGTCAGCGAGACGTGGTGGATATTGACGTCGCAGCTGACCGGCAGGCCTTCGCGCTTAGCCTGGCGCACCAGTTCCAGCCCGGCGGCGGAGGACAGGCGGCACAGGTGCACACGGGCGCCGGTGGAGCGCATCAACTCGAAGATGGTGTGCAGTCGCACGGTCTCGGCGATCACGGATACGCCGGACAGGCCGAGGCGCGATGCGACCGCGCCGCTGGCGGCTACGCCGCCGCCCAGGAACGGGTCTTCCGGGCGCAGCCAGACCGTGAAGCCGAAGGTCTGCGCGTACTGCAGCGCGCGCAGCAGCACCTGGGTGTTGCGCACCGGCTGCTCGGCCTGGCTGAAGCCGACGCAGCCGGCTTCAGTCAGCTGGTTCATTTCGGTCAGCACTTCGCCTTTCAGCCCCAGTGTCAGCGCGCCCAGCGGGTAGACGTGGGTCTGGTTCAGCGTGCGGGCGCGGAACTTGAGCATCTCGACCAGGCCCGGCTCGTCCAGCACGGGGTCGGTGTCGGGCGGGCAGATCAGGCTGGTGACGCCTCCGGCAGCGGCTGCGACGACTTCGGATTCGAGGGTGGCCTTGTATTCGTAGCCGGGCTCGCGCAGGCGCGCGGACAGGTCGACCAGGCCGGGGCACACGATCAGGCCCTTGGCGTCAACGACCTTGTTGGCGGTGAAGTCCGCCGGGGCGCTGCCGACGCCGACGATCTTGCCGGCGGCGAGATAGAGGTCCTGCACGGCATCGGTGTTGCTGGCGGGGTCGATCAGGCGGCCGCCCTGGATGTGAATCTTCATAGCTTGGCTTGTCGTATCGGTCGTGTCGCTTGGCGTGTTCGGTAGGTCTTGGCTATGCCGCATCGTTGTCAGTCGTTGTTCCCGGCCACGATGCCCATCACCGCCATGCGCACGGCGATGCCGAAGGTCACCTGGTTCAGGATCACGGACTGCGGGCCGTCGGCCACGGCGGAGTCGATCTCCACGCCGCGGTTCATCGGGCCCGGGTGCATCACGATGGCGTCGGGCCTGGCCAGTGCCAGGCGCTCTGGTGTCAGGCCGTAGGCCTTGAAGTATTCCTGCGCCGACGGCAGCAGCGCGCCGCTCATGCGCTCGTTCTGCAGCCGCAGCATGATGACCACGTCGACGCCCTTGAGGCCCTCTTCCATGTTGTGGAAGACGCGCACGCCCATCTGCTCCAGGCCAGACGGCAGCAGCGTGCGCGGGCCGATGGCGCGCACTTCGGGCACGCCCAGCGTGGTCAGCGCGTGGATGTCGGAGCGAGCCACGCGCGAGTGCAGGATGTCGCCGACGATGGCCACCGTCAGCTTGGTGAAGTCCTTCTTGAAGTGCCGGATCGTGTACATATCCAGCAGACCCTGTGTCGGGTGCGCATGGCGGCCGTCGCCGGCGTTGATCACGTGCACGTGCGGCGCGACGTGCTCGGCGATCAGGTAAGGCGCACCCGAGCTGGCATGGCGCACCACGAACATGTCGGCGGACATGGCCGACAGGTTGTTGATGGTGTCGAGCAGCGACTCGCCCTTGCTGGTCGACGAGGCGTTGATGTTCAGGTTGAGCACGTCCGCCGACAGCCGCTTGGCCGCGATCTCGAAGGTGGTGCGGGTGCGGGTGGAGTTCTCGAAGAACAGGTTGAACACGCTCTTGCCGCGCAGCAGCGGCACCTTCTTGACATCGCGGTCTGAGTCGGACAGCGATACGAACTGGCTGGCGGTGTCGAGGATGTGCGTGATCATGTCACGCGACAACCCCTCGATCGACAGCAAATGCTTCAGTTCGCCATTCTTGGTGAGCTGCGGGTTGCGGAACGTCTTGGTCATGGCAGGTCGGGCGCGGGCAAAAAACGGGGTGGTCTGGTCTCGTGGCAGGCGCCAGGCGCGCGCTACAGCGTAATGCGGCGCCTGGCTGACAACGCCGGCTCAGCTGGCGGCGGTATCGGTAGGTTCGGTGGCGAAGGCGAAGCGCGCGTCGGCGCCCTCGCCCTGGCGCGACAGCACCAGCGTCGTGCCGCGCGGCAGTTCGATGTCCGCGGCCACGAGGTCAGCGGCAATCGGCAGCTGGCGCCCGCCGCGGTCAGCCAGCACGCCCAGCGCCACGCGCGCCGGACGGCCGTAGTCGAACAATTCGTTGACGGCGGCGCGGATGGTGCGGCCGGTGGCCAGCACGTCGTCGATCAGCAGGATGTTGCGGTCTTCCACGGCGAACGGCAGCGTGGTCGACTGGGCCTGGCTGTGCAGGCCTTTCTTGGCGTAGTCGTCGCGATGGAAGGCAACGTTGATCACGCCATGCTCGGGCAGATTCAGGTCCTTGGCCAGGCGCGCGGCGATCCACGCGCCGCCGGAATGGATGCCTGCCACCGACCAGCGTTCACGCTCGGCGTCGGGGATCAGGGCGCGGGCCTGGTCCAGCAGCTTGCGGTACAGCGACTCGGCGTCGGGTGCGGAAATCTGCGTCATAGCGGGAATTGGTCGAAATACTGTTGCAGGATGATGCGCGCGGCTTCGGCGTCGAGTTCGCCGCGGCGCGCGCCGGCCATCGAGGCGGCGCGCGAGGAATAGCGCTCGTCCACCCATTCCACCGGCAAGTCGAAGCGTCCGTTGAGCTGGTTGCCGAAGCGCCGCGCCAGCCGCATCATCGGCTGCTCGCCGCCTTCCGGGTTGACCGGCATGCCGACGATCAGCTGCACCGGGTTCCACGCCTGGATCAGTTCGCCGACGGCCTCGAAGCGGCCTTCAACGGTGATATTGGGGAGGATGGTCAGCGCACGCGCCTCGCGCGTGATGAAATTGCCCAGCGCGACGCCGATCTTTTTCTCGCCGTAGTCGAATGCCAGGACCGTGCCGTCGCGGGGCAGTTCGCGCCCCACGGCGTCAGGCATGCCCGGCCTCGCCCGACAGCATGTTGACGTCGACGCCCAGCAGGCCGATGGCCGCGGCAAAGCGCCCTTCCGGTGGCACGCTGAAGATGATCTCGGGATCGGCCAGAACGGTCAGCCAGCCGTTGCGGCTGAGTTCTTCTTCCAGTTGGCCGGCACCCCAGCCGGAATAGCCCAGCGTCAGCAGGAAGCGATGCGGCCCGCTGCCATTGGCCACGGCTTCCAGCACGTCCTTGGAGGTGGTCATCTCCAGCCCGCCCGGCACCGCCAGCGAGGAGACATAGACGCCGACCGGGTCGTGCAGCACGAAGCCGCGCTCGGTCTGCACCGGGCCACCGAAGTAGACGGGCTGGTGCGCCACCGGCTGGATTTCAAGCTTGAGGTCGATCTTGTCGAACAGCGTGGCCATGTCGATGTCGATGGGCCGGTTGATCACCAGCCCGAGCGCGCCACGCTCGTTGTGTTCGCAGATATAGACGACGGAACCCGAAAAGGTCGGATCGGCCATGCCAGGCATGGCAATCAGGAACTGATTGGTCAGATTGATGGGTGCTTCGGGCTTCGCCATGCCTTGCATTTTATCAAATCGCCGGGGGTCTTCCGGAAAAGATTGGCGGGCGTTGCAGTGCAGCAATGGGCGCCCGCGCGGGCCGCTTGCCGGGAGTTACGGACCGATGATACGGCCTTCCTTCATGCCTTGCGGGTCAGCGCCGCGAGTTCGTCCGCCGTGAGCCAGCGCCATTCCCCTTCCGCCAGCTCCGGCTCCAGCTGCAGGCTGCCGATGGCGCTGCGGTGCAGGGCGTTCACGTGGTTGCCAGCCGCGACGACCATGCGCTTCACCTGATGGTACTTCCCCTGCAGCAAGGTCAGCCGGAGGCTGTGTTCGCCAGTGATCTCACAGGCTTCTGCAGCGATCGGCGCCGGTTCGTCCAGCAGCTGCACCCCGCTGACAAGCGCGTGCACCTGTTCCGGCGTGACCGGCTCCGCAGTCGTCACTTCATAGACCTTGGGCACCTTGCGCTTGGGCGAGGTCTGGGCGTGGATGAACTGGCCGTCGTCGGTCAGCAGCAGCAGACCGGTGGTGTCATGGTCGAGCCGGCCCACGGCCTGGACCTCGCGCTGGCGCAGCGGCACCGGCAGCAGGTTATAGACGCTGGGATGGTGGCGCGGGCGCTGCGAGCACTCATAGCCAGCGGGCTTGTTCAGGATCAGGTAGGCCTTGGTGCAGGCGATCCATTCCTCGCCGTCGACGGTCAGGCGCAGGCCGTCCACCTCGAACTGGGCGCGCGGATCGTCGCAAGGCTCGCCGTTGACTTCGACCAGCCCGGCGGCGACCAGGTCGCCGCAGTAGCGGCGGGTGCCGAAGCCCTGGGATTGAAGAATGCGGTCGAGTGTCATGTGCTTCGTTGCTGTAATCGTTGGTTGGGTGGCGGGTCGTGCCGAACCGTTATGTTAGGGTATTGGCGCGACGCACCCCCGCGACAGCCGTTTTCCGGCATATTCCGACATTTCCCGGCATCATTGCGCGCATTCCTTCGACTCCGTCAGGCAGCGAGCATGCAGCCAGCAGACCCTTCGGCATCGGGCCGCAAACCTTACCGGATCGGCCAGGATTTCGAGCGCGGCCTGGTCTGGTTCCGGCGCGACCTGCGCGCCAGCGACCACGCGGCGCTGCATTATGCCCTCAGGCATTGTGCCCGGGTATGGTGTGTCTTCGTGTTCGATCGCGACATCCTCGACCCGCTGCTGGCGCGCGGCCTGCAGGCGGACCGGCGCGTCGAGTTTATCCTCGATTCGGTGCGGGAGCTGGCCGACACGCTGGCCGCGGCAGGCGGCGGGCTGATCGTGCTGGACGACCGCGCTGTCGACGCCGTTCCCGCGCTGGCGCAAGCGCTGGACGTCCAGGCGGTCTTTGCCAACCACGACTACGAACCTGCCGCCAGTGCCCGCGATGACACCGTGCGCCAGGCGCTGGCGGCACAGGTACGCCTGCTGTTCACGTTCAAGGATCAGGCCATCTTCGAGCGCGACGAGGTTCTGAACGGCCAGCGCAAGCCGTTCTCGGTGTTCACGCCGTACAAGAATGCCTGGCTGCGGACGGTGCAGCCGTTCGACCTGCGCCCGTATCCGATCGACCCGTACCTGCACGCGCTGGCGCCGGTGCCAAAGGCGTATCGCAAGCCGTTGCCGACGCTCGAACAGGTCGGCTTCCGCACCAGCAACCTCGCCGAGATCGCCATGCCGACCGGCACTGCGGGCGCGCAGGCCCTGTTCGAAGAATTCACCGAGCGCATCGGCGACTACGGCCGCCGCCGCGACTACCCTGCCCTGCGCGGCCCCAGCTACCTGTCGGTGCACCTGCGCTTCGGCACCATCTCGATCCGCACGCTGGCTCGCACGGCGCACGAGGCCGTGCTGCGCGGCGGCGCCGACAGCGCGGGCGCGGCGGTCTGGTTGTCGGAGCTGGTCTGGCGTGATTTCTATTTCATGATCCTGCACCACCATCCGCAAGTGGCCGACGGCGCCGCCTTCCACCCGGCCTACGACAAGATCCGCTGGCAGGACGGCGAAACCGGCGAGCGCTATTTCCGCGCCTGGTGCGATGCGGCCACCGGCTATCCGCTGGTCGATGCCGCCATGCTGCAGATCCGGCAGAGCGGCTATATGCACAACCGGCTGCGCATGGTCACGGCCAGCTTCCTGGTCAAGGACCTTGGCGTGGACTGGCGCCGCGGCGAGCAGTACTTTGCCGACCAGCTCAATGACTTCGATTTTTCCGCCAACAACGGGGGGTGGCAATGGGCGGCATCGACCGGCTGCGACGCGCAGCCGTGGTTCCGCATCTTCAACCCGGTAACGCAGTCGCAAAAGTTTGACCCCCAGGGCCGCTTTATCCGCAAATACCTGCCGCAGCTGGCGGCGTTACCGGACAAATACCTGCATGCGCCATGGACAGCGCCCGACAATGTGCTGGCCGACGCCGGCGTGCGGCTGGGCGAGGACTACCCGCGTCCGCTGGTGCAGCACGACGTGGCGCGCAAGGAAACGCTGGCGCGGTATGGGGTGGTGAAGGAAGCCGGCAAGCGCAGCGTGGCCGGCATGGTGCAGGAAGATCCGGACGACTGAACGCCCGGCATTGCGGCAGCGGCTGCCCGCTTGCTCAGGCCGCCAGCATCGCACTTTCGCGATAGTGCCGCTGCGCGTCCTCGAAGCGCTCGGTTTCCTCGAACAGCCGGGCCAGCGCCAGGTGCGTGCGCACGCGCAGCCGGCGCTGCTGGTCGATATCGGCGTATTTCAGCGCGCGCTCGAAGCTGGACTGGGCCTTGCCCCACAGCTTCTCGCCCAGGCACAGCACGCCC
Source organism: Cupriavidus sp. Agwp_2 (assembly GCF_040784895.1). Taxonomy (NCBI): domain Bacteria; kingdom Pseudomonadati; phylum Pseudomonadota; class Betaproteobacteria; order Burkholderiales; family Burkholderiaceae; genus Cupriavidus; species Cupriavidus sp. Agwp_2. The sequence continues at coordinate 2,877,867 of NZ_CP088083.1, forward strand.
AGCGTGTAGTAGAGGTCGGCATCGGCCGGATGCGCGGCCAGCCATTTTTCGGCCTGCTGGATCTGCGGCAATGCGTGGCCGGGCACCGCGCAGTCGGCGTAGCGCAGCACCAGGCGGCTGTCCCAGTTGACCTTGAGCGCGTCCTCGACGATGCGGCGGGCTTCGTTCTGCCGGCCCAGCGCGGCAAAGTAGCGCGCGGCGGGTTCGGCGATGCGCGTGGCGCGGCGCTCGTCGGCGGACAGCGAGCGCCAGAATTCACCGAGGGCGTCGGCATCGTGGCGGCGCTCGTCGAGCATGGCCTCGACCGCCATCTGCTTTAGCCGCAGCGCCAGCACCGGATGCAGCGCGTTGCGCTTCTCCAGCGAACGCGCCAGGCGCAGCACCTCGGACCAGTTTTTCAGGTGCTGGTGCGCGCGCAGCGCGATGCGCTGCACGTGGATCTGGCGTCCGCCCTGCGCCTGCAGCTGGGCGATGGTTTCCAGCGCGCCGTCGGCATCGCGGGCGTCGACCAGCAGCTCGGCCATCGACACCAGCCGGGCCTGCTCGCGCTCGGGGTCGGTCACCTGCGACATCCAGGCATCGCGCCGTTCGGTCTCCTGCATCCGGTGCGCGGCGCGCGCGCCGATCAGTGCCGCGGTCTGGGCCTGGTCGTCCCACGACTGGGCCTCGCGCGCGCAGCGCTCGGCGCGGGCAAAGCGGCCGGCGAACAGGTTCTCGATCGATTCGCGCAGCGCCGCCTGCGCCTTGTTCATGCGGCTGCGCTCGCGGTAGGCGGCGGCGCGGCGGGGCATGTCGCCCAGATGGCGGATGGTGGACATCACCGTCCAGACCACGAAGAACACCAGCAGCAGCAAGGCCAGCGCCAGGTTCAGCGACAGCTCGACACGGTAAGGCGGATAGAACAGCACCACATTGCTGTGGTTGAACTGCGTGAACAGCGCCAGCCCGACGGCGCCGCCGAACAGGACCGCAACCCAGAACAGAAGGCGCATTGGGCTTACTCCTTCTTCAGGGCGTGCAACGCGCCCAGGCTCTCGGACATGGTCGGCAACTGCACCGTGACCGCGCCCGCCTGTGCCTGCCTGAGCAGGGTCAGCACGCCCTGCACGCGGCGCGACTTGGTGTCGAAATACCGGCCGATCATCGCCTGCGCGGCTGCGAGGTCGTTACGGAACACCGCCTCGTTGCGCGACAGCAGCGCCAGCCGCGCATTGAGCAGGCGCAGCTTGACGTTCTCGCGCAGGAACCAGCCCTGGTCGCCGGACAGCAGCAGCGCCTCGGCATCGTCGACCTTGCGGATGCGGACGACCTGGGCCATTTCTTCGCGCAGGTAATTCCACAAACGCGAGAACCAGCCGTTGGTGGTGCCAGCGGCCGCGGGGGCGCTGGCCGCGCCCTTGCCGGCAGCGGCATCCTTGCGGGCATCGGCCTCGGTGCGTTCGAGCATGCGTTCGCTGGATAGCAGCGGCAACGCATCGATCTGGTTGATGGCTTCGTCCAGCTTGATCGCGGCGCCGGTCAGGTCGGTGTCGGGCACGGCCTTCATGCGCGCGATGTCGCGGGCAATGGCACGGCGCAGCAGGTTGTATTGCGGCTTGTCGGTGCGCGCCAGGCGGGCGTCGGCGCTTTGCAGCGCGGCCAGCGCGACCTGCACGTTGCCGGTCAGCTGCAACTGCTGGCCAGCGTTGGTCAGCAGTTGCTGGATCTCGGCGATTTCCCAGTCGTCGCGGTTGCGCATCAGGTCCTGGTAGACCTGCTCCAGCGCCACCTGCTTGTCGCGGGTCTCGCCGACCTGGTTTTCGAGCGCGCCGACCTTGGCCTGCAGTTCCTTGACGGTGTCCTGCGCATTGCGCGTCAGCACGCGCGACTCCTGCACCAGCGCATCGTTGCTCTGCTGGCGCCGGGCGAGTTCGCCGGTCAGGTGGTCCACGCGCTGCTGCAGCCACCAGAAGCCGCCGGCAGTGGCCACCACCAGCACGGCCACCAGGGCCCACAGCGCCGCTGGCTTGCGCACGGCGGCAGGATGGCCGGCGGCGGACGCGGAAGCGCCAGGGCCCGGAGCGGGCGCGGAGGCCGCCGAAGCTGCCGAAGCCGCGGAAGGCGGCGGCGTAGCGGAGGAGGACGTGGTTTCTTGCGTCACGCGTTCGACCTTCGTTGACGTTGCAGGGACTGTGACAGCCAGCGCGAGCGCCGGTGCCTCGGCGCGCGCCGGGCTGGTGTCTGTTCTAGCGCTGGCGTGGCCCGCTCCGGACGAACCGGACGCTCCGGCCATGCCCGGCACGGCGGCCACCGGAGCCGGATGCGGCACCGGACCGGCGTGGGCATCGGCCCATTGCCGGCACGCCACGAGCAGGCCGGCATCGCCCGGCGCGGCGCGCAGGATATGGCTGAAGCCCAGTGCCAGCGCTTGTTCGGCGATTCTCGCATGCGGCGCGATGCACTGCACCTGCCTCAAGCCTGCATTTTCCTGCGGCGACAGGTGTTGACGCGCGAGCGTATCGAGGTTACGCACCGCCTCGGAGCTGGTCAGCAGCCATACATGGGGCGGCGCGCCGGCCTGCAGGCTGTCGCGCACGGCCTGCCACTGCATCGCGCCAGGCTCCGGCAGCGTGCGCCGGTAAGCCTCGACGGCCTCGACCACGGCACCGGCCTCGCGCAGGCGGTCGCCGAGCCAGTCGCGGCCGCCGTTGCCGCGGACGATCAGGACTGGCTTGCCGGCGAGCGTGGCGGGATCGAGCCGGGCCCAGAGCGCCTCGGAATCGAAGCGTGGGCCGTCAGCGTCGTGGGTGGCGTCGTGATTGGAACCGTGATTGCCATTGTCGCCGGCATCGCCGATGTCACCGGCCCCCTGCCCGTTGGTGGCGGCGCCAGCCGGCGCGATCACCCGGCAGGCGGGCGGCGCAATGCCGCGCTCGGCCAACGCAGCTACGCTGGCCGGGCCAACCACGGCCGCCGGCACCTGCGCCGGCCATTGCGCCGTGGCGACACCCTGCACGCCGGCCAGCGCATCCAGCGCATAGGCGATGGCGTTGGGACTGACAAAGACCACCAGCGCAAACTGCTCCAGCCGCGCCAATGCCGCGCGCAGCGGCGCGTCGTCGGCGGCCGGGCCGATCGCCAGCAGCGGAAAGCTGAGCACGTCGAGACCCGCGGCCTGCAGCGCCTCGGTCAGTTGCCGGGACTGCCCGGCGGGTCGTGTGACAACGACGGTCGGGCGGGGCATCGGGCAGCCTCAGGCGGGTGCTTGCGTGCCGGAGGAGCCGGCTGCCGGATCGGCGAGCGCGGCGAGAATCGCTTCAGCGCCCTGCGCCAGCAGGTCGCGCGCGCAAGCCTGGCCGAGGGCTTCCGCGGCAGCCAGGTCGGTGGCCGGGCCGGCAACGGCGGCGCGCAGCCCGCGCGTGCCGTCGGGCATCCCGACAAAGGCGTCGAGCTTGAGCTGGTCACCGTCCCAGTGCGCGTGGGCCGCCAGCGGCACCTGGCACGAACCGTTCAGCATGCGCGCCACGGCGCGCTCGGCGGCCACGGCCAGCAGCGTCGGCTGGTGGTTGAGCGGAACCAGCCAGGCGGCCAGCTCGGGGCGATTGGACGGGATCTCGATGCCCAGCGCGCCCTGCCCGGCGGCGGGCAGCGAGGCCTCGACCGGGATCAGCGCGCGGATGCGGTCGCCCATGCCCAGGCGCTTGAGCCCGGCGGCAGCCAGGATGATGGCGCCGTATTCGCCGCGGTCGAGCTTGCCGAGCCGGGTGTCGAGGTTGCCGCGCAGCGGCTTGACCACCAGGTGCGGATAGCGGCTGCGCAGCAAGGCTTCGCGGCGCAGGCTGGAGGTGCCGACCACGGTCCCGGGCGGCATCTCGTCGAGCGAGGCAAAGCTGTTCGAAACCAGCGCGTCGCGCGGATCCTCGCGCTCCATCACAGCGGTCAGCGCAAAGCCGGGAGGCAGCTCCATCGGCACATCCTTGAGCGAATGCACCGCCAGGTCCGCGCGGCCTTCGTCCATCGCGAACTCCAGTTCTTTGACAAACAAACCCTTGCCGCCGACTTTCGACAGCGTACGGTCTAGAATCTGGTCTCCGCGCGTGGTCATGCCAAGAATAGACACGTCGCACGCGGGATAGTATTGTTGCAATGCAGCACGCACATGTTCAGCCTGCCACAGGGCCAGACGGCTCTCGCGGGAGGCAATGACGAGCTTTTGCGGAAGGTTGCTAGACACGACAGCGGTAGAGGAAGACGGGATGGCGGATGCTTGCATCCGTGAATGGTAGCACGCGACCCAATAGCCCCTCCGCACCAATATAGATAAGCAGACGAGGAGATTGCATGACGCAGCACGCTGCGCGCCCCACCGGCCGCAAGACCGCTTCGGGCCCATCGAGTGCATCGGCCGCGAAGGACCCGGCCGCCGGATCGGGTGAAGCAAACGGCGCATCCGCCACCAAACCGACCCGCGCGGCCCGCCGCAGCGGCACCGAAGGCAGCAGCGGCACCAGCGGCACCAAGCCGCGCACCGCCAAGCGCGTCACCAAACCCCAGCTTTCCATCGTGTCGAGCAACGGAACCACTATCGCGGCCGCTGCCGGCCGCCGCACCCCCGACAAAGACCTGCCGCTGCGCGAGGACATCCGCTTCCTGGGCCGCCTGCTGGGCGAATGCCTGCGCGAGCAGGAAGGCGACGCCGCCTTCGAGGTGGTCGAGACCATCCGCCAGACCGCGGTGCGCTTCCGCCGCGAGAACGACCGTGCCGCCGGCGCCGAGCTGGACCGGCTGCTCAAGCGCCTGTCGCGCGACCAGACCAACCAGGTGGTGCGCGCGTTCAGCTATTTCTCGCACCTGGCCAATATCGCCGAGGACCAGCACCACAACCGCCGCCGCCGCGTGCATGCGCTGGCCGGCTCGCCGCCGCAGGCCGGCAGCCTGCAGCACGCGCTGGAAAAGATTGACGCCGCCGGCGTGACCGGCAAGCAGCTGCGCAAGTTCCTGGACGAAGCGCTGATCGTGCCGGTGCTGACCGCGCACCCGACCGAAGTCCAGCGCAAGAGCATCCTGGACGCCGAGCGCGAGATCGCCCGCCTGCTGGCCGAGCGCGACCTGCCGACGACCGCGCGCGAGCGCGAGCACAATACCGCTCAGCTGCGCGCCAAGGTCACCACGCTGTGGCAGACCCGCATGCTGCGCGACGCGCGCCTGACGGTGGCCGATGAGATCGACAACGCGCTGTCTTACTACCGCACCTGTTTCCTGCGCGGCATCCCGCAGCTGATGACGGAGCTGGAAGAAGACATTGCCGCGGTGTTCCCGACCACGCGCAAGCGCAAGGGCTCCCCGGGCACGCAGCCGGCACCGCTGGCGCCGTTCCTGCAGATGGGCTCGTGGATCGGTGGCGACCGCGACGGCAATCCCAACGTGACCGCCGAGACCCTGGAGCATGCCTCCAGCCAGCAGGCCCAGATGATCCTCGACTGGTACCTGGATGAAGTCCATGCGCTGGGCGCCGAACTGTCGATGTCGACGCTGATGGTCGACGCCAGCCCTGAGCTGCTGGCGCTGGCCGAGCGCTCGCCCGACCATTCCGAGCACCGTGCCGACGAGCCGTACCGCCGCGCGCTGATCGGCATCTACGCGCGCCTGGCCGCCACCTGCAAGACGCTGACCGGCCACGCCGCGCCGCGCCGCCCGGTGGCGCCGGCCGAGCCCTACGACAGCGCCGAGGCCTTCGCCGCCGACGTGCAGCTGGTGATCGACTCGCTGCGCGAAAACCACGGCCAGGCGCTGGCAGGCGCCCGCATCGACGCGCTGGCGCGTGCCATCGGCGTGTTCGGCTTCCACCTGGCGTCGGTCGACATGCGCCAGGTGTCGGACGTGCATGAGGCCGTCATCGCCGAGCTGTTCGCCGCCGCCGGCATCGCCCCGGACTACGCCGCGCTGTCCGAGCAGCGCAAGCTGGAACTGCTGCTGGCCGAGCTGCGCCAGCCGCGCCTGCTGACGCTGCCGTGGCACGAGTACTCCGAGCAGACCCGCAAGGAGCTGGCAATCTTTGCCGCCGCGCGCGAGCTGCGCAAGCGCTACGGCAAGCGCATCGCGCGCAACTACATCATCTCGCACACTGAGACGCTGTCTGACCTGGTCGAGGTCATGCTGCTGCAGAAGGAGTCCGGCATGCTGCAAGGCACGCTGGGCAGCAAGACCGACCCGGCGCGCATGGAGCTGATGGTGATCCCGCTGTTCGAGACCATCGAGGACTTGCGCAACGCCGCCGGCATCATGCAGTCGCTGCTGGACCTGCAAGGCTTCGATTCGGTGATCGCGCACCATGGCGTCGAGCAGGAAGTGATGCTCGGCTACTCGGACTCCAACAAGGACGGCGGCTTCCTGACCTCCACCTGGGAGCTGTACAAGGCCGAACTGGCGCTGGTGCAGCTGTTCGAGGAGCGCAAGGTCAAGCTGCGCCTGTTCCATGGCCGCGGCGGCACCGTCGGCCGTGGCGGCGGCCCGACCTACGACGCGATCCTGTCGCAGCCGCCGGGCACTGTGAACGGCCAGATCCGCCTGACCGAGCAGGGCGAGATCATCAACAGCAAGTTCGCCAACGCCGAGATCGGCCGGCGCAACCTGGAGACGGTGGTCGCCGCCACGCTGGAAGCATCGCTGCTGCCGCAGCAGAACGCGCCCAGGGACCTCGACATGTTCGAGGCGGTGATGCAGCAGCTGTCGGACCGCGCCTTCTCGGCCTATCGCGACCTGGTCTACGAGACCCCGGGCTTCAAGGATTACTTCTTCGCCACCACGCCGATCACCGAGATCGCCGACCTGAACCTGGGTTCGCGTCCGGCCTCGCGCAAGCTGATGGACAAGAAGCACCGCCGCATCGAAGACCTGCGGGCAATCCCGTGGGGCTTCTCGTGGGGCCAGTGCCGGCTGCTGCTGCCGGGCTGGTACGGCTTCGGCAGCGCGGTGAAGGCGTTGCTGGACAGCGCGCCGGACGACAAGGCACGCAAGTCCGCCGTCACCACGCTGCGCCGCATGGTCAAGACCTGGCCGTTCTTCTCCACGCTGCTGTCCAACATGGACATGGTGCTGGCCAAGACCGACCTGGCGGTGGCTTCGCGTTATGCACAACTGTGCGATGACGCGGCGCTGCGCCGCACCGTGTTCAACCGCATCAGCAAGGAATGGCACCTGACCAGCGAGATGCTCGCGCTGATCACCGGGCACCAGGACCGGCTGGCGGACAACCCACTGCTGGCGCGCTCGATCAAGAACCGTTTCGCCTACCTGGATCCGCTGAACCATTTGCAGGTGGAACTGCTGAAGCGCTACCGGGCGGGCAAGGACGGGGACGATATCCGCGTACGGCGGGGCATCCACCTGACCATCAACGGGGTGGCGGCGGGGCTGCGCAATACGGGCTGACGGCAATCGCGGGACCGCCGGTTTGCTCCCCTCTCCCATCAATGGGAGAGGGGAGCAAACAATCGGCAAATCCTTGCCGCTTCAGCCAACAAACGCCCCCGGCACCGGGTCCTCACCCAGCGCATGCAGCAGGATCGCCCAGTGCATGGCCTCGTCCCCGAGGATGCTGCCGGCGGCCCGGGTCAGCTCGCGGTTGTGGAAGTTCGGCAGCACACCCAGGTAGGCGGCGGTCGCGCCCTTCTCCAGTCCCGCGGCAAAGCGCAGCACATCGGCCTGGTTCTTCAGGCTCTCGGTCGGAAACTTGTATTCCGACGCTTTCTTCGCCATCACCGGCGTGCCCCCCAGCTTCGACACCGTCCCGGCCAGCACCTGCGCATGGGCCTTGTGGTGGTCCTGGAACTTCACCGCGGTGGTCAGCACCGGCTTCTGCAGCAGCCCGCTCTCCGCGCCGACCTGGTAGGCGGCGATCGCCTGGTATTCCAGCCCCAGCGCGGTATTCAGGATATTGATGTCGTCCCTGGTGCTGCCCGACTGCGTCTGCGCCCACGCCGGCATCGACTCGCCGAGCGTGATGACGGCCAGCGAGCCGAGCGCGAACAGGCCGGGCGCCTTGAGCAAGCCGCGCCGGCGGGCATCCGGCAGCGTGATGATGGTTCCGGCCTCGCGCGCGGGCTTCTGTGACATGCGGTCCATGGTGTTCTCCTGTGAGGGATGACAACGCGGCGCCCCGTTTGGCCGGGGTGCCTGGCTTGCGCCTGTCACTTCTACGCACGCGCCGCGCGTTTGGATGCGGCGCTACCTATAATCCGGCAAAGCTCCCTTGCAAGGACCCGTCCCGGTGCCGTCTTCCCCCCAGCCGTCCTATGCCGCGCCCGCCGGTCCCGATCGGCTGGAGGCGCTGCTGCAGGCCGTGGCGGTGGGCGACCGCCAGGCACTGCGCGGCCTCTATGACCTCACCGCAACGAAACTGTTTGGCCTCGCGCTGCGTATCACTGGCAGGCGCGATCGGGCGGAGGATGTCGTGCAGGAGAGCTTTATCAGTATCTGGCACCACGCCGGCGACTACCGGCCGCACCTGGCCGCGCCGATGACCTGGATGACAGCGATCGTGCGCAACCGGGCGCTCGACAGCCTGCGCCGCGCTGCCGCGGCGCGCGTGTCGCAAACCGTTGAGCTGGAAGAAGACCTGGGCGAGTGGCTGGCCGACGACGCCGCCGGCCCCGCCGAACTGGCCGATGCCAGCCAGCAGGCGCGCGCGCTGAACCGCTGCCTGCAACGGCTGGAGCAGGCGCAGCGGCAGGCCATCGTGCTGGCCTACCTGCAGGAGCTGAGCCACGCTGAGCTGGCGGCGCGGCTGCGCGTGCCGCTGGGCACGGTCAAGTCCTGGGTCCGCCGCGGCCTGGAACGGCTGCGCCACTGCATGGAGGCGGCAACATGAAGCTGGCCGCCCATCCCGAACTGCTCGACCGCCTCGCCGCCCAGTACGCGCTGGGCGTGCTGCGCGGTGGCGCGCGCCGGCGCATGGAACACCTCGCGCGCGAAGAGCCGGCGGTGCACGCCGCCATCCTGCGCTGGCAGGACCGGCTGGCCGGCGTGTCCGAGTTGCAGGCGACGGCAGAACCGGTCGACAAGGTCTGGTGCGGCATCGAAGCCCGGCTGGGCTGGAAGCCGCCCGTCGAACGTCCGGCTACGGTGCAGGCGGCCTCACCGGTTGCCTCACCGGCTGCCTCACCGGCGGCCGGCTGGTGGCAGCGGCTTTGGTCGACCCCGGTGTTCTGGCGCGGCGCGGCGGCGGCAATGGCCGTGGTGACGGTGCTGTCGATCGGGATTGGCATGCATGGGGCGCAGCAGCGCGAGGCCGCGCCAGCCGCGGTCATCGCCGTGCTCAATGACGACCAGGCCAGGCCCGCCATGCTGGTGTCGTGGGACGCGAGCGCACGCAGCCTGATCGTGCGTCGCCTGGATCACATTAAGCTGAGCGAACAGCAGGTGCTGCAGTTGTGGGCACTGCCCACCGACGGCAAGCCGCGCTCGCTCGGCGTGATCGGACGGGCGCCGCAGGCCCGCCTGGCGATGGCCGCGGCCCCCGCCGCGGTGCCGGCCCTGGCGGTCAGCATCGAGCCCACCGGCGGCTCGCCCAGTGCCGACGGGCCGAGCGGCCCGGTGGTGTTCAAGGGGCCTGTGCTCCACAACCCGCTGTAACGGCGCCGGGCCGGTGCCGCCATGCCCCCCGCGGACGATATAATCGCCCTTTTCCAAAATCTCCAATTCGCTTGCGCCCGCCGACGCTCATGCGCCGGCCGCCCGCGGCGAGCCACTGCAGCCGACGTCCATGTCCACCTCCCAACTTGCCAAGAAAGGCGAAGCCTGGTCCGCCCGCTTCTCCGAACCGATGTCCGACCTGGTGAAGCGCTACACCGCCTCGGTGTTCTTCGACAAGCGCCTGGCCCTGTTCGACATCCAGGGTTCGCTGGCCCACGCGGCCATGCTGGCCAGGCAGGGCATCATCGCCGAGGCGGACCGCGCCGAGATCGAGCGCGGCATGACGCAGATCCGCGGCGAGATCGAGGCCGGCAGCTTCGAGTGGAAGCTGGACCTGGAAGACGTCCACCTGAATATCGAGGCGCGCCTGACCGCGCTGGTGGGCGATGCCGGCAAGCGCCTGCACACCGGCCGCTCGCGCAATGACCAGGTTGCGACCGACATCCGCCTGTGGCTGCGCAGCGAGATCGACAACATCATCGGCCTGCTCGGCGCGCTGCGCGTGTCGCTGCTGGACCTGGCCGACCAGAACGCCGACACCATCCTGCCGGGGTTCACCCACCTGCAGGTCGCGCAGCCGGTCACTTTCGGCCACCACCTGCTGGCTTACGTGGAAATGTTCACCCGCGATGCCGAGCGCATGGCCGACTGCCGCAAACGCGTCAACCGCCTGCCGCTGGGCGCCGCCGCGCTGGCCGGCACCAGCTACCCGATCGACCGCGAGTTCGTGGCGCAGCAGCTGGGCTTTGACGGCGTCTGCCGCAACTCTCTGGACGCCGTGTCGGATCGCGACTTCGCCATCGAGTTCTGCGCCGCCGCCGCGCTGGTGATGACGCATGTGTCGCGCTTCTCGGAAGAACTGGTGCTGTGGATGAGCCCGCGCGTGGGCTTTATCGACATCGCCGACCGCTTCTGCACCGGCAGCTCGATCATGCCGCAGAAGAAGAATCCGGACGTGCCCGAACTGGCGCGCGGCAAGACCGGCCGCGTCAACGGCCACCTGATCGGCCTGCTGACGCTGATGAAGGGCCAGCCGCTGGCGTACAACAAGGACAACCAGGAAGACAAGGAGCCGCTGTTCGACACGGTCGATACCGTCGTGGACACGCTGCGCATCTTCGCCGACATGGTGCCGGGCATCACCGTCAAGCCGGAAGCGATGCGCGCCGCCGCGCTGCAGGGCTACGCCACCGCCACCGACCTGGCCGACTACCTGGTCAAGAAGGGCCTGCCCTTCCGCGACGCCCATGAGGCCGTGGCCCACGCCGTGCGTGCCTGCGACAGCCGCCAGTGCGACCTGGCCGACCTGACCGTGGCCGAGCTGCGCGACGTGTCCGGCCTGGGCGACAAGGCCGCGCTGATCGGCGACGACGTGCACACCGTGCTGACGCTGGAAGGCTCGGTCGCCGCGCGCAACCATATCGGCGGCACCGCGCCGGACCAGGTGCGCGCGGCCATCGCTGCAGCCCGCGCCGCGCTGTAAATGCCAGACTGCACGCTGTAAGTTTCGCGTAAGTTTTACGCAAGAAAAAGTCACCGTGGCGCGAGCCCGGTGGCTTTTTTCATTGGCGCTACCCGCTTTGGCGCAATCTCGCCATCGTCCGTAGGTAGTAGCCCCTAGCGCCTCCACTTTTTGTTACAGATAAACTAGGCGCCGCAAAAACCGGGGAGACAACCCATGTATTACTTGCTTGGTCTGTCACGACAGATCGACAGGTTGAATCAGCACACGGGCAGGCTTGCAAACATCATGATCCTGCTGTCGTGCCTGATCAGCGCAGGCAACGCCCTTCTGCGCTATGGCTTCAACTTGAGCGATAACTGGCCGCTCGAACTGCAGTGGTACATGTTTGCCATTGCCGTGATGTTCGGCGCCTCCTACACCTTCCAGCGCAATGAGCACGTGCGCGTAGACCTGATCTACGGCAACGTCTCCGAACGCGCGCAGCACTGGATCGACATCTTCGGCATCGTGGTGTTCCTGCTGCCGTCGTGCATCCTGTTCACCTGGCTGTCGTGGGAATCGCTGTTCCTGCCCTCGTGGCGCATCCTCGAGCAATCGGGCAACTCCGGCGGCCTGCCGCGTTACCCGATCAAGCTGGTGGTGCCCGTCGGCTTCGCCCTGCTGACGCTGCAGGGTGTGTCCGAACTGATCAAGCGCTTCGCCGCCCTCAAGGGCCTGGTGCGCATCGAATCCAAGTACGAGAGGCCGGTTCAATGATTCCGTTGGAATATATGCCGCCGATGATGTTCGGCGGCCTGGTGCTATTCATGCTGATCGGGTTCCCGGTCGCATTTTCCCTGTCGGCGGTGGGCCTGGCCTTCGGCTTCCTGGCGATCGAATGGGGCTACTTCCCGCTCAGTTTCCTGCAGGCAGTGCCTAGCCGCGTGTTTGGCAGCGTGCTGGGCAACGAGCTGCTGCTGGCGATCCCGTTCTTCACCTTCATGGGCGCGATCCTGGAGAAATGCGGGCTGGCCGAGGACATGCTCGATTCGATGGGCCAGCTGTTCGGCCCGGTGCGCGGCGGCCTGGGCTACTCGGTGATCATCGTCGGCTTCATCCTCGGCGCGATCACCGGCACGGTGGCGGCGCAGGTGATCGCCATGGCGATGATCTCGCTGCCGGTGATGATGCGCTACCGCTACAACATGAAGTACGCCACTGGCGTGCTGGCGGCATCGGGCACCATCACGCAGCTGGTGCCGCCTTCGCTGGTGCTGGTGGTGCTGGCCGACCAGCTCAAGACGCCGATGGGCAGCGCTGACGTCGGCAGCATGTACCTGGGCGCGTGGGGCCCGTCGGTGGTCCAGATCGCCCTGTTCGCGCTCTACACCTTCGTGCTGACCCGGCTCAAGCCCGACTGGCTGCCGCCGGTGCCGGCCGAGGCGCGCACGCTGCGCGGCTGGGCGCTGTGGCGCAAGTGCCTGCGCGGCATCGTCCCCTGCGCGGTGCTGATCTTCCTGGTGCTCGGCACGATCATGCTGGGCATCGCCACGCCGACGGAATCCGGCGCCATGGGCGCGGTCGGCGCGCTGGTGCTGGCGGTGATCCGTGACAAGGCGTTCACCAATATCGACCGCCAGGTCTACCGCGTCGGCATCGCCGCCACCCTGGTGGCCGCCGCGGTGGGCGTCTTCGCCTTCGGCTCGCATGTGTTCCGCATCCCGCTGGCCGTGGTCTACCTGGTCATCCTCTGGCTGTTGATCCGCGCCGGCCAGATGACCGAGCTGCGCCTGCTGATCGTCGATGCCTACCAGTCCACGGCGCGCATCACCGCGATGGTGGTGTTCATCCTGATCGGCTCCACCTGCTTCTCGGTGGTGTTCCAGGGCGTGGACGGCGGCGCGTGGGTCGAGCACCTGTTCACCTCGCTGCCGGGCGGCTGGATCGGCTTCCTGATCGTGGTGAACCTGTTCATCTTCTTCCTGGCCTTCTTCCTGGACTTCTTCGAGATCGCCTTTATCGTGGTGCCGATGCTGGCGCCGGTGGCGGTCAAGGTGCTGGCGCCGGTGGTGGCCGATTCGATGGGCGGCAACCCGGAGGCCGCAGCGACAGCCGCGCTGGTGTGGTTCGGCGTGATGCTGTGCGTGAACATGCAGACCTCGTTCATGCACCCGCCCTTCGGCTTCGCGCTGTTCTACCTGCGCGGGATCGCGCCGAAGGAAGTGAAGAGCTCGGACATCTACTGGGGCGCGCTGCCCTGGGTCGGCCTGCAGATGGTGATGGTGGTGGCGGTGATCTTCTGGCCGGGCATGGTGACGGGGCTGCTGGACAAGGGGTCGCTCAAGCACAGCGGCTCGGCGGAGGTCAGCATCCCGCTTGGCGGCGAGCCGGAAAAACCGGCCTCGATACCGGGGGCGCCGTCCGCGCCGGGTTCGCTGGAGTTGCCGGGCGCCCCGGCGCAGAGCGAGCCGGCCGCGCCGCAGTTCGAGTTCGAGAAGAAGAACTGAGCCCGGCATCGTCCGGACCGGCAAACTGGAAGTGCCCCGCAGCGATGCGGGGCTTTTTCATTGGCGCAAGCAAAAGAGAAAGCCCCGCTTGCGCGGGGCTTTTCAGGTGCCGACTTCAGCTGGCCGCTCAGGCTACCTGCTTCACGCAGTCCACGAAGTAAGCCTTCTTGCCGTCCACCTCGTCCTCCACCAGCCCGTGGATATCCGTCTCGAAGCCCGGGAACAGCTTGTTGAACTCGCGCGCGAACTTCAGGTACTGCACGATGGTGCGGTTAAAGCGCTCGCCCGGGATCAGCAGCGGAATGCCCGGCGGGTACGGCGTCAGCAGGATGGCGGTGACGCGCCCTTCCAGCTCGTCCACCGGCACGCGCTCGATCTCGCGGTGCGCCATCATCGCCCACGCGTCCGACGGCTTCATCGCCGGTTCCATATCCGACAAGTACATCTCGGTGGTCACGCGCGCCACGTCGTTGGCCTTGTACACGCTGTGGATCGCATCGCACAGGTCACGCAGGCCCATGCGCTCGTATTGCGGGTACTTGCCGACGAATTCCGGCAGCACGCGCCACAGCGGCTGGTTCTGGTCGTAGTCGTCCTTGAACTGCTGCAGCTCGGTCACCAGCGAGTTCCAGCGGCCCTTGGTGATGCCGATGGTGAACATGATGAAGAACGAATACAGCCCGGTCTTCTCGATGATGATGCCGTGCTCGGCCAGGTACTTGGTGACGATCGCCGCGGGAATGCCGCGCTCGCTGAACTCGCCGTCCACGTCGAGGCCCGGGGTGATAAGGGTGGCCTTGATCGGGTCAAGCAGGTTAAAGCCGTCGGCCAGGTCGCCGAAGCCATGCCAGCGCTCGTTGGCCTTGAGCATCCACTCCTCGCGGTCGCCGATGCCGTCTTCGATCAGCGCGTCGGGGCCCCACACCTTGAACCACCAGTCGCCGTTGTTGCCGGCATCGTACTCGCCCTCGACCTTGCGCATGGCGCGGCGGAAGTCCATCGCCTCCTGGATGCTTTCTTCAACCAGCGCAGTGCCGCCAGGCGCTTCCATCATCGCCGCGGCCACGTCGCACGAGGCAATGATCGAGTACTGCGGGCTGGTCGAGGTGTGCATCAGGTACGCCTCGTTGAAGCGGTAGCGGTCCAGCTTGCGCGTCTCGGAGTCTTGCACGAGGATCTGCGAGGCCTGCGACAGGCCGGCCAGCAGCTTGTGCGTGGACTGCGTGGCGAACACCAGCGCGTCCTTGCTGCGCGGGCGGTCCTTACCGATCGCGTGCATGTTGCGATAGAAGTCGTGGAACGCCGCGTGCGGCAGCCAGGCTTCATCGAAATGCAGCGTGTCGATCTCGGCCGCCAGCATCTCCTTGATCTGCTCGGCGTTGTACAGCACGCCGTCGTAGGTGCCCTGCGTGATCGTCAGGATACGCGGCTTCTGGTTCTTGGCCTTGCTGGCGAACGGGTGCGCGGCGATCTTGCGCCTGATCGTTTCCGGATCGAACTCGCTCTTCGGGATCGGGCCGATGATGCCGTAGTGGTTACGCGTGGGCATCAGGAACACGGGAATCGCGCCCGTCATCATGATCGCGTGCAGGATCGACTTGTGGCAGTTGCGGTCCACCACCACGATGTCCCCCGGCGCCACGTTGGCGTGCCACACCATCTTGTTCGACGTCGAGGTACCGTTGGTGACGAAGAACATGTGGTCCGAGTTGAAGATGCGCGCGGCATTGCGCTCGGACGCCGCCACCGGGCCGGTGTGGTCGAGCAGCTGGCCGAGTTCATCCACCGCGTTGCAGACGTCGGCGCGCAGCATGTTCTCGCCGAAGAACTGGTGGAACACCTGGCCCACCGGGCTCTTCAGGAATGCCACGCCGCCCGAGTGGCCCGGGCAGTGCCACGAGTAAGAGCTGTCCTGCGCGTAGTCGATCAGCGCCTTGAAGAACGGGGGCGCCAGCGTGTCCAGGTAGACCTTGGCCTCGCGGATGATATGGCGCGCGACGAACTCCGGCGTGTCCTCGAACATATGGATGAAGCCGTGCAGCTCGCGCAGGATATCGTTGGGGATATGGCGCGAGGTGCGGGTCTCACCATAAAGGAAGATCGGCAGGTCCGAGTTGCGGCGGCGCACTTCGGCAACGAAGGCGCGCAGCTTCTCGATCGCGGCGGCTTCGGGCTGGTCGTCGTCGCGCACGAACTCATCGTCGTCGATCGACACGATAAAGGTCGACGCGCGGCTGGACTGCTGCGCAAACGACGTCAGGTCGCCGTAGCTGGTCAGGCCCATGACCTCCATGCCTTCTTTCTCGATCGCCTCGGCCAGCGCGCGGATGCCCGAGCCGGAGATGTTCTCGGAGCGAAAGTCTTCGTCAATGATGATGACGGGAAAGCGGAATTTCATTGGGCATCCTTGATGGAAAGCAGGACATAAAGGACTTGAGCCACATGGCCGGCAGGGGTTCCCCTGCGACGGCGACATGTGGCTCTCACGTCAGGTCTTGGCGGCCCGCGCGGTCATCGCGGCGCGGCCTTTCCGGCAAACGCCGGCATTGTAATGCGATCAGGTCTTCGGCAGTGTGACACCGTGCTGGCCCTGGTACTTGCCGCCCCGGTCGGCGTACGAGGTCTCGCAGACTTCATCGCTTTCGAAGAACAGTACCTGGGCGCAGCCTTCGCCGGCGTAGATCTTGGCAGGCAGCGGCGTGGTGTTGGAGAACTCCAGCGTCACATAGCCTTCCCATTCCGGCTCGAACGGGGTCACGTTGACGATGATGCCGCAGCGCGCATAAGTGCTCTTGCCGAGGCAGATGGTCAGCACGCTGCGCGGGATGCGGAAATACTCCATCGTCCGCGCCAGCGCGAAGGAATTCGGCGGAATGATGCAGACATCACCCCTGAAGTCCACGAAGGACTTCTCGTCGAAGTTCTTCGGGTCGACGATGGTGCTGTTGATGTTGGTGAAGATCTTGAATTCGTCGGCGCAGCGGATGTCGTAGCCGTAGCTCGAGGTACCGTACGACACGATCTTGCGCCCGTCGGCCTCCCGGACCTGCCCTGGTTCGAACGGCTCGATCATGCCGTGCTGCTCCGCCATGCGGCGGATCCATTTGTCGGATTTGATGCTCATAGTTGGGAGGTAGACACACTGGCTCGGAGTGCGCCGCATTGTACAACCATTCCGCCCGCGTTCTGTTGAGACAGCGCCGCATCCTCGCCGACGCTTAATGTGATTCACGAATCATATTCAAGCTGCCGCGTCCTCGGGAACCCGGTGACGGAACCGTTCGCGGCCCGTGTAGAGCAGGAAATGCTTGCCGGTACAGCGCGCGAACAGCGTCAGGTTGACCCGCGTGGCCATCTGGTAGCCCATCTGCGTCACGCCCGAGCGCGACAGCAGGAACGGGATCCCCATCTGCGCGCCCTTGATGACCATCTCCGAAGTCAGGCGCCCGGTGGTGTAGAAGATCTTGTCGGCGCCAGTCATGCCTTCCAGCCACATGCGCCCGGCGATGGCATCCACCGCGTTGTGGCGGCCAACGTCCTCGACGAACATCAGCAACTCGGTTCCGCTGAATAGCGCGCAGCCATGGACCGAGCCCGCCTGCTTGTAGACCGACTGCTGCAACCGGATGGTGTCGATGATGCCGTACAGGGTGTCCTGGTCGAGCATGGCACCGACCGGCAAGCGGATATTGTCGACCTCGTCCAGCAGCGAGCCGAACACCGTGCCCTGCCCGCAGCCGGTAGTCACTACGCGGCGCGCGGTGCGTTCCTCGATGCGGTCGACGCCGGTGCGGGTGGTGACGGCGGCGGATTCCGTCTCCCAGTCGACCTGCACCGCGGCAATGTCCTCGATCGATTCGACCAGCCGCTGGTTGCGCAAGTAGCCCAGCACCAGGTGCTCGGGCGCGCCGCCCAGTGTCATCAGCGTGACCAGTTCGCGCTTGTCCAGGTAGACCGTCAGCGGGCGCTCGCCAGGCAGGTAAGCCGCGCGCACGCGCCCCTGCTCGTCGACGACTTCGACCTCTTCGATCAGCGGAACGGCTGCCTGGGTAAGCTCGGGACGCAAAATCATGACGGGAAGGCTCAGGGCTGCTGGAAGGTGCCCCGTGCCGTCCAGGCGAGCATCGGGGCTGCGGTTACGGTGCCTTTGCGGGGGATTGTACCCCGCCGGGCGCAGCCGGTCTGGCGTCGGGCCCGGTGCTGGCGACTGCGGGCGCCGGGGCTTCGGCGGGTGCGGATGCCACGGGCGGGGCGAACGGTCCCGGGTCGGCACATGGCGCACCCTGCGCCGCCGCGCGCGCTTCCTTGTTCTGTGCCTGGCGTTCGGCGTAATAGCGGGTCGCGATCTTGTCCTGCGCACGGCACAACTGGAAGGCTGCGACCTTGTCCGACCAGGCGGCGCGGGCCTTGGCCTCGGCGGCCTTGGCCTGCTGGGCTTCGCTCGGCGGCGGCAGCCTGGCCAGCGCGCCGGCGCTCAGGGTGGCGCCGGCGGCCAGGACGATCAGCGTCAGGGTGCGTGTCATGGTCGATGCCTTCCTAAGAATCAGGCGCCCAGCCGCATCAGGCTTCGCCAGGGGTATGCCGGGCGGACCGGCCTGCCGCCGCATCCGGGCCGGCCGGATCGGGCGAACGCTGGGCGGGGATCTTGCCGGACTGGATGTCGTCGTACCAGAGCTCGTGATGTTCCTTCGCCCAGGCTTCGTCGACCCAGCCGTCGCGCATGGCGCGGTACGCGCCTTCCATGCCGACCGTGCCCATGTAGATATGGCCACACGCCATCGCGATCATCAGCACGGCCGAGATGCCATGGATCACGTTGGCAATCTGCATGGTCGCGCGGTAGTAGTCCATGCCCGGTACGATCATGTCGAGCACCCAGCCCGAGGCCGACAGCACGATGCCGAAGATAAACACGCCGACCCAGAACCACATCTTCTCGCCGGCATTGAAGCGCCCGCTCGGCACGTGCTTGCCGGACGTCAGCCCGCCGAGGCGGGTGACCCAGCGCACATCGTCGCGGCTGGGCAGGTTATCGCGCACGAACACCACGAAGGCGACGATCACCGACAGCGTGAAGATCGGCCCGACCACGTTGTGCAGGTTCTTCAGGATGTAGGTGAGCCAGCCGAACAGCATGTGCCCCATCAGCGGCAGCAGGAAATGCTTGCCGAGCAGCATCACGATGCCCGACACCGCCAGCACCACGAACGAGATCGCCATGGTCCAGTGGACGATGCGCTCCAGTGGCGTGAAGCGCTCGATCATGCGGCCGGTGCGCGGCTCGCGCAGCGGGATGGTGCCGCGCCACAAATAGAAGCCAAGGATTGCCAGCGGCACTACCAGCAGCAGCCAGCCACCCCAGACGGTGATCACGCCATTGCGGAACAGGCGCCATTTCTGGCCGGTGCGCTGGATCAGCACGCCGGCTTCCTTGTCGGGCAGGCTGCTGTAGTGGCGCTGGTCGGAGTTGATCTCGCGCCAGACCGGCGCATTGTTGCCGGGCTGCGTGACGGTGCGTTGCTGCTGCGACTGGGCCTCGGCGGCGATGTCGCGGCGCGGCACGTCGAAGATGTTCTCAGACGCAATGCCCGCAAGCGGCTGCGCCGGATGCGTGGCGGGGTTGTTGGTATCGGCGCTGCCCGACGCGGTGGCCGGCCCGGTCGACGGCCCGGGGGCGGGAGCCTGGGCCGCGGCGGTTCCGGCCACGGCCATCAGGGCCAGCGCGCCGGCCACGAGCCAGCGGCGCCAGCCGGCGCCCTGCCCGCTGCGGCATGCATTGTGCGACGGCGTCATACGCCCTCCTTCAGATCATCGGGAGCCTGCGCGCGGATGGCGGCGCCTCCCCACTGCGGCGCATTCATTGCACGCGGTTGTACTCGTTCTGGTACTGGTTGCGCTGGCGGATCTGGTTATGCCAGCTGGTCTTGTCGCCCGCGGTCCAACCCTTGGAGACAAACGGGTCGTCGGGCGCGCCCTGGTAGGCCTGGGCGTCGGCCTTGCGGTGCGACTGGTTGATCGTCTGCGGCTTTTCGCCGCACGCGGCCAGCAGCGCACCGCACAGTGTCAGCAGGGTGATGGCGCAGGCGCGGCTCATGATGTCTGGCCTCCCTGAGCGCCGGTTGCGGCGGGGGTAGCCGGTGCAGCCGGCGCGGCCGGTGCGGCTGGCGTGGAGCGGGCCCCGGGCGCGTCCGGCGCGGCGGAACCAGCCGGAGCTGCCGGCGCGCCTGGCGCGGCCTTGGGCACGCCATAGGCCGTGCCCCAGCCGAACACGTCGCCGCCGGTACCGCGCTTGATCACGCGGTTGCGCAAGATGTCGGCGATCACATCGCCGTCACCGCCCAGCAGCGCCTTGGTCGAACACATCTCGGCGCACAAGGGCAGCTTGCCCTCGGCCAGCCGGTTGCGGCCGTATTTCTCGAACTCCGCCTCGCTGCCGTTCTTTTCCGGGCCGCCGGCGCAGAAGGTGCACTTGTCCATCTTGCCGCGCACGCCGAAGGTGCCGGTCGACGGAAACTGCGGCGCGCCGAACGGGCAGGCGTAGGAGCAGTAGCCGCAGCCAATGCAGACGTCCTTGTCGTGCAGCACCACGCCGTCGTCGGTGCGGTAGAAGCAGTCGACCGGGCACACCGCCATGCACGGCGCGTCGGAGCAATGCATGCAGGCTACCGAGATCGACTTTTCGGCGCCGACCATGCCGTCGTTGACGGTGACCACGCGGCGCCGGTTCACGCCCCACGGCACCTCGTGCTCGTTCTTGCAGGCCGTGACGCAGCTGTTGCACTCGATACAGCGCTCGGCGTCACAGATGAATTTCATGCGTGCCATGATGTCCCTCTGTCCTGTGACTTATGCAAACCGCTCGATCTGGCAAACGGTGGTCTTGGTCTCCTGCATCATCGTCACCGAGTCATAGCCATACGTGGTGGCGGTGTTGACGGCCTCGCCCCGCACCACCGGCATCGCGCCCTCGGGGTAGTAGTCCTTCAGGTCCTTGCCCTGCCACCAGCCCGAGAAGTGGAACGGGATAAAGGCGGTATCCGGCCCGACCCGCTCGGTCACCAGCGCACGCACCTTCAGCATTGCGCCGGTTGGCGTCTTGACCCAGCAGAAGTCGCCGTTGCGGATGCCGCGATCGGAGGCCGCGCGCGGGTTGATCTCGACGAAGTTCTCCTGCTGCAGCTCGGCCAGCCACGGGTTGGAGCGGGTTTCCTCGCCACCGCCCTCGTACTCGACCAGCCGCCCGGAGGTCAGGATGATCGGGAACTTCTCGTAGACCTTGTTCTCGATATTGCGCTGCTGCACCGACTTGTACAGCGTCGGCAGCCGCCAGAACGCCATCTTGTCGTCGTGGGTCGGGTACTTGGCGACCATGTCGGCCCGCGTGGAGTACAGCGGCTCGCGATGCTGCGGGATCGGGTCGGGGAAGTTCCACACCACCGCGCGCGCCTTGGCATTGCCGAACGGATGGCAGCCATGGTTCTTCAGCACCACGCGCTGGATGCCGCCGGAGAGGTCGGTCTTCCAGTTCTTGCCTTCGGCCTTGGCCTTCTCGGCGTCGGTCAGGTCATCCCACCAGCCCAGCTTCTTCAGCAGCACGTGGTCGAATTCCGGATAGCCGGTGGTGATTTCCGCGCCCACGGAATACGAGCCGTCCTCGGCCAGCAGGTTGACACCGTCGCGTTCCACGCCGAAGTTGGCGCGGAAGTTGCCGCCGCCGTCCATCACATGCTTGCTGGTGTCATACAGGTTGGGCGAGCCCGGGTGCTTGAGCTCCGGATTGCCGTAGCACGGCCACGGCAGGCCGAAGTAGTCGCCGGTCAGGTCGTAGCCGGTGAGGGGGTCCTTGCCTTGCTTGCAGCGCAGCGTCTTGACGTCGAACATCTGCATATTGCGCATATGCGACTTCAGCCGTTCCGGCGACTGGCCGGTGTAGCCAATGGTCCAGTTGCTGGCGTTGATCTCGCGCAGGATCGACTCTGGCTCCGGCTCCATCCAGGTGCGGCCGGCGCGCTTGACCTCGATCATCTTGTAGTTCTTCGACAGCTCCTTGCCGAAGCCGAACTTTTCGGCGAATGCGTGCATCAGCGTATGGTCGGGCATCGACTCAAACAGCGGCTCGATGACCTTCTCGCGCCATTGCAGCGAGCGGTTCGATGCCGTGCACGAACCCGACGTCTCGAACTGCGTGCATGCCGGCAGCAGGTACACGGCACGGTTCGGGTTGACCTTGTCGCCTTCTGCCGGCGGCATGTTGGCCATGGCCGCGGTGGCTGACGGATACGGATCGACCACCACCAGCAGGTCGAGCTTGTCCAGCGCCTTCTTCATCTCCAGCCCGCGCGTCTGCGAGTTGGGCGCATGGCCCCAGAAGAACACGCCGCGCACGTTGTTGTCCTGGTCGATCAGCTCGTTCTTCTCGGTGACGATATCGATCCAGCGCGACACCGTGGTGCCGGACTTCTCCATCATCGTCTGCGAGACGAACTGCTTCTTGATCCATTCGTAGTCCACGCCCCACACCGCCGCGTAGTGCTTCCACGCGCCGGTGGCGAGACCGTAGTACCCGGGCAGCGAGTCGGGGTTGGGCCCGACGTCGGTGGCGCCCTGCACATTGTCATGGCCGCGGAAGATATTGGCGCCGCCGCCCGACACGCCGATATTGCCCAGCGCCAGCTGCACGATGCACGACGCGCGCACGATCGCGTTGCCGATGGTGTGCTGGGTCTGGCCCATGCACCACACCAGCGTGCTGGGGCGGTTCTTGGCCATGGTTTCGGCGACAAGGTAGACCTGTGCCTCGGGCACACCGGTCACTTCCTCGACCTTGTCGGGCGTCCACTTGGCCAGCACCTCTTCCTTGACCTTGTCCATCCCATAGACGCGGTCGTTCAGGTACTTCTGGTCTTCCCAGCCGTTCTTGAAGATGTGGTACAGCATGCCGAACAGGAAGGCGATATCGGTGCCCGAGCGGATGCGCACATAGTGATGCGCCTTGGCCGCGGTGCGCGTGAAGCGCGGATCGACCACGATCACCTTGCAGCCGTTTTCCTTGGCGTGCAGCAGGTGCAGCATCGACACCGGGTGCGCCTCGGCCGCGTTCGAACCGATATACAACGCAGCCTTCGAGTTCTGCATATCGTTGTACGAGTTCGTCATCGCACCGTAGCCCCACGTGTTGGCCACGCCCGCCACGGTAGTCGAGTGGCAGATGCGCGCCTGGTGGTCAGTGTTGTTGGTGCCGAAGAACGAAACCCATTTGCGCAGCAGGTACGACTGCTCGTTGCTGTGCTTGGACGAGCCGACGAAGAACAGCGAATCCGGGCCGGTCTGCTGGCGGATCTCCTTCATCTTCGCGGTGATCTCGTCGAGCGCCTGGTCCCAGCCGATGCGCTGGTACTTGCCGTTGACCAGCTTCATCGGATATTTAAGCCGGTATTCACCGTGGCCGTGCTCGCGCAGCGCGGCGCCCTTGGCACAGTGCGCGCCCAGGTTGATGGGCGAATCGAACACCGGTTCCTGGCGGATCCACACGCCGTTCTGCACCACCGCATCGACGGCGCAGCCGACCGAGCAGTGGCCGCACACGGTGCGGCGCACGACGATGCCGTTCTTGCCGTCGGCAGCGCCCTTCTTGTCGTCGGCGGCATCGGCCTTGCGCAGCAGCGTCAGCTGCGACGCCGCCAGGCCGGCACCGACGCCGATGCCTGAGCGCTTGAGAAAGCTGCGGCGGTCCATGGTCGGCATGGCGCCGGCCAGGCTTGCGGCGAGCCGCTGTGAGAGGCGTCCGGTTCCGGCTTGCGCGCCGGCAGGGTCGTGCCGGTTGGCGAGGCCGTCAGCGAGGCGGGCGGATGCGCCCTGCGCCGCGCGTTTGCGGGTCAAGATCATGTCTCACCTCAGATGCGGACGAGAGCCGTCCGGTTGCAGGCGGCGCGGCGAACCACGCCGCCCTGGCATTTACACCAGTGTGGTCCGGTAGTACTTGCGAATGTGTTCGGAGACCCGGTAGCCCTTGCTGTCCGACGGGGTGTCGGTGGGTTCCGGCAGAGCGGCGGCCTGGTCCGGTAGTGCCGGTCCACGCGCTGTCAGCGCAGCCGCACCCGTTGCGGCAGCCACAACTCCAGCGCCCGCGAGAAACGTGCGGCGCGCGACCCGGGTTGGCTTCTCTCTCATGTGGGGGGCTCCTCGGCTGTCAAAGCCCGATGGTTTTCGCCGTTATGCGTTGTTATGCATATTCTAGAATCAACTCAGCGGAAAGACCATGCAATGCACGGGTTTTTCCTTACATTCCCGCTGATTTTGCGGTATAGCGCAGGCCCCCCTCGGATACCCGACCGCGCGCAGTCCTCTTCAGTTCATCTCAAGCGCGAGTGCCTCGACACCAGCGAAGGCGGCCAGCAGGCCGGCAACGCTGCGGTAGAAACGCGCCTGCGGGTGCGCGATCACTGCATCGCACAATTTCTCCACCCACGGCTGCAAGTGCTGCGCATAGAAGCGCTGCTGCTCGCCGAGGTTCGACACTGACAGGTCGTCGCCGGCCACCAGGAAGCGCATCACCTCGCACAGCGTGGCAATGTGGTCTTCGGTCTCGCTTACTTCCTCGTGGCGCTCCAGGCCATAGCGGGCCAGGTCTTCGCGCAGCGCCACCAGCGGGCGCTCGTTGAGGAAGCCGGTCAGGTAGAACGAGCCATACAGGAACACGTCCTGCCGGCCCACGCCGACGAACAGCTGCCGATATTCCTCTTCGGCCTGCGCCGCGGTGGTCTCGGATGCTGCGTCGCACAAGGCGTTCCAGGCTTTGCCCAGTACCGTATCCGCGTCTTCGCCAACGGCGCGGTTGGCAGCAATGTGGTGCAGCAGTGCCGCATCGGGGGCGCGATAAAACAGCGTGGCCAGCAACCCGTACAGGTCGGCGCGAGCGGTGTCCTCGGCATCGTCGGCGGGCGGTGCGGCGGTGAGCTGGATCGGCTGGAAATCTGTCATGTCGTGATGGTTTGTATCGAAAGCGGCTCAGCGCAGCGTGGCGCCGCTCACAGTGCCCGTATCGTGCTCGATCATGTCGACCACGCGGCAATCGGGGCACATTTTCAGCCGCTCGGCGGCGGCGCCGGAAAACGCCGGGTGGCCGGCCAGCCGGACCAGCATCGACTGCACCATCTGCGCCGTGCCGAACGGCCTCGCGCAGCGCACGCAGAGGAACGGCTGGGCCTCGTTGAGCGTGACCGGGCGGCGCGCCGCGTCGCCGGCGAGCAGGCGCGGCACCAGCGTGATGGCATCTTCCGGACAGGTCTTTTCGCACAGGCCGCACTGCACGCAGTTGCGCTCGATCAGGCTGAGCACGGGGCGCTCGGGGTTGTCGCGCAGCGCCTGCGACGGGCAGGCGCCGACGCACGCCATGCACAGGGTGCACTTGCCGGAATCGACGGCGATCGCGCCAATCGGCGCGGCGGCCGGCAACGGCACGATATTGGCGGGCACCGGCGCGTGGCGCACCAGGTGGTCGAGCACGAAGTCCAGCATCTCGCGCTTGGCGGCGACCGCGCCGAACGGCGCCGGCGGCAGCGCGTTGCGGCCGGGACGCAGCGCGGACAGGCCGGCATCCAGCGACGGCACATCGATCGCACTGGCCGCCTCGACCAGCGACAGCACCTCGGCGTCATAGCCCAGCCCCGCCAGCAGGGCGCGGCCGACTTCCATCTGCTCGCGCAGCGCGGTGCGGTACTGCGGCGCCTCGTCGCCGGTCAGCAGCACCGCCACGCGGCTGGCGCCCCAGCACACCGCGGCCAGCCACAGCTCCAGCCCGGCCGCGGCCGGGTGGAACAGCGACAGCGGCAGCACATGGGCGGGCACGCCGGCGGCACGGCCGGCGCGCGCGGCGCGGCCCAGCGCCAGCAAGGCGGGCGTGCCATATTCCTCGCCGTGCAGCAGCACGACCGGATCGCGCGCGCCGGCCTGCCGGTAGGCCGACAGCAGCGTGCGCAGCCGTGCGCCGGTGGTTTCAGGGCCGGGGTAGCCGTAACTGATGGCGCCGCTCGGACACACCGTGGTGCAGGCCCCGCAGCCCATGCAAAGGTTCGGCGTGACCTCGATGCGGCCCTTGCCGTCATGCCAGCTCGACTGGATCGCCCGGGTCGAGCAAATGTCGATACAAGCCGTGCAGCCGGTGGTCTGGTTGCGGCCGTGCGCGCACAAGGCTTCCTTGTAGCGGAAAAATTTCGGTTTCTCGAACTCGCCCACCAGGCCCACCAGCGTCAATGCCAGTGCTTGCTGCCGCGCCGGATCGGCGCCGGCATGCAGGTAGCCTTGCGGCGGCTGGTGCATGGTGAAAGCGGGCTGGTCGCACAGGTCGAAGACCAGGTCGAAGCGTCCCTGCATGGTGTTTGGCGGCCGGTCGAAGTCGATGGCCGCGGCCGCGCCGCAGGCGCGCACGCACTCGCGGTGCGAGCGGCAGCGCGACAGGTCGATCTGGTAGCTGAAATCGATCGCGTCCTCCGGGCAGGCTTCGATGCAGGCATTGCAGCGGGTGCACAGGTCCAGGTCGATCGGATTGCTTCGACCCGCGCCGGTTTCCCAACTGGCCTCGAAGGCGCCGAGCCAGCCGCTGAGCGATGCCAGCCGGCCGCTGTGGACGGGCCAGGCGCGCGCGGCCGGCTGTGCGGCAGCGCCCTCGCCCGCTGCGCTGCCCGTCAGCAATACCGTGACTTCGAGCTGCATCGCCGCGAGCCGCTCGGCCCAGGGCAGCGCGCGCTGCGCCGGCCCCAGCACCAGCACCGCGCCGTCGGAACGGTAGTCGACCACGGGCACCGGATCGGGCTCGGGCAACGCAGCCACCGCCAGCAACGCGGCAATCTTGGCATTGGCGGTCTTCGGATCGCGCCGCGCCCCCTGCGACCAGCCGCCAGTCTCGCGGATATTGACGAAACGGACCGGCGCGGTCACCACCGGCCGGCCGTCCTGGCCCTGCGCGGTCTGCGCTGCGACTTCGGTAAACAGCGCGCGTTCCTGCGTGCAGGCCACGATGACATCGTCGGTGCCGTCCAGCGCGGCGGTGAAGGCGCCGATCTCGCGCCGGCACAACAGGCGGTGGACCTTGAGCGGACCTTGTTGCGAGCCTTGCTGCGGGCCCTGGCTGGCTTCCGACAGCGCCGCCCCGTCCAGCGGCATGGTGTCGTTGCAATTGCAGATCAGCGTCGGCATGGCGAATGCGGCTGACCGGCCCGGACGTCCTTCTTGCGAGGGTCTGCGGCCCGGCGGATTGTGGGGATGCCTATTGTAGTGCGGCTGCCCGGTCGGGCTACGCGCACTTATCCAGGTCTTGCGGGTCTTGCGGGCCCTGTTCTGCGTTTTGACTGGCCAGCGGCGGCGGCGTTTCGGCGGCTGCGGGTATGTCCGTAGCGCCGGCCGGCTCGCCGGCCACGGCAGGCGCCGCCGGCGGTACATGGTCCGCTTGTGCGTCGGTTTGTGCGTGCGCTTGTGCGTCCGCTTGTGCGGCGGCCTGGGCTGCCGCACGCTCCTCGTCGGTCGGGTCGAACAGCCCCAGCGACTCGGCCTGGCGCAACTGGCGCAGGATCTCTGGCGGGATCGGGTCGGGCTTGCTGTAGTCGTCGATGTAGGTATCGAGGCCGTCCATCACATTGAAGTGCGGATCGGCGAACAGCGTCTTGAGCGCGGCGCGCTTGACCGATTCGTCGACCCCGCGCGCGACGAAGCGGGCGATGTTGTCGCCGGGGCGCAGCGCCGCCACGTCCGCCAGGGTCGGCAGCGGGACTTCCGGCTCGGCCACCGCGGTCGCGGCCTCCGGTGGCACGGGCAATGGCTGCGGCTCGGCAGGCTGCAACGGCTCCGCGGGCACGGCCACGCCCTCCCGCACCGCCGCCTTGCGGCGCGACCAGCGTGACAGGAAGGACGAATCGCTCATCGGCGTGTTCGAAGCAGTCGGGTCAGTAGCGCGCGCGGTCCTGCGGCGCCTTGAAGGATTCGGGCCGGCGCCGCTGCTTGGGCTCGGGCCGGTAATGCTCGCTGACGTAGGCCTGCAGCCAGTCGCGCTGCTCGGGCGCGAGCGGCACGTTCTCGACGATCTCGCCGGCGTCGAGCCAGCGGCCGGCTTCGTTGTATGACAGCGTGACCGTCATCGGCACCGGGTGGGCGTCTTCGCCGGTGCCGCCGCCATCCTCGTCCTCGGGCATGCGCCACAGCACGAACCAGCATGGCGTAGTCGAGGTCAGGTTCAGGTAGTAGCCTTCGCCCTGGTCGCGGAACAACTCGACCTCGAAGCCGGGATACAGCCAGCGCGCACCGTGTTCGTCGTGTTCGAGGCAGACCGGGTGCGTGCCGAACTCGCCGAGGTCCGGCAGCACCGCGTCGAGTTGCCACTTCCATGGCTGCCAGCGGCTGGCCAGCGCGACCCTGCGCATCACCACCGCCATGGTGACGGCGGGACGGGCGCCGGGTGGCGGCGACTGTGGCACGGGCGTGGTTTCGGCTTCCATGGCTGCTGGCGCGGCAAGCCGCGCGCTCAGGTGTTCTGCACGACGATGCTCGGGAACTTGCTGGTCATGTCGCGCGCCTTGTCGGCGACCTTGATCGCCACCTTGCGCGCGATGCCGCGGTACAGCTCGGCCACCGGGCTGTCGGGCTCGGCCACTACGGTCGGGCGGCCTGAATCGGCCTGCTCGCGGATCTGCAGGTTCAGCGGCAGGCTGCCCAGCAGCTCCACGCCATAGTCGGCGCACATCTTCTCGCCGCCGCCCTGGCCGAAAATATGCTCGACGTGGCCGCAGTTCGGGCAGCAGTACACCGCCATGTTCTCGACGATGCCGAGGATCGGGATGCCGACCTTCTCGAACATCTTCAGGCCCTTCTTGGCGTCGAGCAGCGCGATGTCCTGCGGCGTGGTGACGATCACCGCGCCGGTGACCGGCACCTTCTGCGACAGCGTCAGCTGAATGTCGCCGGTGCCCGGCGGCATGTCGACGATCAGGTAGTCGAGGTCGTGCCAGTTGGTCTGGCGCAGCAGCTGTTCCAGCGCCGAGGTAACCATCGGCCCGCGCCATACCATCGGATTGTCCTGCTCGATCAGGAAGCCGATCGAGTTGGCCTGCACGCCGTGGCCCTCCAGCGGCTCCATGGTCTGGCCGTCGGCGGATTCGGGGCGGCCGTCGATGCCGAGCATCATCGGCAGGCTGGGCCCGTAGATATCGGCATCGAGCATGCCCACGCGCGCGCCTTCGGCGGACAGCGCCAGCGCCAGATTGACGGCGGTGGTGGACTTGCCCACCCCGCCCTTGCCAGACGCCACCGCGATCACGTTCTTCACGCCCGGCAGCAGCTTGACGCCCCGCTGCACCGCGTGGGCGACGATCTTCATGGTCACGGCCACGCTGACATTGGTGACGCCCGGCAATTGCCGCACCGCGGCAACCACCAGCTTGCGAATCGGGTCTAGCTGGCTCTTGGCCGGATAGCCGAGTTCGACTTCCAGCGAAACCCCGCCCCCGTCGACCCGGATGTTCCGGGCCGAGCGCGTGGACACCAGGTCCTTGCCCGTGTTGGGGTCGATGACGGTGCGCAGGGCTTCGGTGACCTGCTCAGTGCTGACGCTCAAGACAAACTCCGCTTGGTTTTTCTGAATGTGGGGGATGGCCCGGACGGCCGGCGCCACCGGCTGGACTGGCACCTAATGTATCAAAGTTTGACGTCTTCCCCTGCCTAAGGAAGGGGATTCCCACACCTGGCGATGCACGTCCGCATCGGAGAATGTTCAGCGCAGCATTGGTATCACGGTCATGCACGGCACCGCAGCTACTACAGGACCACTCTCTTATTCGCAGTCCTGCGATACCTTTCGGCCGCGTCGTGCTGTCTTTCGAACCGCACGCCGAACAGGACTGGGTAGAACCGCTTTCATTCACTTCCTCAAAGGTGGCCCCGTGCGCAATCGCTTTGTAGCGGAGCTTGGCCCGGAAGGACGACCAGGATGCGTCATAGACGCTTTTCGCCATCTTGGTCCTGGCGAGTTTCACAGCCGACACGTTGCCAACTGCGATGTAATCGAAGCGGCGGACGAGGTCGAGCGCAAGCTTGTGCTGGAAGTCGGCGCGGGCATTCGCCACCTTGGCATGCAGCTTGGCGATATGCCGCTTGTGCTTTCGCGCACGCTGCGCCTTGGCCAGTCGTTCGGCGGCATGTCGGCCAAACCGGTCATTGAAAAACTTCTCGCCGGTCGAGAGCGTCGCGAAGTCCTTCAAGCCAAGGTCGATGCCGACGCCAGCTTGAATCGGGCGTGCCGGCACATCAGGAATCTCGATCACGATGTTGAGAAACCAGTTCCCGCGCGAATCCTGCGCAAAGTTTGTGCCGTCCTTGATCTTGCCTTCAGGCAACGGGCGGCTGTTGAACACGCGGAAGGTATTGCCGGCAAAGCGAAACGCCTCGCCTTCTCGTTTCAGATCGCGGCCCTTAAGAGGCACCCATCCCAGGCACTTCCTGCCGCGGTATCGCAGGTAAGGACGGCGATGCTGGCTGCGCGATTTCGCGTACTGCTCGCACGTCGCATTGACGGTGCCGGAATGGATACAGAGTTCCTTGCTGCTGCCAGTGGTCAGCACGTTCAGATCGAACCCGCTCGGCCACTTCTTACCCCATTTGACTTCGTGCTTCTGCGTGTCATTGCAGAAGTTCCAGACGAAGTTCACCGCTCGGCTCTGCCTATTGAGCAGGCCGTTGAGCGACTTCACCCGGTAGCGGTAGACAAGCACCATGCTGCTCATTCTAACGTTGGAATGCCGCCTGGCGACGCCGCTCCTTCACTTTCCGCCATGAAGGGCTGGGAGTGAAAGGAGCGAATCTGAAGCAACGCTCCATGGGAGTCCGAAAAGCGCGGGCAAACCCCTGCACCAGGTGTGGGATTACAGACATTTACAACTCTCACAACCTTGCACTTGTGCGCGCGTCGCCATATCCATATTGTAGTGCGGTTGGGCGGGCAGGCACCGCCGCGCCGGGCCGCGCCGCCGCCAACGCATACAAAGGGTTACGTGCGGTATCGCCATGGGGTTACCATCGCATGCGGTACCAGGAACATTTACGGGAACATCAGAAGGAGAACGCATGAAGATCAAGTTCGTCACTGTCTCGCTCGCCGCCGCCACCCTGCTGGCCGCGGGTTGCGCCACCGAACAGCAGACCCATACGGCGGTCGGTACCGGCGTGGGCGCCGCAGTCGGCGCCGGGCTTGGCAACCTGATCGGCGGCAATACCACGGGCACGCTGGTCGGCGCGGCCGTGGGCGGTGCCGTCGGCGGTGCGACCGGCTACAACTGGAATGCCATCCGTGGCAAGCTGAACAAGGACACCGCCGGCACCGGCACCCAGATCACCGAGCAGCCGGACGGCTCGCTGAAGGTGAACATCCCCAGCCAGGTGACCTTCGATACCGACAGCGCCAGCATCAAGCCGTCGTTCCGCTCGGTGCTCGACCAGGTCGCGCAGACGCTGGGCCAGCACCAGGACGTCAGTGCCAATGTCGTGGGCCATACCGACAGCACCGGCAACCCCAACTACAACATGCAGTTGTCGCAGCGCCGGGCGCAGAGCGTGGCGGGCTACCTGGGTGACCGCGGCGTCGCACGCAACCGCCTGACGGCCGAAGGCCGGGGCCAGGGCCAGCCCGTTGCAGACAATGCCACCGAGGCCGGCCGGCAACAAAATCGCCGCGTCGAAATTTTTTTGAAACCAATTCAGGGATGACCTAGTCATAGAAACAGGTACCGCTTGCCACCGTTGCTGGCTCGCGATGGGTGGCTGACCTCCCGGGCGGTGCCTGATTTCTCCTCCTTTTCCGTTGTGGAAAGCTGCGCCGGCTCTGACCGGCGCTTTTTTTTGCCTTTCTGCCCCGCAAGTGCCGGCCGGTGATCGCCCGATCGCCGAACATTCCGCCATGCGGAACCGACGCGTCCACGGCGGCCACTTGCTAAAATAGCCCTTCCCCGGCACGCGCCCGCCCTGCGCGCAGCGCCGTCGCCACTGATTTCCCCGCTCCTGACCGGCTCTTTCGTCTATGACCGCACGTCGCATCCTCGTCACATCCGCCCTGCCTTATGCCAACGGCCAGATCCATATCGGCCACCTGGTGGAATACATCCAGACCGATATCTGGGTGCGTTTCCAGCGCATGATGGGCAACGAGGTCTACTACGTCGGCGCCGACGATACGCACGGCACCCCCGTGATGCTGCGCGCCGAAAAGGAAGGCATCACCCCCAAGCAGCTGATCGACCGCGTCTGGACCGAGCACAAGCGCGATTTCGACAGTTTCCTGGTGTCGTTCGACAACTACTACAGCACCGACGCGGATGAAAACCGCGAGCTGTGCGAGAAGATCTACCTGGGCCTGAAGGCCGAGGACCTGATCGCCGAACGCGAGGTCGAGCAGTTCTTCGACCCGGTCAAGAACATGTTCCTGCCGGACCGCTTCATCAAGGGCGAATGCCCGAAGTGCGGCGCCAAGGACCAGTACGGCGATTCGTGTGAAGTCTGCGGCACTACCTACGTGCCGACCGACCTGAAGAACCCGTACTCGGTGGTGTCCGGCGCCACGCCGGTACGCAAGTCGTCGACGCACTTCTTCTTCAAGCTGTCCGATCCGCGCTGCGAGACCTTCCTGCGCGAATGGGTCGCCGACCTGGCCCAGCCCGAAGCCGCCAACAAGATGCAGGAATGGCTGGGCGCCGAGGGCGAGGCCTCGACCCTGTCCGACTGGGACATCTCGCGCGACGCACCCTACTTCGGCTTCGAGATCCCTGGCGCGCCCGGCAAGTATTTCTATGTGTGGCTGGACGCACCGATCGGCTACTACGCCAGCTTCAGGAACCTGGCGCAGCAGCGCGGCATCGACTTCGACGCGTGGGTCGGCCCGCACTCGACCGCCGAGCAGTACCACTTCATCGGCAAGGACATCCTGTACTTCCACACGCTGTTCTGGCCGGCGATGCTGCGCTTCTCGGGCTACCGCACCCCGACCAACGTGTTCGCCCACGGCTTCCTGACGGTGGACGGCGCCAAGATGAGCAAGTCGCGCGGCACCTTCATCACCGCGCAGAGCTACATCGACACCGGCATGAACCCGGAATGGCTGCGCTACTACTTCGCCGCCAAGCTCAACGCGAGCATGGAAGACCTGGACCTAAACCTGGATGACTTCATCGCCCGGGTCAACAGTGACCTGATCGGCAAGTACGTCAACATCGCCAGCCGCGCGGCGGGCTTCCTGGTCAAGCGCTTCGAAGGCAAGGTCGACGAGGCCGCGCTGGCACACCCGCTGCTGGAGCAGCTGCGCCAGGCCGCGCCGCAGATCGCGCAGCTGTATGAAGCGCGCGAGTACAGCAAGGCGCTGCGCCAGGTGATGGAGCTGACCGACGCGGTCAACGCCTTCGTCGACACCGAGAAGCCCTGGGAACTGGCCAAGGACGAAAGCAAGCGGGCCGCGCTGCACGCCGCCTGCTCGGTGTCGCTGGAAGCCTTCCGCCTGCTGACGGTGTACCTGAAGCCGGTGGTGCCGGACGTGGCCGCCGGCGTCGAGCGCTTCCTGAACGTCGAGCCGCTCGACTGGCGTGCGATCGACAAGCAGTTGTCCGCAGCCAGGCCGGTGCAGGCGTACCAGCACCTGATGACGCGCGTCGATGGCAAGCAGGTCGATGCGTTGCTGGCCGCCAACCGCGAATCGCTGCAGGCCACGGCTGCGCCCGCCGCCGCTGCACCATCGGTCGAGCCGGTGGCCGAGACCATCACCATCGACGATTTCGCCAAGGTGGACCTGCGCGTGGCCAGGATCGTCGAGTGCCAGAAGGTGGAAGGCTCGAACAAGCTGCTGCAGCTGACGCTCGACCTGGGCGAAGGCAAGACCCGCAATGTGTTCTCGGGCATCCAGTCGGCCTACACGCCGGAGCAACTGGTCGGCAAGCTGACCGTGGTGGTGGCCAACCTGGCACCGCGCAAGATGAAGTTCGGCATGTCCGAGGGCATGGTGCTGGCGGCATCGGCGGCTGACGAGAAGGCTGCGCCGGGCCTGTACATCCTGGAGCCGCACAGCGGTGCCGTGCCGGGCATGCGCATCCGCTGAAGCGGACCGGCAGGAAAAAAAACGGCGGCGCCTGCGGGCGACCGCCGTTTTTTTTGTCCCGCGCCCGCGTCAGCCGCCCTGCATCTTCGACGGATCGTCGCTGCGTGAAGTCGTCGTCACCGTGCCGTCGCTGTTGAAATGCACGTTGAAAAAGGCCTTGTCGGTCGAGGTCTCCATCCAGCGGTAGCCCCACACCTCTTCCTTCTTCAGCGCGAAGGCCTCGACCTTGGTCGGCTTGCCCAGCAGGCGGCGGATGTCGTCCTTGCTCATGCCGGCGCGCACGCGCGCGAAGTTCTCCGGCGTCAGCACCTGCTCGATGCGCGCCACCTTGCCGTCGGCGCCGATGGTGACCATCCACGTGGTCGTACCCTCCGGCCCGCGCGGATATTCCAGCCGGCGGCCGCCGTCGGCCTCTTCCCAGACGATCTCCGGCTTGCCGGCCTGGCGCCGCAGTTCTTCCTCGGTGGACTGGCCGGGCACGATGCCCTTGAACAACTCGCTGTCGGGCTTGATCGCGTTCCAGGTATTGCGCGCGGTCTCGCCCGCCTTCTTCATCGCTTCATCGACCTTCCGCTGGTCGCAGCCGAACAGCGCAAGCACAGAGGCAATCAGTCCCATGGCGGCAAGGCGTCGCGGCGACGCGTAGTTGGCGGGGCGTACTTCAGCGGCGCACGGGCTCGGCAATGACTGACGAGGCGGCCTGCGCGGCGCTTTCGGGGTCGAGTGTCTGGCCGTCATCCTGGCTCCTTCTGGTGCCGCTGCGGTTCGAGGCGCCCGAGAACAGGATCGCCCAGCTGTCGAAGCGGCGGTTGAACAAGACCGACAATCCGTTGATGGAACCGCCCTTGGCAATCAGCGACCAGCGCCGCGAGAACTGCCACGTCAGCTTTACCACGTTGGAGGCCGAGGTCAAGCTCTGTTCATAGCCCACCGAGATCTGGTCGGTGATGGCCTTGCCCATGCTGACCACCTGCTGGTCGTTCAGGCCCGCGGTGCTGGGCCCGATCGAGAACTCGTCGATGCCGAAATGCGAGACGATGCCCTTGCCCGCCTTGCCGCCGATCAGGCCGAGCGCCGCGCCGCCCAGCGCGGCACCGCCCAGCTGGCGCTGCTGGCCCGCGCCGGCGCTTTCGGCGCCGTAGCCGAACATCAGCCACGACAGCTTGTCTTCGTCCGGCACGTTGGGTTCCGACACCAGCCGCACGCGCGGCAGCCGCACCGTGCCGGTGACTTCGACACCCGCCTCCACTTCCTGGTTGCGGCGCATGGCGCGGATGTTCATGTTCGGGTTGTCGATCGGCCCATTGAAGTTGATGATACCGCGCACGATGTCCAGCTTGCGGCCAAAGGCCTCGTAGGTGCCGTCGGTCACGCGCACCGTGCCGATGGCCTTCAGCGGTACCAGCGGCTCGCTCTTGACCCCGAGCTGGCCGGCGAGCAGCAGGTCGGCGCCCGCGCCGCGGAAGCGGAAGTCGTTGCCCAGGTCGACGGTCAGGTCGATCACCGGGCTGAACTTGCTCGCCGGCTTGGTCTCGGGCGCCACCGGCGTCGCGGCGGTCTTGACCGCGCGCTGGTCCTTGCGGCGGATCACCACCACGTCGTCGCCCAGCACCGGTGCGCCGGCCTTGGGCAGGTCGAACAGGCCGCGGTCGACGCGGAACTTGCCGCGGATCACGATCTGCTTGTTCTCGTTGGCGATGCTGGCGTCGCCCGACACCACCAGCGTGCGCTCCGGGCTGGCGAACAGCTGCAGCTTGTCGGCGACGATCTTGCCGGTCAGGTTGGGATCGGCCTCGCCCAGCTTGACGTTGCCGGTGGCGGTGATCTTGCCGTCGCCGCCGTGGAACTCGACGTGCTTCAGCTCCACCGTGTTCTGGTCCAGCGCCACGCGCACGGTGCCGTCGGTCAGGCGCAAACCCATGTCGTACAGCGTGACGGCGAGGTTGTCGCCATCGATGGTGCCGGCCAGCAGCGGCGCGCCGACCGTGCCGCCCAGGCGCAGCGCGGCGGCCAGGCGCCCGTCGAAGGCATACTGCGGCCCGGTCAGCGCCTCCAGCGACTTCAGGCGCGGCACGTCGACCGTGACCGTGCCGGCCAGCGTCGACGCCGGCCCCACCGTCTGCAAACCCTGCTCCTGCACCAGCCCGGCCGAGGCATCGACCGCGACCTTGCCGATGCGCCCCGACACCATGCCGCCGCGCAACGCGATGCGGTTGCCGCCCGCTTCGGCGCGCAGGCTGGTCTCGCCCAGGCCCATCGTGGTGAAGCCGCGCCCGGCATTGACCGACAGATCGCCGCTGCGCCGGCGCACTTCGGCGAACCCGCTTGCGGTCTCGGCCAGCGCCAGGTTCCAGCTGCCGTCGATGACCAGGTCGGAGCGCACCGGCGGCTTTTCGCCGGTGATGGTTTCCATCAGCTCCAGCACGTGGCCGACCTGCAGGCCATTCAGGCTGCCCTGGGTGCGGATGCGGCCGTGGTCCCAGTCGAGGCTGTCGATGGCGAGCGTGGCGTTGTCCAGCAGCAGCCGCGTGGCGCCCAGGCGCACGCGCTGGTCGGCCACCAGCAGCTGCGTGGGCGCCGCCAGCCGCAGGTTGACGGTGCTGCGTTCTTCCAGCGTACGGATGGTGCCGTTCCAGCCCTCCTTGTCCTTCCAGGCGCCCTGCCCCGCCAGCACCAGCTGCAGCGGCCGGCGGTTCAGGGTGCCGGCGGCCTTGACGTCGAAGACGTGGTTGGCCTGGGTGCCATTGAGCGTGGCGTCGAGCGTGCTCAGGCTGGCCTGCGGCCCGCGGTAGTCGCGCGCGGCGAGCTGCACCGACAGCGGTCCGTCCAGCCCGCCGCGCACTTCGGCACGGCCAGTGGCGCTGGCTACCTTGTGCGGTCCGACCTCCAGCGCCTGCGCGTTGTAGTCGGCCACCACCTCGGGCTTCTTCAGCGTGCCGGTGATGGTGGCGTCGAGCTTGAGCTTGCCGGCCACGCCGAACTTGAGCCGCTCCAGTTGCGGCGCGTCGACCGCCAGCTTGAGCTGGTCGCCGCGCGCGCCGAAGCTGCCGCGCAGGTTGGCCTGGTTGCCGGCCATGTTGAGCGAGGCCTCGCTCGGCAGCAGCCGCTCGCCGGCCAGCCGCACCTTGCCGCCGCCGGTCATCGGCAGGCCGGCATATTCGCTCTCGTGCACGGCGAAATCCACCGCCACGCCAAGCACCGGGGCAATCTCGCCGCTGGCGCTGAAGTCGGCGTTGATGCGGCCCGCGGCCACCTTGGCCAGCCGCGACGGATCGAACGACGCCAGCTTGCCCTTGAAGCTGAACGGCTGCTTGTCCTTCAGGCCGAGCTTGCCTTCGGCGCTCAGCACGCCGGGACCCACGGTGGCGCGCAGCGTGGTCAGCGTAACGGTCTCGGCGTCCACGCTGGCATCGGCGAACAGCTTGAGCGCCGCGCCCGACAGGTCCAGCGCCACGCTCTGCCGGCCCGGTTCCATGCGTAACACCACCGGGCCGGACAAGCTGGCGCTGGTCGCCGAGCCGTGCAGCGCGGCCGGATCGAGCCGGCGCACGTCCAGGTCGAAGCCGCCGCGGCCGCCGCGCAGCGTGCCGCCGCCGGTGATCTCGGCCTTGCCGGGCAACGACACGCGCAGGTCGCTGATGGCCTGCGCCGATTCGCTCAGTTCGACGTGGGCGCGCACGGCATGGACCGGCAGGCGGTCCTTGTCGAGCGGGCCGGCTTCCAGGTTGCGGATCTCGATGTCGCCGGCGACGGCCAGCGGTGCCGGCGGTGCGGGCGGGGGTGCGGCGGCGGGAGCCGAGGCCGCCGGGGCCGCTGGGGCCGCCGGAGCCGATGCCGCGGGCGCACTCGCCGCTGGCGGCTGTGCTCCCGCGGCCACGCCGTCCACCGGCCGCAGGTCGGCATGCACCGTCAGGTTGGCCTGCGGCGCCGTGGGGCTGAACAGCCGCGGGTTGATGCGCTCGCCATCGACCAGCAGGTGCGTGAACGGCACCTTGCCGAACGGCGTCAGGTCGGCGCCGGCGCGCGCATGGATGCGGTCGCCATTGGCCTGCAGCTCGGCGCGCAAGGCTTCGAGCGTGCCCCTGGCGGTGGCGTTGACGGCGAAGGACTCCTTCTGCCAGCTCGCCTCCAGCAGCGCCTCGGCGCTGAGCGGAAACGGCGCACGCGCGCCGATCTGGGCGTTGGCGGCAAGCTTGCCGTACGGCGTCTCGAGCCGGTCCACACTGACGCGGTGGTGCTGGCCGTCGCTGTGCAGCGCGCCGGACAGGTTGGCGAACACCATCGGCTCGGCGGTGGGCGACGTGCCCTGCAGCAGCGCCAGCCGCTCCAGCGTCAGCGCATCGACGTCGATCGCCAGCGGCAGTTCCAGCGACTTCGGCATCTGCGCCGGCTCGGTGCCCGGCTCCGACGGGCCCAGTCGGACCTCGGCCTTGCCGATGCGAAGGTATTCGAAGTGCAGGCGGCGCGGCTGCCAGGTCATGGCCCAGCTGCCGTCGACGCGGTCCACGGTCACGCGGGTCTGGCCGCTGGCGAAGACCACGTCGCGCAGCCGCAAGCCATGCGCCACCGTGCCACCTTCGAGCCGGCCGCTGAGCATGCCGGCCGACAGCCGCGTGGCCAGCGTCCAAAGGTGGTGCGTGCCGGCCTCGGTGCTCAATGCCGCCACGCCCGCGCCGATCAGCGCCACCACCAGCACCAGCAGCACGCCGACCAGCCAGGCGAGCGCGCGCAATACGCCTCGGCGCTTGCGCGGCGCGGGCGGGTTCGGCTCATTGGGCGTGCCCTCGCCGGGCACGTCGGGCAGGTCGTGGGCGCTCATGCCGGCATCCCATGCGCGCGGGCGGCCATCAGAAGGCCACCCCCAGCGAGATATGCGGCCGGAACTGCTGCTCCTGGATGCCGTAGCCAACGTCCAGCTGCAGCGGTCCCACCGGCGTGCGCCAGCGCACGCCTACGCCGACGCCGTTGTAGATCGTCACGCCGCGCAGGTTGTCGGCGGCCGTGCCCAGGTCCCAGAACACCGCCACGCCCCAGTCAGGCTTGAACCAGTACTGGTACTCAAGGCTGCCGGTGCCGAGGTACTTGGCCGGCAGGATACTGGCGCCGCTGGGCGTGCCGATCGACTGGTAGGTGTAGCCGCGGATCGAATCGGTGCCGCCGGCGCGGAAGCGCAACGT
Source organism: Cupriavidus sp. Agwp_2 (assembly GCF_040784895.1). Classification (NCBI taxonomy): domain Bacteria; kingdom Pseudomonadati; phylum Pseudomonadota; class Betaproteobacteria; order Burkholderiales; family Burkholderiaceae; genus Cupriavidus; species Cupriavidus sp. Agwp_2. The sequence goes on from NZ_CP088083.1 coordinate 2,916,783, forward strand.
CGCGGGGATCTGGCTCGAACTGTCGCCGGTCAGGTCCGCGCCCAGCTCCAGCCGCGCCACCACCAGGTCGCGCTTGCCCACCGGGATGTACTGGCGGATACGGCCATACAGGCGCAGGAAGGTGGCATCGCTGAGGAAACCCCGGGCGGCCACGCCGACCTGGGTGCTGATGACATTGCCGCGGCGCGGAAACACCGGGTTGTCGACATCGCGCCGGGTCCAGGCAAAGGCCGGCACCAGCGCCTTGCTGATCTGGGCGGCCTGGCCCTCGGGCAGCAGCTTGTCATAGTAGAAGTCAAGCGACGTGGTGAAGTCGTACTTCTCGCGCGAGCGCGAGCGCTTCAGGCCCGCGCGCAGGCTGGTGGTATCGGTGTTCTCGATATCGATGGTGTGCTCGTAGCTGCTGTACACGCTGTTGCGGTACGCGCCGGGGGCAGGCGGCATCGCCGCTTCGGCAAACAGGTAGGAACGCTTTTGTTCCAGCCGCGCCTGCGAGTCGAAGGTCCAGGCGCGGTTGAACAGGTTGTAGTAGGAATAGCGCCCTTCCACCTGGGCGCCGGTGTCGGTGGTAAAGCCGACGCCGCTGTTAAGCCGGTGCACCGGATATTCGCGCACGCGCACCGAGACCGGCGCGGTGACTACGCCGTCAGGGGCCTTGTCGGCATCCGGCGGCGGTTCCAGGTCGACCTGCACGTTGGAGAAATACGGCTGGTTCTGGATCGCGCGCTGCAGCTCCAGCAGCCGCTCCACGCGGTACGGCTCGCCCTCTCTGAGCGGATTGACGTTGTAAATGATCTGTTCCGGATAACGGCGCGTGCCGCTCACCGTCAGCGGCCCCAGCAGGTAGGCCGGTCCGCTGGCGTAGTGCGTGGACAGGTCGGCGCGCAGGTCGTCCGGTTCCACCCGCGCCTGCGACGCGGCCAGCCGCGCGCCGTAGTAGTTATGGCTTTGCAGCGTCACCAGCGCGTCTTCCTTGGCCTTGTCCCAGTCGGCCTGGCGGAACGGGTCGCCCACCGGCAGGCCCCACTTGGCCTGCATCTCGGCGACCTGCTCGGGCGAGCGCGTCGCCGCCGGGCCGGTCACCTGGATATCGACATTGCGGATCAGCGTGCGCGCGCCCGGGTCCACCGTGACGTGGACCACGCGCCGGTCGCCCTCGCCTTCCACACGGGTGGTGGTGGTCGGGTCGAAATAGCCTTCGGTCGAGGTGAACTGGCGCACCTGCTCGCCGACGGTCTCGACCATGTAGTCGAACTGGTCTTGCGACAGGTCGGTGCGGTCCTTGTAGCGCGCCAGGTCCAGGTGCTCTTCGAGCATCTCCTTGATCGGCTTGGGGGCTTCGACCTCGACCTTGTAGGCGCCGAGCGCAGCGCCGGCTGGCAGCAGCATCAGCACGGCAAGCGCGAACGCAGCCGCGCGCCCCCGCCAGCGCAGCGGCGCGGGATGTGCCGTATCCGGCCTCCCGGTGGGGGCGATCCTCATCCGTTGAAGGCGCCGGGCGCCCCGGGCACGGTGTCGGCAGGTTTAGCGGTGATAGCGGTGTCTCGCGGCATCGCCGATTGTCCACACATACGAAGTCGGTATTTGACCACACACCGCGCTGCCTCCGGAATCTTCCTACCCCCGCAAAGCAAGCCCAGGGCCAAATGCGACCCCGCGGCGGGCCGATACTGTAAAATCCTGCCCCACTGCATCCATTACACGCCCACGCGGCGCATACGGTTTCACCATGGCCATGTACGAATCCGAGATCACCCAGTTCCTGAAGCAGCTCAAGCAAGAGCGCCCGACGCTCGAAGCCGAGCAGCGCGACGGCCGCGCCCTGCTGTGGGACAAGGCGCCGATCGACCTGGAAGAGCGCGCCCGCGCCCAGGCATCGCGCGTGGCCCAGAAGCCGTACGTCTACTCGCAGGACAACTGATCTCCGCCAGCGCCGCGTGAGCACAGCCGATCAGGACAAGGTGCCGCTGCCCGTCGCGGTCGCCGGCGCTGCCGACAACCCTGCCGGAGCCTCGGGTCCCGCCGACATGGTCGACGGGATGGCGTTCGCGCGCCTGTACGGCGAGCCGCTGTTCAAGCTGCCGCAGGACCTGTACATCCCGCCCGATGCGCTCGAAATCTTCCTGGAAGCGTTCGAAGGCCCGCTGGACCTGCTGCTGTACCTGATCCGCAAGCAGAACTTCAACGTCCTCGACATCCCGATGTCGCAGGTCACGCGCCAGTACCTGTCGTATATCGAGCAGATCCGCAAGACCAACCTGGAGCTGGCGGCGGAATACCTGCTGATGGCGGCCATGCTGATCGAGATCAAGTCGCGCATGCTGCTGCCGGTCAAGAAATCCGACAGCGACGAAGACGCCGAGGACCCGCGCGCCGAGCTGGTGCGCCGCCTGCTGGAGTACGAGCAGATGAAGCTGGCCGCGCAGCGCCTGGACACGGTGCCGCAGCTGGGCCGTGACTTCCTGCGCTCGCAGGTCTATATCGAGCAGAGCCTGGCGCCGCGCTTCCCCGAAGTCGAGACGATCGACCTGCAAAGCGCCTGGGCCGACGTGCTCAAGCGCGCCAAGCTGAACCAGCACCACAAGATCTCGCGCGAGGAACTGTCGGTGCGCGAGCACATGAGCCAGATCCTGCGCCGGCTGCAGCATGCGCGCTTCATGGAGTTCTCGGAGCTGTTCGAGGATGCGATCCGCTCGGGCAAGGGCGTGCCGGTGGTGGTGGTCAACTTTATCGCCATGCTGGAGCTGTCGCGCGAGTCGCTGGTCGAGATCACCCAGGCCGAGCCGTTCGCGCCAATTTATGTGCGATTGGCGTACAGCCCTTCCTGACCCACCCGCAGGGCAGGGTCCACCCCCGCCCCACTTGATCTACAATCCGCCGACAGCCGGCACCATACGCCCAGAAGGCAAGACGCCCGAAGGCCCGGCATGGCACAGCGCCGCCCCCCGGAGACCGGCGCCACGGGTCACACCCTCACGACAGCACACCTAGCCAGATGAAAGTCATTTCCTCCATCCAAGAGCTGCGGGACCAGCTGCGCGGCCAGAACCGCGCTGCCTTCGTTCCTACCATGGGCAACCTGCACGAAGGCCACCTGTCGCTGATGCGCCTGGCGCGCCAGCACGGCGACCCGGTGGTGGCATCGATCTTCGTGAACCGCCTGCAGTTCGGCCCCAACGAGGATTTCGACAAGTACCCGCGTACGCTGCAGGACGATATCGAGAAGCTGCAGAGAGAAGGCGTCTATGTGCTGTTTGCGCCCTCCGAGCGCGATATGTACCCGGTGCCGCAGGAATACCGCGTCGAGCCGCCGCACGACCTGGGCGACATCCTGGAAGGCGAATTCCGCCCCGGCTTCTTCAAGGGCGTATGCACGGTGGTGATGAAGCTGTTCTCGTGCGCGCAGCCGCGCGTGGCCGTGTTCGGCAAGAAGGACTACCAGCAGCTGATGATCGTGCGCCGCATGGTGCAGCAGTTCGCGCTGCCGATCGACATCATCCCGGCCGAGACCATTCGCGACGAAGATGGCCTGGCGCTGTCTTCGCGCAACCGCTACCTGAGCCCCGACGAGCGCGCCGAGGCGCCGGTGCTGTACCGCACGCTGCATGAGGTGCGCGACACCGTGCTGGGCAGCGACCGCGCCGGGGCCGACCTGCTGGCAGTGGAGGCCAACGCCGTGGCGGCGCTGGCCAAGCGCGGCTGGAAGCCGGACTATATCTCGATCCGCCGGCGCAGCGACCTGCAGGCGCCGACGCACGAAGAATTCGTCGCCGGCGAGCCGCTGGTGGTGCTGACCGCGGCCAAGCTGGGCGCGACCCGCCTGATCGACAACCTGGAAATCTGAACCCGGGCGCAGGTTCGCGGGTTCGCAGAAAAAAAGCAGGCCGCCGGCCTGCTTTTTTCATGCCCGGCGCATGGCCGCGCGCTGCGCCGCCTTCGCGACATGGCGGCGGTGCCCGCGCCGGCGCTTCCACCAGATCAGCACGCCGGTCAGGGCAAACGCCAGCGGCGCCAAGCCGAACAGCGTAATGAAGATCCGCCCCGGCAGGCCGAACGCCTCGCCGGTATGCAGCGGGAACAGCCAGTTCAGCAGCGTGTCCCCGGCGGGGGCGTCGTGCGGGTCCTTCACGCCCAGCCGCGTACCGGTCCAGGCGTCGAGCCAGAGCCGGGTCGCGCCGCTGTCCTTGCGCACCTCGTCCGGCTGGCGCAGCCGCACTTCGAAGGCGTCGCCCGGCTTGCGCGGGAAGCTGATGCGGGTGACCTGCGCGTCGGGATACTGGGACTGCGCCGCCGCCATGATCTGGCCGGCATCGAGCGGACGGGCGTCGGGCGCGGGCGGGGCCGAAACGTGCTTGGCCGGCGGCGTGACCGTCATCACCCCCGCCACGATCGGCGTCACCCATTTCGGCAGGTTGAGATACCAGCCGGAAAAGGCAATGGTGGCCAGCACCGGCGCTGCCAGGATGCCGCCGGCCCGGTGCAGCGAGTAGTTGAAGCGCGACCACGAGCCGCCATGGCTGATCCGCAGCGCCTGCCCCCACGCGCGCAGTTTCGTCTTGGGCCACCACACCACCACGCCCAGCAGCGTGGTCAGCAGCATCAGCATGCCGGCCACGCCGGTGATGGTCTTGCCGGTCTCGCCACTGAGCAGGTAGCGGTGCAGGTGGAACAGCGTCGGCAGCAGCAGCCGGCGCGAGACGCCGGCCTCGCCCCACACGCGCTCGCCCTTCACTGCCAGCGTCACCGGATCGACCATCACCTGCCGCGAGCGGCCCGGCACGGCGCCCTCCGGCCCCTTGACCGGATACCAGGCGGTGAAGACGCCGTCGCCATGGGTCGGCAGCATCAGCAGGTTGGGCCGGCCGTACGGCGGCGCGGCCAGGCGTTCGGTCACGGCCTGGACTGTCGCCCCCGTAACGGGGCCGGTAGCGGGCGCCGAGGCAACCAGCAGGTCCGGGTTGAGCCAGGCATCGAGCTCATCGCGCCACGCAATGGCCATGCCGGTCAGGCCCAGCAGGACAAAGAGCAGGCCGAGGGTCAGCCCGAGATAGAGGTGCAGCTTGACGAAGACGACGCGCAGGCGGCCGGTGACCATGGCTTGTGTTGTGAATGTGGGGCGCTGCAGCGTGCGGCGATATGACTCGAAAGCCATATCACGACAGAATGCAAATGCGAAGGATTCGCGATTCTAGCAGGGAGATGTTGCGTGGAGACGGCATGATCCGCGCTGTGGCGGATCGGGCACCGTGCGGATCAGCGTTGCAGCGGCGCGAACATGGCGCCCAGGTCGAGGTGCGCCGCCAGGGTGTCGGCGAGCCGCTCGATCGACGCTTCGCGCAGCGCGTCGAGGTCCACTGCCTGCGCCTTGTCGAGTCCTGCCCAGCGCAGCAGCGCCTGGCACCCGGCCGGGTCGTCGAACAGGCCGTGGACGTAGGTCGCCAGCACCTGGCCATCGGCCGAGCAGGCACCGTCGGGACGCATGGAGCCGTCGCCGCGGTCGAGCCACACCGCGGGCCGGTCCAGCCCGGCACCGGTGGTGACGCCGAGGTGGATCTCGTAGCCCCGCACCGGCGCGTCGGCATCCGCCAGCCGCCCGCTGACCTGGCGCAACTGCTTCTCTGCCGCGAGCGTGGTTTCGTAGTCGAGCCATCCCAGCCCCGCGCTGCTGCCGGCAGGGCCTTCGCGGCCGTCGGGATCATGCACCTGCCGGCCCAGCATCTGCATCCCGCCGCAGATGCCGACCAGCTTGCCGCCGTAGCGCAGGTGCCGCTGCAGCGCCGCCTCCCAGCCGTTGGCGCGCAGGAAGGCCAGGTCGGCACGCACGCTCTTGCTGCCGGGCAGCACCACCAGGTCGGCGGGCGGGACCGGCATGCCGGGACCGATGAACTGCAGGTCCACCTGCGGATGCGCGCGCAGCGCGTCGAAGTCGGTATGGTTGGCGATGCGCGGCAGCACCGGCACGATCACGCGCAGCCGCTGCGCCCCGGACTTGGTGGCCTGCGTGCCGATGATGGCGTCCTCCGCATCCAGGTGCAGGCCGTGCAGGTACGGCAGCACGCCGAACACCGGCTTGCCGGTGCGCGCGGTGAGCCAGTCCAGCCCCGGTTCGAGCAGGCTGATATCGCCGCGGAAGCGGTTGATGATGAAGCCGGTCACGCGCGCGCGTTCGCTGTCGGACAGGCAATCGAGCGTACCGACCAGGTGCGCGAACACGCCGCCGCGGTCGATGTCGGCGACCAGCACCACCGGGCAGTCGACCCGCTCGGCGAAGCCCATGTTGGCGATATCGCGCTCGCGCAGGTTGATTTCCGCGGGGCTGCCCGCCCCTTCCACCAGCACCACGTCGTAGGCCTGTTCCAGCCGCGCATGCGACGCCAGCACCGCCTTCATCGCCTCGGGCTTGTAGGCGTGGTAGGCGCGGGCATCGAGGTCGAGCCGCGCGCGGCCGTGGATGATCACCTGCGCGCCGGTATCGCTGCTGGGCTTGAGCAGCACCGGGTTCATGTCGGTATGCGGCGCCAGCCGCGCGGCCTGCGCCTGCAGCGCCTGCGCGCGGCCGATCTCGCCGCCGTCGGCGGTCACCGCGCTGTTCAACGCCATGTTCTGCGGCTTGAATGGCGCCACGCGCGTGCCGGCGCGCGCCAGCAAGCGGCACAGCCCTGCGACCACGGTGCTCTTGCCGGCATCGGAGGTGGTGCCCTGAACCATCAGCGTGCCGCGCAGGGCACCCGGCGGCAAGGAAAGCGGGGAATCGGTATGCATCGGCGGATTATCGCACCGGCCCTCCATGCGAGGGCCGGATGCGGCGGCTACAATACGCGGATGGAAACCCAGGCAATCGCCCCTGAATCCGCCACCGCCAGCGCGGCGAAGCCGCTTGCGGCCGGCTCGTCCGGCGCGCGGCAGCTGACGCTGGTGCTGGGCGGCGCGCGCTCAGGCAAGAGCCACTACGCCGAACAACTGGCGAGCGAGCACGCCGGCATCACCGGCGGGCCGGTCACGTATATCGCCACCGCACGCCAGGATCCCGCACTGGCCGACCAGGAACTCGAAGTCCGCATCGCGCTGCACCGCGCCCGCCGTCCCGCCGACTGGCGCCTGGTGGAAGAGCCGGTGCGGCTGGCCGATGCGCTCTATGCCAACGCGCGCCACGACGGCTGCATCCTGGTGGACTGCATGACGCTGTGGATGAACAACCTGCTCTTCCCCGACGGCCGCAGCTATCCCGATCATGGCGTAATCACGCCGCCCGATGCCTTCACCGAAGAAATCGAGTCGCTGCTGACCGCGCTGCCAACGCTGCCCGGCCACGTGATCCTGGTCTCCAACGAGATCGGCTTCGGCGTGGTGCCGATGGGCGCGATCACCCGCTTCTATGTCGATGAACTCGGACGCCTGAACCAGAAGCTGGCCGCCGCCGCCGACCGCGTGCGGCTGCTGGTGGCGGGCATCCCTGTCCCGGTCAAGGGCGCCGATCCCGCATGCTGATGCAGGCCTGGCCGGCCTGGCCGGCTTGTGTGGCCGCGGCACTGGCGGGCGTACTGCTCGACCAGTGGCTGGGCGAGCCGCGCCGCTTCCATCCGCTGGTAGGCTTTGGCCGGCTCGCTACGGCCCTCGAACGACGCTTCAACCATCCTGAACGCCGCGGCGCGCCGTGGCGGCAGCGCCTGGCGGGCCTTGCCTGCTGGTGCGTACTGGTGCTGGTACCGGCGGCGCTCGCATGGTGGCTGGTCGATGCGGCGGCGCGCTGGCACCCGCTCGCGGCACTGGCGCTGCATGCCGCCGCGCTGTATGCCGCGCTCGGCGCGCGCAGCCTGCACCAGCATATCGCCCCGATTGCCGACGCCCTCGCTGCCTCCGACCTGCCAGCCGCACGCGCGCTGACTGCGCGCATTGTCTCGCGCGATACCGCCGATGCCGATGCCGAAGCGCTCGCGCGCGCGGCCTGCGAATCGGCGCTGGAAAACGGCAACGACGCCATCTTCGGCGCGCTGTTCTGGTTCCTGCTCGGCGGCGCGCCGGCGGTGATCGTGTTCCGGCTGGCCAATACGCTTGATGCGATGTGGGGCTACCGCACGCCGCGGCTGCAGTATTTCGGCTGGGCGGCGGCCCGCATCGACGATGGGCTCAACCTGGTTCCCGCACGGCTGACCGCGCTGTCGTATGCGCTGCTGGGCGCCACCGCGCAGGCGCTGCGCTGCTGGCGCACGCAGGCGCCGGCCTGGTCCAGCCCCAATGCCGGCCCGGTGATGGCGGCAGGCGCCGGCGCGGTCGGCGTGCAGCTTGGCGGTCCGGCGCGCTATCACGGCGAACTGGAACAACGCCCGCCGCTGGGCGCGGGCAGCGCACCGCAAGCCGGACACGTGATGGCGTGCCTGCGGCTGGTGCAGCGTACCTTGTGGCTGTGGCTGGCGCTTGCGGGCGCCAGCGCGCTGGCCGTTCTTGCCTTGTCCGCACCGACGTGAGCGCTGCCCTTCCCCCGATCCGCCATGGCGGCAACCTGCTGGCCGCGGTACGCCGCTACGGCCGCGCCGAAGCGGACTGGCTCGACTTGTCCACCGGCATCCATCCCGACGGCTATCCCGTGCCGGCGCTGCCCGCTTCCGCGTGGCAGCGGCTGCCGCAGGACGGGGATGGACTGGCCGAGCTGGCCGCCCAGGCCTTCGGCGCGCCGCAGGCCTTGCCGGTGGCCGGCTCGCAGGCCGCGATCCGCGCGCTGCCAGGCCTGCTGCGGCCGGGGCGCATCGGGATTGCCGCGCTCGGCTACAGCGAGTACGCACCGGCCTTCGCCGCGGCCGGACATACGGTGGTGCCACTGGACGAAGCGGATTTCGCCCGCACGAACCTTGCCGATGCGCTCGACCATCTGGTCGTCGTCAATCCCAACAACCCGACCGCCCGGCTGCTGCCGCCGGCAACGCTGCTGCGCTGGCATGCAGTGCTGGCCGGGCGCGGTGGCACGCTGCTGGTCGATGAAGCCTTCATCGATTGCCTGCCTGCGGCTTCGGTCGCCGCGCACAGCGGCATTGAGGGATTGGTTGTGCTGCGCTCGATCGGCAAGTTCTACGGTCTCGCCGGCATCCGCTGCGGCTTCGTGCTGGCGCACCAGCCGTTGCTCGATGCGCTGCATGAGCGGCTGGGCCACTGGACCGTCTCGGGGCCGGCGCGCGCCGTCGCCCGCCATGCGCTGGCGGACCGCCAGTGGCAAGAAGCCAACCGTGCGCATCTGGGCCTGTCCGGCGCGCGGCTCGGCACGCTGCTGGCACGCCACGGGCTGACCGCCGTGGTGCACCCGTTGTTTTGCTGGGTTCCGCATGCCGAGGCCCTGGCGCTGCACGAAGCACTGGCACGCCATGGCGTCTGGACCCGATACTTCGAAGCCGCCGGCGGCTGCCTGCCAAGCCTGCGCCTGGGCCTGCCGCCCGACCGGGACGAAAGCTGGCAACGGCTCGATGCCGCGCTGGCCGCCGTGACCGCCTGACCCTCACCATGCACACACTGAAATTCGCCATTGCCCCGGCGCTGGCCGCCACCGCCCTGCTTGCCGCGCCCTCCGCCCAAGCCTCGGTATCGGTGGTCGACGATGCCGGCCAGACCATCACACTGGCCCAGCCGGCGCGCCGCGTGGTCTCGCTGGCGCCGCACGTGACCGAGATGATCTTTGCCGCGGGCGGCGGCGATCGCATCGTCGGCACGGTCCACTACAGCGACTACCCGCCGCAGGCGCGCGACATCCCGCGCGTGGGCGACAACAAGGCGCTGGACCTGGAGCGCATCGCCGCGCTCAAGCCCGACCTGATCGTGGTCTGGCGCCATGGTAACGCGCAGAAGCAGACCGACCGCCTGCGCGCGCTCGGCCTGCCGCTGTTCTACAGCGAGCCGCGCAAGCTGGCATCGATCCCCGAAAACGTAGAGAAGCTGGGCACGCTGCTGGGCACGGAATCCACCGCGCGGCGCGCCGCCGACAGCTTCCGCCAGCAGGTGGAGACGCTGCGCAAGACCTACGCGGCGCGGCCGCCGGTGACCGTGTTCTACCAGGTCTGGCAGCAGCCGCTGATGACGCTCAACGGCCAGCACCTGGTCAGCGACATGCTGACGCTGTGCGGCGGGCGCAACCTGTTCGGGGCCGAGACGCCGCTGGTGCCGACGGTGTCGGTCGAGGCAGTGGTGGCGGGCAATCCGGAAGCGATGCTGACCGCGGGCATGGGCGCCACGCGCTCGGACCAGCCGCTGCCCGACTACGCGATGTGGCAGCGCTGGAAGCAGGTCACCGCGGTGGCGCGCAACAACCTGTTCGTGATCGACGGCGACCTCGTCAACCGCGCCGGCCCGCGCGTGGTGCAGGGCATCGAGCAGATCTGCAAGGACCTCGACCTGGCGCGCAGCCGGCGCCCGGCGCGCTGATCAGCCGCCGCGGTTCCACCCGCAGTTCCACCATTCGAGCCGCGCGGCTCCCGCACCCAGGCGGAAGCGGCAGCTCGCGCCGAAGCCCAGGGCCCAGTTGACCGTCACTGCCAGCGGCACGCCCAGCCAGTGCGCGGCCAGCATGCGCATCGGCCCGGCATGGCTCACAACCCACAAGCAATGGTCGTCCCGTACGTCGAGCGCATCGGCCCAGCCGACCACGCGCGCCATCGCCTGCGCCGGCGACTCGCCGCCATGCGGGCGCGCATGCAGCAGGTCCGCGGCCCACTGGTCCAGCGCGGCGCGGTCGATCGCATCCCACGCCACGCCTTCCCAGTTGCCGAAGTCCAGCTCGCGCAACAGCGGTTCGGTGGCAATGGCCGGCACGCCGGCCGGCAAGGTCTGCACCAGCGCCTGCGCCGTGCCAAGGGCGCGCGCCAGCGGGCTGCTGACGATGCGCGCGGGCGCCGGCAGGCCCGCCGCGATCTGCGCGGCCGCCGGCATCAGTGGCGACACCAGCGGCAAATCGAGGCAGCCGTAGCAGGTGCCCGCGGCTACCTCCGGCTGCGCATGGCGGATCAGGACCACGTCCATGCGGCAGCCACCAGGTAGAGCAGGATCTCCGCGCACTGCTGGGCCATGCCCAGGCAGTCGCCGGTATAGCCGCCGATGCGGCGCACGAAGTAGCGGCCGAGCAGCAGGCGCAGCCCCAGCAGGGCCGCCATGGCCGCCACGCAGAACGCCGGCGATAGCAGCCACAGCGGCACCACCCCGCACAGCAGCGCGAACACCAGCCCTGCCCCGGCCAGCCGCTGCGCCACCGGCTTCGCCTTGCCTTCCGCGCGCACGTATTGCAGCGTTGCCAGGTAGCTGACCGCCATCGCGCGGCTGGCGGCATGCGCGGCCACCAGCACCGCCAGTAATATCGCCGGCCCGCCCTGCGCGCCGATCGTCACCAGCAGTTGCCACTTGAGCAGCAGCGCCACCACCAGCGCGATCGCGCCGAACGCGCCGATGCGCGAGTCATGCATGATGCGCAGCACGTCTTCGCGCTGCCATGCGCCGCCGAAGGCATCGACGCAGTCGGCCAGCCCGTCCTCATGGAAGGCACCGGTCAGCAGCAGCGTGGCGGCCATGCCCAGCAGCACCGCCACGCCGATCGGCCACCACTGCAGCGCCCCCCACGTGACCAGCGCACCGGCGCCGCCGACCAGCAGCCCCACCAGCGGGAAATAGCGCGCGGCGGCGTGCAGGTAATGCGGTTCGAATCCGACCCAGCGCGCCAGCCAGCCCGGCAACGGCACACGCGTAAAGTAGCCCAGCGCGGTCAGGAAATAGCGCAGCTCGCCGCCGGGTCCGGCTGGCGTGGGTACCGGGTCGGACGGCACGCTCATGCCGAGGCGGTGCTGACGCCGGCGCCGCTGAAGGTCGCCATCTCGTTAAGGAACGCAACCGCGGACGCGAGCAGCGGCCACGCCAGCGCCGCGCCGGTGCCCTCACCCAGGCGCAGGTCCAGCGCCAGCAGCGGTTCGGCGCCGAAGTGGTCCAGCAGTGCACGGTGGCCGCGCTCGTGCGAGCAATGCGTGAACACGCAGTACTGCAGCACGTTGGGGTCGATGCGCTGCGCCACCAGCAGTGCAGCCGACGCGATAAAGCCGTCGACCAGGATCACCATGCGGCTGGCCGCGGCGGCGAGGAAGGCGCCGGCCATCATCGCGATCTCGAAGCCGCCGAACGTCGCCAGCACATCGAGCGGCGCCTGCGCATCGGCGTGCAGCGCGAGCGCGCCTTCCAGCACCTCGCGCTTGCGTGCCAGCCCGGCATCGTCCAGCCCGGTGCCGCGGCCGATGCAGTCCGCCAGCGGCAACCCGGTCAGCCGCTGCATCAGGCATGCGGCGGCCGACGTATTGGCAATGCCCATCTCGCCGAAGCCGATCACATTGCAGCCTTGCTGGGCATGCCGCAGCACGCGCGCCATGCCGGCGGTCATCGCCGCCGCGGCCTGCTCCGGCGTCATCGCCGGTTCCTGCGCGAAGTTGCGCGTGCCGTCGGCGATGCGGCAGTTGACCAGCCCGGGTGCCGCCGGCAGCGGCACGCGCACGCCGGCGTCGACGATTTCCAGCGCAATGCCGTGCTGGCGCGAGAACACATTGATCGCCGCGCCACCGCCCAGGAAATTCTTGACCATTTGCGCGGTGACTTCGGCCGGATAGGCGCTGACGCCCGCGTCGGCCACGCCGTGGTCGGCGGCAAAAACGATCACCGTGGGCCGCTGCAGCACCGGCCGCTGCGTGCCGAGGATCAGGCCCAGCTGCAGCGCCAGCGATTCCAGCCGGCCGAGCGCGCCGAGCGGCTTGGTCTTGTCGTCGATGGCGGCCTGCAGCGCGGGCCGCAGCGTGTTGTCGAGGGGAGTGATTTCGGGAAACTGCATGATGCTGTGGTTCTGGTGGTCTGTATCGGGGGCTACATCGGGGGCTACATCGGGGGCTACATCGGGGACTACATTTCCACGCCGCGCTGCGCCTTGATGCCCTGCTGGAAGGCGTGCTTGACCGGCGTCATGTCGGTGACGGTGTCGGCCGCCTCGACCAGCGCCGGCGGCGCGCCGCGGCCGGTGATGACTACGTGTTGCATCGGCGGGCGCGCGCGCAGGTCGGCGACGACCCGATCCACATCAAGATAGTGCAGCTTGAGCGCGATGTTGAGTTCGTCGAGCAGCACCAGCCCGATCGCCGGGTCGCGCAGCATGGCGCGAGCCACTTCCCACGCGGCTTCCGCCTTGGCCACGTCGCGCGAGCGGTCCTGGGTGTCCCAGGTATAGCCCTCGCCCATCACGTGGAACGCACATTCCTCGGGGAAGCGGCGCAGGAACATCTCTTCGCCGGTCGGCTGTGCGCCCTTGATGAACTGGACCACGCCGGCACGCATGCCGTGGCCGAGCGCGCGCACCACCATGCCAAAGCCGGAGCTGGATTTGCCCTTGCCGTTGCCGGTGGTGATGACGATCACGCCACGTTCGTCCTGCGCCGCGGCGATCTTGGCGTCGATCACTTCTTTCTTGCGCATCATGCGCGCCTTGTGGCGCGCGTCGCGCTCCGGGTCATCGGTGGCGGGGTTGTGGGAGTCAGTCATGGGTTCGGGTCTTGCGTAAAGGGACGCGGCGCCTTGGCGCCGTCGGGAATCAGTGCAGTATGCACGCCGTCGCTGACGCTGACGATGGGCGTGCGCAGCGCACGCGAGCAGCGTTCGGGGGTCAGCACCTCGGCCGCGGCGCCGTGCAGCGCGGTGCCGTCTTCGGCCATCAGCAAGGCATGGGTGGCGTAGCGCAGCGCCAGCGTCAGGTCGTGCAGGATCACCACGATGGCGTGGCGACCGGCGCGGGCCAGCGCGGCAAGCTGCTCCAGCACCAGGATCTGGTGGCGCAGGTCGAGGTGCGACACCGGCTCGTCGAGCAGCAGCAGCGGCGCCTGCTGCGCCAGCGCGGCAGCCAGCGAAGCGCGCTGCCGTTCGCCGCCGGACAGCGTCAGCACGTCGCGGGCCGCCAGTGCCTCGATGTCCATGGCGCGGATCGTGTCGCGCACCACGCGGTCATCCTCGCGCCCGGTCCAGCCCCAGCCGGACAGGTGCGGATGGCGGCCCACGCGCACCGCATCGAGCACCGACATCGAGAACGTATCGTGCACTGCCTGCGGCAGGTACGCGCGCTGGCGCGCCAGCGCCGACGGCGCGACCTGAGCCGCCGGCTTGCCGTCGATCTCGACGCTGCCGCCGTCCACGTGGCGCAGGCCCGCCAGCGCGGTCATCAGCGTGGACTTGCCGGCGCCGTTGGGACCGGCGATGCACCACAGCTGGCCGACGCCGATGTCCATCGTCAGGTGCTCGACCAGCACGCGCTGGCCGGTGCGCAGCCGCACATCGCGCAGCGCCAGCACGGGGCAGGCCGCAAGCGGCTGCGACCAGTCGGCGGGCGCGTTCATCGCGGCCTCCGCAGCAGCAGGTAGAGGAAGGTCGGCACGCCCAGCAGCGCCGTGATCACGCCCACTGGCAGCTGTGCCGGGGCGATCACGGTGCGGGCGATCAGGTCGGCCGCCATCAGCAGCGCGCCGCCCAGCAGCACCGCGGCCGGCAGCAGCAGGCGCTGGTCGTTGCCCCACGCCAGCCGCACCAGGTGCGGCACGACCAGGCCGACAAAGCCGATCGAACCGGCAGTGGTGATGGCCACGGCAATGCAAACCGAGGAGAGCAGGAAAGTCAGCAGCCGCACACGGCCTACGCGCACACCCAGCGACTGCGCCACGGTCTCGCCCAGCAGCATCACGTTGAGCGCGCGCGCCATCGGCATGGCCAGCAGCAGCGCGACGATCATCGTCGCCAGCGCGCCGCCGTAGCTTGCGGTGCCGCCCAGGTCGCCGGTCAGCCAGAACAGCATGCCGCGCAGCCGGGATTCCGGCGCCACGGCGAGGATCAGCGTGATCACCGCGCCCCACCCCGCGGCGAGGATCACGCCCGTCAGCAGCAAGCGCGCGCCAGCTTCGCGATGGCCGCCCTGCACCTGCGGGTGCAGCAGGTCGCGCCGCGCCAGCGTGGCCACCAGCAGCATCGAGCACAGCGCGCCGACGGCGGCGGCCGTCTGCACGCCCCACCACGGCGCCAGCACCAGCATCGCCAGCAAGGCGCCGACCGACGCACCGCCGGAGACGCCCAGCACATAGGGTTCGGCCAGCGGGTTGCGTAGAAGCACCTGCATCAGCGCGCCGGACAGGGCCAGCAGCCCGCCGCAGGCAAAGGCGGCGGCCGCGCGCGGCAGGCGCAGCTCGCGCACGATGGCGCCGGCGGTGCCGGTGTCAGCACCGGCGAGCGCCTGCCACAGCTCGCGCGCATCGAGCGAGACGCTGCCCAGCGCAAGCGACGCCGCGAAGACTACGGCTGACGCCAGGGCGAGCGCCAGCCACAACGCGAGGGCGCGCCGGAACTCAGACATGGCGCGCCCGTGCGCTCATCGCTGGCGCCAGCCCAGCGTGATGAAACCCGCGCGCCCCTGCGTGTTGTAGGGATAGGCGAGCTGGTAGTCCTTGTCGAACAGGTTTTCGACGCGGGCGGCAACAAACCATTGCTTGTCGATGTTGTAGCGGGCGTTGAGGTTGACGATACCGTATCCGCCCAGGCGGCGCGAGCCGGCGTCCATGCGCGACGACGATACCAGCCATTCGCCGCCGAAGCGCCAGTTGCCGAAGTTGCGGCCCACGTCCAGCGCGGCGTGGCGGCGCGCGCGGCGCAGCAGCTGGGTGTTGTTCTGCTCGTCGACCGGATTCTGGAACGTCACGCTGGCGCCGAGGTCGGTGCCGTAGACGGTGGCGCGCCACGACGCCTCGATACCCTGCACCTTGGCCTTGTTGACGTTCTCGGCCAGGAACATGCCGTTGGGCTGCAGCGCCGACACGATCAGGTCGTCATAGCGGGTCTCGAACGCGGTCACGCGCAGCAGCCCCGCCGTGGCGGTGGTGTACTGCACGCCCGCCTCGACCGACTTGGCGCGCTCGGGCTGCAGGTTGGGCTGGCCGAAGTTGGGGAAGTACAGCTCGTTGAAGGTCGGCGCGCGGAAGGCGTTGCTGACGCTGGCGATCAGCTTGAACGCATCGGTCACGTTATAGCCGTAGCCGGCGAAGAAGCTGCCCTGGTTGCCGAAGTCGGAATAGTGGTCGTTGCGCGCATTGAGCTGCAGCTGATGCTTGCCGATGCGCCCGTCGTAGCCGCCGAACACCGAGAACACGTTGCGCGTGGGCGCGCCATAGGAACTCGACACCAGCTCCTGCTGCAGGTAGTCGGTGCCGAACAGCAGCGTGTGGTTGGCGGCAACCGCGTACTCGTTCTGCCAGTTGAACTGGCGGTTGCGGGTATTGAAGGTGCCGTTGGGACGCCCGTTCAGGAAGGTGTCGCTGTTGTCCGCGCTCTGCGACAGCTTGAAGTGCGTGGTCCAGTCGGCGCCGACCTTGCCGTTGACGAAGGCCGACAGCGCGTACAACTCGCTGTTGGTGCGGTTGTCGTCGGTCGGGCGGCCGAAGGCACTGTCGAACGACAGCTTGCTCTTCGAGTAGTAGCCGCTGAAGCCCGCATCCCAGTCGGGCGTGAAGCGGTGCTTCACCTGGCCCGACACGCTCTGGTTCTCGTACGGGTTGTCGTTCGGGTTGGCGCGCGGCGCCTGCTGCGTATTGATCGCCGAGAAGCCATCGGTCTTGAATGCCGAGCCGGTCAGGTTGAACGAGGTATCGCCGACCTGCCCGCCGTAGCCAACGGTGCCCTGGCGCGTGTTGTTGCTGCCGTACTCCACCGCCGCATTGGCCGCGGGCGCCTGGCCCGCGCCGCTCTTGGTAAAGATCTGCACCACGCCGCCGATCGCGTCCGAGCCATACAGCGCCGACACGTTGCCGCGCACCACCTCGATCCGGTCGATCTGGTCGGGCAGGATATTGGCCAGCTGCGCGGTGCCGCTGCTGACGGACGAGACGCGCACGCCATCGATCAGGATCAGCGTCTGGTTGGAGTTGGCGCCGCGCATGAACAGCGAGGTGTTGGTGCCCATGCCGCCGTTGGCCGTGAGCTCCACACCGGCCTGGTTGCGCAGCAGCGTGCGCAGGTCGGGTGCCTGCGAATTGACGATATCGTCCTGCGTCACCACCGTGGTATGCGGCAGTGCCTCGGTAATGGATTGCGCGGTGCGGGTGGAAGTCACCACCACCGGGGCCAGCTGTTGGGCGGTGCCGCTGTCGGCGGCTTGCGCGAACGAGGTGGCCGGGACCAGGGTGAACGAGGCAATGGCTGCCGCAATCGCAGACGAAGTTGCGGGCACGAACGGACGCACCGCCGGGGCTGCCGGGCGGGTCGACCTGTGAAGCGATGAACGCATGATGCAGGACTAGGTAGGAACGGCCGGGCCCGTTCCCCCGCGGACCATATGGCGATGAGGCGTGCCGCGCACGGGCGGCAGCCCGCGTTCAGGCCGGTATCCGGGCTGGCGACTCGGAACCGGCGCCTTCCCGAACGTGAGGTTCAGTGGCGTGTGGCCGGTCCTGCGTGGACATGTGGCCGGGATCGGATCCCGGTCATTGCCGGCGGCCCTTCCGGCAGGCTGGTGCGGAAGTGGCTGGCGCTGGCGGATGCGCACGCGGTCGCTTACCGTTGCGGGGGCAGCACAGGTTGGCCCGTCCGGCGCGCGGCCGGCAAAGCTCCCTGTTTCCCGTTGAACTGCCCTTTCGCCAGGGACGAAAAGGGCGAGCACCTGGAACGTGCGCGAGTGTAGGGAGTTTCGCAACCCGCGTCAACGCGGTGCCCGTAGTGTTTTGTCACAACTCTGCCGAGGTTTTGGGTGCAGAAGGCTGCAACTTCCATGCAGGTACCCGGTCACAAACGCTTCCCATCGCATTGTGTGCGGCGGCGCATCGGCTAGAATCGCGTTACCTGACTTTTATCCCATCATGACAGGCCCTATGCTCAACGAACTCGAACAACTGGCCGCGAAGATCGGGCGCGTGCTGCACCATGCGGACACCCTGGCGGCAGAAAACCAGCGGCTGCGCGACGAGATCGCCCGGCTGGAGGGTGAAGCCACGCAGTTGCGCAACGAGCGCGAGGCCATGGCAGCCGACCGCGAGTTGCTCAACATCAAGATCGAAGAAGCGCAGCTGCGCATCCAGTCCATCCTTGACAAGCTACCGACAGCCAGCGACACGCGCCAGCTCGACCTGCTGGGCGAGGGCGCCGCGGCAGGCGCAGAGCCGCACAAGGCCCCCGGAGAACACGCATGAGCAACAAGCAAGTCGAAGTCAACATCGCCGGCCAGCCGTACCGATTTGCCATCGCGCCCGAGAACGAGGCCGCGCTGCTCGAGGCGATCGCACTGGTCGACACGCAGATGAACAAGCTGCGCAACGGCCTCGCCGCCAAGGGCGTCGAGCGCGTGGCGGTAATGGCCGCCATTTCGATCGCGTCCGATCTGCTGGCCCTGCAGCGCAAGCAGCAGGCCGAGGGCACGATTCCGGTCGAGGCCATCCATGCGCGCATCCGCGAACTGAACGAACGCGCCGACGAAGCGTTGCGGCAATACGCGCACGTGGGCACCGGCACGAGGGCTGAGCGGGCCGGTTGAAGCCCGCCCGGGCAGCCCCATATACCGTGGAAATGGGGGGATGTGCAGCGGATGCCGCGCTGTCGCGCAAAATGTAACGATACGCGCGTGTGGACTTGGTAAGGCCTGCGACGCGGTGTATAGTGTAGCCAGACTGCACGAGGCACCACAGAAGTGCAGCTAACTGGCCAGGTTATCGCGCCCGGCCGCCGTTTTCATCCCATCCTAGTTAGAAACGGCAAACGTCTGACATCCCGCAGGCAGGTCACCTACCCGACCGGTCGAAGCGGTTGTAGCGTCAGACGTTTGACAGTTTCCCTGCCTGGTTCGTGAGGGTCATAAACTCCTTGAACCGATATGCATTGCATGGTGCGGGATCATGTCGCGTGGGCGAGCGCGTCGTCGCATTCATAGTCTGGGCCTGGCTTGGACTCCCTGAGTGGATGATGTACCCGAAATGCGACTTCCGCAGCCACTCTGAACCTCACTTGGGTTCAGGATGCCGACCCAGCGGCCGAGGCGGGGACCCCCTAAAAAGGCGGTGGTTTTCTGAACCATCGCCTTTTTTCTTTGCGCACGCGCGTGCCCCATGCCCGCGCACCCCGACCCCTTCATCCACGAACCGCGCCGTGAGCCCGAACCCGAACAAACGCGCCCGCCAGTACTGGCTGATGAAATCGGAACCGGACGAGGCCAGTATCGACGACCTCGCCCGCGAGGGGACGCTGCCCTGGACCGGCGTGCGCAACTACCAGGCGCGCAACTTCATGCGCGACGCCATGCAGATCGGCGACGGGGTGCTGTTCTACCACTCGTCGTGCCCCGAGCCCGGCATTGCCGGCCTGGCGGAGGTCTGCTCCACGCCCTACCCCGACCCGACCCAGTTCGATGCCAAGAGCCCGTACTACGACGCCGCGTCCAAGTCCGATGCGCCGCGCTGGCTGCTGGTCGACGTGCGCTATGAACGCAAGAGCGCGCTGATTCCGCTGGCGGCGCTGCGCGAGCATGAGGAACTGGCCGACATGGTGGTGCTGCGCCGTGGCAACCGGCTCTCGATCACGCCGGTCACGCCGGCGGAATGGCGCTTCATTACCGCCAAGCTGATGCGCTGAGGCCGGGGCGCGGATCATCTATGCAGCTTGCTACCCTGCCGGTGCTGGTCCCTGCGCTGCTGGCCCTTGGCGCCTTTACCGGCTTCTGCGCCGGGCTGCTCGGCGTCGGCGGCGGCATGATGATGGTGCCATTCCTGACGCTGCTGTTCACCGCGCTGGGCTTTCCCATGGAAGCCATCGTCCATATGGCGATCGCCACGTCGATGGGCACCATCCTGTTCACTTCCCTGTCGTCGGTGCGCGCGCACCACAAGCGCGGCGCGGTGCGCTGGCCGGTGGTGCTGGCGCTGGCACCGGGCATCGTGCTCGGCGGCATGGTCGGCGCCGGGAAGGTCTTTGCCGCGCTCAAGACCAGCTGGCTGTCGCTTGCCTTCGCCGTGTTTGTCGGGTTTTCCGCGCTGCAGATGCTGCGCAGCCGCCGCCCGGCCCCGAGCCGGCAACTGCCGGGCGCGGCGGGCATGATGGGCACGGGTGGCGTGATCGGGTTCCTGTCGAGCCTGGTCGGTGCCGGCGGCGCCTTTGTCTCGGTACCGTTCATGACCTGGTGCAACGTGCCGATCCACAACGCGGTGGCGACATCGGCGGCGCTGGGCTTCCCGATCGCGGCGGCCAGCGTGGCGGGCTATGTCTGGAGCGGCTGGCAGATGCCGGGACTGCCGGCGGGATCGCTCGGCTACATCTACCTGCCGGCGTTGCTTGTCATTGCCGCGGCCAGCGTGCTGACCGCGCCGCTGGGCGCGCGCACCGCGCACCGGATGGATGTGGGGCAGTTGCGCAAGGCGTTTGCGCTGCTGCTGCTGTGCCTGGCCACCTATATGCTGTGGAAAGCCTGGCAGGCCTTCTGACCCGTACGAGTTTGCACCCCGCCTTTGCAACAATCGTTTGCAATCTCGCGGAACATTTCACGCCCTGTTTCCGTCTGATATCCACTATGTTTTTTTGGGAGTTCTCATGCCGCCTGTCCGGCATGCGCAAGGTCAAAAAAGGCAGATCAAGGAAGACTATCTGGGTAGCAAGGAACCGAAGGAAATTCTGGAATGACAATCGTCACCCGCACTCTCTATGCGACGTCGTCGTGCGTGTCTACGCTTCGCGCAGTGTGCAGGGCGACGGCGTTCGTCCGAGCAGACCTCTGGCGTCGCTACGGCGCGCTGGGGAACGTCGGCAAGAGTGCGGCCGATATTCGCAAGGAAGTGACGGCTGGCGGCTGGTATGCCTCGCTGGCGGTGGACGGCACAATCCGAGCCGAGACCACGAAGGACGCCGTCAATGACATCCTGACGTACAAGGCGGCTGCCTGCGCGAAGGTGCGACAAGCCATCGCAAAGCGGACCTCCGAGGAGGCAGAGCGAAAGCGACTCTATACCCTGCTCAAACGTGACAAGTGGCTCGAAGACAAGTACCTGCACCGGATGATGCGCAAGTACTTTCGGCACGGCGTTTCGAGTTGCGACAATCAGTTCATCGTCCGCTCGGACAAGCATCAGAGCCGCGTCAGGGACGGGCACCTTGTCGTCACCATACACATCGCTAGGCAGTACGGCCCTCCGATCGAGCTCACGACGAACAGCAACGGCAAGAACGTGGACATCACGGGTTGCAACCTGCGTGTGATCGTCAAGGGTGACGCGGTCGAAATCCACTACGCTACGGCGAAGGCCCACGGGCGCCCCTGCGGCTCGGGGGAAATTGGCGTCGACAAAGGCTACACCGAGGCCTTCGCCGATTCAGATGGCGAGCATCATGGGCAGACGTTCGGCGCCGTGCTGAGCGCTTTCAGCGACCAGGTTTCGAAGACCGGCAAAGCACGAAATCGGCTGCATGCTCTCGAAAAAGCCAATCGCAAAGCCGGTCGCATCGCCAAGGCGGAGCGCATCAGGAAGTGCAACCTTGGACGCGTGAAACTGCAGGCGCGCAGGGACCGCACGCAGCAGCGGTTGCGCACGATTGCCTATCAGTGCGCCCATGCCATCGTGGACAAGGCGGCAGTGGTCGGTTCGGAAGATCTGACGTCCCCCATCAAGGGGAGGAGTCAGTGGCGGCACTACAACCGCCGCATGAGCGCATGGGCCAAGGGTGTACTGGCTCAAGCGCTCGATGAAGTTTGCACGCAGCGTGGAGCGACGCACGTCGTCGTCAACGCCGCCTACACGTCGCAAATGGACTCGTTCACGGGCTTGCTGGAAGGCAAGCGCGAGGGCGACAAATTTTACCGTGCCAACGGGGACGTGCTTCAGGCGGACACCAATGCTGCGCGGAACGTGCGGAGCAGGATTCACGACCGGGAAATCACCCAGTATATGCCTCACCTCCAGGTGAAGCAGGTTCTGCTCGCGCGCTCCTCCGGCGCAACTGAGCGTCAAGCGGCTTCAGTTGGGCGGCGCAAGCCGCGTCAACGAAGTGCGGATAAATCCAATGCTCAACTTTGAGCAGATTTTATGGAACAGAACAAGATGAAACAATGGCTTGCCGCCACCCTGCTGGGCACCACCGCCATCGTCGCTTCGGCGCATGGCGGGCCGACCGAAACGCCGGCTGGCGTGCTGTCGCTGTCGGCACAGGCCGTGAGTGAAGTGCCGACCGACATCGTGCACCTGACGCTCGCCGCCGAACAGGAAGGCGCAGAGCCCGCGGCAATCTCGTCGGCGCTGGCCACGCGCACCCAGGCCGTGCTGGCACAGGCCAAGCGCACGCAGGGCGTGACCGCGGAATCGGGCGGCTTCACCATCCACCCCAGCACCGACCGCAACGGCCGCATCAGCACCTGGCGCGGGCGTTCCGAGGTCATCCTGAAGTCGCGCGATTTTTCCGCGGTGTCGAAGCTGGCGGGCGAACTGGCCAGCCAGATGCAGGTGCAGAACATTGCCTTCTCGCTGTCGCGTGAAGCGCGCGAAGCAGCCGAGGCCAAGCTGGCCGACCAGGCGGTGGCGTCGTTCCGCAACAAGGCGCAGTCGACCACCAAGCTGTTTGGCTACAACAGCTACACCATCCGGGAAGTCAACGTGAGCGAAAGCGGCGTGGTGCCGCCGATGCCGCGCATGTATGGCGCAGCCAAGGCGATGATGGCCGATGCCGCGGTGCCGGTGCCCGTGGAAGGCGGCAAGACACAGGTGACGGTGTCGGTGAACGGGTCGGTGCAGATGCTGAAGTAAAGGCCGTTGAGAGGCGGCCGGCTTGCGGTGCTTCCAAGCCGCCTGAGCTAGGCTCAGCAAGATGTTCTCCCTCTCCCCTCATGGCTTCATGGGGAGAGGGAGCAAACCCTCAGCGTCACAAGCGTGTTACAGCGCTGCAAACTGCTGCCGCAGCACGTTCTTCTGCACCTTCCCCATCGTATTGCGCGGCAGCTCGTCCACCACGTGCACGCGCTTGGGCACCTTGAAGTTGGCGATACGGCCCTTGAGCGTGCCGATCATCGCCGATTCATCGATCTCCGCGCCCGGCTTCTTTACCACTACCGCCACCACCGCCTCACCGAAGTCCGCGTGCGGCACGCCGATCACGGCGCTCTCGGCCACCCCCGGCATCTCGTCGATAAAGCTTTCGATTTCCTTCGGGTAGACGTTGTAGCCGCCCGAGATGATCAGGTCCTTGCTGCGGCCGACGATGGTCAGGTAGCTTTCCGGCACCTGGCGCTCGCCAGCCTGGCTGGCGATGGCACCACCGAAGCGGCCGACGTCGCCGGTCTTGAACCACCCGTCTTCGGTGAACTCTTCCCTGGTTTTTTCCGGCATGCGCCAGTAGCCATGGAACACGTTCGGGCCCCTGACCTCGACGTTGCCGATCTCGCCCGGCGCGCAGAGGCCGCCTTCGCCATCAACCACGCGTACCGAAACGCCAGGCAGCGGCAGGCCGACGGTGCCGCCGATGCGCTCGCCCAGCGCCGGATCATACGGGTTCGACACCAGCATCACCGTCTCGCTCATGCCATAGCGCTCCAGGATGGTGTGGCCGGTGCGCTCGCGGAAGGCGTCGAAGGTTTCCAGCAGCAGCGGCGCCGAGCCCGACACGAACAGCCGCATGCGGCGGCAGGTGTCGTCGTCGAAGCGCGGCTCCTGCAGCATGCGCACATAGTAGGTCGGCACGCCCATCATCACGGTCGAGCGCGGCAGGAATTTCAGCACCTGCGCCATGTCGAGCCGGGGCGCCCAGATCATCTTGGCGCCGGCCAGCAGCGCGCCGTGCGAGGCCACGAACAGGCCGTGCACGTGGAAGATCGGCAGCATGTGCAGCAGCACGTCGTCGCTGCGCCAGCCCCAGTATTCGTGCAGCGTCTGCGCATTGGAGGCGAGGTTGCGGTGCGTCAGCATCGCGCCCTTGCTGCGGCCGGTGGTGCCCGAGGTGTAGAGGATGGCCGCAAGGTCGTCGTCCGCGCGCGCTACGGTGGCAAAGGTGTCGTCCTTGCCGGCGGCGCGTGCCAGCAGCGAGCCGCTGCGGTCATCGTCCAGCGTGAAGACGTGGTTGACGCCGTGGCGGAACGCTACCTTGGAGACCCAGCCGAAATTCTTGCTGCTGCACACCACCACCGACGGCTCGGCGTTGCCGACGAAGTAGTCGATCTCCGCCTCCTGGTAGGCGGTATTGAGCGGCAGGTAGACATAGCCCGCGCGCAGCGTGGCCAGGTACAGGAACAGCGCCTCGGGCGACTTCTCGACCTGCACGGCCACGCGCGCGCCTTCGGGCAGGTTCAGCGAGGCCAGCAGGTTGGCCAGCTTGGCGGTGGCGCGGTCGAGGTCGTCCCAGCTGTAATACAGGCCGTCGTGGGTCTCGATGCAGCAGGCGGTGCGGTCGGCGGGAAAGCGGGTTTCGAACAGGGCGAACAGGTTGGCGTTCATGGTGTGGATCGAACGAAAGGCATGGAACGGTATGGAACACGCAGGGGCGAGGCCCGGGGTGCAGGATCGTGCGGGCATGACAATCCTGCATTCTGGCAGATTTGCCTACTCTCCCCGGAACTGCGGCGCCCGGCGCGCCAGGAAGGCGGCCACGCCCTCGGCATGGTCGGCGCCCTCCGCATAGGCGAAGTGCTCGTCAAGCTCGGCCGGTGACAGCGGCGCCGTCATCGGCGCCAGCCGGCGGATGGTGGCCTTGTTGATGCGTGCCGCGGCGGGTGCGCCGGCGGCAATGCGACGCACCGCGGCATCGACTTCGGCGGCCAGAGCCCCCGGCTCGACCACGCGCGTAAGCAGCCCCTTGGCACGTGCCTCGGCAGCGTCGAAGACGCGGCCTTCGAGCAGTATCTCGAGCGTGGCCGCGCGGCCGGCCAGCGCCAGCAGGCCTTGCAGCTCGCCCGGCGCCATCGGGAAGCCGAGGCGGTTGATCGGTACGCCGAAGCGGCTGTCCGAGGCGGCGATCCGCAGGTCGCAATGGCACGCGATCTCCAGCCCGCCGCCCACGCACACGCCCTCGATCATCGCCACGGTCGGGTGCGGGCATTGCGCCACCGCCGCCAGCGCCGGCGCGATGGTGGCCATGTGGTAGTGCCGCACCGCGGCCTCGTCGCCGCGTTCGGCGGGAAACTCGGCGATGTCGGCGCCGGCGGCAAAGTTGCCGTCGGCGCCGCGCACCACCACGCAGCGCAGCGCGGGATCGGCTGCCAGCCGGGTGAAGCCCGCGGCCAGCTCGCGCCACATCTGCGCGGAAATGGCATTGAGCTTGCCGGCGTGCGACAGCGTCACGGTCGCCGTGGTGCCCTGCGTGGCAAAGATGACGGTGCCGCTCATCGCGGCGCCCCGGTGCATCGGATCAGCATGGCATGGCGCTCCGTCAGTCCATCTTGGCGCCGGACTGCTGCACCACCTGCGCCCAGCGGCGGATCTCGGCACGCTGGAACTGCGCGAACTGCTCCTGCGTGAAGGCCGGCGTCTCGGAGCCGTTGTTGAGCCAGACCTGTTTCATTTCCGGCGTGTTCAACGCCTTTTCGGTCTCGGCGTACAGGCGGTCGACGATCTCCTTGGGCGTACCCTTGGGCACCCACATGGCATACCAGGTCGAGACCTCGTAGTTCGGCACCCCGGCCTCGGCGGCGGTCGGCACATTGGGGAAGGCTGCCGAGCGCTTGCTCGAAGCCACTGCCAGCGCCTTGATGCGGCCCGCGCGGATATGTTGCGCCGACGAGCCAAGGCCGTCGAACATCAGGTCGACCTGGCCCGCGATCAGGTCGGACAGCGCCGGGCCAGCGCCCTTGTACGGGATATGGGTGATGAAGGTCTTGGTCTGGATCTTGAACAACTCGCCCGCCAGGTGGTGGGCCGAGCCGTTGCCGGCCGAACCGTAGTTAAGCTTGCCGGGATTGGCCTTGGCGTAGGCGATCAGCTCCTGCAGCGTGTTGGCCTTGACGCGGTTGGGATTGACCACCACGACCTGCGGCGGCTGGGCGATCACCGTCACCGGGATGAAATCCTTCTCGATGTCGTAGTCCAGCTTCTTGTAGAAGGACGGGGCGATCGCATGGTGCGCGCCGCCGATAAACACGGTGTAGCCGTCCGGCGCGCCCTTGGCCGCGATGCTGGCGCCAACCGTGCCGCCGGCGCCGCCGCGGTTGTCGATCACGAACTGCTTGCCCAGTTGCTTGGACAGCTGCGCGGTCAGCGGGCGCGCAAACGCGTCGGTGCCGCCGCCGGCCGGGAACGGCACAATCACGGTGACGGGCTTGGACGGCCAGGCATCGGCATGCGCGGCGGGTGCCGCGAACAGCGTGGCGGCGCCGATGCCGGCCACACCCAGTGCCATGCCCGCTGCGCGAGCGCACGCGGCCAGGCTGAACTGACGACGATTCATCTTGCTGTCTCCTCTCTCTCTTTTCTTCGGAAAGTCGATCTGATTGCCGCGAGCAGGCGCCGCGGCATGGGTCTACTGCAAAGGTCCCGACAAGCAAACGCGGCGCGCGGGGCACCGCGGGTGCGGGGGCGATCCCCGTGACCTGACCAGAGTCACAGCAGCTTCCCGACGCTACGACCGATGCGCGGGTTGCCGGCACCCAGGCGTGCCAGATTGTCATCCAGCGCCTCGGGCACGTAAAGGTAATTCACCATCATGCCGCAACTCTGGCCGCGGCCTTTTCGCGACAGGTCGGCGGCCCAGTTGAGCCGCTCGACACAGGCGCCGTTGCCCAGATGGAAGCGCGCCACCGGGTCCGCCGGCAGCGACTGGTGGCGCTCGCGAACCAGGAAATGCGCCGCCAGCGCCATCGCGGTATCGCGCGTCAGCGGGTCGGCATCCGCGGGCGCGTCAGGCGACAGCGCCGTCAGCCACCCTGCCCCGTCTGCCGGCGCCTCGCCATGGCGCTCGCGCCAGCGCGCCAAGCGCTTGTCGCCGAGTGCGCGCGACACGGCGCCGGCGTCCTGCTTGCGCAGCCAGTCGGCAAACCCCGGAATCGGCGACAGCGTGGCGAACTGCTTGACCTTGGGAAATTCGCGCTGCAACTCCTCGATCACGCGCTTGAGCAGGAAATTGCCAAAGCTGACGCCACGCAGGCCGGCCTGCGTGTTGCTGATCGAATAGAAGATGGCCCACTTCACGCGGCGCAGGTCTTCCAGCGGCGCGGCCTCGTCGAGCAATGTCTGCACATTGGCGGCCATCTCGGGAACGAACGCCACCTCGACAAAGATCAGCGGCTCACGCGGGATGCGCGGGTGGAAAAAGGCGTAGCAGCGGCGGTCGGAATCGAGCCGGTTGCGCAGGTCGGTCCACGACGCGATCTCGTGCACGGCCTCGTAGCGGATCAGCTTTTCCAGCAGCGACGCGGGCGAGTCCCAGGTGATGGGCTGCAGTTCCAGCAGGCCCACGTCGAACCAGTTGGAGAACAGCGCCTCGAGGTCGTCGTCAAGCGCGCGCAAGCCAGGTATGCGGCGCTGCCAGCGCAACATGTCGGCGCGCAACTGGATCAGGAAGTGCAGCCCGCAGGCGCTGCTGCCGCGCTGGCCGTGCAGTGCCGCCAGACGCTTGAAGAATCGGATGCGGGCGTTGGACAGCGCCTGGGTCAGCCCGGAATGGCCGCCATCGGCGCGTGCGCCGGCCTTGCCATCCCCTTTGCCATCAACCTTCCCGTCACCCTTGGCGTCAGCCTTCGCATCGGCGGGCTTTTCGCCGCTGCTGCTGGCAACCTCTGCCAGCAGCCCCAGCATGGCACGCCGCGTGGCCTCGTCCGCGGACTCGTACTCTGCCTGCCATGCCTGCGCGGCGGCATTGGCGGCGCCGTCGGTCAGGCGGGCATCGAAGCAAAGCCGCAACTGCTCGCGCTGGCGGCGCGCCACGCGCGCTGGCAGCGGTGACTCGCCATCGGCGTGCGCCACGCCGTTGGCGGGCCTGGGCGCGGCCTCGCCCTCGCCTTTGCGGCCCCACCAGCGGCCCAGCCGCGACAGGAAATTAGCGCCGGCCGGCTCGCTCTCGCCCAGCGGCGCGCTGATTCTCTGGTCACCCGTGTCGAAGGAGTTCATGCGGTACCTGCCTTGTGCATCGATCGGAACGTGAAGGACTTTTCATGCCGCCGCGTGGGGCTTGTGCGGCTATTCGTCGCCGCTGGCCACGCGCAGCGCTGGCGGGGCCCGGCTCGGCTGCGCCGCGCCGGCGCCGGCGTCGAGCGCCTGCAGCGCCGCGCGCTGGCGCAGCAGGTGGGTCTTCATCATGGCTTCAGCGCCTTCGGGGTCGCGCGCCTTGAGCGCGGCAAACACCGACAGGTGCTCGGCGCAGGACTCGTGGATGCGGCCCGGCAGCTTCAGGCTCTTGTGGCGCGACAGCCGCAGCACCTTGCGCAAGTCGCTGATCAGCCCGGACAGCCAGCGGTTGCCGGCCAGCCGCTGGATCGCTTCATGGATCTGTGCGTTGGTCTCGTAATAGGCGTCGATATCGCCGGCCTGCGCGTAGCGGGCCAGGTCGGCGTGCAGGCCGTCCAGCGCGTCCAGGTCGGCCCGCGTGGCATTGCGCGCGGCCTCGTAGGCGCAGCGGCCCTCGAGCAGCGCCATCAGCGGGAAGATCTCGTCCAGGTCCTGCTCGGACAGTTTGTTGACAAAGCAGCCGCGGCGCGGCTCGAGGCGAACCAGCCCTTCGGCGGCCAGCACCTTGAGCGCTTCACGCAGCGGCGTGCGCGAGATGCCGAGCGACCCGGCCATCGCGCTTTCGTCGATCCAGGCACCGGGCGTGAGCGTATGGGCGTCGATCATCGCACGCAGCCGGTCTGCGACTTCGAGGTACAGGGCCTGCTGGACGATGCGCATTGCCATCCTCGGGGTTAAGGAATCCCGGCCGGAATCATGTGTCCCGGTCGCCATAATTCATAATTATGGATTAGGGCGCGAACGATACAAGTGATTTCGATGCTGCGCCGCAGAATGCCGGAATGAGGATGAAGAGATATAGCGCTGGATTATGTGCGGCCATGCGATCGGAGCCGTAAGACGGCGGCATGGTGCAGGAGGTGCGGCGGGCGTTTCCATGCCTCCCTGCAAAGAAACGCCCGCGCCTGAAAGGACTGCTGGACTGCTTACATCGCCTGCGCGTACGGTTCTGTACTCGCGGCGTGGGTCATCATGGAAACCTGGCGCTGGCCCGGCGCCCCCCTTGAAAAGCGCTTGCGCGCGGATTTTCCCGTTGCCCTGTTCTGTGGCGTGAAGCGTCCGACCCCAGTGGTCCGTCGCAAACCCTGCGGACCCTCCCTGAACACTTCCGTGGCGGTTGTGGCTTACCGCTCATCTTGTAACAGTAACGTTAGCGATTAACGTGCCAGCGGCTCTAAGTCCTTGAATTTATTGATGGCACGCATCCGAAACTTGTTACAGATTGCGATCAGTGTAACAGGATGTTTCTCGATTGTTACGAGGGTTTTCCCATGGGGCTAACCAGCCGAACCCGCTGTCGGCAATTGCATATGCGAAATGTGCCGCCACCGCTATTTATCGATGCGAGAATGTGAGCCGCGCGTCGCAACGGCCTCTTTTGATTTGGTTGCATTCTTGAGACAACAATGCCGGGCTATTTGCCGGGTTCCGTTCGCCAAACCGCATTTCCACGCATTTCCATTTTCCCCGGGAGCTTCAGCCATGCACGCCGGCAGCAGCGATTTCAACTTCTTTTCGTCCGCCGCGTTTGATACGGCGCCGGCGTCGCCGCAACCTTTGCGCCTGTCCTTCACCGGTTCCGGATCGGAATATTTCCGTATCTGGATCGTTAACGTACTGCTGACCATCGTCACCTTCGGCATCTATTCCGCGTGGGCCAAGGTGCGCACGTTGCAGTATTTCTATCGCAATACCCGCCTCGATGGCGCCAGCTTCGATTACCACGGCAAGCCCTCCGCGATCCTGAAAGGCCGGGCCATCGTGTTCGGACTCGTGTTTGCGTTCCAGCTGGCCTCGAATGTGTCGCCCTTCCTCTCGCTGGCGATGCTGGTGGCGCTGCTGGCGGTGTTCCCGCTGCTGCTGGTGCGCTCGCTGCGCTTCCGCATGGCCAATTCCAGCTACCGCGGCCTGCGCTTTGCCTTTGCCGGCGGCGATGCCGAGGCCTACAAGGTATTCGTGCTATGGCCGCTGGCAGCGGTGTTCACGCTGGGGCTGCTCGGGCCGCTGGCGCACCAGCGTTTCAAGCAGTACCAGCACAACAACACGCGCTTCGGCACCGCGCCGTTCGCGTTCACGGCAGGCGCCGGTGAGTTCTACAGCGTTTACCTGCGCGCGGCGGGTGTGATCGTGGCTGTCGTCATTGCGGGTTTTGCGCTCGGCAACATCCTGGGCGCCGTGGTCATGCCCGGGACACAGGGCAAAACCATCGCGGTTGTGCTTGCTCTTGCCACCGTCGGTTTTTTCTACCTCGGTGCGCTGGCGGTCAGCCCCTACCTGACGGCGCGCCTGCAGAACGTGGTGTGGAACCACACCACGCTGGCACCGCACGCGTTCCGCAGCCAGGTCGGCGCCGCCCGCATGGTCTTTATCTTCGTCACCAACCTGATCGCCATCGCGCTGACGCTGGGCCTGTACCTGCCGTTCGCGCGGGTGCGCTCCACGCGCTACCGGGTCGAATGCGTGACCATGCTGGCCGCCGGCCCGCTCGACAGCTTTGTTGCAGGCGAGGTACAGCAGGTCGGTGCGCTGGGCGATGCCGCAGTAGACTGGTACGACATCGACATCGCGCTCTGACTGCCACGCCCGGTAGCATCAGCACCATGATCCCAGTCACCTTCTTCGATGGCCGCACCTCGCGTGCGCATCCGGCAACCCTGGCCGTGGAAGCGCAGCAGGCGGTGCTGCGCGACGACAGCGGCGCCGAGCTGCGCCGCGCCGCGCTGTCCGCCGTGCGCGTATCCGAACGCGTACGGCGCGCGCCGCGCCTGGTCACGTTCGCCGACGGCGCCTTCTGCGAAATCAACGACCACGCCGCCTTCGACCACATGCTGGCCGCCACCGGCCACCGCGAAGGGCTGGTGTCGCGCGCGCAGAACAGCTGGCGGCTTGCCGGGATGGCGGTGGCGGCGCTGGTGGCGGTGCTGGTGCTGGGCTACTACGTGCTGCTGCCGTGGGGCGCGGGCGTGATGGCGCGCACCATACCGGCCGAAGTGGAAGCCCACCTCGGCAAGCTGACGCTGGCAAGCCTGGACAACGGCTTGGTCAAGCCGACGCAACTGCCGCAGGCCGAGCAGGAGCGCATCCGCCAGGGCTTTGCCACGCTGAAGCGGCCGCCCGACGCGGGACACGACTACCAGATCCTGTTTCGCCAGGGCGGCGAGATCGGCGCCAATGCGCTGGCGCTGCCGGGAGGCACCATCGTCGTCACCGACGAGCTGGTCGGCCTGGCAGGCACCGGCGCGGGCATGATGGGGGTGCTGGCGCATGAAGCCGGCCATGTGGCGCGGCGCCACGGCCTGCAACAGGTGATCCAGGCTTCGGCGCTGGGCGCGCTGTCGGCCTACCTGTTCGGCGATATCTCGACGGTGCTGGCCGGCGTGCCGGCCGCCATGCTGACGCTGCGTTACTCACGCGATCACGAGCGCGAGGCCGACGACTTCGCCATCGAGGTCATGCAGCGCAACGGCCTGCCGCCGGCGGCGCTGGCTGATGTGCTGCTCAAGCTGGAACATCGTGCGGACGCCGGCGCGGCATCGCCAGCCTCGGAGGCCGCACCGGATCGCGGCCAGGACTTCCTGTCGACGCACCCGCATACGCAGGCGCGCATCGACGCGCTGCGCCGGGCCGCCAGGTAGTACGCGGCGGCGCCTGCGCTCAGGCCGCCGGCTGCGGGGCGCCGGCGCCGGGCTGGCGGCGGTAGGCCCAGATCACCATGGCGATGCCGGCCAGCACCATCGGCACGCTCAGCCACTGCCCCATCGACATCTTCAGTGCCAGCAGGCCGAGGAAGCTGTCTGGCTCGCGCGCGAATTCCGCGGCAAAGCGGAACGCGCCATAACCGATCAGGAACACGCCCGAGACCGCGCCCATCGGCCGCGGCTTGCGCGCGAACAGCCACAGGATGATGAAGAGCGCCACGCCCTCGCCGGCGAATTGATACAGCTGCGACGGATGGCGCGGGATGTTGTCGCCCGCCTGCGGGAAGATCATGCCCCAGGGCAGGTCGGTCGCGCGGCCCCACAACTCGCCGTTGATGAAATTGCCGATGCGGCCGGCGGCGAGCCCGCACGGGATCATCGGCGCGATGAAGTCGGTCACCTCCATCCAGTGGCGGCGGCGCAGCTTGGCGAACAGCCACATCGCCACGATCACGCCGAGAAAGCCGCCGTGGAAGGCCATGCCACCCTCCCACACCTTGAAGATCTCCATCGGGTGCGCCAGGTAGTACGTCGGCTTGTAGAACAGCACGTAGCCCAGCCGCCCGCCCAGGATCACGCCCAGCACGCCGAAGAACAGCATGTCGTCGAGGTCGCGCGTGGTCCAGCCCTTGGCCGCCATATGCGGCTGGCGGATGCGCAGGCGCCCGAACCACAGGAACATGATGAACCCGGCCAGGTACATCAGCCCGTACCAGCGGATGGCAAGCGGGCCCAGGTGGATGGCAACCGGGTCGAACTGGGGATGGATCAGCATGTTGGCGTGAATAAGTTGTCTGTATGGGCCGGCCGCGCGCTCAGCGCGGCGCCGCGGCGGCCTCGTTGGCCAGAGCGCCGGCAATCTCGATGAACGACCGCAGCACCGGCGCGACGCCGGCGCCGCCGCCGTCGCGCCAGGCCAGCCCGGTCTCGATCTGCGGGCCGGACTCGCGCAGCGCCAGGTACGACACGCCAGTGCGCCGGAGGTTGCACAGCGATGCCGGCACCAGCGCCACGCCCATGCCAGCCGACACCAGGCTGACGATGGTCTGCATCTGGATGGCTTCCTGCGCGATCGCCGGCACCAGGCCCTCGCGCGCATAGTAGCCCGTAATGATGTCATAAAACGCCGGCGCACTTCGGCGCGGGAAGATGATCAGCGGTTCGGATGCCGCATCGCGCAGTGATACCGTCCCGTCCTGCAGCGATACCGTGCCGCCCTGCGCGAGCCCGCCTGCCGGCCGCCAGCCGTCGGGAACGGCCAGCACCAGCGGTTCGCTCACCAGTGGCAGGTAGGCAAGTCCGTGCGGCATCGCGGGCAACTGGGGCCGGATCACCAGGCCCGCGTCGATCGTGCCCTCCAGCAGTGCTTCGAGCTGGACGTCGCTGGTGGCCTCGCGCAGTTGCAGCTGCACCTCCGGATGACGCGCCCGGAACCGCCGCAGCAGGTCGGGCAGGATGCCGTAGTCGGCCGTGCTGACGAAGGCCAGCGACAGCGAACCCAGTTCGCCCCGCGCCAGCCGCTGCGCCAGGCCGGGCAGCGCCGCGGCATCGGCCAGCACCCGGCGCACTTCGGGCAGCCACTGCGCGCCGGCGGGCGTCAGTGCCACGGAGCGCCGCGTGCGCACGAACAGCGGCACGCCGATCTCTTCCTCCAGCGCCTGGATCTGCTGCGACAGCGGCGGCTGCGTCATCGACAGCCGTTGCGCGGCACGGCCGAAATGCAACTCTTCCGCCACGGTGACGAAGTAACGCAACTGACGCAGGTCCAAGCCGGCTCCTGATATGTTTTTCGACTCAATAGAGGGCAAATAATATATTTGACACTCCAAAATGCAAGGGGCATGCTTTCCGGCACAACATCGGCTGCCCGCGTGACAGCGCGCGACCCCGCGGCGCCGGACATTCCCCCGGAGACCCACCATGGCATTCAACAAACGCTCGCAGAACATCACGCAAGGCGTGGCGCGTTCCCCCAACCGCTCGATGTACTACGCCCTCGGCTACAAGAAGGAAGACTTCGACAAGCCGATGGTGGGCATCGCCAACGGTCACTCCACGATCACTCCCTGCAACGCCGGCCTGCAGCGCCTGGCCGACGCGGCGATCGACGCGATCAAGGCCTCGGACGCCAACCCGCAGGTGTTCGGCACGCCGACCATCTCGGACGGCATGTCGATGGGCACGGAAGGGATGAAGTACTCGCTGATCTCGCGCGAGGTCATTGCCGACTGCATCGAGACCGCGGCGCAGGGCCAGTGGATGGACGGCGTGGTGGTGATCGGCGGCTGCGACAAGAACATGCCCGGCGGCATGATCGCGCTGGCGCGCACCAACGTGCCGGGCATCTATGTCTACGGCGGCACCATCAAGCCGGGCAACTGGAAGGGCAAGGACCTGACCATCGTGTCGTCGTTCGAGGCCGTGGGCGAATTCACCGCCGGGCGCATGAGCCAGGAAGACTTCGAGGGCGTGGAAAAGAACGCCTGCCCGTCGACCGGATCGTGCGGCGGCATGTACACCGCCAACACCATGAGCTCGTCGTTCGAGGCGCTGGGCATGTCGCTGCTGTACTCGTCGACCATGGCCAACCCGGACCAGGAGAAGGTCGACAGCGCCGCCGAATCGGCGCGCGTGCTGGTGGAGGCGATCAAGAAGGACATCAAGCCGCGCGACATCATCACGCGCCGGTCGATCGAGAACGCCGTGGCGCTGATCATGGCCACCGGCGGTTCGACCAACGCCGTGCTGCACTACCTCGCGATCGCGCACTCGGCGGAAGTCGAATGGACCATCGAGGACTTCGAGCGCATCCGCCGGAAGGTGCCGGTGATCTGCAACCTGAAGCCGTCCGGGCAGTACGTGGCCACCGACCTGCACAAGGCGGGCGGGATCCCGCAGGTCATGAAGATCCTGCTGAAGGCCGGCCTGCTGCATGGCGACTGCCTGACCATTACCGGCCGCACGCTGGCCGAAGAACTGGAACACGTGCCGGACACCCCGCGCGCCGACCAGGATGTGATCCTGCCAATCGAAAAGGCGCTCTACAAGGAAGGCCACCTCGCCATCCTGAAGGGCAACCTGGCCGAGGAAGGCGCGGTCGCCAAGATCACCGGCCTGAAGAACCCGGTCATCACCGGCCCGGCGCGCGTGTTCGAGGACGAGCAGAGCGCGATGGACGCGATCCTGGCCGACAAGATCAACGCCGGCGACGTGCTGGTGCTGCGCTACCTCGGCCCCAAGGGCGGCCCGGGCATGCCGGAAATGCTGGCGCCGACCTCGGCCATCATCGGCAAGGGGCTGGGCGAATCGGTGGGCTTTATCACTGACGGCCGTTTTTCGGGCGGCACCTGGGGCATGGTGGTTGGCCACGTGGCGCCTGAGGCGGCGGCGGGCGGCACCATCGCGCTGGTGCGGGAAGGCGACTCGATCACGATCGACGCGCACAAGCTGCTGCTGCAGCTGAATGTGCCGGAGGATGAGCTGGCGAAACGGCGTGCCACCTGGAAGGCGCCGGCGCCGCGTTATACACGCGGAGTGCTGGCGAAATTTGCGCGGCTGGCATCGACGGCCAGCAAGGGTGCGGTGACGGACTGACGGAGTCCGACAGATGTGAAAAAGCCTGCGATCTCTCGCAGGCTTTTTTACCTTGGTGGAGGACGTGGGGAGAAACCCTCAATTTTCACCCGGCGTCCGCTCGATCTCCTCCAGCGTTGCATCCAGCCACTCCACCAGCCTGGCCTCCAGCGACTGCGTCAGCTCGCTGGCCAGCTGCGCGGTCAGCGGTGCCAGCCGCGCCTGCAGCGTGGCTTCGGTATGGGCTTCGACCACCTGCGGCCATTCGGTGCGGAAGCGCAGCATCACGCGCGACAGCAGTTCGCTGCGCATGGCGCGCAGGTCGTCCTCGCCGGGATCGGTCAGCGCCGCCGGGGCTTGCGGCGGCGGTGCTTCGGACTGAGGCTCGCCGGTATCGCCGACATGCATGACCATGCCGGATTCGGCCATGCCGAAGGTGTCAATGACGCCTGCCTGCGCAGCCGCAGGCGGCTGCGCCACCGATTCCGTATCCGGCAGGTCGACCACCTCGGTCAGCAGTGGAATGCTGTCGTTGGGCCCGGGCCGCGGGATCACCCGCGATGTGGTGCGTTCGCTCATGCTGCGTCTCCCTTGGGCTGGCCGATATCGTGATGCGTCAGCGGATAGCCGCGTTCGCGGTAGAAGCGGTAGCGCTGGCGGCCGGCTTCGCGGGCGCCGTCGCCGGACCCCACCACTTCAATCAGGCGTTCAAAGCTGGCGAATTGCGCCGGCGGCTGGTCGGACAGGTTGATCAGCAACTGGTGGTGCGGCACGCCCTCGGTGGTGGCGGCCAGCAGGATCGGCGTGACCGCCGCATTGGGGTGTTCAAGCCCGCAATGCGGCAGGAAATCCAGCGCCGAAAAGGTCCACAGGCGCGCATCCAGGTCCGCCAGCTGCGCCGGCGTGCCGTGGATCACTACCTTCTGGCCGGCGCCGTAGGCCTTGCGGACCAGACGGCAGACATAGCCGAGCAGGTCCGGCACGTTGCTGTGGAAGTCGATGCGCGTCATGGACGTTTGCTGCTTGCGTTGCCGGGGTGGCTGACTGCGGCCGTCAGGCCGCGCGGTCCATCAGGAACTGCGTCAGCAGCGGCACCGGGCGGCCAGTGGCGCCCTTGGCCGCGCCGCTCTTCCAGGCGGTGCCGGCGATGTCGAGGTGGGCCCAGTCGTACTTCTCGGTGAAGCGCGACAGGAAACAGGCCGCGGTCACGCTGCCTGCCGGGCGCCCGCCGATATTGGCCATGTCGGCGAAGTTGGACTTGAGCTGCTCCTGATACTCGTCATCGAGCGGCATGCGCCAGGCGGTATCCATGGCATGGCGGCCGGCCTGCAGCAGCTGGTCGGCCAGCATGTCGGAGCGCGAGTACAGGCCGCTGTTCTGGTGCCCCAGCGCGATGATGCAGGCGCCGGTCAGCGTGGCCACGTCGATCACCGCGGCCGGCTTGAAGCGCTCGACATAGGTCAGCGCGTCGCACAGGATCAGGCGGCCTTCGGCGTCGGTGTTCAGGATCTCGATGGTCTGGCCAGACATGCTGGTGACGACATCGCCCGGCTTGGTGGCGATGCCGCTGGGCATGTTCTCGCAGGTCGGGACCACGGCCACGACATTGAGCTTCAGGCCCATCTCCGCCACGGCCTGGATGGTGCCCAGCACCGAAGCGGCGCCGCACATGTCGTACTTCATCTCGTCCATGCCCTCGCCCGGCTTGAGCGAGATGCCGCCGGTATCGAAGGTGATGCCCTTGCCCACCAGCACCACCGGCGCCTGCTTGGCGCCCGCGCCGTCATAGCGCAGCACGATGAACTGCGGCGGCTCCTCGCTGCCCTTGGTCACTGCCAGGAACGCGCCCATGTTGAGCGACTCGATCTGCTTGCGGCCCAGCACTTCGGCCTTGAGCTTGTGGCGCTTGGCGATGCTGCGCGCGGCATTGGCCAGGTAGGTCGGGGTGCAGATATTGGACGGCAGGTTGCCCAGGTCGCGCGTCACTTCCATGCCGTTGGCGATGGCGGTGCCGCGCACCGCGGCCTGGGTGGCGGCGCGGGCGTCGCTGCTGTCGACCGCGATCACGACCTTGCGCAGCGTCGACTTGTCGGCGCCGTTGGGCTTGCCGTTGGCATTGGCGCGCTTCAGGCCGGGATGACGCTCAAGCAGCCGGTAGCCGGCGTCGCGCACCAGCGTGATGGTGGTGATAATGGCCCAGGAGACCTCGCGCTGCTGCGGCGCCTGCTGCGCCAGGCACCACAGCGCGGTGGTGGCGCGCGTGGACGACAAGGCACGCACCGCGGTGCGCACGGCGTCGGCAAAGGCCTTGTCCGAGAACTCGGCTTCCTTGCCCAGGCCCACCAGCAGCACGCGCGCGGCACCGATGCCGGCCACTTCGTGCAGCATCAGGTGGGTGCCGCGCTTGCCTTCGAAATCGCCCTGCTTGACCAGCCGCGCCACCAAGCCCTTGGTGGCCGTGTCCAGCGCCTTGGCCACGCCGGCCAGGTTCTGGCCTTCGAACAGGCCGACCACGAGGCAGTCAGTCTTAGTCGCCAGGAAACCATTTTGGCCGGCTTTACTCCAATCCAGGGCTTTTGTGCTAAATTCCATCGCGCTTCCTTCCAGGGGCTCGTTAGACACGAAAGCCTCTATTATCCGCGATTTTTACCCCGCGACCTGCCGCCGCTGATACGCCCCGGTCACGCTGCCAGCCAGTTGTGCTGCCAGCCCGCTGTTCTGCCAGGCACCTCGCACGGCACATCGCCCGCTCCGGCCGGCAGCCCGGAACAGAACCCGCATGATCCTTCAACAAGCCCTGCGACGCGAGCTCGCCTACACCGCCGGGGCGGTGTTCCTGGTGATGCTGACCTTCATGCTCACGTCGCTCGTGATCCGCATCCTGGGGATGGCCGCCAGCGGCAAGGCCAGCCCCAACGACGTGCTGATGCTGATCGGCCTGGCCACCATCGGCTACCTGTCCATCCTGCTGTCGGCCACGCTGTTCATCTCGACCCTGATCGTGCTCACGCGCTGGTACAAGGATTCGGAGATGGTGGTGTGGTTCTCGGCCGGCATCTCGCTGCGCGACCTGGTCAAGCCGGTGCTGCAGTTCGCGGCGCCCTTCATCGTGCTGGCGCTGCTGCTGGGCATGTTCGCCTGGCCGTGGGCCAACCAGCAGAGCGCGCTGTTCCGCGACCGCTTCGAGCAGCGCGGGGTGATGTCGATGATCGCCGCCGGCCGCTTCATCGAACCCGCCAAGGCCAACTACGTGCTGTTCATCGAGGGCATGGACCCCGACATGAAGCATGCGCGCAATGTCTTCGTCGCCAATTCCGAAGCCGACAAGATCGGCGTGGCGCTGGCGCACCAGGGCAAGTTCGAGACCATGCCCAACGGCGACCGCATGGTGGTGATGGAAAACGGCCGCCGCTATTCCGGCACGCCCGGCCAGATCGACTACCGCATCGTCGAGTTCGAACGCTATGCGGTCAAGGTGGACAGCAAGCCGCCCGAGTCCGAGGCCAAGCTGCCGCCCAAGAGCCGCGACACCATCGAGCTGATCCGCAACCCCACGCGCGAGAACCTGGGCGAGCTGATCTGGCGCATCTCGCTGCCGATCCTGGCCTTTAACTTCGTGATGATCGCGATTCCGCTGGCCTACGTGAACCCGCGTTTGGGCCGCTATACCCCGCTGGTGTTCGCGGTGCTGATCTACCTGACCTACAGCAACCTGATCAACCTGACGCAATCCTGGGTGCGCAACGGCTCGATGCCGTTCTGGCTGGCCTGGTGGCCAATCCACCTGACGGTGTTCCTGGGGGCGCTGGTGCTGTTCCGCTACCGGCAGAACCGCAGCCTGGGCGGCTGGCGCGCCGTGTTCGGCCTGAAACGGCGCAATGCCGCCACCAGCGGGAGCCGGGCATGAGGATCCTGCGCGTCTACGAACGCTACTTCGGCCGGCTGGTCTATGGCGTGTTCGCCTTCATCCTGTTCGCGGTGCTGTCGCTGTTTGTGTTCTTCGACATGCTCAATGAGCTGGAGAATGTCAACGCCCAGTACACCTCGCTGGTGGCACTGTTCCACGTGCTGCTGCAGGCCCCAACCCGGGTCTACGAGGTGCTGCCGATCGCGGTGCTGATCAGTGCGATCTACGTGTTCTCGCAGCTGGCCAGCCAGTCCGAGTTCACCATCTTCCGCGTCGCCGGGCTGAATACTCGGCAGGCGCTGTTCTCGCTGTTCAAGCTGGCGGTGCCGCTGGCGATCGTGACCTTTATCTTCGGCGAGTTCATCGGCCCGCGCGCCGAGCAGTACGCGCAGAAGATCAAGCTCGAGGCGATCGGCGCGACGGTGTCGGCGGGCTTCCGTTCCGGCGTCTGGGTCAAGGACCGCGACCAGGACCCGGCCGGCGGCGGCGAGATCACCCGCTTCGTCAACGTGGCGGGGCTGCGGCCGGACCAGACCATCACCGGCATCACCATCTACGAGTTCGACCCGCAATACCGGCTGCGCGTGATCCGCGTGGCCAAGGAAGGCCGCTACCAGGGCGGCCAGGCATGGGAGCTGCAAGGGGTCAGCGAGACACGCTTCACCGAGCTGATGCCGCAGGCCGATGCGGCCAGGAGCGCACCGCCGCGTGATGCCCTGTCGCCGGATTTCCGCGCCGAGCAGCTGAAATTCCCGCGCGTGGCCATGCACTCGGAATTGACGCCACAGATCCTGTCGGTGCTGCTGGTGACGCCGGAGCGAATGTCGACGCTCGACCTGTTCCGCTATATCCGCCACCTGCGCGACAACAAGCAGGACACGCAGCGCTATGAGATCGCGTTCTGGAAGAAGGTGATCTACCCGCTGACGCTGTTCGTGATGGTGGCGCTGGCGCTGCCCTTCGCCTACCTGCACGCGCGTGCAGGCGCGGTGGGCGTGAAGGTGTTCGGCGGCATCATGCTGGGGCTGTCGTTCCACCTGTCGAATACGCTGTTCTCGCACGTCGGCCTGCTGCATACCTGGCCGCCCATCATCTCCGCGTTGGTGCCAGGCACGCTCTACCTGACGGTGGCGCTGCTGGCCCTGCGCTGGGTTGACCGGCACTGAGGACGGCCATGGCAGCTAGCGATCGTGCCCTGGTCCTGTTCGCGCACGGCGCGCGCGATGCGCGCTGGCGCGAGCCGTTCGAGCGGCTGCAGCAGAAGCTGGTTGCCGCCCTGCCCGGCTGCGAGGTGCGGCTGGCGTTCCTGGAACTGATGTCGCCGCTGCTGCCGGATACGCTGGCGGAACTGGCCGCGGGCGGCGTCGGCGAGGTCACAGTGGTG
The DNA here is from genome assembly GCF_040784895.1 of Cupriavidus sp. Agwp_2. Taxonomy (NCBI): domain Bacteria; kingdom Pseudomonadati; phylum Pseudomonadota; class Betaproteobacteria; order Burkholderiales; family Burkholderiaceae; genus Cupriavidus; species Cupriavidus sp. Agwp_2. The sequence goes on from NZ_CP088083.1 coordinate 2,957,535, forward strand.
CCGGTGTTCTTCGGCCAGGGCGGCCACATCCGGCGCGACCTGCCGGCCCTGCTCGACCAGTGCCGGCAGGCCCACCCCGGCCTGCGGATCCATTGCGCGGCCGCGGTCGGCGAGTCCGATGCGGTGCTGGATGCGATCGCGGCCTACTGCATGGCGTCGTTGCCGGCTGGGGATCCTGCGCAGCCCTGAGCGGCCCATGGACCCACAAAGACAAAGCCCCGTGCCGGCATACCGGCACGGGGCTTTGTCTTTGTGGCGCGGAGCCTTCGGCTCAGGCAGCGCGCGGGGTGAGCAACCCGGTCGTGCCGGCGCCTTCCCGCGGCGACTCGGTGGCGCGCGCGGCCAGCGCCTCGCCGATCATCAGCAGGCTGGGCTGCACCGGGTCGATCCAGGCCGCGGCCTCGCCTGCCGCCATCCGGCCAAGCGTGAACTCGCGGCTGCGCTGGCGCGGCGTGGTGGCGGCTTCCACCACCCATGCCGGCGTCGACGCGGGCTTGCCGTGCGCGATCAGCTGCGCGGCGATCGAAGCGGCCTGGTCGCGGCCCATGTAGTAGACCAGCGTATCGGCCTTGACCGCGGCTTCGATATCGGCCGAGCCCTCGCCGTCCGCCGCCTTGGCCTGCGTGGCAAACGCCACGCTGCGCGACACGCCGCGCTTGGTCAGCGGCTTGCCGATGGCCGACGCAGCCGCCAGCGCGGCGGTGATGCCGGGCACCACCTCATACTCGATGCCGGCCGCTTCCAGCGCCTGCAGTTCCTCGTCGGCACGGCCGAACAGCATCGGATCGCCGCCCTTCAGGCGCACCACGCGTTCGTACTTGCTGGCCAGGTCCACGATCTGGCGGTTGATGAACAACTGCGCGGTGGAGCGCTGGCCGCAGCGCTTGCCGACTTCGACCAGCTCCGCCTGCGGACACCAGGCCAGCATCTCCGGCGACACCAGTGCATCGTGAAGCACCACCTGGGCTTCGCCCAAAAGCCGTGCACCACGCACCGTAATGAGGTCTGCCGCACCGGGGCCTGCCCCGATGAGGAACACCTTGCCGTAGGTCTTCTGCGCCTGCTTGTCCATCTGTTGCCCCTTGTCCGCTCGTTCCTGTTCGTTACCGATCAGGAGAACGCACGGATCATGCCTGCGGCCACCGTGTGGTTGGTCGCCTCGTCGATCAGCACGAATGCGCCGGTCGCCGGGTTGTCGCCGTAGGCATCGCACACGATCGGCTTCTGCAGCGAGATCTGCACCGAACCGATGTCGTTCAGGCGGATATCGTGGCGGCCGGTCTCGTGCGACAGCGTATGCACGTCCAGCACGCGATCCACCGACGACACGCGCGCGAACACGCTGGCCGTGGTGTGCTTGAGCACGTACTTGCGCGACGGGTTCAGCGACTCGTCGTCGAACCAGCACAGGTCGGCCTGCAGCTTCTTGGCGGAGGCCGTGGTCGCATCGGCGGCAACGAACATGTCACCGCGTGATACATCGACGTCCTCGGCCAGGCGCACCGTGACCGTGTCTCCGACATTGGCCGATTCCGCGGCGCCGTTGGGCGTCAGCACCTCGGCCACCACGGCATCGCGGTTGGCGGGCAGCACGCGCAGCTTCTGGCCGACGCGCACGGTGCCGGCCTCGACACGGCCGGCATAGCCGCGGAAGTCGTCCGACTGCGAACCGTCCTGGCGGATCACCAGCTGCACCGGGAAGCGCAGCGCGGCGTCGTCCTCGGGCGCGGCCTCTTCCACCGGGAGGTCTTCCAGCAGCGGCAGCAGCGGCTCGCCCTGGTACCACGGCGTGGCGTCGCTCGCGTGCACGATGTTGTCGCCGCGCAGCGCGGAGACCGGCACGTAGCGCACGTCCTTCAGGCCCAGCTGCTCGGCCAGTTCCGTGTAGGCGGTGCGGATCTCGTTGAAGGTCTGCTCGCTGAAGTCGACCAGGTCCATCTTGTTGACGGCCACGATCACGTGCTGGATTTCCAGCAGCTTGAGGATCGCCGAATGGCGCTTGGTCTGCGCCAGCAGCTCGGCGCGGCCGTCCTTGACGGTGACGCGCGTGGCATCGACCAGCACGATGGCCGCGTGCGCGGTCGACGCGCCGGTAACCATGTTGCGGGTGTACTGCTCGTGGCCCGGCGTATCCGCGATGATGAACTTGCGGCGGGCGGTCGAGAAGTAGCGGTAGGCCACGTCGATGGTGATGCCCTGCTCGCGCTCGGCTTCCAGGCCGTCGGTCAGCAGCGAGAAATCGATCTGCTCGCCGGCGGTGCGCTTGTTCTTGGCATTGGCCAGCGCGGTCAGCTGGTCCGACAGCACAGCCTTGCTGTCGTACAGCAGGCGGCCGATCAGCGTGCTCTTGCCGTCGTCGACGGAGCCGGCGGTGATGAAGCGCAGCAGGCCTTGGTGGGTTGCTTGGTGAGTCATGTCTGGATCCTTTGCTGCGTGCGGCTTAGAAGTAGCCTTCCTTCTTGCGGCGCTCCATCGAAGCTTCGCTGGTCTGGTCGTCCATGCGGGTGGCGCCGCGCTCGGTGATCTCGGTCACCGCGGTCTCGGCGATGATCGCTTCCGGCGAATCGGCAACGCTGGCCACCGGGCAGGTGCAACTGATGTCGCCAACGGTGCGGAAGCGGACCGACAGCACTTCGCTGACGTCGCCGTCCTGCTTGGGCGTGATCGGCGTGACCGGCACCAGCAGGCCGTTCTTGCGCACTACTTCGCGCTGGTGCGAATAGTAGATCGGCGGCAGGGCCAGCTTCTCGCGGGCGATGTACTGCCACACGTCCAGCTCGGTCCAGTTCGAGATCGGGAACACGCGCATCTGCTCGCCCTGCGCCATGCGGGCGTTGTAGAGGCTCCACAGCTCGGGGCGCTGGGCCTTGGGGTCCCACTGGCCGAACTCGTCGCGGAACGAGAAGATGCGCTCCTTGGCGCGGGCCTTCTCTTCGTCGCGGCGGGCACCGCCCATCAGCGCGTCGAACTTGTGCGCCTCGATGGTTTCGAGCAGTGTCACGGCCTGCGCCGCGTTGCGCGAATCGGTTTCCTTGCGCAGGCGCACGGTGCCGCGCTTGATCGAATCCTCGACGTGGCCCACCACCAGGCGCGCGCCCAGTTCGGCCACGCGCTGGTCGCGGAATTCGATCACTTCCGGGTAGTTGTGGCCGGTGTCGATATGCACCAGCGGGAACGGCAGCTCGATCTTGCGGTCGCCCAGGCGGAAGGCCTTCAGCGCCAGGTGCAGCATCACGATCGAGTCCTTGCCGCCGGAGAACAGCAGCGCCGGGTTGCGGCACTCGGCCACCACCTCGCGGATGATGTAGATCGATTCCGCTTCCAGGCGGTCGAGATGGTCGTTCTGTACCTGCAACAGGTGCGCCACGCTGCTCGTTTGCGTCAACCCTGCTTCTGCGATGTCGTTCATGATGCCCATTTTTGTACCGGCCTCAATGCTTGATGTTCTGTTCGTGGAGCCCGCACTCTTTCGAGTCCTTGCTCTCCCACCACCACCGTCCCGCGCGCACGTCCTCGCCCGCGCGCACTGCACGCGTACAGGGTTCGCAGCCGATGCTGGGATAGCCCTTGGCGTGCAGGTCGTTGACCGGCACGTTGTGGCGCTTCAGGTAGGCCCACACCTCCGGCTCGGACCAGTCCGCCAGCGGGTTGAACTTGGGGATGCCGCGGGCGTCGTCCATTTCCTCGAACGGCAGCTCGGCGCGCGTCACGGCCTGCTCGCGGCGCTGGCCGGTCAGCCAGGCGTCGGCGTGCGACAGCGCGCGGTTGAGCGGCTCGACCTTGCGGATGCCGCAGCATTCCTTGCGCAGGTCGATGCTGTCGTAGAAGCCGTTCAGGCCATGCTTCTTCAGGTAGTTCTCGACTGCCTCGGCATCCGGCGTGTACTGCTCGATGCTGTAGCCGTAGTGCGACTGCACCTTGTCGAGCACCGCCAGCGTCTCGGCGTGCAGGCGTCCGGTCTGCAGCGTGAAGACACGGATGCCAGCGCGCACGGCGGGGGTACCGCGCAGGATGGCATCGGTCAGCACCATGTCTTCGGCGGCCAGGCTGGAGGCAAAGCGCGCGCGGAAGAAGCGTCCGGCAATGCCGGCCAAGCGCTCGCCCAGCTGTCGCTCCTTCTGTTCCAGCGCTTCGACGCTGCCGGTGTATTCGGGCGCGACCCACAGCGCGGGCGGACGCAGGCCGGACACTGAACCGGCACCCGTGTCTGCCACCACCGCGATATCGCTCAGCACCGTGCTCATGCCGTGGCCTTCGGTTGCACGACGCCATCTTCGGTGCGGGCGCGGCGGAACAGCGGCAGCGGCTCGTCGACCGAAGCCTGGTAGGTCACCGTGAACTCGGTGAAGCCCTTGATGGCGTCGTCGATGTTCTTGTCGGCGCGCACCGCGAAGGCGTCGAAGCCGCAGCGCTTCATGAAGTTGAGCTGGTCGCGCAGCACGTCGCCGATGGCGCGCAGCTGGCCTTCCCACTTGTAGCGGGTGCGCAGCAGGTAGGCCGTGGAGAAGCCGCGGCCATCGCGGAACACCGGGAAGTCCACCGCCACCAGCGACACGCGGTCGAAGTACGCGGCGGCATCGCCCGGCTCGTCTTCCGGCGCCAGCCACACGCCGGTGCGTGCCGCGTCGCGGCCGGCCAGCAGCGCTTCATTGGCCTTCCACACCGACAGCGGGAACAGCACGGCGTCCTGGCCTTGCACGGCAGCAGCGACCAGTTCCTCGGTCAGCGGTTGCTCTTCAGTGGCGCGCAGCACGGTCCAGTTGTCTTCGACGATCACCGGGGTGACGTTCGCACCGTCGCGTTGCAGTTGAATGATCTTTGCCATGTTCAGTCTCTCCGGTCCTCAGGCTTCAGCGCGCTCGCGCGGCTGCTTGTCGGCATAGACGCGCTCCTTGAACGGGGCGATGCCGATGCGGGACAGGGTTTCGATAAAGCGTTCGTCTTCGATGCGGTTGGCCACGAAGGTGTCGATGATGCGGGTCACCACCTCGGGCATTTCCTCGGCGCTGAACGACGGGCCGATCACCTTGCCCAGCGCGGTCTTGTTACCCTGGGCGCCGCCCAGCGTGACCTGGTACCACTCCGAACCGTCCTTGTCGACGCCCAGCACGCCGATGTTGCCGACGTGATGGTGGCCGCAGGCGTTGATGCAGCCCGAGATGTTCAGCGAGATCTCGCCCAGGTCATAGACATAGTCCAGGTCGTCGAAACGGTCCTGGATCGCCTGCGCGATGGGGATCGACTTGGCGTTGGCCAGCGAGCAGAAATCGCCGCCCGGGCAGGCGATGATGTCGGTCAGCAGGCCGATGTTCGGCGTGGCCAGGCCGGCCTTCCTGGCCAGTTGCCACAGCGCGTACAGGTCCTGCTTCTTCACGTCCGGCAGCACCAGGTTCTGCTCGTGCGCCACGCGCAGTTCGCCGAAGCCGAACTGGTCGGCCAGGTCGGCCACGGTTTCCATCTGCGCGTCGGTGGCGTCGCCCGGGGGCGAGGCCAGGCCCGGCTTGGTCGACAGCGTCACCGCGGCGTAGCCCGGCACCTTGTGGCCGTGCACGCTGCGGCTGACCCAGCGCGCGAACGCCTTGTCTTCGAGCAGGTGATTCTCGTACGAGGCGTCAGTGTCGGCCAGCTTCTCATACGCGGGCGGCGTGAAGTACTGCGCCACGCGGTCGAACTCGACCTGCGTCAGCGTGGCCGGGCCGTCCTTGCTGTGCTGCCATTCTTCCTCGACTTCCTGCGCGAACTTCTCCACGCCGATGGCCTTCACCAGGATCTTGATGCGGGCCTTGTACTTGTTGTCGCGGCGGCCGTAGCGGTTGTACACGCGGATGGCCGATTCGACGTAGGTCAGCATGTGCTGCCACGGCAGGTCGTCCTTGATGATCGAGCCCAGGATCGGCGTGCGGCCCAGGCCGCCACCGGCCAGGATGCGCAGGCGCGTTTCGCCCTCGGCATTCTTGTAGGCGTAGATGCCGATATCGTGCATCTGCACCACGGCGCGGTCGTCTTTCGAGGCCGAGATCGCGATCTTGAACTTGCGCGGCAGGAAAGCGAACTCCGGCTGGAACGTGCTCCACTGGCGCAGCAGTTCGGCCAGCACGCGCGGATCCACCGACTCGTCCGGCGCGACGCCGGCGAAGTGGTCGGTGGTGATGTTGCGCACGCAGTTGCCCGAGGTCTGGATGCCGTGCATTTCGACGCTGGCGAGCTCGGCCAGCACGTCGGGCACGCGCTCCAGCTCCATCCAGTTGTACTGGATGTTCTGGCGGGTCGAGAAGTGGCCATAGCCGCGGTCGTACTCGCGCGCGATATGGGCCAGCTTGCGCAGCTGCGTCGCCGACAACAGGCCGTACGGGATCGCCACGCGCAGCATGTATGCGTGGCGCTGCATGTACAGGCCGTTCTGCAGGCGCAGCGGCAGGAATTCTTCCTCGGTCAGCTCGTCCGACAGGCGGCGACGCACCTGGTCACGGAACTGGGCGACGCGCTCGTTGACGATGCGCTGGTCATATTGGTCGTACTGATACATGGCGGGGTCCGTTCAGTATTCGTTGAATTCAGGAAACGAGCTTGATGGCGACCAGCGTCAGCGTGGTCGCCAGGGCGGCGCGCACCAGCCGCTCGGGCAGCGCCCGCGACAGTTGCGCGCCCAGCCAGATGCCGGGGATCGAACCCACCAGCAGTGCCAGCAGCAAATTCCAGTTGACGGTGCCGAGCCACACGTGGCCCAGACCTGCCAGCGCCGTCAGCGGGACGGCGTAGGCGATATCGGTGCCGGCGACTTCGGCCGGCTTCATATGGGGATACAGCAGCAGGATCAGCGTGGCGCCAACCGCGCCGGCGCCGATCGACGACACCGTCACCAGCACGCCGATCACTGCGCCCACCACGATGGTGGCGATGATTTGGGCACGGCCATGCAGCTGGAAGCGCGGGTTGCGTTCGAGCCAGGCCAGCATCTGCTTGCGGAACAGCAGCGACAATACGGTCAGCAGCACCGACACGCCGATGGTCACGCGGATCGCGTGCAGCCACTGCGCGTTGAGCTCACCCGCGCTCTTGAGCACCAGGATGGCCACGACCGCCGCCGGCAGGCTGCCGATGCACAGGCGCCGCACCACCTGCCACTGCACATGGCCGTGGGCGCGGTGCGCGATGGTGCCGAAACCCTTGGTGATCGCAGCAAAAGCCAGGTCGGTGCCGACCGCGGTGGCCGGCGAGAAGCCGAACAGCAGCGTCAGCAGCGGCGTCATCAACGAGCCCCCACCCACGCCGGTCAGACCGACGAGGATGCCTACGAACAGACCGGAAACGGTATAGGCCAGCGACATGGGGGACTCGGTGGGCCCTGGCCCGTGGGGCTCGCATCACAATCCGGGGGCTGCGAGCGGACGCACTGAGGGCAGGACGTTCATTAACAAAGTTCGAGAATCGTAATAAACTGGCCTCATACCTCAAACTAATAAGAAGTTGTTTGTTTATACGACCCGAGTTATATGAACCTCCACCAGTTTCGCTTCGTGCGTGAGGCCGTCCGGCAGAACTACAACCTGACCGAAGCCGCCAAAGCGCTCTACACGTCACAACCTGGCGTGTCCAAGGCCATCATCGAGCTGGAGGAAGAGCTGGGTGTCGATATCTTCACGCGCCACGGCAAGCGGATTCGCAGCCTGACCGAACCGGGGCGGCGCATTCTCACCTCCGTTGAGAAGATCCTGCAGGAGGTCGAGAGCCTGAAGCGGGTCGGCATGGACTATGCCGCACAGGACCAGGGCAACTTCACCATTGCCACCACCCATACACAGGCACGCTATGCGCTGCCACGGGTGATCGGCGAGTTCACCAAGCGCTACCCCAAGGTCCGGCTGTCGATCCAGCAAGGCAACCCGACGCAGATCGCCGACATGCTGCTGCATGACCAGGCCGATATCGGCATCGCCACGGAAGGCATCACCGACGACAAGAACCTGGTGTCGTTGCCGGGCTATCAGTGGACGCATATGGTGATTACGCCACCCGACCATCCGCTGCTGGACAAGAAGCACCTGGCGCTGGAAGACCTGATGGGCTACCCGCTGATCACCTACGACCCCAACTTTGCGGGCCGGCCCAAGATCGACAAGGCCTTCGAGCTGCGCCACCTGAAGCCGGACATCGTGCTAGAGGCGATCGACGCGGACGTGATCAAGACCTACGTGGAGATCGGCCTGGGCGTGGGCATCGTCGCCGGCGTGGCCTATGATGCCGAGCGCGACCGCAACCTGCGCGGGATTTCCGCCGGCCATCTGTTCGGCAGCAATGTGACGCACCTGGCGGTCAAGCAGGGCGCCTACCTGCGCAGCTTTGTCTACACCTTTATCGAGCTGTTCTCGCCGACACTGAACCGCAAGCTGGTCGAACAGGCCATGTCGGGCGAGCACGAAGCCTACGAACTCTGAGGGCGGCACCCCGCCGCCTCTCTCTATATAAGAAGCAAACCCAACATGCATTGCATTCCCGTCACGCCGCGCCGGCCGGAGGCGCTGTGAGCCAACCCATGAGCCAACCCATGAGCGAAGCCACCAGCGAACTGCCCCGCATCCACTGGACCGAGGACGGCACCGAGCGCAGCGCCGCCTGGCGCTCCGAGGCCGGCAACCCGCCGCCGCGCCGCGTGGTGGTCGCCGATGACACCACCAGCGCCGACACCGCCTACCGTCTCGCCTGCGAAGGCACTGCCCTGCTGTGGCGCGGCGACTTCCAGAACGCGCGCCAGCTGCTCAACGCCCTGGCGCGGCGCACCGAGCGCAAGCCCAAGAAGGCCAGCCGGCCGGGCCAGAAGGCCAAGGGCGCGCCCGGCTCCGCCACCGAGGCCTTCCACCTGCACCGGCTGGCGCAATCGCAGCGCGCCCGCACACTGGGCATGCTGCTGCTGCCGTTCGAGGCCGACCACAGCGTGCCGCTGCGCCGCGCGCCCGATGTGCGCGAAGCCTGTGAACAGGCCTACGGCCCCGCAGGCGAGCCCTATGTGGCGTCGCTGCGCGAGTTGCTGGGCATGATCGGCGCCTACGAATGGCGCAAGAAAGGCGTGGAGATCCCGGCGCTGGAAGACCGCATCCATCCCTGGTACGGCGTGTTCTCGCCGGTGCGGGGCGAGTACGTCGACCTGGTCGCCGCCGAGCCGCTGCCGTCGAAGGCGCTGGCCTTCGACATCGGCACCGGCACCGGCGTGCTGGCCGCGGTGCTGGCCCGGCGCGGCGTGAAGCGCATCGTCGCCACTGACCAGGACCCGCGTGCGCTGGCCTGCGCCCGCGAGAACATCGGCCAGCTCGGCTACGCCGGCCCGGTCGAGATCGTGCAGGCCGACCTGTTCCCGGAAGGCCGGGCGCCACTGGTGGTGTGCAACCCGCCGTGGGTGCCGGCCCGGCCGAGTTCGCCGGTCGAGCGTGCCGTCTATGACCCGGACAGCGCCATGCTGCGCGGCTTCCTCGACGGCCTGGCCGACCACCTGGAGCCCGGCGGCGAAGGCTGGCTGCTGCTGTCCGACCTGGCCGAGCACCTGGGCCTGCGCCCGCGCGCGCAGCTGGAAGGCTGGATCGAGGCCGCCGGGCTGAAGGTGCTGGGCCGCTCCGATATCCGCCCGCGCCATGCGCGCGCCGCCGACCCCACCGATCCGCTGCATGCGGCGCGGTCGGCCGAGGTGACCACGCTCTGGCGGCTGGGCGTGCGCTGACGCGCGTGCCCATGCAGGCGGAGTTCGGCTATCCTTCCCGTCACAAATAAGACCGGAGGAGACAAGATGCCGAAGTTGCACCGCGCGTTGCCCCGCCTGCTGCCCACCGCCCTACCCGCAACACTACTCGCCACCCTGCTCTGCGCCAGCGCCGCCGCGCTGGCCGATATCCGCGTTGGCATCGACGTGTCCACCACCGGGCCGGCGGCCTCGATCGGCATCCCCTCCAAGAACACCGTGCTGATGTGGCCGCAGACGCTGGGCGGCCAGAAGGCGCACTACGTGATCCTGGACGACGGCTCCGACCCGGCCGCGGCGGTGCGCAACGTGCGCAAGCTGATTTCCGAGGAAAAGGTCGACGTGATCGTCGGCCCCAATATCACGCCGACCGCACTGGCCGCGCTCGACGCCGTATCCGAGGGCGAGACGCCGATGGTGGCGCTGGCCGCGTCGGCGTCGATCGTCGAGCCGCAGACCGACGCCAAGCGCCGCTGGGCCTTCAAGATGCCGCAGAACGATTCGCACATGGCGACCGTGCTGACGGAGTACATGAGCGACCACGGTATCAAGACAGTCGGCTTCATCGGCTTTGCCGACGCCTATGGCGAAAGCTGGTGGCGCGAGTTCTCGAAGCTGGCCGAGGTGCGCAAGATCAAGGTCGTCGCCAACGAGCGCTTTTCGCGCAACGACACCTCGGTGACCGGCCAGGTGCTCAAGCTGATGGCCGCCAACCCCGACGCCGTGCTGATCGCCGGCGCCGGCACGCCCTCGGTGCTGCCGCAGAAGACGCTGGGCGAGCGCGGCTACAAGGGCAAGGTCTATCAGACCCACGGCATCGCCACCTGGGAATTCCTGCGCATGGGTGGCAAGGACGTCGAAGGCACGCTGTTCCCGACCGGGCCGGTCGTGGTGGCGCGCCAGCTGCCCGAGAGCCACCCCGTGCGCAAGGTCGCGCTGGACTTCGTCAACCGCTACGAGGGCAAGTACGGCGCCGACAGCGTGACACAGTTTGCCGGCGACGCCTGGGGCGCGTGGCTGCTGCTGGACGACGCCGCGCGCCGCGCGCTCAAGACCGGCGCCCAGCCCGGCACGCGCGAATTCCGCGCCGCCATGCGCGACGCGCTCGAATCCACCACCAATCTCACCATCCCCAACGGCGTGCTGAACCTGAACGCGAAGGACCACCAGGGCTTCGACCAGCGTTCGCGCGTGATGGGGGTGATCCGCAACGGCAAGTTCGCCTATGCGGGCGACAAGTAGCCATCGCCCGCCGAACCCGGCCTTCTGAAAGGAAGCATCGCATCATGACCACCACTTCCACCCCTTCCGTCACTGTTGCCTTCATCGGCCTGGGCGCCATGGGCTCGCACATGGTCCGCCACCTGCTGGCCGCCGGGCACACCGTGCGCGCCTTCGTACGCCGCCCCGAAGCCGCAGAGGCCGCGCGCGGCCTGGGTGCGGAGCCGTTCTTCACGCCCGCCGAGGCGGCGCGCGGCGCCAGCGTCGTGTTCACCAACGTGACCTCGTCCGAGGACGTGCGCGAAGTCCTGCTGGGCGAGCAAGGCGTGATCCACGGCGCGGCGCCTGGCACGGTGTGCGTCGACCACAGCACGATCTCGCCGGTGGTCACGCGCGAGATCGCCGCGGCACTGGCCGCGCGCGGCCTCGAGGCGCTCGACTGCCCGGTCTCGGGTGGCACCACGGCCGCCGCATCCGGCAAGCTGACCATCATGGTCGGCGGCAAGCTCGAGGTGCTGGAACGCGTGCTGCCGCTGCTGGAACTGCTGGGCACGACCATCACGCGTATCGGCGACAACGGCGCCGGCCAGGTCGCCAAGCTGTGCAACCAGATCGCGCAGGTGGTCAATATCGAAGGCATCGCCGAGGCCATGCGCTTTGCCTCGGCGCAGAACGTCGATACCGGCCGCGTGCTGCAAGCCATGTCGACGGGCATGGCGGGCAGCCGCATGCTCGACCTGATGGGGCCCAAGATGGTGTCGCGCAACTTCGCCGCCGGCATCGAGGCGCGGCTGCACGACAAGGACTTCGGGCTGGCGCGCGATATCGCCGAGGAGATCGGCCTGGATCTGCCGGCGATGCAGGCCACGTCGGCGCAGCTGCGCACGCTGATGGCCAACGGCTGGGGCAAGGACGATACCTCCTCGCTGCTGCGCGTGCTGGAGGGCTGAGCCCGACGCTCAGTTGCCCGTCAGGCGCAGGACGGCGCGCACCAGCGCGCTGTCGGCATCATTGAAGCCATCGAGCACGTTGAAGTGATGGCAGCCCGGCAGCACGAGATCGCTCGCGGCCGGACTGCCGACGTTGGCGGGCCACGCCGCCCGCATCAGCGCATGCTGGCGGTGGTACTCTGCCGCTTCCAGTTCGCCCACCGCGAGCGACAGCGGCGCGGCAGTGGCCGGCGTCATGTAGGCCGGCGAGAGCCTCGCCACGTCGTCGTCCGATAGCCGCAGGTCGCATTGCAGGAACGCGGCGCGGCGCAGCGGTTCCATGTCATACAACCCGCTGACCGACAGCCCGCCCCTGATCAGGTCGGCGGGCAGGTCTTGCGCCAGCTGCGGCCAGCGCGCCGCCATCAGCATTGCCACCAGGTGGCCGCCGACGGAATGCCCGGCGGCGAACAGCCGTTGCCGGTCATGCCCCAGCTCGCCGGATTGCAGGTACAGCCACGCCACGCTGCGCAGCACCTGCCGCACGATGTCAGGCACCGTTACCGACGGCACCAGCGAATAGTTGACCACCGCCACCGACACCCCCTGCGCCGGCAGCACGCTGGCGACGAAACTGTGGTCGCGCTTGTCCAGCGCGCGGTAGTAGCCGCCGTGGACAAACACCAGCAGCGGCGGCGCTGCCCCGCCATCCGCCGACGCCGGGAAATAGTCCAGCGTCTCATCCTGCGGATGCCGCGAACCCGCATCGGCATAGCTCAGGTCCGCGATCAAGCCACCGCGCTCGCGCACCTGCGCCGACCACTCGCCCCAGCGCGCCATATGCGCCGGGTTATCTGGAACGTTGGCGCGGTTGTTGTATTCGCGCTCGTAGAAGCCGGGATCCTGCGAGGGCAGGCTGGCGAGGCTCGCCAGCGAGGCATGGTCGGTCATGGCAGTGGGTGGGTGCGGAGTCGGGACTGGTTGGCGCGGCATCGGTGGTGCACGCGGTGACGGCGATGCTAACCGCAATCTCCATGCACAAGTTATCCGGGCCATTACCATCGCCACGGCGGCCGGTTGTCGGCCGGGGGGAATTGCGGCATAATCGCCGGCTCAGCCCGGCATCGGTTCCGATGCCGTCACACCTGCCCGGGTGGTGAAACAGGTAGACGCAGGGGACTCAAAATCCCCCGCCGCAAGGCGTGTCGGTTCGAGTCCGACCCCGGGCACCAGATTTCCGTTTGCCTGCCGCCGGCTAGTCCCAACGCGCGGCATTCCTCCTAGCGCCCTCTTGCATGGCCTGGTCACATCGTCAGTTCCTCTGGACGGTGCGTCTTGAGCCAGTCGACCAGCGCAGCATCCATACGCGTTTGCCAACCCCTTCCTGTCGCGCGAAACGCTTCCACGACTTCAGGGGAGACACGCAGCGACAGCGCGACCTTGATCGGCGCTTTCTGCGGGCCCCGCACACCAAGTTTGGTTCGAAGTGACTCGGGAAGCGCTTCAGTGGTTGACCTAAACTGCTCAAGATCGTCGCTGGTCAGTTCACGGACTTCCCCGCCAGCGTCAGTCAATGGGGCGCGTCTTGCCATAGCTGTACACCTCTCGTTGATTGGCTTTGCGCAGGCTGATCACGCGAATCCCTGTGCTGGTTTCAGTGAAGCACAACACGTGCAAGCGTCCGCCGAGATAGCCGACGGCAATATAGCGAGGCTCGCCGTAATCCCGGCGCGCGTTCGGCGACATTCCGTGCGTTCTTGGCAGCGTCATAGGTGATTTCCACATCAGATTGTATATACGACCCTTGGGAGAGGCATTGTTTATTGTATATACAAAGAGCTAGTGCCAAGTGGGATCGTCGCTCCCCCGTTGGCATGACTAGCGTCGGCAAAGTACCTTCATGCCAGCCGTGTCGGACGCCGCCCACTGGCAGACGCCCTGATGGATTCCTATCCTATGGCAGTGCCAATGTCAGCGGAGCTCACCATGAAGCAGCCCACCCTCCCCGCCTTCGCCCTCGCCTGCGCCACCCTGCTGGCTGGTTGCGCCGGCGCCAATATGGAAAACCTGACCCAGGCCGGCGGCAGCCTGTTCACCGCGGCCACGCTGTCGGACACCAACGTCAAGACGCTGTCCGACCAGTCGTGCGCGGAAATGGACCAGAAGAACACCATTGCCGCGGCCGACAGCACCTACGCCAAGCGGCTCGCGAATGTGATGAGCGGGCTGGGCAATTCTGGGCTGCCGCTCAATGCCAAGGTCTACGTTACCAAGGACATCAACGCCTGGGCCATGGCCAATGGATGCGTGCGCGTCTACAGCGGGCTGATGGACTTCCTCACCGACGACGAGGTGCGCGGCGTGGTCGGCCATGAGATCGGCCATGTGGCGCTGGGTCACACCAAGGCGGCGATGCAAGTGGCCTATACCACCGCGGCTGCGCGCGGCCTGCTGGGATCGACCAGCATCGCTTCGCTGACGGCGCTGTCGTCGTCGCAGATCGGAGAGTTGGCCGAGACGTTCGTCAATGCGCAATTCTCGCAGCGCCAGGAAACCGCTGCCGACGACTATTCCTTCGACCTGCTGACCAAGAACGGCGCCAACCGGCAGGCGCTGGCTTCTGCGTTCCGCAAGATGTCGCAGCTCGACGGCGGGCAGTCGAGCATGCTCAGCACGCACCCCGGCTCGCTGGAACGCGCGAAGCATATCGACGCACGCCTGGCCGGCGGGCGCTGATCGCGCCGCATCCCGCTGTGCCGCCGCACCCGTTCGGGTGAGGCGGCCACCCCCTCGCCCCCCTCCTTCCAGACGCTGCACGCATCACGCCAGATGCCGTGCACGGTCCCGCGCGCGGAATGTTGACCGCGCTTAATTCAGCCAAGAAAGCTTTCAATATACCGGCCCCAAACCGGCGGAGATAATGCCTCACGCTGCATTTGCCGGTCGATGCAGACGCGTGCTGCCACGCGACCGCGGCGCCAGCGCCGTGTCCGCGCATCGGCTCGCAAGGCATCGCAGTCATTGTCTTTCCCGCCCCGAGGACACGCCACCGCGCCATGGAAATGCTTTCCGCCCTGCTCGCAGGGCAGCCAGAAATCGCACTGTTCCTTGCGCTCGCGGTTGGCCATGCGATCGGTGCGATTCGCTTCGGTCCGTTCCAGCTTGGCGGCATCTGCGGGACGCTGATCGCTGCGCTGGTGATCGGGCAGTCCGGCGCGAAGCTCGACAACGACGTCAAGAACGTGGCCTTTGCCGTGTTCATCTTCGCGCTGGGGTTCACCGGCGGTCCGCAGTTCTTCGCCAATGTCGGGCGCGAATGGCGCATTGGCCTGCTGTCGCTGGTGGAAGTGTTCGTGCTGCTCGCGCTGCTGGCCATCGCGGTGCCACTGCTGCGGCTGGACCAGGGCACGGCGGCAGGATTGCTCGCCGGTGCCGCCACCGAGTCGGCGGTGATCGGCACCGCTTCCGAAGCGATCGCGCGGCTCGGCGTCACGGCCGAGCAGGTACGCGTGCTGCAGACCAATATCGTCACGGCGTACAGCGTGACCTACCTGTTCGGGCTGGTGTCGATCGTGCTGTTCACCAGCCAGCTCGCCCCGTGGCTGCTGCGCGTGAACCTGCGCGAATCCGCCGCGCAGCTGTGGCAGAAGCTCGGCGGCGAGAACGACATGGGTGAGGGCCAGCGCAGCGCGCTGCCGCTGCTGGTGGGCCGCTTGCTGCGTGTCGAACGGATCGCCGGCAAGAGCGTCATCGATGCCGAGCGGACCGTGCAGCTTGGCGTCACCATCCGCCGCATCCGCCGCGGCGGCAACACCTTCCGCCCGGCGCCCGACGAAATCCTGCGCGATGGCGACGTGATCCTGGCCGTGGGCCGGCGCGACGCGATGGTCGGCTTCGCACATAACGTCGGCACCGAGGTCGGCACCGAGCTGCCCGACGAACCCGGCATGGACGCCGTGCAGGCCGAGCAAGAGGTATTGCTGACACGGCGCGAAGTCGCGGGCCTGTCGCTGGCGCGGCTGCGCCAGATGGTCGACGTGGGGCTGGGACGCGGGGTCTATATCCAGCGCATCACGCGCATGGAGCATCGCATTCCCACGCTGCCCAGCACCGTGCTGAGGCGCGGCGACGTGCTGACGCTGAGCGGCCCGCAGGAAGCCGTGCAGCGCGTGGTGCCGGAGCTTGGCTACCTGGTCACGCCGACGATCAAGACCGACTTTGTGTTCCTCGGCATCGGCGTGCTGCTGGGCATGCTGATCGGTGCGTTCAGCGTGAAGGTGGGCCAGGCCGACCTGACGCTGGGCACCGGCGGCGGCTGCCTGGTATCGGGACTGATCTTCGGCTGGCTGCGCGCACGCGCGCCGGTGGTGGGCTCGCTGCCGTCGCCTGCGGCGGAGATCCTCAAGGACTTCGGGCTGGCCACGTTCATTGCCGCGGTGGGCCTCTCCGCGGGCCCGGACGCGGTCAAGCTGGTGCGCGAATACGGACTGATCCTGCCGGTGGCCGGCATCCTGGTGTCGGTGGTGCCCGCGGCGGTCTCGCTGGCGATCGGCCACTGGTGGCTCAAGCTGGAAACTCCGATCCTGCTCGGCGCGGTCGCGGGCCAGCATTGCAGCACGCCGACCATCATGGCGCTCACCAATGCCGCCGGCAACGGCACGCCGGTGATCGGCTACACCATCACCTATGCCATTTCCAACGTGCTGCTGCCGCTGCTGGGCCCCATCGCGGTGGCAATGGCCGGCGCGCTGGCGCGCTAGCCGGACGAATGCCGCCGCGCACACCGCGCACATCGCTTACCCACCACCACCCCAACACTATGCAACGCCTCTCCCAACCCGCATCACTCGCTTCAGGAGCCTTCGATGGAATGGTTGCATGACATCTTCCAGAAGTCGCCCGAATCGGCGCTCTTCCTTTCCCTGGCGGTCGGCTACGCCATCGGCAAAATCACCTTCGGGCGCTTCCAGCTCGGGGGCGTGGCGGGCTCGCTGCTCGCCGCGGTGGTGATCAGCCAGTTCGGCGTCGAAATCGACAATGGCGTCAAGGCCGTGATGTTCGCGGTCTTTATCTACGCAGTCGGCTATGAAAGCGGTCCGCAGTTCTTCAACTCGCTGAACCGCAGCTCGCTGCGCGAGATCGCGATGGCGGTCTTCATGGCGGTGTGCGGCCTCGTCACGGTGGTGGTGCTGGCCAAGCTGTTCCATCTTGACAAGGGACTGGCCGCGGGGCTGGCCGCCGGCGGCATGACACAGTCGGCGATCATCGGCACGGCTGGCGACGCCATCACCAAGCTGGGCCTGCCGCCCGACCAGGTCAAGACGCTGCAGGCCAACGTGGCGATCGGCTACGCCGTGACCTACGTGTTCGGCTCGCTCGGCGCGATCATCGTCTGCGTGAACATCCTGCCGCGCTTCATGAAGTCGGACCTGAAGACCGACGCCAAGAAGGTCGAGGCGCAGCTGCACGGCGGCCTGCCGCAGTTCGGCCCGGGCCAGCGCGGCGCGCTGCCGCGCCTGGTGGGCCGGCTGTACCGCGTGAACGATGCCTCCGGCAGGACAGTCTCGCAGCTGGAGATCGGCGGCGAGGACCTGCTGACCGTGGAAAAAGTGCAGCGCGGCGGCAAGCAGCTCGAAGTCACGCAGGACCTCGTGCTGCAGCATGACGACCTGGTACTGCTGGTCGGCCGCCGCGATGCGATCGTGCCGACGGCCGCGCAGATCGGGCCAGAAGTGGCCGACGCCGACGGCATGGGCGCGGTCATGCAGTCGCGCAACGTGGTGTTCACCGCCAAGGGCATGAACAACAAGACCGTGGCCGAGATCGTCGACATGGTCGGGCGCGACATGCGCCACGGCGTCTATCTCGAGCGCATCGAGCGCTATGACCACCCGCTGCCGCTGCTGCCCGAACTGAAGCTGCAGCATGGCGACATCATCACGCTGTATGGCACCCCCGCCGACACCAGGCGCGCGGCCGAGATGGCCGGCTACGAGCTGGTGCCCAGCGAGAAGACGGATTTCGTCTACTTCGGCGCCGGCGTGCTGGTGGGCCTGCTGATCGGCCTGCTGGTCTGGCGCGTCGGCTCGATCCCGCTGACGCTGGGTGCGGGGGGCGGCGCGCTGCTGTCGGGCCTGGTATTCGGCTGGGCGCGGTCCAAGCACAAGATGTTCGGCGCCATGCCGACCGCCGCGTGCCAGTTGCTGAAGGACTTCGGACTGGCCGCGTTCGTCGCCATCGTCGGCATCAACTCAGGCTTGCAGGCCGTGTCCACGCTGCGCCAGAGCGGGCTGACCATCTTCATCCTGGGCGCGGTGGTGACGCTGCTGCCGCTGTTCCTGACGATGCTGTTCGGCCGCTACGTGCTCAGGTACGACAACGCCGCGCTGCTGGCGGGCGCGCTGTCCGGGTCGCGCAGTGCCAACCCGGCCTTCGGCGGCATCCTCGACAAGGCCGAAAGCCCGGTGCCGACCGTTCCCTTCGCCATCACCTACGCGCTCGCCAACGTGCTGCTGACCCTGCTGGGGCCGCTGGTGGTTGGCCTCGTATAGCCCTTCCCTGCTTTTCACGCTGCGCGGGCCGCCACCTGACATTCCGGCCCGCCAGCCCAACCGACAAGCGTCTACACAGGAGCAAGCCATGAGCAAACCCGATATCTCCAAGCTGGCCAGCCTCTCCCCGTTCGAGCTGAAGGATGAGCTGATCAAGCTTGCCAGCAGCGATGCGGAACGCCTGATGCTCAATGCGGGCCGCGGCAACCCCAACTTCCTCGCCACCGTGCCGCGCCACGGCTTCTGGCAGCTGGGCCTGTTCGCCATGCGCGAGTCCGAGCGCTCGTTCTCGTATATGCCCGAAGGCGTCGGCGGCTTTCCGCGCCGCGATGGCATCGAGGAACGCTTCGACCTGTTCGCGCGCGAGTTCGCCGACACCCCGGGCGTAAATTTCCTGGCCGGCGCGGTGTCGTACGTGCGGGACCAGCTCGGCCTGAATGCCGGCGACTTCCTCTACGAGATGTGCGAAGGCATCCTCGCCTGCAACTATCCCGTGCCGGATCGCATGCTGAAGCTGTCCGAGACCATCGTCGGCCAGTACATCCGCAAGGAGATGATCGGCAGCCATCCGTTCATCGGCGAGTTCGACCTGTTCGCGGTCGAGGGCGGCACCGCGGCGATGACATACCTGTTCAACACCATCCGCGAGAACCACCTGCTCAAGGCCGGCGACACCATCGCGCTCGGCATGCCGATCTTCACGCCGTACATCGAGATCCCCGAACTGAACGACTACCAGCTGGAAGAGCTGTCCGTCGACGCCGATCCCGAATCGCGCTGGCAATACTCGAAGAAGGAACTGGACAAGCTGCGCGACCCCAAGGTCAAGGCCTTCTTCCTGGTCAACCCGAGCAACCCGCCGTCGGTGCGCATGAGCGACGAGAGCCTGGAGTACCTGGCCTCGATCATCGAAGAGCGCCCCGACCTGATCATCCTGACCGACGACGTCTACGGCACCTTTGCCGACAACTTTGTCTCGCTGTTCGCGATGTGCCCGAAGAACACCATCCTGGTGTATTCGTTCTCCAAGTATTTCGGCGCGACCGGCTGGCGCCTGGGCGTGATCGCCACGCACCGCGACAACGTCTTCGACCTGCAGATCGGCAAGCTGCCGCAAACGCAGCGCGAGCAGCTGAACAAGCGCTACAGCTCGATCACCACCGAGCCGGAGAAGCTCAAGTTCATCGACCGCCTGGTCGCCGACAGCCGCACCGTGGCGCTGAACCACACGGCTGGCCTGTCCACGCCGCAGCAGGTGCAGATGGTGCTGTTCTCGCTGTTCTCGCTGATGGACACGCCGGACAACTACAAGAACGCGATGAAGCGGCTGATCCGCAGCCGCAAGGCCGCGCTGTACCGCGAGATCGGCATTGCGCCGGAGGGCGATGACCCGAACGCGGTCGACTACTACACGCTGCTCGATATCGAGCAGCTCGGCGGCAAGGCGATCGGGCCGGAGTTCGTCAAATGGGTGATGGAGGCGGTCGAGCCGAACGAGCTGCTGTTCGAGCTGGCCGACGAGGCTGGCGTGGTGTTGCTGCCGGGCCGCGGGTTCGGTACGCGGCATCCGTCCGGCCGGGTGTCACTGGCCAACCTCAATGAAGCTGATTACGCCAAGATCGGCCGCGCGATCCGCAAGCTGTTCGAGGAGTATGTGGAGAAGTACAACGCGGCGACGGGGAGCAAGGCGAACAAGAACGTCGTGAAGAAGTAAGCCTTCGTTGGCGTGCCTGAGAGCCCGGCCCTGAGCCGGGCTCTTTTTATGCCTTACGCGCCCCGCCAGTCGTCTTACCGCGATTCGACGAACGCGAGCACCGTGGCCAGCATGCCTTGCAGCGCCGGCTGCAGCCCCGCCGACCGCGCCTCGTCATAGGCGAACGGATATGTCTCGCTCATATACGCACACTGCGACAGCTCAAGCTGCACCGCGTGCACGCCATCCTGCGGCTTGCCGTACTGGCGCGTGATATAGCCACCCTTGAAACGCCCGTTGAGCACCGCGGTATGGCCGGGCACAGCGCTCGCCAGTTCGAGCAGCTGGTTCGCCAGCCCCGCGTCGCAGCTCTCGCCATTGGCCGTGCCGAGATTGAAATCCGGCAGCTTGCCCTCGAAGAAGCGCGGCAGCGCCGAGCGGATCGAGTGCGCATCCCACAGCGCGACGGTGCCGTGCTCGGCCTTCAGGCGCGCCAGTTCCGCGGCCAGCGCTTCATGATACGGGCGCCAGATCGCGTCGCGGCGCGCGGCGATTTCCGCGTCGTCGGGGCCGTTGCTGCCATCGGCATAAAGCGCCGTCTTGTCGAAGGTGTCGACCGGGCACAGGCCGGTGGTGTCCTGGCCGGGATACAGGTTGGCGTTGTCGGGCGGACGGTTCAGGTCGACCACGTAGCGCGAATGCGTGGCGACCAGCACGGACGCGCCCAGCTCGCGGGCAAAGCCGTACAGGCGTTCCAGGTGCCAGTCGGTGTCGGGCACGGTGCGGGCCTCGGCGGTGAGGCGCTGCGAGACCGAAGCCGGCAGGTGCGTGCCGACGTGCGGCATCGATACGAGCAGCGGGCGCGTGCCGCGATGCAGGGTGAAGGCGGGGGTATCAGTGGAGAAGGACATGTTCTGGTGCAATGCGTTGGGCGGTGCCAGTAATCGTCGCGTATCAGTCGCGTATCAGTCGCGAATCAGTCGCGAATCCGTCGCGAATCCGTCGCGAATCTGTCGCGCTTCAGTCGGCCAGCAGGCCGGCGCGGGCGGCGATGAACTGTTGGGCCGCTTCGGCCTGCAGCGCATGCGCGCCATGCTGCACGCGGCTGCGGCCGGCGGTGCGGACATCCGCTAGTGTCTCATGACCGTGGTTGGCGAACACGTGGGTGGCCAGCGCCTGCGCGCCATCAAGGCAGGCCAGCGTCGGATGCGCACCGTCCAGCACCACGAAGTCCGCCTGCTGGCCAGGTTCCAGCCCGGCCACGTCGCGGCCACTGGCGCGTGCGCCGCCTGCCACGGCCTCCAGATAGAGTCGATCGGCCACCTGCAGGTGGGTATCCGAGGCCAGTACGTTGCGCTGCTGCAAGCCCAGCCGCTGGCCGTACTCGAACAGGCGCAGTTCCTCGGCCACGCTGACGCTGGCATGGCTGTCTGAGCCGATGCCCCATGCGCCGTGCTGCGCGAGGTAAGGCGCCGCCTCGAACACGCCGTCGCCGAGGTTCGCTTCGGTGGTCGCACAGATGCCGGCCACGGCGCCGCTGTGCGCGAGGCGTCGGCGTTCATCCCAGTCCATGTGCGTGGCGTGCACCAGGCACCAGCGCGCGTCGACATCGACATGATCGAACAGCCATGTCACCGGGCGCGTGCCAGACCAGGCGATGCAGTCGTCGACTTCGCGCTGCTGCTCGGCAATGTGGATATGGACCGGCGCCTGCGCGTCGATCGCCTTCAGCCCCGACAGTGCATGCAGCAGGCTGTGTTCGGGCACCGCGCGCAGCGAATGCGGCGCCAGCCCGAGACGTGCGCCGGCTTGCGCGCACACCGGCGACAGGCGCTCCAGCAGCCGCAGCATGGCGTCGGTGTCATGCAGGAAGCGGCGCTGCTCGGCCAGCGGCGGCTTGCCGCCGAAGCCAGCGGTCTGGTACAGCACCGGCAGCAGCGTCATGCCGATGCCGGTGCGCTGCGCCGCACGCAGCAGCCGCAGCGACATCTCGGCGGCATCGGCGTAGGGCTTGCCGTTGGCGTCGTGGTGGACGTAGTGGAACTCGCACACGCTGGTGTAGCCCGCGCGCAGCATCTCGATGTAGAGCTGCGTGGCGATGGCTTCCAGCGTATCTGGCGAGATCCGCTGCGCGAAACGGTACATCAGCGTGCGCCAGCTCCAGAACGAATCGGAACTGGCGGGGTTGTCGCCATGCGGGCGGCTGCGGCATTCGGTCAGCCCGGCAAAGCCGCGCTGGAATGCGTGCGAATGCAGGTTGGGCATGCCCGGCAGCACCGGGCCCGCTGCGCGCGGCACGCCGGCACTTGCAGTGGCGCCGGCTTGCACGCTGGTCAGGCGGCCCTGCTCGTCCCACGCGAGCAGCACGTCGCGCGCCCAGCCTTCGGGCAGCAGGGCCCAGTCTGCGAAGAGCTGTGATGCGCTCATGCCGATACGCCTCCCTGCGCCGGATAAACACGCCCTTGCCGCACGACCGCGGCAGCAGGATTGCGGCCGAACCAGTACGCCAGCTCCGCCGGCGAATCGACGCGCCACAGCACGAAGTCGGCCGTGCGCCCCGCTTCCAGCTTGCCGTGGCGATCCGACGCACCCAGCGCGCGCGCCGCATGCTGGGTCACGCCGGCCAGCGCTTCGGGCACCGTCAGGCGGAACAGCGTACAGGCCATATTCATCATCAGCAGCAGCGACGTCACCGGCGAAGTGCCAGGGTTGTGGTCGGTCGAGATCGCCATCGGCACGCCGTATTGGCGCAACAGCGCGATCGGCGGCAGGTTGGTGTCGCGCAGGAAATAGTAGGCGCCGGGCAGCAGCACCGCGACCGTGCCGGCTTCGGCCATCGCGGCCACGCCGGCCTCATCGAGATGCTCGAGGTGGTCCGCCGACAGCGCGCGATGGCGTGCGGCCAGTGCCGCGCCGCCGAGGTTGCTGAGCTGCTCGGCGTGCAGCTTGACGCGCACGCCGTGGCGCGCTGCGGCATCGAAGACGCGTTCGGTCTGCGCGATCGAGAAACCGATCGATTCGCAGAAGGCATCGACGGCGTCGACCAGCCCTTCTTCGGCAAGCGCCGGCAGCATGGTATTGCACACCAGGTCGATGTAGTCGTCGGCGCGGCCAGCGTACTCGGGCGGCAGCGCGTGCGCGCCAAGAAAGGTGGTGTGCACCGACACGCCGAACTGCTCGCCCAGCCGGCGTGCCACGCGCAGCTGCTTGCGCTCGGCTTCGAGGCTGAGGCCGTAGCCCGACTTGATTTCGATGGCGGTCACGCCCTCGGCCAGCAGCGGTTGCAATCGCGCAGCGGCCTGCGCGAACAGCGTGTCTTCGTCGGCGGTGCGGGTGGCGCGCACGGTCGAGACGATGCCGCCGCCGGCGCGTGCGATTTCCTCATAGCCCGCGCCGGCGAGGCGCATGGCGAACTCGTCGGCGCGCTGGCCGCCGTAGACCAGGTGCGTGTGGCAATCGACCAGTCCCGGCGTGATCCATGCGCCGTTGGCGTCGTGGCGCGGCCGGTCGCGGTAAGCCTGCGGCAAGTCGGCCGCGACGCCGAGCCAGGCAATGCGGCCGTGCTCGACCACGAGCGCGGCATCGCGGATGGCGCGCACCGGATCGGCATCGGGCAGCAGGTGGCAGTTGTGCCAGACACCATCGGCACTGGCGGCGGTGGCGGTGCCGGGTACGGAAGGCAGCGTCATTGGTCGGACTCCATTTCCAGCGTGACACACAGGCACAGCGCATCGTCGCCGCCCGGTGCAAAAGCTTGCCAGCCAGCGGATTCGCCGGCGGCATACAACAGACCTTGTCCCGCTTCCAGCGCGGCGGCCGGCTGCGCATCCTGCGCCAGCCAGGTGCCGGACACGGCAAGCAGGCAAACCGTATCGGCACCGGTGCTGACGGCAAACCCGTGGCGGAAGGCGTCGACGCGCGCGCGGCAGCGGCCACGCCGCGTCATCACGTTAAAGTCGCGCGTGGGTCCGTCGAGCAATGCCGACTGCAGGCCGGTGTCGCCCGAGAACGCAAACGGCGCACCCGGCTGCACGAGCCGGTGGCTGAAGCTACCGTCGTCGGCGCTAAGCACCACGCCAGCGCCGTCGAGCAACACGATCTGGCGGTCGATGCCGGGAAAGGCGGAGAACGGGCCATCGGCTTCGATATCGGCCACGCTCAGCCGCCAGACAAAGTCGTCCATGCCGGCGCCCGCTGGCCACACCGCGATCTCGCGCGTGTTGCCGCCGCCGTTCTTCCAGCGCGTCGGGTCGATGGCCGCGAGCGCGAAGTGCCGCGACATCACGGTGCTCATACGCCCTTCACCATCGGCAGGTTCAGGCCCTTCTCATGCGCGCATTCGATGGCGATGTCATAGCCCGCATCGGCATGGCGCATCACGCCGGTAGCCGGATCGTTCCACAGCACGCGCTCGATGCGTTTAGCTGCTGCATCGGTGCCGTCGCAGACGATCACCACGCCGGAGTGTTGCGAGAAGCCCATGCCCACGCCGCCGCCGTGGTGCAGGCTGACCCAGGTGGCGCCTCCGGCGGTATTGAGCAGCGCATTCAGCAGCGGCCAGTCGGACACGGCGTCGGAACCGTCGCGCATCGCCTCGGTCTCGCGGTTGGGCGAGGCCACCGAGCCGCAGTCAAGGTGGTCGCGGCCGATCACCACCGGCGCCTTCAGCTCGCCCGACTTCACCATCTCGTTGAAGGCCAGGCCGGCGCGGTGGCGCTCGTCCAGGCCTACCCAGCAGATACGCGCCGGCAGGCCCTGGAACGCAATGCGGTCGTGCGCCATGTCGAGCCAGCGGTGCAGGTGCTTGTCCTCGGGGAACAGCTCCTTCATCTTGGCGTCGGTCTTGTAGATATCCTCGGGATCGCCCGACAGCGCGACCCAGCGGAACGGGCCCTTGCCGCGGCAGAACAGCGGGCGGATATAGGCCGGCACGAAACCCGGGAAATCGAAGGCGTTCTGCACGCCCTCATCGAACGCCACCTGGCGGATGTTGTTGCCATAGTCCACCGTCGGCACGCCGATTTTCTGGAAATCCAGCATAGCCTGCACGTGCTTGACGATCGACGGGCGCGCGGCGGCCTCCACCGACTTGGGATCGTGCTTGCGTGCGTCTTCCCACTGCTCGACAGTCCAGCCTTGCGGCAGATAGCCGTTGACCAGGTCATGCGCAGAGGTCTGGTCGGTAACGATATGCGGACGCATGCCGCCGGCCTGCGCGCGCCTGGCCAGTTCCGGCACGATGTCGGCCGCGTTGCCGAGCAGGCCGACCGAGATCGCCTCCTTCTTTTCCGTGGCCTCGGCGATCATCGCCAGCGCCTCGTCCAGCGTGGTGGCCTTCTTGTCGAGGTAGCGCGTGCGGATGCGGAAGTCGATGCGCGATTCCTGGCACTCGATCGCCAGCACGCACGCGCCCGCGAGCACGCCGGCCAGCGGCTGCGCGCCACCCATGCCGCCGAGACCGGCGGTCAGGATCCACTTGCCCGACAGGTCGCCGTTGTAGTGCTGGCGACCGGCTTCGACAAAGGTCTCGTACGTGCCCTGCACGATGCCCTGCGTGCCGATGTAGATCCACGAGCCCGCGGTCATCTGGCCGTACATCATCAGGCCGGCGCGGTCCAGTTCATTGAACTTGTCCCACGTGGCCCAGTGCGGCACCAGGTTGGAATTGGCGATCAGCACGCGCGGCGCGTCCGGGTGCGTGCGGAACACGCCGACGGGCTTGCCTGACTGCACCAGCAGCGACTCGTCCTCGCCCAGGCGGCGCAGGCTGTCGAGGATGGCGTCGAAGCATTCCCAGTTGCGCGCGGCCTTGCCGATGCCGCCGTACACCACCAGGTCCTGCGGGCGCTCGGCCACGTCGGGGTCAAGGTTGTTCTGGATCATGCGGTAGGCGGCTTCGATCAGCCAGTTCTTGCAGTGCAGCTGGGTGCCGCGCGGGGCGCGGATTTCACGCTGGCCGCGCTGGAGGGATTGGGATTCGGGAGCGTTCATGTGTTTGTTCTCCTTTGGATGGCGCTTGTGGCGCGATCGATTCAGGCTGATGCCACTTGAGACGTGATTGCGACTGGATGCGCTGGCCCTCTCCCCCGCCCCTCTCCCGCAAGCGGGAGAGGGGAGACACCAGACAGCACCTGAACGGCCGTCGGTTTGCTCCCCCCTCCCGCGCGCGGGAGCGGGGCCGGGGGAGAGGGCCGGTGCCTCAACCCGCGTTGGTCGGCAAAATTTCCCGCACGGCGGCAGGCCACCCAGCCCCCGCATCGCCCTGTACCACCCACTGCTTCATCGCTTCGATATCCGGCGCGAGGTAGCGGTCGCCCTCCACAAAATCCACCCGCGCACGGATGCGGGCCAATTCCTGCTCCACCAGCGGCGACGACTTCAGCGGCCGATGGAACTCGATGCCCTGCGCCGCAGCCATCGCCTCGATGCCGACCACCACCGCGGTGTTGGCCGCCATATCGCCCAGCCGGCGCGCGCCGTAGGTGGCCATCGACACATGGTCCTCCTGATTGGCCGAAGTCGGCAGGCTGTCCACGCTGGACGGATGCGCCAGCGACTTGTTCTCGGAGGCCAGCGCCGCGGCAGTCACCTGCGCAATCATGAAGCCCGAGTTCAAACCGCCATCGCGCACCAGGAACGGTGGCAGGCCCGACAGTCCGGTATCGAGCAGCAGCGCCAGGCGGCGCTCGGAAATCGCGCCGATCTCCGCGATCGCCAGCGCAATGATGTCGGCGGCGAAGGCCACCGGCTCGGCGTGGAAGTTGCCACCGGAGATCACGTCGCCCTGCTCGGGGAACACCAGCGGGTTGTCCGATGCGGCATTGGCTTCGATCTGCAGGATGCGCGCGGCGTGCTGCAGGTTGTCCAGGCAAGCGCCCATCACCTGCGGCTGGCAACGGATCGAGTACGGGTCCTGCACGCGGCCGCAGGCCTTGTGCGAATCGACGATCTCGCTGCCATCCAGCATCGCGCGCACGGCGCTGGCCACCGCGATCTGGCCGGCCTGGCCGCGGGCCTCATGGATGCGCGCGTCGAACGGCTTGACCGAGCCCTTGATGGCTTCCAGCGACAGCGCGCCCGCCACCAGGCCGGCTGCGAAGGTGTCCTCGGCGGCGAACAGGCCGGCCAGCGCCAGCGCGGTCGACACCTGGGTGCCGTTGAGCAGCGCCAGGCCTTCCTTCGGGCCCAGTTCGAAAGCCTTCAGGCCAGCATGGGCCAGGCCCTCGGCTGCCGGCAAGCGCTTGCCGTCGACCAGCACGTCGCCCACGCCGATCAGCGTGCACGACATATGCGCCAGCGGCGCCAGGTCGCCCGATGCGCCCACCGAACCCTTGGCCGGGATGCACGGCGTCACGCCGTGGTTGGCCAGCGCCAGCAGCGCCTCGATCAGTTCCGGGCGAATGCCCGAGTGGCCGCGCGCGAGGCTGACCGCCTTGATGGCAAGGATCAAACGCACGGTGTCCCCGGCCAGGTCCGGGCCGGTACCGACGCTGTGCGACAGCACCAGGTTGCGCTGCAGCTGCGCCAGCTTGTCGTTGGGGATGCGGGTCTGCGCCAGCTTGCCAAAGCCGGTATTGATGCCGTAGACGACGGCGTCGGCGTCGATGATGTCCTGCACGGTGGCCTGCGCCGCGCGCACGCCCGCCCAGGCGGAATCGGCCATGGCCAGGCGCACTTCGCCGCGGTAGATGCGGCGCAGGTCGGCCAGGGTGACTTGGCCCGGCTGCAGGGTCAGCAGCGGGCGGGAGGCTTGGTCGTGTTGGCTCGCAGTCATTTGTATGTTCCTGTCTATACAGCTTAGGATAAAAATTGAAGCAGTGGCTGACCCTCGCGGTTGGTAACGCGCGGCTCAGCCGAAAGCGGGATTGCCGTCGGCGCGGAAGCGGCTGCCGAGGCGGTAGCGGTTGCCCGGATGCAGGCAACGGACGAACGTCACCGGCACACTGTTGGTCCAGGTACGGCGGGTCAGCATCAGGCAGGGCTGCGTCGGCGGCATTTCCAGCTGCGCGGCCTGCTCCGGCGTGGCGGCAATGGCATCGACCACATGCTCCACCTGATCGTAGGGCACGTGGCGCAACAGGTATTCGCCGGGCTGGGTCGCACTGAAGTCCTGGCCGATGAAATCCGGCGCCACGCGCGGGTTCACATAGCGGTCTTCCAGCTGCACCGGCACGCCGTCTTCACGATGCACGCAGACCGAATGGAACACCGACTCGCCGGTATGCAGCTCCAGCGCGGCCGCCACCTCGATCGACGCCGAGACCCGCTCGACCAGGATCACGTCGCAGGCGTAGTCATGCCCGCGCATGCGGATCTCGTCCTGCAGGTTGACCACGGACAGCAGCGTCGACTGCGGCTTGTGCTCGGCCACGAAGGTGCCGACGCCTGCGACACGCACCACCCGGCCCTGCTCCGACAGCTCGCGCAGGGCCCGGTTGACGGTCATGCGCGACACGCCGAAGCGGTTCACCAGTTCCTGCTCCGACGGCACCCGGTCGCCCGGCTGCCACGCGCCGCTCTGGATCTGGCGGGCGATGTACTCCTTCACCTGCTGGTAGAGCGCGGTGGGAGAGGAAGCAGGGGTGGCGGAGCCGACGGCGTGGTTCATGGCGTTTCAGTGCTCGGCCGCGGCAATCGCCTCGGCGCGGATTTCCTCGGTCAGCCGCGCCTTGAGCGCGGAAAACTCCGGGGAGGTCTTGATGGTGTAATGGCGCGGATGCGGGAAGTCGACCGCGATATCGCTCTTGATCCGACCCGGCCTGGCGGAAAACACCGCCACCCGGTTGGCCATGAAAATGGCCTCGTCGATATCATGGGTCACGAATAATACCGTCTTGCGCGCCGCTTCCCATATGCCGAGCAACAACTCCTGCATCAGCACGCGGGTCTGGTTGTCGAGCGCGCCGAAGGGCTCGTCGAGCAGCAGGATCTTGGGATCGTTGGCCAGCGCCCGCGCGATCGCGGTGCGCTGCTGCATGCCGCCCGAGAGCTGCTTGGGGAAATGGTGCTCGAAGCCACGCAGGCCCACGCGCTGGATAAAGAAGTCGCTGCGCTCCTTCTGGTCGGCCGCGCTCATGCCGCGCTCGCGCAGGCCGAAGCGCACGTTCTGCTCGATCGTCAGCCACGGGAACAGCGTGTACGACTGGAACACCATGCCACGGTCCGCACCCGGAGCGGACACCGGCTGGCCGTCGAGCAGCACGCGGCCGGTGGACGGCGTATCCAGCCCGGCGACGATGCGCAGCAGCGTGGACTTGCCGCAGCCCGACGGGCCCAGGATGGTGACGAAGTCGTTGTCGCGCACCTCGAAATCGACCGGCTGCAGCGCCAGCGTCTGCCCGCCACGCGGGTTGGCGAAGGTACGCGAGACCTGCTGGATGGACAGTGCGCTCATTGGATCGAACTCCACGGGAACAGGCGCTGGTTGGCGCGCTTGAAGACAAGGTCGGAGACCAGCCCGATGCAGCCGATCACGATGATGCCGAAGATGATCTGCCCGGTATTGAGCAGCGCCTGGCTGTCGGTGATCATGTGGCCGATACCGGACGACGAGCCGATCAGCTCGGCCACGATCACATAGGTCCAGGCCCAGCCCAGCACCAGCCGCAGGATTTCCGCGATTTCCGGCGCCGCGCCCGGGATCAGCACGCGGCGCACGATGCCGGCGCTGTTGGCGCCCAGCGTGTAGGCCGCCTCCACCAGGTCCTTGCGCGCCCCACCGACGGCCACCGCCACCATCAGCACGATCTGGAAGAACGAGCCGATGAAGATCACCAGCAGCTTCTGCGTCTCGCCGATGCCGGCCCACAGGATCAGCAGCGGGATGAAGGCCGACGCGGGCAGGTAGCGGCAGAACGAGACGAACGGCTCGAAGAACGCCTCGGCAGCCTTGTACGAGCCCATGAAGATGCCCAGCGGCACGGCCAGCACCGCGGCCAGCACGAAGCCGCCGAGCACGCGCCAGACGGTCATGCCGATGTCGCCGATGAAATTGTGCTCCGTGAAAAGGATGAAGCCCTCCTTGGCCATCGTCATCGGATCGGCCAGGAACGTGCGCGGCACGAAGCCGCCCAGCGTCACCGCGGCCCAGATGCCGAAGAACAGCACGAAGAAGGACAGCCCCAGCATCCAGCGCGCATTGGGCGCGACCGGAACCAGCGGCGACAGCCACGGATGGCGCCGCCGCGCGGGCGCTGCGCCGGGCGCGGCGCCCGCCGCCGCGGGGCGGGCCGAAGAACCTACATGGGCTTGCGTCATGACGTCACGCCTCCTTGCGACTGCTCTGCTTACTTGAGGAAACGCGCGTCATACAACGCCGTCACGTCGGGCACCTGGCGGATCACGCCGATGTCCATCAGCACGCCCGCCGCTTCCTTGCTGAAGCTGGCGAGCTCGCCGGCAAAGAACTTCTTGTTGGCCTCCCGGTCCTGCCAGCGCAGGTAGGCGGAAGACTTGGCGAACTGCTCGGCGGTCTGCTTGACCGCGGCGCCCATGATCTCGTTGGACTTCTCCGGCTCCTTGCGGATCATCTCCAGCGCTTCGAAATAGCTGTCGACCAGCGCCTGGGCCGCCTTGGAGTTCTCCTTGAGCCACTTGGGCGCGCAGCCCAGCGTGTCGGTCACCATCGGGTAGTCCAGCGTGGTCGCCAGGATCTTGCCCTTGTCCGGGTTCTGGCGGACGGTGGACAGGTACGGCTCGTAGGTCATGGCGCCGTCGTTCTGGCCGGCCACGAAGGCCTGCGCGGCCGCCTGCGGCGACAGCGTGGTGGTCTTGACGTCCTTGAGCGACATGCCGTTTTTCTTCAGCATCCAGGCCAGGCCGAAGTACGGCGCGGTGCCCGGCGCATCGACGCCGATGGTCTTGCCCTTCAGGTCGGCAAAGCTTTTGACATCGCCCCGCACGGCCAGGCCGTCAGCGCCATAGGACTTGT
The DNA here is from genome assembly GCF_040784895.1 of Cupriavidus sp. Agwp_2. NCBI lineage: Bacteria > Pseudomonadati > Pseudomonadota > Betaproteobacteria > Burkholderiales > Burkholderiaceae > Cupriavidus > Cupriavidus sp. Agwp_2. Next base: position 2,988,586 of record NZ_CP088083.1, read on the forward strand.
CGAGTTGCACGATCTGGGTGATGGGCACGCCGTTGGCGTTCCAGGCCACATGGGTCTCGACGGTAGTGGCCGCGCACTGGATCGCACCGGAGGCCAGCGCCAGGTGACGGTCCTTCTGCGGGATCATCTTGATGTCGACCTCGACGCCGTTCTTCTTGAAGATGCCTGCCTTGTCGGCCAGCGTCAGCGGCGCGAAGCCGGTCCAGCCGCTCATGCCGAGCGTGACCTTGGTGGTCTGCGCATGGCCGGCGCCGGCCATGGTGACAGCCGCGGCAAATAGCGCGGCCTGCATTGCCTTGCGGCCACGAACCCTGCTTTGAATCCTGCCCTGCATGCGGCTTTCCATCCTCATCGGTACGCTCCTTTGGTGTGTCCGTCGACGGCAGGCCATGCTTGTGGCGTGCTCGTTTTCGGGCATTAAACAATGCCTGTATATACAAGTCAACGTAGGGCTTCCACGGAGGATCTGACAGTCACTTTTCCTTGGGAATCGCCATTTGACAGGGATTCATCAATGACGACGTTGATGCTGCCGCGCACTGTTGGTGCCGGCAGCACCACACCGAGGCATCAGATGTGTTGCTGTATAGACAGGGGTTAGGCGCGCTCGGAGCGAGCAAGGCGCGTGCCAAGGACAGGCGCGGTCAGGCGTCGAAGAAGGAAGCGACGGTGGGATAACGCAGCCGCAGGCGCAGTTCGCGTTTGAGCCGGCGATTATCAAGCCGGCGCGATTCGCTCATGAAGCTCAGCAGCGTCGGCTCGATCACTTCGCGCGCCTGGCCGCGCGTGATGCGCGGCGGGCGTGGCAGGCCGCGGCGATCGGCTACCAGGTCGAAGTAGTCGGCCATGCGCAGCTCGGTATCGTCGCTGGCGTGGACCACGCGCTGCGGGCGGCCGCGGAACAGCGCGGCGACCATGATGCGGGCCAGGTCGTCGGCGTGGATATGGCTGGTGTAGACGTCGTCCTGCGGCACCAGCGCGGGCGTGCCCCGCTTGAGCCGTGCCACCGGCAGCCGCTCGGCGGCATAGATACCCGGGATGCGCACGATGCTGGTGCGCCAGCCGGCATCGCGGCCAAAGGCGCGCACCGTCCCCTCGGCGGCCACGCGGCGGCGCGCGCGCGCCGTCTGCGGTCGCACCGCATGGACTTCGGACACCCGTGCGCCCTGCCGGTCGCCGTAGACGCCGGAGGTGCTGGCGTAGACAAACGCAGCGCGGGGCGGGGCCTCGTCGGGTAGAATGGCGGGCTTGCCAGGCTGCCGCCAGGCCTTGCGGCGCAAGGCGGCGAGCAAGGCACGTGTGCGCGGATCGCCTTCGCCCTGACCGGGCGGCGGCGCCAGGTCCAGCACCTGCGTGGCCAGCCCCCGCAGCCGCGCCAGCGTTGCCGGCCGGTCCAGGTCCGCCACCAGCGGCACCGCGCCGGCGGCGCGCAGTTCGGCGCGGCGCGCCGGCTGCGACGTGACGGCAAACACGCGCATGCGCGACGACAGGATTCGCAGGCAGCGCGTCCCCACATCCCCGCACCCGACGATCAACAGGCGCGGACGGCCCAGCCGACGGCTGGGGACCGGCAGGACTGGGAGGCGCGAGGGCTGCAGCATCGACTGAATTTGGCTCATAGACCGATTATGGCTTATCAAGTAACCGTCATGCCCAGTGGCCACAAGTTCGAAGTGGCTACGGACGAAACCATCCTCGGCGCAGCCCTGCGCCACAGCATCGGCCTGCCCTACGGCTGCAAGAACGGCGCCTGCGGCTCGTGCAAGGGCCGCGTGCTGGAAGGCACCATCGTGCAGGGCGACCACGCCCCGGCGGCACTGACCGCGCAGGAAAAGACCGAGGGCCGCGCGCTGTTCTGCTGCGCCAACGCCGCCTCGGACATCACCATCGAATGCCGCGAAGTCCACGGCGCAGGCGACATCCCGATCAAGAAGGTGCCGTGCCGCGTGACCTCGCTGGAGCGCCTGGCCGACGACGTGATCGCCATCAAGCTGCAGCTGCCCGCTACCGAGCGCATGCAGTACCTGGCCGGCCAGTACGTGGAATTCCTGCTGCGCGACGGCAAGCGCCGCAGCTATTCGATCGCCACGCCGCCGCACGAGGACGGCCCGATCGAGCTGCATATCCGCCATATGCCGGGCGGCGCCTTCACCGACTACGTGTTCGGCGCCAAGGAAGGCCAGCCGGTCATGAAGGAGCGCGACATCCTGCGCTTCGAAGGGCCGCTGGGCAGCTTCTTCCTGCGCGAGGAATCGGAGGCTCCGATCATCCTGCTGGCTTCCGGCACCGGTTTCGCGCCGATCAAGGCCATCGTCGAGCATGCCGCCTACACCGGCATCACGCGCCCGATGACGCTGTACTGGGGCGGCCGCCGGCCCAAGGACCTGTACATGCACGCGCTCGCCGAGCAATGGGCGCGCGACCTGCCCAACTTCAAGTACGTGCCGGTGGTGTCCGACGCGCTGCCCGAAGACAACTGGGAGGGCCGCACCGGCTTCGTCCACCAGGCCGTGATCGCCGACCACCCCGACATGTCGGGGCACGAGGTCTACGCGTGCGGGGCGCCGGTGATGATCAACGCCGCGCGCGGCGACTTTACCCGTCAGTGCAAGCTGCACGAAGACGCGTTCTTCGCCGACTCGTTCACCTCCGAGGCCGACATGCACCCGGCGGGATCGGCTCCGGCCACTCCGGCGGCCTGACGCCCGCCAGCCGTTCCCTCAGCGCAACAATGCCCGGGCCTGCCAAAATTCGTTTTGACACCCGGGCACATGCGCCTTATATTTGCCCGCATGCATACGACCTTCAACCGACGCCGCAGCTTCCGTACGTCGCTCCCCACTGGGGTGCCGCGCGGCTGACCGTCGACTGCGTCTGTTCAGGTCAACGAGCCACGGGCAACCCCCGTGGCTTTTTGTTTTTCCGCGTTTTACCTGCTTGTCCGTCCATCGTTTAAAGCCGACCCCTGGAGTCCGCCATGGCATTTGCTGAGTTTCCCGTCCAATCCCTGATGTACATCACCAACCGGCCCGAGCTCGTCTTCACCGAGGGCAAGGGCTCCTGGCTGACGGACCACAACGGCAAGCGATACCTGGACTTCGTGCAGGGCTGGGCGGTCAACTGCCTGGGCCATTCCAACCAGGGCATGATCGACGCGCTGGTCGAGCAGTCGAAGAAGATCATCAACCCGAGCCCGGCCTTCTACAACGAGCCGATGCTGCGCCTGGCCAGGCAGCTGACCGACAACAGCTGCTTCGACAAGGTCTTCTTCGCCAACAGCGGCGCCGAGGCCAACGAAGGCGCGATCAAGCTGGCGCGCAAATGGGGCCGCAAGCACAAGAACGGCGCCTACGAGATCATCACTATGGACCACAGCTTCCATGGCCGCACGCTCGCCACCATGAGCGCGTCGGGCAAGGCCGGCTGGGACACCATCTTCGCGCCGCAGGTGCCGGGCTTCCCCAAGGCCGAGCTGAACGACCTCGCCTCGGTGGAGAAGCTGATCACCGACAAGACCGTCGGCATCATGCTGGAGCCGGTGCAGGGCGAAGGCGGCGTGATCCCCGCCACGCGCGAGTTCATGCAGGGCCTGCGCGCGCTGGCCGACAAGCACAAGCTGCTGTTTATCGTCGATGAAGTGCAGGCCGGCTGCGGCCGCTGCGGCACGCTGTTCGCGTACGAGCTGTCGGGCGTCGAGCCGGACATCATGACGCTGGGCAAGGGCATCGGCGGCGGCGTGCCGCTGTCGGCGCTGCTGTGCAAGGCCGAAGTCGCCAGCTTCGAGGCCGGCGACCAGGGCGGCACCTACAACGGCAACCCGCTGATGACCGCGGTCGGCAGCGCCGTGATCGAGCAGCTGACCGCGCCGGGTTTCCTGGACGACGTCAAGGCCAAGGGTGAATACCTGAAGGAACAATTGCTGGCGCTGTCGGCCGAATTCGGCCTGGGCGGCGAGCGCGGCGAAGGCCTGCTGCGCGCGCTGCTGCTGGAAAAGGACATCGGCCCGCAACTGGTGGAAGAAGCCCGCGACATGGCGCCGCAAGGCCTGCTGCTGAACGCGCCGCGCGCCAACCTGCTGCGCTTCATGCCGGCGCTGAACGTCACGCACGAAGAGATCGACCAGATGATCGGCATGCTGCGCACGCTGCTGAAGAAGCTGGCCTGATCGTTCCGCGATCGCCAGACGACAAAAAGCCTCGCTTGCGCGAGGCTTTTTTCTTTGCGGTGACACGGCAACCCATGGACGCCGCAGAGGAGTGAGGGAGAGGGCCAGCACCGCAGAACCCGCGCACACCGGCCAGAGCCGGCCCGCGCGGGGCCCCGCGGCAAGGGGAAAGGCCTTGCGCCTGCGAGCGCCCGCCCTCTCCCTCACCCCTCTCGCGGCAGCGGGGTGTCGGAGGTGAGCGGCGGAGCGCCGCTTACTCGCCCAGGTAGGCGGCCCGCACCTTGGGATCGTCCAGCATCTGGCTGGCATCCCCGCTCATGGTGATCAGGCCGGACTCCATCACGTAGCCGCGGTGCGCGGCCTGCAGCGCCAGGCGCGCGTTCTGCTCGACCAGCAGCACGGTCACGCCCTGCGCCGAGATATCGCGCACGACCTCGAAGATCTTGTCGACCATGATCGGCGACAGGCCCATCGAAGGCTCGTCCAGCAGCAGCACCTTGGGCTGGCTCATCAGCGCGCGCGCCATCGCCAGCATCTGCTGCTCGCCGCCGGACATGGTGCCCGCCAGCTGGTTGGCGCGTTCCTTCAGGCGCGGGAAGATGCCGAACATGCGGTCGACGTCGGCCTTGATGCCAGCCTCGTCGTTGCGCGTGTAGGCGCCCATCTGCAGGTTCTCGGTGATGGTCATGCGCGCGAACACGCCGCGGCCTTCCGGCACCATCGCCAGCCCCTGCTTGAGCAGCGCGTAGCTGGGCACGCCCTTGATGGACTTGCCCATGTACTCCACGTCGCCGCCGGCCCAGCCCTGCAGGCCGGTGATGGCCTTCATGGTGGTGGTCTTGCCGGCGCCGTTGGCGCCGATCAGCGTCACCAGTTCGCCGTCCTGGATGTCCAGGTCGATGCCCTTGACGGCCTGGATGCCGCCGTACGCGACCTTCAGGCCGGAGATCTTCAGTACTGTCTGTTTCATTGCTGGCTGTGTCATTGCTTCTGCTCCCGCCATCAGTGCGCCGAGGTGCCGAGGTAGGCCTCGATCACCGCGGGGTTGTTCTGCACCTCGTGCGGCAGGCCCTGGGCAATCACCTTGCCGTAGTCCAGCACCGTCAGGCGGTTGCACAGCCCCATCACCAGCTTCACGTCGTGCTCGATCAGCAGGATGGTCCTGCCGTCGTTCTTGATCTTGTCGAGCAGGCCGCGCAGCTCGACCTTCTCGGTCGCGTTCATGCCCGCGGCCGGCTCGTCCAGCGCCAGCAGCTTGGGCTCGGTCGCCAGCGCACGGGCGATCTCCAGCCGGCGCTGGTGGCCGTACGACAGGTTGCGCGCGGTGAAGTTGGCGTACTTGCCGATGCCGACGTAGTCGAGCAGGTCATGCGCCATGTCCTCGATGCCCTCTTCCTCGCGGCGCACCGAAGGCGGCCGGAAGATCGCGCCGAACACGCCGGCCTTGGTGCGCACGTGGCGCCCCACCATCACGTTCTCCAGCGCGGTCATCTCGCCGAACAGGCGGATGTTCTGGAACGTACGCGCGATACCGGTCTTGGCCACCTCATGCACGGCGGTCGGCTGGTAGGGCTTGCCGCCGAGCACGAACTCGCCCGCATCCGGGGTGTACAGGCCGGTGATCACGTTGAAGAAGGTGGTCTTGCCGGCACCGTTCGGGCCGATCAGGCCATAGATCTCGCCGGTCTTGATCTGCAGGCCCACATCCGACAGTGCCTGCAGGCCGCCGAAACGCTTGTTGACCCCCTGTACCGACAGGAGGAAATCGTTGTTGCTCATGTTGTCCTCCTGGTCAGAAACGGCCCACGTTGCCCGCACGGCGAACCACCGGGCGGTCTTCCTTGCGCGGCGACGGCCAGATGCCTGCCGGGCGGTACAGCATCACGCCAACCAGGGCCAGGCCGAACAGCAGCTGGCGCAGGACCTCCGCGTCCACAACGACGTGGCCGAACAGACCATGCTGGACTGGCTCGGCCACCACGCGCAGCAACTCCTGGAAGCCCACCAGCAGCACGCCGCCCAGGATCACGCCCGGGATATGGCCCATGCCGCCCAGCACCACGATCGCCAGTACGTAGATCGATTCCCAAAGCGTGAACGATTCCGGCGACACGAAGCCCTGGAACGCACCGAACACCGCCCCAGAGGCACCGCCGAAGGACGCGCCCATGGCAAATGCCAGCAGCTTCATGTTGCGGGTGTTGATGCCCATGGCCTTGGCCGCGATTTCATCTTCACGGATGGCGACCCAGGCGCGGCCGATGCGCGAGGTCTGCAGGCGCAGGCACACGAACACGATCACGATGACCAGGAACACCAGCAGGTAGTAGTACATGAACACCGGCGTGAACTTCATCCCGAAAATCTCGTGCGATTTCGAGAAGTCGAAGCCGAAGATATGGACCGGGTCCACCGCCGTGATGCCCTTGGGACCGTTGGTGATGTTGACCGGGCGGTCCAGGTTGTTCATGAAGATCCGGATGATCTCGCCGAAGCCCAGCGTCACAATGGCGAGATAGTCGCCGCGCAGCTTGAGCGTTGGCGCCCCCAGCAATACGCCGAAGGTCGCGGCCACCAGGATCGCCAGCGGCAACACGAACCACATCGACAGGTGAATGCCGGTGGGGAACAGTTGCTGGATCCACTCGAACTGGTTCGCCAGGTGCGGCGAGCCCAGCAGTGCCATCATGTAGGCGCCCACCGCGTAGAACGCGATATAGCCCAGGTCAAGCAGGCCGGCAAAGCCCACCACAATGTTCAGGCCCAGCGCCAGCATGATGTACAGCAGCGCAAAGTCCAGCACGCGGACCCAGTAGTTGCCGCCCAGGGTCTGGACGATAAACGGCGCGCACAGCGCAATCACCAAAAAGCCAATCAGCGCGGCCAGGGTCTTGGTCGGAACCTTGGTCGGGGCCGCGACGGCGGCCGTGGATGGAATCGGGGTATTCATGGATTCGCTCTCCTCAGGCGCGGTCCGCCACGCGTTCGCCCATGATGCCGGACGGACGGAAGACGAGCACAGTGATCAGTACGATGAAAGCGAAGACGTCCTGGTAGTTCGAGCCGAACACACCACCGGTCAGGTCGCCGATATAGCCGGCACCCAGCGCCTCGATCAGGCCCAGCAGCATGCCGCCGACCATCGCGCCGGCAAGGTTGCCGATGCCGCCCAGCACTGCGGCGGTGAACGCCTTCAGGCCCGGGATAAAGCCCATGTAGAAGTGGGCGTTGCCGTAGTTGGTGGCCATCATCACGCCGGCCAGCGCGGCCAGCGTGGCGCCGATCATGAAGGTGGCGGAAATGACGAAGTTCGGGTTCACGCCCATCAGGCCGGCCACCTTCTGGTTCTCGGCGGTGGCGCGCATGGCGCGGCCGAGCTTGGTGCGGTTGACCAGCGCCAGCAGGCCGGACATGACCATCACGGCCAGGCCGATGATGACCATTTCCTTGCCGGTGATGGTGGCTCCGGTACCGCCGATATCGATCGGTTCCGACGGCAGCAGTTGCGGGAAGGTCAGCGGGTTGCGCGACCAGATCAGCATGCCCATCGTCTGCAGGATGATGGACACGCCGATCGCGGTAATCAGCGGGGCCAGCCGTGGCGCATTGCGCAAGGGCCGGTAAGCGATACGCTCAATCGAGTAAGACAGTACTGCACAGACCGGCATCGCAATCAATGTCGCGATCACCAGCGTCAGCCATTCGGGCAAGCCGGGGGCAAACTTCTGCAGACCAAGAATCGCTGACAGGGCGGTCAGCGCGCCGATCATCAGGACATCGCCGTGAGCGAAGTTGATGATCCCCAGAATGCCGTAGACCATGGTGTAGCCCAGTGCAATCAGCGCGTAGATACTGCCGAGCACCAGACCGTTCACGATCTGCTGGATAAAGATATCCATGAAAACTCCTGCTTCAGTCCCTTACCTGACGGCATGGTGTGGATGCCGGGGGGGACAATGATGTGGTGATGGGTAACGTTGCTGAGGTTGGATTGCTGGTAAGCGGCCCGCCATGCTCCATCCAGGGTAAGGATGCTTCTACATTAGGCGAGGCTAAAAAGAACGGCACCGCAAAATACTCACGGTGCCGTTCGGATGGGCCGGTAAGCCCAGATTACATCTTCACGACGTCGAGGACGGACTTCTTCTTGTCCTTGTACTCGTACAGCGTGATGGTGCCTTCCTTCATGTCGCCCTTCTCGTCGAAGGCGATGTTGCCGATCACGCCCTTGTAGTTGGTCTTGGGCATTTCGGCCAGGATGGCAGCCGGTTCGGTCGAGTTGGCGCGCTTCATGGCATCGACGACGACCATCACCGCGTCATACGTGAACGGTGCGTAGATCTGCACCGGCGCGTTGAAGCGAGCCTGGTAGCGCTTGTCGAAGTCCGCGCCGCTCTCCATCCGCGACAGGGCCAGGCCGGCCTCGGAGCAGATGATGTTGGTCACGGCATCGCCCGCCAGTTCGGCCACCTTGTCGGTACAGACGCCGTCGCCGCCGACGATCTTGGCAGGGATGCCCAGTTCACGGGCCTGCTTGGCGAACGGGCCACCGGTCGCGTCCATGCCGCCGTACATGATGACGTCCGGCTTCTTGCCCTTGATCTTGGTGAGAATGGCCTTGAAGTCGGTGGCCTTGTCGTTGGTGGCTTCACGCGCCACCACGTTCACGCCAGAAGCCTTGGCGGTCTTCTCGAACTCATCGGCCAGGCCCTTGCCGTAGGCAGTGGCGTCGTCGACGATCGCCACGCTCTTGGCATGCAGGGTCTTGGCAGCGTAGTTGGCCAATGCCGGGCCTTGCTGGGCGTCGGTAGCGACCACGCGGTAGGTCGTCTTGAAGCCTTGCTTGGTGTAGTCCGGGTTGGTCGACGACGGCGAAATCTGCACGATGCCGGCATCGCTGTAGATCTTGGAGGCAGGGATCGACACGCCCGAGTTCAGGTGGCCGACCACAGCCGCCACCTTGGCGTCGACCAGCTTCTGCGCCACGGCGGTGCCGGTCTTGGGATCGCCGGCATCGTCTTCGCCGACCAGTTCCAGCTTGATCTTCTTGCCACCGATTTCCAGGCCGGTCTTGTTGACTTCTTCCACGGCCAGGCGGGCGCCGTTTTCGTTGTCCTTGCCAAGGTGCGCGATACCGCCGGTCAGCGGGGCCGCGTGGCCGATCTTGACGACGACCTCGCCACCGCCCGCGGCAGGGGCTGCTGCGGCCGGCGCCGAAGAGGCCGCATCCGCCGGCTTCTCTTCCTTCTTGCCGCAAGCCGCTACCAGCGCCACAGCGGCCGCGATCGGCAGAATCTTGGCAAACGTGATTTGCATGAGTGATCTCCTAGGATTCACAAAAACAGGGATTTGCAACGCCTCCCGGACGTTTCCCTGGACCGCCTTTGTTTAGTTTCAATTTGAAACGCGCGCATTGTATCCCCTTTCTTTGCAGTTGCAATACGCGACGCAACAAGTCGACCGATTTACCCGTCAAATGAGCTAGGGAATTTCCCCAATGCACAGATTGGGGCAATTCCCGCTCACATGGCGGGACCGTCTCACATACTTACAAGAATCGTGCCCGCACCGCCCGCTGGCGGTATTAGGCGCGCGGTGCGCCACCCATAATGGACCCTAATTAATTAGGTATTTCATTTCAAATGCTATGCACCGATCTCTAATGTGCAGAATGTAGCGCCGCACCATAATAGGGAAAACCCCAGTTACGGGGATTACCCCTATTTGTCTGATTTGCCAAACACGCTGGTAATTCGTGCCGCAATGGTGCTGCACCGATAATGTGCATTGGAAGTCATAAGTTCGAATGATGGCGCGCCCGAAGACGCGCAAACAAAAAAGGGCGCCGCATTACGCGGCGCCCTTGCTCATGAGCGTGGGGAGATACGGGCCTGGTGCCCGCTGCCGCTCAGGCGGCGACGCTGGTCGGCATCAACCCCCGTGGCAGGGGGAACGCCATGTTTTCCTCGATGCCCTCCAGGGCACGCACCTGGCGCGCACCGAGCGCGCGCAGGCGGTCGACGATCGACTGCGCCAGCGCCTCGGGCGCCGAGGCACCGGCGGTCAGGCCGATGCGGCGCTTGCCGGCGATCCATTCCGGGCGCACCTGCTCCGGCGCGTCGACCATATAGGCCGGCACACCCAGGCGCTGCGCCAGCTCGCGCAGGCGGTTGGAGTTTGAGCTGTTGGGGCTGCCCACCACAATCACTACCTCGACCTGCGGCGCCATGAACTTGACCGCGTCCTGGCGGTTCTGCGTGGCATAGCAGATGTCCTGCTTCTTCGGCTCGCGGATCTGCGGGAAGCGCGCCTTCAGCGCGGCGACGATCTCGTGGGTCTCGTCCACCGACAACGTGGTCTGGGTTACGTAGGCAAGTCGCGTCGGATCGGCGATCTGCAGCGTGGCGACGTCGGCGACGGTCTCGACCAGCACCATGCCGCCGTTGGCCTGCCCCATGGTCCCTTCCACCTCGGGGTGGCCACGATGGCCGATCATCACGATCTCGCAACCTTCCGCGCGCATCTTGCTGACTTCGACATGCACCTTGGTCACCAGCGGGCAGGTTGCGTCGAACACGTGCAGGCCGCGCGCGGCGGCGTCCTCGCGCACCTCGCGCGACACGCCGTGGGCGCTGAAGATGACGGTGGCGCCGGCGGGCACCTCGTCGAGTTCGCGCACGAACACCGCGCCCTTGCTGCGCAGGTCGGCCACCACGTAGGCGTTGTGCACGATTTCATGGCGCACGTAGATCGGCGCGCCGAAGCGCGCCAGCGCACGCTCGACGATCTCGATGGCGCGATCCACGCCGGCACAGAAGCCGCGCGGCTGGGCCATCAGGATTTCGGCGTCGGGTGCGGTGGTCAGGTCAGGCATGCTGCGTATCTGGACGGGAGTCGGCACGTTGGCGCACTCAGAGGATGCCGATCAGCTGCACGTCGAACAGGATGGTCTGCCCGGCCAGCGGATGGTTGAAGTCGAACAGCGCCGCGGTCTCGCCGATTTCCTTCAGCACGCCCGCGTACTTGCCGCCGCCGGGCGCGTTGAATTCGACCAGGTCGCCCGGGGTGTAGTCTTCCTCGAACGAGCTGTTCTCGCGCAGCGTGGCCAGCGACACCCATTGCAGCAGCTCGGGATTGCGCGGCCCGAACGCGTGCTCCGGGGCGAGCCGGTAAGTCATGCGCTCGCCTTCCGGCATGCCCAGCAGCGCCTGCTCCAGCGTGGGCGCAAGCTGGCCCTGGCCGAGCAGCAGCGTGGCAGGCTTGTCGTCGAAGGTGCTCACGACCTCGGTGCCATTCTCGAGCGAGATGCTGTAGTGCAGGGTCAGGAAAGAGTCGGCCAGGACAGTCTTGCGGCCAGCCGTGCCGCCGTCGGCTTCCGACGCGAAAGTTTGCAAATTCATGGGTGATCAACCTGAGGAGGGTAGGAGCAAGCCATTGCTGGCCCACTCCCCCCTAAGAACCGTACGTGCGGGTTTCCCCGCATACGGCTCAAGCCTTCACAAAAATACCATCAAATCGATGGCACCGGCTTTACAACAGAAAGCCCGTGGTTATGCACTTGGACGTGACAGTTCGGATGCAACAGCACGCGGTTCCTCAGACCATCGGAGCCACCGCGTACGCGGTACTCGATGTGGTGGTCATGCCACCCAGTGTCCTTGGTCATCTTGCACTGACACAGAGCACACAAGCCCCGCTGGGACATGTACAGCTTGATCCACTGCTTTCGGTGCGCCATGCTGTCAAGCAGCCGCTCCTGTCGCAATGTTTCACCATACACCTCCTGCGCCGGATCAAAGGGGTTGTAATCCCCTCTGACCTTCTTGTGCCTTTGGATGGGCGTGCTCGCGAGCGAGTACAACTCAACCCATACCTCACTATCGACATCTTTCACTACTGTGGTGCCAAACACCCAGCTGCGCTGACCGACTGAGCCGAAGTACTTCTTCCGCACCCAATCCGCCTTCTTGCCTGGATGTCGCCGCTTGGCCCACCGCCATAGGGCACGAAATATGTCGTGCCCCAAACGGTTGAGGGCCGCCTTCGCCACTACGGCGCGGTGGTACTGCGCCCAACCTCTTAGCATCGGGTTCAGCAGTCGAATCAGCTCTGACTGCTTCACCGTCTTGTGGGCACTGATGACATCCTTCACCTTGCGGTAGAACGTCTGCACGTTCTTCCTGCTCGGCTTGATGAGCAGTGTTCCGGAGTACTTCCGGAAGTTCCACCCAAGAAAGTCAAAGCCGTCGGCTATGTTGACGATCCGCGTTTTCTCCGTTGATAGCGTCAGCCCTCGTACCGCCAGGAACTGCTCCACCCACGGCTTAACCTCGTTTTGTAGGATCTCTGGCGTAGTGCCCGTGATCACGAAGTCGTCCGCATAGCGCACAACATTCACCTTCAGCTTCCGCGTTTTGGCGACCCCCAGCTTCTTCTCGAAGGAAGCAACCAGTTGTCGTTCCAACCCGTTCAGCGCCACGTTTGCCAGAGTCGGGGAGATGATTCCTCCCTGCGGTGTTCCGGCTTCGGTCGCCTGAAACTGGCCCTGAAATACCACGCCAGCCTTCAGCCACTTGCGGAGGATGACTCTGTCCATCGGGACATTGCGCTCCAGCCAGTCGTGACTGATATGGTCAAAGCAACCTTTGATATCCGCCTCCAGTATCCATTGGGCTGAGTGCCCTCTGGACAGGTTGACGAACAGCTGTGACATGGCATCCGCCGTGGAGCGATTGATCCGGAACCCATAAGAATTCGAATCGCTCGTCCCTTCGGACACCGGCTCCAGCGCCAGCAGGTGCAAAGCCTGCATGGCTCGATCCAACATGGTCGGAATGCCTAGTGGGCGCTCCTTCCCGTTGGCCTTAGGAATAAAGACCCGCCGCAATGGCGATGGCCTGTACCCTCGGCGCTTCAACCGTCCGATGGCTTCCCACCGGACTTCAGGCGAGTCCCACAGTTCGCGATCGACGCCTGCCGTTCGCTTACCTTGGTTCTCCGTCACTCGCTTTACCGCCGATGCCTTGGCGGAAAACGAGCGGGTCAGAGACCGTTGCAAGGCTTTCACCCTGCGCCAGTCCCCTTCCTGTGTTGCCTTCGCAATTCGAATCTGCATTGCCCGGACGTTCCGCTCCACTTGGCGCCAATTGATGGCATCCCAGCGTTGCGGTGCGCCGGAGAGCGCAGATTTATCCTCACGGATAAATGCTTCCATGCTGCTCTCCTATCTTGAGGTCTTCCCCCAAAACGCAGAGACAACATGCCCCCTGAGGGGCATATTGCCCCTCAGGGTAAGAAATTTCGGTTTCAAGCGGGTTAGCCAGTCGTCCTGCGACGAAAGACCAGTTGGAAGTCTGCCCGCTTTCGCGTGAGGTGATGTTTCAACCCCTATCCGAATCATTACAACCCGGCGTTCGCTTTCTCCAACCTCCCATACCCGCACAGCCAACAGCGTTCCTTACGGTTCGCCTGCCTGAGCCGCACTGCGCTCGGGCAGCCATACGGGCTTACCACGTTCCCTGCACGCTACAAGACCGGGTTAGGGTCTGCCTCTTCGCCGATGGTCTAGTGACGACGTGCTCCGAATGTCCAGCGGAGCAACCGACCAAATACCGTTTTGGTTAGTGCCTGTCAGCAGCTTTGGCACCGCAATACTCACGACGTTTATCAGCAGTTCACTTCCGTTACCCATACCAGTCAGCCTAGCTCCTCGACCCCATGGCTGCTCGGAGTCTCTACCAGAAGACCTCACGGTCCTCTGGCACCCTTACGGGGGCTACATTGTCAGGAGAGCTTCATACCCCACCGTTGCCAGTGACGCATGTCTCCCTAGGCTACTGCTAGTCGCATAGCAGGTTCTCTATCAAAGCGCCCTCGCGGACGTGTCTGACCGAACCATAGCGTGCAGAGCTTTCGCTCCGCCTGAACCCTACCTGCCGGTCCGACTGGACCGGAAATGCAAATGCTCCGCCTTGTGGGCAGATGACATTCGCCCACTTGGCGTTTGGTGGCCAACGTGGCCACGTTCAAACTTGATGCCAAACTTCGGCATGTAAAGCCATTGTCCACTCTTAGAAAGTGGACAATGCCACGCCCGAGGGCGTGGTTCGCGCCTTTGGGCGGGCACTGGCTGGTAAGCCAGTACTGCAAGCAACGCTTCTCAGATAACTCTGAAAAGTGAGCAGGCGCTAGCGGCGTAAGCTATGGTGGGCTTCGTTTCACTAGCATGTGGGAGTACTCTCCCAGGGTCGATGCGTCTAACGCGACGCGGACGGACACGAGTGTGCGTGTCGCACGAACAACCCGTATTGTATTCGACTGGCCCATCGCCCGCCGCGCCGGAGCCGTATCCCCCTTCCAGCCCTCCGGGCGGCGGTCCAACCCCGAACGCCCATGACCATTGCCAATTGGCCCGCCTGCGAGCGGCCGCGCGAAAAACTGCTGGAATGCGGCGCCGCCGCCCTCTCCGACGCCGAACTGCTGGCGGTGTTCCTGCGCGTGGGCGCAGCGGGCAAAAGTGCCGTCGACCTCGCCCGCGAACTGTTGCACCGCTTTGGCTCCCTGACCGCCTTGTTCGCGTCCGAGCCGGGTGCATTGGCGGGCATCAAGGGCATGGGCGCAGCCAAATACGCGCAGTTGCAGGCCATTCCCGAGCTGGCGCGGCGTGCCCTGGCAGAATCGCTGCGGCTGCCGACCGGCTTCGACTCGCGCGCCGCGGTGCACAACTACCTGCGCCTGACGCTGGCATCGCTGCCGCATGAAGTCTTTCTGTGCCTGTTCCTCGATCCGCGCAACCGCATGATTGCCAGCGAAGAACTGTTCCGGGGCACGCTGACGCGCACTGCCGTGTATCCGCGCGAGGTCGCGCGCCAGGCACTGATGCATAATGCAGCCGGCGTGATCGTGGCGCACAACCACCCCTCCGGCACGACTGCCCCGAGTCGTAGCGACGTGCACCTGACGCACGAGCTGGCACGGACGCTTCAACTCCTGGATGTGCGCCTGCTTGACCATTTCATCGTTGCCGGGCAGGAAATCCGCTCATTGGCCGACTCCTGTGAATGCCTGCCTGGACTGTGACGCATGCAGCACAGTGCTGAACGGGACACAACACCCGCTTCCGGTGACGCACAGAAGGCATTGATTCACCGAGGGATTCCGGTCTATAATTTACGTTTCACTGAAGTCTCAACCGCTGCAGTCCGGGCCCGCGCGCCTTTTGTTGATCTGTTGCGAACATTGTCCACGAATAGAAGATTTAGGAGTGCTTCATGGCACGCGTCTGTCAAGTGACCGGGAAAGCGCCGATGGTCGGCAACAACGTTTCCCACGCAAACAACAAGACCAAGCGCCGTTTTCTGCCCAACCTGCAGAATCGTCGTTTCTTCGTTGAGTCCGAAAACCGCTGGGTGAGCCTGCGCGTCTCGAACGCCGGCCTGCGCCTGATCGACAAGAAAGGCATCGACTCCGTGCTCGCCGACCTGCGCGCACGTGGCGAAGTCTAATTAGGAGCACATCATGGCAAGCAAGGGCGGCCGCGACAAAATCAAGCTGGAATCGACCGCAGGTACCGGTCACTTCTACACCACGACCAAGAACAAGCGCACCATGCCGGAGAAGATGGAGATCATGAAGTTCGATCCCGTCGCTCGCAAGCACGTCGCTTACAAGGAAACCAAGATCAAGTAATTGATCCGGTATCCTGACGAAAAGCCCCGCCTTTGTGCGGGGCTTTTTGTTGCTCGCTCGTTTTTATTGCGAGCGCTGCGCGCGCGACGTTGGCACCCACAGACGGCAAGAAGCGCGCCGTTCGGCACAGCACTACGGGCACCGCACCCTTCCGGCGCGATCACCGCCCAGCCCGCCCCGGTGTACTGGTGCACGGTATGGCGCGCACGGTGTAGACTTTGCCGTTTCCCCCATCCGCCTGGCGCCCTCCGGCGCTCTCTCCGCACCATGAATTTCGACGTCGCCATCGTCGGCAGCGGTCTGGCCGGCCTTACGGTCGCGCTGCAACTGGCCGACACCCACCGGGTTGTCA
Source organism: Cupriavidus sp. Agwp_2 (assembly GCF_040784895.1). NCBI lineage: Bacteria > Pseudomonadati > Pseudomonadota > Betaproteobacteria > Burkholderiales > Burkholderiaceae > Cupriavidus > Cupriavidus sp. Agwp_2. Next base: position 3,004,791 of record NZ_CP088083.1, read on the forward strand.
TCCTCAGCAAGCGCGCCATGACCCAGGGCGCCAGCGACTGGGCGCAGGGCGGCATCGCCGCCGTGCTGGATTCCGGCGACAGCCATGACGAGCATACGCAGGACACGCTCGTTGCCGGTGCGGGACTGTGCGACGAAGAGGCAACGCGCTTCATCGTCGAGCACGGGCGCGAGGCGATCCAGTGGCTGATCGACCGCGGCGTGCCCTTCACGCGCGACGAGCAGGCCGAACTGGGCTTCCACCTGACCCGCGAAGGCGGCCACAGCCGTCGGCGCATCATCCACGCCGCGGACGCCACCGGCCACGCGGTGGTCAGCACGCTGCTGCAGCAGGCCACGCAACACCCCAACATCACCATCCTGGAAGACCATTTCGCGATCGACCTGATCACGTCGCCCAAGATGGGACTGCCGGGCAACCGGTGCTATGGCCTTTACGTGCTCGACGACAACACCGGCGCGGTGCACACCCTCACCGCCACGCATACGGTGCTGGCCGCGGGCGGCGCGGGCAAGGTCTACCTGTACACCACCAACCCTGACACCGCCACCGGCGATGGCATCGCCATGGCGTGGCGCGCGGGCTGCCGGGTGTCGAACATGGAATTCATCCAGTTCCATCCGACCTGCCTGTACCACCCTTACGCCAAGTCGTTCCTGATTTCCGAGGCCGTGCGCGGAGAAGGTGGCCTGCTCAAGCTGCCCGACGGCACCCGTTTCATGCCCGAGCACGACGAGCGCGCCGAGCTGGCGCCGCGCGACGTGGTCGCGCGCGCGATCGACTTCGAGATGAAGAAGCGCGGCCTGGACTGCGTCTACCTGGACATCAGCCACCAGCCCGAAGCCTTCCTGAAGGAACACTTCCCGACGATCTACGCGCGCTGCCTGGAGCTGGGCATCGACATCACGCGCGAGCCGATCCCGGTAGTGCCGGCCGCGCACTATACCTGCGGCGGCGTGGTCACCGACACCGCGGGCCGCACCGATATCGGCAACCTGTACGCAGTGGGCGAATCCGCCTGCACCGGCCTGCACGGCGCCAACCGGCTGGCCTCCAACTCGCTGCTCGAATGCATGGTGATCGGCCGCGCAGCGGCGGAAGACATCGCCCTGAAGGACAAGGCCGGCGCCCCCAAACTCACGCTGCCGGCATGGGACGAGAGCCGCGTGTCCGATGCCGACGAAGAAGTGGTGGTGTCCCACAACTGGGATGAACTGCGCCGCATGATGTGGAACTACGTGGGCATCGTGCGCACCAGCAAGCGGCTGGAACGCGCGCAGCACCGCATCGGCCTGCTGCGCGAGGAAATCGCGGAGTATTACGCCAACTTCCGCGTGACGCGCGACCTGCTGGAGCTGCGCAACCTGGTGGAGGTGGCCTCGCTGATCGTTGACAGCGCGTACTCGCGGCATGAAAGCCGCGGACTGCATTTCAGCCGGGACTATCCGGATGCGCTGCCGAAGGCGCTGCCTACGGTGATGCAACCGCCAGCCGCTCGCAAGCGCTGAGCGCCGTCCAGCAACAAAAAACGGGGTGCGAGCCTGAGGGCTCCACCCCGTTTTGATCTTGCGCTGGCGATGCGTCAGCCGATGATACGCAGCGAGTAATCCGTCGCGCGCACGTCCTTGGTCAACGCGCCCACCGAGATACGGTCCACGCCAGTCTCGGCAAAGGTGCGGATGGTCTCGGCATTGACGCCACCCGACACTTCCAGCAGTGCCCTGCCCTGGTTGATCTTCACCGCGTCCTGCATCATCGGCACGGTGAAGTTATCAATCAGCACCGACTTCGCGCCGGCTGCCAGGGCTTCTTCCAGCTCAACCAGCGACTCCACCTCGACCTGCACCGACACATCGGTATCGAGCGCCAGCGCCGCCTGCATCGCCGCGGTGATGTTGCCGGCCGCGGCGATATGGTTTTCCTTGATCAGGATGCCGTCGTACAGCGCCAGCCGCTGGTTCTCGCCGCCACCGATGCGCACCGCGTACTTTTGCGCGAGGCGCAGGCCGGGCAACGTCTTGCGCGTATCCAGCACGCGCGCACGGGTGCCGGCGATCAGGTCGGCATAGCGGCGCGTCACGGTGGCCACGCCGGACATCATTTGCAGGAAGTTCAGCGACGGACGTTCGGCGGTCAGCAGCGAGCGCGCCGGGCCGGTGATCTCGCACACCACGGAATCCGGCGCCATCCGCGCGCCTTCTTCCTGCAGCCAGCGCACTTCCAGCGCCCGGTCGACCGCACGCATGCAGGCGTCGAACCACGGCTGTCCGCACAGCACGGCCGGCTCGCGCACGATCACGCGCGCGTGCGCGGACTTGCCCGCCGGCACCAGCAAGCCGGTCAGGTCGCCACTGCCGACATCCTCGGCAATGGCGGCCTGCACATTGGCTTGCAGCGCTTCCTGGAGCGCCGCGCCATAGCTGTCGAAAATCGGATTCACGCTCATGCCGGACCGATCCCCTGGAACAGCGCCTGTTCCTTCGCCAGGTCGGACGACGGACGCACGTTGCGCTTCTGCGCGGCAGCGAAGTCGAGCATCCGGTTGATGCACGTCACCGCCTTGGCGCCGATGACCGGGTCGACGTGGATCTCGTTGCGGCCGGTCTCCAGCACTTCTGCCAGATTGGTCAACGCGTTCATCGCCATCCACGGGCAGTGCGCGCAGCTCTTGCAGGTCGCACTGTTGCCGGCGGTCGGCGCTTCGATGAAATGCTTGCCGGGCGCGGCCATGCGCATCTTGTGCAGGATGCCGTTGTCGGTCGCGACGATAAACTCGGTTGCGTCCAGCTTCTGCGCGGCTTCGATCAGCTGCGAGGTGGAGCCGACCACATCGGCCTGCGACACCACGTTTTCCGGCGATTCCGGATGCACCAGGATCTTGGCGTTGGGGAATTCACGGCGCAGCAGGTCCAGCTCGATGCCCTTGAACTCGTCGTGCACCAGGCACGAGCCCTGCCACAACAGCATGTCGGCACCGGTCTGCTTCTGGATATAGCTGCCCAGGTGCTTGTCGGGTGCCCACAGGATCTTCTTGCCCTGCGCATGCAGGTGCTCGACGATCTTCAGCCCGATACTCGAGGTCACCATCCAGTCCGCGCGCGCTTTCACCGCGGCACTGGTGTTGGCGTACACCACCACGGTGCGATCCGGGTGCGCGTCGCAGAAGGCGGCAAATTCGTCGGCCGGGCAACCCAGGTCGAGCGAGCAGGTCGCATCCAGGTCCGGCATCAGCACGGTCTTCTCCGGGCTCAGGATCTTGGCGGTCTCGCCCATGAAGCGCACGCCGGCCACCACCAGGGTCTTGGCCTCGTGGTCGCGGCCGAAGCGGGCCATTTCAAGGGAGTCGGAGACGCACCCGCCGGTTTCTTCGGCGAGGTCCTGCAGGTCGGCGTCGACGTAGTAGTGCGCCACCAGCACCGCGTTGCGTTCCTTCAGCAAGCGGCGGATACGTTCCTTGAGCGACTGCCGCTCATCGGGCGTCAGCACCGGCGGCACCTTGGCCCAGGCATGGGCCACGCAGCTGCCGCCAGTGGCGTTTTCGGCATCCGCCAGGTTCGGCTTTTCGAACTCGACGGTCTTGATCGATTGTGGGGTCATCTCCTGGTACTCCTGGTACTCCTCTAGACCTCCGCCAACAGGGTGCGGCCGGCCAGAACATGGGGGAGTTTATCTAAAACAAAAGCCCCGCCATGGGCGGGGCTTTGTCAAACCATACGGCGCGGCCGAATTGTATCAGGCGTAGCGGCGCAGGCGCAGCGAGAAATCGTGCAGCGCCTGGATACCGCTGGCCTCGGCGCGGTGGCACCAGGCCTGCAGCTGCTGCAGCAGCTGCTCGCGCGTCAGGTTGGAACGGCCCCAGATGGCGGCCAGTTCACGGCGCATTTCGACGAAGGTCTGCAGCGCCTTGTTCTGCTCGACGATGCTCGCCAGCTGCTCGCGCTGCTGCGCTGCCAGCTTGGTTTCCTCGCGGTGGAACCACTTGCCGGCGGGCTTGAAGCTGCGGTACTCGGCGACACGGCCTTCCTTGAGCTTTTCCAGTTCCTGGCGGAACGCACCCTTGACGGCCTTGGCGTAGCGCGCCATCACGTCATAGCGGTTGGCGATGATGGCTTCCAGCGTGTTGTGGTCGACCGGACGGGCTTCCACCAGGCGCGCCTTGGGCGGGGTCTTCTTGACCTTGGCCAGGCCGACGGCCTGCATCGCGCGGATATAGCCCCAGCCCACGTCGAACTCATACCACTTGATCGAGAATTTGGCCGAAGTCGGATAGGTGTGGTGGTTGTTGTGCAGCTCTTCACCGCCGATGATCAGGCCCCACGGCGACACATTGGTCGACGCGTCTTCGCAATCGTAGTTGCGATAGCCCCACCAGTGGCCCAGGCCATTGATGATGCCGGCGGCATGGATCGGGATCCACAGCATCTGGACCGCCCACACCGACATGCCGATCACGCCGAACAGCGCCAGGTCGATGATCAGCATCAGGCCGACGCCCTGCCAGCCGAAGCGCGAATACACGTTACGCTCGATCCAGTCATTGGGGCAGCCATGGCCGAACTTGGCGATGGTTTCCTTGTTCTTGGCCTCGGCACGGTACAGCTCGGCGCCTTCCAGCAGCACCTTGCGGATGCCGCGGGTCTGCGGGCTGTGCGGATCGTCTTCCGTTTCGCACTTGGCGTGGTGCTTGCGGTGGATGGCAGTCCACTCGCGCGTGACCATGCCGGTGGTCAGCCACAGCCAGAAGCGGAAGAAATGCTGGGCGATCGGGTGCAGGTCCAGCGACCGGTGCGCCATGCAGCGGTGCAAGAAGATGGTGACGCCAGCGATGGTGATATGCGTCACCACCAGGGTGTAGATGACGATCTCCCACCAGGCCCAATTGGCAAGGCCGTTGGCGGCCCAGTCAAGAATAGTGTCGAACAAACTGTTCTCCGTCGGTTAAACAGGGACTTTCCCGTGCAGGCCGGCGGTGCCGGTGCACACAACGCGCAGAAAAAATAGCTGCGAATCTATTGATTGCGATAGCTGTCTGGCGCTTGCCTCGGGACCCGAAGTCGTTCCGGGCTCCCTGGCAACGCGAGTCTGGCGCCGGCCGTGGCTGGCGGGACAAGGTACGAACCGCTGCAATCTGGCGGTTGTCTGATGTGGGAGCGGATTGTCTCAACCCGCGACAACCCGGCATTCTACCGGATTGGCGAAGGCGCAAGCATACGCTATTTCCCGGATTTGGACGGGGCGCAACGGTTTTCGTTCCGTGGGTGCCGAACTCGCCGCCCGCTTCAATCCTGCAAGACTTGTGACGCTCAGGTGACAGTCTAGGTGGCGTTGGCAGCTTCCGGCAAGGCACTTGCCTTCGGCGCGCCTGGCCCCGGCATGGGCGCCTCGTGCATCACACGCAGTTCCCGCTGCGGATACGGGATCGAGATGTCATGCTCGCGCAGCGTGCGCCAGATGGCGCGGTTCATCGCGGACTGCACCCCAAGCTTGCCATTTTGCGGATCGGCGACATAGACGGCGACCTCGTACTCGATGCCGCTGTCGGCGAACAACACCAGGAAGGCCGCCGGCTCCGGCTCCTGCAGCACGCGCGGCAGGTCGCGCACGCAGTCGGTCAGCAGCGCGATCACGGTCTCGGGATCGGCGCTGTAGTCGGCCTGGACGCGCGTCGCCACGCGCACATTGGTATTCGAGAACGAATGGTTCTGCACCGACTGCGCCACCAGTTGCTCGTTCGGCACCAGCGTTTCGCCGTCGCCGTTGCGGACCACGGTATAGCGGGTACGGATCTGCGACACGATGCCGGTGTACTTGTCCACCGTAATCTGGTCGCCCAGCTTGACCGAGCGGTCGAGCAGGATGATGAAGCCGGAGATGTAGTTGCTGGCGATCTTCTGCAAACCCAGGCCCAGGCCCACGCCCAGCGCACCGCCGAACACCGACAGCACGGTCAGGTCGATGCCGACCAGCGACAGGCTCAGCAGCAGCGACACCAGCAGCAGCAAGGCCTTGGAGATGCGGGTCAGCACCACCTTGAGGTTGACGTCGAGGTTGGCCGAGCGCATCAGCCGCTCTTCCAGCCAGGAGCCGAACCACATCGCCACCAGCACCGTCAGCAGGATCCAGACCACCGCCATCAGCGTGTCGGCGAGGCTGATCTTCTGCTTGCCGCCGATCGAGAAGCGCACATCCTGCATCCACCCGACCACGTCCGACAGCACGCCCACCACATAGAGCGCCATGCCGACCCACACCAGCGTGGTCAGCACCTTCTCCACCAGCAGCAGCATGCCGTGCAGCTGCCCGCTGCCTGACATGACCCGCCGCAGGATATAGAAGGCGACGTTCAGCGCGGTAATGCCGAACAGCGGCACCAGCGCCAGCCGCAGCACGCTGATGGGGATCAGCGGCTCCAGCGCAAAGCGCGCGATCATCACCAGCACCCACCCTGCCAGCGGGAACATGGCCCGCTCCAGGCTGGCGGCGGCAAAGCGCAGCGAGAAACTGGAGCTGGCGTAGCGCGCCTCGAGCCGGCGCACGACGTAGCGCCCCAGCGGCCACGCCACCGCGAGGCATCCTGCCAGCACCAGCAGTTGCCAGAAAAAGCCCGGGCCGCCGGCATCGCGGATCAGGTCGTCCAGCATCTTGCCGAACATCGAATGGGAGGCCTTCAGCTCGCCGCCCAGGCCGGACAAGGTTTCACCGTTCATCGGGGAGACTCGGGGTTGGACCGCCGGCCCGCTGCATGCACGGGCGGCGGCCGCAGGCGTCAGCTGGTGCGTTCCAGCACCGCGGCGAAGAAGCCGTCGGTCTGGTGCAGATGCGGATACAGCGCGAACATGCCGCTATCCGCGGCCAATGCGGGCACTTCGATCTTCTGGTCGGCCAGCACCTCGCTGGCCGGGACCAGGCGGAAGTTGGGATGCGCGGCGAGGAAATCGCGCACGATGGCTTCGTTTTCGGCTTCGAGCACGGAGCAGGTCGCGTAGACCACGCGGCCGCCGCCCTTGACCAGGCGCGCTGCCGAGTCAAGGATCGCGCTCTGCTTAGCGGTCAGCTCCAGCACCGCTTCCGGCGTCTGGCGCCATTTCAGGTCAGGGTTGCGCCGCAGCGTACCCAGCCCGCTGCACGGCGCATCCACCAGCACCCGGTCGACCTTGCCGGCCAGGCGCTTGATCTTGGCGTCGCGTTCGGAGTCGATCAGGACCGGATGGACATTGGACAGCCCGCTTCGCGCCAGCCGCGGCTTCAGGTTGGCCAGCCGCTTTTCCGACACGTCGAAGGCGTACAAGCGGCCGGTGGAACGCATCGCGGCGCCCAGCGCCAGCGTCTTGCCGCCCGCGCCGGCACAGAAGTCGACCACCATCTCGCCACGCTTCGGTGCCACCAGGTTGCACAGCAGCTGGCTGCCCTCGTCCTGCACCTCGACCAATCCGTTGACGAAGATCGGCAACTGGTTCAGCGCCGGCTTGCCGGCCATGCGGATGCCGGCGGGCGCCATCGGCGTCGGCTCGGCACCCAGGCCGGCGGTCTGCAGCTCGGCCAGCGCCGCGTCGCGGCTGGTCTTCCCGAGGTTGACGCGCAGGTCAAGCGGCGCCGGACGCAGCCAGGCATCGCCCAGCGCAGCGGTAAATTCTTCGCCGTGGCGGCGCACCAACTCGTCGTACAGCCATTCGGGCAGGTTGGTGCGCACGCGCGGAGCCAGGCTGGAGCGCTCGATCGTGGTCAGGCGGTCCAGCCATTCGGCCTCTTCGGGGTGCAGGAAGGGCGACAGAACATCGCGGCCCAGCGTGGCCGCCAGGCCCAGCAGCGCCAGGCGGCGCGAGCTCGCGCCCGTGCCGCTTTCGGCAAATTGCGCGAACTCGACGCGCCGGCGCAGCACCGCATAGATGGCCTCGGCGATGATGCCGCGCTCGCGATGGCCCAGCTTGCTGTTTTCGCGGAAGTAATAGCTCACCACGGCATCGGCCGGGCGCGCGAACAGCATGACCTTGCCAAGCAGGCGGTCGATATGCTGGATATGCGTGGCATGCAGCCCACCGTGCATGCGCGGCGCGCCGTCGCGGCCGGCATTGCCGTTGACGGGCTTGCGAATGGGGCTGCCCTTGCCCTTGCTCTTGCCGCGCGGTGCCGCATGGCCCTCGCTGCGGTTGGGACGGTTTCCTGCCTGGTTGCGGCTCATGCCTGGACTCCTGCCGCCGGGGTATGGGCGGAGATGGCCATCAGCAATTGCGGCTCGGCCGGGTTGATAACGTTGACTACGCCGTCCTGCAACTGCAGGCGGTTTTCGACAAACCAGCGAACGGCGCGGGGATAGATCTGGTGCTCGCAGGCGAGCAGGCGCTCGGCCAGGCTTTCAGGCGTGTCGGACCGCAGCACATCAAGTGCCGCCTGAATCACTATCGGACCATGGTCGAGTTCCGGAGTGACGAAGTGCACGGTGGCGCCGTGCAGCTTGACGCCGGCGTCCAGCGCCTGCTTGTGGGTGTTCAGCCCGGGGAAGCACGGCAGCAGCGACGGGTGGATATTCAGCAACCGGCCCGCATAGCGGTCGACGAAGCCCGGCGTCAGGATGCGCATGAAGCCGGCCAGCACCACCAGATCGGGGGCGTGGGCATCGATCGCCTCGGCCATCGCGGCGTCAAACGAGGCACGGTCGGGGAACTGGCGATGGTCGACCACGCCGGTGGCAATGCCTTGCTGCTGCGCGAATTGCAGCCCGGCGGCATCGGGCCGGTTCGACAAAACCGCTGCCACGCGGGCGGGCCAGCCGCCCCCCGCGCAGGCACGGACGATGGCTTCCATGTTGGAGCCACGCCCGGAAATCAAGATGACAATTTTTTTCATCGCGCAATTCTACCAAGGCGAGGCACTAAACTCCGGTAAAGCGAACCCATTAGGCGCTTAATTCACCAGATCGGGACAAGCCGCAATGTCTCTAACATGTGACGGTGGGGCCGTATACCCCGATTGATGGATTGTGACGCATCGCCCCCTCTGCTAGAGTGGGCGCTACGTCCACGCGCCAATCCTGTGCATGGTTTGATCGACACAGTGCTCGCAACGAGCGGGTGACAACAAGGACGAAACGGGAAATTAGACGGGAATTCGCATGTCGAACGCTGCACCGACGTTGTTGGTGGTCGATGATCATCCTATGGCCTTGTCAGGCACCACGGCTTTTCTTGCCGAAGTCATGCCGGATGTTGCGGTACACGCCGCCGGCAGTGCCCGCGAAGCGCTGACGAGCCTGCAGCAGGGGTTGCGCCCCGATATCGTGCTGCTCGATATCTGGCTGAACGACGGCACCGGCTTCGATGCCATGCAGTCGTTCAAGACCGTCATCCCGGGGGCGCGCTTTATCTTCATGTCTGCCGAAGCCACGCCTGAAATCGTCGGCCGCGCCCGCGCGCTGTCGGCATGCGGCTTTGTCGGCAAGCATCTCGATGCCAATGCCTTCACCGCCGCGGTGCGCAAGGTGCTGGCGGGCGATACCTCTTTCCCTACCGATGAAGCCCTGAACGGGCGGGCCCAGTCGTTCGGCCCGGCGCACGGCATTCCTGTCACGCCGGCCGAGCTGGGCCTGACGCCGCGCCAGGGATCCGTGCTGGCACTGGTGCTCGAAGGCCTGCCGAACAAGGTGATCGCGCGCCGGCTCGGGCTGACCGAGAACACGGTCAAGGAGCATGTCTCGGCGATCCTGCAGCGCCTGGGCGTGCGTACCCGCATGCAGGTGATGTCGCGGATGGAGCGTTTCCGGCTGCGCCAGTAAGGCGCCGCTCTGCAACTCTTTCCCTTTCCCTTCCCCGAACCAACCCTTCCCCAGCCTAAGCCGGACGCAGCCAGCGCCGCAGCAACATGCGCAGCGACGCCGGGTCGACCGGCTTGGGCAGCACGAAATACCCCGCCTCTTCCGCCGCCGCCAGCGCGGCCGATTTCAGGTCGCCGGTCAGCAGCGCGCTGCGCGCCTGCGGCTGCGTGTTCTGCCAGCGCTCCAGCAGGTCCAGCCCATTTTCGCTGCCCGGCAGCCGCAGGTCGCAGAAGATAATGTCCGGGCGCAGGCCCTTGGCGAACAGCTTGTCGGCCTCGGCGCCGTGCGCGGCGCAGGCCACCTCGATACCCCACGCTTCCATCAGCGCGATCCACGCCTTGCGGATCTGGCTGTCGTCGTCGACCACCAGCACCGTCCCCTGCAGCCGGTCGGGCTTGGCTTCCTCGGCCTGCGCCATGGCGCGCATCGCGCGCACGCTGGCGACGGTATCGGCCGGCACCGGGGCCAGGGCGAACCAGAACACCGAACCCTTTCCCGGCACCGAGCGCACGCCATAGGTGCCGCGCATCAGCCGCACGCACTCCTTGAAGATCGCCAGGCCAAGGCCGAGGCCCTGCGACGGGTCGCGCTGCGGGTTGTTGACCTGGTAGTACGGCGAGAAGATCTCCGGCAGGTGCTCGGGCGTGACGCCGGCGCCGGTATCCCACACCTCCAGCCGCACGTGCTTGCGGCGCTGGCGCGCGGTCACCAGCACGCCGCCGCGCTGGGTATAGCGCAGCGCGTTCTGCACCAGGTTGAACAGCGCGCGGCGCAGCAGCACCGGCTCGGCCATCGCGTACAGCTCATCGGGCACGCGCGGCGTCAGCATCAGGCCGCTTTCGCGGGCGTCGGCGGCGAACTGGCTCATGACATCGCTGATCAGCGCGCCCAGTTCGCACGGCTCCAGCGTCGGCAGGACCTTGCGGCCTTCCAGCTTGGACAGGTCCAGCAGCGAGCGGAACAGCAAGTCGATGGTCTGCGTGCCGGCCGCCACCTGCTCCACCAGTGGATGCAGCGACGACGACTGGTTGCGCGCGCGCAGCGCCTCCACCAGCATCACCAGCGCATGCACCGGCTGGCGCAGGTCATGGCTGGCGGCGGCAAGGAAACGCGATTTTTCTTCGCTGGCATGCAGGGCGCGCTCCTTTTCTTCCTGGAACTGCTTGGCCAGCCGCCGGCTGTCGCCTTCAAGCTGGATCGCGCGAACCAGCGTGCCCTGCAGGTTGAAGGCATGACGCGACAGCATCAGCGCGTAGATCACCAGCAGGCCCTGTACATAGGCGCCATGGCCGGGGAAGGCAAACTCCGCCATCAGGATGTTGGGCACCAGGATCGGCACGCCGGCGTACACCAGGTTGGACGGCACCGGCGCCTGCGATACCGCGCCACCGGCCAGCACGCCAAGCGTCAGCAGGTACAGCACGCTGGAAAACACCACCGAGCCTGTATACAAATGCAGCAGTGCCGAGCTGCCCCAGGTCACCCCGGTCAGCAGCGCCAGCACGCGCATGTTGTTCCACCACTTGCGCGTATGCGCGGAACGGCTCATCGACGCGCCGTCGCGCTGGTAGCCGAAATGGAACCACAGCCCGCCCGCCGTCAGCAGCAACATGATCGCGCACCAGCCCAGCAGCGCCGCGTGGCTGACCTCGTCCCAGAATCCCAGCGTGGTCAGGGCCGGCAGCAGCACGGAAGCGACGATGGCGGTCAGCGCATTCTTGTGCACGATGGCCATCAGCTTGGCGCGGGTCTCGACATCAAGCTCGCCGCTCGCTTGCGGCAGGATACGGGGGAGAAGCCGGGACAGGAACCGGTTGGGCAGCGCGTTCAAAAGTGGCTGGCTTGAAATGGCGGACTCAGCGGGGCGGTGCAACCAAGAAAGCGGTGAAAAATGGCGTGTCCCGGGCGATTTCAACATATGTGACGCCGGAGTGACACTCAAGTGGTGCATATCATGCCGCCTTTTGCCGCATCGCGCCATGCCGGGCGCGCCGGTTGCGGCACAAAAACAGCAGCTTAGTGCACACGGCGGCGCCGGCAGCAGCAAGCCGATCCATTCGCCTTATAATGCTCGCTTTACCCGAAACATTTCCCGCCGTCCCCGTGAAAGTCTTCCGCGGCCTGCCCAACGCCGAGAGCCGGGCGCCCTGCGCGCTCACCATCGGCAATTTCGACGGTGTGCATCGCGGCCACCAGTCGCTGCTCGCGCGTGCGCGCGCGGCGGCAGACGCGCGCGGCCTGCCGCTGTGCGTGATGACCTTCGAGCCGCATCCGCGCGAGTTCTTCACCCCGGACAAGGCGCCCACCCGCATCGCGCTGCTGCGCGACAAGCTGGAAAGCCTGCGCCGCAATGGCGTGGACCGCGTGGTGGTCGAGCACTTCAACGCCCATTTTGCCGGCCAGTCGCCGCAGGCGTTCGTCGAGAACGTGCTGTGGCATGGCCTGCACACGCGCTGGCTGCTGGTCGGCGACGACTTCCGCTTCGGCGCCAAGCGCGCCGGCGATTTCGCCTACCTGCAGGACGCCGGGCACCGCTACGGCTTCGATGTCGAGCAGATGGGCTCGGTCTCCGAAGGCGGCATCCGCATTTCCAGCTCGGCGGTGCGCCAGGCCCTGGCCGACGGCGACCTTGAGCACGCACGGCGCCTGCTGGGCCACGGTTATGCCATCAGCGGCCACGTGATCCATGGCCGCAAGCTGGGCCGTGACCTGGGCTTCCCGACGCTGAACCTGCGCATCTCGCACAAGCGTCCTGCGGTCAATGGCATCTTCGTGGTGCAGGTGCACGGCATTGCCGACCACCCGCTGCCCGGCGTGGCCAGCATCGGCGTGCGCCCGACCATCGAGGACGCCGGCCGTGTGCTGCTGGAAGTCCACCTCTTTGACTTCAACGAAAGCCTGTACGGCAAGCTGGTACGGGTCGAGTTCATGAAGAAGCTGCGCGACGAAGCGCGCTTCGACAACCTGGAAGACCTGACCGCAGCGATCGCCAAGGACAGCGCCGATGCGCGCGGGTTCTTCGGCCTGACCGCGCCGGGAGCAGCTGAAGGCGCCGAGGGCGCCGGTGGCCGCGACTTCGCCACTTCCGCCACCGACCGAATTAGCTAGCGGCCGGTGCCCGCCTGTGTGCGCGGGTCCGGTTCGCCTGCCCTGTCCAGTCTTCCCGCGCGCCCCGCCCTGACGCCGGCCGCACGCCCAACGAATTGCTTCGAGAATCAAAATGTCCGACGACAAACGCGCCAAGCCCGAGAAAAACAAGTACCCCGTCAACCTGCTCGACACGCCCTTCCCGATGCGTGGCGACCTGCCCAAGCGCGAGCCGCAGTGGGTCAAGCAGTGGCAGGACAAGCAGCTCTACAAGAAGATCCGCGCGGCGCGCAAGGGCGCAAAGAAGTTCGTGCTGCATGACGGCCCGCCGTATGCCAATGGCGATATCCACATCGGCCACGCCGTCAACAAGGTGCTCAAGGACATGATCATCAAGGCGCGCGGCCTGAGCGGGCTTGACGCCGTCTACGTGCCCGGCTGGGACTGCCACGGCATGCCGATCGAGATCCAGATCGAAAAGAAGTTCGGCAAGGGCCTGCCGGTGCAGGAAGTCCAGGCCAAGGCGCGCGCGTATGCCACCGAGCAGATCAAGCGCCAGATGGTGGACTTCGAGCGACTGGGCGTGCTGGGCGACTGGGACCATCCCTACCTGACCATGAACTACAGCAACGAGGCGGACGAACTGCGTGCGCTCGGCAAGATCATGGAAAAGGGCTATGTGTTCCGCGGCCTGAAGCCGGTGAACTGGTGCTTCGACTGCGGCTCGGCGCTGGCCGAGGCGGAAGTCGAGTACAAGGACAAGGTCGACCTGTCGATCGACGTGGGCTTCCCGTTTGCCGAGACCGACAAGCTGGCGCACGCCTTCAAGGTGCCGTTCGACCAGATCAACGCGAAGCCGGGCTGGATCGTGATCTGGACCACCACGCCATGGACCATCCCCAGCAACCAGGCGCTGAACGTGCACCCCGAGGTGGAATACGCGCTGGTCGACACGCCGCGCGGCTACCTGGTCCTGGCCACCGAGCGCGTCGAGGAGCAGCTGAAGGTCTACGCGCTGGAAGGCAAGGTCGTCGCCACGGCCACCGGCGCCGCGCTGTCGGAAATCCGCTTCCACCACCCTCTGGCCAAGATGGACGCGGGCTATGACCGCCTTTCGCCGATCTATCTGGGCGACTATGTCACCACCGACACCGGCTCGGGCATCGTGCACTCGGCCCCCGCCTATGGCGTGGAAGACTTCCAGTCGTGCAAGGCGCACGGCATGCCCGACAGCGACATCATCAGCCCGGTGATGGGCAACGGCGTCTACGCCGGTACCCTGCCGCTGTTCGGCGGGCTGTCGATCTGGGATGCCAACCCCAAGATCGTCGACGCGCTGCAGGAATCGGGCAACCTGTTCAATTCGCACAAATACACCCACAGCTACATGCACTGCTGGCGTCACAAGACGCCGATCATCTACCGCGCCACCTCGCAGTGGTTCGCGGGCATGGACGTGGATCCGGCCGACGAGAACGGCAAGCCCGTCCCGACCCTGCGCGAGACCGCGCTGGCCGGCATCGAGGCGACCGAGTTCTTCCCGTCGTGGGGCAAGCAGCGCCTGCACAACATGATCGCCCACCGGCCGGACTGGACCCTGTCGCGCCAGCGCCAGTGGGGCGTGCCGATGGCGTTCTTCGTGCACAAGGAAACCGGCGCGCTGCATCCGCGCACGCCCGAGTTGCTGGAAGCCATCGCCAAGCGCGTCGAGCAGCAAGGCATCGAGGCCTGGCAGACGCTGGACCCGGCCGAACTGCTGGGCGACGAAGCCAGCCAGTACGAGAAGAACCGCGACACGCTCGACGTCTGGTTCGACTCGGGCACCACGCACTGGTCCGTGATCCGCAGCTCGCACCGTGACGACCTGTACGACCCGGCCGCCGACCAGCCCGAAGGCCGCCTGGCCGACCTGTACCTGGAAGGCTCCGACCAGCACCGCGGCTGGTTCCACTCGTCGCTGCTGACCGCGTCGATGCTGTACGGCAAGCCGCCCTACAAGGCGCTGCTGACGCACGGGTTCACCGTCGACGGCGAGGGCCGCAAGATGTCCAAGTCGGTCGGCAACACCGTGTCGCCGCAGGACATCTCCAACAAGATGGGCGCCGAGATCATCCGCCTGTGGGTGGCCTCGACCGACTACTCGGGCGAGCTGTCGATCTCGGACGAGATCCTCAAGCGCGTGGTGGAGAGCTATCGCCGCATCCGCAACACGCTGCGCTTCCTGCTGTCGAACCTGTCCGACTACGACCACGCCAGGCACGCGCTGCCGCCGTCGGAATGGCTGGAGATCGACCGCTACGCCGTGGCGCTGACCGACCGGCTGCAGAAGGAAGTGCTGTCGCACTACGAAGCGTACGAATTCCACCCGGTGGTGGCCAAGCTGCAGACCTTCTGCTCGGAAGACCTGGGCGGCTTCTACCTGGACGTGCTGAAGGACCGCCTCTACACCGCCGCTGCGGACTCCAAGGCCCGCCGCGGGGCGCAGAACGCGCTGTACCACATCACCCAGGCGATGCTGCACTGGATGGCGCCGTTCCTGTCGTTCACCGCCGAGGAAGCGTGGCAGATCTTCGCCCACGGCACCGAACATACCGACACCATCTTTACCAGCACCTACTACGCGTTGCCCGAAGTGGACGACGGCGCTGACGACCTGCTGCAGAAGTGGCACACGCTGCGCGAAGTGCGCGCCGAAGTCACGAAGCAGCTCGAAGCGGTACGCGTGGAAGGCGAGATCGGCTCGTCGCTGCAGGCCGAGCTGACGATCCAGGCCGGCGGTCCGGTGCTGGAAGCGCTGCGCAGCCTGGGCGACGACCTGCGCTTCGTGCTGCTGACCTCGTCGGCCAAGGTCGCGCCGGCACCCGAAGCCGGCGACCTGCTGGTGACGGTAACGCCGTCGGCGCACGCGAAGTGCGAGCGCTGCTGGCACTACCGCGCCGATGTCGGCCACAACCCGGACCATCCCACCCTCTGCGGCCGCTGCGACAGCAACCTGTTCGGCGCCGGTGAACACAGGAGCCATGCCTGATGGCATCGTCCACGTCCCGTTCCGCTCGCCCGGCCCGCCGCGGCAGCAAGGCCGCCGGCAACACCACGCCGCTGCTGTGGCTGGCGTTTGCGCTGCTGGTGGTGCTGCTTGACCAGTTCTTCAAGATCGTCATCGTGCGCAGCTTCACCTACGGTGAGTCGCGCCCGGTCACCAGCTTCTTCAACCTGGTGCTGGTCTACAACAAGGGCGCGGCGTTCAGCTTCCTGGCAGACGCCGGCGGCTGGCAGCGCTGGTTCTTTACCGGCCTGGGCATCGTGGTCGGGGCGTTCATCGTGTGGCTGCTGTATCGCCATACCGGGCAGCGGCTGTTCTGCTTCGCGGTGTCGCTGATCCTGGGCGGCGCGGTCGGCAACGTGATCGACCGCGTGGTCTACGGTCACGTGGTCGACTTCCTGGATTTCTACGTGGGCAGGTATCACTGGCCGGCCTTCAATGTCGCCGACTGCGCGATCACGGTCGGTGCGGTGCTGCTAATCGTGGATGAGTTGCGGCGGGTACGGCGGCACTAAACGCCGCGACCGCACGCAGGTGACGCCGGGGCCGCGAAAGCGGCCCTGTTGCCATCCTTCGCAAGCGCCGGCAGCAGCCCTCGCGCCGTGCCGGTATCATGCCGGTTTCCACCCTGATCCCCACCCTTCGAGCCCACCATGGATTTGCGCGGCAAGCACATCGTTCTCGGCCTGACCGGCGGCATCGCCTGCTACAAGTCGGCCGAGCTGGTTCGCCTGCTGACCAAGGCCGGCGCCACCGTGCAGGTGGCCATGACCGAGGCGGCAACCCACTTCATTACCCCGGTGACGATGCAGGCGCTGTCCGGCCGCCCGGTGTTCCTGTCGCAGTGGGACGCCCGCATCGACAACAACATGGCGCATATCGACCTCTCGCGCGAGGCCGACGCCATCGTCATCGCCCCGGCTTCCACCGATTTCATGGCGCGCCTGGCCAATGGCCTGTGCGACGACCTGCTGAGCACGCTGTGCATCGCACGCGACTGCCCGCTGCTGGTGGCACCGGCGATGAACCGCCAGATGTGGGCCGCGCCGGCAACCCAGCGCAACGCCGCGCAACTGCGCGCCGACGGCGTGACCATCCTGGGGCCGGGCAGTGGCGACCAGGCCTGCGGCGAAGTCGGCGACGGCCGCATGCTCGAGCCGGAAGAACTGCTCGATGACATCATCGCTTTCTTCCAGCCCAAGCCGCTGCAAGGCAGGCGCGTGCTGATCACCGCCGGCCCGACCTTCGAGGCGATCGACCCGGTGCGCGGCATCACCAACCTGTCGTCAGGCAAGATGGGCTTCTCGATCGCGCGCGCGGCGCGCGAGGCTGGCGCCGAGGTCCTGCTGGTGGCCGGACCAACCAGCCTGCCGACGCCGCGCGGCGTGGCGCGCACCGACGTGCGCAGCGCGCAGCAGATGCATGACGCGGTGCTGGCACAGCTGCCCGGCGCCGACGTCTTCGTCGCCGTGGCCGCGGTGGCCGACTGGCGCCCCGCCGAGGTGGCGCAGCAGAAGCTGAAGAAGGCCAACGACACCGACACGCCCACGCTGCAGTTCGTGCAGAACCCCGACATCCTCGCCACCGTGGCGGCGCGCACGGATGCGCCCTACTGTGTCGGCTTTGCCGCCGAGAGCGAGAACCTGGAGCAGTACGGCGAACAGAAGCGCCAGCGCAAGGGCGTGCCGCTGCTGGTCGGCAATATCGGGCACCATACCTTTGGCCTGGACGACAACGAGATCGTGCTGTTCGATGCCGCCGGCATGACACGGCTGCCGCGCGCCGACAAGCTCTCGCTGGCACGCCAGCTGGTGGCCGCGATCGGCCAGCGGCTGCCGGGCCGCGCGCGGCCCTGAACGCGGAGCCGTCCAATGACCAAGCCACGCCTGCGCCTGTCCGTACTCGACCAGAGCCCCGTCATCGCCGGCCACACCGCGCGCGATGCGCTCGCCGCCACCGTGGAACTGGCGCAGATGGCCGACGCGCTGGGCTACACCCGCTACTGGTGCGCCGAGCACCATGGCCTGCACGGCGTCTGCAATCCCGCGCCCGAAGTGATGCTGGCCCGCATCGGCAGCGTCACGCAGCGCATCCGCCTCGGCTCGGGCGGCGTGATGCTGCCCTATTACAGCCCCTTCAAGGTGGCCGAGCAGTTCCGCATGCTCGAAGGCTTGTTCCCGAACCGGATCGATCTTGGCGTCGGCCGCGCGCCTGGCGGCGACCTGCGCACCGCGCAGGCGGTGGCGATGGGCCAATACGACCGGGGCGCGCAGTTCGAGGAGCAGGTGCGCGACCTGTCGGCGCTACTGCGGGGCGAAGTGCCGCCGGGCCACCTGGCCGAGGGGGTGCTGCTGCAGCCCGAGATCGATACCCGGCCCGAGCTGTGGGTGCTGGGCTCCAGCGACTACGGCGGCGCGCTGGCCGCGCGGCTGGGCCTGCGCTTTGCCTTTGCCCACTTCATCAACGCGCATGCCGGCCACCTGGTGGCACAGCAGTATCGCGAGGATTTCGCGCCCGGCTACGAAGCCAGGCCTTACAGCGCGGCCGCCATCTTCGTGATCTGCGCCGATACCGATGCCGAAGCCGCCGAACTGGAACGCGCCGTCGACCTGCGCCGCCTGCAGATGGCCTATGGCGTCAACGCGCCGATCCCGTCGCTGGCGCAGGCTGCGGAGTTTTCGCCTACCGAACGCGATCAGTTCGTGATCGAGCGCGAGCGACCCCGCACCCTGTGCGGCACCCCCGAACGCGTAGCCGCGCGCATGGAAGCGTTGCGCGAGCAGTTTGCCGCTGACGAACTGGTCGTGCTGAGCGTCACCGCCAGCTACGCCGCGCGGCTGCGCACCTACGAACTGCTGGCACAGGCGTTCGACCTCGGCGGCACGGCCTGAGCCCGTCCGTCCGGTATCATGCGCCGCTGCCACCCAACCCGTTGAACCGAATTCCCCAGGATTGCCCATGACCCAGCCCCTGAACCCCACCGTCGAAATCAAGGTGCTCGATGCCCGCCTGAACGAATGGGGCCTGCCCGCGTACCAGAGCGAGATGGCCGCCGCCATCGACCTGCACGCCTGCGTCGATGAACCGGTGACGATTGCGCCGGGTACCGCCGCGCAACTGGTGCCCGCCGGCATCGCCGTGCATATGGGCAACCCCTATATGGCCGCGACCATCGTGCCGCGCTCGGGCCTGGGCCACAAGAAGGGCCTGGTACTGGGCAACTCGATCGGCGTGATCGATGCCGACTACCAGGGCCAGATCATGGTCAGCGTGTGGAACCGCAACGCGCCGGGCACCGAGCCGATCGTGATCCAGCCAGGCGAGCGCATCGCGCAGATGATGTTCGTGCCGGTGCTGCGACCGGTGTTCACGACGGTCGACGAGTTCAGCGAAGACAGCGAACGCGGTGCGGGCGGCTTCGGCTCGACCGGTGTGCATCACGCCAAGGCCAGCGCCTGATCCCAGCGCCCCGACAAAGTAAAACTGGCGCCCTGCGGCGCCAGTTTGCATTTCAGCCCCGCTGCTCGAACAGCAACGCCACGCCACCCGCCGCCTCGGCCGGCACCAGCGTCTCGCGCGGGCCCAGATCGTGGGTGAGCACCCCGGCCGCACGCCACAGCGCACGCGCCGCAGCCAGGTCGCCGGTGCGCAAGCGAATCGCCGCGTAGCCTGGCACATCGCGCTGCACATAACCCGTTCCGGTCGCCGACGCCAGCGCCTGCGGCGTGCTGACCACCAGCGTGGCGTCATCCAGCGCCAGGCTGCTGACATGCTCGCTCAGCTGCGTCAGCTCGCCGCCGGTCAGTTCCGCGTAGGCCCGCGCGGCGGCATCGACCAGCGCAGGCGCCACCACCAGGAACATGGTCGCGATGCTGTCGGCGCCGTTGGCGTGCGACATCCATTCCGGCCGCCACAGCAGTTCCGGCGTGCGGTGCTCGCAGACGAAGTAGCGTGCGCCCGGTGCATCGTCGAGTGCGGTCACGCGGAAGGTGGCCGGATGTTCGCTGCCATCGTCCAGCCGCACCGGGCGCGAGAACTCGATGGGATCCGAGGTGTACCAACCCGACCCGCGCAGCCGCGCGGCCGTGCCGAAGGCGTCCGCGCTCTTGCACGACATCGCCGCGCAGCCGCCGCCGCGCGCCTGCGCGTCCCAGTAGTACTGGCGGCTTGAGCTGGGCGCGGTCACGTGCAGCAGTTCGACATAGTCGTGACGCAGCATGATGCAGTGGTTCTGCGAACCCAGCGTGTGGTAGCCGCGCGGCGTCAGCGTAAAGCCGAGCCGCTGCCAGGCCTGCACCCCCGCATCGAGGTCGGGACACACCACCACCGCATGGTCGAACATTTCTGCTTGGCTTGCCATCGACATCACCTCAGTCTGTGCGGCGGGCGCCCCTGCGCCCGGCCGCCGTCATTCGAACTGG
Source organism: Cupriavidus sp. Agwp_2 (assembly GCF_040784895.1). NCBI lineage: Bacteria > Pseudomonadati > Pseudomonadota > Betaproteobacteria > Burkholderiales > Burkholderiaceae > Cupriavidus > Cupriavidus sp. Agwp_2. The sequence continues at coordinate 3,025,150 of NZ_CP088083.1, forward strand.
ATATTGGCCTTGCGCGCCACGGCCTGCCACTTGTCATGCTCCTGGCGCACCAGCTTGCCGAGGTCGGCCGGGCTGCCGCCGACGATCTCGAAGCCCTGCGCGGCCAGCGCATCGACCACGCGCGGCTGGCGCAGCGATTCGACCAGCGCATGGTGGATCCGCGTGACCGTTGCCGCGGGCAGGTTCGCGGGTCCGAACACGCCGATCCAGGAATAGGCTTCAAAGCCCTTGAGTCCCTGCTCGGCAACGGTCGGCACCTGCGGCAACTGACGCAGGCGACTGGTACCGGTCACGCCCAGCACCTTGATGGTGCGGGCCGCCACATGCGCCTGTACCGCGGCGTAGCTGCTGAAAAAAAGATCGACCTCATTGGCCAGCACCGCCTGCACGGCCGGGCCGCCGCCCTTGTAAGGCACGTGGAGCATATGCATGCCGGCTTCAGTCGCCAGCGCCTCGGCCGCAAGCTGGTTCAGGCTGCCGATGCCGGACGAGGCAAAGCGCACGCTATCGGGCCTGGCCCTGGCCAACGCCACCAGCTCGCGCACGTTGGAGGCTGGCAACGAGGGATTGGCCGCGATCACCAGCGGGAAGCGCACCAGCTGCGAGATCGGCGTGAAATCGTGGAAGGTGTCGTAGGGCAGCTGCTTGTAGGCAAACGGGTTGATGGCGTGCGTATCGAACGCCATCAGCAGCGTGCTGCCGTCCGGCCTGGCGCGCGCCACGGTGCTGGACGCGATCAGGCCGCCGGCACCCGGCTTGTTGTCGACCACCACGGCCTGCCCCAGCGCCGCCTTCAGCCCCGGCTGCAACTGCCGCGCGACGATATCGACGCTGCCGCCCGGCGGGAATGGCAGCACCAGCGCCAGTGGACGGTTGCCGGCCGGCGCCTCGGCGGCGGCGGCGCGCATCATCGGAACGGGCATGGCGCCCAGCGGCAGGATCTTGAGCAGCAGGCGGCGGCGCCGCGTGCGTTCGGCAGAGGACATCGGGTATTCGAGCGTTGGCGGCCACAAAGCCGGCGGCCGCCGGGACAAAAAAGAAGAGGCGGCACAAGCCGCCCCCTGTATTTTGCCCGATGATCGGCCACGTTGCAGGCAACCCCGGCCAGGCAGCGCCCGGATCGGCACGATCCGGTGCGATTTTCGGCCGGATCGGTTGCCGCTCAGGCCTCGGCGCGCTGCTCTTCCGGCGCCTCGGGCGGTTCCGGCTCGATCTCGGAGAAATCGAGCTTGATCTGGTCCTGCTCGTCCAGGTCGACCACCACCTTGCCGCCGGACACCAGCCTGCCGAACAGCAGCTCGTCGGCCAGCGCCTTGCGGATCATGTCCTGGATCAGGCGCTGCATCGGGCGCGCGCCCATCAGCGGATCGAACCCCTTGTGCGCCAGGAACTTGCGCAGCTTCTCGGTAAAGCTGGCTTCCACCTTCTTCTCGTGCAACTGCTCTTCCAGCTGCATCAGGAACTTGTCGACCACGCGCAGGATGATTTCCTCGTCCAGCGAGCGGAAGCTGATGGTGGAATCCAGCCGGTTGCGGAACTCCGGCGTGAACATGCGCTTGATGTCGGCCATCTCGTCGCCCTGCTCGCGCGAGCTGGTGAAGCCGATGGTGGCGCGGTTCATGGTTTCCGCCCCCGCATTGGTGGTCATGATGATGATCACGTTGCGGAAGTCGGCGCGCCGGCCGTTGTTGTCGGTCAGCGAACCATGGTCCATCACCTGCAACAGGATATTGAAGATATCCGGGTGCGCCTTCTCGATTTCGTCCAGCAGCAGCACGCAGTGCGGCTTCTTGGTGACGGCTTCGGTCAGCAGGCCGCCCTGGTCAAAGCCCACGTAGCCCGGGGGCGCGCCAATGAGCCGGCTCACCGCGTGGCGTTCCATGTACTCGGACATGTCGAAGCGCAGCAGCTCGATGCCCATGATGAAGGCGAGTTGCTTGGCGACCTCGGTCTTGCCCACGCCGGTGGGGCCCGAGAACAGGAACGAGCCGATCGGCTTGTCGGTCTTGCCCAGGCCGGCACGCGACATCTTGATCGCGGATGCCAGCGCCTCGATCGCGGGATCCTGGCCGAACACCACCGACTTCAGGTCGCGTTCCAGCGTCTGCAGCTTGCTGCGGTCGTCCTGGTTCACGCTCTGCGGCGGGATGCGCGCGATGCGCGAGACGATGTCCTCGATCTCGCCCTTGCCGATGGTCTTCTTCTGCTTGGACTTCGGCAGGATGCGCTGCGCCGCGCCGGCCTCGTCGATCACGTCGATCGCCTTGTCCGGCAGGTGGCGGTCGGTGATGAAGCGGGCCGACAGCTCGGCCGCGGCGGTCAGCGCAGAAGCCGCGTACTTGACGCCGTGGTGTTCCTCGAAGCGCGACTTCAGGCCGCGCAGGATCTGCACGGTCTGGTCGACAGAGGGCTCGACCACATCGATCTTCTGGAAGCGCCGCGACAGCGCCGCGTCCTTCTCGAAGATGCCGCGGTACTCCGTGAACGTGGTCGCGCCGATGCACTTGAGCTGGCCCGACGACAGCGCCGGCTTGAGCAGGTTGCTGGCGTCCAGCGTCCCGCCCGATGCGGCGCCCGCGCCGATCAGCGTGTGGATCTCGTCGATGAACAGGATCGCGTTGGGATTGTCCTTGAGCGACTTGAGCACGCCCTTCAGGCGCTGCTCGAAGTCACCGCGGTACTTGGTGCCGGCCAGCAGCGCGCCCATGTCGAGCGAGTAGACGGTGGCCTTTTCCAGGATGTCCGGGACTTCGTTCTTGGTGATGCGCCAGGCCAGGCCCTCCGCAATCGCGGTCTTGCCGACGCCGGCCTCGCCCACCAGCAGCGGGTTGTTCTTGCGCCGGCGGCACAGCACCTGCACCACGCGCTCGACTTCGCTTTCGCGGCCGATCAGCGGGTCGATCTTGCCGGCCTTGGCCAGCGCGTTCAGGTTCTGGGTGTATTGCTCGAGCGGGCTTTCCTTGCCATCGCCGCCTTCGCCTTCACCAGCCGCATCGCCATGCTTGGCAGGCTCGGACTGGTCCTTGCGGATGCCGTGGCTGATGAAGTTGACCACGTCCAGCCGCGTCACGCCCTGCTGCTGCAGGTAGTAGACCGCGTGCGAATCCTTCTCGCCGAAGATGGCGACGAGCACGTTGGCACCTGTCACTTCCTTCTTGCCGTTGGAAGTGGACTGGACGTGCATGATCGCGCGCTGGATCACGCGCTGGAAGCCGAGCGTAGGCTGGGTATCGACTTCGTCGGTCCCCGGCACCACCGGCGTGTTATCGGCGATGAAGTTCTTGAGGCTAGTGCGCAGGTCCTCGATATTGGCCGCGCACGCGCGCAAGACTTCAGCTGCCGTGGGATTGTCGAGCAATGCCAGCAGCAGATGCTCCACGGTTATGAACTCGTGGCGCGCCTGCCGGGCTTCGACAAAAGCCATGTGCAGGCTCACTTCCAATTCTTGCGCAATCATGCTTCCTCCATCACGCACTGCAGGGGGTGCCCCGCCTGCCGCGCGTGCGTTGACACCAGCTCGACCTTTGTCGCCGCGATATCCCTGGTGTAAATACCGCAGACGCCCTTTCCTTCCCGGTGCACGGTCAGCATGATCTGCGTCGCCGTTTCCCGGTCCCTGCTGAAATACTGCTGCAGGATCATCACGACAAACTCCATCGGAGTGTAGTCGTCGTTAAGCAGCACCACCTTGTACATGGCAGGCGGTTTAAGCGCCTGCTCTTTACGCTCCAGGATGGTGCCCGCTTCGCGTTGTGGGACATTCGCAAGCCGTGTAGCCATGGCTTTATTCTAACCCTTACTCGCAACTCTGCAATTTGGGGAAAAGGCGCCGGATTCAAGGGCCGGGTTACCTGTTTCCGGTTATGGAAAAGCGCGGAACCGCACGCCAGAGGCATTGCAATGCACGTGACGGGATCCGGCCGGACTGATCCGGACAATACCCGATGCTTGCCGCCAAGGTACCATCCCGCGCCGTCCGATTCCCACCACACCCTGCCCGCAGTGGGGATTCCGCCAGCTTGACAGTATGTATGTTTGACAGAAGAATCGATCGCACACCCGCCTGAGGCCAGCGAGTCAAAGCAAAAGGCCAATGGGCGGGTGATCCGTGAGCAGGGAGGCCCACGGCCCGGCGGCGGCGAGTCAGCATCGAGACTGGCCGCCAGCGATTGCACCTCGCCGCGCGTCATCGCTGGCCGCACCTCAGGATGCGGCCGGTCATGGCGTCGCAGTGCGTGCGCGGCAGTCCGTATCATCCGGCCGGCATCGGCTTCCCCGCTTTGAAATCTGCTATTTCGTTGGGGGAGTATATGGCAAGCGGTATCGTCAAATGGTTCAATGACGCCAAGGGTTTCGGTTTTATCAAGCCGGACGAGGGCGAAGAAGAACTGTTTGCGCACTTTTCGGCTATCCAGATGTCGGGCTTCAAGACGCTGAAGGAAGGTCAACGCGTCTCGTTCGAGGTGGTCCAGGGCCCCAAGGGCAAGCAAGCCACCAATATCCAGGACGCCGCCTAAGCTGCGCCGCGACCGTATCCCGGCCGACAGAGCCGTGGGACGGTCTACGAGGGTGCGGGGGGAACTCCCCCGGGACGGGATCGGTGCCAGTGCCCGCCCGGCCGTCTCAGGCGGCCGGGCGGGTGCTGGCGCATATCAGCTGCACGCACCGCATCCGACGGAAAGCCCGGCCTCGTGCCGGGCTTTCTGCTTTCCCAAGCCGCCGTGGGCTGCCCAGCTCAGGCCCAGCCGTCGATCTTCAGCCCGCTGGCTTGCTCGGCCTCTTCCTTTGTGACCTGACGCACAGTCTGGCCGAATGTCCAGACATGGCCTTCCGGGTCCCGCGCCGTGTAGGTGCGGTCGCCATAGAACTCATCCTGCGGCTCGCGCATGATCACAGCCCCGGCGGCGCGCGCCCGCTCGCAGTGCTGGTCAAGCCCATCCTGCAGGTGCACATGCACCGTCTGCGTATTCTTGCCGCCGATCGACGCCGGGCTGGCGGTAAAGTCCGCCCACTCGCTGCCGACCATCAGGTAACTATTGCCGAAGCGCATTTCCGAATGCACCAGCTGGTCCTGCTGGTCGCGGATCACCATCACCCGCTGGAAGCCGAAGGCGCGCTCCAGCCAGTCCAGCGCGGCCAGCGGGTCCTTGTAGAAGATGGCCGCGCCGAAGGCGGTGCGACGGAAAGGATCGTCCATGGCAGTCTCCCCGGGGCCACCGGCCCGTCCATTGCAATCCCTGACGTTCTAGGCAAGCTGGCGCGCGGGCGCAAGAAAAAACCCCGCAGCCGGGACACGGCAGCGGGGTTTTTCAAGCCAGGACGCCCGCAGCAGCGGGAGTCCGCGCTTACATATTGTCGATCATCACCTGGCCAAAGCCCGAGCACGAGACCTGGGTCGCGCCTTCCAGCAGGCGAGCGAAATCGTACGTGACCTTTTTGGACAGGATCGACTTTTCCATCGACGCGATGATCAGGTCCGCGGCCTCGGTCCAGCCCATGTGGCGCAGCATCATTTCCGCCGACAGGATTTCCGAGCCCGGGTTGACGTAGTCCTTGCCGGCGTACTTGGGCGCGGTGCCGTGGGTGGCCTCGAACATGGCCACGGAGTCGGACATATTGGCACCCGGGGCAATGCCGATGCCGCCGACCTGTGCCGCCAGGGCGTCCGAAACGTAGTCGCCGTTCAGGTTCAGCGTGGCGATCACCGAGTATTCGGCCGGGCGCAGCAGGATCTGCTGCAGGAAGGCGTCGGCAATGGCGTCCTTGACGACGATGTCCTTGCCGGTCTTCGGGTTCTTGAACTTGCACCACGGGCCGCCATCGACCAGCTCGGCGCCGAATTCCTTCTGCGCCAGCTCGTAGCCCCAGTCACGGAAGCCACCCTCGGTGAACTTCATGATGTTGCCCTTGTGCACCAGCGTCACCGACGGCTTGTCGTTGTCGATGGCGTACTGGATTGCCTTGCGCACCAGGCGCTCGGTGCCCTCGCGGGAAACCGGCTTGACGCCGATGCCCGACGTGGCCGGGAAGCGGATCTTCTTCACGCCCATCTCGTCCTGCAGGAACTTGATGAGTTTTTTCGCCTGCTCGCTTTCCGCCGCCCATTCGATGCCGGCGTAGATGTCTTCCGAGTTCTCGCGGAAGATCACCATGTCGGTCTTCTCCGGCTCTCGCACCGGCGAAGGCACGCCCTTGAAGTAACGCACCGGGCGCAGGCAGACATACAGGTCCAGCTGCTGGCGCAGCGCCACGTTCAGCGAGCGGATGCCGCCGCCCACCGGCGTGGTCAGCGGGCCCTTGATCGAGACCACGTAGTCCTTGAGCACATCCAGGGTTTCGTCCGGCAGCCATACGTCCGGGCCGTAGACCTTGGTCGACTTCTCGCCCGCGTAGATCTCCATCCAGGCGATCTTGCGCTTGTCGCCATAGGCCTTGGCCACCGCAGCGTCAACCACCTTGATCATCACCGGCGTGATATCGACGCCCGTACCGTCGCCTTCGATATAGGGAATGATGGGGTTGTCCGGGACATTCAGCGAAAAATCCTGGTTGACCGTGATCTTTTCGCCGGCCGGAACCTTGATGTGTTGATACATGACGTCTCCAGTACGGAACGGTTTAGACGGCCGCCGGTGCATGGCCGACGGCGAGACTCGGGAGATGGCGCTGGCATTGTAGCGGGCATCGTCGCCCGCCTAGTACTGCATTGCACCACCCTGCCCTACATTCAGGCAAGTCTTGGTCTTATATAAGACACAAGACTGATTTCGTATTATGCAGCAATCTTTCATCATCCGCCAACCGCGGCGCGCGGCTGCGGCATACTTGCGCCCCATGACCCTGATCGCCCTGAACAAGCCGTACGGCACCATGAGCCAGTTCTCGGAACACCCCACGCGCCCCACGCTGGCCGCTTGTGTGGACGTGCCGGGCGTGTACCCTGCCGGCCGGCTCGATGCGGATAGTGAAGGTTTGCTGCTGCTGACTGACGACGGCGCACTCCAGGCGCGCATTGCCGATCCGCGCCACAAGCTGGAAAAGACTTACCTCGCCCAGGTCGAAGGTATTCCCGATCCGGCTGCGCTGGCGCGGCTGCGCGCAGGTGTCGACCTGGGCGACTTCGTCACGCAGCCAGCCCGGGTGCGTGAAATCGAGGAGCCTGGCTGGCTTTGGCCGCGCCACCCCCCAGTGAGGTATCGCGCCGCGATTCCGACGGCGTGGCTGGAGCTGAAGATCCGCGAGGGGAAGAACCGGCAGGTTCGGCGCATGACCGCGGCGGTCGGCTTTCCCACGCTGCGGCTGGTCCGCGTGGGCATCGGGCCGCTCGACCTGCGCACACTGGGCCTCGCACCCGGCGAGTCCTGCCAGGTCGAGCCTGGCGCGCTGGGCTTGCCGACGGCACGCTCGCCGGCGACCCATGTCTCAAAGACCAGACAGGCTAACGACGCCAAGCGACGTTTTCGTTACAAAAGCTAACAAATGGCGCGTCAACGCGCCTCCCAGGGACCTCGTTCTTGTCGGTGACACGTCCAATCACGCGTCACAACTTCCGACTGTTCTTATCCTTCGAGGTAATCGCCATGAAAAAACTGATCGCTGCTCTGGTTGTCGGCCTGTTCGCCACCGGCGCCTTCGCCCAGGCTTCGGCACCTGCCGACGCTGCAGCGCCCGCGGCCACCAAGGAGGCCCCGAAGGCCGCCAAGAAGAAGACCAGCCACAAGAAGAGCACCCACAAGAAGGCCGCCACGGCTTCGGCCCCGGCCGCACAGTAAGCCGCCGGCGTTCCCTGCCGGCCATGCGCCGGCGGAAAGAAAGGCAGGCTGCCACCAGGCGCCTGCCTTTGTTGTTTTGGCCGTCGCCAATCCATCGGGGCGGCCCGTGCGCTATGCTTGCGGCTGCCGTCCGCGCCCTTCCCGACCTGAACACCATGTCCTTCCTGTCCAAGACGCCGTTGTCACGCTGCATCCGTACCGCCGCTGTGCTGGCCGCGCTGGCCGCCAGCCAGGCCCAGGCGCAAGCCGCGCTGCCGGTGGTGCCGCTGACCGCAGGCATGTACGCGATCCAGGCCGAGGTCGCCGCCACGCCGGCGGCACGCGAACAGGGACTGATGTACCGCAAGAGCATGCCTGTCAACGGCGGCATGCTGTTCGTGTTCGAGCAGAAGGCCGGGCACTGCTTCTGGATGCGCAATACCGAGCTGCCGCTGTCGATCGCCTTCCTGGCCGACGACGGGACCATCGTCAATATCGAAGACATGGCGCCGCGCAGCGAGAACAACCACTGCCCGAAGGCGGCGATCCGCTATGCGCTGGAAATGAACCAGGGCTGGTTCGCTCAGAAGGGCATCCGCGCCGGCGCGAAGATCAGCGGGCTGCCGCAGGCGCGCTGAGCGCCGCGGCGGCAAGCGTGGCCGGCATGGGCGCCGGCCTGGATGGAATTCCCCTTGGGATTCCCCCTTGGGATTCCGCTCAGTCGCGGAAGTTGTTGAAGTCCAGCGGCGCTTCGGACACGTCCTTGCGCAGCAGCGCGATCACGTTCTGCAGGTCGTCGCGCTTGGTGCCCGACACGCGCACCGCGTCGCCCTGGATGCTGGCCTGCACCTTGATCTTGCTGTCCTTGATCATGCGCACGATCTTCTTGGCCAGGTCGCCGGTCACACCCTTCTTGATGGTGATGACCTGCTTGACCTTGTCGCCGCTGATCTTGTCGGTCTTGCCATAGTCCAGGAAGCGCACGTCGACATTGCGCTTGGCCATCTTGTTGATCAGCACGTCCTTCACCTGGTCCAGCTTGAAATCGTCGTCGGCAAAGGCGGTCAGTTCGTTTTCCTTGTGCTCGACCCGGGCGTCCGAGCCCTTGAAATCGAAGCGAGTCGAGATTTCCTTGTTGGATTGCTCGACGGCGTTCTTCACCTCGACCATGTTCGCTTCGCACACTACGTCAAACGACGGCATTGCATTCTCCTTGTGATCCATATGCCCGGAAGGCGCCGTTGGCGACGCCTTCCGTATAATTCAGGCCTACCTCGCAGCCAGGGGCCGCAACGCTCACCACCAGCGCCGGCCGCGTCACCTTTCCCCTTGCATGGCAGATTTCCACGAATTTTATCCCCTGCGCCGCCACAATACATTCGGATTCGATGCGCGCGCGCGCTTCGCCGTCCATGTGCGCAGCGAAGCCGACCTGACCGAGGCTCTCGCGGACCCGCGCGCCAATGGCCTCCCGCTGGTGGTGCTGGGTGGCGGCAGCAATGTGGTGCTGACGCGCGACCTCGACGCGCTGGTGCTGCTGATGGAGGTTCCGGGCTACCAGGCCGAGGATGCCGATGACGCCTGGCTGGTCACCGCCGGCGCGGGCGAGAACTGGAATGCGCTGGTCAACCGCACCATTGCCGACGGCATGCCTGGGCTGGAAAACCTGGCGCTGATCCCCGGCACCGGGGGCGCGGCGCCGATCCAGAATATCGGCGCCTACGGGGTGGAACTGCGCGACCGCTTCGAAGGCGTGCGCGCCTATGACCGCCATGCCGGCGTATTCGTCTGGCTGGACCTGCGCGCATGCGGCTTCGGCTACCGTGACAGCCTGTTCAAGCAGGCCGGCGCCGGCCGCTACATCATTACCTCGGTGACGCTGCGCTTGCCCAAGCACTGGCAGCCGGTACTGTCTTACGGCGAACTGGCGCGCGAGCTGGCAGGCAAGCCAGCGCCGGATGCCGCCATGGTGCGCGACGCGGTGGTGGCGATCCGCACGCGCAAGCTGCCCGACCCCGCGCAGATCGGCAATGCCGGCAGCTTCTTCAAGAACCCGCTGGTCAGCGCCGCGCAGCGCGATACGTTGCTGCAGGCCAATCCCGACCTGGTCAGCTATCCCCAGCCGGACGGCAGCTACAAGCTAGCCGCGGGCTGGCTGATCGACCGCTGCGGCTTCAAGGGTGTCAGCGAAGGCCCGGTGGGCGTCTATGGCAAGCAGGCGCTGGTGCTGGTGCACCACGGCGGCGGCACCGGCGCGATGCTGCTGGCACTGGCCAACCGCATCGCGGATACCGTCGAAGCGCGCTTCGGCGTGCGGATCGAGCCCGAACCGGTGGTACTGTAGGCCGCTGCCCTGCCGATGCCGGCGATCAGCCGAAGTGGCAGACGTAGTCCAGCGTCTCCAGCACCTCGATGTCGAAGCTGCTGTTGCCCGGCACGTTGAACTGCTGGCCCGCGCCGTAGGTCTGCCAGTCTTCCGCGCCGGCCAGGCGCACGCGGCAGCTGCCGCCATTGATTTCCATGATTTCCGGGGCGCCGGTGTTGAACGTCAGCGAAGCCGGGAAAATCACGCCCAGCGTCTTGCGGGTGCCGTCCGGGAACAGCACGGTGTGGCTCACGCACTTGCCGTCGAAATACAGGTTGGCTTTCTTGACGACCGATACGTTGTCGAACTGGCTCACTTCCATCTCCTTCACTGTCTTGAAAAGCACGTAAAAAGAGGGGCCATCGCGGCCCCTCCCCTGTTCACTCCGCGCGCGCTCAGTAGCGGCCGCAGAGCAGGAATTCCATCAGCGCCTTCTGCACGTGCAGGCGGTTTTCCGCCTCGTCCCAGACCACGCTCTTGGGGCCGTCGATCACGGCGGCCTCGACTTCCTCGCCGCGGTGCGCCGGCAGGCAGTGCATGAACAGCGCGTCGGGCTCGGCGCGGTCCATCATCGCGGTGGTCACCATCCAGTCCTTGAAGGCACGCTTGCGGGCTTCGTTCTCGGCCTCGAAGCCCATGCTGGTCCAGACGTCGGTGGTGACCAGGCTCGCGCCCTGGCAGGCGGTGAGGGGATCTTCGAAGACCTTGACCAGGCTGGCGGCGGACGCCGGCACCATGGCCGGATCGAGCTGGTATCCCGGCGGCGCCGAGAAATTGAAGGTGAAGCCCAGCCGTTCGGCTGCCTGGATCCAGGTGTAGGCCATGTTGTTGGCATCGCCGATCCACGCCACGGTCTTGCCGCGGATGCTGCCGCGCTGCTCGATGTAGGTGAAGATATCGGCCAGCACCTGGCACGGGTGGTATTCGTTGGTCAGCCCGTTAATCACCGGCACGCGCGAGTGCGCGGCAAAGCGGTCGATGATGTCCTGGCCGAAGGTGCGAATCATGATGATGTCGACCATGCGCGAGATCACCTGCGCCGCATCCTCGATCGGCTCGCCGCGGCCCAGCTGCGAGTCGCGGGTGTTCAGGAACACCGCATGGCCGCCGAGCTGGTGGATGCCAGCTTCGAACGACAGGCGCGTACGCGTGGAATTCTTCTCGAAGATCATGGCCAGCGTGCGGTCATGCAGCGGGTGCCAGGTCTCGTAGTTCTTGAACTTGGCCTTCAGGATCCGCGCGCGGTCCAGCAGGTACTCGTACTCGTCGGGAGTGAAGTCGCTGAACTGGAGGTAATGCTTGATCGGGGTTGGGCTCATAAAACAAAGAAGGCGGCTCGGTGGGGACGCGCCGTCACGAAGTGTTCATGACCTGAGCGCGCCGCGGAGCCGCCTTTCGCGTCGCATACGCAATTTAACTGCAAGAATCATAAGGGATTATTTCTGCTTTGCCCAGCCCGGGACAACCCGTGACAGGCGCCGCGCAAACCGCGTTGACAGGTTCCTGACAGGATTCGGCCCTTATGCGCAAGTCTTATATAAGATATAATACTGGCTGATTCACGCGGGGCCCCGGCATACCCATGCCGCTGCGCGCCGCCGGCATCAAAAGTGCCCCCGCAGACACCGACGCCCCGCCTTCCCGGCCGGAAAAAGCGCGAACCAAACGCGCCCCAGCCGCGTCAAACGGGCGCCCGTTTCCGCGGGTTTAACCGTCGAGTCGTCGCCTCACCCGCAGTGTCCAGCCTCATGAACCCCAACGTTCGCGAATACTTTATCCAAGGCATTACCAAGGAAGGCAAGACCTTCCGCCCGAGCGACTGGGCCGAACGACTGTGCGGCGTGATGGCGCAGTTCCGCCCCGAAGGCGACACCGGCGACCCCCGCCTGACCTATTCCCCTTACGTGCGTCCCATCTTCGCCGGCAACGTCAAATGCGTGGTGGTGGATGTGCGGCTGCGCGACATCGAACCCAAGGCGCTGGATTTCGTGCTGAACTTTGCGCGCGACAACAACCTGCAGTTGGTCGAGGCCTGCTCGCTCGAATGACATCGGCATGAGGCGCCGGAAAAGCTGGCGCCGGAAAAGCAAAAAGCTCGTCGGATGACGAGCTTTTTTGTCTGGCGGAACCTGGGTTCCGCCGCTGCCGGGCCGCCGAGGCGACCCACGCAACAATCAGGCGGCAGCCATGGCCTTGATGGCGGCCGACAGGCGCGACTTGTGACGTGCAGCCTTGTTCTTGTGCACGATCTTCTTGTCGGCGATGCTGTCGATCACAGCTTGCGAGTTCTTGAAGACCTCGGCTGCGGCAGCCTTGTCGCCGGCGTCGATAGCCTTGCGGACGGCCTTGACGGCGGTGCGCAGACGCGAGCGCAGGCTGGAGTTGTGAGCGTTCTGGGCAACGGCCTGGCGGGCGCGCTTGCGAGCTTGTGCGGAATTTGCCATTTCGAAATTATCCTGAATTCAGATGCGTGCCGCGGGGGACACAACAATTAAGTCATATCGAGCGACCCGGGATGCACTGACACACGAATCCGGAACGCAACTGTCCTTGTGAATCGGCGATTATACACAGAGACTGACTCGCCGCGCAAGGCTGCTGGGACTTTGCAGGCGCGTGCGGGGCCTGCGGCGGGCGATCCGTATAATATGCGCCACATCGCGCCGGTGCGCGTGGCGAGCCGGCAACTTTACCGCGTTGCCCACGTCTGATAGGCGTCCTGGGTGCCTCGCCCGGCGCACGCCGCCCGGCGGCACGCGCCCGCACCGATCCACCGTCCCGCTCCGATCCACACCTTGAACCTGCTCAAAGCGCTCGCCACTATCAGCAGCCTGACGATGCTGTCGCGCATCACCGGCCTTGTGCGCGAGATCCTGATCGCTCGCGCCTTCGGCGCGTCGGAGATGACCGACGCGTTCAACGTCGCCTTCCGCATCCCCAACCTGCTGCGCCGCATCTTCGGCGAGGGCGCGTTCTCGCAGGCCTTCGTGCCGATCCTGGGTGAATACCACGGCAAGCGTGGCGAGGAGCAGACCAAGGCGCTGATCGACGCGGTCGCCACGGTGATGACCTGGGTGCTGATGGCAGTGTCGCTGCTCGGCGTGATCGGTGCGCCGCTGGTGATGACGGCGGTGGCCACGGGCTTCCGCGGACAGAGCGAGACCTATACCGCCGCGGTCTTCATGACGCGGGTGATGTTCCCGTACATCGGCCTGATTTCGCTGGTGGCGCTGGCCTCGGGCATTCTCAACACCTGGCGCAAGTTTGCCGTGCCGGCGTTCACGCCGGTGCTGCTGAACCTGTGCCTGATCGTGGCCGCCCTGTTCGTCGGCCCGCACATGGACCAGCCGATCTACGCGCAGGCGTGGGGCGTACTGGTCGGCGGCGTGCTGCAGCTGGCGATCCAGGTACCCGCGCTGCGCCGCCTGGGCATGATGCCGCGCCTGGGCTTCAATGTGCGCGCCGCCTGGTCCGATCCCGGCGTGCGCCGCATCCTGCGCCAGATGGGACCGGCGCTGCTGGCGGTATCGGTCGCGCAGGTCAGCCTGATCATCAATACCAACATTGCCTCGCACCTGGCCGCGGGCAGCGTCTCGTACCTGACCTATGCCGACCGCCTGATGGAATTCCCGACCGCGCTGCTGGGCGTGGCGCTGGGCACGATCCTGCTGCCCAGCCTGTCGAAGGCCAGTGCCACGGAAGACCACGCCGAGTACTCCGGCCTGCTCGACTGGGGCCTGCGGCTGACCTTCCTGCTGGCGGTCCCCTGCGCGGTGGGGCTGTTCGTGTTCGGCGCGCCGTTGACCGCGGTGCTGTTCCACTACGGCAAGTTCGATGCGCACGCCGTCGAGATGACGCGCCAGGCGCTGGTGTCGTACGGCACCGGCCTGCTCGGGCTGATCGCCATCAAGATCCTGGCCCCCGGCTTCTATGCGCGACAGGACATCCGCACCCCGGTCAAGATCGCGCTGCTGGTGCTGGTGATCACGCAGGCATGCAACGTCGCGTTCGTGCCGTGGCTCGGCCATGCCGGGCTGGCGCTGTCGATCAGTGCCGGCGCCACCATCAATGCGCTGCTCCTGTTCTTCGGCCTGCGCCGGCGCGGCCTGTACAAGCCGGCGCCGGGCTGGTGGCTGTTCCTGGCACAGTTGGGTACCTCGGTGCTGCTGTTGTCGGGCATGCTGCTGTGGTTTACGCGCAACTTCGACTGGATCGGCCTGGGCGCCACGCCGCTGCTGCGCATCGCGCTGCTCGCGTCGTGCCTGGTACTTGCAGCGGTGGTCTACTTCGGTACACTGTGGCTCATGGGACTGCGCTATTCCGCCTTCAAGCGGCGCGCCGCCTAGGCGTGGTGACCCACGCTACGCGCGGCGCCCCTGGCCGCACCGGGAATCCGATATGACATCCACCAAAGTCCTGGATTACTTCGCCAGCCTCGTGGCCGACGAAAACGGCATCCCGCTGACCGAGACCGCACTCTCCATCGCACAGGATGCCTATCCGGACCTGGACCTGCAGGCCGAGCTGGCCGCACTGGACGTTCTGGCGCTGCGCCTGAAGCGGCGGATCGCCGAAGGCACGCCGGCAATCCAGCGACTGCGCCTGCTGAACCATTTCTTCTATCGCGACCTCGGCTTTGGCCCGAACGCGAACGACTACTACGATCCGGACAACTCGTACCTGAATGTGGTGGTACGGCAGCGGCGCGGCATCCCGATCTCGCTGGCGGTGCTGTTCATGGAACTGGGCCAGCAGATCGGCCTGCCGCTCAAGGGGGTGTCGTTTCCCAATCATTTCCTGCTGCGCATGACCATCCCGGCGGGCGAGGTGATCCTGGACCCGCTGACCGGCGAAACCCTGTCGAAGGAGCAGCTGCAGGAAATGCTGGACCCGTACCTGGAGCGCGAAGGCATCACCGATTCCGGCCAGGTGCCGCTGGGCCTGTTCCTGCGCGCGGCCAGCCATCGCGAGATCATCGCGCGCATGCTGCGCAACCTGAAGGCGATCTACCTCCAGGAGTCACGCTGGCAGCGGCTGCTGGCCGTGCAGAACCGCCTGGTGATCCTGCTGCCGGGTTCGATCGAGGAAGTGCGCGACCGCGGGCTGGCGTATGCCAACCTGGAGTGCTTCCGGCCGGCGCTGGCCGACCTGGAAGCGTATGTGCTGGCGCGCCCCGATGCCGCCGATATCGGCCAGATCCGCGAGCGCATGCCGGCACTGCGCATGATGAGCCGCACCCTCAACTGACGAGGCTGCGTCCGAGACTACAGGCGGTTCAGCGCTCCACGCGCGTGGGCCGGCGGCGATTGCCGCGCACCAGTTTCCACAGCCCGCCCAGCACCAGCGGCACCACCGCGGCGCCGATCCCCGCCAGCACGATCAGGTTCAGGTACTGCTTGATGAACGGCAGGTTGCCGAAGAAGTAGCCGGCAAAGACCAGGCCGACCACCCAGGCGAGCGCGCCGAGCACATTGAACAACTGGAAGCGTGCGAAGGTCATCTGCGACACGCCCGCGACGAACGGCGCGAAGGTACGCACGATGGGCACAAAGCGCGCCATCACCAGGGTCTTGCCGCCATGCCGCTCATAGAAATCATGTGTGCGGCGCAGCGCATCCTGGTCCAGGAAGCGCCACTGGTGGTCGAACACCTTGGGTCCGATCCAGCTGCCCACCCAGTAGTTGACGGTATTGCCGGTGATGGCCGCCACCAGCAGCAGGCCCACCAGCGCCCATTCGTTCATGGCGCCGGTGGCGCAGAAGGCGCCGGCGATAAACAGAAGCGAGTCGCCCGGCAGGAACGGCAGGACCACCAGCCCGGTTTCGGCGAACACGATCAGGAACAGGATGGCATAGACCCAGTGGCCATACTGCTCGATGACGGTGCCGAGGTATTTGTCGACATGAACCAGCATGTCGATGAGCTGCAAAGCGAATTCCAAGTCGTTCCCCGTTATGGTTTGGTTGACTGCACAGAAGTCCACGCGGCGCATGCCGCCTTTGCCTGAATCATACAAGAGCCGGCGCGCCCCTCCGCCACTTGTCACGGGCTGGTGGGCGCCGACTCTGCGTGGACGGCCACGTATAATCGCCGGATGCCTGATTCCGCCCGCCAAAGCCCCCTTCGCACTACCCAGCTGCCGCGCCCGATCCGTCCGTTGCCGGACCAGCTCATCAGCCAGATCGCCGCCGGCGAAGTGGTGGAGCGCCCGGCGTCGGTGGTCAAGGAGCTGCTGGAAAACGCGCTGGACGCCGGTGCCTCGCAGCTGGGCATCCGGCTGGAAGAAGGCGGCGTGCGGCGCATCGTCATCACCGACAACGGCTGCGGCATCCCTGCCGCCGAGTTGCCGGTGGCGCTGATGCGCCACGCCACCAGCAAGATTGCGTCGCTCGACGAACTGGAATCGGTACTGACACTGGGTTTCCGCGGCGAGGCGCTGGCCTCGATCGCTTCGGTATCCCAGCTTGCGCTGACCAGCCGCACCGCGGCCGACGCCCATGCCACGCAGGTCAGTGCCGATACCGGCACCGTACAGCCGGCGTCTGGCGGGGTCGGCACCTCGGTTGACGTGCAGCACCTCTACTTCAACACGCCAGCGCGCCGAAAGTTCCTGAAATCGGAACAAACCGAGCTGGGGCATTGCCTGGAGATGGTGCGCCGGGTGGCGCTGGCGCGGCCCGACGTGGCCATCTCGGTCCACCACAACGGCAAGCCGCTGGAGCACTGGAACGCCGGCGACGTTGCCACCCGCACCGCGCAGGTGCTGGGCGGCGACTTCGCGCGGGCGCGGCTGCCGCTGGACGAACAGGCCGATGCGCTGCACGTGTACGGCTTTGCCGGCCTGCCCACCGCGTCGCGCGGGCGGCCCGACCAGCAGTACTTCTTCGTCAACGGGCGCTTCGTGCGCGACAAGCTGCTCAACCACGCGGTGCGCAGCGCCTACCAGGACGTGCTGCACGGCGACCGCTTCCCGTCATACGTGCTGTGCCTGGACCTGCCGCCGGAGATGGTCGACGTCAACGTGCACCCGTCCAAGATCGAAGTGCGCTTCCGCGAATCGCGGGCGGTGCACCAGTTCATCTATCACGCGGTGCAGCGCAGCCTGGCACGCCAGGCCGGCGAGAACGGCGACAGCCTGCATACCGATGACGACGGCGAGATCCGGCTGCCGGCCGCGCCAGCTTCTGGCGCGCGACCGCCGTTCGGCGGTGGTGGTAGCAGCGGCAGTGGCAGCGGTGGCCAGTGGGTCAATTACTCGGCGGCGCGGCAGACCGAGCTCGGCATCGCACAGCCACGCCAGGCCTACCTCGGCATGGTGCGCGACGCGACCGCGCCAGCGCCGCGTCCTTATGGCGTGGCCGGTGGCGGCTTTTCCGGTGGCGGCTTGCCCCGCGCTTCGGCTCAGCCGCCCGCCTGGCTGGCCGATGCGCAGGCCGCGCGCGCCGACGAGCCGCCCGGCCTGCTCGACCGCCTGCCACAGGCCTCCACCGACGCGGCAGACGCCACTGACGACCACCCGCTTGGCTACGCCATCGCCCAGCTGCACGGCATCTATGTGCTGGCGCAGAATGCGCGCGGACTGGTGCTGGTGGACATGCACGCCGCGCACGAACGCATCCTGTACGAGCAGATCAAGGCCGGCCTGGATGCGCGCGACCTGGCCGTGCAGCCACTGCTGATCCCGGTCACGCTGCCCGCCAGCCCGGTCGAGATCGGCGCGGCAGAGGAGCACCAGGAAACGCTGACGCTGCTCGGCTTCGACATCACGCCGGTATCGCCAACCACGCTGGCAGTGCGCGCCGTGCCCGCGCTGCTGCAACAGGCCGACGCCGAAGCACTGGCGCGCGACGTGCTGCGCGACCTGCACGCCTACGGCGGCTCGCGCGTGCTGGCCGAGCGCCGCAACGAACTGCTGGCCACGCTCGCCTGTCACAGCGCGGTGCGCGCCAACCGCAAGCTCACCATCGAGGAAATGAACGCGCTGCTGCGCCAGATGGAGCAGACCGAGCGCGCCGACCAGTGCAACCACGGCCGCCCGACCTGGGTGCAGCTGACCGTGACCGAGCTGGACCGGCTGTTCCTGCGCGGCCAGTAAGCTGCGCACTCCACCGATTCGCACCGATTTGCACCGACCTGCCGACGATGTCCGCCGTACCTGACGATTCCACCACGCCTGCGCCCGTGGTCTGCCTGCTC
Organism: Cupriavidus sp. Agwp_2; assembly: GCF_040784895.1. Lineage (NCBI taxonomy): Bacteria > Pseudomonadati > Pseudomonadota > Betaproteobacteria > Burkholderiales > Burkholderiaceae > Cupriavidus > Cupriavidus sp. Agwp_2. The sequence goes on from NZ_CP088083.1 coordinate 3,043,462, forward strand.
GGGCCCACCGCCTCGGGCAAGACCGCCGCCGCGCTGGCGCTGGCGGCCGACGCGCCGGTGGAGATCATCAGCCTGGACTCCGCGCTGGTGTACCGCGAGATGGACATCGGCACGGCCAAACCCACGCCGGAGGAACTGGCCGCTGCGCCGCACCACCTGGTCGACATCATCGACCCGGCCGACAGCTATTCCGCCGCGCAGTTCGTCACCGATGCCGAGCGCCTGATCGGCGAGATCCGCGCGCGCGGCAACGTGCCGCTGATCGTGGGTGGCACCATGCTTTACTACAAGGCATTGACGCAGGGGCTGAACGACCTGCCGCAGGCCAACCCCGCCGTGCGCGCCGAGCTTGACCAGCTTGCCGCGGAACAAGGCTGGCCGGCGCTGCACACCATGCTGGCGCAAGTCGACCCCGTCACCGCGGCGCGCCTGGCGCCCAACGATGCGCAGCGCATCCAGCGCGCGCTGGAAATCCACCGGCTTTCCGGCCAGCCGATGTCGGCGCTGCTGGCCCGCCAGGCCGAGGGCCGCACCTTTGCCGGCGCTGCCGACCAGCGCTACCGCGTGATCGCGCTCGAGCCCTCGGATCGGCTGGCACTGCATGCGCGCATCGCGCAGCGCTACGACGCCATGCTGGCCAACGGCTTTCTCGACGAAGTCCGCCGCCTGCGCACGCGTGACGACCTCCATCCGGGGCTGCCGTCGATCCGCTGCGTCGGCTACCGGCAGGTGTGGGAATACCTCGACGGCGAGTGCGACTACGACACCATGCGCGAGCGCGGCATCGCCGCCACGCGCCAGCTGTGCAAGCGCCAGCTGACCTGGCTGCGCAGCACGCCGGAGCGGCTGGTGGTGGACTGCCTGGCGCCAGGCTATGTCGACGAGGTGCGCAAGCTGGCGGAGTTCGGCCGCTGACGGCAATGTGATGCGCAGGCGATAATCGCGGATCCTGCTCTTCCCGATCGCCAGACATGTCCAGACCCGCCTTCACCCTGCGCCCCGCCACCGCTGCCGACAGCGAAACCCTGTTCAACATGATCTTTGCGCTGGCCGAGTACGAGAAGCTGACGCATATCGTCGAAGCCACGCCGCAAAAGATCCAGGAAGCCCTGTTCGGCGCCACGCCGCACGCCGAGGCGGTGCTGGTCGAAGTGGAAACTGAAGTCGAAACCGGCGGCGCACCCAGGGCGGTCGGCTTCGCCCTCTTCTTCCATAATTTTTCCACCTTCCTCGCCAGGCCCGGCCTGTACCTGGAAGACCTGTACGTCGACCCGGCCTGGCGAGGCCATGGCCTGGGCAAGGCCTTGCTGCAGCATCTGGCCGCGCTGGCGGTCGAGCGCGGTTGCGGCCGTTTCGAGTGGTCGGTGCTGGACTGGAACCAGCCGTCGATCGATTTCTACCAGGCCATGGGCGCCGACGTGCTGCCCGACTGGCGCATTTGCCGCGTGACCGGCGACGCGCTGGCCAAGCTGGGCCAATCGAAGTAAATCCGCCGGCGCGGCAACCGGTCCACCACCGGTGTTATACACTTGACGGCAAGCCGCCATACAATGACGGCACCGAATGTCTTTTTTCGGACCACCCGCGCCGACCCGCCATGCCACGAACCAAAACCGACCAGCCTGCCGCGCCCGCGCTGGGCAACGCCAATGAAGCCGATGCGGACAACGCGCGCGGTGCATCGGTAGAGGAAATCGCCGACCGCATCCTGACCGCGATCTGGGAACACCGGCTGCCGCCCGGCACCAAGCTGGTCGAGGAAAAACTGGGCGGCGTGTTCGGCGTCAGCCGCACCAAGGTGCGGCTGGCCTTTGGCAAGCTGGCCCACGAGGGTGTGCTGACCGTGCACCCAAACCGCGGCACCTTTGTATCGAGCCCGAGCGTGGCCGAAGCGCGGCAGGTGCTGCATTCGCGCCGCCTGCTCGAACCGGCGCTGGTGCGCGACCTCGCCGGCGCGATCGGTCCGGCGGGGCTGCAGGCGCTGCGCGCGACCACGCGCGAGGAAGCGCAGGCGCGCGACAGCAACGACCGGCGCGCCATCATCCGGCTGTCAGGCGAATTCCACTGCAGGCTGGCCGAGCTGACCGGCAACCAGTACCTGGGCAAGTACATGCGCGAGCTGTGCTCGCTGACGTGCCTGATCATCGCGCTGTATGACGCCCCGGGCGTGCCCTCGTGCCCGCATCACGAGCACGACGATATCGTCGATGCGCTGGAAGCCGGCGATGGCGAGCGCGTGGCGCGGCTGATGGACGAGCACCTCGGGCATGTCGAGAGCACGCTGCGGCTGGAATTGCCGGCTGAAGAGAAAGTGGACCTGGAAGCGGTGTTCGCCGCGGTGTAAGGCCGGCGTCACTCCCGCGGCGCGCGGGAATGACGCGGTGGTGACAAGGTGGTGATAGCCCGCTCAGCGGTGCTCGATGCGCGCCGCCAGCGCCTGCGCCAGGCCGATCGTCGGCTTGGCACCCGGACGACGGAACGTTCCCGCCGTGGCCTTGCGCGGCTGCAGCGCAACCAGCGCCTCTGCCTGCTTGACCGCGGCGGCCATCTGGTCGACCACCGGCACCGGGATACGGTCGCGCACGCGCGCGGCAAGGCCCGCCAGCGGTGCGCCGGCCAGGATCACCACATCGGCCTCGTCTTCCACCACGGCGCGGTTGGCCAGCTCCACCAGCACGGCTTCCTTTTCTTCCTGCACGTCCGATACCGAGGCAAAGCTGCCGTCGAGCATGCGGATCCCGGCCAGCCGGCCGCGCAAGCCATGCATGTCCACGCACTCCTCGTACCACGGCCCGAGCGCGCGCGCGAAGGTAACGATCGAGAAGCGCCGGCCCAGCATGCAGGCCGACAGCATGGCCGCCTCGGCCATGCCCACCACCGGCAGGTCAAACAGTTCGCGCGCGCCCATCAGGCCGGGATCGCCAAAGGCGGCGATGATCGCTGCGTCGAATTCCGTGTGGCGCTCCGCCAGCATCTCCAGCGCGATGGCGCCGCCTATCTGCGCCTCGGCGCGCGTGGCGATATAGGGCACGCCACGGCTGGCGGTCAGCGGCACCAGCTCGGTGCCGGGCGCTGCCACCGGCGTGGCCGCGGCCATCAGCCGCGCGGTGATGCCTTCGCTGGTATTGGGATTGAGGACAAGGATTCGCATATCGTTGTTATCCGTGGTTCCGTAGTTTTCCGAAGTTAGCCATTGGCGACGCCGGGCCGCGCCGCGAGCACGCGTTCGGCAAGCCTGGCGGCGGCCAGCACGGTGCGGTCGGCGCCGCGCGGGCCCGCAATCTGCAGGCCCACCGGCAGGCCGTCGCGGCCGCTGCCGCAAGGCACCGAGATGGCCGGTGCCAGCGCATGGTTGAAGAAAGGGGTGAATACCGCATGGGCGCGCGGCTCGACGGCAACGCCGCCGATCCGTTCCGGCCCGAGCCGGTCGTTGCGCCACGCCACGCACGGCGTGGTCGGGCACAGCAGCAGGTCGTAGCGGCTAAAGAATTCCGCCATGGCGAGCGCGATCTGGTGGCTGGCTTCGCGCGCGCGCGCCACGTCGGCGCCGGTCCACGCCAGCCCGCGCTCGATCTGGCGCGCGATGTCGGGATCGAACACGTCCGGATCGCGGCGCCAGGCTTCGCCATAGAGATTCGCCAGCCCGACATGCTGCAGCGGCATCAGCGCTGCCTCGTCGGCGCCCTTCGGCCAGACCGGATCGGCCAGCTCGATGCCCAGGCCGGCAGCCTGCAGCCGCGCCACCGCGTTCGCGCAGGCCTCGGCGACGTCATCGTCGACCGGCGTATCGAAGCCCAGCCGCGGGCTCATAGCGATCCTGAGCGTATGCAGCGGGCGCTCAGCCGCCAGGCTGAAGCCGAGCGTATCGGGATCGCGCGCATCGGCGCCGGCCAATACCTCGAACATCAGCGCCGCATCGCTCACGGTACGCGTGATCGGAGCGATCACCTGGATGCCGTTGAAGGCGTGCGCAAAGCCGACCGCGTCGGGGATCGCGCCGTAGGACGGCTTGAAGCCGACCACGCCGGCGTGCGCGGGCGGGCGCCGGCTGGAGCCGCCGCCATCGGTGCCCAGCGCCAGCGGCGCCATGCCGGCGGCCACTGCCACCGCGCAGCCGCCTGACGATCCGCCGGCGGTCAGCGTGGCGTCGAGCGGATGGTGCGTCAGGCCGTAGACCTTGTTGGTGGTCAGGCCCTTGCAGGCGAATTCCGAGGTATTGCCCATGCCGAGCACGATCGCGCCCGCGCGGCGCAGGCGCTCGACGGCAATCGCATCGGCCGGGGCGATAAAGTCGCGGTACAGCTGCGAGCCCTGCGTGACGCGGCGGCCCTGGCTCCAGATCACGTCCTTGACGATCACCGGCACGCCGGCCAGCAGCGGGCGCTCGCCCTGCGCCAGCCGTGCGCGCAACTGCGCCAGGTCGGCATCGATGAGTTCCTGGCGTTGTTCGAAGACGGCGTTGAGCTGCTCGTTGCGCGCCGCGATGCGGGCCTGGAACGCGGCCACCACCTCGGCGGGATCGAGGCGGCCGGCGGCCACGCGGCCGGCGATGGCGGCGGCGTCCAGGCTGTTGGTCAGTTCCATATCGGCAGTGTCGGTCAAATCATCGGAAATGCCAGGCCGCACCGTCACAGGCTGCCGCCCGAGGTGCGGTAGCGTGGCCGCGCCATCTCCGGCAGCGCGCACGGCAGGAACTCGCCATGGCCGGCCTCGGCGCGCACTTCGCCCTCATGCGCGACGACCTTGCCGCGCACCAGCGTGGTCACCGGCCAGCCGGTCACGCGCAGCCCTTCATACGGCGTGTAGTCAACCGCGTGGTGCAGGTCGGTGTTGCGGATCTGCACTTCGCGCTGCGGGTCCCACAGCACCAGGTCGGCGTCGGCGCCGATGGCGATGGTGCCCTTGCGCGGATGCAGGCCGTACAGCTTGGCGGGATTGGTCGAGGTCAGCGCCACAAACTGGTTCACCGAGATGCGCCCGCCGTTGACACCCGCCGAGAACAGCAGCGGCAGCCGCGTTTCCAGGCCCGGGATGCCGTTCGGGATGTACTGGAACGGCACCTCCTTGCCACCGGGCTTCTTGCCCTCGGGGTCTTCGTAGCGGAACGGCGCGTGGTCGGATGAGAAGATCGTGAACAGGCCGTCGGCCAGCCCGTCCCAGATCACCTCCTGGTTGCTGCGGTCGCGCGGCGGCGGGCTGCAGACGCACTTGGCGCCGTGGTAGCCGGGTTGATCCAGGTCCTCGGCGGTCAGGAACAGGTATTGCGGGCAGGTCTCGGCAAAGATCTTCATGCCGCGGTTGCGGGCCCAGCGGATCTGCTCCACCGCTTCCTTGCCGGAGACGTGGACGATCAGGATCGGCACGTCGACCAGCTCGGAGAAGGTGATGGCGCGGTGCGTGGCCTCGCGTTCGATCGCCATCGGCCGGGCCAGCGCATGGAAGCGCGGCGCGGTGTTGCCGGCGGCCTCCAGCTTGTCGGTCAGCCACGCGATGCAGTCGGAATTCTCGGCGTGCACCATCACCAGCGCACCTTCCTGGCGCGCCACCGACAGCACCTCGAGGATCTCGCGGTCGTCGAGCTTGAGGTCGTCGTAGGTCATGTAGATCTTGAACGACGAATAACCCTCGCGGATCAGCCCCGGCAACTCGTCCTGCAGCACGGCATGGGTCGGGTCGGCAACGATCAGGTGGAAAGCGTAGTCCACCACCGACTTGCCGCCGGCGCGGCGATGGTAGTCGTCCACCGCCGCGCGCAGCGAATGGCCCTTCTCCTGCGCGGCAAACGGGATCACGGTGGTGGTGCCGCCGCATGCGGCCGAGACTGAGCCGGTGCGGAAATCGTCGGCCATCCTGAGGCCCTCCGGCATGGGCTGGTCCAGGTGGCAGTGCGCATCGACGCCGCCGGGCAGCACCAGCTTGCCGCTGGCGTCGATGACCTGCGCGGCGTCGCCAAGGTCCAGGCCGAGCTGCACGATGCGGCCGTCCTTGACAGCGATGTCGCATTGCATGGTGTCGCTGGCGGTCACCACGGTGCCGTTGCGGATGATCAGGTCAAACTGTTTCACGATGTTCGTCACGTAAGGGAATTGGGGGGCGCGCACCCGGCGCGCCCGAGGCTGTATTCAGCGGTCTGCGTCGGACAGGTGCATGCGCGCGGTTTCGCGTGCGGCGGCCGCGGCGACTGCGATCAGCGCGCACACCACCGCCAGGTAGATCGCCACCGGCGCCGTGCTGCCGTAGCGGTCGAGCAGGCCCACCGCGATCAGCGGGGCCAGCGCGCCGCCGAACACGCCGGCGAACTGGAAGCCAAGCGAGGCGCCGGTGACGCGCACCCGGGTGGCGAACAGCTCGGGCAGGAACGAGGCCAGCGGCGAGAACATGAACGACACCAGCACCATGCCGACGAACGAGCCCAGCATGATCAGCGCCGGGCTGCCGGTCTTGATCATGGCGAAGAAGACAAAGGCCCACACCGCGCCGCCGATGCCGCCGATCATCAGCACCGGGCGGCGCCCGATGCGGTCAGCCAGCAGGCCGGCGACCGGGATGAACAGGATCTGCGCCACCGCGCCCAGCAGCACCGCATTGAGCGCGATGCTCTTGGGCAGGCCCAGCTTGGTCGGCACGAAATACAGCAGGAACAGCGTGAACACGTAGAAGGCGATATCGCCGCCCAGCCGCGCGCCGAACGCGATCAGCAGCTGCTTCTTGTAGTTGCGCAGCACTTCCATGATGGGTGCGCGCGCTTCGGCATGCGATTCCTCCAGCTTCTCGAACATGCCGGATTCCCGCACGTTGGAGCGGATGTAGAGCCCGACGCCGACCAGCAGCGCCGACATCAGGAACGGCACGCGCCAGCCCCAGCTGAGAAACGCTTCTTCCGATACCTGCCACGTCACCAGCGCGAACACGCCGTTGGCCAGCAGCAGGCCGATCGGCGCCGCCAACTGCACCAGGCTGCCGAGGATCCCGCGCCGCTTACCTTCGGGATCGAGCTCGTTGACCATGATCGCTGCCCCGCCCCACTCGCCGCCCAGCGCCAGGCCCTGCACCACGCGCAGCAGCACCAGCAGCAGCGGCGCCAGCGCGCCGGCCGCGGCATAGGTCGGCAGCAGGCCGATGCCGAAGGTGGCCAGGCCCATCATCAGCAGCGTGATGATCAGGATCGACTTGCGGCCCATCTTGTCGCCGAAGTGGCCGAAGATCGCCGCGCCCAGCGGCCGCGCCACGAACGCCACGCCATAACTGGCGAACGACAGCAGGGTCGCGGTCAGCGGGTCGCTCTGCGGGAAAAACAGCTTCGGGAAGACCAGCGCTGCGGCCGATCCGTAAATGAAGTGGTCGTAGAACTCCAGCGTGGTGCCAGCAAGGCTGGCCCCGGCGACGCGCGCCACTGACTGTTTCTGGGCCGACGCGCCTTTTTCCGCGGCGTCGATGCTGACTGCTTGCATGGTGGTCCTCCAATGGTCCCTGGCCTTGCCCGCTGCGCAACCGTCTCCGGCTGCGCGCTGGGTTGTCTCCGGACGGGGCATGCGTGTGCCTCGCCTTTGCTCAGTACATTAGGCCATAAACCGCAATACAATCAAGCAAAATATTGTTTGTCAGTAATGGTGCATATGCATGCTGGATTTTGGTGCGATGCACGAACGCGGGGATCGGACAGCAGGAGAGCCGGCTCGTCGGTACTGACTGGGGTAAACACCTATGCGTCGCGCTAGGGACAAAAAAAAGGCGCATGCCCGAGGCATGCGCCGTTTTCTGCGTGAAACGCTGGGGTCGCGTCAGACCACGATGGTCTGGGCCTCGCCCTCGGCACGTTCGCGGATCTCACCGATCTGCCACACGGCTTCGCCGGCGGCCTGCAGGTGGCGGATGGCGCGTTCGGCGTCTTCCTTGGCCACGATCACGACCATGCCAATACCGCAGTTGAACACGCGATGCATTTCGTCGTCCGCCACGCGGCCCTGCGCCTGCAGCCACTGGAACAGCGGCGGCAGCGTCCAGGCATCGCGCTGCAGCACGGCGGTCACGTTCTGCGCCAGCACGCGCGGCACGTTCTCGGTCAGGCCGCCGCCGGTGATGTGGGCCATGCCCTTGACTGGCAGGGTCTCGATCAGCGACAGCAGCGGCTTCACGTAGATGCGCGTCGGCGCCATGATCGCGTCCTGCAGGCGCTGGCCGTGGAAGTCGGCATTGAGGTCCGGCCTGGCCACCTCGATAATCTTGCGCACCAGCGAGTAGCCGTTGGAATGCGCACCCGACGAAGCCAGGCCCAGCACCACGTCGCCCGGGGTGATCGTGCTGCCGTCGATGATCTTCTTCTTCTCGACCGCGCCGACGGCAAAGCCGGCCAGGTCGTATTCGCCGTCCGGGTACATGCTCGGCATTTCGGCGGTCTCGCCGCCGATCAGCGCGCAGCCAGCCAGTTCGCAGCCGCGGGCGATGCCCTGGATCACGGTGGCGGCGGTGTCGACGTCCAGCTTGCCGCAGGCGAAGTAGTCCAGGAAGAACAGCGGCTCGGCGCCCTGCACCAGGATGTCGTTGACGCTCATCGCGACCAGGTCCTGGCCGACGGTGTCATGCCGGTTCAGCTGGAATGCCAGCTTGAGCTTGGTGCCCACGCCGTCGGTGCCCGACACCAGCACGGGCTCCTGGTACTTTTTCGACAGTTCGAACAGTGCGCCGAACCCGCCGATGCCGGCCATCACGCCTTCGCGCATGGTGCGCTTGGCAAACGGCTTGATGCGGTCGACCAGCGCGTCGCCCGCATCGATGTCAACACCGGCGTCGCGGTAGGAAAGGCCGGCCTGGCCGTCGGTCGGGGATGCGCTCATGGGAACCTGCTTGTCCTGGAGGAATAAAGGGAGGAACTAAAGTAACGAATACGGCGCTCGCGTAGCCGGGGCTTCTGTCGCAGCTTCCGTCGCTTGGCATCGGAAGGCGGGCGCGAGTCCAGTAGAATCGCAATTTTAACGGATAGAGGCCCCCGGCTTCCAGTTTCCGGCCAACTATGCCGAAAACCCGCCACGCCGCCTCTTGCCCAGATTATTTGATGAACGCCCCGCTGCTGAACCACGAGACCAAACGCATCCTGCTCTGGATCGCCGTGGCCGCCGCGCTGTTCGCCGCGATCATCGCGCTGGCGCCCGTGCTGACGCCATTCCTGTTCGCGTTCATCTTTGCCTATATCCTGAACCCAGGTGTGGACTGGCTGCAACGGCGCCGGGTGCCGCGCGCGATCGGCGTGACGCTGATGATCCTGCTGCTGACGGTGATCTGCGTGATGCTGGTGCTGCTGCTGATCGCGGTGCTCCAGCGCGAGATCCCGCAAGTGCGCGAGCAGTTGCCGATCCTGCTCAAGAAGCTCAATGCCGTGGTGTCGCCGCGCCTGGCGGAGTTTGGCGTGCGCATCCGCTTTGACTTCCCGGGGCTGCGCAACATGCTCTCGGACCGCTTCTCGGCCAGCCCGGAAGACCTGCTGGTGGTGTTGCTGAACTACGTCAAGATGTCGGGTTCGGCGCTGATCGAGGTGGCCGGCATCATCTTTATCGTGCCCATCGTCATGTTCTACCTGATGATGGACTGGCACATGGTGATGCGCCGCATCGAGGGCGTGGTGCCGCGCCGCTGGGTGCCCAAGGTGCGCGAGCTGACCAACGAGACCGATGCCCTGCTGTCGCAATACCTGCGCGGCCAGATCCTGGTGATGGTGATCCTGGCGGCCATCTATTCAATCGGGCTGACCATTGCCGGCTTCGATATCGGCGTGCCGGTCGGGGTGTTCACCGGGCTGGCGGTCTTTATCCCGTATATCGGCTTCGGCGTCGGGCTGGTCATGGCGATCCTGGCGGCGATGCTGCAGTTCGGCAACTGGTACGGCCTGGGCGCGGTGGCGGTGGTGTACGGCTTCGGCCAGTTCATCGAGAGCTTCTACCTGACGCCGCGGCTGGTGGGCGAGCGCATCGGGCTGCACCCGCTGGTGGTGATCTTCGCGCTGCTCGCCTTCGGCCAGTTGTTCGGCTTCTTCGGCGTGCTGCTGGCGCTGCCGACCTGCGCCGTGCTGCTGGTCGGCGCGCGCCAGCTGCGCCGGGTTTACCTGGCCAGCGACCTGTACCGAAAATAACGGTTGCCAATACGGCACCATTGCCCCGACGCCACCCCGCAAGTTAGCCATACGTCATGTCTTCGCGTCCAAACAAGCAACTGTCGCTCGAACTGGGCAGCCCGCCGCCTTCGACCTTCGAGAATTTCGTGGTGGCGTCCAACCGCGAGCCGGTGCAGCGCCTGCACGAACTACCCGCCGCGGTCGCGCAGGAGCGCGCCACCGACCGGCTGGTCTACCTGTGGGGCGAGGTCGGCTGCGGCCGCACCCACCTGCTGCACGCGGTCTGCGAGGCCGCGCCGCAGCATGGCATCCGCTCGCGCTACCTGAGCCCGCACCACCCGTTGTCCGACTTCCTGTTCGACCCCTGGTGCCAGCTCTACACCGTCGACGACGTCGAACTGCTGGACGAAGCGCGCCAGATCGCGGTGTTCTCCCTGTATAACGAGGTGCGCGCCCACGTGCGCACCGCGCTGGTGGTCGCCGGCGGCCTGGCTCCGCGCGCCATGCCGGTACGCGAAGACCTGCGCACCCGCCTGGGCTGGGGCCTGGTGTACCAGGTCGCGCCACTGTCCGATGACGACAAGAAAGCCGCAGTGCTGCAAGCGGCACGCGAGCGCGGCCTGCAGCTGTCGCCCGAGATCACGCACTGGCTGGTCACGCGCCACTATCGCGACATGCCCAGCCTGATGGCGCTGCTCGACGCGCTCGATACTTACTCGCTGGAACGCAAGCGGCCGGTCACGCTGCCGCTGCTGCGCGAGATGTTCGCTGAATTCCGGGATTAGGCGCCGGCAACTTGCCGACCTGTTCCCGGTCCCCCCTCCTGCCTTAAGGTAAAATCGCGCCCCATGAATCTGGCACTCTTTGACCTCGACCACACCCTGATCCCGACCGACAGCGACCACGAATGGGGCCGCTTCCTGGTCCGCCTGGGCATCGTCGACGAGGAAATTTACCGGCAGAAGAACGACGAGTTCTACAACCACTACAAGGCGGGCACGCTGGATATCCAGGCGTTCCTGCGCTTCGCGCTGGGGCCGCTGGCGGCCAACCCGCGCGACAAGCTCGACGCCATGCGCGCGCGCTTCATGCATGAAGTGATCGACCCGGTCATCACGCCGCAGGCGCGCGCGCTGGTCTACAAGCACATCGAGGCCGGCGACCTGTGCGCGGTGGTGACCGCCACCAACAGCTTCGTCACGGCGCCGATCGCCGCCGCCTTCGGCATCAAGCACCTGATCGCGACCGAGCCCGCCACCATCGACGGCAAGCCGGAAAGCCAGTTCACCGGCGAGGTCTTCGGCGTGCCCAGCTTCCGCGAAGGCAAGATCACCCGCGTCGAAGCCTGGCTCAAGGCCCAGGGCGCGACCTGGGACAACTTCGAGACCACCACCTTCTACAGCGACTCGGCCAACGACCTGCCCCTGCTGGAAAAGGTCTCCGAACCGATCGCCACCAACCCGGACGATCGCCTGCGCCACCACGCCGCCGCAGCCGGCTGGCGCATCATGGATCTGTTCTGACGTGATCAAGAAGCTCATCACCCGGCTCCTGGGCAAACCCGGCCCCAAGCAGCGCCGCACCGGCCGCGCCCATACGCCGCGCATCGTCAACGTGGACGAACACCAGATCGACCCCACGCTGCTGTCGCGCAATGCCGTCAAGGTCACTTCCACGCTGCAGCAGGCCGGCTACCAGGCCTTTATCGTCGGTGGCGCCGTGCGCGACCTGCTGCTGGGCATCAAGCCCAAGGATTTCGACGTCGCGACCAACGCCACGCCCGAGCAGGTGCAGTCGCTGTTCCGCCGCTCGCGCATCATCGGCCGCCGCTTCCAGATCGTGCACGTGACCTTCTACGGCGGGCGCGAGCAAGAAATCATCGAGGTCTCGACCTTCCGCGCGCTGGTCGACGCCATCGCCAGCGAAACCCTGCCCGAAGGCCGCCGCCTGAAGCGCGCCGAGCTCGACAGCAAGACCCATGCGATCGACGCCTCGGGCCGCGTGCTGCGCGACAACGTGTGGGGCTCGCAGGCCGAAGACGCGGAACGCCGCGACTTCACCATCAACGCGATGTACTACGACCCGGCCGCGCAGACCGTGCATGACTACCATCACGGCATGGAAGACATCCGCGCGCGCACGCTGCGCATGATCGGCGACCCGGCCACGCGCTACCGCGAAGACCCGGTGCGGATGCTGCGCGTGGTGCGCTTCGCCGCCAAGACCGGCTTCGATATCGACGAGGCCACGCGCCACCCGGTCGCCGGCCTGGCCGAGCTGATCCACAACGTGCCGAGCGCGCGCCTGTTCGACGAGATGCTCAAGCTGCTGATGTCCGGCCACGCCTGGGCCTCGCTGCAGGAGTTGCGCAAGGCGGGCCTGCACAAGGGCCTGCTGCCGCTGCTGGACGTGGCGCTGGAGCAGCCCATGGGCCAGCGCTTCGTGCAGCTGGCGCTGGACAACACCGACCGCCGCGTGCAGGCCGGCAAGCCGGTTTCGCCCGGCTTCCTGTTCGCCGCGCTGCTGTGGCACCACGTGCTGCAGCGCTGGAACCAGCTGCGCGAGGAAGGCGAGCACGCCATCGCCGCGCTCAACAGCGCCATGGATTCGGTGCTGGAAAAGCAGACCGGCCAGCTCGCGATCCAGCGCCGCTTCGTCACCGACATGCGCGATATCTGGGGCATGCAGCCGCGCTTCGAGAAGCGTGTCGGCCGCATGCCGTTCCGCCTGCTGGAGTCGCCGCGCTTCCGCGCCGGCTACGATTTCCTGCATCTGCGCTGCCAGTCCGGCGAGCTGCCGGAAGAGCTCGCTGCCTGGTGGCAGGATTTCCAGAACGCCGAGCCGCATGAGCGCGAAGACCTGATCGACGCCGTGCGCGGTGCGCGGGGTCAGGGTGGCGGCCAGGGTAGTAGCCAGGGCAGTGGCCAGGGTGCGGAAGGCGAAGGTCCGGCGCGCAAGAAGCGCCGCCGACGCAGTCCGCGGAAATCGGATAAAGTTTCTTCCCGGAGCGACTCGGACGCGGGCCAGGCAGCACATGCCGGCCCCGGCCAGCCGGAGGAAACGTAAATGACTCTCGCCTTCATCGGCATCGGCGCAAATCTTGGCGATGCCCGCCAGGCCATCAAGGACGCCATCGTGTGCCTGGCCCAGCAGGTCGGCATCACGGTGCTGGCGCGTTCCTCGCTCTATCGCACCGCGCCGGTCGATGCCGGCGGCGACGACTACTACAACGCGGTGGTCAAGGTGCAGACCTCGTTCACCGCGCCGCAACTGCTGCGCATCTGCCACCACATCGAGGACCAGTTCGGCCGCGAGCGCCCGTTCCGCAACGCGCCGCGCACGCTCGACCTGGATCTGCTTGTGTTCGGCAACGAACAATACGACGACGAGCACCTGACCGTGCCGCACCCGCGCGTCACCGAGCGCGCCTTCACGCTGGTGCCACTGGTGGAACTGGACGCCGAGCTGTCGATCCCCGGGCGCGGCCGTGCCGCCGACTTCCTGGCCGGCGTGACGTCCCAGCGCATCGAGAAAGTCTCCACCTGCAAGTGCCTGCGCCTGCAGGCCGAGGGCGGGGCCGGCCGTACCGGCTGAGGCCACCGAGGCCATCCGCGCGAAGCGCCATGCTCGACCACCTGCGCCGCATCGTCGTCGAAGGCCCCGTCGGATCGGGCAAGACCTCGCTGGCCCAGCGCCTGGCGCGCACGCTGCAGGCGCAAGAGTTGCCTGACTGCGCGCGCCGCAGCCCCTTCCTGGAACCGTTCTACCGCGATCCCGCGCGCCACGCGCTGGCGATGCAGCTGTGGTGCCTGACCCAGCGCGCCGTGCAACTGCAGCAATGGCAGGCCGCGCTGCTGGCCGGCCAGCGCATGGTGAGCAATTTCCTGATGGCCAAGGACCGCCTGCACGCCTCGCTGACGCTCGCGCCGGACGAACTGGCGCTGTACGACGCCATTGCCGCGCGCTTCAGCCTGCCGCCACAGCGGGTCGACCTGGTCATCGTGCTGCAGGCCACGCCATCGCTGCTGCGCGAGCGCATCGTGCGCCGCGGCGAGCCGGGCGAGGCCGGTATCGACGAACACTACCTGCAGCGGCTGGCCGACGCCTACGGCGAACTGTTCCACCGCTACGACGAGGCCCCGGTGCTGGTCGTCGATACCGCCCACTTCAATCCGGTGGACAACGAGGACGATTTCCGTACACTACTGTCGCGCATTGAAAGCATGCGCGGCCGCAAGGCCTTTCTCAATCTCGCTGCGCCCTGACAGGCCCCGCCTGCCAGCCACAACACAATAACGACGGCAGCCGTTGCCCTGCGTGGTATCGCGGGTGGTCTAGCGGCACAACCCGCCGTCACCTTCGGGCACTGCCATGAGTTACCTCCTCGACCCCTCCCGCAAGACCATCACGATCCCCAAATTGCAGGCGATGCGCGACGCCGGCGAGAAAATCGCCATGCTGACCGCCTACGACTCCAGCTTCGCGGCGCTGCTCGATTACTGCGGCGTCGAGATGATCCTGGTCGGCGATTCGCTGGGCAATGTGATGCAGGGCCAGCAGACCACGCTGCCGGTCACGCTGGAACAGATGGCCTACCACACCGAATGCGTGGCGCGCGGCAACCAGACCGCCATGCTGGTGACCGACCTGCCGTTCGGCACCTACCCGACGCCGGAGACCGCATTCGCCAGCGCCGTCACGCTGATGAAGGCCGGCGCGCAGATGGTCAAGCTCGAAGGCGGCGACTGGCTCGCGCCCATCGTCAAGTTCCTGGTCGAGCGCAGCATCCCGGTGTGCGCGCATATCGGCCTGACGCCGCAGTCGGTGCATGCACTGGGCGGCTTCAAGGTGCAGGGCAAGACCGACGCGGGCGCCGCGCAGCTCAAGCGCGACGCGCTGGCGCTGCAGGAAGCGGGCGCGCAGGTGGTGCTGATGGAAGCGGTGCCGGCCAAGCTCGCCGGCGAGATCACGCAGCTGCTGAAGGTGCCGACCATCGGCATCGGCGCCGGCGTCGACTGCACCGGCCAGGTGCTGGTGCTGCAGGACATGATCAACGTCTACCCCGGCCGCAAGGCCAAGTTCGTGCGCAACTTCATGGAAGGCCAGACCTCGATCGAAGGCGCCGTGCGTGCCTACGTGGCCGCGGTCAAGGACGGCAGTTTCCCCGCTCCCGAGCACACCTTCTCCGCCTGACCCGGTGGAGATCGCTGCCGCCACCGCCGCCGCATTCCGCCTGCTCGGCAGCGGCGACGCGGGGCTGTGGTTCATCGTCTGGACCTCGCTGGCCATCGCGGTGCTGGGGCTGGCGATCGCCACCGTGCCCGCCATCGCCGCCGCCTGGCTGATCGCCACGCGGCAGTTCCCCGGGCGGCGCGCGGTGGTGGTGGTGGCGCAGGCCTTCCTCTCGTTCCCGACCGTGCTGGTCGGGCTGATCCTTTACCTCTTGCTGACGCGCCAGGGCCCGCTGGGCGGCCTGCACCTGCTGTTCACGCCGTCGGGCATGGTGCTGGGGCAGGCGGTGATCGGCTTCCCGGTGGTGCTGGCGTTTGCGCTGTCGACGCTGCAGGGTGCCGATGTGCGCCTGCGCGAAACGGCGTGGGTGCTGGGTGCCGGGCGCTGGCGCACCTTCTTCACGGTGCTGCGCGAGCTGCGCTTCGGGCTGATGGCAGCGGTGGTGGCGGGCTTCGGGCGCGTGATCGCCGAGGTCGGCTCGGCGCTGATGATCGGCGGCAATATCGAAGGCTCGACCCGCACCATCACCACCGCGATCGCGCTGGAAACCAGCAAGGGCGAATTCGCGCAGGGCATTGCGCTGGGCATCGTGCTGGTGGCGCTGGCGCTGCTGGTCAATATCGGCATGGCGTGGCTGCAGGGTGCGGGAGGGTTCCGGCGATGACAGCCTTATCCCAACCACCGGCATCCGCCTTGCTGACCGTGCGCGGGCTGGCCCGCACCATCGGCCTGCGCCGCCTGTTTGCCATCGACATGCTGGTGATCCCGCGCGCCGCCGCGATCGTGCTGACTGGCATGAATGGCGCCGGCAAGACCACGATGCTGCGCATGCTGGCCGGGCTGGAGCGCGCGCCGGGCGCCACCGTGCAATGGACCGATGCCAACGGCCAGCCCCACAGCGCGCCGCTCGATCCGCTGCCGCCAGCGGTGCGCCAGCGCATTGCCTATCTGCACCAGCACCCCTACCTGTTCCGCACCTCGGTCCGCGCGAACATCGCCTACGGCCTGCATGCGCGCCGCCTGCCGCACGACGAGATCGCACGGCGCGTTGGCGAGGCGCTGGGCTGGGCCGGTGTGTCGCACCTGCAGGACACCGCGCCCGAGCACCTGTCGGGCGGCGAGATCCAGCGCGTGGCGCTGGCACGCGCCAAGGTGCTGGAGCCTGAACTGCTGTTGCTCGACGAGCCGACCTCAAGCCTGGACGGCCATGCGCGCGAGCAGGTGATTGCGCTGGTCGGCGATTTGGCCGCGGAAGGCCGCACCGTGATCATGATCTGCCACGACCGCGAGCTGATCAACCTGCCGGGCGTGGTGCGCTGGAAGCTGGGCGACGGCGTGCTGGACACGCATCACCCGTAGTCGTCAGGCAAGCGTTGCCGGCATCGCGCCGCGCAGTGCATTGGCTACCACGACCGCGTCGGCACGCGCCAGCATGGCGCGCGTGATGACGCCCTCCTCCACCGCTTCGCCGGGCGCGCCCAGCGCTGCCCCGCCCTGTTCCAGCACCACCGCGCGCATCACGCCGGGCAGGATGTCGGCCGACAGCGGCGGCGTCAGCCAGCGGCCATCGACGCGGACGAAGACCGAGCTGCGCCCGCCTTCCAGCAGCTCGTCGCGGGTATTGAAGAACAGGCGGTCGAAGCCGCCGGCCCGCTCGGCGGCCTGCCAGCCGGCGTCGAAGACCGCGCGGGCGCTGGTCTTGTGGCGGCGCAGCGGATCGGCATCGGGCAGCGGCTGCGGCGCCAGGTCGACCGTGACCGGCCCGGGCAGCGGCACTACTGCCCCGCTGGCGAAGGCAAGCGTGCCGGCCTTGTCCAGCGCCACCCGCAGGCGCCAGGTGCCGGCGCCAAGCTGCGCGGCCCGCGCGGCCACCTCCGCCTGCGCGGCCCCGGCGTCGAAGGCAAACCCGAACGCACGGGCCGAGGCCCCAAGGCGCGCCAGGTGTCGGTCCGCGTGCAGGCATTCGCCGTCCTGCACGCGCATGGTCTCGAACAGGGTAAAGCCGGGATCGAGCCGCGTCAGGAAGCGCGCCTTCCAGCCGCATTCCGCGAATTCCCCGGCGGCCACGCTGTCGTGGACGATGCCGCCGCCGACGCCCATTTCGCCGGGACGCAGCCCGCTGGCCGCTGGCGGCGCCAGCACCAGCGTGCGGATCGCCACGGACAGTGCAAACGGCCCCATGGCGGCACCGGCTTGCGGGGCATCGATCCAGCCGATCGCGCCGGTGTACAGGCCGCGCGGCGTGCCTTCCAGCTCGGCGATGATTTCCATGGTGCGGCGCTTGGGTGCGCCGGTGATCGAGCCGCACGGGAACAGCGCCGCCATCAATGCACCGAAAGCGGTCCCGGCACGCGCCGTGGCAGTGACCGTGGAGGTCATCTGCAGCACCGCGCCGAAAGGCTGCACGGCAAAGCGCTCGGGCACCGCCACGCTGCCCGGCTGCGCGATGCGGCCCAGGTCGTTGCGCAGCAGGTCGACGATCATCACGTTCTCGGCGCGGTTCTTGGCATCGGCGGCCAGAGCCGCCGCGGCCTGCGCGTCGCGCTGCGCATCCCCCGAGCGCGGCGCGGTACCCTTCATCGGACGCGTCAGCAGGTGCCCGCCGCCGTCGTGGCGCACGAACAGCTCAGGCGACAGCGACAGCACCCAGCCATCGCCCGGCAGCCGCGCCAGCGTGCCGTAGGGCACCGGCTGGGCGGCGCGCAGCGCCGCGTACAGCGCTACCGGGTCGCCAAAGGCCTCAAAACGCAGGCGCTGGGTGTAGTTGACCTGGTAGGTGTCGCCGGCTTCGATCCACCGGTGGATGCGGGCGATGGCGTCGTCGAAGGCTTCGCGCGGGGTGTCGGAGGCGACGCCCATCAGGCCGGCCGGCGCTGGCGTAGCGTTGGCCTGAAGCCAGTCAGCCACGCCAGCGCCGTCGAGGCGGCGCAGTTGGCGGAACCAGAGCAGTCGCAACTCGCCGTCGTGGTACGGCATCGTACCGCCGGTGTGAACCGGGGCGTCGACCAGCGCGCCGCCGAACTCATAGGGGGCGAACAGCGTGGCGTGCCAGCCCTGGCGCCAGCCGTCGGCAAGCATCGCGTCGAGCCGGGCGGTATCGCTGCCGGCGGACAGCACGTCTTCGCGGAGGAAGCCGGTGTAGAGGCGCGATGCTGACTGCGCCGCCGGGGCGGTGGCGTCATCGAGAAGGACGAAGACCTCTCCTTCCGCTGAGGGCGTGCTCCCCTCTCCCGCTTGCGGGTGAGGGGCCTGGGGAGAGGGCGGGGGCTGGATGCTTGCTACCACGGGAAATCGTCAGGGAAAACGGACTGCCGGCATGGCCGGCATATAGCACTAGGATGCATTATCGCGCGCGGCGGGATGGTGGGCGATGGAGGAGCCCGCCCTTTCCCCACGGCCCCTCTCCCGCAGGCGACGCAGGCGGGAGAGGGGAGAAAACCGGCGGCTCCCTGAGGGACAGCATCGCCAAAAACAAAACCGGCCACGCTCGCACGTGGCCGGTCTCATGCCGCCAGGCCAGATCAGCTGAAGAAGCTCTTCACCTTATCCAGCCAGGATTGCTCCTGCGGGCTATGCCGCGAACCGCCCTCGTGCACGGAGCGGTCGAACTGGCGCAGCAGTTCCCTCTGCGCGTCGGTCAGCTTGACCGGCGTCTCCACGTTCACATGCACGTAGAGATCGCCCGGATAGCCCGAACGCACGCCCTTGATGCCCTTGCCGCGCAGGCGGAAGGTCTTGCCCGATTGCGTCGCCTCGGGCACCGGGAAGGTAGCCTTGCCGCTCAGCGTCGGCACTTCCAGGTCGCCGCCCAGCGCCGCGGTGGCGAAGGAGATCGGCATCTGGCAGTGCAGGTCGTCGCCGTCACGCTCGAACATCGGGTGCGGCTTGATGTGGACTTCCACGTACAGGTCGCCCGGCGGCCCGCCATTGATGCCCGGCTCGCCGTTGCCCGACGAGCGGATGCGCATGCCTTCGTCGATGCCCGCCGGGATCTTCACTTCCAGCGTCTTCTGAGACTTCAGCTTGCCCTGGCCGTGGCACTTGGTGCACGGCTTGGGAATGAACTTGCCGCTGCCGTGGCACTTCGGGCAGGTCTGCTGCATGGTGAAGAAGCCCTGCGACACGCGCACCTGGCCGGCGCCGTGGCAGGTCGGGCAGGTCTCGACGCTGGAGCCTGGCTCCGCGCCCTTGCCGTGGCAGTGGTCGCAGTCGTCCCAGTGCGGCACGCGGATCTGCGCCTCGTGGCCGTGCGCGGCCTGCTCCAGGCTGATCTCCATGCTGTAGCGCAGGTCGGCGCCACGATAGGCCTGCGGGCCGCCGCCGCTGCGGCGACCGCCCTGCTGCTGGCCGAAGATGTCGCCAAAGATGTCGCCGAAGGCCTCGGCGAAACCGCCGTAGCCCTGCGCGCCGCCGAAGCCGCCGGCCATGTTGGGGTCGACGCCGGCGTGGCCATACTGGTCATACGCCGCCTTCTTCTCCGGGTCGGAAAGCATCTCGTAGGCCTCTTTGACCTCCTTGAATTTTTCCTCGGCGACCTTGCCGTCCTTGCCCTCCGGATTGCGGTCCGGGTGGTACTTCATCGCGAGCTTGCGATAAGCCTTCTTGATCTCGTCGTCGCTCGCGTTCTTGCCTACCCCGAGCACTTCGTAATAGTCACGTTTTGCCATGGTGGCTCAAACCCTTTTGGCCGGCACGCGCATGCGGCGCGACACCGGCGAATAGCAAAAAAGCCGAGCGAGGCATCCGACGGCGGTTTCCCGCTGGGTCCGATGGCCGCGCCCGGCGTCGGGGCGGGAGCGGTGCCGGCCAGTGCCTGCACCGCCGCCCGCGTGTCCCGATTACTTCTTGTCGTTGACTTCCTTGAATTCGGCGTCCACAACGTTGTCGTCCTGCGGCTGGGCCTGCTGCTGCGCGCCGGCACCTGCCGCGCCCGCTGCACCTGCTGCGCCCTGCTCGCCGGCCTTGGCCTGCATGTCGGCGTAGACCTTTTCACCCAGCTTCTGGCTGACTTCGGACAGGGCGTTGACCTTGGCATCGATCTCGGCCTTGTCGCCGCCGCGGGCGGCGTCTTCCAGTTCCTTGATCGCGGCTTCGATCTTTTCCTTCTCGCCGGCTTCCAGCTTGTCACCGTATTCGGTGACTGCCTTCTTGGTCGAGTGGATCAGCGCGTCGGCCTGGTTGCGGGCATCAGCCAGCTCGCGGGCCTTCTTGTCTTCCTCGGCGTTAGCCTCGGCGTCCTTGACCATGCGCTGGATCTCGTCTTCCGACAGGCCCGAGTTCGCCTTGATGGTGATCCGGTTTTCCTTGCCGGTCGCCTTGTCCTTGGCGCCCACGTGCAGGATGCCGTTGGCGTCGATGTCGAACGAGACTTCGATCTGCGGCGTGCCGCGCGCTGCGGGCGGAATGCCTTCCAGGTTGAACTCGCCCAGCAGCTTGTTGCCCGAGGCCATTTCACGCTCGCCCTGGAACACCTTGATGGTCACCGCCGGCTGGTTGTCGTCGGCGGTCGAGAACACCTGCGCATGCTTGGTCGGGATGGTGGTGTTCTTGGTGATCATCTTGGTCATCACGCCACCCAGGGTCTCGATCCCCAGCGACAGCGGCGTCACGTCCAGCAGCAGCACGTCCTTGCGGTCGCCCGACAGCACCGAACCCTGGATCGCGGCACCGACGGCCACGGCTTCGTCCGGGTTCACGTCCTTGCGCGCTTCCTTGCCGAAGAACTCCTTGACCTGTTCCTGCACCTTGGGCATGCGGGTCATGCCGCCAACCAGGATCACGTCGTCGATATCGCTGACCTTGACGCCGGCGTCCTTGATCGCGGTGCGGCACGGCTCGATGGTGCGGGTGATCAGCTCTTCGACCAGCGATTCCAGCTTGGCGCGGGTGATCTTCAGGTTCAAGTGCTTCGGACCCGAGGCATCGGCCGTGATGTACGGCAGGTTGATCTCGGTCTGCTGCGAGCTCGACAGTTCGATCTTGGCCTTTTCAGCGGCTTCCTTCAGGCGCTGCAGCGCGAGCACGTCCTTGGACAGGTCGACGCCCTGGTCCTTCTTGAACTCGCCGATGATGTAGTCGATGATGCGCTGGTCGAAGTCTTCGCCGCCCAGGAAGGTATCGCCGTTGGTCGACAGCACTTCGAACTGCTTCTCGCCGTCAACGTCCGCGATCTCGATGATCGAGATGTCGAAGGTGCCGCCGCCGAGGTCATACACGGCGATCTTGCGGTCACCCTTCTCGTTCTTGTCCAGGCCGAAAGCCAGCGCGGCCGCGGTCGGCTCGTTGATGATGCGCTTGACGTCCAGGCCGGCGATGCGGCCGGCATCCTTGGTTGCCTGGCGCTGCGAGTCGTTGAAGTACGCCGGCACGGTGATCACGGCTTCGGTCACCGGCTCGCCGAGGTAGTCCTCGGCCGTCTTCTTCATCTTGCGCAGCACTTCGGCCGACACCTGCGGCGGGGCCAGCTTCTCGTCCCGCGCCGACACCCATGCGTCGCCGTTGTCGGCCTTGACGATGGAATACGGCATCAGGCCGATGTCCTTCTGGACTTCCTTCTCTTCGAACTTGCGGCCGATCAGGCGCTTGACCGCGTACAGCGTGTTACGCGGGTTGGTGACGGCCTGCCGCTTGGCCGGCGCACCGACCAGGATTTCGCCGTCTTCCATGTAGGCGATGATCGACGGGGTGGTGCGGGCGCCTTCCGAGTTTTCGATGACCTTGGGGGTGTTGCCCTCCATGATCGCGACGCAGCTATTGGTGGTACCGAGGTCGATACCGATGATCTTACCCATTATTCTCTCCTCTTGAGCCTTCGCTATCCGCGCGGCTGCAATTCAACCTGAGGCCGAAATGTGGCCGTCCGGGGTCTTTTCAAGGGCAGAAGCGGCAAATCCGAGTAATTTTCTCGGATTCTGCGTTTCCTCAAGGGCATTTGCGGCCGGGGCTTGAGCCAAAGCCCTCGGCCGACGACAAAAAATGCAGCCTGATCAACTTCCGGCGAATCAGCTTCCCTGCCGGTCGCGCTGCCACAGCACGTCAGAGCCGCCGCCAGCCCGGTTCAGCACCCGCGCCAGCACGAACATCAGGTCCGACAGCCGGTTCAGGTACTGGCGCGGCGCCTCGTTCAGCGGCTCGGCCGCGCCCAGCGCCACCAGCGCGCGCTCGGCGCGCCGGCACACGGTGCGGCACACGTGGGCCTGCGCCGCGGCGCGGCTGCCGCCGGGCAGGATGAATTCGGCCAGCCGCGGCAGGTTGGCGTTGTAGTCGGCCAGCCAGGTGTCGAGCTGCGCCACCTGCCCGGGCTTGAGCAGGGTGTAGCCGGGGATGGAAAGCTCGCCGCCCAGGTCGAACAGGTCGTGCTGGATATGCAGCAGCGCGGCGCGCACGTCGTCGGGAAGCGTCTCGGTCAGCAGCACGCCGACATGGCAGTTCAGCTCGTCGACGTCGCCGATGGCGGCGATGCGCAGGCTGTCCTTGCCGGTGCGGGTGCCGTCGCCCAGGCCGGTGGTGCCGGCGTCGCCGGTGCGGGTGGCAATCTTGGACAGGCGGTTGCCCATGCCGGTCTCCTCTTGGCTGGTATGCGTGTGGGGGGAAATGGCGCATTATCGCGCCGGAGCGCATGGATCCGCCATGCGTGCGAGGGTCCGCCGCCCCCCTACTTCGGTGCGGGTCCCGCTTGTGCGACTTCCCTGGGCGCCTTGCCTGTGCGGCTATCGGCCAGCCCGGCGCCGGCCAAGGGTGCATGAGCCGCCGCGCGGCGTAGAATGCCGTTATTCGCTCATTCGACAACCGGGTCGCGCCCCGCCTGCCTTTCCGGACCACAGGGCCGGAACGCCAACGCCGGCAACACCGCCGGCAACCTCGCCGCGCCGACCCGCCGGAGACCCGCATGAACCACCCCACGCCGCCCGCCGCGCTCGACCGCCGTCCCCTGCCGCCCGCCTTCAGCGAAGCGCTCGCGGCGCGCTTCGGCGAGCGCTTCACCACGTCGGCCGGCGTGCGCGAGCACCATGGGCGCGATGAATCGCCATTTCCGCCGGCCGCGCCGGACGCGGTCGTGTTCGCCCACAGCACCGACGAAGTCTCCGAGGTGGCGCGCCTGTGCAACCATCACGGCGTACCGCTGATCCCCTACGGCGCCGGCTCGTCCCTGGAAGGCCACCTGCTGGCCGTGGCCGGCGGCGTCAGCCTCGACCTGTCGCAGATGAACCGCGTGCTGGCGGTGCAGCCCGAGGACCTGACCGTGACCGTGCAGCCCGGCGTCACGCGCAAGCAGCTGAACCAGGAAATCAAGGACACCGGCCTGTTCTTCCCGATCGACCCGGGCGCGGATGCATCGCTGGGCGGCATGTGCGCGACGCGCGCCTCCGGGACCAACGCGGTGCGCTACGGCACCATGCGCGAGAACGTGCTGGCGCTGACCGTGGTGACCGCCGACGGCCGCGTGATCCGCACCGGCACGCACGCGCGCAAGTCATCGGCCGGCTACGACCTGACCCGCCTCTTCATCGGCAGCGAAGGCACGCTCGGCATCATCACCGAGGTCACGGTGCGGCTCTACCCGCAGCCGGAAGCGATCTCGGCCGCGGTGTGCGCCTTCCCGAGCATGGGCAGCGCGGTGCAGGCCGTGATCCAGACCATCCAGCTGGGCGTGCCGGTGGCGCGCGTAGAGTTTGTGGATGCGCTGGCGATCCGCGCCATCAACCGCCACGACAACCTGACGCTGCCGGAGACGCCGCACCTGTTCTTTGAATTCCACGGCACCGAGGCCGGCGTGCGCGAGCAGGCCGAGGCCGTGCAGCAGATCACCGCCGAGCACGGCGGCGAGGGCTTCGAGTGGGCCACGCGCCCCGAAGACCGCAGCCGGCTGTGGAACGCGCGCCATACCGCCTACTTTGCGATGCTGCAGCTCAAGCCCGGCTGCAAGTCGGTCACCACCGACGTGTGCGTGCCGATCTCGCGCCTGGCCGAGTGCGTGACCGAGACCGAGAAGGACCTGAACGCCTCGACCCTGCCCTGCCCGATCGTCGGCCACGTCGGCGACGGCAATTTCCACGTGGCGATCCTGGTCGACCCGGACAAGCCCGAGGAAATGGCCGAGGCCGAGGCCATCAACCAGCGCATCGTCGAACGCGCCCTGGCGATGGGCGGCACCTGCACCGGCGAGCACGGCGTGGGGCTGCACAAGCAGCGCTTCCTGGTGAAGGAGCACGGCGAGGATGCGCTCGACCTGATGCGCGTGATCAAGGACGCGCTCGATCCCAACCATATCCTCAACCCGGGCAAGATCTTCAGTGCCACGCGCGGCGGCGTGCACTGAACCGGCCTGGCATGGCATCCATGTTCAATCGCGTCCCGCCGCTGCACCTGCTGATCGCCTTCGAGGCTGCTGCGCGCCTGGGCAGCTTCGCGCGCGCGGCCGAGGAGCTGTCGGTCACGCCCAGCGCCGTATCGCACCGCATCAAGAACCTTGAGGAGCTGTGGGGCGAAGACCTGTTCGTGCGCACCAATGCCGCGCTGCGGCTGACCGCGGCCGGCACGCGCTACCTGCGCAACGTGCAGGACGCGCTCAAGTCGCTGAACGAGCTGGCGCGGCCCGAGTACAACAAGCTGCGCACGCGGCTGCGCGTGGCGATCCCGCCGACCTTCGGGCGCCAGCACCTGGTGCCGCGGCTGCCCGAGTTCGGCGCGCTGTACC
Organism: Cupriavidus sp. Agwp_2; assembly: GCF_040784895.1. Lineage (NCBI taxonomy): Bacteria > Pseudomonadati > Pseudomonadota > Betaproteobacteria > Burkholderiales > Burkholderiaceae > Cupriavidus > Cupriavidus sp. Agwp_2. The sequence goes on from NZ_CP088083.1 coordinate 3,068,496, forward strand.
CGCATATCGACCTGGAACTGCACCTGGCGATCCCATTCCTTGACGTCAAGGCCGAAGACACCGATGTCGAGATCCGCTACGGCACCGGCCGCTATCCTGACCTGAAGACCACCAAATTGCTGGTCGAGCCGGTGTTCCCGGCATGCGGGCGCGAATACTACGAGCGCGTCAACGGCCGCGCCATCACCAAACCCGAGCACCTGCACGGCCTGGTGCTGCTGCGCAGCCCGCTGGAGCCGTGGAAGCCGTGGTTCGAGACCGCCGGGCTGGACTGGCCCGAGCCGCAGACCGGGCCCCAGTTCAACGACATCGGCCTGATGCTGGAAGCGATCGCGTCCAACCAGGGCGTGGCGCTGGTGCGCCAGCGCATGGCGCGGCACTGGCTGTCGCTGGGGCAGATGGTGCGGCTGCTCGATATCGAATCGGTGTCGCCGCATGGCTATTACATCGTCGAGCGCGAGCAGGCGCCGCTGAAGCCCGAGGCGCGCTATTTCGTCGACTGGCTGCTGAGCCTGGACTGGTAGGAGACCGCCCGAATGCAGAACCTGGAGATCCGGCTGCTGACCCCCGCCGATGCCGAGGCCTTCCACGCGTTGCGCCTGCAAGGCCTGGCCGAGACGCCGGAAGCCTTTGCCGCCAGCCTGGAAGAAGAACAGGACCTGCCGCCCGACGCCGTGGCGCAGCGCCTTGCGCCGAGCAAAGACAAGGTGGTGTTCGGCGCCTTCGACGGCACCGCGCTCGCCGGCGTGGTTGGCGTGATGCGTGAGCCGCGGCGCAAGCACTGGCACAAGGCGTCGATCTCCGGCATGTACGTGGCGCCGGGCTGGCGCGACCGCAAGCTCGGCCGCGCGCTGATGGAGCGCGCGCTGGAGCAGGCCGCCGCCATGGAGGGCGTGCGCCAGGTGCTCCTGTGCGTCAATGCCGGCAGCGCGGGCGCGGTGCGGCTGTACGAATCGCTCGGCTTCGAGCGCTTCGGGCTGGAGCCGGACGCGTTGTATGTCGCGCCGCACTTCTACGACAAGCTCGACATGGTGCTACGGCTGCCGGCCTCGCCGCGCTGAGGCGGGGCGCCGCCTTTCCTGCACTCGCCGGCCGGTGCTACGCTGAAAGCGGGGCCGGTGCCTGCCTGGCCATGATGAGCATTTTTGATCGGCTTGCCATGCGGAATTCACGTGCCTGGTGGTGCCCGGGGCAAGAGGCCTGCGCTATAGTCAGCCGTCCGTCAGCCGTCCCCACGGCGGGCCGCCCGCCCGGCCCGACCAGAGTCCAGGAGTCGCCATGAATGCCCCGCACGAAGCCCAAACGCTAGCCCCCGCCAGCGCCGGCACGCAGGCCACCGCCGAAGGCCGCCGCAGCGCGCTGCTCGCCGGCCTGGCGCAGATCCTGCCCGATGCCGCGCTGCTGTCGAAGCCCGAGGACACCGTGCCCTACGAGTGCGACGGCCTGGCCGCGTACCGCCAGGTGCCGATGGCCGTGGCGCTGCCCGACACCGAGGAACAGGTCTGCGCCATCCTGCGCCTGTGCCACAAGCTGGGCGTACCGGTGGTGCCGCGAGGCGCCGGCACCAGCCTGTCCGGCGGCGCCATGCCGATCGCCGAGGGCCTGGTGCTGTCGCTGGCCAAGTTCAAGCGCATCCTGTCAGTCGACCCGTATTCGCGCACCGCGGTGGTCCAGCCGGGCGTGCGCAACCTGGCCATCTCCGATGCCGCCGCGCCCCACAACCTTTACTACGCGCCCGATCCCTCGTCGCAGATCGCCTGCACCATCGGCGGCAATGTCAGCGAAAACTCCGGCGGCGTGCATTGCCTGAAGTACGGCCTGACCGTGCACAACGTGCTGCGCGTGCGCGCCGTGACCATGGAAGGCGAGGTGGTGGTGTTCGGCTCGGATGCGCCCGATTCGCCCGGCCTGGACCTGCTGGCGGTACTGATCGGCTCCGAAGGCATGCTGGCCGTGGTCACCGAAGTCACCGTGCGGCTGATCCCCAAGCCGCAGCTGGCGCAGGTGATCATGGCGTGCTTCGACGACGTCGAGAAAGGCGGCAATGCGGTCGCAGACGTGATTGCCGCCGGCATCATCCCCGCCGGGCTGGAGATGATGGACAAGCCCGCCACCGCCGCGGTGGAAGAGTTCGTGCACGCCGGCTATGACCTCGATGCCGCCGCCATCCTGCTGTGCGAATCCGATGGCACGCCCGAAGAAGTGGCGGAAGAAATCGAACGCATGAGCGCGGTGCTGAAGGCGTCGGGCTGCACCCGCATCGTGGTCTCGCAGAACGAAGCCGAGCGCCTGCGCTTCTGGAGCGGCCGCAAGAACGCCTTTCCGGCCGCGGGCCGCATCTCGCCGGACTATTACTGCATGGACGGCACCATCCCGCGCAAGCATATCGGCACGCTGCTGCGGCGCATCGAAGAGATGGAGCGCAAGTACGCCCTGCGCTGCATCAACGTGTTCCATGCCGGCGACGGCAACATGCACCCGCTGATCCTGTTCGATGGCTCGGACCAGGACGAATGGCACCGTGCAGAGCTGTTCGGCTCCGACATCCTGGAAGCGTGCGTCGAGCTGGGCGGCACCGTCACCGGCGAACACGGCGTGGGCGTGGAGAAGCTCAACTCGATGTGCGTGCAGTTCTCGCCCAGCGAACGCGAGGCGTTCTTCGGCGTCAAGGCCGCCTTCGATCCGGCGCGGCTGCTGAACCCGGACAAGGCCATCCCCACGCTGGCGCGCTGCGCGGAATACGGCAAGATGCACGTCAGGAAGGGACTGCTGCCGCATCCGGACCTGCCGCGCTTCTGAAGCCCGCGCCATGGCCAACGAACGCCGACGCCAGCACCAGGAAGCGGTGGTCCGCCAGCGCCTGGGCCAGCCCGAAACCGGCTGGCGCCAGCGCTGGTACACCATCATCTTCGAGGCCGACACCCGCCAGGGGCGCATTTTCGACGTCGCGCTGCTGATCGCCATCGTCGCCAGCGTAATGGTGGTGATGCTCGACAGCCTGCCCGCCGTCCATGACCGGCTCGGCACGCTGTTCACTGTGCTGGAGTGGGGCTTCACGCTGATCTTCACGGCCGAGTACGTGATGCGCGTCCTGGTGGTGCGCCGGCCGTGGCGTTATGTCTTCAGCTTCTACGGGATCATCGACTTCATCTCGATCATGCCGACGTGGCTGGCGTTCTTCGTGCCGGAGCTGCACTTCCTGATCGACGTGCGCCTGCTGCGGCTGCTGCGCGTGTTCCGGATCCTGAAGCTGACGGTGTATTTCGAGGAAGCGGAGATCCTGTACAACGCGCTGATCAACAGCCGGCGCAAGATCTTCGTGTTCCTCGGCGCGGTGTTCATCATTACCGTGATCCTGGGCACGGTGATGTACGTGGTCGAAGGCCCCGAGCACGGTTTCCACAGCATTCCGCTCGCCATGTACTGGGCAGTGGTGACGCTGACCACCACGGGCTTCGGCGACATGGTGCCGAAGACGCCGCTGGGCCAGTTCATCACCTCGCTGACGATCCTGCTGGGCTACGGCATCATCGCCTTCCCCACCGGCATCGTCGGCGCCGAGCTGGCCGCGAGCATCCTGAAGAAGCCGCTGACCACGCGCACCTGTACCCATTGCCTGACCGAGGGCCACGAGCCCGACGCGAAGTACTGCAAGCACTGCGGCAGCTCGCTGCCGGCATACCAGAACGACAGGCCTGAAGTCCCCGGCGGCCGCGACGGCCCGACCGGAACCTGAGCCGCGCCAGAACAACATCCTCCTCACCACCCACGCATATGCAAGCCATCATCGACGCCTTCCGCGACGCCGTCAGGCAAGCCACCGAAACCCGCACGCCGCTGCGGCTGCGCGGTGGCGGCAGCAAGGACTTCTACGGCCAGGCGCCTGAAGGGCAGGTGCTGGACACGCGCGCCTACGCCGGCATCGTCGACTACGACCCGGCCGAGCTGGTGATCACCGCGCGCTGCGGCACGCCGCTGGCGGAAATCGAAGCCGCGCTGGCCGAGAAGCGCCAGGTGCTGGCGTTCGAGCCGCCCCACTTCGCGCTGCCCGGCCAGGCCAGCACCGCGACGCTGGGCGGCGCGGTGGCCGCGGGACTGTCGGGCCCGCGCCGGCAGTCGGTAGGCGCGCTGCGCGACTTCGTGCTGGGCGCGCAGCTGATGGATGGCAGCGGCGAGGTGATGAACTTCGGCGGGCAGGTGATGAAGAACGTGGCCGGCTACGATGTGTCGCGGCTGCTGGCGGGCTCGCTGGGTACGCTCGGGCTGGTGCTGGAAGTCTCGATCAAGGTGCTGCCCGCGCCGTTCGACGAGGCCACGCTGCGCTTCGAGCTGGCGCAGGCCGATGCGATCCGGCAGCTGAACCAGTGGGGCGGCCAGCCGCTGCCGCTGGCCGCATCGGCCTGGCATGACGGCGTGCTGCACGTGCGCCTGGCAGGCGCCACCGCGGCGGTGCGCGCCGCGTGCGCAAAGCTCGGAGGCGAGCGTGTCGATGCCAGCGTGGCCACCGCGCTGTGGCAGTCGCTGCGCGAACAGACCCACGCCTTCTTCGCGCCGGCGCACGCGGGCCGCGCGCTGTGGCGCCTGGCGGTGCCGCCGGTGGCCGCGCCGCTGGAACTGCCGGGCCAGCAACTGGTGGAATGGGGCGGCGGCCAGCGCTGGTGGCTGCCGGCCGATGGCGCCACCAGGACCGATGCCGAAAGCGTGCGCGCCGTGGCCCAGGCCGCCGGCGGCCACGCCACGCTGTTCCGCAACGGCGACAAGTCGGTGGGCGTCTTCACGCCGCTGGCCTCGCCGCTGGCGGCAATCCACCGGCGCCTGAAAGCGACGTTCGACCCAGCTGGCATCTTCAATCCGCAGCGCATGTATCCCGGACTCTGATCCGGTCCACCCAAGCGTTCCCACGCCCAGGCAAAGACCTCCCCACACCATGCAAACGACCCTGGCCGATTTTCTCCGCGACACGCCCGAAGGCGAGGAAGCCAAATCCATCGTCGGCAAATGCGTGCATTGCGGCTTCTGCACCGCCACGTGCCCGACGTATCAACTGCTCGGCGACGAACTCGACGGGCCGCGCGGGCGCATCTACCTGATGAAGCAGGTGCTGGAAGGCAATGCCATCAGCGAAAGCACGCGCCTGCACCTGGACCGCTGCCTGACCTGCCGCAACTGCGAATCGACCTGCCCGTCGGGCGTGCGCTATGGCCGTCTGGTCGATATCGGCCGCAAGATCGTCGACGACAAGCTCGAAGCCGAAGGCATCCAGCGCCCGGCCGGCCAGCGCATCGCACGCTGGGCGCTGCGCGAGGGGCTGACGCGCCCGAAGCTGTTCAGCACCGCGCTGCGCCTTGGCCAGATGGTGCGGCCGATCCTGCCGGGCGCGCTGCGCAACAAGGTGCCGGCGCTGTCGCAAGCCGCCGAGCCCGGCACCTGGCCCCGCAATGTCCACGCACGCAAGATGTTGTTGCTCGACGGTTGCGTGCAGCCGGCAATGTCGCCCAACATCAATGCCGCGACCGCGCGCGTGTTCGACCGTGTCGGCGTACAACTGGTGATGGCGCGCGAGGCGGGCTGTTGCGGCGCAATCCGCTTCCACACCGGCGACCATGAAGGCGGCCTCGACAATATGCGCCGCAATATCGATGCATGGTGGCCACATATCGAGGCCGGCGCCGAGGCCATCGTGATGACGGCCTCCGGCTGCGGCGCGATGGTCAAGGACTATGGGCACCTGCTGCGCAACGATCCCAAATACGCGGAACGTGCGCGCCGTGTCTCCGCGCTGACGCGCGACCTGTCCGAGATCCTGCCGGACTTCGCCGATGACCTGCGTGCGCTGGCCGGCGCCGTGCCGCGCGACAGCCGGCGCGTGGCCTACCACCCGCCCTGCACGCTGCAGCATGGCCAGCAGATCCGCGGCAAGGTGGAGGCGCTCTTGACCGGCCTCGGCGTGGAGGTCAAACTCTGCGCTGACAGCCACCTGTGCTGCGGCTCGGCGGGCACGTATTCAGTGCTGCAGCCGGAACTGGCCTACCGCCTGCGCGACGACAAGCTCGGCAAACTGCAGGCCACGCAGCCCGAAGCCATCGTGTCAGCCAATATCGGCTGCATCACGCACCTGCAAAGCGGTACCGATACGCCGGTGATGCACTGGGTCGAACTGGTCGACCGGATGCTGGGATAACATCCCCGGCCAGAGCAAGGCCGTGGTTGTCGCCTCTCTCCCGCTTGCGGGAGAGAGGAGGAAATGCGCAACCACGACCGCCCCCATGCTCCAGACCTTTGCCATCCTGCTGGTTTTCCAATCCGTCGGCGAGGTGATCAGCTACGCGCTGCGCCTGCCCGTGCCCGGCCCCGTGCTCGGCATGATCCTGCTGTTCGGCTGGCTCGTCTTTGACGACCGCCTGCTGCCCATTATCCAGGGCACCACCAGCGAACTGCTCAAGCACCTGTCGCTGCTGTTCGTCCCCGCGGGGGTCGGCATCATGGTCCACGCCAACCGCATCGAAGGCGAATGGATGCCGATCCTGGTGGCGCTGGTGATCTCCACCTGGCTCGCCATCGCCACTACCGCGGTGGTCACGCGCATGCTGATGCGCAAGCGCACCGACGCACCTGGCGCCGACGCGAAGGGAGAACAGGCATGATGACGCCACGCCTCAATGAGATCTGGGTCTACCTGGCCGCGAGCCCGCTGGTCGGGCTGACCGCCACGCTGCTCGCCTACGTCTTTGCCTTCCGCATCTACGAGAAGTCGCGCTTCTCGCCGCTGGCCAACCCGGTGATGATCGCTGTGGCGCTGCTGGTCACGGTGCTGACCGTCACCGGCACGCCGTACAAGACCTACTTCGACGGCGCGCAGTTCGTGCACTTCCTGCTCGGCCCCGCGACCGTGGCGCTGGCGGTGCCGCTGTACATGCAGCTGCCCAAGCTGCGCACCCATGTGTTCCCGCTGCTGGCCGGCCTGGTGGCAGGTTCGGTGGTGGCGGTGGTGTCGGCGGTCGGCATCGCCTGGCTGCTGGGTGCCTCGCCCGAGACCGTGCGCTCGCTGGCGCCCAAGTCCGTGACCATCCCGATCGCCATGGGCGTGGCCGAAAAGATCGGCGGCCTGCCGTCGCTGACCGCGGTGCTGGTAATGGCCACCGGCATCATCGGCGCGGTCAGCGCCACCAGCCTGCTGAACCTGCTGCGCATCCGCGACTACAGCGTGCGCGGCTTTGCCACCGGCGTTGCCGCGCATGGCATCGGCACCGCGCGCGCGTTCCAGGTGAACCAGGAAGCCGGCGCCTTCGCGGCACTCGGCATGGGCCTGAACGGCGTGCTGACCGCGATCCTGGTGCCGGTGATGGCAGCCTGGATGCCGCACTGACAGCCTCCTGACAGCACGCTGTCAGCAGCCCCCGCGCATGATGCGAGCTCCTCACTCCCCATCAACCGGAACCAAGGAGCCCGTCATGAGCAACCGTCTGATCAACTGGCTGGAGATCCCCGTCGTCGACATGGGCCGCGCCATCGGCTTTTACGAACAGGTCTTCGACACCAGGCTGCGCCGCGAGACCATGAGCCAGGTCGACATGGCCGTGTTCCCGCACCCCGATCCCGGCGGCGCGCTGGTCGCCGGCGAAGGCTACCGTCCCAGCAACTACTACGGCACGGTGCCCTACCTGCACGCGCCCGAGCTGGACACGCTGCTGGATCGCGCCGCGCGCGCCGGCGGCAAGACCGTGTTCGGCCCGCTGCGCCTGCCGGGCGAGATCGGCCGCATCGCCCATATCACCGACAGCGAAGGCAACCGCATCGGGCTGCACGAGCCTTTTGCCGGGTAAGGAAAGCCGCCACGAATGAGCCGCCGCGCCGACCGCCTCTTCCAGATCGTCCAGGTCCTGCGCGGCCGCCGCCTGACTACGGCGGCACTGCTGGCGCAGCGGCTCGGCGTATCGGAACGCACCGTCTACCGTGATATCCAGGCGCTGTCGCTGTCAGGGGTGCCGGTCGAAGGCGAGGCCGGAATCGGCTATCGGCTGCGCGCCGATTTCGATGTACCGCCGCTGATGTTCAGTGCCATGGAAGTGGAAGCGCTGGTGGCCGGCCTGCGGCTGCTGAAGGCCTGGGGCGGCGGCGCACTCGCGGCCGCGGCCGATCCGGCGCTGGAAAAGCTGGTCGCCGCGTTGCCGCCGCCACGCCGGCTTGCGGCGCAGCAAAGCCGCGTGTTCGCGCCCGAATACGTCAACCAGTCGCACGTGCGCGAGGCCTTCGACGTCGTACACGGCGCGCTGGGAGAGCAGAAGCTGCTGCTGCTCGACTACTGCGACGCGCAGCAGCGCATCACCGAACGCGTGGTGATGCCGCTGGGCCTGTTTTTCTGGGGCAATGCGTGGCTGCTGGCGGCGTGGTGCACCACGCGCTCGGACTACCGCAGCTTCCGCCTCGACCGCTGCCGCGCCATCCGCATGCTGGACGACCATTTCCACGAAACCCCGGACCGCTCGCTCAATGGCTTCCTGCGCGCGGTGCGCGCCAGCGGCGTGTAGGCTCAGGCTGCCGGATCGGACAGCAGCGTCTCGATATCCTTGCGCAGCTCTTCCGGCTTGGTGGTCGGCGCGTAGCGTTCGTACACCGTGCCGTCGCGCCGCACCAGGAACTTGGTGAAATTCCACTTGATGCCCTGCGTGCCCAGCACGCCGCGCTTCTCGGTGGTCAGCCAGCGATACAGCGGATGCGCCTCTTCGCCATTGACGTCGATCTTGCCGAACATCGGGAAGCTCACGCTGAAGCGCGACTCGCAGAACTGGCCGATCTGCTGCGCATCGCCGGGCTCCTGCTTGCCGAACTGGTTGCACGGAAAGCCCAGCACTTCCAGCCCGCGCTCCCGGTATTCGTCATAGAGCTTCTGCATGCCGGCATACTGCGGCGTGAACCCGCATTCACTGGCGGTGTTGACGATCAGCAGCACCTTGCCATGGAACCGCGACAGCGGCACCGGCTCGCCGGCCAGCGAACTGGCTTCAAACTGGTAGACATTGCTCATGGCTGGCTCCTGCGGAATCCTTGCACGTGGCCGAAGCATACGCCCATGCGCCGCCGCGTGCACGGCGTTCCGCCTCTATATGACGTTCAGGTGCTCGGTGCCTGCGCCGAGGTCGGTGTCCCTGGCGCGCGCGCTGTGCAGCTTGATCATCAGGCGCAGGTCATTGAGCGAATCTGCGTTGCGCAGCGCATCCTCATAGGTGATCTTGCCCTCCTCGTACAGGTCGAACAGCGCCTGGTCGAACGAGATCATGCCCTGCTCGCGCGATTTCTTGATGACTTCCTTCAGCTCGTGGATCTCGCCCTTGAAGATCAGGTCTGCCACCAGCGGCGTGCCGATCATGATTTCCACCGCCGGCACGCGGCCCTTGCGCCCGGCGCGCGGCAGCAGGCGCTGCGACACCATCGCCTTCAGGTTCAGCGACAGGTCGATCAGCAGCTGCTGGCGCTTTTCCTCGGGGAAGAAGTTGACCACGCGGTCGATCGCCTGGTTGGCATTGTTGGCGTGCAGCGTGGCCAGGCACAGGTGGCCGGTTTCGGCGTACTGCATCGCGTATTCCATGGTCTCGCGGTCGCGGATTTCGCCGATCAGGATCACGTCGGGCGCCTGGCGCAGCGTGTTCTTCAGCGCCACGTGCCAGGATTCCGTATCGATGCCGACCTCGCGCTGCGTGACGATGCAGTTCTGGTGCGCGTGCACGTATTCGATCGGATCCTCGATGGTGATGATGTGGCCATAGGACTGCGCATTGCGGTGGTCGAGCATGGCAGCCAGCGTGGTCGACTTGCCCGAGCCGGTCGCGCCGGTCACGATCACCAGCCCGCGCTTGGACATCACGATGTCGTGCAGCGTCGGGGGCAGGTCCAGGTCCGCCACGGACGGAATCCGCGTATTGATGGTCCGCACCACCATGCCGGCCTTGCCCTGCTGGATAAACGCCGACACGCGGAAGCGCCCGGCCTTGGGCGCGGTGATGGCGAAGTTGCATTCGCGGCTGGTATCGAAATCCTGCACCTGCCGCTCGTTCATCACCGAGCGCACCAGGCCCAGCGCCTGCGTCGGGTTCAGCGGCTGCTGCGACACCGGCGTGATCTTGCCGTCCACCTTGATCGCCGGCGGGAAGTCGGAAGTGATGAACAGGTCCGAGCCGCGGTTGCTGACCATCAGCTCCAGCAGGTCGTTGATGTACTTGGCGGCGGATTCGCGATCGAGCATGGCGGTGTCCTGCAGGAGTGCGGCCACCGCTTGCGTGCGGCGGCCTGGAGGCAAGGCGTAGGCGCGGGCGTCAGGGGCCTCGGGGGCCTCAGCCCATGAACGCGTCGGGGTTCTTCGCGATGGCGCGCGCGTCGTTGTAGCTGATGGCGCTGCGCTTGATCAGGTCCGACAGGCACTGGTCCAGCGTCTGCATGCCCAGCCCGCTGCTGGTCTGCATCATCGAGTACATCTGCGCGATCTTGTTCTCGCGGATCAGGTGCCGGATCGCCGGCGTGGCGATCATGATCTCGTGCGCGGCAGTGCGGCCGTTGCCGTCGCGGGTCTTCAGCAGTGTCTGCGAGATCACCGCTTCCAGCGATTCCGACAGCATGGTGCGCACCATGTCCTTCTCTTCCGGCGGGAACACGTCGACCACGCGGTCGATGGTCTTGGCCGCCGAGCTGGTGTGCAGCGTGCCGAAGACCAGGTGGCCGGTCTCGGCCGCGGTCAGCGCCAGGCGGATGGTCTCCAGGTCGCGCAACTCGCCCACAAGAATCACGTCCGGGTCCTCGCGCAGCGCCGAGCGCAGCGCATTGGCGAACGAATGCGTGTGCGGCCCCAGCTCGCGCTGGTTGATCAGGCTCTTCTTGGAGTTGTGGACGAATTCGATCGGGTCTTCCACCGTCAGGATGTGACCCATGTCGTTTTCATTGCGATGGTCGACCATCGCCGCCAGCGTGGTTGACTTGCCCGAGCCGGTCGGCCCGGTCACCAGCACCAGCCCGCGCGGTTTCATGCACAGGTCGGCGAACACCGCCGGCGCGCGCAGCTCTTCCAGCGTCAGGACCTTGGAGGGAATGGTACGGAACACCGCGGCGGCGCCGCGCTGGGTGTTGTAGGCATTGACCCGGAAGCGCGACAGGCCGGCGATCTCGAACGAGAAGTCGATCTCCAGCCGTTCTTCGTAGATCTTGCGCTGGGTGTCGCTCATGATGTCGTACACCATGGCGTGGACATCCTTGTGCGCCATCGCCGCGACATTGATCCGGCGCATGTCGCCGTGGATCCGGACCATCGGCGGCATGTCCGATGACAGATGAAGATCGGACGCCTTGTTCTTGACGGCGAAAGCCAATAGCTGCGCGATGTCCATCTATAATGACCCCACCCTGAAATAGTTATCAGTACTTTAAGTACTTCTTTTATATGTTCGCCGGATTATGTCTGTGATTGCCGCCAACTTGCAAGCCGTGAACCAGCGCATTGCGGCGGCGGCACAACAGGCTGGCAGGCAGCCCGGCGACATCGCCCTGCTGGCCGTTTCCAAGACCGTATCCGCCGACCGCGTACGCGCCGCCGCCGAGGCCGGACAGCTCGCCTTTGGCGAGAATTACGTCCAGGAAGGGGTAGAGAAAATCGCCGCGCTGGCCGAACTGCGCGGCCGGTTGCAGTGGCATTTCATCGGCCCGCTGCAAAGCAACAAGACCCGGTTGGTGGCGGAGCATTTCGACTGGGTGCATGCCATCGACCGGCTCAAGATCGCCGAGCGGCTGTCGGCGCAGCGCCCAGCCGGAATGGCGCCGCTGCAGGTCTGCCTGCAGGTCAATATCAGCGGCGAAGCCAGCAAGAGCGGCGTGGCGCCGGCCGAAGTGCCGGCACTGGCGCAGGCTGTGGCCGCGCTGCCCGGCCTGCGGCTACGGGGCCTGATGGCGATTCCCGAACCCGAAGACGATCCCGCCGCGCAACGTCGGCCGTTTGCCGCGATGCGCGCGCTGCTGGGCACCCTGCGCGAAAACGGGCTGGACCTCGACACGCTGTCGATGGGCATGTCGGGCGACATGGAAGCCGCCATCGCCGAGGGCGCCACCATGGTGCGCATCGGCACCGCGATCTTCGGTGCGCGCGGCTGAGCCGGCGCCAATATCAATCCAGACACTGCAGAGACACCCATGCTCGATACCCTCACCTTCGGCTTTCTCGGCGGCGGCAATATGGCCTCCGCGCTGATCGGCGGCCTGATCGCCCGCGGCGTTCCCGCTGGTTCGATTCGCGTGGTCGATCCTTTTCCTGAGGCGCAGCAGCGCCTGGCGCGAGATCTCGGCGTCCATGCCGCGGGGGCGCCGGACGCGGCGTTCGGCGCCAGTGATGTGCTGGTGCTGGCGGTCAAGCCGCAGCAGTTCCGCGAAGCCGCGGCGCAGCTGCTGCCCCACCTGACGGCCGGCGATGGCAACCTGGTGATCAGCGTGGCGGCCGGTATCCGCTTGCAGGACATGCAGCGCTGGCTGGGCGGGCGCAGCCGGGTGGTGCGGGCAATGCCGAATACGCCGGCGCTGGCGGGGATGGGGATGACTGGGCTGGCGGCGCCGGCCGGGTTGTCGTCGGGTGACCGGGATGTCGCCAGCGCGGTGGCGCAGGCGGTCGGCAAGTGTGTGTGGGTCGAGAATGATGCCCAGATCGACGGCGTCACCGCTATTTCGGGCAGCGGGCCGGCTTATGTCTTCTATTTCATCGAGGCGATGCAGCGGGCTGCGACTGAGCTGGGCTTGAGCGCCGAGCAGGGGCGCGAGCTGGCGGTTGAGACTTTCCGCGGTGCTGCGGCGCTGGCTGGGCAGTCTTCGGAGGCGGTTTCGACGCTGCGTGAACGGGTGACTTCAAAGGGCGGCACGACTTATGCCGCGCTGACGGCAATGGAGGCGGCTGGGATTGCTGATGCTTTCGTGCGCGCGATGCATGCTGCCGCGGCTCGGGGGGCGGAGATGGGGGCGGAGTTTGGTAAGGACTAGTGCTCGGGGGCTTTCGCTGCTGATGACATGCTGTCGGCCGTTGAACCGCCTGGTTCCGCCTTCCTGGGCGGGGCGCTGTTGATGACATGCTGTCGGCCGTTGGACCGCCTGGTTCCGCCCTGCTGGGCGGGGCGCTGTTGGTGACATGCTGTCGGACGTTGAACCGCCTGGTTCCGCCCTCCTGGGCGGGGGCGCTGTTGATGACATGCTGTCGGCCGTTGGAGCGCTTGGTTCCGCCCTCCTGGGCGGGTCACTTTTTGGCCGAGCGCCAAAAAGTAACCAAAAAGCGCGTCGCCTGCGGCTGGCTGAGCCAATTTGGCGCTTCCGGTCATATTGGCGATTTTGGTCTCAGTGAGGCGCGGTCGCGATTCCAACCTGCTACGCCAAGTGAGTGAGTGTGGGTGCCTGACGAATACCCACTTTTGAACAATCCCCAAGACGGACGTAGGCCGCCTGCTACCTGCGCTACGGCTGCGCTACGCGCGGCTCAGTCTCGCGGGTGAGGTGCCCGGGCAAGAACCCGCATCGCTTCGCTCGCTAGGAGTGGGGGCAATGGCCAGGGCAAGATCGGACGCGCTGCCACGTTAGGACCTGCGCGCAACGCAGCCGAAGGCGTCCCACCGATATGGCATGCAGCAGGCGGCCTACGCCCGGCATGGGGATCGTTCAATAACCGGTTAACGCCAGGCACAGGCCCTGAATCACCTGGCGTTAGCAGGTTCGAACGGGCACTCAAGCCAAACGGAAATCACCACCGCCCGAACCACCCACACCGCCAAATTGATAGCCAGCCGCTCAGGCGACGCGCTTTTTGGTTACTTTTTGGCGCTCGGCCAAAAAGTGACCCGCCCAGGAGGGCGGAACCCGGCGGTTCAACGGCCGACAGCATGTCATCAACAGCGAACCGCCCAGCAGGGCGGAACCAGGCGCCTCAACGGCCGACAGCATGTCACCAACAGCACGAGCCGTCAGCCATCCAAAGAAAATCACCCAACCACATAGGCCAAAGCCGTCCCCATAAACACACACGCCCCCAACCAATTGTTATGCCGGAAGGCAGCAAAACACCTCATCCGATCCCGCCCCCGGATAAGTGTGTAGTGATACCCCGCGCAAACACCCGCAGCAGCCAGCCCAACCCAATACGGCCATCCCAACCCCAGCAGCACCCCCGCCCAAGCCATCAGCAGCAAGAACGCCGCATAGCAGATCATGATCGCGACAACGTCAAACCGCCCAAACGTAATCGCCGAAGTCTTCATCCCGATCAGCAAATCATCATCCCGATCCACCATCGCATACGCCGTGTCATAGGCCACCGCCCAGAACACATTGGCCAGCAGCATCAGCCAGGCCACCAATGGCACCTGGCCCTGGATCGCGGCAAACGCCATCGGGATACCAAACCCAAACGCAATCCCGAGATAAGCCTGCGGAATCGCAAAGAACCGCTTGAAGAACGGATAAGTCCCCGCCACCACCGCCGCCACAACCGCTAGCCACTTGGTCAGGGCATTAAGCGGCAACACCAGCGCAAACGCCACCAGCGCCAGCACGGCAGCAACAGCCAATGCCTCCCACGCAGCAATCTTGCCTGCGGTCAGCGGCCGTTCCCTGGTCCGCTTCACATGCTTGTCAAAATCCCGATCCGCCCAGTCATTGATCGCGCATCCGGCCGACCGCATCAGGAACGTGCCCGCCACGAAAATCCAGAACAACCCCCACGACGGCGGCCCGCCGGCAGCCATCCACATTGCCCACAGCGTTGGCCACAGCAGCAGCAGCGTGCCGATCGGCTTGTCGATGCGCACCAGGCGCGCGTAGAGGGAAAGGCGTTCAAGCATGGGAGCGGGAGGCAACGGCGACAGGGACTGCACAGCGGGGATCCGGGAAGGAAGATTCAATGAAAACGCGCCGCAGCCCGGATGGCTGCAGCGCGCAATGCCGGCCGCTGCGTGGCAGCGGCCGGAAGTCGCACAGAGGCGTCAGGCGAGCATCGCGCGCAGCATCCACGCGGTCTTCTCGTGCGTTTGCATGCGCTGGGTCAGCAGGTCGGCCGACGGCTCGTCGCCGGCGGCGTCGATCACAGGGAAGAGCGAGCGCGCGGTGCGCACCACGGCTTCCTGGCCTTCGACCAGCTTGCGGATCATCTCGGTTGCCTCGGGCACGCCCTCTTCTTCGGCGATCGACGACAGGCGGGCGTATTCCTTGTACGTGCCCGGTGCCGGGTAGCCCAGCGCGCGAATGCGCTCGGCGATCGAATCCACGGCCAGCGCCAGTTCGGTGTACTGCGTCTCGAACATCAGATGCAGCGTATTGAACATGGGACCCGTCACGTTCCAGTGGAAGTTATGGGTCTTGAGGTAGAGGGTGTAGGTGTCTGCCAGCAGCTTGGACAGGCCTTCCGCGATCTTCTTGCGGTCCTTGTCGGAAATACCGATGTTCACGCTCATCTCATTCTTCTTTGCCATGGTAGGTACGCTCCGTTCTGGTAAAGCCACGAGGAGCGCCGCCGGAATTTCGGTCTTTGATGCTCCGGTCGGCGCGTTACCCGCATTATTGCATTAGCCGGCGATCCCGGCCAAACCCCGGGCTATCTCGACAAACATCACCGCAGCGCCGATCAGGATCACGGCGACGCCAACTTCCTTGCGCCACAGCTTGTGGCGCAACCGCGCGGCATCGGCGCGCTCGGGCTTGTCATGCCCGTCGTGCCACAGTTGCCGCCACTCGTCGATAAAGAACCGGATCATCGCCATGGTGATTCTCCCGGGCGCGGCAGCTATCGCGGGCCGCCGCGCCAGACTGGTTACTTCTGGTCAAGCGCGCGCTTCACGCCCTCGCCGTAGGCCGGGTCGGCCTTGGTGAAGTGCTCGATCTGCTTGCGCACGATCTCTTCCGGCACGCCCTGCATTGCCGCCGCGATATTGGCGAACAACCGCTGGCGCTGGCCTTCGTCGAACAGCCGGAACAGCGCGCCGGGCTGGCTGTAATAGTCCGTGTCGACGCGGTGGTCCCAGCGGTCGGCCGCGCCGTCGAGCGCCAGCGGCGGCTCGATCGCGCGTTCGCTGGCGCCATAGGCGCTCTCGCGGTTCGGCTCGTAGTTCAGCTTGCCGCCCTGGTTGCCGTCCACGCGCATCGCGCCGTCGCGGTGGAAGGTGTTGTGGAACGGGCATTTCGGCGCGTTCACCGGGATCTGGTGGTGGTTGATGCCCAGCCGGTAGCGCTGCGTGTCGCCGTACGAGAACAGGCGCCCCTGCAGCATCTTGTCGGGCGAGAAGCCAATGCCCGGCACGATATTGGCTGGATTCATCGCCACCTGCTCGACCTCGGCAAAATAATTGTCCGGGTTGCGGTTCAGTTCCAGCACGCCCACGTCGATCAGCGGGTAGTCCTGGTGCGGCCAGACCTTGGTCAGGTCGAACGGGTGGATGTGGTACCTGGCCGCATCCGCTTCCGGCATGACCTGCACGCGCAGGTTCCAGCGCGGGAAGTTGCCCTGCTCGATGTTCCCGAACAGGTCGCGCTGCGCGCTCTCGCGGTCGCTCGCCACCACCTTGGCCGCCTCTTCATTGGTCCAGTTGGCAATGCCCTGCTGCGACTTGAAATGGAACTTGACGTAGAAGCGTTCGTTATTGGCGTTGATGAATGAATACGTATGCGAGCCAAAGCCATGGATCTGGCGATAGTTCTGCGGCAGGCCGCGGTCGCTCATCAGGATGGTGACCTGGTGCAGCGATTCAGGATGGCGCGACCAGAAATCCCACACCGCGACCGGATCGCGCAGGTTGGTGCGCGGGTTGCGCTTCTGCGTATGGATAAAGTCAGGGAACTTGAGCGGATCGCGCACGAAGAACACTGGCGTGTTGTTGCCGACCACGTCCCAGTTGCCTTCATCGGTATAGAACTTGACAGAGAAGCCGCGCACGTCGCGCTCGGCATCGGCCGCCCCGCGCTCGCCGGCGACGGTCGAGAAGCGGATGAACAGCGGCGTTTCCTTACCGACTTCGGCAAAGATCGAGGCCTTGGTGTATTTCGTGATGTCGTGCGTGACGCGGAACGTGCCATAGGCGCCGGAGCCTTTGGCGTGCACGCGCCGCTCGGGAATGACTTCACGGTCGAAGTGGGCCAGTTTTTCGAGGAACCAGACATCCTGCAACAGCATCGGGCCGCGCGGGCCGGCGGTCTGCGAGTTCTGGTTGTCGGCAACGGGTGCGCCGGCTGCAGTGGTGAGAGTGTCCTTCTTGCTCATCTATTCCTCTTGTTGTGGGTAGGCTGGAAGAGATCGCCGCGTCAGTTCGCGGCGGCATAGGAGGCAAGGCAATCGAGCAGGAAGCGCTTCATGCGGACAGAAAAGGGGCGCGCTTTGTTATTGCTTGTCGTGGACTGGGCGCTGGTGCTCATGATCGGCTCCTTGCCTGGTTCGATGCAGTTTGCATCGACCAAACCCAGTCTACAAATAAACTATTACATTGAGAATTTAATTATTTATACCTATGTATTAGGTCAAATCTATTCGACTTTTGTCGAGCTTATGCCGGCTAGAAGTGACGAACCGAGGACAAGTTCCTGAAAGGCCGTATTGCAGCGGCGGAAAAAACAAAGGCCGCAGCGGAAATCCCGCTGCGGCCTTGTCTTTGTGTCTGGTGGTGACTCAGGCGGCTTCGGCCAGCTCCTTGGCATCGAGCTTGCGCACGCCGGGCAAGTCGCAGGCGGCCACGGCAGTGGCCAGGGCTTCCATCGCCGGCAGGCGGGTGAAGCTCTTGCGCCAGGCCAGCACCACGCGGCGGTCGGGCACCGGGTCGGCAAACGGCACGTACGAAAGCATGTCGCCCTTGGCCTTCAGGTCGGGAACCGAGGTACGCGGCAGCACGGTAATGCCAACCCCGCTGGCCACCATATGGCGAATGGTTTCCAGCGACGAGCCTTCGAAAGTCTTCTGGATCCCGTCTGCGGCCTGCGAGAAGCGCGACAGCTCCGGGCACACGCCCAGCACGTGGTCGCGGAAACAGTGGCCGCTGCCCAGCAGCAACATGGTCTGCCGCTTCAGCTCGTCCGGGTCGATCGAGCGTGCTTCGGCGAGCTGGTGGCCGCGCGGCACGGCGACCACGAAGGGCTCGTCGTAGAGCGGGCGCACGGTCAGGCCGGAATCGGGGAACGGCTCGGCCATCACCGCGCAATCGATCTCGCCCTGCTTGAGCAGTTCGATCAGCTTGTGCGTGTAGTTCTCCTGCAGCATCAGCGGCATCTGCGGCACGGTCCCGATCATCTGCTTGACCAGCGACGGCAGCAGGTACGGCCCGATGGTGTAGATCACGCCCACGCGCAGCGGCCCGGCCAGCGGGTCCTTGCCCTGCTTGGCGATCTCGCGGATGGCCATGGTCTGTTCGAGCACGCGCTGGGCCTGCGCCACGATCTGTTCGCCAATATTAGTCACCGACACCTCGGAGGTGCCGCGCTCGAAGATCTGCACGTTGAGTTCGTCTTCCAGCTTCTTGATGGCGACCGACAGCGTCGGCTGCGACACGAAGCAGGCTTCGGCGGCCCGGCCGAAATGGCGCTCGCGCGCCACGGCGACGATGTACTTGAGTTCGGTGAGCGTCATGACTTATCAATTCCGGGTAGGCGATAGATTTTACCTTCGATTGCCGGTTCTGTCAGAGCGCCCCTGCGATTCGTGCGGTATGCGTACGATGCCGCACAGGGGAACGCTGTCAGGCCTTCAGGTAGTGCTCGCGCCCGCCCAGCCAGCGCGACAGATGGGCTTCGACCGCCTCGGGGAACTGCGCCAGCATCAGCTCGGCCGCCTCCTGTGCATACTCGACCAGCCATGCGTCCGTCTCAAGATCGGCAAAACGCAACATGGCTTCGCCTGACTGGCGCGCGCCAAGGAATTCACCCGGGCCGCGGATTTCCAGGTCGCGGCGCGCGATCTCGAAACCATCGGTGGTCTCGCGCATGGTCGCCAGCCGCTCGCGCGCGGTGGGCGACAGCGGCGCCTGGTACATCAGCAGGCACACCGATTCGGCGCTGCCCCGCCCTACCCGGCCGCGCAGCTGGTGCAATTGCGCCAGGCCGAAGCGCTCGGCATGCTCGATCACCATCAGCGAGGCATTGGGCACGTCTACGCCCACCTCGATCACCGTGGTGGCGACCAGCACCTGCATGCGGTTGGCGCTGAAGTCATCCATCACCGAGGCCTTCTCGGCCGGCGGCAGGCGGCCGTGTACCAGCCCGACGCGCAGGTCGGGCAGCGCGGCGATCAGCGTCTCATAGGTCTCGACCGCGGTCTGCAGCTGCAATGCCTCGCTTTCCTCGATCAGCGGACAAACCCAGTAGACCTGACGGCCCTCGGCAGCGGCGTGATGGATGCGCGCGATCACTTCGTCGCGCCGCTCGTCGTTGACGAGGCGCGTGACGATCGGCGTGCGGCCCGGCGGCAGTTCATCGATCACGGATACGTCGAGGTCCGCGTAATACGTCATGGCAAGCGTGCGCGGGATCGGCGTGGCCGACATCATCAGCTGGTGCGGCACGGTGTCGGGCGCCGGCACATCGGACGCGCCGGCCTTGCCGCGCAATGCCAGCCGCTGGGCCACGCCAAAGCGGTGCTGTTCGTCGACCACCGACAGGCCGAGCCTGGCGAAGCGCACCGTGTCCTGGATCAGCGCGTGCGTGCCGATCACCAGTTGCGCCTCGCCCGATTCCACGCGCGCCGCGGCCTCGCGCTTCTCGCGCGCCTTCAGGCTGCCGGCCAGCCAGACCACCGGAACGCCGAGCGGCTCCAGCCACGCCGACAGCTTGCGGAAGTGCTGCTCGGCCAGGATTTCGGTCGGCGCCATCAGCGCGGCCTGGTAGCCGGCGTCGATCGCCTGGCACGCCGCCAGCGCGGCAACGATGGTCTTGCCGCTGCCCACGTCGCCCTGCAACAGCCGGTGCATCGGGTGCGGGCGTGCCATGTCGGCGGCGATCTCGGCCACCACGCGTTCCTGCGCACCGGTCAGGCGGAACGGGAGTGCCGCCAGGAAGCGCGTCAGCAGGCCACCTTCACGGGGCGGCATGGTCGGCGCGGTCTTTTCGCGCCGCGCGGCGTGCGCGCGCCGCAGCGAAATCTGCTGCGCCAGCAGTTCGTCGAACTTGATGCGCTGCCAGGCCGGGTGCGAACGGTCGGCCAGCGCTGCTTCGCTTTCTTCAGGAGGCGGCGCATGCAGCAGGCGCAGGCAGTCGGCCAGCGGGCGCAGCTGCAGGCGCGCCAGCGGGCCCTGCAGCACCGGCCGCGGCAGCGTCTCGGGCATCGGCGTGCGCGACAGCGCGCCGCCGATCGCCTTGCGCAGGTAGGCCTGCGCGATGCCGGCGGTGGACGGATACACCGGCGTCAGCCGGTCCGGCAGCGCTTCGCCCTCCACCACCGGGCGCACCGTCGGGTGGACCATCTCGGCGCCGAAGAAGCCGCCGCGGATCTCGCCGCGCACGCGCAACCGCACGCCTTCGGCCATCTGCTTGGTCTGGCTGCCGTAGAAGTTGAGGAAACGCAGCGTCAGCTCGCCGGACTCGTCGGCGATCTTGACCACCAGCTGGCGGCGCGGGCGGAACGTGACTTCGTTGGAGATGACCTCGCCTTCCACCTGCGCTGGCTGGCCGAGCCCCGCGCGGCGGACCGCGTCGGCAATCGGCGCCAGGGTGGTCTCGTCCTCGTAGCGCATCGGCAGGTGCAGCACCAGATCGACCGGGCGGCGCAGGCCGAGCTTGGCGAGGCGGGCTGCCGCGGAGGAAGTGGCGGATGACGTGGCGGAGGAGGTGGCGGATGCCGCGGGCTTGCCCTTGCCCTCCCCGGCCTTGCCGCGCGCGGGTGCGCTCGCCTCCTTGGCGGCATCGGCTGACAGGTCGGTCGTTTCGGTGGCGGTTCCGGGCATCGGCAGCGAAGACTGGTGGCAACGGACGGCTGGCACGGGGCGGGAGCGCAGGCAAATAGCCGTTATCACGCCCGGCCCGGCGGCAAGCACGCCCGTGGCCTTACAATATCGGATTCGCCGATTGTACCCATGCCGGCTGCCACCACGGGCGGCGAGTGCCGCTTTGTGCCTCGCTTTCCGACCCGTCGCAGGCCCCGCGCGCCGTTTCCACGATGTTGACGCTTTCCGATTTCGATTTTCCGCTGCCGCCAGAACTGATCGCCCAGAGCGCGCTGCCTGACCGCAGCGCCAGCCGGCTGCTGGTGGTGGAACGGGTCGCACCCGCCGATACCACCGATGCGGTGCGCCTGGTCGACCGTGCCTTCAGTGACATCGTCGACTACCTCCGCCCCGAAGACCTGCTGGTCTTCAACGACACGCGCGTGATCAAGGCACGCTTCTTCGGCCACAAGCCCAGCGGCGGCAAGGTCGAGGTGCTGGTCGAGCGCGTGCTGGACGCGCATACCGTGCTGGCCCAGGTACGCGCCTCCAAGACGCCCGCCGAGGGCAGCGCGCTGCACCTGGCCGACGACGCCTTCGCGGTGACGGTTGGGCCGCGCGTGGACCAGTTCTTCACGCTGCGCTTCCCCGAGCCGGCGCTCGACCTGATCGAGCGCTTTGGCCGCCTGCCGCTGCCGCCTTACATCACGCACGATCCCGACGCCTACGACGAAACCCGCTACCAGACTGTCTACGCGCGCAATCCGGGCGCCGTGGCGGCGCCGACCGCTGGCCTGCATTTCGACGACGCGCTATTCGCCCGCCTCGATGCCGCCGGCGTTCGCCGCGCCTTCCTGACGCTGCACGTGGGTGCCGGCACCTTCCAGCCGGTGCGCACCGAGAACCTGGCCGAGCACAAGATGCACTCGGAGTGGTACGCCGTCTCCGAGGCACTGGCCCAGGCCGTGCGCGAGACCCGCGCCCGCGGGGGCCGCGTGATCGCGGTCGGCACCACGTCGCTGCGCGCACTGGAATCGGCCGCGCAGCCTGACGGCGCGCTGGCCGCCGGCAGCGGCGACACCGATATCTTCATCACCCCGGGCTACCGTTTCCGGCTGGTCGATGCCCTGATCACCAACTTCCACCTGCCCAAGTCGACGCTGCTGATGCTGGTGTCGGCGCTGGCCGGCGTGGAAGCCATCCGCGCCACCTACCGCCATGCGGTCGAGCAGCGCTACCGCTTCTTCAGCTACGGCGACGCGATGCTGCTGACGCGCCGGAATGATGCCGATACCGCAGATACCGCAGATACCGCGGCCTGAACCCTGACACAAGCCATGCTCAACTTCGAACTCCTCACCACCGACGGCAATGCCCGCCGCGGCCGCGTCACGCTGAACCACGGCGTGGTCGAGACCCCGATCTTCATGCCGGTGGGCACGTATGGCTCGGTCAAGGCGATGTCGCCGCTGGAACTCAAAGAGATCGACGCGCATATCATCCTGGGCAATACCTTCCACCTTTGGCTGCGCCCGGGCCTGGAAGTGGTCAACGCCCATCAGGGCCTGCACAAGTTTATCGGCTGGGATAAGCCAATCCTGACCGATTCCGGCGGTTTCCAGGTATTTTCACTGGGCGATCTGCGCAAGATCACTGAAGATGGCGTCACGTTCGCGTCGCCGGTCAATGGCGACAAGCTCTTCCTGTCGCCCGAGATCTCGATGCAGATCCAGCGCACGCTGAACTCGGACATCGTGATGCAGTTCGACGAGTGCACGCCGTACGAGATCGACGGCCGCCCCGCCACGCACGAGGAAGCGGCCAAGTCGATGCGCATGAGCCTGCGCTGGGCCAAGCGCTCGCGCGACGAATTCGAGCGGCTGGCCAATCCCAATGCGCTGTTCGGCATTGTCCAGGGCGGCATGTACGAGGACCTGCGCGACGAATCGCTGGCAGGCCTGTCGGAGCTGGATTTCCACGGCTTTG
Source organism: Cupriavidus sp. Agwp_2 (assembly GCF_040784895.1). Taxonomy (NCBI): domain Bacteria; kingdom Pseudomonadati; phylum Pseudomonadota; class Betaproteobacteria; order Burkholderiales; family Burkholderiaceae; genus Cupriavidus; species Cupriavidus sp. Agwp_2. The sequence goes on from NZ_CP088083.1 coordinate 3,091,376, forward strand.
CCATCGGCGGCCTGTCTGTCGGCGAGCCCAAGGAAGACATGATGCGCGTGCTCGAGCACGTGGCGCCCCGCCTGCCGGCCAACAAGCCGCACTACCTGATGGGCGTGGGCACGCCCGAGGACCTGGTCGCGGGCGTCGCCGCCGGCGTCGACATGTTCGACTGCGTGATGCCGACCCGCAACGCGCGCAACGGCTGGCTGTTTACCCGCTTCGGCGACGTCAAGATCAAGAACGCCGTGCACCGCAACGACCCGCGCCCGCTCGACGAAAGCTGCGCCTGCTACACCTGCCGCAATTTCTCGCGCGCCTACCTGCACCACCTGCACCGGGTCGGCGAGATCCTGGGCGCGCGGCTGAACACGATCCACAACCTGCACTATTACCTGCAGTTGATGCGCGAGGTGCGCGAGTCGATCGAGCAGCACCGCTTTGCCGACTTCCGCCGCCAGTTTGCGTCCGACCGCGCCCGCGGCACGCAGTGAAATCGATGCAGCGGCGCGAACTTTCGCGCCGCCGCCGGTCGAATACCGGGGTTGCCTGCGGACGGCTTGCGTTACCCGGCGCACTGCCCGCCGGCACGTGCCGCGAGTCGCCCTGAAAGCACCCCGAAGAAACCCGCATTCCGCCCTAGAATGCCAAAGGGGGCAAGATGCGAATGGTAGAATGATCGATTACTTGACTGACTTTGTGACGGAGAATCAACGTGCTGATTTCTAACGCATTTGCCCAGACCGCCGGTTCCGGCGGCGCGGCTGGCGGCCTGATGAGCTTCCTGCCCATCATCCTGATGTTTGGTGTGCTGTGGTTCATCATGATCCGCCCCCAAATGAAGCGCCAGAAAGAATCGAAGGCAATGCTCGAAGCACTGGCCAAGAACGACGAAGTCGTCACCGCCGGCGGCATCCTGGGCCGTGTGACCAAGGTCACCGACCAGTACGTCAGCCTGGAAATCGCGGAAGGCACCGAAATCACCGTCCAGAAGAACGCCGTGACCACGGTGCTGCCGAAGGGTTCGCTGAAGGCGCTCTGATCCGCCGATCGCCCCGATCGACTAAGCGACTCCCGCCTTTGTCTTTTCCGGCATGCCCGTTCGCGCATGCCCCGGCAGCCGCCTGATCCAGCCCGCCAGAGCCTCCGTGGCTCCGTTGAGTGGCTGCCAGGCGGCTGTTTGCCAAACCGGTTCGGCCCCGCCGACGTGGCGCGCCACGCCTGCGCCGGCCCCGCCAACCGCTGAATGACTGGCCCGAGATGAATCGTTATCCGCTTTGGAAATACCTCGTGATCCTGGTGGCGCTGACCATCGGCATCCTTTACACCTTGCCGAACTTCTTCGGCGAGGCACCCGCCGTGCAGGTGTCGTCGGGCAAGGCCACGGTCAAGGTCGACCTGTCCATGCAGAAGCAGGTCGAAGAGATCCTGGCGCAGAACCAGCTGCAGCCTGATGGCGTGTTCTTTGACATTTCCGGCCAGTCCGGCTCGGTCAAGGCACGCTTCCGCACCACCGACGAGCAGCTCAAGGCCAAGGACGTGCTGTCGCGCACGCTCAACCCCGACGCCGCCGACCCCGCCTACGTGGTCGCGCTGAACCTGCTGTCGGGTTCGCCGCGCTGGCTGACCTCGCTGCACGCGCTGCCGATGTACCTGGGCCTGGACCTGCGCGGCGGCGTGCACTTCCTGCTGCAGGTCGACATGAAGGACGCCGTCGACAAAAAGCTCGACAGCCTGGCCGGCGACGCGCGCACGCTGCTGCGCGACAAGAATATCCGCCATGGCGGCATCGACCGCGACGGCGAGCGCCTGACGGTGCGCTTCAACAACGCCGAAGATGCCAACCGCGCGCGGCCCATCCTGGCCGACAACCTGCGCGAAGTGGCCTTCGCCATGGACGGCAACAATATCGTCGGCACCTTCACCGAAGCCGCCCGCAAGGCGGTTCAGGACGCTGCCGTCAAGCAGAACATCACCACGCTGCACAACCGCGTCAACGAACTGGGCGTGGCCGAGCCGGTGATCCAGCAGCAAGGCGCCGACCGTATCGTGGTGCAGCTGCCGGGCGTGCAGGACACCGCCAAGGCCAAGGACATCATCGGCCGCACCGCCACGCTGGAAGCGCGCCTGGTGGACAACGACGCGCCGCGCAGCCCGCGCCCGGGCGACCCGGTCCCGTTCGGCAGCGAGCTGTTCACGCAAGGCAATGGCGCCCCGGTCGTGCTGAAGAAGCAGGTCATCTTCACCGGCGACCGCATCGAAAGCGCCTCGGCCGGCTTCGACCAGAACCAGCAGCCTTCGGTCAACATCAAGCTCGACGCCCAGGGCGGCCGGGTCCTGCGCGACGTCTCGCGCGAGAACCTGAAGAAGCCGATGGCGATCGTGCTGTTCGAGAAGGGCAAGGGCGAAGTGCTGACGGTGGCGACGATCCAGTCCGAACTGGGTTCGAGCTTCCAGATCACCGGCTCCTACTCCACCGAAGCCGCCAACGACCTGGCCCTGCTGCTGCGCGCCGGCTCGCTGGCCGCGCCGATGGAGATCATCGAAGAGCGCACCATCGGCCCGTCGCTGGGTGCCGACAACATCCAGAAGGGTTTTGACTCGGTCGCCTACGGCTTTGCCGCCATCGCCGTGTTCATGATCCTGTACTACATGCTGTTCGGCGTGTTCTCGGTGGTGGCGCTGGGCGTGAACCTGCTGCTGCTGATCGCGGTGCTGTCGATGCTGCAAGCCACGCTGACGCTGCCGGGCATCGCCGCTATCGCGCTGGTGCTGGGCATGGCCATCGACGCCAACGTGCTGATCAACGAGCGTATCCGCGAGGAGTTGCGCGCCGGGGCATCGCCGCAGATGGCAATCGCGGTCGGCTTCGAGCGCGCCTGGGCCACCATCCTGGACTCGAACGTGACCACGCTGATCGCCGGCCTGGCGCTGCTTGCCTTCGGCTCGGGCCCGGTGCGCGGCTTTGCCGTGGTGCACTGCCTGGGCATCCTGACCTCGATGTTCTCGGCGGTGTTCTTCAACCGCGGCCTGGTCAACCTCTGGTACGGCCGCAAGAAGAAGCTGCAGAGCGTGGCCATCGGCCAGATCTGGAAGCCGGGCAACGCCACTGACACGCCGGTCGCCAAGTAAGCGACCCGCACCGTCGATCAGCAACAACCAGCAGTACTGAACAGGATTCAACATGGAATTCTTCCGCATCCGGCGCGACATTCCGTTCATGAAGCACGCGTTGGTCTTCAACGTGATCTCCTTCGTGACGTTTGCCGCGGCCGTGTTCTTCCTCTGGCAAAAGGGCCTGCACCTGTCGATCGAATTCACCGGCGGCACGGTGATGGAGGTCAGCTACCAGCAGGCGGCCGACCTGGAAAAGATCCGCGGCCAGGTGGGCAAGCTGGGCTATACCGACGTGCAGGTGCAGAACTTCGGCACCTCGCGCGACGTGATGATCCGCCTGCCGCTGCAGAAGGGCCCGGACGGCAAGCCAGTCACCTCGGCCCAGCAGAGCGAGCAGGTGATGGGCGCGCTGCAGGCCGCCTCGCCCGACGTCAAGCTGCAACGGGTCGAGTTCGTCGGCCCGCAGGTGGGCAAGGAGCTGGCCACCGACGGCCTGCTGGCGCTGCTGTGCGTGGTGGCGGGTATCGTGATCTACCTGTCGTTCCGCTTTGAATGGAAGTTCGCGGTGGCGGGCATCATCGCCAACCTGCACGACATCGTCATCATCCTGGGCTTCTTCGCCTACTTCCAGTGGGAGTTCTCGCTGTCGGTGCTGGCGGCGATCCTGGCGGTGCTGGGTTACTCGGTCAACGAATCGGTCGTTATCTTCGACCGGATCCGCGAGGCCTTCCGCAAGTACCGCAAGATGACCACCCACGAGGTCATCGACCACGCGATCACCAGCACCATGTCGCGAACCATCATCACCCACGGCTCGACCGAGATGATGGTGCTGTCGATGTTCTTCTTCGGCGGCCCGACGCTGCACTACTTCGCGCTGGCGCTGACGGTGGGTATCCTGTTCGGTATCTATTCGTCGGTGTTCGTGGCCGCGGCGCTGGCCATGTGGCTGGGCGTGAAGCGCGAGGACCTGGTCAAGGGCGAAAAGAAGGGAGAGTCGACCGACCGGAACGATCCGAACTTCGGGGCGCAGGCCTGACGGTCCGCTGCTACGACAAAGAAAATGGCGCCCCGCGGGGCGCCATTTTTATTGGGGCGGATGCAACCGTATCAGGCCTGCTCCGAGAACCGCTCGATCCACGCCGCCAGCCGGTCGGCCGCGAACGTCTCCGTGCGCGGCGCTGCCCGGCACAGGATGGTGTTCCCATCGCGCGCGAACTGCAATGCGCCGCCGGCCTCGTCCAGCCACAGCAGGCTGGCCAGCCAGGCCGCGTGATGGGGCGACACCGGCGTGCCCACCGGCTGCGCCAGGAACTCGGCCAGCGCAGCCGGCGTGGTCCACACCACGGCATCGCCGTCGCGGCGCACCACGTCACTGCCCAGCGCGTCGGCAATGACCACGACCGCGTCAGCCGCGCCCTTGCCCGCGTTGGCACTGCGCAGCGCCGCCAGCCGAATGCCCACGGCATGGCCAAAGCTGCCGCTGCGCTCGGACTCGGCGCGCACCAGGTCGGCATAGTCCATGCGCTGCCAGTCCGGGTCGGCGTTTTTGGCGCCGGCCAGGTCGGCCGCCGCCAGGTAGGTTTCGACCGGCTGGAAGCGGCCCGGGCCGATCAGGCTGGCGCACAGCGCATGCAGCATGCCGATCCGGGTGGCCACGGTCTGTGTCTGCAGCACCGCCAGTTTCTCGCGCACCAGCTGGTCGCGCTCCTTGCGCAGGCCCGCCAGCTCCAGCGCCTGCTTCAGTTCCATGCGCAGCGCGGTGATGTCCCACGGCTTCTTGATATAGCGGTGGATCTGGCCCTGGTTGACCGCCTCTACGGTCTGGTCCAGCTCGGAATAGGCCGTGGTCAGTATGCGCACGATATGCGGGTAGCGTTCGCGCGCATAGCGCAGCAGTTCATTGCCGTATTCGCCGGGCATGCGCTGGTCGGACACCAGCACCGCGAGGCTGTCGGCATGGGCGTCAAGCAGCGCCTTGCCCTCCTCCACCGAGCCGCCGGTCACCACCGGAGCCAGCGCCCCGATGGCGCGCTGGAAATACTTCACGGCGGTTGCTTCGTCATCGACGAACAGAATCGCCGGGGGTGGTGCCTGGGTGGCATTCGGTTCGCTCATCGGTCACTCCTAATCATTCGATTCTTGAAACTTGGAAAGTCCAGCGTCACGGTCGTGCCGGCGCCGGACGCGGATGCGATCCGGATGCCGCCGCCAAAGGACTGCATGACGCGGTTGCAAAAAATCATGCCCAGGCCGCTGCCGCCGGCACCGGCATGGGTGGTCACGGGATCGACCAGCAGGCGCTCCATCACCTCGGGCGGGATGCCGGGGCCGTTGTCGCTGATGTGGATTTCCTGGTGCGGCTGGGCCACCACCACGAAGCGCAGCGCCGGCGACGGCGTGCCGGCGAGCGCGCGCAGCGCGTTGCTCATCACCGACGACAGCACCAGCGCCACGCAGTTGGGCAGCGTCTGCACCGGGAAATCGCCGTGCATCTCGACCTGCACCCACTGGCGCTGGCCGCCGGAGAACGGGTAGGTATCGAGCAGCGACGCCACCAGCGCACCCGCGCTGACTTCGGCGCCGGGCTCGGGCCGCGCCGGCTTGCTGCCGGCACTGTTGCGCACCGACTGCAGGAATGACGACAGCACCGCCAGGCAATATTGCGCGTTGTCGTGCATGGCGCTGGCGGCCTGGCCGATCTCGCCCTGGCGCTGCTCGCTGTATTCGCCCGCGACCCGGCTTTCGATGCCTCGCGCGAAGTTGGCGATGGCCGCCAGCGGCGTGTTCAGCTCGTGCGCCAGGAAGGCCAGGGTCTCGTCGATCGCCATCAGCCGGTGCTGGCGCAGCGCGCGTTCGCGGTGGCGCTCGCCGGCCAGGCGCAGCACTTCGCGCACGTGGGCCACGCTCAGCGGCTTTTCAAGGATGCGGAAAACCTCGCCACTGTTGACCGTCTGCAGCAGCATGTCCTTGTCGGCATACGCCGTCACCAGGATGCGCACGATCTGCGGGTAAAGCTGCGCCACTTCGCGCAGCAGTTCGCCGCCATCGCGGCCGGGCATGCGGAAGTCGGTCACCAGGACGGCGATGCGCTGGCCATCGGTGGCGAGCGTGGCGATCGCCTCGTCGGCACTGGCAGCCAGCAGTACCTCATACTCCGAGCCCACTGCGCGCGCGAAATACTTGCGCGCCATATCCTCGTCGTCGACGTAAAGCAGGGTCGGCCGCGCTTGCTGCACCTCGGTCAGGGCACTCATGACGGCTTACTCCGCGCGCGGCAGGTCGAAGCTGAACGCGGCCCACTGCCCCAGCTCGCTCTCGGCGAAGAGCTGGCCGCCATGGCGCTCGATCACGGCGTAGCTGATCGACAGTCCCAGCCCCAGGCCCTGCCCCACGTCGCGCGTGGTGAAGAAGGGCTCGAACACGCGCGCCAGGTTTTCCTCGGCGATGCCGGGGCCGTTGTCGCGCACCGTGACGTGGAGCCGGCTGTCGGCCCAGCGCACCGTGGTATGGATCGCCGGCGCGGCCGTGCCGGCCTTGCGCATGGCCAGCGCGGCGTTGGAGAAGAGGTTGATCAGCACGCCGATGACCGCGGCCTCGTCGCCCAGCACCAGGGTGTCGCCCGGCAACTCGCGCGTCACCTTGACGCCGCGCAGTTCGTGCGCGGTCAGGCGGATCGACGAATCGAGCGCCTTCTCGAACAGGAACGGCGTGCCCTCCACCTCCGCACCCGGCTTGCGGTAGGCGAAGGTCTTCAGGTCGGACACGATATGCTGGATGCGCTGCATGCCCTGCTTGGCATCGACCAGGCATTCGGTCAGCGATTCGCTCTCCTTGGCCTGCGGCTCTTCCATCGCCACCTCGATCGCCATCAGGCAGAAGTTGACGGGGTTGTTGACCTCATGCAGCAGCCCGGCCGCCAGCGTACCGATCGCGGCCATCTTTTCCTGCTGCAGCATCTGGCCCTTGATGTCGACCAGCTTGCGGTTGATCACTTCCAGCTCGGCGTTCTTCTCGGCCACTTCCGCTTTCAGGCGGAACAGGATGAAACGCGCGCGCTCGTTAAAGAAGGTATAGACCCCGCTGGCCGCCGCCGCGAACAACAGGAACAGCGAGTTGACGATGAAGGTACCCATCGGCTCGATGCCCCCGGCGTGGAACAGGCACGCCAGCACGTACAGCAGGTACGAAAGCAGGCCAAAGACCAGGTTCTGCCACAGCCCGAACGGCAGCGCGATGCCCGAGGCGAAGATCGCCAGGTTCAGGCCGACGTAGTAAGGCGACTGCACCCCTTCGGTCTGCGAGATCATCCACGCGATCATGATCTGCGGCAGCAGCAGCCAGGTCAGCGTCAGCCAGGGCGCGAACCGGCGCCCGATGGCGCTGTACAGCATCACCACCACGCCCGCGATCAGCAGCGACACCACCACGCGCGCCACCGCGAATGCCAGCTGCTGCTGCGGATACTGGCCGTAGTCGAGCCCGACGCCGAGCAGGACCAGCACGATCGCGGTATAGGCGCCGCCGCGGCTGAACGCCAGGCGGAAGTCGGCCAGCTCGGACTGGTAGCCGGCGTAAAGTTGGTTGGTGCTCATGGGGTGGTCCGTCCGGACAGCCTCATTCAATGGTGGCTTCGGCAAAGACGTTGACGCCGGTGGGGTCGACGTAGATGCGGTGCGAATGTGAGTTCTCCGGCAGCAGCTGGGCCATGCCAGCGTCGTCGCGGTAAATCAGGTACCACTCGAGCAGGTGCTCCATGCCAAATTTCTCTGGATTGTTGGCATGCACGTTGGTGACCAGTACCTGGCCGCCCGAACGCGAACGCGAAGCGAAATACGCCAGCAGCCTCGTGCAGACCTTGTCCGACAGGTAATCGAACAGCCCCGCGCAGTAGACCGAGTCAAACTCCCGCGCACTGATATCGTCAGGCGAGATGCGGCGCTTGAGCAGTTCGTGCACCGACTGGTGCACCATTTCTACCGACACCTTGCGCCCGGCACCGGCGGCCGCGCTTTCGATCGAGCTGCGGGTGTAGTCCAGCGTCTCTTCGCTGAAGTCGACCAGCTGGAACGACAGCAGCTCGGGGTTGGGATACTCGCGCACGAAACGCTGGATCTCGAAGGCCGGCCCGCAGCCTACGTTGAGCACGCGGAACGGGCGGCCGGCGGCACGCGCACGCTCCGCCTGGCGCGTCAGGAAGTCGACCAGCAGGTCGATGCGGTTGCGGTGCGCGGTCGCCACCGCCGCCTTCAGGAAGGCGGTGTTGACGATCTGGAAGTAGGTGGTCGGGCCCTGCTGCGGATCGCTCAGGATCTGGTTGACCATCTCGTAGTCGCCGGCGTAGCCCAGCGGCTTGGTGAAGGTCCGGTACACGAACGGCGCGCGCAGCAGCAGCGGGTGCAGCGCGGACTGGGCGTAGGTGCGGTGCACCGGCGCGATTTCCGGGTCCACGCGCTCGGCCTCGCCCTCGAGCCAGTCGAGGTAGGTCTTGGTCTTGACCATGATCGGCGTGGCCAGCTCGTAGAACACGTCATCGCGCAGCTTGCCGTCTTTCTTCGGCAGCGATTCGGTCAGGTCGACCTGCTCGACCCAGCGCGACACCTCGGACAGGAACGCGCGCATCTCGTTGACCACGATCTGGTAGTCGCGCCGGATATTGAAGCGCGTATCCCAGTCCTGCACGAACAGCTCGGCTTCGCGCGCGACCGACTTGGGCTCGTTGTTCAGGTCGGTCAGCTCGCGCCATTCGTCGATCAGCGTCAGCGATACCACCGCGGTCAGGCCGGTGTTCACCAGGCTCATCACCACGGCCTTGCCTTGATAGGCGTTCTTGGCGCCCATGCGGACGCTGAGCTCGCTCAGCACCTCGCTGACCTGCACGATCGAATACGGATTGTAGATTTCCATCACCAGAGACTTTCTCTGGAGATTGATGATCGTGCCCCGCACCTGCTCGCCCTGCGAGTTGCGGAAACTAACTACCGGATCGATTTGCGTTTTGGAATACACGGTATTGCGCCAGGGAAATCCGAGAAACGCTGCGGGCCATACTGCATGGGCGGGACGGCCGGGTACAGCAGGAGGGGCGAGGGGATCGCGCGGAAGGCTACCGGTATCGGGATGTGCAGCGAATGCTCATAAGGATGCGCTATAGCCTGTTTGGCGGGCGGCGGCCTCGCCCTGTGCGGGAGAGCACCGACAAGCCCGGATCGTCTGGAATTGCCGCGGCCCATTGTACTGTGGCAATTGGGCGACGTACAACAAAGTGCCTTTACCGTCCCCTCTTGAGACGGGGTCGGCTACAGGATACCTAAAACCATGAAAAAAGGCCGGCGATTGCCGGCCTTGTGTCGTTTTATGCGAGCGGCCCATCGCGGGCCAACCCACGGCGCACTTACTCCGCGCGCACGCCTTCCACCTGGATGGCAAGCTTGACCTCAGGCTTGAAGCCCATCTTCACGCCGTAGTCCAGGCCGAAATCGGCGCGGTTGAACTCACCCACGGCATCGGCGCCGCAAGCTTCGCGCTTGAGCATCGGGTGCTGGATGCACTTGAATTCGCGGATTTCCAGCTTGACCGGCTTGGACACGCCACGCAGCGTCAGCACGCCTTCCACTTCGGTCGGCACGTCGCCCTTGAACTTGCTGAACTTGCCCTTGTAGGTCGCTTCGGGGAAGGCTTCCACGTTGAACATGTCCGGGCCCTTGGCGTGCTGGTTCAGCTTCGCATTGCCGAAATCGATCGAAGCCGGATCGATCTTGACCTCGATGGTACCGGCCCTGGCGGCACGGTCCAGCGTGACGGTGCCGCTGGACTTGTCGAACTTGCCGCGCCACGTCGACAGGCCGCCCAGGTGGTCGGCCTCGAAGCTCGGGTAGGTATGGGTCGGATCGAGGTTGTACGTCACGGTATTGGCCGAAGCCACGCCGAAGGCGGCGGTTGCGGAAATGGCCGCGACGGCGGCAACGACGGAACGCAGTTTCATGGGATCTCCCGACAAAAGCAGGTTAAACAGGTTAGCGGAACGTTCTTGGTATTAACGTCCTGGTACGTCAGCGGATTGCCGGCCTTACTTCTTGGCCTGCACGATACGGAACTTGATCTGAACGTCGTCGGCCACCACCGATGTGTCCTTCCACTCGCCGTCGCCGATATTGAAGACGGTGCGCTTGATCGGCAGCGCGCCCTCGAACACCTGGCTGGCGCCTTCCTGGCGGTAGGTGGCCGGCACCACCACGTCGACGGTCTTGCCCTTGATGGTCAGCTTGCCGGCGACGTCATACTTGCCCGGCGTGCCGTTCTTGATGCTGGTGGACTGGAACACGGCCTTGGGGTACTTGGCCGCGTCGAACCACTCCTTGCCCTTCACTTCCTTGGTGGTCTCGGCGTCGCCGATCTCGAAGCTGGCGACGTCGATCTCGACCTTGGCCGACGAGGTGGCAAGCTTGGCGGGGTCGAAATCGACCTGAGCGTCGAACTTCTTGAACTTGCCTTCCATTGGCACGCCAATCTGGCGCGCCACGGCGGTCACCGAGCTCTTGGCCGCGTCGACCTGGGCCCAGGCCAGGTTGGCGGCGATGCCGGCGGCTGCCAGCACGGCTGCCACGGTGGCGTTGATGGCCAGCGAGCCGCGGCGGGAATGGCGATTCATCTTCAATGACTCCTGTCAGGTTCGAGTTTCGGCGCACGGCGCCGCGGTACGGAGAAATTCGGCGCAGTCAGCGCAGGAACGGCAGCATCCGGCCCAGCGTGCCGTCGCGGTCGACGAACTGGTGCTTCACCGCCGCCGCCGCATGGACAACGACCACGGCGGCCATCAGGTAGTTCAGCCAGACATGCGCAAACTTGAGCACTTCCTTCAGTTCGTCGCTCTTCTCGATCAGCGCCGGCATCTTCCACAGGCCCAGGTAGACCACCGGCACGCCAGCCGCCGAACTGTAGAGATAGCCGCTGATGGGAACGATCACGATCAGCAGGTACAGCAAATGGTGCGCCCCGGCGGCGGCCCTGGCCTGCCAGGCCGGCGTGCCGGGCGCAACCGGCGGCGCCTGGTGCGTGGCGCGCCACAGCACCCTCAGCAGCGCCACGGCGAAGATCGTCACGCCCAGCCACTTGTGCCACGAATAGAGCTTCAGCTTGGTCGGCGTCAGCCCCGGAATGCCGGTCATGTACAGGCCGAGCCCGAACGCGCCGAAGATCGCCAGGGCGATGACCCAGTGCAGCGCGATGGCGGTGGCACCGTAGCCGGCCGGGGCATTGGCGGTAGAACGCATCTGTTTCCTCTCGCCCGCGTCATGGGCATTCACAAATTTGGGGACTCACCCTGGGATTGGATCCGCTGGAGCGCTGAAGATTCTCGCATTATTGCGGCGGGAAGTGCGCTCATGCAGGACAGTCCTTCATTAAGTTATTCAAATGCTTTGAAGCGACATTCTGCCGCAAGCGCCACAACGCCGCAGAGCGGGTTGCCAGTTGGCGCAACCAGGTGCCACCAAAGCAAAAAAGCCATCCTGGCGGATGGCTTTTTCTGGGCTGTGCCGGCGTCTGCGGCCGGCGGATGTGACGTCAGATGCGCTCAGCGAGCGAAACTGCCTTGCCGATGTAGCTGCCCGGCGTCATGTCGAGTAGCAGCTTCTTGGCATCGTCAGGGATGGCCAGGCCGTTGATGAAGGTCTGCAGCGCCTCGCGCGAGATGCCCTTGCCGCGGGTCAGCTCCTTGAGCTGCTCGTACGGGTTGGGCACGCCAAAGCGGCGCATCACGGTCTGCACCGGCTCGGCCAGCACTTCCCAGCAGTTGTCGAGGTCTTCGTCGAGGCGCTCGGGATTGGTTTCCAGCTTGCCCAGGCCGCGCAGGCAGGCCTCGTAGGCCAGCAGGCTGTAGCCGAAGGCCACGCCGATATTGCGCAGCACGGTCGAATCGGTCAGGTCACGCTGCCAGCGCGACACCGGCAGCTTTTCCGACAGGTGACGCAGCACTGCGTTGGCCAGGCCGACATTGCCTTCCGAATTCTCGAAATCGATCGGGTTGACCTTGTGCGGCATGGTCGACGAGCCGATTTCGCCGGCCTTGGTCTTCTGCTTGAAGTAACCCAGCGAGATATAGCCCCACACATCGCGGTTCAGGTCGAGCAGGATGGTATTGGCACGGGCAACCGCATCGAACAGCTCGGCCATGTAGTCGTGCGGCTCGATCTGGATGGTGTACGGGTTGAAGGTCAGGCCCAGGCGGGTCTCGATCACTTGCTTCGAGAAGGCTTCCCAGTCAAAGGTCGGGTACGCCGACAGGTGCGCGTTGTAGTTGCCCACCGCGCCGTTCATCTTGCCCAGCAGTTCGACCTGCTCGATGCGCCGGATCGCGCGCGCCAGGCGCGCGGCCACGTTGGCCATTTCCTTGCCCAGCGTGGTCGGGCTGGCCGGCTGGCCGTGGGTGCGCGACAGCATCGGCTGCGTGGCATTGAGCTTGGCCAGTTCCACCAGGCGGGCCTGCACGCGCTTGAGCGCCGGCACGATGACGCCGTCGCGGGCGCCCTTGAGCATCATGCCGTGCGAGGTGTTGTTGATGTCTTCCGAAGTGCAGGCGAAGTGGATGAACTCGCTGGCCGCTTCCAGCTCGGCATTGCCCTTGACCTGCTCCTTGAGCCAGTACTCGACCGCCTTCACGTCATGGTTGGTGACGGCTTCGATTTCCTTGATGCGGGCGGCATCGGCTTCGGAGAACTTGTCCACCAGCGCCAGCAGCGCGGCTTCGGAGGCGGCGGAGAACTTCGGCATGTCCGGCAGGCCGGCCTGGGCCAGCGCGATCAGCCAGTGCACCTCGACCTTGACGCGGTTGCGCATGAAGGCCGCCTCGGACAGCCATTCGCGCAGCGCGTCGGCCTTGGCGGCGTAGCGGCCATCGATCGGGGAAAGAGCGGTGAGCGGCGAAAGCGAAGAGGTGGTCATGCTGGAAACCGGGGAAAGGAAGGAATTAGGGGACGTACGGTGCGCGCCGCGGGGGCTGGCGCGTGTCAGCGTCGGATCGGCGGAAGCATCCGCCGGAAACAGGGGCGAAGCGCCCGATGCGCCGCACCGGCGGGTTCGCCCGCACGCGCGGCACCGGCGTCCGGCGCTGCGCAACGCGGGATTTTACCACCCCTGCCCCGGCTCGGGGGCAGCGGTCAAGTGCGTCCGCGGGGCATCGGTGCGCGACCCCGCATTCGTCCGGCACCGCAGGTATACTCGCGCACGCCGTTCCAGTAGCCTGTTATGAAGTGCATCGGGCAGCAGCGCACCCCGGCGCCGCTGCCACGCAGCAGACGATGCACTTCATAACAAGCTCAAGGGGAGAACATGAAGCTGTATGCGTCCCATACCAGTCCCTACGCGCGCAAGGTGCGCGTGGTGATGGCGGAAAAGAAAATCGACTACCAGCTGGTTGAAGAGGACGTCTGGTCGCCGGAATCCAGGATTGGTCAGTACAACCCCCTCGGCAAGGTGCCTTGCCTGGTGATGGAAGACGGCGGCGCCATCTACGATTCGCGCGTGATCGTCGAATATGTCGACACGTTGACGCCAGTCAGCCGGATGATCCCGCAAGGCGGGCGCGAACGACTGGAAGTGCGCTGCTGGGAAGCGCTGGCCGACGGCCTGCTCGACGCAGCGCTGCTGGCGCGCCTGGAAGTGACGCAGCGCGAGCCGCAAGAGCGCAGCGAGCGCTGGGTCAAGCGCCAGCTCGGCAAGATCGATGCGGCGCTGGCCGCCATGGCCAACGGCCTGGCCGACCGCCCCTTCTGCACCGGCACGCACTATTCGCTGGCAGATGTCGCGGTGGGCTGTGCACTGTCCTACCTGGATTTCCGCTTCCCCGACATCGCCTGGCGCGAGCGCCATCCCAACCTGGCGGGCCTGGAAGAAAAACTGTCGAAGCGGCAGTCGTTTATCGATACCGCGCCGCCGCGCGGTTGAAGCCCGCCTGCCCCAATGAAAAACACCCGCACGCAGCGGGTGTTTTTCATTCGACCGACGGCAGCGCTTACTGGATGATGCCGCCACCCAGGCACACGTCGCCGTCATACAGCACCGCCGACTGCCCCGGCGTGACGGCCCACTGCGCCTCGGCAAACCCCAGCTGCAGCGTGTCGCCGTCAGCGGCCTGCACGGTGCAGGCCGCGTCGCTCTGGCGATAGCGGGTCTTGGCCGCCATCGTGGCGCCCGCAGTCGGCGCCTCGCCGGCCACCCACGACAAATCTGACGCGGTCAGCACCGGCGTCAGCAGCCACGGGTGGTCGTGGCCCTGCACCACGTACAGCGTGTTGTTCTCCATATCCTTGCGCGCCACATACCAGGCATCGCCGTTGCCGTCGCGGCTGCCGCCCAAACCGATGCCCTTGCGCTGGCCAAGCGTATAGAACGCCAGCCCGATGTGCTCGCCCACGACCTTGCCCTCGGGCGTCTTCATCGGGCCCGGCCTGGTCGGCAGGTAGCGGTTCAGGAAATCGCGGAATGGCCGCTCGCCGATAAAGCAGATGCCGGTCGAATCCTTCTTCTTCGCGTTCGGCAGGCCGATCCCCGCGGCGATCTCGCGCACGCGGGTCTTGGGCATCTCGCCCAGCGGGAACAGCGTGCGCGACAGCTGCGCCTGGTTCAGCCGGTGCAGGAAATAGCTCTGGTCCTTGGTATGGTCGAGCGCCTTGAGCAGCTCGAAGCGCCCTGCCGCGTTCTGGCGCACGCGCGCATAGTGGCCGGTGGCAATAGTCTCGGCACCCAGCGACATGGCGTGGTCGAGGAAGGCCTTGAACTTGATCTCGGCATTGCACAGCACATCCGGGTTGGGCGTGCGTCCGGCCGAGTACTCGCGCAGGAAATCGGCGAAGACGCGGTCCTTGTACTCGGCGGCGAAGTTGACCGCCTCGACGTCGACGCCGATCAGGTCGGCCACCGACACCACGTCCAGCCAGTCCTGGCGCGTGGAGCAATACTCGCTGTCGTCATCGTCTTCCCAGTTCTTCATGAACAGGCCGATGACCTCGTAGCCCTGCTGCTTGAGCAGCCATGCGGTGACCGACGAATCGACCCCGCCCGACATGCCGACCACGACGCGCTTTCCGTTCCCCTGGCTGCTCACAACTTGACTCCCACGGACAACACAGACGGGTGCGTGTACAGCGCGTCCAGCGCGAAACGCTTGCCGGCCAGGTAATCGTCGACGCACGCCATCACCAGCGGCGAGCGGTGGCGTTCCGGGCACGCGCGGATCTCGTCGGCGCCCATCCAGACCGTGCGCACGATGCCGGTGTCGAGCTGGCGGCCCGCGTCGAGCGAGCCCAGGTCGCCGGTAAAGGCAAAGCGCACGTATGTGACATCCGTACCGGTGCGCGAAGACAGCGAGCGGCCCATGTAGCAGCCCAGCAACGCGCGCGGCTCGAAGGTGTGCGCGGTTTCTTCCAGGGTTTCGCGGATGACGGCGCGGATCAGGCTCTCGCCCGGGTCCAGGTGGCCGGCGGGCTGGTTCAGCCGCAGCCCTTCCGCGGTTTCCTCTTCGACCAGCAGGAAGCGTCCGCCGCGCTCGATCACGGCGGCAACGGTCACACTGGCATTCCAATCACGTGACATGATGCTCAATTTTTAGGCAATCCCGCATTTTACCGGTTGCCGGCGCATCGCGCAGCGGCATGCGCTTGCCGGCCGCCGTAGAGCCAACTGTTCGGAACTGTCCGGAAATTCTGTTGCCGCACCGCATCAATAACCGACCGACCGGTCACACCATTGCGCGTCAGATTCCTGTAAGCTGCGAAAAAATTGTGCGCTGCGGCCAAGCCGGCACGGCGAGCAACGGACCAGACGTCGGTCCGGCCAACCAGATTACGACGCCAGCTAAAGGAGAAATCGACGATGTACATCGGCATCCCGCAGGAGACGCGGGCAGGCGAGACTCGCGTCGCCGCCACCCCCGAGACGGTCAAGAAGTACGTCGCCCAGGGCCACAAGGTGGTCGTCCAGGCCGGCGCCGGCGTTCGCGCCAGCCAGCCCGACGGCGCATACGAGGCGGTCGGCGCCACCATCGGCACTGCCGCCGAAGCGCTGGGCGCACAGGTGGTGCTCAAGGTGCGCGCCCCGGACGACGCGGAACTGGCACAGATGAAGCCGGGGTCCGTGCTGGTGGGCATGCTCAACCCCTTCGATGCCGAGAACAACGCGCGCATGGCGGCGGCCAACGTGACCGCCTTCGCGCTCGAGGCCGCACCGCGCACCACGCGCGCGCAGAGCATGGACGTGCTCTCGTCGCAGGCCAATATCGCCGGCTACAAGGCCGTGCTGGTGGCCGCGCATCACTACCAGCGCTTCATGCCGATGCTGATGACCGCCGCCGGCACCGTCAAGGCCGCGCGCGTGCTGATCCTGGGCGCCGGCGTCGCCGGCCTGCAGGCGATCGCGACCGCCAAGCGCCTGGGCGCGGTGATCGAAGCGTCCGACGTGCGCCCCGCGGTCAAGGAACAGATCGAATCGCTCGGCGGCAAATTCCTCGACGTGCCGTTCCTGACCGACGAAGAGCGCGAGATCGCGCAAGGCGTGGGCGGCTATGCGCGCCCGATGCCGCCGGACTGGATGAAGCGCCAGGCCGAGCTGGTGCACCAGCGCGCGATCCAGGCCGACATCGTCATCACCACCGCGCTGATCCCGGGCCGCAAGGCCCCGGTGCTGCTGCAGGAAGCGACCGTGCAGCAGATGAAGCCGGGCTCGGTGGTGGTCGACCTGGCCGCCGCGCAGGGCGGCAACTGCCCGCTGACGGTGGCCGACGAAGTGGTCGAGCGCCACGGGGTCATCCTCATCGGCCATACCAACCTGGCCAGCATGGTGGCGGCCGACGCCTCGGCGCTCTACGCGCGCAACGTGCTGGATTTCCTCAAGCTGGTCGTCGACAAGGATGGCCAGTTCACGCTCAACCTTGAAGACGACATCGTCGCCGCCTGCCTGATGTGCCGTGACGGCCAGGTCGTGCGCGAGGCGGCGTAATACCCGGGGCGCCCCGCGCGCCCGGTAGCTTTCGTCTCCCGCACGCGGGAGAGGGAGCACGCAATTGGTCATTCAGAGCCACTGGCCATTTGGTGCGCCGTAGTCAGCAATAAGAATCCAGTAGAAAACACGCTGCATCCCGGTTTCAAAGCAACGGAGGAGAAGTCGATGGAGATGGTGAACCACACGGTGATCAATTTGATCATCTTCGTGCTGGCGATCTACGTGGGCTACCACGTGGTCTGGACGGTCACGCCGGCCCTGCATACGCCCCTGATGGCGGTAACCAACGCGATCTCGGCCATCATCATCGTTGGCGCGATGCTCGCCGCGGGCCTGACCGAAGGCGCCACGGGCCGCATCATGGGCACGCTGGCGGTGGCATTGGCCGCGGTCAACGTGTTCGGCGGTTTCCTGGTCACCCAGCGCATGCTGGAGATGTTCAAGAAGAAAGAGCCGAAGGCCAAGGCGCCCGAAGCCAAGCAGGCACTGGCCAGGGAGGGCGCGTAATGGCAGCCGGCCTCGTCAGCATGAACCTCGTCACCCTGCTCTACCTGGTGGCTTCGGTCTGTTTCATCCAGGCGCTCAAGGGCCTGTCGCACCCGGCCTCGGCGCGCAAGGGCAATGCCTTCGGCATGATCGGCATGGCGATCGCGGTGGTCACCACGCTGGCCCTGATCATCAAGCTCAAGAATGAATTCCTGGCGGCCGGCACGGCGCAGTCGTCGGTGGGCTCCGGCCTGGCGCTGATCTTCGGCGCGCTGGTGGTGGGCGGCGGCATCGGCGCCTACGTGGCGCGCAAGGTGCAGATGACCAAGATGCCCGAACTGGTCGCGGCAATGCACTCGCTGATCGGTCTTGCGGCGGTGTTCATCGCCGTGGCCGCGGTGGCCGAGCCGGCCGCGTTCGGCATCACGCCGGCGGGCTCGCACCTGATCCCGCTGGGCAACCGGATCGAGCTGTTCATCGGCTGCTTCGTCGGTGCCATCACCTTCTCCGGTTCGGTGATCGCCTTCGGCAAGTTGGCCGGGCGCTACAAGTTCCGCCTGTTCCAGGGCGCGCCGGTGGTGTTTGCCGGCCAGCACTGGCTGAACCTGCTGCTGGCGGTGGCGATGTTGGGCTTCGGCGTGATCTTCTTCATGTCGCAGGACTGGCTGCCGTTCCTGATCATGCTGGCCATTGCCTTCGTGCTGGGCGTGCTGATCATCATCCCGATCGGCGGTGCCGACATGCCGGTTGTGGTGTCGATGCTGAACTCGTACTCGGGCTGGGCGGCGGCGGGCATCGGCTTCTCGCTGAACAACCCGATGCTGATCATCGCCGGCTCGCTGGTGGGATCGTCCGGTGCCATCCTCTCGTACATCATGTGCAAGGCGATGAACCGCTCGTTCTTCAACGTGATCCTGGGCGGTTTCGGCGGCGCGACGGCGGCGGCGGCAGCGGGCGACCAGCAGCAGCGCCCGGTCAAGTCGGGCTCCGCCGACGATGCCGCCTTCCTGATGGGCAACGCCGAGACCGTGATCATCGTGCCGGGCTACGGCCTGGCCGTGGCGCGCGCGCAGCACGCCCTGAAGGAACTGACCGAGAAGCTGGCCGAAAAGGGCGTGACCGTGAAGTACGCGATCCACCCGGTGGCTGGCCGCATGCCGGGCCACATGAACGTGCTGCTGGCCGAGGCCGAGGTGCCGTACGACCAGGTCTTCGAGATGGAAGACATCAACAGCGAGTTCGGCCAGGCCGACGTGGTGCTGGTGCTGGGCGCCAACGACGTGGTCAACCCGGCGGCCAAGACCGACCCCCAGTCGCCGATCGCCGGCATGCCGATCCTGGAGGCGTACAAGGCCAAGACCATCATCGTCAACAAGCGCTCGATGGCCGCCGGCTATGCCGGCCTGGACAACGAGCTGTTCTACATGGACAAGACCATGATGGTGTTCGGCGACGCCAAGAAGGTGGTCGAGGACATGTTCAAGGCAGTCGACTAAGACGGCCATGCCGGCAGGCGACCGGGCCTTCCCGGCCGCCTGCGGCGCCGTGCCTTGCAAGGCAGCCACGGCGCGCTATACTGGCCTGCGAATGCGCACGCCGGCTTGCCGAATGCGCCGAACCCCTGCCGGCCCCGACGCCAACGCATCATGACCTTCAACCCGCATGACCGGAACCTGTCGGTCTTCCATCACCCGGTCCTGACCGTCCTCGTCGACGACAGCAAATCGTTTATCGACAGCCTGGCGTTCCAGATGGATGCCTCGCGCGCGGTCATCACCTTCACCGACCCGCGTGAAGCGCTGCAATGGATCCGCGAGGCCTATGCCACCCGCTTCCCCGGCTTCCTGCCGGTGCGGGTCACGCATGACGACCTGACCTTCCTGACCGAGCGCCGCACCGTCCAGCTCGATATCGACCGGATCTATCGCCAGATCCACGATATCAACCGCTTCCTGCAGCCGGGCGTGATCGTGGTGGACTACTCGATGCCGCAGATGGACGGGCTGGAGTTCTGCCAGGCGCTGCAGGACCTGCCGTGCAAGACCATCCTGCTCACCGGTACCGCGGACGAAAGCATCGCCGTGCAGGGCTTCAACCACGGGCTGATCGACCGCTACGTCAAGAAGCACGACAGCAATATGGTGGAGCGGCTGGACCAGGAAATCGAAGCCATGCAGCACGCGTACTTCGCTACGCTGTCGCGCACGCTGCGCGAGTTGCTGACGCGGCATTCGTTCTCGTTCCTGTCCGACCCGGCCATGACCGAGCGGGTGCGCCAGCTCACGGCGCGCTACGGCTTTGTCGAGTACTACCTGTACCCCAACCCGGCCGGCATCCTGCTGTTGACTGCGCAAGGCCACGCCACGCTGATGGTGATCGAGACCCGCGCCGGCCTGATGAGCCAGGTGGAATCGGCCGAAGCCTACGACGCCCCCGCCGCGCTGATCGAAGGCCTGCGCGAGGGCCGCCTGATACCGTTCTTCTGGCCGGGCAACGGCATGTACACGCCGGCCTGCATCGACTGGGAACAATACTGCCTGCCGGCCGAGCGCTGTGAAGGCAACGAAGAGTTCTTCTACGCCCTGTTCGACCTGCCGCGCCACCTGCTGCAGGAGCCGGTGGTCAGCCTGCAGGGCTTCCTGGCCGATTTTTCCCGCAATTCCGAATCCTTGACCGGGCGCAAGCGCACCTGAACCCGGCCGGGCCTGCCGGGCCCAGAAAGGCGCTCAGTCCGCCTGCGGCGCCCGGTTGGTGCCGCGCACCATCTCGAACCGGAACAGCCGGCATTCGATATTGCCGTTGTAGAGTGGCGTGCGGCGCGATTCCTTCAGCCGCAGCCGGCGCGGGAAGCCCAGGTCGCCGGTAAAGACCCACGCCTGCCAGCCCGCGAAGTTCTGCTTGAGCGTCGTGGCGAAGGCATTGGCGAACTGGTTGGCGGCCGCCTCTTCCACCTCGTCGCGCGGCATTTCTTCCTCCGGCGAGCGCCGCTGCCCGCGCACCGCAATGCGCTCGCCGTACGGCGGGTTCATCAGCAGCAGGCCCGGCTCGTCGTACGGCGGCTGGATGAAACGCGCATCGACCTGCTTGGTGCGCGCCTCCCCCGGCAGGCCAGCACGCTGCCAGTTGGCCTGCGTGATCGCCAGCATGTCGGTCGAGATGTCCGATCCCACTACCTGCAGTTCATCCGCCGACGCCAGCATGCGCACGCGCTGGGCGTCGTCCTTGAGCTTCTGCCACGCCTTGCGGTCGACGCCCTTGAGCCATTCGAAGGCAAAGCTGCGGCTGCCGCCCGGGGCGATGCCCAGTGCCACCTGGGCGGCCTCGATCAGGAACGTGCCGCTGCCGCACATCGGATCGTAGAACGGCTGGAAGGTCTGCCCCGGCACCCAGCCCGCCAGGCGCAGGATGCCGGCGGCCAGGTTTTCCTTCAGTGGCGCCTCGCCCTTCTCGGTACGCCAGCCGCGCTTGAACAGGGGCTCGCCGGTGGTGTCGAGGTACAGCGTGCAGTCGCGCTCGGTCAGGTGGGCATAAATACGCACATCCGGGCTGACCGTGTCCACGCTCGGGCGCGCGCCCAGCCGATCGCGCATGGCATCGCACACGCCGTCCTTGACCCGCAGCGCGGTGAAATTGAGGCTGCGCAGCGGTGATTTGTGCGAAGTGATATCGACGCGCAGCGACTCGTCCGGCGAGAACCACTGCTCCCAGTGCACGCCGAGCGCCAGGTTGTAGATGTCGTCCTCGTGCCGGTAGCCGCGCGCAGCCACGCGCATCAGCACCCGGCTGGCGATGCGCGAATGCAGGTTGACCGCATAGGCGGCGGCCATTTCGCCGGAGAAATTGACCCCGCCCGGCACCTCCTGGTGCACCGTGAACGGAGCCAGCGCGGCCATGCCCGGCCGGGCGGCGATCTCGCGCAGTTCTTCGGCGAGGGCGCTCTCCAGGCCGCGCGGGCAAGGGGCAAAGAAGGCTTGGGTCATGGGTCAGGTTTCCTGCAAACAAAAACGTCCGCCGTAGCGGACGGGAGATATCCGATAGCTTAGTTCAAGCGGCGGCGAGCGCGCGCTCGAGGAATTCGAGCCGGTCCTGGCCCCAGAAGGGCTGGCCGTCAAACACATACCATGGCGCACCGAACACGCCGGCCGAGACCGCGTCCTGCGTGTTCTGCGCGTAGGCTGCCTGCACCGACTGGGCCTCGCTGGCCTTGACCAGGCCGGCGCCATCCAGTCCGGTCTCGTCGGCGATCTGCGCGAGCGTGGCGGCATCGGCAATGTTGCGCTGCTGCGCCCACACCGCCGCGCCGATCGCGCCGGTCAGCTGCAGCGCCCGCGCGGTGCCGTGCGCCAGTTGCGCGGCGATGATCAGCTTGCTGGCCGCATCGCCCGATACCGGGAAGAAGGTCGGCTCCGGGTTCAGCGGCAGGTCCAGGAATGCGCTCCAGCGCTTCAACTCAACCATCCGGTAGGCCTGGCGCTGCGGCGGGCGCTGCGCCAGCGGCAGTCCGCCGGAAACGGAGAACACCTTGCCCATGTCGCACGGCTTCAGGTTCACCTGCACGCCGTGGCGCTCGGCGATGGCGGTGAAGCGGGCATGGCCCATGTAGACGAACGGCGACTGCGGCGTCAGGTAGTAATCAACCAGCTTGCTCATCTCGATCTCGCAATTTGTGGAACGGCGCCCGGCTCAGAACGGCTTGACGACCACCAGGATCACCACCGCCAGCAGCACCAGCACCGGCAGTTCGTTGAACCAGCGATAAAACTTGTGCGAGCGCGCATTGCGCCCGCCTTCGAACTTGCGCAGCAGCACGCCGCAGCCATGGTGGTAGCCGATCAGTACCAGCACCAGTGCCAGCTTGGCATGCATCCAGCCCTGCCCGGTGCCGCGGCCGATGCCGTATCCCAGGTACAGCCACAGCCCGAACACCACCGCCGGCACCGCCAGCATGGTCATGAAGCGGAACAGCTTGCGCGCCATCAGCAGCAGGCGCTGGGTGCTGGTGGCGTCGGTCTCCATCGCCAGGTTGACGAAGATGCGCGGCAGGTAGAACAGGCCGGCGAACCACGAAACGACGAAGACGATATGCAGCGCTTTGACCCAGAGCATCGGCGGACAGACGTTGGCTTGCGGTTGTTATTGTTGTTGGCGGGCCGGCTTGAGGTCCGGCCTCAGGTCCGGATCTCGCCGTGGCCGAACACCACGTACTTCAGCGAGGTCAGCCCTTCCAGGCCCACCGGGCCGCGCGCGTGCAGCTTGTCGTTGGAAATGCCGATCTCCGCGCCCAGGCCGTATTCGAAACCGTCGGCGAAGCGGGTCGAGGCGTTGATCATCACGCTGGCCGAATCGACCTCGCGGATAAAGCGCATGCCCGCCGAGTAGTCCTCGGTGATGATCGAATCGGTGTGGTGCGAGCCGTATTCGTTGATATGCGCGATGGCGTCATCCAGGCCGGCGACGGTCTTGATGGCGAGGATCGGGGCCAGGTATTCCAGGCGCCAGTCTTCCTCGGCGGCATCGACCAGGCCGCTGAAGCCAGCGGCTTCCAGCGTGGCGCGGGTAGCCGGGCAGACGCGCAGTTCGACGCCCTTCTCCTGGTAGATGCGGCACAGCGGCGGTAGCGCGGTGGCGGCGATGTCGCGCGACACCAGCAGCGTTTCCATGGTGTTGCACGGCGCGTAGCGCTGGGTCTTGGCGTTGTCGCAGACGCGCACGGCCTTGTCCAGGTCGGCGGCGGCGTCGATGTAGACGTGGCAGATGCCGTCCAGGTGCTTGATCATCGGCACGCGCGCTTCTTCCATCAGGCGCGCGATCAGGCTCTTGCCGCCGCGCGGCACGATCACGTCGACAAATTCTGTCATGGTGATCAGGCGGCCGACCGCGGCGCGGTCGGTCGTCTCGATCACCTGCACGGCCTCGGGCGGCAGGCCGGCGGCGGCCAGGCCTTCGGCCACCAGCGCGGCCAGCGCGGTGTTCGATTCAATGGCTTCGGACCCACCGCGCAAGATGGTGGCGTTGCCCGACTTCAGGCACAGCGCCGCGGCATCGATGGTCACGTTCGGGCGCGACTCATAGATGATGCCGATCACGCCCAGCGGCACGCGCATCTGGCCAACCTGGATGCCGGTCGGGCGGAACTTCATGTTCGAGATCTCGCCGATCGGGTCGGCCAGCGCGCCGATCTGCTCCAGGCCGGCAGCCATGGTGGCGATGGCCTTGTCCGACAGCGTCAGGCGGTCGACGAAGGCAGCGTCCTGGCCCTTGGCGCGGGCACGCTCCACGTCGCGCGCATTGACGGCCTTGAGCTTGTCGGCATCGCGGCGGATGGCGGCGGCAATGGTCAGCAGCGCCTGGTTCTTGTCCGCCGTGGAGGCACGCGCCATCGCGCGCGACGCCGCGCGGGCCTGGCGGCCGACGCGGTCCATGTATTGGTTGAGGTCGAGCTCGTTCATGTCAGTGGCCGGGGGAAGGCCGTCAGTGTGTATGTCCGGGAGCAAACCCGGGGCGCTGCGGGATCAGCGCGCAATCATCAGCGCCAGTTGCTGCAAGCCGTCCCATGGCTCGGCCGGCAGTGGCGCGCCGCCCGGTGGCGGCAGGTCGTACAAGCCCTTGACCTGGCGGTCCAGCCGCGCGGCCAGCGCCAGCGCCGCTTCCAGCCGTGGCAGCTGCAGCCGCTGCGCGGCCTGCGGCACCAGGCGTTCGCGCGGGCCCCAGACGCGCAGTTCACGCATCAGCACACCCGCCGGCTTGCCGGCCGCAAGGCCTTGCCGGACCTTGGATAATACGCGAATTTCCTCGGTCAGCGCCCACAGCACCAGCACCGTGGCCTCGCCCTCGCCGCGCAGCCCTTCAAGCATGCGCACCAGGCGCGGCACGTCGCCCGACAGCATCGCCTCGGACAGCTTGAAGACGTCATAGCGAGCCACGTTCAGCACCGCGTCGTGGACCTGGTCGAAGCTCAGCTCGCCCGGCGGGTACAGCAGGCCCAGCTTCTGGATTTCCTGGTGCGCCGCCAGCAGGTTGCCTTCGACCTTGTCGGCGATGAACTGCAGCGCGCGCCGGCCAGCCTCGCCGCCCTCGACGCGCTGCTGCTGCAGCGCCAGCCGCTCGCCGACCCAGGCCGGCAGCCGCGTACGGTCCACCGTGTCGACCTTGATCGACACGCCGGCGCCTTCCAGCGCCTGGAACCACGCCGACTTGGAGGTGGCGAAATCGAGCCGCGGCAGCGTGACAATCAGCACCACGTCGGGCGACGGCTGCGCCGCCACCGCGCGCAGCGCCTCGCCGCCGTCCTTGCCGGGCTTGCCCGAAGGGATGCGCAGCTCGACGATCTTGCGGTCGCCGAACAGCGACATCGACTGCTGCGCCTCGACCAGCTGGCTCCAGTGGAAGCCGCGTTCGGCCACCAGCACCTCGCGCTCGGAGAACCCCGCTTCGCGCGCTGCGGCGCGCAGGCGGTCGACCGCCTCCAGCACCAGCAGGTGCTCGTCGCCATGCACCACGTACAGCGGCGCCAAACCCTTGGCCTTCGCCTGCTTCAGGTGCGCGTCGAGCCCGTCGAGCTTGAGTTGCATGCCGTAACTCTGCCCCGAGCTCAGATGGCCTTGACCGCGGCCAGCCGGCGCATCAGCTGCTGCACGATGTCGCGCTGCATGTCGCGGTACAGCTGCTGCTCTTCGTAGTCCTTGGCCAGCGTGTTGGCTTCGTTGTAGGTCAGGTCGCGCGTCAGCACCAGCTGCGACGGCGCGATCAGTTCCTTGCCGGCGGCATCGCGCAGGCGGAAGGTAAAGCGCTGCGTCAGGCGGTATTCGCGCACCACGCCCTCGGTCGTGATCGACAGGATGGACTTGGTGCGGGTGTCCTGCAGCACGTCCAGCAGCGCGTCAGCCTCTTTCTGGTCGGCCACCACCTGGGTGTCGGAGCCGCCTCGGATGGCGCGGCGCAGGTCCGCGCCCATCAGCGAATTGGGCGGAATCCCGATATAGAGCCGCTTGAACGCGAAGTCCGAATTGCCGCGCAGATGGAAGCCGCAGCCGGCCAGCAGGCCCGTTGCGGGCACCGCCAGCATCGCCGCGAGCGCCTTGCGGCGGCCCATGTTCAGTCGCTTCATTCTTGGCGATTCCTCAGTCAGGTTCCGGGCCGCTGACCCGTTACAGCACCACGTTCACCAGGCGGCCCGGCACCACCACGATCTTCTTGGGCGCCTTGCCTTCGGCAAACTTGGCCACGGTTTCGCTGCCGGCGGCAGCCGCCTCGATGGCGGCGCGGTCGGCGCTGGCCGGTACGGTGATGCTGCCGCGCACCTTGCCGTTGATCTGCAGCACCAGTTCGATCTCGCTGCGCACCAGCGCGGCTTCGTCGACCTGCGGCCACGGGGCGTCGAGCAGGTCGCCGGATTCGGCGGCGAAACCCAGTTGGTCCCAGAGGCCATGAGTGATGTGTGGCACCACCGGGTACAGCACGCGCAGCAGGATGCCGAAGCACTCGCGGCGCGCGGCCGGCGAAGCGGTCTTGGCGTCTTCCAGCGCGTTGAGCATCTTCATCGTGGCCGAGACCACGGTGTTGTACTGGATGCGCTGGTAGTCATAGTTGGCCTGCTTGAGCACGCCGTGGATCTCGCGGCGCAGCTCGGCGTCATCGGCTGTGATGGCACTGCCGGCGCCATCGCGCAGCGCGGCGGCGTTGGCGTAGCCGTAGTTCCACACGCGGCGCAGGAAGCGCGAGGCGCCCTCCACGCCCGAGCCGCTCCACTCCAGCTGCTGCTCGGGCGGCGCGGCGAACATCACGAACAGGCGCGCGGTATCGGCGCCGTACTGGTCGATCAGCGCCTGCGGGTCGATGCCGTTGTTCTTGGACTTCGACATCTTCTCGATGCCGCCGATCACCACCGGCTGGCCATCGGCCTTCAGCGTGGCGCCCACCGGGCGGCCGCGCTCGTCGGTCTGCACGTCGACGTCGGCCGGGTTGTACCAGTGCTTCTTGCCCGAGGGGTCTTCACGGTAGAAGGTCTCGTTCAGCACCATGCCCTGCGTCAGCAGGTTGGTGAACGGCTCGTCGAACCTGACCAGGCCCAGGTCGCGCATGACCTTGGTCCAGAAACGCGCGTACAGCAGGTGCAGAATCGCGTGCTCGATGCCGCCGATGTACTGGTCCATCGGCATCCAGTAGTCGTTGCGGGCATCGACCATGGTGGCCGCGTCCGGGCAGGTATAGCGCATGTAGTACCAGCACGAATCGATGAAGGTATCCATCGTGTCGGTCTCGCGGCGCGCCGGCTTGCCGCACGACGGGCAGGTGCACTGCAGGAAGCGCGGATCCTTGGCCAGCGGGTTGCCGGTGCCGTCCGGCACCAGGTCTTCGGGCAGCACCACCGGCAGGTCCTTCTCGGGGACCGGCACCACGCCGCAGCTGTCGCAGTGGATCAGCGGGATCGGCGTGCCCCAGTAGCGCTGGCGCGAAATGCCCCAGTCGCGCAGGCGCCAGGTGGTCTTCTTCTCGCCCAGGCCCATCCCGCCCAGGTCGGCGGCGATGGCTTCCACCGCGGCCTGGTAGCCCAGGCCGTCATACTTGCCGCTGTGGATGCAGGTGCCGTTTTCCTTGTCGCCGTACCATTCCTGCCAGGCTTCGGTCGAGTACGGCTGGCCCTTCACGTCGATCACTTGCTTGATCGGCAGGTTGTACTTGTTGGCGAAGGCGAAGTCGCGCTCGTCGTGCGCGGGCACGCCCATCACGGCGCCGTCGCCGTAGGTCATCAGCACGTAGTTGCCGACCCACACGTCGACCTTTTCGCCGGTCAGCGGGTGCACGACCTGCAGGCCGGTCGGCATGCCCTTCTTCTCCATGGTCGCCATGTCGGCTTCCATGACCGAGCCGTGCTTGCATTCGTCGATGAAGGCAGCCAGTTCGGGGTTGTTCAGCGCGGCGTGCGTGGCCAGCGGGTGCTCGGCGGCAACCGCGCAGAAGGTCACGCCCATGATGGTATCGGCGCGCGTGGTGAAGACGTAGAGCTTGCCGTCGTTGATCGGCTTGCCGTCCTCGCCCGGGATGCCATGGGTGAAGGCAAAGCGCACGCCCACGCTCTTGCCGATCCAGTTCTGCTGCATCACCTTGACGCGCTCGGGCCAGCCCAGGCCGTCGAGGTCGCCCAGCAGCTCCTCCGCATATTCGGTGATGCGCAGGTAGTACATCGGGATCTCGCGCTTTTCCACCACCGCGCCCGAGCGCCAGCCGCGGCCGTCGATGACCTGCTCGTTGGCCAGCACGGTCTGGTCGACCGGGTCCCAGTTGACGGTACCGGTCTTGCGGTAGGCGACGCCCTTTTCCAGCATCTTCAGGAACAGCCACTGGTTCCAGCGGTAATAGTCCGGGCTGCAGGTGGCGACCTCGCGCGACCAGTCGATCGCCAGGCCCATCGACTGCATCTGCTTCTTCATGTAAGCGATGTTGTCGTAGGTCCAGGCGGCCGGCGCCACGCCATTGTTCAGCGCCGCGTTTTCCGCCGGCATGCCGAAGGCGTCCCAGCCCATCGGCATCAGCACGTTGTTGCCGTTCATGCGCAGGTAGCGCGCCATCACGTCATTGATGGTGTAGTTGCGCACGTGGCCCATGTGCAGCTTGCCCGACGGGTACGGCAGCATCGAGCAGGCGTAGAACTTGGGCTTTTCCTTGCCGTCCGGGCCCGCTGCATGCTCCGACACGCGGTAGGCGTCGATGGCTTGCCAGTGCTGCTGGGCGGCTTGTTCTACGGCGGAAGGAAGATATTTGTCTTGCATGGTCGAGACAGCAGTCAGGTGCAACAATCAGGCAGCGTCTGCGCGGCAACTGGCCTGCCGGCATCCGGGAAGAATCGTTGGAAGGTAAGCGGCGGGCGCCTGTCTGGGCGCCCGCCCGGCGTGCAATGCTAAAGCAATCGATTATAACCGTGGCGGCACCCCTGGCCGCCCGGCGCGGCGCTTACTTCAGGCCCAGCACGTCCTGCATGTCGAACAGGCCGTTAGGCTTGTCGGCCAGGAAACGGGCCGAGCGCACGGCACCGTCGGCATACGACTGGCGGCTGGACGACTTGTGGCTGATCTCGATGCGCTCGCCGATGCCGGCGAACATCACGGTATGGTCGCCAACGATATCGCCGCCGCGGATGGTGGCGAAGCCGATCGAATTGGGGTCGCGCTCGCCGGTATGGCCTTCGCGGGCGTAGACGGCGCAGGTCTTCAGGTCGCGGCCGAGCGCATCAGCGATCACTTCGCCCATCTTCAGCGCAGTGCCCGACGGGGCGTCGACCTTGAAGCGGTGGTGGGCCTCGATCACCTCGATGTCATAGCCGGTCGACAGCAGCCTGGCGGCCACTTCCAGCAACTTGAAGGTGGCATTGACGCCAACGCTGAAGTTGGCGGCAAAGACGATGCCGATGGACTTGGCGGCTTCGGCCAGCGCGGCTTTGCCGGCATCGTCGAAGCCGGTGGTGCCGACCACCATCTTGACGCCCAGCTTCTTCGCCGCGGCCAGGTGAGCCAGCGTGCCTTCCGGACGGGTGAAATCGATCAGGCAGTCCGCGCCAGCCAGTCCGGCTTCCAGGTCCGCCGTGATCGCCACGCCGGTATTGCGGCCCAGGAACAGGCCCGCATCCTGGCCCAGCGCCGGCGAGCCCGGCAGATCCAGCGCGCCCGACAGTTTCACGCCCTCGGTGTTCAGCACTTGTTCGATCAGCATGCGGCCCATGCGGCCGGATGCGCCTGCGATGGCGATGTTCATGGTGTCTGGCTCAGTGGAATGTGCGCAATACGCGAAAAGTGAATGGGCCGGTCATGGCTGACCGGCCCGGAACAGATGGCAAGCCGCGGAAGACGGCTCAGTTCGATTTGGAGGCGTCGGCGGGCGCGGTGGCCTGGGCCGGGGCTGCGGCCGGCGGCGCTTCGGTCACGGGGGCCGCGGCGGCTGCGGGCGCGGGCGTCGCCGCGGGAGCGGCGGCCGGCTCGGTCGCCTGGCGCGGCACGAAATTTTCCACGGTGGTCTGCGGCTCGGCCTGGGCAGCGGCCGTGCTCGTGCTGCTGGTGGATACCTTGCCCGGGGTCTGGTCCTTCAGCGCCTTCTTCATGCCGTCAATCTCGGCGATCAGTTCGTATTCCGACGGCAGTTCGTCGCCGCCAAACTTGACCAGGCGGTCGCCATCGAAAACGACCGTATAGCGGCGCTGCTGCACCACGGGGGTATTGCCGCGGCGGAACGAGAACACGTAGTCCCAGCGGTTGGCGTGGAACACATCGGTCAGCAGCGGCGTGCCGAGCAGGAACTTGACCTGCTCGCGCGTCATGCCTTCGCGCAGTTGGGAAGCGGCCTCGCGGGACACGAAGTTGCCCTGCACGATATTGATCCGGTACGGCGTGATGGCGTTGGCTACCTTGCGCGAAGTGGAATCGTAGGCCGAGCAGGCGCCGGCCAGCAAAGCCGCGGCCAGCAGGGAGACAACCAGCGTCGGGCGCATGGCGGACGAACGGGTATAACGCATGTATCTCGCTTCCGGGAGGGAAAGGGAAAGTACGGAAAGTACCGCGGAAGTCCGGCGCAGCAAGCGCTGCAAGAGCCGGATAAACCACACGCGCACGGGGCGCCTGCCGCGGCAACCACACGGGGCCGACTGCAAATGCCTGAGGCGCGTTGCCCACATGGGACATGGCACCGCGAGCGACTTTTGCTGTCAAAACCCTTATGATTCAACTATCCAGACATTGTACTCTAGGGAGTCACGCCCATGCCGAGTCCGGCGGACCTCAAGAATATCGGCCTGAAGGCGACGGTGCCCAGGCTGAAGATTCTTGAAATTTTTCAGACCAGCGAACAGCGGCACCTGAGCGCGGAAGACGTCTACCGTATCCTGCTGAACGAGCATATGGATATCGGCCTTGCCACCGTCTACCGCGTGCTGACCCAGTTCGAACAGGCAGGCTTGCTGTCGCGCAACAATTTTGAATCTGGCAAGGCCATTTTCGAACTCAACGAAGGCAAGCACCACGACCACCTGGTGTGCCTCGATTGCGGCCGCGTCGAAGAATTCTTCGATTCCGAAATCGAGCAGCGCCAGCAAAGCATTGCGCGCGAGCGCGGCTTTACCTTGCAGGAACACGCACTGTCGCTCTACGGCAACTGCACTAAAACCAACTGTCCCCACAGACCCAAACGATAAGCCGGCGCACGCACCGCGTAGCGCCTCCGGCAAAACAAAAACCGGCGCCAGGCGCCGGTTTTTTTATGGGCTTGCGCCGGTCTCAGGGCTCGCGCAGCGTTTGCAGGTCTTGCTCGGCAACCACGCGCGACGGCCGCGACGGCGGCAGGCCGACGAACTCGCCCACCACCTGGCGGAACAGGTTGCGCGCCCATACCAGCATCGGATGGGTGTTGCGGCTGCGGTGCCAGAACATGTTCAGGCCGACCGTGGTGTTGAGTTCCGCCGGCAGCGGGAACGCCTTCAGGCCGTAGGTTTCGCAGGCCATGTCCTTGGTCAGCGCATTGACGGTGAAGATCATGTCGGTCTGCGCGGCCATCTCGGCCTGGGCGCGCCACGAATGCACCGTCAGCGTCGCATTGCGCTTGAGGCCGCGCTGCTGCAGCGCGTAGTCGAGCGGGATCAGCGACGGCGCCGGGCGGCCTGCGCCCCCCGAATGCGCCATGAAGATATGGCCGCAGTCCAGGTATTGCTCGAGCGTGCAGTGGTTCTTCAGCATCGGGTGGTTCTTGCGCGCGCAAACCCACAGGTTCAGCGATGTCACCATTTCCTCGACGATTTCCGGATGCCGGGTCGGGAACGGCGAGAATGCCACGTCCAGCTCATTGGCGCGCATCGACGACACGTCGGCTTCCCAGGAATGGGACTCGACCAGCTTGATATGCAGGTCCGGCGCCAGCTGCTTGATGCGCAGCACGAAGCGGTTGAACACCGTGTCGCCCAGCTCCGCGGCAAAACCGATGCTCAGCGTGCCAGTGGCCACCGCGGGATCGAAATTATCGGCGTCGCCTTCGTTGATCGACGACCACAGGTCCAGCATGTCGCGGATCTTGGGGCCCAGCTCCAGCGCGCGCGGCGTGGGCGTGAGACCGTGCGGAACGCGGATGAAGAGTGGATCGTCAAAGATCTCGCGCAACCGGCCCAGTGAATGTGACACCGCCGGCGCGGTCATATGCATCTTCTCCGCGACGTAAGTGGCGTTTCGCTTACTCAGCAGCTCGGTGAAGATCACTAGAAGCTTTGTGTCCACGTTCACCATGATCAGGCCCAGGTCAGATTTTTCTTAGCAAAGATGGCCCCACCACTTGCACTGGCTGCACATCAGATTTCAACGGCGTCTCGGTAGTGTAAGAGGAAAAAACAAGCTCGGAAAGCAAATTCGGCATTTTTGGAGCGCCGAGCCCTGTCATATTTCCGCAAAATAGTGCCATTTTTATGAATTTGGTCTCATATACGCTCATTTTCAGTCCGGCGAGACCCTCGCGCATCGGCGTATATTGGGTCGCCGTCCCATTTTTGTCATTCTTTTCCTAGGATGCGGATGCGTCCGCCATCATGCCTGACTCCCGAACCGACCATTCCCGCCTTCCTGTCGAACTGCCCAAGGCTTACCGGCTGCTCAACCACGGCCCTACCGTGCTGGTCAGCGCGGCCGCCGGCGGCAAGCGCAACATCATGGCCGCCGCATGGGCCATGCCGCTGGATTTCGCGCCGCCCAAGGTCGCGGTGGTGCTGGACAAGAGCACCTGGACGCGGCGCCTGCTGGAACAAAGCGGTGAATTCGTGCTGCAGGTGCCTACCGTCAGCCAGGTCGACCTGACCGAGGCGCTTGGCTCGAGCTCAGGGCTGGCGCTGCTGGAACAGGAAGGGACCGACAAGTTCGATGCCTACGGGCTGGGCACCTTTGCGGGGAACGTCGTCGGCGCCCCACTGCTGGAAGGCTGCGCAGCCTGGCTCGAGTGCCGGCTGTTGCCGGAACCGGCGACGCAGCAGACCTATGACCTGTTTCTCGGTGAGGTCGTAGCTGCGCATGCGGATTCGCGCGTGTTCAGCAACGGGCGTTGGCATTTCGAAGGCCACGACGCGCTGCGCACCATCCATCATGTCGCCGGCGGCCATTTCCTGGTAGACGGCGCCGCCGTCGACGCGCGGCCGCTGACATCACGCCCGGCTGGCTGAGTGGCCATCGCGCCCAAATAAAAAACGCGCCCGAAGGCGCGTTTTTTTACTGCAAGACTGCCGGATTACTTGGCCACCACGCGCGCCATTTCCAGGCACTTGTTCGAGTAGCCCCACTCGTTGTCGTACCAGCTCACGACCTTGATGAAGGTACCGTCCAGTGCGATGCCGGCTTCAGCGTCGAAGATCGAGGTGCGTGCATCGCCGCGGAAATCCGTGGCGACAACCTTGTCTTCGGTATAGCCCAGCACGCCCTTCAGCGCGCCCTGGCTCTGAGCCTTCATCTCGGCGCAGATTTCTTCGTACGATGCCGACTTTTCCAGTTCGACGGTCAGGTCGACCACGGACACGTCCGAGGTCGGCACGCGGAACGACATGCCGGTCAGCTTCTTGTTCAGCTGCGGAATCACCACGCCCACGGCCTTGGCAGCGCCGGTCGACGACGGGATGATGTTTTCCAGGATGCCGCGGCCGCCGCGCCAGTCCTTGTTGGACGGGCCGTCAACGGTCTTCTGCGTGGCGGTGGCAGCGTGCACGGTGGTCATCAGGCCGCGCTTGATGCCCCACTTGTCGTTCAGCACCTTGGCCACCGGTGCCAGGCAGTTGGTGGTGCAGCTGGCGTTCGAGACGATCGCTTCGCCCTTGTACGTTTCGTGGTTCACGCCGTACACGAACATCGGGGTGTCGTCCTTGGACGGGGCCGACATGATCACCTTCTTGGCGCCCGCGTCGATGTGCTTCTGTGCGCCTTCCTTGGTCAGGAAGATGCCGGTCGACTCGATCACCACGTCGGCGCCGACTTCGCCCCACTTCAGCTCGGCCGGATCCTTGACGGCGGTCAGGCGGATCTTCTTGCCGTTGACGACCAGGGTGTTGCCGTCGACCGACACTTCGCCGTCAAAGCGGCCGTGCACCGAGTCGTACTTCAGCATGTAAGCCAGGTAGTCGGGCTCGAGCAGGTCGTTGATGGCAACGACTTCGATGTCCTTGAAGTTGGCGGCGGCGGCGCGGAACACCATGCGTCCGATGCGGCCGAAGCCGTTGATGCCGATCTTGATGGTCATGACTGTCTCTCCTGAGGATCGATGAAAACCGGTGGGCGCCGCTGCTGCCGCGCGGCGCACCGCGCGACTCCAGCGCCCGGATGCTTAGATAAGGGTGTCTTTCACCGTACGCACGACGTTGTCGACGGTAAAGCCGAAGTGCTTGAACAGCACGCCGGCCGGCGCCGATTCGCCGAAGGTGTCGATGCCCACTACCGCTTGGACCTGGTACTTCCACCAGAAGTCCGTCACGCCCGCCTCGACCGCCACGCGCGGCACGCCGGCCGGCAGCACGCTGGCCTTGTAAGCGGTGTCCTGCTTGTCGAACACGGTGGTCGCCGGAACCGACACCACGCGCACGTGCACGCCTTCCGCAGCCAGGTGCTCGGCCGCGCCCACGGCCAGGCCTACTTCCGAGCCGGTCGCCAGGATCACGGCGTCCGGATTGCCGGTCTGCGGGTTGACGCTGTCGCGCAGCACGTAGCCGCCACGCGCGATATTGGCGCGGGTGGCGTCGTCGCGTTGCTGGAACGGCAGGTTCTGGCGGCTGAAGATCAGGCAGCTCGGGCCGTTCTCGCGGCGGATCGCCTCGGCCCAGGCCACGGCGGTCTCGGTGGTGTCGGCGGTACGCCAGACGTCCATGTTGGGGATCAGGCGCAGGCTGGCGACGTGCTCGATCGACTGGTGCGTCGGGCCGTCTTCGCCCAGGCCGATCGAATCATGGGTGAACACGAACAGCGAGCGGATCTTCATCAGCGCCGCCATGCGCAGGGCGTTGCGGCTGTAGTCCGAGAAGGTCAGGAAGGTGGCGCCGTAGGGGATGTAGCCACCATGCAGCGTGATGCCGTTCATGATGGCGCTCATGCCGAACTCGCGCACGCCGTAGTTGATGTGGTTGCCCCAGGCATCCACGCGCACGGCCTTGCTGCCGGACCAGTTGGTCAAGTTCGAGCCGGTCAGGTCGGCCGAGCCGCCGAGGAACTCGGGCAGCACCGGGCCGAAGGCCTCGATGGTGTTCTGGCTGGCCTTGCGGGTGGCGATGGTCTCGGACTTTTCCTCGCACTTGGCGATAAAGGCTTCGACGGCGGCATCGAACGAACCAGGCAGCTCGCCCTTCATGCGTCGGGTGAATTCGCCGGCTTCATACGGGTGGCGCTCGGCATAGGCGTCGAACAGTGCGGTCCAGGCCCGCTCCAGGGCCTGGCCGTTGGCCTTGGCGTCCCACGCGTCATAGACGTCGCCCGGCACTTCGAACGGGGCGTGGGCCCAGCCCAGCGCCTCGCGCGTGGCCAGCACTTCGGCGCCGCCCAGCGGGGCGCCGTGCACGTCATGGCCGCCTTCCTTGTTGGGCGCGCCCTTGCCGATCTTGGTGCGGCAGCAGATCAGGGTCGGCTTGTCGCTGGCCTTGGCCTGCGAGATCGCGAGGTCGACGGCGGTGACGTCATGGCCGTCGATGCCGCGGATCACGTTCCAGCCGTAGGCTTCGAAGCGCTTCGGGGTGTCGTCGTTGAACCAGTGCACGACGTCGCCGTCGATCGAGATGCCGTTGTCGTCCCACAGCGCAATCAGCTTGTTCAGCTTGAGCGTGCCGGCCAGCGAGCTGGCCTCGTGCGAGATGCCTTCCATCAGGCAGCCGTCGCCCAGGAAGACATAGGTGTGGTGGTTGACGATATCGAAGCCGGGGCGGTTGAATTCTTCGCCCAGCAGGCGTTCGGCCAGCGCCATGCCGACCGCGTTGGTGATGCCCTGGCCGAGCGGGCCGGTGGTGGTTTCCACGCCGGGGGTGATGCCATATTCCGGGTGGCCGGCGGTCTTGCTGTGCAGCTGGCGGAAGTTCTTCAGCTCTTCAACCGGCAGGTCGTACCCGCTCAGGTGCAGCAGCGCATAGATCAGCATCGAGCCATGGCCATTGGACAGCACGAAGCGGTCGCGGTCGGCCCAGTGCGGGTTGGCCGGGTTGTGCTTCAGGTGCCGGCCCCACAGCGCCACGGCGATATCCGCCATGCCCATCGGCGCACCGGGGTGGCCGGAGTTGGCCTGCTGGACGGCGTCCATGGCAAGCACGCGGATGGCATCGGCCATCAGCTTGGCGGGCTGGGAAGCAAAGGGACTCGTGGCGGGATGGGCTAGGGCGGACATTCGGGCGGTCTTGGACGTGAGCTTGGACGCGGCGGGCGTGAGCCTGTCGGCGGGAAAACCGCAATTTTAGCAGAAGCTAAGGGGTTTTCCGGACTCCCGGACACCGGCGGCGGGCATGCCTCGGGGATCACCCGCGGGCCGGGCGCGGGCCGCTGCACTGCACTTCGACAGCGCCGCGCCACGCGCGTAAGATGCACACTCGCACCGCGCGGCCCCGCTTAGTGACAGACAGCGACTGACCGCGCCGGGTTTCCCGCATGACAGGAGACGATCATGAGCAGACCGGCCAACACCCCCTGGCTCACCCCCTACCTGACCGTCGCCAACGGGCGCGACGCACTGGATTTCTACAGCCGCGCCTTCGGCTTTGCCGCCGGCAATGTGGTCGATGAAAACGGCGTCCCGACCCACGCCGAAATGCACTACCAGGGCGAACTGGTGGTGATGTTCGCACCCGAAGGCGCCTGGGGCAGCACCGCCCGCACGCCCCGCTCGCTGGGCGTGGAGTGCCCGCAAACCTTCTATGTCTACTGCGACGATGTCGACGCGATGCACCAGCGCGCGGTCGATGCCGGCGCTGTCAGCCTGATGGCCCCCGCCGACCAGTTCTGGGGCGACCGCTACTGCATGGTCGAAGATCCGGACGGCTACCGCTGGGGCTTCGGCAAGTCACTGGATCAGGACGGAGGCCAGGCAAGCTGATGGCCCCGCGTTTCTTTGTCGGCGGCGCGGAAGCAATCCTCGCCGCCGAAGCCGATTTCCCCCTGCCCGAACCGGTGGTACGCCACGCCCAGGTGTTGCGCCTGGCGCCCGGCGACGCCATCACGCTGTTCGACGGACGCGGCGGCAGCCACGCCGCCACCCTGCTTGAACTGGGCAAGCGCCATGCCGTGGCGCGCATCGGCGCGCACGACGCGGCCGAGGCCGAGCCGCCCTTCCGTGTCACGCTGGCGCAAGGTCTGGCCGGCGGCGACAAGATGGACTGGCTGATCGAGAAGGCAGTCGAACTCGGCGTTGCCGCGATCCAGCCGCTGCAGGCCAACCGCTCGGTGGTGCGCCTCACCGGCGAACGCGCGCAAAAGCGCCAGGCGCACTGGCAGGCGCTGGTGCAGGCCGCATGCGAACAATGCGGGCGCAATCGCTTGCCGGCAGTGGCCGCGGTCGCTAACTTTGAGACATGGCTGGCGCAGTCCGGCAGCGGCGCCGGGTCACGCCTGCTGGTGTCGCCGCGTGCGGAGCAATCGCTGCCGGTGTACGTGGCTGAGCGCCGCGAGGCATTGCTTGCCGATGGCGTCACGCTGCTGATCGGCCCGGAAGGCGGGCTGTCACCCGATGAGGAACAAGCAGCGCGGCAAGCCGGCTTTACCGGCGTGTCGCTCGGCCCGCGCATCCTGCGTACCGAGACCGCCGGGCTGGCCTGCCTGGCGACGCTCAACGCCGTGCTTGGCGGTTTCTGACGGCGGCGGCCATCCGGCCAGCGCCAACCTTGACTGAAGGAGTCGACCATGGGACTACTCGATAGCGTGCTGGGCGGCGTGCTTGGGCAACTGGGCAATACCCGCGGCGAAGACGGCAGCGCCGGCGGCGGCGGGCTCAACCCGAAGCTGATGATGGCGCTCGGGCTGCTGGCGATGCTGGCAATGCGCAACCGTGGCCAGGAAAGCGGCACCGCAGCGCCGGTCGACGATGGGCTGGGCGGCCTTGGCAGCCTCGGCGGCTTGCTGGGTGGCGTGCTCGGCGGCAATGCCAGCGCGCCCGGCGCCACCGGCGGGCTCGACCTGGGTTCCTTGCTGGGTGGTCTGCTTGGCGGCCAGGGCGGCGCCCCGGCCAACAGCCAGGCACTGGGCGCTGCCGCAGGCGGCATCGGCGCGCTGCACCAGATCCTGGCGCAAGCCGGGCTGGGCGAGCAGGTGGATTCGTGGATCGGTACCGGCGCCAACCAGCCGGTTACGCCGTCGGCGCTGAGTGACGCGCTGGGCGGAACCGGTGCGCTGGACACGCTGGCGCAATCGACCGGGATGTCGCAGGACGACGTGGCAGCGCAACTGAGCGAAGGGCTGCCCGAGCTGATCGACCGGCTGACACCGCACGGGCATGTCCCTGCACAAGAACAGCCATGAAAAGGGCCAACGGTGGGTGCACCCAACCGCCCAGCTAACCTAAGCGGGAAAGGAGAGCAAACCCGCAGTACGCAGAGCCTTCAAATGCAAAAAGCCCGCAATTGCGGGCTTTTTGCTTGATCAGGCCGGTCAGGCGAACGAGTAGAACACTCGGAACTGCACCTTGCGCTCGCCCCAGAACTCGGCAGCGTCGCGAAACACGTCGAGCAGCACCTCACGCGCCTCTTTGTCGAACTTCTGCGCGATCGGCAGGCCTTCCAGCACGATCACGAAACCCGGCTGCGGCCCGGCCTTGTAGATCAGGTCGGTCAGGCAATCCGCCAGCGCATCGAAGTTCTTGCCAAAATGCTTGGGGAAGATAAACGACGTTGCAATCGTTTCCAGGATTTCGGCCTTGCTGGCGCAATGCGCGCAGTTGGCATACAGGAAATGCTGGCCGAGATCCGCGGCCGCCTGGGCCAGCTCCGGCACGCGGAAGGCGCGGATTGACTGGACGATGTTCGGACGCACCGTCTTGAACAGGTTCATGGCCCCCTCGCTGGTGCCGTCAGCCCAGCCCTCACCGGCCGGCATGGCTACGGGCGCGTTCGCGGGCGGGAGTTTGTGCGTGAGCTCTTGGCGCTGCGGAATCATCAGCACGTTGTCGTATAGGTTCTGGGCCTGCTGCTGAGCCCGCTGCCAGCCATCTCCGGCGCCGCGCTCTTCGCGGGCGGCAAGGGCGTCGCCCAATCCGAAAATGTCAGTCATCATTTGAGTATCCGTTTGAAGCTGTTGTAGTGGTCTTCCGTGTAGTAACAATCGTTGGCAGCGCGCTGTTCCCCGCCGCATACGATCCGCCTGGCTCCCCGGTTCCGGCTTCTGGCGCTCTTTACCGTGTACTCGCGGTAGTACCCGCGATCTTTTTGCGGCAGGAGGCGTTCGTAGTTGCCGAACCTGGTTCCGTCCTTGTCATACGGGAACGGGCCGCCGGATTCGATGCGCTCCAGGGTCTGCCGTGCTTCGTTGGGCAACTGCTGCACTGCAATGGTTCCCATGCCTTCGGTCTGCGCCTGTCGCGCCAGCGCCGGCTGTGCCAGGGCCAGCACCAGCGCCGCGCCGGTCATCGACCGGGCCAGCATCCGCACTGCCTGCCGCATCAAAGGTACTTGGGAAACCACGTTGCTTGTCTTGTTGAACCGGAAATCGAGCCTGCCGCTGTTTGGGTAGACGATCTGTCCGGGCCACCCTGGCCGGCAACCTCGCGCGCCTTGTCATGCACGCGCCGGATGCCAACCGCACCGGGGCGCTCATGGCGAGCGCCTGTATCAAAGGCGTAAGGTTACGCGCATGCACGCAATTAATCAATCCCGGCCCTGTCGCCGCGGGAATTCCTCAATTGTTTCAATATGTTAGGCGTATGTGTGCGCATACTAACCATTATCGTCCAGTGACAAAAAAGCCGGGCGAACCCGGCTTTTCCGCAAGCTTGCAAGGCAGGTTGGCTTAACGCTTGGCAGCAGCGTCCACCACCACCAGCGAGGTCATGTTGACGATGCGGCGCACCGTTGCCGACGGCGTCAGGATGTGCACCGGCGCCTTCACGCCCAGCAGGATCGGGCCGATCGCCACGTTGTTGCCCGCGGCAACCTTGAGCAGGTTGTACGAGATATTGGCGGCGTCGATGTTCGGGCATACCAGCAGGTTGGCTTCGCCCTGCAGCGTGCTGTCCGGCACCAGCTGGTCGCGCAGCTTCTGGTCGAGCGCGCTGTCGCCGTGCATTTCACCGTCGACTTCAAGTTCCGGCGCGCGCTCGCGCAGGATGGCGAGCGTATCGCGCATCTTGCGGGCCGAAGGCGCCTCGGAGGAGCCGAAGTTGGAGTGCGACAGCAGGCCAACCTTGGGCTCGATACCGAAGCGCTTCAGTTCTTCGGCAGCCATCAGCGTGATCTCGGCCAGTTCCTCGGCGGTCGGGTCCACGTTGACGTGGGTGTCGACCAGGAAGATCTGGCGGCCCGGCAGCACCAGGCCGTTCATGGCCGCGTAGACCTTGCCGCTGCCGCCCAGCACCTGGTCGATGTAGCGAAGGTGCGCCGCGGTGGTGCTGACGGTGCCGCAGATCATGCCGTCCGCCTCGCCCTGCTTGACCAGCATGGCGCCGATCAGCGTGGTGCGGCGGCGCAGTTCCAGCTTGGCGTACTGGGGCGTGATGCCCTGGCGCGCCATCATGCGGTAATACGCGTCGGAGTAGTCGCGGAAACGCTCGTCGTGCTCGGGATTGACCACGGTGAAGTCCACGCCGGCGCGCAGGCGCAGGCCGAAACGCTCGATGCGGTGCTGCAGCACGGCCGGGCGGCCGATCAGGATCGGGTTGGCCAGCTTTTCATCGACGATCACCTGCACGGCGCGCAGCACGCGCTCTTCTTCGCCCTCGGCGAAGACGATGCGCTTCTTCTCCATTTCGACCTTGCGCGCAGCGGCGTAGATCGGCTTCATCAGCGTGCCCGAGTG
Organism: Cupriavidus sp. Agwp_2; assembly: GCF_040784895.1. Classification (NCBI taxonomy): domain Bacteria; kingdom Pseudomonadati; phylum Pseudomonadota; class Betaproteobacteria; order Burkholderiales; family Burkholderiaceae; genus Cupriavidus; species Cupriavidus sp. Agwp_2. Next base: position 3,131,926 of record NZ_CP088083.1, read on the forward strand.
GTACACGAACTGCTGCAGCTGCAGGCGGTAGGCGTCCATGTCCTCGATCGGACGGGCGGCCACGCCGGACTTCATCGCGGCTTCCGCCACGGCCGGCGCCACCTTGACGATCAGGCGCGGATCGAACGGCTTCGGGATCAGGTATTCCGGGCCGAACGACAGGTCCTGGATGCCATAGGCGGTGGCAACGATGTCGCTCTGCTCCTGGCGCGCCAGCTCGGCCAGCGCGTTGGCGGCGGCGATCTCCATCTCGCGCGTGATGGTGGTGGCGCCGCAATCCAGTGCACCACGGAAGATGAACGGGAAGCACAGGACGTTGTTGACCTGGTTCGGGTAGTCGGTACGGCCGGTGGCCATCACGGCGTCCGGGCGCACTTCCTTGACCAGCTCCGGCGCGATTTCCGGGTTCGGGTTGGCCAGTGCCAGCACCAGCGGCTTGTCGGCCATGCGCTGCACCATGTCCTGCTTGAGCACGCCTGCGGCGGACAGGCCCAGGAAAATGTCGGCGCCGTCGATGACTTCGCCCAGCTTGCGCTTGTCGGTCTTCTGCGAGAAACGGGCCTTTTCCGGGTCCATCAGCTCGGTACGGCCTTCATAGACCACGCCGGCCAGGTCGGTCACCCAGATGTTTTCGATCGGCAGCCCGATGTCGACCAGCAGGTCCAGGCAGGCCAGCGCGGCCGCGCCGGCGCCCGAGGCCACCAGCTTGACCTTCTTGATGTCCTTGCCGACCACCTTCAGGCCGTTGATGATGGCCGCGGCCACCACAATGGCGGTGCCGTGCTGATCATCATGGAAGACGGGGATCTTCATCTTCTCGCGCAGCTTGCGCTCGACGTAGAAGCACTCCGGTGCCTTGATGTCTTCCAGGTTGATGCCCCCGAAGGTCGGCTCCAGCGCGGCGATGATCTGGACCAGCTTCTCCGGGTCCTTCTCGTCGACTTCGATATCGAACACGTCGATACCGGCAAACTTCTTGAACAGGCCGGCCTTGCCTTCCATCACCGGCTTGGAGGCCGCGGCGCCGATGTCGCCCAGGCCCAGCACGGCGGTGCCGTTGGTAATCACGGCGACGAGGTTGCCGCGCGCGGTGTAGCGGAACGAGTTGGCCTGATCGACAACGATTTCTTCACAAGCGGCGGCCACGCCCGGCGAGTAGGCCAGGGCCAGGTCGCGCTGGTTCGACAGCGGCTTGGTCGGGGTGACGGAAATCTTGCCGGGGGTCGGAAACTCGTGATACTCGAGCGCCGCTTTGCGCAGCGCCTCACGCTGCTGCTGTTTCAGATCGTCTTGGGACGGGGACTGCTGAGGGCTGGTCATCGGCGCATTTTCCAATCGGTGGAGCCGTCATTGAACGTGGCGGGGACGATCGGCGGACCGGCTCCACGTGTCCGCCCTTCTCTTCCTTTGGAACCCAGCATTTTATATAGTGAAATACTATTTCACAATAAGCCTTTTGCTTGGGGCACCTTTGCGATTCGGTACAATATGCCCCATCCCACGGGGCAATACCAGCAAGCGTAGCGCCGCACGGCCCATGGCTGGTAACTCGCTGCGGTCACGGCTGTCATGCGCGGCAGTATCTTGCTGAAACGATGCCGGCGCCGCAACCTGATGCGCCCTTCCGAGTCCTTCCGTCCCTCCGGTGCCTGCCGGCCGGGCAAACCTCTGTCCACTGCCAGCTCGCCGCGATGTCCGACGCCCAGACCGCTCCGCCCGCCCCGCCCGCCCCGCTTTCCGAGTTCGACCTGATCCGCCGCTATTTCACGCGACCGGTGCATAAAGCCGCACTCGGCGTGGGCGACGACTGCGCCCTGATCGAAGGCCGCCCGGGCCACCACCTCGCCATCAGCACCGACATGCTGGTCAGCGGCCGCCATTTCTTCCCGGACGTTGCGCCGCGCGCGCTCGGCCACAAGGCGCTGGCGGTCAACCTGTCCGACCTTGCCGCGATGGGAGCCGAGCCGCGCGCGTTTACGCTGGCGCTGGCCCTGCCCGAGGCCGACCCCGCATGGCTGGCCGACCTGGCCGACGGCATGCTGGCGCTGGCCGACGCCCACGGCTGCGAACTGGTCGGCGGCGACACCACGCGCGGCCCGCTGACGTTGTCGCTGACGGTCTTTGGCGACGTCCCGCTTCGAACCGCGCTGCGCCGCGACGCGGCACGCCCGGGCGACGATATCTGGATTTCCGGCACGCTTGGCGACGCGCGCCTGGCGCTGGGCGACTGCCGTGGCGAATGGCTGCTGCCAGAGCCCGACTTCACCCGGGTACGCCCGCGCATGGATACGCCGACCCCGCGCGTGGCGCTGGGCATGGCGCTGCGCGGCGTGGCACATGCCGCACTCGATATCTCCGACGGCCTGATTGGCGACCTGGGCCATATCCTGGCCCGCTCGCAGGTCGGCGCGCTCGTCGATGTCGACGCCCTGCCGCGCTCGGCGGTGCTGGCCAGCCAGCCCGAAGCGATCCAGCGCGCATGCACGCTGGCTGGCGGCGACGACTACGAGCTGTGCTTCACCGCGCCGGCCGGCAACCGTGACGCCATCGCCGCGATCAGCGAGCGGCTTGCACTGCCGCTGACCCGCATCGGCGCGATCACGCCGGAGCCGGGCCTGCGCCTGGTCGACAGTGCCGGCAACCCGACCCGCTACACCGGCGCCAGCTTCGACCACTTCGCCTCCTCCTGACACGGGGGCACAGGCGTGTCATGATGCCGGCATCGGCGCGTGCCGCGCGGGAACGGGAGTCCCGCCTCCGGCAGCAGTAACAGCAGCAAGCCGGCCATAACCATAAGCAGCATCCGCATCACACGAGCCAACCTTGATGTCCACCACCCCCTCCGGAGCCGCCACGCGCGACCCCGCCATGACCCTGGAAGCCGGCCAGACCGTCAAGGTCACGCGCCCGACAGCGCGCTTCATGCTGGCCCATCCAGCCCACCTGATCGCCTTCGGCTTCGGCTCGGGCCTGTCGCCGGTCAGCCCCGGCACGGTCGGCACGCTTTACGCGTGGCTGTCGTTCGTGGTGGTGTCGCTGTGGATCGAGCCGACCACCTGGCTGTGGATCATCGGCGGCGGCTTCCTGGTGGGCCTGTGGGCCTGCGCCAGGACTGCCCGCGACATGGGCGTGCATGACCACGGCAGCATGGTGTGGGACGAAATCATCGCCTTCTGGCTGGTGCTGTCCTTTGTCACGCCGACCGGGTTCTGGGGGCAGTTCGCCGCCTTCCTGTGGTTCCGGCTGTTCGATATCGCCAAGCCGGCTCCGATCGGATACTACGACCGCACGCTCAAGGGCCCCGGCCTGCGCGGCGGGTTCGGCGTGATGTTCGACGACATCTTCGCGGCCTTCTATACCCTGCTGGTGTTCGCACTGTGGCGCTCGTTCTGAGCCCGGCCCATTCCAACAAACCCCTGAATTCATCATGTCAGTCAGCCGCCTGCTCGACCAGCTTGCCGTCCAGTCCGGCGTCGCCCTTGCCGAAAAATCCCTGATGCTGGCCACGGCCGAGTCCTGTACCGGTGGCCTGGTCGCCGCCGCCATCACGGATGTTTCGGGATCGTCCGGCTGGTTCGAGCGCGGCTTCGTCACCTATTCCAACGAAGCCAAGTCCACCATGCTGGGCGTGCCGGTCAAGCTGATCCGCGACCACGGCGCCGTCAGCGAAGAGGTCGCGCGCGCGATGGCGGAAGGCGCGCTGCTGAACAGCCGCGCGCAGGTCTCGCTGGCGATCACCGGCGTGGCCGGCCCCAATGGCGGCACGCCGGAAAAGCCGGTGGGCATGGTGTGCTTCGGCTGGAGCAACCGCATCACTACCCACACCGAGACCCAGCGCTTCCGCGGCGACCGGGGCCAGATCCGGCGCCAGGCGGCGGAGCACGCGATGCGGGGACTGGTGGAGTTGCTGCGCAACGAGGCCTGAGGGCGCTGCCGCTTCCTCTGGCGCCTCACGCGCCCAACAAAAAACCGCGCCAGCCCGGCGCGGTTTTTTTGTTGCTGCATTGTTGCCGTGATCAGCAGTTCAGCCGTGCCGATACCGGTTGATGGTCTCCCGCGTCTGCAGCGCGACATTCCGCGCCGCCGTCGCGAAATCCTTCTCGCGGCTGGCATACAGGATTGCCCGCGACGAGTTGATCATCATGCCGGTGCCATCCGCGGTCCGCCCCGCCTTCACCGTAGCCTCGATATCGCCGCCCTGTGCGCCGATGCCCGGGATCAGCAGCGGCATGTCGCCGACGATCTGGCGCACGCGCGCGATTTCGTTGGGAAAGGTGGCGCCGACCACCAGGCCCATCTGGCCGGTGGTGTTCCAGCGCTCGCGCGCGGCCTCGGCCACCAGCTGGTACAGCGGCTTGCCCTCGATTTGCAGGAACTGCACGTCGGAGCCGCCGGGGTTGGAAGTGCGACACAGCACGATCACGCCGCGGTCCGGGTAGGCTAGGTACGGCTGCATCGAATCGAAGCCCATGTACGGGCTGACCGTGACCGCGTCGGCCTGGTAGCGCTCGAATGCTTCCAGCGCATAGTGCTCGGCGGTCGAGCCGATATCGCCGCGCTTGGCGTCCAGGATCACCGGGATGCCAGGGTGGGCATCGTGGATGTAGTGGATCAACTGCTCGAGCTGGTCTTCGGCGCGCTGCGAGTGGAAATACGCGATCTGCGGCTTGAACGCGCAAACCAGGTCGGCGGTGGCATCGACGATCTCGCGGCAGAACGAGAAGATGGCGCCGCCTGCGCCGGTCAGGGACAGCGGCAGCTTCTGCGGGTCAGGATCGAGCCCGACGCAGAGAAGGGAGTCGTTGCGCTGCCAGGCGGCAGCAAGCTGCTCGATGAATGTCATGGGTACTCGAAAATATCCTGGTGGCGCCGGCGTCTCTTGGAACCCAAGGCAGGAACACAAGGCAGGAACCCAGGGCAAAGTCCCAGGCCGGCACGGTTGGCCGCAGCGGCGTGAAAACCTTTCATCCCTGCAGCATATGTCGTTTCCGGCAATTTTACCCGCTGCGTGCTATCGTTTTGCGCTTCCTCTCAAAACAAAGAGCGGCATCACGCACAGCCGCCACCCCTCCTGCATGTCTCTCGATCGCCGCGGTATTTTCCTGCTTGTCGTCCTGACCCTCGCCTGGGGCATCAACTGGCCCATCATGAAGGTCGGGGTGGCGCACTTTCCGCCCATGGGCTTCCGCCTGTTGTGCATGGCCGGCGGCGTGATCGCGCTGGGCCTGGCGCTGCGCCTGCGCGGCGATTCGCTGGCAGTGCCGCGGCGCGAATGGGGCACGGTGTTCCGGCTGGCGCTGCCCAACATGGTGGTTTGGCACCTGTTCGCGATCTGCGCCGTGAAGATGCTGTCGTCCGGGCGTGCCGCCATCCTCGGCTACACCATGCCGATCTGGGCCGTGGTGTGGGGGTTGGTCTTCTTCCGCGAGCGCATCAGCGGCTTTGCCTGGGTCGGCATCGGCTGCGCGCTGGCGGGCACCGTGCTGCTGCTTTCAGGCGAGATCGGCGCGCTGACCGGCAGTCCCGCCGGCACGCTGCTGATGCTGCTGGCCGCGGCCGGCTGGGGCTTCGGCACCCAGCTGATGAAGCGCACCCAGACCGACGTGCCGATCGGCGCGATGACCTTCTGGATGCTGCTGGCGACCCTGCCCTTCCTGCTCGCCGGCACGCTGCTGCTGGAGCACGGCTGGCGCATGCCGACCGCCGTCGAATGGGGCGCGATCGCCTACAACGCGGTGGTGGTCTTCGCCTTCTGCCACCTGGTCTGGTTCGGGCTGGCGCGCAGCCTGCCGCCGGTGGTGTCGAGCCTGTCGATCATGTTCATCCCCGTGGTCGGCGTCTTCTCGGGCATGTGGCTGCTGGGCGAGCAGCCGCACTGGCAGGACTACGCCGCCATCGTGCTGATGTTCATGGCCTTGTCTTCGGTGATGCTGGCGCCGCTGTTGTGGCGCCGGCTGCGCGGTACCCTGGGCTGAGGCCGCCGGCCCGGGGGCGGCGCGCGACGGCCGCGCCGGCTTCGCGGAGATTTCACTTAACAAGCGCCCCTTCGTTGGGCTACACTCGCGGCCATCACAATCCCGGAGAAATTACGTGGGCAGTAGCATCGGGTGTTCCAGTTGGCGCAGTCGTGCGGCCACTGCGAATGCCATGTCACTGCGGGCTGCGTAACGACGACCCGCCCGGAGCAACCCGGCTCCGCGCTTCGTCGGCCTTGCCCGCAGTCAGAACTGCGGGCGAGTGTCTTTCCGTGCCACCGGCGGCGCCTCCATGCGCGCCCTGCCGTGGCGGATCTTCCCTCTCCCGGCTAGCCAGCCAACCCAGGCAAACGCCATCGTCTTGTCCGCCCTGCCTCGCGCAGCCGCGGGACAGCGCGATCACGCTTGCCCGTGGCCCGGCCTTTCGCGGCTTGCCGCTGGGCCATGACGGGGCATGCGTAATACCTGGGATGCGGCGAGCCGCCTGCGCTTGTCTTCGCGCTTGTCATCGTTTTTCGTCGCAAATCAGCAATAAGGAATCCCGGGGATGATCAACCTGTTCGTCCTGCAGAAAGGCCGGCTTGCCCAGGAGCAAGTCGACGAGCGCAATGAGCTGCTGCAGCACAAGCCGATCTGGATCGATGTCGTCAATCCTGACGACGAAGAGCTGAACTGGATCAAGGAAGCCTACGGCGTCGCCCTTCCCGAACTGGAAGACCTGGGCGACCTGGAGGCGTCGGCGCGCTATTTCGAGGGCGAGGACGAGAATATCCATATCCGCACCGACTTCCTGCTCGACGAGGAAGAGGTCTCGCGCAACGTGCGCGTGGCCTTCGTGCTGACCAAGGACGTGCTGTTCTCCATCCACGACGAAGACCTGCCGGTGTTCCGGCTGGTGCGGCTGCGCGCGCGCATGCGTCCCGGCTCGGTGCGCAACGCCAAGGACGTGCTGATGGACCTCTACGCGACCGATGCGGAATACTCGGCCGACTCGATCGAGGAAGTCTACGAACGCCTGGAAGAAGCCAGCCGCCGCGTGCTGGCCGAGAACGTGACCGATGCCGCCGCGGCCGACGTGCTGGAAACCATCGCCCGCGAGGAAGACTTGAACGGCCGCATCCGCCGCAACGTGATGGACACGCGCCGCGCGGTGTCCTTCCTGATGCGCAGCCAGCTGCTGTCGGCCGAGCAGCAGGACGAGGCGCGCCAGATCCTGCGCGATATCGACTCGATCGAGAACCACACCGCGTTCCTGTTCGACAAGATCAACTTCCTGATGGATGCGACCGTCGGTTTCATCAACATCAACCAGAACAAGATCATCAAACTGTTCTCGGTGGTGTCGGTGGCATTGATGCCGCCCACGCTGATCGCGAGCATCTACGGCATGAACTTCAAGATCATGCCGGAACTGGACTGGGCCGCGGGCTATCCGTGGGCGATCGCGCTGATGGCGGTGTCGGCGGCGATTCCGCTGGTGTATTTCCGCCGCAAGGGCTGGCTGAGCTGAGGCACTGAGGCCCGTCGGGCCTCAGTCCGGCAACGTCGCCGCGCCCATCCGGCGCGCGATGATCCCCGCCTTGGCGCGGAAATTCACCCGCACGTTGGCGCAGTACTCTTTCTTGTCGAAACACTTGGGCGCCGGCAGCGCCGCCGCCAGCCGCGCGGACTGGCCGACGCTGAGCTTGTCGGCACTGGTGCGGAAGTAGTGCTGCGCCGCGGCCTGCGCGCCGAACACGCCCTCGCCCCACTCCACCGAGTTCAGGTAGATCTCGTAGATGCGCTGCTTGTCGAGCCAGAACTCAAGCATCCACGTGATCGCCAGCTCCTGCCCCTTGCGCAGGTAATGCTGCTCGGACGACAGGAACAGGTTCTTGGCCAGCTGCTGCGTGATGGTCGATGCGCCGCGCACGATGCGGCCGCGCTTCTTGTTGCGCTCCCAGGCATCGAGCATGGCATCGAGCTCGTAGCCGGGATGATTGACGAAGCCGGAATCCTCGCTGGCGATCACCGCGCGCTTGAGGTTGCGCGAGATGCGCTCATACGGCACCCACTCGCGTTCCAGCCCGCAGCTCCACAGGTTGAAACCGCACAGCCGCCAGCGCTCGGCACGCATGAAGGTTGTGCTGGACGGGTTGACGTATTGCCAGCTGGCAATCTGCACGAAGAAATACAACTGCATCGCCAGCACGCCCGCGACCACGCAGCCCAGCAAATAGCCGAGCCAGCGCAGCGGGTTCAGCACCGAGCCGGCGGAGGCAGCGCTGGCCGCGCGGTTGCGATTGGCCACGGCAGGCGACGCCCCGCTCAGCCCTTGCGTTCGGCCTGCAGCGCGTCGCGCAGCTCGGCCAGCACGGGAGCGGTGCGGGGACGTACGCCGCGCCAGATGTAGAAGGCTTCGGCAGCCTGCTCGACCAGCATGCCCAGGCCGTCGCTGGTGCGCGCGCCGCAGCGCGCGGCGAACTGCAGGAACACGGTCGGCTCGGCGCCGTACATCATGTCGTAGGCCAGCACGCCTTCGCCCAGCAGGAACTCGGGCAGCGGCGGCACTTCGCCGTGCAGGCTGCTCGACGAGGCGTTGATCACGATGTCGCAGGCCTCGTCCTCGGACAGGCCTTCCAGCGCATCGAGACCGCCGCCCCACAGCTCCACGCCGAACTGGTCGGCCGCTTCGACAAACTCTTCCAGCATGTCTGCGGCACGCGACGCGGTACGGTTGGCCACCACGATGCGCGACGGACGCGCTTCGATCAGCGGCAGCATCGCGCCCATGGCCGCGCCGCCCGCGCCCAGCAGCAGCACGCGCTTGCCTTCGACCAGCGTGTCGAGGTTGTCCTGGATATCGCGCACCAGGCCCACGCCGTCGGTGTTGTCGCCATGGATCAGGCCATCCTCGATCCACAGGGTGTTGACCGCGCCGGCGGCTTCGGCACGCTCGGTCAGGCGGTCGGCCAGGTCATAGGCCTCCAGCTTGAACGGCACCGTCACGTTGCAGCCGTAGCCGCCGTCGGCGAAGAACTTGCGCACGGTATCGGCAAACCCGTCCAGCGGTGCTTCAAGGCGGTCGTATTGCACGGCCTCGCCGGTCTGCTGCGCAAAGGCGGCGTGGATCGCGGGAGAGCGGCTGTGCGAGATCGGATTGCCGATCACCACATACTGGTCCGGCGTGTCCTGCTTGGTATCTGGCGTAGTGTCTGGAGTCATCATCAGCGTGCCTGCAGCCGGGTTTCCAGCCCGCTGCGCGAAAACTTGAAGGTGGAAATGACTTCCAGGATGTCCTGGCGCGCCGCCATTTCCGCGGTGAAGGCGCCGAACGGCGCAGCTGCGCGCACGATCGCCACGGCCTGGCGGTCCAGTGCGGGATCGCCCGAGCTCTTGACCACGTCGATGGCATCGATGTTGTAGCCGTCGCGGTTGTAGCCGAGCTTGCCGAGCCGGTTGACGTTGATCACCAGGATCAACTGGCCATACAGCGGCTTGCCGTTGCGTTGCGGGAAGTCAGTGGTGCCGCGCGCCTCGATCTTGCGGCGCAGCCGGTCGTAGTACTGCGCGTAGTCGACCGCCTGCGCGCTGGTGGCGGTCAGCTGGAAACGCTTGGGCCGCTTGGCGTAGTGCTCGAGGTTGCGGCCGATCTCGGCTTCGAGCTTGGCCATCTCGTCGGTTGAGGTGCGCTCGTCCTGGCCGCGCTGGGGATTGTCCTGGCGCTTCTCGCCGGGCTTGAGCGGCTGGCTGCGCACCGCCGGAGCGGGCTCGCGCGCTTGCGTCAGCAGGCGCTGCTGCTCCAGTTCGAGCTGGTCGACGCGGCGCTGCACCTGGCGCACCAGGTCGCCCTCCTGCGTCACGGTCTGCGCCGGCAGCGGCGTGGTGGCGCGCTGCAGGTCGTGGTCGCCGCCACCGTCCAGGTTGGCCTGCGCCAGCGCGGTAGGGTTGCGCGGCTTCTGCGCCGACTTGGCGTTGACCAGCACCACGTCCAGCGGCGAATCGGTGCGCTTGATCTCGAACACCTCGGGCGCTGCCACCCGCACCATCAGCAGCAGGGCATGCACGGCCACGGAAATGGCCAGCGCCTTGGCCAGCGTACTGCTGTTGTGCCACCTGGCGTGCCACCAGTGGCGGGGAGCGGCGAGTGCGGCGTTCACGATGGCGGGAATTTGGCTCGGAAGGTGCGAAGCGACAGGTGGACGAGCATTCCCGGCAAGCCGGGAATGCCGCTAGGCATTGTAAGTGAGCCCCGCCGATTTCCGAAGGCTTCAGCCGGCGGCGGTGCCGCCGGTGTCGCGCTCAGCCGACGGCTGCGCCGGCGCGTCGCCACCGGCGTCTGCGGCGGCCTCGTCCGAGACCCCTGCGGCCTGCTGGGCGGCCTGCTCTGCGGCGTCTTCCGCGGCGGCCTCGGCAGCGGCTTCGGCCGACACTTCAGCGGCTTCTTCGTCGCTTTCCAGCTCTTCTTCAGGCAACACGCCCTCGCCCGCAAAGATCTCCAGCACGCGGCAGGAGACTTCCAGCGTGATCTCGTCGGTCTCGCCGATCTCCAGCAGCACCTGGGTGCCACGCTGCGCCTGAACCAGTTCGGGCACGCGCGTGACCAGCGGGATCTCGGTAAAGCGCACCGCGCCTTCCTTGAGCACCGCGGCGACCAGGCGCTCGCGGTTCTCCTGCTTGAGCCAGCGCAGGCACCAGTAGCGCTCCATGGTCGACTGGTGGTCGGCATAGGCGGCATAAGTGCCTTCGAAGTCTGCCACGGCTGCCAGCAGGTCGGCGTCCTTGGGCTTGAACGGCGCCACCAGCTTGGCGGTCACGCCATGCTGCGCCACCGCCAGGATCTGCCACTGGTTGACCAGGTCGACGTAGCGGCGCAGCGGCGAGGTGCTCCACGCGTACTGGGCTACCCCCAAACCTTCATGCGGTGCCGGGTAGGTCTGCATGCGGGTGCGATGCATGCCCCACGCCTTCTGCGTGCGGTAGATGCCGGGCACGCCGTTGTCCGCCAGCAGCTTGCCCCACGTGCTGTTGGCCAGGATCATCAGCTCGGCCACGATCTTGTCCAGCGGCGACCCACGCTTGCGCTGCTCGATGCGCACGCGCTGGCTGCCGTCGGGCTGGTCGTCGAGGTAGAAGTTGAAGTCGGCGCGGTTGTGCGTCTCCGGGCGCAGGCCGCTGGCCAGGCGCGCCTTCTGGCGCTCGTCGTAGAGGTAGCCGGCGAAATGCCACAGCTGGGTCAGCGCCTCGCGGAACGGGTAGTCGCCGCTGCCGTCGGCGAGCGAGGCTTCGGTGATGACGTCGTCAAGCAGGTTATGGCGCAGGTTGGCGGCAATCGGCACCATCTCGGCGCGGGTCTCGCTGCCGGTGATCAGCCACACCGTCGGGTCCACCGTCACGTACAGCGACAGCGCCGGGCACACCCGGCCTTCCTGCAGCGTATAGCGCTCTACCACCGGGTCAGGCAGCATGGTGATCTTGTCGCCCGGGAAGTACACCGTTGACAGGCGCTGGCGTGCGATCACGTCGAGCGGCTCGCCGCGGCGGATGCCGAGCGCGGGCGCGGCGATATGGATGCCGATGCGCAGCTTGCCGTCGGGCAGCTTCGTCACCGACAGCGCATCGTCGATCTCGGTGGTGGTGACGTCGTCGATCGAGAACGCCTCGACCTCGGCCAGCGGCAGGTCGGCGGACGGCTCGGGCACGTCGGTATCGGGAAAGCCGGTGCCCTTGGGGAAGCACTCGGCGAGGAACTTGGCCTCGTGCAGCGCACGCGCGCTGGCGACGCCGCCGGCGGCCACCATCAGCCGCATCGGCGACATGCCGAGCGCGGTGCAGGCCGCGTCCATGGCCTTGTATTCCAGGCTGTTCTTGTCCGGCTTGAACAGCAGCTGCAGCACCTTGTTGCGGAACGATTCCGGCAGCGTCAGCGCCTTGAGCTGGTCTTCATATTCGGCCTGCACCAATGCCTGCTGGCGCTTGCGCTCGAGCGCGGCCAGCGCGGCCTTGAGCTGGTCCTCGGGCGCGCGCTGGTAGCGGCCACGCCCCTTGCGGCGGAAGTACACCGGGTTGCCGTGCAGCGCCATCGCAAGCGCCGCCTGCTGCACCGCGCCGGGCTCGGCGCCGTAGTACTCGGCGGCCAGCTCGGCGAAGCCGAACTCGGCCTCAGGGGCACATTCCCACAGGAAGTCCAGGTCGATCTCGGAAACCATGTCGCCGGTCTGGCGGACCAGCTCGATTGCCGACGGCTGCGCAAACTGCAGCAGCACGTCGCGCGACTTGACCTTGGTGCGCTTGCCGGCCGGCAGCTCCACCTGGTAAGCCTCGCCCTGCTGGTTCAGCACGGTGCCGGCGCGGATCTCGCCGCCTTCTTCGAACAGCAACTGCATCGATCGGTACTTTCAGAAATGCGCGGAACCGCATCGGGGCGCCAGGGTGGGCGCAGCGGCGGATCCTGTGGGAGAAATGGTGCGAACGGCATCGGCCCGCGGCGCGCTGCACGCCGCGCCGCGCCGTGGCCACAAGGCCAGGCCGCAGACCCGGAATGATACCGCACCGCCGCTGCGGACCCCGGCGGGCGCCCCGGCGCGGTGCACGCCGCAGGCGCCGGGGCCCGGGCCAGGAACGGCCAGAGCGACATGCCGCCGCTGGCCTCGATGGCGACGCCGTTGACGTAGCTGGCGTCGTCGCTGGCCAGGAAGGCGTAGATGCTGGCGATCTCGGCCGGCTCGGCCAGCCGGCGCAGCCAGCACGACGACTTCATGCCGTCGAGCACCTTGTCGGGCACGGTCTGCAGGATCTCGGTATTGACGAAGCCAGGACACACGGCATTGACGCGCACGCCCTTGGGGCCGAGCTCGCGCGCCCAGGTCTTGGTGAAGCCGATCACGCCGAACTTGCTGGCGGCGTAGTTGGTCTGGCCGAAGTTGCCGTACAGGCCGACCACGCTCGAAGCGTTCAGGATCACGCCCTTGCCCTGCTCCGTCATGATCGTGGCGACTGCCTGGGCGCAGTTGAAGACGCCCTTCAGGTTGACGTCGATCACGGCGTCGAACTGCGCCTCGGTCATCTTGGCCAGGCGCGCGTCCTTGGTGATGCCGGCGTTGTTGATCAGGATGTCGATGCGGCCGTGCGCGGCCAGCACCGCCGCCACCATGGCATCGACTTCCTCGCGGCGGGTCACGTCGACCCGGTACGCCGACACGCCGGTGCCGGTGCCGGCGAGCTGGCTGGCGGCTTCGCGCACGCGCTCTTCGTTGAGGTCGCACAGCACGACGATGGCGCCCTCGGCAGCGAAGCGCTGCGCGGTGGCAAAGCCAATGCCAGCGGCGGCACCGGTGATGATGGCAACCCGACCCTGCAGTTTCATCTTGTTATCTCTTTGATTTCGGTAGTGTGTGAAGCGATGGGGCCGCGGTCTGTGGTGCGCCGGAACATCGGTAGCGCAATCGCCTTGGTCCCCGGGGCTGGCCGTGCCAGCAAGTCTGGCAGGAAGACTTCTGTCACGAGCATCACGCCGTCGCCGCGCCTGAATACCGAGCGGCGCGCCGGCAGCATGGGCAGCGGCGCCATCGCCGGCAGCACGCGCTGCAGCGCCTGGCGCAATGGATGGTGCGGCAGCAGCCGCGCGAACTGGAACGGGTCGCGCGTCACAGCCGGATCGATGAACAGCCGCCCGCCCAGCGGACGCGCGCCCAGACCGCGCAGGAACGGCCAGTCGCGCCGCGCGTGGCGCAGGCGCACCACGGTGTGGGCAAAGACGGCGGGAATATCGTCGCAGATCAGCAGCACTTCGCGCGTCAGCGCCGGAACGCGGTCGTGCTGGCCCAGCACCTGCCACTCATCGGCAAGCGGCCGCAACGGGCGCTGCAGCAACTGCGCCACGCGGAAGCGCTCGGACGCGGCCACCAGCCGCGCGGTCAGCGAACCGTCGTCGCCGGTCACCCAGCGCCGCAGGTTGGGCGTGATCGCCACATCGAAAGCCAGGTGCGAACTCCAGCCGCAGCGGCGCGCGGACTGCGCGCTCATGCCGCGCCTGCGCTTGCAGGCACCTTGCCGCCCGGGCCGTAGCCGCAGAAGGCGAGCACTTCGTCGACGTAGTCGGCAAATTCGCTGATGCCGTGGTCGCTGCCCTCGATCACGCGAATATTCGCGCCGGGACAGGCGGCCACCATTTCACGGTAGTCCAGCACCTCGTCGCCGGTGGCGGCGAGCAGGCAGTAGCGCTCGGGGCGGCTGATGTTTTCCACGCGCAGGTCGAGCAGTTCCTGCAGGTGGCGGCGCTCGACCGTGATCGCGCCACCGCCGTGCCACAGCGGCTGCTCACCCAGATATTGCTCCAGGTCGGTCCACGGATGGATCGCCGGGTTCAGCAGCACAGTCTTGCAGCCATGGCGCTCGCCGAGCCAGCGGGCATAGAACCCGCCCAGCGACGAGCCGACGATGGCAACTTCCTGGTCGCCGCCAGCCTGGGCGGCGCGGATGGCAGCCTCTGCCTGGGCGATCGCCAGCGCCGGCGAGACATTGAGCTCGGGGCAGGCGTAGTAGCGGCCCACGCCCCACTGGCGCATGCGCTCCTGCACCAGCCGGGCCTTGAACGACTGCGGCGAGGAGCGGAATCCGTGCAGGTACAGCAGCATGGCGGTCCCCTGCGGCTCAGGCCGCCGCGGCCAGCGCGGCCAGCAGCTTCTGGTGCACGCCGCCGAAGCCGCCGTTGCTCATCACCAGCACGTGGTCGCCCGGCTGCGCCACGGCGCGCACGGACTGCACCAGCGCGCCCAGGTCCTGGAACGCGGCAGCCTTGTCGCCCAGCGGCGCCAGTGACTCGGCCAGGTCCCAGCCCAGCGCGTCCTTGCCAGCGGGGGCGCCGTAGCCGAACACCAGGTCGGCCTGCTCCAGGCTGGCCGGCAGCTGGGCTTTCATCACGCCCAGCTTCATGGTGTTCGAGCGCGGCTCCAGCACAGCCAGGATGCGGGCACTGCCGACACGGCGGCGCAGCCCTTCCAGGGTGGTCTGGATCGCGGTCGGGTGGTGGGCGAAGTCGTCGTAGACAGTCACGCCACCTACCTCGCCGCGCACCTCCATGCGGCGCTTGACGTTGGCGAAGCGCGACAGCGAAGCGATCGCCTGCTCCGCCGGCACGCCCACGTGACGTGCCGCGGCGATCGCCGCCAGCGCATTCATGCGGTTGTGCGTGCCCTGCAGGTCCCACACCACGGTGCCGGCCACGGCGTTGCCGAACCAGACGTCGAAGGCATCCTTGCCCGTCTGTGCGGAGTGCGCGGTGTGGGCGGCATCGCTCTCGCGCCAGTCGCCTACTCCGAACTGTTCGACCTCGCTCCAGCAGCCGCGCTCGAGCACGCGCGCCAGGCTTTCCTCGACGCCGTTGACGACCAGCCGGCCCTGCCCCGGCACGGTGCGCACCAGGTGGTGGAACTGCGTCTCGATCGCCGTGAGATCCGGGAAGATGTCGGCGTGATCGTATTCCAGGTTGTTCAGGATCGCGGTGCGCGGGCGGTAATGCACGAACTTGCTGCGCTTGTCGAAGAATGCGGTGTCGTACTCGTCGGCCTCGATCACGAAGAAATCGGATTCGGTCACTCGCGCCGAGATGCCGAAGTTCTGCGGCACGCCGCCTACCAGGAAGCCCGGGTTGTAGCCGGCATCCTCCAGGATCCAGGCCAGCATCGACGTGGTGGTGGTCTTGCCGTGCGTGCCGGCCACCGCCAGCACCCATTTGCGCGCCAGCACGTGCTCGCCCAGCCATTGCGGGCCAGACACATAAGGCAGGTTGCGGTCGAGGATGGCTTCCATCAGCGGATTGCCGCGCGAGACCACGTTGCCGATCACGAACAGATCGGGCTCCAGCGCCAGCTGGGCGGGGTCGAAGCCTTCGATCAGCTCGATGCCCTGCGCTTCCAGCTGGGTGCTCATCGGAGGATAGACATTGGCATCGCAGCCGGTGACGCGATGGCCGGCCTGCTTGGCCAGCACCGCCAGGCCGCCCATGAAGGTGCCGCAGATGCCAAGGATATGAATATGCATGGGTTCCCGGGAAGACATGAAGCCCGCAGGCTTGGGGACTCGGCACCCGGCGCTCGCGCGGCGGCAGCGTGGCCGCATGGTGATGGCAGGCCGGGCAGGAAGCCCTCGATTGTACCCGAGCGCGGGCGGCCTTCGCTGCACCGCGGCGCCCGGCTACGGTCCCGTGCAGCGCCCGGCGCGCGCTCCGGTATCATGGGGTAATGAGCCGACGTACCCCGCCCGACCCCACCCGCCTGCGCGAGGAGATCGCCCAGGCCGCCGCCCGCATGATCGCCGAGGACGGCGCCGACTACGCCACCGCCAAACGCAAGGCCGCGCGCCAGGTGCTGGGCGAGCAGCGCGTGCCCGGCGAGTGGCTGCCCGACAACGACCAGGTCGAGGCCGAAGTCCGCGCCTACCAGGCCCTGTTCCACGCCGACACCCAGCCGCGCGTGCTGGCCCTGATGCGCCGGGTGGCGCTGCTGGCCATGGAGGACCTGGCGCCGTTCCGGCCCTACCTGGTGGGTGCCGTGCTGAACGGCACCGCCACCGAGCACTCGGACATCTACCTGCAGTGCTTCTGCGACAGCGCCAAGGACGCCACGCTGCACCTGCTGAACGCCGGGGTCGACTTCGAAACCAGCGAAAGCCGTCACTTCGGCGGCCGCGCCGATGTCGAGACGCTCAGCTTCCTGTGGAAGGGCCAATGGCCTGACCGGCGCGAAGCGCGCCAGCTGGCCGGCGAGGTGCGCGCGGAACTTGGTGTGCCGGTCGGCATCCATATTGCACTGTATGATGCCATCGACGAACGCGGCGCCGTGCGCGCCGACGCCTCCGGACGGCCGGCCCGCGCGGACCTGCAGGCCGTACGCGCGCTGATCGGCGAAGATGCGGGCACCGGCCCGGCCGGAAGCCCGGCCTGAAACGCCGGCCGGCTAAGCTCGCCTACTAATACTCACCAGTCCAGCTTGCCCATGACTGACACCGTCTCCTCGCCCGTCCGCCGCTCCCGCCTCTGGCTGTGGATCGGCGTTGCCGTCGTCGCCTGCGTCGCGGGTGCCCTTGCCGGCCACTTCGTGTTCTCGCCCAAGCCGGCGAACGACCAGGCGGTGGAGGCGTTCTTCCAGGCGCGGCTGCCAGACCCTGCCGGCACCGAGCTGGACCTGGGCAAGCTGCGCGGCAAGACGCTGGTGGTGAACTTCTGGGCACCGTGGTGCGGCCCCTGCGTGGAAGAAATGCCCGAACTGACCGCGCTGCACGAGGAATACAAGAGCCGGCAAGTCGAGTTTGTCGGCATCGGTATTGATTCGGCCAGCAATATTCAGCAGTTCACCAAGAAGGTACCGGTCGCCTATCCGCTCGCGGTTGCCGGCTTCGCCGGCACGGAGCTGTCGCGCAACTTTGGCAACAGCGCCGGCGGCCTGCCCTATACCGTGGTCATCAACCCGGACGGCAGCGTAAAGTACCGCAAGATGGGCCGCGTTACCGCGGAAGAACTGCGCGCGGTGCTGCCGCGCACCTGAGTAAGTTCTTTCGGTATCTCCGGTCAATTTCGGATTTCTCTCGCGATTTGTTCCGTAATCGTAGTTAGCGACCGCGAAAGTGCTGAAAGCGTCGCCTTATGGGGCCCAGCGTCGCCAAGCCTTGTATCCCGCGCTAGACAAATCCCTCTAAGCTACGGTAATCTCCGCGCAATTTCGTTGATCTGGTCGAGCCGCCGTGACTGCAACCCGCTCCATCCGTCGCTCTGCCCGCTACCGCAAGGTGCTGGTCCTGCATGGGCCCAACCTGAACCTGCTGGGCACGCGGGAACCGGAGACCTACGGGTACACCACCCTCGCCGATATCGACGCAGCGCTGGCCGACCAAGCGGCAAAGGCCGGCATTTCCCTGGCTTCGTTCCAGTCCAACCATGAGGGGGCACTGGTCGACCGCATCCACGCCGCGCGCGAGGAAGCCGTCGATTTCATCATCATCAACCCCGCTGCCTACACGCACACCAGCGTGGCCCTGCGCGACGCGCTGGCCGGCGTGGCGATCCCTTTCGTGGAGGTCCACCTGTCCAACGTGCATCGCCGCGAGAGCTTCCGTCACCATTCCTATTTCTCCGACGTGGCTGTCGGGGTGGTCTGTGGGCTGGGATGGCAGGGATACCTGCTGGCACTCGACTATGCGCTTGCCCAGGAACAGCCGCCGCCAGGGAGCCCGGGGCGCTGACCCCTGCCACAATTTTTTGACGAACCTGCGCGCGCCGCCCGGCGGTCCGCGCCCGTTGCGCGTGCTTCGGCACGGCGGGCGCGGCTCTGTGGTGGCCGCCATAACGATTTCTTCCGCCGCAGCCCAGCGGGCAGCGGACCGGACAACCTGATTCAGGAGGATAAGAAGATGGACCTGCGCAAGCTGAAGACGCTCATCGACCTGGTGGCCGAATCCGGCATCTCCGAGCTGGAAGTCACCGAAGGCGACGGCAAGGTACGCATCGTCAAGCAACCGCCGCAAATCGTCGCCGCGCCGATGGCCATGCCCCAGCTGCAGGCACTGCCGGTCGCGCCGGCCGCTGCCCCGGTCGGCACGGCCGCCCCGGCAGCCGACCCGGTTGCGCAGCTGCCCGCCGGCCACATTGTGACCTCGCCGATGGTGGGCACGTTCTACCGTGCGCCGTCGCCGGGTGCCGCCGCGTTCGTCAATGTCGGCGATTCGGTCAAGGAAGGCCAGACCGTCTGCATCATCGAAGCCATGAAGCTGCTCAACGAGATCGAGTGCGACAAGGCCGGCGTCATCAAGGAAATCCTGGTCGAGAACGGCCAGGCGGTGGAATACGGCCAGCCCCTGTTCGTCATCGGCTAAGCCTGAAAGGCATGCCGCGCACAGCGCCGCCAACGGCCGCCCATGCGGCCGCAAGCACAGCACCGGCGCCGCCCTCCAAGGCGTTTCGTGACGCCTGGGACGTTGTGGGCATCGCGGCCCGTTCCGTGCAGTTCCATGCAGTTCCGCGCTTTAGTGCGGCCCGGCGGCCCGCCTGATGGCCGCGCGCCCGATGTGCCGTAGCGGCACGCAGCGGGACCGCTCCCGTTCTCGCAGAGAGAGACCATGTTTGAAAAAATTCTGATCGCGAACCGCGGCGAAATCGCTCTTCGCATCCAGCGCGCCTGCCGCGAACTGGGCATCAAGACGGTGGTGGTGTACTCCGAGGCCGACAAGGAGGCCAAATACGTGCGCCTGGCCGACGAAGCCGTCTGTATCGGCCCGGCCCCGTCGCCGCAGTCGTACCTGAACATGCCTGCCATCATCTCGGCCGCCGAAGTGACCGACGCGCAGGCCATCCACCCAGGCTACGGCTTCCTGTCGGAGAATTCCGACTTCGCCGAGCGCGTGGAGAAGTCCGGCTTCGTCTTCATCGGCCCGACCGCCGACAGCATCCGCCTGATGGGTGACAAGGTCTCGGCCAAGCAGGCCATGATCAAGGCCGGCGTGCCGTGCGTGCCGGGCTCGGACGGCGCCCTGCCCAGCGACCCGCAGGAGATCCTGGCGACCGCGCGTCGCGTGGGCTACCCGGTGATCATCAAGGCCGCCGGCGGCGGCGGTGGGCGCGGCATGCGCGTGGTGCACACCGAAGCCGCGCTGATCAACGCCGTCAACATGACGCGTGAAGAAGCCGGCCGTGCCTTCGGCAACCCCGAGGTCTACATGGAGAAGTTCCTGGAGAATCCGCGCCACGTGGAGATCCAGATCCTTGCCGACCAGCACAAGCAAGCCATCTGGCTGGGCGAGCGCGACTGCTCGATGCAGCGCCGCCACCAGAAGGTGATCGAGGAAGCCCCGGCGCCGCATATCCCGCGCCGCCTGATCGAGCGCATCGGCGATCGTTGCGCCGAGGCCTGCAAGAAGATGGGCTACCGCGGCGCCGGCACCTTCGAGTTCCTGTACGAGAACAACGAGTTCTACTTCATCGAGATGAACACGCGCGTGCAGGTCGAACACCCGGTCACCGAGATGATCACCGGCATCGACATCGTGCAGGAGCAGATCCGCATCGCCTTTGGCGAGAAGCTGCGTTTCCGCCAGAAGGACGTGCAGTTCCGCGGCCACTCGATCGAATGCCGCGTGAATGCCGAGGACCCGTTCAAGTTCACCCCGTCGCCGGGCCGCATCACCGCCTGGCACATGCCGGGCGGCCCCGGTGTACGCGTGGACTCGCACGCGTATGATGGCTACTTCGTGCCGCCCAACTACGACTCGATGATCGGCAAGATCATCACTTACGGCGCCACGCGCGAGCAGGCCATCGCCCGCATGCGCATCGCGCTGTCCGAAATGGTCGTGGACGGCATCCAGACCAATGTGCCGCTGCACCGAGAGCTGATGATGGACGCCAACTTCGTGGAAGGCGGCACCAGCATCCACTATCTGGAGCATCGGCTGGCGCAGCGCGAGAAGGCCGGCGGGGTCTGAGCGAACGCGCGCCGAACCAACCCGCAGTCAGCAAGGAAGCCCGTGGCATTTCAGGAATGTGTGATCGAAGTGGCGCAGGACCAGGCCGAAGCCTGGTCTGAAGCCCTGTTCGACCTCGGCGCGCTGTCGGTCTCGGTGGAAGACGCCGATGCCGATACGCCCGATGAGCAACCGCTTTTCGGCGAGCCCGGGCTCGAACCCAAGCAACTCGCGTGGAACCGCTCGCGCGTGGTGGCCCTGTTCGGCGACGATGCCGACCCCGCCGTGGTGGTGGCCGCAGCCGCCAACCAGCTTGGCATCGATCCGGTGCCGGCCTACGAACTGCGCGCGGTGGAAGACCAGGACTGGGTGCGCCTGACGCAATCGCAGTTCGAACCGATCCGCATAGGCGAGCGCATCTGGGTGGTGCCGTCGTGGCACGACGCGCCCGAGCCCGATGCGGTGGTGCTGGAACTGGATCCCGGCCTGGCCTTCGGCACCGGCAGCCATCCGACCACGCGGCTGTGCATGCAGTGGCTGGAGCAACACGTGGTGCCGGGCGAAACCGTGCTCGACTATGGCTGCGGCTCCGGCATCCTGGCGATCGTCGCACGCAAGCTCGGTGCGGGCGATACCGTCGGCATCGACATCGATCCCAACGCCGTGGAAGCGTCGCGCTACAACGCCGAGCGCAATCAGGTCGAGGCGTCGTTCGCGCTGCCTGAGTCGGTGTCTGAGGCCACTTATGACCTGGTGGTCGCCAATATCCTGTCCAATCCGCTCAAGCTGATGGCCGCGATGCTCAGCGCCCGCGTGCGCCAGGGCGGCCGGCTGGTGCTGTCCGGCGTGCTGGAGCGCCAGGCGGAAGAAGTTGCCGCCGCCTATGCGCCTTGGCTGCCGCTGACGGTATGGCGCGCCGAAGAAGGCTGGGTGTGCCTGCACGGCACCCGTCCCTGATCTGCGCCGATGGCCGCCGTCAAGCTTGTCACGCGCTGTCCGGCCTGCCGCACCGCCTTCCGGCTGGTCGCCGACCAGCTGCGCCTGCGCCAGGGCCTGGTGCGTTGCGGCCACTGCGAAACGGTGTTCGATGCGCGTGAGCACCTGATCGAGATTCCGTTGCCTGCGGGCAGCATCACGCCGCCGGCGCCCGCCGTAGCGGCGGCAACCACACCGCTTGCAGCCGCGCCAGCGTCCCCGCTGATAGCAGAGCCTTCCGGCCCAGGCGAGACCACCCCGGCACCGCAGCCGGCACCGCAGCCGGCACCGCAGCCGGCACCAACACCCTTCACTCCCACCATCGATCCCGGCTATGACGTGCCGGCGCTGGACGCGCCGACCATGCTCATGACCTCGCCCGAAGACCTGGACGTCCCTGCACCGGCAGAGATGGGCGAAGACGAGATCGAGCGTGCACTGCGCGAGGCCAACGAGGCCGTCGCCCAGCGCGATGCCCGCGAGGCGGAGCGGCAGGTCGATGTCGAGCCCGTGTCAGAGCAGGCTGCGGCAGAGGCCGGACCAGAAGCGGAAACTGAGGCGGAAACTGAGGCGGAAACTGAGGCGGAAACTGAGGCGGAAGCTGAGGAGAAAGCTGAGGAGAAAGCTGAGGAGAAAGCTGAGGCGGAAGCTGAAGCAGAGCCTGCGGGGGAACCTGCAGCGCAACTTGAAGTGCAGCCCGAGCCCGCGGCCGAACCGGAAGCGCACCGGGAGGCGCAGCCGCCGGAACATGAGCCGGAACGCGAAGCGACGCCCGCCAGTGCAACCACTACGCCTGCGCCACCGCAGCCGGCCACGCCGGAAGCCGCTGCGCCGGCATGGCCCGCGCTGAACCACAACGCACTCGATCATCCCGCGCTCGACGAGTCGGCAGCGATCGGCAAGACCACGGAAGCAGCAACGCCAGCGTCCCAGCCAGCCGCCGTGCCCGCGCCCGCGGCCATCCCGAGCGCCAGCGAATTCCTGCGCGCGGCGTCAGCGGATATCGGCCCGCCACCGCAGGCCCAGCCGCCCAAGGCAGACGCGCCCATCGCCGAGTTGTCGGACAGCGAAGCAGCCGAGCGCACCGACACCCGCGATACCGGCTCCGCCCGCGACGCCGGGCCCGCCCCCGACACCAGCCTGCCCATCAGCACGACCGGCGAAGCCGTCGCACGCGAGCAGACCACGCGCCGCTGGACCCGCACCGAAGCCCCGGCCGGCCCGGTCTTCGCTCCCGACTTCCTGCGCCACACCCGCGAACGCGAAAGCGAGCGTGCCCCAGCGCGCAGCCGCGGGCCGGCCCCGCGCACGCTCTGGTACGTCGCGGCAGCGGTGCTCGCGCTGGGCGCCGCGGTGCAAGCGGTATATCTCGCGCGCAGCCCACTCGCCGGACAGTTCCCGATGCTCCGCCCGGCACTGGAAGCCGCATGCGCGCCGTTCGGCTGCGACGTGCCGCCGTGGCGCGACATCGACGCGCTGCGCATCGAGACCTCGCAGCTGCAGCGGCTCGACGAAGGCGGCGACGCCTACCTGCTCGCCGTCACGCTGCGCAACCTGGGCCGCGCCACCACCGCGCTGCCTGCGATCGAGCTGGTGATGACAGACCTGCAGGACCAACTGCTGCTGCGACGTGTGCTGCAACCGGCGGATTACCTGGACCCTTCGCAAAAGGCCTTCGCCACGGAGGGTCTTCGCGCCGGCATGGAGCTGCCGGTTCGGGTACGATTCCGGACGCAGCAGGCGCCGTCCAACTACCGCGTGCTGATTTTTTATCCCTGAATTCCGCAGCCTGCTGCCGAACCGAATCCGAGTCCGGCGGCAAGCGGCGCCCCCCACCGGGGCATTGGCCGGCCAGGCGCCGGAAACTGAACCGGAAACCATCAGACATCAAGGAGTAGACATGAGCAACGTCACCCTCGGCGGTAACCCGATCGAAGTCGCAGGCAAGTTCCCGCAGGCTGGCGACAAGGCGCCCGCCTTCTCGCTGGTCGGCAAGGACCTGAAGGATGTCACGCTTGCCGACTTCGCCGGCAAGCGCAAGGTGCTGAACATCGTCCCGAGCCTGGACACGCCGGTGTGCCAGGCTTCGACCCGCAAGTTCAATGAAGCCGCGAGCGGCCTCGCCAACACCGTGGTGCTGACCATCTCGGCTGACCTGCCGTTCGCGATGGGCCGCTTCTGCACCACCGAAGGCCTGGCCAACGTGGTAACGCTGTCGACGATGCGCGGTGCCGACTTCAAGGGCAACTACGGCGTGGACATCAAGAGCGGCCCGCTGGCCGGCGTGACCGCGCGCGCGGTGGTGGTGCTCGACGAGAACGACACCGTCAAGTACGCCCAGCTGGTCCCGGAAATCAAGACCGAGCCGGACTACGAAGCCGCCCTGGCCGCGCTGAAGTAATCCGCGCTGCCTGAGGACAGCGGCCGCCCGCGCAACCGGGGCGGCCGTTTTCGCTTCATGCCTGACCGATCAGAATCGTCCCGCAAGGGATCCACACAACTAACGACCTACCACCTGGAGAGAGCATGGCCAGCCTGATCTGCGGCTCCGTCGCCTACGACACCATCATGACGTTCGACGGACGCTTCCGCGAACACATCCTGCCGGACCAGATCCATATGCTGAACGTCTCGTTCCTGGTGCCCGGCATGCGCCGCGAGTTCGGCGGCTGCGCCGGCAACATCGCCTACACGCTGAAGATGCTCGGCGGCGACCCGGTGGTGATGGCCACCGTCGGCACCGATGCCGAGCCCTACCTGGAATACCTGCGCAAGCTGGAGATCTCCACCAGCCACATCCGCGTGCTGCCTGAGACCTTCACGGCGCAGGCCATGATCACCACCGACCTGGACAACAACCAGATCACCGCCTTCCACCCTGGCGCAATGAGCCAGTCGCAGCTGAACAACGTCAAGGACGCACTCGGCGGTGGCAAGGCGCCGGCTCTGGGCATCGTCGCGCCGGACAGCCGCGAAGGCATGCTGCACCACGCGCGCCAGTTCGCCGAGGCCGGTGTTCCGTTCATCTTTGACCTGGGTCAGGCCATGCCGCTGTTCAACGGCGAAGACCTGCGGGAGTTCGTTGAACTCGCCAGTTACGTGACAGTCAACGACTACGAGGCGCAAGTCCTGCTGTCCCGCACCGCATGGACCAGCGCCGAGGTGGCTGCAAAGGTCCGTGCCTTCATCGTCACGCACGGCGAGCGCGGCGCCAGCATCTATGCCGATGGCCAGCAGTACGCGATCCCGGCGGTACAGGCCGAGCGCATCGTGGACCCGACCGGCTGTGGCGACGCCTTCCGAGGCGGCCTGCTCTACGGCATTGAAAACGGTTTAGACTGGGAAACGACCGGCCGCCTGGCATCGCTGATGGGGTCGATCAAGATCGCGCAGCAGGGTCCGCAGAATCACTGGTTGTCGCGCGAAGACATTGGCAACCGGTTCCAGTCTGCATTCGGGTACCGCTACGCCTGACCTGCGGCCAGCGCGTGGCATTCTTCGGGATCTGACATGAACCAAATGCTCCGTGGCGGCGCCGTTGCCGTCATTGCCATCGCCGCCCTGGTCGCAGGATGTGCGACGGAATCCAATTCCAACAGCATCTACAGCACCGGCCAGGCGCAGCGCGAGCAGACCGTGCGCTACGGCGTGGTCGAGGGCGTACGCGAAGTCGCCATCCAGCGCAGCCAGACCGGCGCGGGCACGCTCGCCGGCGGAGCCATCGGCGGTATCGCGGCCGGCAGCACCATCGGCGGCGGCAACGGTGCAGTGGCGGCGGGCATCCTCGGCGCGATACTGGGCGGCATCGCCGGCAGCGCTGCCGAGAACAAGATCAACGAGCGGCGGGGCCTGGAGATCACCGTGCGCCTCGAAAACGGTGAGATGCGCGCAATCACGCAGGAGGCCGACGAGGTCTTTCGTCCGGGCGAGCGTGTGCGCCTGCTGTCCTCGGGCGGCGTCACCCGCGTCACGCACTGAACCGCTGCGCCCGGCCGGGCGCCAGCATGCAGCGCATACAGGCGCCGCACCCGAAAGGGCCGCGGCGCCTTTTTTTTGATCAGGCACCAATGAAAAGACCCGCCGGGCCCGGGGCCATCGGCGGGTCTGCAAGACTGGCGTCTTGCTGACCAGATACGCGGTATCCGGTCATGCTGGCACGCACTGCGTGCCGTTGTGGTTCCGTACGGAACGCGTAAGGCCCACGCCGTGCGGCGCAGCTTACGGACGGTTGCCCGTCGGGAACGGCCAGGCAGCGGCCGGGTTCAACGCGGTCTTGGCAGCCGAAGCGGGAGCAACGGCAGGAGCAGCGGCAGGCTTCGCGGCAGCCTTCTTGGCAGCCGACTTCTTCGCAGCAGCCTTCTTTGCCGGAGCCTTCTTGGCAGCCGGCTTCTTGGCAGCTGCCTTCTTGGCCGGAGCCTTCTTGGCGGCGACCTTCTTGGTTGCAGCCTTCTTGGCCGGCGCGGCCTTCTTGGCGGCGACCTTCTTCACTGCGGCCTTCTTGGCCGGTGCTGCCTTCTTGGCGGCTACCTTCTTGGTTGCAACCTTCTTGGCGGCGACCTTCTTCACCGCGGCCTTCTTGGCAGGGGCCTTCTTGGCCGCAGCCTTCTTGGCCGGCGCTGCCTTCTTGGCGGCTACCTTCTTCACAGCGGCCTTCTTGGCCGGTGCCTTCTTGGCGGCCGGCGCCTTCTTGGCGGCTACCTTCTTGGCGGCTACCTTCTTGGTTGCGGCCTTCTTGGCCGGAGCGGCCTTCTTGGCGGCCGGCTTGGCGGCCTTCTTAGCCGCCGGCTTTTTCTTTGCAGCAGTTGCCATGGATAACTCCTTCACTAGAGAGTGAATATCGAATGACCTAAGTCTCAGGCGACCCGACCGACCCGAGACGCGATGCTACAGCGCAGCCCCAGTCGAGCGAGCGATTCATCGGCGCGCGGCCCGACTGCGGCTGCACGCTAATGAATTCGGTTGCAGGCGCACCGCCCATGGCGGTGACTTCGCGGCAGTTGCGGATCCGCAAGCGGGACCGGGGCACTTGCCGCGCCCTGGAATATTCGATCGGCCCGCACCGCCCGTTGGGTCGGCGCGCGGCCAGAAAAGAGGAGATATCGGACAGCAGGCCTGCGGTGCGGGCATGGCCTCGCGCACGGCAAGCGGCATTCATTCGGTGGTAGCTGGTCCAACCCGTCCATGGACCAAGGGAGACTGCACGCGTTCTAATAAGCCGGCTCGGCCAGGTCTGCGTCAAAGTTCTCGTGCTCCTCAGCTACAACCTCCATCACTGCATCGAAGCGCGCATCGCGCTCGTCGTTCCAATCTTGCTTCCTGCTTCTCTGCAATGAAGTGAGACTCTTGTCAAGGCGAATCATAATTCGTTTGCACGATGATGTTAAGAAAAAAGTGCAAAAAAACTTGCCTGCATGCAGCGCTCAAACTAGTTCTCTCGCACGTCGTCACGAAGACGTTGCCGATGGCATCGCGATGCATCGCTCGCACACTGGTTCGAAGGCGCGCTTCGCGTGTTCGCGCACGCGTCGCGACTCCCCTTCTCGACCCACACACGCGCAGCTTTTACACACCCGCACGACACCCGGTTACAACCGCGCAGCGCGCATCGCACGAGCACGCGCGCGCTGCTGCGCGCGTCATCGCGCTTTCCGATAACCCGCATGGACAAAGGCTTTCCGGGCGATGCCCCGATACGCGCGCGCCCTGCGCGTCGTTGCGCGCGCGCGTGAGCGCGCGCCTTGGCAACGCCTGGCGCGCCTCGTCGCCTGCATGCGTTACACGGTCGTCAGCGCGCACGCGTGACGCGCGTCCGGCTGACTGCGACGGCTTGCGTCACCGACGTCGCGCGAGCACGCCGGACAAACCGCCGAAGAGTGATGCGCGAACGCAACGGTTTGCATCGAAGCAACAGCGCGCGGGTCGCAAAGCGTTGCGATTGAGCAAAGCGGCGATGCGCGCGAAGCATCGAGGCAACACTCCGAGCGCATGTCGGACACAGCTGCGCCGACATCATCGCCACCGCTGCGCTCATCCATTCGGATGACATTCTTCACGCACCATCGATCGCTGCGCGCATCGCGCGATGCCGACTGTCCTGCCACGCTGCGCAGCGCTTGGCACTGGCTTGCGGAGCGCTTACCGATCGCTTGCCGATCTCGCCGCGAGAGTCCGGCAGTGTGCCGCATGCCCGCTTAGAGGAATGCTTCGGCGACGCGCCCGGCAGCCCGAATTGCTGCAACACAAAAACCCGCAAACGACGGCTGCATGCGGCTTCGCGAGCAGCACGCCAGCCGCGCGCCGGGGCTGTCAGCGAGACCGGCGCGGCATGCCGTGCGATTGCGGCGCGGCGGCTACGACAGTAGATTGGCGTGCGCGCCCGCCGCCCGGACTGCGCTGCTTCGACGCAAGCGGCAGCACCGCGCGGCGCATCGCACCGGCACCTGCCGGTGGCAACGAACCTCAAAGGAGACATCATGCGCAACTCATCCCACCTGGCCGCTGTCCGTTCGCTGGTTCATCCGGCATTGCGTGCCGCGGTGCTCGCCGCCGCCCTGCTCGGCAGCGCCGCCGCGATGGCGCAGGCCACGCCCAGCGGCATGTGGAAGACCATCGACGACAGCACCGGCAAGCCGCGCGGGCTGGTAGAGATCAGCGAGAAGAACGGCGTCTACAGCGGACGCCTGGTGAAGACCTTCGTCGAAGGCGATGGCAAGCCCAGGATCTGCGACAAGTGCACCGATGCGCGCAAGGACCAGCCCCTGATCGGCATGACCATCCTGACCGGCCTGCGCAAGACCGGCGACAACGAGTGGAGCGGCGGCGAGATTCTCGACCCGGAGAACGGCAAGGTCTACAAGAGCAAGCTGTCGCTCGCCGAGGAGGGCAACAAGCTCAACGTGCGCGGCTTCATCGGCATCAGCCTGATCGGCCGCACCCAGACCTGGGAACGCGACCACTGAGCGGCGGCGGCTCATGTGACTCAGGGTTTCTCCGCGGTCGCCGGCAACGCGCAGCGACGCGGCCGGAAAAAAAAACGGGCGGTTCTCACCGCCCGGTTTTTTTTGTCCTCGATACTGCGCTTTACATCCGGTACCGCAGCGTCGCCATCACGCTGCGCGGGGCACCGGGCATGTTCAGGTTGGGACTGGTGCCGTGCGCCGACACGATGTAGCCCTTGTCGAACAGGTTGTAGACGTTCAGCTGCGCCTCGAACGCGCCGCGGCGGTACCAGGCCATGGCGTCGGCAGTGACGTAGCCGGGCAGGGTCACGGTGTTGAGCGGATCGGCATAACGCGCGCCCACCAGGTTGACGCCGGCGCCCACGCCGAAGCCGTGGCCCAGGTCCTTGGTCACCCAAGCGTTGCCCGAGTGGCGCGGCGTAATGGTGGCACGCTTGCCTTGCAGCGCGGCGGTGGACTTGGTGATGGTGGCATCCAGGTAGGCGTAGCCTGCCAGCATGCGCCAACCACCGCCCAGTTCGGCCGCGCCGGAGAGTTCGATGCCGTCGGTGCGCTGCTCGCCGATCGGCAGCAGTGCCGTGTTGGTGGCGTTGGCCACCTTGATATTGCTGCGCTCCAGTCGGAACACCGAGATCGTGGTGCTGGCCTTGCCGTTCAGCCAGTCATACTTGGCGCCGACTTCGGTGTTGTTGGTGGTCTCCGGCGCCAGGTCGGCGTTGTTGGCCGCCAGCGCAAAGGCCTCGCCCGACGGCTGGAACGACTTGCTCCACGACACGTAGTACGACTGCGTCTTCGACGGCTGCCACACCAGGCCGGCGCGCGGGCTCCAGGCGGTATCGGTGCGCGACAGGTCGCGCTGGCCGGCGATCCGGTTCTTGGTCTCCTGCTGGAAATTGTCGTAGCGCACCCCGATCAGCGCCTTCCACTGCTCGCTGAACTTGATCATGTCCTGGGTATAGAACGCCAGGGTGTCGAAGACGCCCAGGTTCGAGGTCGTCGGGTTGCCCGGCGCCAGGCGCGGCAGAGTCGGCAGCACCGGATTGAACAGGTCGAAAGTGCCCGGGACCGGCTTGGTGTTGTTGACCTGGTCCTTGTTCTGTTGCCCGATCTCCATGCCGTACAGGATCTCGTGCTCCATGCCCAGGAAGGTGGCCTTCTGGATCAGGTCGGTCTGGTTGAACCAGCCATGTTCCTCGCGGCGGACATTGCCGTGGTTCATGGTCAGCGTGCGTGCCGCTTCGTTGACCGCAGCGGTCAGCGTGTTATTGCGGTCCAGCGAGTAGTGGTAGTAGCGCGTGGCGTTGCGGATCGACCAGTTCTCATTGAAGCGATGGTTGATCGTGGCGGTGCCGGAGAACACGCGCGATTGCGAGTAGTCGGCATCGCGCGCGTTGGCCGCGCCGTAGTAGCGCGAGGCCGGCACGTCGACCGGGCGGCCCTGGTAGGCCGGGATGCCGAAGTCGGTGACGCGACGGTCTTCCAGGTAGTCGGCCTGGAACAGCACGGTGGTCTCGGGCGCCACGCGCAGCTCGAGCGACGGCGCAATCGCCTTGCGGTCCAGGAACTGCTGCGAGCGGTAGCTGTTGGCCTTCTCCACGGCGCCGGTGATGCGGAACGCGGCGGCGCCATCGGCGAACACGCGGCCGACGTCGGCCTCGGCGCGGCGATCGGCCCACATGCCGTAGCTCAGCGCGAAATCGGTGACGTCGAGGCCAGGCTTCTTGGTCACGCGGTTGATCAGGCCACCGGCCGAGCCGCGGCCGTACAGCACCGCCGCCGGGCCCTTGACCACTTCGACGCGGTCCACATTGGACAGGTCGCGGAAGTACAGCGCGTCGTCGCGGATGCCATCGACGAACTGGTCGGCGATCGCGGTGAAGCCGCGGATCGAGACCTGGTCGCGCTGGCCGTCGCCGTGCGAGAACGACACGCCCGGCACGTTCTTCAGCGCATCCTGCATCGACGTGGCGTGCTGGTCGCGCATCACCTCCGCGGTGACCACGTTGACGGTCTGCGGAACGTCGCGCAGCGGCGCTTCGGTCTTGGTCGCGCTGACCGCGTTGGGCGGGTTATAGCCGGCGCCCAGCTCGCGGCTGACGTCGGCCTTGACGGTGACCTCGGGCAACTGCGCCGCTGCCGGCGGCGTGGCCTGGGCCCATGCCGCCATCGGTTGCAACACGAAGCTCCCTGCCACTGCGGCGCAGATCGGGTGAAGTTTTATTCTCATTTCCCTGTGATCGACTGTAATAATTTTTAAAAATGCGACGCATTATCGATTACACGGAATGGAGGGGTCAACGAGATTGCGAATTATTCCTATTCACTTCGGTCAGCGTTGTTTTGCGGTACGCGTTGACCGTGGGCAGTACGCTGGCGTTTGACTTGTGGGCTGACTCAGGCCAACTGCTCTACCAGCGCGTCGCGGGCTTCCGCAATGAACGGCGATTCGCGGCGGCGGGCGGGCAGCAGGAAGAACTCAGCTTCGGGAAGGCGCGGCAACCGGAGCCGAGCGACTGTGCCGCTGTCCAGCGGCGCGACGCCAGGCCCGATCGCCGACGCGTTCAGGCAGGACAACCCCAGTCCGGCTGCGAGCGCGAGATGCAAACCCGCCACGCCCGAGGCCGAGTGCGCGATCTCGAACGGCAGGCGCTTGCGCAGCAGCAGCTGCACCACGAACTGGTGCAGCGAGCAGGTGTCGGGCAGCAGCACCAGCGGTAGCGTGGCGGGCAAGGCGTCGGACTCGCCGGATGCCGCCACCCAGGCCAGCGGTTCGCGCCGCAACACGGTACCCCGCGTGCTCTTGCCCTGCGTGTCGCGGGCGCGCGGAAGGCGCATGCTCAGGCCGATATCGAAGGCATCCATCTCGGCGGCGGCATCAATCGCCGCGCTCTTCATCACCGTCACGTGCAGCCTCAGGTAGGGATAGCGTTCGCGCAGGCGCCGCAACATGCCGGCGATCTCGCCCGGACGGAAGTAGTCGGTGACGGCAAGCCGCAGCTCGCCCTCCAGCGCGTGCCCGCGCAGCTCCTGCAACGCCAGCTCGTTCAGCGCGAGGATGCGGCGCGCGTGCTCCAGCAGCCGCGCACCGGCCGGCGTCGGCACCGCGCCGTGCCGCCCGCGCGACAGCAGCGGCACGCCGGCGCGCTCTTCCAGCTTGCGCAACTGCTCGCTGACCGACGACTGCGACAGGAACAGCCGGGGCGCGGCGGCGGACAGGCTGCCGCTGTCGGCGACGGTGACGAAGGTGCGCAACTGGTCGGTTTCGAATCCACGCATGAGGGGGCTCCGGCAGGGATGCAAAGGCAGCGAAGGTGCCATTGTTACTTCGGAAGATCCGATGGATCACATCGGATATTCCCGCTTTTCCGATATTACTCCGACTCCTAACATGGCATCACCTGCCCACGAAACAAGGAGTCCGCCATGCCCCACATCGTCCTGCATCTCTCTGGCCAGCCCGACGCCGCCCTCACCCGCCGCAGCGCCGCTGCCATCGCCGACCTGACCGCGAGCGTGCTCGGCAAGAAGCGCGACGTGATTGCCATCACCGTCCACTACGTGCCGCACGACAGCTGGATCATCGCCGGCGTGCCGCTGTCAGAGCAGGGCCGCAATGCCTTCCATCTCGATATCAGCGTCACCGATGAGACCAACACCAAGGCCGAGAAGGCACAGTTCATCCAGGCTGTGTTCGAGACCATGGCGGGCCTGCTCGGCAACCTGCATCCCGTCTCTTATGTGCACGTGATCGATGCCCGCGCGGCGGCGTACGGCTATGGCGGCCGCACGCAGGAGTATCGACACCAGCACGGATGAAGCGCGCGTCGGCTTCAGGCCGGCGCTATCGGCGCTGAAATCGGGCTGTATTTTGTGACCGGACTGGCCTGAAGCAATCGCGCGGCCCGCGGCTTGTACATTTAGTGCGTTGTTAACTAGTGTGGTTGGGTGCCGCCGGCACCCAACCCGGCCACCCTGGAATCCGACGCATGAAACAGATCACCCTGCCCGACGGCGAGCGCATCCCCGCGCTCGGCATGGGAACGTGGAACATGGGCGAGACGCCCGCGGCGCGCGCCGAAGAGATCGCCACGCTGAGGCTGGGCCTGGACCTTGGCCTGCGGCTGGTCGATACCGCCGAGATGTACGGCGAGGGCCAGTCCGAGGAAATGATCGGCGAGGCCCTGGCCGGGCGGCGCGATGAGGCCTTCCTGGTCAGCAAGGTCTATCCGTTCAACGCCAGCCGCCGCGGCACCGTGCAGGCGTGCGAGCGCAGCCTGCGCCGGCTGCGCACCGACCGCATCGACCTGTATCTGTTGCACTGGCGCGGCGGGGTGCCGCTGGAAGAGACCGTCGCCGCCATGCAGGCCCTGCAGCGCGACGGCAAGATCCGCCACTGGGGCGTCAGCAACCTGGACCTGGCGGACCTGCAGGAGTTGTGGGACGCGCCCGGCGGCGAAGGCATGGCCACCAACCAGCTGCTATACAACCTGAGCCGGCGCGGCATCGAATGGGACCTGCTGCCGTGGCTGCGCCAGCGTGGCATCCCGGTGATGGCCTACTCGCCGATCGAGCAGTCACGGCTGCTGGGCAACCCGGGGCTGAAGCGCTTCGCGCGCGACCACGGCATGACCGCGGCGCAGGCGGCGCTGGCCTGGCTGCTGGCGCAGGACGGCGTCATCGCCATTCCCAAGACCGGCCAGCGCGAGCGCCTGCAGGAGAATATCGGCGCGCTGTCGCACCCGCTGTCGGCGGCCCAGCTGGCCGAACTCGACCGCATCTTCCCGCCGCCGGACGGGCCGGGGGCACTGGAGATGCTGTAAGCGCGCCCGCGGCGCGGCGTCAGTTCAGGCGCGACGCGTAGCGTTCGCGCTCGACGTAGCGCACCAGGTAGTTGCGCGCCTTGTCGCGAGTATCGGCAGTGACGCGCGCCGCTGCCTGGCGGGCGCTGCTCTTGCCGTGCGACGACGACATCTGACCGTCCAGGTAAGTGCGGAAAGCGTCGTGCATGGCGTTCAGGTCGGACTGGCATGCGGCCAGCGCCGCATTCGCCACGTCCTTCGACTGGCCCTTGGACGACAGGTTGTCGTCGGCCTTCTCCTTGACGCAGTCCATATATTTGGCGCGCAGCGCCTGCCAGCCGCTGCTGTCGGCGGTGGCGGCAGCGCTGGTGCTGTCGGCGGTGGGGCCGGGCGAGGGCGGGGAAGCGCACGCGGCGAGCAAGGCCAGTGGCAGGGCGGTAAGTAATTTTTTCATGCCTTGATGGTTCGATGCGGCGGTGCCGCATGGATGCGTGGTCGTTTCGGAAGCCGTCAAACTGCCACGAATGCCACGGTGAGGCTACCTCCGTCACAAATGGAAACGACTCGTCACCACGTGATCTTTTGTCCGAGTGCCTCTGGCGCCTATGCTTCAGAGACGACAACAACACCCAAGGAGAAAAGATGAAACGTCGAAACTTCCTGACCGCCGGTGCGGGCCTGGCCCTGGGCAGCCTGGCACTGGGTGCCTGCACCACCACGCCGCCCGACGCGCCGACCGACAAGGCGGCACGGCGGCGCGAACTCGACTCCGGCACCGAGGCCACGCTGTCGCGCCTGTATGGCTCGGTCAACGGCTCGCGTGAACTTGCCAGCCGCGCCCGCGGCATCCTGGTCTTCCCCAAGACGCTGTCGGCGGGCTTTATCGTCGGCGGCGAATATGGCGACGGCACGCTGCGCTCGGGCGGCGCCACGCGCGGCTATTACCGCCTGGTCTCCGGCTCGGTCGGCTGGCAGATCGGCGCGCAATCCAAGTCCGTGATCCTGATGTTCATGACGCAGGACGCGTACGACAAGTTCGTGCGCAGTGCAGGCTGGACCGCCGGCGTCGATGCCACCGTCGCGCTGGCGACAATTGGCGCCAATGGCGTGCTCGACACCAATACCGCGCAGCAGCCGATCGTCGGTTTCGTGATGACCAACGCCGGGCTGATGGCAGGCCTGAGCCTCGAAGGCAGCAAGATCACCCGGCTCGACCTGTAAGCGTCTGTCGCGGACTTGCGCCGCACGGCAGGACCGCCGTGCGGCAGCAGTTTTCGCGGCCGCGCGCCGCGAAGGGATAGAATTCGTCCCTTTGGCCGAATTCTCATGTGGTTCAAGAACCTGCAGGTCCATCGTTTCTCCGCTCCGTGGACGTCCGGCGCCGACGAGGTCGAAGCCAGCCTGGCAAAGCACGCCTTCTACTCCGGCACCAGCCTCGAAATGCAGACGCAAGGCTGGGCCTCGCCCCGTGACAACGGTCAGCTGGTCCATACCGTTGGCCGCCAGATGCTGCTGACGCTGCGCACCGAGAAAAAGCTGCTGCCGACCACCGTGGTCAACCAGGTCACGCGCGCACGCGCCGCGGAGATCGAGGAACAGCAAGGCTACAAGCCGGGCCGCAAGCAGATGAAGGAACTGAAGGAGCAGGTCACCGAGGAACTGCTGCCGCGCGCCTTCAGCATCCGCCGCGACACGCGCGTGTGGATCGACCCGGACAACGGCTGGCTGGCGATCGATGCCGCCGCCGCGGCCAAGGCCGATGAAGTGCGCGGCATGCTCTTCAAGGCACTGGACCCGCTGCCGCTGGTCAACCTGCATGTCAACCAGTCGCCCGTGGCCGCCATGACCGAATGGCTGGCCGGCGACGCCGCGCCGGGCGGTTTCACCGTCGACCAGGAAATCGAGCTGCAGTCCGGCAGCGAAAGCAAGGCCACGGTGCGCTACGTGCGCCATCCGCTCGATCCCGAAGACCTGCGCCGCCATATTGCCGCCGGCAAGCGCTGCACGCGCCTGGCGATGACCTGGAACGACCGCGTTTCGTTCGTGCTGACCGACGGGCTGGTGGTGAAGAAGGTGGCGCCGCTGGACGTGATCAAGGAACAGGCCGACGGCACCACGCATGACGAAGACGAGCGCTTCGATGCCGATTTCGCCATGATGGCCGGCGAGCTGTCCGGCCTGCTGGGCGACCTGACCGAAGCGCTGGGTGGCGAGCGCAAGAGCTAAGGCAGGCGGGGCGCACGTACTGAAGCAGTCGCGCGCCCTTCCCCGTCATTCCATCCAGTTGACCTTGGGGAAGCGGCCGGCAAACCCGTCCGGCATCGCCACCACCTGCTTGTTCACATAGTCGAAGAAGACAAAGCCCGACTTGGCCATCGCGATCAGGGCGCCGTCGGCCGGCCGCGTGATGCGGAAGATGATGTCGCCGCCGTACTTGTTGAAGTCCATCACGCCGACTTCGAACTGCAGCTGGTCGCGCGCATGCGCCTCGTTGCGGTACATGGTGGCGAGGTCGGTGACGATGATGCCTACGCCTTCCTGCCGCACGTCCTCGCTGCCGAATTCGTACAGGAAGCGCGCCCTCGCCTCGGAGATCATTGAGATCATCGAGTCATTGGCGAGATGGTTGGCCGAGTTGATGTCGGTCACGCGCACGGTGAGGTGCGTGGCGTAGCAGAACTGGTCGGCGGGCAGGTCGAGTTTGAGGCGGGCCATGGCGGAACTTGCAAGGATGGATCGGACGCCACCCGGCCGGGGCCGGCGGCGAGGCGCCCATCATAAGCCAAGCGCGGGTTCGGATTCTTGTGCCGCGGCGCTCAGGGATTGAGCGGCGGCAGCGCGTGGGCCGCGAGGCGCTGCGGATGTGGCGCGGCCGTGGTGGCATTGCGGCGCAGGGCTTCGGCCAGCGCCGAGCCGTCCCAGCGCCGCGAGGCGGCGTCCGCAGGACCGTACAGGCGACGCTCCAGCCCGGCCACGGCGCCGGCCAGCGCCGAATCCCCACTGGCTTCGGCCCATGCCGCCGGCGCCGTGCCATGTGTGGTCCGTACCCACGCTCCCAGCGCCCGGTAAGCCTCGACCGGGTCGCCGGCCTGGCAGGCCCCCAGCAACGCCTCCAGACGCGCACGGGCGCCTTCGGCGCGTGCCTGCCGGCGCGCGGCCAGCCGCTGCCGCCAGCGGTCCATGACGGGCCGCAGCCGGCGCCATGACACCGCCGCGGCCAGCATCCCGAGCAGCACTACCCCGGCCCACCCCAGCATGCGCCACGGCATGCCGCCTTCGCCCGGCAGCGCGCCGGCGGACGGACCACCCGGCGCGAGTGCGCCGCCGCCGCGCGCTGCGGCGACCACCACCCTGATCGCCGGCACCTCGGAATGCGCAGGCTGCCGCGTGGCTGCATCGAACCAGTCCACCGTCACCGGCGGCAGCGTGTAGGTGCCGCTTCGCTCAAACACATAGGTGAAGGTATCCACCCGCGTGCCGCCCGGCCCGGTGGCATCGCCGGCACCGCCGGCGTGGTCGGACAGCCGCGGATCGGCGCTGAACAGGCGCACCCCACGCAACGCCGGCACGTGCGGCGGGCGGATCATCATGGCCTGCGTCTGCGGCGCGAAAGTGGTTACGGTGCGCACCAGCGCGTCGCCCGCATGCAGGTACACGGCGCCATCCCTGGCGGCAGGGTCGAGCGCCTGCGTCACCGTCAGCCGGGCCACGGGCAGCAGCGGCCGGGCAGCCCCGGCGCCCTGCCCCGCAGTGCCAATCGCCCCACCGGCACCGGCGCGGATCCGCGTGGCGGGGAAGGTCACGCTGCCCTGGCGCGGCGCGCCATCTTCTCCGGCGTAGGTAAAACGCACGGTAGCCGCCGGCAGCTCGAAATCGCCGTCCTGCTCGGCCGTGAACGCATAGCGCTTGCGGATGCCGGCATAGGTGATGCCGTCGATGGTCTCGGTCGAGTTCTGCGCGCGCTCATCGGGCATGGTGATCACCGCGCCCGGCACCTGCAGCACCGGGAACGCCGGTGCCGACATGAAGAAATTCGGCGCCAGGATCGTCACGTCGATGGCGACCTGCTGGCCCACCAGCACCGGCTGCCTGGCGCCGACTTCAACCCGCACGCGCGGCTCCGCCGCGGCGTGCGCCAGCCACGGCAGCAGCAGAGCGCAAAGCAGCAGCCACCTCGCCAGCCGGGCCGTCATGGCTGCCCCTTCGATGCCGGCTGTGCCGACGGCGCGTGCTGCAGCGCGAACTTGCGTTGCAGCAGGTCGGTCGGCGAGGTCCGGATCGCGCGCATCCACATCTCGGCGTCCTGCGTGCGGCCGACCTGCATGGTCTGTCCGCCCTGCCGGGGCGGCCTGCCGGCGTCGTACTTGATCTCGTCCGGGGGCACGTCCGGCGGCTCCTCCTGATCGTCCGGATCCTTCTCCTTCGCCGGCTTTTGCCGGGCCAGCAGCTTCTCCATCAGCGCCAGGTTGGCGGCCGCCGCCGGCCATTGCGGCTGCCGCTTCAGCGCCTGCCGGTAGCGCGCCGCTGCCTGCGTGTACTGGCCCTGCCGCGCCAGCGCATTGCCCTGGTTGTAGTCCGACTGCGGCGAATCGACCAGCGCGAAGCTCTGCACCGCCTGTGCATACTGGCTGGCGCGGTATTGCGCGATACCGCGCCACATCGGATCGTCGAACAGCACGGCGGCCCGGGCAAAGTCGCCTTGCCCGAAGGCACGCCGGCCTTGCTGGTCATGGGTCAGCCACAGGTCGGCAAAACGCCACGGCCGCGTGCTGTCCGATGGCTGCGCTGGCTGCGCCTGCACGCCTGGCGGCGCCGCCAGCGCCACTGCCACCAGCAGGCTGGCGATCCAGCGCACCGTCCAGCCCTTGCGGAACCACAACGCGGCCAGCACGGCTATCGGCAGCGTCAGCCACCAGCCCTCGTCCTGCCAGCGGGTGCGGTCGGTGGCCTGCATCCGCTCCAGGTGGGCCTGCACATGGCGCTGCACCCAGGCAACGTCGTCGTCGCTGCCCGGCGTGAAGGTGGCGACCGGCACGCCGCTGTCGTCGCCGAAGCGCCTGAGTGCCGCCACATCCAGGCGGGCGAACATGCGTGCGCCGTCCTGCTCGACGAAACCGCCTTCGGCGTTGCGCAGCGGCCCGCCCTGCTCCGTGCCGATGGCAAGCACTACTGGCTGGCTGCGGCCGCCGGCGGCCTGCGCGCGGAAGGCGGCGGAGGCGGCAGGCTCGACCGCATCGGTGATGAACAGGATGGTGCCGGGCACCGGTTCGCGGGCCAGGTCTTTGTCGATGGTGCGCAGCGCCAGCGCCATGTCGCGGCCCGGCGCCGGCATGATGCGGGTCTGCAGCGCGTCGACAAAGGTCTGCAGCAGTTCGTTGTCGTCGGTCAGGGGCAGCACCAGGTGCGTCGACCCGGCGTACGCATAGATCGCGGTACGCCCGCCGTCGCGGCGCGCCAGCAGCGCCTTGACCTTGAGCTTCGCGCGCTCCAGCCGCGTCGGCGTGACATCGACCGCATCCATGGTGCGCGACAGGTCGATCGCGATGGCCAGCGGCGCCTTGTCGTCCAGGAACGGCGGCCGTTCCTGGCGCCAGGCCGGGCCCGCCAGCGCGATCGCGCCCAGCGCCAGCAGCAGCGCGGTCAGGTGCACGGGCCGCAGCGCCAGGTGGCGGCGCTCGCCCAGCATCAGCGCATCAAGCAGGTGCGGCGCGATGGCCTGGCGCCAGCGCCGGCGCACGTCGCCGCGGCGGCGCACCAGCCACACCAGCAGCACGGCGGGCAGCAGCACCAGCAGCCAGGCCGGCCGCAGGAAATGAAAATGGACGAGGCTGTCGGCCAGCGGCTGCATCAGCTGGCCTCCCCGGCATTGCCAGTCGGCCCGGCGGCGGCGGCATGGCGCGCGCGCGACAGCCACGCCACGCAGGCCAGCATCAGCAGCTGATACCCCAGCACGATCGCCACGGCCGCGCCCAGCGGCCACATGAACAGCTCGCGGCGGGGTCGCCACGACAAGGTCTTGTGCTGGTGCGGGGTGATCCGGTCCAGCGTCGCGTAGATGCCTTCCAGCCCCGCCTGGTCGGCGCCGAAGAAATAGCGCCCGCCGGTCTGCGCGGCAATGCGCTGCAGCACGCCCAGGTCTACCTTCTCCTCGCCGGCGGCATTGGGGTCGCCAATGCCAATGGTATGCACCTTGACACCCCGTTCCCGGGCGATGCCCGCGGCGCGCTCGGGCGGCATGCGGCTGGCGGTGTCGTTGCCGTCGGTCAGCACGATCAGCACCTTGTCGGCCGCTTCGCTGTGGTCGAACAGCTTGATGCCGAGGCCGATGGCATCGCCCAGCGCGGTGCTCGGCCCGGCCTCGCCCGGCAGCATCCCATCGATCAGCGTCTGCACCAGCCGATGGTCGAGCGTGAACGGCGCCAGCGGATACGGCGCGTCACCGAACACGATCAGGCCGATGCGGTCGCCCGGTCGCTTCGCGACGAAGCCGCTGACCACCTGCCGCACCGCCTGCACGCGCGGGATCAGCGCGCCGGAGGGGTCGCGGAAGTCGGGCGTGTCCATCGACTGCGACAGGTCCAGCGCGATCAGCAGGTCGCGCACCGGCTGCACCTTCTGCATTGGCGCTTCCAGGAACTGCGGCCTGGCCATGGCCGTCACCACCAGCGCCCAGGCCAGCGGCGCCAGCACGCGCTGCAGCCGGTTGCGGCGCGGCACCACCGCGCCCGGGGCGGGCGTCAGCCCGGCCGCGCTGGCGACCTCGCCAAAAAAGGGCAGGCGCACCGAGGCGCTTTCCTCGCGGTACGGCGGCAGCCACCACCATAGCAGCAGCGGCAATGGCAGCAGCACGAAAAGCCAGGGATATTCAAACTGGTACATGATGCCCGGTGATCCAGCGCCGGCACGCGCCGGCAACGGCCTCTACCTGCATGTCGGGCCACTGCGCCAGCGCCGCATCGCCGCGGTACTCGGCGTCCTGCACCAGCGCGGCCAGCAGTGGCGCTGTGTCCTGCGCACGGCCCGCGTGCGCCTGCAGGAAGGCGGCCCACTCGGCACCGGCGAGGCTGGCCACCTGCGTTCGCGGCCACGCGGCCAGCGCGGTGCGCTTGAGCAGCGCGGCCATCGCCTGCAGTGCCGCGGCACGGCTCGCCACGTCTTTGCCGGCGTCGGCGCGCAGGCGAGCCAGCTCGGCCAGCGCCTCGCGCCGGTAGCGGTTGGCCCGATGGCGCCGCCATGCGCGCCATCCGGCCCACGCGAGCGCCGCCAGCAGCACCGCACCGAGGATCGGCCAACCAATCGTCTGTGGTGCCCATGACGGCGGCGGCGGCATGGCCAGGTCGGCCAACTGGTGCAAGGTGGCAGCGCTGCCGGTATCACCCGGCGCAGTGCTGTGGGTCAGGCTCATGGCGCAGCCCCCGCGCGCTGGCG
The DNA here is from genome assembly GCF_040784895.1 of Cupriavidus sp. Agwp_2. NCBI lineage: Bacteria > Pseudomonadati > Pseudomonadota > Betaproteobacteria > Burkholderiales > Burkholderiaceae > Cupriavidus > Cupriavidus sp. Agwp_2. The sequence continues at coordinate 3,172,492 of NZ_CP088083.1, forward strand.
CACCGGCGCCTGCTGCAACGGCCGGCCCAGCAGCCGGCGCAGCTGCAGCGCCGTGTCCTCGGCCGCCGACAGCGGCAGCAGGGGCACGCCAATCGCATGGTGCCAGTCCAGCAGCTCACGGCCATGGGTATCGGCAAATTCGGCGATGCTGCGCCGCACCGCCGCCTGCCCGAACCCCAGTTCGACCTGTAGTTCGCCATCGCTGACCACCAGCTGCCCGGATGCCGGCAGCTCGCTCAGGAAGGGGTCGTGGACCAGCATGGTCAGCACGTCATTGCGCGCTGCCAGCGACAGCATCAGGTCGCGGGTGCGTGCATCGTGACCGTCGAAGTCGCTGATGACGATGACCAGGCAGTCATGGCTCCCCAGCCGCACGGCGCGGTCCAGCGCCGCGTTGAGCTGGCCGGCGGCGCGCCGCGCGGGTGCGTCGGGGCGCAACGCCTGGTTCAGGGTCGCGATGCCGCCCAGCAGCTGCTGCACCGCCTGGCGGCTGCGGCGCGGCCGGAATTCAGCGATCTGCGTGTCGCCAAACACCACGCCGCCGACGCGGTCGCCCTCGGCCAGCACGCGCCACGCCGCCAGCGCTGCGGCCTCGGCAGCACTGACGGACTTCATCGCGCGCCGGCTGCCAAAGAACATATTGATGCGCTGGTCCACCACCAGCAGCACCGGACGGTCTTTCTCCTCGCTATAGACGCGCACATGCGGCTTGCCGGTGCGCGCGGTCACGCGCCAGTCCATGCTGCGGATATCGTCGCCCGGCAGGTACAGGCGCAGCTCTTCGAAACTGAGCCCGCGCCCGCGCACGCGCGAGGCATGGCGACCGGCCAGAACGCTGTGCACCGGCTGGCGCGGCAGGAAATGGAAGTCGCGCGCGGCCACCTCCAGCGCGGCCAGCGCTGCCGCATCGACGCTGACGCCGAGCGTAGCTTGCGACGACGGCGCCTGTACTTCAGCCGGCGCGGCGCGGGCCAAGGCTCGGAATGGCAGTCGCATCGCTGTGATCGTCGCGGCGCTCAGGCCACCGCAACCTGCTGCACAAGGCGGTCGATCGCTGCGTCAGCGCCGATTCCGGCCGCATGCGCCTCATACGACAGGATCAGGCGATGGCGGAAGACATCATGCACCACCGCCTGCACGTCTTCTGGCGTAACGAAGTCACGACCGTGCAGCCACGCGTGCGCGCGCGCCACCTTGTCCAGCCCGATCGAGCCGCGCGGGCTGACGCCGATCTGGATCCACTTCGCCAGGTCATCGTCCACCGCCTTGGGTGCGCGCGTGGCCTGCACCAGCGCCACCACGTAGCGTGCCACCGCATCGCTGACATGGATGCCGTGGATTTCGGCGCGGGCGTTGAAGATCGACGCCGGTGCAAGCCGGATGGCATGGGCGGCGGCTGAGGCGCCCGCGGCACCGCCCTCTTCCTCGCGCGCCAACCGCACGATGTCGGCCTCGGCATCCGCCTCGGGGTAGCCCACGCTGACATGCATCAGGAAACGGTCCATCTGCGCCTCGGGCAGCGGATAGGTGCCCTCCTGCTCGATCGGGTTCTGCGTGGCCATCACCAGGAACAGCGGCTCGAGCTTGTGCGTGGTGCCGCTGACGGTGACCTGGCGCTCTTCCATGGCCTCCAGCAAGGCCGCCTGCACCTTGGCGGGCGAACGGTTGACCTCGTCGGCCAGCACCAGGTTGGCGAAAACCGGGCCTGGCTGGAAGCGGAACTCACCCTTGCCGCCCTCGGTGAAATACAGCTCCGAACCCGTGATATCCGCGGGCAGCAGGTCCGGCGTGAACTGGATGCGCGACAGCCGCGCGTCGAGGTTGCGCGCCAGCATCTTGATGGCGCGGGTCTTGGCCAGCCCCGGCAGCCCTTCCACCAGCAGGTGGCCATCGGCGAGCAGGCCCAGCAGCAGGCGTTCGATCATGCGCTGCTGCCCGACAATGGATTCGCCCATGCGCTGCTGCAGGGCCAGTACGTCGTCGCGGGCGCTCATGGCACGGTCCTCGGCACTGCCGGCGCGCCGCGAGTGGCGCCGCCACCGACGAACCAGGCGTAGTAGGGGTTGTCCGGGTCGGCGCGCATCACCTGCATGACATGGCTGGCCCAGCCTTCGCGGTCGCCGCGGTAGGCGTCGAGCCCGGCGCGGTAGAAGGTATGCAGGATCCGGCGCTCGCGTTGCACGTCTTGCCACAGCGCCTCGTCGGCGCCGGTCAGCGGTGGTTCGCTCTGCAGCGAGAGCAGCTTCGCCAGCGTTTCCGGGAAGGCCTCGCGCCGCACCCATCCGGCGTATTCGATGCGGGGCCGGTCGTCGGTCACGGCCGGCGCATCGGCGGCGTACCAGTCCAGTCCGGTGCGGTCTGTGACCCAGGTCGCCAGCAGCGCCGCCGGCGAGCGCACGCCCACGGCCTGCAGCGCGGCGGCCACCTCGGGCTGGGCAAAGCCGGCGCGGATGCGGGCCGCGTCCAGCGTCAGCGGCGACAGCGACCCGACCAGCATCATCTCGTGCAGCTCGGTGGTCCACAGCATCGCGTGCGGGAACACGTCGAGGAAGCTGCGCACCAGCATGCGTGTGTCCTCGTCGTTCTGCGTCGGCAGCGGCAGCCATTGCGCGACCAGCCCGCCGGGCTGCAGGCGCGCGGCCGCGAGCCGGTAGAAGTCAGTCGAGTACAGGCTGGCGACGCCCGCGGCGGACGGCGGCGGCGGCTCCAGCGTGATCAGGTCGTAGCGCTGCGGGCTCTGCAGCAGCTCGCGCCTGCCGTCGCGCAGGCGGACCTCCACGCGCCGGTCGGTCGCAACGTCGAAGTTGCCGGTGAACTTCGGCACTGCACGCGCGACCGGCGGCAGCAGCTCCGCCACCACGCGCCGCTCCAGCCCCGGCCAGGCCAGCGTCGCGCCCGCGGTGATGCCCGTGCCCAGCCCGATCACCAGCGTGGCCCTGGGCGTGCCGCCATGCACGATCAGCGGCAGCAGCGCCTGCAGCCGCATATAGCGCAGCGAAGTCATGGTATCGCCCGAATTGGAAACGCCCTGGATGTAGAGGCGCCGGAAGCGGTGGTGGGGCGAACTCTGCTCCACCACCGCCACAGTCGCGCCGCGCCCTTCCTCGTAGAACACCAGTTCGCCACCGCGCGCCCGTGCCAGCAGCGTGGCGAGCCGGTCCGCCGGCGCCAGCGCGGCGGCGATCACCGCCAGCACGCCGAGCATCGGCACGGCCCAGCGCGCCGCCGGCCGGATCCCGCTGCCGAGCGCCACGGCGATCACGCCGACCACGCCGGCGGCCACCGCCAGCAGCGCCAGCGTATGCACCAGCCCGATAAAGGGGACCAGCACAAACCCGGCCAGCGCCGAGCCGGCAATGCCGCCCAGCGTATTTAGCGCCACCACGCTGCCCACGCCAGCGCCGACATGGCGGCTGTCGACGCCCACGCGCAACACGAACGGGAAGGCGGCGCCGAGCAGCAGCGTCGGCAAGAACACCACGCATAGCGAAGCCAGCGCAAAGGTGGCGCAGGCGGCGGCGAGCGGACTGGCGGTCTGCGCCTGCACCCATGCCGACAGCACGCCCTGCGCGCGCAGCAGCCATTCGCCCAGCAGCAGCACTTCCAGCAGCGCCACCAGCCCGGCACCGGCCACCAGCAACCCGAATGCACCCCAGGGATCGCGAACCCGGTCGGCATACCGCGCGGCGAACGCGCTGCCAATGGCCAGCCCCGCCAGGTAAGTCGCCAGCACGACCGTGAAGGCGAAGCTGCGCGTGCTGATGAACTGCACGATCGCCTGCGACCACACCACTTCATAGCCGAGCGCGATGCCGCCGGCGGCTGCGTACAGCACCAGCGCCAGCCTGCCGTTGACAACGTCTCCCGCGACAGCGACGTCCCTCGGCCTGGCGGCTTGATCCGCTAGTGCAGCCGGCGTGCGCGAGGCCAGCCACCATGCCACCAGCGCAGCGGCACCGTTGAGCGCGCCCGCCACCATCGCGCTGCCCAGCATGCCAAGCAGCGGACCGAGCACGAAGCCCGCCAGCAACGTGCCGACGATGGCGCCCGCGGTATTGGCCGCATACAGGCGCCCGCCCTGCACCCCAACTCGCCCCATCACCGGCGCCAGCGCGCGAATAAGCACCGGCAGTGTCCCGCCCATGGCGGCGGCCGGCAGCATCACCAGCACTAGCGGCAGCGCCCATGCCAGCAAGCCAGCGCGCTGCTCCAGCCACGCGAACGGCGCCGCCGCATGGGCCAGCGCCACCGTCGCGCCGATGCCAAGCACCAGCACCGCCAGCTCCAGCCAGGCATACAAGCGCAGCGCATTGCCGTGGCGGTCCGCGATGCGGCCGAACAGCCAGCCGCCCAGCGCCAGCCCGGCAAAGAAAGCACTGACCGCAGTGGTGACCGCGTGTACGTCCACGCCCACCACCAGCGACAGCTGCCGGATCCAGACGATCTGGTAGATCAGCCCCACGATGCCAGAGGCAAACAGCAAAACGGCCGCCCAGAGCCAGGTCTGTTCGGCCGCGCCGGATTGCCGCGGCATCGATGCGGCAGGCGTTCCGGTACCGGCGGCATTGTTGCCATGTCGCCGGTTGCCGCCCTGTGCGGCGTGTAGTCTGTCCATGCATTGCACCGGTGGAGCCAGCGCCACGTGGCAAGGGGCGCCGGCTTATCCCAATCCCGGGCGCAAGGCGCCCGGCGCCTACTTCTTCTGTTCGCGCTGCCGGAAGGACTCGTCGATCTTCTTGTCGACCCGCTCCCGCACCTGGTCAATGCTGAAGCTGGCAGGCCGCTGGCTGGGCGGATAGTTGACGAAGGTCTCCAGAAACACCGATGCCTTCATCGTACCGATCTCGGTCAGGTACGCGTTCTTGGTCAGCCAGTCGTTGTACTGGTCAGAGACTATGTCGGCGCGCTCGTACGGATCCATGCGCAGGTTGAAGACCTTCGGCACGCGCAGGCATTTGAACGGATCCTGCCAGACCTGAAAGCCTCCCGGCGACGTCTGCTCGCAGAAGACGATCTTCCAGTCGCCATAGCGCATGGCAACCAGCGCACCGTCATCGTTGAAGTAATAGAACTCGTTGCGCGCGCTCTTGTTGGTCTGCCCGGTCAGCAACGGCAATTGGTTGAAGCCGTCCAGGTGCACCTTGAAGTTCTTGCCGCCGAGCGATGCACCCTTGAGCAGCCGGTCCTTGACGTCGCCGTCACCGGCGGCCGCCATCAGCGTCGGGAACCAGTCCATCCCGGAGAACATCTCGTTGGTCACCGTGCCCGGCCTGACCTTGCCCGGCCACCGGATCATCGCCGGCACGCGGAACGCACCTTCCCAGTTGGTGTCCTTCTCGCTGCGGAACGGCGTGGTTGCCGCGTCCGGCCAGGACCACTGGTTGGGGCCGTTGTCGGTCGTGTAGATCACGATGGTGTTGTCGGCCACCTTCAGGTCATCGAGCGTCTTGAGCAGCTTGCCGACGTCGCCGTCGTGCTCGATCATGCCGTCGGCATATTCGTTGCCGGGCATGCCGCTCTGCCCTTGCATGGAAGGCCGCACGTGCGTATAGGCGTGCATGCGCGTGGTGTTCATCCACACGAAAAAAGGCTTGCCGGCCTCGACCTGCTTGGTGATGAACTTCTGCGCGGCATCGGTGGTTTCGTCGTCGATGGTCTCCATGCGCTTGGTCGTAAGCGGACCGGTGTCCTCGATCTTGCCGTCGGCGGTGCTGTGCAACACCCCGCGCGGCGAGAAGTTCTTCACGAACGGGTCGTTCTTGTCCTTGGGCCAGTACGGGCGCTGCGGTTCCTCCTCGGCATTCAAGTGGTACAGGTTGCCGTAGAACTCGTCGAAGCCGTGCTTGGTCGGCAGGTATTCGTCGCGGTCGCCAAGGTGGTTCTTGCCGAACTGGCCGGTGGCGTAGCCCAGCGGCTTGAGCGCCTCGGCCAACGTCACGTCGCGTGCCTGCAGGCCCACGGTTGCGCCCGGCGCGCCTACCTTGGACAAGCCAGTGCGCAAGGGCGTCTGTCCCGTGATAAATGACGAGCGCCCCGCCGTGCAGCTGTTCTCCGCGTAGTAGTCGGTGAACATCATCCCTTCACGCGCGATGCGGTCGATGTTGGGCGTGCGGTAGCCCAACACGCCCATGCTGTAGGCGCTGATATTGGTCTGCCCGACATCGTCGCCGAAGATGACCAGGATATTGGGCTTCTTGTCTGAAGTGCCACCAGTCGCGGCCACCGGTGCCGAGGCGGTGCCGACGGGTGCCGACGCATCCGCAGGGGCCGGCAGGTGCGATTCGGCGGTCGGCTGTGCCGGCGTGGCGGGCGGTGCAGTTGCCGTGGCTGGCGCCTGCGGCGCTGGCTGCTGCGTGGCCGGCGCCTGCTGCGTGGGCTCGTCCGCCTTCTTGCACCCGGCGATGGCGGCGATTGCCACCGCCACCGCCGCCATGGCAAAGCGCGCGCCGCGCCTTGCCGGTGCTGAGTCTCTCATTCGCTGCATTGAAGCCTCCGATCGTCAAAACCAGTGGATTGCCGCCTTACTTCCCGGCGCCCGCCGCCGGATAGATCTGCTGCCAGTCCTGCTTCATGCTGACCACCGTCCAGCCCCTCGCCTGCGCCGCGTCGAGCGCCTTGTCCAGCTTGCCGACCTTGGACTGGCGGTCGTAGGCGAACTCGCGCTCGGCGTCGTCATGGCGCACCAGCACCGCCATGCGCGGGCCGTCGCCGCCGGTGGTGTACTCGAGCATCTGCAGGTCGCCGTCGGAATTGCCGACAGCAAGGATTGGCCGGCGGCCGATATGGCGGTAGATGCCGACCGGCTTGCCGGGGCCGTCATCGATAAAGTCGAGCTTGGGATCGCGCATCAGCACGGGCTTGCCGTCGCGCACCATGTAGCGCACCGCCTGGGACGACCCGATTACCTGCTCGGGCGGGATGCCGTAGATCTGCTGGCTCCAGGGCCGCATGAAATCGATGGTGCCGCCGGACACGATGTAGGTCTTGAAGCCGTTGGCGCGCAGGTAGGACAGCAGTTCGAGCTGCGGCTGGTAAACCAGCTCGGTATAGGGCCGGTTGAACTTGGGATGGCGTGCCTTGGCCAGCCAGTCGCGGATGGTGCGGTCGTACTCGTCCACGCTCATGCCGCTGTTGGCCGTGGCAATCAGCCCGAGCAGCTGCTTCTGGTTTGCCATCAGCGCGTCCATGTCGTTGGCCATCAGCGCCTTGAACGCGGCATTGCTGCGCCATTCCGGATGCTGAGGCGCGGCGGCCCGGACCTGGTCGAGCAGGAAGTAGAACTGGAAGTACAGCGGCTGCTCGCTCCACAGCGTGCCGTCGTTGTCGAACACGGCCACGCGCGCCTCGGGCGGCACGAAGCTGGGCGAGCCCGGGCTTGTCACGTCGGCCACGAACTTGAGCAGCGCCTGACGCGCAGCGCCATCGCGCCACGATGGCAAGGCCTGTTCGGCGGGCCGCGCCGCCTGAGTGGCAGTGGCCTGCGCCGTGGGTGCGGCCGGCGTGGCGGGCGTGGCGGGCGTGGTACACCCGGAAAGCTGCAGGCTGCCGAACGCCAGCGCGGCGCACAGTACGGCAATCGCCTTGCGCGAAGCGCCGGCGCCCGGCGCGCTATTAGCGGGCATGCTCATGATGCTTGCTCCTGTCTCGTGTCGCACCGGCCCGGCATCAGCGTGCCGCCGTCTGCGGCTGTCCGCCCATCGCCACCGGCGTCTCGCGGCGCATCTCGGTCCAGCGGCTGTCGTCCATCACCAGCCGGAAGCCAAGGTGCGACATGCTGTTGAAGGGATCCGTCCCGCGCCGGGCGCTGGGGCGGTAGCTCAAACAGAAGTCTTCGTTGCAGAGAAACGATCCCCCGCGCGTCACGCGCTTGGGGGCGTTGACAGGTACGCCAGGCTCGCTGGGATCCCACGAGGCCAGGGGGCCGACCGGGTTCTCGATCGGCTGCGCCTTGCCGGCTTCGCGCCGGAACTGGTCGGCGCGGTACCAGTCGGCGACCCATTGCCAGGCATTGCCGGTCATGTCGGACAGCCCGTAGCCGTTGGGTGGGAACGTGCCGACCGGGCTGGTGCCCAGCGCGCCGCCAGCCTTCGGGCTGACCACCTGGCTTACTACAGGGAACGGCTGGTTCTGCTGGCCCTGCCAGACGTTGGCCATCTGCTTGCCGGCGGGCGCGAACTGGTCGCCCCATGCGTAGGTGGCCTGCTCCAGCCCGCCACGCGCGGCAAATTCCCATTCCGCCTCGGTGGGCAGGCGCTTGCCCACCCATTTGGCGTAGGCCTGAGCGTCTTCGTACGACACCTGTACCACCGGATGATTGTCCTTGCCTTCGATCGAAGTACCGGGACCGCCCGGATGACGCCAGTCGGCGCCAGGCACGTAGCGCCACCAGCGCGAATAGTCCTGCAGCGGCACCGGACGCGGCGTGCCGACAAAGACCATGCCGCCGGCTACCATCGCGCTGTCGGGCGGCCGCGGCGTACCGGGAGGCAGCTGTACCCTCAGGGTTTCCCAGTCCGGCACCCGCTCCGCCGTGGTGACGTAGCGCGTGGTCTCGATGAATCTGCGGAACTCGGCATTGGTGACGTGGTGCTTGTCCATCCAGAAGGCATGCACGCGCACCTTGTGCGCCGGCTTCTCGTTGGCCTGCGCCATCTTGCTGTCGCTGCCCATCAGGAATTCGCCGCCGGGTACATGGACCATGCCAGGCGGGCCGCTCTTGCCGTCGCCTTCCACCACCCCGGGTGCCTTGCCGGAGCGCGACTGCGCGTACCACCAGCTGCCGCCCGCACCCGCCGCGATACCGGCACAGGCGAGCACGGCAACCAGGAATCTGCGGCGTCGCTGCGGCGCCGCAGCAGGGGCAGGCAGCGCTTGCGCCGGGCCGTGCGCCGGGGCCTGAGAGTGCAGCCCGTTGCGCTTGCCGGTTGCCATAGGACGTCCTCCGCCAAAGACAAAAAGGTGCAATCGTGCACCTGCGGGTATCGTCACAGAATGGGTATTGAAAAGGAATTTAGATTTCTCGCCGCGCGAGTTGAAAGATTTCACTGCGGCGATGTCATCAGTGTTTGCTCCTCGGGGTAAATACCGTCCCACTGTCTCGTCCATAGCGCCGATGTGCCGCGCCGGCAGCGGCCCGTACGCTGCCGTTTGCCATGCGCGCGAGTCGCGACAAGACAACCAGGACGTCACAACCAGGAGGAAACACCATGCAAGCTGACCGACGCAAAGCCCTGCAATGGCTGGGTGCCGGCTCCATCGCCGCCACGGCTTCGGCACTTGGCCTTGGCCATGCCCGGGCCCAGTCAGCCCAGTCCGCCATGCCGAACTATCCGTCGAAGCCGGTTCGGCTGGTCGTGCCCTACCCCCCGGGGGGCGCCACCGACGTGCTGGCACGCGCGCTCGGCGATCCGTTGAGCAAGCTGTGGCAACGTCCCGTGATCGTCGAGAACCGCCCGGGCGTCGGCGGCATGATCGGCGCCGACGTGGTGGCCAAGGCTGCGCCGGACGGCTACACCCTGCTGCTGGCGCTGCCCAGCCTGGTGCAGACGCCGTACATGGTGGCCAAGCCCCCGTTCGATCCGTTGCGCGACCTGACCGCCATCGGCCAGCTGTGCACCTCCAGCCTGGTGCTGACGGCCAACAGCGCCATGCCTCGCACGCTGCCCGAGGTGATCAGCCTGGCCAAGGCGCAGCCGAACAAGGTTTCCTACGGCACTTATGGCATCGGCACCGGCGCCCATCTCTATATGCAGGTGTTCACAACCGGGGCCGGGGCCGAGCTGCTGCACGTCCCGTACAAGAGGCCAGAAGGGGGTGTTTTCGATTATCTGAGCGTATGACAAGCGACGATCAATTACCCGGAAAGCCTTTATTTATGCGGGTTTCCGGCGATTTGTTCTCGTTGCGTGCGCTCTGGTGCGTGGCTATGCTTTTTTCAGACTCTTTTCAGACGAAGGAAAAAAGCCATGAGCCAGATCGACACCAAAGCCCGCCGCGCCGCCCTGGCGAGCCGCAGCGAACCCTACTACGACCGCCTCGCGCCGGGCCTGTTTATCGGCGTGCGCGTGCTGCCCGATGGCGTACAGACCTGGACTGCGCGCGCTCGCGACAAGGCCACCGGCAAGCAGCAATACAAGGCGCTCGGGACGCTGACCGACGCGACCGACGACAAGCGTTATGCCCGCGCCTGCGACCTCGCCCGCGAGTTTGGCAATACCGTCGCCGCTGGCCTCTCCGGCAAGCCGTTCACGATATCCGACGCCGTCACGAACTACGTCGCGAAGCTCGCGACCCGAAGCGAGGACGCCGCCGACCGCGCACGGCGCAGCCTTGCCCGTAGCGTGCTCGCCCATGCGACTCTGCCCGACATGCCGCTCGCCGAGCTCGACCGCAAGACCTGGGCCGCCTTTCGCGTCGGCTTGCTTGTCGTGCGGCCCAAGGACGGCGAGCCGCTCGACGAGGCGAAGCGCCGCGCTCGGGCGACCGCGACGCGCGACCTCACGTATGTCCGCGCCGCCCTCAATCATGCATACGACGAGGGGCACGTCGGCAGCCGGGACGCCTGGAGCCTCGGCGCGTTTGCGGACACGCACGCCCGCCGCACGCTCTTCCTGAGCCCCGAGCAGCGTCGCGCCCTGCTGGCCGCTGCCGGCGAGGAAATCCGCCCATTCGTGCGCGGCCTGTTGCTGAGCGCTTTCCGCCCCGGCGAGTTGGCCCGGCTGACCGTGGCCGACTTCGACGCGGCGGCCGGCCTCTGCAATTTGCGATGGAGCAAGACCGGCCCGCGTACCGTCGTGCTGCCGCCCGATGCCGTAAGGCTCTTTCGCGAGCAGTGCAAAGGCAAGTTGCCCGCCGCGCCGATCTTCGCGCGTGCCGACGGCTCAGGCTGGCAGGATGCCAACTTCTGGAACCCGCGCGTAAAGGCCGCAGGCAAGGCTGCCGGACTGCCTGACACGTTCTGCGCTTACGTGCTGCGACACACAGCAATCAGCGCCTTGCTCGAAGGGGGCGCCGGCGTGCTGCTCGTGGCTCGCTTGGCAGGCACGAGCCTCGATCAGATCAACAAGCACTACGGCCACCTGAGCGACCGCGTCGCGCGCGAGCAGCTCGGCAGGATCAAGATCGCGTAGCCCTCGTCGACGGTAGCGATAAGTGAGCCGGCCATCGAGCCGGCTTTTTTTGCAAAGATTTTTTCCTTTCGCCTTTTCGCCAACTTTTAGTTTTTCCGCATTATTGGGAGCGCATTTCAATATCCGGCCAAACTATATCAATAGAAAGCCAAACATGGCCACAGCGCGCCAACGATTCCGACGGCCTTCATAGGTTGCTCGTCCCTTAAAAACCCGGAAAGCCGCGCTGGTATTGGGTTTGCGGAGCAATTCTGTAAATTTGCAGAATTAATCTTTCACGCGCCAATCGAAAAATAGCTTTATGCCACGTTTGGCCTATTCGGCAGTCGTTTGTTGCGAGTGACTCGATACAACCTGGTTTGCATTGCGATAGAAGTCCGGCCTACAGTGTTTTCACGCGCATCAATAACTAACCGTGAGGGCCAATATGAAAACCCCTGTTGCCGCTATTCCCGTCAAGCGCAAGCCCGGCCGGCCCCGCAAGGCCGACACGATAGCCCAGGGCAACACCGCACTCGCGTCGCCCGTCATGATGGAAAGCCCGCCGCTGGTGCTGACCATTCGCGAAACGGCCACGATGCTCAGAATGTCGCGCTCGACGCTCGACAAGCTCGTGAGAAGCGGCAAAGGCCCGCGCGTGATCCGGCCGAGCGGCGGTATGCCGATGATTGCCCTCGACGACCTCAAATCGTGGCTGCGCCAATTGAGCGACGACGCCGAGCGCGAACGCCTCGCTACGCAACAGCGCGCCCAGGCCCAGGCCGCTCAGGCTGCTGCAACAGAGGCCGCCGCTGCTACCGCTGCCGCTCAGGTACGCCGCCCGCGTGGCCGCCCCCGCAAATACCCGCTGCCCCAACAGACCGCCGCAAGCACCGCCGCGTAACGGGTGCCGCCATGGTTCCGGCTTGGCTACAGAGCACGCATAACGCGCGTCTGCGTGGCAACGATCCGCCCGCGTCCTATCTTGCCCTCAGCCTGGGCCCGGCACTCGCGCGACGTTTCCCGACGCTTTACGTGCCCCGCACCTATTGGCCGCGCGCTGGCGATGACGTGTCGGCGCTCTTTGGCCTGGGCCTGGAGCTCGTCTTTACCGACGACGAGCCATACCGCCGACTGCGCGCTCTGGTCTGGTTGCTGCTGCAGGGCCGGCCTGCGCGCCTCGTCGCGATCAACCTCGACCGCCCCGCCTTCGTGACCCTGAAACGAGGCAGCGCGAGGGCCATGCTCAGGGACGGGGCACGTAAACCAAAAGAAAACCCAATGGGTTTTGAAGGTGAGGCCGCGCGATGAACTTCTACCGCTTCTTTATCCGCGATTTCGACGCCGACACGAAGGGATTGGACTTCACCCAGCACGGCGCCTACCGCAAGCTGCTCGATCTTTTTTTTGACACGGAATTGCCGCTAACTCGAAACCGACTGGGTTTGTATAAGTTGGTCGGCGCCACCAGGAAGGCCGAGCGCGAGGCCGTCGATTCCGTGCTGATTCAGTATTGGATCGAGACGGACGAGGGATGGGTTCAAAAGCGCGCCGCTCACGAACTCGCAAAGCTGCAAGAGCGCCGGAAAGTCGCACAGCAGAACGGTAAAGGGGGCGGGCGTCGATCAAAGGCACAAACCCAGTCGGTTATGGAAATGGCTCGGATGGAACCCGTTCCAGCAAACCCACTGGGTTTCGGCTACGGCCTCGCCGAATGGCCCGAAGAAAAACCCACTGGGTTAGAAACCGGAAACCCAATGGGTTCGCATTTTGAAACCTATCTACATAGTAAACCTAAAGACAAAACCTCACGCGCGCACGCGCACGCGCGAGAGGCCGGCGTCGATGGTTCGCCGGGCGCAGTCGAAAACCGGCTTGCAGAGAAGGGTTTGCCTGACGCCGTGCCTCGCGGCGAAAGCGCCGGGTTTGCCAGCGCCGCCCCTTTGCAAGCCTTCTCACCTACGCGTGCGCGTACCGACGAGGCCGGCGACGAAGTGACGGGCGCCGAGGGGATGAAATGAACGACCTCGACGCGGTGCGCCTCAAGCAAGGTCGCGAGTGGATTTGCCGCATGGCCGATCTTGAACGCTGGCCTGCCGATCAACGCGCGGCGGCGCTGGCCGAAGTCGACGCCGCACGCGGGCGGGCGCTCGATACCCTGGTCGAACGTCACCGCGCGCACCTGTGGCGCCTACTCAAAGCGCGCAACTTGGTGCCGCTCTATGGCGGCGTATCGAATCCGCGTTTGCATGGCGCGCTGCGTGACGAGCCGCCGCCCAGGAAACCGCGCGGCATCGCGCGTGCCTTGAAGCAACGCGACCTATTCGACGACAAGCCATGACCGACGATCCGTTCGTGCGTTGCTGCGAGACGTGCGCGAACTTCCGGCGCCGTCCTGATGGCCTGCCGCTGTGCATGGAGCCGCAGCGCAGTCATGCCGACGCCCAGGCGCAGCGCACCGCGCTCAGAGGCACCAACGCGTTATGCCGTTGCCCGCTATTCCAGCCGCAGCACGTCGCAGACAAGCCCGATGGAGAGAAACAATGATCCGCCCTGACAACCTGCCATTCCTGCCCGACGGCGCGCTCGTGCTCGTCGGGCGCTCGCCGACTGGCGGGCTGCGCATCGTGCTCGGGCCGGATGATGGCTACCCAGGCGAGCCCGTCGTCGTCAATGACAACCTCAGCGAGCTCGACATGCATGTCTGGTGCCGCTCGCTGGAAACTGTCCTTGCCGAGCACGGGACGCACCGATATCGCCTCGTGACCGTGCTCGATGCCGAAAGCACTAAGCGCCTGAATGCCGCGCTCAAACCCGAGAGACACCATGCATAGCACCATCGACGAACGTGGGCGCCGCGTGCTGCCCGACAACCTGGGCGACCTCGACGACGACGAACTGACGGCCGAGCTCGGCGAGACTTGCGGCGACGTGCAATTTTCCCTCGGCCATGTGGTGAGCGCTGTCGGTGCATTCGTGTCATCGTTTGGCGGCATAGTGCCGGCACTGCTCGCGCCCGACCAGTGCGACGACGAAGCATCGCGAGGTATTGCAATGGGCTCTGTCCTGGCCGAGTGGCAAGACGCGACGCAAGGCGACGCCGAGCGACTCTACGAATCGATGCGCTTGCTCGACCGCTTGATCGCCGAGCGCAATCGCCGCCTCGGCCTCAAGCATCGCGAGCCGAGCACGCCCGAGGAAATTGTCGCGAGTCTGTTCGGCATGCCGTCGCCGAAATCGTGAGCGTGAAGCACGACGACGGCGCGGCGCCAGTCATGGGCAGGGGGGGATATGCGCCGCGTACGCAATTTTTTGTCGACCGTGCGCCGCTCCGCAGAAAGCGAGAAGTCACACAGGCAAAAACCTCTCATAACGTGATGTTTTCGGCTACTCTCGAAACCATGTCGACCGGGTTTGATCGGCTCGGCATCGCCCTTGACCCGCACCGCACCCGGAGCCGTCATGCCCGCCATGTCACGCAAACACGCTAGGAACGCTGAGGCCAGCGCCGCCGTGCTCGAATGGGCCCCGCCCGAATGGTTGCCGCACGCTGCCGCCCAAGTCTGGCGCGAAGTGACGGCCGCCGCTGGCGCCGGGCATTTCAGCGCCTGCGATTGCGAAGTCTTGGCGGTTTTCTGCTGCCAGCAAGCCCGACTGCATGCGTTGCTCAGGGCGCAAGATCGCCTGCCGGCCCTGCCGCGCGACGTTGCGAAAGGGCAGAGCGGCGAGCGCCTCGGGGATGAGGTGCGCAAGCTCGCGCGGCAGCAAGAGGCGCTCGCCCGCTCGCTACGCCTGACGCCGATATCGCGGCGCGAACAGCGCGAGACTGACCACAGTTTGCCGCCGCCGCTCACGGCCAAGACGCGCCAGCGCGCCGCCGTCGTGGCGTTGCCGGGCGGACTGACGGAACAGGATTTGTTGCCATGAGCCTGCACGAGATTCGAGACGTGCCCGCGCCGATCCCGTGCCGGGACTGCTATATCCGGGCCCTGCAACGCGCGCGCCTGATGCCGGCCGGAGGGCGCCTGTCGGACTACTGCGAGCACATGAGCGGCGGCGTGTTGATTTCCGCGACCGTGGAACACGGCGCTATCGTTTCGTGGCAATACGCTGCGCCATGCAAGCCGCCCGAGGCCGACGCGGATATCGAGGGCGGCGTCAGTCGGGCCGCCTTTCGCAAGTTGGGTCGGCACGCGGCCTAAGATTGGCCTATGCTTCCGTCATCGGGCGCCGACGCTGTCTCGATGACATTCCCCCCAGGGCTGGCGCCGATGCTGCCGGCCCGAATCCTTGAAATCCCCCTGGCAACGGTCTGCCGGCCCAGGGCGCACTGAGGTTCATGCGCTCACGGCTTGCCCCGCTACGCCGCCGCGCTGACCCCCGATCAAAAAACCGCCGCCGCCTGTCGCGCGCCGGCCCCTTCTGTGGAGGGTTACGCCATGCAAAGCTGGCACGACTTGCCCGCGATACACCGGGCCAATCAACAATCCCTGCGAGACTGCCTGCGCCGTTGCGACGAGCTTTACGGCGCGCTGGCAGCGAATGACGACGTCGCCGCCGCCGATGCTATCGACGCCAGTTTGGCCGAGGACGAAGCGCGGGTTTGGACGAACGTCGACCACGGCGCCGCGTCGCTCGCATGCTGGCAATCGTTGGCCGCGCACTTGCGCCGGGGCGGCGAAATTTGCCACGGCGAGAGAGAGCCGAGCCTCTCCGCATCGGCAAGACTGCTGCGCTCCGCGCGCATGTCCGGTGCCGTCGATCAAGCCCGCGCCGATGGCGTGGCGACTGAGCTCGAAGCCATGGCCGATGCTGGCGCCAAACGTCTGCAAGCGATGACCGATGAGTTTCGCCGGCTGTGCCAAACACTCGACGTCGCGAGGGCCAACCAGCGCCTCGCATGGCTGCGACGTTGCGCCCTGGCAAACCCGGAGGCCAATTTCTCCGACGTGATTCGCGAAGTCGAAAAGCGCTACGCCGCTGCACGGCTCGCCTTTCAAACGTCTGGCAAGGGGGCCGCATCATGAGCTATGGGCAACCGACCTATGTGGGCGGCCTGGGCCATGCCGCCGCGCTTGACCCGTCGCGCCTCGATGCCTTGGAATCGGAAAACGAAGCGCTGCGCCGCGAGCTGTCCGACCTGTGGCAGCAAGTCTCGCAACTTCACGAACGCGAAGCGCCAGGGCCGGGCCCCATGCAAGCCGTCAATGCCATGAGGGCGGCCGTCGCCGATTTGACAAAGCGGCTCGACAAGCTCGAAGCCGATACGCCGAAATCGCTCAAGGCCGCGAGCGACGCCGCAACGACAGTCGCCGTCGACGCCGTCGCCCGCGCGTACGGCCCGCTGTTGGCCGACATGCGCGACGAGCTCGACAAGCTGCTACAGACCGCCGACGAAATCGGAAAGACGCTCGACGGACTCGGCCGCTCTCTCGACGACACCATTCGCTCGACGGCGAAACAGCACGACAGCATGGCCGCCCTGGCCTCGTGGCAAATCGACGTCGCTGCAAAGCATCTCGTCGAAGAGGCGAGGCGGCACGTCGGCGAATAGAGACACCCGCCCGCCGATGGGCGTTACCTGTCGGCGGGTTTGTAGTACCTGCGGCGCGTTGCCGCTCCTGGCTCGCGTGACACGTCCGTCTCGGGCGCCAGCACAAACCGGAGGAAATGCCTCGAATGGACTGACACCATGAAATCGATCCTGAAAGAACTCGCGGACAGCCGCGCACAACTGCAAGCCGCTCTCGACGAGGGCCGCGACGATGACGCCGACCGCTTGATGGTCGAAGTGAGGGCGCTACAGGAACGCGCCGCGCCGACCATCACGCGCCCGCCCATCGTGAAGCCAAACGGGCCGCTGCAACATTCGTTACGTAAGGCCAGCGCCGCGACGCCGCTGTACAAGGCGCTGGCCTCCATCGCACGCGGCCACATCGACAACGATTCGCCGCTGGCCGCTGCCGGCAAGCTGTACAAGGGCGAGGCGAAGGTGTTGGAGCTCGTCGACGCAATCGTGCGTGGCGTGCAGTCGCCCGCCGAGACGGGCAACGCCGCATGGGCCGGCGCGCTCACGCGCGAAATCTACGCCGGATTCTTGCGCGACCTGTCGGAGAAATCAGCCGCCGTCGCATTGCCGTTCGCGCACTACGACCTGAAAAACGGCGCGACCGTCAAGATTCCCTATCGCAAGCCCGACGTCGCGGGCGCGCTCGGCCTGCAAGGGTCATGGCATCGTGAAGGCGCCCCGATTCGCGTCGGCGCGATCACGCTCGGGCAGGCGACGCTGACGGGCTACACGCTGGCCGTGATTTCGACGTACACGAACGAGCTGCTGCGCATGTCCGCGCCGAACATCGAAACGCTTTGCCAACAGGCGATGCTCGACGATACGGCAAAGGCAATCGACGTCGCGTTTTTCGGCAGCGCTGCCGCCGTGGCGGGTTTGAATCCGGCCGGCATCACGAACGGCATTGCCGCCGGTGACACGGCCCCGAGCACGGGCGCCACGCCTGCCGCCGTGACGGCTGACCTCAAGGGCCGCATCGGCGCGCTGTTGGGCCACGGCCTCGGTGAGCGTGCTGCCTGGGTAATGTCGACAAGGAACGCCGTCAGCCTGGGCATGCTGCTCACGGCGACCGGCGTGCCGCAATTCCCCGAAATGGCAAACGGCATGTTGGCGACCTACCCGTACCTTAGCTCGCGCCATGTGCCCGACGACGTCGTGTTCTTGCTCGACCTCGACAGCATCGCACTGGCGACCGATCCGCCCGAGTTTGAAGCGAGCTCGTTTGCGACGTTGCACGAGGAAGCCGATCCTGCCGCCGTGGCGCCCATCATCGACGAGGGTGTGCCCCCAGTACCGGCCGCGCCCGTGCGCTCGTTGTACCAAACGTTCGCGAGCGCGCAGCGCATGATTTGGCCGATCACCTGGCTACGTCTGCGTGCCGGCTCCGTGCAGACGATTACGGCCGTCGCTTGGTAGTAACGTGATGACTCACGGTGGGCGCGGCGGCACTCCCGCGCCTTTTCCCTGGGGGCCCCGGCCCTCAGGGCCTTTTACCGGAGAAGAACATGGACACCGATGAATTTGACGATCTGCCGCGCGACGGCAACGTTGAGCGTGAAGTGAAATTTTTGTTGGCTCGCGTCTCCTGGGAGAGCCGGGGCCGCTACTGGCAAGCAATGGCGCCGCTCATTCGCATCGGCATTCGCAGGGGGCGCACTTGCGGTCGATGCTTGCGCGCGCTGGAGCGATTGCAAGCCGCCGCCGACCTGCCGGAGCCGCGCGAAGACTTGCGCCGCTGGTTTTTATTGAACTGCTGAAAGTGCTGGAAAATCCACTGTTCATTCGTGCAACGCCAAGTTGGTGGTAAGCCGAACAGATGTAGTTGCGCTGAAGTTCCAAAGTTGAGCCTGTGATCCTCCTGAAACTAAGAAGGTAGTAATGGGCCAGTTCAAGGCACTGACAAGTCTGCGACTGCTTCTCGCCCTTTGGGTGGTATGCAGACACTGGTTCCATATGTACGGCGTGGATGAACCATATTTTGACATTGGCTTCACCAGTACGTTTTTTGATCACGGCTATCTTGGAGTGGATGGCTTTTTTATTCTCAGCGGCTTTATCCTCACCTATAACTATGCTCCGGCATCAGGGCCGCCAAACTTGGATTGGAGAAAATTCATCGTAGCGCGGATCGCTCGGATCTATCCGGCATATATCGCCTGCCTTCTGATTTTTGCGGCTGCCGTGATTGTCCGCGACATGGTTCTGCATACTGACGCTCTGGGAAGCCCTGACTACACGCTTTCGAGCTTCGTTGTAGCGGTGTTCCTAGTGAGCGCATGGCGGTATGCTGGCCCGGCCGGATGGAACGACGTAGGCTGGTCTGTTAGCGCGGAATGGTTCGCCTATGTCATGTTTCCACTATTTCTGCTGGTGGCGCCTCGCCATAGTAAATCCCGAATTTTGCTGCTTGCTGGGTTTGCGCTAGCCGTGCTGGCGCTGGTGGAGGCAACATCGGCGGAACATCTTTCGCTCAGCGGTGGCGTTGCCCGATTGATTCCCGAATTCTTGCTGGGGGTGCTGATATGCCGTCTACGTCAGGCATTGCCTGAATACCATGGCTTTGCTCTCGGGGCGGTACTGTCCCTGATTGTCTGCGCCGTTGGTGTGGGACTTAACCTGGACACACTGTTCGTCGCCGGAGCGGCTGGACTGATTTTCTCTCTCTCATATGAGAAAGATGTGTTGACACGCGTCCTTTCTGTGGGAGTCTTGGTCTTTCTCGGCGAGGTGTCTTACTGCATTTACATTGTGCAGCGGATTCCCCAGTATCTCTTCACTTTTGCCAGAAGGAACTTGCCCGACTTGGCCGCGATGCCTGGCCCCGTGCAGGCGCTGTTGTTGTTAGTGCTGACCGTCGGCGCTGCGATCCTCCTCCACTATTTGATCGAAAAACCAATGCGGGTATGGATCAATCGCCGGTTTGGGCCGCGAAGGGGAGAGGTCGATCCGATCGCTCCCGGTCAGGTGCCGAAGTCAGTTCTTTCGATGCTCGATGCCCAAAGCCATCAACGCGGCAGCGCGCGCAGGACTCAGCAGGCATTGCTCGGCCTTCCCCGGAAATCGGCGAGCGCCGAGCCGCGAGACGGGGCTACAGGCTCATGAAAGCCCCCTGTCTCTAGGGAATCACCCGGCCCGGAAAAACCGCTCCTAGGGCCTCTATTCGCGTCGGGGCGTTCGCCCCCTTGCCCGGCATGCCGGCCGATTCTGTCGCGCGGCTACAACAGGGCCGGCAGACGTCACGAGAGCGCCGTCGACAGCCTCGAAGCCGCCCCGAGGGATTATTCAGAGTTTTCTGATGATTTTCAGATGGGGATTTTTCAGACGACCCGCAATCGCCCGCAAACCCGCGCCAGCATTGGGTTTGCGGGTTTCCGCATTTTCTGGAAAATGATCCGTACAAGGGCGAAGCACCGATCGCCACCGACCTGATCGGCGGCCAGATCTCGCTGGGCACGCTGTCGCCGATGACCGTGCGCCAGCACGCGCGCAGCGGCAAGCTGCAGCCGCTGGCCGTGACCGGCAACGCGCGCGCGCCGATGCTGCCCGACGTGCCCACCTTCCAGGAACTCGGCTACAAGGGGCTGGACGGCCCGGCCTGGCTGGGCCTGTTCACCACGGCCGGGACGCCGCAACCCATCGTCGAGAAGATTTCCGCGGATGTAGAGACGGTGATGGCTGCGGCCGATATCCGGCAACGCATGGCCGACCTCGGCTTGATCGTCAGGACTTCGCGCCCGGCCGCGTTTGCAGCGGTGGCGAAGGCCGACCAGGCTTACTGGGGGAATGTGATCAAGGAGTACAACATCCGGCTGGATTGAGCCGGTACTGCCTCAGACGCCGGAGTCGCGCCACCAGAATATGAGGGTGCCGACCTGCCATCAATCGTCTTTTTCGTCGCCCGTGGGGAAATGCACGCCGGCGCGCCGGGCCGCCAGCATGATGTGGCGTTCCATGGCGCGCTGGGCCTGTTCCGGCCGGCGCGCGGCGAGGGCTTCGATGATGGCGCTGTGCTCGGTGAAGGTGGCGTTGCGCGCGCCGCGCCGATAGTACGGCAGGCGCTGGCTCTCGCGCATTACCTCGGCGCTTTCGCGCAGGATCTCGCGAATCACCTGGTTGCCGGATACCGTCACGATCAGCGTATGGAATTCGTAATCGAGTTGCGACGCTTCGTCGTACGCATCGGCTTCGATCGCGCGCTGCATGGTGGCGGCGTTCTGGCGCAGTTCCTCGATTTCATCGGTGGAGATGGCCAACGCGGCAAGGCGAGCCGTCAGGCCTTCCAGCGCAAAGCGCAGCTGATAGATGTCAATCAGCGAATGCGTGGCCGCGAAACGCCAGGGCGGCGTCGCCTGCGCTTCCGCAGTGGGCGATACGGCGGTCACGTACACGCCCTTGCCCGGCCGCGCCATCACCACGCCCATCCCTTGCAGCGTGGAAATGGCTTCGCGCAACGATGCGCGGCTGATGCCGACCTTTGCCGCCAGCTCCCGCTGCGCGGGCAGCAGCGTGCCCACCGGGAAGATGCCGTCGCGCACCCATTGCTGGATGAGGCTGACGGCCTGGTTGGCAACGGAAGAGGAAGATCCGGTCATACGTAACGTGGTGGCAAATCGGCGGCGCGGGAGCGGTTGCCGGGAATTCTAGCCGACAAACCTGCCCCGTCCGCCGCTCGCCACGCGTGCGGCCGCGGCCTTTATTTGTTCACCAGCTTGGCCGGCACGGAATACGTCAGCAGCGCCCCGCAAAGCAGCACCCCGGCCAGCACGAACATGGCTGCGTCGGTGCTCTGCGTCGCATCCTTGATCAGGCCGATCATGAAGGGGCTGAGAAAGCCGGCCAGGTTGGCAAAGGAATTGATCAGCGCGATCCCCGCCGCAGCGCCCACGCCGGACAGGATCGACGTGGGCAGGCTCCAGAACAGCGGCGACGTCGCCAGGCTGCCGCCCGCGGCCAGCGCCAGTGCAGCCAGCGACAGCGCGGTGTTGTGGCTGAACACTGCGCTCAGCACCAGACCCGTGGCGGCGCAGCAGAACGGCACGATCAGGTGCCAGCGGCGCTCGCGCATGCGGTCGGAACTGCGGCTGACCAGGATCATCGATACCACCGCGACGCCGAACGGAATCGCGGTCAGCAGGCCCACGTCGAGCACGCTCTTCACGCCAGTTTGCTTGATCAGCGTCGGCAGCCAGAAAGTCAGGCCGTACTGGCCCATCACCGTGCAGAAGCAGATCAGCGTCATCTTCAGCACGCGCGCGTCAGTCACCAGGGTGCGCAGCGACATATGGGCGGACTTCTGCGCGTTCTCGGCGGCGATATTGCGCGCCAGCAGCGCCTTCTCGTCCTCGGTCAGCCAGCGTGCCGACTGGATGTTGTTGTCGAGATACCAGAGCACCGCCACGCCGACCAGCATCGATGGCACCGCTTCGATCAGGAACATCCACTGCCACCCTCGCAGGCCGTTGACGCCGTGCATGGCCTCCATGACCCAACCGGACAACGGCCCGCCGAAGATGCCGGAAATGGGGATCGCCGCCATGAACAACGCCACCATGCGCGCGCGCCGGTGCGACGGGAACCAGTACGTCAGGTACAGGATCATGCCCGGATAAAAGCCTGCCTCCGCCGCGCCCAGCAGGAAGCGCAGCACATAGAACTGCGTGGCGGTCTGCACGAACATCATGGCGGCGGAGATCAGGCTCCACAGGATCATGATGCGAGAGATGGTGGCCTTGGCGCCGATGCGGTGCATCAGCAGGTTGCTCGGCACCTCGAAGAAGAAGTAGCCGATGAAGAAGAGCCCCGCGCCCAGGCCATAGACGGCCTCGCTGAACTGCAGGTCGGCCAGCATGTTGAGCTTGGCAAAGCCGACATTGACGCGGTCCAGGTAGGCGACCACGTAGCACAGCATCAGGAACGGCAGCAGCCGCCAGGCCACCTTGCGGTACACCGCGTCCTCGCGGGCCTGCGCGTGGCCCTGCGGCAGGGCGAGCGCATCCGGCCCGGCCTGGGCGGTTTCGGTTGGGGTCATTGAGGGTCTCCTTGATTTTTTGGGGTCGGCGTGGGGCACAGGGCTGGTCGGCCGGGATGGCTTCCCACCTAGTCATACCGGTCTGACCAGTGATGGCGGAATGGTAGGGAGCGGAGATATGGCTGTCAAGGCAAGAACGCGTTGGGGAAATCCCTTTGGCTGATTGAAAATTCCGCAAACGCTTCTGTGATGCCTGGCTCGGCAACGACGACGCCAAAAAATTCGGGGCGAAGGGCACAGCCCTTGCGCACGCAGACGTCTTTCGCCACAATGCTTCAACTGGTCTGACCAGTCGCGACATACCGTACCGAAGAGCCGCCACGCAAGGAGACTCATGCCATCCCAAAGCCCGCCCTCGATCGACCCGCCCGCGTTGGTACGTTTGCGCCCGGAGCCCCTCAGCGCGGATGCGTTCGCGCCGTTCGGCGACGTCATCGCACCGCGCCCCGCCGGAGATCCCGCCGCATTCCCGATCAACGGCGGCATGGTCACGCGCCATCACGACCTCGCCACGGTGGAACTGGGCGGCGGCCGTGCCCTGATCAACCTGTTCGAGGCGCGCCCCTACACCTTCCCGATGGAGATCTCGATGATGGAGCGCCATCCGTGGGGTAGCCAGGCGTTCATCCCGCTGTCGGAGCGTCCTTTTGTAGTCGTGGTGGCGCCGCCCGGCGACGCGCTGGAGCCGTCGTCATTGCGGGCCTTCATCACCAACGGGCGACAAGGCGTGAACTATCGCACCGGGGTGTGGCACCACATGCTGCTGGCGCTTGGGGAGCCGTCGCTCTTTGCCGTGGTGGACCGTGGCGGTGACGGCAACAATTGCGATGAACTGCGGTTGGCGCAGCCACTGCTGCTTGAATTGCCAAGGTCAGCGCAAGACGGCTGACCGGAACTGCGCACCAGCAAGATACGAAGCGTTTCAGATAACGCCCGCTTCCCGCAGTGCGCGCAACTCGTTTGCGTCCAGTCCCAACGTTCCATAGACCAGCGCATTGTGCTCGCCCACGGCCGGACCGCAGCGCGGCGCGGCCGGTGCGTAGCCGGAGAACCGCGGCACCACGCACGGTGCCGGCACTGACCCAAGTTCGGCGTCCGGCAGGCGCACGATCGCCTCGCGCGCCTGCATCTGCGGATCTTCGACAATGTCGGCGATGCTGAACACCTTGCTGAACGGCACCTGGCAAGCCTCAAGCGCCAAAGCCGCGTCCGCGTACGGCCTGGCAGCAAACCAGGCTGCGATCTGCGCGTCGAGCGCGTCGAGATTGCGCACGCGGCCGGCGTTGGTGGCGTAGTCGGCCGCGCGCGCGAGCTGCGGCGCAGCCATCGCCTCTGCCAGGCGGCGGAAGGTGGCATCGGACGAGGCCACCACCGAGACCCAGACGTCATCCGAGGTCCGGTACATATTGGACGGTGCCGCATAGGTAGTTCGATTGCCCGCGCGCTGGCGCACGCGGCCCAGTTGCTCGTACTCCACCGCCAGCGGCTCCAGCAGCCGGAACAGTGCTTCAGTGGCCGCCAGGTCGATCTCGCGGCCGGGCAGGTCCGGCCGCGCGCGCCGCTCCGCCACTGCGGTGGCGATGGCAAAGGCGCCGAACAAGCCAGCGACCATGTCGCCTACCGGGTAGTTCATGTGCATCGGCCCGCTCTCCGGCGAGCCTGCCAGGTTGGTGAACCCGCTCATCGCTTCAAAGATCCGCGCAAACCCGGGCCGCTGCGCATACGGTCCGGTCTGGCCGAAGCCGGTCAGCCGCAATACCACCAGGCCGGGATTGGCAGCGCGCAGGGTCTCGATATCCAGCCCCCAGCGCGCCAGCGTGCCGGTGCGGAAGTTCTCGACCAGTACATCGAACTGCGGCAGCAGTTTCAGGAAGATCTCCTTGCCCCGCGGTGTGCGCACGTCCAGCGAGATGCCGCGCTTGCCGCGGTTGGTCACTTTCCAGTACAGCGCGTGCGCGTCGGTGACGGGCTCAAGCGAGCGCAGCGGATCGCTGCCATCGGGCAGTTCCAGCTTGACGACTTCGGCGCCCATGTCGCCGCACAGCGTGGCCGAGAACGGTGCCGCCACCACGGTGGCCATGTCCAGGATGCGCACGCCTGACAGCGGGCCGGCGCCGGCATCGGTGTGGGGGTTGCAAGGCGTTGCCGTCGGGGCGGCGTGGTCGGGTGATGCGTTCGGCATGGGATTTGTCTCTTCGTTTCGGGTTGGGCGCAGGTTGCTGCGATCCAAACTGACAGCCCCGCTCGCCAGGCGCAAGCACGGTTTCGCTGTGCGGAACCGTCGTGCTACAACATTGACGCACCCCCCTTACGGATCCGAGCATGAATGCCAACAGACCGCCGCCAGACATGGAACGCCCACCACTGCCCGGCCTTGCCAGCGCCGACGAACTCTCTACCGATCGCCAGTTCGCCACCAACCTGGCACGCGGACTGGATGTGCTGCGGGCGTTCACGCCGGGCAGCCCGGTCCTGGGCAATCAGGACATCGTGGCGCGGACCGGACTGCCCAAGGCGACGGTGTCACGCCTGACGTACACGCTCAGCCTGCTTGGCTTCCTGAGCCGGGTGCCGGGCAACCAGAAGTACCGGCTCGGCGCGGGCGTGCTGGCGCTGGCATATCCGATGCTTGCCGGGCTGGCCATCCGCCAGATCGCGCGGCCATATATGGAAGCCATCGCCCGCGAAACCGGGTGCACGGTGAACCTGGGAATGCGCGAGCGGCTGACGGTGGTGTACGTGGACAGCTGCCGTGTCGATCCGGGCAACGTGTACCAGCCCGACATCGGCAGTACGCGGCCCTTGCTGTCCACGTCGATCGGCCGCGCCGTGCTGCTGGCGTGCGGGGCGGAAGAACGCGCCGCGGTGCTGAACCGGCTGCGCGTGGAAGATGCCGAGCGCTTTGCGCGGGAGAAGCCGATGTGGACCGCGGAGCAGGCGCACTTTGCGGCGCATGGCTATTGCCTGAGCCGCGGCGAATGGCGGACGGACATCCATGCGATTGCCGTGCCGATCCGGCAGTCGCTGCATGAAGACCCGTTCGCGCTGAATTGCACCGTCGCCGCCGCGCGCGACCGTGACGACATGCTTGCGCGCACGGTCGCGCAGAAGTTGCGCGAAGGCGTCAGGCAGATCGAGCTGGCGTGCGCGCGTTGAGGTGACGACAAGCGGTGACGACAAGCGATGACGACAAGCGGGTATCGAACGAGACAGTAGCGTTGACGACGCCGCGGCAGTTGTAGCAAGGAGGCACCAAGCGATCCGGCGAGACCGCGGCCTTATCGGGACTATCGGGGACATCCCCCAGACCAGGAGACAAGATGCAACCCACTCAAACAGCGCGCCGGCGCCTGCTGGCCGCCATGTTCGGCTGCGCCGCGCTCGCGCCGGCCGTGGCCCTTGGCGCCGCCGACAGCGCCGACAGGTTCCCCGGCCACCCTATTCGCATCATCGTGCCGTTCTCGGCCGGCGGCGTGGTCGACACCGTCACCCGCGTCACCGCCGAGCGCATGGCCCAGGTGCTGCGCCAGCCTGTCATCGTCGAGAACCGCACCGGGGCGGGCGGCGCCATCGGCACCGACGTCGCCGCCAAGGCCGCACCGGACGGCTATACGCTGCTCGCCGTCAGTCCCAGCCACGTGGTCGGGCCGCTGCTCAACAGCGCGACCGCCTGGAAAGGCGCACGCGACTTTCGCGCGGTTGCCGGCTTTGGCGTGGTGCCCAACGTGATCGTGGTCCCGGCAGCGTCGCGCCTGCGCAGCCTGCCCGAATTGCTTGACGCCGCGCGCAGCCAGCCCGGTGTGCTGACCTATGCCAGCGCCGGCGTCGGTACCTCCAACCACCTCTCCGGCGAACTGCTCGCGCAAATGACCGAGGTCAAGCTGACCCATGTGCCATACAAGGGCCAGCCCGAGGCGCTGACGGACGTGCTGGGTGCGCGCGTGTCGATGATGGCGCTGACTGCGGCAATCGCCCGCCAGCAGGTCCAGAGCGGCAAGCTGCGTGCACTGGCCGTGACTTCCGCCAAACGGTCCGCAGCGTTGCCAGACGTTCCGACGGTTGCCGAAGTTGCGCGCCTGCCCGGCTATGAAGTAGGCGCGTGGTTCGGACTGGTCGCGCCACACGCCACGCCCGATGCCGTCGTGCGCAAGCTGGCCGACGCCGCGGCGCAGGCCGCCAACGATCCCGCCGTGGTCAGGCGCCTGGCCGACCTAGGCATGGACGTGGCCCCGCAATCCGCACCTGCCTTCGACCGCTATCTGGACAGCGAGTCGCAGAAGTGGACCCGCGTGCTGAAAACCGCCGGCATCACCGGCCAATAGCACCTGTCGCACCTGTCGTCCACAACGCAAGACACATCCCGCTCCTTCCCAGACACCTACCCACCTGACGCTCCCATGATCCGCGACGCCGCCCGCATGCAAGCCCTGCTTGCCGACCTCCGCCAGTTCGTCCTCGACACCTGCATCCCGCTCGAATCCGACATCGACCGCGACGACGTCATCCCTGAACCAGTGGTCGACGCCATGCGACAACTCGGATTGTTCGGACACAGCATCCCCGAAGCCTACGGCGGCGCGGGGCTGACGTCCGAAGAACTGACGCTCGTCAACATCGAAGTCTCGCAGGCCGCCACCGTCTTCCGAGCGCGCTTCGGTGGCAACACCGGTATCGCTTCCGAGTCGCTGGTCGTTGACGGCACCGAAGCGCAGAAGACGCGCTACCTGCCACGGCTTGCATCGGGCGAGCTGACCGGCTGCTTCGCGCTGACCGAGCCCGAGGCCGGATCCGACGCTACCGCGCTGCAGACGTCGGCCCGGCGCGACGGTGACCATTACGTGCTGAACGGCAGCAAATGCTTCATCACCAACGCACCGATCGCCGACCTGTTCACCGTGTTCGCCCGCACCGACTCCGATACCCCCGGCGCGCACGGCATCAGTGCCTTCCTGATCGAACGCGGCACGCCCGGCATCAGCACCGGCGAGCCGGAACGCAAGATGGGCCAGCACGGTTCCCCGGTGGGCGACGTCTACCTGCAGGAATGCCGCGTGCCGGCCACCGCCATCGTCGGCGGCCAGCCTGGCGTCGGCTTCAAGACGGCGATGAAGGCGCTCAACAAGCAGCGCATCAACCTGGCTGGCCTGTGCATCGGCCCTGCCATCCGCCTGGTGGACGAGATGGTGCGCTACGCCAGCCAGCGGCGCCAGTTCGGCAAGCCGATTGCCGATTACCAGCTGGTTCAGCAAATGATCGCCGACAGCAACACCGACATCCACGCCGCGCGCGCGCTGGTACTGGAAACCGCCCGTCGCCGCGATTGCGGCGAGGACGTGACCATGGAGGCATCGATGTGCAAGCTGTTCGCCTCTGAAATGTGCGGACGCGTGGCGGATCGCGCGGTGCAGATCTTTGGCGGGAGCGGCTATATGGCGCGTACCGTGGCGGAGCGGTTCTATCGCGACGTGCGGTTGTTCCGCTTGTATGAGGGAACCACGCAGATCCACCAGCTGAACATTGCCAAGCGGACGATGCAGGCGCGGGAGGGGGTGCTGGGACAGTGACTTTGCTTGCGGGCGACACGCCTGATGGCTGGGTTGGACTCGGCGCTTTAGGTCAGTACATGAAACGCACGGATCCGGCCTTCTCGCCCAAGGTGCCTGGCCACGCCAATCTTTCGGACATGATCCGTACCTATCCGGACCTGGTCCTGAACCAATTGAACGGTACGGGCTTCTGGGTCAGCCTGAGGTCGAAGCCTGATGGTCAGGAAGGCTAGACGGCAAACGAGCTGGCATGACAACTACAGGAACAATCTCGCAGGGGTCGCATGAAGACAATTTTGGTTCTGGCATTCATCGTCGCAATTCTTCTGATTGCGCTTCAAATATTGAGGGCAAGTGGCAACGACAGCTCCGCAAAGGGTTTCGCCTTTGCGCGCCGCTCGCCGTACATGCGTCAAGACGAAATCCAGCTCTACGTGCGCTTGTCCACGGCATTGAAGGACGCCCATGTCTTTCCGCAGCTGGCAATGTCGGCCTTCGTGCAGCATCGTGGCAAGGAACGGGCGGCACGGAATATGTTCGCCAAAAAGTCAAGCGATACGACTCCAAGGATGTCGATTTCACCGTGGTCTTGCGGGACTATATGTCCGTGGTTGCAACGCCCTCTTCGGTACAAGGCAAGGCACAGGGGGAGAATTCGGGTGGCGTTGCTCGAGCCGGCAAGCTTGAGGCGTGACCCGAATTACCGTTGACCGCCGAAGTCCGGCGACAGCGCGATCATGATTGCCTCGTCTGCCGAATACAGATCAGGAATCACAGCCTTCGTTACCGCGCCCAACGTCGACGCATAGATCCGTTGCGCCACATTGTCCGTCCGCGTCGTGACCATCACGCCTTTGATCCTTGCTCCGCGCTTCTCAAGCTCACGAGCGACCTGTGGCAATGACTGCCCGATAAGCGCGTGCGCAATGCCCCTGCCTCTGTTCTCGGGAAGCACCGCCATTTGTTCCAGCTCAAGGACAACTTCCTCCCGGAAGCCGCTTTTCTCAGTCCACTGGATGTAGCCGACGAGCCTCCCGTCTTCAACTGCGACAAAGTAACGGATACGTGGATAGGCGGCAGCGTTGCAGGATATCCAGAGCAGTGATTCCAGTTGACGCGGAAATGCGGCTTGATGAATCGCTGCGACATGCTCGATATCGCTGGCGACCAAAGGACGGATGGAAGGGACGTGGCTCATAAGGCTTGGGATTGCGCCCTGGATGCACCAACGGCTTTCTCGATGGCTGCATAGGTGACGGTCCGATTGGAAATCGCTGTCGGCCAGCGA
The DNA here is from genome assembly GCF_040784895.1 of Cupriavidus sp. Agwp_2. Lineage (NCBI taxonomy): Bacteria > Pseudomonadati > Pseudomonadota > Betaproteobacteria > Burkholderiales > Burkholderiaceae > Cupriavidus > Cupriavidus sp. Agwp_2. The sequence continues at coordinate 3,202,031 of NZ_CP088083.1, forward strand.
CATCATGCCACCGCGCATCGCCGGCGTACACCGGCCGAACGGATTCCTATGCGCAATAATGAAGGTGCCTGCCCCCTACCGAGACCGCCATGTCCGCACCATTGATCCACTCGGCACGCCTCGCGTTGATCCCCTTCTCCGGCGCCGATGCCGACGAAGCTTGGCGTTGCATCACGCCAACCCTGGCCCGCTATATGGAATGGGAACCCTCCCCATCTCCGGCAGCATTCCGCGACGTCTGGCAAGCGTGGCTGCCGGCCATGGACGACGGATCGGATTTTGTCTTTACCATCCGCCGCGCGAGTGACAGCCAATTCCTCGGACTGGCCGGGCTGCATCATGCTGATACCCCCGCGCCGGAATTCGGCATCTGGATCCGGGAAGACGCCCACGGCCACGGCTATGGAATGGAGGCCGTGCTGGCGGTGAAGGACTGGGCGATGGCTGCCCTGCAGCCGTCGCGGTTCATCTATCCGGTGGCGGAAGAGAATTGGGCAAGCCGGCGAATTCCGGAGGCGATGGGCGGCGTGGTAGTGGACAGCCAGCCTGCCCCGAAATATGTGCGGCTGATTTATGAAGTGCCAGTGCGGTAAAGCACACGCACAGCCGGATGCTGCCGAGGCCATGGAAGCCGCTTGATGGCAAACGACAATGGCCCGGTGCGAATCATTATTCGCACCGGGCCAGCCAGCACATTTAGCGCCCCTTCCAGTCCGGCTGGCGCCGGCCTACAAATGCCTCCACCCCTTCCCGGAAGTCTGCGCTCCCGTAGCACAAGCGCACGAGATCATCGGTATCGGCCACCGCCTCCACGGTCTGCCGCCGCAGTGCTTCCTTGACAACCGTTTGCGTAACAGGCGCCAGCGCGGCGAGCCGGTTGCATAGCGCAGCGACCTCGCTCTCCAGCGACTCGACAGCATAGACGCCTTCCAGGAATCCGCACGCCAACGCCGCATCGGCATCCAGGATCTGCGCCAGCAGCAGCATGCGCCGCACCGGTTGCAAGCCCCACGCCGCGCGCAGCTTGGCGAGGTTCAGCGCCGACAGCGTATTGCCGAGCGTCTTGGCAATCGGCACGCCGAACCGGGCCTTCGGCGTCGCCACGCGGAAATCACAGGCGGTCGCGATGGCCAGTCCGCCGCCCACCGCCCAGCCCTCGATGACGGCCACGGTCGGCATCGGCAGCCGTTCGACCAGGCGGATGCCTTCGTCGATGCGCGCTTCGTAGGCCACCCCGTCATCGCCACTCGAGAATTGCTGGAACTGCGCGATGTCAGTGCCCGCGACAAAGGCCTCCCCGCCTTCGCCGCGCAACACCACCACGCGCACGCCCGCGCTGCCATCCGCCGCGAGCGCGCGGCAGTGCGTGGCGAGTTGCTCGTACATCGCCCACGTCATCGCATTGCGCGCGGCCGGGCGGTCGAACGTCAGCGTCGCGACCTGCCCCTGCACCGTGAGTCGGACTTGCCCGTCACTGCCAGCGCCGTCTTCCCGCTGGCTCGACCCGGATTGACCGCCTCCCGGCGGCTGCGCGGCATTCATGCGCCGAACGCGCCGGCCGCGGCCAGCGACTGCTGTTCGTCCTTCGACAGGCCCAGCTCGGCCAGGATCTCTTCCGTATGCTGGCCCAGCAACGGCGGCGGACGGCGTACCTGCTGCGGCGTGCCGCCCATCTTCACCGCGAAGCCGATATTGGGCACCTTGCCCTCGATCGGATGATCGATCTCGATACGCATCTGGCGGTGACGGCCATGCTCGCTGTCGAAGGCCTGCGGGTAGGTCAGGATTGGACCAGCCGGGATACCGACTTCGAGCAGCTGGTCAATCCAGTAGTCTGCGGTCTGCATGGCGAAACTCTCTTCCAGCGCTGCGATCAATGGCTGCCGGTTGGCCAGCCGCAGCGCCACGGTGGCAAAGCGCTCATCCGCCAGCAGGTCTTGCCGGTCGAGCGTGTTGCACAACAGCTGCCACAGCTTCTGGTTGGTGGCGCCCATCACAAAGTAGCCGTCGGCGGCCTTCATCGCCTGGTAAGGCGCGCTCATGCGGTTGGCCGTGCCCAGCGGCTCGGGCTCGCGGCCCGTGCCCCAGTACTCGCAGGTGTCCCATACCGAGAATGCCAGCGCGGAGTCGAACAGCGACGCGTCGACATACTGCCCCTTCCCCGTCTCCTTGGCACCGATATAGGCCGACAGCATGCCGTAGGTCGCGAACAGCGCGCAGCCGATATCGGCCACCGGCACGCCAGCCTTCACCGGCGCGCCGCCGGGGTAGCCGGTGACGCTCATCACGCCCGACATCGCCTGCGCCATCAGGTCGAAGCCCGGCCGGCCGGCCCACGGCCCGCTCTGGCCGAAGCCCGAGATGCTGCAGTAGACCAGCTTCGGATTGATCTTGCTGAGCGTCTCGTAGTCGATCCCCAGGCGCTTCATCACGCCCGGGCGGTAATTCTCGACCAGGATGTCGGCCGATTCCGCCAGGCGATAGAGCACTTGCCGCCCAGACTCGGTCTTCAGGTCCAGCGTGACGCTGCGCTTGTTGCGGTTCATGTTGAGGAAGCCCATGCTGTCCGGGCCCTTCATCTTGAACCCCATCGAACCGCGCGTCTGGTCGCCGCCTTGTGGCGGTTCAATCTTGATCACGTCGGCGCCGAGGTCGGCCAGCAGCATGCAGGCGTAGGGTCCGGCCATGACCTGGCTGACGTCGAGCACGCGCACGCCGGACAGCGGCAGTTGTGTGGCAGGCGCTTGTGCGCCGGAATCGGTGAAATCAGTCATCGGGTGCTTCCAGGGAAATTCGACAAGTCGGCGTGCATGGGCGCGGCGGCTCCGCGCCATCAGCTCTCGGCCTTCACGCCGGCGTCCTTCACGACCTTGGCCCACTTGGTGGACTCGGACGCGATGAAGGCACCGAACTGCTGGTTGGTGCCGCCGGAGTCCTCGGCGCCAAAGCTCTTGAGCCGCTCGGCCACGTCGGGCATCGCCAGCACGCGGTTGACATCCGCGTTCATGCGCTGCACCAGCGCCGGCGACATGCCCTTCGGCCCCACCAGGCCGTACCACGATGCCGCGTCCAGGCCGGGAAAGCCAGATTCCGCCAGCGTCGGCACATTGGGGTGGCTGGCCGCGCGCTTGAGACGCGTCTGCGCGATCGCGATCACCTTGCCCTGCTGGATAAACGGCGTGGCAGCGGTCATCGTGTCGAACGCATAGTCGATCTGGCCGCCGATCAGGTCCGCCACCAGCGGACCCGAGCCCTTGTACGGGACATGCACCACGTCGATCTTGGCCTGCATCCGGAACATCTCCAGCGCCAGATGCTGCGCCGAGCCGATGCCGGACGAACCGAAGGAAATCTTCCCGGGCTTCTGCCGGCACAGCGCCACGATGTCCGAAACAGTCCGCACCTTCTGTTCCGGACGGCAGGTCAGCATATTGGGCGTGACGCCCACCATCGAAATCGGGGTGAAATCAGTGCGCGGGTCGTACTTGACGTCCAGCAGCGCCGGGGCGATCGCATGGCTGTTGACATGCGCCATCAGCAGCGTGGTGCCGTCAGCCGGCTGCTTGGCCACATAGGCGGCGGCGATCGCGCCGGTCGCGCCGGGCTTGTTTTCCACCAGCACGCTGGTATTCCACATGACCCCGAGCTTCTGCCCGATCACGCGCGCCAGCACGTCAGTGCCGCCACCGGGGGCAAAACCCACCACGATCCGCACCGGCCCATGCACGTCAGCGGCGGCGCGCGCCAGGCCGGGCATCGCCAGTCCGGCCGCTGCGGCCAGGATGAATTGTCTGCGCTGCATTGCGTGTCTCCGTAGTACTAATCGTTATGGAGCCATCTTCCGCAATGCGCGCGCCGCGGGCTATCGCTATTTTGGGGATTCTGGTTTCGCGTTTTGCGCAAGCACTTCCAGAACGCTGAGCGCGGCGGAGGAAAGTGCGCCATGGGGCCGGTGGCACAGGACGAATTGCCGCTGCGCCCAGTCTTCGGCGATCGGTAGCCGCACGAAGCGGCTGCCGCCTGCCACCTCGCGCGCAATGGCCTCCGGCATCACGCCGCCGCCCAGGTTCTGGGCGACCAGCGCGGCGATGCTATCGAAGCCGCCGACACGCATGCGCATATGGAGCACGCGGCCGGCTTCCTCGGCCAGACGTTCAAGGCCGATGGAAATGGCCGAGCTTTCGCCGAGGACGATCAGGTCGCAGTCGAGCACGGCTTCCGAGGTGACCTGCTTGCGCTTGGCCAACGCATGGCCGCGCGCGACCACCAGCACCAGCTTGTCGGTCCGGTAGGGCTTGGTCGGCAGGTCGACTACGCCGAGGCTGCCTTCGTAGATGCCAATATCCACGGTGCCGCGGCGCAGCGATTGCTGGACTTCCAGGCTGTTCATTTCCTGGAGGTCGATGCGGACGCCGGGGCAATCCGTGGCGCAACGCTGGATATCGAAGGGGAGGAACTGGATGACGGCGGATTTTGGGGCGGCTACGCGGACTACGCCGAGGTCGCCGCCGATGAAGGAGGCGGCGTCGTCCTGCATGCGCTGGACGGTGTGGGTGATGCCGCGGGCATGGGCTAACAGTGCGCGGCCGGCTTCGGTCAGGGCCATGCCGTGAGGGAGGCGTTCGAACAGGGAGACACCAAGTTGCGATTCCAGTTCGAGGATCCGGCGCGATGCCGCTGCCGCAGCCAGATGCAGGCGCTCCGCCCCTCGGGTAATGCTGCCCTGGTCAGCTACGGCGATGAAGAGTTGGATGGTGGTCAGGTCGAAGTGGAGGCGGGGTGTGCGCAAAGGGGCGGTGGACGTCACGATGGTCGGCGCTCAGGTGAGCGCGTTGCGGGGGCGATGCCGATTCTCCGACTATCGAATGGCGCAGACAATATAAATCTCCCACGTAGCCTCGCAAGCGTCGATGGCAATCAGATCGATGCCCCGCCTGCCCTTACAGCCATAGGGGTCCTGCGGCGCGATGAAAGCGGTTTGCGCAATCCTCGGCAGACACAGTCGCCTCGACCGCGGCGCCCAATTGCGACTTGCCGTTGCCACCATCTTCTGGAATTCGGCCATGACCAAGCTGGCAAACTGGGAGACGGCTGTCGAACTCTTCCGGCAGGAATACCGGGTGCCACTGGTACCGCCGGAACTGGCCGCCTACCTGTCAGTGTCCATCGAACTGGTGGCGCCTGTCCTGCTGGTGCTGGGCCTGGCAACCCGGCCCGTGGCGCTGATACTGCTCCGCATGACGACGGTGATCGAGATATTCGTCTATCCGCAGGCATGGCCCACGCATCTCCAGTGGGCGGCAATGCTGCTGGTCCTGCTGGCGCGCAGCGCGGGCAGGTTCTCGATTGACTGGCTGATTCGGCGGCGTGTCATGGGCTTGTCGGATCGTTGATCGGCGCGGGCCACACTCTCGGGCAACCCGGCTGCCTTTCGGCGGGGATACGCGATGCGCGACGTCAGCCTCGAATCCGTCCTGAGCTGCCCGCAGTGCTCAAAAGTCTGTCAGATGCACATCCATCCCACGGTGCCTGATCTGTGCCGCCGCTGCTGCAGGACTTGCGGCCAGCCTGACTGGCGCACCAACCCGGACAGGGCGCTTGATGCCGGGTGAACCGGCGCGGCCCAGTGCCACGCTCGCGCCGCGCCCGGACGTGCGGTACCAACGGCTTCAGAGCAGTTTGCATGCCTCGTCGAATTCCAGGCGGGGGCTGCGCGGAAACAGCTTGGCAGGATCGCCATAACCCAGATTGCACAGAAAGTTCGATTTCACATGGCTGTCCGGGAAATATTCGAGCTGGAAGGCATTCTCCTTGGGGTCCGCGGGAAAGAATTCATGATCGACTTTGGTGCTGTCGAAGCCGGACATCGGCCCGCAGTCGAGCCCCAGCGAGCGGGCCGCAATCATAAAGTACGCGCCCTGCAGGGAACTGTTCCGCCTTGCGGTGGTGAGCGCGAGTTCCGGCGTGTCGGTGAACCATGAGCGTGCGTCCGCATGCGGAAACAGCTTCGGCAGGAGTTCGTAGAACTTGATGTCATAGGCGATGATGGCGGTGACAGGCGCGGCCATGGTCTTTTCCACATTGCCCGGCGCCAGCGCAGGCAGCAGGCGCTGCTTGGCCTCGGGGGTACGCAGGAACAGAATGCGTGCGGGACAGCAGTTGGCGCTGGTCGGCCCCCATTTCATCAAGTCATAGAGCTGCCGCAGGGTCTCGTCGCTCACGGGCTTGTTCAGCCACGCGCTGTGCGTGCGAGCCTCCCGAAAGATCAGATCCATGCCTTCTTCACTCAAGCGCTTGTCCACGGTTGTCTCCTTGAAGTGGGATGGAACCACGCGGCTGCCCGACCGGATCGCCGCTTCTGTCCAGCATAGGTAACGCCTCGCGCCGCTGCGATGTCGCGGCGCCGGATGCTGCATAGACCCGAAGGACTTGCGGTAAGCGCCGGCTGGCGCAGGGCTCCGGTGTCTGAGGCGCCACTCCCGGGCAAGACCCGCCGCGATCCGCTCCAGGTGGCGATTGCCGGCCCTGATACGCAGGGCGATACTGGCGAACAGTTGGCGTCCCTGTGCCACGACAGATTGGGGGAGCAAATGGGCGAGAACGCAAAAGCACCAGCCGCCAGCCCCGCGCATGCTGGAGCGCCGTTCGCGGAACTACCGGGCCAGGTCGTGCTGGTACTGCAAGGCGGTGGCGCACTCGGCGCCTACCAGGTGGGCGTCTATCAGGCCCTGCATGAGGCGGGTCTCGAGCCGGAATGGGTGATCGGCACCTCGATCGGGGCAATCAACGGGGCCATCATCGCCGGCAATCCGCCAGAGCAGCGGCTCTCCCGCCTCAAGCAATTCTGGGACGGCGTTGCCTATCGCGGCGCTGCCGAAGGGAGCGGCGGCTTTCGACAAATCGAGGACTGGCTGCGGGTGCTGTCGGTCACAACCCGGGGCATTCCCTCGTTCTTCACCCCAAGCCCCGATGCCTGGTGGCTCGGCGTACGCGCCACTGTCGGCCTCGCCAGGGCGGCGTTCTACTCGACTTCGCCGCGCAACCTTGGCGCGGCTGGTCGACTTTGACTACCTGAATGCCAGGCAGACAAGGCTGACGGTCGGCACGGTCAGTGTCCGCAGCGGTCGCATGCGCTACTTCACCAACCGCGACACGCCGCTGAATATTGATCACGTGATGGCTTCGGCGGCATTCCCTCCCGGCTTCCCTTCCGTACAGGTCGAGGGCGAACACTACTGGGACGGCGGCATCTATTCGAACACGCCGCTGGAAGCGATTCTCGATGACCGCCCGCGCCACAGCTCGCTGATCTTCGCCGTGCAGCTTTGGCCCGCCAGCGGCCCGGAGCCCGACTCCATCTGGCAGGTGATGAGCCGGCTGCGGGATATCCAGTATTCCAGCCGGGCGGAATCCCACCTGGAGCGGCAGCGGCAGATCCACCGCCTGCGGCATGTGATCCGCGAACTGGGCAAGCACATTCCCGAAAGCGAACGCATGCAGGCCGACGTGCAGGAACTGCTCGGCTGGGGGTGTGGGACGACCATGCATGTGGTCGAGCTCGACGCGCCGCAACTCGACGGCAACGACATTCACCGCGATATCGACTTCTCCACGTGCGGGATCGAGCGCCGCTGGATGGCCGGGTACCAGGACACGCAACGCGCACTGGAGCGTGCCCCATGGCGCGGGCCGCTGGATCCGATAGAGGGGATTGCCGTGCATCGGGTCAGCACGGAGATGCCGGATGGGTGTGGTTGAACAGCATCGCGCCGGCCAGCCCGCAGACGAACGCCGCGAACATCAGGACGTAGCCGAGCGTGGCAGCGCGGCTCGCTGCTGCCGCCGTCTGCGCCGACACGGCCGCAGTGTCCGCTGCGATCAGGCGCGCGGCTTCCTCCAGCAGGCGCGCTGGCTCCCGGTCGCCTGCGGCCGGATCGAAATCTGCCACCTTGAACGCCTCGAAACCGTTTGTACCGTTCTGTATCGCGCCGCGGCGATGACACTTGACCCGACAAACCGGGCAGGCAAGCTTTACAGGCGAGATACACCAGTTTCCTTTAATGCTTTCCAAGGCCAGGCGGCGAGTTGCAACTCCGCCGGACCTCAAACCTACTCATTGCTAAAGGAAATCGATCATGACTACCAACATCACCAAGCGCTTTGTTCTCGCTATCGCCCTGGTTGCCGCTGCCGCCGGTGCACAAGCCGCAGGCCTGTCGCACATCGGCGCACGCGACCCGTTCACCGATGGCGCCCGTTCGGTCAGCGATGCACGTGACCCGTACACAGAAGGTGCCCGTTCGGTGCAGGAGCCGCGCAGCCCGTATGTCGACGGTGCGCGCAATGTGGATCCGTATTACGACGGCGCCCGCTTTGTGGCTGGCCTGGACCAGAAGTGGCCTTCGGACGCGCCTGCTCGCAACGTCGATCCCTATCTTGATGGCGCGCTGGTGTAACGCGCTGCTCATCAGTCGGATCACAATGATGCCCGCCTCCAGCAGTACGGCGGGCATCAAGGTTTTGCCGCAGGCGTGCCCCCGTCGCTACGCGCAGCACAACGTAACGCCTGCTGCGGATCGACGGGTCTCGAATCAACGCCCCTTGCTGGCCCCCCGCGATACCTCGTTCATCAAAAGCAACTCCATCCTCGCAGCATCAAAGCGCGCACACTCCGCCTTGAGCCACGTCGAGAATATGGCCGTGCGCCGATCCTCAGGATTACGAGAAAGCAGCATGTACCGCGCCGGCGCGCGTACGCGCTGGCCGAAGACATTCACCAGCCGTCCGCTCCTGATCTCGTCATAGACCAGCGCCGTACGCCCCATTGCCACCCCCTGGTGGTTCAACGCCGCGCTGATGGCAAGGCTCGACAGATTGAACTGCGGCCCCTCCAGATGCGCAATCCATGCCGGGTGAAACGCTTCAAGCCATGTGCGCCATTCCACGAACTCGGCTGCGCCGACCCATGGTGATGCGTCATGCAGCAACACGACGCCGTCGAGCGAAGCGCCATCAGATAACCCAGGATGCCGGGCGAGGTACTCGGGCGTGGCTACAGGAATCAGGTACTCATCCAGCAAGACGTCAGCGTGCAACTGGCTGTAGCGGACCGGGTCGTAACGCACTGCCACGTCAATGTCTTCCGCGTCCATTGATTGCCTGTCCAGCGACTGGAACTCGGCTTTCAGGCGCACGGACACATCCGGCTGCTCGCGGTGAAAGTCGGTCAGGCGCGGCATCAGCCATTGCAGCGCAAACGACGGCAGGCAATTGACCTGCAAAGGCGCGTTTGGCAGGCCGAGTCGCTGGATCGTCTGCTGGATCTCATGCAGCGCACGTGTCGTCGTCTCGAACAGCGCCTCGCCCTTTGGCGTCAGTTTCAGGTTGCGCGGCTGGCGCACGAAAAGAACGTAGCCGAGACGGTCTTCCAGATGGCGGATCTGCTGGCTCACCGCGCTTTGGGTGAGGCTCAGCGATTCGGCGGCCTTGGTGAAGCTCAGCAGGCGCCCCGCGGCTTCGAAACACCGCAGCGCCCCGAGAACAGAGGAATCGAGCTGCATACGTATTAGCCTGACTAATGCATGCGTTAGAAACGATCGCTATTTTTGCACGACTGCCGCGGCTACGATCACTGTCCATAGAGAAACTCCTTGGAGAAGGACGTGATGGCCTCCACGCCGTTCAACTGCGATCTATTAGCAAGACTTCAATCGAGACAGGCGCTGCTTTGGCTGAATCCGGGGTTGGGGCAACCCCTGCCGGCTTCCGCCCCATCGACGGATCTCATTGCATCGGCCGAGGCGCGTCTTGCGCGCTGTGCGCCGCTCATGGCGACGCTGTTTCCAGAACTGGCGCCAGGTGATGGCCAGGTGGAATCGCAACTGATGCCCGCCACCGCACTTCAAGACGCGATTGCCGGCAACGATGGCGCAGAGGGCGCATGGTTCATCAAGCGTGACGACGAGTTGCCGATTGCCGGCTCCATCAAGGCGCGCGGCGGCTTCCATGAAGTGCTGGCAATAGCCGAATCAATCGCGATCGAACACGGCATCCTCGAACCCGACGGTGATCGCCGTGTGCTGGCGACGGGGGCGGCGCGCGCGCTGTTCTCGCAATACTCGGTGACGGTCGGCAGCACCGGCAACCTAGGCCTGAGCATCGGCGTGATGGCGGCTGCGCTCGGGTTCGATGCGGTTGTGCATATGTCCGCGGACGCCAAGGCGTGGAAGAAGGACCGCCTGCGCAAACGCGGCGTGCGCGTGGTGGAACATGAAGGCGACTACGCGCAAGCCGTGGCAGCGGGCCGAGAGCAGGCGCTGGCGGCGCCACGCTGCCATTTTGTGGATGACGAGCGCTCCGCCATGCTCTTCTTCGGATATGCCGCCGCAGCACGCCACCTGGCGCGCCAACTTGCCGAAGCCGGCCGCCCCGTCGATGCCGCGCATCCGCTCTTCGTCTATCTGCCCTGCGGTGTCGGCGGCGCACCCGGTGGTATCACTTACGGGCTCAAGGCATTGTTCGGCGAACATGTGCACTGCTTCTTCGCCGAGCCCGTGGCCTCGCCGTGCGTACTGGTGCAGTTGGCCTCAGGTGCGCAAACACCCGTATCCGTCTACGACATCGGCCTGGATAACCGGACCGACGCCGATGGCCTCGCCGTCGGCCAGGCGTCCCATCTGGTCAGCCCGTTGATGGCCTCCCAACTCGCCGGCGTGTTCACCGTCCCCGACGATCGACTCTACGTTCAGTTGCTCGCGCTCAAGACGTCGATGGGCGTGGAAGTCGAACCTTCAGCGGCGGCCGGCATCGGAGGCCCGGGCTGGCTGCGTGGCTCACCCGAAGGCCAAGCATATGTGCGGGATCACGGATTGGACATGCGCGACGCCACGCATGTGATCTGGGCCACCGGTGGCTCGCTTGTCCCGCCCGAGGAGCTTCGCCGGTTCCAGGATTACGCCGCAGCGCTGGCCGGACATGCTTCTGGCGCAATGCAACAGGCAGCCTGACCCTCTTGTCGTCGCCCCCAACAATAAAAGGAGACACTTCCATGGACCAGCACGCCATGCTATCGCCCGATGTTCGGGGGCAGACTGAGACTTACGCATTTGAAGACGCCACCTACCGCAAGGTCGCCATGCGCTTCATCCCGTTCCTGATGCTGTGCTACGTCGTCGCGTATCTCGATCGCGTGAATATCGGCATCGCCAAGCTCAACATGCTGGCCGACCTGCAATTCAGCGAGGCAGCTTATGGGCTCGGCGCGGGGCTGTTCTTTATCGGCTACATGCTGTTCGAGGTGCCGAGCAACCTCATCATGCATCGTGTCGGGGCCCGACTCTGGATTGCCCGCATCATGATCTCCTGGGGCTTGCTCTCCGGACTCATGGCATTTGTCGCTACACCGTGGCAGTTCTACACGGTTCGCTTCCTGCTCGGCGTCGCCGAAGCCGGCTTCTACCCAGGCGTGATCCTCTATCTGACGTACTGGTTTCCGAATCGCCGCCGCGCCAAGGTCACGGCCATATTCCAGGCGGGCATTCCAATCGCCGGCTTGCTCGGCAGCCCTTTGTCGGGCTGGATCCTGGAGCGCTTTCACCTGGTCGGTGGTCACGCCGGCTGGCAATGGGTGTTTGTGCTCGAAGCCCTGCCGACGATCCCGCTGGCCATCGGCGTGCTGTGGATCCTGACGGATCGCGTCAAGGACGCCAAATGGCTGACACCCGCGCAACGGCAGTTGATCGAGAACGATATCGCGCAGGATGATCATGGCCGGGAACACATGCCACTGACCGGCATCCTGCGCGACATGCGGATCTGCAAGATCATCCTGATGACGTTTCCCGCGATGATGGCGTTGTACACACTCGGCTTCTACCTGCCCACGCTGATCAAGGATGCAGGGGCGGTCAGTGGCGTGCAGATCGGCCTGCTCAGCGCGATTCCGTATTGCGTGGCCGTGGTGGCCATGGTGCTGGTGGGGCGGAGTTCGGATCGGCATGGAGAGCGTCGCTGGCACCTTGCCGGCATCATGCTGGTGGGCGCTTTCGGGCTCGTGGCAAGCGTTTTCGCGGGGCAGAATCTCGTACTCGCCGTGATCTCGCTGTCGATCGCGGCGGCAGGGATCATCAGCTTCTCGCCGATCATGTGGACCTTGCCGACGGCATTCCTCGGCGGGGCAACGGCAGCGGCGTGCATCGGCGCGATCAACAGCCTGGCGAACCTTGGCGGCTTCGTCAGCCCGTACCTGATCGGCTGGATCCGCGACACATACCACAGCACCGCGCCGGCCATCTTTATCATCGCCGGCGCGCTTGTAGTCAGCGCCCTGATCGCCCTAAGCTTTGATCCAAAGAAGGTCAATCGCTGAGCGCACGCAAAACAATCTTTCCGGAGGCATTCCCGTGACTTCAGACCAATTGCCCGTCCGCCTGGCCGTTGCCGGACTCATCCACGAGACCAACACTTACGCCGCCGAATTCGCGGGCATGACGCCGCTGCGCGCGTTCGAGCAGTATCGGGGCGACGAAATCCTGGCGGCGTTCGACAAATCGAATCATCAGGTGGGCGGCTTTATCGAAGGCGCGCGCAGGACCGGCGCCACGCTCATTCCCACCTATGTCGGGCAGGCGACGCCCTCGGGCACGATCGAAGCCGGCGCGTATGCCGCCATAAAGCAAGACATCCTCGAAGGCATTCGCGCTGCGCTGCCGGTTGATGGCGTGCTGCTGGCCCTGCATGGCGCCGGTGTCGCCGACGGCACTGAAGACGTCGAAGGCGATCTGGCGCTTGCCGTTCGTGCGCTGGTCGGGCCGGGTGTCCCGATTGCCGCGGTCTACGATTTGCACGGCAACATGACGGACGCGATGCGCGACGCTTGCGACCTGACGTTGCCGTGCAAGCTGTATCCGCATACCGACTTCCATGACCGGGGCGTCGAAGCCGTCGAGCTGCTGCTTGAGATGATTCGGGGCGGGCTCACACCGGTCACCGCAATGCGACGCCTGCCGATGCTGCCGTACATCGTGACGACACAAGACGGGTTCATCCCGGCGGAAGTCAACGACGTTTGCCGGAAGCTGGCCGCACAGCCCGGCGTCATCGACTGCTCGTGGTTCCACGGTTTCCCCTACGCGGATATCGCGGCCCCCTGCCCGGCGGTCGTGTGCACCACAACCGGAGACGCCGCGCTTGCGCAGCGTTGCGTCGACGAAGTCGCGCAATGGATCTGGTCGCATCGCGAGGCATTCCGTCCGACGTTTCCGACCCCCGCACAGGGCGTCGCCCTTGCCTTGTCGGCGGCAGAGGGGCCCGTCGTTGTCAACGAGTACGCAGACAACCCGGGCGGCGGCACACCCGGAGACGGCACACATCTGCTGCGCGCGTTACTGGACGCCAATCCGCCCGCCGGCACGTGCTGCTTCGCGTCGATCAACGACGCTGCCGTGGTCGCACAAGCACAGCGCGCGGGTGTCGGGGCCACGATCAGGGTCTCACTGGGCGGCAAGCAAGGCCGCTTCCAGGGCGCGCCGATCGAGGCCGATGCCTATGTGAAATGCATCACGGACGGTCGGTTCGTGAATCGCGCCGGCGCGATGTTCGAAGGCCTTCGCTTCGACCTGGGCGCGATGTGTCGCCTGATCATCAATGGTGTCGATGTCATCGTGGCTTCGCGTGCGGAGCAGATCTTTGATGTCGAGCCGTTTGCACTGCATGGGGTGGATGTCACGGGGTACAAGATCGTTGCGATCAAGGGGGCCAACCACTTCCGTGCTGGATATCGGACGGTGGCTAAGCAAATCATTTCTGTCGACAGCGAGGGCTTGAGTACGGCTGCGATTGCGTCGTTTCCGCGTGAAAGGCTCGTCGGGGAATTCTGGCCTTTGTCGGACGAGGTTCAGTTCGATATCGGTGCCGATGTCGCATGAAAGAAGCAGGACGTCATCAACGAGTTGGGCGCCACCCCTGCGCAGCTGCTGCGGCTGCAGCGACGATCCGATGAGCAGGGCCACGCGCATGTGCGGCACGCGCCCGGCCTCCTCCGCCAGCCGACTGCGTAATCCTTCCGTGGATGTTTGACGTCTTGGCGTCCTAGCCGATGGAGCAGGCCATAGCGGTCGCGTATGGCGTGTCCTTATAGGTGATTGCCAGCGACAACGGTCCTGAGTAGCCTATTTCATCGTCAAGTGCTGAACACACTCTCGCAGCGGCCTTACCGCACCCGGACAGCTTGCGGTCATCCTCTCAGGAGCCGCCATGAAAATCAGATCCGCTGGCACACACGTTCGGACTATCAAGATTAGTCGGACACAATTCCCGGTTGTTCCAGGTAAAAGCAATAACTTCACTGGTCTACGGACGATCCCTTGGATTCGATTGCGAGGTGTTTGGTTGGAGCGGGCAGGATTCAGCGTCGGCCAATCCCTGAAGGTTAGAGTTCAGCGTCAGCGCATAGTTATTTGGGTGGGGTAATGTAGACAGTCAAATTGGTGGGCGCCGGCGACGGCCCCTACCCTTAGTCGCCATTTTTGAATCGCCGCGATCGACATCGCTCATACGCCGGGCCGCTACGTCCAGCAAAGAAAGTATCGTTATCGGAGAGGGGCGATGGCGGGATCTATCTTGCCGAAGCGGATCTCGACCCAATCGTCATTATCCTCCTCGTCCGTCTTGATTATCTCAATCGACTCTGGCAGGCGCCCTTCCATAAGATTGCGCAACACAACGGCCTGCAAGTGGTTCGGCTCCTGAGGCAATTTCCGCGCGGCTTCGATATGCTTGGCGCCGTTGTCCTGAAGTGACCGCAGACCCGCGAAGATCTCCGTAAATTCGCGCAGGCCGAGGCGCACTACATTTGATCCAGACATAGAATAGCCCCCGTGATGGCCTAAATCGTAACTATCTTCGCGAGCTCGACGCGCTCCGTTGACGGGCATCATCGCGGGCGTCGGGAAGTGCTTGATCATCTCCTGGAACAGACTAGTCAACTCGGGCTGGACGCCGCAGCCCTCGCGAACAAACAGGCTCGCGTCATTCTGCCGCACCGGCGGTGGGTAGGGTATAACGCCGTGCCGACTTTCATTGACGCTCAGGAGCAGCACGAAATCGACGGAAGAAAATTGCCGGAAGAACTCGGCGACGATCTGTTCGGTCGACACTCTGTCCCAGTTCGCCGATCGACTCGAGAGCGAGACGCAATCTCCGTCGCCGACGATGACTCCAGTGATACCGTCTGCGCCACGGAGCTGCACGGCCTTAGCCTTGAGCGCGCTATAGAGCGGATTCCGATCCTTGATCTTGGGCACATCATAGGTGGCAAAGCCGGCCGAGCTATAGGGCGACTTGGTCGGATCGATGGTGATGTCGAGACCGACATCGTCATCGTCGATCGAAATGCGCAGCGGATACTTCCCAGCGGTCATCTGCTCGCGAAGCTGCGGCACGATCGTCTGACTGACGAACTCCTGCAATTTCCCCCGAGGCGGAAGCAGCAGCACTGTGCGGACTCCGCGCTGCGTGCTCTCGTGCTTGGATCGAACGCGCAAATCGAGCCCCCCAATGGGCAACTTGAGTTTGTTCTTGGCGGCTTCGATCAGTTGACTTAGTTCATCATAGGGGTTGTCCTTGTCAAGACCTTCGTCCGAAGCCGCCGTCACATCGGCGATCATCCGCAGCGTGCCCCGTTTGAACAGGATGTCCGGCCGCCGTTGGGACGCCAGAGCCACCTCATTCTGGAGGTGACCGCATTTCGACAGGCCATGAAGCACTACCAACTCCCACATAGCCGCCACCCGATCCTTGCCGGCCCGGTTGAGACGCTCCGCCAGTTTATCGACCGCTTCACCATCCAGCACCCCGCGAATCTCATCGAGGCGGCGCTGAAGAGCCCGTCTCCGGTAGATCATGTCGACGGTCCCGATCCGAACGCGTAGCGATCGGCCAGTTCCCCCACGATCCGCTCCGCCTCCTGTGGATTTGCGTAGATGACCTGCTGCTCCAGCGGGCGAAGCCGTTGGTCCAGGATGACCCAACGGGATTGCTCCATGGATTGCTGCGTCAGGATCTCGGAGATGGAAGCGATGGCCGCGAGGGGCACAAGCGCGGTGACAAAAGCCCCATTCATGATGTCGCGCGTGCGGCGGTTCTGCAGGAAGTAATCGAGCGCCCATTGGAGCTTGCCGCGCTCGGGTTGCGTCGGATCATAGACGAAGGCCAGGATAGCGCGATTGCGGCGGCCGGCTTCCTCCGCAGCCGCTTCGAGCGATCCGAATGGCCTGTTCTCGCGGAAGATGTCTGCCTCAGGTGGCAGCGCATTGGGGTCGGTGAGCACTGTGCGGAGCCGCGCTGCCAGCCAAGTCAGGACCGCGTTCTGGAAATCATCACCATAGACCGGCTCGGCAAGTTCGGTACGATAGACGGTCTCCCCCGACAAGCGCAGGAGAAGCTCGTCTCCAGCGGGCACGATCTCATAGGTGACCGACAAGAGACGATCGGTGGACCCTGGGAGCGACCAGTACAGCGTGTTTTGACCGCCTTCGCCGGTGACGGCCCAGCCGGTCTGACTAATCGCCAGATTTCCGCCGACGGATTGCCGCACCTGATTGAAGACCTGCTGCACCTTACCGAGTGCGTCACTGAGCTTCGCGATCGTTGCCGTCAAGCGGCGGTTGGCGTTGGTGTCGAGCACTTCGCGGAGCGCGGCCAGGTCCTCGTCCGCTGATGAGCCGGGTGGTTGATCTTGCATCATCCTTTCCATTCGTTCGCGCATTGCTTGCACGCTGGTGAAGCGGTTCACCATGCGGGTGGCAAATGCATCATCGAAGAGAGCGAGGAGCCAAGCCAGTCGGGGTGATGCGCAGTGCTGGAGCTTTACCATCGCGCCCGTTCGCTGGTGCGGTAATCGGCCCTCGCTATCTTCAAGTACATCAGGATGGTCGCCGGTCAGCAAATAGAAGAGGATGCCCGCAGCAAAGCAGATGTCCGACCTGGGATCTTGTTTCGATACGCTGCCGGCCGACAACTCGGGAAGGCGCAGGAACCGGTTGCCGACCTCTTGCCAGTGCTCGGTCTGGAAGTCGATGTCGGCAAGATTGTGATAGCTGATCCCGAAATCGAGCAACCAGACGCGCGCCGAAGTACCGCCCTCGAGGATGATGTTGTCGGGCTTTACGTCGCGATGGACGCACCCCTGCGCATGGCAGGCCTGAAGGATATCGAGAAGGCGCGATGTGATCGTCACCGCCGTCTCGATTGATACCGACGCCTGCGACTCGCGCCACGATCGTAGCGTCGTTCCCACGATAAACTCGGTCACGATGAAAGGTGTGACGCTGTCATCTGCGTGTCGATGCGCGTTGCTCTCTATGAGCCTCGGGATGCGGTCGATGCCGAAGCTGTCATAGGCGGTCGCCTCACGGAAGAAACGAGCCCGACGCTCAGCAACATTCTTCGATTTGATGATCTTGAGAAAGCCGATTTTTCCGTCGGACCGACGTCGCGCGCGATAGGCTTCGCCTTGACCTCCGCCATCGAGCTCCTCAATCTTCTCCCAACGAGTTTTCCACGTTTGGTCATCGACCCACGATGATTGTTTCTCGATCATGCTCTGCCGCTACTTTCAGCTACGTTGGTAACTCGACCGATTCTGATGCATTTCCAAGCCAGTGACCAGTCTCTAGCGGGCTTCGTCTTGTGCTTCAACTCCAGCCTCGGTGAGATCAGATTGGACTTCGAAATTCAGAAATACAGAGCGCCGGGAGATAGCACCCATTCAGGGCAGGAGTAAGTCGCGACTGGTCGATACGCGTTGCTTACCATACCCCCAGATCGAGGGCAACCACGATGACCGTTCGTAAGCAGGTGTGGGACATTCGCCGAGTGCTGCCTTAACGTCCGCAAAGACCGACGGCCCGACGTTGGTCCCCTACGAAAGGATGACTGCTTGCTGAGTCGAACGTGCGCCTCACTGTCCGAACGAAGGGCCGGGAAAAGGTCGCTTGCTGGCCGATTGCAGCCACTTTTTATCTGGGTCGAGGCCATAAAAAATGGGAGCCATCAGCTCCCATTTTGCATCATTAGAAAAACTCAATCCCAGCTCAAAGCCCCGCCCGTCTGATACTCAATAACCCGAGTCTCAAAGAAGTTCCTCTCCTTCTTCAGATCGATCATCTCAGACATCCACGGGAACGGATTCTCCTCATTCGGGAACAGCTGATCCAGCCCAATCTGCTGGCAACGACGATTGCAGATGAACCGCAGATACGACTTGAACATCGGAGCATTCAGACCCAGCACGCCGCGCGGCATGGTGTCCTCCGCATAGCGATACTCCAGATCCACCGCCTTCTTGAACAGCTCCGTGATTTCGGCCTTGAATTCCGCCGTCCAAAGATGCGGATTCTCCAGCTTGATCTGATTAATCAAATCAATCCCAAAATTGCAGTGCAGTGACTCATCCCGCAGGATGTACTGATACTGCTCCGCAGCCCCAGTCATCTTGTTCTGCCGCCCCATCGCCAGGATCTGCGTGAAGCCCACATAGAAGAACAGCCCTTCCATGATGCAGGCAAACACGATCAGCGACTTCAGCAGCTTCTGGTCGTTTTCCGGCGTGCCGGTCTTGAACGACGGGTCGGTCAGCGTGTCGATGAACGGGATCAGGAACTCGTCCTTGTCGCGGATCGACTGCACTTCGTGGTACGCGTTGAAGATCTCGGCTTCGTTCAGGCCCAGCGATTCAACGATGTACTGGTAGGCGTGCGTGTGGATGGCCTCTTCAAAGGCCTGGCGCAGCAGGTACTGGCGGCATTCCGGCGCGGTGATCTGGCGGTAGGTGCCCAGCACGATGTTGTTGGCGGCCAGCGAGTCGGCCGTCACGAAGAAGCCCAGGTTGCGCTTGATGATGCGGCGCTCGTCTTCGGTCAGGCCGTTGGGGTCTTTCCACGTCGCAATATCGCGCGACATGTTGATTTCCTGCGGCATCCAGTGGTTGGCGCAGCCGGCCAGGTACTTTTCCCACGCCCACTTGTACTTGAACGGGACGAGCTGGTTGACGTCGGTCGAGCCGTTGATCACGCGCTTGTCGGCGGCGTTGACGCGGCGGTTGCTTTGCGCGGCGGCGGCGTTGGGATTGTTGCCCAGGATGCCGGCTTGCGTGGCGCTCGACGGCAGCACGCCTTGCTGGTCAGCGGTGGCAGCCGATGCAGCGGGTTGCAGGGCAGGCTGCGGTGCGGCCTGCGGGGTGGCTTGAACATCGTCGTCCCAGCTCAGCATGATGTGGTTCTCCGTGATTCGATTGGGGGCGCGGTGGTCAGAAATGACGGCTCACGTTGTGGTGGCGCCGGCCCTCTCCCCCGGCCCCTCTCCCGCTGGCGGGAGAGGGGTGCAAACCCCGGGGGTGGTTGGTTACTGCGTTAAGTCTCTACTGCCTGATTACTGGCAGGCTTCGCACTCTTCAAACCCAGGGTCACCCGGGCGCATCGTGCAGACCGCGCCTTCGGCTTCCGGCATGGCCGGGGCCGATGCAGCTGCGGCGTCCAGGCCGGAGCCGCTGTCGCTGCCCGACGACACCGCGTTCAGCGAACCGCGCGACACGGTGGACTTCTCCACGTGCGTGGCAGCCATGGTGCGCAGGTAGTACGTGGTCTTCAGGCCGCGCACCCATGCCAGCTTGTAGGTGTCGTCCAGCTTCTTGCCCGACGCGCCGGCCATGTAGATGTTCAGCGACTGGGCCTGGTCGATCCACTTCTGGCGGCGGCTGGCAGCTTCCACCAGCCAGGTCGGCTCGACTTCAAACGCCGTGGCGTAGATGTCGCGCAGGTCTTGCGGGATGCGGTCGATGCGCGACAGGGAGCCGTCGAAGTACTTCAGGTCGGCAACCATCACCTCGTCCCACAGGCCGCGTTCCTTCAGGTCGCGCACCAGGTAGTCGTTGACCACGGTGAACTCGCCCGACAGGTTGGATTTGACGTACAGGTTCTGGAAGGTCGGCTCGATGCAAGCGGACACGCCGATGATGTTCGAAATGGTCGCGGTCGGGGCGATCGCGATGCAGTTCGAGTTGCGCATGCCGTGCTGCTTGATGCGGGCGCGCAGGCTGTCCCAGTCCATGGTGCTGGACATGTCGACTTCCAGGTAGCCGCCGCGCTCTTCGGCCAGCAGCTTGAGCGAGTCCTGCGGCAGGATGCCGCGATCCCACAGCGAGCCGGTGTAGGTCTCGTAGCGGCCACGCTCTTCGGCCAGTTCGGTGGAGGCCTGGTAGGCGTAGTAGCACACGGCTTCCATCGAGGTGTCGGCGAACTTCACCGCGGCGTCGCTGGAGTACGGCGTGCGCAGCACGTGCAGGCAGTCCTGGAAGCCCATGATGCCCATGCCGACCGGACGGTGGCGCAGGTTGGAGTTGCGGGCCTTCTCGACAGCGTAGTAGTTGATGTCGATGACGTTGTCGAGCATGCGCATCGCGGTGCGCACGGTCTTCTGCAGCTTGGCGTGATCCAGCGCGTAGGTGCCGTCGGCCTGCCTGGCCAGGTGGGCGACCAGGTTGACCGAGCCCAGGTTGCAGACGGCGATCTCGCTCTCGTTGGTGTTGAGCGTGATTTCCGTGCACAGGTTGGAGCTGTGGACGACGCCGACGTGCTGCTGCGGGCTGCGGATGTTGCACGGATCCTTGAAGGTGATCCACGGGTGGCCGGTTTCGAACAGCATGCCCAGCATCTTGCGCCACAGTTGCAGCGCCGGAACCTTTTTGAACAGCTTCAGTTCGCCATTGGCAGCCTTGGCTTCATAGCCCAGGTAGGCGCGCTCGAATTCCTTGCCGACCTTGTCGTGCAGGTCCGGGCAGGTGGCGGGCGAGAACAGCGTCCATTCGCCGGCTTCCATCACGCGCTTCATGAACAGGTCCGGGATCCAGTTGGCCGTGTTCATGTCGTGGGTGCGGCGGCGGTCGTCGCCCGTGTTCTTGCGCAGCTCCAGGAATTCTTCGATGTCCAGGTGCCACGTTTCCAGGTAGGCGCAGACGGCGCCCTTGCGCTTGCCGCCCTGGTTCACGGCGACAGCGGTGTCGTTCACTACCTTCAGGAACGGGACCACGCCTTGCGACTTGCCGTTGGTGCCCTTGATGTGCGAGCCGAGTGCGCGCACGTTGGTCCAGTCATTGCCCAGTCCGCCCGCGAACTTGGACAGCAGCGCGTTTTCCTTCAGCGCTTCATAGATGCCTTCCAGGTCGTCCGACACGGTGGTCAGGTAGCACGACGACAGCTGCGAGCGGCGGGTGCCCGAGTTGAACAGGGTCGGCGTGGACGACATGAAGTCGAACGACGACAGCAGCTGGTAGAACTCGATGGCGCGCGCTTCGCGGTCCTTCTCGTTCAGCGCCAGGCCCATGGCCACGCGCATGAAGAAGGCCTGCGGCATTTCGATGCGGGCTTCATCGATATGCAGGAAGTAGCGGTCGTACAGGGTCTGCAGGCCCAGGTAGTTGAACTGGAAGTCGCGGCCGGCGTCCAGCGCGGCGCCCAGGCGGGCCAGGTCATAGGTGGCCAGCTTTTCGTCCAGCAGCTCGGCTTCGATGCCGCGGGCGATGAACTTCGGGAAGTACTCGGCGTAGCGGGCCGACATCTCCGTCTGGGTCACTTCGGCGCCCAGGATTTCCTTGCGGATGGTGTGCAGCAGGATACGGGCGGTGACCTGGCTGTAGGCCGGGTCCTTTTCGATCAAGGTACGCGCGGCCAGGATGGCGGAGTCGTACACCTGCGTCATCGGCACGCCTTCGTACAGGTTCTTCAGCGTTTCCTTCAGGATCGGCTCGGCGCTGACGGAATCGCCAAGGCCGGAGCAGGCGTTGTCGATCAGTGCATGCAGCGCGCCAATGTCCAGCGGCTTGGTCACGCCGGCATCGGTCACGTTGACCGAGAAGCCGCCTTCCTGCACGCGGGCCACGGCCTGGGCGCTGGCGCTGGCACGCTCCTGGGCGCGCTTCTCGCGGTACAGCACGTAGGCACGGGCCACTTCATGCTCGCCCGAGCGCATCAGGGCCAGCTCGACGTGGTCCTGCACGTCTTCGATATGGATGGCGCCACCGCTCGGGCGGCTGCGCACGAGGGCGCGCACCACGCTGTCGGTCAGCTGCTCGACGATCTCGCGCACGCGCGCGCTGGCAGCGCCCTGCCCGCCGTTGACGGCGAGGAAGGCCTTGGTCATGGCGACGTTGATCTTGGACGGCTCGAACGCCACCACGGCGCCATTACGACGGATGATCTTGTGATCCGGGTAGCTGGTGGAAGCGGCGCTGGAGGTCTGCTGTGCGTTCGATGCCTGGCTGGCAGCGCCGGCGGCGGCGCCACCCGTGGTGAGTTCGTTCTGGGCCGTTTGCATGTGAAGTCCTGTTTTTAGCCTGGATATAAGAGACAAAAGAGTCCCTGGCGAAATGCTGCGGAAAGAAGGATCCGTTTCGGTGTGACCGCGCACGGACAAACTGCCTTTGCGAGAACATTTCGCCAGGGACTCTCTGTGATTCGCCAGCCTTGCGGAGGTTTCCGGACGGGTTGCACACACTGTGCAACCGCCACCTCACACTTGGGCCAGCCCCCGGTTTGACTACTAGATATAGTGGGTGCTGCTGAAAACTGGGCTAAGTATAGTGAAACGAATCCGAATGACCAGTCTTGACAACCGCTATTTCGGGGTCGATCCGCGGTCGGGCTGGCGGGTGCGGCAGCGCCACATGCCCGGGAGCCTAGAACACACAAGGGTTTCAGAGAAACCGTTCGCAACTGCACATTTCACAAAAATTTTTTTGATTGTTGCGAGCATGCGATAGCCCCTTACCCGCTTGGGGTATGTGTGCCCAAAAAGGGGCGCACGACCACTGGGAACGACGTTACGAATTCATCACCCTGTGGTATGCCGATAGGGCAACATGCCTGGCGGCACGGCTGCACCGGCGGCGAAGCGGTCCCAGTCGAAATGCGGGCCGGGATCGGTCTTGCGTCCCGGGGCGATGTCGCTGTGGCCGGCGATCGCCCGCACCGGATAGGTTGCCATCAGAGCCGGCACCAGCGCGGCCACGGTGTCGTACTGGGCGGGGGTGAATGGCAGGTCGTCGCAGCCCTCGATCTCGATGCCGATCGAAAAGTCGTTGCAGCGCGTGCGGCCGAAGAAGTCGGACTGGCCGGCATGCCAGGCGCGCTGCGTGCACGGCACGAACTGCACCAGTTCGCCCTGCCGCGTCACCAGGAAGTGCGCGGACACCTGGACCTGGTGGATGGTGGCGAAGAACGGGTGCTTGTCCGGGTCGAGCCGGTTCTGGAAGAACGCCTCGATGTCGCCGCTGCCGAACTGGCCGGGCGGCAGGCTGATGTTGTGCAGCACCACCAGGTCCACCGGCATGCCGGGCGGGCGCTGGTCGAAATTGGGCGATGGCACGCGGCGGGCGGCGGGCACCCAGCCGTCTGCGTCGGGCAGGAAGGCTCGCGAGGGCGCGGGCGGGTTGGGCTGGCTCGGCCTGATCATGGCGTGCCCTCGCCCGCGCCGTCACCGGCGTTCTCTGCCACGCCGCGGTCGGCGGCGTCCATGGCTTCGCGGATGCCCAGCTGCTGGATGCGGTAGCGCAGCTGGCGCAGGTTCAGGCCCAGCAGCGGCGCGGCGGCGGTGCGGTTGAAATTGGTCTGCGCCAGCGCCTGCAGGATCAGTTCGCGCTCCACGGCTTCGAGCCGGGCGGTCAGGTCGATCGGGAAGACGATGCCGCGGCAGGCGCGCTCGGTGGCGTCGCCCGCGGGTTCGGGCTGGGCGGTGGACGGTGCGGCGGCCTGTGGTGCGGCAGCGGGTTCGGCCACCACTGCGGGCGTGGGCGCCGCCGCGGGCGGCATCGGCGCCCACATGCCCGGCGCGCCCCAGGGCGCGTACTGGGTCGCAGGCACCGGGGACGCCATCGTGGGCGCGGGCGCCATCAGCCCGGCGCCGGGCGCGCCGGCATCCAGCGGGCCGAGGTCGGCCACTTCGATCTGATCGCTCTCGGCAAAGGCGTAGGCGCGCTCGAGCAGGTTCTCCAGTTCGCGGACATTGCCCGGGAAGCGGTACGCGGCCAATTGCTCCAGCGCCGCGGGCGCCAGGCGCTTGGGATGCGGGTCGCCGTAGCGCACTGCCAGATGGTCCAGGATGGCGCGCGCCAGCACCGGGATGTCTTCGCCGCGCTCGCGCAGCGTGGGCATGCGCAGCGCCAGCACGTTCAGGCGGTAATACAAGTCCTGGCGGAACTGGCCGGCGGCGACCATTGCGGCCAGGTCCTTGTGGCTGGCGCACATCACGCGCACGTCGACGGCGTCTTCACGGCTGGCGCCGATCTTGCGCACGCGACGCTCCTGCAGCGCGCGCAGCAGCTTGACCTGCATCGCCAGCGGCAGGTCGGCCACCTCGTCGAGCAGCAGCGTGCCGCCGTTGGCGGCGTGAAAGAAGCCGCCGCGCTCGCCGTCGGCGCCGGTGAAGGCGCCTTTGACGTGGCCGAAGAACTCCGACTCCATCAGCGTCTCAGGGATGGCGCCGCAGTTGACCGCGATAAACGGGTGCGAGGCGCGCGCGCTGATTGCGTGGATGGCGCGCGCGGCGCGCTCCTTGCCGCTGCCGGATTCGCCGCTGATGACCACCGGCGCCATGCTGCGCGCCAGCCGCGACAGCGAGCGGCGCACCTCCTGCATGGCGGCGGAGTGGCCGGGCAGCAAGGCCGCGGCACGGTCGGCGGCGGCGTCCGCGCCGGCGCTGCCGCCGGCATCGGCTTCGGTGCTGTCGCGCTGCTGGCGGCCGAGCGCGTTGAGCACCAGGCTGCGCAGCTGCTCCAGCGAGACCGGCTTGGCGATGTAGTCGAAAGCGCCGGCCTTGAGCGCCTCGACGGCGTTGTCGGCGCTGCCGTAGGCGGTGATGACCGCCACCGGGATGCGCTCGGGCGCGGCCGACAGCTGCCGCACGATCTCGATGCCCAGGCCGTCGCCCAGCCGCATGTCGGTCAGCACCAGGCTGTAGCGGCCCTGCTCCAGCTTCTGCCGCGCCTCGGCCAGCGATCCGGCCAGCACCACGTCATGGCCCATGCGCCGGATGGAGATGTCGAGCAACTCGCGCAGGTCGGCCTCGTCGTCGATGACGAGGATGGGATCGGGCGTTCGGGATGGCATGGCGGTGGGTGTGGATGGACGGACGCCGCTCATGCGACGGCCGCGTCGGCGGTCTCGATGCGCAGCGTCAGCACGAAGGCCTTGGCCGGCAGTGTATCGCGCGCGGCCGCTGCCAGCACGCCGGTGCGCTCCACCAGCGCCGGTACCGAAACGGCGCCGTAGCGCACCTGCGCGTCGTTGGCGCCGCACAGCTCGCGCGCCATGAACAGGCCGAGGCCGGTGCCCTGCGCGTTGCTGGTGAAGAAAGGTTCGAACAGGCTGCGCTGGTGCTCGCGCGAGACCTCGGCGCCGTCGTTCCAGACGATCAGCTCGGCGTGGTGCTGGTCCAGCGCGTGCGCCAGCAGCCGGATCGAGCCGGGCAGCCGGCTGCAGTAGCGCCAGGCATTGTCGAGCAGGTTGCCCAGCACCTGTTGCAGCTGTGCGGCGTCGAACACCACTGGCTGGGCCACGTCCACGGTCAGGCGGATGGCGTTGGCATTGACGTCGGCGCGGCCGGCCGGGCGGGTCTCGCCGGCGCGCGGGCGGCGCGAACGCATTTCCAGGCGCCAGCGCTCGACGATCTCGGGCAGCGCCTGCGCCAGGTGCACGGTGCTGCGGCCGGTGCGCGGACGGCGCGACATCTGCAGCACGTCGGACACCACCTGGTCGAGCCGGCGCACGTTGTCGTTGATGATGCGCAGCAGGCGGGCGTCGATATCGACGTCGGCGCCGCCGGTGTTATCTGACCGCTCCGTGGCAACAGGCTCCTGCCGCGCGGAGTCGGCCAGCAGCTCGCTGGCCTGGCTGATGGCCGCCAGCGGGTTGCGGATCTGGTGTGCGATGCTGGCCACCAGGCGGCCCATCGCGGCCAGCTTTTCCTGCTGCACCTGTTCCGCGATGCGTTCCCAGCTTTCAATATGGACCAGCACGGTATCGCGCATCTCGCTGCGCAGCAGGGCTTCGTCTTCCTGCGACCAGGCCATGGCCTCGTTCTGCGCGATCGCCAGGCGCAGGCGGGCGGCGGCCTCGGGCGAGAGCTCGTTCCAGGCGGCGGTATCGAGTTGCGACGGCACCGTGCGCCCGTGCGCCAGCGTCGAGCGCAAACCCGCCAGCCCCGGCAGCACAAAGCGCAGCCGCAGCCGGGTGTGCTGCATGGTGCCGTCGGCCAGCGCGGCGCCGGTCGCCATCGGCAGCAGTTGCAGGATGCGCGGCACGTCGTCATTCCTGCGCAGCCAGTCGCGCAGCATTTCCATCAGCGGCTGCAGGCGCGGGATGCGGCGCAGGTCGAACAGCACGGCATCGCTGCCGCCGCCGCTGCCCTGCTCCGCCGACGCCCCAAGCCGGCGCGAATAGATCCGCTCATGCGCCTGCACGCCCAGCAGCACCACCGCCGCCGGGTTGGCCGCCACCACCGAGCCGTTGGCGCGCACCAGCATCACGCCATCCTGCATGTCATTGACCATCAGCCGGTTGACCAGCTGCTGCATGCGCAATTCCTGCTCGCGCGCCAGCGCCAGCCGCTCCTGCGCGATCTGGCGGTTGGCCAGCATATACATCAGCAGCGCCGCGATCATAAACACCAGGCCGAACAGGCCCGAGCCGAGCAGCCCGGCATCGGCCTGGCGCAGCAGGATGGTGTGCATGAAAGGGCCACCCATCACCACCAGCGCGGAGATCGACGCGGCAAAAAGCGCGAACGGCAGGCTGGTGAGCGCGCCAGCTTGGAGGGCGGGCAGCAGGAAGATCATGGCGAGCCCGTCGGCCTGGCCCTGGCTGGCGGGGTGGCCGATGGCGTGGAAGACCAGCGCCAGCAACGCCAGGTCGGCCAGCACCTGCACGCGCACCCGCAGGTGGAAATGGCGGCGCCACAGCGTGCCGGCGAGCATCGCCAGCGCAATGCCGAGGTAAGGCACGGCGACGGTCATGGCCGCCGCATGCTCGATGCCGGCCAACCCGAAGGACAGATCCGGCAGCAGCGAAGGCGGCAATGACGTGGGGGCAGGTTCGCCGCGCCGCATCAGCGCGTAGCCGAGCAGCAGCAGGCCCACGGCCACGCGGGTCCAGCAGAAATAGCGCAGCAGGCGCCAGTGGAATTCGGGCGGTTCGTCCTGGCGCCACAGGTGGGCCAGGCCGCGCCAGGCGTTCAGCCGCTGCCAGCCTGACAGCGCCGGTTCGGTCATGGACGCGCGCCGCCGTCGTCGGTGTGGCTGGCCTCGTCAGGCAGGTGGCTGCGGCGGCAGTAGTGCAAGCCGCGCCAGGCGATGGCGTCACCCATCGGCAGGTGTACGCCGCACTGGGCGCACTGGACCATCGGTTCGGCGTCGGCGGGCTGGCCGGCATTGGCATTGGCGTTGGCGCGGGCTGCGGCTTCGCTGGCTTGCTGCCGGGCCCGTTGCTGCGCCAGCCGCGCTTCGGCGCGGGCGCGCAGCCACCAGAAGACGCCCAGCACCACGGCCAGCAGGATCAGGATACGTGCCATGGGGTCTCAGAGACGGTGCAGGACCACTTCAATCACAAAGCGGCTGCCGACATAGGCCAGCAGCAGGATGCCGAACGAGGCGATGACCCAGCGCAGCGCCACCTTGCCGCGCCAGCCGCGGAAGATGCGCCCGGCCAGGATGCCGCCGAACATGGCCCACGAGATCAGCGCGAACACGGTCTTGTGGTCCATCCGGAAGGCGCGGCCGAACAGCTCTTCGGAGAACAGCAGGCCCGAGCCGATCGTCAGCGTCAGCAGCACGAAGCCGGCGCCGATCAGGCGGAACAGCAGCTTCTCCAGCGTCAGCAGCGGCGGCAGCAAATCCAGCCAGCGGCCCAGCCACTGGCTGGGTTGCGTGGCCTTGCCATCGGCCGGGCGCGCCGGCGCGTGGCGGAAACCGTGCAGCCGGCGCTCGGCCAGCAGCATCAGGAAGGCATGGAACGCCGCCAGTGTGAACAGCCCGTACGCCACGTTGGCGATGACGAAGTGCAGCTTGAACAGCGGCTGCGCCGCATAGCCCAGGATCTGCGAGCCGGGGAAGGCCAGCGGCATCAGGCTGGCGACCAGCGCGACGGGGATCACGATCAGCCCCAGCCCGGCCAGCGAGAAGAAGAAGCTCTCGATCCAGTAGATGCCCACGCCCAGCCACAGCATGGCCGACAGCGCGAAGGCAAAGCCGAACACCATGCGCTCGGCCGGGAAGATGGTTTCGTGCAGCAGCATGCCGTGGCTGGCCAGCGCCGCCAGCATCAGCACGTGCCACCACGCGGGCCGGCCCTCGCCGTGCGCGCCGCCCGCCGGTGGCAGGGCGTTGCCGGGGCCGCCGGCGACCAGCACGGCCGAGGCCGCGCCACCGGCTGGGCCGGCCTTGGCGGCAGTGGAGGCAACGCCGGCATGGCGCGTGGCCCAGCCGTGCCAGGCCAGGCCGCAATAGAGAAGTGCCGTCAGGGCATACAGTACAATGACCATTTGCGCAGTTTACCTTAGTGCCCACGGACGGTGGCGGCCGGTTGAACCGGTGCTCCAGCCCTGCAACAGGCACGGGCCTGCCCCGATTTCAGACCGAGCTCCTGCTCCGATATCTCCCCCGATTCCTGCCATGCTGGACAATCTCACTCAACGCCTGGCGCGTGTGGTCAAGACCATGCGCGGCGAGGCGCGCCTGACCGAGGCCAACACCGCCGAGATGCTGCGCGAAGTGCGCCTTGCCATGCTCGAAGCCGACGTGGCGCTGCCGGTCGTGCGCGAATTCATCGCCCGCGTCAAGGAAAAGGCGCTGGGCGAGGATGTGATCACCAGCCTGACGCCGGGCCAGGCGCTGGTCGGCGTGGTCCAGCGCGAGCTGACCTCGGTCATCGGCGGCGCCGAGGCCGCCGGCGGCAACAATAAGGAAGCCGAGCTGAACCTGGCCGTGCAGCCACCCGCCATCATCCTGATGGCCGGCCTGCAAGGTGCCGGCAAGACCACAACCGTCGGCAAGCTGGCCAAGTGGCTCAAGGAAAACAAGAAGAAGAAGGTGCTGACGGTCTCTTGCGACGTCTACCGCCCCGCCGCTATCGCCCAGCTGAAGACCGTTTCCGAGCAGGTCGGCGCTGATTTCTTCCCGTCGCAGCCGGACCAGAAGCCGGTCGATATCGCCCGCGCGGCGGTGGACTGGGCGCGCAAGCACTACCACGACGTGCTGATCGTCGATACGGCCGGCCGTCTGGGTATCGACGAGTTGATGATGCAGGAAATCGCCGCCCTGCACGCCGAGCTGAAGCCGGCCGAGACCCTGTTCGTGGTCGACGCCATGCTCGGCCAGGACGCGGTCAATACCGCCAAGGCCTTCAACGATACCCTGCCGCTGACCGGCGTGGTGCTGACCAAGCTGGACGGCGATGCGCGCGGCGGTGCCGCGCTGTCGGTGCGCCATATCACCGGCCGCCCGATCAAGTTCGTCGGCGTCGGCGAAAAGCTGGACGGGCTGGAGCCGTTCTACCCGGACCGCATGGCCCAGCGCATCCTGGGCATGGGCGACATCATGGCGCTGGTCGAGGAAGCCCAGCGCGGTGTCGACATGGAAGCGGCCGAGAAGCTGGCCAAGAAGATCAAGAAGACCGGCGATTTCGACCTGGAAGACTTCAAGGCGCAGATCGGCCAGATGAAGAAGATGGGCGGCATGGCCAGCCTGGTCGACAAGCTGCCGGCGCAGTTCGCCCAGCAGGCGCAGGGCGCCAACATGGACCAGGCCGAGAAACAGGTGGCCCGCATGGAAGGCATCATCAACAGCATGACGCCGGCCGAGCGCGCCAAGCCCGACCTGATCAAGGCCAGCCGCAAGCGCCGCATTGCCGCGGGCGCCGGCGTGCCGGTACAGGAGGTCAACCGCCTGCTGAACCAGTTCGACCAGATGCAATCCATGATGAAAAAGCTCAAGGGCGGCGGCATGATGAAGATGATGCGCCAGATGGGCGCGATGAAGGGCGGCATGAAGGGCCTCTTCAATCGTTGAGCCCGGGCTGCACTGCGATCCGCCTACCCCGCAAAGAACAGGAAAGACATCATGATGAGCGCCGTACAGGCCCGCGAACTGTGGGCCAACTCCGAAGAAATCGTCTCGGCCGAGGAAGTCCAGGCATCGCTGGACCGCATGGCCGCCGAGATCACCGCCAAGATGGGCGATGCCTTCCCGCTGGTGCTGTCCGTGATGGGCGGCGCGGTGGTGTTCACCGGCATGCTGCTGCCCAAGCTGGCGTTCCCGCTGGAGTTCGACTACATCCACCTCTCGCGCTACAACAACAAGACCGTTGGCGGCGAGATGCAGTGGCGCGTGGCCCCGCGCGAATCGGTCAAGGACCGCGTGGTGCTGGTGCTGGACGACATCCTGGATGAAGGCGAAACCATGGCCGCAATCCGGCAGCGCATCATGGACATGGGCGCCAGGGAATTCCACGCCGCGGTGCTGTGCGAGAAGACGCTGACCAAGCTCAAGCCGATGCACCCGGACTTCTGTGGTTTTACCGTGCCGGATCGCTATGTGTTCGGGTGCGGGATGGATGCCAAGGGATACTGGCGGAACCTGGGCGCGATTCGGGCGATGATCTGATCTTGCTGCACTGACGATTGCTCCCCTCTCCCGCGCGCGGGAGAGGGGTTGGGGGAGAGGACCGGCGCTTGCAAGAGCGACGGCCCTCGCTTCGTGGAGAATCCCGCCCTCTCCCCCTGCCCCTCTCCCGCAAGCGGGCCGCAAGCGGGCGAGGGGAGCAAAGCCATCGGTCAGCTTTGGTGCGACGCCAGGATCGGCCACAGGGAAGCCAGCAACAACACCGCCATCCCGATATTGAACGCCCGCAGCACCTTCGGCCGCGCCAGCCAGCGCCGCAGCGCCGAGCCACACAACGCCCACATCGCCACGCTGGGCAGGTTCACCACCCCGAAGATCCCGGCCAGCAGCAGCACGTTGAGCCACAGGTTGCCGTGCAGCACATAGGTGCTGCACGCGCCCACGGCCATCACCCACGCCTTGGGATTGACCCACTGGAACGCCGCCGCGGCCCAGAAGCCCATCGGCCGTGCCACCTGCTGGTCCTGCACGCCGCCGGCCGTGGCGAGCTTCCATGCCAGCCAGACCAGGTAGACAGTGGCCACCACGCGCAGCATCTGCCAGGTCCACGGGAAGGCGTGGAACAGCGACCCCAGCCCCAGCCCGACCAGCGCCACCATCAGCGCAAAGCCAATGCTGACGCCGAGCAGGTGCGGCACCGTGCGCAAGAACCCGAAGTTCACGCCGGAAGCCAGCAGCATCGTGTTATTCGGACCGGGGGTGATCGACGATACCAGCGCAAAGCCGGCAAAAGCGGCAAAGACACCGGTGCCGGCGGCGAGTTGGGATACTTCCATGACTGACTCCAGGGCGTTCAGGGAATCAGTCTACGGTCAGTCAGCGGTACAGTACCGGTACACTTTTTCAGCAAATTGCCAATACAGGATCGGCTGGGCATTCCACCGGCAAGGTCCCGATCGACGCGGTCATGCCTCGCTGCGATACGGCCGCTCGCGCAGCCACTTGGTCGCAATCCACTTTTCGCCTTCCGCGACCGGCAGGCCGGCGTGCAGCGTGCGCCCGTCCAGTGCGCCGTCGGGCAGCAGGTAGCTGAAGTAGACCGCGTTGCCCTTTACCGGCGCCACTTCCAGCCCGACGCGCGGGAACGCAGTGGCGCCGCCAGCCTCGGGCGTGTTCAGGTAGATCACAAGCGTGGCGATACGCTGGCCGCCTACGGTCAGCTGGCGGGCCTCGCCCGGCCGCTGCGGGTTGAAGTAGTCGAAGTGCGGCTGGTATTCGCCGCCGGGCTTGTAGTTGAGGATCTGCAGGCCTTCGCCGTGCTCGGCAGGCACGCCGGTGACCGCCGCGATGCGCGCCTCGATACGTTCGATCAGCGCATGCTCGCCCACCTGGAACATGGCGCCCATGCTGGTGCGGGCGTCGATCAGGTTCTCGTCGCCGGTGTCGGGATTGACCACCGGCGAGCGTGCCAGCCGGCCGCGCGACAGCGCCACCAGCGCGTCGCATTCGTCGGCGCTCAGCAATTGCTGGTACAGCCGGATCTGGGGCGAGGCGAGCCGGAACAGGATCGGCACCTGGCGATCGCCGCCGTCGGCCACGTAAGCCGTCGGGCGTGCAGCGGGGCCGGACGCGGCGCTTGCCACGGGCTTGGCCTGCGGGGCCGCAGCGCGTGCCGGCGCCTGCTTGTCCGGGTTGGCCGGCGCGATGTCGCCACCGAACGCCGCCGCCACGGCCCGGCGGGCAAAGGCGTCGTCATAGCCCGAACGCAGCATCGACAGCACCAGCGCATCGGCGCCGAAGCCCTGCGCGATATGCCGCGCCAGCCATTGCTCCAGCTCGGGCGAGGATTCGGTATAGCCGGTCTTGCCGGCCTTGCCGCCGGCAGCGGCTGCTTCGCGGATCATGACGGGTTGGCGACGCGGCGCGGCGAAAAAGGATTGCGCTCCGGTGGATCGGAGGGCAGCGCACGGGGGGCGCGCGCCGGCGCATTCTCCGGTTCGCCTGCGACAGTGACGGAAGCTTCGGAATACTGCCAGCGCTTCCACGCCGCCAGTACCGCATTGGGATATTCGGGGCGGCCGCGGCTGCCGTTGTAGCGGCCCAGCGCCAGATACAGATCGCCCTGCTCACGGTCCAGGTAGTGGCGCAGGATGGTGCAGCCGTAGCGCAGGTTGCTCTGCAGATGGAACAGCTTGCGCGGGTCGTTGTCGCCGATGGTGCGGACCCAGAACGGCATCACCTGCATCAGCCCGCGCGCGCCGGCCGAGCTGATCGCGTACTTGCGGAAATTGCTCTCGACCTGGACCAGGCCCAGCACCAGCGCTGGCTCCAGCCCGGCGCGCTTGGCCTCGTAGTAGGCGGTCTCGATCAATTCCACGCGCATATGCGGCTCAGGGATGCGCGAGGCCAGGCGCGAGGACATTTCGCCCAGCCATTTCAGGTAAGCCAGGCGCTCGCCGCCGGAAGCAAAGACCGGCCGCGTGGGCCGGTCGTCGGCAATCGCGGCGGCCAGCGCGCCGCGCACGGAATCGGCCAGGTCTTCTTCCTTCTGCGCGCCGGCATGCGCGGCCGCCGCGGCCAGCGCCAGCAGCAACCCGCCGGCAAGGCGGCGGGCGGCGGGCAGTGCGCGTGCGGCGCGCATCGGGCTCAGTTCGCCAGCTGGCTGCGCACGTGGCTGACCACGTCGGCCACACTGACGGGGGTGGCCTGTGCGTCACGCCGGGCCTGGTACTCGACCTTGCCTTCCTTCAGGCCGCGGTCGCCCACCACCACGCGGTGCGGCACGCCGATCAGTTCCCAGTCGGCGAACATCACGCCCGGGCGCTCGCCGCGGTTGTCGATGATGACGTCAACGCCGGCGGCCAGCAGTTCGGCGTGGATGCGGTCGGCCTCGGCCTTCACGGCTTCGGAGCGGTCGTAGCCCACCGGGCAGATCACCACCTCGAACGGCGCGATCGCGGCCGGCCAGATGATGCCGCGCTCGTCGAAATTCTGCTCGATCGCGGCGCCCAGGATGCGGGTGACGCCAATGCCGTAGCAGCCCATCTGCATCGGCTGGGTCTTGCCGTTCTCGTCCAGGAAGGTGGCGTTCATTGATTCCGAGTAACGCGTTCCCAGCATGAACACGTGGCCCACCTCGATGCCGCGGCAGATTTCCAGCTTGCCCTGGCCGTCCGGCGAGGCATCGCCCGCGACCACGTTGCGCAGGTCGGCGACGATCGGCTCGGGCAGGTCGCGGCCCCAGTTGACGCCGGTGAAGTGGTAGTCGCGGTAGTTGGCGCCGCAGACAAAGTCGCTCATGTTGGCGACGGTGCGGTCGGCCACCACCTTGACCGGCTTCTTCATGTCGATCGGACCGAGGTAGCCCGGGGGCGAGCCGAAGGCGTCGACGATCTCGTTCTCGGTGGCAAAGCGGAACTCGGCCAGCCCCGGCACCTTGGACGCCTTGACCTCGTTCAGCTCATGGTCGGCGCGGATCAGCAGCAGCCAGATCTGGGCGCCGGCTTCAGTGTCCGTGGCCAGCACGATCGACTTGACGTTGCGCTCCAGCGGAATGTTCAGGAATTCCGCCACCTGCTCGCACTTGACCTTCTCAGGCGTGAAGGTCTTGACCAGGTCTTCCTTCGGTGCGGCGCGCTCGGCCACCAGCGGCAGCGCCTCGGCGGCCTCCATGTTGGCGGCGTAGTCCGAGGTCGGGCAGTAGACGATGGCGTCTTCGCCGGTGTCGGCGATCACGTGGAATTCATGCGAGCCCGAGCCGCCGATGGCGCCGTTGTCGGCGGCCACGGCGCGGAATTCCAGCCCGAAGCGGCGGAAGATGCGCACATAGGCGTCGTACATGTTCTCGTACGACTTGCGCAGGCCGTCGGTGTCGCGGTCGAAGGAGTAGGCGTCCTTCATGGTGAACTCGCGCCCGCGCATGATGCCGAAGCGCGGCCGGCGCTCGTCGCGGAACTTGGTCTGGATCTGGTAGAAATTGAGCGGCAGCTGCTTGTAGCTGCGGATCTCGCTGCGGGCGATGTCGGTCACCACCTCTTCCGAGGTGGGCTGCACGGCGAAGTCGCGTTCGTGGCGATCCTTCAGGCGCAGCAGTTCGGGGCCCATCTTGTCCCAGCGGCCGGTCTCCTGCCACAGCTCGGCCGGCTGGATCACCGGCATGGCCAGCTCCACCGCGCCGGCGCGGTTCATTTCCTCGCGCACAATGTTCTCTACCTTGCGGATCACGCGCAGCCCGATCGGCATGTAGCTGTAGATGCCTGCGCCCAGCTTCTTGATCATGCCGGCGCGCATCATCAGTTTGTGCGACACGATTTCCGCGTCGGCGGGCGCTTCCTTGAGGGTGGAAATGAAGAATTGCGAGGCTTTCATCCGTAGCTTTCTCTCGAGGCCGCAACGCCGGCCCGGCCAATTCCGGGAGCGGCGGCACTGATTTGTCGCGCACGCGCCTGAAACTGCCCTTCTGCTCGGGGAAAACCACCATCCCCCCACAAGAGCCCAGCTGCGCGCTTCCTTTATAATCAGCGTAATTCTAAAGGATTCGAGGTGCAGTCATGCTCGATCGTGAAGGCTTTCGCCCGAACGTCGGCATCATCCTCCTCAACGCACGCAACGAGGTTTTCTGGGGCAAGCGAATCGGCGAACACTCCTGGCAGTTTCCGCAGGGTGGCATCAAGTACGGCGAGACGCCGGAACAGGCCATGTACCGCGAACTGCATGAGGAAACCGGCCTGCTTCCGGAGCACGTCAGGATCGTAGGTCGCACACGCGACTGGCTGCGTTACGAGGTGCCGGACAAGTTCATCCGCCGCGAAATCCGCGGCCATTACAGGGGCCAGAAACAAATCTGGTTCCTGCTCCGCATGGCGGGCAGGGACTGCGACATTCATCTTCGGGCAACCGACCATCCGGAGTTCGACGCCTGGCGCTGGAGCCACTACTGGGTGCCGCTGGATGCGGTGATCGAGTTCAAGCGCGATGTCTACCAGATGGCGCTGACGGAGTTGTCGCGCTTCCTGAACCGGCATCCGCGCGTGCCGCTCAGCCCCTATGGCACGCATGCGCACGGCCGCCATGGCGGCGTACATCGCGGCATTCCACCCGTGGTCGCCGGCCAGCCGGCAAATACTGCCGGTGCCGAAGTCGGCAACGCGGCAGCGCAAGAGACTGTTTCGCCGGCTGCGCCGGTTACCAACTCACGGAGTACTGATGACTAGTTGCACCGGCCCGGGCCGCCGCGGCGGCCTGACCGCTGCCGGATTGCTGCTTGCCGCCGCCACGCTGGCGCTGGCGGGCTGCAAGACCACCGGCAAGGAAATGGCGGAAGAAGAAAGTACCTGGCTCAATCCCTTCGCGCCCAAGACCTTCGAGGAAGCCAAGGCGATGCTGCCGGCGCCGCCGCAGGATGCCAACCTGGTGCCGTTCTCGGTATCCGGCACCGGAACGTTGTCGTTTGCTGTGGACAGCAAGTCGGTCTCGGTCGGCAAGGACAACGTGGTGCGCTACACCGTGGTCACCACCAGCCAGAGCGGCGCCCGCAACGTGACTTTCGAAGGCATGCGCTGCGATGCCTTCGAGCGCAAGCTCTACGCCACGCTGCCCAAGGGGGCCACCGAGTGGGTGCCCAACACCAGCGGCTACGGCGAGACCTGGCACCGCATGGAAGCCGGCGTGCGCAACGCCTATGCGGCCACGCTGGCCATCGAGTTCTTCTGCGAAGGCCGCACGGTGGCCGGCAAGCCGGAAGACATGGTGCGCGAACTGCAATCGCGGGCGCCCAGCCGGCGCTGAAGCGGGCGGCATCGGGATAAAAAAACGGCGGGACTGCCTGGCAGTTCCGCCGTTTTTCTTTGGCCGTTCCCGTAGCCGATCAGACCAGCACGAGGTTGTCGCGGTGGATCAGCTCGGGCTCGTTCAGGTGGCCGAGCACCGATTCGATCTCGGACGAAGGCTTGCGCGCGATCAGTCGCGCTTCCGCGCTGGAATAGTTGGTGATGCCGCGCGCCACTTCCTTGCCCTTCGGGTCGACGCAGGCGATCACCTCGCCGCGGGCGAATTCGCCCTGCACTTCCACCACGCCGATCGGCAGCAGCGACTTGCCGCCGCCGGTCAGCTTTTCGACCGCGCCGTTGTCGATCACCACGCGCCCGCGCAGCTGCAGGTGGTCGGCCATCCATTGCTTGCGCGCGGTCAGGCGGCCAGTCGGCGCCAGCAGCTGGGTGCCGATGCCCTCGCCCGCTGCCAGGCGCTCCAGCACGTTGGCCTCGCGCCCGGAGGCGATGGTGGTGTGCGCGCCGGACTTGGCGGCGCGCTTGGCCGCCAGGATCTTGGTCAGCATGCCGCCGCGCCCGATCGACGTGCCAGCGCCGCCGGCCATCGCTTCCAGCTCGGGCGTACCGGCCATGGCCTCGTCGACGAACTGAGCCGCCGGGTTCTTGCGCGGATCGGCGGTGTACAGGCCGCGCTGGTCGGTCAGGATCACCAGCGCGTCGCCCTCGATCAGGTTCGTCACCAGTGCGCCGAGCGTGTCGTTGTCGCCGAACTTGATTTCGTCGGTGACCACGGTGTCGTTCTCGTTGATGATCGGCACCACGCCGAGCGACAGCAGCGTCAGCAGCGTGGAACGCGCGTTCAGGTAGCGCTCGCGGTCGGCCAGGTCGGCGTGGGTCAGCAGCACTTGCGCGGTGCGGATGCCGTAGCGCGTGAACTGGCTCTCGTAGACCTGCGCCAGGCCCATCTGGCCGACGGCCGCAGCCGCCTGCAACTCGTGGATTTCCTTCGGCCGGCGCACCCAGCCCAGGCGCTGCATGCCTTCGGCGATGGCGCCGGAGCTGACCAGCACCACTTCCTTGCCCGCCACGCGCAGCCTGGCGATCTGCGATGCCCAGCGGGCGATGGCGTCGTAATCCAGTCCCTTGCCATCGTTGGTGACCAGGCTGGAGCCGACTTTGACGACGATGCGCTTTGCCTGCGCGATGACCGATTGCATGGCGGAATCCTGTCTCCGGAATTCGTTTCAGACCGTTGGTTTTGTTTATGCCTCGCGCTCGTCCTGGTCGACGTTATGCAGCCGATCGTCGAGCCGGATGTCCGGTTCGGCCAGCGCCGCGGCCTCTTCGGCCTTGATCGCCGCCAGATGGTCCTTGATCGCGTAGATCAGCTCGCGGCAACCTTCGCCGGTCAGCGCCGAGATCTGGAACACCGGACCCTTCCACTTGTAGCGCTTGAGGAAGTCCTTCACCTTCGTGGCGCGCTCTTCATCGGGCACCACGTCGAGCTTGTTCAGCACCAGCCAGCGCGGCTTGTCGTACAAGGTCTCGTCGTACTTCTTCAGCTCGTTGACGATGGCCTTGGCCTCGGCGACCGGGTCGACCGCCTCGTCGAACGGCGCCAGGTCGACAATATGCAGCAGCAGGCCGGTGCGCTGCAGGTGGCGCAGGAACTGGTGGCCCAGGCCCGCACCCTCGGCGGCGCCTTCGATCAGGCCGGGAATGTCGGCGACCACGAACGACTGCTCATGGTCCACGCGCACCACGCCCAGGTTGGGATGCAGCGTGGTGAACGGATAGTCCGCCACCTTGGGGCGCGCGTTGGAAATATGCGAAATAAACGTCGACTTGCCGGCATTGGGCATGCCCAGCAGACCGACGTCGGCCAGCACCTTCAGCTCGAGCCTGAGCATGCGGCGCTCGCCCGGCCTGCCGTCCACCTGCTGGCGCGGCGCGCGGTTGGTACTGGACTTGAAATGCAGGTTGCCCCAGCCGCCCATGCCGCCTTCGGCCAGGCACACGCGCTGGCCGTGCTCGGTCAGGTCGGCGATGACCTCGCCGCTGTCCATGTCGGTGATCAGCGTGCCGACCGGCATGCGCAGCGTGATGTCTTCGCCGGCAGCGCCGTAGCAGTCGGAGCCACGGCCGTTTTCGCCGTTCCTGGCCACGTGCTTTTTGGCGTAGCGGAAGTCGATCAGGGTATTGATATTGCGGTCCGCCTGCGCGAACACGCTGCCGCCCCGACCGCCGTCGCCACCATCCGGGCCGCCGAAGGGCACAAACTTCTCGCGCCGGAACGAGGCGCTGCCATTGCCGCCGTTGCCGGCGATGGCTTCGATTCGGGCTTCGTCGATGAACTTCATGATGGGTTTTCCGTGATGGATTGGCGGGTCCGCGGGACCGGCAGGCTCAGCGCGACGTGCGGCAAGACGCCGCATCATCCTGACTGGCCAAATGTTATTGTCGCCAGAAAAGAAAAAGCCCCGCAAGCGTTGCGGGGCCTTTCATCCTGCAAAGGCTGTTATCAGGCCGCCGGAACGACGCTGACTTGCTGCTTCTTGGCAGGGCCCTTGACGGCGAACTGCACGTGGCCGTCAACCAGGGCGAACAGCGTGTGGTCCTTGCCCACGCCGACGTTGTCGCCGGCATGCACGCGGGTACCGCGTTGGCGGATGATGATGCCGCCGGCGTTGATGGCCTGGCCACCAAACACCTTCACGCCCAGACGCTTCGATTCGGAATCACGGCCGTTCCGCGTGGAACCGCCGCCTTTTTTCTGTGCCATGTCTTACTCCTGTCGCTTTACCGGGTTACGCTCGATCGATCAGGCAACGATCGCTTCGATGCGCAGTTCGGTGTAATTCTGACGATGGCCCTGACGCTTCTGGTAGTGCTTGCGACGGCGCATCTTGAAGATCTTCACCTTGTCGTGACGACCTTGGGAGATAACGGTAGCTTTGACGGAAGCCCCGCTAACCAGCGGCGTACCAAACTTGATTTGGTCGCCGGCGCCCACTGCGAGCACCTGGTCGAGCGTGATTTCTGCGCCAATGTCTGCCGGTATCTGTTCTACTTTCAGTTTTTCGCCAGCAGCAACCTTGTATTGCTTGCCGCCGGTTTTTACGACCGCGTACATTGTCGAACCTCTCGGATGTGAATAAAACGCCGAATCCGCGCGATGCGGCCCCGGTTATCTCCCGCCGGCACTGACCCGCAAGGCGAGCGACTACCGGAGGAAACCGGGAATTGTAAACGAGATCAGGGAAAACCGCAAAGAAAACAGGCACATAGCCTGTGAGCGGCGCCACCGGCACA
This sequence comes from Cupriavidus sp. Agwp_2, assembly GCF_040784895.1. Taxonomy (NCBI): domain Bacteria; kingdom Pseudomonadati; phylum Pseudomonadota; class Betaproteobacteria; order Burkholderiales; family Burkholderiaceae; genus Cupriavidus; species Cupriavidus sp. Agwp_2. The sequence goes on from NZ_CP088083.1 coordinate 3,241,772, forward strand.
ATCCGGCTGTCGCTGCGTCAGGTGAGATCGGCGAGGAGGAATCCCGCCAGTGCGGCAAACGCCACCCACCACGCGGTGCGGCGCAGCTGACGACGGGATACGGGCTTGTCCATGTCCGCATTATAGTGACGCCGGTCGCCGACGGGCTGCGCGCATACCCTGAGCCGCCGCCCGGCAAGAATGCGGGGCATGCGTAGAACGCCGCGTGCATCGCATATAATCGTCCGGTTTTGCGTAACGGTGATCATCTTGTCCCAGCCTTCCGCCACTGCCTTGCTTGCCCCGGTCGCTGCAGACATGCGCGCGGTTGATGCTGTCATCCGCCAGCGGCTGTCTTCAGAAGTCCCCCTGATCGAACAGATCGGTGAATACATCATCGGTGCCGGCGGCAAGCGCCTGCGCCCGGTGATCCTGCTGCTGACGGCGCGCGCGCTGGGCTATGACGGCAACCGGCACCACGAGCTGGCCGCCGTCGTGGAGTTCATCCACACCGCCACGCTGCTGCACGACGACGTCGTCGATGAATCCGAGCTGCGCCGCGGCCGCGACACCGCCAACGCGGTGTTCGGCAATGCCGCCAGCGTGCTGGTCGGCGACTTCCTCTACTCGCGCGCGTTCCAGATGATGGTCGATGCCGGCAGCATGCGCATCATGGAAATCCTGTCCAACGCGACCAACGTGATCGCCGAGGGCGAGGTGCTTCAGCTGCTGAACATGCACGACCCCGAGGTCACCGTCGAGCGCTACCTGCAGGTGATCCGCTACAAGACCGCCAAGCTGTTCGAGGCCGCCGCCCAGTTGGGCGCGGTGCTGGCCGGCGCCGACGCACAGATGGAAGAAGCCGCCGCCGAATACGGCCGCCGCATCGGCACCGCCTTCCAGCTGATCGACGACATGCTGGACTACACCGCCAGCGCGGAGCAGATGGGCAAGAACGCCGGCGACGACCTGCGCGAAGGCAAACCCACGCTGCCGCTGCTGCACCTGCTGGAGCACGGCACCGCGGAGCAGCGCCAGCTGGCGCGCGACGCCATCGTGCAGGGCGGCACCGAGCACTTCGACGCGGTCTTCGCGGCGATCCACGCCAGCGGCGCGCTCGAGGTCACCTTCGAGGCCGCGCGCCAGGAAGCGGAAGCCGCCGAGCGGGCCGCACAGCAGTTCCCGGATTCCTCACTGAAGGAAACGCTGATCCAGCTCTGCGCGTTCTCGCTGCAACGGCAGTCTTAAGGGATTCTCCGCCCCTCTTCCATTTCAGCAAAAACGCTGTTATAGTTATCTTCTTTGCTGCTGACGCCCAGCGCCGGTAGGCAAAAACAAATCGGGGTGTAGCTTAGCCTGGTAGAGCGCTACGTTCGGGACGTAGAGGCCGGAGGTTCGAATCCTCTCACCCCGACCAGATTTAAAAAGCCGAATCAACGAAAGTTGATTCGGCTTTTTATCTTTCAGATCAGCAATTCCTCACGGCTATCCTGCCCCCGCGCAAGTAGGGTTGCGCCCGTGTCGCGCAAACGCCAACACGTCCCGCCGTCGCCTTTACAAAAAGTGACCCCAGCGGCAAACTGGCCCGATCCCAAGACGTGGAACCGTCTCGTCCATCCCTGGCGGGCGGCCACTGCCCAACCACTGCGCACCTGTCATGACACTCGGTCTTGCCCTGACCCAGAGCCGGCGTATCGCGCCCGCCCTGCTTGCTCAGCTGGAGCAGGCCGCCCGTGAAAAGCAGTCCCAGTTGATCGACGAGATCGTCGGTAGCGGCACCATGAGCGCGCACGACCTCGCGCTGTTCGCGGCGGACAAATACCAGCTGCCGCTGCTGGACCTGAACCAGTACAACCTGACCAAGGTGCCGCCGGGCTTGGCGGGCAACCGGGAATTCCATGCGCACCGCCTGCTGCCGCTGGGCCGGCGCGAGAACCGGCTGGTGCTGGCAATGTCCGATCCGTCCAACCAGGCCGGGCTGGACGCGATCAAGGAAAAGTACAAGCTGCCGGTCGAAGCGGTGGTGGTCGAGCACGACAAGCTGATGAAGCACGTGCGCTCCGCCGGCGAGGCGCTGGGCACACTGAAGAACATCTCGCCGGTGCAGACCGAGCGCAAGATGATCGAGTACGACCCGGTGGCGGCCGCCAGCGCGCAGCGCAACCGCACTGCCGCCGATGCCATCGATGACGCCCCCGTGGTGCGCTTCCTGCAGAAGCTGCTGACCGAAGCCTTCCACCGCGGCGCGTCCGACCTGCATTTCGAGCCGTTCGAGACCTTCTACCGGATCCGCTTCCGCGTGGACGGCGTGCTGCAGGAGGTGGCAAGGCCGCCGCTGGATATCCGCGACAAGATCGCCACGCGCATCAAGGTGCTGTCCCGGCTGGATATTTCTGAAAAGCGCGTGCCGCAGGACGGGCGCATGAAGCTGCTGATCGCGCTGCCGAAGGACAACAAGGACAACAAGGACAACAAGGACAGCAAGGACGCGAAGGATCCCAAGGACAAGGACGTCAAGGAAACGGTCGAGAAGGCCGTCGATTTCCGCGTCTCGACGCTGCCGACGCTGTTCGGCGAGAAGATCGTGATGCGGATCCTGGAATCGTCGAGCGACAAGCTCGACATCGACCAGCTCGGCTACGAACCGCAGCAGAAGGCGCTGCTGCTGGACGTGATCAAGCGCCCGTACGGCATGGTACTGGTGACAGGCCCCACCGGCAGCGGCAAGACGGTGTCGCTGTACACCTTCCTGAACCTGCTGAACCAGGGCGACATCAATATCTCGACCGCCGAGGATCCGGCTGAAATCCAGCTGCCCGGCATCAACCAGGTCAACGTCAACGACAAGGCCGGCCTGACCTTCGCCGCGGCGCTGCGCTCGTTCCTGCGGCAGGATCCGGACATCATCATGGTCGGCGAAATCCGTGACCTGGAAACCGCCGATATCTCGATCAAGGCCGCGCAGACCGGCCACCTGGTGCTCTCGACGCTGCACACCAACGACGCGCCCACCACGCTGACGCGGCTGATGAACATGGGCGTGGCGCCGTTCAATATCGCCTCCAGCGTGCTGATGATCACCGCGCAGCGGCTGGCGCGGCGGCTGTGCACCTGCAAGCGCCCCGGCGAGCTGCCGCGCGAGACGCTGCGGGATGCGGGCTTCCGCGAACAGGACCTGGACGGCAGCTGGCAGCCCTACCACCCGGTCGGTTGCGAGCGCTGCAACGGCAGCGGCTACAAAGGCCGCTGCGGCATTTACCAGGTCATGCCGATCACCGAGGCGATGCAGCAGATCATCCTGTCGCACGGCACCGCCCTGCAGATCGCCGAGCAGGCGCGCAAGGACGGCGTGCTATCGTTGCGCGAGGCTGGGCTGCTGAAGGTCAGGCAGGGCGTAACATCACTCGAAGAGGTGCTGGCGACCACGAATACGTAGCAAGGCAGTCCAGTCACGACGCAAAAACGACGCAAAAACAACGTAAATACAAGACGTACCAGAAACGTCATTTACACCGGGGGTCAACAACATGGCGACGCGCGCACCAGCGGCGGGCGCCCGGACGGCAACACCGTCGCGGGCGAAATCAGGTAAGGGGCGCAAGGCCCCCACCCAGTACATCTTCGAATGGGAAGGCAAGGACCGCAAAGGCAAGACCTTCACCGGCGAACTGCGCGCGGAGAACCAGGCCGAGGTCACCGCCACGCTGCGCAAGCAGGGCCTGACCATCGTCAAGCTCAAGAAGCGCAAGGCCGCGCGCGGGCGCAAGATCACCGAGAAGGACATCGCCTATTTCACCCGGCAGCTGTCGACCATGCTGAAGGCGGGGATTCCGCTGCTGCAGTCGATCGACATCATCGCGCGCGGGCACGCCAATCCCAACTTCACGCAGTTGCTCTCCGAGATCCGCTTCGATATCGAATCGGGCAGCAGCATGGCGGCGGCGTTCCGGCGGCAGCCCAAGTACTTCGACACGCTCTACTGCAACCTGATCGATGCCGGCGAACAGGGCGGTATCCTGGATGCGCTGCTGGAGCGCCTGTCGCTCTACATGGAAAAGACCATCGCGCTGAAGGGCCAGATCAAGTCGGCGATGATCTACCCGATCGCGGTGCTGACCGTGGCCTTCGCCGTCACCGTGATCCTGATGCTGTTCGTGATCCCGGCGTTCAAGGGCGTGTTCTCCAGCTTCGGCGCCAACCTGCCCGCGCCGACGCTGCTGGTAATCGCCATCTCGGACTTTTTCGTGCAGTACTGGTACCTGGTCATCGGTGCGCCGGTGGCCGGCATCACGTTCTACCTGCGGGCGCGCAAGAAGTCAGAGAAAGTGCAGCGCTGGTCCGACCGCGCACTGCTGAAGCTGCCGATTTTCGGCAGCCTGTTCCGCAAGGCGGTGATCGCGCGCTGGACGCGTACGCTGGCGACCATGTTCGCCGCCGGTACGCCGCTGGTGGAATCGATGGAGTCGGTGGCGGGCGCCGCCGGCAACTGGGTCTACTACGACGCCACGCGCGAGATCGAACAATCGGTGCGCATCGGTACCAGCCTGACCAACGCCATGCAGGCCACCCACGTGTTCGACAACATGGTGCTGCAGATGACGCAGATCGGTGAAGAGTCCGGCGCGCTCGACAACATGCTGCTGAAGGTGGCCGAATTCTACGAGCGCGAGGTCGACGACGCCGTGGCCGCCATCTCCAGCCTGATCGAGCCGATCATCATCGTGGTGCTGGGCGTGCTGATCGGCGGCATGGTGGTGGCGATGTACCTGCCGATCTTCAAGCTGGGACAGGTGGTGTAAGCGATGGCGCTGGCGTATTCCGTTTCGCCGTTTCCCGCCGGTAGCGGGCAATTGCTGCAGGCGCTGGCGGCGCTGCCGCCTGCCTTCATGGTGGCGGTGACGGCCGTGCTGGGCCTGGTGGTGGGCAGTTTCCTCAATGTGGTGATCCACCGGCTGCCGCGCATGATGGAGCGCGACGAAGCCAACTATATCGCCGAGCTGCGCGGCGACCCGCTGCCTTACCCCGCCCGCTACAACCTGATGGTGCCACGCTCGGCCTGTCCGCATTGCGGCCACGCGATCGCGCCCTGGGAAAACGTGCCGGTGCTGAGCTGGCTGGCGCTGCGCGGGCGCTGCTCGGCCTGCAAGACACGGATCAGCATGCGCTATCCGCTGGTGGAACTGGCCTGCGGCGTGCTGAGCGCGCTGGTGGCGTGGCGCTTCGGCCCTGGCGCGCAGGCGTTGGCGGCGCTGGTGCTGGTCTGGGCACTGCTGGCGCTGACCCTGATCGATGCCGACACCCAGTTGCTGCCGGACCAGATCACGCTGCCGCTGCTGTGGCTGGGACTGGTGCTGAACCTGGGCGGGTGGTTCGTGCCACTGGCCGACGCTGTCATCGGCGCCGCCGCCGGCTACCTGGTGCTGTGGACGGCGTACTGGCTGTTCCGGCTGGTGCGCGGCAAGGAAGGCATGGGTTTCGGCGATTTCAAGCTGATGGCGGCCCTTGGAGCGTGGTTCGGCTGGCAGGCACTGCCGGCGCTGGTGCTGCTGTCGTCGGTGGCCGGCGTGGCGTTCGGGCTGGCCAGCATCGCGCTGCGCCGGCAGGATCGCGACACGCCCTTCCCCTTCGGCCCCTTCATCGCGCTGGCCGGGCTGGTGGTGCTGGTGTTCGGTCCCGGCGTGCTGCCGCTGACCTTGCTGCCTTGAAGCTGGTATCGTGACGGCAACATCGACAACTGGCCTTCACGGCATCCCCACATGCTGGAAATCGGACTGACCGGCGGCATCGGCAGCGGCAAGACCCGCGTGGCCGACATGTTCGCCGCGCGCGGCGCCGCGATCGTCGACACCGACCTGCTCGCCCACCAGATCACAGCCCCGGGCGGGCGCGCCATCCCGGCGCTGGTCGAAGCCTTTGGGCCTGAATGCCTGCGCGCTGACGGCGCCATGGATCGCGACGCGATGCGCGCGCTGGTGTTCGCCGACCCGGCCGCCAAGGCGCGCCTCGAAGGCATCACCCATCCGCTGATCCGCGCGCTGACCAACGAGCATGCCCAAGCAGTCCGCGACGCCGGCGAACATCCTTACCTGATCTATGTGGTGCCGCTGCTGGTCGAGTCCGGCTCATGGCGCGAGCGCGTGGGCCGCGTGCTGGTGGTCGACTGCACCGAAGCCACCCAGGTGGCGCGAGTGATGGCGCGCAACGGCTTCAGCCGCGAACAGGTGCAGGCGATCATGGCCAGGCAGGCCACGCGGCGCGCGCGGCTGGCATGTGCCGACGACGTCATCGACAACGACGGCCCGGTGGATGCGCTGGTGGCACAGGTGGATCGGCTCGACCGCTATTACCGCGAACTGTCGGCGTCCGGACAGGTCCATCCCGAAGCTGGCGCATGATGCGCGGGCGCGGTCATTCGGCACGCGGCGAACGCGTGTCCGACATTGTCCTCGGCCCGGGTCTCGCATAGAATGCGCTGGAACATGCCGGGAAATCGCCGCATACTGCGGGCATTGGACACCGCGGATCACTCCGACACGGTCCACCCAGCCCCTTCCGGCGTTCCCCGGGCCACATTCCGCACCGGGCCTGCTCATCTCACGGGGCCCGCCCGGCGCCCTGCACGGACATAGCTCTTGATTCTGTACGAATACCCTTTCAACGAACGCATCAGGACACTCCTGCGCCTGGAGGACCTGTTCGATCGGCTGGAATACTTCCTCGGCCAGGATCATCCCCAGCAGCACCATGTCGCGCTGACTACGCTGTTCGAGATCATTGAGGTGGCCGGCCGTGCCGACCTCAAGACCGACCTGATCAAGGAACTGGAACGCCAGCGCCAGGCGCTGGCGCCGCTGCGCGCCAACCCCCAGATCGACCAGGAAGCGCTGGACAGCGTGATCGGCGAAATCGAGCAGGGCATCGCCCTGCTCAACCAGACCGTGGGCAAGGCCGGGCAGCTGCTGACCGACAACGAGTGGCTGACCAGCATCCGCAGCCGCGCCATCATTCCCGGCGGCACCTGCGAGTTCGACCTGCCGGCCTACTACGCGTGGCAGCATCGTCCCGCGGAGGAGCGCCGCGCCGATATCCTGAAGTGGGCGCGCCCGCTGGTGTCGCTGCGCATGGGCACCACCATCGTGCTGCGCCTGCTGCGCGAAGCCGGCCAGAGCGGCAAGGTGATCGCCACCGGCGGCAGCTACCAGCAGATGCTGTCGGGCCGCAGCTACCAGCTGATGCAGGTGTGGCTGGATGATTCGCTGCTGGCCTTCATCCCTGAAATGAGCGCCAACAAGTACATGCTGTGGGTGCGCTTCACCCAGCAGGATGGTGACCTACGGCCCCGTTCGGTCGACGCGGATATCCCGTTCCTGCTGAAACTCTGTAATTTCTGAAGCCTGCGTCTTAAGCCATGCCCGCTGTCGTCAAATGTCCCACCTGTGGCACCGATGTGCCTTGGGTGACCGACAACAAATTCCGCCCGTTCTGTTCCGAGCGTTGCAAGCAAATCGATCTCGGTGCCTGGGCGTCCGAAAAGTACGTGATTGGCGGCAAGCCAGGCGAGACCCCCTCGCCTGACCTGCCTGGCGATGAGGACGACTGAGCCCCGCCTCGCCGTTGTATTCAGTGCGCCGCCGCCAGCACGCGGCGGTAGAACCCCAGGCACACCAGCACGAAGACCACCAGGCCCAGCCACTGCGCCGTCGCTTCAAAACCTGCGCCCACCAACGCCAGCAACGGTGTCCACGGCAAGCACGGCGGACGTCGTGAAGATGGCCAGCGCGATGGCGGACTTGCCGCCTTCCGGCGTATCCAGCAGGCCGTCCGCGGTGCCGAGCGCCAGGATCAGCAGCGAGACCAGGATCACCGCAATGATGCCGATGCCCGAGATCGGGCTGGCCGACGAACCGACCAGTCCTGCCAGGTGCCGGCCCAGGGTCTGAGCCCTAGGCTTCCTCGCCCAGCCATTGGACCACCGGAATGGTGGCCGGCAACAGCGGCGCGACCGTCACGGGCACCGTCTGCCAGGAAAAGGCCTGGCCTTCGCGGCCGACCGGGTCACCGCGCCAGGCAGTGACCTTGCAGAAATGCAGCCGCACATAGGCGTGCGGGTAGTCGTGCTCGAGCACATGCCAGCGCTCGCACGCGGTGATATCCAGTCCCAGCTCCTCATGCAGCTCGCGGGCGAGCGCGGCTTCCACGGTCTCGCCTGGCTCGAGCTTGCCGCCGGGGAATTCCCAGTAGCCTTCGTACGGCTTGCCCGCCGGGCGCTGCGCCAGCAGGAAGCGGCCATCCGGCTGCACCAGCACGCCGACCGCGACTTCGGTGACCTTGCGCGGCGGGTTGCCGGCGGTCCCTGCAGGCTTGTCCATCGGCGCGCTCATGCCTTTTCGTTGCCCGGCACGTCAGCGATATAGGGCTGGCCATGCTTGCCGCCCCAGTCGCGCGCGAACTGCCACGCCACCCGGCCCGAGCGCGAGCCGCGCTCCAGCGCCCACACCAGCGCGTCGCCGCGCGCCGCCGCGATGTCCTCTTCCGTGCAGCCGAAGTGCCTGAGCCAGTGGCCCACGATCGCCAGGTACTCATCCTGCTTGGGCGGGTAGAACGACAGCCACAGGCCGAAGCGCTCGGACAGCGAGATCTTCTCCTCGACCACTTCACCAGGATGGATTTCGCCGTCGTCGGTGTGGCGATAGGTCTCGTTGTCCTTCATGTACTCCGGCAGCAGGTGCCGGCGGTTGGACGTGGCGTAGATCAGCACATTGTCCGACTGCGCCGCGACAGAGCCGTCCAGCGCCGACTTCAGCGACTTGTAGCCCGATTCGCCCTCCTCGAACGACAGGTCGTCGCAGAAGATGACGAAGCGCTCGGGGCGCTGCGAGACCAGTTCGACGATATCGCCGAGGTCGCCCAGGTCATCCTTGTCGACTTCCACCAACCGCAGCCCGTCCTTGACGAAGGCATTCAGGCAAGCCTTGATCAGCGACGACTTGCCGGTGCCGCGCGCTCCGGTCAGCAGCACGTTGTTGGCCGGCAGCTTGCTCACGAACTGGCGCGTATTGGCAACGATGGCGTCTTTCTGGCGCTCGATGTTCTTCAGGTCGTCCAGGTGGATCGGCGGCAGCTGGCGCACCGGCTGCAGGTAGCCGATATTGCCGAACAGGCTCTGGCGCTTGCGCCAGCGGAACGCTACCGCCTCCTGCCAGTCCGCATCGTTCAGTTGCGGCGGCAGCCATTGTTCGAGGCGGGAGAGGAAGTTGTCGAGGCGGGCGGCGAGGTCGGACATGGCGAGGGCGTGGAATGTTTCATGCGCCCTGCCCGCGGTCGCGGGCAGGAGAGTTGCAGCTCAGGAACGATAATCGGCGTTGATCGACACGTAGTCGTGCGACAGGTCGCAGGTCCACACCGTGGCTTCGGCATTGCCACGGCCCAGCGCGATGCGCACCGTGATCTCGGCCTGCTTCATCACGCGCTGGCCGTCTTCCTCGCGGTAGTCGGGGTTGCGGCCGCCGTCGCGGGCGACCCAGACATCGTCCAGCCACAGGTTGACGCGGCCGACGTCCAGGTCATTGACGCCGGCGTAGCCCACTGCGGCCAGGATACGGCCCAGGTTGGGGTCCGAGGCATAGAACGCGGTCTTGACCAGCGGCGAATGCGCGACCGCATAGGCGATCTGGCGGCATTCGGCCACGTCCTTGCCGCCTTCCACGCGGATGGTCATCAGCTTGGTCGCGCCTTCGCCGTCGCGCACGATCATCTGCGCCAGTTCCTGGGCCAGGCCCGTCACCGCGTCGCGCAGCGCTTCAAAGGCCGGGCCTTCGGCACGGTCGACCGCGGCACCGGACTTGCCCGACGCGATCAGCACGAACGAATCGTTGGTCGAGGTATCGCCATCGATGGTGATGCTGTTGAACGAGTGGTCGGCCGCGTGCGCCACCAGCCCCTGCAGCACCGGCTGCGCCACCGCGGCGTCCATGGCGATAAAGCCCAGCATGGTCGCCATGTTCGGGCGGATCATGCCGGCGCCCTTGCTGATACCCGACAGCGTCACGGTCTTGCCGTCGATCTGCACGGTGCGCGACGCGACCTTGGGCTGCGTGTCAGTGGTCATGATCGCTTCCGCCGCACCCAGCCAGTTGTCAGCCTTGGCATTGGCGATGGCGGCGGGCAGCCCGGCCAGCAGGCGGTCCATCGGCAACTGCTCGAGGATCACGCCGGTCGAGAACGGCAGCACCTGGTCGGCATCGATGCCCAGCTGCGCAGCCAGCGCATCGCAGGTGGCGCGGGCGTTGGTCAGACCCTGCTCGCCGGTACCGGCGTTGGCATTGCCGGTGTTGACCACCAGCGCGCGGATGCCCTTGCCCGGCTTGTCCACGGCAGCAAGATGCTCCCGGCAGACCTGCACCGGCGCGGCGCAGAAGCGGTTGCTGGTGAAGACGCCGGCCACGGTGCTGCCTTCGGCCACGCGCACCACCAGCACGTCCTTGCGGTTGGGCTTGCGGATGCCCGCCTCGGCCCAGCCGAGCTCCACGCCGGCGACGGATTTCAGGTTCTCTGCCTGGGGCAGCGGAAGATTGACGGGCATGTAGGACTCCTCGATGTTCCTGCTCGCGACTTGCTTGTCTCAGACGAACATGCCCGCGAAGGGCGGGCATGTTCGTTTCCTCTTGCGCCACTCCCCGTGCTGCGGAAGCGGCGTCATACCGGGTACCCGGCGCGGCTCAGCTCAGCTGAGCTTGCCGTGGCACTGCTTGAACTTCTTGCCCGAGCCGCACGGGCACGGATCGTTGCGGCCGACCTTGGGCATGCCAGCCAGCGCCAGCTCGGCGGCGGCCATCGCGGCACCGGTGCGCGGCGACGGTGCTTCCTCGACCGGCTCGCGGCCTTCGGCGAACTCGTCGTGCTTGTACTGCACGTTCTCCAGGTGCGACAGGCCTTCCTCGATCTGCTCGGAAGCCTGTTCCAGTTCTTCCGGCGACTGGATCTGCACGTTGAAGGTGACGCGGGTGACTTCGTCCTTGATCACGTCCAGCAGGCGCGCGAACAGCTCGAACGACTCGCGCTTGTACTCCTGCTTGGGATCCTTCTGCGCATAGCCGCGCAGGTGGATGCCCTGGCGCAGGTGGTCCAGCGCGGCCAGGTGCTCGCGCCAGTGCGTGTCGATGCTCTGCAGCATGACCGAACGCTCGAAGCCGGCGAACGACTCGCGGCCGACCATCGCGACCTTGCCGTCGTAGCGCTCGGTTGCCGCCTTCATGATCTGGTCGAGCAGCTCTTCATCCTCGATGCTCTGCGCGCCCTCGATGGTCTGCGCCAGCGGCACTTCCATGCCCCAGTCCTCGCGCAGGCGCGTTTCCAGGCCGGCAATGTTCCACTGCTCTTCCATGGTGTCGGCCGGCACGTGATCGCGGAACAGCTCGATCAGCACGCCCTCGCGCAGGTTGGTGACCATCTCGCCGACGTCGTTGGCCTCAAGCACGTCGTTGCGCAGCTTGTAGATTTCCTTGCGCTGGTCGTTGGCAACGTCGTCGTACTGCAGCAGCTGCTTGCGGATGTCGAAGTTGCGGCCTTCCACCTTGCGCTGCGCCGATTCGATCGAGCGCGTGACAATGCCGGCTTCGATCGGCTCGCCTTCGGGCATCTTCAGGCGCTCCATGATCGCGCGCACGCGGTCGCCGGCGAAGATGCGCAGCAGCTGGTCGTCCAGCGACAGGTAGAAGCGCGACGAACCCGGGTCGCCCTGGCGGCCGGCGCGGCCGCGCAACTGGTTGTCGATACGTCGCGACTCGTGGCGCTCGGTGCCGACGATATGCAGGCCGCCGGCAGCCTTGACCTGCTCGTGCAGCGACTGCCATTCATCCTTGAGCTGCTGGATGCGCGCGGCCTTGTCGGCGTCGGACAGGTTCGGGTCCGCGTCGATAAAGCCCGACTGCTTCTCCACGTTGCCGCCCAACACGATGTCGGTACCGCGGCCCGCCATGTTGGTGGCGATGGTGATCATCTTGGGACGACCGGCCTGCGCCACGATCTCGGCTTCACGCGCGTGCTGCTTGGCGTTAAGCACCTGGTGCGGCAACTGTTCGCGGTCGAGCAGGCCCGACAGGTATTCCGAGGTCTCGATGGAGGTAGTGCCCACCAGCACCGGCTGGCCACGCTCGTAGCAGTCGCGGATATCGCGCACCACGGCGTCGTAGCGCTCCTTGCCGGTCTTGTAGATCTGGTCCTGCTGGTCCTTGCGCTGGGCCGGGCGGTTGGTCGGGATCACCACCACTTCCAGGCCGTAGATTTCCTGGAATTCGTACGCTTCGGTGTCAGCCGTACCGGTCATGCCGGCCAGCTTGGTGTACATGCGGAAGTAATTCTGGAAGGTGATGGTCGCCAGCGTCTGGTTCTCTTGCTGGACGGTCACGCCTTCCTTGGCTTCGACGGCCTGGTGCAGGCCATCGGACCAGCGGCGGCCGGTCATCAGGCGGCCGGTGAATTCGTCGACGATCACGACTTCGTCGTTCTGCACCACGTAGTGCTGGTCACGGTGGAACAGGCTGTGCGCGCGCAGGGCGGCGTACAGGTGGTGCATCAGCGTGATGTTCTGCGGCGCGTACAGCGACTCGCCTTCACCGATCAGGCCCTGCTGCGACAGGATCTCTTCGGCCTTCTCGTGGCCGGCTTCGGTCAGGTAGACCTGGTGGCCCTTCTCGTCGACGTAGTAATCGCCCGGCTTCTCGACGCCGGTGCCGTCGGCCTTTTCCTCGCCGATCTGGCGCTCGAGCAGCTTGGGGATGCCGTTCATGCGCTGGTACAGGTCGGTCTGGTTCTCGGCTTGACCGGAGATGATCAGCGGGGTGCGAGCCTCGTCGATCAGGATCGAATCCACTTCATCGACGATGGCGTAGTTCAGCGGCCGCTGCACCCGTTGCGACGGGTCGTAGACCATGTTGTCGCGCAGGTAGTCGAAGCCGAACTCGTTGTTGGTGCCGTAGGTGATGTCGGAGTTGTACGCCGCCTGCTTCTCGTCATGCGCCATCTGCGACAGGTTCACACCCACCGACAGACCCAGGAAGTTGTACAGCCGGCCCATCCACTCGGCATCGCGCTGGGCGAGGTAGTCGTTCACCGTCACCACGTGCACGCCCTTGCCGGTGATGGCGTTCAGGTACACGGCCAGCGTCGCGGTCAGCGTCTTGCCTTCGCCGGTGCGCATTTCGGCGATCTTGTTGTCGTTCAGCACCATGCCGCCGATCAGCTGCACGTCGAAGTGGCGCATCTTCATGACGCGCTTGCTGGCCTCGCGGCACACGGCAAAGGCCTCTGGCAGCAGGGCATCAAGCGACTCGCCGCCGGCGTGGCGCTGCCGGAAGGTCTCGGTCATGCCACGCAGCTCGTCGTCCGAGAGTTGCTCGAACTTCGGCTCCAGCGCATTGATCTGCGCCACCGTGCGGCGATATTGTTTGATCAGCCGCTCATTGCGGCTGCCGAAGACTTTCTTGAGAAGGCCCGTGATCATCGATTGCTTTCACCTGCGCGGGTCCGGGCTGACGCCCCTGGTAAGCGGGCTGCACCGGCGGCCGGGCGAGGAATGGATAGATTGGCGCAAAACGCCGAGTTTATCATGTGCCGGGGTCACGGCCGGAACGCGCCGGGCCTTGCCGTGCAAGGCTGCCAATGCCAGACACAGGCCAACGCAGGCCGACCCCGGCCCTCTGCTTGCAACAGTTTGGGGCAGGAGCGCCAGCTTCAATCCGCACCCGCCCCGGGCAGCCCCGCCGCCCCTTGCTAGAATGCAGCCATGCGCCGCTTCACCCACCACGCCCTGCAGACTGCTGCCGCCAAGCCGCTCAATGACTGGCTGGCCAAGTCCGGCCCGGTTTCCGGGCTGATGCAGACCGCGCGCCAGCTGGCCGTACTGGAGGCAGAAGTGCTGGCGCTGCTCCCGCCCGGCATGCGCGCCGGCATTGCCGTGGCCGGGGTCAAGCGCGACGCCGTCGACGCGAACGGCCAGGTGCTGCTGTTGCTGGCGGCACATGGCGCGGCCGCGGCGCGGGTGCGGCAGGTAGTGCCGACGCTGCTGGGACGGCTGCAGCAGCGCGGCTCGCAGATCACCTCCATCAGGGTGCGCGTACAGCCCGAGGTGCAGCGCCATGCGGACTGGGACACCGGTCCGGTCGAGCGCAAGCGCACCTGCGGACAGATGACGCCGACCGGACTCGCCAGCCTGGACCAGCTCGCCCGTAACCTGCCCGATTCGCCGCTGCGCGACGCGCTCAAGACACTGCTCTCGCATCACCGCTGAGCGTCCGACAGCAATTCCCGGACAAACAAGAAAGCCGACCCTCGGGTCGGCTTTTCGTTGCGTGGCGGGCAGGCAGCGCAGCTCAGGCAAAGGCCGGCTGTGCCTGCGGCAGGAAGGCGGCGGGCGCTTCCTCGACGCGATCGAACGTGACCAGTTCGTAGGCCTCCTGATCCGCCAGCAGCGCGCGCAGCAGCTGGTTGTTCAGTCCATGCCCCGACTTGTGCGCCACATAGGCCCCGATCAGCGGGTGCCCGACCACATACAGGTCGCCGATGGCATCGAGGATCTTGTGGCGCACGAATTCGTCGCCGTAGCGCAGTTCCTCGTTGTTCAGCATGCGGTGCTCGTCCAGCACGATGGCATTGTCCAGGCTGCCGCCGCGCGCCAGGCCCATCTCGCGCAGCGCCTCCACCTCATGGGCAAAGCCGAAGGTGCGGGCCCGGGCGATCTCGCGCACGTAGCTGGTATCGCCAAAATCGATCGAGAAGGTCTGGCCGGTCTTGTCGACCGCCGGATGACGGAAGTCGATGGTGAACGCCAGCTTGAAGCCGAAAAACGGCTCCAGCCGCGCGAACTTGTCGCCCTCGCGCACTTCCACCGGCTTCTTGACGCGGATGAAGGTCTTCAGCGCGTTCTGCTCTTCGATGCCGGCCGATTGCAGCAGGAACACGAAGGACGCGGCGCTGCCGTCCATGATCGGGATTTCCTCTGCGTCGACATCGACATAGAGGTTGTCGATGCCCAGGCCGGCGCAGGCCGACATCAGGTGCTCGACGGTCGAAACGCGCGCGCCATCCTTCTGCAGCACCGACGCCAGGCGCGTGTCGCCGATGGCCGACGCGGCCACGGGAATCTCGACGGCCTCGGGCAGGTCGACGCGGGTAAAGACGATGCCGGTGTCGGCCGCCGCGGGACGCAGGGTCAGCGTGACCTTGCGGCCCGAGTGCAGCCCGATGCCAACCGTCTTCACCAGGGATTTGATCGTGCGCTGTTTGAGCATGACAGCCTCAACTATTATAAAAATCTATCGTGGTGCTTTTTCTGATTAAGCGATTTTACCACCGCCGGGAAAGTGGTGCAGCCGGGTTTTGTTTCCGGCTGTTAACGCCGCGCCAAGATGTTGCGAATTATCCACGTTTACCCAGGCGACTGTATCAGCCGCGCAACGCAGCCAGCACGGCCTCGGCGCTGCTGACGCGGAATTCGCCGGGCGCTTCCACATCGAGCCGGGTCACAACACCATCGTCGATCACCATGGCGTAGCGCTTGGAGCGCACACCCATGCCGCGCGCCCCCAGGTCCTGGTCCAGACCCAGCGCACGCGTCCATTCCGCGCTGCCGTCAGCCATCATGCGCACTGTGCCGGCGACCTGCTGTTCGCGGCCCCACGCGCCCATGACAAAGGCGTCGTTGACCGACACGCACCACACTTCATCGACGCCCGCGGCACGCAGGTCCGCGGCGTGCGTCACGAAGCCCGGCACATGCTTGGCCGAGCAGGTCGGCGTGAACGCGCCGGGCAGCCCGAACACCACGATCTTGCGCCCGCGCACCAGGTCGGCGACGCGGAAGGCGTTGGGGCCGAGCGCACAGCCATTGCTCTCGGTATCAAAGAATTCCTGCAGGGTGGCGTCCGGGACGCGGGAACCGACGGTAATCATGGGGCGTGGTCTTCCTGGGTTTTCTGAAGGATAGGACGGATGCGAATCGGCTGCCCTGACGATTGTTGCATCGCACAGTCAGCAGGCAATCCCAAGATCATAGGCGCGGCGCCGGCGATGCAAAAGCCGGGTCACATCCGGTCGCATTCGATACACCTTGCTACAAAGACGTCCGCGCGACGCACCTTGGGGGTGCGCCGCGCGGACGGCGAGACATCCCGACCGGGGAGGCGGGAAACCAGTCCGGGGAGGCGGCCAGCGGCACGCCCTGCCCGGCGACGGGATGCGGGTTGTGGCGAACGATACGCCGATGCGGCAGGCGGCGCGGCGCCGCCGGCTGCCTGCCGGGTCACGTCAGTCCATGCAAGGCACGCGCGGATAGGGAGCGCGCGTGCATCGCGACAAGGCGACGCGATCCGTCAGGCGGCCGGTGGAGGCACCGATGCCGCGCCGTCCGGCGCTCAGTCTGCCTGCTTGCGCAGGAAGGCCGGAATATCGTACGTGTCCACACCCTTCTCCTGCAGCGCCGCCACGTGGGCAGACGCCGACTCGCGCGAGCTGCGCCACACCGCCGGCGTGTCCAGGTTGCTGTAGTCCGGCGAGCTGTGCTGCGCGGCAGTGGCGGCCATGTTGGCCATCATCTGCACCGGCATGTTGTCCGTGCCAGTCTTCAGCAGCGTCATCGGCTGCTGCTTCTTGGCCGAGCGGCCCAGGCCGGTCGCGACCACGGTCACGCGCAGCGCATCGCTCATCGAATCGTCGTACACCGTACCGAAGATCACGGTCGCATCTTCCGCGGCATAGCTGCGGATGGTGTTCATGACTTCCTTGGTTTCCGACAGCTTCAGCGAACGGCTGGCAGTGATGTTGACCAGCACGCCGCGCGCGCCGGACAGGTCCACGCCTTCCAGCAGCGGACTGGCAACGGCCTGCTCGGCCGCCAGGCGGGCGCGGTCCACGCCCGACACGGTAGCCGTCCCCATCATGGCCTTGCCCTGCTCGCCCATCACCGTCTTCACGTCTTCGAAGTCGACGTTCACCAGGCCGTCAACGTTGATGATCTCGGCAATGCCGGCCACCGCGTTGTGCAGCACGTCGTCGGCGCACTGGAAGCATGCGTCCATCTCGGCGTCGTCGCCCATCACTTCGAACAGCTTTTCGTTGAGCACCACGATCAGCGAGTCGACACTCGATTCCAGCTCGCTGGAGCCATGTTCGGCCACCTTGGCGCGGCGCGCGCCTTCGAACTCGAACGGCTTGCTGACCACGCCCACGGTCAGGATGCCCATCTCCTTGGCCACCTGCGCCACGATCGGCGCGGCACCGGTACCGGTACCGCCGCCCATGCCGGCAGTGATGAAGACCATGTGCGCGCCGCGAAGCGAGTCGGCGATCTGATCACGGGCCTGCTCGGCGCAGTTGCGGCCGACTTCCGGCTTGGCGCCAGCGCCCAGGCCCGTATTGCCGAGTTGCAGCACGCGCGAAGCGCTGGAACGCTTGAGCGCCTGGGCGTCGGTGTTCATGCAGATGAATTCGACGCCTTGCACGCCGCGGCTGATCATGTGCTGCACGGCGTTACCGCCCGCGCCGCCCACGCCAACCACTTTGATGACGGTGCCGTCCTGCACTTCCGTTTCGATCATGTCAAAGTCCATCACTGCCTCCGAGAAGAATCAGTCCCCATACGCTGCAGCCTCCCCGCCGCAACCCATGGTTCCTGAACAAAAAACCGTTAAGAAAAGAACCAGGAAACTTCACTCAACGCGCCAGCGCATGTCCGGTAGACAAAGCCACCAGCGCGTCGTTGCAACTTCAGCCGACAATTTCCGCATTCATCAGAAATTGCCGACGAACCATTCCTTCATGCGGGTCCACACTTGCTTGACCGACCCGCTCTGCACCGCCACCTTGCGCCCGCGCATCCGTTGCACGCGGCCTTCCAGCAGCAGGCCCATCACCGTTGCGTAGCGCGGGCTCTTCACCACCTCGTGCAGGTTGCCGCGATACTCCGGCACGCCTACGCGCACGGGCTTGAGGAAGATGTCCTCGCCCAGCTCGACCATGCCCGGCATCATCGCGGTACCGCCCGTGATGACCACGCCGGACGACAACAGTTCTTCATAGCCCGACTCGCGCACCACCTGGTGCACCAGCGAGTACAGCTCTTCGATGCGCGGCTCGATCACCGCGGCCAGCGCCTGGCGGCTGAGCGTGCGGGTGCCGCGGTCGCCTACGCCTGGCACCTCGATCATGTCTTCCGGGTCGGCGATGGCCTGCTTGGCGATGCCGTACTGCATCTTGATGTCCTCGGCATCGGGCGTCGGCGTACGCAGCGCCATGGCGATGTCGTTGGTGATCTGGTCGCCGGCGATGGGAATCACGGCCGTATGGCGGATCGCGCCTTCGCTGAAGATGGCGATGTCGGTGGTGCCGCCACCGATGTCGACCAGCACCACGCCCAGTTCTTTCTCGTCCTCGGTCAGCACCGCCAGGCTTGACGCCAGCGGCTGCAGGATCAGGTCGTGCACTTCCAGGCCGCAGCGGCGCACGCACTTGACGATGTTTTGCGCGGCGCTGACGGCGCCGGTGACGATATGCACCTTCACTTCCAGGCGGATGCCGCTCATGCCGATGGGCTCGCGCACGTCTTCCTGGCCGTCGATGATGAATTCCTGCGTCAGGATGTGCAGGATCTGCTGGTCGGTCGGGATATTGACCGCCTTGGCGGTCTCGATCACGCGCGCCACGTCGGTCTGCGTGACCTCCTTGTCCTTGATCGCCACCATGCCGCTGGAGTTGAAGCTGCGGATATGGCTGCCGGCAATGCCGGTAAAGACCTCCGAGATCTTGCAGTCGGCCATCAGCTCAGCCTCTTCCAGTGCTTTCTGGATCGACTGCACGGTGGCCTCGATATTGACCACGACCCCTTTCTTCAGACCCTTGGACTCCGACTGGCCCATCCCGATCACCTCGTAGCTGCCGTCGGGGCGCAGTTCTGCAACCACCGCCGCCACCTTCGAGGTGCCGATATCGAGACCGACCAACAGGTCCTTGTATTCCTTGCTCATCGGGTTTTCTCCGCGTTCTTGCTCTTCAGTCGCGTCGGATTGTTGTTGGAAGTACCGGAAACCGCTGCGCCTGCCTGCGTAGCCCGGGCCGCCTTCGCTGCCCGCTCCGCCTTCTCGGCCCGCACCGCCGCGGCGATTTGCGCCTCGGTCAGGAAGCGGGCGTTGGCGGCGCGGATGGCAAAACCGTTGGGATAACGCAGGTCGGCGTAGTCGATCTGCTTGCCCCACTGCTCGGTGACCTGCGGCCACGCAGCGACGAAACGCCTGACCCGCTGGTCCATCGCAGCGCGGTCCTCATCGTTCTGCTCGCGGCCAAGCTCGACCACCATGCCGTTGGACAGCTTGGCTCGCCAGGCATAGCGGCCCGACAGCGTCACTGCCAGCGGCTCGGTCTGCAGCGGCTTGAACCACTGGCGCATGACTTCGAGCTTCTCGATCACGTCGCCCTCGCTGTCCGGCGGCCCGTCCAGCGCCAGCAGCTGTGCGTCTTCTTCCGCCTCGGCGGTGTTGGCCACGAAGATCTCGCCGTAGGTATTGAGCAGGCGCCCGCTCTCCGCCGAACCCCAGGTCCCGAGCGCTTCGTGTTCTTCGACCTCCACGGCCAGGCCGTTAGGCCACTCGCGCCGGACGCTGGCGCGCCGCACCCACGGCACCGACTCGAACGCCTGCCGTGCCGCGTTCAGGTCCAGCGTGAAGAAGTTGCCCGACAGCTTGCCCAACGCGCTGGAGCGCACGCTGGGGGCGTTCACGTGGCGCAGCGCGCCGCCGTCCATCGGCGCGATCTCGACATGGGTGATGGCAAACACCGGCCGCTGCGCCAGCCATAGCAGGCCGGCCGCGAGCGCCATCAGCGCCACCACGGCGTACAGCGTGGTGGCGATCAGGTTGAGCAGGCGTGCGTTATGCCACATGGTTCAGGCGGGTTCCGGTCAGTTGCTGTGCTTGATTGCAGCGTTAATTCGTTATTCAGGCTTCCAGTGCTCGTTCGGGTGCAGGTCCAGCGTCGCGGCGGCCACCACCTGCAGCACGAAATCCTCGTAGCTGATGCCGACCGCGCGCGCCGCCATCGGCACCAGCGAATGGCCGGTCATGCCGGGCGAGGTATTCATCTCGAGCAGGAAAGGCTTGCCGTCGGCGCGCAGCATCACGTCGGCACGCGCCCACCCACGGCAGCCCAGTACGCGGTAAGACTGCACCGCCAGCGCCTGGACTTCTTTCTCGACTTCGGGGTCCAGCCCTGACGGACACAAGTATTGGGTATCGTCAGTAAAGTACTTATTTTGATAGTCGTAGTTGGCTTCGGGCGCGACGATGCGGATCACCGGCAGCGCTTCGGCGGTGTCGCCCTCGCCCACGATCGGGCAGGTCAGCTCGGCGCCGTCGACGAAAGTCTCGGCAATGACGTCGTTGTCCAGCGCCTCGGCCTTCTCGAACGCCTCCCGCATCTGGTCGGCCGCCGTCACCTTGGTCAGGCCGATCGACGAGCCTTCGCGCGCCGGCTTGACGATCAGCGGCAGGCCCAGCTCGGCAACCACGGCGTCGAAATCCGTATCGGCATGCAGCATGGCGAAGCGCGGCGTGGGCAGGTCATGCGTGGTCCACAGGCGCTTGGTGGCCTGCTTGTCCATCGCCAGCGCCGAGGCCAGCA
This sequence comes from Cupriavidus sp. Agwp_2, assembly GCF_040784895.1. Taxonomy (NCBI): domain Bacteria; kingdom Pseudomonadati; phylum Pseudomonadota; class Betaproteobacteria; order Burkholderiales; family Burkholderiaceae; genus Cupriavidus; species Cupriavidus sp. Agwp_2. The sequence goes on from NZ_CP088083.1 coordinate 3,262,415, forward strand.
CGCCGCTGCCGGTGTAGGGCACGCCCAGTTGTTCCAGCAGGCCCTGGATGGTGCCGTCTTCGCCGTAGCGGCCGTGCAGCGCGATAAAGACGCGGTCGAATTTGGCCGCGGCCAGCTCGGCCACGCCTTGCAGGCCGGGGTCGAAGCCGTGCGCGTCGACGCCGCGCGACTTCAGCGCGGCCAGCACGCCGTTGCCGGACATCAGCGAGACCTCGCGCTCGGCCGAGCGGCCGCCGAACAGCACGCCGACCTTGCCCAGCGACCTGGGATCGATATTGGGATGGGCGACGAAGCTCATTGCTGGCCTCCCGCCTGTTGCGTCTGCTGGTGCGACACCAGTTGCCCCGGCACGCCGCCGATCGAACCGGCGCCCATTGTCACGACCACATCGCCGGGCCGGACAGCATTCAGGATGGCCTGCGGCATCTCTTCCATCTGCTCCACGAAAACAGGTTCTACCTTGCCGGCCACGCGCAACGCGCGGGTCAGCGCACGGCCGTCGGCGGCCACGATCGGGGTCTCGCCGGCGGCATAGACCTCGGACAGCAGCAGGGCATCGACAGTGCCCAGCACTTTGACGAAGTCTTCAAAACAATCCCGCGTGCGGGTGAAACGGTGCGGCTGGAACGCCAGCACCAGGCGGCGGCCGGGGAACGCGCCGCGCGCGGCAGCCAGCGTGGCGGCCATTTCCACCGGGTGGTGGCCGTAGTCGTCCACCAGCGTGAAGGTGCCGGCACCGTCGGTGGTCGCCACTTCGCCATAGCGCTGGAAGCGGCGGCCCACGCCGTGGAACTCGCGCAACGCCTTCACGATGGCGGCGTCGGGCACTTCCAGCTCGGTGGCGATGGCGATCGCGGCCAGCGCGTTCTGCACGTTGTGCATGCCGGGCAGGTTCAGCACGATTTCCAGCGGCGGCTCGGTATGGCCGTTGAGCTGGCGCAGCACGGTGAAGTGCATCTGGCCGTCGACGGCGCGCGCATCCACCGCGCGGATCTGCGCGTCTTCGGCAAACCCGTAGCGCACCACCGGCTTGGACACCAGCGGCAGGATCTCGCGCACATTGGGGTCGTCCACGCACAGCACGGCGATGCCGTAGAACGGCAGGCGCTGCGTGAATTCGATGAACGCCTGCTTGAGCCGGGCAAAGTCGTGCCCGTAGGTGTCCATGTGGTCGGCATCGATATTGGTGATGACCTCGATGACCGGGAACAGGTTCAGGAACGACGCGTCGGACTCATCCGCCTCGGCCACGATAAAGTCGCCGGTGCCCAGGCGCGCGTTGGCGCCGGCGGAGTTGAGCCGGCCGCCGATGACGAAGGTGGGATCCAGCCCGCCTTCGGCCAGCACCGATGCCACCAGGCTGGTGGTGGTGGTCTTGCCATGCGTGCCGGCGATGGCCACGCCCTGCTTCAGGCGCATCAGCTCGGCCAGCATCACCGCGCGCGGCACCACCGGGATGCGCTTGCTGCGGGCGGCCAGCACCTCGGGGTTGTCGCCGCTGACTGCGGTCGACACCACCACGGCGTTGGCGCCGGTCACGTTGGCCGCATCATGCCCGTGCATGACCGTGGCGCCCAGCGAGGCCAGGCGCCGCGTGGCGGCATTGCTGCCCACGTCGGAACCCGAGACCTTGTAGCCCAGGTTCAGCAGGACCTCGGCGATGCCGCTCATGCCGGCCCCGCCGATGCCCACGAAGTGGATGTTTTTGACGATATGCTTCATTAGATTGCTGCTTCGCTCACTTCAGTCCCTGGCCAGCTGGCTGCACACCTCGGCGACGCGCCGGGTTGCCTCAGGCTTGGCCAGTCCGCGCGCCAGGCGCGCCATGTCTTTCAGCTGCGGCCGGGTCAGGCTGGCGATGGTTTGCGCCAGGCCCTCGGCCGTCAGGTCTTGTTGCTGCACCAGCAGGGCCGCACCCTGGCTGGACAAAAACTTTGCGTTGGTGGTCTGGTGGTCGTCCACCGCGTGCGGGAACGGCACGAACAGCGCCGCCACGCCCGCCGCGGCTACTTCCGAGACCGTCATCGCGCCGGCGCGGCAGATCACGAGATCCGCATCGGCATAGGCGCGCGCCATGTCATCGATGAACGGCAGCGTCTGCGCCGGCACCTGCGCGGCCGTGTAGTTGGCGCGCAGGGTATCGATCTGTTTGGCGCCGGCCTGGTGCGTGACCACCGGGCGTTCACCTTCCGGCAGCAGCGCGATGGCCTTCGGCACCACCTCGTTCAGCGCGGCTGCGCCCAGGCTGCCGCCCACCACCAGGATGCGAAGCGGGCCGGTGCGCTGGTCGTAGCGCGACTCGGGCGCATCCAGGTGGGCCAGTTCCTCGCGCACCGGGTTGCCGGTCCATTCACCGCCGGGCAGCGTGTCCGGGAACGCGCACAGCACGCGGTCGGCCACCTTGGCCAGCACCTTGTTGGCCAGCCCGGCGATCGAGTTCTGCTCGTGCAGCACCAGCGGCCGTCCCAGCAGCGAGGCCATCATGCCGGCCGGGAAGGTGATATACCCGCCCATGCCCAGCACCACGTTCGGCCGCACCCGGCGCAGCGCGACGATGCTCTGCCAGAATGCGCGCAGCAGGTTCAGCGGCAGCAGGAACTTGGTCACGAGCCCCTTGCCACGCAGCCCGCCGAACTGGATGAATTCCATCGGGATGTCGTGCTTGGGCACCAGCGTGGCTTCCATTCCGCTGCGGTTGCCCAGCCAGACGATGTTCCAGCCCTGCTCGCGCAACGCATGCGCGACCGCCAGCCCCGGGAACACGTGTCCCCCGGTGCCGCCGGCCATCACGAGCAGGGTGCGCGGTGCGGTCATGCCTTGCCTCCGCGCGCCAGCACGCGATTGTGGCCGCGCTCGCCGCGCGTGGCTTCACCCACTTGCGGCATATTGTTTGTGAATCGCTGCGCGATGGTCATACCTTCCCTCCACGCATCAGCACGCGATTTTGGCTTCGGCCGCTGCGCTTAACTTCCTGCTGACGCAGGAAGTTAGCCTTCGCCGAAACCGTGTATTGCTGCGCTCCGGTCATACCTTCCCTCCGCGCATCAATACACGGTTTTCATAATCAATGCGCAGCAGGATCGCCAACGCCACGCAGTTCATCAAAATCCCCGAGCCGCCATAGCTCACCAGCGGCAGCGTCAGCCCCTTGGTCGGCAACAGGCCCAGGTTCACGCCCATGTTGATAAAGGTCTGCCAGCCGACCCACACGCCGATGCCCTTGGCCACCAGCCCGGCAAAGGTGCGGTCGAGTTGCAGCGCGGTGCGGCCGATATTGAAGGCACGGCGCACCAGCCAGTAGAACAGCACGATCACTACCAGCACACCGATAAAGCCGAATTCCTCGCCGATCACGGCGAGGATGAAGTCGGTATGCGCTTCGGGCAGGTAGTGCAGCTTCTCGATGCTGCCGCCCAGCCCCACCCCGGTCCACTCGCCGCGGCCGAAGGCAATCAGCGAGTGCGTCAGCTGGTAAGCCTTGCCCAGCGCATTGCTCTCTTCCCAGGGGTTCAGGTAGGCGAAGATCCGCTCTCGCCGCCACGGCGACGCCGTGATCAGCAGCGCGAACGCGCCCACCGCCACGCCGACCAGCCCGGCAAACAGCTTGCCGTTGATGCCGCCCAGGAACAGGATGCCCATCGCCACCGCCGCGATCACCAGGAAAGCGCCCATGTCGGGCTCCAGCAGCAGCAGCATGCCCACCACCACCACCGCCACGCCCATCGGCAGGAAGCCCTTGGCCACGGTCTGCATCCACTCCTGCTTGCGCACCGTATAGTTGGCCGCGTACAGCACCACCGCCAGCTTCATCAGCTCGGACGGCTGGAAATTCATCACGCCCAGCGGGATCCATCGGCGCGCGCCATTCACGCCCTTGCCGACAAAAGGCACCAGCACGATCACCAGCAGGATCAGCGCGACGATAAAAAGCTTGGGCGCATAGCGGTCCCACACCTTGACTGGAATCTGGAACGCCGCCAGCCCGACCGACAAGCCGATAAACAGCGCAAACGCATGCCGCATGAGGAAGTGGCTTTCGCGGTAATTGGCGTAGCGCGGCGAGTCCGGCAGCGCGATCGAGGCCGAAAAGACCATCACCAGGCCGAGCGCGAGCAGTACGATCGACACCCACAGCAGGGGCTGGTCGTACTCCATCATGCGCGAGCGCGTGGGCTTGACGCCCGATACCGCGTCACGCAGGCCACCCCAGGCATTGCCGATGGTGGCGCCGATAAAACCGCTGCGCTTGACCTGTGCGTCGCTCATGGCAGGATCCCCCGGGACAGGGCCAGTTCTTCCACCGCGGCGCGGAATACTTCGGCGCGGTGCACGTAGTTGCGGAACATATCCAGGCTGGCGCACGCGGGCGAGAGCAGCACCACGTCGCCGGATTCAGCCAGTTCAGCGGCCTTCGTTACCGCCTCTTCCAGCGTGGCGGCATCGACCAGGCTGGCGCCGCTGCCCTGCAGCGCATCGCGCAGCTCGGCGGCGGCGCGGCCGATCAGCACGACCGCGCGCGCGTACTGCGCCACCGGCGCGGCCAGCGGCGAGAAATCCTGGCCCTTGCCTTCACCGCCGGCGATCAGCACCACGCGCTTGTCCAGCCCCGACAGCGCGGCCACGGTCGCGCCGACGTTGGTGCCCTTGCTGTCGTCGAAGTACTCGACGTCGTCGATGGTGGCGACCCACTCCACCCGGTGCGGCTCGCCGCGGTACTCGCGCAGGCCGTGCAGCAATGCGTTCAGCGGCAGCTCGATGGCACGGCACAGCGCCAGCGCCGCCATGGCGTTGGTGGCGTTGTGCATGCCGCGGATATGCAGCGCGTCGGCCGGCATCAGGCGCTTGTGGCGCACGGGCACGGCTTCGTCGGTCGCTTCGACGGCCTTGCGGCGGCGCGGCTTGCCCTCCCCTTCCGCTTCCGAATCGGGCTCTGCCAGCACCAGCCAGGGCATGCCGCCCTCGCGCAGGATGCCGAAGCTGCCCGGCACTTCCGGCAGGTCGACGCCGAAGGTCACCGGCTTGCGGCCCGGGCGCGCCATGTCCAGCGTCAGGCGGTCATTGCGGTTCAGCACCTGCACGCACTGGCTGTCGGCCGGCCCGAAGATGCGCGCCTTGGACGCGGCGTAGGCTTCCATCGAACCGTGCCAGTCCAGGTGGTCCTGGGTCACGTTGAGTACGGTGGCCGCATGCGGCGCCAGGGTATGCGTGGTTTCCAGCTGGAAGCTCGACAGCTCCAGCACCCAGACGTCCGGCAGCGTGGCCGAGGCGATGCACGCCGACAGCTTGTCCAGCGCCGACGGGCTGATATTTCCCGCCACCGCCACGGTCTTGCCCGCGCGTTCGATCAGCCGGCCGGTCAGCGCGGTCGTGGTGGTCTTGCCATTGGTGCCGGTGATCGCCAGGAGCTTCGGGGCGTAGCCCGACCCGGCTTCCAGGTGCTTCAGCGCGCGCGCAAACAGCTCGATCTCGCCCCACACCGGGATGCCGCGCGCCTGCGCGGCGGCCAGCAATGCGCCGTTTCCGGCCTCCAGCGGCGACAGGCCCGGGCTGATCGCCACCAGTCCGATATCGTCGAGCAGCCCTTCGGTGAACGGGCCGCCCACGAACTCGGCCGAAGTCAGCTCGGCCTGCAGGAAGACAAGGTTGGCGGGCGCCTCGCGTGTGTCGGCCACGCGCACCGCGCAGCCGTTCAGGCCACACCAGCGCGCCATGGCCAGCCCCGACTCGCCGAGGCCCAGTACCAGCACATGAGGTTTTTGCAGCTCGCCAAACACTTCGATTCCTGCCTTTGAATTCCTGTATCTATATAGAGAGCGCCGCGGCCATCGCCATCGGCGCAACCATTAGCGCAACTTCAGCGTCGACAACCCGATCAGCACCAGCAGCATGGTGATGATCCAGAAGCGCACCGTGACCTGCGTTTCCTTCCAGCCGCTCAGCTCGAAATGGTGGTGCAGCGGCGCCATCCGGAACAGCCGCCTGCCCTCGCCGTAACGGCGCTTGGTGATCTTGAACCACGTCACCTGCGCCATCACCGACAGCGTTTCCACCACGAAGATGCCGCCCATCACGAACAGCACGATCTCCTGGCGCACGATCACCGCCACCGTGCCCAGCGCGCCGCCCAGTGCCAGCGCGCCCACGTCGCCCATGAACACCTGCGCCGGGTGCGCGTTGAACCAGAGGAAGGCCAGCCCCGCGCCGGCCAGCGCCGAGCAGAAGATCAGCAGTTCGCCCGCGCCCGGGATGTGCGGGAACAGCAGGTACTTGCTGTAGACCGAGCTGCCCATCACGTAGGCAAACACGCCCAGGCCGCCGCCGACCAGCACCACCGGCATGATCACCAGCCCGTCCAGCCCGTCGGTCAGGTTCACGGCGTTGCTCGAGCCCACGATCACCAGGTAGGTCAGCACGATGAAACCGGCCACGCCCAGCGGGTAGCTGATCTCCTTGAAGAAAGGCACGATCAGGTTGGACTTGTACGGCATGTCCAGCGACAGCCCGCCCTCGACCCAGTTCAGGAACAGCTCCCACACCCGCACGTTGCTGCTTTCCGACACCGAGAACGCCAGGTAGACGGCGGCCACCAGGCCGATCAGCGTCTGCCAGAAAAACTTTTCGCGGCTCGACATGCCGCGCGGGTCGCGATAGACCACCTTGCGGTAGTCGTCGACCCAGCCGATGGCGCCGTAGCCGAAGGTGACCAGCATCACCACCCAGATAAAGCGGTTGCCCCAGTCGCACCACAGCAGCGTCGAGACGGCGATCGATACGAGCACCAGCACGCCACCCATGGTCGGCGTGCCGGACTTGACCAGGTGCGTCTGCGGACCGATGGTGCGCACCGCCTGGCCGACCTTGAGTTCGGTCAGCTTGCGGATCACCCACGGGCCGAACGCGAGGCCGATCAGCAGCGCGGTGAGGTTGGCCATCACCGCGCGGAAAGTCAGGTAGTTGACGACCCGGAGGAAGCTGTAGTCGTTTTGCAGCCACTGGGCCAGAGCCAATAACATCGTGTTGTCTTCGTTAATGTGCGGAAGTGTCTGCGACCAGCGCGGCGACCATCCGTTCCATGCGCATGAAGCGCGATCCCTTCACCAGCACGGCGCCGGCTTGCGCCACCATGCCCCCGCTGTCTTCCTCCAAGGCCTTTGCCAGGTCTTCCGCGCTGCCGAAATGGCGTCCGTTGGCGCCGAACGCCCGCACCGCGTGCACGGCCAGTTCGCCGGTGGCCCACAGCGTGTCGATGCCGCGTGCCTGCGCGTAGGCGCCGATCTCTTCGTGGAAAGCCGGCCCCTGGTCGCCGACCTCGCCCATGTCGCCCAGCACCAGCACGCGCGGCGCGGCAAAGCCGGCCAGCACGTCGATGGCGGCGCGCATGGAATCTGGGTTGGCGTTGTAGGTGTCATCGATGACCACCGTGCCGCCCGGCGTGTACTTCACCTGCAGCCGGCCCTTGACCGCCTGGAAGCCGGCCAGGCCCGCCTGGATCGCCGGCACGCGTACGCCAGCGGCCAGCGCGCAGGCGATCGCCGCGAGCGCATTGCGCACGTTGTGCTCGCCCAGCAGTGCAAGCCTGACTTCAAACGCATGACCGGGCGCACGCACCTGCATCACCTGCGCGCCGTCGACCAGTGCCATGGTGGCGTGCACATCCGCGCGCTGCGAGGTGCCGAACGACAGCGCACGGCGCGCACCGGCGGCCTCGCGCCACACCGGCGCATAGGCACCGCCGCTTTCCTCGTCGAGCGGGAACACCGCCACGCCGTCCGCCGGCAAAGCAGCGATCGCGGCCGCGTGCTCTTGCGCCACGGCTTCCACGCTGACCATGAATTCCTGGTGCTCGCGCTGCGCGTTGGTGATGACCGCCACGGTGGGCTGGGCGATGCCGGCCAGGTAGACGGTCTCGCCCGGATGGTTCATGCCGAGCTCCAGCACCGCCAGCTTGTGGGTGGCGCGCAGGCGCAGAACCGTCAGCGGCAGGCCGATGTCGTTGTTCAGGTTGCCGCCGGTGGCCAGGCGATGGCCCTCGCCCACCGCCGCGGCGAAGATCGCCGCGATCATTTCCTTGACCGTGGTCTTGCCGTTGCTGCCGGTCACCGCCACCGCGGGCAGCGTGAACCGGCGGCGCCAGCCGGCGCCCAGTTCACCCAGCGCGATGCGGGTGTCGGGGGCGATGATGGCCGGAACGTGGGCGTAGTTGCCGGCATCCGCTTCGCGGCTGACCAGCACGGCGGCGGCGCCCCTGGCCACCACGTCGGCGATGAAATCATGCGCGTCGAAGCGCTCACCCCTGAGCGCGACGAACAGGTCGCCGGGCTCGACGGTACGGCTGTCGGTCTGCACGCGCGAGAACGCAACGGCGCCGTCGCCGGAAACGCGCGCGCCGGCGATCCAGCCGGCGGCGTCCTGCAAGGTGGTCATGGTGGTCTGGCTCATGCCGATACTCCACGGGTGGCAAGGGCCAGGCGGACATGCTCGCGGTCGGAGAACGGGCGCTTGCGCCCCTGGATTTCCTGGGTGGCCTCGTGGCCCTTGCCCGCCACCAGCACCACGTCGGCCGGAGCCGCGTGCCGGATGGCGTAAAGGATGGCAGCGGCGCGATCCTCGATCTGGCGGCCGCGCGCGCGGTCGGCCATGCCGTCGGCGATGGCGTCCAGGATCTCCTGCGGATCCTCGCCGCGCGGGTTGTCGCTGGTCAGGATGACGTCGTCGGCCAGGCGCTCGGCCACCGCGCCCATCAGCGGGCGCTTGATCGGGTCGCGGTCGCCGCCGCAGCCGAACACGCACCACAGGCGGCCATGGCGCGCCTGCGCCACCGGGCGCAGCGCGGCCAGCGTCTGTTCCAGCGCGTCGGGGGTGTGGGCGTAGTCGACCACGGCAAGCGGAGCCAGCGCGGCATCGCCACCATTGGCACCGAACAGTTCCATGCGGCCCTCGACCGGCGTCAGCGCGCGCAGCGCGGCCAGCGCCGCATCCCACGCCACGCCGTTGGCGAGCGCCGCGCCCAGCACCGCCAGCAGGTTGCTGACGTTGAAGGCGCCGATCATGGGCGTGGCCATCTCGGCGCTGCCGAAGCTGCCATCGATATGGAAAGCGGTGCCGTTGGGCGTGGCGCGCACGTTGGTGGCCCGCAGCCATTCGCCGCGCGGGCGGCGCACCGTGGCGGCGCCGGGGCCGTCGATGCCGTATTCGATCACGTGCGGCGCGGCGATCGCGGCCGCATTCGCCGCCAGCAGGCGCTGGCCCATGCCGTCGTCGCGGTTGACCACCGCGGTGCGCAGGCCGTCCCACTGGAACAGGCGCTGCTTTGCCGCCTCGTACTCGGCCATCGAGCCGTGGTAGTCGAGGTGGTCCTGCGTCAGGTTGGTCAGCACCGTTACCGAGAAATGCGTGCCGGCCACGCGCTCCTGCTCCAGGCCGTGCGAGGACACTTCCATCGCCACGGCACGGGCGCCGGCATCGTGCAGCCCCGCCAGGCTGGCCTGCAGCTGCACCGCGTCGGGCGTGGTAAAGCCGGTCGCCTGCAGTGCGCCGGGGAAGCCGGTACCGAGCGTGCCGACGGTCGCGCAAGGCGTGCCCGCGGCTTGCAGCACACGCGCCAGCCACTGGCTGCACGAGGTCTTGCCGTTGGTGCCGGTGATGCCGGTCACGGCCAGGCCGCGCACCGGGTTGCCGTGCCAGCCGGCGGCGATCGGGCCGGCGAGCTGGTGCAGGTTGCTGACCGCCAGGTGCGGCACGGTGTCGCCAAACGGCCAGTCGAAGCCGTCGGCCTCATAGACGATGGCGCCGGCACCGGCGGCGATGGCTTGCTGGATGTAGGGCCGGCCATCAGTAGCCAGGCGCTCGTTGCCGAGTACGTAGGCGAAGAACACATCGCCACGCGCCAGCCGCCGGGTATCGCCGGTCAGCTGCGCCGAAGCGGCCACATTGGTACGCAGCCAGGCCAGCGCGTTGCTGGCCTGGGTTGTTACCTCGAGCGGGAGCAAAGGCTTGGCCGTCATTGGGTCGCGCTCCACGGTTCGCTTTCCGGCACCTTGTCGCTGACCACCAGCTGGCGGATCGGCGAATCGGGCTGGACATTCAGTGCGCGCAGCGTGCCGCCGGTGATGGCGGCGAACGCCGGGCCGGCCACCAGGCCGCCGTAGTGGCTGCCGGCGGTGGGCTCGTCGACGCTGACGGCGACGATGATGCGCGGGTTGGACATCGGCGCCAGGCCGATGAACGAGGCGCGGTACTTGCTGCGGTTGTAGCCGCGGCCTTCATGCTTGTAGGCGGTGCCGGTCTTGCCACCGACGCGGTAGCCCATCACCTGGGCCTCGGGCGCGGTGCCGCCGGGCGCGGTCACGGTCTCCATCATGGCGCGCACATCGCGCGCCACCTGCGGCGTCAGGATGCGCTCGCCGGTGGCCGGTCCGTTGGTGCGGAACATGGTGACCGGGATCAGCTCGCCGTCATGCGCGAAGATGGTGTATGCATGCGCCATCTGGAACAACGACACCGACAGGCCGTAGCCGTACGACATGGTGGCCTGCTCGATCGGACGCCAGCTCTTGTACGGGCGCACGCGCCCCGCCACCGCTCCGGGAAAGCCGATCTTGGGCGCCTGGCCTAGGCCGATGCTGGTGTACATGTCCCACATCTCCTGCGGCTTCATCATCATCGCGATCTTGGTCGTGCCGATGTTGGACGACTTCTGGATCACGCCGCTGACGGTGAGGGCACCATAGTTGTGGGTATCGCTGATGGTGGCGCCTTCGAACTGGTACTTGCCGGTGGTGGTGATCACCGTAGACGGCGTCACGCGCTTGAGCTGCAGCGCCAGCCCTACCGTGATCGGCTTCATCATCGAGCCGGGCTCGAAGGTGTCGGTCAGCACGCGGTTGCGCAGCTGCTCGCCCGACAGCCGGGTGCGGTCGTTGGGGTTGTAGGTGGGCCAGTTGGCCAGCGCCAGCACCTCGCCGGTCTGGGCATCAAGCACCACCGCGCTGGCGGCCTTGGCCTTGTGCTTGTCGACCACGGCCTTGAGTTCGTTGTAGGCCAGGTACTGGATCTTGGCGTCGATCGACAGCTGGATATCCTCGCCGTCGCGCGGGGTCTTCAGGATGCCGATGTCCTCGACCACGCGGCCCAGGCGGTCCTTGATCACCTGGCGCGCGCCGGGGCGGCCGGCCAGGCCGGTCTCGCGCGCCAGTTCCACGCCTTCCTGGCCGCGGTCCTCGACGTTGGTGAAGCCGACGATATGCGCCATCGCCTCCCCTTCCGGGTAGAAGCGCTTGTACTCGCGGGTCTGGTGGATGCCCTCGATCTTGAGCGCGGCGATCTTGTCGGCGACATCGGGCAGCACCTGGCGCTTCAGGTAGACAAAGCCCTTGTCCTCCGACAGCTTCTTGCCGAGGTCCTTCTCGGACATCCCGAGCAGCTTGGCCAACTGGCGGATCTTGGCCAGCTCGACCTGGTTGGGAACGTCCTCGGGCACCGCCCAGATCGCCTTGACCGGCAGGCTGGTGGCCAGCACCAGGCCGTTGCGGTCGAGGATCTTGCCGCGCGTCGCCGGCAGCTCCAGCGTGCGCTGGAAGCGCTTCTTGCCCTCGGCCTCGTAGAACTGGTTGCCCGGACCCTGGATCCATGCGGCGCGCACCGCCAGCGCGGCAAAGGCCGCGAACATCAGGAACACCACCAGCTTGGAGCGCCACATCGGCAGGCGCAGCCCCAGCACCGGGCTGGCCGAGAACTGGCCGCTGCGCGGGCGCGACGGGGTGCCGTTGCCATTGCGGTTGCGGCCGGGCGGGTTGGGGCGGGCCATGCTCATCGGCGCGCCTCCGCGTCACTGGCCGCGGCCGGGGATTGCGCCGTGGCCGGTGGCAGCACGATGCCGGACAGGTACTGGGTCTTGCCGGGGTTGACCGGCGCCATCTTCAGTTGCGCGCGGGCCGCGTCGGCAATGCGCGCGCTCTTGCCCAGCGCGCTCTGCTGGTACTGCAGGCGCGACCAGTCGACGTCGAGCTGGCGCTCCTCGGACTGCGCCCGCTCCAGCGCCACGAACAGCGTGCGCGCCTGGTGCTGCGCGCTGACCAGCGACAGCGCGCACAGGATCAGCGCGGCCAGCAGGAAGAAGGTCAGGCGGTTCATGCAGCCCCGCCCTTGCCGGCGGCGGGCGCCAGCTTCTCTGCCACGCGCATCACGGCCGAGCGCGCGCGCGGGTTGGCGGCAACTTCCTCGGTGCCGGGCTTGAAACGGCCAAGCAGGCGCAGCGTGGGTTGCGGCAGGTCGGCCGCGCGCAGCGGCGCGCGGCGCAGGGCCGGGTCGGCATCCTGCTGGGGACGGGCGTGCGCCGCCATGAACCGCTTGACGATGCGGTCCTCCAGCGAATGGAAGCTGATCACCACCAGGCGTCCCCCTACCTGCAACAGGTCATAAGCCGCCTTCAGCCCTCTTTCGAGGTCCTCAAGCTCTTGATTGACGTGAATCCGTAGAGCCTGAAAGGTGCGGGTCGCAGGGTCCTGGCCCTTCTCGCGTGTTTTGACGGCTTTCGCCACGAGCGCGGCAAGGTCGGCAGTAGTGGCGATAGGTCCGCCATCGCCGGGTTCGCGCCGGCGAGCAACAATCGCCTTTGCAATCTGTACAGCAAACCGTTCTTCCCCATAGTCTCGTATCACCCTGGCAATGTCCTGCTCATCCGCCTGCGCCAGCCACTGCGCGGCGGTGATGCCGCGCGTGGTGTCCATGCGCATGTCCAGCGGGCCCTCGAAACGAAAGGAAAACCCCCTCGCCGCCTCATCGATCTGGGGCGAGCTGATCCCCAGGTCGAGCAGCACGCCAGCCACGTGGCCGCGCCCGGCAAGGCGCTCTGCCATGTCCGCAAAGCTGGCGTGCTCAATGGAGAAGCGGGCATCCCCGATGGTGCCCGCTTCTGCGATTGCTGCTGGGTCCTTGTCGAACGCGACCAGGGCCCCTTCTGGCCCCAGCCGGGCCAGTACCGCCCGGCTGTGCCCTCCCCTGCCGAAGGTGCCGTCCACGTAGACGCCGTCCGGGCGCCAGACCAGGGCGTCGACGGCCTCGTCCAGCAGCACGGTGCGATGGCGCAAGGCGGGGGTTGCCGGCGTTCCGGTAGGACTCATGACCTCTTCAGAAAGAGAAATTTTTCAATGCTTCGGGCATGCCTTGCGCCATCGCCTGCTGTTCCTTGGCGGCGTATGTCGCGGCATCCCATACTTCGAAATGGCTGCCCATGCCGAGCAGCATGACTTCTTTGTCGAGCATGGCGGCACTGCGCAGCTCCGGTGCGATCAGCACCCGGCCTGCGCCGTCCATTTCCACGTCGGCGGCGTTGCCCAGGAAGATGCGCTTCCACCAGTGCGCATCCATCGGCAGCGCTGCAATGCGCGTGCGGAAGGTTTCCCACTCGGGCCTCGGAAACAGCAGCAGGCAGCCATCCGGGTGCTTGGTCAGCGTCACCCGGCCCTCGGCCTGCTGTTGCAGCGCCTCGCGGTGCCTGGACGGAATGGACATCCGCCCCTTGGCATCCAGCGACAGCGCCGATGCTCCCTGAAACACGCTCGCTCCCGGTCCCTGCCCCCCGCCGATGACCCCTGGCAGATGGCAATCGCGTGAATCCCTCTGTTTCCGACTGTGACGAAATGATCCCACGGTCGGTTCGCAATTTCACACAAAAATACACTTCCTCACACTATTTCCCACTTTAGAGGAAGCGATTTGGGCGGTCAAGGCTGGTTGCAGGGCAGCAAAAGAGATTTTTTGAATCAGAACAATGACTTAGCGCGCACAGCTCACGCACCGTGCAAGTGAATCCTTAATGAAATGAAGATCTTAGGGAGGAAAGCAGAGAAACCACCTGAGAACTGCGGGAGGAGGACTGCCGGCGGGGGCGGGAAAGACTATCCCGCCGCCCGAGGGAAGGATACAACAATCGCCCGCCAGCGCCGGAAAATCAAGGGGCGGCAGGCAACCGCGAGCGCGGGGCGATGAGGCCGGGCGCGCAGACGCCGCGCTTCAGATGCGGTAGGCCGCGGTGGTCATCACGCGCGAGGCGCCGCGCATCAGCGCGCGCACCGGTGCGGGCAGCGGGATGCCGCCGGCATCGCGGGCGGCATCCCCATGGCGGATCTCGTCGTCGCGCATCTGCTGGAGGATGGCGCGCGAGCGGCCGTCCGTTGCAGGTAATCGATCCAGGTGGCCGCCGAGATGGTGCTCGACCTGGCGCTCGGTCTCGGCGACAAAGCCGAGGCTGACCTTGTCGCCGGCGCGGCCAGCGACCCAGCCGATCGCGAACGCTCCGGCATACCACAGCGGGTTGAGCAGGCTCGGGCGCGAGCCCAGTTCGCGCAGCCGCTCGGCGCACCACGCCAGATGGTCTTCTTCCTCGCGCGCGGCGGCGTCCATCTGCGCGCGCACGGTCGCGTTGCGCGCGGTCAGTTTCTGCGCCTGGTACAGGGCCTGGGCGCAAACCTCGCCGACATGGTTGATGCGCATCAGTCCGGCCACGTGGCGGCGCTCGTCGGCGCTCATCTGCTCGGTGTCCGGCACCAGTTGGTCGGCCGGGTTGGCGCGCGCGGAGCGGGTTGCCCCGGCAATGGCGCGCAGTGCCACGTCGAATTCTTTGATCAGGGTGTCCATGTCGCGGATGCGGATTGATCTTCTGGCTCCCGAGGCCCTGCCATGGCGGGGTACGCGCTGGCGGCGCGGCCCGCTACGACCGCCATCGGGATTACCCGCATTGTAGCTTGCCTCTAATTCGCGCCATCCCGCGCCACGCCTTGCATTGATGCGGCCCGCTAGTCAGAAACCCTGAGTTGTTAAAACCAGACAAGGGGGTTGCGCCCGAATGGTGAACGAAAAGTTGTTTGTTACAGTACTTCGCAACTTCTAAGGAAGTTTGACGCATGGGGGATGGAGACCAACAGGAGGTTCCCCCGGCCCGTCACCAATAATTCTTACAGTGGAGAACAACGAGCATGAAGAAATCGCTTCTGGCGCTGGCAGCGCTTGGCGCATTTACCGGGGCGGCGCAGGCCCAATCGAGCGTCACGCTCTACGGTGTGGTGGATGCCAACATCGAGTACGTGAGCAATATGTCGAGCGTCATCCCGTCGTCCGCCAACGGCTTTGCCACCGGCCCGGCTGAGAACCTCTTCCGCATGTCGTCGGGCGGCCTGTCCGGTTCGCGTTGGGGCCTGCGCGGCGTGGAAGACCTCGGTAGCGGCCTGAAGGCGCTGTTCGTGCTGGAAAGCGGTTTCGGCCTCGACAATGGCGGTCTGCAGCAAGGCGGCCGCCTCTTCGGCCGTCAGGCGTATGTCGGCCTGGAAAGCGACCAGGTCGGCCGCTTCACCTTCGGTCGCCAGTACACCTCGCTGTTCGACATGATGGCCAATTTCTCGCCGGCCGGCTATGCCACCCAGTACGAACCGGTGGTCGCGCAGCTGGGCCTGAACTTCCGGTCGGACAACACCGCCAAGTACACCGGCAAGTTCGGCCCGGTGACCGCGGTCGCGCATTGGTCGTTCGGCAATGGCATCACCGCAGCGAACACTGGCGAAGTCCCCGGCCAGTTCCGCCGCGACACCGGCTACGGTGCCGGCGTGGCGTGGGCAGCCGGCCCGTTCGGCATCAGCGGCGCCTATGACCAGTACAACCCGACCCTGAACGCCGCCGGCGGCACCGGCGAAGTCAAGAAGGCCGCGGTCGCTGCCAGCTATTCCTTTGGCCCGGCCAAGCTGATGGCCGGCTATCGCTGGGGCATGAGCAAGGCGCCGAACGACAATACGATTCTGAAGGACAACTACTACTGGGTCGGCGGCAACTACCAGGTCACCCCGGCACTGGGCCTGACGCTCGCGTACTACTACGACGACGTCAAGAACTTCAACCCGGCCGCCACCGGTGCCACCAACAACATCAAGAACCCCTGGCAGATCTCGTTCATCGCCGACTACAACCTGTCCAAGCGCACCGACGTGTACCTGACCACGGCCTTCTCGAAAAACGCCGGCCTGAACTTCGACACCTCGGCGATCAGCTTCGCCAACGGTTACTTCCTGGGTACCGGCGAAGACAAGATGATTGGCGCCGCCGTAGGTATCCGCCACAAGTTCTAAGCAAATCCCGCTTGAACTGGGAAGGCACCTCCGGGTGCCTTTTTTCATTGGCGGCCCCGCACCCACCCCATAGGGCATCACCTCATCGGCACCGCCGCGGGTGCCGACTAGAATGCACTGACCCACGCCGGCGCAAGGCGCGGCGCACAACACCAGGAGACCACGCATGCAACCCAATCGCCGGCGCGCCGTCGCGCTGCTGCTGTCTGCCAGCCTCGGCGCCATCGCCGCGCCGGCGGCGCTGGCCGCGGATCCGTATCCGTCCAAGCCGATCCGCCTGGTCGTGCCATTCGCCGCCGGCGGCACCACCGACATCCTGGCTCGCGCCGTCGCCGCGGAGCTGGCCAAGCTGCCGGGCTGGAACGTGGTGGTGGACAACAAGCCCGGCGCGGGCGGCAATATCGGTGCCGATATCGTCGCCAAGGCGGCGCCGGACGGCTATACGCTGCTGATGGGCACGGTCGGTACCCACGGCATCAACCAGTCGCTGTACGGCAAGCTGCCATTCGACCCCATCAAGGACTTTGCGCCCATCACCGAAGTGGCGGCAGTGCCAAACGTGCTGGTGGTCAACCCGGCGTTCGCGCAGCAGAACAAGATCGACAGCGTCAAGGACCTGATCGCCTACGCGCGTGCCAACCCCGGCAAGCTGAACATGGCCTCCAGCGGCAACGGCACGTCGATCCACCTGGCAGGCGAGCTGTTCAAGACGCAGACCAAGACCTTCATGGTCCATTTCCCGTACAAGGGCAGCGGGCCGGCGCTGACCGACCTGACCGGCGGCACCATGCAGGTGATGTTCGACAACCTGCCCTCGTCGATGGCGCTGATCAAGGCCGGCAAGCTCAAGGCGCTGGCCGTGACCAGCGCCAGGCCCTCGCCGGCGCTGCCGGGCGTGCCGACCATCGCGCAGGCTGCGGGCCTGCCGCAGTACGAGGCCAGCTCCTGGTTCGGCATGCTGGCGCCCGCCGGCACGCCGCCGGAGATCGTGCACCGCATCCAGCAGGAAGTGGCCAAGGCGCTCGGCGCGCCCGCGGTGCGCGAACGCCTGCAGGCACAGGGTGCCGAACCGGTCGGCAACACACCGGAGCAGTTCGCCGCGCTGATCCGCGCCGAGACCACCAAATGGGCCAAGGTGGTCAAGGATTCGGGCGCCAAGGTGGATTGACGCCGATTTGATTGCCGGCAGGGCGACCGTCCGCATCGCGCATATACTTGAGGCATCAAATGTTGGTTGCCGGCCCGATCCGGCAACCGCTGGCGGCGTTCGCCGCACACCTGCGCACCGTTGCACTGAAGATGCCAAACCTGTCTCCTGCCACCGGCGCCGAGAGCGCGCCGGTAGACCTTGAAACCCGTGCCGACCAGACCGAGCACGAAGACCTGCGCCTGTGGCTGCGGCTGCTGACCTGCACCAACCTGATCGAGGGCGACATCCGCTCGCGGCTGCGGCAGGAATTCGCCTGCACGCTGCCGCGCTTCGACCTGATGGCCCAGCTCGACCGCCACCCCGAAGGGCTGAAGATGGGTGAGCTGTCGCGCCGCATGATGGTCACGGGCGGCAACGTCACAGGCATTACCGACCAGCTGCAGCAGGAGGGGCTGGTTTCCCGCGAGGCGCTGCCCACCGACCGCCGCGCCTACCTGATCCGCCTGACGCCGGCCGGACGCGCGGCGTTCTCGCGCATGGCGCGCGCGCACGAGGCATGGATCGGGCAATTGTTCTCGGGGCTGGCCGAAACCGACCGGCGCGCGCTGTTCCGACTACTCGGCAGGCTCAAGAACGGCCTGATCTCGCCATGAAGACGCTACGCTACCTCACGCTGTGTGGCCTGCTGCCGCTCCTGGCTGCATGCAGCAGCACGCCGCAATCGCCGCAGGTGACCCCGGTGAATGCCACCATCAAGCTCGGCCGCGTGACCGAGCGGACCTTCCTGACACGGATGGACGTCGCGCAGGCGCCTGCCTACTATGGCAGCGGCACCAGTGTCGGCGTGGGTGCCGCGGGCGGTGGCGGTGGCGGCGGAGTGGGCGTGGGCTTTGCCTTCGACCTGAGCCGGCTGTTCAACCGCCCGGCGCCGGTGCAGCAGATCGACCTGTTCCAGTACAAGGTGCGGACCATGGATGGCGCGATGGTGTCGGCCAATGCGCCGGCGGCTCCGGGACTGGAGCCCGGCGCGTGCGTGCGGGTGATCTACCTGGACGGCAGTACGGATCCAAGGCTGGCGCCGTCGAACGAGTGCTGAGGCGCTGAAGCGGCAAAACAAACGGCCTCCGTTGCGGAGGCCGTTGTTGTTTGCGCAGGGACTGGCGCTCAGGCCGCCTTGCGGCTGTCGCGCAGTTCGCGGCGCAGGATCTTGCCGACGTTGGTCTTGGGCAGCTCGGTGCGGAACTCCACGTACTTCGGCCGCTTGTAGCCGGTCAGCCGCTCCTTGCAGAACTCGATCACGTCGGCTTCGGTCAGCGCCGGATCCTGCTTCACCACGAACAGCTTGACCACCTCGCCCGAGTGCGTGTCGGGCACGCCCACCGCGGCCACTTCCAGCACGCCCGGGCATTCGGCCACCACGCCTTCGACTTCGTTCGGATACACGTTGAAGCCCGACACCAGGATCATGTCCTTCTTGCGGTCGACGATCTTGGTGTAGCCGCGCTCGTCCATCACGCCGATATCGCCGGTCTTGAAGAAGCCGTCCTGGGCCATGACCTTGGCGGTCTCGTCCGGACGGTTCCAGTAGCCTGCCATCACTTGCGGGCCGCGGATGCAGATCTCGCCCGGCTGGCCCAGCGGCAGGTCCTTGCCGTCGTCGTCGCGGATCACCACTTCGGTGGAAGGCAGCGGCATACCGATGGTGCCGGAGAAGGCGTTGCTGTCGGTCGGGTTGCAGGTAGCCGACGGCGAGGTCTCGGACAGGCCGTAGCCCTCGATGATCGGGCAGCCGGTCTTGTCCAGCCACTTCTTTGCCACCGCTTCCTGCACCGCCATGCCGCCGCCGTTGGCCACGCGCAGGCCGGAGAAGTCAACCTTGGCGATCTCCGGGTTGTTGATCAGCGCGTTGTACAGCGTGTTCACCGCCGGGAACATGTGGAACTTGTACTTCTGCAGTTCCTTGATAAAGCCGGGGATATCGCGCGGATTGGGGATCAGCACGCTCATGCCGCCGCTGCGCATGCCCAGCAGGCAGCAGACCGTCAGCGCAAAGATGTGGTACAGCGGCAGCGCGGTAATGGTGACGACCTGGTCGATATGGCCGCCCTTGGCCAGCGCCGGCTGCATCCAGGCTTCGGACTGCAGCACGTTGGCGACCACGTTACGGTGCAGCAGCACGGCGCCCTTGCTCACGCCGGTGGTGCCGCCGGTGTATTGCAGGAAGGCGACATCGTCAGGTCCGGTGGTCGCCGGCTGCAACGTCAGCTTGCTGCCTTCGGCCAGCACGCTGTTGAAGCGCACGCAGTTGGGCAGCTCCCACTCCGGCACCATCTTCTTGACGTTGCGCACGACAAAATTGACGATCGCGCCTTTCAGCCCGCCCAGCATTTCGCCCATGCTCGCGACCACGACGTGCTTGACCGGCGTGCGGCCCAGCACCTGCTGCAGCGTGGCGGCGAAGTTCTCCAGGATGACGATGGCCTCGGCGCCGCTGTCCTTGAGCTGGTGCTCCAGCTCGCGCGGGGTGTACAGCGGGTTGACGTTGACCACGACAAAGCCGGCACGCAGCACCGCGGCCAGCACCACCGGGTATTGCAGCACATTGGGCATCATGATCGCCACGCGCGCGCCGGGGCGCAGCCCGCGCGACTGCAGCCACGCGGCAAAGCGCGACGACATCTGGTCGAGCTCGCCGTAGGTGATGGCCTTGTCCATGCAGACGAAGGCCTTGCGGTCGGCGTAGGTGCGGAAAGACGCTTCGAGCAGCTGGGCAAGCGTGCGGAACTGGCTGACATCGATCTCGGCAGGGACGCCGGCCGGGTAGTGTTTCAGCCAAATTCTTTCCATAGCACCGTCTCCTGATTTTCTGAATGGTCGTTCGATTTTTCCGAGATGCTAAACGGGCGCCCCGGTTAAAACAACAACTTAGACGAAGTCCTCGGGGCCATCGCACGACGCAATGCGCCCCTGACGGGCATTATGCGCCACCGGTGTCCCGGCGGCAGCGGGATAACCCCTAGGCCCGTGGGCTCATCTGCCTCAGGGCAAGACCAGTTTCATCATGTTGGTGGCGAGCTCATGCGCAAGCGCCTCGTCATCCATGCGGCCTGGCTGGTGCCACGTGTACATGAAGCCGACCACGCTGCCGATCGCATGCGCCGTCACGCGCGCATCGCCAAAGGCAAAGACGCCTTCGCGCTTGCCTTCTTCCAGCAGCGCGTAAAGGTCGCGGTAGAAGCCGCGCGCCATGCTGTCGAGCCAGGCCACGGTATCCGGGCGCAAATACTGGTTGTCGCGGAAGCTGAGCGTCGCGGGCACGTGGCAGGCAACGCAACGGCGCGCCATTTCCAGCAGGCAGGCAGGCAGCCGCTCCCGCACCGGCAGCGCCGGGTTGGCGGTCTCGCGGATCACGGGCAGGCAAGTCTGCGCCGACTCGCGGCACAGGATATCGAAGATCTCGTACTTGTCGGTGAAGTAGTAGTAGACCGCCGGCTTGGTCACGCCCAACGCGCGGCACAGGTCGTTCATGGTCATGCCGGGATAGCCCTTCGTATAGAAGAGCTGCGCGGCGGTATCGAGGATCTGGCGGCGGCGTGCCTCCTGGCGTTCGGCGATTTGCATGCGCGCCGGCACGGGCTCGGGCGTATCTTCAGGTGGGGCGGGGCTCTGTACGGTCGACATGATCGCAATTCTCGCATGGCGCAATGGACCGGAATGGGCCAGCTATCCGGCGCATTGGCGCCAGCGTGGGTCGCCATAGCATCATACCCATCGGTATATAAAGCAACGGGTACATACCCGGGCGGCAGCCGGGCGCGCGCCGGTACCGATCACTGCAAGAAGATCCTCACGCATGGACCGGGCCGGACCGCAACGCATGCCGCTGCCCGCGGGCGTGCGCCTACCGCGCCGACCTCCCAGGCTGACGATCTTGCAAGCAGGATCTGGGTGGCTCAGTTGGTCTCGGCCGCCTTGCCGCCCGCGGTCAGCGTATCGACGCGGGTCGCGGGCGGCGCCAGCCGGCGCAGCGCGGCCTCGCGCTCGGCGGCGGGCAGCGCGCCGATGCGGCCGGCTTCGGCATAGAAGCGGCGCCAGTCGCCATCGCACTGCACCAGCAGCGCGGTAAAGGCCGGCACCCATTGCTGGTAGGTCGCCACCGCCGCCAGGTGGGCATTGGTCAGCGACTGGTCGAACCAGCGGTCATAGCCGCTGTAGTTGCCCCACTCCACCTTGAGCCGCGCGTATTGGTCACGCATGTCGGCAAAGATCCTGGCCTTGCCCTCGCGCTTGGCTTCGTCGTCCAGCGGCGTCTGGTACAGCGCCGCCAGCCGGTCGCGCGTGCCGAGCAGCAGCGCGCGGAACTGCTGGCGGCGTGCGTCGTACTGGCGATAGCTGGCGCGCGCGTCCTCCGAGGCATCCTCGGCCAGCCAGCGCTCCACGCCGGCGGCTTCGACCGCGGTGGCAAAGGACTCGTTGAAGGCGGTGTCGTTGCGCACGTAGACCACCTGGTGCGCCAGCTCGTGGAAGATCAGCCGCGCCAGTTCGCCCTCCGGAAGGTAAACGAAGGTATTGAGCAGCGGGTCGTCGAAATAGCCCAGCGTCGAATAGGCGGGAATGCCCGCCACGTAGGCTTCCAGGCCGTCGCGGCGCAGGGCCTGCGCGTACTGCTCGGCATCGGCCTGCGCGTAGTAGCCCCGGTAGCTGATGCAGCCGACGATCGGGAAGCACCACTTGCGCAGCTCCATCGACAACTCGGGCGTGGCAAACACGCTCCACACCACGTAGGGCCGATGCAGGTTGGCGTAGCGGCGGTAGCTGCCGTTGTCGGGCAGCTGCAACTCGCGCGACGCATAGTCGCGGATGCGGCCGGCCAGCGCCAGCCGTTGCGCCAGGCGCGCGTCGTTGGCGTCGCGCGCGCTGGCAATGGCATCGTTGAGCGGCTGCGCCTGCGCCATCACGCCGAGGTGGCCACCGATCGACTGCGCGTAATATCCGACCGTGTCGCACCCGGCCGTCAGCAGGGCCAGTGCCGCCAGGCCCGTCGCCGCCAGGATTGCCGCCCCGCGCCGGCGGCCGGGCCGCTGCTTCATGCGGGAGCGACCGCCCCTTCGGCGCAGGCTTCCACCTGCACCAGGCAGTCGTAGAACACCGGCGCGCGGCCCAGGTCGGTCAGGCGCTGGCTGGTCAGCTCGTTGGCGTTCTTGCCGTCCGAGGCCAGCTTCTTCCACCAGATCGACAGTCCCACCACCAGTCCGCGCCGCGCGCGCTCGGTGACGCGGGCGCGCGCCACCATGCTGCCGCGGTCATTGAAGACGCGCACCATCGTGCCGTGCACGATGCCGCGCTCGGCGGCGTCGGCCGGATGGATGTCGAGGTGCGGCTCGCCTTCGGTGGCGCGCAGGCTGTCGACGTTGACGAAAGAGCTGTTGAGGAAATTGCGCGCCGGCGGCGAGATCATCGCCAGCGGATAGCGCGCCGCCAGTTCCGGCGCGGTCGACGGCGACTCGTACTGCGGCACGTAGGCAGGCAGCGGGTCGAAACCGTCGCGCGCCATCGGCTCGGAATAGAACTGGCATTTGCCGGATGCAGTCGGGAAGCCGCCGTCGGCAAACGGCGCCGGAGCCAGTGGCAGCTTCTGCCAGCCCTGCTCCTTCAGCGTGGCCCAGCTGATGCCGGCGGCGCGCGCATCGCCCGGCAGGATCGCCTGCGCGGCGATGTCCTCGTCGCTGTCCGTAAAGCACGGCTCGGTGAAGCCCATGCGCTGCGCCAGGCGGCGGAAGATCTCGGTATTGGGCAGCGCCTCGCCCATCGGGGCGATCGCGGCGTTGTTGGCGAGGAAATAGGTGTGGCCGTAGGCCTTGTGCACATCGGTGTGCTCAAGCTGCGTGGTGGCTGGCAGCAGGATGTCGGCATAGTCGGCGGTGTCGGTGCGGAAGTGCTCCAGCACGACGGTGAACAGGTCCTCGCGCGCAAAACCGGCCGCGACCCTGGACGACTCCGGCGCCACCGCGACCGGGTTGCTGTTGTAGACCATGACCGCCTCGATGCGCGGCGCGCCGGGCGCGGGGTCGGCCAACAGGGCATCGCCGATGGTGCTCATGTTGACCATGCGAGGCAACGTTTCCGGCCAGCCCGGCAGCAGGTCTGGCCGCTGCAGCGCAGCGTCGTCGATCGGGAAAAAGCCCGAGGTCGACAACTGCAGCCCGCCGGCCGCATGGCGCCACGCGCCCACCAGCGACGGCAGGCACGCCACCGCTCGCACCGCCTGGCCGCCGCCGTGCACGCGCTGCATGCCGTAGTTGAGGCGGATCGCCACCGGCTGGCGCTCGCGCACCGCCAGCTGGCCGTAGAGGCCTGCCAGCCACTCGACATCTTCCATCGGGATGCCGCAGATCTCGGCCACGCGCGCCGGCGGATAGGCCTGGGCGCGCTCGCGCAGCGCCTCGAAGCCCACCGTGTGGCGTTCGATGTAGTCATGGTCGAGCAGCCCATCGCGGACCAGAATATGGATCATCCCCAGTGCCAGCGCGCCGTCGGTACCGGGCATCGGCGCGATATGGCGATGGCATTTCTCGGCACTCAGCGATCGGTAGGGATCAATCGCCACCAGGGTCGCGCCGCGCCGCTTGGCTTCCTGCGCACGCGTCCAGAAATGCAGGTTGGAAGCAATCGGGTTGCCGCCCCAGATGATCACCAGCTTCGCATCGACCACGTGCTCCATGTCCATGCCGACGCTGGCGCCATAGGTGTAGCGCAACGCGGTGGCACCGGCGCTGGCGCAGATGGTGCGGTCCAGCCGCGACGCGCCCAGCTTGTGGAAGAAGCGCGCCGCCATGCTCTCGCCCTGCACCAGACCCATGGTGCCGGCATAGCTGTACGGGACGATGGCCTGCGGATCGCGCGCGGCGATGGCCTGCAGGCGCGTGGCGATGGTGTCGAGCGCTTCGTCCCAGGAGATCGGCGCGAACTTGCCCTCGCCCTTCCCGCCGATGCGCTTCATCGGCGTCAGCAGCCGGTCGGGGTGGTAGGTGCGTTCGGTGTAGCGCGATACCTTGGTGCACAGCACGCCCTGCGTGCCGGGGTGGTCCGGGTCGCCGGCCACCTTGATGGCGCGGCCGTCCTCGACGGTGACGAGCAAGGCACAGGTGTCGGGGCAGTCATGCGGGCAGGCGGCGCGGACGATGCGGGAAGCCATGGGATCTCCGGGGGCTGGCGGTCTGTCGTTATCTTTCGTTCGTTCGGAACGTGAGGTTTATGGCGCAGGCGCCCGGGTCGCGGGCCGGCGCCGCGCCGGCGCTGCGGCGCGTCCCCTCCGTGCGGGCGTGCGGGGCCAGGGCGGGGAGTATCTCGATCGGATTGTATTCGATATGATGTGCCGGCGCGCGGCCGGCACCACGCTGGCGGCGCGCTTGCCGCCCAATGCCGGCGCAGACCGGCCCATGGCGGCGAACGGGTAACCGAACCACTTTTTGCGGGGGTTTATGTTTTTCCGATCCGGGGTCAATGGCCGGCTTGCCGGCCTGCTGGTGGCGTGCGCCATCGGCACGGGCGGCGCATCCGGCGCTGCCATCGCCAACACCGCGGCAAGCGCCGCCACATCCGAGCACGGCGTCACCGCCGACTCCATCCTGCTGGGGCAGTCGGCCGCGCTGACCGGCCCCGCCGCGTCGCTTGGCAAGCAGATGAACGCGGGTGCACGGCTGTATTTCGACCACATCAACCAGCAGGGCGGCATTTATGGCCGCAAGATCCGGCTCGAGGCGCTCGACGACTACTACGAGCCCGAGCCGGCCGCCAAGAATACCCGGAAGCTGATCGAGGAAGACCGCGTCTTCGCGCTGTTCGGCTATGTCGGCACGCCCACCAGCCAGGCCGCGCTGCCGCTGGCGATCCAGGCCAGGGTGCCGTTCTTCGGCCCGTACACCGGCGCGCGCTCGGTGCGCGAGCCGCGCAGCCGCTACGTCTTCCACGTTCGCGCCGGCTACGGCGACGAAGCCATGGCGATCCTGCGCCAGATCCAGACCACCGGCCTGAAGCGCGTGGCCGTGGTCTACAACGACGATGCCTACGGCAAGGCCGAGCTGGAGGAGCTGGAACGCGCACTGAAGAGCGCCGCCGACAGCGGCGTGCAGCTGGTCGCGCGCGAAGCCGTGGTCCGCAATACGATGGAAATCGGTGACGCCATGCAGGGCGTGCTCAAGGCCAGCCCTGACACCGTGGTGATGATCAGCGCGTATCGCACCGCCGGCGCCTTCGTCAAGGAAGCGCTGCGCCGCGGCTACAACGGGCAGTTCTATAACGTCTCGTTCGTCGGCACGCAGGCGCTGGCCAACGAGGTCGGCGCGAAAGGCAGCGGTGTGATCATCTCGCAGGTGATGCCGCATCCGGGCAACGCGACGCTGCCGGTGGTGCGCGAATACCTGCGCCTGCTGCAGGCCGCGGGCAAGCCGAATGAGTTCGACTACGCCAGCATCGAGGGCTACATCGCCGCCAAGGCCTTTACCGACGGGCTGCGCCGCGCGGGCAAGGACCTGACGCGCGAGAAGCTGGTGACGGCGCTGGAATCGATGCGCAGCGTTGACCTGGGCGGGTTCGTCGTCAACTTCACGCCGGAGAACCATGTGGGATCGCGGTTCGTGGAGATGACGGTGATTAATTCGAAGGGGCAGGTGATCCGGTGAGGTGAGTTGTCCGGGCGCCTTGGTGTTCTCCCCTCTCCAGCAAGAGTAGCAAGAGGGAGAGGGGAGAAAAGCAACGGGATCGCACGTTCCCTCGCCCTACTTCATGTCATTCAAATGACAAGCCGAAAACCGCAGCGGCGCAATCTCCTTCAATACCGGCTGCTCCTCCTTGCAACGTGGCATCGCATACGGACAGCGCGGATGAAAGTGGCACCCCGGCGGCGGATTCAACGGTGATGGAATCTCGCCCTTGATCGCCACATAAGTCTTCTTGCCGACCTCCAGCTTCGGCGCTTCCGCCAGCAGTGCCTGCGTGTACGGATGGTTCGGCGCGGCGAACACATCCTCGGTCGGGGCCGACTCCACCACCCGTCCCAGGTACATGATCACCACGCGGTCGCTGATGTGCTTGACCACGCCAAGGTCGTGGCTGATGAACAGGTAGGTCAGGTTCAGCTCTTCGCGCAGCCGCATGAACAGGTTCAGCACCTGCGCCTGGATCGATACATCGAGCGCAGCCACCGATTCATCGCAGACCAGGAACTCCGGCTTCACCGCCAGCGCGCGCGCAATGCCGATGCGCGCGCGCTGCCCGCCCGAGAACTGGTGCGGGAAGCGGCGCAGCACGGTCGGGTCCATACCCACGCGCACCAGCATGTCCTCGACATAGCCTTTCTGCCTGCCACGGTCGACCATGCCGTGGACCACCGGCGCCTCGCCGACGATATCCAGCACGCGCAGCCGCGGATTGAGCGAGGCGTACGGGTCCTGGAAGATCATCTGGATCGCCAGCTGCTTCTCGCGGCGCTTGTCCGGCGGCAGGTGGTCGAGGTTGGTGCCGCGCCACAGCCGCTCGCCCTCGGTCAGCGTATGCAGCCCCACGGCCATGCGGCCCAGCGTGGACTTGCCGCAGCCGGATTCGCCGACCAGGCCCACGACTTCACCGGTGCGGATGCTCAGGTCAACCCGGTCGACCGCATGCACCACCTCTTCGCGGGCATGAGCGCCGAACAGGTTGGCGATGCGCGCCGCGGTGTCGAGCGACTTGACGAAGCGCTTGGACACGCCGCGCAACTCCAGCAGCGGAGCCGCCGGCGTCGGGTCGGCCGCGGCGTTCGCCATCGGTCGGGATTGCAGTTCAGTCGTGGTCATGCCGCCTCCTGGTTGGCCAGCACCGGATGGAAGCAGCGCAAGCGGCGGCCGTCGGCGGCAGTCTCCAGCGGCGGCTCGGTCTTGCACGCGGCGGTCGCGTACGGGCAGCGCTCGCGGAACGCGCAGCCGCCCGGCAGGTTCAGCAGCGATGGCGTCATCCCCGGGATCTGCCGCAGCGGCGCGCCGCGCGGGTTGCGCGACGGCGCCGAACCGATCAGGCCATGCGTGTACGGATGCTCGGGATTCTCCAGCACCTGGCGCACATCGCCGGCCTCCACGATCCTGCCGGCGTACATCACGCACACGGTGTCGGCCAGCCCGGCAACCACCGACAGGTCGTGCGTGATCCAGATCAGCGCCGTGCCGGATTCGCGGCACAGGGTCTGCATCTCGTACAGGATCTGGCCCTGGATGGTGACGTCGAGCGCCGTGGTCGGTTCGTCGGCAATGATCAGGTCGGGCTTGTTCAGCAGCGCGATCGCGATCGCCACGCGCTGGCGCATGCCGCCCGAGAACTGGTGCGGATAAGCCAGCAGGCGTTCGTCCGGCGAAGGGATGCCGACCCGCGCCAGCGCATTGCGCGCGCGCTCGCGCGCCACCGCCTTGCCGACGTTTTCGTGCGCCAGCACCGCCTCGATCATCTGCGTGTCGATGCGCAAGACCGGGTTGAGCGTCATCATCGGATCCTGGAAGATCATCGCGATGCGGTTGCCGCGCACGTCGCGCTGCTGCGCCGGCGTGAGCGCGCGCAGGTCGCGCGTGATGCCGTCGCGGCTCGTCAGTGCGATGCGTCCGTCGACGACCTTCCCGGGCGGGTCGATCAGGCCCATGATCGAGTAGCCGGTCATCGACTTGCCCGAACCGGACTCGCCCACCAGCCCCATGATCTCGCCGCGGCCCACGGAAAAGGACACGTCGTCGACGGCCTTGGCAATGCCGCCGCGCGTGTAGAAATGCGTCTTCAGGTTCTCTACGACCAGCGTAGGTTGTGCCATGTCGGTCTCCCGCGAGTTATTGCGTCTGCAGGCGCGGGTTGAGCACGTCGCGCAACTGGTCGGCGACCAGGTTCATCGCCACGATGGTGACCACCAGCGCGATGCCCGGGAAGAAGCTGATCCAGTACTTGCCCGACAGCATGTACTGCTGGCCGTTGGAGATCAGCGAGCCCAGCGACGGCTCGGTGACCGGCACGCCCAGTCCGAGGAATGACAGCGTCGCCTCCAGCGTGATCGCCGACGCCACCTGCAGCGCCGCGATCACGATCAGCGGCGGCAGGCAGTTGGGCAGC
Organism: Cupriavidus sp. Agwp_2; assembly: GCF_040784895.1. Classification (NCBI taxonomy): domain Bacteria; kingdom Pseudomonadati; phylum Pseudomonadota; class Betaproteobacteria; order Burkholderiales; family Burkholderiaceae; genus Cupriavidus; species Cupriavidus sp. Agwp_2. The sequence goes on from NZ_CP088083.1 coordinate 3,290,801, forward strand.
AGGTGGCGGAACATGATGCGGCGCGGCGGCAGGCCCAGGCAGGTGGCCGCCTCGATATACTCCTTGCGGCGCTCCACCAGCGCGGCGCTGCGCGTGGTGCGCGCGTAGTAGGCCCACTGCACGGCCACCAGCGCGATCACGATATTGCCGAGGCCCGGGCGCAGGAACGCCAGCAGGATCAGTGCCAGCAGGATCGGCGGGAACGACAGCTGCAGGTCGGCCACGCGCATGATGAAGGCCTCGGTGCGCCCGCCCAGGAAGCCTGCCAGCAGCCCCAGCGTGGCGCCCAGCAACAGCGCGATCACGGTGCTGACCACGCCCACGCCAATGCTGATGCGCAGCCCGTACATCACCGCGGACAGGATGTCGCGCCCCTGCTCGTCGGAGCCGAGCAGGAAGGTCATGCCGGTGCCGGCCTTCTCGCCCGGCGCCAGGCGCGCATCGAGCACGTCGAGCGTGGCCAGGTCATACGGGTTTTGCGGCGCCAGCCACGGCGCGAGGATCGCGATCAGGATGATGATGACCAGCGTGGCCAGCCCCGCCACCGCGATCTTGCTGGAGAAGAACTCCGCGGCAAAGCGGCGCCACGGCGACTGTTCGCGCGCAGCCGGCGGCGTGCCCGGCGGCGTCTTGTCTTGGGGTTCGGCGGTTACGGCACTCATGGCTCAGCCCTTGTTGTCGGCAATACGCACGCGCGGATCGAGCATGCTGTAGACGATGTCCACCAACAGGTTGATCAGGATGAACAGCGTCACGATCACCATCAGGTAGGCCACGATCACCGGCCGGTCCAGCAGCTGGATCGAGTCGATGATCAGCTTGCCCATGCCGGGCCAGGCAAAGATCGATTCAGTCACGATCGCGAACGCGATGATCGAGCCGAACTGCAGCGCGATCACCGTGACGATCGGGATGAGGATGTTCTTCAGCACATGCACGCCGACGATGCGCGTGTTGGACAGGCCCTTGGCGCGCGCGAACTTGACGTAGTCCTGCAGCATCGCCTCCTGCGTCCCGGCGCGCGTGAGCCGGATCACCATGGCGATATTCAGCAGCGACAGCGTCACCGCGGGCAGCACCAGGTGGCGGATGCCGTCGACGGTCAGGAAGCTGAGCGGGATGCCGAGCACGCGCACGGTCTCGCCGCGCCCGTTGGAAGGCAGCCAGCCGAGCTGCACCGCGAACACCATGATCAGCATCAGGCCGACCCAGAAGGTGGGCAGCGAGAAGCCCAGGATCGACACCGTCATGATCGACTTGCCCGCCACGCCGTTGGGCCGCAACCCGGCCCACAGCCCCAGCGGAATGCCCAGCACGATCGCCAGCAGGATCGCGCACACGGCCAGCTCCATGGTGGCCGGCATGCGCTCGAAGATCAGCTTGAGCGCCGGCGTGCCATGCGCGAACGAGGTACCCAGGTTGCCTTGCAACGCGTTCTGCAGGAACACCCAGTATTGCTCCCACAGCGGCTTGTCCAGGCCAAGCGCCGCGATGGTGCGCTTGATGTCCTCCTGGTCGGCCTGCGGGTTGATCAGGATGTCGACGGGATTGCCGATGGCAAAGACGCCGAGGAAAACCAGCAGCGACATGACGAAGAGCACCACTACGCTCTGCATCAGGCGCCGGATGATGAAGACCAGCATATTCAGACCACTATCCTTTCGCGCGTGAATGCGCACGCCGCCCGGGAGCGCCATGCGCTTCCAGGCGGCGCGGCAGCCATGCGCGGCACCGCGAACTCAGCAGCAGGCAGCCTGCTTGCCGGGGCTTGACTTACTGGGGCTTGAAGTTATGCGCGTAGGTGCGCTCGTCGGTACGCGGCACGTAGACGATGCCCTTCTGCGTGGCCCAGGTGGTCACCTGCTGGTGGATCGGGATGATACCGCCATCGTTGATCGCGATCGCGGTCGCCTCCTGCAGCATCTTGGAACGTTCGCCGTCATTGACGGTGGACAGGGCCTCCTCCAGCACTACGTCCATCTTCGGATTGCAGTACTCGCCCCAGTTGGTGGTGCCGAAGCCCTTCTTGCTGTCCTCGCACGCCAGCAGCGCACGCAACGGCGAGCTGACCTCGCCGGTCTGCGCACCCCAGCCGAGCAGGCCGAACGACCACTCATGCTTGATGCCCTTGGACGAATACGTCGCCATCGGCATGCCTTCGACCTTGGTGGCGATGCCGATGCGGGTCAGGTTCTGGGCGATGGTCTGCGCGATCTTCTCGTCGTTGACGTAGCGGTTGTTGGGCGTGTGCAGCGTCACGCCGAAGCCGTTCGGGTAGCCCGCCTGGGCCAGCAGCTTCTTGGCGCCCTCGGGGTCGTACTTGACCGTCTTCAGGTTGGGGTTGTAGCCGAACAGTGTGGGCGGCACCAGGTTGTTGGTCGGCTCGGACAGGCCTTCCATCAGCCGGTCCTTGATGCCCTGCCGGTTGATCGCCATGCTGATGGCGTTGCGCACGCGCGCATCCTTCAGCGGGTTCTTGTCCAGCGGCGCGCCTTCCTTGGTGGTGACGTAAGGCGACTTGTCGCGCTTGGTATCGAAGTACAGGTAGATCACGCGGTGCGAGATCTTGGAGAAGAACGACAGCTTGGGATCCTGCCGCACCTTGGGCAGGTCAGGCGTGGGCACGTTCTCGATCGCCTGCACGTCGCCCGACAGCAGCGCGGCCAGGCGCGTGGCCGGGTTGGGGATGAAGCGCAGCGTGGCCTTGTCCCATGCCGGCTTGGCGCCCCAGTAGCTGTCATTGCGCACCAGTTCGACCCGGTCGTCGCGCGCATAGCTGACGAACTTGAACGGGCCGGTGCCGATCATGCCCTTGCCCTGCGCGAAGTCATCCGAACCGAGCCCCTGCGTCGCCTTCTTCTGCACGATGAAGATCGACGTCAGGTCGTTCAGCATCAGCGGGTACGGCTTGTTCGTGGTCAGCTGGATCGTGTACTTGTCGATCACCTTCTTGTTGATGATCGCCTTGGTGTAGACGTCGAACTTGCCCGGGCTGTTCTGGATCGTCGCCGGGCGGTCCAGCGACCAGACGATGTCGTCCGTGGTCAGTTCGCTGCCATCATGGAACTTCACGCCCTTGCGGATGTTGAATTCCCAGGTCAGGTTGTTGACCAGCTTCCATGACTCGGCCAGGCCCGGGATGATGCGGCTGTCCGGGTCCATCTTCACCAGCGAGTCGAAGATGTGCTCCGATACGTTGATATTCGAGAACAGGTTGTAGAAGTGCGGATCCATCGAGGTCGGCGGCGAACTCATGGCCAGTTTGAGGTCCGCGGCCTGGGCGCTGCCGGACCATGCCAGGCCAAGGGCCCCGGCTACGGCGACAACACCGATTGCCTTCTTGAAAGTGCGAAGGGACATCGCGCAATTCTCCCTGTAGGAAGTGAAGCAGACGTTTAGGATCGGCAATGCGCGCGCGCCGCGGGTCACGCGGTCAGTCGCGCGCCGGCGCTGCTTTTTGGTGCGCTTGTTGGTCAGGTTACGCAGCGGAAAGCGGCAAATTGCCGGCCGGGCACTTCAAGCATGAACTGTTCCAGCAGTCGACATACGTCGGCAATGCGGGGAAACCCACAGCGTTTGGCATATTGCACCGCGCCATTCGCTCGATGGGGCACGAACCGGCGCATTTTGGCGCTTTTCCGATAGGCATCGTATGATCGGGGGTATCCGACGCCTACCCGGCTCGCCACGCCCAGACTCCGGCACCATGAAGCTCATCCCCGAAATCCTGCAGGCACAAGCCGAAATCCGCGAGATCCGCCGCGATATCCATGCCCATCCGGAACTCTGCTTCGAAGAACAGCGCACCGCCGATGTGGTTGCGCGCAACCTGGAATCGTGGGGCATCGAAGTGCATCGCGGCCTTGGCACCACCGGCCTGGTCGGCGTGATCCGCAACGGCAGCAGTGCGCGCACCATCGGCCTGCGCGCCGACATGGACGCCCTGCCGCTGCAAGAGGCCAACACCTTCGGCCACCGTTCGCAGCATGCCGGCAAGATGCATGCGTGCGGCCACGATGGCCATACCGCGATGCTGTTGGGTGCGGCACGTTACCTGGCGCAGCACAAGCCCTTCGATGGCACCGTGCATCTGATCTTCCAGCCGGCAGAGGAAGGCGGCGGCGGTGCGCGCGAGATGATCAAGGACGGATTGTTCTCGCGTTTCCCGTGCGATGCGGTATTCGGCGTGCACAACTGGCCGGGCATGCCAGTCGGCGCTTTCGGCACGCGCGCAGGCCCGCTGATGGCATCCAGCAATGAATTCCGCATCGTCGTGCGCGGCAAGGGCGCGCATGCGGCCATGCCGCACAATGGCAACGACCCGGTCTTCACCGCCGCGCAGATCGTCTCGGCGCTGCAAGGGATCATCACCCGCAACAAGCGCCCCATCGATACCGCTGTGATCTCGGTCACGCAGTTCCATGCCGGCGATGCGACCAATATCGTGCCGAACGAAGCCTGGATCGGCGGCACGGTGCGCACGTTCACCGTGCCGGTGCTCGACCTGATCGAGCGCCGCATGGAGGAAGTCTCCCGCGCCGTCGCGAGCGCGTTCGACTGCACCATCGACTACGAGTTCCACCGCAATTATCCGCCCACGATCAACACCGAAGCCGAAACCGGCTTCGCCATCACGGTGGCCGCCGAACTGGTGGGTGAGGCAAATGTCGACAGCAACGTCGAGCCGACCATGGGCGCCGAGGATTTTTCCTTCATGCTGCAGGAAAAGCCGGGCTGCTACCTGTTCCTCGGCAACGGCGACGGCGCGCACCGCGAAAGCGGGCATGGCATGGGGCCGTGCATGCTGCATAACCCCAGCTACGATTTCAACGACGAACTGCTGCCGGTCGGCTCGACCTTCTTCGTACGGCTGGTGGAGAAGTGGCTGGCACCTGCGTAAGAACAAGATCTCAAGGCGCAGCCTGCAGGCAGAATCGGTAACAGCGCATTCGCGCAAGACAGGGGGAGCATCTGCAATGGGCCGCTCGGCGCTCGATCGGGGGACGGCGCGCAGCTTTGCGCGCGTGGCGCTGGACAATATCCTGCGCCGCTATCCGTACAAGGTGGATCACATGATGTCCGCCGCCGGTGACGTGGCCGAGCCGGCGACCTGGCACCCGGCCTTCTGCGGCAGCTACGACTGGCATTCGAGCGTGCACATGCACTGGCTGCTGGTGCGGCTGCTGGCGCTGTACCCGGACCTGGAGGATGCAGCCGAGGTCTGCGATACGCTCGACGCACAACTGCGGCCGCAGCATATCGCGGTCGAACTGGACTATTTCCATCGGCCCGGTTCCCGGACCTTCGAACGCCCATATGGCTGGGGCTGGGTGCTGAAGCTGCAGGCCGAATTGCTGGCGCTGGCGCAGCAGGATCCGCGCGCCGCAGCATGGGCCGAGGCCTGCGCCCCGCTCGCCGCGCACCTGTCACGGCAACTGGCCGAGTTTCTCGACGCAGCCGATTTCCCGGTGCGTACCGGCACACACTTCAACAGCGCCTTTGCCTGCGTGATGGCGCTGGCCTACGCTCGCGCGGCGCAGGACACAACCTTGCGCCGCGCCATCGTGCGGCGCGCGCACCGCTGGTTCGGCCATGACCGCAGCTATCCGGCGCGCTATGAACCCGGAGGCGACGAATTCCTGTCTGGCGGGATGACCGAAGCCGTGCTGATGCATGCCGTCATGGACGACGGCGCGTTTGGGCAGTGGTGGGAGATGTTCGTACCAGGTCCGGCCGAACTGGCCAACTGGTTGACGCCGGTGGAAGTCGGCAACCGCAGCGACCCCAAGACATCACACCTGGACGGGCTCAACCTGTCGCGCGCATGGTGCTGGCGCTTGCTTGAGCCAGTATTGCCGGCCCCGCTGCGGCCGCAGGCCGTACGGGCGTGGTCAGACCATATCGAGGCGTCGTTGCCATATGCCATTGGCGGTGAGTACGTTTCTACGCACTGGCTGGCCTCGTTCGCGGTGCTGGCGATGGCCGAGCCGGTCGGCGGCTGACGCCGCCGGCGTTGGCGTCAGTCCAGCGCGATATCCCCGTACCAGGATTCCGCCTTGCTCTTGGTGTTGTCGGTATCAGTCATGATACCGACCGCGACCACCCGCCCGGGGTCGGTGCCGAATGCCTTGCGATAGTCGGCACGCAGGTCGCGCTCATGGCATCGCCACTCATTAGCGTGCTTAGTGCCGCTATCTACCACGATCATGCGCACACGGTCGGTATGCGGATTGGCCACCACCGAGCCCTCCGGACGCTTGCCGCCCCAGATGTACATCAGCGTGGCGTATGGCATTTCGCGGCCTGTGGTGAGCCGCGCCATCTCGTACATCAGCTGGTCTTTCAGCGGCAGGCTGCCCTTGTCGCCATCGAAGGCGACGAACAAGCGCAGCGGAGCGTCCTCCCTCGGACCGTGGCTGTTGTCAGCATTGCGGATGATGCCGCTGGTCTTCCAGCTCCACCGCACCATGCCGGGATCGCGGTCGTGCAGCGGCACATAGAGGCCAGACGCCGAACTCTCGGCCTGCGCATGGACAACGACGCGCTGGTCGATTTCGGCCATCGCATAGCGGGTGGGAATCTTGTTGCGGTTGATGGTCCACGGCTGCCAGCCGACTGGCAGCTGGCCCGCGCGTTGCGCCGCCGAGAATAGCGGCAGCGTGGCGAGGGTCGGCGGCACGGCGTCGGTCTCTTCGCCGTCTTCGCCTGCATCTGCTTCGGCGGCTCGGGCCTTGGCCGCTGCAAGGGGATCTGCCGGCGTGGCCGCAGCCAGCGCGCGCTGCTCGGTAGCGCGCTGCGCCTCGGCGTACGACGCCATGCGCTTGGCAAAAGCCTGGCAATCGACCGCCGAGATGCCGGCAGCCCGGGCCGAATCAGTTTCGGCAGTGGCCAAGCCTGTGGAACCAGGGGGATTGGATGCGCATCCTGCCAGCATCAGCGCGCTGGCGGCGCCAGTAAAAACCAGCCGAAACACCTTGGCCGTCATGTAACCCCTCGAATCCCGGAACCGGCCCTGCTTCCTGGGCAAGGACCTGTCAATTGCTCACTGCTTGCTGCTTGCTGCAAACGACTTCATGCCGTATGTGGGCACTTGGGAATCGAACATAGCAGAAGGCGTGTGGAGCAGGAATGCTGGGGTACCCGCGATGAAGCGGGAAAACAACGGGTATTTTTGCGCGGGTGCTGCTGCAGACATGTTGTCACCGGCAGCACTCGTAGCAAAACTCAAAACCCCAAAGCAAAAACCCCTCGCAGCACACGCTGTCGAGGGGTTTTGCACAATAAGAGCCTGGCGATGACCTACTTTCACACGGGTAATCCGCACTATCATCGGCGCGGAGCTGTTTCACGGTCCTGTTCGGGATGGGAAGGGGTGGTTCCAGCTCGCTATGGTCACCAGGCATAAGGGGGTGCAGCGCTGAGGTTGAGGTCAACGCTGCGAATCGGGATGTAGTCTTGGGTTGTGCGTATTGTGCCAACCGAGGGCACCGACACGATCACACACACCAGGTGAAACACACTGGTTATAGGATCAAGCCTTACGGGCAATTAGTACTGGTTAGCTTAACGCATTACTGCGCTTCCACACCCAGCCTATCAACGTCCTGGTCTCGAACGACCCTTCAAGGAGGTCAAGCCTCCAGGGAATCCTCATCTTCAGGCGAGTTTCCCGCTTAGATGCTTTCAGCGGTTATCTCTTCCGTACATAGCTACCCTGCGATGCCTCTGGCGAGACAACAGGTACACCAGCGGTACGTCCACTCCGGTCCTCTCGTACTAGGAGCAGCCCCCGTCAAGATTCCAACGCCCACGGCAGATAGGGACCAAACTGTCTCACGACGTTTTAAACCCAGCTCACGTACCTCTTTAAATGGCGAACAGCCATACCCTTGGGACCGGCTACAGCCCCAGGATGAGATGAGCCGACATCGAGGTGCCAAACACCGCCGTCGATATGAACTCTTGGGCGGTATCAGCCTGTTATCCCCAGAGTACCTTTTATCCGTTGAGCGATGGCCCTTCCATTCAGAACCACCGGATCACTATGTCCTGCTTTCGCACCTGCTCGACTTGTCGGTCTCGCAGTTAAGCACGCTTTTGCCATTGCACTTTAGGTACGATGTCCGACCGTACCAAGCGTACCTTCGAACTCCTCCGTTACACTTTGGGAGGAGACCGCCCCAGTCAAACTGCCTACCATGCACTGTCCCCGACCCGGATTCACGGGCCAAGGTTAGAACCTCAAACAAACCAGGGTGGTATTTCAAGGACGGCTCCACGTGAACTAGCGTCCACGCTTCAAAGCCTCCCACCTATCCTACACAGATCGGTTCAAAGTCCAATGCAAAGCTACAGTAAAGGTTCATGGGGTCTTTCCGTCTAGCCGCGGGGAGATTGCATCATCACAAACACTTCAACTTCGCTGAGTCTCGGGAGGAGACAGTGTGGCCATCGTTACGCCATTCGTGCAGGTCGGAACTTACCCGACAAGGAATTTCGCTACCTTAGGACCGTTATAGTTACGGCCGCCGTTTACCGGGACTTCAATCAAGAGCTTGCACCCCATCATTTAATCTTCCGGCACCGGGCAGGCGTCACACCCTATACGTCCACTTTCGTGTTTGCAGAGTGCTGTGTTTTTATTAAACAGTCGCAGCCACCATTTTATTGCAACCCCTTCACCCTTCTGGCGCAGGCCAGTCAAGCTACCAGGGCGTACCTTATCCCGAAGTTACGGTACCAATTTGCCGAGTTCCTTCTCCCGAGTTCTCTCAAGCGCCTTAGAATACTCATCTCGCCCACCTGTGTCGGTTTGCGGTACGGTCTCGTATGACTGAAGCTTAGAGGCTTTTCTTGGAACCACTTCCAATTGCTTCGCAGCACTAGGCCGCTCGCCCCACATCCTTGAATTCCGCGCCCGGATTTGCCTAAGCGCCTTCTCCAATGCAGGGACCGGGACTTCCAACACCCGGACAACCTTCCGCGATCCGTCCCCCCATCGCATCATACGACGGTGCAGGAATATTAACCTGCTTCCCATCAGCTACGCATCTCTGCCTCGCCTTAGGGGCCGACTCACCCTACGCCGATGAACGTTGCGTAGGAAACCTTGGGCTTACGGCGAGGGGGCCTTTCACCCCCTTTATCGCTACTCATGTCAGCATTCGCACTTCTGATACCTCCAGCATCCTTTACAAGACACCTTCACAGGCTTACAGAACGCTCTCCTACCACGCACATTGCTGTGCGTCCGCAGCTTCGGTATATAGCTTAGCCCCGTTACATCTTCCGCGCAGGACGACTCGATCAGTGAGCTATTACGCTTTCTTTAAAGGGTGGCTGCTTCTAAGCCAACCTCCTGACTGTTTTAGCCTTCCCACTTCGTTTCCCACTTAGCTATATTTGGGGACCTTAGCTGGCGGTCTGGGTTGTTTCCCTCTTGACACCGGACGTTAGCACCCGATGTCTGTCTCCCGTGATTGCACTCTTCGGTATTCGGAGTTTGCTATGGCGGGGTAATCAGCAATAGACCCCCCAACCATGACAGTGCTCTACCCCCGAAGGTGAGACACGAGGCACTACCTAAATAGTTTTCGGAGAGAACCAGCTATTTCCAGATTTGTTTAGCCTTTCACCCCTATCCACAGCTCATCCCCTAACTTTTCAACGTTAGTGGGTTCGGTCCTCCAGTACGTGTTACCGCACCTTCAACCTGGCCATGGATAGATCATCTGGTTTCGGGTCTACACCCAGCGACTCAACGCCCTGTTCGGACTCGCTTTCGCTACGCCTGCCCTAATCGGTTAAGCTTGCCACTGAATGTAAGTCGCTGACCCATTATACAAAAGGTACGCCGTCACCCGTTGCCAGGCTCCGACTGTTTGTATGCATGCGGTTTCAGGATCTATTTCACTCCCCTCCCGGGGTTCTTTTCGCCTTTCCCTCACGGTACTGGTTCACTATCGGTCGATCACGAGTATTTAGCCTTGGAGGATGGTCCCCCCATCTTCAGACAGGATTTCACGTGTCCCGCCCTACTTGTCGTACACCTAGTTCCACAACGCTGTTTTCGCATACAGGGCTATCACCTGCTACGGCCGGGCTTTCCATCCCGTTCTGCTAACAATGCTGCTAAAGAGTACAAGGCTGTTCCCATTTCGTTCGCCACTACTCTGGGAATCTCGGTTGATTTCTGTTCCTGCAGCTACTTAGATGTTTCAGTTCGCCGCGTTCGCTTCCCACACCTATGAATTCAGTGTGGGATGACCCATTCGGGCCGGGTTTCCCCATTCGGACATCTCCGGATCAAAGCTTGTTTGCCAGCTCCCCGAAGCTTTTCGCAGGCTACCGCGTCCTTCATCGCCTGTGATCGCCAAGGCATCCACCACATGCACTTGTTCGCTTGACCCTATAACAAGTGTGTCTCAAGCTTGCGCTCTATGACACCGCTCACTACAGGTTGAGTTCTCGCATTTGTGCCGTATTCCAAGTCATCTTTCGATCACTTAAATACATTTTGGTTGATACAATCACAACCCGGTATCGCGTTGGTACTGCAGCGTCTCATCAACGCTCGCGCGACACCTTTACTACATCCCATATTGTTAAAGAACAGCCGATCGTTCCGATCGCTTGGCAATGCCAAATGCAAACGCTCAATCCTAAGCGCTTGCATTTGACCACCAATCCAAGGTAACCAGGCCCATCGAAGCGATGGTGGAGGATGACGGGATCGAACCGACGACCCCCTGCTTGCAAAGCAGGTGCTCTCCCAGCTGAGCTAATCCCCCGCATGGATAACTTGGTGGGTCTGGTAGGACTTGAACCTACGACCCCCGCCTTATCAAGACGGTGCTCTAACCACCTGAGCTACAGACCCTTGGCTGTAACAGCAAACAAACCGATAAGTGTGAACGCTAGGCTTGAGACACAAGCCTCTAGAAAGGAGGTGATCCAGCCGCACCTTCCGATACGGCTACCTTGTTACGACTTCACCCCAGTCATGAACCCTGCCGTGGTAATCGCCCTCCTTGCGGTTAGGCTAACTACTTCTGGCAAAACCCACTCCCATGGTGTGACGGGCGGTGTGTACAAGACCCGGGAACGTATTCACCGCGGCATGCTGATCCGCGATTACTAGCGATTCCAGCTTCACGTAGTCGAGTTGCAGACTACGATCCGGACTACGATGCGTTTTCTGGGATTAGCTCCCCCTCGCGGGTTGGCAACCCTCTGTACGCACCATTGTATGACGTGTGAAGCCCTACCCATAAGGGCCATGAGGACTTGACGTCATCCCCACCTTCCTCCGGTTTGTCACCGGCAGTCTCTCTAGAGTGCTCTTGCGTAGCAACTAGAGACAAGGGTTGCGCTCGTTGCGGGACTTAACCCAACATCTCACGACACGAGCTGACGACAGCCATGCAGCACCTGTGTCCACTTTCCCTTTCGGGCACCTGATGCATCTCTGCTTCGTTAGTGGCATGTCAAGGGTAGGTAAGGTTTTTCGCGTTGCATCGAATTAATCCACATCATCCACCGCTTGTGCGGGTCCCCGTCAATTCCTTTGAGTTTTAATCTTGCGACCGTACTCCCCAGGCGGTCAACTTCACGCGTTAGCTACGTTACTGAAGAAATGAATCCCCAACAACTAGTTGACATCGTTTAGGGCGTGGACTACCAGGGTATCTAATCCTGTTTGCTCCCCACGCTTTCGTGCATGAGCGTCAGTGACGTCCCAGGGGGCTGCCTTCGCCATCGGTATTCCTCCACATCTCTACGCATTTCACTGCTACACGTGGAATTCTACCCCCCTCTGACATACTCTAGCCTGACAGTCACAAGCGCCATTCCCAAGTTAAGCTCGGGGATTTCACGCCTGTCTTATCAAACCGCCTGCGCACGCTTTACGCCCAGTAATTCCGATTAACGCTCGCACCCTACGTATTACCGCGGCTGCTGGCACGTAGTTAGCCGGTGCTTATTCTTCCGGTACCGTCATCGACCCCGGGTATTAACCAGAGCCATTTCTTTCCGGACAAAAGTGCTTTACAACCCGAAGGCCTTCTTCACACACGCGGCATTGCTGGATCAGGGTTGCCCCCATTGTCCAAAATTCCCCACTGCTGCCTCCCGTAGGAGTCTGGGCCGTGTCTCAGTCCCAGTGTGGCTGATCGTCCTCTCAGACCAGCTACTGATCGTCGCCTTGGTAGGCTCTTACCCCACCAACTAGCTAATCAGACATCGGCCGCTCCTGTCGCGCGAGGCCGTTACCGGTCCCCCGCTTTCACCCTCAGGTCGTATGCGGTATTAGCTAATCTTTCGACTAGTTATCCCCCACGACAGGGCACGTTCCGATGTATTACTCACCCGTTCGCCACTCGCCACCAGGCCGAAGCCCGTGCTGCCGTTCGACTTGCATGTGTAAGGCATGCCGCCAGCGTTCAATCTGAGCCAGGATCAAACTCTTCAGTTCAATCTCTGTGTGGAAGCCTCGCGGCTCCCTCGCTCTTTCGAGCGGTCGCTCACTCTCAGAAAACTGACTGACCAGATCCGAAGACCCAGTCACGTTTTGCTGTGCGAGCACTGTATAACTTGTGAAGCAGCACCGTCCGAAGACAGTGGCGTCCGCTACCCAGCGCCCACACTTATCGGTTGTTTGTTTGTTAAAGAACTTCGCTTCCCGGCTTTGCCGTTCAGCGCGCTGCGTTGTCTGCAGCAGAGAAACGAGATTATGCAGAACTTTCTTCGTTTCGTCAACCGTTTCAGCAAGCTTTTTTTGCTGCGGTCAGCGCTGCAAACTTCGCTGCGCCAACCTCCCGGTCGACCCCGCAACCCTTGCCAGTGCTGCCTTGCAGCGCTGCGTTGTGTGTTGCGAGGGGGCGAATATTAGGCCGGTTTCGTGGACCTTGCAACCTCTTTGTCACAGCACTCAGCTAGGGGTTCGCGTGATTATGTCGTAACCCCTTGAGCGACAAAGGAAAACCTCAAAATGGCCAGCGCGGCGGCGCTTGAATACCCCCGCGCGGCCGTCGGGTATTCCCCTATCAAGTTTTCAGCGATGCTGGAAATTGGGGGCGCGCTTCTCTACGAAAGCTGCCATGCCTTCCTTTTGGTCTTCACTGGCAAAGGTGGCATGGAACAGCCTGCGCTCGAAGTGCACGCCTTCGGCCAGCGTGGTCTCGTAGGCGGCGTTGACCGACTCCTTGATCATCATGACCACCGGCAAGGAGAACCCGGCGATGGTTTCGGCGGCGGCCAGCACTTCATCCAGCAGCTTGTCGGCCGGCACCACCCGCGACACCAGGCCCGAGCGCTCGGCTTCGGCGGCGTCCATCATGCGCGAGGTCAGGCACAGGTCCATCGCCTTGGCCTTGGACACCGCGCGCGGCAGGCGCTGGGTGCCGCCGGCGCCGGGCATGGTGCCGAGCTTCACTTCCGGCTGGCCGAACTTGGCCGAGTCCGCCGCGATGATGATGTCGCACATCATCGCCAGCTCGCAGCCGCCGCCCAGCGCGTAGCCGGCCACGCCGGCGATCACCGGCTTGCGGATCTTGCGGATGGTTTCCCAGTTGCGGGTGATGTAGTCGCCTTTGTAGACATCCATGAAGGAGTACTTGGCCATCATGCCGATATCGGCGCCGGCGGCGAAGGCGCGGTCGCTGCCGGTAATGACGATGGCGCCGATGCCCTCGTCCTGGTCGAATGCCGTCAGCGCGGCACCCAGCTCATCCATCAGCGCGTCGTTGAGCGCGTTCAGCGCCTTGGGGCGGTTCAGCGTAACCAGACCAACGCGGCCGCGCGTCTCGACCAGGATGTTTTCGTACGGCATGTCTTCTCCTATGTATTGGCAATCAAATGGCAGCGTCGCCACCGGCTGCGGGCTATTCTGCCACCTGTCGTGGCGTGGCGGCGCCAGGCCCGGCTTAAAGCATGTGCGCCAGGAATTCCCGGGTACGCGCATGGGCAGGCGCGCCGAACACCTCGGCGGGCGCGCCTTCCTCGAGGATCCTGCCCTCGTCCATGAACACGACGTGGTTGGCCACTTCGCGCGCAAACCCCATCTCATGCGTGACGACGAGCATGGTCATATGCTCTTCCGCCAGTTGCCGCATGGTGCGCAGGACTTCCCCGGTCAGTTCCGGATCGAGCGCGGAGGTCGGCTCGTCGAACAGCATGATGTCGGGCTCCATCGCCAGCGCGCGCGCAATCGCCACGCGCTGCTTCTGGCCGCCGGACAGGCGCGCCGGATAGTTGTCACGCTTGGCCAGCAGGCCGACCTTGCGCAGCAGTTCCTCGGCCTTGGGCACCGCCGCATCGCGCGACAGCCCCTTGACGGTCATGGGCGCCTCGATGATGTTCTGCAGCACCGTCATGTGCGGAAAAAGGTTGAACGACTGGAACACCATGCCCATCTTCCGGCAGATGCGGCGGACTTCCGTCTCCGGCACATATTTGGAGGCACCGTCGGGGCCAGCGGCCGCCAGCGATTCGCCTTCAATGTCGATGGTGCCGCGGTCGATCACCTCGAGATGGTTCAGGCAACGCAGCAATGTGCTCTTGCCCGAACCCGAGGGCCCGATCACCGCGGTGACATCGCCCTTGCGCAGCGTCAGCGAGACACCGCGCAGGACCTGCAGCGATCCGAACGACTTGAAGATGTCCCGCGCCGCGATCATGTTGCCGGGCGCGTGGTCAGGGATGGCGCCGTTCGGGCTAGTCATCATGTTTGGCATAGCGTTTTTCGAGATTCTGGAAGAACCAGGTCAGAATCAGCGTCATCACCAGGTAAAACAGCGCGGCGACCAGGAAAGGCGTGGTCGTGAAATCGCGCTGCACGATGCCGCGCGCGGTGCGCAGGATATCGTTGAGGGCCAGCACGTAGATCAGCGACGTGTCCTTGATCAGCGTAATGGTTTCGTTGCTGACCGGCGGCAGGACGCGGCTGACCATCTGCGGCAGCACGACCCGCCGCATGGTCTGGAAGTACGTCATGCCCAGCGCCTTGCTGGCTTCATACTGGCCACGGTCGACGGATTTGATCCCGGCGCGGAAGATTTCCGCGAAGTACGCGGCGTAGTTGAGCGCAAACGCCACCACGGCGGCGGGAAAATCGGGCAGCCTCACGCCGATGACCGGCACGAACGGCAGCGCGAAATAGATAAACAGCATCTGCAGCATCAGCGGCGTACCGCGCATCAGCCAGATGTAGCCATTGACCGCACCGCTCAGCAGCGGCCAGGACGAGATGCGCGCCAGCGCCAGCGCAAGCCCCAGCGGCACCGACAGGGCGAGCGTGATGACGAACAGGGTGAGCGTGACTTTCGCACCCTGCGCCAATGGCCCCAGTAGAGATAAGACGTAATCCATGTTCGCGCGAACAGAAGGAGGAAGGATTCCAGGCGGCGGGCCGTCGCGCGGCCAGCGCCCGAGTCCGGAAAGAAGCCGGCGCCCTGCCTGAACCGCGCGGGGCGCCGCGCAGCGCCTGGATTACTTGGTGATATCGGCGCCGAACCACTGGGTGGCGATGCGGGCGGCCGTGCCGTCCTGCTTCATCGAGGCCAGGGTCTTGTCCAGCTTGCCGAGCAGATCGGCGTCATCCTTGCGGACGCCGACGCCGTAGTCCTCGGTACCGAAGTTTTCTTCCAGCACGCGGTATTCGCCGGCACGCTTGCTGATCAGGTAGCGGCCCACCACTTCATCGACCACGATCGCGTCGAGGCGGCCGGCGGACAGGTCCATCAGCGCCGTCACGTTGTCGCCGAAGGTCTTGAGCTCCTTGAGGCTGGCGGCGATCTGGCTTTCCTTCTTGATCGCATCCACCGCGCTGCTGCCGTCCTGCGCGCCGACGATGCGGCCGGCCAGGTCCGCCTTGGCCTTCACCGGCGAATTGGTGCCGACGATGACGATCTGGTGATTGGTCATATAGGGCGCGGTGAAGCTGATGTTCTTCTTGCGCTCGTCGGTGATGGTCAGCCCGTTCCACAGCACGTCCACGCGCTTGCCGTTCAGCTCGGCTTCCTTGGCGCTCCAGTCGATGGGCTTGAATTCGACGGTCATGCCGAGACGGCGGCTGGCCTCTTTCGCCATATCGATATCGAAGCCGACCAGCTCGTTATTGGTATCGCGGAAGCCCATGGGCGGGAAATTGTCATCCAGGCCGACGATGATCTTTGTGACGGCGGCGCTGCCCGTGCCGGCGGCGGCCGGTGCGGATTCGTTCTTGCCGCACGCGGCGAACAGCGCCACGGACGAGACCAAAAGGAGTGCTGCGAACTTCTTCATAGGGAGATCCAGTGCGGAAATGAGGGAATCAGTGAAACAGTCTTGCGTGCCGGCGCGCAGACGGGCACCAGCGATGCTGCAATTGTTGTTGGCAGCGCGATTATAGAGCGACACGGGGTGCCGGCATTGCGGTCGCCATCCCGATTGCGGCCTTCGATCGCGGGTTAGTACTAATAAGGCACCCCGGTCCGCCGCCCTTACGCTGAGCGCATGGCTCACGCAGCCGGTAATTAGTGCTACCATTTGCCGACCGACTGGTCGGTTTATTTTAGCGGCGCCAGCCCCGCGCCGACCGCAAAGAACACCAGGCAGGAGACAAACATGCCCCCGATGTCCACGCCCGCTGGCCAGCCGGTCAGCCTCGATGCCGGCCCCATCCTGCTCCAGTGGCAGGGGCCCGTCGCGGTGATCACGCTGAACCGCCCCGACAAGCTCAACAGCTTTACCCGCGAGATGCACAAGGCGCTGCAGCAGGCGCTCGACCATGTCGAGGCAGGCGGCGCGCGGGCGCTGCTGCTGACCGGCGCCGGCCGTGGCTTCTGCGCCGGGCAGGACCTGGCCGACCTGGATTTCACGCCCGGACAGATGACCGACCTGGGCGAACTGATCGATACCTGGTTCAACCCGCTGATCCGCCGGCTGCAGGCGCTGCCGCTGCCGGTGGTGGCGGCGGTCAACGGCACCGCCGCCGGCGCCGGCGCCAACCTGGCGCTGGCCTGCGACATGGTGCTGGCCGCCCGTTCGGCCAACTTTATCCAGGCCTTCGTCAAGATCGGGCTGGTGCCGGATTCAGGCGGCACCTGGCTGCTGCCCAAGCGCATCGGCATGGCGCGCGCGCTGGGGCTGGCGATGACCGGCGAGCGCCTGTCCGCCGAGGAAGCCGAGAAATGGGGCCTGATCTGGGAAGCCATGGACGACCCGCTGCTGCCCGAGCAGGCGCTGGCGCTGGCCACGCACCTGGCCGCGCAGCCGACCCGGGCGCTGGCCGCGATCAAGCGCGCCATGTACGCCAGCGGCACCGCCACCCTCGATGCCCAGCTCGACCTGGAACGCGACCTGCAGCGTGACCTCGGCCAGTCCGCGGACTATGCGGAGGGCGTCAACGCCTTCCTGGAAAAGCGCGCCGCCCGCTTCACCGGCAAGTAGGCATTCCAGGCGCCCGCCGGCGCCACCCCGCCCCAAGGAGACAACGTTGCACAAGGACCCCCAGGCCCTCGCCGAAGCGGCCGCGGCCGCCATGTATGAAGCCGATACCTGCAGCCGCTGGCTCGGGATCACCGTCGAAGCGGTCCGCCCCGGCTATGCCCGGCTGACCATGCCGGTTCGCAACGAATTCCTGAACGGCCATGGCATCTGCCACGGCGGCCTGATGTTCACGCTGGCCGATTCAACCTTCGCGTTCGCCTGCAACAGCCATAACATCAATACCGTGGCAGCCGGCTGCAGCATCGAGTTCCTCAAACCCGTGCACGGCGGCGACGTGCTGACGGCCGAAGGCATCGAGCAGACCCTGTCGGGACGGCACGGCATCTACGACATCCGCGTGACCAATGCCGCGGGCGAGGTGGTAGCGATGTTCCGCGGCAAGTCGGCGCAGATCAAGGGACATGTCGTGCCGCCGGATGCCGTAGCCTGAACGCCGCCGCCCCCCAAGATAAAACGCCCCCCCGCGCAGGAGACGACATGAGCACGCGCCTGACCGATCTGCCCCTGGATCCGATCGAGACCGCCAGCCGCGCCGAGCTGCAGGCCCTGCAGCTGGAGCGGCTGAAGTGGTCGCTCCACCATGCCTACGCCAACTCGCCGGTGTACCGCCGCAAATTCGACGAGGCCGGCGTCCATCCCGACCAGCTGCAATCGCTGGCCGACCTGGCACGCTTTCCGTTCACCAGCAAGCAGGACCTGCGCGACAACTACCCGTTCGGCATGTTCGCCGTGCCGCAGGACCGGGTGGCGCGGGTGCATGCCTCGTCCGGTACCACCGGCAAGCCCACGGTGGTCGGCTACACGCTCCAGGACATTGATAACTGGGCGACGGTGATGGCGCGCTCGATCCGCGCCTCGGGCGCGCGCCGGGGCGACAAGGTACATATCAGCTATGGCTACGGCCTGTTCACCGGCGGGCTGGGCGCGCACTACGGCGTCGAGAAAGCTGGCCTGACGGCGATCCCGTTCGGCGGCGGCCAGACCGAGCGCCAGGTCCAGCTGATCCTGGACTTCAAGCCCGAGATCATCATGGTCACGCCCAGCTACATGCTGGCGATCGCCGATGAGTTCGAGCGCCAGGGCATCGACCCGGCCAGCAGCTCGCTGCGCGTGGGCATCTTCGGCGCCGAGCCCTGGACGCCGGAAATGCGGCTGGCGATCGAGAAGCGCATGGGCATCTCGGCAGTCGATATCTATGGACTGTCCGAGGTGATGGGCCCGGGCGTGGCCAACGAATGCGCCGAGACCAAGGACGGCCCGACCATCTGGGAAGACCACTTCTACCCGGAAATCATCGACCCGAATACCGGCGCGGTGCTGCCCGACGGCGAATTCGGCGAGCTGGTCTTTACCTCGCTGACCAAGGAAGCGATGCCGGTAGTGCGCTACCGGACCCGCGACCTGACCCGCTTGCTGCCAGGCACGGCGCGGCCCGCCTTCCGCCGCATGGAGAAGGTCACCGGCCGGACCGACGACATGATGATCGTGCGCGGCGTCAACGTGTTCCCGTCACAGATCGAGGAACTCATCCTGAAGCAGGCCGAACTGGCCCCGCACTACCAGTGCGTGCTGGGCAAGGACGGCCATATGGATACGCTGACGGTCCGTGTGGAATGCGCCCATGGCAGCGAGCCGGCGCGCGCGCAGGCCGCGCGAGAGCGGCTGGCGCACGAGATCAAGTCGTATATCGGGGTCACCGCCACGATCGAGGTGCTGCAGGAGGGCGGGATCGAGCGTTCGGTGGGGAAGGCGAAGCGGATCGTGGACCAGCGGCCACGGTGATTGCCACGGGATCAAAAAGGGACGCCGAGGCGTCCCTTTTGTTTGCCTGGGCGGCCAGTGACCTCAGCTGCGCGGCATCAGCACCCACATCCTGCCGCCCTGCTTCATCCGCCCCGCGGTCTCGCCCGCCGCATCGCCAGCGCCCCAGAAGAAGTCGGCGCGCACGCCGCCCTTGATGGCGCTGCCCGTGTCCTGCGCGAACATCAGCCGCTGGATCGGCTCGGTCGACAGCGGGCGCGTGGTCGACAGGAACACCGGCACCCCCAGCGGAATGGTGGCGGGATCGACCGCGATCGAGCGCTCGGCCGTCAGCGGCACGCCCAGCGCGCCCACCGGGCCGTCGTTGTTCGGCGGTAGTTCGCGGAAGAACACAAAGCGCGGGTTGACGTTCAGCATCTCGTCGACACGCCCGGGGTTGGCCCGCGCCCACGCCTTGATGCCTTGCATGGTGGCCTGCGCCGGCGTGATCTCGCCGCGGTCCAGCAGCCATTTGCCGAACGAGCGGAACGGCTGGTCGTTGGTGCCGCCGAAGCCGACCCGCATCAGGCTCCCGTCAGGCAGCCGGACCCGGCCCGAGCCCTGGATCTGCAGGAAGGCCGCCTCGACCGCGTCATCCACCCACACCAGCTCGTTGCCGCGCATGGCGGGGTTCTGCAGCAGTTCGGCGCGGGCCGGCATCGGGCGGTTGCCGAATTGCGCCGGCTTGCGGTACAGCGGCACCTGGAAGCGCCCCTGGCGCGTGCGCGAGCCGTGCAGGATGGGCTCGTAGTAGCCGGTGATCAGGCCGCTGTCGGTGCCGTCACCGTTAACCACCCGGAAGGGCTGGAAGTTGGTTTCGAAATAGGTGCGCATGGCGTTGAGGTCGCCCGCGTCGACCATCATGCCGGCGGCGCAGGCGCGGCTCCATTCGGCGCGCTTCTTCAGCGCCTGGCAGCTGGCCTGCAGCGCGGGCCAGGCGGCGCGCACGTCGTCCTGGCTCCAGCCGCCGATCTCGTTCCAGCTGGCGGCCTGCAGCTGGCCCTTCTGGGTCGACGAAGTGGGCGGCGTGGTGCCGGACGGGCCGGTCTCGATGCGCGGCGGGGGGCCGCTCATGCAGCCTGCCAGCAGCACGCCGGCGCCGGCCAGCGCCATCCAGGCGCGGGCACGGGCGCCGACGCGCGAGGTGAAACCAGGGAGAGAAATCGAAAGGGAATCCGCGTATGCCATCTTGCTTGTTGTTCAGTGTCCCGCGACCGGTGCCGGCCCGGCAGGGATCGCACCGGGCACTTGCTGCAGTTGCCCTACAATCCCACCGTCATCTGTCATTGCCACTGCCGCATCCGCCATGAGCAAGTTCTTCGAAGCCCATCCCATGCTGCTGTTCGCCCTGGAGGCCGGCGTGGCGCTGTTCCTGCTGATCTTTATCGTGGTCTGGACCATGGGCACAGCCAGAAAGAACCCACGCCCGACCCGCGCGCCCGACGACCACCCTTCGCGCCAGCCGGAGCCGTCGACGCAAGGCCAGCAAACGCCGTCGCAGGAACAGGACAGCGCGAAGCGCCCGTAGGTTCCCGGCTTCCCGGGCTGGACGCGCGCGCTCAGTGCAGCATGCGCGGCAGCACCAGCGCAAATTCGGGGATCGGCACCTCGAAGCGGTGACCGTCCTCGGCCACGCAGAAATATTCGCCCTTCATCGACCCGACCGGCGTCGAGATGGTGGCCCAGCTGGTGTACTCGAAATGCTCGCCCGGCTTCAGCAGCGGCTGGTGGCCCACCACGCCCAGGCCGGCGACTTCCTGCGTGCCGTTGTCGCTGTCGGTGATGATCCAGTGGCGCGAGATCAGCTGCGCCGCCACCTCGCCGGTGTTGTGGATGGTGATGGTGTAGGCGAAGGCATGGCGCCCGCGCTCGGGGTCGGACTGGTCCGGCAGGTACTGGGTGCGCACCGACACGGAGAAGGCGTACTCGCTCATCTTGGGCAGGGCCGGCGGCGGGAGCGGCCGGCAGGGAAATGGGTAGCCGCATTGTGCGGGATGGGCGCGGGACGGGCAAGAGCGCAGGCCGGGCGCCGGCCCGACGCGATCCCGTCCGGGCGGGCGTAGAATAGCGGTCTTTCAACGCCGTGCCGCCCGCCGTGCGCCCCGGCCGCCCCTAGCGGCGCCCCCGGCTCCGGCCCGCCGCAGCGGCGATAACAGCATTCCCTGCCTTCACCGCGCGCCATCCGCAGCTACCATGACCCAGCCCACCTTCCGCATCGCCCCGTCCATCCTGTCCGCCGACTTCGCCCGCCTGGGCGAGGAAGTCCGCCGCGTGACCGAGGCCGGCGCCGACTGGATCCACTTCGACGTGATGGACAACCATTACGTGCCCAACCTGACCGTGGGCCCGCTGGTGTGCGAGGCGATCCGTCCCCATGTGACCGCCCCCATCGACGTGCACCTGATGGTGCGCCCGGTGGACCGGATCATCCCGGACTTTGCCAAGGCCGGCGCCAATATCATCACCTTCCACCCGGAAGCCAGCGAACACGTCGACCGCTCGCTCGCGCTGATCCGCGATCACGGCTGCCAGGCCGGCCTGGTGTTCAACCCGGCCACGCCGCTGCACCACCTGGATCACGTGATGGACCGCCTGGACGTGATCCTGCTGATGTCGGTCAACCCGGGCTTCGGCGGCCAGTCGTTCATCCCCGAGACGCTGAACAAGCTGCGCGCCGTGCGCCAGCGCATCGACGAATACACGGCCCGCACCGGCCGCACCATCCTGCTGGAAGTGGACGGCGGCGTGAAGGTCGACAATATCGCCGAGATCGCCGCGGCCGGTGCCGACACTTTCGTGGCCGGTTCCGCCGTGTTCGGCAAGCCGGATGCGGACGGCGGCTACCGCGGCATCATCTCGGCACTGCGCGGCGAACTGGCCAAGGCCGGGCAATGACCGAAGGCCTGGCACTGCGCCGCACCGACTGGAGCGGCATCGAAGGGGTGATCGTCGACCTCGACGGCACCATGGTCGATACGGCGGGCGATTTCCACGCCTCGATCAACGCCATGCTGCTGTCGCTGGGCCGCCAGCACCCCAACCTGGGGCCGGTGGCGCCGATGTCCGGGCAGGAGATCGTCAGCTACGTCGGCAAGGGCTCGGAAAACCTGATCCGGCGCGTGCTGGACGCGCGCTTCTCGCCGCTGCACGCCAACAGCCTCTTTGCCGATGCCTACGCGCTGTATGACCGCGAGTACATCCGCATCAACGGGCAGTTCTCGCAGGTCTATCCCGGCGTGCGCGAAGGCCTGGCGGCGATGAAGGCGGCCGGGCTGCGGCTGGCCTGCGTGACCAACAAGCCCTACAGCTTCACCGAGCCGCTGCTGGCCAAGACCGGGCTGGCGCCGTATTTCGAGCTGGTCTACGGCGGCGACGCGTTCCAGCTGCGCAAGCCCGACCCGTTCCCGCTGCTCAAGGTGGCGGAGGTGTTCAGGCTGGATCCGTCGGCAATGGCGGCCCTTGGCGACTCGGAAAACGACGCCCAGGCAGCCCGCGCGGCGGGCATGGGCGTGCTGCTGGTGCCCTATGGCTACAACCATGGCAATCCTGTACAAGCCGTCGAAGCCGATGGTATAGTCGACACCATTGCCCACGCCGCAGCGCTGTTTGCGGCACACCGGGCAGGTCATCGCTGAGATCGGTCCAATACGGTCGATCTCAATACGGTCGGTCTCAAGATCGATCGCGACTGAAATCCCTGAACATTCAATGTTTCTCAACCGCAAACGCATCTCTTCTGGCAGTGATCGGCAGGCTTGGCCCTGGCGTCGCTGGCGCGCCTCCCAACAGGCGTAAAGTGCGTTCGCGAGTCTGCTGACGCGCCCTCTACCCGAGGGCGTCGTTACAACCGGCTGAGGGTTCAACCCCGTGCCGGGCATCCCACCCAAACCCGCCAAAAGCCAGCGCAGCGGAAATTCTCTGCTACGTTTAGCTCAAGAACGCGCCGCACGCCCTTCCCCGGCCGTGTGCAGTCTTGTCCGCAACTTGCCTGCACCACGGCCCGCCAAACGGGGCGGGTATCCATTCGCTCCAGCCTGATTGCCGAAATGCGGCGCCGCGCCCAACCTCACCCGCGCAGCGACGCCGCACAAAAGGACCGCAAGAGGACCGACATGACCGAACTGGAATTCAAATCGCTGGCCGACCAGGGCTACAACCGCATCCCGCTGATCGCCGAGGCCTTTGCCGACCTGGAAACGCCGCTGTCGCTGTACCTGAAGCTGGCCCAGTCGCAGACGCGCGGCGTCAACACCTTCCTGCTGGAATCGGTGGTCGGCGGCGAGCGCTTCGGGCGCTATTCCTTCATCGGCCTGCATGCCCGCACGCTGCTGCGCGCCTTTGGCGAGCGCACCGAGGTGGTGACCGACGGCAAGGTGGTGGAAACGCACGAAGGCAATCCGCTGGACTTCATCGCCGAGTTCGAAAGCCGCTTCAAGGTGGCGCTGCGCCCGGGCCTGCCCCGCTTTTGCGGCGGCCTGGCGGGCTACTTCGGCTATGACGCGGTGCGCTATATCGAGAAGAAGCTCGCGGGCACGCAGAAGCCCGACGACCTGAACCTGCCCGATATCCAGTTGCTGCTGTGCGAAGAACTGGCGGTAATCGACAACCTGTCGGGCAAGCTCTACCTGAT
The DNA here is from genome assembly GCF_040784895.1 of Cupriavidus sp. Agwp_2. Classification (NCBI taxonomy): domain Bacteria; kingdom Pseudomonadati; phylum Pseudomonadota; class Betaproteobacteria; order Burkholderiales; family Burkholderiaceae; genus Cupriavidus; species Cupriavidus sp. Agwp_2. The sequence continues at coordinate 3,314,721 of NZ_CP088083.1, forward strand.
CGTCTACGCCGACTCGACCACGCCCGAAGCGTATTCCCGTGCCCGCCAGCGCCTGCGCGAGCTGCGCATGAAGCTGCGCCAGCCGGTGGACGTGCCGGTGACCAGCCCGTCGGTGCAGACCGAGGTCTACCGAGAATTCGCCAAGGCGGACTACCTGAACGCCGTGCACAAGGCCAAGGAATACATCATGGCCGGCGACATGATGCAGGTGCAGGTCGGCCAGCGGCTGATGAAGCCCTACCGCGACTCGCCGCTGTCGCTGTACCGCGCGCTGCGTTCGCTGAACCCGTCGCCGTACATGTATTTCTATAACTTCGGCGATTTCCAGGTGGTGGGCGCCTCGCCGGAAATCCTGGTGCGCCAGGAAGAACGCAAGGTCGGCACCAATGGCGACACCCGCAGCGAACACATCGTCACCATCCGCCCGCTGGCCGGCACCCGCCCGCGCGGCAATACACCGGAGAAGGACGCCCAGCTCGCCACCGAGCTGCTGAACGATCCCAAGGAGATCGCCGAGCACGTGATGCTGATCGACCTGGCGCGCAACGATATCGGCCGCATCGCCGAGACCGGCTCGGTCAAGGTCACCGACAAGATGGTGATCGAGAAGTACTCGCACGTGCAGCACATCGTTAGCTCGGTCGAAGGCACCCTGCGTGAAGGCATGAGCAACCTGGACGTGCTGCGCGCGACCTTCCCGGCCGGCACGCTGTCGGGCGCGCCCAAGGTCCATGCGATGGAGATCATCGACGAACTGGAGCCGCGCAAGCGCGGCATCTACGGCGGCGCGGTGGGCTACCTGTCGTTCGGCGGCGAGATGGACCTCGCCATTGCCATCCGCACCGGCATCATCAAGGACGGCAACCTCTACGTGCAGGCCGCCGCCGGCATCGTTGCAGATTCGGATCCCGAAGCCGAATGGAGGGAAACCGAAGCCAAGGCGCGCGCCGTGATCCGCGCCGCCGAGCAGGTCCAGGATGGCCTGGACTCCGACATCTGAGAGAACAGGAGACAGACGCCATGCTGCTGATGATCGACAACTACGATTCGTTTACCTACAACCTGGTCCAATACTTTGGCGAACTGGGCGTGGACGTGCGCACCTACCGCAACGACGAGATCACCATTGAAGAGATCGAGTCGATGAAGCCCGACCATATCTGTGTCTCGCCCGGCCCGTGCAGCCCGAAGGAAGCCGGCATCTCGGTGGCGGCGCTGCAGCACTTTGCCGGCAAGGTGCCGATGCTGGGCGTGTGCCTGGGCCACCAGGCCATCGGCGAAGCCTTTGGCGGCAAGGTGATCCGCGCCAAGCAGGTCATGCACGGCAAGGTCAGCACCATCGAAACCACGCAGCAAGGCGTGTTCAGCGGGCTGCCCAAGCACTTCGACGTGACGCGCTATCATTCCCTCGCGATCGAGCGCGAGACCCTGCCCGATTGCCTGGAGATCACCGCCTGGACCCCGGACGGCGAAATCATGGGCGTGCGCCACAAGACGCTCGCCATCGAAGGCGTGCAGTTCCATCCCGAGTCGATCCTGTCCGAGCATGGCCATGCGATGCTGGCCAACTTCGTCAAGGCGCCGCGATGAGACTGCTAGATTCCGCGCCTGCCACCAGTCACCACGACCCGCACCACGCCATCCAGACCGTCAACGAGAACGCCATGATCACGCCGCAAGAAGCCCTGACGCGCTGCATCGAGCACCGCGAAATCTTCCATGACGAGATGCTGCACCTGATGCGGCAGATCATGCAGGGGCAGATCTCGCCGGTGATGGCCGCCGCGATCCTGACCGGCCTGCGCGTCAAGAAGGAAACCATCGGCGAGATCTCGGCCGCCGCGCAGGTGATGCGCGAGTTCGCCAACAAGGTCGTGGTGAAGGACCGCGAGAACTTCGTCGACATCGTCGGCACCGGCGGCGACGGCTCGCATACCTTCAATATCTCGACCGCTTCGATGTTCGTCGCGGCGGCGGCCGGCGCAAAGATCGCCAAGCACGGCAACCGTGGCGTCAGCTCCAAGTCGGGTAGCGCCGACGTGCTGGAAGCGCTGGGCGTCAACATCATGCTGACGCCCGGGCAGGTCGGCCAGTGCATCGAGCAGACCGGCATCGGCTTCATGTTTGCGCCCACGCACCACCCGGCGATGAAGAATGTCGCGCCGATCCGCAAGGAAATGGGCGTGCGCACCATCTTCAATATCCTGGGCCCGCTGACCAACCCGGCCGATGCGCCCAATATCCTGATGGGCGTGTTCCACCCTGACCTGGTCGGCATCCAGGTGCGCGTGATGCAGCGCCTGGGCGCCAAACACGCCATCGTCGTCTACGGCAAGGACGGCATGGACGAGGTCTCGCTGGGTGCCGCCACGCTGGTCGGCGAACTGAAGGACGGCGAGGTGCGCGAGTACGAGATCCACCCCGAGGACTTCGGCCTGTCGATGATCTCCAACCGCGGCCTGAAGGTGGCCGATGCGGGGGAATCGAAGGAGATGTTGCTCGAAGCACTGTCCAACGTGCCTGGCACGCCGCGCGAGATCGTGTCCCTGAACGCCGGCACCGCGCTGTACGCCGCCAATGTGGCCGATTCGGTCGAGGACGGCATCCGCCGCGCGCGCGAGGCCATCGCCAGCGGCGCGGCGCGCGAGAAGCTCGACCAGTTCGTCCACGCCACGCAGCAGTTCAAATAAGAGGCGCTGATATGTCCGATATCCTGGAAAAAATCCTGGCCGTGAAGGCCGACGAAGTGGCCGCCGCGCGCAAGAAGCGCGACCTGCCAAGCCTGCGCGCCGAGGCCGAGAGCCTGCGCAACGAAGCGGGTCTGGCGCCGCGCGGTTTCGAGCGCGCGCTGCGCGACAAGATCGCGGCCGGCCATGCCGGCGTGATCGCGGAGGTAAAGAAGGCCTCGCCGTCGAAGGGCGTGCTGCGCGAGAACTTCGTGCCCGAAGCCATCGCCGAGAGCTACGCCACGCACGGCGCGGCGTGCCTGTCGGTGCTGACTGACGTGAACTTCTTCCAGGGCCATGCCGATTACCTGAAACGCGCCCGCGGCGCCTGCCCGCTGCCTGCGCTGCGCAAGGACTTCATGGTCGACCTGTACCAGGTCTACGAGGCCCGCACCTGGGGCGCCGACTGCATCCTGCTGATCGTCGCCGCGCTGGATCCGGGCCTGATGGCCGAGCTGGAAGCCTGCGCGCTGGAACTCGGCATGGACGTGCTGGTGGAAGTGCATGGCGACGATGAGCTCGATGCCGCGCTGCGGCTGAAGACGCCGCTGCTGGGCGTGAACAACCGCAACCTGCGCACGTTCGAGGTGTCGCTGGACAACACGCTGGACCTGCTGCCGCATATGCAGGATGGCAAGCTGGTGGTGACCGAATCGGGCATCCTCGGGCCGGCCGACGTGAAGCGCATGCGCGATGCCAATGTGCATGCGTTCCTGGTGGGCGAGGCGTTCATGCGCGCACCGGATCCGGGCGTGGAGCTGGCGCGGTTGTTTGCCTGAGGGCCATTTTCCGGCGGTGCATTTAGCGCCGCCGCAGGTTTGCTCCCCTCTCCCGCGTGCGGGAGAGGGGACCGGCTGGTGGTGATTGAACAGACATCGCGCCAGCCACTCCAAACATTCCCCCCATGCCCCAGGAAATCGAACTCAAGCTCGCCGTCCCCGACGACGCCCTCGCCCCACTGGCCGCATGGCTCGACGCCAACGGCCAGCCACAGGGTGAAGCCACCCTGCTCAACGTCTACCTCGACACACCGGCGCGCGACCTGGCCCAGGCCCGCGCCGCGCTGCGACTGCGCCGCAAGGGCGCGCAATGGCTGCAGACGCTGAAGACCGCCGGCAGCAGCCAGGGCGGACTGGCCACGCGCCATGAATGGGAAACCGGGATCGCCGGCGAGGCCATCGAGCTGCAGACCTTTCCCGCTGAAGCGCAAACCGTGCTCGCGCCACTGGTCGGCAAGCTGGCACCGGTGTTCCGCACCGACTTCGTCCGCCGCACCTGGATAGTCACGCAGGACGACGCGCGTATCGAAGCGGCGCTGGACACCGGCACCATCACCGCCCCGGCCAGCGCCGTGCAGGAACGCATCCAGGAACTCGAACTGGAATGGCTCGACGGCGACGCCGCGCACGCGGCCGATGCCCTGCGCGCCTTCGCCGCTCGGCTTGCCGCCGTGGCCGCGCTGGTGCCTTCCGACCTCAGCAAAGCCGCGCGCGGCTACCGCCTGGCCGGAATCGCCGAAGGCGGGGCGTCATAATCGCGGCTTTGCCGCCAAGCATTCCTCACGCATGCAAGCTGATCTCTTCGCCGCCGAAGCGCCCCGCGCGTCCGGCGAGCCATCCCCCGCTGCCGGCCTGCAGGCCCAGGCCGATGCCCTCCCCGCCCCCTGGCGAGCGCTGCTGGCGCCCTGCACCACCGTGCCGGCCTGGCAGGAGCTGGCTGCCTTTGTCGACGGCGAACGCGCCGCCGGCAAGCCGGTGTTCCCGCACCACGTCTTCCATGCGCTGCACCTGACTCCGCCCGACGCGGTCAAGGTGGTGATCCTGGGCCAGGACCCGTATCACGGCACCGGCACGGTCGGCGGCATGGAGTTGCCGCAGGCGCATGGGCTGGCTTTCTCGGTGCCGGAAGGCATCAAGGTGCCGCCGAGCCTGCGCAACATCTTCAAGGAAATCGCCGCCGAGTTCGGCACGGATGGCACCTCTTCGCCCACCCCGCCGCGCACCTCGGGCAACCTGGAAGGCTGGGCGCGCCAGGGCGTGCTGCTGCTCAACACCGTGCTGACGGTCGAGCAGGGCCAGGCCGCAAGCCACGCGCGCCGCGGCTGGGAAGCGGTCACCGACTGCCTGATCCACGCGCTGGCGGCGAGCCGCCCGAACCTGGTGTTCATGCTGTGGGGCAGCCACGCCCAGGCCAAGAAGCCGCTGCTGGGCGACGGCCACCGCGTGCTGGAAGCGCCGCATCCCTCGCCGCTGTCGGCGCATCGCGGCTTCCTGGGCTGCGGCCACTTTCGCGAGGCCAACCACTGGCTGGAAGCGCACGGCCGCACCCCGGTCGACTGGACCGCCGCCTGATCCACTAGACCGTCGGCCGGAACTCGAAGCCGGCAAACTCCCCTTCCCCGGGCCCGACGTCGACAAACGTCACTTGCGCCGCCGGCGGGCCCGTTTCCATCCACGCCTGCAGCGCTTCCAGCTGCTTGACCGTGCCGTGCGCCATCACCTCGACGGTGCCGTCGACCCGGTTGCGCACCCAGCCGCCCAGCCCGAGTTCGTCCGCCGCGTCGGCGCAGGCGGCGCGATAGCCCACGCCCTGCACGCGCCCATGCGCGACCAGGCGCCAGGTTGCTTTCTTCATGGCCGTTTCCCCGTGAGCGCACGCGAGGGGTGCGCGATGTGTCATCGACACCAAGTAAACTAGACCGCCATGCCGGGCGTTACAAAGGGATGCGCGCCGCCCGGCGTGATCAGCGTGAAGCCGGCGGCATGCGGGTATTGCCGTTGTCCGCCGGGACCGCGAACCAGGGGCAGGCCACAAGCCTGTGCCTCCAAGCTCGATACAGCCCGAGAAGCGCCATGATGCCACCCGCCAACCGCCGCGCGGACCCGCCCGCGCCTGGCTTCGACAGCCAGCTGCTGCGCGCGCCGCCCAACCGCTTCGACCTGGCACTGCTGCCGATCATCCTGGCCGTGATCGTGATGGTCGCGTTCGCCGCGCAGCAGATGAATGCCCCGTTCCACCCCGACCGGCAACTGGCGGTGCACCTGGACGTGGCCTACCTGCCGTACTACCTGATGCGCACCAGCATCCGCATGCTGGCGGCGCTGGCGGCGTCGCTGCTGTTCTCGCTGGCGTTCGCCGCGCTGGCGTCGAAGAGCCGCACCGCCGAGAAGGTACTGGTGCCGGCGCTGGATATCCTGCAGTCGATCCCGGTGCTGGGCTTCCTGTCGATCACGGTGACGGGCTTTATCGCACTGTTCCCCGGCAATATCGCCGGCGTGGAATGCGCGGCGATCTTCGCCATCTTCACCTCGCAGGCGTGGAACATGGCGTTCAGCCTGTACCAGTCGTTCCGCACCATCCCGGGCGACCTGCTGGAGGCCGCTGCCATGTTCCGGCTCTCGCCATGGCAGCGTTTCTGGCGGCTGGAAGTGCCGTTCGCGATGCCGGGCCTGCTGTGGAACATGATGATGTCGATGTCGGGCGGCTGGTTCTTCGTGGTCGCGGCCGAGGCGATCTCGGTGTCGGGCCACGATATCCGCCTGCCCGGTATCGGCTCCTATATCGCGCTGGCGATCCAGCAGCAGGACCTGGCCGCGATCGGCTGGGCGATCCTGGCCATGCTGGTCGGCATCCTGCTGTACGACCAGCTGCTGTTCCGCCCGCTGGTCGCGTGGGCCGACCGCTTCCGCTTCGAAACGCTGGCGCAGGACAAGCTGCCGCAGTCATGGCTGCTGGACCTGCTGCGGCGCTCGGCGTGGGTCGGCGCACTGCTGGCGCAGGCCGCGGCGCTGGCCTCGCGCACGCTGGCGTGGGGCGCGCGCGGGCGCTCACATGCCCCCGCACAGCCTGCCGATCCGCGCCGCGCGCAGTGGTGGGGACGCGCGCGTGACGCGCTGATCGTGCTGGTGGCGCTGGCGGCGCTGGTGCGCATCGGCTATTTCGTCCACAGCGAAGTCGGCTGGGCCGAAGTGGCGCACGTGCTGTGGCTGGGCACCATCACCATGGTGCGCGTGGTGGTGCTGATCGCGCTGGCGGCGCTGGTGTGGGTGCCGATCGGCATCCGCATCGGCCTGAACCCCGACCTCGCGCGAGTCGCGCAGCCTGTGGCGCAGTTCCTGGCCGCGTTTCCGGCCAACCTGATGTTCCCGCTGGCGGTGATGCTGATTGCGCGCTTCGGGCTGAACCCCGAGATCTGGCTGAGCCCGCTGCTGATCTTCGGCACGCAGTGGTACATCCTGTTCAACGTGGTGGCTGGCGCCTCAGGCATCCCCATCGAGCTGAAGCTGGCGGCACGCAACTTCGGGCTGCGCGGCTGGCTGTTGTGGAAGCGCTTCCTGATCCCGGCGGTATTCCCCAGCCTGCTGACCGGGCTGGTCACTGCCGCCGGCGGCTCGTGGAATGCCAGCATCGTGTCCGAGTACGTGACCTGGGGCGACCGCACCATCGTCGCCACCGGGCTCGGCAGCTATATCGCCGAGACCACCGCGCGCGGCGACTTCCCGCGCATCGCGCTGGGCATCGGCGTGATGGCGTTGTTCGTGGTCGGCTTCAACCGGCTGCTGTGGAACCGCCTGTACCAACTCGCGCAAGAGCGCACCCGCTTGTAAGGCAACGATGGCAGAGAACACCCAACCCACCACCGCGGCTGCCGTGATCGAGTTGCGCGGCGTCGGCAAGATCTTCCGCACCGCCAGCCAGAGCGACCGCGCCGTGCTCGAAGGCGTCGACCTGACGCTGCGCGAGGGCGAGATCGTCGCCATGCTGGGCAAGTCGGGCTCGGGCAAGTCGACGCTGCTGCGCATCATGGCCGGGCTGGTCGGCGCCGACCGGGGCGAGGTGCGCTTCCGCGGCGAACGCCTTGCAGGCACCGCCGAGGGCATCGCCATGGTGTTCCAGTCGTTCGCGCTGTTCCCGTGGCTGACGGTGCAGCAGAACGTCGAGCTGGGCCTGGAAGCGCAAGGCGTGCCCAGGGCCGAGCGTGAGCGCCGCGCCGAGGCCGCGATCGACATGATCGGGCTGGCCGGCTTCAACAGCGCGCTGCCGCGCGAGCTGTCGGGCGGCATGCGCCAACGCGTGGGCATTGCGCGCGCGCTCGTGACCGAGCCCGACCTGCTGCTGATGGACGAAGCCTTCTCCGCGCTGGACGTGCTGACCGGCGAGACACTGCGCGACGAGATGCTGGCGCTGTGGGAAAGCGGCCGCGCCAATATCCGCAGCATCCTGATCGTGTCGCACAACATCGAAGAGGCGGTGATGATGGCCGACCGCATCGTGATCCTGTCGAGCGATCCCGGCCGGATCCGCGCCGAGGTCCCGGTCACGCTGCCGCGCCCGCGCAACCGCGACAGCGTGCAGGTGCGCGCGCTGGTCGACGAGATCTACGCGCTGATGACCGCGCCCGCCGCCGAGGCGCGCCTGCCGGCGCAGGCACCCGCGCGCCAGATCGGCTACCGGCTGCCGGACGCCGATATCAGCCAGATGGAAGCCATCCTCGACCTGCTGTGCGAGGCGCCCTTCCACTGCCGCGCCGACCTGCCGCACCTGGCCGACGAAGCCGGCCTGACCGACGACGACCTGCTGCCCGCGTGCGAGGCATTGCAGCTGGTCCGGCTGGTGTCGATCGAGGCCGGCGATATCGCCGCCACCGAGGCAGGCCGCGCTTACTATGCGGCCGAACCGCAGCAGCGCAAGGCGATCTTTGGCCGGCAGTTGCTCGCCAACGTCGCGCTGGCCGCGCATATCCGGCGCGAGCTGGTGGCGAGCGAAGCGGGCGAGATCGGCGAGGAACAGGTGCTCAATGAGCTGGAGCAGTTCCTGAAGCCGGCCGAGGCCGAGCGCGTGCTGAGCGTGGCGATTGGGTGGGGGCGGTACGGGGAGATCTTTGAGTACAGTTATAACAGCGGGATGCTGACCTTACCTGAGGACGAGATGCCGGCAGAAGGCGCCGCCGGCTGAACCCGGTTCAGTCGCGCGCCCGCATCGCGCGGCCGATCGCCCCCGTACGCAGCGCGATCTTGGCCGCATCCTCGCGCAGCGCGCGCAGCCGGCGCTCCAGCACCGCGTTGGCGGGACGGCCCGTGGAACTGGAAGTCGGTCCGGCATGCTCGCTCGACTCACCCGCAGCGGCAGCCTGCACCAGCGTGTCGGTGCGGCGCTTGTCCGCCGAGTCCGCCAGGCGCGCGCGCCGCTCGGCCGCCGCATCCTCCGCGGCTTCGGTGGCATCGGTGGCATCGGTGGCATCGGTGGCATCGGTGGCATCGGCCAGCACCGGCCCTGCCGCTACCGCCAGCGGTGCCTGCGCTTCGGCCACGACCGGGGCGCGCTCGCGGCGGACAAAGCCCGCTCCGCGCCCGCCGCCCCGCTCATCGGCATGCAGCTGCTCGCTGGCGAGCTGGAGGCTGTTGCGAGCCGCTTCGGTTGCCTGCTCGATGGCCGCCTCGGCGGCGGGGATATCCAGCTCATCGTAGTGCTGCCGCACCTGGATCCGCGCCGCCGCCACGTGCGCTGCCACCAGGTAGTTCTGCACGATAAAGCGGTTCAGGTTGTCCACCGCGCGATGCCGGCTCTTGGGCTCGTCCAGCATGCGCTGGAACGACCCGATCAGCGCGGACAGGGCATCCATGAATTGCTTGCGCTGCACGCGGTAGGCAAAGTCGTCCTTGGCCCGGCGCAGCAGCAGGTCGCGCGTGGCGGCGATATAGCGGCGGTTGGCCTGCAGCACGTTCTCCACCAGCTTGGGGATGGCGCGGTATTCCCAGCTCGGCAGCACAAAGCTGAACAGCGAGGCGATGATGCCGCCGATCACCGTATCGACCAGCCGCTCGCCCGCCACCGTCGGGCTGCCCGGCATCAGCAGGTTGATCTGGATGAGCACCTGGATGCAGGCCGCAATCGCGGTGTAGCGGTACTTGATGGTCACGAACGCGGCGCTCGCCACCAGCGACAGGAACAGCACGCCCAGCAGCACCAGCGGTTCGTCTACCACTTTCAGGATTCCCACCGCCACCACGCAGCCGATCAGCGTGCCGATCACGCGGTCGTTGTAGCGCTGCTTGGTCATGCTGAAGTTGGGCTTCAGGATGACGATGATGGTCAGCAGGATCCAGTAGCTGTGCGACACATACGGCAGGTGGTTGGTGATCCACAGCCCCAGCGCCACCGCCATCGACATGCGCAGGGCAAAGCGGAACGCCGGCGAGCGCCAGTGCAGGTTGTCGCGCAGCACGCCAAACTCATACTTCTGGCGCGTCAGGAACGGCGTCATGTCGCTGCCCGGCAGCACCTTGGCCGGCTCCACCGGCGTGCGCGAAGCCTCATGCAGCTGGCCGATCAGCGTGATCGCGCCGCGGATCATGTCGAGCGTCTCGGCCAGCGCGGTCATTGCGGCCGGATTGATGTGGTGGTGGCGCAGCTGCGCGATCTCGGCCTCGACCGCGCGCAGGCCTTCGCGGTATTCCACCGTCGCGTAGGAGCCGCGCCCGCGCGTGACCTCGTAGGCGATCTCTTCCACGTCCTTGCACATCAGCACCACCAGCCCGCGCAGGTGGTCCAGCACCGGCGTGCCGCCGAAGGTCTGGCGCAGCAGCGGGTAGTCGGTGTTGGTGGACAGCACGTACTCGTACAGGTCGAGCATGCGCAGGTGCACCTGCACCAGCAGCCCGTCATGCGGCGTGCGGTTGCCGCGCAGCACCAGGTCGCGCGCCGCCTGCTGGCGCTCGGCCACCACGATCTGCTGGCGCACCAGCTGGTTGAACCGGGCTTCGTAGTCGTTGCCGGCATCGTAGAAGCCGGCCTTGATCTCGAGGTAGCCGGCCAGCTCGTACAGCGACTCGGCCAGCACCTGCTGCCTGGTGCGGCGCTCGGTCAGCCAGCTCACCAGCATCGCGTAGCCGAGATAGGCCACCGCGCCGGCACTGAACTGCGCCGCATGCACCATCGCGCGCTCGACCACGAAGTCCTCGTTGATCGTGAGCGTCATCACGAACAGCGCGGCGAACTGCAGCGGCAAGGTCTTGTTGCCATACACCGTCATCATGGCGGCGAGGAACGTCACCAGCACCAGCACGAACGGCATCACCCGCGGGAACGGCGTGGTCAGCGCCACCACCAGCGTCACCGCGCTGCACAGCAGCACGCTCGCCAGCATCTCGTTGAACTTGTGACTCAGCGGGCTGGGCAGGTCCATCAGGCTGGTGCACAGCGCGCCCATCGACACCACCATCGCGGTGGGCAGGTCGGAGAAATGCAGCGCGATCAGCGTCGCGCCGATCACCCCGGTGGCCGAGCGCAGCCCCCGGTACACGTAGTGCGAATACAGGAAGGTGCGGGGGTCGTGCGCGTATTGCATGCGGCGGAGCGGCCGGGGCTGTGGCCAGGCTGTGGCTTAGGTTATGGGGATGGCTGCGCTACGTCACTGGCCCAGCCAGCGCGAACGCGCCGCATGCCGCCCGTCCGCCAGCTTGACCTTGAACTGCGCCGCGGGCTCGCGCGCCAGCGTGACCGGCAGCACCTGCAGCTCGTCGCGGCGGAAGGCGTGCAGGTCGATGCGGTCGCCGGTGCGGTAGCGTCCCAGCAGCTTGTCGACCTGGCCGGGCGCCACGCGCAGGCCGTCGATGGCTACCAGCAGGTCGCCGGCCGACAGGCCCGCGGCCTGCGCCGCGCCGCCGTCCAGCACCTGCGTGACGCGTACCCAGCCGTCGTCGGTCTTGACCTTGATGCCCAGCGCCGCGGTGCGCGACGGCTTCTGCGCCTCGGCCTTGACGCCGAAGTCCCTGAACAGCGCCGCCAGCGGCAGTTCGCCCGTGCCCTCGGTCAGCGAGCGCAGCAGGCCGCCCAGCTTCAGGCCGGTCACTTCGTCGAACAGCGCATAGACCTCGGGCTCGGTCACGCCGCGCTGCATCGCCCCGGGCGCATAGAAGCCGCGCCCGTAGCGGCGCCACAGCGCGCGCATGACATCGTCGAGCGAGCGGCGTCCGCGCGACTTGGCGCGGATGGTCAGGTCCAGCGCCAGCGCCACCAGCGAGCCCTTGGTGTAGTAGCTGACGATGGCGTTGGGCGCGTTCTCGTCCTGGCGGTAGTACTTGGTCCAGGCGTCGAACGAGCTTTCGGCCACGCTCTGCTTGGTGCGGCCGTTGCCGCGCAGCACGCCGTTCCAGGTCTTGCCCAGCATCTCCACGTACTGCGCCTCGGTCACGCAGCCCGAGCGCACCAGCACCAGGTCGTCGTAGTAGCTGGTGAAGCCCTCGAACAGCCACAGCAGCGGCGTGTAGGTTTCCTCGGCCAGCCGGTATGGCACGAACGCGGCGGGCTTGATGCGCTTGACGTTCCAGGTGTGGAAATATTCGTGGCTGCACAGGCCCAGGAAGGTGCGGTAACCCTCGCTGGTGTCGCTGTCGCCGCGCGCCGGCAGGTCGTTGCGCCCGCACATCAGCGCGGTGCTGGCGCGGTGCTCGAGGCCGCCATAGCCGTCGGTGGTCACCATCGTCATGAAGACGTAGCGGCGGTTGCTGTCCAGGAACGGCGCCTCGGCGCCGCGGGGTTCGAACAGGCGGATCTGGGTTTCGCAGATGCGCTTGAGGTCGCGGCACACGCGCTCGATATCGAGGTTGGGCACGCGGCCAGTGAAGACCACGTCGTGCTGCGCGCCGCAGGCGCGGAAGCTGGCGAGCTGGAAATTGCCCATTTCCACCGGGTGGTCGACCAGCTCGTCGTAGTCGGAAACCTGGTAGCGGCCAAAGCCGTAGCGCTTCGCGCCGTCGCGGCCCGGCGCTTCCGGCATTGCGGTGGCAACGCGCCAGCCGCGGTAAGCCTCGCCTTCCGGGGCGTGGATATCGACGGTGCAAGGCCGCTCGGCCTGGCCTTCGACGCACAGGAACACCGAACTGCCGTTGAAGAAGCCATGGGTGGCGTCCAGGTGCGCGGCGCGCACCGACAGGTCCCAGGCATAGACTTCGTAGCTCAGTGTCAGCGGGCCATCCGACAGGCTCACCGGCGCGGCCTGCCAGCCCTGCTTGTCGAGTTTGGTCAGCGGGACTTCGCGGCCGCCGGCATCGGCGCGGATGCGCACGATATGGCGGGCGAAGTCGCGGATCATGTAGCTGCCCGGGATCCACGCGGGCAGCGTAAAGCGCTGCCCGGCGGGATCGGGCTCGCTCACCGTGACGGTGACGGCAAACAGGTGCGCCTCAGGCGCAAGCGGGGCGATGGCGTAGCGGATCGGCGTCATGGGCAGGATTGTAACGTCGGCGCCCGCTGGCAACGCCGGCGCCCGGGACAGCAATACCGCTGCAAGGCGCCGGTCAGGCGCGATTGACGTCGACCACCACGCGACCGCGCATGCCGCCTTCCACGATCCTGCGGCCCGCTTCGATCGCCTCGGCCAGGCCGATCTCGCGCGTGATCGCGTTCAGGCGATCCGGCTCCAGGTCGCTCGCCAGCCGCTGCCAGGCGCGCTCGCGCAGCGGCATCGCCGCCATCACGCTGTCGATGCCGTGCAGCGTCACGCCGCGCAGGATGAACGGCGCCACCGAGGCCGGGAAGTCCATCCCCTGCGCCAGCCCGCATGCCGTCACCACGCCGCCGTAGCGCACCTGCGCACACGCATTGACCAGGGTATGCGAGCCGACCGAATCCACCACCGCGGCCCAGCGTTCCTTCTGCAGCGGCTTGCCGGGCACGCCCAGCTCGGCGCGATCGATGACCTCGGCGGCGCCCAGTGCCTTCAGGAAATCCGCCTCGCTGGTCTTGCCGGTCGACGCCACCACCTTGTAGCCCAGCTTGCTCAGCACCGAGATCGCGACCGAGCCCACCCCGCCGGAGGCGCCGGTCACCAGCACCTCGCCATCGCCCGGCCGCACCGGGCCGTTGACGCCGCCGCGCTCCAGCGCCAGCACCGACAGCATCGCGGTATAGCCGGCGGTGCCGATTGCCATGGCCTGGCGCGTGGTAAAGGCATCGGGCAGGCGCACCAGCCAGTCGCCCTTCAGCCGCGCGCGCTGCGCCAGGCAGCCCCAGTGGGTCTCGCCCACGCCGTAGCCGTTCAGCACCACCTTGTCGCCGGCGTGCCAGCGCGGGTTGGTCGATTCCAGCACCGTACCGGCGCCGTCGATGCCCGCCACCATCGGCCACTTGCGCACCACCGGCGAGCGGCCCGTGATCGCCAGGCCGTCCTTGAAGTTGATGGTGGAATAGTCCACCGCCACCAGCACATCGCCCCCGGCGGGCAGCTGCGCTTCGTCAAGCGTGGCCAGATTGGCCTGGGTGGCGCCGTCGGCCTGGGTCAGCAGCAATGCCTGGAACGTCATGGTGTCTCCTTGTCGCCTGGCGGCGATCGCCTGGAAATGATGGAAAGCGAAAAGCAGGACGGCCGGACAAGTCCGGCCGTCGATCGAGCCGGGTCAGGTCCGGCGCGCGCTTATTTCTTGATGCTGGCGAGCTTCTTCTCCAGCGTGGCGACGTCGGCCGCGCCCGGGATGCGGGTGCCGTCCATGAAGAACACCGCCGGCGTGCCGGTGACATTCATGCTCTGGCCCAGCGCCAGGTTCTCCTGCAGCGGCGTCTGGCAGCTGCCGTTGCCGGTCAACGCCACATGCTTGAGCATCCAGTCGCGCCACGCCTTGGTACGGTCGGCCGCGCACCAGACCTGCTTGGCCTTGGTCTCTGAGTCCGGCGACAGCACCGGGTACAGGAAGGTGTACACGGTGATGTTGTCCATCTGCTGGAAGGTCTGCTCGATGCGCTTGCAGTAGCCGCAGTTGGGATCGGAGAACACCGCGATCTGGCGGCTGCCGTCGCCCTTGCTCCACTTGATCGCGCGCGCCAGCGGCAGGTCCGACCACTTGATGCGGTTGATCTCGGCCATCCGCTCCTCGGTCAGGTTAGTGCCGGTGCGGGTGTCGATCATCTCGCCGTTGAGGATGTAGCGGCCGGTGCTGTCGGTATAGACCACCTGCCCGCCGATATTGGCCTCGAACAGGCCCGGCACCGGGGTCTTGGTGATGCTCTTTACCTCGGCACGGCCGCCCAGCACCTTCTGCAGCGACTCCTTGATGCGGTCGGTACCGGGTTCGCCAGCCGCCATGGCATGCAGGGCAAAGCCGGCCGCGGCCAGTCCGCCAACGACAGCGGTGACGGCGGCGCTGCGGACAGGGTGGCGGCGCAGAAATGGAAACATGTGGACTCCAGGGGGTATTCGATGTTCGTTCGGGGCGCGGCGGCGTCAGCCGAGCGCGCGCCCGATCAGGAAACGTTTGAGCAGCGGCTGGCCACCCACCGCGCGCATGCCGGTGTTGCGCACCACGCGGGCCACGCCGCCGGGCAGCGAGAACAGCCGGTGCAGCCCGTCGGTGGCCGCGGTCAGCGACAGCAGGTCGGTAGCGCGCGCGCGCTCGTAGCGGCGCAGCAGGCGCAGGTCGCCCTCGCTGCGGAAAGGTTCTTTGTCGGCCATCACGCGGCCAAGTTCCGCGACATCGCGCAGGCCCAGGTTCATGCCCTGCCCCGCCAGCGGGTGCACCACGTGCGCGGCGTCGCCGACCAGCGCCACGTGCGGCTGCACGAACTGGTCGGCGCGCTGCAGCACCAGCGGGAAGCCCTGCGCCGGTGTCACGCAGCGCAGCGTGCCGAACTGGCTGCCGACCGCGCCGGCGGCGCCCTGCATCACGGTGGCGGCGAGCGCCTCGGGCGACAGCCCCAGCAGGTCGCGCGCGTGCGCTTCGTCGGCCGACCAGACCATCGACACATGGTTGCCAGGAAGCGGCAGCAGCGCCAGCACCTCGCCATTGGCGGGCTCCTCGTCGGCCATCAGCTTTTCCGGCGCACCCAGGAACCACTGCCAGGCGGTCTCGTGGTGCGGACGCTCGCAGGCAAAGTTGGCGACCACGCCAAGCTGGCGGTACTTGCGCGTGCTGACGCCGATATGGCACTGCTGGCGCAGCCACGAGCGCGCGCCGTCGGCGCCGATCGCCAGCGCCGTGCGCAGCTTGCTGCCGTTGTCCAGCGTTAGCGTGATGCCTTCGGGATCGCGCTCGCATACGCTGGCGGTGCCGTCGTGCCAGGTCACCTGGTGCTGGAAGCCGAGCGCGGTGTCGAGCGCACGCTCGACATGGCTGGATTCGATGATCCATGCCAGTTGCGGCACCGCGGCGGCGTAGGCGGAGAAATGGAGGTCGCCGTCCACGCTGGGCGTGGTCTCGGCGGCGCTGACGTCGCCAAAGACACGCATGTCGCGCACCGGCTGGATACGCGACGGATCCAGCGCCTCCCACACGCGCATCTGTTCCAGCAGCGCGTGCGAGCTGGCGGAAAACGCATAGATACGGCTGTCCCAGTCCTGCGGCCCGGCGGCCGGCACGCGGCCGACGCCGCGGGGCGGCTTCGGCGCCACCAGCGCCACGTCCATGCCCTGCTGGGCCAGCAACAAGGCGCAGGACTTGCCGACGATGCCGCCACCGACGACGGCAACCTGGAAAGCGGAGGAATTGCGCGCAGAGCTGCGCGCGGACGCGTGGGATCGGGTCATGGCTGGATTATAGCCACGTCACTCCGGGGGCCTCCGGGCGGGACGGACGGGCGTTCATTATTTCTTCAGGTCATTAGGCTTATGACAAATCAATCGGTGCATAGAACCGAGTTCGGAAACACACAGCCTATATTGAAACGAAATGTTTCTGACCCGGGGACGAACCACCTGAAGGGAGGTGGAACAATGAAGAAGGCGCTTTGGATTGCCGCGGTGGGTTTCGCGGTTGCAGGGGGATCGGCTTTTGGAGGCACGACTGGCCCGCGGGACGTTTATTCCGATGGCGCCAAGATCTCCAAGTTCGATGTGTATTCGGATGGAGCACGCGTAACTGACCGGCGGGACGTGTTCCTGGATGGCGACAGGGTAATCGACAGGCGCGACATGTTTACGGACGGCGCCAAGGCCACGGATAAGCGGGATCAGTTCACGGACGGCGCATGAACGTCGTGAATCTCGATTGAGCGCAAGCGGCGCTCACGCAACGGCCAGGATGACTTCCTGGCCGTCTTGTTTTTGCATACGGTGCAAATCGCCCGCAAATCGCCCACCCCGCCAGCAACCCGCAGTCCCGATAGGGTTACAATTGCCGTTTTTCGTGGCAGACCCCGTACAGCCGTCGAGCGGCGCTCGATGTGACGTGTTTGTCTCGTCCGATGCAGTCCCGCGACTGGCGCGCCCAGTGCCCGTCGCCAGCCCGACCGGCTCCGGACCGCATCCTGCAAACCCTTGATTTTCCTAAGACAAGACCATGAGCCTCAAATGCGGCATCGTCGGCCTGCCCAACGTCGGCAAGTCCACGCTGTTCAATGCCCTGACCAAGGCCGGCATCGCCGCCGAAAACTATCCGTTCTGCACGATCGAGCCCAATGTCGGCGTGGTCGAAGTGCCGGATTCGAGGCTCGGCAAGCTGGCCGAGATCGTCAAGCCTGAGCGCATCCTGCCGGCCACCGTCGAGTTCGTCGACATCGCCGGCCTGGTGGCGGGCGCCTCCAAGGGCGAAGGCCTGGGCAACCAGTTCCTGGCCAACATCCGTGAAACCGACGCCATCACCCACGTGGTGCGCTGCTTCGAAGACGACAACGTGATCCACGTGGCCGGCAAGGTCGACCCGCTGTCGGACATCGAGGTCATCAACACCGAACTCGCGCTGGCCGACCTGGCCACCGTGGAAAAGGCCCTGGCCCGCTACATCAAGCCGGCCCGCGCTGGCGACAAGGAAGCGCTGCGGCTGGTTGGCGTGCTGGAAAAGGCGCAAGCCGTGCTCGACCAGGCCAAGGCCGTGCGCACGCTCGACCTGGCCCCGGAAGAATGGGATGCCATCCGCCCGTTCTGCCTGATCACGGCCAAGCCGACCATGTACGTCGCCAACGTGCGTGAAGACGGCTTCGAGAACAACCCGCACCTGGACGCGGTGCGCGAGTACGCCAAGCAGACCAATTCGCCGGTGGTGGCCGTGTGCGCCGCCATCGAAGCCGAGATTGCCGACCTGGACGACGCCGACAAGGCCGAATTCCTGGCCGACCTGGGCATGGAAGAACCGGGCCTGGACCGCGTGATCCGCGCCGGCTTCAAGCTGCTGGGCCTGCAGACCTACTTCACCGCGGGCGTGAAGGAAGTGCGCGCCTGGACCATCCACGTCGGCGACACCGCGCCCAAGGCGGCCGGCGTGATCCACACCGACTTCGAGCGCGGCTTTATCCGTGCGCAGACCATCGCCTTCGACGACTACATCACGTTCAAGGGCGAGACCGGCGCCAAGGAAGCCGGCAAGATGCGCGCGGAAGGCAAGGAATACGTGGTGAAAGATGGGGATGTGCTGAACTTCCTGTTCAACGTCTGAGCCTGCCCCCGACGACAAGAAACCCGGCGGTCTCGCGGGTTTCTTGTTTTCTGGCGTGCGCTGGGAAACAATCGCCGCCTCACAGCTTCTCCATCTCCTTCCCCCGCAGCCCCACCAGCAGCGCCTGGCCATCCGCCCCCACGCGGAACTCTCCAAACATGGCCCGGGCGAAGCGCTCGCCCTGCCCTTCCTGGAAGAAATACGCATCGGTCGACACCTGCACCTGCGCCCCGCCCCAGCGCGATCGCGCCGCCTGGAAGCGCAGCAACTGCTCGCCCACGCCCAGCTGGCCGCCGTCATGCAGCCGCACGAAGCTGGCCACGCCCTGTGCGTCGCGCCGGATCACGGCCACGCCGTCGCGCGGCGGGCGCTCCGCCGGCCCCTGTGCCGTGCGGATCTGGTTGCCGATGTCGAAATTCAGCGCCATGTAGTCGCCCTGCATCAGAGAGCGCGGATCGACCGGCGCGAGCCGCAGCAAGACGGTGTCGCCGCGTGCCAGCAGCGTTTCCTTGCCGGCGATGCCAACGGCGGCCAGCGTCAGGGTCAGTGCCCACGCGATCAGGATCCAGCGTTTCATGCGAACTCCTTGCCAGTGCGGCCGTGCAGCAGCCAGTATCGCCCGGCCAGCAACAGCACCCCCGCCGCGGCCAGCGTGACCGACTTGGCCAGCAGCGTCCAGTGAAGCGCGCTGTAGTACCAGATAAAGCCGATGGCAATGGCGGCGACGCCCAGGCCCATCCAGGCCAGGGAGGCCCGGCGCAGGGCCAGCCCCAGCGCGAGCGCACCGGCCACGACGGCGGGCGCCGCGGCCATCAGCGCGCCAAAGGCGAGCGTGCCGGCCAGCACGGCCGCCTGCATGGCGGGACCGACCGCGAGCCGGCGGCCTTCCGCCAGGGCAAAGCCGGCCAGCACCAGCGTCAGCAGCGCGCCCCCGACCCAGTGCGCGACCGACAGGTGGCCCGCCTCCGGATCGAACAGCCAGGCCATCGGATGGCTCATCCCGGTCACTACCAGCGCCATGGCGAGCGCGGCCAGCAGCGTGGCATCGGCGAGCGGCTCCAGCAGTGCATGCCGCCCTGCCGCGCACACGCGCGCTTCGGCCAGCGTGAAGCCGGTCACCAACGCGCAGCCCAGCGGCGCCAGCCAGCCGAACGACCACGTCAGCGCCAGCCAGTCATTGGCGGCCTCGTGCGGCAGTCCGAGATGCACGGCGCCCGCCAGCCCGATCCAGATGCCAAGCCCTGACAGCAGCCGGTGCAGCCGGTTGGGCACCAGCAAGACCAGCGCGCCTTCGAACAGCGCGATGCCGGCCCAGAATCCGGCAGTCTCGGTCACGCGCGTAAAGCCGAGCGCCTCGACCAATCCATACACCGCCATCCCCTGCCCGCACAAGCTGACCGCCAGCGCGAACTGGCTCGTTGCGATGCCGCCGCCACGCCAGAACAGCAAGGCGGCCAGCGCGATCATGGCAAGGCCGGTCACGGCCATGGCGACACCGTTCTCGCGCGCGGCCACGAACACCGTGCCGACCAGGAACATCTGGAAAAACAAGGCGCCAAGCCAGCCGGCCGCGCCCATCAGGCAGCGCACCGCCCACGGCGCATGGCTGTGTTCCGGGCATTCGCCCTGCACCGCTCCGCGCGCGGCCAGTTCCCGCCAGAGCCGTTGTTCGGTCTGCAAGGTGGTGCTCATGCCTGCTCCAGTTGGGAACGATAGGCGCGCATCAGCCACGCCGCCGCGCCAGCGGCAAGCCCGATGGTGACCAGCCCGAGCAGCAGGAATGCGCCGAAGTCGCCCTTGCCCTCGAACAGCAGCTTGCCGAGTCCGGCCACCACCAGCACGATACCCGTCAGGCAGGTCAGGCTCAGCACGACGATGTCGAAGGCGCGTTGCCGGTACCACCACGCCAGCCCGGCCAGCACGGCCACCGCAAGCACGAACGACGCGCCATCGAAGCGTTTGTCCAGCAAGCTGGTCAGACCCAGCGAGCCGGCCTGCACGCACGCCAGCGCCGCCAGCAAGCGGCTGCCGGTCTGTCCCCGGAAGCCCAGCCCGGGCGCGCGGGCCACCAGCAAGTGCCACAACGCCAGTTGCAGCAGCACCGCCCCCAGCAAGGCCAGCGTGGCGGTACGCAGGTAGCGGCTGTCGAACAGCAGCGCGAACAGGCCATCCATGCCGAAGCGGATGCTGAAGTAGCGCAGCAGCGCCACGTTGCCGACCACCAGCACCAGCCACCAGTGCGGCGCCGCGCGCGCCGCCAGTGCCCACGGCACCGCCAGCAGCGCCCACAGCGCGAACAGCTGCCAGGCGTCGGCGCCGGTCTGATAGGTCTGGCCGATCACTGCCAGCAGCACGCCGGACAGGGCCTGCGCGCCGCCCAGCGCGGCGCGGCCGGCCATGTCGCCGGGCGCGCGAAACCAGGCAAAGGCCGCCAGCAGCGTCACCGCGGCGGCCAGCAGGCCGAATTTGCTGAACTTGTGCAGCTCTTGCCAGTTGAAGGCAAAGAACACGACCACGCCCGCACACAGCAGCACGGTGCCGAGTGCGAGCAAGGCGCGGTCGAGCCAGCGCAGCCAGTCGGCCGGATGAGGCTCGGTAGCGCGCCAGGCCGGCGCTGCCGCGCCGGCGTCTAGCCGGCATTGGTCGCGCCACGCCGCCAGCGCCTGGCGCTGCGCGCGGCGTTCCGGCAGCGCGCCGGCGATCGGGGAGGGTTGCATGCGGTCGGGTCGCCACGCAGCCGGCGACGGAGTTGCGATCCGCTCACTCTAGCAAAGGCGCTGCGCCATTGCATCGGGGCGCATGCCGCAAGCGCCGCATCAGCGTGCGGGTTCCGAGCCGGCGCCGTGCGGCAGCGCACGCCGCTGCGACAGCCATCCCGAAAGCCACGCCGCCAGCATCGTGCCAGCGAGGAAGCCTGCCATGTCGATGCCGACATCGAGCCAGCGCGGATGACGGTTGATGGCAAACACCTGCAGCCCTTCGGTCAACAACGCCAGCCCCAGCAATACAGCACCGATGCGCCGCGCCGGCCACGCGATCAGGCGCGATGCCAGCAGCCATGCCATCGCTGTGAACAGCAGAAAATGCGCCAGCGACGACAGCGGGAACGGCGCGTGCAGGCTGCGCTCCAGCGTGTCGCGCATGCGGCCGGGGATCTGGGTGCCGACCAGCAGCACCGCCGCCAGCAAGCAGGTGGCGCACCACGCCAGCCGATGTCTCATGGACGCCCTCCTCCCAGCGCCGCGACCCGCGGGCGCTTTTTCATGTTGTGTTGCATGCCGCCGTGCATGCGCGCCTTGCTGTCTTTCGTGCTGTCTTTGTCCTGCGGGCTCTCTTGCCACGCGGGCAGCGCGGGCAAGGGCACGCGGCCCGCGCTGCCGCGCAGCAAGGCGCGCGTATCGGCCACGCGCGCCTTGTCATGGCGCGGCGACACGCCGTTGACGACGCCACCGACCACCACCGCGCCGCAGCGCCCGAGCTGGCTCAGCGCCTGCGCGGCGACCGACTGCGGGGTTTCCAGCGCGCGCATCAGCAGCAGCGTCGCGCCGGCGAGGTGGCAGACCAGCATGGCGTCGGCCACGGCCAGCACCGGCGGCGTGTCGACCAGCACCAGGTCGAAGCGCGACTCGGCCTCGGCCAGGATCCCGCGCAGGCGCGGCTGGCTGAGCAGCTCAGACGGGTTGGCGGGCAGCGTGCCGGCGCCGAGCAGCCACAGGCCGGATACCGCGGTGCGACATGTCGCCTCGCGCAGGGTGGCGTTGCCGGCCAGCACATCGGCAAGGCCCACACCGCAATCTGCGCCATCCATGCCGAACCAGCTGGCCAAAGAACCACGCCGCAGGTCGGCGTCGATGAGCAGCACGCGCAGCCCCGCGTCGGCGGCCAGTACGGCCAGGTTCGCCGCGGTGAAGGTCTTGCCTTCGCCGGCGCGGGCGCTGGTCAGCGCGACCACGCGCCGGCCATGGGGCGCCAGGCCCAGCTGCAGGGCCCCGCGCAGCATGCGCAGCCCTTCCACCGCCAGCACGTCCGGATGCTGGCAGGCCAGCAGGAACCGGTCGTGGCCGGCATGGCCGGCTTCGGCGCCGCCGCGCAGCGGCGCCACGACCGTGACCTCGCCGGCGGGCCTTGCCCCCGCTGCCGCCGTCCCACCCGTGCCCTCCGCTGAGCGCGCGCGCTGCCCGAGCCGGCGCTGCTCGTCGCTGAACATCACCTCGCAGATCACCGGCAGCGCCAGCCCGGCCTCGATGGTGCCGGCGGACGCCAGCTGCGCGGCGCGGCGCTGGCGCAGCATGGCCACGGCCAGTGCCAGCAACAGGCCCGCCGCGCCCGCCGCCGCGGCGACCAGCGCACGCGGCGGGCCAGCGGGAGCCACCGACGGTGTCGCCGCATCGAGCAGCAGCGCTTCGCTGCCGCCGTCGGCACGCGCCAGCGCCAGGCGCTGCGCCTGCCCGCGCAGCGACATGTAGGCGTCCTCGGCGACCTTGACATCGCGCGTCAGCGAGACCTGGTCGCGCTCGGCTTCGGACAGCCCTTGCAGGCGGCCGTCGAGGCTGCGGCGGTCGTTGCGCAACTGCTCGATCTGGTCGTCGATGGCACGCACCTCCTGGTTCTCCGGCGTGTAGTTCCGCAACAGCCGCGCGCGCTGGAGCCGCAATGCCGAGATCTGCCGCTGGTATTCGATGCTGCCGTGCAGGTAGGACTGCGCATCCTGGCTGGGCAGCAGTGTGCCGGCGCGCGCGCGGTGGCGCGCCAGCGCGCCTTCGGCCTGCTCCAGCTCGGCCCGCACGCGCGGCAGTTCTGTGGTGATGAAATCCAGCATGCGCCCTGCCTGTTCCTGGCGCTGATGCGCGAGCACGTGGGCGTACGAAGCGGCGATCGCATTCACTACTGCGCTGGCGCGCTGCGGATCGGTGTCGCGCCATGCGATCCGGACGGCTTCGCCGGATGGCTCGATGCGCAATGCCTCGGCCAGCGCGGCAGCCGCCGCGGCGCCATCGCGCCGCACCAGCGTGAACTGCGTGCCGGCGCGCGCCACCAGCACGGACAACTGCAGCGAGACCGCGCCGCGATGCGCCGGCGTACCCGACTGGCCTTCCAGCAACGTCTGCCCGTCGGGCGCCTCAAGGCGATAACGCTGTCCGCCCAGCGCAACCAGGCGCAAGGGCCGGTCGACCAGCGCCTCAGGCACCGTCAGCGCGGCCACCGACACGCGTTCGCCACCCCAGCCGTATGACGCCAATGCCGGCAGTGGCGCCGGCAACATTCCGTCGCCGGCGGGCTGCGCCAGCCACGACCACAGCGTGGCCAGCAGCGGAAGGCGCCGCGGCGCCGCTTCGATGTCGAGCCCGTGATCGTGCACCACCGGCGCCAGCACCGTGCGGCTGGCCAGCATGCCGGTGTCGAGCCCCGCACCGTTCTGCGCGCCAGGCCGCTGCGCCTGCCAGGGCATGGCCTCGCCGCGCGGCGCGCCGATGAGTACGTCGGCCCGGTAGCGCGGTGGCAACGACGCTGCATAGAGCGCACCCGCCAGCACGGCCGCCACCGTGGCGGCCGTGATCCAGCCAGCCTGCGCGCGCAGCGGCATCGCGCCGCGTACCGCCGCCATGCCGGCATGCGCCTCATGGACATGGGCATTCATACGCAGCTCCCCAGCGTGACAGCGTGGTCGGCATGGACTGACTGGTGGCCGTGCGCCGCCTCGATGGCAGCGGTATGCCCCGCCGGCGGCGGCAGCAAGCGGGCGTACTCCTGCCGGATCACGCGGTAGCATTCGCATCCCATCGCTTCCAGCCGGGCGCGGTCGAGCACGACAATGCGGCCCCGGCTGGTGGCAAGCAGGCCAAGCTCCTGCATGCGGCCGACCGCGGCGGCCACGCCTTCGCGGCGCACGCCAAGCCGGTCGGCGATACCCTGCTGGGTACTCAGCAACTCGCGCGAATGCATGCGCTCCAGCGTGAGCAGCAGCCAGCGGCACACCTGGTCGCTCAGCGGATGGTGGCGATTGCAGACCGCGACCTGCGCCACCTGCGTCAGCAGCGCCTGCACGTAAAGCAGGCTGGCACGGCGCATGGCGGCCGATTGCATGAAGGCATGCCGCATCAGCGCGGCCGGGATACGGTAGGCCAGCCCGGTGCAGCGTACTTCCACCCGATACGGCATCGAGTCGCCACCGGTCAGGATCGGCATGCCCACCAGCCCTTCCTTGCCGACCACCGCCACTTCAATCCCCGCGCCCGACTCGGACACGGCCAGCATCGACACCACCGCGGTCGTCGGGAAATGCACGTGGTGGATGCGCTGCCCCGCCTCGCTCAGCATCTGGCCGGCGCGCAGCTTGACCAGCTCCAGTTGTGCCGCCAGCGGATGGCAGTCCTCCTGCAACAGCGCGGCCAGCACATAGTTGCACTCCGGCCGTGAAAATTGGCTCTCCATGTCAACTCCCCGTTCTGCCTTGACGATGATTTCCTCGGTCCGCGGTGCTGCGCGCCGTTGGCGCGCGCCCGCGGTATGTTTTGCAATGCTGCGCATGGGCTCAGCGCGACAGCTCCTTGGTGAAGAACAGCGTCTGGATCGTCGGCGTGATCTGCTCAAGCACGCGGTTGAAGCGCACCGCATCCGAGGTCCCGACGTAGACCACATCGAGCGGTTCGAGCCGGAACTGCGTCGACAGCAGCAGCGCATCGACCTGGCTCATGTCGAGGCGGAACACCTCGGGCGTGGTGGGGCTGTCGCGCATGCCGCGGATGATGAAGATCTGGCGCGGGTCGGCGTAGCGCACGTCGATGCTGTTGACGCCGGCCAGCGCATCGGCCAGCGTCAGGCGGCCGCGGTTCATCAGCATCGAGGTGGGCTTGGCCACTTCGCCGAGGATGAAGATGCGGCTGCCCAGCCGGTCGGGAACGTTGACGATGTCGCCCGCCTGCAGCAGGAAGTCGCTGAAGCCGTTGCGGCGGTCGATCAGCGCTTCCAGGTCCAGTTCATAGACCTCGCTGCCTCGCGTCAGGCGCACCTTCTGCACGTCAGCCTCGGGCATGGTGCCGCCGGTGCGCGCCACCGCGTTGATCATCGTCAGTGGCACATCGGTAACCGGGATCGAGCCCGGATTGCGCACCAGGCCGGTCACGTCGACACGGCCGTGGCGATAGGCGATCACGCGTACGTCGACACGGGGATCGCGCAGGTCGCGCTCCAGCCCGCGCGTGATCATCCTGCGCACTTCCTCGATGGTGCGCCCGCCGACCCTGAGCACGCCCACCGGCGGATAGAACAGCTCGCCGCTGCGCGAGACGCGGAACCCGTTCTGGTCCAGCGGCAGCTGCGGCTGCGCTGCCTCGGTCGGCATCATCTGGGCGGCAGCGGGCGCGGCCGGCGCGGTCGAGCTGAGCTGCGGGTTGAACAGCACGGTCACGCCCAGCACGTCCTGCGGGCCAACCAGGTACTCGTAGCGTTCGATGCTGGTGCGCAGGTCCGTGCCGCGCGCCGGCGATACCTGGCTGTTCGACGCGAGCACGGCGTCGATCTGCGCGCGGATCACGTCGGCAGTGATCAATTGCACCGGGTAGGTCTGCGTGCCGGTCTTGGCGCGCAGGTTGTCATCCAGCCGGCTCCCGTCCAGCGCCGGTCCGGGCGCCCACGAGCACGCCGCCAGCGCACTCGCAAACAGGCCTGCGATCACGATCCGATAGCTCATGAGGGTTCTCCTTCCAGTGCGTCCGGTGCCGCCAGCGCATGCGCTTCACCCTGGGCCGGCGTGCCGGCCGCCGGCGCCACGCCGGCGGCGCGCGCCGTGTCGCCGAGGGTGCGCGCCAGGTGTTCGCTCAGCCGCAGCGCCAGCGCCGCGATAGTGATGGTGGGAAAGTTGGCGCCCACGGTCGGGAACACGGAACTGCCGGCCACATACAGGTTGCCGATGCCGTGCACGCGGCAGTTGCGGTCGACCACGCCCTGCCTGGGCGAGTCATGCATGCGGGTGGTGCCCATGTGGTGCCAGGTCCCTTCCAGCGACGCCGGCCACGGCTGGCCCTCGGTGGGCGGATCGAGCGTGACGCGGGCCACGCCGGTGCGCTCCAGCTCGTCCGCCAGCAGCCCGAAGGTGCGGTCGAAGGTGCGCTGCACCAGGCTGCCGACGCGCCAGTTCACGCGTACGCGCGGCATGCCCAGCCGATCACGCTGCTGCGACAGCGTCACGCGGCTCTCGGGATCGGGCGCAGCCTCGACGATGGCCTGCATGCGCACACCCGAGATCAGCGCACGCGGCTGCAGCAGCCGCGTCAGGCCAAAACCAACGGTATCCAACGGGTGCCTGGCCATGGTGAGCAGGTCGCGGCCGACGCGGTAGCCAGGCTGGTCCTTGCGCAGCAGCGCCTGCTTGGCGCGGATCAGCGCCTCGGCGCCGGCGCTGCCCTCGCCATAGAACATCGAGAAGAACCAGACCCGCGCATTGAGCAGCCGCTCGCGCGCGAGCACCTCCGGGCGCAGCGCGAACTGCGACGAGATCCGGGTGCCGTGCGCGCTGACGGCCGGATTCTGGTAGTGGTACTTGATGTCGTAGAGCTTGTTGCGCGACCATGCCTTGCTGAAATGCACCCAGCCCGACATCAGCCGCGGATGGTCCATGAAGTAGCGTCCGACCAGGTCGTTGCCATTGCCCAGGCCCGCCGGGCTGGCGCGGTTCGAGGCCAGCATCAGGCGCGCGTTCTCGATGCCGCCGGCGGCCAGCACGAAGCGCT
This sequence comes from Cupriavidus sp. Agwp_2, assembly GCF_040784895.1. Taxonomy (NCBI): domain Bacteria; kingdom Pseudomonadati; phylum Pseudomonadota; class Betaproteobacteria; order Burkholderiales; family Burkholderiaceae; genus Cupriavidus; species Cupriavidus sp. Agwp_2. The sequence continues at coordinate 3,341,535 of NZ_CP088083.1, forward strand.
GCGCCACCACGCGGAAGCGCTTGCCGCTGAGCGTGGCGACCGACAGGTGCGTGACCGCGCCGGCGTTCGCATCGGTCTCGACCGCGGTCACGTTGGCGTAGAGGAACACCTTGACGCGGCCGGCTGCGGCAAGCGTGTCGCGGTACAACTTGCCCAGGCGCGCCGGCGGGCTGAACTGCGAGATAGTGTCGCGGATGCTCGCGCCGCTCAGCGGCAGCCGCCGCACGTCGGCGCGGCCGATGGCCTGTTCCCACCACGCGGGCTCGAAGTTGTCAGGCCCCAGCCGCAGCAGCTCATGGGTGCGCGCGTAGTAGGGCCTGAGTTCATCGAGCCCGAACGGCCAGCCGCTGTGCGGCACCCACTCGCGGCGCTCCAGGTCCCACGGGTCCAGCGGCCTGCACCAGCCACCCCAGCAGTTGCTGCTGCCCCCGAGGTAGCGGCTGCGACTGCCGTCCGCGAAGGTGTAGGGCAGCCCGGCGTTTTCACCCCGGTACAAATCCCGGGTGTCTTCGTCCGGCTTGTAGCCGCCGCTTTCCAGCACGCAGGCATCGATACCCATGCGCTGCATCTGCAGCGCCAGCGTGATGCCCGCGACTCCCGCGCCCACGATGCACACGGTAGTGCGTATTGTCGTGTTCTGTTCGATTTGCCTTGCATCGACAAACATAGCGTCGCTCCCCTTTTTGCCCTTGCCTTGCACACCCGAAGCGGACGTGCGCGAGCCCCCGTCAAGACCATCACTTGCTGCGCCTGCCCTCCTTATCTTTTTTCTTCAACGCCTGTCGCCTGCACCACCCGAAGCAGGTCCGCCGCCATCGCTTCCACGGTGAAATGCCGCGCAAATACCGCGTGCGCGCGGGCCCGCATACGCGCATGCTGGGCCGGTGCCAGGGCGAACCAGGCTCGCAGCATCCCCGCCGTGCCATCCACGGTGTCTGGCGCTCCCATGCCCGCGCCGCCCTGTGCCACCTCGCGCCAGATGTTCACCTGCGTCGACAGCAGCGCCGGCAGGCCGCAACCGAGCGCCTCGGCGACAGCGATGCCAAAGTTCTCCTGGTGCGACGGCAGTACGAACACCTCGCTGGCGCGGAAGGCGCCCCACTTCATCTCGTCACGCAACATGCCCGGCCAGGTGATGCGGTCCGCGATGCCGCGCGCGGCGGCCTGTTCGCGCAGTGCGGCGGCCCAGCCCGCGCTGTCGGGACCGGCCATCACCAGGTGCGCGGCCGGCACTTGCGCGGCCTCGCGTGCGAACGCGTCGATCAGCAGGTCGCAGCCCTTCTTCGGGTGCAGGCGGCCCAGGAAGAGAATCAGGCGCTTGCCGCGCAGCGACGGGTACGCCGTGAGGAAGCGCTCGTCCAGGCTGCCGCCGTCGGCCGCATGCGCCGGCGGCGGCTCGCTGGTGCCGAAGCTGACCACGCGTTCGTTGGCGCGATACAGCCAGAAGGATTCGCGCGCGCGCCGGCGCTCTTCCTCCGCGGTGAACAGCACCGCGCGCGCGTCGCGCAGGACGCGGTATTCTGCCCACGGCCAGTACAGCCACTTCTTCAGGTGCTTGAGCGGATACGCGCGGCGAAACCACGGATCTAGCATCCCGTGCGGAAAGACGAAGTACGGCACCCCGCTGTCGCGCAGCGCCTGCCATGTCGCTAATCCGTGGTGCTGCCAGAGCCCATTGACGATGACCGCGGCGAAGCCCCGCGCATGCGCACGCAGCCACGGCACCAGCGCCGGGCAATAGCGGTAGCCGCCACGCGCCGGCCCCAACGCATGGACGGCGAGGCCGGTTTGTATCAGCCACGGCGCATCGGGCGCATCGAGCGTCAGGATCTCGACGCGATGGCCCTGCGCGGCCAGCGCGGCGGCGCTCTGGCGCACGCACTCGGCAGGCCCGCCCTGGCGCGGATCGAGCGATGGCAGCAGTTGCAGGATCTTCATGGACGGGGTCCTTGCAGGGTGAGGCGCGGCGCCGACGGGGCGGCCGCGCGGGCAGGTGGCAAGACCGGCAGCGAGACCGGCAGCCGGGGCGGCCGGGGTGGCTGCGGCGTGGCCGGCTGCATCGCCGGTGCGCGGGCAGCCGCCGGCGTCCCGCGGCGCACCCCCAGGCGCTGCAGCCGCATGCACGAGCCCACCAGCAGGCCCAGCGCCACGCCGTACACCAGGCCGGAGTAGCGCGGGCCCAGCGGGTTGCCGCCGATCGAGGTGGCCGGCAATGCCGCCAGTACCATCAGCGCGCGCCCCAGCACCGGCAGGTAGGGCGCATCCGGGGCATGTCGGCGCCAGCGCCGGTAGATCACCGCCCCGCGCCACAGTGCGAACAGCACCGCGAACGGCAGCGCCAGCCCGAACACCACGCCGCCGGCGAAGAGCTGGTAGACCCAGAAGTTGTGGCCGGCGGCCCATTCGTTGATGGCGTAGAACTCCTTCTCGCTCATCTGGCCCGACAGGGCCGTCAGGTAGTCGGGCGAGTAGCGGTAGTTGTGGCCGAAGCCCTTGCCAAGCAGCAGCGAGACCGTGCTGGCGGTGACCTGGTCCATCTGGTCCTTGATCTCTGCCAGCCGCGTCGCGGTGGTGGGATCGATGCCCGAGGCCGTTGCCTTGGCGGCCGAGATGCGCTGCTCCCAGTGCGCGGCCACGCTCGGGAACAATGCCGAGCCGATCACCACGGTGCCGCCGATCAGCGCGACCGTGATCACCATCGCGCGCGCCACCGACTTGAGCAACTGGCGCAGCGACGGCGCCCCCAGCCACGTCGCCAGGCAGAACAGCATGGCGGTGCCGACCAGCAGGCTGCGCGTCACGCTGAGCAGCTCGATCGCCACCGACAGCAGGAACAGCAGTAGCGTCAGCTTCGAAAAGCGCCGCGCGATCACGAACTCGTGCAGCAGCAGGCCCTGCAGCGCCAGGAACACCACCGACACGATGCGGAAGCGCACCGTTTCCAGCCCGCCGCCGATGGCCATGCCATAGCCGAAGCTGAACAGCAGCGAGATCACCATGCCGGTGAACATGGCCTTCTCGACCTGCACCAGCCGGTCCGTCTGCCACGGCCGGCAGGCGGCCAGGTAGCCGAACAGCATCAGCATGAACGGCAGCAGCACGCGCAAATAGTTGCCGAAATCATTGCCCTGCAGCAGCTGCGGCACCAGGCTGCCGGGCACCGTCAGCATCAGCGCGATGGTGACGGCGCTGCGCAACTGGCTGCCGCCGGCAAAGCGGGGCGCGGTCATCACCAGCACGATGGTGGCGGCAATGGCCGGCAGCGTCAGCAGGATCTGCGTGATGCGGCTGCCGTTCTCGTCGACGCTCTTGAAATCGACCGCCAGCGGGCACAGTGCCAGCCAGATCCAGAGGGTGATGAAGCGGTTGCGCATGCCCGCCTCCTAGCCCCGTACCGCGCTGGCCGGCAGCGCCCCACCGGCAGGCTCCGACAAAACGGGCGCCAGGCGCCGGCGCAGCCAGCGGCGCATCGGTTCCTCGTACCAGAGGAAGACCAGCACGCTCAGCGCCACCACGGCCGCCAGCACCAGCCACCCGTACGCCCGCGGCCAGCCGGCCAGCCACGCCAGCCGGCCCAGCGGCACATGAAGCAGGTACAGCGAGAAGCTGGCTTCGCCCAGCCGCACCAGCCAGCGCCGGTGCAGCAGGCCGAGCACGGGCCGCTGCAGCAGCGCCAGACCCAGGATCAGCGCACCGAATGCCGGCGCCTGCAGGTAGAAGGCCGGCCAGCGCCCCGGCGGCGAGAGCGCCTGCACCGCCAGCACCGCGACCAGTGCCAGCGCGGCGGCCGTCAGCAAGATGCCGAGGCGGTGGCGGGTATCCGCCGCGCGCGGCATCCGTGCATGCCATTGCGCGGCGCAGACGCCCAGCACGAATTCGAACAGATGCGTCAGCGGGAACTGCGCGACCAGGAAGCCCGAGCGCGATGGCGGCATGGCGGCCTCGGCCAGCGCGATCCACGCGCCTTGCAGCAGCCAAAGCAGCATGCACCAGCGCAGCAGCGCACGGCTGCCGCGCGCGCCGGCCCAGGCCAGCAGCGCCGGGAACAGGGCATAGAAGAAGGCCTCGCACGAAATGCTCCACGCGGGACCGTTCCACGGCTGGTTCAGTCCGGCGAACGGCAGCCACGCGGTCAGTGCCAGCACCTGGCACAGCAGGCTCGCCGCCAGCAGGGGCAGGTCCGGCCGCGCCAGCCCGTACCATTCGCGCAGCAGCATGGCGTCGCCACTGCGCAGCAGCCATGCGGTGACGGCCAGTGCCGGCACCAGCGACAGCAGCAGCACCGGCCAGATGCGCGCGACGCGGGCCGCATAGAAGGCGCGTGCGCCGCGGCCGTCCAGGCTGTCGCGATAGTTGTAGGCGAGCACGAAGCCCGACAGCACGAAGAACAGCGATACCGCCGGACGCCCGCCGTCGGCAGCCGCCACGAACCACGCCGGCACCGCGAGCAGGCCGATCTGGCCGAAATGGCACAGCACCACCGTCAGCGCCGCCAGGAAACGGATGCTGGTCAGTGCCGGCAGGTTGCCGGCCGGCACCGTGGCCGCGGGAACGGCGCGGGGCGGGTACCCGTCGGCTGGCGTCAGGGCACGCGCACACGGCGCGGCCGGCTCGATGGCTGGCATGAGCGCTCTCCTCCCGACGAAAACAGGCAGCCGGCCGGCGCGCGGCGCTGGCAGCGGGGCCATGGCATGTATGGCTCGCAGCCACCCGGGCAGCGGTGGCGGCGGCGTTCGGCGCGCGGACGTAGCTTGGACATGGCTTACTCCGCTTCCTCGGCGCGCAGCGCCGGCTGCGGCAACTCGGCGCCGGTCGCCGGCGCGGCCTCTCCAGCCGTACCGCCCGCGACCAGCGTGCGCAGCCGCGCCTCCAGCCGGCCCAGCACCACCGGCGCGGCCAGCGTGCTGGCCGCGTAGGCGCGTGCCGCGGCGCCCAGTTCGGCGCGTAGCGCGGCGTCGTTCGCCAGCCGGCGGATGGCGTGCGCCAGCGCGTCGGCATCCTCGGGCGGCACGGTCAGGCCACGGCCACTGAGCGCGGCGAACAGTTCGGTCCCGCCCTCGGCCATGGCGACGATGGCGCGCCCGCTGGCCAGCATGCCGGTCAGCTTGGACGGCATCACCAGGTCGGCGGCGCCGCCGCGCTGCGGCAGCACGTGGATGTCCGCCAGGTTCAGCAGTTCATTGAGGCGTTCGGCCGGCTGCAGCGGCAGGAAGCGGCAGTGCTCCAGGCCGGCGCAGTGCAGCTCCAGCTCGGCGCGGGCCGGGCCGTTGCCGCAGAACACGAAGACAATGTCGGGCTGGCCGGCCAGGGCCGCGGCCGCGCACATCAGCACGTCCAGGCCCTGCTTGGCGCCCATATTGCCCGCGTACAGCACCACCTTCTGGTTCGGCGCGATGCCAATCGCCTCGCGATACGCGCTGGGCCGGTCCAGCGGATGGATCGCATTGGCATCGACCCAGTTGGGCAGCAGCACCACGCGCGCCGCCGGTACGCCCTTGCGCACCGCCGCCTGGGTCATTTTTTCCGAGATGGTCGAGACCACGTCGAAGCCGCGCAGCAGCGCGCGCTCCACCGCCAGCGCCGCGCGGCGCGCGCGCGCACCGCGCAGCAGGCCAAGCTCGAACGCGGCATCCACTTCGTAGTCCTGCAGGTGCAGCCAGCCGATGGCACCGGTAAGCCGGGCCAGCAGCCAGCCGCCGGGTGCGCTCATCAGCCCCGGCGCGATCACCATCACCACATCCGGGCGCCACCAGCATTGCCCCAGAAGCGCCGGCAGCGCGGCCAGCGCGAAGCTGCCGAGGTGCAGCAGTCGATTGAGCCCGCCCGGGCGCCGCGGCACCCACAGCGGCACGCGCTGCACGCGCACGCCGGCGCGCTGCTCGCGCTGGTAGCGCCAGGCCGTGTAGCCCTCTTCGACCCGCCACGCCGGGTAGTACGGCGGGCCGCACACCACCCGCACCTCGTGGCCGGCCGCGGCGAGCGACTCGGCCATCTCGGCGGTGTACTTGCCGGTGCCGGTCAGCTCGGGCGCGTAGTTCTGCCCGCAGATGAGGATTTTCATTGGCTGCTCCGGTGGGCTTCGGCCTCGGCGACGGGGTGCGGCGCCGCGCGCGTCGTGCCACGCAGCAGGCTGACGCAGCCGCGGTCGATATGGGTGGCCGCCGCCGCCGGGTCGAAGCGGTGGATCAGTTCGATGCAGTGCAGCGCGGTGGCGCGGGTATCGGCGAACAGGCGCACCGCCTGGTCCAGCGCGGCCGCCAGCGCGGGCACGTCGCGCGGCGGCACCACCAGGCCGGTCTCGCCCTCGTGCACCAGCTCGGGCACGCAGCCGCAGTTGTCGCTGACCACCACCGGGCAGCCATGCGCCAGCGCTTCGTTCACCACCAGGCCCCAGGGCTCGCTGTAGCTGGGCAGCACCAGGCAGGTGGCGCGGTCATACTCGGCCTCGAGCGCGGCACCGTTGACGCTGCCCAGCAGCATCACGGCGCCATCGAGCCGCAGCGCGCCGATGCGCTCGCGCAGGCGCTCGTCCATCGGGCCGCTGCCGGCCACCCGCAGCGTGGCGGACGGCATCGACGGCAACAGGCTGGCGAAGGCCTCGAGCAGGGTATCCAGCCCCTTCTCCTCCGACAGCCGCCCCACATAGAGGAACACCGGCGCCTGCGGTTCAGGTGGCGGGGCGTCCGGGGCGTCCGCGGCATCCGGCGCTGCGGCCTTCGGCGTACGCGCCAGCAAGCGCCGCGCCAGCGCCTGTTCGGGTGTGTAGCCGGCCGGCAGCGCCGCGGCCTGGCACGGGATGAAGATGCGATCGCGCCGCGCCCCGAGCGACTCGAGGTATTCGCGGCTGCGCTCGCCGAAGCCGAAATAGCCCTGGCACAGCGCGAAGAACAGCCGCTTGGGCAGCGACGTCAGCAGGCGCCGCGGGCGATCGCGTCCGGTGGAATCGCAGAACACCGCGCGCCGCTTGCCGGTGACGATGCAGGCCAGCAGCATCGCCCAGAATTCCGGCAGGTGGTAGCCGGGAAGCACCACCACGCGGCTGTCCGAGCGCAGCACCTCGCCCACCAGCCGCAACGTCATCTTCCAGCGCGGCACGTCCTCGTAGCAGCCCTCGAAGAGCTGGCGCATCGGGTACTGGTGCACGCTGTAGTCGACCTCGGAAAAGCCCAGCCGCATGTGCTCGGTCTCCGCGATCTGCACGACGGTGTAGCGGATCGACCCCTGCCCGTGCAGCCGGTGCAGTGCCGAGAAAACCTGGCCCTTGTGGCGCGACCAGACAACGTTGTGGAAGATGGTGACTGAGCCCGACATGACGACTACCCCCTTGGTTTCGTACTGCCCGTTGCTTGCCCCGCCGCCCGTGGTGGGACGCCTCTGGGCCTTCCCGGCCCTTTCGAAAGTGTCTTGCTCCCTCCTCACGCCGCCGCGCTGTCCTGCCCCGCCTGCGCCGCCTGCGCCGCGGCGAATTCGCGCCAGGTACGGGCGATGCCCGCCTCCAGTCCGATCGATGCCTGCCACCCCAGGCCGGCCAGCCGCGACACGTCGAGCAGCTTGCGCGGCGTGCCGTCCGGCTTGCTGGTGTCGAACACCAGTTCGCCGCGGAACCCGGCGATGCGGCACACCATCGCGGCAAGCTCGCCGATCGGGACGTCCTTGCCCGTGCCGACGTTGAACACGCCGCCATCCGGGTCTTGCCGCAGCAGGAACAGCGTCGCCGCGGCCAGGTCGTCGACATGCAGGAACTCGCGCCGCGGCGTGCCGGTGCCCCATACCGACAGCGTGGCGGCGCCCTCGCTGACGGCGGCATGCGCCTTGCGGATCAGTGCCGGCAGCACGTGGCTGTTGGTCAGGTCGTAGTTGTCGTTGGGCCCGTACAGGTTGGTCGGCATCACCGACAGGTAGCGGGTGCCGTATTGCCGGTTGTAGGCCTCGCACAGCTTCAGCCCCGCGATCTTGGCGATGGCATAGGCTTCGTTGGTCGGCTCCAGCGGGCCGCTGAGCAGGTAGTCCTCGCGGATCGGCTGCGCGCAGTCACGCGGATAGATGCAGGACGAGCCGAAGAACACCAGCCGCCGCACGCCGGCCTCGAACGCGGCTTGGATCACGTTGATCTCGATCGCCAGGTTCTCGTACAGGAATGACGCCGGCCGCGAGGCATTGGCGACGATGCCGCCGACGCGCGCCGCCGCCAGCAGCACCACATCGACGGGCTGGCGCGCGAAGAAGCGGCGCACCGCGCCCTGGTCGGTCAGGTCCAGCTCGGCGCGCGCCGGCGTCAGCAACTGCGCGTAGCCCGCGGCGCGCAGCTGGCGTACCAGCGCCGAACCCACCATGCCGCGATGGCCGGCGACGTAGATCCTTGTCTGCTTGTCCATGGTCAGCGCCGCCCCCTCATTCGTGGTGTTCCAGCGTCTTGAAGCCGGCCAGCGTCACCAGCGCGTCGCGCCGCGCGATCTGGAAGTCCGCGCGCACCATTTCCTTGACCAGCGAGGAGAACGGTGTAGTCGGCTTCCAGCCCAGCTGCTCGCGCGCGCGGGTGGGATCGCCGAGCAGTGTCTCGACCTCGGTAGGCCGGAAATAGGCCGGGTCGACGCGCACGATCACCTTGCCGGGGGCCAGCTTCGTTTCCTTGCCTTGCACCCGTTCGACAATCCCCACCTCGTCGGCGCCCGTGCCCTCGAAGCGGATCGTCACACCCAGCTCGGCGGAGGCGTACTGCACGAACTCGCGCACGCTGTACTGCTCGCCGGTGGCGATGACGAAGTCCTCGGGCTGCTCCTGCTGCAGCATCAGCCACTGCATCTCCACGTAGTCACGCGCGTGGCCCCAGTCGCGCAGCGACGACAGGTTGCCGAGATAGAGCTCGTCCTGCAGCCCCACCGCGATACGCGCGATGGCGCGGGTGATCTTGCGCGTGACGAAGGTCTCGCCGCGCACCGGCGACTCGTGGTTGAACAGGATGCCGTTGCAGGCGTAGATGCCGTACGCCTCGCGGTAGTTGACCGTGATCCAGTATGCATAGAGCTTGGCGACCGCGTACGGGCTGCGCGGATAGAACGGCGTGGTCTCTTTCTGCGGCACCTCCTGCACCAGCCCGTACAGCTCGGAAGTGGAGGCCTGGTAGAAGCGCGTCTTGCGTTCCAGGCCGAGGATGCGGATCGCCTCCAGGATGCGCAGGGCGCCCAGGCCATCGGCATTGGCGGTGTACTCCGGCTCCTCGAACGACACCGCGACGTGGCTCTGCGCGGCCAGGTTGTAGATCTCGTCCGGCTCCACGCGCTGGATCACGCGCAGCACACTGGTGGCGTCGGTCAGGTCGCCGTAGTGCAGGAAAAAGCGCAGGTCCTGCTCATGCCGCTCGCGATACAGGTGGTCGATGCGGTCCGTGTTGAACAGCGACGTGCGGCGCTTGATGCCGTGCACCTCATAGCCCTTGTCGAGCAGCAACTCGGCCAGGTAGGAGCCATCCTGTCCGGTGATGCCAGTGATCAGTGCGACCTTGCGTTTCATTCCCGTTCTCCCTGCCGTGTTGAACTGCCGTGGATGCGTGAAGCCTGATGGTCGGCATGCGCGCCGCGCGTCATTGCGTCATTTGATGCCCCCGGCGCCGCCGTCGTTGCTGTAGTAGCCGGCATAGCCCGTTCCGAGCCGCAGCGGCGGCTTGGGCACGTCGGTCAGCAGCACGCCGCGCAGCGCTACGCCGCCGCTGGCCAGGCGCCGCACGGTCTCGCCGATCTCGCCGGCCGGATGCCGGCCGTGGCGCACCACCAGCAGCGTGGTGCCGGCGTAGCGGCCCAGCAGCGCGGCATCGGTGACTTCGAGCACCGGCGGGGTGTCGATGATCACCATGTCGTAACGGTGCGAAAAATGGTCGAGCAGCATGCCGAAGCGCTCGCTCATCAGCAGCTCGGCCGGATCCGGCGGCACGGTGCCGCGCGGCATCACGTCGAGCCCGGGAAGCACGTCGCGCGCCACCACGGCATCGAAGTCCTCGCCCATCAGCGCGTCGGCCAGGCCCGGCTGGTGGCGCAGCCCGAAGTGCGCATGCACGGCGCCGCGGCGCATGTCGCCGTCGATCATCAGCACGCGCCGCTGCCCCGCCGCCACCAGCGCGGCCAGGTTGACCGACAGGAACGACTTGCCGGCATCCTGGCGCGAGCCGGTCAGCATCACTACGTTGTTGCTGGCGTCGCGCAGCGCGTACTGCAGCGTGGTGCGCAGGCTGCGCACGCCTTCCACGGCGATGTCGTCGGGCGCGCGCGCCGCCAGCAGGCGCGGGCCGCGGCCGGCGCGGCCGTGGCTCAGTTCGCGCTGCAGGCGCAGCTGCATGCGGCTGCGCGGCACCACCGCGCACACCGGCACGCCGATGAGGCGCTCGATATCCTCGGGATGCTCCACGCCGCCGTACAGGGCCTTCTTCAGCAGCGCCAGCACGATCGCCGCGAGCATGCCCAGCCCGGCGCTGATCAGCACCAGCATGGCGCGCTGCGGGCGTACCGGCTCGTCGGCGGGCGCGGCGAAGTCGACCACGCGCACGCTGCCGACCTGGCCCGCCTTGACGACGCGCAGCTGCTGCGCGTTGTTGAGCAGGCTGGTGTAGAGCTCGGTATCGACGCGCACATCGCGCATCAGCCGCAGCGCGGTCTGCTCGGTGTCGGGCAGCAGCGACACGCTGCGCCGCAGCGCGTTCTGCTGCGCCGTCAGCGTGGCAATCTGCGCCTTGAGCGACACCACCGCCGGGTTGTTCTCGGTGTAGCGCGTGTTGTACTCGGCAAGCTGCGCCTCCATGGTGAGCAGCCGGCTCTTGTTGTCGACGATCTGCTGCAGCAGCAGGCGGCTTTCCTCGCCCAGGTTGACGGTGCCGAGCTTGTTGCGGAACGAGTTGTAGCGCTCTTCCGCCTGGTCCAGCTCCTTCCGCAGCACCGGCAGCTGCTGCTCCAGGAAGGCCAGCGTGTGCTCGGCTTCGGCCGAACGCCGACCGATGTCCTGCTGCACGAACTGGCGCGCAATGGTGTTGACGATCTCGGCGGTCAGCTTGGCGTCGGGCCCCTCCAGGCTGGCGCGGATGATGCCGGACTGCAGCGTGGTCTCGCCCACCGCCAGCGCGCGCTGGACCGACTCCACCGTGGCCAGCGTGGACGCGCGCGTCAGTTCGAACTGCGTGCCCGGGCGCCCGACCAGGTGGTCGATGCGCACGCGCACCGGCCCCAGGGTGCTGGCGCCGCCAGTCTCTTCGCCGACGCGGCCGTTGAGCACGAGCGCGCCGTCGGGATCGCGCAGGCTGTAGGTGCGCTCGGCCTCCACGGTCAGCACGAACGGCTTCCTGTAGTACTTGGCCGGGGTCTCGAACAGCGACATCTTGATCGACTCGCCGCCCCAGGCGTACTGCGGCATCCCGAAGCGCGCCGGCGCGGGGGTCTTGCCGGTATGGCGGCCTGCCAGCCAGCCGCCGATCACGGGCAGGTAGCGCGGCCGCGCCCCGATATCCAGGTGCAGCGTACGCACCGCGTCTTCCACCACCAGGCGCGAGCGGATCAGTTCGATCTCGGCGGCCGTGGACGACTTGGAATCGAAGATCGACGACAGCGACTGCAGCGCGTTCTGGTTGTTGGCATTGGCGTCGCCCTTGCTGTCCTCCACCTGGATCAGCGCGTCGGCACGATAGACCGGTTTGGCGATCATCGCGTAGACCGCGCCGCCGGCCAGCGCCAGCAGCGTGATCGCGGCGATCATGCGCCAGTTTTCCAGCAGCGTGACCAGGTAGTCGGACAGCCGCAGCTCGGGCGCCGGCGGCGCCTCGACGTATTGGGTCTCTAGCAGGTTTGGCATGGTGTCACGCATCCCCTTCCGCCGGCGGCGGGCGCCGGCGAATCCCCTCGGTTCAGTACGCGTTGCTGTGGAACAGGCCCTTGAAGATGGTGGCCGCGATGATCCGCATGTCCAGCCCGAAGGACCAGTTGACGAGGTAGTACAGGTCGTAGGCGATGCGCCCTTCCATCTTCTCGATGCGATCGGTCTCGCCGCGGTAGCCGTTCACCTGCGCCCAGCCGGTGATGCCCGGCTTGATGCGGTAGCGCTGGATATAGCCCGAGACCAGCTTGCCGTAGTGGTCGTCATGCTCCAGCGCGTGCGGGCGCGGGCCGACCACCGACATGTCGCCGCGCAGCACGTTGAAGAACTGCGGCAGCTCGTCCAGGCTGGTGCGGCGCAGGAAGGCGCCGACGCGGGTAATGCGCGGATCGCCGCGCGTGGCCTGTGTCAGTTGCCCGGCATGCTCGGCATGCACGCGCATCGAGCGGAACTTGTAGATGCGGAACACGCGCCCGTCCGCGCCCTTGCGCAGCTGCGAGAACAGCACCGGCCCGCGCGAAGACAGCTTGACCGCAACGGCGATCGCAGCCAGCAGCGGCGCCAGGCCCAGCAGCGCCAGCGCGGCGAAGAGCCGGTCGAAGACCTCCTTCTGCGCCAGCGCGGCGGGCGACATCGGCGACGCCGCCAGGTTGATCGCATGCATGCCGATCAGGTCGATCATGCCGCCATCGAACAACGCCACCGTGCGCAGGTCTGGCACGAAGCGGATATTGATCAGCTCGTCGCGAAAGGCCGCGACGAACTCCAGGATCTCGCGCTCCTGCGACAGCGGCAGCGCCAGCCACAGCTCATGGATCTTCTGGGTGCGCACGTAGCGGGCAAACGCGGCGCGGTCCTCGAATACCGGTACGCGCGCGCTCAGGCCGCCGGCGCCTGGCATCACGTTGAATGCCGCCGCCACGCGGAAGCCCGACGCCGGCGACGCCGCCACGCGCCGCATCACGGCGTTGCAATGCGCGCCGCTGCCGACCACCGCCACCTGGTGCAGGTTCATGCCGGCGCTGCGCATATGGCCCAGCACCATGTGAGCAAGGAGCCGCGACACGATCATCATGGCGCCGGTGCTGGCGGTCCAGTAAGCGAACCATAGCCGCGACACCAGGTCGAGCCGATGCACCGAGAACATCACCATCACGCCAAACAGCTGCACCAGCAGCCACGCCAGCGCGACCTGTCCGGCCAGCCCCAGCTTGGAGCGCCCGCGCCAGGACTCATAGATGCCAAAGGTGGGGAACAACGCGAGCGTGAACGCCGCGGACAGCGCGATGAACAGTTCGAACAGCGCACCCGGCTCGATCGCGTCAAAGCGAAACTGCGCGGCCATCAGCGCGCCCGCCAGTACCAGCGCCACGTCGAGCATGCGCGCCAGCAATCCTTCCAGCTTGACCATTTCCCGTCCTCCTGCCCGTCTGCCTGAACACCTGCCCTGCCTGCTGCCCGGCGGGCCCGCTCCCCGCTGCCCGCCGCTGCGTTGCTGCCACCTTGCCAACGCCTATCCGCAACGCCCGTAGTTGTCCTCGATGCGCACGATGTCGTCTTCGCCCAGGTAGCCGCCGGACTGGATCTCGATGATTTCCAGCGGCAGCTTCCCGGGGTTCTCCAGACGGTGCGCCACGCCGAGCGGGATATAGGTCGACTGGTTCTCCGCCAGCAGGAAGCTCTCGTCGCCGCGCGTGACACGCGCGGTGCCACTGACCACGACCCAGTGCTCGGCGCGGTGGTGATGCAGCTGCAGCGACAGCTGCGCGCCGGGCGCCACCACGATGCGCTTGACCTGGAAGCGCTCGCCGTGGTCGATCGAGTCATAGAAGCCCCACGGGCGGCGCACCTTGCGGTGGTCCGCGGCCTCGGGCGCGCGCTGTGCCTTGATCCGCTCGACCAGGCTCTTGACGTCCTGCACATGCGAGCGATCGGCCACCAGGACCGCATCCGCGGTCTCGACCACGACGATGTTGCTGGTGCCCACGCAGGCCACCAGGCGCCCGTCGGAGTAGGCATAGCTGGCGCTGGCACCCTCGAACACCACGCGGCCGCGGGCGGCGTTGCCGTCGACATCCTTCTCGGTGGCGTCCCACACGGCTTCCCACGATCCCAGGTCCGACCAGCCCGCGGCGAGCGGCACCACTACGCCGCGGCAAGGCGCGTCAGGCTGGTCGAGGCGCTCCATCACCGCATAGTCGATCGAGTCCGACGGGCACTGCATGAAGGACTGGCCCTCGGGCCTGAAGTACGGCGCCTGCAGCTTGCCGCCGATCACCGCGGTCATGCAGGCTTCGTAGATCGCCGGCTGCAGCGCCTGCAGCGCCCGCAGCCAGACCGTGGCGCGGACCACGAAGATGCCGCTGTTCCACCAGTACTGGCCGCTCTGCACATACTGCGCCGCCAGCTCCTGCGCGGGCTTCTCGACGAAGCGCGCGATGCCATGGGCACCGTCGCCGAGCGCCTCGCCCAGCCGGATGTAGCCGTAGCCGGTCTCGGGCCGCGTCGGCGGCACGCCCAGCGTCACCATCGCACCGCGCTCGGCGTGCTCGGCGGCGACGGCGATGGCGTGATGGAAAGCGGCGCCGTCGAGAATGGCGTGGTCGGCAGGCATCACCACCAGGATCACGTCTTCGCCCTTGCCCTGTGCCAGCCACGCGGCCACGGTCAGCGCGGGTGCCGTATTGCGCCGCGCGGGCTCGACCACCAGGCGCGCCTCGACGCCGGCTTTGGCCAGTTGCTCGGCAGTGGTGAAGCGGTGCTCCTCGCCGCAGGCGATGATGGCTTCGCGCACCACCTCGCGCTGCGCGCCGAAGCCGGACAGCCGGCGCAAGGTCGCCTGCAGCAGCGAGTCGGTGCCGACCAGGTCGATCAGTTGCTTGGGATAGTGCTCGCGCGACAGCGGCCACAGCCGCGTGCCGGCGCCGCCGGCCAGCACCACCGGCGCCAGGCGCAGCCGCTGCGCGCGTGGATGCGCGCCGCCGTCATCATCCTGGCCTTCGGGCTGCGCGGCCGCCACCGTGCCCGTCTCCACTTGCGTCGTCTTCAGCATGGTCAAGCCCTCCAATCTTCGACAAACTGGCGCGGCGCCGCGGGCGAGCTGCGCCCGCCGCGATGCTTCGCGGAACGTTTCACTGCCATGGGGTCAGGGTGCTGCGTGTGGCGGCGTGCGGCCTCAGCTGTCGGTGGCGGCCTTGTGCGCCTTGTTTACCTTGTCTGCCTTGCTGTCTGCCTTGTTGTCTGCCTTGTTGTCTGCCTTGTTGTCTGCCTTGTTGTCAGCCTTGTGGCGCTGGCGGAATTCGGTCGGTGACAGCGACAGGCGCTTGCGGAAGATCTTGGCCAGGCGGTCGCCGTTGCCCATGCCGGAGCGGCGCGCCACCTTGTCCACCGGCAACTCGGTCTCGGCCAGCAGCCCGCACGCGGTCTCGAGGCGGGCCTGCAGCAGGAAGTCGGAAGGGGTGGCCCCCATCTCCAGCTTGAAGCGGCGCAGGAAGTTGCGCTCGCTCATGGTCGCCACCTCGGCGGCGTCGGCGATCGAGACATCGTGTTCGCAGTTCTGCTGCAGCCAGCGCGCGGCCGCGCGGATCTTGTCGGCGGCGCTGGTCAGGCCGGCATCGGCCAGGCGCGGCAGGAGCTGGTCGGTCCAGGCCGGCAGCACGCGCTCGACCACCGCGCGGGCCACGTCCACGCCCAGGTCGCGCCGGATCACGGCGAGCGCGCCTTTCATCGATTCCAGGCGCATTTCGGTGTCATCGTTCGACGCCATCAGCGGCAGGTGCGGGCGCCGCGGCGCTGCGGCAGGATCGATCACGCCGGCGGCAACGAGCACCGCCCTGCCTTCGGCAATCGGGCGCACGCTGTCGGTGGTGGCGCAGGCGGCGCGCAGCCAGCACAGCAGGCGCGTGTCGCTGGCCGCGGCGCGGGCGCCCTCGCCGCCGGCAATGAAGAGCATGTCGAGGCCCGCGGGGCGGCGCGGGTCCAGACTGTCGGTCCAGACGCGCACCGCCGCGGAGCATGTCACGCTGCCACCCTCGACCGACAGGAAGCGCACGTCGTAGGTAATGCGGCGGCTGCCGCCGGCGGGTGCACCAATTTCGTTGGCGGTCTGGAACAGCTCCGCAACCAGTCCCGCACCAAGGAGCGAAAACCCCTCATAAAGCAGGATGCCGATGTGCCGCGCGTTGCCGCGGGTTGGGTTCAGAAAGGGTGTCGTGGAATAAACACTGGCTGCGGGCGGCTCGACGTGGGCGTACGGCATGATTTCCCCCAAATACCTCGTTGGTTTCTTTCTGGCGCGAAGCCCTTTGTATTGCACCGCATCATAGACATCAACGTTTCGGTTATTCCCGGACTGTCCGATTTCCGCGATGTCTTGGCGGAAGGCCTTGAACGCCTTCGCGCATTTTGCGCAACCCACTGTTGTTGCAGGGGTTTTTTCATGCAATACGCGACTCCCTCATTCGCATTCTCAGCGTGGTCGCGCCTTAGAAATCAATATAGTCGCTTCGTTGCAACGCAACATAAACGCACCAATTCGAACGTGAATAAAATCACACTAATACGTGATCTGGTGCATACTTAATTCACCAAGTGAGGCAAGGCGCTCATGGCTTTGGCGGGAAAGCAACGCTGCTCCGCACATGCCCCAAATCAAGGAAGCCGATTGAATCTGGTGCATCCGTGCCGGTTGTACCACTTGGCCGCGCTCACACCACGCCCAGCACTTCGTGTGCAATCGCCTGGTAGCGCCGCGCCGTATCCTGCAGCGTCAGTCCATCCAGGGGCCGCACGGCCCGCGGCTGCGCCAGTGCGCGCGCCAGCGCCTGCGCGTAAGCCCCGGCATCCGCGCAATCGACCAGTTGCACCGCATCGTGTCCGCGCGCGAACACAAACGCGGGAATCGCGCTGGCGACAACCGGGATGCCACTGGCCAGCGCCTCAAGAAAGGCGATGCTGTGCGCTTCCGATGCCGAGGGCATCGCGAATACCGATGCCTGCGCCAGCAGCCCGGGCACGTTGTCAGACGGACCGTTGATGCTGACCTTGCTGGCCAGGCCGAGCTGCGCGACCAGCGTCCGCACCTTGCCGTAGTACGCGGCGTCTTCGAACACCCCGTACAGCGCCAGCCGCGCCTGCGGCACCTGCTGCAGCAGCGCATGGAAGGCGCGCACGGTATGGAGCTGGTTCTTGACCGCGTCGTAGCGGCCTACCTGCAGCAGCAGGGGCGCGCCTTCCGGCGGCGCGATCGCCGGCAACCCGAAGCGGCTGATATCGACGCCATTGGGAATCACCGTCAGGCGCGGATGCGGGCCGACCTCGGCCAGGTAGTCGTGCACGTTGCTCTGGGCCACGCCCACCACCGCGCGGGCGCGCCGCGACAGCAGGCGCTCGGTCCAGCGGAACAGGTCGCGCTGGAAGTCATTGACCGCGGAGTGCATCACGTACACGACCGGCACGCGCGTGGGCAAGGCGCGCGCATAGAAAGCCGGGATGGTGGCGTGGGCAAAGACGATGTCCGGCCGCCAGCGGCGCATCACGCCGTGCAGGTTCCACAGCCGCGCCAGCGGGCGCTGCGCGCGCGGCGGGAAGCTGCACGCCACGCCGGCCGCGGCGAGCTGCGCCCGCAGCGGCGCGAAGTCAGCGTGGGCAGGCATCAGCGCCGCCACGGCCACGGTCTCGCCGCCGCGCTGCTGGTAAAGCGCGAGGTCACGCACCAGGATCTCCGCGCCCGACATGCGCGGCGACAGCACCAGATGAAGTATGCGCATTACTTGCTCCTCAAAGCGGCGGCCAGCATCCATGCCATGGCGCTGGCCAGTCCCAGGGTCATGGACCACGCGATCCCGGTGGCGCCCCACCAGTGCGTGGCCGGCGGCACGCAGACCAGCAGCACGCCCACCTGCACCACCGAGGCATGCGTGGCCACGCGTGGCGCGCCAATGGCGCGCAGGTATGCCACCAGCAGCGCGATCAGCGCGCCGATGGCCATGTTCAGCGTGAACACCCGGAACAGCGGCACTGCCTCCAGCCAGCCGGGGCCGAGCAGCAGAAGGAACAGCGGTGCCGCCACCAGGTTGAGCGCCACCACCGCCAGGGCCAGCGCAAGCGCGCCCAGGCCCAGCAGCCGGCGCAGCAGGCGCGGCGCGCTGCCGTCCTGCTGGCGGTGGCGCGCGGCAAAGGTGGGAAACAGGTATTGCGACATGGCGATGCCGGCGTCGGCCAGCAGCATCTGCGCCAGCTTGGATGACATCTGGTACGCGCCCAGCTGCGCCGGCCCCAGCAGCTTGCCGACCATCACCTTGTCGAACTGGTTGAGCAGCAGGTTGACCACGCTGGCTGCCCAGATCCAGCGGCTGAAGCCCAGGTAATGGCCGATGCCGGTCCAGCGCAGCCGCAGTGGCGGGCGCGGGCGCATGGTGGCCCAGGTCAGCACGCTCTTCAGCGTCTCGGCCGCAAGCAGGCCGATCACCACGCTGTAGGCACCGGCGCCGCCGAGCGCACAGCCGACGCTGATGGCGCAATCGGCCACCGCCACCGTGATCTCCAGCGCAGCGACCTGCCGGAAATTGCGCTCGCGGGTCACCACGTAATAGGCAGGCGAGGCCATGCCCCGCAGCAAGGGCAGCGCGGCGGCGAGCTGCAGCAACAGCAGCGCGCCGGCCAGGTGGAACTGCGCTTCCAGCAGCGGCGCCAGTCCGAGCAGCAGCAAGGCCACCAGCGCACCGCGGCAAACCAGCGCCGACCACACCGCGCCCAGCTCGGCCGGCGCCGGCGCGCGCTGGGCCTGGATGACCGCCTGCGGCAGGCCGGTGTCGCTGAGCGCCTCGGCAATCGCCACCGCCAGCAGCGCCACGCCGGCCACCCCCAGCGTCTCTGGCCCCAGCAACCGTCCCACTGCCAGGAACTTGACCGCGACCATGCCGCGCACCAGTGCCTGCTGCGCCAGCACCCATACGGCCGAACTGGCGCCGGGCCGCCGGCGCGGCAGCGCCGCCACGAATTTCAGCGTCTTGATCATGGAGCCTCGTCCCTGCCATGTACCGGACTCCACTAGAACGCGTCGCGGCCGCGGGCTTCCGCCATCGTCTAGCGCCTATCGGCCAGCCGCGCGTTGCAGGCTTGGGTCCGCCGGCGGGCGCTCTGCAGAATGGCGCTTGCCGACGCCAGCGCGCTGCTACGGTTGCCTCCATGGATAGCGATTCACAGCGATTCATAGCCATTCACAGCGATCCGCGCACGCCGACATCCACGAACGGCATCGGGCAACGCAGCGCCCGCAGCCGGCCACCAGGGAATGACCATGCCCGATGCCAGCCTCTTCATCATCGAACCTGACTTCTCCGGCCACCGCTGGCGCTACGTGGAGTGGGCGCTGCAGGCCTATGCCGAGGCGGGCCGGCATTGCGTGATGGTGACCGACGCCGCCAACCTCGGGCATCCGCTGGCACAGGCGCTGCAGTCCGGCCGCCATCCCGGCTGCACGCTGCTGGCACTGCCGCTGCCGCCCGACGCCGGACGCGGCGCCGGGCGCATCGCCTACGTCAGCTACTGGCGCATCTTCCGGCACCTGTACCGGCAGGCCTGCGCCGCGCACCGCGCAGGGCTGGTGCTGGTTCCCTATGCGGACTATTTCCTGTGGGCGCTGCCGCTGCTGGGGTCGCCGTTCGGCGCCACGCCGTGGCTCGGCATCACCATGCGCGCCGGCTTCCACCATCATCGCGTGGGCGTGCGCGCGCCGCGCCAGCCGCTGGTCAATGCGGTCAAGACCCTGCTCTTTCGCCGCGCGCTGCGCACGCCGGGGCTGAAGACGCTGCTGTCGATCGATCCCACCCTGCCCGCCTGGCATGGCGACCGCAGCGGCGCGGCGCTGACCTACCTCGCCGACCCGAGTCCCGACATGACGCCGGCCACGCGGGCGGCGGGACGAGCCCGGCTCGGGCTGACCCCGGACAGCGGCCCGGTGCTGCTGGTCTACGGTGCCATCACCGCGCGCAAGGGCATACGCGAACTGGTCTGCGCCCTTGCCACCCACCGCGCCGCGCCGCGGCTGGTGGTGGCCGGTGCCCAGGACGACGAGATCCGGGCGTGGCTGCCTGCCGCGGCCGCAGGCCTGTCGCCGCCGCCGCTGGTGCTGGACCGCTTCATCCCGGAGCCAGAGGAAGCGGACCTGTTCTCCGCCTGCGACGCGGTGTGGCTCGGCTACCAGGGCCACTACGGCATGAGCGGCGTGCTGGTACAGGCCTACCGCTTCGGCAAGCCAGTGCTGGCCACGGCGGACGGCCTGATCGGCTGGTTCTGCGGCGGCCGCGACCTGGGCCCGGTGATGGACGACCTGTCGCCCGTGGCCATCCATCGCGCGCTGGACCAGCTCATGCAACCGCCCTCGCCTTTACCCTCTCCCCGGCCGGCAGGCACCGGCTCGCATGCGCACCTGCTGGCGCGCCACACCGTCACCGAATTCAAACTGACGCTGCGCCGCGCGGCGGCATAGCCGCGGCGGCCCCGCGCGGGCCGCCCAGACCCGAGGAGCTGACCATGCCACTTCCACCTGCGGCGGGAACACCCGAGCCCGCACGCCTGCGCGAACTCGATTTCATTCGCGGCCTGGCCATCATTGCCGTGATGGGCATCCACTTCCATACGGTCAACACCGGCAGCACGCTGGTGTGGCTGCTGGAATATCCGCTGAAGAACTTCGGCCGCGAAGGCGTCACGCTGTTCTTCACGCTCAGCGGCTTCCTGGTCGGCGGCCTGCTGATGCGCGAGCTGTCCGAGCGCGGCACCATCGACGCGCGCCGCTTCATCATCCGCCGCATGTTCAAGATCTGGCCCGCCTACTACGCGCTGATCCTGTTCCACGCCATCGTCGGCCGTCACCCGCGCGACAGCTTCCTGCTGCAGAACGTGGTGCACCTGCAGAACTACATGGGCTCAAGCATTGCGCAGACCTGGAGCCTGGCGGTGGAGGAGCACTTTTACCTGCTGCTGCCGCCGGCCCTGCTGCTGGCGGCGCGCCTGCGCCTGGGACCGCGCACGCTGCTGTGCCTGCTCGGCGCCGCCTGCGTGGCGGTGCTGGCCGGACGCACCGTGGCGGTCGGCGCCGGCGAGATCCAGGCGGCCTACGTCTACACGCACTACCGCGTCGACAGCCTGCTGTTCGGCGTGATGCTGGCGATCCTGTACTGGCTCCTTCCCGGCCACTACCGCAAGCTGGCCACGCGGCGCGCCTGGCTGATGCTCGCGGTGGCCACGCTGCTGGTATGGCTGGTGTTCCTGCAGGACGAGATCACGGTCGAAGAAAGCATCGGCTTCACCATCCAGTCGATCGGCTTCAGCGCGCTGATCGTGCTGGTGCTGGAACATTCGGGCCGGCTGCGCGACACGTTCCCTTACCGCTGGGTGGCGTGGGTGGGGCTGTATTCCTACGGCATCTACCTGTGGCATACCGTCGCGCGCGCGCCCGGCAAGATCTTCATCGACACCGCGCTCGCGCACGGCGTGCCGCCGGTGGCAACGTGGGCGCTGGCCGTGGTGCTGCAGTTCGCCATCGCCATCTGCGCCGGCTACCTGACCACGCGCGCGGTGGAATTCCCGTTCCTGCGGCTGCGCGATGCGATCTTCCCCGACCGTCGCGCGGGCACCGAGCCAACGCCGCCGCGCGGCATGCAGCATCCGCTGCCCTAGTGAACATCGCGAACGTAGCAGCCGTGCATCGCCCGCCGGCATGGCACTAGTGCGCTGCCGCCAAAAGCTACGCCACGCGTGCCAATCACGCCGCGAGGCGCGTTGCGCCGCGAATGCCGGTCAATAATTTTCTGACGGGAACACAAGACTCGGCACCGAGACAGCCGCACGCCGGACAGCTCGATCCGGCGGCATATGAACGGGAGATCGAACATGGAAGGCGATGCAATCGCGCACCGGCCGGACGGCGCCACCCTGGCGCCTCCGGGCGGCAGCCGCATCATTGCGCTGGACCAGGCCGGCAAGGGCAACTACGAGCGCCGGCGCGGCCGGCTGGTCGAGGCACTGTGGTTCGTGCTGGAGGCAGCGGTCATCAACAACAAGCTGGTGCCCTTCTCCGCTGTGCGCGCGGGGCTGTTGCGCCTGTTCGGCGCGCGCATCGGCCGCGGCTGCCGTCTGATGCATCCGATCCGCGTCAAATATCCCTGGAACCTGGAAGTCGGCGATGCCTGCTGGTTCGGCGTCGATGTCTGGCTGTACAACCAGGACCGCATCCGCATCGGCTCGCACGTCTGCATCTCGCAAGGCAGCTTCCTCACCACCGGCTCGCACGCGGTCGACGGCAACATGGACCTGCAGGTCGCGCCGATCGTGATCGAGGACGGCGCGTGGATCACCTCGCGCTGCATCGTGCAGAAAGGCGTCACCATCGGGCGCTCGGCGGTGGTCACGCCGATGTCCGTGGTGCACCGCTCGCTCGCGCCCGCGGGCATCTACGGCGGCAATCCCTGCCGCTTCATCCGCAACCGCTTCGACGGCACCGGCCCCGAACGCAACGCACCCGACGCAGGCAACGCGTCCTGAGGAGACTGTCATGCGCGACCTGGCACATACGATCAGCGCCGAGCGCGGCCGCTCGATCGAGCTCGATTTCGTGCGCGGCGTGGCGATCATCATGGTGATGGGCATGCATTTCCACACCGTCACTACCGGCTACCCGCTGCTGGCCATGATCGAGTTCCCGCTCAAGCAGTACGGCCGCGAAGGCGTGAACCTGTTCTTCACGCTGAGCGGCTTCCTGGTCGGTGGCCTGCTGCTGCGGCAGTATGCGCAAGGCGGGCAGGTTGACGCGGGCCGCTTCATCATCCGCCGCATCTTCAAGATCTGGCCGGCGTATTACGCGCTGATCCTGTTCCACGTGCTGGTGGGCCGCCATCCGCCCGGCACCTTCCTCTACCAGAACCTGACGCACCTGCAGAACTACCTGGGCTCGTCGATCGCGCAGACCTGGAGCCTGGCGGTGGAGGAGCATTTCTACCTGCTGCTGCCCGCGCTGCTGTTGTTGCTCGGCCGCTGGCACGCCAGCGCCCGCGCCATCCTTTGGACGCTGGGCACGCTGTGCGCGGCGGTGCTGCTGGCGCGCTGCGCGGTAGCGGCAGGCAACCCGCATGCGGCCGCGTTCTACACGCAATACCGCATCGACAGCCTGCTGATGGGCGTGATGCTGGCCACGGTCTACTGGATGCTGCCCGACGCCTACCAGCGCCTGGCGCGCAACAAGGCGCTGCTGCTGGCGCTGGTGCTGGGGCTGGTGGCGTGGCTGGGCTGGTTGCAAAAGGCGCTGGCTGCCGAGGAAAGCGTCGGCTATACGATCCAGGCGATCGGCTTTGTCGCGCTGATCGTGCTGGTGCTGGAATACTCGGCGTCGCTGCGCAATGCGCGCCTCTATCGCGTGGTGGCATGGACCGGCGTCTACTCGTATGGCATCTACCTGTGGCATTCGCTGGCGCTTGCGCCCGGTGACTTCTTTATCCGCAAGGCGCTGGCCTTCGGCGCGCCGGTGCCGCTGGTGTGGGCCGCGGCGCTGGTGCTGCAGTTCGGGCTGGCCATCGGCATCGGCTTCGTGACCACGCGGGCGATCGAGTTTCCGTTCCTGCGGTTGCGCGATGCGCTGTTCCCGCCGCGGCAGCGCCGCGCGCCGGAAGCGGATGGCGGGACGGTGGAAGGGGCGGCTGCGATGCCGGGCAAGCGGCCGGCTGCCTGAGCAAATCGATCGAGCCAGCCGGTACGAGGGAAATGACGGGATGGAGGTGGCGCCGGCCGGGCAGCGATTCGTGCGAGCCGGCGTCGAAGGTGGGCTACTGCGGCACGTAGCCTTCCGGAGCGGTGGTGCGAGACTGGATCACGGAAGCGTTGGCTGACACCACGTAGAGTGGTGTTCCGGTCAGCTGCAGGTTGACCGTGCCATCGGTGTAGGGCACCGAGATTGCGTTGCCCATCATGTCGAGCACCGACACCTGGCCACTGGTGCCGGGCGCATCGACCCGCAGGCTGTACGGGATGCCGTAGGTGGTGCTGAAGCCCGCCGTCGCGTTCCAGTCCGCATTGTTGTGCGCCCACAGCGCGGTCACGACCTTGCCGCCACCCAGGCGCTGGAAGGCATAGCCGTAGGCGCCGGCAGGCAGGTCGGTCAGCGGGCCCAGCGTATTGGTGCCGTCGATCAGGCGCGTCATGGCCGCGACTGCCATGGCCGCCGGCTTGGGGCTGATCTGCGCCGGGCCGTAGCCGCCGTGCGCGTTCTCCAGGTCGAAGAACACGCCATAGCCGGCCTGGCCGCCGGCCTCGGGCGTGTCGCTGGCGTAGAAAACAAAGGTCACGTCGGCGCCCTCGCCCAGCAGGATCAGGTGCGTGCGCGCCACCACCGCGCCATGCCCGTACAGCACGTTGGGCGTGGGATAGGCCGGCCCGTAACGGGTGCCGATGTCATAGCTGATGCCAGTCTCGGTGACAAACAGGCGCGCGCCGCGCTTGAGCTGGCTGGCGACCGCGTGGCGCAGCTCGCGCATCGACGCTGGCAGCGCATTGGCGGCAGCGGCAGCGTCGCTGTCGCCCACCAGCCGTTCCGGCGGGTGCGATGGCGAAGTGCCGATGTCGTAGTAGCCGTGCACGCTGACGCCGTCCAGGTAGGACGCCAGCCCCTGCGGCACCAGCCGGTTCAGCCACTTGCTGTTCTCGCGCACCATCGCATTGGTGACACCCATCACGACAGCCGACGGGTCGGTCCCGTGGATGCCCTGCCAGGTGGCCCGGTACATCGCCACCAGGTTGGCATCGGTATCCAGCCACGGCAGGCCGCCGGCGTAGTCAGGCTCCCAGGTCACCTGGTAGTAGTTGGCCGACTGCGCCGGGAAGTACTGCCTGCGGATCCGGTCCGACTCCTGGCCCACGCGGCCCATGTAGTTCTGGTAATCCGCCAGCGACCTGGGCGCATAGCTGTGGGTCGCGGCGCCGGTCGGGCTGGCCCAGCCCGGGATGCCATCGAGCTGGATCAGCCGCATCAGGTCGCCGGGCTTGAAGAACCCGGCGAGCTGGTCCGCCTGCGCGGAAAACGTGTTGGGCCCGTTCGGCTCCATCTTGTACCAGTTGCGGTTGTCATTGACCCAACTCAGCCCCAGCGTGGTGTAGAGCGGCCGGTAGCCGTCGCCGGTGCAGCAGGCCTGTCCCGGCAGCAGGTAGGCCGCGCCTTGCCCGCCGAACCGGTGCAGGTCCTGGCGTGCGAACGTGGCGGCGGGCAGCACCGGCGACAGGTCGGGCAGCACGCCGAAGGTGGCGATGCCGTCGGGCCGCGTGCCGCGCGCGCGCAACCCGGTTTGTCCCGACCCCAGCGTGGCCGAGATGGCGAAATAGCCGGCCAGCGCCGACACGCATTCCAGCGTGGTGGTGCGCGCCCCGGCCGCTGCCGGGAAGCTGCCTTGCGCGCGCACGGTGCCCCAGGTGTCGGCGACCTGCCAGTTCACCACGTCGTCAGCGCCGGTGCGGGTAGTGATGTGCAGCTGGAAGGCTGCGCCCGCCGCCGCCATGCGGGTGCCGTCGCCGCCGGCGAAGTCGGCCTCGATGGCGTCGCCCGTGCCGCCCGCCGCCACGCTCGCGCCGGGCTTGTTGCAGCTGAGCACGGCGCGCGTGGGGCTGCCTGCGCTTGGCGTCGGCGCGGCGGGTTCGACGGTGTTGTTCGCATACCAGCAGCCCTTGGCGGCGCCGGGCGCGGGGTCGCCAAACACGCCGTTGTTGCAGCCCACGCCATCGGAGAAAGTCTTGGTCACGTACTGGGTGGTAGTGCCGTACTTGACCACGCGCGTGCCGGCGAAGCTGCAGAAACTGTTCTCGTTGCCGCAGGAGATCCAGCTGTTGTCCGTTGCCGCCGACGCCGCGGCCGCGTCATACCAGCAACTCTTGGCAGCGCCCGGTGCGGGGTCGCCGAAGACACCGTTGTCGCAGGGCGTGCCGCCGGTGAAGGACTTGATCACGTACTGGGTCTCGGTACCGTACTTGACCTGGTGGGTGCCGCTGAAGACGCAGGTCTTGTTCTCGGTCGCGCACAACGTCCACGCGTCTGTGGCTTCCACGGCCAGGCGCGCGCCGCCGCCCCCCTCGCCACCACCGCTGCCGCACCCGGACGGCACAAGCAGCAGCGAACACCACAGGAACAGGCTGGCGAACAGTGTGCGCAGGCGCGGCACAACTGCCGCGCTTGCGTTGGGGCTGGAACAGATCGTCATGGCTTCTCCATCGTTGGTCCCTGAGGTGATCGCTGAGCCGGTGCGTGGCGGGTGCGGTGGCAGCGCCGGCGCGTGCCAGCGGCGATGGATGCCGGGATGGTCGGGATGCCGCCGTGGCACCGGCAAGGTGTGCCGGGGTCCGGCCGGACAGGGGAAGGTCGCGCGGGCGCGGATCGGCGGCGTGCACGGTCGCCGCTCCGGCACTGTCCGGCCGGTCTCCGAAGCTTAGGCAGGGGCTGCCGGATCGATCGGCCAAAACCCTACCTCCAGCCGACGCACCGGCCAATGCGCTCCCGGTGGCCGAAATTGGCGAACAGTTGGCAGAACGCCACCCACCGCGCGCCATACGCTGCAATGACCGGCGCGTTGTTCACCCCGCGGGGGCGCCGGTGCCCAGCGTTCCAATCAAGAACAGGACAACGTCATGCACAAGGTCAAGAAAGCCGTGTTCCCGGTTGCCGGTCTCGGCACGCGATTCCTGCCGGCCACCAAGGCCAGCCCGAAAGAAATGCTGACAGTGGTGGACAAGCCGCTGATCCAGTACGCCGTGGAAGAGGCGATCGCCGCAGGCATCACCGAGCTGATTTTTGTCACCGGACGCAGCAAGCGCGCCATCGAAGACCATTTCGACAAGTCGTGCGAGATCGAGGCCGAACTGATGGCGCGCGGCAAGCAGCAGCTGCTGGACGTCGTGCGCAATATCAAGCCGTCGCATGTCGACTGCTTCTATGTGCGCCAGGCCGAGCCGCTCGGGCTGGGCCATGCCGTGCGCTGCGCCAGCAAGCTGGTGGGCGACGAACCGTTCGCGGTGATCCTGGCCGACGACCTGCTCGATGCGCCCACGCCGGTGCTCAGCCAGATGATCCGGGTGTTCGACCACTACCACA
The DNA here is from genome assembly GCF_040784895.1 of Cupriavidus sp. Agwp_2. Lineage (NCBI taxonomy): Bacteria > Pseudomonadati > Pseudomonadota > Betaproteobacteria > Burkholderiales > Burkholderiaceae > Cupriavidus > Cupriavidus sp. Agwp_2. Next base: position 3,368,512 of record NZ_CP088083.1, read on the forward strand.
GCTCGGTCGTTGGCGTGGAGGAGATCGCGCCGGAAGACTCGCGCGCCTATGGCGTGGTCGCGGGCAAGCCCTGGGACGAGCGCGTGGTGAAGATGTCCGGCATCGTCGAGAAGCCCGCGCCGGAGCAGGCACCGTCGCGCCTCGGGGTGGTCGGCCGCTATGTGTTCACGCCGCGCATCCTTGAATACCTGCAGACGCTGACGCCGGGTGCCGGCGGCGAACTGCAGTTGACAGATGCGATCCAGGCATTGCTGGCCGAAGAACAGGTACTGGCTTACCGCTACCACGGCCGCCGTTTCGATTGCGGCAGCAAGCTGGGCTACCTGATGGCGACGGTGGAGTTCGCGCTGCGCCACGCCGAGGTGGCCGAGCCGTTCCGGCAATACCTGCATGACGAACACGCGCTGGCCTTGCCGGCCCACCTGGCCGCGCTGCCAGTTGCCGAAGGCGCCGCCATGGCGCAACCCGAGCCCGAATCCGCACGTGCCGGGGCGTCAAAGGCGGCGATCGCCGATGCCGCGCTTGCCGCCGCGGATGCCTAGTGTGCCGTGCGGCCGGACCCCCGCCGGCTGCCGCGGCGTGCAGGGCACTTGAGCCCGCCTTTGCGCGGGCGTCTTTTTTTGGCTGGCTTCGCGCGTTGCGTGGTGCTGATCTACTAGCGAAAATACGCGCGCGCGTTGTCGTGGACCGCTTCGTCCGCGAGGATCTGCGCCGGCGTCATCCAGCGGTATTCGCTGTGCTGGTCCGGCGGTGCGGCCAGCGCCATGCCGGGCACCTGCAAGGCATACGCCAGCACCACGTAATGCGTGCCGATGCCGGGCGCCCCGGCAAAGTTGTCGGGGTAGAAATGCTCGAAAGCGCCAAGCAGGCGCGCCGCGGCGCGCGGCATGTCGAGCCCCAGTTCATCCACCGCCACGCGCCGGAAGGCGTCGTCCAGGCGCTCGTCCTTGCGGATGCGGCCGCCCGGCACGAACCACGTGTCTTGCGCCGGCCGGTTCCTGCGGCGGCCCAGCAGGATGCGGCCGGCCGGCTCGGCCACCACCAGGTCGATGGCGACCAGCGGCGCGGTCCGCACTACGGAAAGGAAGTCGTCCTGGTTCAGCATGGCAGTGCAATCGCGGGGTGGTCACCACGGCAGTGTAAGTGGCAGTGCGCCCGCCGGGTGCGGTGGCAGGCGCCAGGATCCGGTCCGCGTCCGACAAAATTTGCGCAGGGCGGACGCCGCATGGCGCTAAGCTATCGGCTTTGCCACCGCCCCGCTGCAACCATGACCCTGGGAATCCTTGCCGCCATCCACGATGAAGTCGACGGCCTGGTGGCCGCCATGCGCCACGACGACAGCCGCGCCACGGTGCACACCATCGGCATGCGCGACTACTACGTCGGCAACCTGTACGGCCAGCCGTGCGTGCTGGTGCTGGCGCGCATGGGCAAGGTGGCGGCCTCGGCAACCACGGTCACGCTGATCCGGGAGTTCGGCGCCACCCAGGTGGTCTTCACCGGGCTGGCCGGCGGCGTCGGCGCCGATACCAGCGTGGGCGACATCGTCATCGCCGACCGCACCATCCAGCACGACCTCGACGCACGCCCGTTCTTCGGCCGCCATGAAGTGCCGCTGCTGGACCGCGCTGAATTCCCGGCCGACCCGGCGCTGACCGCGGAACTGGAAGGCGCGGCGGCGGATTTCCTGCGGCTCGACCTGGCCGCCGAGGTGCCGCCCGAGGTGCTGGCGCGCTTCGGCGTGGCCTCTCCGGCGCTGCACAAGGGCATGATCGCCAGCGGCGACCAGTTTATCGGCGCCCCGGCTGCGGTGGCGGAACTGCGCGGGCGCCTGCCCGGGCTGCTGGCGGTGGAGATGGAAGGCGCCGCGGTGGCGCAGGTTTGCCATGAATACGGCGTGCCGTACGCGGTCATGCGCACGGTTTCGGACCGGGCCGACGATACCGCCCATGTGGATTTCGCGGCATTCCTGAAGGAAGTGGCCAGCCACTATTCGAACGGCGTGCTGCGCCGGCTGCTGGCCGCGCGGGCCGAAGCGGATCCCGTGCGGACCTGACCTGGATCAAGCGGCGCGCAGATTCCCGACCGTCGCGTCAGTTCTGTTTTTACCGTCCGCGCGGCCGGACGGCACCCCAGACGCCCACCACGATCGCTGCGCCGGCGATCACAGCCAGCCAGCTGCCGAGCTGCCCGTCGATGAACAAGTGCAGTGCGCGGCCGCCGTAGAAAGCGGCTGCCGCACCCGCCGCGCCCAGCACCAGCGCGGCCGGCAGGGTCACGACGGGCCCTGCCGGATGCAGCCGGCGCGCCGCCAGTCCCACCAGCAAACCCACGATCAAGGTGCCCAGCATCCGCTTCTCCTGTGTAGCCTGAATCACAGCGGCGACCGGCCGCGCCGTAACAATACTTCAAACCTGCGCGCCTGCGACGCATACTGGGTATGCGCCTGCAATCTGTGGTGCCGGCGGTATAATGGCAACCGGTCCGGCCACGCCCCGGATCGTACCTGTCCCCAACAAATGCAACTGCTCGCGATCGGCATCAACCACACGACGGCACCTGTCTCGCTGCGCGAGCGGGTGGCGTTTCCGCTCGAGCAGATCAAGCCGGCTCTGGGCGCGTTGCGCGAGCACCTGTCCGGCCGCAGCGGCACCGAAGCCGCCATCCTCTCCACCTGCAACCGCACCGAGATCTACTGCGCCACCGACGTCCTGAAACCGGGCCAGGAAGGTTTCGAGCACACCCTGCGGTGGCTGTCGCAGCACCACAACGTGCCGGCCGGCGACCTGGCCCCGCACCTGTACGCGCTGCCGCAGTCCGAAGCGGTGCGCCATGCCTTCCGCGTGGCCAGCGGGCTGGATTCGATGGTGCTGGGCGAAACCCAGATCCTGGGCCAGCTCAAGGATGCCGTGCGCACCGCCGGCGAGGCGGGCTCGCTGGGGACGTACCTGAACCAGCTGTTCCAGCGCACCTTCGCGGTGGCCAAGGAAGTGCGCGGCCAGACCGAGATCGGCGCGCATTCCGTATCGATGGCCGCGGCCGCGGTGCGGCTGGCACAGCGGATTTTTGAAAGCGTCTCGACCCAGCGCGTGCTGTTTATCGGCGCGGGCGAGATGATCGAACTGTGCGCGACGCACTTTGCCGCGCAACAGCCGCGCCAGATCGTGGTGGCCAACCGCACCGTCGAGCGCGGCGAGAAGCTGGCCGAGCAACTGTCCGGCCAGGGCCTGACCGCGCAGGCGATCCGCCTGACCGACCTGGGCGAACGGCTGCATGAGTTCGACATCGTGGTGTCCTGCACCGCCAGCTCGCTGCCGATCATCGGCCTGGGCGCGGTGGAGCGCGCGGTCAAGCGCCGCAAGCACCGCCCGATCATGATGGTCGACCTGGCCGTGCCGCGCGACGTGGAACCGGAAGTCGCGCGCCTGGACGACGTCTTCCTGTACACCGTCGATGACCTCGGCGCGATCGTGCGCGAGGGCAACGCACTGCGCCAGGCCGCTGTCGCACAAGCCGAAGCCATCATAGAAAGCCGCGTGCAGAACTTCATGCACTGGCTGGAAACGCGCAGCGTGGTGCCAGTCATCCGCGAGCTGCAGACCAGCGGCGAGGCCATCCGCCAGGCCGAGCTGGAGCGCGCGCGCCGCATGCTGGCACGCGGCGACGACCCCGAGGCGGTGCTTGAAGCGCTGTCCGGCGCGCTGACCCGCAAGTTCCTGCACGGCCCGACCCACGCGCTGAACCACACCCAGGGCGAGGACCGCGAGGCGCTGCTGCGCCTGGTGCCGGGCCTGTTCCGCCACAGCAGCCACTCCGAGCGCTAGCCGCGCTCCCGTTGTGCCGCGCGCCGACCACGCCGGCACGCAGCCGCCGCCGGCATCCCGTCATCCGGCAGCCCCGGCCCTCCGTCCTACCCCAATTCCCCCGCATCCCGATGAAAGCCAGCATGCTTGCCAAGCTCGACCAACTGGCCGAGCGACTCGATGAAGTCAACGCCCTGCTCGCGCGCGAAGACGCGACCGCCAACATCGACCAGTACCGCAAGCTCAGCCGCGAGCATGCCGAGCTGTCGCCGGTGGCCGAGCAGTACGGGCAATATCGCCAGGCACAGGACGACCTGGGCACCGCGCAGGCGCTGCTGGACGATCCGGAGATGAAGGACTTCGCCGCCGACGAGATCGCCAGCGCGCGCGAGCGGCTGGAAGCGCTGGAACAGAGCCTGCAGCGCCTGCTGCTGCCCAAGGATCCCAACGACGACCGCAACCTGCTGCTCGAAATCCGCGCCGGCACCGGCGGCGAGGAAAGTGCGCTGTTCGCCGCCGACCTGCTGCGGATGTACACGCGTTATGCCGAGCGCCAGCGCTGGCAGGTCGAGATCATGAGCGAGTCCGAGTCTGACCTGGGCGGCTTCAGGGAAGTCATTGTGCGGATCGCCGGCGATGCCGCCTTTTCGAAGCTGAAGTTCGAATCCGGCGGCCATCGCGTGCAACGCGTGCCCGCCACCGAGGCGCAGGGGCGCATCCACACTTCCGCCTGCACGGTGGCGGTAATGCCGGAAGCCGACGAGGTCGGCGAGGTCGAGATCAACCCGGCCGACCTGCGCATCGACACCTTCCGCGCCTCGGGCGCCGGCGGCCAGCACGTGAACAAGACCGATTCGGCCGTGCGCCTGACCCACCTGCCCACCGGCATCGTGGTCGAGTGCCAGGACGACCGGTCGCAGCACCGCAACAAGGACAAGGCCATGAAGGTGCTGGCCGCGCGCATCAAGGACATGCAGACCCGCGCCGCCCAGGCAAAGGAAGCCAGCACGCGGCGCAACCTGATCGGCTCGGGCGACCGCAGCGACCGCATCCGCACCTACAACTTCCCGCAAGGCCGCGTGACCGACCACCGCATCAACCTGACGCTCTACAAGATCGACATGATCATGGACGGCGACATGAACGAACTGCTGTCGTCGCTGGCCGCGGAACACCAGGCAGACCAGCTGGCAGCGCTCGGCGAAGAGACCTGAGCGGCGCCCCGGCCGCTTCCTGCACGAACAGCGCGTAACGTCACACAAGACTTTGTATTTCTTGTAAATGCTTGAAACAGCACTGGTAGGGGTAAACGCGCTGTCTATAATCGATTTCGACCGGCAAACGGAGAATGGTGCCGGGTAAGTCTCTCCCAAAACACTTCCTAGGACGAAATCATGAAAAAACTGCTCGCGCTGTTGATGATCACCGCGGCCATGGCCGCTTGCAGCAAGAAGGAAGAAGCCCCCGCAGCTTCCAGCGCCGACAGCGCCATGCAAAGCGCCGCTGAATCGGCCAAGGCCGCCGCCAGCGACGCCGCGGCAGCAGCCAGCAGCGCTGCCGACGCCGCCAAGGCTGCCGCCAGCGATGCCGCTTCGAGCGCGCAGGTTGCCGCCGAGAAGGCCAAGGAAGAAGCCGGTAACGCCATGGCCAATGCCAAGCAGGCAGCCAAGGATGCCGTCAATGCCGGCGCCGACAAGGCCAAGGACAGCGTCAATAAGTAATCGTCCCGGCGGGGGCTTTATGCCGCCCGCCTCCGATGGGCGGTACACTTGGCGAAACGCCGGAAGTCCCGCCTCAAAGCCCCGCCAGGCCCTGCGCCGGTGGGGTTTTTTGTGGCCGGCAACAGAACCGTCCCTACCCGATGTCTTCCCCCGATACTGCCGCGCTACCGGCCACGCCAACGCTGCGCGAAGCCCAGACCCTCGCCGCCATGGTGGGCCTGCCCACGCTGGAAGCGCGCATGCTGCTGACGCACGTGACCGGGCTCAGCCGCACGCAACTGATCACGCGCGATACCGATACGCTCACGCTGGCCCAGCGCGATGCCTTTGCCACGCTGCTGGCGCGGCGGCTGGCGGGCGAGCCGATGGCCTACCTGATCGGCGAGCGCGAATTCTTCGGCCGCAAGTTCCGCGTCACGCCCGATGTACTGATCCCGCGCCCGGACACCGAGATCGCCGCCGAAGCCTCGCTGGCCCGGCTGGCCGACGTGCCCCGCCCGCTGGTGCTGGACCTGGGCACCGGCTCGGGCATACTGGCGGTGACGCTGGCGCGCGAACGCACCGATGCGCAGGTGTGGGCCACCGATATCTCGGCCGGCGCGCTGATGGTGGCGCAGGACAACGCCAGCGCGCTTGGCGCCGACCGCATCCACTTCCTGGTATCCGACTGGTACGCGGCGCTGCCGCCGGCGCTGCGCTTCCACCTGATCGTCAGCAACCCGCCCTATATCGCCGCGGGCGACCCGCACCTGGCCGAGGGCGACCTGCGCTTCGAGCCCATCGACGCGCTGACCGACCACCAGGATGGCCTGTCCGACCTGCGCAAGATTGTCGACGGTGCGGCGGAACGCTTGCTGCCGGGCGGCTGGCTGCTGATGGAGCACGGCTTCGACCAGGCGCAGGCCACGCGCGCGCTGCTGCAGGATGCCGGCTTCACCGACGTCTTCACCGCGCGCGACCTGGCTGGCCAGGAACGCTGCACCGGCGGACGCCGGTCCGGAGCGCAACCCTGAAGCCCGCCGGCGATTCCGGTAAAATCGCTGGCAGATTCCCGCCGTGCGCCTGGCCGCGCGGCATCCCTTCTCCCAGGCGGCGCCAGTTCGGCGGCGCCACCCAACCGAAAAGCAGACCATGAGCGACGTGCAGCAAAAGATCGACCAGATCGTCAAGGGCAACCCGGTAGTCCTGTTCATGAAGGGCACCGCGCAGTTCCCGATGTGCGGCTTCTCGGGCCGCGCCATCCAGATCCTGAAGGCCTGCGGCGTCGACGCGCCGACCACGGTCAATGTGCTGGACGACGACGGCATCCGCCAGGGCATCAAGGAATACGCCAACTGGCCGACCATCCCGCAGCTCTACGTGAACGGCGAGTTCGTCGGCGGCTCGGACATCATGATGGAGATGTACCAGAACGGCGAACTGCAAACCCTGCTGAAGGGCTGAGCCCGCCATGCCCGTGAGCGCCGCCCCGCCGGCAACGGCGGGGACCGTACCGCCGCGGCGGCTGATTGTCGCGATCACGGGCGCCACCGGCGCCATCTACGGCGTACGCCTGCTGCAGGTGCTGCGCGCGGCGCCCGGTGTGGAAACCCACCTGCTGATCTCGCCGGCCGGCGTGATGAACCTGCAGCACGAGCTGGACATCGGCCGTGCCGAGGTGGAAGCGCTGGCGCACGTCGTCCACAACGTGCGCGACATCGGCGCCACCATTGCCAGCGGCTCGTTCCGCGCGCACGCGATGGTGGTGGCGCCCTGCTCCATGCGCACGCTCGCAGCGATTGCGCATGGCCTGTCCGATAACCTGATCACGCGCGCCGCCGACGTCACGCTGAAAGAGCGGCGCAAGCTGGTCTTGATGGTGCGGGAAACGCCGCTGAACCTTGCGCACCTGCGCAATATGACGGCGGTGACGGAAATGGGCGGGATCGTGTTCCCGCCGGTGCCGGGCTTCTACCAGAAGCCGCAAAGCATTGCCGAGCTGGTGGACCATACGGTCGGCCGGGTGCTGGACCTGGTCGACCTGCCTGAGATCGGCCAGACGCTCACGCCCAGCTGGGGCGGGCTCAACGCCCGGCCCGGTGACGCGGCGAGCGGCAACTGAACGCTGCTGCCGGGCTCCCCGCCGTTGCTTCAATCCTGTCTACTTTGCCGCAACCTCCGGCAATCGCGGCCTTACCGTTGTCATTACCAGCGACGATAGCCACGGCCGTAGTAGCCGTAGCCGCCGTAGTAGTACGGCCGCGGCGCGACCACGACCGGCGCGGGGGCTACATAGACCGGCGCGGGTCCCAGGGCGGGGCCAGCGGGGGTGGGATAGACGGCGCAGCCGCCCAGCAGGGTGACCGAGGCCGCCGCGGCAGCCATTCCAATCGTCAGCAGTTTCATGGTGTGTTCCTAGGGGACCTCGCGGCCGGAAGCGGGCATGTGCCTGCCCTGCTGACGTTATACGGGCAGCTTGCGTAATACGGCGTCAAAGGCGTGTAAGGCTTGTTACCGTTCCCTACGGCGCCGGTGCCATCCCCCTCTCAGATCTCGAACTTTATCCCCTGCGCCAGCGGCAACGAGTCGCCGTAGTTGATGGTGTTGGTCGCCCGGCGCATATACCCCTTCCACGCATCCGATCCCGACTCGCGCCCGCCGCCGGTCGCCTTCTCGCCGCCAAAGGCGCCGCCGATCTCGGCGCCGCTGGTGCCGATATTGACGTTGGCGATGCCGCAGTCGCTGCCCGCCGATGACAGGAAGCGCTCGGCCTCGCGCATCGACTCGGTGAAGATGCACGACGACAGCCCGTGCGCGGCGGCATTGTTCAGCGCGATCGCTTCGTCGAAGCTGGTGTACGGCATCAGGTACAGGATCGGCGCGAAGGTCTCGGTCAGCATGGTGTCGTGCTGCACGTCGGTCATCACCAGCGCCGGCCGCACGTAGCAGGCGTGCGGGAAGCGCTCGGCCAGCAGCCGTTCGCCGCCGGTGACGATATTGCCTTGCGCGCGGCACGCGGCGAGCGCGTTGGCCATGGCATCGCCCGCGGCGTTGTCGATCAGCGGTCCGATCAGCGTGCCATCGTCAAGCGGGTCGCCGACCGGCAACCGGTCGAACACCGTGACCAGCCGGCTGGCCATGGTATCCATCAGGTCGGCATGGACGAAGCAGCGGCGCAGCGTGGTGCAGCGCTGGCCCGCCGTGCCCGCCGCGGCGAAGGTAATGGCCCGCACCGCCAGCTCGATATCGGCCGAAGGCGCGACGATGGCCGCGTTGTTGCCGCCCAGCTCCAGGATGCTGCGCTTGAACTGCCCGGCGCAGGCGATGCCGACCTCGCGGCCCATGCGGGTCGAGCCGGTCGCGCTGACCAGCCGCACCGCCGGGTGTTGCACCAGGTGGTTGCCGAGCATGCGCCCGCCCGGCATGACCGCGGTGATGCCGGCATGCTGCGGCGCGGCCGCGGCCAGCACGCGCTCAAGCAGCCCGTGCGCGGCGAGCGCGCACAGCGACGCCTTCTCCGACGGCTTCCACAGCACGCCGTTGCCGCACACCAGCGCCAGCGCCGCGTTCCACGCCCACACCGCCACCGGGAAATTGAAGGCCGAGATCACGCCGCACAGGCCGTACGGGTGCCAGGTCTCGCGCATCGCGTGTTGCGGGCGCTCGGAGGCGATGGTCAGCCCGTGCAGCTGGCGCGACAGGCCCACGGCGAAGTCGCAGATATCGATCATCTCCTGCACCTCGCCCAGCCCTTCCTGCAGGATCTTGCCGGTTTCCAGCGACACCAGCCGGCCGAGCGCGGGCTTGTGCTCGCGCAGCACTTCGCCGTAGCGCCGCACGATCTCGCCGCGCGCCGGTGCCGGCTGCAGCGCCCAGGTGCTCTGCGCCGCGTGCGCGCGTGCAACCAGCGCGTCGGCCTGCGCCGGCGTGCAGGCAGGCACATGGCCGATGGCCTCGCCGTCGACCGGCGAGCGCACCGTCACCGTGCCGGCCGGCGTGCCGTCCTGCCAGGGACGCGGCAGCCCCAGCGAATCCCAGCAGGCAGCAAACTCTTGCGCTTTCATACGAGGGTCTCCTGCAGCGGATGCTGCGTGTAGTGGCGGCCGAAGCGGTTGTTGAGGAAGGCGTCGAGCGGCATCGCCTCCTGGCGCACGAAGCCAGCCTGCGGCAGCGCGCCGGTGGCCACCATGTCCAGCGCGGTGCAGATGCCCGCCGCGGTGGTCAGCTGGATCGCGTTGACATGCCCGCCCTTGCCATCGACCCCGCCGATGCGCGTCGAGAACGATGCCTGCGTCAGCGGCCCGCGCCCGCGCTCGCCGCCGGCGGGGTAGCCGGTGGCCGTGGCGAACACGATCACCACGTCCTGCTCGGTCACCGGGATGGCGCGGTCGAAGATATCGCGCAGCCAGTCGCGCCGCTCGCGCAGGCGCAGGTCGTTGAGCAGCAGTTTCATCAGCGCGCAATGGCCGGGATAGCGGATGGACTTGTAGTCGACGTGGCGCGCACGCCCGGCCAGCGTCTCGGGCAGCGTGCCGAGGCCGCCAGATGTATTAAAGGCTTCGTACTCGATACCGTCCAGCGCGAAGCTCTCCAGCCCTTCCAGCGCCGGCAGTTCGACGCGGCGGCCGTCGACGATGGCTTCGCACGGGTTGCAGTACTCGTTGATCAGTCCCTCGGTGCTCCAGGTCAGGTTGTACTTGAGCGCGTTGCTGGGATAGCGCGGCAGCGCGCCGACCCGCATCTGCAGGTCCAGCAGCTCGCCTCCGCCACGCAGGAAGCGCCGCGCCAGGTCATGCCCGACCACGCCGATAAAGCCCGGCGCCAGCCCGCACTGCGGCATCAGTACCGAGCGCGCGTTCTGCGCCAGCTGGCGGATGGCGTGGGTAGCGGCCACGTCCTCGGTCAGGTCGAAGTAATGCACGCCCAGGCGGGCCGCGACCGAAGCCACGGCGATGGCGGCGTGGAACGGCAGCGCATTGAGCACCGCGTCGGCGCCGGCCAGCAGCGCGGCGCAGGTGCCCGGCTCGGTGGGATCGCCGGCGCGCGCCAGCACGCCGCGCGGCAGGCCGTCGAGGCGGCGCGCGTCGTGGTCGACCACGCTGACGCGGTAGTCGCCGCTGTCATGCAGCATCGCGGCAATGGTGCGCCCGATCTTGCCTGCGCCCAGCACCGCCACATGCAGCGGGCGGTTTGCCTTGGGCAGGTCTGGCGGGGCCTGCCGGCCCAGGTTCGAGGGTTGCATGGTGTCTCCGTCCACAAGAAAGGTTGTCCCGTGACTGGAGTATGGATATCGGCCGCGACGGAATGAAGGCACAAGAACGACGAAAACCCGCCATAATCGAACGAAACGACGAACCTGCCTGACGTTATGACCGAACTCGACGTGACCGACCGCCACCTGCTGTCGTTGCTGCAGGCCAACGCGCGCGAAAGTGCCGCCAACCTCGCCCGGCAGCTCGGGATCGCCCGCACCACCGTGGTCGCCCGTATTGCCCGGCTGGAGCGCAGCGGCGTGATCGCCGGCTATGGCGTGCGCCTGGGGCAGAAGATGGAAGACAACGTGATCCTGGCCTACTGCGGCCTGTCAGTGCAGCCCAAGGCCGCGCCGGCGATCCTGCGCGCGCTGCAGCGGCTGCCGGAGATCGAAGAGGTCAACTCGGTCAGCGGGCCGGTCGATTACCTGGTAGCGATCCGCTGCGACACGCACGACCGGCTCGACCGGTTGCTGGACGAGATCGGCATGCTCGACGGCGTCAACCACACCACCACCTCGATCGTGCTGGCGCGCAAGCTCGACCGCCGGCGCGCTGCCGGCTGACGCGGTATGCTCGCAGACCGAACAAGCCAAAGCGGAGATATCCAATGAGCAATACGATCCGTGTCGCCGTGGGCGGCGTGACCGGCTGGGCCGGCGGTGAACTGGCGCGCGGCGTGGCGCATGCCCCCGACATGGCACTGGTGGCAGGCCTGTCGCGCGGCGCCGCCGGCCAGCCGCTGGCGCAACTGACCGGCCATGCCGATACGCCGGGCGTGGCCGCCGCCAGCATCGACGCGCTGGGGCAGACACCCTATGACGTCTATGTCGAGTACACCAAGCCAGCCGTCGCCAAGCACAACATCCTTCAGGCGCTGGCGCATGGCGCGCACGTGGTGGTGGGCACCTCGGGGCTGACCGACGAGGACTACGCCGAGATCGACGCGGCCGCGCGCAAGGCCGAGCGCGGCGTGCTGGCTTGCGGCAATTTCGCCATCACCGTGGTGCTGCTGCAGAAGTTCGCCGAGATGGCGGCGCGCCACCTGGAACATTGGGAGATCATCGACTACGCCAAGGCCGGCAAGGTTGATGTGCCGTCCGGCACGGTCCGCGAGCTGGCATACCGGCTCGGCCAGGTCAAGACCGCCGCGCAGGCGGTGCCGGTGGACCAGGTCAACGGCCCGAAGGAAACCCGCGGCGCCACCATGTCGGGCACGCAAGTGCATGCGGTGCGGCTGCCGGGCTACCAGCTCGGCGTGGAGGTGATCTTCGGCGCCGACGGCCAGCGCCTGCACCTCAAGCACGAGGCCGGCGACGGCTCCAAGCCCTATGTCGCCGGCGCGCTGCTGGCGATCCGCAAGGTCCACACCGTGCGCGGCGTGGTGCGGGGGCTGGACAAGGTGATGGAAGGGCTGTGACGGCCAGAGACGGTCACAGCCTCGCCTGGCTTACCAGCTGCCGGGATTGACCGGCTTGGCAGGCGGCTTGGCGGCCGCCTTTTCGGTCTTTTCAGGCTTTTCAGACTTATCAGCCTTGCCCTTCGCCGCCGGCGCCGACGCGGGGTTCAGCTTGCCGGCCACCTCGGCATCCTTTTCGGCCATCAGCTCGCGCGCCTGCGGCAGCAGCATCTCGATGGTGCCGGTGGCGGGGTCTTCCGGCATCGCGTACAGCTCAACGGTCAGCGGCCGCTTCATCCAGCCGGCATGGATCGTCTTGACGGTCTTGCCGGCCTTGTCGCGCATCTCTTCCTGTTCCTGGCGGAACGGCTTGCCAAACAGCACGTTGAGGCTGTCGACGGCGGCCTGCTGCGAATTGGCGCCGGCGGTCGGCACTACCAGGCCGACCAGCGCATTGCGGTCGACAAAGGCCAGCACGTGCTGGCCGTCCATGAAGCCGGGGCGCTTGTCGCGCGGCACGCCCACCTGGCGCATCAGGCCGTCGCCCTTCAACTCCACGCAGAAGGCGGTCACGTCGCGGCCGTCGGGCGAGCGCTTGTCGGCGCAATCGGGCAGCGCGGGCAGCGGGTTGCCGATCTCGAGCATGCCCAGCAGCGGCGACAGTGCGCTGTTCTCGGTGCTGTTGGCTGCCTTGGCGGCCTTGGGTTCTGCAGGTGCGGCAGCGGGCTTGGCGGCGGGAGCGGCAATGGCGCCGGCGGCGCCCAGCAGGCCGGCAAGCGCCAGCCCGGCAACGGAAAATTTCAAATCAGACTCCTGGAAAACGGCTCCGGGTTGGAGCGCGCCCCGGCCGGGATGTTCCTCGGGTGCGGGTGCGGCGCCAGTCACGCATGACAACGGGGCCGGTGGCATGGGTGCCGCGCAAGCCACCCGTAAGCCACCGGATGCCTGCGGATCGGGGCGAGCGCTAGCTTAACCGATCGCCCCGGCGGCTCCTGCACATGCGGCGATAATGCGGCGACAGGCTGCGGCGCCAGGATGCCGCCCCGTCAAGCCGGCGCCTTGCGCACCAGTGCCAGCGCTTCGCGCCGGAACGCGTGGCCGGCCTGATGGTAGAACGGATGCGGCGAGAACTGCCGCGAGATAAACGAGGCCAGCAGCGATGCCGCAAGCAGGTACACGGTCAGGTCCTGCGTGCGCGTCATCTCCATCACGATCACGCTGGCGGTGATCGGCGCCTGCGTGGCCGCGGCCAGGAACGCCGCCATCGACACCAGCGCCAGCACGCGCGGTTCGGCCATGCCGGTGACGAACTGCGCCACGTTCTGGCCGATGCCCGCGCCGATGGCCAGCGCCGGGGTGAAGATCCCGCCCGGGATGCCAGCAAAGTACGACGCCACCGTCGCCACCAGCTTGGCGATGCCAAACCACAGCGTGGCATGCGATTCGCCGTTGATCAGCGCCGCGGCCTGCTCGTAGCCGGTGCCGAAGGTGGCGCCAGCGGTCGCCACGCCGAGGACGGCCACCACCAGTCCGCAGCCGAACGCGACCCACACCGGATGCTGCGTCGCCCAGTCACCCCAGCGTGCGGGCAGCAGCCCGGGCACGCCGCCCGCCAGCGCCTTGGCAAAGAAGCCGCCCAGCACGCCATTGAGCAGCGCGCACACCAGCACCGGGCCCCACGCGTTGCTCAACACCAGCATCGGCACCTTGACCACGAAATACGGGTTGTTGCCCAGTACCGCCAGCGACAGGAAGCCCGCGGTCAGCACGCCCGACAGCACCAGCCGGTCCCAGCGCACCGCGGTGCCGCGCCCCAGTTCCTCGATGGCGAAGACCACGCCGGCCAGCGGCGTATTGAATGCGGCCGCCAGCCCGCCGGCCGCGCCCGCGGCGATCAGCGCATTGGGATGGAAGCCAATGTGAAAGCGCAGCTTCTCCTGGCACCAGCGGCCCCACGCCAGCATGCCGGCGGCGCCGATCTGCACCGATGGCCCTTCGCGGCCCACCGAGGCGCCGGCCAGCAACGCCAGCGTGGTCAGCAACACCTTCCACATCGATTGCCGCAATGACACCAGCAGCGTCTGCGCCGGGCCATTCGGGGGCAGCGTGACCGCCGCGATCACCTGCGGGATGCCGCTGCCGCGCGCCTGCGGCGCGAAGCGGATGGTCAGCCAGCGCAGCGCGGCCAGGCCGAACGGCAGCATCACGAAAGCCAGCCACGGCGTGGCCTGGGTCAGATGGTGGTTCCAGCGCAGCGCCACCTCGGCGATCCACGCGAACACCAGCGAGAACAAGCCGACGCAGCCGGCACCGAACATGAACACCGTGTAGCGCAGCGTGGTGCGCGATATGCGGCCGGCCTGGCGCGACTTGCGCCGCGCGGCGACGCGGGCGCGGCGGCTGAGTTCATTGATGAGGCGGGGATCGGGGGGCCGCGCGGCAGGGTCAGGCTGGGCCGGGGCGCCCGGCCGCTGCGCCGGCTCCGTGGACGACGGATCGGCGGAATCGGGATCTTTGGGATCGGTGGGCTCGCGCTCGGTCATGACACTGGGGCGTTGCTGGGCCATCCGGCGCGGGCGTTGCTGGCGCGGCCGGCATCAGCGATGAACTATACGCCCAACGTTGCGGCGTGGGCCAAGGGTGGGCGGTGGCATGAGCGCTCCCCTCTCCCGCGAAGTGGGAGAGGGGTTGGGGGAGAGGGCCAGCGTGTCAACGAAGTGGAGCGGCATCGTGCTTGCCATGCGCCCTCCCTCTCCCCCGGGCCCTCTCCCGCAAGCGGGAGAGGGGAGCAAACCTTCTGAAAGCCAGCGTATTCAATCCAGCGAAATATTATTCGCCCGGATCACCTTCCCCCAATGCTCACGGTCCGCCTCGATATAGCGGTCGATCTCTGCCTGCGTGCGCGGCGGCTGCACGATCAGCCCGAGCGCGCTGAAGGTCGCGCGGAACTGCGGGTCCTTCAGCACGTGCGAAGCGGCTGCCTGCAGCTTGGCGACAGCATCAGGCGGGGTCTGCGCCGGCACCGCCAGCCCGAACCAGGTAGCGGCCTGGAAATCGGGATAGCCGCTCTCGGCCACGGTCGGCACATTGGGCAGCACCTCCAGCCGGGTGCGACCGGTGACCGCAAGCGCCTTGAGCTTGCCGGCCTTGATATGCGGCAGCGACGTGCTGACCACGTCGACCATCAACTGCACGTCGTTGGCAAGCAGCGCAGCCAGCGCCGGCGCGCTGCCGTTGTAGGGGACGTGGGTAACGTTGATGCCCAGTTCGCTCTTGAGCATCTCGGTGGCCAGCTGCAGGGCGTTGCCGAGCCCCACCGACGCATAGTTGAGCTTGCCGCCCGCCGACTTCGCGTAGGCCGCGAACTCCTTGATGTTGTTGGCCGGCACCTGCGTGTTGGTCACCACCACCAGCGGCGCCTCGGCACCGATCGTGAAGATCCTGAAGTCCTTGGGCGGATCGTAGGTGATCTTCTTGTACAGCATCGGGTTCAGCACCATGCTGCCGTTGGTGGCCAGCACCATGGTGTAGCCGTCGGCGGGCGCACGGGCCACGCTGTTGGTGCCGATCATGGTGGCGGCGCCGGGGCGGTTTTCCACCACCACGGTCTGGCCAAGCTGGCGCGACATGCCGTCGGCCAGCGCGCGCCCGAACTGGTCGGTCGAGCCGCCCGGCGTGTACGGCACCACCAGCTTGAGCGGCCGGTCCGGATAGGCGGCCAGCGCGGCGCCGCCCCACAATGCCAGCGCGCATCCGGCGCCGGCTGCCATCGCGGCGAGCCAGGCCCGCCGTCCTCTTCTGTCCTTGTGCATCGCGTCTCCTCGTGTGGTTATCTCTGTATTGCCGCGCTGCCCGGTGGACTCAGACGCGCCGCTGGCGGCCTTCCCAGTATCGGTCACGCAGCCGGCGCTTGGCGAGCTTGCCGGTCTCGTCGCGCGGCAGCTGCGGCTCGATCACGATGCTGCGCGGCACCTTGAAGCCCGACAGCCGCTGGCGCAGCCATTCGATCACCTCGGCTTCGCGGATTTCCACGCCGGGCATCGGCTGCACCATGCCGAGCAGGCGCTCGCCGTACTCGTCGTCGGGCACGCCGAACACCACGCAGTCGGCCACGCCGGGATAGCGCACCAGTTCGTGCTCGATCTCGGCCGGGTAGATGTTGACACCGCCGGAGATCACCATGTCCGAGGCGCGGTCGCAGATAAACAGGTAGCCGTCGGCATCGACGTAGCCCATGTCGCCCAGCGTTACCAGTCCGCCGCGGTCGATCGCGCGGCGCGCGGCGTCGTTGTTGCGGTAGCTGAAGTCGGGATAAGCGGGCTGGCGCACGTAGACCAGGCCGATCTCGCCCGGCGCGCACTCGCGGCCGTCTTCATCCAGGATGCGCAGTTGCGCGTCATCGACCGGGCGGCCGGCGGTGCCGGGGCGCGCGGCGGCGTCTGCCGGCGTGGCCACGGTGATCATGCCGGCCTCGCTGGAGGCATAGGTCTCGTGGATGATCGGGCCGAACCAGTCGAGCATGGCGCGCTTGACCTCCGGCGCGCACGGCGAGCCGGTCGAGGCCACGAAGCGCAGCGACGACAGGTCGTACTTTGCGCGCACCTCGGGCGGCAGCTTGAGCAGGCGCACGTACATGATCGGCACCAGGTAGATCACGTCGATGCGATGCTTTTCGACCAGCGCCAGCACCTGCTCGGCATCGAAGCGCGGTGTGATCACCAGGCGCTCGGCCATCTGCAGCGCGTTCTGGATAAACGAGCTTGGCGCGCTGTGGTACAGCGGCGCCGACATCAGCGCGCGGCAGCCCGGCTCGAGGCCGTAGGTCTGCCGCACCAGCGAGCGCGCGCGCTCCTGCTGCGCTTCCAGCTGGTCCAGCGGGACCGGAGCGCGTATCACGCCCTTGGGCCGGCCGGTGGTGCCTGAGGTGTAGGCCATATGGCCGCGCGGTGCCACGCGCGGACCATCGTAGGCGGGCTGCTGCGCCAGCCAGCCTTCATATTCGATCGCGCCCTCGGCGCTGCCGCCGACCGACAGTACGGTCATGCCCGCGGGCACCGCGTCACGCACCGCGGGCAGCAGGTCGGACTGGACCAGCAGCACCTTGGCGCCGCTGTCGGCCAGCAGGAAGCGCACTTCCTCGGCGGTGAAGTGCCAGTTGATCGGGCAGTAGTAGCAGCCGGCGGTGCGGCACGCGTTGACCACGTCGGCGTAGGCGGGATCATTGCGCAGCAGCACCGCGACCACGTCGCCCTGCTGAACGCCCAGCCGGCGCAGGCCGCCGGCGAGTTGCGCGCCGCGCGCCACCAGTTCGTCGGCGGTGCGGTGCATGTCTTCAAACCAGAGGTCCGTGGCCATCCGTTGTCTCCCTTTCTCGCTGAGCTGACTGACAGCTTGCCACTGTATCGGCGCGGCCCTGCATCGACAATCACGCGCAGCGGAATCACAATGTTGCGCCAGATTCGACAATCCCACAGGCAATCCCGGATGGACCTCAACCTGATCCAGGCCTTCGTCGACATCGTCGATGCCGGCAATCTTGCCGAAGCGGGCCGGCGGCGCGGCGTCACGCGTTCGCAGGTCAGCCGCCAGTTGCGCGAGCTGGAGCACCAGGCCGGCGCCCAGTTGCTGCGCCGGACCACACGTCGGCTGGAGCTGACCGAGCCCGGCCATGCGCTGTACCAGCACGGCGTACGCATCCTGCAGGAGGTGACTTCGGCGCAGGCGGAGATCGACAGCCTGGGCAAGACCTTGCGCGGCCATGTGCGCGTGAGCGTGCCGACCGGGCTGGGTGACGCCTATATCGCGCCATTGCTGCTGCGGTTCGCCAAGCTGCATCCCGGAATCACGCTGCGGGTGTTCTTTGCCAACCGGGTCAACGACCTGATCGCGGCCGAGATCGATGTGGCGCTGAAGGTCACTTCAACCCCGCCGCTGGACCACGTGGCACGGGAAATCTGCGACATACGCTGGCAACTGTACGCATCGCCAGAGTACCTCGCGACCATCCCGCCGGTCCGGGTGCCGCCGGACCTGGCCGGTTGCAGCTTCCTTTGCCCGCCCTATACGCCGCGCCAGTTCGCACTGTCGCTGTACCGCGAAGGCCAGCGCGTCGACGTGGCGCTGACGCCGACGCTGCAATCCGAGCACTTCCTGTTCCTGGCACGCGCGGTGCGGGAGGGGCATGGCATCGGCCTGCTGCCGGCCTATATCGGGTGGGAAGAAGTGCGCGCTGGCGAACTGGTGCCGGTACTGCCGGACTGGCGCCCTGAGGGCCTGGGCAACCGGCTCTTCATCATCACCACGCCCAACCTCCATCCGTCGATGGCAACGCGGGCGCTGATCGAATTCATGCGCGACGAACTGGGCAAGCTCGAAGTCTTCGCCGCCCCCTGAAGGCCGACCTAGACGTGCAGCCGGCCCCACGCCGGGAGCGGAATGGCCGATGATCGAACGAAATTGCGCGAGGTCCCGGCTAACTGGTGAACGAACTTTCATTCTGCAAGCTATGCTTCAGAACACTTGCAAATTGAAAGTAAGGCCGAACCCGCCATGCCCACCCCAACCGATTTCACTTCGATGCCCTGCCCGGTCGCCCGCTCCATGGCGGTGCTGGGCGAGCGCTGGGCCATCCTGGTGCTGCGCGAGGCCTTCTACGGCAGCACGCGCTTCGACGAGTTCGAACGCAACCTGGGCATCGCCCCCAACATCCTCAGCGCCCGGCTCAAGACGCTCGTGTCGCATGGCCTGCTGGCCCGCGTCACGCCAGACGGTGGTGGCCGCCACGTCTACCAGCTGACCGACAAGGGCCGTGACTTCTTCCCCGCCTATGTAGCGCTCAAGGCCTGGGCCGACCGCTGGATGACCGATGAAAAAGGTCCGCTGACGCTGCTGCAGGACCGTCGCACCGGCGAGGAAATCGCCGAGCCGGAGCTGGCACGCGCGGACGGTACGCCGATCACGCTGGACGACGTGCGCGTGCTGCCCGGCCCGGGCGCCGGCCGCTTCCTGCGGCGCCGCTTCGGCGAACCCGAGACCATCGGCCACGACGCGGAGCACGGCCATGAGTGAAACCCGTGCCTTGCCTGCCGGCACTGTCCCCACCGAGACCGTCCCCGCCACCGAACTCGCCCGGCGCATCGGCCGCCTGGCTGGCCCGACCGCGCTGATCGCGGTGCTGCAGGCCGTGGGCCAGCTGATCGAAACCTGGCTGGCCGCGCGCCAGGGCACCGCTGCGCTGGCCGGCTGGGCGGTGGTGCTGCCGTTTGCGCTGCTGCTGCAACAGATGTCGACCGGCGCCATGGGCGGCGGCGTGGTCGCGGCGATCGCGCGGGCGCTGGGCGCCAACAAGCGCGACGAAGCTTCGGAGCTGGTGATGCATGCGCTGCTGATTGCGGTCACGGCGGGGCTGGCCTTTGCCGTAGTGCTGGCCGGCTTTCCGCGCGGCGTGCTCGGTGCCGTGGCCGGCGCCACCGCCGCCGAAGCCGCTGCCACCTATGCGATCTGGCTGTTCGGCGCGGGGGCGATCCCGGCATGGCTGGCCAATACGCTGGCCTCGGTGCTGCGCGGCGGCGGCCGCCATGCGCTGGCGGCGCGTGTGCTGGCGCTGATGTGGGTGGCCTTCCCGGTGCTGGCGTGGCTGCTGGCCGAACCCGCCGGGATGGGGCTGGCCGGCATCGGCGCGGCGCTGGCGGCGGTCTCGTGGGCAGCGGCGCTGGCGATGGCGATCGTGGTCGCGCGCGGCGGCGCGGGTTTCGTGCCGGTGTTGCGGGTGCGGCCATCGTGGGCGCTGTTCTCGCGCATCCTGTCGGTGGGGCTGGTGGCGTGCGCGCTGGCTTCGGTGGCCAACCTGACCACCATCCTCGTCACCGCGCAACTGCGCCACCATGGCACCGCGGCGGTGGCCGCCTACGGGATCTCGGCGCGGCTGGAATTCCTGATGATTCCGCTCGCGTTCGGCGTGGGCTCGGCGCTGACGGCACTGGTCGGGCGTGCGGTCGGTGCCGGCGACTGGCATACGGCGCGCCGCACCGCCTGGGTGGGTGCCTTCCTCGCGTTGCTGATCGCGGGGACGGCGGGCGCAGCGGTGGGGCTTGCGCCAATGCAATTTGCCAGCCTGTTCAGCAGCGATGCCGAGGTGATCGCCATTGCCGCGCGCGCGCTGTCATGGGTGGGGCCGGCGTTTGGCGGCTTCGGGCTGGGCATGGCACTGTACTTTGCCTCGATGGGTGCCGGGCGCATGCGCTGGCCGGTTGCGGCGGGGCTGTGCCGGATCGCGCTGGCCGCCGGCGGAGGCTGGGTGCTGGCCAATGTGTTCGGGATGGGGCTGGACGGGCATTTCCTGGGGGTCGCGCTGGGCATTACCGCCTATGGCGTGGTGACGGCACTGGGCGTCAGGCAGGGGGAGTGGTCGGCGCGGTAGCGATGCCTTGCGCATACCACCGCTTTGCTCCCCTCTCCCGCCTGCGAGAGGGGCCGGGGGAGAGGGCGGGACTGTCAAAAGCTGACGTCCCGTGGGTTAAAACCGAAGGCCTTGCCTGGGGTGGTGCCTGGCTAGACCACCCCTCTCCCCAACCCTCTCCCCTGAGGGGCCTGAGGGGAGAGGGAGAACACCTTGCCTGGGCTAGCTCGGGCGGCTTGGGAGCACCCAAAACCGTCGGCTTCGGCTCTGGTTTTCACCTCGCCAACACCTTCGCATCCCCCTGCATCCCCGCCTCGCGCACGGCCTGCGGCACCGACGGCCAGCCGCCGCCCAGCGACTTGTACAGCGCCGCCGTGCTGGTAAGCACCTCGACCTGGCCCTGGATCGCCGCCAGTTGCGCATCGAACAGCTTCTCGCGCGCATTGGTGACCTCCAGGTAGCTCGAATACCCGCCCTCATACCGGGCAAATGCCTGGTCGGCATAGATAAACAGGCTCTGCTCCTGCCGGCGCAGGCTGCCCAGCCGCGTGCGGGTCTCGACGCCATTGGCCAGCGCGCTGTTCACATCCGCCAGCGCTGCGAGCACCGTGCCCTGGTAAGCAAACATGGCTTGGCTGCGCTGCGCGGACGCGGTCTGCACCTGCCCGCGGATGGCGCCGCCCTGGAAGATCGGCTGGGTCAGCCCCGCGCCGATCGCCCATACCCGCGACGCGCTGTCCCACAACGCGCCCGGCGACGCCGCCACGGCGCCGAACAGGCCGCTCAGGTTGACCGCTGGCAGGTAAAGCGCCTGCGCCGCGCCCAGCTGCGCATTGGCGGCGATGGCGATCTGCTCGGCCTGCAGCACATCGGGCCGGCGCGAAAGCAAGGCGGCCGGCAGGTCGGCCCCGACCGGCGGCGCCTGCAGCTCGTTGATCGGCTTGCCACGCTCGATCGGGCCCGGCGGCCGGCCCAGCAGCACCGACAGCGCGTTCTCGGTCTGCGCAATGCTGGCACGCAGCGGCGGGATCGAGCCCTCGGCCACGTAGTAGTCATTCTCGGCCTGCGCCAGTTCAAGCTGCGAAATCACGCCGCCTTCGTAGCGCTGGCGGAAGATATCCAGGCCACTCGCGCGCGACGCCAGCGTCTGCTGCGCGACGTCGAGCTGCGCATCGAGCCCGCGCAGCGTGGCATACCCCTGCACCACGGAAGCCGCCAGCGCCAGCACCACGCCGCGGCGCGCGTACTCGGCATTCCACAGGCTGGCCTCGGCCGCCTCGGCCTGCCGGCGGATGCGGCCCCACAGGTCGATTTCCCAGTTGGCGTTGGCCAGCAGCTGGTAGGTGTTGCCGGTGCCACTGCCGAACTGCGTGCTGTTCAGGCTGCCGATGCTCTGGCGCGCGGCCAACGCGGAAAGATTGAGCTGCGGGAAAAAGCCGGCGCGCGCCACCATCAGCTGGCCACGGAATTCGTCGATGCGCGCGGCAGCGATGCGGATATCGTAGTTGCCGGCCAGCGCCGCATCCACCAGCGCATTCAGCACCGGATCGTTGAACTGGTTCCACCAGTCGCTGTCGGCGGCGATCGCCAGCGCGCCGGTGTCGAGGCGGTACTGCGCCACCTCCGGGGTTTCCGGGCGCTGATAGTTGGGGCCGATGGCACAGCCGCCCAGCGCTGCCGCCGCGCTGGCCGCCAGCATCCACGCGCGCGGTCTCATAGCGTTTCTCCGGCAGACGGCGCGGTGGGTGGAGTGGTAGGTGGCTGCGGCGCATCGCCGGCCTTGGCGGCCTTTTTGGGCTTGCCTTCGGACATGCGCTCCAGGCCCCAGAAGAACATCGGGATAAAGAACAGCGCGATCACCGTCGCCCCGAGCATGCCGCCGATCACGCCCGTGCCGAGCGATTGCCGGCTGGCCGCCGAGGCGCCGCTGGCGATGGCCAGCGGCACGCAGCCCAGGATAAAGGCCAGCGAGGTCATGATGATCGGCCGCAGCCGCAGCTTGGACGCGTGGATGGCAGCATCGTAGGCGCTGAGCCCTTCCTTCTCGCGCATTTCCACCGCGAACTCGAAGATCAGGATCGCGTTCTTCGCCGCCAGCGCAATCAGCACGGTCAGGCCGATCTGGAAGTAGACGTCGTTCTCCATGCCGCGCATCAGGATGCCGAGCAGCGCGCCGAACAGCGCGAACGGCACGGCCAGCAGCACGCCGAGCGGCAGCGACCACTTCTCGTACTGCGCCGCCAGGATCAGGAACACCATCAGCAAGGCAAAGGCGAAGACGTAGACCGCGGTGGAGCCGGCGGTCTTTTCTTCATAAGCCTGGCCGCTCCAGGCATAGGCGTAGCCCGCCCCCAGCACCTCTTGCGCCACCTCCTCCATGGCCGAGATGGCCTGCCCCGAGCTGTAGCCCGGCGCGGCGTCGCCCATGACCTTGGCGGCCGGGAAGTTGTTGAAGCGTGTGACGATGTCCGCCCCCGGCACATACTTGGTGGAGGTCACCGCCTTGATCGGCACCATGTCGCCGTTATGGTTGCGCACGTAGACCTTGTCGAGGTCTTCCGGGCGCGAGCGGAACTCGGGCTCGGCCTGCAGGATCACCTGGAACAAGCGGCTGTTCTTCGGGAACTGGCTCACGTAGAGCGAGCCGAACATAGTCTGCAGCGCCGAATAGACGTTCTCGACCGGCACGCCCTGGGTCTCGGAGCGCTCCCGGTCGACTTCGACCAGGAACTGGCGCGAGCGCGAATTGATGGTGGAGTTCACGCCGGTCAGCTCCGGCCGCTGGCGGGCCTTGGCGATGAACTCGTGGACCTTCTGCTCCAGCTGCTGGTAAGTCCCGTCCGCGGTGCTCTGCAGCCAGAACTCGAAGCCGCCGGTGGTGCCCAGGCCCGGGATCGAAGGTGGATTCAGCGGGATCACGACGCCGTCCTGGTAGCGCGAGAATTCCCGCATCGACTTCTGGATCAGGTCGGCGGCGGACTCGCCCGCGCCACGTTCATGGAAGCCCTTGAGCGTGATGAACAGCGTGCCGGCATTGGCCTTGTTCTGCGAGTCGATCAGGCTGTAGCCATCGACCGTGGCCACCGATGACACGCCGGGCTGCTTGGACAGCCAGGATTCGGCCCGGCTCGACAGCGTCTGGGTGCGATCCAGGCTGGCCGCGTCCGGCATGACCACCGCGCCGAACAGATAGCCCTGGTCCTCCACTGGCAGGAACGAGGTCGGGATGCGCATGAACATGACCACGCTGACCGCCACCATCGCCAGGATGATGGCGATCGACATCACCGTGCGCCGGATCACGATCTGCAGCGACCTGTCATAGCCGGCAATGAGCCGGTCGAAGGAATTGTTGAACCAGGTGAAGAAGCGGTTCTTCTTGTGCTGGCCGGGCTTGAGCAGGATCGCCGCCATCGCTGGCGACAGCGTCAGTGCCACCACGCCGGACAGCACCACCGACACCGCGATGGTGATGGCGAACTGCTTGTACAACTGTCCGGTGATGCCCGACAGGAACGCCACCGGGATGAACACCGCCAGCAGCACCAGCACGATCGCGACCACCGGGCCGCTGACCTCGTCCATCGCCTTCTTGGCCGCCTCCTTGGGCGGCAGGTTGAACTCCGTCATGTTCCGCTCGACGTTTTCGATCACCACGATCGCGTCGTCGACCACGATGCCGATGGCCAGCACCATGCCGAACAAGGTCAGCATGTTGACCGAGAAGCCAAATGCGCTCATGCCAACGAAGGCGCCGATGATCGACACGGGCACGGCCAGGATCGGCACCAGCGTGGCGCGCAGGCTCTGCAGGAACAGGAACACCACCAGGATCACCAGGATCACCGCGTCGCGCAGCGTGTGCACCACCTCGTCGATCGACTCCTGCACGAACTCGGTGGTGTCGAGCGCGACCTCGTACTCCAGCCCCGGCGGAAAGCTCTTCTTCAGCTCCACCAGCGTGGACCGCACCTGCTTGGCCACATCCAGCGCATTGGCCCCCGGCTGCTGGTACACCGCCAGCAGCGTGGCGGTCTTGCCGTTGTAGCGGCTGCGCAGCGAGTAGTCCTTGGACCCGAGCTCGGCGCGGCCGATGTCCTTCAGACGCACCAGCGCGGCGTCGCCGGACTGCGCGCGCAGGATCATGTTGTCGAATTCGGCCGGCTCGGTCATGCGGCCCTTGGTGGCGATCGGGAAGGTCTGCTGCACCGGCCCGGTGGTCGGCGACTGGCCAATGCGTCCCGCGGAGAACTGCTGGTTCTGGTTGGCGACCGCGTTCTTGACGTCCTCGGTGGTGATGCCCAGCGACGCCATGCGGTCCGGCCGCAGCCAGATGCGCATGGCGTAGTCCGGGCTGCCGAAGATGGACGACTGGTTGGCGCCCGGAATGCGCTTGAGCGCATCCAGCACGTAGATATTGGCGTAGTTGCCGACGAAGGTCTGGTTGTAGCTGTTGTCGGGCGAATAGATGGCAATCACCATCATGAACGCCGACGACCGCTTCTGCACGGAGACGCCCTGTGCCGTCACGGCATCGGGCAGCGTGGGCAGCGCCAGGTTGACGCGGTTCTGCACATCCACCTGCGCGAGCTCGGGGTCGGTGCCGATCTCGAAATAGGTGGTCAGCGTCAGGTCGCCGGTCGAGGAACTCGTCGAGTTCATGTACATCATGCGATCCGCGCCGTTCACCTGCTGTTCGATCGGCGCGGCCACGTTCTGCGCCACCACCTCGGCGCTGGCCCCCGGGTACCGGGTCGTGACCGTGATGGACGGGGGCGTGATATCCGGGAACTGGGCGATCGGCAGCTTTGTCAGGGCCACCAGGCCGCCCACCGTGATGATGATGGACAGCACCGATGCGAAGATCGGCCGGTCGATAAAGAAATGGGCAAGCTTCATGGCTTGCTCCCGGTGGAGCCCGCTGCCTGCTGCGCGCCTGCTCCTGATGCAGCCGATGCAGCCGATGCGGCCGATGCAGCGGCAGGAGGCTCGCCAGCCGCGGGGTGGACACCGCTGGCCGCGCCGTGCGCGGCCAGCTCGGTCGCCGGCACGGCCTTGACCGGCGCGCCCGGCATCAGGCGCAGCAGACCGCTCACCGCCACGCGTTCACCGGCCTTCAGGCCCGAGCGCACCACCCAGTTGGAGCCGGTCCATTCGCCCACGTCGACCACGCGCTGCTGCGCCTTGTTGTCCGGGCCGATCACCCAGACCGTCTGCCCGCGCGGGCCTTGCACGATGGCTTCCTGCGGCACGGCAATGGCCTGCGTGCGCATCGCGCCATGCACCTTGACCCGCACAAACTGGCCCGGCCTCAGCGTGCCCTGCGGATTGGCGACCTCGGCGCGGACCAGGTAGGTGCCGGTTTCCTGGCTGAACGAGGCGTCGGCGAAAGCGATCTTGCCGTGGTGCGGAAACTCGGTCCCATCGGCCAGCACGATGACGATGTCGAAGGCTTCCTGCGCCGGGTACCGGATGGCCCCCGACTTCTCCGACGAACGGATCGACAGCACCTCGTTCTCGGACAGGCTGAAGTTGACCCACATCGGACTCAGCTTGGCGACATAGGTCAACAGGCTGTTGGTGGTATCGATATAGGAACCCACCTGCCGCTTGGCAAAGCTCGACAGGCCCGCCACCGGCGACTTGATCGTCGTGTAGCTCAGGTTCAGTTTGGCATTGATCACATTGGCGCGCGCCTGCTCCACCGCGGCTGCGGCCTCCTGCTCCTTGCCGGTGGCGTCATCCAGGTCGCGCTGGCTGAGGGCATTGCGCGCCGCCAGCGGGCGCACGCGGTTCAGGTCGGCGCGCGCGGTGTTCAGCCGCGCCTGCTGCTGCGCAAGTTCGGCCTCGGCCGCCTTCAGCGTGGCCTCGAAGGGCTTGGGATCCATCAGGAACAGGGTCTCGCCCGCCTTGACCAAAGCGCCTTCCGTATAGACCCGCTTCTCCAGGAAGCCATTGACCCGCGAGCGTATCTCCACCTGCTGCGAACTCTGGGTCTGGCCGACGAAGTCAAATATGAGCGGCACGTCTCGCAGCGCCACGGTGATGACGCCCACCTCGGCTGCCGGCGGCGCCACCGCTTCCTGTTTTTCCTTGCCGCATCCCGCCACCAGCAGCAGGGCCAGCAGGCCCGCCACGCCGCGCCCGTTGAGCATTGTCCTCACAAAACCTCCTCCGCTAGCAACCATGGCCGCCCCCGATGCCGGACGCAGCGGCGCGCGCCGCCGATCCTGTGCCTGTTCAGGCAGGTTAAGGCGCGCTCATGGACGCGCCAATTCAATCTTTCTTGTGCCCGTGTTTACTCATTTCGACAGCCGGGACGGGGCTGGTGGCTATGGTCCGAGCACCCGCCTCAGCGTCGGAATCCGCCATGGAAGCCACCCCCGCCCCGGAAGCCACCGCCCCCGCCACCGCCAAAGCGCCCCGCGCCCTGCCAATGCTGCGCCATGCCCTGCCAGCGCTGCTGGCCGACCTCGCGTGCCTGGCGCTGCGACTCCAGCCGGCTGGTGGCGTCGCTGTTCGGCTGCACCGGTTCCCAGCCGCCGGCGGTGTGCTTCTGCCAGCCGTCGTCGGTGTGCTGGTACACGGAGCCGTCGTGGCCGGCATAAACGTTGCCGTTGTTCCACACTACGGCGTTGTCCTTGCCCGGGTTGGCAACAAAGCCTCGGCTGGCGGCGCTGTGCTCGCCGGTCTGGGTGTTGCCGGCAATGCCGGCCTCGCCCGCGCCGATGCGGCCGGTCTGCGCGTTGTAGCCCGCCGCCTGGCGTCCGGCCGCGTAGTTGCCGGTATAGGTGTTGCCGGCCACGCCGCCACGCGCGGCCCCTTCGCTGCCGGTCGACGGATTGGCGAACGAGCCCTGGCGGCCGGCCGCGTAGTTGCCGGAATACGGGTTGAACGCCGCGCCGCGGCTGCCCTGGTAGCGCGCACCGGTCGCCGGGTTGAAGCCCGAGGCCGCGCTGCCGCGCCATTCGGTGCCGGTCCACGCGTTCCAGCCCTGCGCATGCGTCACCGTGCCCTGGCCCCAGCGGCCATAGAAGTTGGCCTGGTTCACGTTGACGTAGTTCCAGTTATACGGGGCGCCCCACCAGTACGGCCCCCAGTACGGCGACGCCGCGCCCCAGAACGCGCCCGCGGCGAAGCCGAAGGCAAACCCTTCGGCCATGCCGACGCCGAAGCCGGCGCCGTAGCCGTAGGTGACCGGGTAGCCGTAATAGACCGCGCCGACATAGGGCGGATACACATAGCCGGTGCCGTACACCACCGTGCCGTCGGGGCTGACCACCACGCCCATGTAGCCCGGCGTGTAGCCGACCACGACGGTTTCCGGCGTGACCGAGTAGATCCGCACATAGGTCACGTAGTAGAGCGGCGAGGTCGGCGGGATGGTGTAGATCGCCGACGGCACCTCTGTGGCGACGCGCCACGGTCCCGACGGTGCGGGCGCCGTGAACCAGACGCCATTGGCAACCGCGTAATAGTGGCTGGCATCGACCTCGATCACCGGCGTGCCGGTGTTGGCGGCATAGCTGAGCGAGGTGCCGGTGATCGGCGTGAAACGCGGCGTGCCGTCGTAGGCCACGGTCAGGCTGGCCTTGCTGCGCGAGACCGTGGCGGTCTGCGGGATGGTGGCGGCGATCTCGGCTTCGCGCGCCTGCGGCGTGCCCGGCACCGACACCAGCACGTTGGCCTTGGGATCGGTGGGCGGGATCCTGGCAAAGTCGGCCGGCAGCTCGCGGCCGGGCACGTATTCCCACGGCCCGGTCAGCATCGGCGCGCGGAACCAGCGGCCCGACAGCAGCACGTAATACTGGTTGGTGGCCGGGTCGACGAAGATGGCGTGATCGGCATTGGAGACCGTCAGCAGGCCCACGCCACTGACCGGCATCATCTGCGGCGCGCCGCTGGTGATGACCAGCTCGGTGGGCCGGGTGGCGAAAACGATAGCCGGCGCCCGCGCCGGACGCTTGCCGTCGGCGGGCAGCATCGCGTCCGGCTTCATGCCGGCGGCGGCCTTGGCGGCGGCATTCTCCAGCGCCTTCGGCACGGCGGTGATGGCCTCCCATGTGCCGCCTGCGGATTCGGAGCGGTACCAGTAGCCGGCGGCCTTCAGGTACAGCTCGCCGCCCGACTCGCGCAGCAACAGCGCACGGCTGTTGAGCGCGCGTTCATATTGCGTGCCGGGAACGGCGCGCCAGACCGGGTCGCCGTCGACCAGCACCAGCAGCGTCGGCGTGGTTGCAAACAGGATCTGCGGCCCATCGTTGCGGACCGGCACGCGGCCGGCTCGGGCGAGTTGCTGCGACACGGCATAGCTGGCCTGCAACTGGTCCAGCGGCACGGTCAGGCCGTTGGCCGGCAGCCGGGACACCAGCGCCTGGCGCACGCGGTCGACGGCGTCGGGCCTGGTCGGGACTTCCACGCTGTCGATGCGCAGCGCACTCAGCTGCACCAGCCCGGATGGCTTGTCGATATCGGCGGCGGCCGAAAAATGCACCACGCCATAGGTGGGCGAGCCGCCCTTCTCCCCTACGGCCACGGCGGCACGGCCCGACAGGCGGTTGCCATCCCAGGTCTCGACCTGCGGCTGGTACAGCTCGACATGGTCGTTGGCGGCGTCGAAATTGCGAGGCCAGGCCAGCGCTGCGGCCGAAGCCTGCGGCGGCGTAGCGGCCTGCGGCCCGAGTGGCGCAAGCGCGAGCCATGCCGCCACGATCAGGGCGCTGGTCTGCTTGAGGCGAAAAGGCATGGATCTCTCCGACGTGGAGGGCACGATGCTGCACAGCAATCGGCCCATGCTGCGAATCTAAATTAGGCCGGACAGGCGAACAATTGCATTTGAAAACATTCAGGGCGCTTGCAAAAAAGGACAGATCAGACCGTCACCGGGGCCGCCTGCATGCCTGATCCACCACGCCCTGCGGCGCCTGTTGGTTAGAAGACACTGAGCCCGCAGTGACGCGGCGCCTCAAGACGCAATGCGTCGTTGCGTCCGCCGGCAGCGGCCCGGTGTGCATCTTGCTTGGCTTGCCGGACGCCTTACACAGGCCACCGCCCTTGAAGCGACCGCGTCACGGCCTCATCTCCAATGTCTCCCTGGCTACCGCCGCGCCCCCATGCCCCCTCGCACCACGATCCTGACCGCCGCGCTGATCACGGCCCTGCTGCACGCCTACATCGGGCTGCGGCTGTTGCCGGCGATGCCCGTGCCGATGCTGGTCAAGACGTTTGCTGTCATCTGGCTCGCCCTGTCTTGCGCACTGCTGCCCGCCGGGCTGCTGGCGCGGCGCTTCAGCCAGCCGTGGGGGGACCGCATCTCCTGGATCGGCATGCTGGCAATGGGATTCTTCTCATCCCTGCTGGTGCTGACGCTGGCGCGTGACATCGCGCTGGCCGCCGCCTGGCTGGCCGGCAAGCTGCTCGGCTGGCAGGCCCCCGGACTGGTATCGGGCAGCGCGCTCGCCGTGCCGCTGCTGGCGCTGCTGGTCACGCTGGCCGGCTATATCAACGCCCGCCGCGTGGCGCGCGTGGTCGAGGTCGACGTGCCGGTGGCCGGCCTGCCCGAGGCACTGCACGGTTTCACCATCGCCCAGATCAGCGACATCCACGTCGGCCCCACCATCAAGCGGCCCTACCTCGACCGCATCGTCGACCGCGTCAACAGCCTGCAGCCCGACGCCGTGGCCATCACCGGCGACCTGGTCGACGGCACCGTGCGCGAACTGTCCGCGCACACCGCGCCGCTGGCGCGGCTGCAGGCGCGGCACGGCAGCTACTTCGTCACCGGCAACCATGAGTATTACGCCGGCGCACAGCCGTGGATCGACGAACTGCGCCGGCTCGGCCTGCGCGTGCTGATGAACGAGCACGTGGTGCTGCAGCACGGCGGTCACCCGCTGGTGCTGGCGGGCGTGACCGATTACTCCGCCGGCCGCTTCCATGAAAGCCACCGCAGCGACCCGCACCGTGCCATCGCCGGCGCTCCCGCGCAGGCTGGCGTGCGCGTGCTTTTAGCGCATCAGCCGCGCACGGCAGTGGCCGCGGCCGAGGCAGGGTTCGACCTGCAACTCTCCGGGCATACCCACGGCGGGCAGTTCTGGCCCTGGAACCTGTTCGTGCCAATGCAACAGCCGTACACCGCGGGGCTGGTGCGGCATGGGGCGATGTGGATTTATGTGAGCCGGGGGACGGGGTACTGGGGGCCGCCAAAGCGGTTCGGGGCGCCGTCGGAGATTACGCGGTTGCGGTTGGTGCGGGCGCAGGACTAACCCGCGCGAGCGGTTTGCACCCCTCTCTCACTGCGCTGGGGAGGGGAGAGTTCACGCGTGGCGGCAGCGTGCCGGTGCGCTCGCGAGCGTTACGGCCATAAAAAAACCAGGCCCGCAGACCTGGTTTCCTTTCACACTCAGCAGAACCTCACCGCGCGATCGGCTTATACCGGATCCGCTTCGGCTTGGCTCCTTCCTCGCCCAGCCGCTTCTTCTTGTCTGCTTCATACTCCTGGTAGTTGCCCGGGAAGAACTCCACATGCGAGTCGCCCTCGAACGCCAGGATGTGCGTCGCGATCCGATCCAGGAACCAGCGATCGTGCGAGATCACCATCACGCAGCCGGCGAACTCCAGCAGCGCGTCTTCCAGCGCGCGCAGCGTTTCCACGTCGAGGTCGTTCGACGGCTCATCCAGCAGCAGCACGTTGCCGCCGGCGATCAGCGTCTTGGCCATGTGCAGGCGGCCGCGTTCACCGCCCGACAGCGTGCCGACCTGCTTCTGCTGGTCGCCGCCCTTGAAGTTGAAGCGGCCGATATAGGCGCGCGACGGGGTTTCGTAACGGCCAACCGTCAGCACGTCGGCGCCGCCCGAGATCTCTTCGAACACGGTCTTGGTGCCGTCCAGCGCATCGCGGCTCTGGTCGACAAAGGCCATCTTCACGGTCGGCCCGATCTTGATCTCGCCGCTGTCCGGCTGTTCCTTGCCCGTGAGCATTTTGAAGAACGTCGACTTGCCGGCGCCGTTCGGGCCGATGATGCCGACGATGGCGCCCGGCGGCACCTTGAAGCTCAGGTTTTCGATCAGCATGCGGTCGCCGAAACCCTTGCTGACGTTGTCGAACTCGATCACTTCATTACCCAGGCGCTCGCCCACCGGGATGAAGATTTCCTGGGTTTCGTTGCGCTTCTGGTAGTCCTGGCTGTTCAGCTCGTCAAAGCGGGCCAGGCGCGCCTTGGACTTGGCCTGGCGGCCCTTGGGATTCTGGCGCACCCACTCCAGTTCCTTGTGCAGTGCCTTCTGGCGCGCCGATTCGCTGGCCTCTTCCTGCTTCAGGCGCGCTTCCTTCTGGTCCAGCCACGAGCTGTAGTTGCCCTTCCAGGGGATGCCCTGGCCGCGGTCCAGTTCAAGGATCCACTCGGCGGCGTTGTCGAGGAAGTAGCGGTCGTGGGTCACGGCCACCACGGTGCCCGGGAAGCGCGTCAGGAACTGCTCCAGCCAGTCCACCGATTCGGCATCCAGGTGGTTGGTCGGTTCGTCGAGCAGCAGCATGTCGGGGCGCGACAGCAGCAGGCGGCACAGCGCCACGCGGCGCTTTTCACCACCGGAGAGATGTTCGATCTTCGCGTCCCATGCCGGCAGGCGCAGCGCGTCGGCGGCGATCTCCAGCTGCAGCTCGGCGTTGTTGCCGTCGCTCGCGGCCAGGATAGCTTCGTACTTGGCCTGGTCGGCCGCCAGCGCGTCGAAGTCGGCGTCCGGCTCGGCATAGGCCGCATAGATCTCGTCGAGCTTCTTGCGCGCCTCGAACACGCCGCCCAGGGCTTCTTCCACCGACTCGCGCACGGTCTGCTCGGGGTTGAGCTGCGGTTCCTGCGGCAGGTAGCCGATGTTCAGGTTGGGCATCGGCGTGGCTTCGCCCTCGATCTCCTTGTCGAGGCCAGCCATGATCTTGAGCAGCGTGGACTTGCCCGAGCCGTTCAGGCCCAGCACGCCGATCTTGGCGCCGGGGAAGAACGACAGCGAGATGTCCTTCAGGATGTGACGCTTGGGCGGAACGATCTTGCCCACGCGATTCATGGTGAAAACGTACTGTGCCATGGGTGCGTGTTGGTGTTGGTGCGGGAATGGCGGGAGTGTATCAGGCACGCCGGGGCACGCAGCCGGCCCCAGCCAGCTTTGGCCCCCGCCGGTACAATGGCAGGTTCGATTTCCTGCTGACTTTCCAAGCCATCGCCATGAGCAAACCCGCCTTGACCCTGAAGTTCAAGTGCAAAAAGTGCACGAAACCCGTCACGCTGTACCTGCAGAAGACGTCGGCGTGCTCGCACATCACCCCGTACCAGGGCTTCTGCAAGTGCGGCGAGATGATGCGCCATGCCACCGGCGACAAGGACGCGGTCGAGTCCTTCGTCAATTCGCTGGACAACAGCTGGATGCATCACCATCACCACCACCACTAAGCAGTGGCTGCAGTGACCGAAACCTGGCGCCCCGCCGGCAAGGACCCGATGCGCTTCCTGGGCGGCTATCCGCCCGAAGTGCTCGACCAGGTGCGCGAGCTCGCCGCCGCTGGCCGCCTGGGCGACCATCTGTCGCGTCGCTATTCGCAGCGCCACGCCGTGCAGACCGATCGCGCGCTGTACGACTACGCCACCGAACTGAAGCAGGAATATCTGCGCAGCGCGCCGCCGCTGCACAAGGTCGGCTTCGATGCCACGCTCGACTCGGCCCACAAGGCCTTGGGCCTGCACACTGCCATCTCGCGCGTACAGGGCGGCAAGCTGAAGGCCAAGAAGGAAATCCGCGTGGCCTCGCTGTTCAAGGAAGCGCCGCCGGAATTCTTGCGCATGATCGTCGTGCACGAACTCTCGCACCTGAAAGAGAGCGACCACAACAAGGCCTTCTACCGGCTCTGCGAACACATGGAGCCGCGCTACCACCAGCTGGAGTTCGACACGCGCCTCTGGCTGGCGTGGCGCGAACTGGAGCGCGCGCAGAAGTTGTAGCGGCACGCGCTTCGTGCAGCGCAGCACACAAGATTCTTGACGACCCCGCGCGCGCCTATGTATAACGAGCGCGTGGGTAGAAGCGGTCGATTGGACAGCAGCGGTGCAATGCCGTGAGGTCCAACTGGAGATTGCTCACTGACGGAGTGTTTTCGTCGGTGGCGCAGTGGTCCAACGCTCCCCTGACAAAGACTCCCGAAAGCAGCATGCGATAACGATCCGGCCCGGAAGCCGCATGGTGTTGCGCGCGCCTTTCCGCCCCGATCCCCGCATGCGTGTCCAACCTAGTCATTGTTAGGGGATCTCCCATGATCATCGACACCAGCTGTTATCCGACGAACCTCGTCGACCTGGCCTGGCGCCACGACGGCGACCCGTTCACCGGCGAGCGCCTGATCCAGATGATGGACGGCCCGTTCACCATCAACGGCAAGCCGCGCCGCATCGACAAAGCCTTTATCCAGCCCCCGCAGGGCAACACCATCTACACCTACACCGACGGCGTGAAGTCCGGCAGCGAATCGATCGATGCCTACATGGCCTACACGGTCGAAATGGTGCAGAAGTACCCCGACCGCTTTATCGGCTGCTTCGTCTACAACCCGCGCTGCGGCGTGGAGCACGGCGTCAATGCGATCGAGCATTACGTGAAGAGGCTGGGCTTCAAGATGGTCCAGTTCCAGGCCAACATGCACGCCTACCGCCCGGACCGCGCGCTCGACTGGCTGCGCCCGGCGCTGCAGAAATGCGCCGAGCTGGGCGTGATGGTCAAGCTGCATACCGGCGACGGCCCCTACAGCATCCCGACCGAATGGGTGCCGATGATCAAGGAGTTCCCGACGGTGAACTTCATCATGGCCCACTTCGGCGTGCAGACCGGCGGCGTGTATTGCTTCGAGCCGTTCCAGATGGCGATGGACATGCCCAACGTGTACTGCGAATCAGGCTGGTGCCTGCAGTCGCGCATCGTCGAGTTTGCCAAGGTGCTGCCGAAACACAAGATCCTGTTCGGTTCCGACACGCCGCCCAACGAGCCCGGCATGTGGCTGCGCCTGCTGGAAGTGCTGTGCTTCGAGCCGCCGCAGGGCCTGAACCTGGATGAAGACACGCTGGAGGACTACCTGGGCAACAACGTCGCCCGGATGATCGGCCTGGAGCCGACGCCGGTCCCGCGCACGCTGGAAGAAGCGAAAGCGCGCCTGGCCGCCTGACCACGTCAGCGCCAACGACAACGGACTCCGGAGACAAGACATGATCATCGACACCCACCTGCATCCCACCAACCTCGTCGACGAAGCCTGGCGCCACACCGGCGAGCCCTTCACCGGCGAGCGCCTGCTCAAGATGATGGACGGCCCCTACATGATCAACGGCAAGCCGCGCCGCATCGACATGGGCTTTATCCAGCCGCCGCCGGGCAACACCGGCTACCGCGACGGCAACCGGCGCGGCCGCGAAGGCATCCGCGACTACATGGCCTACGTGGCCAGCCTGTGCCAGAAGTACCCCGACCGCTTTATCGGCAACTTCACCTTCAACCCGCGCTGGGGCCCGGAAGAAGGCGCGCAGGAGCTGGAATTCCATATCAGGGAATACGGCTTCAAGATGCTCAAGCTGCATGCCAACATGCACGGCTACCGCCCCGACCGCGCGCTCGACTGGCTGCGCCCGGCGATGAAGGTCTGCGCCAAATACAACATCGTGGTGCTGATCCATACCGGCGACGGCCCGTACACGATCCCGACGATGTTCTACCCGGTGATCCGTGAATTCCCGATGGTCAATTTCATCATCGGACACTTCGGCATCCAGACCGGCGGCAACTATTCGTTCGAGGCGTTCTGGATGGCGATGGATACGCCCAACGTGTATTGCGAATCGGGCTGGTGCTTCCAGTCGCGCATCGTCGAGTTCGCGCGCCAGCTGCCGCGCGACAAGATCGTGTTCGGCACCGACACGCCGCCGAACGAGCCCGGCATGTGGCTGCGCGAGCTGGAAATGCTGTGCGGCCCGGCGCCGCAGGGCATGGACCTGGACGAAGACGGGCTGGAAGACTACATGGGCAACAACATCGCCCGGCTGGTCGGCATCGAGCCTACCGCACCGCCCAGGACGCAGGCAGAGGCGCAGGCGCGGCTGAAGGATACCTACGCCAGCACGCGTTAAGACCTAGCTGTTCCGCAGGCAGGCATGGCACGGCGGCCGGGGAAATCCCAACTTCCCGGCCGCCGGGGCAGCCTTCGCCCTGGCCGACCCTGACCACAGGAGCCATTCATGAACTCGCCTTCAGCGCCCTTCGTTCCCACGTCGGGGCGCAAGCCTCTCCACGACACCTCTCAGGATTTCCACCAGTTCCTGGCCGCCTACCGCGAGGCCTTTCCCGAAGACGTATTGCATATCCGCGAACCGGTGGGCTCCGACCAGGACGCCACCGCGCTGGTGTGGGCGCTGGCCGCGCAAGGCCGCCATCCCGCGCTGGTGCTCGACCATGTCGACGGACTCGGCGTCCCGCTCGTCACCAACCTGTTCGCCTCGCGCGAGCGCGTGGGCCGCATGCTCGGCGGCGTGCCGCCCGCCGGCATCCATGCCGAATACCAGGCACGCAGCCGCCGCATGGTGGCGCCGCGCGTGCAGGACAGCGGCGCGGTGACCGGTCATGTCGAGACTCGCCATATCGATCTCCACACCATTCCCGCGATCAGGCACTTCGCCAGCGACCGCGGGCCCTACATCACCAATGCGATCCTGATCGCCGAGGATCCCGATACCGGCATCGGCAACGCCAGCTTCCATCGCTCGATGCTGCATTCGCCAACCGAGATCGCCACCAGCCTGCATTCGCGCGGTCACCTGTGGCGCATGCAGCAGCGCGCGGCGCAGCTGGGCAAGCCGCTGCCGGTGGCGATGGTGATCGGCGCGCATCCGCTGTTCATGCTGGCGGGCGCGGCACGGCTGCCGTTTGGCGTGGATGAGCGCCACGTTGCCGGCGGATTGTTCGGTGCGCCGCTGGAGGTGGTGCGCACGCCGCGCTATGGCATCCTGGTGCCGGCGCATGCCGAGATCGTGCTGGAAGGCGTGATCGACCCCGAGGCGCGCGTCGATGAAGGCCCGTTCGGCGAATTCACCGGCTATTCGTCGGACCGATCCACCAACAACCTGCTGCACGTGGAAAGCGTGATGCGCCGTACCGACGCGTGGCTGGTCGACGTGGTCGGCGGCAACTCGGCCGAGCACCTGAACCTGGGCCGCATTCCGCGCGAATCAGAGATGGTGGAGAAGCTGAAGGAGCGCTTTCCCAGCGTCACCGCCGTGCATTACCCGAGTTCGGGCACGCACTTCCACGCCTACGTCGCGCTACGCCAGAGCCGGCCCGGCGAAGCGCGGCAGGTCATGCTCGGGCTGCTCGGCTGGGACCCGTACCTGAAGACGGTGGTCGCGGTGGACGAGGACGTCGATATCACCCGTGACGAGGAAGTGTTGTGGGCGATGGCGACGCACTTGCAGCCGCATCTCGATGTGGTGGTGGTCGACGGGCTGCCGGGCAGCGCGCTCGATCCTTCCGCTTCCGGCGCGGGCACCACATCGCGCATGGGGCTGGATGCGACCCGCGGCCCCAACTTCGACGGCGTGCGCGCGCGCATCGACGCCGCCGCGATGGAACGTGCCGACGCGCTGCTGGCCCGCCTCGGCGTGCCGTAGGAGATAACCGAGGGGATAACCCCGGGATAACCCCATTGAAAAGGCGGATTCATCGTTAAACCCGATCGATAAATCCGCCTCATCAGTTGTACCCTCGCGCCGCGGCTGCCATGCTGGACACATATCCAGGACAGGCGCGGGCATCGCACGAGAAGGATGGCAACTGACCATCCCGCACAGGAAACTGCCGGCGACCTTGGCAACACGTAAGTGTCTCGGGCGCGACCGGCGTGCTACCGACCAAAGGAGACAGCATGACCCCCACCCTGCCTGCGCATGGGGCTGCCCCCGTGCATCCCGTCGACGAAGTCCTGCCCGCGCCCCGCTTGCTAGCCCTGGGCCTGCAACACGTGCTGGTGATGTATGCCGGCGCCATCGCCGTGCCGATGATCATCGGCGGCGCGCTCAAGCTGCCCAAGGACCAGGTCGCCTTCCTGATCGCCGCTGACCTGTTCTGCTGCGGCCTGGTGACGATGATCCAGAGCATCGGCATCTGGAAGGTCGGCATCCGCCTGCCGGTGATGATGGGCGTGACCTTCACCGCGATCGCACCGATCATCGCCACCGGCTCCAACCCGTCGCTGGGCCTGCCCGCCGTGTTCGGCGCGGTGATGGTGGCGGGCGTCTTCACCTGCTTTGCCGCGCCCTATGTCGGCAAGATGGTGCGCTGGTTTCCGCCGGTGGTGACCGGTACCGTGGTGCTGGTGATCGGCATCTCGCTGATGCGCGTGGGCATCAACTGGGCGGCGGGTGGCAATCCGACCATCAACACGGCAGCCGGTCCGGTGCCCAATCCCAACTTCGGCGTGCCGGTCAACATCGCTATCGCCACCGCGGTGTTGTGCACGGTGCTGGCGCTGGTCGCCTTTGCGCGCGGCTTCCTGTGCAATGTGGCGGTGCTGATCGGCATCGCGGTCGGCTTCCTGATCGCGCTGGCGATGGGCAAGGTCAGCTTCGACGGCCTGCACAACGCGCATTGGGTCGAGTTCATCACGCCCTTCCACTTCGGCTGGCCAACCTTCGACGCGATGACCGCGATCACGCTGTGCGTGGTGATGATGGTGATCATGATCGAGGGCGTGGGCCAGTTCCTGGCGCTGGGCGAGATCGTCGGCCGGCCGGTCGGGTCAGAGGACATCGCGCGCGGCCTGCGTGCCGATGGCGTCGGCGCGCTGGTGGGCGCGGTGTTCAACACCTTCACCTACACCTCCTACGCGCAGAACGTGGGGCTGGTGCAGGTGACGGGCGTGCGCAGCCGCTGGGTCTGCGCCACCGCGGGCGGCATCCTGATCGTGCTGGGCTGCCTGCCCAAGCTGTCGTTCTTTGCCGCGTCGATCCCGCAGTACGTGCTGGGCGGTGCGGCGCTGGTGATGTTCGGCATGGTCGCCGCGACCGGCGTGCGCATCCTCGGCCATGTGGATTTTGTCGAGAACAAGAAGAACGCCTATATCGTCGCGGTCAGCGTGGCGCTGGGGATGATCCCGCTGGTGTCGGACAAGTTCTTCTCGCAGATGCCGGAGTTGCTGGCCAAGTTCTGCCAGAACGGCATCCTGCTCGGCACGCTGACGGCGGTGCTGCTGAACCTGCTGTTCAACGCGCGCTCGCCGGCCCCCAGGCCCACGGGCTGGCGAAGGAACCGGCGTGAACATGTAGGCCGGCCTAGCCCAGCTTGCCGCGCTGCCGCATCAGCAGGTCGCGGAAGGCCTGCGCCGGCGGCGACAACGACCGGTCCGCGTGCACCAGCAGCGATATCTCGCGGTGGATCACCGGATCGGTCGGCATTACGGTGGCAAGGCCAAGCGCCGAAGTCAGGCGCGTGACTGCCGCACTCATTACCGCGATCCCCAATCCGGCATCGACCATTCCCACCATCGTCAGCGGCAGCAGGACTTCGTGCAGCCGTTGCAGCGCGATGCCGCGCGCAGCCAGCGCGGTGTCCAGGCAATCGCGGATCGGGTTGCCCTTGTGCGGCCCGATCACCGGGATGCTGGCCACGTCTTCCCAGCGCAGCGTCTTGCGCCGCCGCAGCGGATGGTCGGCCTGCATCACGATCACGAACGGGTCTTCCATCAGCCGGTGCGCACTCAGGTCTGGCTGGCCCTCGGGAATGGTGCCGATGCCGAAATCGACCTCGCCCGAGCTGACCATCTTGGGCACCTCATGCTCCGACACATCGTGCAGTTCCACCTTCACGCCCGGATGTCCGACGCAGAACTCGCGGATAAAGCGCGGCAGCATCAGCGCCGCCTGGATCGACGACGCCGCGATCGACACGCGCCCGCGTCCGAGCGTGCGCAGCTCGCTGGAGTTCTCGATCACGCTGTCGATATCCGCCACCGCCTTCTTGACCAGCGGCAGCAGCTCGGCGCCGGCCTGCGTGATGTGGAGCTGGCGTGTATGGCGGTCAAACAGTTTCAGGCCGAGATTGCCTTCCAGTTCATGGATCAGCGCGCTGACCGACGACTGCGACAGGTCCAGCTTCTCCGCGGCGCGCGTGAAATGGCGCTCCTGCGCCACGGCAATGAACGCGCGCAGCTGGCGCAGCGACACGTTCATGTTGCTGATGTTGGGCACGTTGTCTACCTCCGGGTTCCTGGCGTGCGCGCTCTTGTCGTTGAAACGGCGGCGCATCGAATTCAGAGGGTAACACGATCAATTAATCCATTTCGCTACCTTTACCGATGGAGCCCGTCCGCCCATCATGACCGCAACGGTTCGCGCCGCGTGCTGCATGCGGACGCCACCGGTGGCAAAGACCAGGAGGAGCGATGAGAGCGTTTGAATACTTCGAACCGGCCACGCTGGCGGAAGCCTCGGCCCTGCTGCACCGCTGCGGGGGCAAGGCCAGCGTGCTGGCCGGCGGCACGGACCTGCTCGTGCAGATCAAGGAGTCGGTGCGCAAGCCCGAGCAGGTCATCAACATCAAGAAGATCCCGGGCATGGACGTGCTGACGTTCGACCCGGTCAACGGCCTGCGCATCGGCGCGCTGGTGACGACGCGCGCGGTGGAAACTTCCAGCTTCGTGCAGCGCCACTACGCCAGCCTGGCCAAGGCGGTGACGGACTTCGCCTCGATCCAGGTGCGGCATCGCGCTACCGTGGTCGGCAATGTGTGCCGCGCGTCGCCGTCGGCGGATTCGATCGCGCCGCTGGTGGCGGATCGCGCTTCAGTGCACCTGTACGGCATGTCCGGTTCGCGCGAAGTGCGCGTGGAAGACTTCATCACCGGCGTCGGCAAGACCGCGATCGCACCCGACGAGATCGTCACGCGCATCACCGTGCCGGCGCCGCGTAGCAACACTGCCAAGGTCTACCTTAAGCATGGTCGCCGCGTGCAAATGGAACTGGCCACGGTGGGTGTGGCGGTGTCGCTGACGGTCGAAGGCGGCCGCTGCACCGACGTCGGCATCGTGCTCGCCGCCGTGGGACCGACGCCGGTACGCGCGGTACACGCCGAGAACCTGCTGCGCGAGCACCGCATCACCGACGCGCTGATCCTGCAGGCCGCCCATGCCGCCATGCGCGACGCGCGCCCGATCAGCGACGTGCGCGCCAGCGAAGCCTACCGCCGCCAGATGGTCTGCGTGCTCACGCGCCGCGCCCTGGAACAAGCCCTGCAGCAAGCCCTGGAGGCCGCAACATGCGAAAAATAATCGAACTCGTCATCAACGGCGAGCCGCGCGAACTGGCGGTGGAACCGCACGGCACGCTGCTCGACGCGCTGCGCAACGACGCCGGCCTGACCGGCACCAAGAAGGGCTGCGACGTCGGCGAATGCGGCTCCTGCACCGTCATCATCGATGGGCAGCCGATGAACGCGTGCCTGCTGCTGGCGCCCGAAGCGCACGGCTGCAGCATCACCACCATCGAAGGCGTCCAGCCTTCCCCTGACGTCGTGCATCCGATCCAGGAGCAGTTCATGCAGTGCGGCGCCGCGCAGTGCGGCTTCTGCACGCCGGGCTTCGTGGTGATGGCCAAGGCGCTGCTCGACGCGAACCCGCACCCCACGCGCGACGAGATCCGCTTTGCCATCGCCGGCAATATCTGCCGCTGCACCGGCTACACCAAGATCATCGAGGCCATCGAAAAGACTGCCGAGGCCATGGACCCGGACCACAACGCCTGCTGCAAGGCACGCGCCAGCGAGGAGGCATGATGACCCACGCCGTGATCGGACACAGCGTCAAGCGCACCGACCTGCTCGACAAGGTGACCGGCAATGCGAAGTACGTTGCCGACATGCCGTTCGCCGGGTTGCTGTTCGGAAAGCTAAAGCGTTGCGATGTCGCCCACGCCAGGATCCGCCGCATCGACACCACGCGCGCGCTGGCGCTGCCGGGCGTGAAGGCGGTGCTGACGCACGAGAACGTGCCGCGCGTGCTGCATGCCGGCTCGCCCCACCCGCGCTCCGCGTCGGTGACGTGCGACCAGTACATCCTCGACGATAAAGTGCGCTACTGGGGCGAAGGCGTCGCCGCGGTGGCCGCGACCAGCGAAGAGATCGCCGCGCGCGCGGTGGAATTGATCGAGGTGGAGTACGAGACGCTGCCAGCAGTCTTCACCACCGAGGATGCGCAACGCTCCGACGCGCCGCGTATTCACGACCGTGAGCCCGGCGGCAACCTGGTGCTGCCACCGGTGATCATCAAGCGCGGTGATGTGGAAGCGGGCTTTGCCGACGCCGACTTCATCATCGAAGGCATCTACGAAGGCGGCCGCCCCACCCCCGCCTACATGGAGCCGAACGTCTGCACCTGCAGTTGGGACGGCAACGGCAACCTGACGGTGTGGATCTCGACGCAGACCGCCTTCATGGTGCGCGGCATCATGGCCGAGGTGCTGGGCCTGCCGCTGCACAAGGTACGCGTGCTGGTCGACCATATGGGCGGCGGCTTCGGCGCCAAGCAGGACCTGTTCCAGCATGAGTTCCTGTGCGCACTGCTGGCACGCGAGACGCGTCGGCCGGTGCGGATGGAATACACGCGCGAGGAAACCTTCCTTGGTGGCCGCACGCGGCATCCCGCGAA
Source organism: Cupriavidus sp. Agwp_2 (assembly GCF_040784895.1). Taxonomy (NCBI): domain Bacteria; kingdom Pseudomonadati; phylum Pseudomonadota; class Betaproteobacteria; order Burkholderiales; family Burkholderiaceae; genus Cupriavidus; species Cupriavidus sp. Agwp_2. Next base: position 3,410,779 of record NZ_CP088083.1, read on the forward strand.
GATCTGGCTGAAGCAGGGTTTCCGCAACGATGGCTCGATCACCGCGCGCCAGGCAAAGGTGGTGTTCAACTCCGGTGCGTATGGCTCGCATGGCCCGGGCGTGACCAATGTCGGCACCGCGGCAATGGTGTCCCTGTACCGCTGCGACAACGTGCTGCTCGAAGGCCGCTGCGTCTACACCAACAGCCCGATCGCCGGCGCCTTCCGCGGCTATGGCGTGGTGCAGACCTACTACGCGCTCGACGTGCAGATGGACGAAGCGGCCGAGCACCTCGGCCTCGACCCCGCCGAGCTGAAGCTGAAGAATGCCGTGCGCGAAGGCGATATCGCGCCGTCGAACCATCCGCTGATCGGGCACGGGCTGGAAGCCTGCATCGAGAAAGGAATGGAGATCGTCGACTGGCCGGCACTGCGGAACCGCGCACGCGATACCAGCGGGCCGATCTGCACCGGCTGGGGCGTGGGTTGCGAAATGCACGGCAGCAGCGCTTATCCCGGCATCAAGGAACAGGGCAACGCCATCATCAAGATGAACGAGGACGGCACGGTGGTACTGCTGACCGGCGCCGCTGGCCTGGGCACCGGCGCGCACACGGCGCTCGCGCAGATCGTTGCGGAGGAACTGACGGTGCCGTTCGAAGCGGTAGCAGTCGTGCACGGCGATACCGACGTGGTGCCGTGGGACATCGGCGCGTTTGCCAGCCACACCACCTACATGGTCGGCAAGGCGGCACAGATGGCGGCGGGCGAGATCAAGCGACAGTTGTTCGAGCGCGCGGCAAGGCTGCTCGAATGCGAGCCCGACGCGCTGACGCTGACCGCCGGCGTGATCGCCGTGCGCGACCGCGACGGCCCCACGCTGACGGTGCGAGAGGCCGTGATGCCGCGCAAGGGCATCCCCGCCGCGCAGCTGGTCGGCACCGCGACCTACCACCCGACCAAGTCGTACTCGTTCGCCGCGCACTTTGTTGAAGTCGCGGTCGACACCGAGACCGGCTTCATCACCGTGCAGCAGGTGGTGCCGGTGCATGACGTCGGCAAGGTGATCCATCCGGTGGCGGCAGCTGGACAGATCGAAGGCGGTATCCAGCAGGGCATCGGCCATACGCTGTACGAGGACTACCAGATCGACATGCGCACGGGCCGCTCGCTCAACGCCAACTTCGTCGACTACAAGATGCCGCTGGCGATGGACATGCCGGAGATCCGCACGGTGATCCTGGAAGCCGCGCCCGACCCCGGCGGCCCGTTCGGCGCCAAGGGCGTCGGCGAAGACCCGATCGTCGCGATCGGGCCCGCCATCGCCAATGCGGTGTTCGATGCCATCGGCGTGCGCTTCCGCCACTATCCGATCAAGCCCGAGCAAGTCTTGCAGGCACTGGCGGAGAAAGCCGCGAAGGAAGGCGTCACGCCATGACCCGCACGCAACGGCTGGTGGTCGCGATCACCGGCGCCAGCGGCGCGGTCTATGGCGTGCGCCTGCTCCAGGCTTTGAAGGCGCTGGACGCCTGGGAGACCCACCTGGTCTGCTCGCCGTCCGGCCTGCTCACCGCGCACCATGAACTGGGCCTGCAGCGCCCGCAGATCGAAGCCATGGCCGACGTCGCGCACAACGTGCGCGATATCGGCGCCACCATCGCCAGCGGCTCGTTCCGCTGCGATGGCATGGTGGTTGCGCCGTGCTCGATGCGCACGCTCGCCGCGATCGCCACCGGCCTTGCCGACAACCTCGTCACCCGCGCCGCCGACGTGATGCTCAAGGAGCGCCGCCGGCTGGTGCTGCTGGCGCGCGAGACGCCCTTCCACCTCGTGCACCTGCGCAACATGACCACGGTGACCGAGATGGGCGCCATCGTGCTGCCGCCGGTGCCGGCGTTCTATGCGCATCCGCAGTCGGTCGACGACATCGTCAACCACACCGTGGGGCGCGTGCTGGATCTGTTCGATGTGCCGCATGACGGACTGGTGGAACGGTGGGAGGGCATGCGCCCCAACGTCGCCACCGGCTGAGCACAAGATTCGCCCCGCCGCTCGCGGGGAACGCAGTACCCGACCCGGATTCAACCAGGAGACAACATGAACGCACCTGCCGTCGCACCACAGCCCCCCGTCCCGGTGACGATCCTGACCGGCTTCCTCGGCTCGGGCAAGACGACGCTGCTCAACCACATCCTGACGCAGAAGCACGGCCACCGCATCGCCGTGATCGAGAACGAGTTCGGCGAGGTCGACGTCGATTCGGACCTGGTGATGACGTCGGACGAGGAGATCTACCAGATGACCAATGGCTGCATCTGCTGCGTGGTCGATGTGCGCACGGACCTCGTGCGCATCCTGCAGAAGCTGCTGGAACGGCCCGAGCGCTTTGATCACATCCTGGTGGAGACCAGCGGGCTGGCGGACCCGACGCCGGTCGCCGCGACGTTTTTCATGGACAACGAAGTTGCGAAGCAAGTCACGCTGGACGGCATCCTGACGCTGGTCGATGCCGTGCATATCGAAGACCATCTCGACGACCCGCAACTGACCGGCTTCGACAACCAGGCCGTCGACCAGATCGTGGCGGCGGACCGCGTGATCCTCAACAAGACCGATCTCGTCAACGCGGCGCGGCTCGATGCACTGGAATCACGCATCCACAAGCTGAACGAAGGCGCGCAGATCCTGCGCTCCAACTTTGCGCAGGTGGATCTGACCAGGATCCTCGGCATCGGTGGCTTCACGCCGGGCACGGCGCAAATGGAGACGCACGATGACCATCACGATCATCATGACCATGTTTGCGACGCGCATTGCGACCATGCGCACGATGACGGCGCACCGCATGGCCACCGCCATGACCCGTCGGTGACTTCCGTGTCGCTGGTGTTCGACCAGCCCTTCGATCGCCAGCGGCTGGAACACGGGTTAAAGGCACTGCTGGCCGCGCAGGGCGACGATGTGTTCCGGATGAAGGGGATCGTCGCGGTCGATGGCGACGAGCGCCGCTATGTACTGCAGGCCGTGCACCGGCTGATGGATTTCCATCCGTCGGAGCCGTGGGACAACGAAGCGCCGCAGAGCAAGTTCGTCTTCATCGGCCGCCACCTCGACAAGCTGCGGCTGCAAACCCTGCTCGAGGTCTGCCTGCCCGTCGCGCAGGCGGCCTGACGCACCTCCGGACGCACCTCAGGCGCGCTGCGGGTCCTGCGATGCAGCCCGCAGCGTCTGCGACGGCAACTCGCCGAACTGGCGCCGGTACTCGCGCGAGAACAGGCTCAGGTGCGTGAAGCCGTGCCGTAGCGCGATCGCGCTGACCGTCCCCTTCCCTTGCCTTGCCTGCTGCAGGTCCGCGCGCGCGCCGTGCAGGCGCAATAGCCGCAGGTATTCCATTGGCGTGGTGTTCTTGCTCTTGCGGAAACCCAGCTGCAACGTGCGCGCCGACACCCCGCAATGCGCCGCGATCTGCTCCAGCGTCAGCGGCTGGTCGAGGTGCGAGCGCAGGTACGCGATCGCGCAGCGCACATAGTCCGGCAGCACCGCCTCGAAGCGGCGCGGCAGCATGTTGCCGTCCGCGGCAAAGCGGTCGAGCAGCAGCGTCGACAGCACGATGCGCTCGATGCTGCCGTCCACCGCCGGCACCGCCCCGCCCTCGCGCCGCACCCGCGTTTCCGCACGCAGGTAGCTGACCAGCGCCTGCCAGCGTTCGGCACGGCCATCGTTGGCTACCGGCTGCATGTCGAATTCGATCGGCGCGGGCGGATCGAAGCTGAACTGCTGGCGGAACGCCTCTTCGATCAGCTGGCGGCGCATCACCACACTGAAGCGCTCGCAGCCGGGGTCGAGCGACAGCGTGGTCGGCACGGTGGGCGAGAACACGAAGGTCGCGCCAGGCGGCATCTCGGTCGCACCGCGCGGCGTTTCCACGCGGCACGTGCCGGCCAGCACGGTCTGGATCACGAATTCGTCCTTGTTGGGCTGGGGCTCGATCTGGACGGCCTGGTTGTAGGCGATCGTGACCAGCGTCAGGCGGCCAATGGTGCAGGTGTCGATGCGGGCATCGAGTGCGGCATCGTTCTCTGCGGCACGCAGGCGCGTGGGGCCGAACACGCGGCCGGAGAGCGACTGGATGCGATCGAGATCGCCGCTAGGTGACATGTGATGGAAGACCGGGACATTAGGGGTTCTTGCCTGCGGCCGCGGCGGGCTCACGCCACAAGACATGCCAATCCTATTTCCCGCACTCGCAACAAGCAACCGGGAAACCCCTGATGCCTTACCCGCGCCTTTTGCGCACCCCATTGCGGCCGGATGCCACCGTCTTCGCAATAACGCTATAACCGCATGCCGCGCCCCGCTACTGTGCAACCATGCGCTGGCCAATGCGTCGCGCATGGCACCGTGACGGATCGAGCCCGGCGACAAGAGACCGGGCCAGCCGCCGCCGGCATGGCGCAACTCCCACACGCGGCAGGAGACACCCATCATGCAACCTGCGGTTCACCCAGTCGACCAGGTCCTGCCCGCGCGCGCCATGGCCTCGCTCGGCTTCCAGCACATGCTGGTCAGTTATCTCGGCGCCATCGCCGTGCCGATGATTGTGGCTGGCGCGCTCAAGATGACGCCGGCGCAAACCACCATGCTGATCAGCACCGCGCTGTTCACGTCAGGCATCGCCACGCTGCTGCAGACCGTCGGCTTCTGGAAGTTCGGCGTGCGGCTGCCGCTGATGCAGGGCGTGGCGTTCAGTTCGGTCGGGCCCGTGATCGCCATCGGCACCGATCCGTCGCTGGGCTTCAACGGCGTGTGCGGCGCGATCATCGCCGCGGGCGTGATCGCGATGTTCCTCGCACCGATCATCGGCAAGCTCAAGCGCTTTTTCCCGCCCGTGGTCAGCGGCTGCACCATCACCGCGGTGGGACTGTCCTTGTTCCCGGTTTCGTTTCACTGGTTTGGAGGCGGAAGGGGAGCGCCGGAATTCGGTGCTCCCGTCTTTTTCCTGGTCGCCTTCGGCGTGGTGGCACTGATCCTGTTCATCAATCGCCATGGCGGCGAGCTGGTGCGCAACCTGTCCGTGGTGATCGGCCTGCTGGTCGGCGGCGCGGTGGCCTGGATGCTGGGCATGGGCAACTTTGACGAAGTCGCGCGCGCGCCATGGTTCACCATGGTGACGCCGTTTGCCTTCGGCATGCCGGTCTTCGACATTGGCGCCATCGTCACCATGGTGATCGTGATGGTGGTGCAGATGGTGGAGTCGATGGGCCTGTTCGTCGCCGTGGGCGATATCGTCAAGCGCCCGCTGACCGAGCGCGATGCGACCAAGGGCCTGCGCGCCAACGGCCTGGCCAGTGCCATCGGCGGCATGTTCGCGGCGTTCCCGTACATCGCCTTCATGGAGAACGTGGGCCTGGTCATCGTCACCGGCGTGCGCAGCCGCTGGGTGGTGGCCACCTGCGGCGTGATGCTGTGCGCGGTCGCGCTGGTGCCCAAGATCGGCGCGCTGTTCGCGTCGATCCCGTCGGCGGCGCTGGGCGGTGCGACCATGGTGATGTTCGGGGTGGTGGTCGCGGCCGGCATCAAGACGCTGGGCGAGGTGGAGTACGAGCGCAAGCCCAACAACCTTTCCATCGTCGCCATCACGCTCGGCTGCGCGATGATGCCGGTAATGCTGCCTAATATGCTGGAGAAGCTGCCAGGCTTCCTGCAGCCGTTCGTCCACAGCAGTGTGATCATCGCCTGCGTGGTGTCCGTGCTGCTCAACCTGATTCTCAACGGCGTGCCCGCCCGTGAAGCCGACGAGCTGCCCGCCAATGCCGACAACGCCCAGGGGGTCTGAAAACATGGTGCAGAACACCACTTCCGTCTCGCCAGCCGGCGCGCTGCTGATCCGCAATGCCGCCGCCGTGATGACCGGCCGCGCGGGCGACGCCGCCCGCGCCGGCGCCGCCGACATCCGCATCCGCGACGGACGCATCGCCGAAATCGGCGCCGCGCTGCCGCGCCACGACTGCGAGGATGTGATCGACGCGACCGGCTGCGTGGTCTATCCGGGCTGGGTCAACACGCACCACCACCTGTTCCAGAACCTGCTGAAGGCCGTGCCGAGCGGGATGAACGCGGGACTGGAGCAATGGCTGGCATCGGTCGCCTATCCGCGGCTGGCGCGGTTCACGCCCGAGATCTTCCGCACCGCGGTGCGCCTCGGCATGGCCGAGCTGCTGCTGTCCGGCACCACCACCTGCGCCGACCACCACTACCTGTACCACCACGGCCACGGCGCGGAGACCGGCGAGGTGCTGTTCGAGGTCGCGGAGGAACTCGGCATGCGCCTGGTGCTGTGCCGCGGCGGCGCGATCCAGTCCGCCTCCGACCATCCCGGCATGCGCGCCACCGCGCTGGTGCCGGAGACGCTGGACGAGATGCTCACCGATATCGAGCGGCTGAAGGCGCGCTATCACGATGCCTCGGCCGATGGCCTGCGCCGCGTGGTGGTCGCACCGACCACGCCGACCTTCTCGCTGCCGCCGGTATTGCTGCGCGAGCTGGCGTCGTTCGCACGCGGGCTGGACCTGCGGCTGCATTCGCACCTGTCGGAAACGGACAACTATGTGCGTTTCTGCCGCGAGAAGTATCAATGCACGCCGGTGCAGTTTGTCGCCGACCATGACTGGCTCGGGCCCGACGTGTGGTTCGCGCACCTGGTCACGGTGAATCCGGAAGAGATCCGCATGCTGGCGGTGACCAATACCGGCATGGCGCACTGCCCGGTGAGCAATGCGCGGCTGGGCAGCGGCATCGCGCCGGTGCGGGCGATGGCGGATGCGGGGGTGCCGATCTCGCTGGGCGTGGATGGGGTGGCGTCGAATGAATCCGGCAGCATGGTGCACGAAGCCAACTTTGCGTGGCTGGTGCACCGGGCGCTGGGTGGGGCGGCGCAAACCCGCGTGGAGGAGGTCATCCACTGGGGCACCGCCGGCGGTGCGCGGGTGCTGGGATTGCCCGGGATCGGCACGCTGGCGCCAGGGCAATCGGCCGACCTGGCGATCTATGACGTCAGCGGGCTGCGCTTCCATGGCTTCCATGACATCGGCACGGCGCCGGTGGCGGCAGGCGAGCCGACGCCGGTGCGCGACGTGCTGGTGCGGGGGCGGCAGGTGGTGCGCGATGGTGCGGTCGTCGGGCTGGACCTGGAGAAGCTGCGGCGGGAGGCGCGGGAAGCGCTGGCGACGCTGGTGGATTAGGCGTCCGGCTATTTCCTGATGGGCGGCGTTGCTGCACCATGCGCCGTCCACATGGGAATGCGAACTGTCCTATCGAAATGCGAACGGCAACACGCGAGACTGACACGGTCATCGAACAACGGTGGCCGGGCGTGGAAGCCCGATTGCATTTCTACTCGGCGGCGTCATCGGCGCCGCCGATTCGCGTACGCGCTTGCTCCATGGCGGGCCGACACGAGGCAGCCGCAAGGCTGGCCGGCTTGGGAATGCACCGGTTCTTCCACCCTCGTCGTCAGGCCCGCCGCCCTCCCCTCGCATCGTGCGGCAGGCCTTCATCCAACGATCGGAGGTCATATGTCGGGAAACACGTTATCCACAGCGGCACGGCTGAATCTTGAATCATTGGCGGCGGGCATTGAAGGCGTGCTTGGCATGCTCGACCAGCTATGCGACACATCGGAAGGCTGCTTCAGTGCGCTTTGCCTGCTTCGTCTTCTGAGGGCGCAACTGGAAGACATATTGGCGGAAGTGCTTGCCGCCTGACGCCAGCGGCTGCCGAAGGTTTGCCAGCCCCACTGGCAAGCCCCTGCCCCCGCAAACTTACAGGAATCCGATCGAGAACCACGGCACCAGCGTCAGCAGCAACAGCGCAATGCACAACGCCGCCATATGCGGCCACACGCGCGGCATGGCAACGTCCGGCGACACGCGGCCGATGGCGCAGGCGGCATAGAAGCCCACGCCGAACGGCGGCGCGAACAGGCCCAGCCCCATGGCGAAGATCACCACCATGGCGTAGTGCACCTCATGCACGCCGACCAGCCTGGCAATCGGGAACAGCAACGGCCCGAACAGCACGATGGCCGGGATGCCTTCCAGCAAGCTTCCCAGGATCACAAAAGCCAGCGCCGACACCAGCAGGAAGCCGGTCTTTCCGCCCGGCACACCGGACATGACGCGGACCAGGTCCTGCGCAAAGCCCGACTGTGTCAGCGCCCACGCCATGGTGGTGGCGCAACCCACGATCAGCAGGATCGCGCCGGACAATGCCGCCGTATCGATCAGGATCGGATAGATGCGCCGGAAGTCGAACTGCCGGTACATCAGCACGCCGGCCAGCACCGCATAGAAGATGCCGATGGTCGACACCTCGGTGGCGGTGGCCACGCCCTCCACCACGGCGGTGCGGATGATGACCGGCAGCGCCAGCGCCGGCAGTGCCACCACCAGCAGCCTCAGCAACGCGCGGCCCGATGGCCGCACCATGCCACGCATGTCCTCCTTGCGCGTCTGCCACCAGACCACCAGCGCCATCATCGCCAGGCCGACCAGTGCCGGCATCAGCCCGCCGATGAACAGCGAGGTGATCGACACGCCCGTGACCGACCCGACCGTGATCAGCACGATGCTGGGCGGGATCGTCTCCGACATCGCGCCGGAGGCCGACAACAGGCCGATCAGGTCGCCATCCTTTGCGCCACGCTGCTTCATCTCAGGGAACAGCGCCGGCGCGACCGCCGCCATATCGGCAGTCTTCGAACCGGAAATCCCCGAGACGATATACATCGCGCCAAGCAGCACGTACTGCAGGCCACCGCGCAGATGGCCGAGCAGCCCCGCCAGGAACTGGATCATCGCGCGCGCCAGGCCCGTCATTTCGATCAGCCCGCCCAGGAAGATGAACAGCGGCACCGCCAGCAGGATCAGGTGCGACATGCCCTCCTGCATGCGGTTCGGGATGATAGACAGCGGGGTGGCCGTGGACAACGCCAGATAGCAGAGCGTGGAGAGCCCGAAGGCAAAGGCGATGGGCACGCCCAGGGCGACGCAGCCAACCAGCATCAGCAGGAAGAAGATCACCAGGTTGGCATTGCCCAGCCCCATCAGCACCGGCGAGAGCAACCACAACACGCCGGCACCGAGCCCGACCAGCAAGCCGCTGACGGCTGCCTGCCTGCGGCTGGCGCGCTCCAGCAGGCGGATCACGGCGGTCACGAGCATCAGCACGGTGCCGGCAAGCACCGCCCCCGCGCGCCAGGCTTCGCTGACCTCCAGGGTCGGCGTCAGCACGTCCACGTGTTCGATGAGGTGTTCCCACGCGGGCTGCACCAGCAGCAACAGGAACGCCACCACCATCCACATGCCACAGGCATCCACCCAGGCGCCGGTGCGGCGGCAGCTTGCTGATGAAGGTGGTGAGCTGCATATGCGCGCTGCGCTGCAAGGCAATGATGGCGCCGAGCATCGCCAGCCACAGGAACAGGATGCCGGCCAGTTCCTCCGTCCACGGCAGCGGCGCATGCAGGGCGTAGCGTGCAAAGGCGCCGCCCCCGAGGATCAGGGTCTCGGCCACGACGATCAGCGCGGCCGGCAGTTCAACCAGGCAGGCCAGGATGCGGCCCCAGCGCGCGCCGGCGGGCGGTGGTGCATGGGCGGCGTGGGCAGGCGGTGCCAGGGTCTCGGTAGCGTGCTCCATCATGAGCTCCTCTTTCTCTTTCATGTCGGCTTGATGGCGCCCGCATCAGACCAGCGGCCCGGTGTATTTTTCCAGCGTCTCCCAGGCCTCATCGCCAAACTTCTTGCGCCACTCGGCGTAGAAGCCCGCGTCCCGCAGCAGCTTGCGGAACGGCGCCGGATCCGGCCGGTTGAACGTGATGCCAAGCCGGGTCATCTCCGCCTGCGCTGCGACGTCGAGCCGCGCGATATCCTCGCGCTGCTTCAGCGCCGCGGTGGCGAAGCGCGTCGTCAGCGAAGCCTGCACCTCGCGCGGCAGTGCCTGGAATTTCCTGGCATTGCCGAAGATAAAGTGGCCGTCCCAGGTATGCGCGGTCATCGAGCAGAACTTCTGCACTTCATACAGCTTGCCGCTGCGGATCAGCGACAGCGGCGTCTCCTGGCCGTCCACCACGCGTGTCTGCAGCGCCGAATAGAGATCGGCGAACGGTATGACCGTCGGCGCCGCGCCCAGCATCCTGAACATCGAGACCCACAGAGGGATCGCCGGGACGCGTATCTTGAACCCCTTCAGGTCCGCTGGCGTATTCACCGGCCGGGTGGCGGAAGTGATATTGCGATAGCCGTTGTCGAGGCACTTCTCGAACACGTGCAGGTTCACCTTGCCCAGCGCGCTCCGGACATAGGCGCCCAGTCCGCCGTCCATCGCGGCCCACACCATGGCGTAGTCCTTGAAGGCAAAGGCCACGCCATTGATGCTCGCGGCTGGCACACGCGTCTGCAAGTTGGTGCTGGCCGTCGACATGAAGTCAATGGCGCCGGCGAGGATCTGGGAGACCATGTCTGGCTCGCTGCCCAGTTGGCTATTGGGATAGACCTGCAGGTCGACCTTGCCGCCGGTGTCCTGGCGAATGGCGTCGGCGGCCTCCTTGATGCGCAGCGTGCCCGGATGGTCGGCCGGGAAGGCCGTGCCGTACTTCAGCCTGATGGTGGCGCTCTGCGCGAACGCGTTGCGTCCGGGCAATGCCAGCGCCAGTCCGCCGGCGGCGAGTGCGCCGAACTGCCGGCGAGTGAACCGATGGGTCATGATGTGGATGTCTCCTGTTTTTCAAGTTGTGGCCGGGAAGGACAGCAGTGCTGCCGCGCCGCGCTCGCGCAATACCGTCAGGTGTGCGGCAAGCCGGCGCCGGAACGGCTTCGGCCACGGGACGTCGCCAAATACGGCACCGTGCGCCAGGGCACGACGCACGGCGTCCGTATCGCTGTCAGCGCCGCGCAGCGCTGCGGCAAGTGGCGGCGCACCGGGATCGCTCGCGACAAGCGGCTCGCCGTGCTCATTGGCGTCACAGCGCAAATAGTGGAGCCACACCGCCAGCGCACGCTCCAGGCATGGCCGCTCGATGTCCGCGGCCAGGTTTTCGCGCAACGCCGGCAGCCAGCGCACCGGGACCTTCTGCGTGCCATCCATCGCGATCTGCGCGGTGTGATGCGCGATCGCGGCGTTGCGCAGCCGACTCAGCAGCGCGTTGCCGTAGCGGCCGACGTCGTACCCTGCCGGCGCAGCGAGGGTGGCATGAAGGTCCTCCATCACCCCGCGTGCGAAGGCACCGAGGACCGGATCGGCCATCGCCCCGGCCACAGTCCCGATGCCGCACAACTGCGCGGCATAGGCGATCGCCGAATGCGTGCCGTTCAGCATCCGCAGCTTCATGGCCTGGAACGGCCGGACATCGCCCGTCATCAGCGCGCCGCTCGCCTCCCACGCGGGCCGCGGCCCGGCGAAGCGGTCTTCAATCACCCATTGCGTGAACCGCTCACAGACAATGGCAGCCTCATCGCGTAGTCCGAGGCGCTGCTGCGCCCAGTTCAGCGACGTAGGCGTCGCGGCGGGCACAATGCGGTCGACCATGGTGTTCGGCAGCGCCACCTCATCGTGGATACGCCGGGCCAGCGCCGGATCGACCTGCGACGCGTACTGCGTCAGCAGCTTGCGCAGCGTGTCGCCGTTGTCGGCCATGTTGTCGCAGCAGACAATGCTCAGCGGCGCGCCGGACGGCCGCCGGCGTATCCCCGCCGCCAGCACGCCGAGCGTGCTGCGCGGCGCCTCGGGATGGGCCAGGTCGTGGCGGATATCCGGGTCGCTGGTGTCGAGGTCGGATGTCGACGGATGCCTGTTGTAGCCCTTTTCCGTGACGGTACAGGTCACGACAGAAGCGGCGGGATCGGCGATGGCGCCAATCACCTGATCCAGTGCATGCGGTGCATACAAGGCCTGCACCAGGGCGCCCACGATGCGCGCCGTGGCCGCGGCACCGTCTCGCTCGATGACCGCGTACAGGCAATCCTGCGCAGTCAGCGCGCGTGCCATGCGCGGCTCCCGCAAGCTGACGCCGACGATGCCCCAGCGCGTGTCGCCATCATCGATTGCTGCCTCCGTGTACAGCGCCTGGTGCGCGCGGTGGAAAGCGCCAAGGCCGATATGCACCACGCCGCGCGACAAGCGGCTGCGGTCGTAGCCGGGCCCTTGCACGGCGGCGTCGGCGCTGCAGACGGTACGCTGCGCCAGCCTCATGCCCTACCCCTCGATCGTTTGTATTGCGGCATCGTGCGTGACATCCGTGCTGTGGACGATGGCAAAACGTACCATTGGTAAATGCTGCAGACGTGCAGCCGTTTCGCAAGATTTGTGCAGCGCATGCGCTTTCCCGCTGCAGAATCCGCTCGTATCCGTCCCTGTTTTCGCAAGGTAACCTGCTTCGCATCCCCTTCCATGCCGTCAGAGCCATGGCACCCCGCATGGAAGCACGCAACCGCCGGAGCACGTCTTGAAGATCGAACGGATACAAACCATCGTCACCTGTCCGGGCCGCAACTTCGTCACGGTCAAGGTGATGACGGACCAGGGCGTCTACGGACTTGGCGATGCCACGCTCAACGGCCGCGAGCTTGCGGTCAGCGCTTACCTCGACGCGCATGTCATTCCCTGCCTCATCGGTCGCGACCCGCGTTGCATCGAAGACATCTGGCAGTACCTGTATCGCGGCGCCTACTGGCGGCGCGGGCCCGTCACGATGACAGCGATCGCCGCGATCGACATGGCGCTATGGGATATCCTCGGCAAGCTGGCGAACATGCCGGTGTACCAGCTTCTGGGCGGCAAGAGCCGGCAACGGCTGCTGGTCTACGGGCACGCCAACGGCCGCGACCACGAAGAAGCCGTCGATGCCGTCCACCGGCACATCGCGGAGGGCTTCAAGGCAATCCGTGTGCAGTCCGGCGTACCGGGACTCTCAAAGGTGTATGGCGTCGGCAAGCAGCCCGGCCACTATGAACCCGCGGAGAAGGGGCTCCCGACGGAAGAGCCGTGGGACACCGCCCTCTACCTGCATCACACGCCGGAACTGTTCCGCAAGGTGCGCGATGCCGTCGGCTTCGGGCCACACCTGCTGCATGATGCGCACCACCGGCTGACGCCGATCGAAGCGGCCCGTCTTGGCAAGGCACTCGAACCGTTCAGCCTGTTCTGGCTGGAAGACGCCACGCCGGCCGAGAACCAGGACACCTTCCGCCTGATCCGCCAGCACACCACCACGCCGCTGGCGGTGGGAGAAGTCTTCAATTCGATCTGGGATTGCAAGGACCTCATCGGCAACCAGCTGATCGACTTCATCCGCACCACCATCGTCCATGCCGGCGGCATCACCCATGTGCGGCGCATTGCGGACTTCGCCGCGATGCACCAGGTGCGCACGGGTTTCCACGGCGCCACCGACCTGCCGCCGGTGTGCATGGCGGCGGCGGTCAACTTCGGGCTGTGGGCGCCGAACTTCGGCATCCAGGAACTGATGCCGCACAACGCGCTGACCGACGAGGTGTTTCCGCACAACTATCGCTTTGAGGACGGCTATCTGGCCATGGACGAGGTGCCTGGGCTTGGCGTCGACATCGACGAAGCACTGGCCGGCAGGTACCCCTATGAGCGTGCCTACCTGCCGGTGGCAAGGCTGCGCGACGGAGGGATGTGGAACTGGTAGCCCGGCACGCGACAGATCGCGCTCACTTCCTCCACACATGGCGCCCTTCATGCCACCAGAACCCAACATGTTGAGCATCGTCGTCGACCAACCGCACAGCCTGGCCTTGTGCACGAGGCCCATCCCCACCCCTGCTCCCGGAGAAGTGCGCCTGCGCGTGCGCTATGCCGGCATCTGCGGCTCCGACCTGCATATCTTCCACGGCAAGAATCCGTTTGCCGCGTACCCTCGCGTGATCGGCCATGAATTCATGGGTCATATCGACGCCGTCGGCGCAGGCGTCAGCGCTCAGCGCATCGGCGAGCGCGTGGTGGTGGACCCGGTCATCAGCTGCGGCCAATGCCACGCCTGCCGCATTGGCCGGCGCAACGTCTGCAGCCGCATGCAGGTAATCGGCGTGCACCGCGATGGAGGCTTCAGCGAATACGCCTGCGTGCCGGCGTGCAATGCCTACGCGGTGCCCGCTGGCATGGCGGCGACTAGCGCGGCAGTGATCGAGCCCTTCGCCGTCGCGGCAAATATTACCCACCGCACTGGCGTGCTGTGCGAAGACATCGCGTTGATCTATGGCGCTGGTCCTATCGGGCTGAATCTGCTGCAGGTACTTAAACGCGTCTACGGTGTACGAGTGCTTATCGCCGACCACCTCGACGAACGCCTGGCCTTGGCCCGCCATTGCGGCGCCGAGGCGGAAGAGGTCGTCAACACCTCGGATGAAGCCATCGAACAGGCCCTTGCAAAGCGCGGCGTGGCTGAGGGCCCGACACTGATCTACGACGCGGTCTGCCACCCATCGATCCTGGAAGAAGCCGTGCGCATTGCCGCCCCGGCAGGACGCATCGGCGTACTGGGCTTTTCCGCGACACCATCGGCCGTTCCGCAGATGGAACTGACCCGGAAGGAACTCACGCTCTATGCCTCGCGCCTGAACTGCGACATGTTCCCCACGGTGGTCGACTGGATCTCCCAGGGGCTGGTCGACCCCGGCTGCATCGTCACGCACCAGATCGATTTCCACGAAGTCACCCATGCCCTGGACCTTGCCGAACACAACCCGCGCGAGAGCTGCAAGATACTGCTCGACTTTGGCGCGCCTGCCTGACATGTCGCCAATCTTCGATCGCCGGCCTTACCCACATAATGTGCGCGATGACATTCGCGCCAGGACGTCAGCCATTTGCGAACGATATCCGTCGATTCAGCCCATGGCACTGGTACTGCCCTTTCCGGTCGCATATACCTTACGCATGACAACGACCCCATGCCGAGGTATCCCATGCGCCACGAGATGCACCAACCCTACCCGCCCAACGACCCGAACGCCATGGCCTACTGGCGTGCCCGCCGGATGGTCCGTGCCTTGCGCGGCTGGTACATCCACCTGCTGGTCTATGTCGTGGTCAATGCGTGGCTGTGGTTCCGCTTCTTCTACTTTGGCAGCCCGTCGTGGTCGCACTACGCCACGACCGGCTGGCCGTGGCCGCTGACCACCACGCTCGCCTGGGGCCTCGGGCTGGGCGTGCACGGATTGCTGGTCTGGATGCGGCTGTCGCGCCGCGGGCGGGACTGGGAGCAGCGCAAGATCCAGGAATTCATGGATCGTCAGTGAAGCGACCAGCTGGCGGCAGCACGCTGCGCTGCCGCCGCATTACATCTGCCGGAACTTGTGCATATAGGCGCGCGATACCGCCAACTCCGTGTCGCTATTCCGCATCCGCACAAACAGCCGCCCGGATTCATCGCGGCGCGTGCCGGCCACGTATTCCATGTTGACGATCGACGAGCGGTGGATCTGCCAGAACACCTCGGGATCCAGGCCGGCGATCAACTCCGCCAGCGGCGTGCGGATCAGGTGCTCGCCCTCGCGGGTATGTACGACCACGTATTTGTCGTCGCTCTGGAAATACATCACGTCCTGGATCGGCACATGGCTGGTGGTATTGCCGCGACTGGCACGGACCCAGCGCAGCAGGCCGGCGTTCTCGGGGCGCGGCTGCTGCCCCCGCGTCAGCTGGCTCAGCAGTTGCGCCAGTTCAGGCAACGGCGCCGCGTCCTGCAGTGCCTTGCGCAAGCGCTCGATGGTCCGGCCGAGCCGCTCGTCGCTGACTGGCTTGACCAGGTAATCCACCGCGGCGCGTTCAAAGGCATCCAGCGCGAATTCGTCATAGGCGGTGACGAACACCAGCCGCGTATCGGCTTCAATGCCCTGCGCCACTTCCAGCCCTGACAGCCCTGGCATCTTGATATCGAGGAAGGCAACGCTGGGCGACAGCCGCGCGATGGCTTCGGCCGCTTCAATACCGTTGGTGGCCTCGGCGACGATCTGCAGTTCCGGCCACAAGCGTTCCAGTTTTGCGCGCAGATGGGCGCGCAGGTGCTCTTCGTCGTCGGCGATCAATGCGGTCAGCGTCATGGAGCATCTCCGGTTCGAACGGACTGCGCAATGGGAATATCGATCAGCACCGCAGTGCCGGGCGAGCGCTCTTCGATGCGCACGTGCGCGTCGCCGTCATACAGCACGGCCAGCCGCTCGCGCAGGTTGGCAAGGCCCACGCCCGAGCCCGCCGTCGGACGAAAGCCCATGCCATCGTCCTCGATGGTGGCGAGCATGCGAGCGCCCTGCCGCTCCAACCGGACCAGCAGCCGCCCGCCTTCGATCTTCGGCTCCAGGCCATGCTTGATCGCGTTCTCGACCACCGGCTGCAACAGCATCGGTGCCAGCGGCACCGGCTCAAGTTCGGGGTCGACATGGATCGAGTAATGCAGCCGGTCTCCCATCCGGATGCGTATCAGGGCCAGATAATCGCGCAGCAGTTTCGCCTCCTGCGCCACCGTGCCCTGCGTGGCGCGGCTCGCCGCCAGCGAGGCACGCAGGTAGGCAATGAAATGCTCCAGCATCAGCGTGGCCTTGTGCGGCGCCGGTTCGATCAGGCTGACCACGTTGGCGAGCGTATTGAACAGGAAGTGCGGCTCGATCTGGGCCTGCAGCAACTTCATCCGCGCTTCGACCAGCTGCTTCTCGGTCGACAGCGTGCGCACCTGCTCGCGCGCCATGTATTCAGCGATCTTGCGCTCTTCCCAGTCGCGGCCAAGCAGCCCGACCCGGGCCCAGGTCATGACACCATGCATCGCCAGGCCGACGCCCCAACCAATCAGCATCCCGCCAGACCAGGGGCGATGCGGCGATCCAAACAGATGGAAGGCGATCATCAATCCGTTGACCACCACATAGACCATGGCGTGCATATAGAAGAAGCGCAGCGCACGGACGCGGCGGCGGGCGTCTTCATAGGCGCGCTGCTCGGGGGCGGATCGCCAGATGCGGGAGTCGGAGGGGTGCACGGGCGGAGCGGCTGGGGCTGAGACCTGGCAAGGTTACCACCGCCCTCCGGGCACTCATATCGCCTTGGCGGGATCAGCCAGAATGACGGCGCGAGTTGCACAAGGAATGGCGCCAACTACATGGGCTCGAAATGGGCTCGAAACGCGCTGCGAAAGCGATCCTGCTAAGATCCCACGCTCGGCACGCGCCCAAGCGGCGCTCTGTCCATGTCTCCATGACGGCCGCTCACGCGCGTCGTCTCGCTGTCTCATGCATTCGATACGCAAGCGTCCAGCCATCGACGGCGACCTCGGCTGGTATGAAACTTCGCCGTCCCGTCATTTGCCACTCGGTACTCGCCTGAAAGGGGACCATCGTTTCGACGTCGCCATCGTCGGCGCGGGTTTCACCGGGGTCTCGCTGGCTCGACGCCTGGCTGAGCTTCGCCCCGAGGCAAGGATCGCACTGATCGATGCGCTCGAGGTGGGCCAGGGCGCGTCCGGACGCAACGCGGGCTTCATCATCGATATTCCGCACAACGTCGATGGCGGTGCAGCCGATATCGATCACGATCTCCAACTCTTCGCCCTGAACAACTTCGCGATCGCGCAATTGCGAAGCCTGAAGGATCGCTACCGAATCGATTGCGCGTGGGACGACGCAGGCAAATACATGTCCGCGCGCGAAGACGGCAATCTGGCGGCTCTCGAACACTTCGAGGCATCCCTGAAGGCGGCAGGCTTTCCATGCGAACAACTGCAAGGCCAGGCGCTTGCGCGGCGGCTGGGCACCGACTACTACCAGGCGGCGGTGTACACGCCGGGCAATGTGCTGGTCAATCCGGCGTCGCTGGTGCGAGGCCTGGCCGCGGCGCTACCGAAGTCCGTCACGCTGTTCGAAGCGAGCCCGGTCCTCGCCAGGGAAGACGGCCCGGTTCATACGCTGAGGTTTCTGGGCGGTACCGTGCGCGCCGATGCCCTGGCCCTGACGGTGGGCAGCTTCTCCGAGGGCTTTGGCGGTGCGAGGAATCGGATTGCGCCGGTATTCACCTACGCGAGCCTTACCGCGCCCCTGTCCGAGAAGGAGGTTGCTACCTGCTTCAACGGCGTACGGCCATGGGGCACCACTTCAGCGCATCCGGGCGGCACTACCGTGCGCTACACGCCTGACCGACGCATCTTCGTCCGCAACACCTTCGCGCTGCGGCCTGCCCTGCGCAGCAGCGACGCGGACCTGCATGCGGCCTGGATACAGCACCGACGGTCGTTTGCAGCCCGTTTTCCCTTTCTGGCTGAAAAGGTTCTCGAATACACCTGGGGCGGCATGATCACCGTGACATCCAACCACCAATCGGTGTTTCGCCGGGAGGCGGACAATCTCTACTGCGTCGTCGGATGCAACGGTGTCGGCGTGGCCAAGGGCACCTACCTTGGCCACTTCATGGCGGAATACATGACCGGCATGCGCAGCCCGGAGCTGGACTTCATCCTGGCGAACAGCAATCCTGGCTGGATACCGGGGGAACCGTTCAAGCGGATCGGCGCGGCCTATCGGCTCAGGCAGGCGCTTGCGGGCGCCGGCGGGGACATCTAGTCCAAAACCGGGTGCGGTGCAAAACAAAACGGGCTACGCGTATCGCGTAGCCCGTTCTTCTATCTGGTGCCGGCTGCAGGACTCGAACCCGCCACCTGATGATTACAAATCAACTGCTCTACCTGATGAGCTAAGCCGGCATGTCTGGTGCAGACCGCGATTCTACTGCATCGCAGCCAACTTTGGGATGGCTTACTTCACCACCTTCAACGCTGGCTTCTTGCCGCCGATGCGAGGCACCGGGGGCGGTGTTTCGTCGTCGCCCGGGCCGGAGTCGACAGTAGCTGCCGGGGTTTCGGCTTCTACCGGCGCCAGCTTGGGCGGCGGGTTGTTTTCGCGTTCGGTGGCGGCCTGCGTTTCCGGCAGGCTGCGCTCGACCGGGAAGGCCATGCCCTGCCCGTTCTCGCGGGCATAGATGGCCAGCACGTTCTCGACAGGGACGTCGATCTTGCGCGAGACACCGCCGAAGCGCGCGCTGAAGGTGATCCACTCGTTGCCCATGTCCAGGCCGCTGGTGGCGTCGAAGCTCACGTTGAGCACGATCTCGTTGTTCTTCACGAACTCGCGCGGCACGTTGGTGTTGGCGTCGACGAACACGGCGACGTACGGCGTGAAGCCGTTGTCCGTGCACCACTCATAAATGGCGCGGATCAGGTAGGGCTTGGTGGAGGTTTCAGGCATTGTGCTTCCAGTGGCGCCGTGGTGGCCCGAGGGCGGTTGCCTTCGGGCCGGTGCCGGTTAGCGGCGCATCACCTTCTCGGACGGGGTGAGCGCTTCGATGTATGCGGGACGGCTGAAAATGCGTTCAGCATACTTCAGCAGCGGCGCGGCGTTCTTCGACAGCTCGATGCCGTAGTGGTCCAGGCGCCACAGCAGCGGCGCGATGGCGACGTCGAGCATCGAGAACTCTTCGCCCAGCATGTACTTGTTCTTGACGAAGATCGGCGCGAGCTGCGTCAAACGGTCGCGGATCGCGGCACGGGCGCGCTCGTGGTTCTTCTCCGCAGCCTTGCCCTTTTCGTTCTCGAGCGTGTACACGTGCGTGAACAGTTCCTTTTCAAAGTTGAACAGGAACAGGCGGGCGCGGGCGCGCTGGACCGGGTCGGCCGGCATCAGCTGCGGGTGCGGGAAGCGCTCGTCGATGTATTCGTTGATGATATTCGACTCATACAGGATGAGGTCGCGCTCGACCAGGATGGGTACCTGGCCGTACGGGTTCATCACCGAAATATCTTCGGGCTTGTTGAACAGGTCGACGTCGCGGATTTCAAAATCCATGCCCTTTTCAAACAGGACAAGGCGGCAACGTTGGGAAAACGGGCAAGTCGTACCCGAATACAACACCATCATGGTTGGATTCCTTGGGCTTAGCCGAAGCAGGGTCGGACGGTAAGGTCTGACATTCTGCCAAAATCGGGCACCGAAAAGCAAATAAGTGGCATTTGATGCACTTACCGCGAGGCCGGATCCAATGAAAAAGGCCAGAGCGATGCTGCTTTCGCAACCTCCGCATCTGGCCTTCGGGCAGTGGCGACCCGCCGGGCCGCCGACGACTTACTTCACATCCTTCCAGTAAGCCGCGTTCAGGCGCCACGCGAAGACGGTGAACATGCCCAGGAACAGCAGCACCCATACGCCCAGGCGCTTGCGGTGGTTCTGCGCGGGCTCGGCCATCCAGTCCAGGAAACTGACCAGATCGGCAGTGGCCTGGTCATACTCGACCTTGCTCATCTTGCCCGGGCTCAGTTGCTCGAAGCCGGCGAACTTGTGCACCTTCTCGCCATGCTCTTCCACTTCCGTGAACTTGGCGGCGCGCTGGCCCTGCAGTTCCCAAAGCACGTGCGGCATGCCGACGCTCGGGAACACCAGGTTGTTCCAGCCGGTGGCGCGGCTGTCGTCACGGTAGAAGGTGCGCAGGTAGGTATAGAGCCAGTCGTCGCCGCGGGCACGCGCAATCACCGACAGGTCCGGCGGCTGCGCGCCGAAGAAGGCCTTGGCTTCCTTCGGCTGCATGGCGATGGTCATGGTCTCGCCGACCTTGTCCGCGCTGAACAGCAGGTTCTGGCGGATCTGGTCGTCGGTGAGGCCGATGTCCTTCAGCCGGTTGTAGCGCATCATCGATGCGCCGTGGCAGTTCAGGCAGTAGTTGACGAACAGCTTGGCGCCGCGCTGCAGCGACGACAGGTCGGCAGTATTCACCGGTGCCGGCTCCAGCGGGAAGCCTCCCTCTGATGCCATGGCGGGCGCGCCGGCAAAGCAGGCGCCGGCCAGCGCGATGATCGAAAGCAGCTTTTTCATCTTGTGTCCTTGTGCTCTTGTCGGGGTTCGCGTCGCTCAGTGCGGATGGAACGTGACACGCTCCGGCACCGGCTTGAACTCGCCGGCACGGCTCCACAGCGGCATGGTCAGGAAGAAGGCGAAGTACAGCAGCGTACCGAGCTGCGACACCTTCTCACCAACCGGCGACGGCGGTTGCACGCCGAGATAGCCAAGCACCAGGAACACCACCACAAAGACGATCAGGATGGTCTTGTGGAAAGCAGGACGATAGCGGATGGACTTGACCGGCGAGCAGTCCAGCCACGGCAGGAAGAACAGGATCACGACCGAGCCGCCCATCACCAGCACGCCCCAGAACTTGGCGTCGATGAAGTAGAAGCCCACGGCCAGAATCACGGCGATGGCAACCGCACCGACCTTGACGCGTGCGTCCTTGCTGCGCAGGAACACCATGCCGAGCAGCAGCGCGAAGAACACCCACAGGATCGGCAGGAAGTTCGACGTGGTGGCGCGCAGCATCGAGTAGAACGGCGTGAAGTACCAGACCGGCGCGATATGCGGCGGGGTCTTCAGCGGATCAGCCGGGAAGAAGTTGTTGTGTTCCAGGAAATAGCCGCCCACTTCCGGGAAGAAGAAGATCACCGCCGAGAAGATGAGCAGGAAGCCGGCAACGCCCAGCGTATCGTGCACCGAGTAGTACGGGTGGAACGGGATGCCATCCAGCGGGATACCATTCTCGTCCTTCCTGGCCTTGATCTCGACGCCGTCCGGGTTGTTCGAGCCCACTTCGTGCAGCGCGATGATGTGCGCGATCACCAGGCCCAGCAGCACCAGCGGCACCGCGATGACGTGGAACGAGAAGAAGCGGTTCAGCGTGGCATCGCTCACCACGTAGTCGCCGCGGATGAACAGCGACAGGTCCTGGCCGATCACCGGAATCGCGGAGAACAGGTTCACGATCACCTGCGCGCCCCAGTAGGACATCTGGCCCCACGGCAGCAGGTAGCCCATGAAGGCTTCCGCCATCAGGCACAGGAAGATCAGGCAGCCGAAGATCCAGACCAGCTCACGCGGCTTGCGGTACGAACCGTACAGCAGCCCGCGGAACATATGCAGGTAGACCACGACAAAGAAGGCCGAGGCACCGGTCGAATGCATGTAGCGCACCAGCCAGCCCCACGGGACTTCGCGCATGATGTATTCCACGCTGGCGAAGGCCACGGGAATGCCGGCGGCGTTGAGCGTGCCGTCCGGCTTGTAGTTCATCACCAGGAAAATGCCCGTGACGATCTGGATCACCAGCACCAGCAGCGCGAGCGAACCGAAGAAGTACCAGAAGTTGAAGTTCTTCGGCGCGTAGTACTTGGAAAGGTGGTCTTCCCACAGTTGCGTTGCCGGGAAGCGGGCGTCGATCCAGCCCATCAGGCCGGTCGTCTTGACTTGTTTTTCGGCCGCCATGATCAGGCTTCTCCTTTCTCATCCTTGCCGATCACGATCTTGGTGTCAGTCAGGAATTGGTAGGGGGGAACATCGAGATTTTGCGGAGCCGGCTTGTTCTTGAAGACGCGCCCGGCCAGGTCGAACGTGGAGCCGTGGCAAGGGCAAAGGAAACCGGGATCGGCGCCGAGCTGGGGGTTCGCACCGGAAGCAAAGGGGCCGGAAGGCGAGCAGCCGAGGTGGGAGCAGATGCCGACCACGACCAGGACGTCCTTGTGTTCTGCGCGCGAACGGGTTTCGTTCCTGCAGTAGTCCGGCGTCTGCATGGTGAAAGGAATCTCGGAATTCGGATCGGCCACCTCGCCGTCCGTCTTCTTCAGCGAGGCCAGCTGTTCGTCGGTCCGCTTCATGATCCAGACCGGCTTGCCGCGCCATTCGACAGTCATCATCTCGCCCGGCTTCAGCGCACCGATATCTGCTTCGACTGGCGCACCCGCGGCCTTGGCTTTCTCCGATGGTGCAAAGGTACTGACGAAAGGAACCGCTACCGCCACGCCTCCGACGCCGCCAGCGACGGATGTCGCGATCAACCAATTGCGGCGACCTTTATCCACGCTCTTCACGTCTTGCTGGTCACTCATTCCAAACCCCAGGGGAAGTCAATTTAGATTTTGCGTCAACCATAAAGTGTACCTTAGACATCTGCGCACTAGATAGGCGCAAATTGCCTTATCCATGCGCGATAATCGGACATGCATGCCGGAAATCCGCCTCCAGACTTGCTTTCCGGGCAGTGATGCGGCAGGCTGATAGCTTGATACCGTTCATCGCTAGCAACAAGAAGGAGAACCCCCCATGGGCATGATCTCGGAATTCAAGACCTTTGCAATGCGCGGCAACGTCATCGACCTCGCGGTCGGTGTGATCATCGGCGCTGCATTCGGGAAAATTGTGGATTCTGTGGTCAATGACCTGATCATGCCGGTAGTGGGCCGTATAGTCGGCAAGCTGGACTTCTCTAATATGTTTGTCACGCTGGCCGATCCGCCGCCTGGAACGCCAATGACATTGGATGCGCTGAAGAAGGCTGGCGTGCCCGTATTTGCCTATGGCAATTTCCTGACTATCGTTGTCAACTTTCTTATCCTGGCCTTCATCATCTTCATGATGGTGCGCGCGTTCAACAAGATGCGCGAGAAGGAACCGCCCCCTCCGCCAGCCGCACCGCCTGAGGAAGTTGCGCTGCTGCGCGAGATCCGCGACGCCCTCAAGACGCGCTGAGTCCAGAACGATAAAACGGCCCCGATGGGGCCGTATTGTTTTGCGTCAGACAGGATTGGGAATATCGATGAATGTGTGCCGCAATCCGAAGCGTTGCGCCACATGCTCGCCCAGTGAGCGGATGCCGTAGCGCTCGGTTGCGTGATGGCCGGCGGCGAGATACGCCACGCCGCTCTCACGCGCGAGGTGCGTGGTCTGCTCCGAGACCTCGCCACTCAGGTAGGCATCGACGCCCGCCGCCACCGCCGCATCGAAGTAGCCTTGCGCCCCGCCTGTGCACCAGCCAATCGTGCGGATCATCTGCTCCGGCTCGCCAATGGCCAGCGGCTCTCGCCCGAGCACGCCACCAACGTGCGCCGCCAGCGCGGACAGCGGCATCGGCGCGGGCAAGGTGCCGGTCCAGCCGAGCTGGTCATCGCTGAAACGCCCGGTCGGCGTGAAGCCGAGCTGCAGCCCGAGCTGCGCGTTGTTGCCGAATTCCGGATGGTTGTCCAGCGGCAGGTGGAAGGCAAACAGGTTGATGTCTGCGCCCAGCAGCCGCTTCAGGCGTGCGTGCTTCTGCCCGACCACACGCGCATCCTCGTTTTTCCAGAAATAGCCGTGATGGACGAGGATGGCATCGGCGCCGGCTTCGGCCGCGGCCTCGACCAGTGCCAGGCTCGCCGTGACGCCAGTGACGATGTGAGTGACTTCCGGGCAACCTTGCACTTGCAGCCCGTTGGGACAATAGTCCTTGTAACGGGAAACTTCCAACAGGTCGTTCAAGTACAATTCAAGCTCTTTTGTTTTCATTTTCTGCTCAAAACTCCAATATGTTGCGGCGCTTTTGGCTGTTCTTTGCCCAGGCTGTCACCGTCGTGCTGGCGGTCTGGTTCGTCGTGGCAACGCTCAAGCCTGATTGGCTGCAGAGGGGGCGCGTCGCGGTCCAGTCGGGCTCGCCTATCGTCGCGCTCAAGGAAGTGGTGCCCAACGTTTCCGGCCCCGCCGCCGAGGGGTCCTACAGCGAAGCCGCGCAGCAGGCCATGCCGGCCGTGGTCAATATCTTTACCAGCAAGAACGGCAACAAGCGCTCGCCCAACCCGCAAGCCGAGGACCCGTGGTTCCGCTTCTTCTTCGGCGACCGCCTGCCTGAGCGGCAGGAGCCGGTGTCGAGCCTGGGATCGGGTGTGATTGTCAGTGCCGAGGGTTACATTCTAACCAACCACCACGTGGTGGATGGCGCTGACGAGATCGAGATTGCGCTGACCGACGGCCGCAAGGCCAACGCCAAGGTGGTCGGCTCCGACCCGGAGACCGACCTGGCCGTGCTGAAGGTGACGCTGAAGGACCTGCCCGCGATCACGCTGGGCCGGCTGGAGAACGTGAAGGTCGGCGATGTGGTGCTGGCGATCGGCAACCCGTTCGGCGTCGGCCAGACGGTGACGATGGGCATCGTGTCCGCGCTGGGGCGTAGCCACCTGGGTATCAACACCTTCGAGAACTTCATCCAGACCGACGCGGCGATCAACCCGGGCAATTCAGGCGGGGCGCTGGTTGACGCACAGGGCAACCTGCTGGGCATCAATACAGCGATCTACTCGCGTTCGGGCGGCTCGCTCGGGATTGGCTTTGCGATCCCGGTTTCCACGGCCAAGCAAGTGATGGAGTCGATCATTTCCACTGGCAGCGTCACACGCGGCTGGATCGGCGTCGAGCCGCAGGATATGACGCCGGAGATTGCCGAGTCCTTCGGGCTGGATGCGAAGGAAGGGGCACTGATCGCCGCGGTGGTCCAGGGCGGTCCGGCGGACAAAGCGGGAGTAAAGCCGGGGGATGTGCTGACGAAGGTGGATGGCCTTTCAATCACTGACACGACGGCCCTTCTCAATGCCATTGCACAGCTCAAGCCCGGCGTGGACATCAAGATGACCGTGATCCGCCGGGGCAAGCCGACGGACCTGACGGTGACGATCGGCAAGCGGCCACCGCCGCCGCGTCGCGCGTTGCCGTTTGATGAGGAAGAGTGAGGCTGGTCCCATTACAACCAGAGGACCAGAAACCCGCCAGACCATGGCGGGTTTTTTTGTGCCCTGCCCGCGGCAAGTCCGGTCGGCTCGGCGTGCATGACGGATAGCGACAACCCGGCTCGGGTAGAAAGAACCGCGCAACCGCGCGGGCAACGCTCACAGGGTGCGCGGCACGCCAGACACCGGCCTGCCGGCGCCGAGGGCGCAAGCCAAGAGCCTTCGTCCGCGCGTTGCGAGCCCCAAAAGCCTAGTCAACGCGCACACGATCGAGTGCCCTCAACGCCGCCGCACAGCGTTGCGGCTAAACCGTCAATGTCGAGCCAGAAAGCACAGCTTTAGAAAAGACAAAAGGCCGGCATCCGTAAGGATGCCGGCCTTCTGCAAGCCAATCTCAAGCGGGCTAACGCCCGCATCAGATTAGAACTTGTGGCGCAGACCAACCACAGCACCGAACTGATCCTTGTTCGGCTGAACGTTGGTGGTCGTGGCGGTGTTGAAGCCGTTCACGCCCAGGGCCGAGCCCTTGTCGTTCAGAGCGTACGACAGCGAGGTGTACACGTCGGTACGCTTCGACAGCGCGTAGTCGGCCGTGATCACGAACTGCCACGGATCTGCGTCGCTCTTGCGGAAGTCCTGGTAGTAAGCAGCGCCCGACAGCGAGAACGCCGGGGTCAGTTGGTAGCCCAGACCCAGCCAGTACAGGTTCGAAGCCGTAGCCGTGGTGAGAACACCGTTGTCAATCGTCGAACCGCCCGGCAGCGTGGCGCCGTCGAAAGCCTTAGCCCAGCGATAGCCGGCGTAGACCTTGGCCGGACCGAAGGCGTAATTGGCACCAACGGTAGCACGACGGACCTTCTGGCCACTTTGGTCAACCAGTGCAGTGCCGGTGCCAGTCGAGGTGCCGTGGATTTCGTCGTAGGCAGCACCAACCGAGAACGGGCCGGCTGCGTAGTTCAGCAGCGCGCCGTACTGTTGGCCGCGACGGAACGCGCCGGCGACTTCCTGGCCGTTGTTGTTGAAGCTGTAGAAGGCCGATGCGGTCAGGCCACCGAAGGTGCCTACGTACTTGACGGTGTTGTCAGCGCGCGAAGCGAATGCGCTGTCCTGCGACAGGATACCGTAGCGCGACGAGATGGCCATCGGGTCATAAATCAGACCGAAGTCATAGAACGAGGTCTGTTGACGGCCCAGCAGCAGCGAGCCAAACTGGCTTTGCAGACCGACGTAGGCTTGACGACCGAACAGACGACCGCCTTGGGAGCCTGGGCCCGCGGTACCATTATCGAGGTCGAAGCCGCTTTCCAGGACGAACACGCCCTTCAGACCGCCGCCCAGGTCTTCGACGCCACGCAGGCCCCAGCGCGAACCGGACTGGTTGCCCGACGCCATACGGAACAGGTCGTCGCCAGCGGCGTTAGCATTGGTGTTGTACTCGAGGCCGACGTCAGCCACGCCGTACAGGGTCACGCTCGATTGGGCATACGCGCCACCAGCGGCCAGAGCGGCGACGGCAGCAGCAAACAGTTTCATCTTCATATCGACACTTTCCTTGTCAACTGATTGGGAAATCTTGGTTGCCCAAGTGCTTGGGCGACGTATTTACATTCACGTCTGCTGCGTATTATGTGCCAGCCCCCCCGGCCCTCAGAAGGCTTTTTCGGCGTAAACCTCGCTTAGCGGCGGTTTTTGTTGTGATCGAACAACACGATCGGACAAAAAAATCCCCGTTTTGGTGCAAAAACAGAGCCGGTGGCTCGCTACCTACCTCAGCGGTATTAGTCCGGCTGCGTTTCCCCTGAAGCCTCGGCCTGCGCGGCAGGAGGACGGCCGACGAAGCGGGCCAGCAGCAGCCCGAGTTCATAGAGCAGCACGAGTGGCACGGCCAGAAGAAGCTGTGACAGCACGTCCGGCGGCGTCACGATGGCGGCAATGATGAACGCCCCGACGATCACATAGGGACGGATCTGCTTCAGTTTTTCCAGCTCGACCACGCCGAACCGGACCAGCACGATCACCACCACCGGCACCTCGAAAGTGATGCCGAAGGCCAGGAAGGTTGTCATGGCGAAGCTGAGGTACTTGTCGATATCCGTCGACATGTCCGCACCCAGCGGCGCGTTGTAGTGCGCCATAAAGTGGAACACGGTCGGGAATACCAGGAAGTAGGCAAACGCGACACCGCACAGGAACAGGATGTAGCTGCTCGATACCAACGGCAGGATCAGGCGCTTCTCATGCTGGTACAGCCCGGGCGCGACGAACTGCCAGACCTGGTAGAGCACCCACGGTAGCGCGATCAGGAAGGCCACCAGCAGCGTGACCTTCATCGGCACGAAGAACGAGCCGGTGACGTCGGTCACGATCATCTTGCCGCCCTTGGGCAGCGACTCCATCAGCGGCGCCGCGAACAGGTTGAAGATAACCGGCGCCCAGTACACCAGGCAGACAAAGACCAGGATGATCCCGGCCACCGCCTTGACCAGGCGCTGGCGCAGCTCGATCAGGTGGGAAATAAAGGTTTCCTGCTGCGACTCGTCTTGCGGGTCTTGGGGATCTGGGGACCGGGTGTCGCTCATGGCGTGAACCGCTCAGCCGCGCAGGCTGGCAAGTTGGGATCGATGTGCCGCTCGGCGCGGCGCGGTTGGACGGGCATGGCGGCGGCAGCGGCGGCCCTGGCATGGGCCGGCAACCAGTCGCCGCGCAACGTGATCACTCGAAGAAGGAACGGGACGGCCGGCTGGCCGGGCGGTGGCGCTTCACGCGCGCGGCGCCCGACTGCGCCCAGACCCGGACGTTGTGCTGGCGCTTGAACCACAACGGCCGCGCGCCCTGCTTCACGCGCCAGCTCTTGCGGCCATTGTGCGCCTTGTGCGCCGCGTCCCAGCTGGGCACGAAGCTGTCGCCGCCGGCGCTGACACCTTCGGTGCTCGCCCCGGCGCCGCCGAGGGCTTCGTTCAGCGCCTGGGACTGCTCGCTGACTTCCTTGTGGATGGTGCGCTCGACGTCGCGCGCCGCGTCCTCGAATTCAGTGCGCATCTTGCGCAATTCTTCCAACTCGACTTCGCGGCTGACCTCGGCCTTGACGTCATTGATATAGCGTTGCGCCCGGCCCACCAGGGCGCCCACGGTACGGGCGACCTTGGGCAGCCGCTCGGGACCGATCACGATCAGTGCCACGGCACCGATCAGCGCCAGCTTGGAAATGCCGAGATCAATCATGCGGACATCATGCGGAAGACAGCGGAGACGCGGGGCTGCGCGCAGGCAGCCACGATCAAGGGAAGAGGATGGCGCACCGTTGGCTTACTGCTGCTGACGGGACTTTTCCTTGGCTTCGACGTCGATGGTGGTGGAATCGCGCAGTTCCTTGGATTGGGCAGCCTGGGCCGACTTGTCTTCGCCGTCCTTCATGCCATCCTTGAAACCCTTGACCGCGCCGCCCAGATCCTGGCCCATATTGCGCAGCTTCTTGGTGCCGAATACAAGCATGACGATCACCAGCACGATCAGCCAATGCCAAATGCTAAACGAACCCATCTCTTGCTCCTGATGAAGCCTCGGGCGCAGTCATAGTTGCCCGGACCCGTTGTTCCGTCCCGTTATTGCCGCGCCGGGCGACGGTTGCCGGCGCAGCATCTGCCCTGGCGTTGCCGCCGCGGGCGCTCCCATGCCAAGGCTGCCCGTTCAGGGCAGCGGTCCCTTCCACTCGTGGCGCGGCCCACCCAGCACATGGAGGTGCAGATGGTGGATCTCCTGGCCGCCGTCCGGTCCGGTATTGATGACCGTCCGGAAACCGTTGGCACAGCCTGCCGCGCGCGCCAGTTCAGGCACCTTCAGCATCATTCTAGCAAGCACCTCCCCTTCGCCGGCGCCGCAATCGGCCAGCGAGTCGACATGCGACTTGGGGATGACCAGCAAGTGTACCGGGGCCTTGGGATGGATATCGTGGAAGGCCACCATGTCGTCGTCCTCATACACCTTGCGCGACGGTACCTGGCCAGCCACGATCTTGCAGAAGATGCAATTATCCTGAACGTTCATGAAATTTTCATTGCGACGAACCCTGCACCCCGAAGGTACAGGATCCACCCGGCATCAGAACTGCTGATCCGGGTACATCGGCTTGCTGTCGTTGAGGTACAGCCAGCCCTTGACGATACGATACAGCATCCACAGGGAGAGCACGGCCCAGACCGCAAACGCCAACGGCATCAGCACCACCGTGGCGAACAGCACGCCACCGAGCACCGCCCACACCACCGACCACCAGAACGAGCGGATCTGCCATGCGAAGTGGGATGCATAAAGCGAACCGCGCGCATCGTCGCGCTTGACGTAGTCGATGACGATGGCGATCAGCGCGGTAATGCCGCCGGTGAGCCAGAAGATCGCGTACAGCGCGTACAGGATATGCAGCAGCTTGCGCAGGCTGCCCTGCTGTTCGCCGCTGGGACCGGTAATCTGCGCGGTGTAGTCGTTCGCCATGGTTGCCCTTGTTCTGCGATGGCCTGCCTCGCGGCAGGCGGGAGACTGGCCAGCACAGCGACTGGTCAGCCGGTCAGCCCTCTTCCTTGCGCCGGGCCTTTTCTTCCAGGCCGGAGAGACCTTCGCGCCGTGCCAGTTCGTTGACGACATCGTCGGGGCCCAACCCGAAGTTTGCCAGCAACACCAGGGTGTGGAACCACAGGTCCGCCACTTCATAGACCAGCTTCCCGGCCTCGCTGCCGCTCTGGCCTGCGGCGCGCGCATCCTTGGCCGCCATCACGGTCTCGGTGGCTTCCTCGCCGATCTTCTTCAGGATGGCGTCGTCGCCCTTGCTGTAGAGCTTGGCAACATAGGATTTGGCGGGGTCGCCGCCATTGGCGGGCTTGCGCGATTCGAGCACTTCGGCCACGCGCGCCAGCACGTCGGTGCTGGTCAGTCGGGAGTCGCTCATGGCTTGGCGTAGATCTGGGCAGGGTCCTTCAACACAGGCTCGACGGTATGCCAGTCGCCGGCTTCCGCATCGCCCTCGAATTTCTGGAAGAAGCAGGAATGGCGCCCGGTATGGCAGGCGATGCTGTCGACCTGCGTGACCTTGAGCAGCACCACGTCCTCGTCGCAGTCCAGGCGGATCTCATGCACCTTCTGCACGTGGCCGGATTCTTCGCCCTTGTGCCACAGGCGCTTGCGCGAACGCGACCAGAACACGGCCTCGCCGAGTTCCACCGTGCGCTGCAGCGCGTCGCGGTTCATGAACGCGAACATCAGCACGTCGTTCGAACCCATTTCCTGCACGATCACCGGCACCAGGCCGTTATCGTCCCACTTGACCTTGTTGAGCCACTTCTTTGCCATGATCAGATCCGCACGGGAATGCCCTCGCGGGCCATGAATGCCTTGGCTTCGCCCACGGTATGCTGGCCGTAGTGGAAGATGCTGGCGGCCAGCACCGCGTCGGCGCGGCCCTTGGTGATGCCGTCGGCGAGGTCCTGCAGCCCGCCGACGCCGCCCGAGGCGATCACCGGCACCGGCACCGCGTCGCTGACGGCGCGGGTCAGTTCCAGGTCGAAGCCGCTCTTGGTGCCATCGCGGTCCATGCTGGTCAGCAGGATCTCGCCGGCGCCGCGTGCGGCCATCTCCCGGGCCCACTCGACCGCGTCCAGGCCAGTCGCCTTGCGCCCGCCGTGGGTGAAGACTTCCCAGCGCGACGGCTCGCCCGGCGCCGAGCTGCGCTTGGCGTCGATCGCCACCACGATGCACTGCGAACCATATTTGGCCGTGGCGTCGGATACCAGCTGCGGATTGGCGATGGCCGACGAATTGACGCTGATCTTGTCCGCCCCGGCATTGAGCAGGCGTCGCACGTCTTCGACCGTGCGCACACCGCCGCCGACTGTCAGCGGAATAAAGACCTGCGACGCCACATCCTCGATGATGTGCAGCATCAGGTCGCGCCCGTCGCTGGTGGCCGTGATGTCGAGGAATGTGATTTCATCGGCGCCCTGCTCGTCATAGCGGCGCGCGATTTCCACGGGATCGCCCGCATCGCGCAGTTCGACGAAATTGACGCCCTTGACCACCCGCCCGTTGGTGACGTCCAGGCAGGGGATGATACGTTTGGCTAGCATGAGAATCCTTGTCCGCCGCCGCGCCGGCAAGGCACCGGTGCGACAGCGGCTGCGCACGCGGCGCGTTGGCTTGCGTTAGGCTTACTGGCCGTCGCGCAGCTTGTCGGCACGGGCCTGCGCATCGGCAAAGTTGAGATCACCGGAGTAGATCGCGCGGCCGCAGATGACGCCTTCCACACCTTCGCCCTCGACCGCGCACAGGTTGTCGATATCCGCCAGGTTGGACAGGCCGCCGCTGGCGATCACCGGGATCGACATCGATTTCGCCAGCTTGACGGTGGCATCGATATTGATCCCCTGCAGCATGCCGTCGCGGCCGATGTCGGTGTAGATGATGGCTTCGACACCGTAGTCTTCGTACTTGCGCGCCAGGTCCGCCACTTCATGGCCGGTCAGCTTGCTCCAGCCGTCGGTGGCGACCTTGCCATCCTTGGCATCGAGGCCGACGATGATGTGGCCGCCGAAGGCCGAGCAGGCGTCCTTCAGGAAGCCGGGGTTCTTCACCGCCGCGGTGCCGATGATGACGAACGACAAACCGTCGTCTAGCCAGCGTTCGATGGTGTTCAGGTCGCGGATGCCGCCCCCCAGTTGCACCGGGATCTCATCGCCGACTTCGGCGATGATGGCCTTGATGGCCGCCTCGTTGCGGGGCTTGCCCACGAACGCGCCGTTCAGGTCCACCAGGTGCAGGCGCCGAGCGCCCTGCTCCACCCAGTGGCGTGCCATGGCGGCGGGATCTTCGGAAAAGACGGTGGCCTGGTCCATGTCGCCTTGTTTGAGGCGTACACACTGACCGTCCTTCAGGTCGATGGCCGGAATGAGCAACATATGCGTGACGAGCGTGGTTGAGTAAGTGAGGTTGAGCGAGACCGGCGGAGCCGGTCAGGTCGGGGTCGATGTTCGATCGGAAACTGGTCGCTTTACGGGTTGCGTGAAGGGTCCGGTGACGGGTCTGTCTGGTTCTCGGTCGAACAATCGTCAAACAAGCGATTCGGGGTGTCCGGTGCGCCTTAGGGATTCCAGTGGACGAAGTTCCGGTACAGCTGCAGGCCCAGGGCCGCGCTCTTCTCGGGGTGGAACTGCGTCGCGAAAATATTATCGCGGGCTACCGCGCTGGTAAACACGACTCCATACTCCGTTTCACCGGCGATATGGGCCGGATCCTGCGCCTGCACATAGTAGCTGTGGACGAAATAGAACCAGCTGTCGTCCGGAATCCCGGCCCACAGCGGGTGCGGCTTCGCCTGGCGCACCCGGTTCCAACCCATCTGCGGCACCTTGAAACGCGAGCCGTCGGGCTGCGTCATGCCGTCCAGCGCAAAACGCACCACCTGGCCGGGCATCAGGCCCAGCGCCGGTGTGCGGTCCGCGCCAGCACGACTTTCGGTGCTGAACTCGAACAGCATCTGTTCGCCGACGCACACACCCAGCATCGGCTTGCTGCCGGCGGCCTCGACCACCGCTTCCTGCAGGCCCGAGGCGCCCAGTGCCGTCATGCAGTCCGGCATCGCGCCCTGGCCGGGCAGCACCACGCGATCCGCGTTGCGGATGCCTTCGGGCGCATCCACCACCCGCACGTCCGCTTCCGGTGCCGCGGCACGCAGCGCCTGCGCCACCGAGCGCAGGTTGCCCATGCCGTAATCCACAATTGCTATGGTAGTCATGATTTCAAAACAGGCAACAATGTCTTCAGCCCGTCAACAATGAATTCAACGGCCAGCGCCGACAGGATCAGCCCCATCAGGCGCGTGCCGATATTGATGCCAGTGCGGCCGATCACCCGGGCGATCGGGTCGGCCGCGCGGAACACCAGGTACACCACCGAGCCCAGCAGCACGCCGATGCCCACCAGGATCAGCAACTGGTACCAGTGCTGGGTCTTGCCGGCATAGACGATCACCGTGCTGATCGAGCCCGGCCCGGTCAGCAGCGGCAGCGCCAGCGGCACCACCGCGATGCTGGACTTTACCTCGGCCTCATCCTCTTCTTCCGGCGTAGCCTTGGTGCGGCTGGTCTGCGCGTTCAGCATGTTCATGGCCATCATGATCATGATGAGACCGCCACCCACCTGCAGCGAAGCCACCGAGATATTGAAGAACTCGATGATCTGCTGCCCCAGCAGCGCCGACACCGCCACCACGATCGCCACCGAGATGGACGCGATCTTGATGGTACGCAGCTTTTCCGCTTCAGTCTGCTGGCTCGTCAGGCTGATGAAGAACGGGATCGCCCCGATCGGGTTGATCAGCGCCAGCAGCGAGATAAACGACTTGAGCGTATCCATCGGTTGCGGGTCGCCAGCATCGCTGGCCGGAATTCAGGCAGGAAAAAAGTGGGCGGGCGCCGCAACCAGCCGGCACGCCTACGGGTTCAGGAAGCTCAGAGCGTACCCTTGGTCGACGGGATCGTGTTGGCCGCGCGCGAATCCAGCTCAACCGCCATGCGCAGTGCCCGGCCAAAGGCCTTGAACACGGTTTCGCACTGATGGTGGGCATTGATGCCGCGCAGGTTGTCGATATGCAGGGTTACGCCCGCATGGTTGACGAAGCCGCGGAAGAACTCGATGGTCAGGTCGACGTCGAAGCTGCCCACGCGCGCACGCGTGAACGGCACGTGGAACTCCAGGCCGGGCCGGCCGGAGAAGTCGATCACCACGCGCGACAGGCATTCGTCCAGCGGCACGTAGCTGTGGCCGTAGCGGGTGATGCCTTTCTTGTCGCCGATGGCCCTGGCGACCGCCTGGCCGAGCGTGATGCCCACATCTTCCACCGTATGGTGGTCGTCGATATGCGTGTCGCCGGTGGCTACGACCTCCAGGTCGAACATGCCATGCCGGGCGATCTGGTCAAGCATGTGGTCGAGGAACGGCACGCCCGACGCCAGCTTCTGGCGGCCGGTGCCGTCGAGATTCAGGGAAACGCGAATTTGCGTTTCCGAAGTATTGCGGGTGACCTCTGCAACACGCATGGTGTTAATCCTGCAGCGACGCTGCGAATGCCTCAAGGAACTGCGCGTTTTCTTCGGGCGTGCTGACCGTGACGCGCAGACAATTGGCCAGCAACGGGTGCATTTTACTCACGTTCTTGATCAATACCTTCCGCGCCAGCAGGCGGTCGAAGGTCTGTGTCGCATCCGGCACGCGCGCCAGCAGGAAGTTGGCGGCGCTGGGGAACACCGTGACGACGGCGTGCACGGCCATGCCGTCGGCCACGCGGGTGCGCTCGGCGCGCAGTTGCGCGGCCTGTTCGTCCAGCACCGACACATGCTCCAGCGCGAACAGCGCGGCGGCCTCGGTCAGCACGTTGACGTTGTAGGGCGGTCGCACCTTGTCGATCTGCGCCAGCCACTCCGGCGCACCGGCCAGGTAGCCCAGGCGGATGCCGGCCAGGCCAAGCTTGGACACGGTGCGCATCACCAGCAGGTTGCCGAAGTCCGTCAGGCGCGGCATCCAGCTTTGCTGCGCGAACGGCTGGTAGGCCTCGTCGACCACAACCACGCTGTTGCAGACCTCGCCTTGCGCGGCACGGAGGATGGCCTCCATGTCGGCCGCGTCGAACAGGTTGCCGGTGGGGTTGTTCGGATACGCCAGGTAGATGATGGCGGGCTGGTGCTCGGCCATCGCCGCCAGCATGGCGTCGCGGTCGAGCGTGAAATCCGCGCGCAGCGGCACGCCGACGAACTCGAGGCCGGCAAACTGCGCCGACATCGCGTACATGACGAAGCCCGGCACCGGCGCCATCACCTTGGCGCCCGGCTTGGCCGCGGCCAGCGCCAGCATGCTGATGATCTCGTCCGAGCCATTGCCCAGCAGCACGTCCATGCCCGCGGGCACGGCCATCACGTCCTTCAGTCTGGTGCGCAGCGCTTCGCTGCTGGGCACCGGGTAGCGGTTCAGCGCCACCTCGCCCAGCCGCGCGGCCAACTGCTGGCGCAGCTCGGGCGGCAGGCGGTAGGGATTCTCCATGGCGTCGAGCTTGACCAGACCGTGCGAATCCGGCACGTGGTAGGCGCCCATGGCGCGCACGTCGTCACGGATGATGCGTTCGATCAGGGAGGGCTCTACGGCTGACATGGAAACTCCAGGTTTGACTGCGTTGGTTCAGTAGATCAACTGCGCTTGAAACGGTATTCCGCGCTGCGGGCGTGGGCCTGCAGACCTTCGCCGTACGCCAGTTCGGCGGCGATCTGGCCAAGCATCTGCGCCCCGCCCTCGCTCACCTCGATCAGGCTCGAGCGCTTCAGGAAGTCATAGACGCCCAGCGGCGACGAGAAGCGCGCGGTACGCGAGGTCGGCAGCACGTGGTTGGGGCCGGCGCAGTAGTCGCCCAGCGACTCGCTGGTATAGCGGCCGAGGAAGATGGCGCCGGCGTGGCGGATCTTCTCGCTCCACTGGCGCGGGTTCTCTGCGGAGATTTCCAGGTGCTCCGGCGCGATCGCGTTGGCAATCTCGCAGGCTTCTTCCATGTCGCGCACCTTGACCAGCGCGCCACGGCCGGAGATCGACGCGGCGATCACGTCGCGGCGCGGCATGGTCGGCAGCTGGCGCTGGATGCTGGCTTCGACGCGGGCGATGTAGTCGGCGTCCGGGCACAGCAGGATCGACTGCGCCAGTTCATCGTGCTCGGCCTGCGAGAACAGGTCCATCGCGACCCAGTCGGGGTCGGTGGTGCCGTCGCAGATCACCAGGATCTCGGACGGACCGGCGATCATGTCGATGCCGACGGTGCCGAATACGCGGCGCTTGGCCGCGGCCACGTAGGCATTGCCCGGGCCGACGATCTTGTCGACCTGCGGCAGCGTGGCGGTGCCATAGGCCAGCGCGCCCACGGCCTGCGCGCCGCCGATGGTGAAGACGCGGTCGACGCCGGCGATCTGCGCGGCGGCCAGCACCAGCTCGTTGCGCACGCCCCCTGGCGTGGGCACGACCATGATGATTTCCTTCACGCCGGCCACGCGCGCCGGGATCGCGTTCATCAGCACCGACGACGGGTAGGCGGCCTTGCCGCCCGGCACGTAGATGCCGACGCGGTCCAGCGGCGTCACCTTCTGGCCCAGCATGGTGCCGTCGGCCTCGGTGTACTCCCAGCTATGGCTGCCGCACTCGATCTTCTGCTTCTCGTGGTAGGCACGCACACGCGCGGCGGCGGCTTCCAGCGCGGCGCGGCGCTTGGGCTCGAGGTCTTCGAGCGCGGCTTCGAGCTCGGCCTGCGACAGTTCCAGCGCCGCGATCGACGGCGCTTCCATGCGATCGAAGCGTTTGGTGTATTCCAGCACCGCGGCGTCGCCGCGCGCCTTCACGTCGGCCAGGATCTGCGCCGCGGCGCGGTCGATGGCCTCGTCCTCGCCGGCCTCGAAGGCCAGCACCTGGCGCAGCGCCTCGGCAAAGCGCGGCTCGCTGGAATCAAGCCGGCGGATCGGCAGGTTTTCCATTTCGGATGCGGTTGCGTTCATGACTTCTTTTCCTTCTCGGTCGGCATCGGGCTGGTGTGGCGCGATGTGGCCTTACACCAGTGCCGCCGAAGCGCGTTCGAAAGCGTCGAGGATCGGCGCCAGCCGCTCGCGCTTGAGTTTGAGCGCGGCCTGGTTCACCACCAGCCGCGACGAAATTTGCACGATCTCTTCCACTTCGACCAGGTTGTTGGCGCGCAGCGTGCTGCCGGTGCTGACCAGGTCGACGATGGCATCGGACAGGCCCACCAGCGGGCCCAGCTCCATGGAACCGTACAGCTTGATCAGGTCGACGTGAACGCCCTTTTTCGCAAAATGCTCGCGCGCGGTCTGCACGTACTTGGTTGCCACCGCCAGGCGCGCACCCTGGCGCACCGCGTTGGCGTAGTCAAACCCGGCCGGCACCGCCACCGACATGCGGCAGCGGGCGATATTGAGGTCGATCGGTGCGTACAGGCCGGCCATGCCGTGCTCCATCAGCACGTCCTTGCCGGCCACGCCGAAATCGGCGGCGCCGTACTGCACGTAGGTCGGCACATCCGAGGCGCGCACGATCACCACGCGCACGGCGGGGTCCGAGGTCGGCAGGATCAGCTTGCGCGAGGTCTCGGGATCCTCGGTCACCCGGATGCCGGCGGCGTCGAGCAGCGGCAGCGTTTCGGTAAAGATGCGGCCCTTGGACAGCGCCAGCGTCAGCTGGTTGGGGGAAGCATTGAAAGTGGGGCTCATCGGCTCAGTCCTCGTGCTCAGGCAATGCGGCGGATCTTGGCGCCCACTGCAGACAGCTTGTCTTCCATGCGGTCGTAGCCGCGGTCCAGGTGGTAGATACGGTCGATCACGGTGTCGCCCTCGGCGACCAGGCCGGCGATGACCAGGCTGGCGGAGGCGCGCAGGTCGGTCGCCATCACGCTGGCGCCGGACAGGCGCGCCACGCCGTTGACCACCGCGGTGTTGCCTTCGACGACGATGTCGGCGCCGAGGCGGTTCAGTTCCTGCACGTGCATGAACCGGTTCTCGAAGATGGTCTCGGTCACGCGCGCGGTGCCTTCGGCCACGGCGTTCAGCGCCATGAACTGGGCCTGCATGTCGGTCGGGAAGGCGGGGTATTCGGAGGTGCGGAAGCTCACCGCCTTCGCGCGGCGCGGCATCGCCAGGCGGATCCAGTCGGCGCCGGTCTCGATGCGTGCGCCGGCTTCGCGCAGCTTGTCGAGCACGGCGTCGAGCAGGTCCGGGCGCACGTCGCGCAGCACCAGTTCGCCCAGCGTCGCGGCCGCGGCGCACAGGAAGGTGCCGGCCTCGATGCGGTCGGCGATCACGCTGTGGCGGGCGCC
The DNA here is from genome assembly GCF_040784895.1 of Cupriavidus sp. Agwp_2. Taxonomy (NCBI): domain Bacteria; kingdom Pseudomonadati; phylum Pseudomonadota; class Betaproteobacteria; order Burkholderiales; family Burkholderiaceae; genus Cupriavidus; species Cupriavidus sp. Agwp_2. Next base: position 3,449,274 of record NZ_CP088083.1, read on the forward strand.
GTGCAGCTTGTCGACGCCCTGCACCACCAGCCGGTCAGTGCCGATGCCATCGATCTTCGCACCCATCTTGACCAGCAAGTGGGCCAGGTCGCTGACTTCGGGCTCGCGCGCGGCGTTTTCCAGCACGGTCTCGCCTTCGGCCAGCGTGGCGGCCATCAGCAGGTTCTCGGTGCCGGTCACGGTGATCATGTCGGTGACCACGCGCGCGCCCTTCAGGCGCCGGGCGCGGGCATGGATAAAGCCATGCTCGATGCTGATCTCCGCGCCCATCGCCTGCAGGCCCTTGATGTGCTGGTCGACCGGCCGCGCACCGATGCCGCAGCCGCCGGGCAGCGAGACCCGGGCCTCGCCGAAGCGCGCCACCAGCGGCCCCAGCACCAGGATCGACGCGCGCATGGTCTTGACCAGCTCGTACGGCGCCTCGAGCGAGTTGACGTCGGCGCCGTTGAGCGCGACGGCAGCGCCATCCTGCTCGGCGCGCATGCCCATCAGGCGCAACAGCTTGAGCGTGGTGCGCACGTCCTGCAGGTTGGGCACGTTATCCAGCGAGACGGTATCCGCCGTGAGCAAGCCCGCGCACAGGATCGGCAGCGCGGCATTCTTGGCGCCCGAAACGCGGACTTCGCCCCGCAGCGGACCGTTGCCCTGGATCTGGAATTTGTCCATGTTGTGTCGGTTCTGGCCGGGCTTGCGCCCGGCGTCATTGTTCTCGGACCGCGCATGCGGCGCGGTGCGGCACGGCCGGCTTACTTGCCCTCGCCTGCCTGCCACTCGGCGGGCGTCAGCGTCTTCATCGACAGTGCATGGATCTCGGCGCGCATGCGATCGCCCAGCGCGGCATAGACACGCTGGTGGCGCTGGATCAGCCGCTTGCCTTCGAACTCGGGGCTGACGATGGTGGCAAAGAAGTGCTGGCCGTCGCCCTCGACTTCCAGATGTTCGCAGGGCAATCCTTGGGCAATGTATTCCCTGACTTGTTCCGGTGTAGGCAGCATGGGGTTCTCTTCAGCGTATTCAGTAAGTGCGAAGTGTCAGTGCGGTCGCGCTCAGTGGCGCAGCTTGTAGCCGGACTTCAGCAGCCGCAGCGCCAGCGCCGCCAGCACCACGAAGGCCGATCCCACCACCGCCAGGCTGAACAGCGGCGACACGTCCGAGACGCCGAAGAAGCCATAGCGGAAGCCGTCGATCATGTAGAAGAACGGATTGGCATGGGACACCGCCTGCCAGAAGGCCGGCAGCGAATGGATCGAATAGAACACGCCGGACAGGAAGGTGGCCGGCATGATCAGGAAGTTCTGGAACGCGGCGAGCTGGTCGAATTTCTCGGCCCAGATGCCGGCGATCAGGCCGAGCGTGCCGAGGATGCCCGCGCCCAGCAGCGCAAACACCACGATCCAGCCGATGTTGGCGAAATGCAGGTTGGCAAACCATGCCGTCACCAGCAGCACGCCCAGGCCCACGGTCAGCCCGCGGATCACCGAGGCCAGCACATAGGCACCAAACATCTCCCAGTGCGATAGCGGCGGCAGCATCACGAACACCAGGTTGCCGGTGATCTTGGACTGGATCAGCGACGACGAACTGTTGGCAAAGGCATTCTGCAGCACGCTCATCATCACCAGGCCAGGCACCAGGAAGGCGGTATAGCTGATCTGGTCATAGATCTTGACCCGGTCTTCGAGCACATGGCCGAAGATCAGCAGGTATAGCACCGCAGTCAGCACCGGCGCGGCCACGGTCTGGAAGCTGACCTTCCAGAAGCGCAGCACTTCCTTGTACAGCAGGGTCCGGAAGCCGACCAGGCTGCCCACGGCCATCGGGCCCAGGCGCGCGTCATCCACCATTTCGATTTCGCCAGGCTGCTTCATGCCGCGGCCTCCATGGAGGGGTCGGGCAGCGCGCCCGGCATGTGCCCCTCGCGGCGCATGATCTGGACAAATACGTCTTCGAGGTCGGCCTTGTTGATTTCCATGTCTTCGATGTCACAGCCCGCTTCGCGGCAGGCGGCCAGGATCGGCTCTACCGCCTGGTAGCCCGACAGCCGCAGCCGCACCGCGCGCTCGCCCGGGTTGGCCGGCATGCGCAGCGGTTCCAGCGCCGGCGGCAGGCTGCCGCGCGCGAAAGTCAGCACCAGTTGCAGGCCGGCGAACTGCGTCAGCAGGCTGCTGGTGCGGTCCAGCGCCACCACTTCGCCGAACTTGAGCATGGCGATGCGGTCACAGAGCGCCTCGGCCTCTTCCAGGTAGTGCGTGGTCAGGATGATGGTGTGGCCTTCCCGGTTCAGGCGCGAGATGAACTTCCACAGAGTCTGGCGCAGTTCGACGTCGACGCCGGCGGTGGGTTCGTCCAGTACGATCACCGGCGGACGGTGCACCAGTGCCTGCGCCACCAGCACGCGGCGCTTCATCCCCCCGGACAACTGGCGCATATTGGAATCGGCCTTGCTGGTCAGGTCCAGGTTGGCCATGATCTCGTCGATCCAGTCGTCGTTGCGGGTCAGCCCGAAATAGCCGGACTGCAGCCGCAGCGTCTCGCGCACCGTGAAGAACGGGTCGAACACCAGTTCCTGCGGCACCACGCCAAGCATACGCCGCGCCATCCGGTAGTCGGAAACGACATCGTGACCCAGCACACGGACGTGGCCGGAGTCGGCGCGGTTCAGGCCGGCGAGGATCGAGATCAGCGTGGTCTTGCCGGCGCCGTTCGGCCCGAGCAGGCCGAAGAATTCGCCGCGTTCGACGGTGAAGCTGACGCCCTTGAGCGCCTGCAGGTTGCGGTAGCGCTTGCGAACGTCGTGGATTTCAATGGCTTTCATGGCCGATTGTTTGTGGCGTGTCCGGCTTTTTTTGGGCCGTCCGCCTGAAAAGGGGAGCTACTGCGTGCCCGGATATCCTGGGCCGGTCTGGCATGCACCGGAATCAGGCGGGGGATGGGCGAACAACCCGGAATTATAGGGGATGCGGGGTGGGTCCCGCTTGATCCCCACCGGATCGTCCGCTGGGCGCGGCGACAGCACCAGGCCGTCGCCGGGGCATCGCGGTCGGGCGCCAAGGTTGCGCCCGGCGATGCCGGATCAATGTCGGTGGTGGTGGCCCGGGTGGGGAAGCGCCTCGGCGCCGGTCGCCAGGCCCAGCAGGCCGTCGACACCATAGAGGTTGGCCAGCTGCGACAGTTGCGCCGGCACCGCGCGCAATGACAGCGCCAGGTTGCGCGCGGCTGCGGCACGATGCCACGCCAGCAGCACGGCAACAGCGGCGGAATCCACCTGCGCCAGGCCGGTGCAGTCGACCTGCACCTTGCCCTGCACTCCGCCCTGCGCCACGCGTGCCAGCCCGTCGCGCAGCACGGCGGCGGCGTTCTGGTTGGTCAGCGAGGTGCCCAGCGAAAGCATGGTGGCGTCAGGAAACGAATTTGGCGTGGATGGATGGCAATGCGGCGCAAACAAAAGCTCCCGCGCTGAGGCGGGAGCCAGTGCCGCGAACGGCCATTGTAGTGCAGATCGACGCGCCGTGCTGCATTGCAGCGGCGCGCGCTCGCCGCGGCTTAGCTCTTGGCGTTGGCCAGCTGGCGGTTGCGGTCCTGCAGCGTCTTGATCACGCCCTCGACGCCCTGCTGGCCGACGATGGTGTTGAAGCTGCCCTTGTAAGCCTCGGTCAGCCACGCGCCCAGCACGTTGATGTCGTAGACCTTCCAGCCATTCGCGGTCTTCTCCAGGCGGTAATCCATCTGGATCGGCTCGCCCTTGTTGATGACCTGGGTACGGATGGTGGCATCGGTGTCCTCAGGCGTGCCGCGGTACGGGCGGTACTGCACGGCCTGGTCGCGGATCTGGGCGATGGCGCCGGCGTAGGTGCGGATCAGCAGGGTCTTGAACTCCTCGGTGATCTGCTTCTGCTGCTCGGGCGTCGCCTTCGACCAGTTACGGCCCATCGCGATCTGCGTGGTCTTCTGGAAGTTGGCGTTCGGGATGATCTTCTGCTCGACCAGCGCGGTGATCTTGGCGATATTGCCGGCCTGCATGTCCTTGTCTGCCTTGACGGTCGTCATCACGTCGTTGACCACGGCCTTGACCAGCCCGTCCGGCGTCGCAGCGTCCTGGGCCGGCGTCTGTGCGTGGGCAGCGCCGGCGAAGGCAACTACCGTAAGGAAGGGGACCAACAGTCGCTTAATCATGGATTTTTCCTTCTTTCTCAATGACGTTTTCCGGCGGGGGCCACCGGCCGGGCGCCGCCTGCCGGCAGCGGCCTTGCGGTGATTGGAACATAAGCAAGGCCCGCAGGTTGCACGGACCAGGCCTTCCCCGCCACTTCCAAACAAATTGTTTCAGCCCTCACAGGGCATTCACAGCCTGGCGCCCGCCCGTTGGGATTGGCGCCACAACGTGGTCAACGGATCCGGATCACACCTGGGACGAGACGCTGCATCGGCTCCACCGCCGGCACCGGCAGGCTCTGGCTTTCCGGCTGGATGTCGCCCTTTGGCGGCGTGGCGGCGGGTGCGGAGGCATCGGCCGGCGGCGTGGCCGCGGGCGCGGACGCGTCCGCCGGTTGTGTGCCGGGTGCCGGTGCCGCAGGCGTGGTGGCGCCGGCAGGCTTGTCATCCTCGGTGCCCGCCGGAGCGGCCGGCGCTGCGGGTGCGGCGCCCTCGCTGTCCACGTCTTCGTCGGCGGCTTCCGGCGGATTGCCGTCGTAAACCAGGTACTGGCGCCGCTGCAGGTAGGAGTCGCGCAGGAACGAGTATTTGTCCAGCGCTGCCTGTTCCAGCAGGTTGCTCGCGCCCAGCAACTGCGCACGGCCCGCGACGATGCGCACGCCGGTCAGCGAGTTGCGCAGCGATACCGGGTAGAGATAGGCCGACGGGTCGAACTGGCGGTCCACCAGCATGCCGCCGGTGTCGCGCACCGAGCTCGGGCCGAACAGCGGCAGCACCAGGTACGGGCCCGGGGGCACGCCCCACACACCCAGCGTCTGGCCAAAGTCTTCCTTGTACTTGGGCAGGCCGGCCGGCGTGGCGATGTCGATCAGGCCGCCCAGGCCAAGCACGCTGTTCATCGCCACGCGCATGGAGTCTTCCGCCGCGCGCGTAGGCTTGCCCTGCAGCAGATTGTTCGCCGCCGAATAGACATCGCTGATGTTGGAGAAGAAGTTCTCCACCGCGCGCTGCACCGGCGTCGGCGTGTAGTCGGCGTAGAACTCGGCCACCGGGCGCAGGATGCCCTTGTCGAAGTCCTCGTTGATCTTCGAGACTTCGCGGTTAAAGGGCTCCAGCGGATCCTTAGGGTTGGCCGTGGGGCCGGTGGCACAGCCGGCGAGCAGCGCCGCGGCTGCCGCCGCGGCCATCAGGCCAGCCACCGGACGGCGCGCGGCGCGGCCCGGTTTGACGGGGGGAACAACGCTCATTTGGCATCCCCACCCAGCGCCGGTGCGCTCGCGCCGGCCGCGGGCGAGCCGCTGGCCCCGCCGGCATCCGCCGCCTTGTTGTACAGGAACTGGCCAATCAGGTTTTCCAGCACCACCGCGGACTGCGTCATGGTGATGCGGGCGCCATCGGCCAGCATGGCGGTGTCGCCACCGGCTTCCAGGCCGAGGTACTGCTCGCCCAGCAGGCCCGAGGTCAGGATCTTGGCCGAGGTGTCCTTGGGAAACTGGTAGCGCTTCTCCAGGTTCATCTCGACGGTGGCCTGGTAAGTCTTGTCGTCGAAGCGGATCGCCGCGACGCGGCCAACCACCACCCCGGCGCTCTTGACCGGCGCGCGCGGCTTGAGCCCGCCGATGTTGTCGAAGCGGGCCTGCACGCTGTAAGTGTCCTGGAAGGTGAAGGCGCTCATGTTGCCCGCCTTAAGGGCCAGGAACAGCAGGGCCACAAACCCCGCCGCCACGAACAGCCCCACCCAGAAATCGAGTGTGATCTTTTTCATCGGATTCTCTTCTTCAACCCCGTAGTGTCTTGTCGCTGTCTTTTTTCGTCTGTATCGCCCGCGCCGCTGGTCCAGCCTCAATTGCTGAACATCAGCGCGGTCAGCAGGAAATCCAGCCCCAGCACCGCCAGCGACGCGATCACCACGGTGCGGGTGGTCGCGCGCGAGACGCCCTCGGGCGTCGGCTTGGCCTCGAAGCCCTGGTACAGGGCAATGAACGTCACGGCGATGCCAAAAATAAAGCTCTTGATGACGCCGTTGAGTACATCGGCGCGCACGTCCACGCCGCCCTGCATCTGCGACCAGAAGGCACCGGCGTCGACGCCGATCAGCTGCACGCCGACCACATAGCCGCCGAGGATGCCCACTGCGCTGAAGATCGTCGCCAGCACCGGCATGGCAATCACGCCCGCCCAGAAGCGCGGCGCGACCACGCGCTGCAGCGGGTTCACCGCCATCATTTCCATCGCGGTCAGCTGCTCGCCCGCCTTCATCAGGCCGATCTCGGCGGTCAGCGAGGTGCCGGCGCGGCCCGCGAACAGCAGCGCGGTCACCACCGGCCCGAGTTCGCGCACCAGCGACAGCGCCACCAGCAGGCCCAGCGCCTGCTCCGAGCCGTAGCGGTTCAACGTGTAGTAGCCCTGCAAGCCCAGCACGAAGCCGACGAACAGGCCCGACACGGCGATGATCACCAGCGACAGGTTGCCGACAAAGAAAACCTGGTCGGTCACCAGCCGGAAGCGGCGCAGCAGCGCCGGCGACAGCCCCAGCACGGTAAGAAACATGCGGGTGGCATGGCCCAGGCCCGTCACGTTGCGGCGCACGGCCGCACCGATGGTGGTAAAGAAACCGATCACCGCGCGCCTCCGGCAAAGTCCTCGGCCAGTGACGGTCCCGGATAGTGGAACGGCACCGGACCGTCGGCCTCGGCGTGGACGAACTGGTGCACGAACGGGTCGGAGGAGGCGCGCAGCGCCTCGGGCTCGCCCTGCGCGGCGATGCGCCCGTCGGCAATGAAATACACGTAGTCGGCGATCTGGAAGGTCTCGTGCACGTCGTGCGAGACGATGATCGTGGTCGCGCCGAGCGCGTCGTTCAGGCTGCGGATCAGGCGAGCGGTCAGGCCGAGCGAGATCGGGTCGAGGCCGGCGAAGGGCTCGTCATACATCAGCAACGCGGGATCGAGCGCGATCGCGCGCGCCAGCGCCACGCGCCGCGCCATGCCGCCGGAGATCTGCGACGGCATCAGGTCGCGCGCGCCGCGCAGGCCGACCGCGTTCAGCTTCATCAGCACCAGGTCGCGGATCATCGAATCCGGCAGGTCGGTATGCTCGCGCAGCGGGAAGGCCACATTGTCGAATACCGACAAGTCGGTAAACAGCGCGCCGAACTGGAACAGCATGCCCATCTGGCGCCGCACGGCATACAGGCCGCGGGTGTCGAGCTGGTGGATATCGGTGCCGTCGAAGCACACCGTGCCCGCCTGCGGGCGCACCTGGCCCCCGATCAGCCGCAGCACCGTGGTCTTGCCGCACCCCGAACCGCCCATGACCGCGATCACCTTGCCACGCGGGAATTGCATGGTGAGGCCGGACAGGATCGGCTTGCCGTGGTCCGCATAAGCGAAATCCACCGCATTCAGTTCGACGAGGTTTTGAGCAGAATCGGTCACGTTGGCACCGGTCGGGACAGGGGCGCATTATAAGGTGTACTACCTAGGCGCGCTGTATCCTATGGCACACGCTATGTTGACCGGATTGGAACAATCGCCGCGCTACCGGCTTCGCTGACGTATGTGTCAGCACCCTTTCGTCAGGGTTCGCGTGTATGTGAGACGTCCTTGAGAATGACCTGCCACTGGATCGATTCGGAGCGGATTGCAGTGGCAAATGCTTCCGGCGAGTCGCGCAAGGGTGTCAGTCCGGCCGCCATCAGGCGCGAACGGACCTCGCGCTCGGCCATCACGCCGTCAAGCTCGAGCGCCAGCCGCGCAATGATGGCACGCGGCGTCTTGGCCGGAGCCATCACGCCGAACCAGGCGGCCGCCCCGTAGCCCTCCAGCCCCGATTCCTGCAGCGTCGGCACCAGCGGCGCCAGCGTCGAGCGCGCTACGCCGGTGACACCGAGCAGCCGGAGCGCGCCGCTGCGGACCTGTCCCTGCACAGCGGCAAACGAACAGAAGCAGGCGCTGATACGGCCCGCCAGCATCTCCTGGACGACGGCGGCCTCGCCCTTGGCGGTGACCAGCGGCACGCCGTTGCCGATGCCGCGCACGGCATATTCCGCATACAAGTGGGACGGACTGCCGGACTGGCCGTAGCCATAGCTGTAGGAGCCCGGGTTGGATTTCACCGCGGTCATCCATTGCTCAGGCGTTCGCATTGGCAGCCGGGCGTCGATCACCAGGAACAGGGGCGTAGTGGCCACGCGGGCCACGGGCGTGAAATCTCGCACCACGTCGTACGGGACCGGCTCCAGCCCGGGCTGGATCAGGATATTGGCCTGGTGGAACAGCAGCGTGTGCCCGTCTGAACTGGCCTTTGCAACGACATCGCCGGCGGTGGTGCCGGCCGCGCCGGGGCGGTTGTCGACCTCCATCGGCACGCCCAGCCGGTCCGATAAACGCTCGGCCAACATGCGGGCGACGGCGTCTGCCACCCCGCCCGCCGGGAACGGCACGATCAGGCGCATCGGCCGGTTCGGGAACGACATGCTGCGTTCCAGCTGCGGCCCGGCTACAGCCGTCACCGGCACGGCGAACGCGAGCGTGGCACAGCCCAGGACGTACAGGCACAGGAAAGGCCGGAGCCAGCGCCGGAGTACCGCCAATGCGGACGGCCACGACACCAGCTTCGCCTTACCTCGCCAAAGCTGCAGCATATTGCGCACTTCGGTCATCAATTTCCTCCCACCCATCCCCTGAGGGGACGGCGAGCTGGTTCTGGGGAAAAAGGATTCGCGAGGCGGTTTCCGTTAGTTGTTTTTAGAAAATTGTAAGTACATTGCCCGGACGCCCACAGGCACGTAAACCATAGCCGGGAGAACCCTGAAGGCCTTGTCCAGCCTTGCCAAACCCGCCATGGCCACGTCCGGCCGCCGCCCCGCCTCCGCCGCGAACCGCATGGCCCGCCGGCTATAATCGCGCGATGAAGATGTTTCCCCTGCGGCCCATGGAGGCCGCCGACCTGCCTGCCGTGCTGGCCGTGCAGGCCGCCTGCTATACCGGGGTGCTGCTGGAAAGCCGCGACGCGCTGGCCAGCCGGCTGGCGCTCTCTCCCACCACCTGCTGGGTCGCCGACGATCCGCGCCAACCCGGCACCCTGGCCGCCTACCTGTTCACCCATGCCTGGCCCGAAACCAGCCTGCCGCCGCTCGATGGCGTGCTCAACGACGTCTGGCGCCTTGCGCCGGCGCCGCTGACCTGGTTCGTCCACGACATGGCCGTGGCGCCCGCCGGCCGCGGCGGCGGGCTGGCGGCACGCCTGTACGCGGCGGCGCAGGCTGCTGCGGTGGCGGCCGGACTGAAGCACTCACGGCTGATTGCCGTACAGTCGGCGGCGCCGTGGTGGCGCAGGCTCGGGTACGCGCCGGTGGCGGCGGTGACCGCTTCGCGGCACGCTGACAAGCTGGCAGGCTATGGTGCCGCCGCGGTCCTGATGGAAAGGACGCTGGCCGGCTGAGGCCCACCGCGGCGCGGCATCCGCAACGAAAAAAGCCCGCCGGCTTGCGCCAGGCGGGCTTTTCGTTGCGGCACTGACCTGCGGATCAGCGCGGCAGGTCGGTGTGCCCCATCAGGAAGGCATCGACCGAACGCGCGGCCTGGCGGCCTTCGCGGATGGCCCACACCACCAGCGACTGGCCACGGCGCACGTCGCCGGCGGCGAACACCTTGGGTACGTTGGTGTGGTAAGCACGCTCGCCTTCGGTGGCGGCCTTGGCGTTCTTGCGTGCATCGGTGTCGACGCCGAAGGCTTCCAGCATCGAGCCCACCGGGTTGGTGAAGCCCATTGCCAGCAGCACCAGGTCGGCCGGCAGGATGAACTCGCTGCCTTCCACTTCCTGCATGCGGCCGTCCTTCCATTCGACGCGGCAGGCCTTCAGCGCGGTGACCTTGCCGTTCTCGCCGATGAATTCCTTGGTGGCGACCGACCAGTCGCGCTCGCAGCCTTCGTCGTGCGACGACGAGGTGCGCAGCTTGATCGGCCAGTACGGCCACACCAGCGGCTTGTTCTCTTCTTCCGGCGGCTGCGGCAGCAGTTCGAACTGAGTCACCGAGGTGGCGCCGTGGCGGTTGGACGTGCCCACGCAGTCGGAGCCGGTATCGCCGCCGCCGATCACGATCACGTTCTTGCCTTCGGCGCGGATGTCGTTGGCGCCATCGCCAGCCACTTCCTTGTTCTGCGGAATCAGGAATTCGAGCGCGTAGTGGATGCCGGCCAGGTCGCGGCCCGGCACCGGCAGGTCACGCGGCACTTCCGAGCCGCCCGCCAGCACCACGGCGTCGAACTGGTCCATCAGGGCCTGGGCCGAGATGGTCTCGCGAGCGTAGTTCTTGATGCCGGCCGGCAGTTCACCGTCGGTCACCATCACGCCGGCGCGGAAAGTCACGCCTTCTGCCTGCATCTGTTCGATGCGGCGGTCGATCAGCGACTTCTCCATCTTGAAGTCGGGGATGCCGTAGCGCAGCAGGCCGCCAACGCGGTCGTTCTTCTCGAACACGGTCACGTCATGGCCGGCGCGTGCCAGTTGCTGCGCGGCGGCCATGCCGGCGGGGCCGGAGCCGACCACGGCGACGGTCTTGCCGGTCTTGTGGCGCGGCAGTTGCGGCGCAACCCAGCCTTCTTCCCAGGCCTTGTCGATGATGGCGTGCTCGATCGACTTGATGCCCACCGGCAGTTCATTGATGCCGAGCGTGCAGGCAGCCTCGCACGGTGCCGGGCAGATGCGGCCGGTGAACTCGGGGAAGTTGTTGGTCTGGTGCAGCACCTCGATCGCCGACTTCCAGTCCTGGCGGTACACCAGGTCGTTGAAGTCGGGAATGATGTTGTTGACCGGGCAGCCGTTGTTGCAGAACGGGATGCCGCAGTCCATGCAGCGCGCACCCTGGAGCTTCGCTTCGCTGTCGGACAGCGCGAACACGAATTCCTTGTAGTGCTTCACGCGCTTGACTACCGGTTCGTAGCCTTCATTCTGGCGCGGAAATTCGAGAAAGCCAGTCGCCTTACCCATGTTGCGTCCTTGGTCATGCTGCGCGGGACCGGCGGCTTCGCCGGCCCCGCTGTGGGGTCAGAATCTTGTCGGGGCCGCGGCGGCTGCCGCGCCCCGTCGCTACGTTGGTCCGCTGCCGATCAGGCCGCGATGGCTTCGCGGTCGCTGTCGCGGGCTGCCTGTTCCTTGGCATACATCTCGCCCAGCGCGCGCTTGTACTCGGTCGGGAAGACCTTGACGAACTTGCGGCGTGCCGTGGTCCAGTCAGCCAGCAGCGCTTTGGCGCGCTCGGAACCGGTGTAGCGGAAGTGCTGCTCGATCAGGTTGCGCAGGATGACTTCATCCAGCACGCGCTTGCCGTCGACCTTGTGCCACGAAGCCTGCGGCTGGCCCTTTTCCTGGTCGGCCGAGGCCAGCACCGCTTCCAGCGCCACCATCGAGGTGTTGCAGCGCTTGTCGAACAGGCCGTCCTCGTCATAGACGTAGGCCACGCCGCCCGACATGCCGGCCGCGAAGTTGCGGCCGGTGCCGCCCAGCACCACCACCGTGCCGCCCGTCATGTACTCGCAACCGTGGTCGCCGGTGCCTTCCACCACGGCAACCGCGCCGGAGTTACGCACCGCGAAGCGCTCGCCGGCCACGCCGTTGAAGAACGCTTCACCGGCGATGGCACCGTACAGCACGGTGTTGCCGACGATGATGTTGCGGGTCGGGTCGCCGCGGAACTCATGCGGAGCGCGCACGATCACGCGGCCGCCCGACAGGCCCTTGCCGACGTAGTCGTTACCGTCGCCCACCAGGTCCAGCGTGACGCCGTGTGCCAGGAACGCGCCGAACGACTGGCCGGCGGTGCCTTGCAGCTGGATGTGGATGGTGTCGTCGGGCAGGCCTTCGTGGCCATATTGCTTGGCGACCACGCCGGACAGCATCGCGCCCACCGTACGGTTCACGTTCTTGACCGGCTGGATGAACGAGACGCGCTCGCCCTTCTCGATCGCCGGACGGGCCTTGGCGATCAGCACGTGGTCCAGCGCCTTGCCGGCTTCCGCCGACAGGCCGTGATCCTGCACGTCGGTGTGGTACAGCGGCACGTCCGCGCCCAGCGACACCTGGTGGAAGATGCGGCCGAAGTCCAGGCCGCGCGCCTTCCAGTGCTCGATGCCAGCCTTGGTGTCGAGCAGGTCGGCGCGGCCGATCAGCTCGTCGAAGGTGCGGATGCCCAGCTGGGCCATGATCTCGCGGGCTTCTTCGGCAACGAAGAAGAAGAAGTTGACCACATGCTCCGGCTTGCCCTGGAACTTCTTGCGCAGCTGCGGATCCTGCGTGGCCACGCCCACCGGGCAGGTGTTCAGGTGGCACTTGCGCATCATGATGCAGCCTTCGGCAACCAGCGGTGCCGTGGCGAAGCCGAACTCGTCGGCGCCCAGCAGCGCGCCGATGACGACGTCGCGGCCAGTCTTCATCTGGCCGTCGGCCTGCACGCGGATGCGGTTGCGCAGGCCGTTGAGCAGCAGCGTCTGCTGCGTTTCGGCCAGGCCCAGCTCCCACGGCGAGCCGGCGTGCTTGATCGACGACCACGGCGAGGCGCCGGTGCCGCCGTCATGGCCGGCGATCACGACGTGATCGGCCTTGGCCTTGGACACGCCCGCGGCCACGGTGCCGACGCCCACTTCGGACACCAGCTTGACCGAGATATCCGACGACGGGTTGACGTTCTTCAGGTCGTGGATCAGCTGTGCCAGATCCTCGATCGAGTAGATGTCGTGGTGCGGGGGCGGCGAGATCAGGCCGACGCCCGGTACCGAGTAACGCAGCTTGCCGATGTAATCCGAGACCTTGTGGCCCGGCAGCTGGCCGCCTTCGCCTGGCTTGGCGCCCTGCGCCATCTTGATCTGGATCTGGTCGGCCGAAGCCAGGTACTCGGCGGTCACGCCGAAACGGCCCGACGCCACCTGCTTGATCTTCGAGCGCAGCGAATCGCCGTCGCGCAGCTCCAGGTCCTTTTCGATCACGCCCTCGCCCAGCAGGCCCTTGAGGGTATCGCCCTGCTTGATGGGGATGCCGCGCAGCTCGTTCCGGTAGCGCTTCTCGTCCTCGCCGCCTTCACCGGTGTTGGACTTGCCGCCGATGCGGTTCATCGCCACGGCCAGCGTGGCATGGGCTTCGGTCGAGATCGAGCCGAGCGACATCGCGCCGGTGGCGAAGCGCCGCACGATTTCCTTGGCTGGCTCGACTTCTTCCAGCGGAATCGCCTTGGCCGGATCGACCTTGAACTCGAACAGACCACGCAGCGTCATGTGGCGCTTGCTCTGGTCGTTGATGATGTTGGCGTATTCCTTGTACGTCTGGTAGGCGCCCTTGCCGTCGTCAGCGCGCACCGAGTGCTGCAGCTTGGCGATCGAGTCCGGGGTCCACATGTGCTCTTCGCCGCGGATGCGGAAGGCGTACTCGCCGCCGGCGTCCAGCATGTTTTCCAGCACCGGGTTGTTGCCGAAGGCGTCCGTGTGCAGGCGCAGCGCTTCCTCGGCCACCTCGAAGATGCCGATGCCCTCGACGTTCGACGGCGTGCCGTGGAAGTACTTCTGCACCAGCTCGCGCGACAGGCCGATGGCTTCGAAGATCTGCGCGCCGGTGTACGACATGTAGGTGGAGATGCCCATCTTGGACATCACCTTGAACAGGCCCTTGCCGACCGCCTTGACGAAGTTCTTGACCGCCTTCTCGGGCGACAGGTCGCCCGACAGGCCGCTGGCCATGTCGGCCAGGGTTTCCATCGCCAGGTACGGGTGCACGGCTTCGGCGCCGTAGCCGGCCAGCAGCGCGAAGTGGTGCACTTCACGCGCGGTGCCGGTCTCGACCACCAGGCCGGTCGACGTGCGCAGGCCCTTCTCCACCAGGTGGTGGTGAATGGCGGACGTGGCCAGCAGCGCGGGGATGGCGACATGGTCGGCATCCACCGGGCGGTCGGTCACGATCAGGATGTTGTAGCCCGAACGCACCGCATCCACGGCTTCGGCGCACAGCGAGGCCAGGCGCGCTTCAATGCCTTCCTTGCCCCAGGCGGTCGGGTAGCAGATGTTCAGTTCGTACGAACGGAACTTGCCGCCGGTGTAGTGCTCGATGTTGCGGATCTTGGCGATGTCCTTGAAATCCAGCACCGGCTGGGACACTTCGAGGCGCATCGGCGGGTTGATGTTGTTCAACTCCAGCAGGTTCGGCTTCGGGCCGATGAACGACACCAGCGACATCACCATGTTCTCGCGGATCGGGTCGATCGGCGGGTTGGTGACCTGGGCGAACAGCTGCCTGAAATAGTGGTACAGCGTCTTGTTCTTGGACGACAGGATCGCCAGCGGCGAGTCATTGCCCATCGAGCCGGTCGCTTCTTCGCCGGCCAGCGCCATCGGCGCCATCAGGAACTTGACGTCTTCCTGGGTGTAGCCGAAGGCCTGCTGGCGGTCCAGCAGCTTGGCCACCGGCTTCTTCTCGGCGGCAACGTCTTCCGGCTTGGCGTCGATCTCGTCCAGCTTGATGCGGACCGCGTCGATCCAGCTCTTGTATGGCTTGGCGTTGGCCAGGTTGTCCTTCAGTTCCTTGTCGTCGATGATGCGGCCCTGCTCCATGTCGATCAGGAACATCTTGCCCGGCTGCAGGCGCCACTTCTCAACGATGCGCGACTCGGGGAACGGCAGCACGCCGGCTTCCGAGGCCAGCACCACGACGTCGTCCTCGGTCACGTAGAAACGTGCCGGGCGCAGGCCGTTGCGGTCCAGCGTGGCGCCGATCTGGCGGCCATCGGTGAAGCAGATCGCGGCGGGGCCGTCCCACGGCTCCATCATGGCGGCGTGGTATTCGTAGAAGGCGCGACGGTTGTCGTCCATCAGCGTGTGCTGTTCCCAGGCTTCCGGGATCATCATCATCATCGCGTGGACGAGCGGGTAGCCAGCCATCGTCAGCAGTTCGAGACAGTTGTCGAACGATGCCGTATCGGACTGGCCCGGGTAGATCAGCGGCCACAGCTTGGGCAGGTCGTCGCCCAGCACCGGCGACGAGATCGCGCCGGTACGTGCGTTGATCCAGTTGACGTTGCCCTTGACCGTATTGATTTCGCCGTTGTGGGCGACCATGCGGTACGGGTGGGCCAGTTCCCAGGCCGGGAAGGTGTTGGTCGAGAAGCGCTGGTGCACCAGGGCCAGGGCCGACACGGCGCGCTGGTCCTGCAGGTCCAGGTAGTACTCGCCGACCTGGTTGGCCAGCAGCAGGCCCTTGTACACCACGGTACGGGCCGACATCGACGGCACGAAGTATTCCTTGCCGTGCTTGAGCTTGAGCGCCTGGATGGCATGGCTGGCGGTCTTGCGGATGACGTAGAGCTTACGTTCCAGCGCATCCGTGGTCATGATGTCGCGGCCACGACCGATGAAGATCTGGCGGATCACCGGCTCGGTCTTGCGCACCGTGGGCGACATCGGCATGTTGGCGTCGACCGGCACGTCGCGCCAGCCCAGCACGACCTGGCCTTCCAGGCGGACCGTGCGCTCAAGTTCCTGTTCGCAGGCCAGGCGCGAGGCGTGTTCCTTGGGCAGGAAGATCATGCCCACGCCGTATTCGCCGTTGGGCGGCAGGCTCACGCCCTGCGCGGCCATCTCTTCGCGGTAGAACTGGTCCGGAATCTGGATCAGGATACCGGCACCGTCGCCCATCAGCGCGTCAGCGCCGACCGCACCCCGGTGGTCCAGGTTCTCCAGGATCTTCAGGCCCTGGGAAACGATCTCGTGGGACTTCTTGCCCTTGATGTGCGCGACCATGCCGACGCCGCAGGCATCGTGCTCGTTGGCCGGGTCGTACATGCCTTGCGCCTGCGGACGCAGGTCGAGGGCGGAGGAAGACTCGCTGATTTGCTCGCTGGTCTGCGCTTGGGCCGAAGGGTTCTTCATTTGGTCCACGGGCTGAATTCCGGTGATGGCTGCGCGAACTGCTGGACTACCGGAACGGGACCGCGCGCTTTCTTTAAATCCACCCAAACCGGTGGACCGGCGGGAAGGGAAATGGGGACGAAGCTGTCTGCGGGCCGCAGCGGCGTACACGAGCGTGACGCGCCGCACAATGACTGTGGGTGGAGCAACTATATGGGAATCCTGAAAGCCTCGCAAAAATTTTAAATGGGGTCAGAACACATTTAATATCGCACCGTTTCGGTGATGGATTTAAATGGGGACACATTATTTTTGCGTGGATGGCGTCACGTCGCGCGATGACTTTTGCACCTTTTTGGGGCGCCCCTTTGGGAGCGGTTGGACGCGCCGCGTTGCGCCCCTCTCAAGTTGCGCCAGGAATGCCTCGTCGCCGAGTGGCCAGCCACTATGCGCATGGCTTCGAAGGGCTTGCAGCGTGCGACCAGAAAGTCCCTCGGCGGTCAGCATGCGATAGTTCGACTGGCGTTCAAACGGGGTATTACCCAGCTCCCAATATGCGGAGTGGTCACTCACAAATGGGCTCGCCTCGATGCCGGCGTGGTGGTGGTAGCTACTCCAGCGGTCCGCCTCGGGGGTCGATACCTCTCCTGCGCGCAGCGCGTTGCCTTCGACATACAGCATGGCCGGCAGCATCCACGGCGCTGGTTCGAAGACCGCCGAGCGGAAGCGTCCCTCCCACAGCGTGCCGGTGCGGTTGGCGACGCGATTGAAGTAACGCGCATAGCGGCGGCCGACCGCCTGCATGGTCAGGCTCAGCGAGTCCGGGCCCTTCGGCGTGGCCACGAGGTGGACATGATTGGGCCGCAGCGCATAGGCGTGGACCGCGAGGTCATGCTCGCGCGCGGCCATGCGCAGGCAGTCGAGGTAGTGCAGGTAGTCGTCGGGACCGAGGAACACGTCCTGGCGGTTGTTGCCACGCTGCAACACCAGGGCGGGAAGTCCGGCGGGGGAGAAACGGGGAAGGCGGGCCATGGCAGGTCATGCAAGCATCGATGCCCCCATGATAGCCTGATCCGTCCCCAATTTATCGGAAGGGCCGGCGCCCTTCCGTGCGCGTCAGTTGCCCTCGCTGACCGCGAAGATGCGCCGGTGCTCGCGGATCGCATAGCGGTCCGTCATGCCGGCGATGTAATGCGCGATCAGCCGAGGCTGGTCGGCACCGTGTCCGGCCTGGTACTGCGGCGGCAGCAGGCGCGGATCGGACATGAAGGCCCCGAACAGGTCACCGACGATGCGCTGGGCCTTGGCCGACATGCGCATCACCAGGTAATGCCGGTACAGGTGCCGGAACAGGAAGCGCTTCAATGCCGCCGCTTCCTCATGGAGTTGGGGACTGAAGCCCACCAGGGGGCCGGCGGCCCGCACCGCGTCGATGTTGCGCGGGTTGGCGGCGGCGATATTGCGGCTGGTGGTCTCGATCAGGTCGACGATCAGCGTGTTGATCATGCGCCGGACGGTCTCGTTGATGGCACGCCGGCCGTTCACGCCCGGGAAGGCATCGGCCACCTCGGCGCGGTGGCGGGCCCACATCGGGACCTCATCCAGCTGCTCCAGCGTCAGCAGGCCGGAGCGCAGGCCGTCGTCGATATCGTGGTTGTTGTAGGCGATCTCGTCGGCCAGGTTGGCCAGTTGCGCCTCCAGCGACGGCTGCGTGCCCTCCAGGAAGCGCCGGCCCAGTTCGCCCAGCGCCGCGGCATTGACGCGCGAGCAATGCTTCAGGATGCCCTCGCGGGTCTCGAAGGTCAGGTTCAGGCCATTGAAGCCGCCGTAGCGCTCCTCCAGCTCGTCCACCACCAGCAGGCTCTGCAGGTTGTGCTCGAAGCCGCCGTGGTTCTTCATGCAGGCGTTCAGGGCGTCCTGCCCGGCATGGCCGAAGGGCGTGTGGCCAAGGTCGTGCGCCAGCGAGATGGCCTCGACCAGGTCTTCGTTGAGGCGCAGGTTGCGCGCGATCGAGCGGGCGATCTGCGCCACCTCCAGGCTATGGGTCAGCCGGGTGCGGAACAGGTCCCCTTCATGGTTGACGAAGACCTGGGTCTTGTATTCGAGCCGCCGGAACGCGGTGCTGTGGATGACCCGGTCCCGGTCGCGCTGGAATTCGCTGCGCGACTGCGACGCGGGTTCGGCGTGCACCCGCCCGCGCGTCTGCGCGGAGCGGGCGGCGTACGGGGCGAGGTGGCTTTCAAAGTCGGTCATGCGGCAATCCGTTGGCTGGAGGTTTGGGGGCCTGGGTTGCGAGGCATAACCGGTCAATCAAGCGACCGTGGCCTCGGTGGGAGGTTTAAGCACTGCATGCTGCAGCGTGGCACGCAGGTCGGCGTCCGGCACCGTGGTGATGAACGCCTCGCCGAGTTTCTTCAGCAGGATGAACTTGATGCTGCCTGCCTCGGCCTTCTTGTCGACCTTCATCATTTCGATATAGCGGTCGGTGCCCAGTTCCGGCGCCACCACCGGCAGGTTCGCTGCCAGCGTCAGTTCACGGATGCGGGCACGGGTCTCGGTGTCGATAAAGCCCAGCCGATGCGACAGGTCCGCGGCCATCACCATGCCGCAGCCAACTGCCTCGCCGTGCAGCCAGGCGCCGTAGCCCATGCCGGCCTCGATCGCGTGGCCAAAGGTGTGGCCAAAGTTGAGGATGGCGCGCAGTCCACCCTCGCGCTCGTCCTGCGCCACCACGCCGGCCTTGATTTCACACGAACGTTGCACCGCCACCGCCATCAACTCGGGGTCGCAGTCGTTCAGCGCCTTGATGTTGCGCTCGATCCAGGCAAAGTACCCGGCGTCGGCAATGGCGCCGTGCTTGATCACCTCGGCCATGCCCGCGGCCAGTTCGCGCGGGGGCAGCGTGCGCAGCGTGTCGATATCGGCGATCACCGCGTTGGGCTGGTGGAACGCGCCGATCATGTTCTTGCCGAGCGGATGGTTGATGCCGGTCTTGCCGCCCACCGACGAATCCACCTGCGACAGCAGCGTGGTCGGCACCTGGATAAACGGCACGCCGCGCATATAGCAGGCGGCGGCAAACCCGGTCATATCCCCCACCACTCCGCCGCCCAGCGCGACCAGCGTGGTCTTGCGATCGGCGCCGGCCTGCAGCAGCGCGTCGAAGATCAGGTTCAGCGTTTCCCACTGCTTGAAGGCCTCGCCGTCGGGCAGCGTGACCGTGCGCACGGTCTTGCCGAGCGACTTCAGGCCGGCCTCGACGCGCGCCGCGTACAGCGGCCCCACGGTTTCATTGGTGACGATGACGGCGTGCTGGCCGCGCACGTGCGGACGCAGCAGTTCGGCGTTGTCGAGCAGGCCGGTACCGATATGGATGGGGTAGCTGCGCGCTCCCAGGTCGACTTCAAGCGTGATCATGGATGAGTGGGATCCTGCGGCGCCGGTTGCGCGGGATCGATCGCAAAGCCGGCCATTTCAAGTTGCATCAACACCATATTAGCAAGCTGCGCCACCGAAGGCTTGCCGGTTTCAATGATGAAATCCGCCACCTCGCGGTAGAGCGGATCGCGCTGGGCGTAAAGCGCCTCGAGCTTGCCCTTCGGGTCTTCGGTCTGCAGCAGCGGGCGGTTGCGGTCGTGGCGGGTGCGCAGCCACAGGTCGTGGGGACTCGCGCGCAGGTAGACCACGGTGCCGCGGGATTTCAGCACCTCGCGGTTTTCGGCGCGCAGCACCGCGCCACCGCCGGTAGCCAGCACGATGCCCTGGCGCGCGGCCAGTTCGCGGATCATCGCGGCCTCGCGGTCGCGGAAGCCCGCTTCGCCCTCGACCTCAAAGATGACCGGGATGCGTACGCCGCAGTGTGCCTCGATTTCGTGATCGGAATCGAAAAACGGATAGTGCAGACGCCGCGCCACCGTACGGCCCACGGTGGTCTTGCCGGCGCCCATCAGGCCGACGAAAAAGAGATTGGGTCGATCGGATTCCGGTCGGTCGGAGTCCTGTCGATCGGGGTACGGGCGCGGTGCCGACCCTGTCGCAGAGGCTGTCACGGGACTGTCGCTCGGGAGCGCGGCGCCTGGGCCACCCTCCCCGGTTAGGAACTGCATCATCTTCTTATGTTGTGGTGCGCACGGCAAGTGCCAGATGCAGCATCAGCCACATCTCCGCGTGGCCTGCCGCGCATGCCGGCCTCCTCCTGGCCTGGCTGTCACCGGTCTACTCCGGCGGCAACAAAAAAGGCCGCATCGGTCGATGCGGCCTGCCAGTCTACTGTATCCGGCGTCGAACACCCGACGCGATCACCGCAGCGACACGCTTTCGTTCAGGATCCGCGGCGTCAGGAACACCAGCAGCTCGGTCCGGTTGCGCACCTTGGCGTTGTTCTTGAACAGGTAGCCCAGCACCGGGATATCGCCCAGCAGTGGCACCTTGTCGGTGTCATTGGACTCGGTCTGGGTATAGATGCCGCCGATCACCACGGTGCCGCCGTTTTCCACCAGCACCTGGGTCTGCACGTGCTTGGTGTCGATGGCAAAGCCCGACGTGGTCTGGATGCCGACGCTGTCCTTGTTCACGTCCACGTCCAGCAGCACATTGCCTTCCGGCGTGATCTGCGGGGTCACTTCCAGCTTCAGGTTGGCCTTGCGGAACTGCACCGAAGTGGCGCCGCTGGAGGTGGCGGCCTGGTATGGCAGCTCGGTGCCCTGCTCGATCAGTGCCTTGATGTTGTTGGCGGTGACCACGCGCGGACTGGAGATGATCTTGCCCTTGCCATCCGCCTCCAGCGCCGACAGCTCCAGCGCCAGGAAGCGGGTGGCGGCGCTGTTGAACAGGCTGACCGCGATGTTGGCCGGGTTGGTGCCGTTGATCGAGGCGGCCGGCAGGCTCAGGAACGGGCCGTTGTCCGAGGTCGAGCCCGGCAGCACGTTGTTGTAGGTGTTGCCAACCTTCGCGTTGTTGTACTGGCCGGCGAAGCCCAGCTTCACACCCAGGTTGCGGCTGAAGGAATCGGTGGCCTCGACGATGCGCGCCTCGATGATGACCTGGCGCACCGGGATGTCGATCTTGCCGATAAAGCCCTGCACCTCCTCCAGCTTGCTGGCGATATCGGACACGAACAGTTGGTTGGTGCGGGCATCGGCCGTCAGCGAGCCGCGCTTGGACAGCATGCGCGCGCTCGCGCCCGCGCCGCCGGCCACACCGGCCGCGCCAACCGGGGTGGCGGCGCTGCCGGCGCCGCCGGCACTCATGCCCAGCAGCATCCGGCGCACGTCTTCGGCACGCTGGTAATTGAGCTGGAATACCTGGCTGCGGATCGGCTCGAGGTCATTGATCTGCTGCTGCGACTCCAGCTCGAGCTTTTCCTTGGTCTGGAGTTCTGCCTTGGGCGCCACCCACAGCACATTGCCATTGCGGCGCGAGGCCAGCCCCTTGGCATCCATCACGATCTGCAGCGCCTGGTCCCACGGCACGTCCTTCAGGCGCAGCGTGATATTGCCCTGCACGCTCTCGCTGGTGATGATGTTCAGGTTGGTGAAATCCGCGAACACCTGCAGCAGCGAACGGATATCGATGCTCTGGAAGTTCAGCGACAGGCGCTCGCCACGGTAGCCCGGACCGCTGATCAGCTTGGTCGGATCTTCCTTGACGGGCCGCACCTCGACCACGAACTGGGTGTCGGTCTGGTAGGAACTGTATTCCCAGTGGCCGCGCGGCTCGATGGTCAGGCGCGCGTTGCCGTTGGTGTCGGAGGCATGCATGGTCTGCACCGGCGAGCCGAAGTCGCTGACATCGAAGCGCCGCCGCAGGTGGTCAGGCAGCGTTGTGCCGAGGAAATCGACCACCACGTTCTTACCCTGCTGCGCGATATTGATGCCCGAGTCGCGCGAGGACAGATCCACCACCACGCGCCCGGCGCCGTCGGCACCGCGCCGGAAGTCGATATGGCGCACCGACGGCCGCCCCGCCGCGGCCACAGGCGTCATCGTCGCAGCCGGGGCAAACGTTGGCGCGGCGTTCTTGACCGCCGGCGCCACATTGTCCAGTGCCACCACGAAGACATTGCCGCGCTGGTCGGTGCGATAGGTGGCATTGCGCGTGAGGTCGAGGATCACGCGGGTACGGTTGCCGATCTGCAGCACGTTGGCGGCCTTGACCAGCTTGCCGCCGTAGTCATACTGCGCGCGCCCGTTGGCAATGCCGGTATCGGCAAAATCGATCGCGAGCCGTGCCGGATTCTGCGTGGTGAAATCCACCGGCTTCTGCGCCATCGGCCGTTCGAGTTCGACCGTAAACACCGTCTGCTCGCCGACCGTGCTGATGTCCACCGTCTTGATCCGGTTGCTTTGTGCCAGTGCCGCCGGTGCTGCAATCAGCAGCAACAGCGCCATGGCCGCGCTTGCGGCGCCCGCGAGCGCGCGATACCAGCGCGCGGGGGTCATGCCGACACCTCCAGCTTGAGGCTGGTCATTTTCTCTTTCCACTCGGATACCCCCTCCCGGACTAATTCGCGCAACACGATCTCCTGATCGGTGATGCGGACCACCCGGCCGTAACTCTGGCCGAGATACTGACCCACCTTGATGTGGTGGATCTTGTTATCGACTCGTACGATGCCGAAGGTCTCCCCCTGCTTCTTCATCATCCCGAGCATCTTGAAATTCTCGAGGGGGTAGTCCTCCAGCGGCTCGCGGCGCCGCCCGGCCTCGGGCGAATCCGACAGCGTCTTGTTCAGTTCGCCGATCTTGGCCTGGGCGAACGGCTCCGGCGCGTTGGCCGCGGCGTATTCGCGCGCCACGTAGAGCCGGGCTTCGGGCAGCGGCTCGGGCGGCTTGGCCCGGGCATTGCGCGTGGCGTCCATCCACTGGCGCAGCGCGTCTTCGTCGCTGGCACCGCAGGCGCCGAGCAGGCCGACGGCGAGCATGGCGGCGGCGAGTACGCGTGGCGATACCTGCGCGCGCGAGCAGGCCAGACCGCGGGTACGATGGGTGCGGCTCATTTGGCACCTCCTGCCTTGGCTGCAGCGGCAGCCGCAGCGGCCTTGCGTTGCGCGGCCTGCTCGTCGGGATCGAGCGCGCGGTACGCCATCGCCACCGCCTCCATCGACAGGCCGCCCTCCTTGGTATGGGCCAGCTGCAGGCTCTGCATCGATACGATCCGCGACAGCGCGGCCACGTCGGCGTTGAATTGCGCCACCTCGTGGTAGCGGCCGGTCACGCGCAGATTCACCGGGATCTCGGCGAAGTAAGGCTTGAGCACCGCCGCCTGTGGCTTGAACAGTTCGAACTGCAAGCCGCGCGCCACGCCGGCATGGTTGACGTCAGCCAGCAGCGCGTCCATCTCGGTCTTGTTCGGCAGCTGCCGCTCCAGCAGTGCCACGCGTTGCTCGACCTGCTTCTTCTGCTCGCGCAGTGCGTCGAGGTTGGCCACCTGCGCCACCTTGGACTGGTACGCCTGTTTCAGGTTTTCCTGCTCCAGCCGCTGGTGGTCGAGCTCATCGAACTTGCTGCTCCAGTAGAACTGCCAGCCCAGCAACAGCACCAGCGCCGCGGCCATCACGGCGAACAGTACGCGCGGCGCGGCTGGCCATGTTTCCGGCTCGTTGAAGTTGAGCCCGCGGAACTGGCTCGTCAGGTCGGCCAGGTTGATTTCGGTATTGAGCGCCATGGTCAGGCTGCCTTTCCGGATGCGGCTGGGGCTGCAGGAGCAGGAGCGGGTGCTGCGGCGGGACTGGCCGGCGCGTTGCCCGGCCTGCCTTTCTTGCCATCGGCGCCGGGCGGCGTTTCTGGCGCGCGGTACGCGAAGCGCATCGAGAAATCGAACAGCCGGCGCTGCTCGCGCAGGTTGTTGGTCATGGTGACCGCCTTGGACTCGATCAGCTCCGCTTTGTCCAGCCACGGCACGCCGCCAAGGTTGCGCAGCAGTTCGGAGATGCGCTCGTTGGACTGTGCCACGCCGGCGATGGTGAAGGCCTCGCCGGCCTGCTTCAGGCTGGTCAGGTAGACGCCTTCGGGCACCTGGCGCACCAGTTCCTCCAGCAGCTGGACTGGGCGGTTGCGCTCGGTCTGCAGGCTTTCCACCGCCTTCTGGCGCTGCAGCAGCGCGTCGATATCCTTCTTGAGGTTATTGACCTCGCGGATCTGGCCGTCGAGCCTGGCGTTCTCCGCGCTCAGCACCTGGTTCAGCGCGACCACGGAATCGATACGCCCGTCGATGTAGAGCCCGCCCAGCAGCACGACCGCGGCTCCCGCCGCGGCGGCGCCGACCAGCGTGGAATAGACCTTCTTGCGCCGCGCCGCCTTGCGGGCTTCGTGGTAAGGCAGCAGGTTGACCGAAGGCAGCGTGTTCGTAGACATTCGATTGCCTCCGGTGCGTTATTGCAGGCCGCGCAGAGCCAGGCCGGCACTGACGATATACGCCGGCAGGTCACGCTGCAGGTAGCGCTCGTTGACCTTGGCGTTGGTCGCCATGTTGGCGAACGGATTCGCCAGCGTGGTGGTGATCTTGGTCTGCTGCTGGATCGCCGCCTGCACGCCCAGCAGCGATGCATGGCCGCCCGACAGCAGGATCTCGTCGACACGTCCCAGGCTGGAACTGGCGATGAAGTTGCCGATCGCGGCCTGCACTTCCAGCGCCAGCGCGTCCAGCGATGGCTTGAGCAGTTGCGCGCGCCACGCTTCGGGCAGCGTGTTCTTGCGCTTCTTGATCTCGGCCTTGAGCGCGTCGAGCGTGAACATGCGCGCCGCGCTCTGCGTGAGCTGGTCGCCGTAGCTGTTCAGCGGCTGCTCGTAGAGTTCTTTCCAGCCCTGGTAGAAGATCGCCTTGGAGCGGCTGCCGCCGAGGTGGACCACCGCCACCACGGGCAGTGCGCGGGCATCGGCCTCGGACATCTCCTGGGGCACGCCCAGCATCTGCACGATCGAGCGTTGCACCGCGTACTCTTCGACGTCCATCACCTGCGGCTTGAGCCCGGCCATTTCGGCGGCGGTCACGCGCTCCTGCACGCGGTCGCTGTTGGCCGCGGTGACGCGCACGCCGATGCCGCCCTCGGTCTCGCTGGGGCCGATCACGGCGAAGTCGAAGTTGACCGCCTGCGATGGCGGATAGAGCCGGTGCGCCTCGGACTCGACCTGCGAATACAGTTCGTCCTCGGACAGGTTGTCCGGCAGGCTGACCGTCTGTGATTCGGTCAGCATGGACGGCACGCCCAGCACCACGTCTTTCGAGCGGATGCCGGCCTTGCCGAGCGCACGCCTGAGCGCGATCCCGACGGCTTCAATGTTGATGACGTTGCCATCGGCAACGGCATTGCGGTCCAGCAGTTCGCTGGCGCACTTTTCCAGTCGATAGTCGTGCTTGCCGCCACCGACGGACAATTCGACTACCTTGATACTGGACGACCCGATATCCACGCCGACCGTAGTCCGGCGCAGAAGCCCCGACAAAATGCCCCGTCGCAAGGTGACCCCCCTGACTTTGAACTCGCCCACGGCTTGTACGCTCTAATCGGGCGAGCCTTGTTTCTTGACCGAAACACTTGCTCTTATGTTGGCCGATTCTCACAAAAACCGGCATCGGTGGCAATGTGCCGGTCTGACCACGGTTCCTTTTTCAGAAGGCTCTCGCCAATCCGTTGCCAAAACCCCACGGTCGTCGGGTTCCCTTCCGCCTAAGCTTGCTGCATGCAACTTCGCCCTGCATGCCGGCTTCCGCCGTATTACATCTTGTAACAGCGCGGTAGCGACGCGCGGGCCACTGCGCGGTCGGAGCGCCCGATGCCGGAAGATATAATGCCCGGCACCCCTGACTAGGTATTTTCCTTATGGCCACAGCACAACAGAAGCCGTCCCACCCTGCGCGCCGCCCGCTTTTGGCGCGCTTCATGTTCTGGGCGGTGGGGCTGGTTGTTGCCGGTGCCGTCGTGATCGCACTGCTGCTTGGCTATGCGCTGCTGGTGGCCGCGCCTAACCTGCCCTCGCTGGACACCATCACCGACTACCGGCCCAAGATTCCGCTGCGCATCTACACCGCGGACAATGTGCTGATCGGCGAGTTCGGCGAAGAGCGCCGTAACTTCGTGCCGATCGCCGAGATCCCCGACGTGATGAAAAAGGCCGTCCTGGCGATCGAGGACGACCGCTTCTACGAACACGGCGGGGTCGACTTCGTCGGCGTGATGCGCGCGGGCCTGGCCAACCTGCGCGGGGGCCTGTCGCAAGGTGCGTCGACCATCACCATGCAGGTGGCACGCAACTTCTTCCTGTCGAGCGAGAAGACCTACACCCGCAAGATCTACGAAATGCTGCTGGCGTACAAGATCGAGGCCAACCTGAACAAGGACCAGATCCTCGAGCTGTACATGAACCAGATCTACCTGGGCCAGCGCGCATACGGCTTCGACAGCGCCGCGCGCGTGTACTTCGGCAAGTCGGTGCGCGACGTGACGCCGGCCGAGGCCGCCATGCTGGCGGGCCTGCCCAAGGCGCCGTCGGCGTACAACCCGGTGGTCAACCCGCGCCGCGCCAAGGTGCGCCAGGAATACATCCTGCAGCGCATGCGCGACCTGCGCTACCTCACCCCCGAGCAGTACGACACAGCGGTGCGCGAGGAACTGAAGGTGCGCACCGAGGGCAACGAGTTCTCGACCCACGCCGAGTACGTCGCCGAGATCGTGCGCCAGCTGATGTACGCGCAGTACCGTGAAGAAACCTATACGCGTGGCCTGACGGTCTACACCACGCTGACCAAGCCCGACCAGGATGCGGCGTACGAAGCCGTGCGCACCGGCATCATGAACTACGAGCGCAAGCACGGCTACCGCGGCCCCGAGGCCTTTATCGACCTGCCTTCCGATTCGGCCGAGCGTGAGCAGGCCATCGACGATGCGCTGGTCGAGCACCCCGGCAGTGGCGACCTGCGCTCGGCCGTGGTCACCAGCGTGTCGTCGAAGCAGGTCAGGGCCACGCTGCTGTCGGGCGAAGTGGCAACCATCGAAGGCTCGGCGCTGCGCTTCATCTCGCCGTCGATGTCGGCGAACGCGCAGCCCAAGATGAAGATGCGCCCGGGCGCGATCATCCGCGTGACGCAGGATGAGAAGGGCAACTGGTCGGTCACGCAACTGCCGGAAGTGGCCGCCGCGTTCGTGTCGCTGAACCCGCAGGACGGCGAGATCCGTTCGATGGTGGGCGGCTTCGACTTCAACCGCAACAAGTTCAACCACGTGACGCAGGCCTGGCGCCAGCCGGGTTCGAGCTTCAAGCCATTCATCTATTCGGCGGCGCTGGAGAAGGGCTTCTCGCCGGCCACGGTGATCAACGACGCGCCGCTGACGATCGGCCCCGATACCGGCGGACAGGTATGGGAGCCGAAGAACTACGACGGCCGCTTTGAAGGCCCCATGACCATGCGCCGCGCATTGGCCAAGTCCAAGAACCTGGTCTCGGTGCGGATCCTGCGCGCGATCGGCACGCAGTATGCGCAGGACTACATCACGCGCTTCGGCTTCGAGGCCGACAAGCACCCGGCCTACCTGCCAATGGCACTGGGCTCTGGCGCCGTGACGCCGCTGCAGATGGCGGGCGCGTACTCGGTATTCGCCAACGGCGGTTACCGCGTCAACCCGTACCTGATCCAGAAGGTTGTGGACGCGCGCGGCAATGTGATCTCCGAAACCCATCCGCAACGCGCCGGCAGCGACGCCGTGCGCGTGCTCGACGCTCGCACCGCGTTTATCGCCGATACCATGCTGCGCGACGTGGTCCGCTTCGGCACCGCCAACAGCGCCAAGCAGCGCCTGGGCCGCAACGACCTGGCCGGCAAGACCGGCACCACCAACGATGCGGTCGATGCCTGGTTTGCCGGCTACACGCCCAACCTGGTGGCGATCGCCTGGATGGGCTACGACCAGCCCAAGAGCCTGGGCGTGCGCGAGACCGGTGGCGGGCTGGCGCTGCCGATCTGGGTCGGCTACATGAGCAAGGCGCTCAAGGGCGTGCCCGAGTCGCCGGAGCGGCCGGCGCCCGAAGGCGTGCTGATGGTGGGCGGCGACTGGACCTTCGAGGAGAACGCGGGCGGTGCCGGCGTGGCCTCGGTCGGCCTGGGCGATCCGTGGCCGGGCAAGCCGGACGAATCCACGACGACACCGTCGCCGGATACCGAGCAGGAAAAGAAGAAGATCCTGGAAATGTTTGGCGGCGCCTGATCGCTCGCCAGCCCCCAGAAAGCAGAAAAGCCGGCCATGGGCCGGCTTTTTCCTTGCGCAACGCGTGCTGGCTTCAGCCCAGCTTGAGCGTGGTGCCGGCCTGCTCGCTCACATAGCCCGACAGCGCCGCGTACAGCTCGCCGCCGTTGCGCGTGTCGACCCAGCGCTCGCCGTCGCGGCGGAAATGGAAGCCGCCGGAGCGCGCCGCCACCCACAGTTCCTGCATCGGCGCCTGGCTGTTGATGATGATCTTGGAGCCATTCTCGAACTCCAGTTCCATCACATTGCCGGTGCGGCTGATTTCCACATCGGCATCGGCTGCGTCGGCGGCCGCTTCGACCGCGGCTTCGATGCGGTCCAGCTCCTGCGTGGCCAGGACCAGGAACTCGCTTTCGCTCAAGGGGGGCATGCTAAACTCCGAGACCGCCGTTGCCGCCGCTGCCCGAATGGGGCGTACGTGGCGCGAACGGCGTTTTTTGTTGAGATTTCATGTAGTGCAGTGCTTGGACGACCCGGCCCGCCATGCGTCATTGGCGTCAGTGCGCCGGAATCCGCCAACGCCGTGCCAACAGCCTAAAGGACGACCGATGGGACGACCGATGCTGCGTCGTGTTGCGATTGTATCGGCGTTTGCCGCCACCCTTGCGATGCCCCTGCTGGGCGGATGCGGCATCCGCGGGCCGCTGACCTACCCCAAGGTGCCGCCTGAGCCGACCCCGCCGACCGTGGCCGATCCCGGCCTGGGCCGCGCCGATGCGGTGCCGGTTCCGGCGCCCGCTCCGGCACCTGCGTCATCGCCCGCCGCCCCCACTACCCGATAACCATGACCGCATTCTTTCATCGCCAGGACGGCACGCTTGCCGTCGAGCAGGTGCCGCTGGCGCAGATCGCCGCTGAATTTGGCACGCCCACCTATGTCTATTCGCGCGCGGCGCTGACCGCCGCGTACCAGGCCTACGCCGCCGCCTGCCAGGGCCGCAAGGCGCAGGTCCAGTACGCCATGAAGGCCAACTCCAACCTGGCGGTGCTGCAAGTGTTCGCCAAGCTGGGCGCGGGCTTCGACATTGTCTCGGGCGGCGAACTCAAGCGCGTGCTGGCCGCCGGCGGCGACGCGCGCAAGGTGGTGTTCTCGGGCGTGGGCAAGAGCGCGGCGGAGATGGAACTGGCGCTGGCGCACGACGTGCGCTGCTTCAATGTCGAGTCGATCCCCGAGCTGGATCGCCTGAACGAGGTTGCCGGCCGTGTCGGCAAGCGCGCGCGCGTGTCGCTGCGCATCAACCCGGATGTCGACGCCAAGACCCATCCGTATATTTCCACCGGCCTGAAGGGCAACAAGTTCGGCATCGCCTTCGAGGACGTGCTGCCGACCTACCGTGCCGCGGCCGCGCTGCCGCACCTGGAAGTGACCGGCATTGACTGCCATATCGGCTCGCAGATCACCGAGGTCGAGCCCTACCTCGAAGCGCTGGACAAGGTGCTGGACGTGGTCGAGGCGCTCGGGCGCGAGGGCATCAACCTCGAGCACATCGACGTCGGCGGCGGCCTGGGCATCACCTATACCGACGAGACGCCGCCGGACATCACCGGCTTTGCCACCACGCTGCTGGAACGCGTGGCCGCGCGCGGCCACGGCCACCGCGAGGTGCTGTTCGAGCCAGGCCGTTCGCTGGTGGGCAATGCCGGCGTGCTGCTGACGCAGGTGGAATTCCTCAAGCCTGGCGAGGCCAAGAATTTCTGCATCGTCGATGCGGCCATGAACGACCTGGCGCGTCCGGCCATGTACGAGGCTTACCACCGCATCGAGCCGGTCGCGCTGCGCGACGGCGCGACGGTGACCTACGACATCGTCGGCCCGGTGTGCGAGTCGGGCGACTGGCTCGGCCGCGACCGCGCGCTGGCGGTGCAGCCGGGCGACCTGCTGGCCGTGATGTCGGCGGGCGCGTACGGCTTCACCATGAGCTCGAACTACAACACCCGCCCGCGCGCCGCCGAAGTGATGGTGGACGGCGCGCGCGTGCACCTGGTGCGCGAGCGCGAACTGGTCGAGGACCTGTTCCGCGACGAGCGCCTGCTGCAGGACTGATCTCCACCGCGCAGCCGGCGATGCGGCCGGCTGCGGCCGGCTGCCGTACGTCAGGCCCTGCCCTTGCGCGCCCACCACCAGGCCCGCATCCCCAGCAGCACGAACACCACCGCGGCATAGATCGAGACTTCGCCGAAGTCGTTCTTGCCCGCCTTGTGCCACCAGTAGTGCAGGATCGCCAGCACGGCCGTCGCATAGACCAGCTTGTGCAGCGCCTGCCAGCGCTTGCCGCCCAGGCGGCGCACCATGCCGTTGGTCGACGTCAGCGCCAGCGGCACCATCAGCACGAAGGCCGTGAACCCCACCGTGATAAAGGGACGCTTGTACACGTCCTTGATCATGTAGGCCAGGTCAAAGCCGCGGTCCACGCCGATCCACAGCAGGAAGTGCTGCAGTCCATAGAAGAACGCAAACAAACCCAGCATGCGGCGCAGCCTGATCAGCCAGTTCCAGCCGGTCAGCCGGCGCAGCGGCGTGATCGCCAGCGTCAGGCACAGCATCACCAGTGTCCAGGTGCCAGTGGAGCGGGTGACGAATTCCAGCGGGTTGGCGCCGTATTGTCCGGTTGCGCCCAGGTAAAGCAGCCGGATGAACGGCAACAGCGCCAGCAGCCACAACATGAGCTTGATGGCGCGCACGCGCTGCGGCGACAAGGCAGCCAGGCCGGCCGGCTTGCGCGCCACCCCGCCCGCGGCGGTCGCGGCGTTGGTTGTGGAAGCCATGCGTTCACCCTGCATCAGAAGTTCTTTTTCAGGTCCATGCCCTGGTACAACGATGCCACCTGCTGGCCGTAGCCGTTGAACGGCAGCGTCTTGCGCTTGGGCGCGAACAGCGCGCCAAAGCCGCCGCCGCGGTCTTCGCCGATACGGCGCTCGGTGGCCTGGCTCCAGCGCGGGTGGTCGACGTCGGGATTCACGTTGGAATAGAAACCGTATTCCTGTGGTGCCGCCAGGTTCCAGCTGGTGGGCGGCTGCTTGTCGACAAAGCGGATCTTCACGATCGACTTGGCGCTCTTGAAGCCGTATTTCCACGGCAGCACCATGCGCACCGGCGCGCCGTTCTGGTTCGGCAGCACCTCGCCATACAGGCCGAACGTCAGCAGCGCCAGCGGGTGCATCGCCTCGTCCATGCGCAGGCCTTCGCTGTAAGGCCAGTCGAGCACGCTGCTGCTGACGCCGGGCATCTGCTTCTTGTCGGCAAGCGTGATGAACTGCACGTATTTCGCGCCGGGTTGCGGCTCGACGCGCCTGATCAGCTCGGCCAGCGGATAGCCGATCCAGGGGATCACCATCGACCATCCTTCGACGCAGCGCAGGCGGTAGACGCGCTCCTCCATTGCCGCGACTTTCATCAGCTCATCGAGATCGTAGACCTTGGGCTTCTTCACCAGCCCTTCCACCGACACCTGCCATGGGCGTGGGCGCAGCGTGCCGGCGTTGCGGGCCGGGTCGGACTTGTCGGTGCCGAACTCGTAGAAGTTGTTGTAGGTGGTCACGTCCTCGTAGGGCGTACGCTTCTCGGTGATGACGTAGGCGTTGTTGGGCGTGGCGGCCAGCTTAGGGCCGTGCTGTCCCTGCGCCCAGGCGTTGCGGGCAAACCATGGCGCCAGCGTGGCGCCGGCGGCGCTCGCGGCTGCCACCGCGAGCATGCGGCGGCGCGACTCGAAGACATCGCGGGGGGTGATCTCGTCGGTGGCGATATCGCCACCGCGAAGCCATTTGGGTGAAGGAATCAACATGGTTTTCCTCGTTTCCTGGCGCTTGCAGGATTGGACTCAGGGCTTGGTCGTGGCGTGCGGACCAATCCTGACAAAATTTTCGGTGCGGCGCAGGCGCCATGCCGGCGGCTAGCCGCCCTGGTATTGCTGGTAGACCGCCTGCGCCAGCGTCAGCAGCCGGGCGCGCTCCAGCGGGCCGGCCAGCGCAAAGCCGAGGTCGCGGTCGACCCAATAGAACGCCATCGGCGCCGGCCCGGCCGGCCGCCGTGCACCTTCGCGCGGCATGCGCTCGACGCGGAAGCCCGTGTCGGGCGTGCCCTGCGCCATGCGCCGCAATTGCAGCGACAGGCGCGTGCCGTCGTCGGCTTCATACATCAGGATGGCGGACGGGCCACCCTCGGCCACGCCCAGCCGTCCGCCGATCAGGTGGAAGCCCTGCGCGCGCAGGTCGGGCACCTGCAGCGCCGTGCCGAGGCGCTTGGATAACCATGCGATCAGGTGCGCCTCATCGCTGGCGGCGACTTCCACGGGGTGGCGCATTTCCGGCGCATAGACCACGTGCGTGGCCAATGCCTCGCGCGCAAAGCGCTCGCCGGGGGCCATCGCCACGGTGGTGCTGCCCATGCGATCGTGGGCGAGCCAGCCGAGCGCGCCCCCGAGCGCCAGCAGTGCCACCGAGGCACAGGTCGCGGCCAGCGCCATGGTCCAGCGCGGCGCGCGCCGGCGCCCAGCCTGGCGCGGCTCGCCATGCAGGGCGGGCGGCAGCGCGGCCAGCGGCACCGGTTCGTTCAATACGGGATCCAGCATGCCGTGCAGCGCATCGGCCTGGCGGCGCCACGCGGCGACCTGCGCCGCCGCGTCCGGGTGCTGCGCCAGGTACGCCTCCACCGCGGCGCGGCGCGCGCCGGACAGCTGGCCGTCGGCGTAGGCATGGAGATCGGCTTCGTGGATCGCGGACATCATTTCACCCGCTGCAGTGAGCTGGCGGCAGCCACCGGCTGGCCGGTAGCGCCGCCATCGAGCAGCCGCCGCATTTGCTCGCGCGCACGTGCCAGCCGCGACATCACCGTGCCTTGCGGAATGTCGAGCACGCGCGCCGCCTCGGCATAGGTCAGTTGCTCCAGGCTG
The DNA here is from genome assembly GCF_040784895.1 of Cupriavidus sp. Agwp_2. NCBI lineage: Bacteria > Pseudomonadati > Pseudomonadota > Betaproteobacteria > Burkholderiales > Burkholderiaceae > Cupriavidus > Cupriavidus sp. Agwp_2. Next base: position 3,482,442 of record NZ_CP088083.1, read on the forward strand.
ACCAGCAGCAGCACCGCGCGCTGGGCTTCGGGCAACTGCGCCAGCGCCTGCAGCAGGTCGCGGCGCAGGCCAGGGTCGACCGCGGGCGCGCTGACCTCGGGGAGGGTATCGGTGGCCACCACCAGGTCCTTGCGCCGCAAGCTGTTCAGGCGCAGCCGATGCATCAGGGTCAGCAGCCACGGCAGGAGGCCGTCCGCGCCGTCGCCCCACCAGGCGCCGGGGCGCAGGCGGAAGCGCCAGCGGTAGCGTAGCGCGCGCTCGAGCGTGTCCTGCACCAGGTCGTCGGCCTGTGCCGCGTCGCCGGTGAGGCCGCGCGCGTGGCGCCGCATCCGCGGCGCCAGCGCTACGAGCTGGCCTTCAAAGCCTTCCATGCCGTGGCTGGCGTCAGCGCTTCAGCGGTCAGGGCTTGGCGACGTGCCAGACATTGTTGAGGTTGTCGCCGGTCTTGTCGCCAGGCTTGGCGTCCTTGGCAAAGCGATACAGCGGCATGCCGCGGTAGGCCCACTGCTTGGCACCGTCATCGCGCGTGATGATGGAGTACTGGCCCGACGCGTTGGTGCCCGGCGCTGCCATCAGTGGCGGCCAGTTGGTTGCACAGGGACCGTTGCAGGCGCTCTTGCCGCTGTTGGCGGTGTCGCGGTCGAAGGTATACAGCGTCAGGCCCTGCGGATCGGTCAGCACGCCATCGGTCACCTTCACCGTGGGCGGCAGGGTGCCGGCGCTGCCGCCGCCCAGGCCCATGCCGGAACAGCCGGCGAGCAGGACGGCCGCGCAGCCGAGCGCCAGCGCGGCGGGACGAACGAGGGATGCTGCAGAGGTAAGACGCACACGTGCCATGATCTTTTTCTCCATGCTAACCGGTGCCGCCAGCCGGCACCGCTCCTCAAGTAAACACCGGATGTGATGCCTTTATTCCGTCACGTTGCAAAAAAGTCGAAAAAAAACCTGCCCGGAGGCAGGTTTTTTTGCATCGCACCATGGTGCGTCGTGCATAGCGGTCAGAGTTCGCCGTAGCTGTGCAGGCCCGAGAGGAACATATTGACGCCAAGGAAGGCGAAGGTCGTCACCAGCAAGCCAACCAGCGCCCACCAGGCGGCCACGGTGCCGCGCAGGCCCTTCATCAGCCGCATGTGCAGCCACGCCGCGTAGTTCAGCCACACGATCAGTGCCCAAGTCTCCTTCGGGTCCCAGCTCCAGTAACCGCCCCAGGCTTCGGCCGCCCACAGCGCGCCGAGGATCGTGGCAATGGTAAAGAAGGCAAACCCGACCGCGATGGCCTTGTACATCACGTCATCGAGCAGTTCCAGCGACGGCAGCCGCTCGGCAAGGATGCCCCGCTGCTTGAGCAGGTACGCGACTGACACCATCGCGGCCAGCGCAAAGGTGCCATAGCCGATAAAGTTGGCTGGCACGTGGATCTTCATCCACCAGCTTTGCAGCGCCGGCACCAGCGGCTGGATTTCCTGCGCATTGCGGCTGACCGTGTACCACAGCAGGAAGCCCACCGCGGCCGACACCACCAGCATCACGAACGGGCCCAGCGCGCGCGTGGCGTAGCGGCCTTCGTAGTACAGGTAGAACAGCGAAGTGATCAGCGTGAACAGCACGAACACTTCATACAGGTTCGAGATGGGGATATGGCCGATGTCGGTGCCGATCAGGTACGACTCGTACCAGCGCACCAGCATGCCGGTGAAACCCAGCACGATGGCGGCCCAGCACAGCTTGCTGCCGATGCTGTAGCCAGTGTTCGAGCGCGTTGCCAGCCCGACCCAGTAGAACAGCGTGGACAGGAACACCAGCGCGCTCATCCACAGGATGGCCGACTGGCTCGACAGGAAGTACTTGAGGAAGAAGGCCTGGTCCGCGCGCGCCAGCTGGCCCTGGTACAGCTGGATCGCAGACAGCGACAGCACCGCCAGCCCCAGCATCAGGGGCCGTACCGGCTTCCAGTTCCAGCCGAGCAGCGCAAAGGTGGGCACGGCGCCGATCAGCACGGCCTTGTCGTAGCCATCCATCCACTGGCCGTATTGCGACAGCGCAACGCCCGCGCCGACGGCCAGCGCCAGCGCGAACAGCCAGTCCACCCACGTCAGCCGACGCAGGAAAGAAGGTTCGAGATAGGCCTCATCGCCAGCGCCCCCGTGGGCGGGCGTGGCGGGCGTGGCTTGTGTGGTGCCGCGCATGGCGTGGTCGGCCGGGTTCACGTTTGAAGACATAGCGTACCTGCTCGTTTAATGGCTGCCGCCCTGGTGTGGCGCTTCAGTGGGTGTCCCGCCGGCGGCACGGCCGACGTCGTCGCGCAGTGCCGAGAACTCCTTTTCGAAGTCCATCGTGCGGCGCTGGGTCGACATCGCCATCAGTACATGGCTGCTGGACGCCGTGGTCTCGCTCTCGGCGGGGTTGTCCTTGATCCAGATCCAGACGCGGCGCTCGCGGATATAGAACATCGCGAACACGCCCAGCGTCAGCAGCAGACAACCAAGATACACGATGTTCTTGCCCGGCGCACGGGTCATCTGGAACACGCTTGCCTTGATTTCCTTGAACTCGTCGAGCTGCAGGAACACCGGTGCGCCGTAGAAGAAACTGTCCGACAACGCGTTGATCGCCTGCTGCAGGAACGCACCGCTCTGTGCGCTGTTGGGCACCACCGGCAGCTTGTCCTGGTCACGCGCGAGCTGCCACAGCTCCCACATTGAACCGTTCAGGATCTTCAGCAACACGTCGGCGGCCTTCTGCTGCTCGGCCTGCGGCACCGACTTTTCCAGGAACGCCGCGATCGCGGTAAATCCGCCCGGCGGCGAGTCCGACGTGGGGCGCGTGGCGCCGGCGAACAGGTCGAGTGCGCGCAGCGCGCTTTCGGCAAGCTGGCGGCGCAGGTCAGCCTTGTCTGCGCCCGGCATCGATGCCAGCGCAAAGCGGCGCGCGGCCTCGCCGCGCAGCGCACGGTCCTGCAGCGCGGCACGCAGGCGCATCCAGTCGGCGACGCTGCTTTGGTCGTCGGCGGGAATGCGCAGGTAGCGGAACTGTTCGCTCGGCGATTCGCGCATGCCGGCCAGGAACACAGACTGGCCGTCTATCTGCACCGGCACCATGTAGTTGTTGTACTCGCGCGCCTGGCCGGTGCGGTCGCGCAGCTTGTACTGCACCGAGGGGCCGACGTTGCGCAGCGTCTTGGCGCGGTCGGCGCTGGCTGCGGCGCCCAGGTGCTTCTCCAGCGTCTCGTTCAGCGATTTGCGCGCGACGCCGCGCGCATCGGGCTTGCCCGAGGCATCGGTGACGTTCTCGATATTCATCAGGCGGAAGTCGCTGAATTCGACCGTCACGCCCTCGCTGTCCGCGCTGGTGCCGGTGCCCTTCAGCGGCGCATTGCCGCCCACCGCGCCGTCGATGGCAAAGGGGTTGCGCGCAGCACCCTGCATCGGGTAGCCGACGAACTTCAGCCGCGAGCCGCCGTCCTCGAAACTGGACTGGTAGATGGCGATGCCGTCGACGATCAGCGGCTCGTTCACCTTGATGGTGGCCTCGGTCTGCTTGCCGGTGGCGCGGTCGGTGACGATCACGTCGGAGGCGAACAGCTTGGGCATGCCGGTCTCGTAGAAGTCGATCGAGAACTTCTTGAGCGTGAGCGCGAACGGCAGGTCCTGCACCAGCGCACCATCGGCGACGTTCAGGATCGCCGTCGACACGGTCGAACCCTCAGGCACGTAGGCATTGCCACGGAAACCGGGGTTGCTCGCCGCCAGCCGGTGCTGTGGCGGGATCTCGCTGATCACCGCGTTGCCGCGGATCGGCGTCTTGCCACCCAGCCACATCTGCGCGCGGATCAGCATGTCGCCATCGAGCAGGCCACCGATGCAGATCACCACAATAGCGGTGTGCGCCAGGATATAGCCGACCTTGTTGGCGGCCCCCGCCTTGCCCGCCAGCAGCGTGGCGCCGTCATGCTCGACGGCCTTGATGCGGTAGCCGCGGTTGCGCAGCAGCGCGGACAGCCGTCCCACCGCCTCGGTACGCGTGCGCGCGCCGTCGAACTCGCCGCGATGGTGGAAGGCGCGCAGGCTGCGCTCGCGCACCTGGTCCTTCCACGACCGCATGTCCGCGACCATTTTGGGCGCATTGCGCACCAGGCAGAGCGAGGTCGACACCACCAGGAACGCCAGGATCAGCAGGAACCACCACGAGCCGTAGACCTTCTGCAGCGACAGCGAATGGAAGACATCGGCCCAGAACGGCCCGAACTGGTTGACGTAGTTGGGATACGGCTCGTTCTGCTTGAGTACCGTGCCAACAATGCTCGCGATGGAGATCACCGTCAGCAGCGTGATCGCGAAGCGCATCGAGGACAACAATTCGACCGCGTCGCGCAACACGCGGTGAGGGGTCTTCAGGTGCAGCCCTGAAGTAGAAGCGGTCGACATGTGCAGTGGAACCCAAGACAACGTGCTGCTTTGAAATGAAAAAGGGTGGACTTGCTTCGACAAGCAGGCCACCCTTTTCGATTGTGACAGGCGCGTTCGGTTGCATGCCACACGGGCTGCATGCCGAAGCGCCGGCGCCTGGCGGCGCCAGCGTACTACGCTAACGTCGTTACCGGACGCCGGCGACGTAGTCCGCCACCGCCTTGATCTCGGCATCCGACATCTTGGCGGCGATGGTCGTCATGACCGAATTGTTCTTGCGGGTGCCCTGGCGGAACGCCACCAGTTGTGCCTCGGTGTATTCCGACCACTGTCCGCCAATACGCGGATACTGGGCCGGGATGCCGGCACCGGCAGGACCATGGCAGGCGGCGCAGGCCGGCACGCCCTTGGCGGCGATGCCGCCACGGTAGATCTTCTGGCCTTCTTCGATCGTGTCCTTGTTCTTGGCGGTGGCAGGCTTGATCGGCTGCTTGGCCAGGTAGGCGCCGATGTTGCGCATTTCGTCGTCGGTCAGCACCGATGCCATCGGCACCATGATCGCGTTATTGCGCGCCTTGGACTTGAAGTCGGCCAGTTGCTTGTGGACGTATTCCGGATGCTGGGCGGCCAGCTTGGGGTTGGCGGCGGCCGCGCTGTTGCCGGCGGCGCCGTGGCAGCTCAGGCAGGCAGGCACATTGCGATCGGGAGCGCCCTGCGTGTACAGCGTTTCACCCTTGGCCGGATCGGCCTTCGCGGCGGCCTGCTCTGCGGCAGATGCCAGTCCGGAAAGGGTGGCTGCAGGAACGGCCAGAGCCAGGACACCCAGAATCTTCGCAATGCGGTTCATTCGCACACCTTCTCTGAATTGTTTTGGATACCGTAATGCATGCCGGCCGGCACTCTGCCGGCGGTGAGGACGCGCCGGGACAAAGGCCTGACATCGTGGCGACCCGCGCGGATGACCGATCCGCTGCGGCATGCCTGGCGGCAGACCCCCGCCAGCCCCTGCTCCGCTGCCGCGGCACCTGAAGTTGACCCCAGGTGCAACGCATGGTGCGTAACAAGGCCTTGCCCACGATAGGACGACACAACGAGGCTTCCCGTCCGGACAACGGCAGCCGAGCCACGCGGCAAAGGATGTCGCGCGTCACCCGATCAGGAGACCGTAAACCGGCGTATTGTACAATAAGTTATGTGCCGGATTGATGCCTTGCGCCCTGCTGTGCCGTCTTGAAGCGGTACCGGGCTGCGCCAGATCAAACCCGGCGAGCGGCCCCGCCGCAGCCCTCCCCACCCTGGCGGTAACCCGGCCACGGCCAGCGCCCATTGCGCCGCCGCGGCACCCCGCCCTACCGCTATCGCGCATGTCCCTCCTTCACCAGGCCCGCTTCTTCATTACTGTCAACCACCTGCGCGACCTGCCCGCCACGGCAGTGCCCGAGGTAGCGTTCGCCGGCCGCTCCAACGCCGGCAAGTCCACCGCCATCAACATCCTGTGCAACCAGAAGCGGCTGGCGTTTTCCTCGCGCACGCCCGGGCGCACGCAGCACATCAACTATTTCACGGTGGCTCCGGTCAAGGCGCCGGACCCGCAGGCATTCCTGGTCGACCTCCCCGGCTACGGCTATGCCGAGGTGTCGGGCTCGGCCAAGTACCACTGGCAGGGCCTGCTCAGCGACTACGTGCAGACGCGGCCGCAACTGTCGGGCCTGATCCTGATGATGGATGCGCGCCGGCCGTTTACCGATCTCGATTGCCAGATGGTCGAGTGGTTCCTGCCCACCGGCAAGCCGATCCACGTGCTGCTGACCAAGGCCGACAAGCTCACCAACAGCGAGAACGCCAATGCGCTGCGCGAGACGCGCAAGATGCTGCAGGGCTATGCCGAGCAACTGGCAACGCCGGTGCCCCTGACGGCACAGCTGTTTTCCAGCCTCAAGCGCCGCGGCATCGAAGAAGCGCAGGGTGTGATCGCCGGCTGGCTCAACCTGCCCGAGGCGCAGAAGGACGTGGCGCAGGATGCTGCCGCGGCCCCGACGGCTGAGCCGCCTGCTCCCATGGATCCTGCGTCCCCTGCGGCATAAAGCCGCAGCGTTGCAAGGGCGCAAAAAAAGCACGCAAAAAAAAGCCCCGCTGCAAGCAACGGGGACAAACTTTCCCGCCGCTGGGGCGGGTACCCGCTCAGGGAGGAGTAGCGGGGAACACCCGCGCCACGCAAGGCGCAACGCATAGTGTCCGCGAGTATGATGGCGGGCACGCACAAAAGTTTAGTTTTTCTTCAGCCGGCATCTTTGCGCCGCGCGCGCAGTGCCTGCCGGCTGGCAAATTGGGACTTTTCTGTCCCGTCTCCAGCACAAGAAGCCTGCCATGTCGACCTTCCCCGAGTACCGCCCGCGCCGCATGCGCCGCGACGATTTCTCCCGCCGCATGATGCGCGAGCATCGCCTGTCGCCGGACAACCTGATCTACCCCGTTTTCATCCTTGACGGCCAGAACCAGCGCCAGTCCGTGGCCTCGATGCCGGGCGTCGAGCGGGTCTCCGTGGACCTGCTGATGGCGGTGGCCGAAGACTGCGTCAAGCTTGGCATCCCGGTGCTCGCGCTGTTCCCGGTGATCGACCCGTCGCTGAAAACGCCGGACGGCATCGAGGCCATCAATCCCGACGGCCTGGTGCCGCGCGCGGTGCGTGCGCTGAAGGACCGCTTCCCCGAACTCGGCGTGCTGTGCGACGTCGCGCTCGACCCCTACACCAGCCACGGCCAGGACGGCGTGCTGGATGAAAACGGCTACGTCATCAACGACACCACCGTCGACATCCTGGTGCGCCAGGCGCTGGCCCAGGCCGAAGCGGGCGTCGATATCGTGGCCCCGTCAGACATGATGGACGGCCGCATCGGCGCGGTGCGCACGGCGCTGGAAGACAACGGCCACATCCATACCCGCATCATGGCCTACTCTGCCAAGTACGCGTCGGCCTTCTACGGCCCCTTCCGCGACGCGGTGGGCTCGGCGGCCAACCTGGGCAAGGGCAACAAGATGACCTACCAGATGGACCCGGCCAACACCGACGAGGCCCTGCGCGAAGTGGCGCAGGACATCCTCGAAGGCGCCGACATGGTGATGGTCAAGCCCGGCATGCCGTACCTCGACATCGTGCGCCGCGTGAAGGACGAGTTCAGCTTCCCGACCTACGTCTACCAGGTCAGCGGCGAGTACGCGATGTTGAAGGCCGCCGCGCAGAACGGATGGCTCGACCACGACAAGGTCATGATGGAATCGCTGCTGGCCTTCCGCCGCGCCGGCGCCGACGGCATCCTGACCTATTTCGCACGCGACGCCGCACGCCTGCTGGCCGCCTGATCCATATCGCTCTATTCGGGAACTCGCGCCTATGGAACTGCTCGGCTTCTCGGCCAGCCAGGTACACCCGCTTGCCTCGCTCGCCGAGGCGGGCGGCTTCCTCAGCGGCAATGCCGCCGCGCTGTTCGTCTGGGCAGACTTTTCCACCGAGGAAGTCACCGCCGCGCCCGACACCTGGCGCGAGAATGTGCGCCAGCTTGCCGGCGCCTCGATCCTGGACCTGCACCTGGCCGACGCCACCAATGCCGCGCATCCGTCGTACTTCGACACGACCAATGCGTATGACATGGTGATCTTCCGCAAGCTGACCTTCGAGACCAGCCGCGCGATCGCCGAGGCCGAACCGCAGGAGGCAACGCCGGCCAGCGCGGCCAGGATGCCGGGTGATGGGGCCGCCCGTGCGCGGCGGTATCCGCCCGGCTTCCTCCCCGCGCTGGCCAAGATTGATACGCAGCCGGTTACGTTTTTCGTCTTCGATACACTGCTGGTCACCGTCCGCAACGGCCCGTCGCGCACAGTCGACCAGGTACGCCAGCGCCTGCTCGAGCTTTGCCAGGCGCCGCGCCCGCAAGCATCGGCCGCGCGCGGCAACGGCCAAACGCTGCTGCACGGCGTGCGTCCGCCGAACCGGCCCGAAGACCTGATGCTGCGCCTGCTCAATGCGATGGTGGACCGCTACCTGGAACTACGCGCCCCGCTCACGCGCCAGCTCGACCGCTGGCAACGCGCGCTGCTGAACTCGCGGCGCAGCTTTTCCAGCTGGGAAGGCCTGCTGGATGCACGCATCCAGCTGCGCAAGCTGGAGCACCTGAGCGAGGAACAGCGCGATGCGTTGCAGGAATTCCGCGACAGCCTGCTGGACAACCGCTACAGCAGCGACCAGCACGGCACCCCGGTGGATATCCCGGGTCGCGACGAAGTGCTGCTGGTGCGCATCAACGATGTGATGGAGCATATCCAGCGCGTGCTTGCGCATGCGCGCCGGCTGGAAGATTCGATCGAGTCGGCGGTGCAGATCCACTTCTCGGCGGTCGCGCACCGGACCAACCGCACCATGCGCATGCTGACGCTGATCACGGCCCTGTTCATGCCGCTGACGCTGATCACCGGCATTTTCGGCATGAACTTCGAGCGCATGCCGTGGCTGCAGGCGCCGGACGGATTCTGGTGGTCCATCAGCCTGATGGGGGCGGTGGTGGTAGTGCTTGGCGCGCTATGGCTCGTGGCGCGGCAGCTGGAGCGCTAGCGCAGGGGCGGGTACGCCTCAGGTGCTGGTGCGCTGGCCGAAGGCGCGCTCCAGGCTTTCCAGGAAACGGTTGGCCGACTGGTAGCCGATCACGCGCACCGGCCGCTCGCGGCCATCCGGTCCGAACAGGATGATCCCCGGCGGGCCAAACAGCCCGAAGCGCTTGAGCAGCGCCTTGTCGTCGGCATTGTTGGCGGTTACGTCCGCCTGCAGCAGCACGATCTCCGACAGCCGCGCGCGCACGCGCGCGTCAACGAAGGTCATGCGCTCCATCTCCTTGCAGCTGACGCACCAGTCTGCATAGAAATCGAGCAGTACCGGCTTGCCGGCCGCGGCGGCCTGCGCCACGCGGGCATCGAGTTCGGCCACGCTGCGCACGCGCTCGAATCGCACCGCCTGGGTCGTGCCGGCGCTTTCCGCACCGCCGCGGCCGACGCTGAGGTGCGACAGCGGCTGCAGGGGATCGCGCCCGCCCGACGCCACGCCGATCAGTACGATGGCTGCGGCGATCGCAAACAAGACCCCCAGGCCCTTGCCCACGCGCGCCAGGTTGCGCGGATCGGGACCCAGCCCGTCAAAGGCGCCGAGGAACACCGCCGCGACCAGCAACAGTACCGCCAGCAGCAGCATCGTCGCCCACGCCGGCAGCACCGGCCCAAGCATCCACAGGGCCACGCCCAGCAGCAAGAAGCCAAAGAAGCGCTTGGTCACTTCCATCCAGCGCCCGGCGCGCGGCAGCAGGTTGCCGGCGCCTACGCCCACCAGCACCAGCGGCACGCCCATGCCGATCGCCATCGCAAACAGCGCCGCCCCGCCGATGACCGCATCGCGGGTCTGCGCGATATAGGCCAGCGCCCCCGCCAGCGGCGCGGTCACGCACGGGCCGACAATCAGCGCGGAGATCGCGCCCATCGCTGCCGCACCGGCCACCTGCCCGCCCTGGCGCCGGTTGGACGATTCCGTCAGCCGCGTCTGCCAGCGCTGCGGCAGCTGCAGCTCATACAGGCCGAACATCGACAGCGCCAGCGCCACCATCAGCGCGGCGAACAGGCCCAGCACCCAGGGCGTCTGCAACGCGGCCGACAGGCCTTCGCCAAGCATCCCGGCGGCCACGCCGACCGCGGTGTACACCACCGCCATGCCCAGCACGTAGGCCAGCGACACCACCAGCGCACGGCTGCGCGTGACGTGCTCGCCGACGACGATCGAAGACAGGATCGGCACCATCGGCAGCACACACGGCGTGAAGGTCAGCAACAGGCCCAGGCCGAAGAAGAGCGCCGCGATCAGGGCCACGTTGCGGCTAGCCAGCGCGCCGGCGATGCGGTCGCTGTCATCGGCACGCAGCGTGGCCGCGGGCGCCGGCTGGGCCGGCTGGGTTAGCGCAGGGGCTGCAGCAGTGGCATCGGAGCGCCCGCGTTTGCCGAACAGGTCGGCCAGGCCGGCGCCGCCGACCTTGTAGATGCTTTCCATCGGCGGATAGCACAGGCCCTTGTCGGCGCAGCCCTGCGAGGTGACCGTCAGCGTCCACTTGCCGTCCGCTGGCGCCGCCACCACCGGCACGCGGATGGTCACGCTGTCGCGGTACGTTTCCATCTCCTTGCCAAAGGTGTCGTCGAACTTGACCTTGCCGTGCGGGAAGTCAGGCGTGCCGAGCTTCACGCCGGCAGGCTCAGTGGCAAAGGCGAATCGCTCCCGGTACATGTAGTAGCCGGGCGCGACATCGAAACGCACCTCCACGGTGTTGTCGTCGATCTGGCGCGCGGCGAAGCGGAAGGCTTGCTCCGGCGGCAGGAAATCGGCTTCCGTGGCGGCCTGCGCTGCGCCAGCCAGGCAAAGCCAGGCCAGTACCGCCAGCAGGACTGCGGCAATATGCCGCGCCTGAACCAGACCGCGTGCCCGCTGCGGAAGTGCCAAACCGATGTTCATGAAGCTGTTTCCTGTCTGTCCTGGCCACTGGGTCTCGCCGTACCCGCTGCTGCGCGGCGGCCCCCTTCGCCCGTTATCCCGCCGGCTGCGCGCCGGCATCCGTCTCGCTGCCGACCCACGCCAGGTATGGCGCAAAACCCGCCGTCACCGGCAGTGCGATGATCTCCGGCACGTCATAGGGGTGATGTTGCCGGATCACGGCCTCCAGTGCAGCGTAGCGCGCGCGCGTGGTCTTGATCAGCAGCGGCCATTCCTGCGCCTGTTCCAGCGCGCCTTGCCACCAGTACTGGGATTCCACCGGAGCCAGACGGTTCACGCAGGCGGCCGCGCGTGCTTCCAGCACGGCCCGGGACAGCCGCGCCGCAGTCTCGGCATCGGGAGTATTGGTGATCACCACGATCACTTCGGCGGAGTCGTGTGACGGGCTGGAATCTGGCATCGGAACCCTCCTGAAACGGCTGGCGGCCGCCCAAAACAAAAGAGCCAGGCGGATGCCTGGCTCGATTGTAAGCGGTGTGCCCGGAACCGTCGCACGACGGCAGCGGGCAGGAAACGCACTTATTCCGCGGCTTCTTCAGCCGGGGCTTCGGTGATTTCCGGACGATCCACCAGCTCGACCAGCGCCATCGGCGCATTGTCGCCCTGACGGAAGCCGAACTTCAGGATGCGGGTGTAGCCGCCCGGACGGGTGGCGTAGCGCGGGCCCAGTTCGGTGAACAGCTTGGTGACGATGTCGCGGTCGCGCAGGCGGGCAAAAGCCAGGCGGCGGTTGGCAACGGTGTCCTTCTTGGCCAGCGTGATCAGCGGCTCGACAACCTTGCGCAGTTCCTTGGCCTTGGGCACGGTGGTCTTGATCAGCTCGTGCTGGAACAGCGAGTTGGACATGTTGCGCAGCATCGCGAGGCGGTGCGACGAGGTGCGGTTCAGTTTCCGCAGACCATGACGGTGACGCATGATGATTCCTTTCAGTTAAGTGTTTGACCAGCTCTTCTATCGTCCGATGCGGCTGGACGCGGGCCGGTAGTGATACGAGCCCCGGCGCGAAGCCAGGGCGGTTACTGCGACGCGGGACAAAATGCCCCGCACCACAATTACTTCTCCAGACCTGCAGGCGGCCAGTTCTCGAGCTTCATGCCGAGGGTCAGGCCACGCGAGGCGAGGACTTCCTTGATCTCGTTGAGCGACTTGCGACCCAGGTTCGGGGTCTTGAGCAGTTCGTTCTCGGTACGCTGGATCAGGTCGCCGATGTAGTAGATGTTCTCGGCCTTCAGGCAGTTGGCCGAACGCACCGTCAGCTCCAGGTCGTCGACCGGGCGCAGCAGGATCGGGTCGATCTGCGGCGTGCGGCTCGAAGCAGCCTCGGCGGCCGACTCGGTGCCTTCCAGCGCTGCGAACACGGACAGCTGGTCGACCAGGATGCGGGCCGACTGGCGAATCGCTTCCTCGGGCGAGATCACGCCGTCGGTTTCGATGTTCATCACCAGCTTGTCCAGGTCGGTACGCTGTTCCACGCGAGCGGACTCAACGGCGTACGACACGCGGCGCACCGGCGAGAACGAGGCGTCCAGCACGATACGGCCGATGACCTTGCCCGACTCGTCGCCAAACTTGCGCACGTTGCCCGGCACGTAGCCGCGGCCTTGCTCGACCTTGATCTGCATGTCCAGCTTGCCGCCGGCCGACAGATGGGCGATCACGTGGTTCGGATTGATGATCTCGACGTCGTGCGGCAGCTCGATATCGGCAGCCGTGACAACACCTTCGCCATCCTTGCGCAGCGACACCGTGACTTCATCACGGTTGTGCAGCTTGAACACCACGCCCTTGAGGTTGAGCAGCAGGTTGACGACGTCTTCCTGCACGCCGTCGATGGTGGAATACTCGTGGACCACCCCAGCGATCGTGACTTCGGTCGGGGCATAGCCGACCATCGACGACAGCAGCACGCGACGCAGGGCGTTACCGAGCGTATGGCCGTAGCCGCGCTCGAACGGCTCCATCACGACTTTGGCGTGATGGTCGCCCAGAGGCTCGACGGCAATGATTTTTGGCTTGAGGAGTGCTGTTTGCATTAGGTTGTCCTTTTCAATACCCTCGGCTCGTTACACCGATAAGGCTGACGTTTGGAACCTGAAAATTCCCATCGCAACGATGGGCGAAGCCCGACCGCGCGTAGCGCGCGTCGGGCTGGAAGAGAAGCTTTGCGGAGAACGCAAGCGCTGGGCCGTCTGCTCGCGGATTAACGCGAGTAGAGTTCGACGATCAGGCTTTCGTTGATGTCGCCCGAGATGTCGGTGCGATCCGGAACTTGCTTGAAGGTACCTTCGAACTTCTTCGCATCCACGGCAACCCAGGTCGGGAAGCCCGACTGCTCGGCCAGCGACAGCGATTCGGCGATACGGACTTGCTTCTTCGACTGCTCGCGGATGGCGATGATGTCGCCCGACTTGATCTGGGCCGACGGCACGTTCAGGGTCTGACCGTTCACCAGGATCGCCTTGTGCGAAACCAGCTGGCGCGCTTCAGCGCGGGTCGAGCCAAAGCCCATGCGGTACACCACGTTGTCCAGGCGCGATTCCAGCAGTTGCAGCAGGTTTTCGCCGGTGTTGCCCTTGCGACGGTCGGCTTCGGCGAAGTAACGGCGGAACTGGCGCTCGAGCACGCCGTAGATGCGCTTGACCTTCTGCTTTTCGCGCAGTTGGTTGCCGTAGTCCGAGGTGCGGGCACCCGAGGTGCGGCCATGCTGGCCCGGCTTGCTGTCCAGCTTGCACTTGTCGGCCAGCGAGCGGCGCGAGCTCTTCAGGAACAGGTCGGTGCCTTCACGGCGGGAAAGTTTGGCCTTCGGGCCGGTATAACGTGCCACGTTGTCTTCCTTTGATCGATCACGGCGCCTTCTTGACGCGCCGCGAGTCCGTCAACGCAGTTACTTCCCGCAATGCTTAACGCTGCGGGGAGACCGTGACGGACGGTGGGCTTATGAAGCGTGCCCTGGCCGCATGGCCGGGTACGACGCTGAAAGCATTTACAGTGCATCGATATCGGAATGCGCTTTATGCGACACCCCGTCGATGCAAAACGAAAACCTGCCGCATCAAATGCAGCAGGTCAACGCGCGATACTATCATATCCGGCTCCGGCAGGTAAACCCACCGGGGCTGGACAAGGCCAGCGCTTAGATGCGGCGGCGCTTCGGCGGACGGCAGCCGTTGTGCGGAATCGGCGTGACGTCTTCGATGATCGCGATCTTGATGCCCAGCGCGTTCAGCGCGCGGACAGCCGATTCACGGCCAGGGCCGGGGCCCTTGATGCGCACTTCCAGGTTCTTGATACCCTGGTCTTGCGCCACGCGGCCGGCGTTCTCGGCAGCAACCTGGGCAGCGAACGGGGTCGACTTACGCGAACCCTTGAAGCCCTGGCCACCGGCGGTCGCCCACGACAGGGCGTTGCCCTGACGGTCGGTGATCGTGATGATGGTGTTGTTGAACGAGGCGTGGACGTGCGCAATGCCGTCGGCAACGTTCTTCTTGACCTTTTTACGCGCGCGAGCGGCGTTATTCGGACCTTTTGCCATTAGTTTCTTCCTCTGCCTTCGGCTTTACTTCTTCAGAGCCACGCCGGCCTTGCGCGGACCCTTGCGGGTACGTGCGTTGGTACGGGTACGCTGACCGCGCATGGGCAGGCCCTTGCGGTGACGCATGCCACGATAGCAACCAAGGTCCATCAGACGCTTGATGTTCATCGTGGTTTCACGACGCAGGTCACCCTCGACCGTGACCTTGCCCACTTCGTCACGAAGCTTTTCCAGGTCGGCGTCGGTCAGATCCTTGACCTTCTTGTCAAACGGTACACCGGTGGCCTCGCAAATCTTGCGAGCGCGCGAGCGGCCGACACCATAAATGGCCGTCAGGCCGATTTCGGTGTGCTTGTGGTTCGGGATGTTAACCCCTGCGATACGTGCCATTCGTCAATCCTCTTTCCGATTAGCCTTGGCGTTGCTTGTGGCGGGGATCCGACGAGCAGATCACGCGCACGACACCGTTGCGCTTGATGATTTTGCAGTTGCGGCAAATGCGCTTCACAGAAGCCAGCACTTTCATAATTTTCCTCTTCCTTCAATTCCTGTTCGCTCACTTCGTCCGGAAGACGATTCGTGCGCGCGACAGATCATATGGAGTCAGCTCGACCGTCACCTTGTCACCCGGAAGAATCCGGATGTAGTTCATTCTCATCTTGCCGGAGATGTGGCCCAGCACTACATGGCCATTCTCCAGCTTGACTCGGAACGTCGCATTGGGCAGGTTCTCCAGGACCTGGCCCTGCATCTGGATGACGTCGTCTTTTGCCATACCTAGCCTGTACCGATCCGAAGTCAGCGCAAGGTCAGATTACCCTTGAAATTCGCCTTCTTCAGCAGCGACTCATACTGCTGCGACATGACGTAGGACTGAACCTGGGCCATGAAGTCCATCGTGACGACCACGATGATCAGCAGCGAGGTTCCGCCAAAATAGAACGGAACGTTCCAGCGCAGCACCAGGAATTCCGGCAACAGGCAAACCAGCGTGATGTAGATCGCGCCAGCCAGCGTCAGTCGCACCAGAATCTTGTCGATATAGCGCGTCGTCTGCTCGCCCGGACGAATGCCCGGAATGAAGGCACCGCTTTTCTTCAGGTTGTCTGCCACTTCACGGCTGTTGTACACCAGGGCCGTGTAGAAGAAGCAGAAAAATACAATCGCAGCAGCGTACAGCAGGATGTAGACCGGCTGGCCCGGCGACAGCGTGGCAGCCAGGTCCTTGATGAACCGGCCAACCGTGCCCGTCGAGTCAGACGTGAACCAGCCCGCGATCGTCGCCGGGAACAGGATGATCGACGATGCGAAGATCGGCGGAATCACCCCTGCCATGTTCAGCTTCAGCGGCAGGTGCGACGACTGGCCGCCGTACACCTTGTTGCCGACCTGACGCTTGGCATAGTTCACCAGGATCTTGCGCTGGCCACGCTCGACAAACACCACGGCGAAGGTCACACCGATCACGATCGCCACGATGAAGATCGCCGCGATGATGCTCATGGAACCCGTGCGGACCAGTTCGAACAGTCCGCCGATCGCGTTGGGCAGGCCCGCCGCGATACCGCCGAAGATGATGATCGAGATGCCGTTGCCCAGACCACGCTCGGTGATCTGCTCACCCAGCCACATCAGGAACATCGTGCCGGTCACCAGCGTGATTACCGCCGTGGCCCGGAACATCAGGCCAGGATCCAGCACCAGCCCGGGCTGCGACTCCAGCGCCACCGCAATCGACAGCGCCTGGAACGTGGCCAGGACCACGGTGCCGTAACGCGTGTACTGCGTGATCTTGCGCTGCCCTGCCTGCCCTTCCTTCTTCAGCGTTTCCAGCTGCGGCAGCACGATCGTCAGCAACTGCATGATGATCGACGCCGAGATGTACGGCATGATGCCGAGCGCGAAGACGGTAAAGCGCGACAGCGCCCCGCCCGAGAACAGGTTGAACATCCCGAGGATGCCACCCGACTGACTCTGGAAAAGCTTCGCAAGCTGCTCCGGATCGATACCGGGCACCGGAATATGAGCGCCGATGCGGTACACGATCAGGGCCAGCACCAAGAACATCAGCCGGCGCTTGAGGTCGCCGTACTTCGCCGTGTTCCTGGCTTGCGCGCTTGCATTGGGTTTCGCCGTGGCCAAACGATGCTCCGACTATGACTGCCTATGCTGCGATAAATGCCGTATCAGGCTGCGATCTGGCCGCCGGCGGCTTCGATCGCGGCCTTGGCGCCAGCGGTGGCGCCCAGACCCTTGATCGACACCTTGCGGGTCAGTTCGCCAGCCTTGATGACCTTGGCGCTCTTGACCAGCTCGCCCACCAGGCCAGCTTGCTTCAGGACCAGCAGGTCGACTTCAGCCGCTTCCAGGCGCTCGATGTCACGCAGCGTGACTTCGGCGGTGAACGCCTTGGTCAGCGAGGTGAAGCCGCGCTTCGGCAGACGACGATACAGCGGCATTTGACCGCCTTCGAAGCCCACCTTGTGGAAGCCGCCCGAACGCGACTTCTGACCCTTGTGACCGCGACCGGCGGTCTTGCCCAGGCCGGAGCCGATACCGCGGCCGACGCGACGCTTGGCGTGCTTCGAACCGGCGGCCGGTTTCAGGTTGTTCAGTTGCATCTTGCTCTCCAAGTCCCGATCAGGCCAGAACCTTGACCAGGTACGAGACCTTGTTGATCATGCCGCGCACAGCGGGCGTGTCCTGCAGTTCCGACACCGAGTTGATGCGGCGCAGGCCCAGGCCACGAACGGTGGCGCGATGATCCTCGCGCGTGCCGATCAGGCTGCGCACGAGTTGCACTTTTACGGTTTTCTGCGACATTGCGTTCACCTTAACCCAGGATGTCTTCGACCGACTTGCCACGCTTGGCGGCGATTTCGCCCGGCGTGCTCATCTTCTGAAGGCCGTCCAGCGTGGCGCGAACCATGTTGTACGGGTTGGTGGAGCCGTGCGACTTGGTCACCACGTTGGTGACGCCCATCACTTCGAAGATCGCGCGCATCGGGCCGCCGGCGATCACGCCGGTACCTTCCTTGGCGGGCATCATCAGCACCTTGGCGGCGCCGTGCTTGCCAACGACTTCGTGTTGCAGCGTGCCGTTCTTCAGCGAGACCTTGACCATCTTGCGACGGGCTTCGTCCATTGCCTTCTGAACAGCAACCGGCACTTCCTTAGCCTTGCCCTTGCCCATGCCGATGCGGCCATCGCCGTCACCAACCACGGTCAGCGCAGCGAAACCGAGAATCCGGCCACCCTTCACCACCTTGGTGACACGGTTGACCGAGATCATCTTCTCGCGGAGGCCGTCGTCGCGTTCGTCCTGTTGGACTTTTGCTTGCATCTTTGCCATGACGTATCTCTCTCTATGCGCTTAGAACTTCAGGCCGGCTTCGCGGGCGGCGTCTGCCAGGGCCTTCACGCGGCCATGGAAACGGAAGCCGGCGCGATCGAACGCAACGGTTTCCACGCCGGCAGCCTTCGCCTTCTCGGCGATGCGCTTGCCAACCACGGTGGCGGCAGCGGCGGTAGCGCCCTTGCCATCCAGTTCCTTGCGCACTTCCACCTCTGCGGTCGACGCGGAAGCCAGCACCTTGGTGCCGCACTCCGAGAAAACCTGGGCGTAAATATGCGAATTCGTACGGAACACGGTCAGACGATTGACTTTCATCTCCGCGATCTTGGCGCGGGTCTGACGTGCACGGCGCAAACGAGCGTCTTTCTTGTTCATCATTGCACCCCTTACTTCTTCTTGGTTTCCTTCAGGATGACGCGCTCGTCGCTGTAACGCACACCCTTGCCCTTGTAGGGCTCAGGCGGGCGGTACGCGCGGACTTCCGCGGCAACCTGACCGACTTTCTGCTTGTCCGCACCCTTGATGATGATCTCGGTCTGCGTCGGCGTTGCAGCCGTCACGCCTTCCGGCATCTCATGGATCACGTCGTGCGAGAAACCAAGCTGGAGCTTCAGCGCAGCGCCTTGCAGCTGGGCACGGTAGCCCACGCCAACGAGGTTCAGCTTGCGCTCGAAACCGGTGGTCACGCCCTTGACCATGTTCGCCGCCAGGGCGCGCATGGTGCCTTGCAGGGCGTTTGCTTCACGCGACTCGTCAGCCGGCGAGAAGGTCAGCGTGTCGTTCTCGACATTGACCTTGACCAGGCTGTGAATCGGTTGCGACAGCGTACCGAGCGGGCCCTTCACGGAGAGCACGCCAGCCGCCACGTTCACTTCCGCGCCCTTGGGGAGCGCGATGGGAGCCTTACCTACACGGGACATGGTTCTCTCCTTAAGCGACGTAGCAGAGAACTTCGCCGCCCACGCCAGTGGCGCGAGCCTTGCGGTCGGTCATCAGACCCTGCGGGGTCGAGATGATCGCCACACCCAGGCCGTTCATCACTTGCGGGATGTCGCTGCGGCCCTTGTACACGCGCAGGCCGGGCTTCGAGACGCGCTCGATGCGCTCGATCACCGGACGGCCGGCGTAGTACTTCAGGCCGATGCTCAGTTGTGCCTTGCCGCCATCTTCCTGGACGGCGTAATCGTCGATGTAGCCTTCGTCCTTCAGGACCTTGGCGATTGCCACTTTCAGCTTCGACGACGGCATGACAACCGACGCCTTCTGCACGCCTTGGGCGTTGCGGATGCGCGTCAGCATATCGGCGATAGGATCGCTCATGCTCATACTGTTTCTCCTGTAGCCTGTGCGTAATTACCAGCTGGCTTTCGTCAGACCCGGGATTTCGCCCTTGAAGGCGATTTCGCGGATCTTGTTACGCGCCAGGCCAAACTTGCGGAAGGTACCGCGGGGACGACCGGTGATCGCGCAGCGGTTACGCTGGCGAGTCGGGTTCGCGTTGCGCGGGAGCTGTTGCAGCTCGAGACGCGCGCTGTAACGCTCTTCTTCCGACTTCTCTTGGTCGTCGATAATGGCCTTGAGGTTGGCGCGCTTGGCGGCGTACTTCGCCACCAGCTTGGCGCGCTTCTTCTCACGTTCAATCAGAGCCAGTTTAGCCACGGTTACCCCTTAATTGCGGAACGGGAACTTGAACGCACCGAGGAGTGCCTTGGCTTCCTCGTCGTTCTTTGCCGTCGTCGTGATGCTGATGTTCAGACCACGCAGTGCGTCGATCTTGTCGTACTCGATTTCGGGGAAAATGATCTGCTCTTTCACACCGATGTTGTAGTTGCCACGACCGTCGAACGAACGGCCCGACACACCACGGAAGTCACGCACGCGCGGCAGGGCCACGGTGACGAAACGATCGAGGAATTCGAACATGCGCTCGCCGCGCAGGGTCACCATCGCACCGATGGGGTAGCCCTGGCGGATCTTGAAGCCGGCGATGGCCTTCTTGGCCTTCGTCACGACCGGCTTCTGACCAGCGATCTTGGTCAGGTCGCCGACGGCGTTTTCAATGATCTTCTTGTCATTGATCGCTTCGCCAAGGCCCATGTTCAGGGTGATCTTGGTGATGCGCGGCACTTCCATGACCGACTTGTAGCCGAACTGTTCGATCAGCTTCGGCACAACCTGTTCTTTGTAAAACTCTTGCAGACGTGCTGCCATGCTCAACTCCTAAACGTGCCCAGAATCAAGCTGCCACGACGGCGCCGGTGGTCTTCAGCACGCGCACGCGCTTGCCGTCTTCCACCTTGATGCCGACGCGCGACGGCTTGCCATTGGCATCCACGAGCGCAACGTTGGAAATATGCAGCGGCATGACCTTGTCGACCACACCACCGGTAGTGCCCAGCATCGGGTTCGGGCGGGCATGCTTCTTGGCGATGTTCACGCCTTGCACCGCGACCTTGTCGCCAAGCACGGCTTGCACGGTACCGCGCTTGCCCTTGTCCTTGCCGGTCAGCACGATGACTTCGTCGCCTTTGCGAATCTTGTTCATGGCGGCTCCTTACAGCACTTCCGGAGCGAGCGACACGATCTTCATGAATCGCTCGGTACGGAGTTCACGAGTCACCGGCCCGAAGATACGGGTGCCGATCGGCTCGAGCTTGTTGTTCAGCAGGACGGCGGCGTTGCCGTCGAACTTGATCAGCGAACCGTCAGCGCGGCGCACGCCCTTGGCGGTACGCACGACGACGGCGTTGTAGATGTCGCCCTTCTTCACGCGACCGCGCGGCGCTGCGTCCTTGACGGTCACCTTGATGATGTCGCCAACGCTTGCGTAGCGGCGCTTGGAGCCACCCAGCACCTTGATGCACAGCACTTCGCGCGCACCAGTGTTATCGGCCACTTCGAGCCGGCTTTCTGTCTGAATCATGGTGTTTGTCTTCCCAACTTAATCCGCCAGGTGCGATAGCGCCCGTCGGTCAGTCTTGGTCCCGTCGGCTCCGGCCTTGCGCCAGCACCGTCTGGGTTGATCAACTTTGAAGTCGGTAGGAACCTGGCAATCCCGACAGATCGTCGAGGCCGCCTGGCCCTGGCTCGCTCAACAGGCCCGCCCGGGTGGTACAGCTAAGGCGAACGCAATAAAGCGGAAGTCCAGGATTATAGCTACATAATCCTGGACTTGCAAGTCAAGCTAAGAACGTGTTGTTCTTAGATGACGCGTGCAGCCTCTACCAGCCGGGAAACCACCCAGGACTTGGTCCGCGACAGCGGACGGCCTTCCTGGATTTCGACCTTGTCGCCTTCCTTGTACTGGTTGGCTTCGTCGTGTGCGTGGTACTTCTTGGAACGCAGCACGTACTTGCCGTACAGGGGATGCTTGACGCGGTTTTCCACCAAGACCGTAACGGTCTTGTCCATCTTGTCGCTCACGACACGGCCGACCAGGGTACGGCGAAGCGACTTTTCCGTTTGTGCAGCTTCAGTCATTTCGCGTTCGCCTTTTGAGTCAGCACGGTTTGCACGCGCGCGATGTCCTTGCGAACCTTCTTCAGCTGGCTGGTGTTCTGCAGCTGTTGGGTTGCCTTTTGCATGCGCAGGCTAAATTGGGCCTTCAGCAGCTCGGAGAGCTCCTGGTTCAGGCCTGCGGCGTCCTTGCCGCGAAGTTCGGATGCTTTCATTCCTGCTCTCCTTACGTCCCGACCTGGCGCACCACGAAATTGGTGGCGATCGGCAGCTTGGCGGCTGCGAGGCGGAACGCCTCACGCGCCAGCTCTTCGCTCACGCCATCCATTTCGTACAGCATCTTGCCCGGCTGGATTTCAGCCACATAGTATTCCGGGTTGCCCTTACCGTTACCCATACGGACTTCAGCGGGCTTCTTCGAAATCGGCTTGTCCGGGAAGATCCGGATCCAGATGCGGCCGCCACGCTTGATGTGACGGGTCATCGCACGACGTGCCGACTCGATCTGACGAGCCGTCAGACGGCCGCGGCCCATTGCCTTCAGGCCGAATTCGCCGAAAGACACGGCGTTGCCACGGGTAGCCTTACCCGTGTTGCGGCCTTTCTGCTCCTTGCGGTATTTTCTGCGCTTAGGTTGCAGCATCGTTATTCTCCACTCTTCCCATCTGCGCCAGGCGCAGCGCGACGACCGGCACCGGCACCGCCACGGCGGTTGCCACCCGGACGGCCTTCGCCTTCACGGCGGCGACCTTCCGGACGACCCGGACGACGACGACGATCGTCTTGCGGCTCTTCCACCACCGGCGCGTCATTGCGGCCGAGGTGATCCCCCTTGTAGACCCACACCTTGACACCGATGATGCCGTAGGTGGTTTCTGCTTCGGAGAAGCCGTAGTCGATGTCGGCGCGCAGGGTGTGCAGGGGCACACGGCCTTCGCGGTACCACTCGGTACGTGCGATTTCGATACCGTTCAGACGGCCTGCGCTCATGATCTTGATACCCTGGGCGCCCAGGCGCATCGCGTTCTGCATGGCGCGCTTCATGGCGCGGCGGAACATGATGCGGCGCTCGAGCTGCTGGGTGATCGAGTCGGCGATCAGCTGAGCATCGGTTTCCGGCTTGCGGATTTCCTCGATGTTCACGTGCACGGGCACGCCCATGCGACGCTGCAGTTCGGCCTTCAGCAGTTCGATGTCCTCACCCTTCTTGCCGATCACCACGCCCGGACGCGAGCTGTAAATGGTGATGCGGGCATTGCGGGCGGGGCGCTCGATAACGACGCGGCCAACCGATGCGTTCTTCAGCTTCTTCTTCAGGAAGTCGCGAACTTCGATGTCTTCCTTCAGCATGCCGGCGAACTTCGTGTTGCTGGCGTACCAGCGCGAAGCCCAGTTACGGCTGACAGCCAGACGGAAGCCAGTCGGATGAATCTTCTGTCCCATCGTGACTCCTTAGTTGCCGAGCGTCACAGTGATGTGACAGGTTTGTTTCTCGATGCGGTTGCCGCGGCCCTTCGCCCGTGCGGTGAAGCGCTTGAGCGAGGTCGCCTTGTCGACGTAGATCGATTTGACCTTCAGTTCGTCGATGTCGGCGCCTTCGTTGTGCTCGGCGTTGGCGATGGCCGATTCGACCACCTTCTTCACGATCCCGGCAGCCTTTTTCGGGCTGAACTGCAGGACATTGAGCGCGCGCTCGATCGGCAGACCACGGATCTGGTCAGCGACCAGGCGCGTCTTCTGGGCGGAGATGCGGGCACCGCGATGAATCGCTTTCACTTCCATGATGGCACCTTACCTCTTCGCTTTCTTGTCAGCCGCGTGGCCCTTGAACGTGCGGGTAATCGCAAATTCGCCGAGCTTGTGGCCAACCATGTTTTCCGTAACGTACACCGGCACGTGTTGACGGCCGTTGTGCACGGCGATCGTCAGGCCAATGAACTCCGGCAGAATGGTCGAGCGACGCGACCAAGTCTTGATGGGCTTCTTGTCCTTGCCGCTTACCGCAACTTCCACCTTCTTCAGCAGGTGGGCGTCGCAGAACGGACCCTTTTTAGCGGAACGAGTCATATCTTTAGCTCCTACCTACCGATTAGCGCTTGTGGCGCTTCTGGACGATCATGCTGTCCGTGCGCTTGTTGCTGCGGGTGCGGTAGCCCTTGGCCGGGGTACCCCACGGCGAAACCGGATCACGACCAGCAGCAGTCTTGCCTTCACCACCACCGTGCGGGTGATCCACCGGGTTCATCACGACACCACGCACCGTCGGGCGGATACCGCGCCAGCGGGTAGCACCGGCCTTGCCGATGACGCGCAGGCTGTGCTCTTCGTTGCCCACTTCACCGATGGTGGCGCGGCACTCGATGTGCACGCGGCGAACTTCACCCGAGCGCAGGCGAACCTGGGCGTACAGGCCTTCACGAGCCAGCAGCACGGCGGAACCGCCGGCAGCACGCGCGATCTGGGCACCCTTGCCCGGCAGCATTTCCACGTTGTTGATCGTGGTACCGACCGGAATGTTGCGGATCGGCAGGTTGTTACCGGCCTTGATCGGCGCTTCCGAGCCGTTCATCAGCGGTTGGCCGGCAACCATGCCCTTGGTGGCGATGATGTAGCGGCGCTCGCCGTCGGCGAACACAACCAGAGCGATGTTGGCGCTGCGGTTCGGATCGTATTCCAGGCGCTCGACCTTGGCGGCGATGCCGTCCTTGTCGTTGCGCTTGAAGTCGACCACGCGGTAGTGGTGCTTATGACCACCGCCCTTGTGACGGGTGGTGATGTGACCATTGTTGTTACGGCCCGACTTCTGGAATTGCTTTTCCAGCAGCGGAGCGTGCGGGGCGCCCTTGTGAAGGTCCTTGTTGACCACCTTCACCATCGAGCGACGACCCGGGGACGTCGGCTTGGTCTTGACGAGTGCCATGATTACTTGGCCTCCGCTTCAAAATTGATTTCCTGACCCGGCTTCAGCGACACGTAAGCTTTCTTCACGTGGTTGCGGCGGCCCATGAAACGGCCGAAGCGCTTCTGCTTGCCCTTCTGGTTCAGGATCTGAACGGACTGCACCTCGACCTTGAACAGCAGTTCGACGGCGGCCTTCACTTCTGCCTTGTTGGCATCGCGGGCTACCTCGAACACGACTTGTTCATTCTTGTCGGCGACCAGGGTTGCCTTTTCGGAAACCACCGGCGCGAGCAGCACCTGCATCAAACGATGATCGTTCTTGGCTACTTGCGTCATTTCAGCAACTCCTCGATCTGCGCGACGGCCGCCTTGGTCACCAGCACCTTCTTGTAGTGCACGAGCGACAGCGGATCAGCCTGGCGCGGCTCCACGACTGCCACGTGCGGCAGGTTGCGCGAAGCCAGGTAGAGGTTTTCGTCGAGGCTGTCGGTGATGATCAGCACCGAGTCCAGGCCCATGGCCTTGAACTTGTCGGCCAAGAGCTTGGTCTTGGGCGCGTCGACAGTGAAACCGTCCACCACGTTGATACGACCTTCACGTGCGAGCTGCGAGTAAATCGAGCGCATGCCGGCACGGAACATCTTCTTGTTGACCTTCTGGGTGAAGTTCTCTTCCGGCGAATTCGGGAAGATACGGCCGCCCCCGCGCCACAGCGGCGAGGAAGACATACCGGCACGAGCACGGCCCGTACCCTTCTGGCGCCACGGCTTCTTGGTCGTGTGCTTGACCTCTTCACGATCCTTCTGCTTACGGTTACCGCTGCGAGCGTTGGCCTGGTAAGCGACGACGATCTGGTGAACGAGGGCTTCGTTGTAGTCACGGCCGAACACTTCGGGCGACGCGTCAACGCCGGCGCCGATCTGGCCATTGTCCTGGAGGAGCTTGAGTTCCATTACATGCGCTCCTTAAGCTTTGGCTTTGGCCTTGACGGCCGGGGTAACGATGACCTTGCCGTTCTTGGAGCCCGGGATGGCGCCCTTGACCAGCAGCAGCTTGCGCTCTGCGTCGATCTTGGCGATCTCCAGGTTCTGCACGGTGCGGGTGACATCGCCCAGGTGACCGGTCATGCGCTTGCCCGGGAACACACGGCCCGGATCCTGCGCCATACCGATCGAGCCCGGCACGTTGTGCGAGCGCGAGTTACCGTGCGTGGCACGGCCGGAGGCGAAGTGGTAGCGCTTGATGGTACCGGCGTAGCCCTTACCGATGGTCACGCCCTGCACGTCGATCTTCTGACCGACTTCGAACAGGTCGACCGACAGCGAACCGCCAGCTTGCAGTTCGGCAGCCTTGGCTGCGTCGATACGGAATTCGCGGATGATTTCGCCGGCTTCCACGCCGGCTTTGGCGAGGTGACCCGCCAGCGGCTTGGTGACACGGCTTGCGCGTCGTGCGCCGAAGGTGACTTGAACCGCGGTATAACCGTCGGTCTCGTCCGTCTTGATTTGCGTCACGCGGTTGTCGCCGACCTCGACCACGGTCACGGGAATCGCTTCACCGTCGTCCGTGAAAATACGGGTCATGCCAACCTTGCGACCTACAAGGCCAAGGCTCATGGTTTGCTCCATTCCCAGCTGCGATTGGCCGGGGCTGATTGATACACGAAAACTGTGTTTGCGCTTGTGCGCGGATGGGCTGCGCTAAAGAGGACTGCGCGTGGCCAAAACGGCCAACCCACTACCCGGAGACACGGGTAGCCTTACACTATAACGCTTCCCCCAGGAAAGGGCAATAAGCAATTGCGATTTGCCGAGGGGTGTTGCAGGCAGGATTCACGCAGATGTGCGCAAAAGCTGGCACGAAGGCGGCGCGGCGAGCGGCAGGCCCCGCCCCCGCGCAAAGGTCAGGCCGCGACGCGCACGAAGCCGCCACCATAGAAGACCAGCGGCTCGCCCTCTTCCGCCGAGATGGACTCCACCGCGCCCACGACCAGCAGGTGGTCGCCAACGGGATCGGCGCGCTCGACGCGGCATGCGAGCGTGGCGAGCGCCTCGTCCAGGTAGGGCACGCCCTGGGCGCAGCGCGTATGACGCACGCCGGCGAACTTGTCGGCCGCCGGCGTGGCGAAGCGGCGCGCCAGTTCCCCGTGTCCGGCGCGCAGGATGCTGACGCCGAACGGCCGGCCTGGCTCGAACAGGCCCGCATTGGGCGAGTGCGACGCCAGGCTCCACAGGATCAGCGGCGGCGCCAGCGACAGCGACGCGAACGAGTTGACGGTGATGCCGACCGGCCGCTGCTGCGCCGTGCAGGCACCGATGACCGCCACGCCGGTCGCGTAGCGGCCGCAAACCCGGCGCAGTTCGCGTGGATCGAGCAGGGGCGCGGCATGACTGGTGGTGTCCATGTCAGGCAGCCCGCGGCAGGTGGTGGTCGATCAGCTGGTGGCAAGCCTGCGCGTCCATCCACCATGGGAAATAATCCGGCGGATTGTCGAAGCCGTTGGCAATGCGCGCCGCCAGCGCCGGCGCCTGCCCCGCCGCACCCAGCAGCGCCAGGATATGCGGCGGCGGCGGGGTCAGCAGCGAGTTGGTCCACGCCACGACATCGCCGGCATATTGCCAGTACCGGGCGAAGGTCTGCTCCATCCAGTCACGGTCGAACGGCCGCTCGCCATGGGCAAGGATGGCGTCGAGGTAGACCTGGCAGCATTTGGCGGCATTGTTGGAGCCTTGCCCGGTGATCGGGTCGTTGACCACCACGGCATCGGCCATGCCGAATACCATCCGGCCCGATGGCAGCGTCAGCACCGGCTTGCGCACGCTCGGTGCGAAGCGGCCCGACAGGATACCGTTGTCGTCGGTCAGCGCCACGCGCTCGCAGCGCTCGGCTTCCCACGGCGCATAGGTGCGCAGGATGCGCAGGCTTTCTGCGAGGTGCTGCTCGGGCGTGCGCGCCTCGGCCCAGCGGTCCATCGGACCGCCAGGGATGCCTTCGAACACCATGATCTCGCACGGGCCCGACATCGTCAGCGCGGGAAAGACGAAGTATTCGCCGATGCCCGGGATCAGGTTGAAGCAAACCCGCGAGAACGGCTCGCGCGGCACCATGCCGGTCACGTAGGTCAGCGCCAGCGCGCGTTGCGGCTTGTCGAACGGGCTGCGCCGCGCATCGCGCTCGAAACGGCCGACGATCTCGCCCTTGCCGGCAGCCAGCAGCACGAGGACGTGATCGCGCGTCAGGTCCTCCAGTTCATCCATGCCGACATCGACAATGCGCAGGTCGCCGCCACGCGCAGCGAAGGCCTCCATCCAAACCGGCATCTTCAGCCGCTGGTCGACCGCCTGCGCTGGCCGGTCCAGCGGCGCGGCCCAGTCGATGACTTTCGCGCCAGGCTGCTCGGGATGCGGCACGGCGAGGCCAATGCCCTCGACCGGCGGGCAGGTGTCGTCCCACCAGTTGAGGCCGAGGTCGCGCTCGGTCTGCAAGGCGCGGTCGAACATGCATTGGCTCGACATGACCTTGCCTGCGCGGACCTGATCCGGCGCGCGGTTGGACAGCAGCGTGACCTGGTAGCCGGCTGCCTGCAGCCCGAGGGCCATTTGCAAACCGGACTGCCCGGCCCCGACGATGGCGATGCGTTGGCGCATGATGTTGTCTCCTGGTTGGATGCGGGATGGCTTCAGCCGGCCAGCTTGCCGATTGCCGGAACGTTCTGCTCCGGGCCCATGGCGCTGTAGCCACCGTCGACGGCGTAGTCCGCGCCGGTGACAAAGCTGGCATGGTCAGAGCACAGGAACAGCACCACCTGCGCGACCTCGTCGGGCTCGCCAACGCGGCCCAGCAGATGGAATGGCGCGGCAACGGCATCGGTACGGGCGCGGTTGCCGCCGCTGACCTCGTCCATCAGCCGGCACCAGGTCCAGCCGGGCGAGACCGAGTTCACGCGGATACGGTCGGGCGCCAGGTCCATCGCCATGTTGCGCGTCAACTGCGCGATGGCTGCCTTCGATACCGGATAGAGCCAGCGACCGGTCTGCGCGACGGTGGCCGAGATGCTGGTGAAATTGACGATGGCACCGCCGCCGCGCGCGCGCATCAGCGGCTGCACCGCCTGCGCCAGCATCACGCCGGACACGACGTTGACGTCGAGAGCCGTGAGCCAGTCGGCACGGCTGGAACGGAAGCCGTCATCGAGATAGGTGCAGGCAAGGTTGACCAGGAAATCCACGCCGCCAAAGCGCTGCGCGACCTGGCTTACCGCATCGCGGACCTGCTCGTCCTGCGTGATGTCAGCCGCGATGAAGAGGGCGTCCTTGCCCAGCTCCGCGGCGACGCGCTCGCCGTTGGCGGCATCGATATCGAAGATCGCCACGCGCGCGCCAGCCTCGACGAAAGCCCGAGCCACGCCGGCGCCGATCAGCGTGGCGCCGCCGGTGACGATGGCCACCTTGTCCTGCAATCCCTTCATGGTTGTCTCCTTGTTTGCCATCCGTGTCCAGGGTCCGGGCGGGCTTCTTCGGGCCCGCTCCGGATCGATGCTGCAACGCTCGCTACTTGACCTCGCTACTTGACCTCGCTACTTGACCTCGCTACATAACCTCGCTACTTGCCTTCACTCTCCTGCCAGCGCGCCATCAGCGTGTTCGACGGCAAGGCTTCGTCCAGCAGCTTGCGCGCGGTCTCGACGCCCGCCACCGGCAAGCCCGCCGGATCGAGCTTGCCGACCTGCACCAGCACGCTGGCCTGGTCCCAGTAGATATGCTCGTGATAAAGCTTGTCGCCTCGGAACTTGACGATGGCGATCAGCGGGATCTCCACGCGTTTGCCGGTGGGGGGCACGCCAGGCAGCATCCAGTCGATCTCGCAGGTATGCGTGAAGCAGAACAGCAGTTCGTCGACGATCTGCGTGGCACCGACCGTTCGCGACAGCGGGATCAGCGTGGTATCGGGCGGATTGCTGTGGACAAAGTGGTTCTGGTAGAAGCGTCGCAGCTGCGCGTAGCCGACGCCGCCGGTCATGGTCGGGATATGGTTCACATAGGGCTGCGCCACCATCGTCGCCATGGTGGCATCGACGTCGCGCGTGGCGAATTCATATTCGCAGTGCTTGTCCCACAGCGCGGAAAAATCGTAGTGCGGTCCCATCTCGCGCCGCAGCGCGGCGATCGCGCGCTGGTGCGCCATCAGTGCGGACGGCTTGTCGAAGTGCTCGCCGCCAGCACGCGCAAAGGCGTGGTCGACACCCGGGTAGACATAGACCTCGATGTTGTCGCGCCCGGCCAGGGCTTCGCGGATCGCGGCCTGTGCCTGCGGCGGGCAGAAGCCATCCTTCTCCGCGATATGCAGCACCAGGCGGCCTCGCACTTGAGCAGCTTCCCCCAGCGCATGCTCGATGCCCACGCCGTAGTAGGCCACCGCACAGCCCACGTCCGGTAGCCGGCACGCCGCCAGGTAGGCCAGCTTGCCGCCCAGGCAGAATCCCAGCACCCCGGTCTGGCCGACGCATTCCTGGCGCGCCCGCAGCGTATCCAGCGCCGCGCCTACGTCCTGCACGCCCTTGGCTTCGTCGAACTGCTGGTAGAGGCCGAGCGCGCGCTGGAAATCCTCGCCGCGATCGGTCAGCTCGATGCCGGGCGCGAGCCGCCAGAACAGGTCCGGAACCAGCACCGTGTACCCCTCTTCGGCGTAGTAGTCGGCGACCTGCCTCATGGTGGCATTGACGCCGAAGATCTCCTGGCACAACACGATTCCCGGGCCCTTGCCCGTCGCCGGAACGGCGAGATAGCCGCTGAAACTGCCTTCGGGGGTCTGGATCTGGATGGTCTGGCCCATGCCCTGCTCTCCTTGTCGTTGTCTCTTGACGGTGTCCGCTGGCGCCGCCGTGCTGGGTTCCATGATGGTGGCTCCGCACCGCAGCAAACTAGCCGCCCGCTGCAGCGGCTATCCGATTAGTGCAGGAAACTGCCAACTCGGTCAACGCTGCATCGCTGACGGCGAGGGCATCCGCTATAGTGGATCGCGTGGGAGACCGTGCGCCGGCGCAATCCCGGCGCAATGCCGGCGCAATGCCGGTGCGATACCGGACCATCCCCGGACCATGCGGCGCGCACGGCGCCAGGGCTCTGCCAGCACCGGCTGGCCGCCCTGCCCGGCAGCACCGCGGCCACGCCAGAGGAGCGAGACAATGCAGCTGCCCCCCGCCGCCACGGCCTTCCCGCACCAGGGAACGCTGGCGAGCACCCTGCTCGGCGATCCCGCCCGGTGCGTGTTCGCCTCGACCGACCTGGCAGAGACGCGCGCCGCCGTCGGCCGCGTATTCAAGCCGCACCGGCTCGATGTCCGCGGCACGCGGCTGCACGCGCGCATGCACCATGCGCCGCTTGGCGCGGTTTCCTTCAATCGCCTCGCCTACGGGGCCGAGGTCACCATCGATCCCGGTCCGCTTGGGGACTTCCTGCTGGTGCAGATGCCGCTGTCAGGGCAGGCCGATATCCGCTGTGGCGACCAGCACATCGTCTCGACGCCCGACTGCGCTTCGGTGCTGACGCCGAGTGATCCGTTGGCGATGCGCTGGAGCGCCGACAGTGACCAGTTGATCGTGCGCATCGAACGCAGCGCGCTGGAACGCGTCTGCGCCGCGCACCTGGGCCGGCGCCCCGGGCGGCCGCTGCGCTTTGCACTCGGCATGGACTGGCGCATGGGCGCCTGGTATGAGCTGGTGCGCTACCTCGCGGCGATGATCGAGACTGCGCCCGAGACCACGCGCCATCCGCTGACCGCCTGCCAGCTCGAGCAGCTGGTCATCGGCACGCTGCTGACATGGCAGCCGCACAACCTTTCGGATGCGCTGCGCGAGCACGGCAAGCCGTTGGCGCCGCGCCATGTGAAGGTGGTGGAGGAATACATCCATGCCAACGCCGATGCGGAATTGACGCCGGCCTTGCTGGCGGAAGTCGCTGGCGTCAGCGTGCGCAGCCTGTTCGCCGGCTTCCGCGAGCATCGCGGCACCGGGCCGATGGCCTACCTGCGCACCGTGCGCCTCGAGCGGGTGCGGCACGACCTGCTGAACGATGCGTCGGTGACGTCGGTCAGCGCGGCGGCTTTGCGCTGGGGCTTTGCGCACCTGGGGCGCTTCAGCGCGGAGTATCGTCGGGCGTTCGGGGAGTGCCCGGCGCAGACGCTGCGGCGGCGGGGAAGGGGCTAGCCGACCCCACACGAGAACGGCCGCCCAAAACAAAAACGGCGAACCACACGGTTCGCCGTTTTGCTGCATCAAGCCGCCGGAGCGGCCCGAAACATATTTACACCTTGATCTCGACGTCCACGCCGGCCGGCAGGTCGAGCTTCATCAGCGCGTCAACCGTCTTGTCGGTCGGATCGACGATGTCCATCAGGCGCTGGTGAGTGCGGATCTCGAACTGATCGCGGCTGGTCTTGTTGACGTGCGGCGAACGCAGGATGTCGAAGCGCTGGATGCGGGTCGGCAGGGGCACCGGGCCCTTGACGATCGCGCCGGTACGCTTGGCGGTATCCACGATTTCGGCGGCCGACTGGTCGATCAGGCGATAGTCGAAAGCCTTCAGGCGGATACGGATCTTCTGGTTCTGCATGATATTTCCTTAAAAGAGCGATTGGGCAACGTGCCCAGTTAAATGGGGACATGCCTGCAGGCATGTCCCAGGAAGTGCTTAGTCGAGGATCTTTGCCACGACGCCGGCGCCGACGGTACGGCCGCCTTCACGGATAGCGAAGCGCAGGCCTTCTTCCATGGCGATCGGGGCGATCAGCTTGACGGTGATCGACACGTTGTCACCCGGCATCACCATTTCCTTGTCCGCCGGCAGCTCGATCGAGCCGGTCACGTCGGTGGTACGGAAGTAGAACTGCGGGCGGTAGTTGTTGAAGAACGGGGTGTGACGGCCGCCTTCGTCCTTCGACAGGATGTACACCTCGCCGGTGAAGTGGGTGTGCGGCTTGATCGAACCCGGCTTGCACAGCACCTGGCCGCGCTCGACGTCTTCACGCTTGGTGCCGCGCAGCAGCAGACCGACGTTGTCGCCAGCCTGGCCCTGGTCCAGCAGCTTGCGGAACATTTCCACGCCGGTGCAGGTGGTCTTCACGGTCGGGCGAATACCGACGATTTCGATTTCTTCGCCAACCTTCACCACGCCGCGCTCGATACGGCCGGTCACCACGGTGCCGCGACCCGAGATCGAGAACACGTCTTCCACCGGCATCAGGAAGGTACCGTCAACGGCACGCTCCGGCGTCGGGATGTAGCTGTCCAGCGCTTCGGCCAGGTTCATGATGGCCACTTCGCCCAGCTCGCCCTTGTCGCCTTCCAGCGCCAGCTTGGCCGAACCCTTGATGATCGGGGTGTCGTCGCCGGGGAATTCGTACTTCGACAGCAGCTCGCGAACTTCCATCTCGACCAGCTCGAGCAGTTCAGCGTCGTCCACCATGTCGCACTTGTTCAGGAACACGATGATGTACGGCACGCCAACCTGACGGGCCAGCAGGATGTGCTCGCGCGTTTGCGGCATCGGGCCGTCAGCGGCCGAGCACACCAGGATCGCGCCGTCCATCTGGGCGGCACCCGTGATCATGTTCTTCACGTAGTCGGCGTGGCCCGGGCAGTCAACGTGCGCGTAGTGGCGGTTGGCCGTCTCGTACTCGACGTGGGCGGTATTGATGGTAATACCGCGTGCCTTTTCTTCCGGCGCTGCGTCGATTTCGTCGTACTTCTTGGCGGCACCGCCGAACTTGGCAGCCAGCACCGTGGCGATCGCTGCGGTCAGCGTGGTCTTGCCATGGTCAACGTGACCAATCGTACCAACGTTCACGTGCGGCTTGGTCCGCTCGAACTTTTCCTTTGCCATTTCTTAGCTCCTGATAGGAATGCAGTCTTGTTGTTTCATCGCGCCGCCGCACCGGCAGGCGCGGCGGCAAACTTCGAATTACTTGCCCTTGGCCGTCATCACGGCTTCGGCGATGTTCTTCGGTGCCTCAGCGTAGTGCTTGAATTCCATGGTGTACGTGGCGCGGCCTTGCGTGGCCGAGCGCAGCGACGTGGAATAACCGAACATTTCCGACAGCGGGACTTCGGCCTTGATGATCTTGCCGCCGCCCACCATGTCGTCCATGCCCTGCACGATGCCGCGGCGGGACGACAGGTCGCCCATCACGGTACCCGTGTAGTCTTCCGGCGTTTCCACTTCCACGGCCATCATCGGCTCGAGCAGAACCGGGCTGGCCTTGCGCATGGCTTCCTTGAAGGCCATCGAGCCGGCCATGCGGAACGCGTTTTCGTTCGAGTCCACGTCGTGGTACGAACCAAACGTCAGCGTGACCTTCACGTCCACCACCGGGAAGCCAGCCAGGATGCCGTTCGGCAGCGTGTCGACGATACCCTTCTCTACCGCCGGGATGTATTCGCGAGGAATCACGCCGCCCTTGATGGCGTCGATGAACTCGAAGCCCTTGCCCGGCTCTTGCGGTTCCAGCGTGATCACGGCGTGACCGTACTGGCCGCGGCCGCCCGACTGCTTGACGAACTTGCCCTCGACGCCTTCGGCGGTCTTGCGAATGGTTTCGCGGTAGGCCACCTGCGGCGCGCCGATGTTGGCTTCCACGTTGAATTCGCGCTTCATGCGGTCGACCAGAATTTCGAGGTGGAGCTCGCCCATGCCCGAAATGATGGTCTGACCCGATTCTTCATCGGTACGCACGCGGAACGACGGATCTTCAGCGGCCAGGCGGTTCAGGGCGATGCCCATCTTTTCCTGGTCAGCCTTGGTCTTCGGCTCGACAGCCTGCGAGATCACCGGCTCCGGGAACACCATGCGCTCGAGCACGATCGGTGCAGCCGGATCGCACAGCGTGTCGCCCGTGGTGGCGTCCTTCAGACCCACTGCAGCGGCGATGTCGCCGGCCAGCACTTCCTTGATTTCTTCGCGCTGGTTGGCATGCATCTGCAGAATACGGCCGAGGCGTTCCTTCTTGCTCTTGACCGGGTTGTACACGGTGTCGCCCGAATTGATCTTGCCCGAGTACACGCGGAAGAAGATCAGCTGACCAACGAACGGGTCGGTCATGATCTTGAACGCCAGTGCCGAGAACTTTTCGTTGTCGTCAGCCTTGCGCTCGAGCTTCTTCTCGCTGTCGTCCTCGTCCGTGCCCGTAACCGGCGGAATGTCGACCGGCGACGGCAGGAAGTCGATCACGGCGTCGAGCATGCGCTGCACGCCCTTGTTCTTGAACGCGGTGCCGCACAGCATCGGCTGGATTTCGCAGGCGATGGTACGGTCACGCAGCGCCTTGACGATCTCGGCGCGGGTCAGCTCTTCGCCGCCCAGGTACTTTTCCATCAGCTCTTCGCTGGCTTCGGCGGCGGACTCGACCATCTTCTCGCGCCATTCGTCAGCGGTGGCTTGCAGCTCGGCCGGGATGTCCTGGTATTCGAACTTCACGCCCTGGCTGGCTTCGTCCCAAACGATCGCCTTCATTTCCAGCAGATCGACGACGCCCTGGAAGCCGTCTTCAGCGCCGATCGGCACCACGACGGGCACCGGGTTAGCCTTCAGGCGGGTCTTCAGCTGGTCGTAGACCTTGAAGAAGTTCGCGCCGGTACGGTCCATCTTGTTGACGAACGCCAGACGCGGCACCTTGTACTTGTTGGCCTGACGCCAGACGGTTTCGGACTGCGGCTGCACGCCACCCACTGCGCAGTACACCATGCACGCGCCGTCCAGCACGCGCATGGAACGCTCCACCTCGATGGTGAAGTCCACGTGGCCCGGGGTGTCGATGATGTTGAAGCGGTGCTCGGGGTAGTTGCCGCCCATGCCCTTCCAGAAGGCGGTGGTCGCAGCAGACGTGATGGTGATGCCGCGCTCCTGCTCCTGCTCCATCCAGTCCATGGTGGCCGCGCCATCATGCACTTCACCGATCTTGTGGTTCACACCGGTGTAGAACAGGATCCGCTCGGTCGTGGTGGTTTTACCCGCGTCAATGTGAGCCGAGATACCGATATTGCGGTAGCGCTCAATGGGAGTCTTACGAGCCACTTTAATCCTCTATTCGTCCGTGAGGCGCCGGCATCTCATGGCCCGCGCCCCTAACACAAACGGGCGAGATGTGTAAAAACACAGCCCGCCCGGCAACCAACAAACGCTATCGCGCGCTTAGAAGCGGAAATGCGAGAACGCCTTGTTGGCTTCGGCCATGCGGTGCACTTCGTCACGCTTCTTCATTGCGCCGCCACGGCCTTCCGATGCTTCCAGCAGCTCACCTGCCAGGCGCAGCGCCATCGACTTCTCGCTGCGTTTCTTCGCGGCCTCGCGCAGCCAACGCATCGCCAATGCCAGACGACGCGACGGACGGACTTCGACCGGAACCTGATAGTTGGCGCCGCCCACGCGACGGCTCTTCACTTCCACCACCGGCTTCACGTTGTTGATGGCAACGGAGAACACTTCGATGGGGGCCTTGCCTGCCTTCTTCTCGATCTGGTCGAACGCGCCATAGACGATACGTTCGGCAACCGACTTCTTGCCGTCCAGCATCAGCACGTTCATGAACTTGGCAACTTCAACGTTGCCGAACTTCGGATCAGGCAGAACATCCCGCTTGGGGACTTCACGACGACGTGGCATCTTCTTTCCTTTAGATTCAGTTGAGAGCGCGGTCAGTTGTTTCCGCTCTCCGGCCACCAACTAGCTTGCATGCAATAGACAGCAAATTCGCCGGGGTGACCACTTACTCGACGGCACGGTTGCCAAAAAGGCGCTCCGTTGTACCGCCGCCTGGTGACAGCACCATGACTCGCGCCACAGGCTATCGTTTGTTTGCTGCTTTGGGTCTCGCAGACCCAGGCACCCTAAGCTTAGGCCGCCTTCGGACGCTTCGCGCCGTACTTCGAACGGGCCTGCTTGCGGTCCTTCACGCCTTGCAGATCCAGCGAGCCACGGACGATGTGGTAACGCACACCCGGCAGATCCTTCACACGGCCGCCGCGGATCAGCACGACCGAGTGTTCCTGCAGGTTGTGGCCTTCACCGCCGATGTACGAAATGACTTCGAAACCGTTGGTCAGGCGCACCTTGGCGACCTTACGCAGTGCCGAGTTCGGCTTCTTCGGCGTCGTGGTGTACACGCGGGTGCACACACCACGGCGCTGGGGGCAGTTCTCAAGCGCCGGGCTCTTGCTCTTGACGACTTCAGAGACGCGCGGCTTGCGAACCAGTTGGTTGATAGTTGGCATTGTTCAATCCAGCTTGGTTTTACGAAAAACGCCCCTCGCACCGGCATGTACCAGGATGGAGAGGCAACTACGGGTTTTTGGGCGGGAGAGATGAGCAGACGCGCTCTGGAGACGGGACTGTGCGGTAACAGCATGCCAAAGAGCGCGAGCCGGCACCCGGATCCCGCATCTGCCGCCACCGGTCCATCAAAACCGGTCCGGAAGGCTTGCCAGCAGCGGCATGAAAGCCACTTATCCGACGGGCGAGCGAAATCCAAAGCCAAAAACTCGAATCTGGCATCCTAGCAGGGGAATCGTATACAGTCAAGCCGTATACCCGACAGGCAAACAGTACCGGCTAGACCCCGCGCAGGGTGTCGAGGATACCCTGCCCATAGCGCTCCAGCTTGGATGCACCAATCCCGGGAATCCCTTGCATCGCCGAGAGCGAGTCCGGCGCAGTGCGCGCCAGTTCGGCCAGCGTGGCGTCATGGAAGATCACGTAGGCCGGCACGCCGTGTTCGCGCGCGGCTTCCGTGCGCCAGCGGCGCAGCGCCTCCCAGTTTGCCAGCGTATCGGCGTCCATGTCCGCGGTATGGTCGGTGCGGGTGCCGCGCGCCGCGCGCTCGCCGGACTTGCCGGGCTTGGTAGCCTGGCGTCGCAGGATGATCTGCCGCTCGCCCTTGAGCACCTCGCGCGCGCGCTCGCCCAGCAGCAGCGCGCCGTGGCCGCCATGGTCGATCATCAGCAAGCCCTGGGCGATCAGTTGGCGGAAGACCGTGTGCCACTCATGCACCGAACGGTCCTTGCCGATGCCGAAGGTCGATACCTTGTCATGGCCCCACTGCTTGATCTTCTCCGAGGCATTGCCGCGCAGTACGTCGACCAGGTGGGTCGCGCCAAAGTGGATCCGGCTTGCCTGCGCGGTGCGGTAGACGCATGACAGCGCCATCTGCGCCTCGCGCGTGCCATCCCAGGTGGCCGGCGGCTCCAGGCAGGTATCGCAGTTGCCACAGGGTTCGCTGGCTTCGTTGAAGTAGTCAAGGATGCGCTGGCGCCGGCAGCCGGCGGTTTCGCACAAACCCAGCAGCGCGTCGAGCTTGGCCGACGACACGCGCTTGAAGGCCTCGTCCGCCTCGGACTCATCGATCATGCGCTTCTGCTGCACCACATCGCCCAGGCCATAGGCCATCCACGCATTGGCCGGCATACCGTCGCGGCCGGCGCGGCCCGTCTCCTGGTAGTAGCCCTCCATGCTCTTGGGCAGGTCAAG
The DNA here is from genome assembly GCF_040784895.1 of Cupriavidus sp. Agwp_2. Taxonomy (NCBI): domain Bacteria; kingdom Pseudomonadati; phylum Pseudomonadota; class Betaproteobacteria; order Burkholderiales; family Burkholderiaceae; genus Cupriavidus; species Cupriavidus sp. Agwp_2. The sequence continues at coordinate 3,520,180 of NZ_CP088083.1, forward strand.
GTGAGCGACGAAGCGGACGTCCGGCTTGTCGATCCCCATGCCAAAGGCAATGGTGGCCACCATTACCAGCCCTTCTTCCTCGCGGAAGCGTGCCTGGTGGCGCTGGCGCGTGCCGGGGTCCATGCCGGCATGGTAGGGCAGCGCGTTGATGCCCTGCCCTACCAGCCACGCCGCGGTGTCTTCCACCTTCTTGCGTGACAGGCAGTAGATGATGCCGCTGTCGTGGGTGCCGTCGGCGGCGGTGTGCTCCGCCTTGATAAAGGCCAGCAACTGCTGGCGCGCATTGTCCTTCTCGACGATGCGGTAGCGGATATTGGGCCGGTCGAAGCTGGAGATGAAAACGCGGGCGTCGTCCAGCGCCAGTCGCTCAATGATCTCGTTGCGCGTCAGCGCGTCAGCCGTGGCGGTCAGCGCGATGCGCGGCACGTACGGGAATCGCTCGTGCAGCACCGACAGCTGGATGTACTCAGGCCGGAAATCATGGCCCCACTGCGATACGCAATGCGCCTCGTCGATGGCGAACAGCCCGACACGGGTACGCTCGAGCAGGTCGAGGAAGCGCGGGGTCATCAGCCGCTCGGGTGCGACGTAGAGGATCTCCACCCTGCCGGCCAGCAGGTCGCGCTCGACGGCGGACGCCTCTGAACTGGTCAGCGTCGAATTCAGCACCGCGGCGCGCACGCCGGCTTCGGTCAGTGCCGCGACCTGGTCCTGCATCAGCGCGATCAACGGCGATACCACGATGCCGACACCCTGCCCTGTGCGCTGGCGCAGCAGCGCCGGAATCTGGTAACACAGCGACTTGCCGCCGCCGGTCGGCATCAGCACCAGGCTGTCGCCGCCTTCGGCAACGTGGTCGATGATCTCGGCCTGGCGCCCGCGGAAGGCGTGATAGCCGAAGACATCTTTGAGGATCGCCAGTGCTTGCGACATGGACTGCGGAATTGCTGAAGCCGGAAAAGCCGTAACCTTACCACTAAGGAACGCGGCCACCGCGCCTGGCGCGCAAACTCTCCGACGTTTCTCACGAAAGGTCACGTCACGCGCGGGCATAAAAAAAGCCCGGCTGATTCAGCCGGGCTTTTGGCCGCCTTGCGGCGGGCAATCACTACTGCAAGATCAGGCGTTGTCGCCTTCACCCTCAGTCGTCGCCTGCACCACCGGCGTCGGCTCGATGAAGAGCGACTGCTCTTCTTCGGCGATCGCCTGGGCGCGTTCGCGCTCGGAGGCCTCGCGCGCCTTGCGGGCACGGTGGTAGGCCAGGCCGGTACCGGCCGGGATCAGACGGCCGACGATCACGTTTTCCTTCAGACCACGCAGGTCGTCGGTCTTGCCCATGATCGCGGCTTCGGTCAGCACGCGCGTGGTTTCCTGGAACGATGCCGCCGAGATGAAGCTGTCGGTCGACAGCGACGCCTTGGTAATACCCAGCAGCAGGTTCTCGTAGGTTGCCGGACGCTTGCCTTCGGCGATCACGCGGTCGTTCTCGTCGAGCAGTTCCGAGCGCTCCACCTGTTCACCCGGGATGAACTTGGTGTCGCCCACGTCGGCGATCTGAACGCGGCGCAGCATCTGGCGAACGATCACCTCGATGTGCTTGTCGTTGATCTTCACGCCCTGCAGACGGTACACGTCCTGCACTTCGTCCACGATGTAGTGCGCCAGCTCTTCGATGCCCTTCAGGCGCAGGATGTCGTGCGGGTCCGCCGGACCTTCCACGATCATTTCGCCCTTGTTCACCACCTGGCCGTCGTGCACCAGCACCTGCTTTTCCTTCGCGATCAGGAACTCGTGGGCATTGCCGTCCAGGTCGGTGATGACCAGGCGCTGCTTGCCCTTGGTGTCCTTGCCGAACGAGGTCGTGCCGGTGACTTCCGCCAGCACGGCGGCGTCCTTCGGCGAACGCGCTTCGAACAGTTCGGCCACTCGCGGCAGACCACCGGTAATGTCGCGGGTCTTCTGCGATTCGGTCGGGATACGCGCGAGCACTTCACCCACATGCACCTGCTGGCCGTCCTTCACGGTAATCAGCGCGCCAACCTGGAAGCCGATGGTCACGGAGTGATCCGTGCCCGGGATCTTCACTTCCTGGCCGTTGGCGTCGAGCAGCTTCACCTGCGGGCGGATGCCCTTGGTTGCAGCCGTGCGGCGCTTGGCGTCGATCACCACCAGGGTCGACAGGCCCGTCACTTCGTCCATCTGCTTGGCGACGGTCACGCCTTCTTCGACGTTCTCGAACTTGGTCGTACCGGTGTATTCCGAAACGATCGGTCGAGTCAGCGCGTCCCACGTGGCCAGCTGCGTGCCAGCCTTGATGGCCTGGCCGTCCTGCACCAGCAGCGTGGCGCCGTACGGGATCTTGTGGCGCTCGCGCTCACGGCCGTGGTCGTCGGTGATCAGCGCTTCGCCCGAACGCGAGATGACGATCAGTTCGCCCTTCGCATTGGTGACGTAACGCATGGTCGCCGTAAAACGCACGGTACCGGTTGCCTTGGCTTCCACGCTCGATGCCACTGCCGCACGCGATGCCGCACCACCGATGTGGAACGTACGCATGGTCAGCTGCGTGCCCGGCTCACCGATCGACTGGGCGGCAATCACGCCAACCGCTTCGCCGGAGTTCACCAACACGCCGCGGCCCAGGTCGCGGCCATAGCACTTGCCGCACAGGCCATAGCGCGTGTCGCACGACAGCGGGGTGCGGACCTTGACTTCGTCCACGCCGATGTTGTCGATCAGTTCGACCAGGTCTTCGTCCAGCAGCGTGCCGGTTTCGATCGCGGTTTCCTGGGTTTCAGGGTTCACCACGTCGGCCACGGTCACACGGCCGAGAATACGGTCGCGCAGGGCTTCGATCACTTCACCGCCTTCGACCAGGGCCTTCATGGCCACGCCGTTGGAGGTGCCGCAATCGTCTTCCACCACGACCAGATCCTGCGTCACGTCGACCAGACGACGGGTCAGGTAACCCGAGTTCGCGGTCTTCAGTGCCGTATCGGCCAGGCCCTTACGAGCGCCGTGGGTCGAGATGAAGTACTGCAGAACGTTCAGGCCTTCACGGAAGTTCGCCGTAATCGGCGTTTCAATGATCGAGCCATCCGGCTTGGCCATCAGGCCACGCATACCGGCCAGCTGGCGGATCTGCGCTGCGGAACCCCGTGCGCCCGAGTCGGCCATCATGTAGATGGAGTTGAACGACTCTTGCTTCACGGTCTTGCCTTCGCGGTCGACCACGTCTTCGTGCTGGAGCTGCTCCATCATCGCCTTGCCCACCTGGTCGCCGGCGGCGCCCCAGATGTCCACGACGTTGTTGTAGCGTTCCTGGTCGGTCACCAGACCCGACATGTACTGCTTGTCGTATTCCTTCACCTTGGCCGAGGCCTCGGCGATGATCTTCTCCTTGGCGGGCGGCACCAGCATGTCGTCGATGGCGATCGAGATACCGGCGCGGGTTGCCAGGCGGAAGCCCGACTGCAGCAGCTTGTCGGCGAAGATCACGGTCTCGCGCAGGCCGCACTTGCGGAACGCGGTGTTGATCAGGCGCGAGATTTCCTTCTTCTTGAGCGGCTTGTTCAGCACCGAGAACGGCAGGCCCTTCGGCAGGATCTCGGACAGGATCGCGCGGCCGACCGTGGTGGCCTGCAGCGTGACCTTGGGTGCGAAACGGGCGTCGCCTTCGGCGTCCTTGTCGACCAGCTCATACTCGGTGATACGCACGTTCACGCGGGAAGCCAGCTCGACTTCCTTGTTCTCGTAGGCGCGGATCACTTCGCTGATGTCGGCGAAGGTCATGCCCTCGCCGCGGCCGTTGATCTTGTCGCGGGTCGTGTAGTACAGACCCAGCACCACGTCTTGCGACGGGACGATCGACGGGTCGCCGTTGGCCGGGAACAGCACGTTGTTGGAGGCCAGCATCAGGGTGCGGGCTTCCATCTGCGCTTCCAGCGACAGCGGGACGTGGACAGCCATCTGGTCACCGTCGAAGTCGGCGTTGAACGCCGCGCAGACCAGCGGGTGCAGCTGGATGGCCTTGCCTTCGATCAGCACCGGCTCGAACGCCTGGATGCCCAGGCGGTGCAGCGTCGGCGCACGGTTCAGCATCACCGGGTGCTCGCGGATCACCTCTTCGAGGATGTCCCACACCACCGGGGTCTGGCTTTCGACTTCCTTCTTCGCCGCCTTGATGGTGGTGGCGATGCCCATCGTTTCCAGCTTGTGGAAGATGAAAGGCTTGAACAGCTCGAGCGCCATCAGCTTGGGCAGGCCGCACTGGTGCAGCTTGAGCGTCGGGCCCACCACGATGACCGAACGGCCCGAGTAGTCGACGCGCTTGCCCAGCAGGTTCTGACGGAAACGACCGCCCTTGCCCTTGATCATTTCGGCCAGGGACTTCAGCGGGCGCTTGTTGGCGCCGGTCATCGCCTTGCCGCGGCGGCCGTTGTCCAGCAGCGAGTCAACCGCTTCCTGCAGCATGCGCTTTTCGTTGCGCACGATGATCTCAGGCGCCTTCAGCTCCAGCAGGCGCTTCAGGCGGTTGTTACGGTTGATGACGCGGCGATACAGGTCGTTCAGGTCCGAGGTCGCGAAGCGGCCGCCGTCCAGCGGCACCAGCGGACGCAGCTCGGGCGGCAGCACCGGCAGCACTTCGAGGATCATCCACTCGGGCTTGATGCCCGAACGCTGGAAGGCCTCGAGCACCTTCAGGCGCTTGGCGAACTTCTTGATCTTGGCTTCGGAGCCGGTGGCCTGCAGCTCGGCGCGGATCTGTTCGATCTGCTTCTCTATGTCGATGCCGCGCAGCAGTTCACGGATGCCCTCTGCACCCATCATGGCGACGAACTCGCCCTCGCCGTACTCGTCGCACTTCGCCAGGTAGTCGTCTTCCGACATGATCTGGCTCTTCTTGAGCGGGGTCATGCCAGGCTCGAGCACCACGAATGCCTCGAAGTACAGCACGCGCTCGATGTCGCGCAGCGTCATGTCCAGGACCATGCCCAGACGCGACGGCAGCGACTTCAGGAACCAGATGTGCGCGGTCGGCGCGGCCAGTTCGATGTGGCCCATGCGCTCGCGGCGCACCTTGGCCAGCGTCACTTCAACGCCGCACTTCTCGCAGATCACGCCGCGGTGCTTCAGGCGCTTGTACTTGCCGCACAGGCACTCGTAGTCCTTGATCGGGCCAAAGATCTTGGCACAGAACAGGCCGTCGCGTTCCGGCTTGAACGTACGGTAGTTGATCGTTTCCGGCTTCTTGACTTCGCCGTACGACCACGAACGGATCTTCTCGGGCGAGGCCAGGCCGATCTTGATCGCGTCGAACTGCTCTTCCTGCTGTACCTGCTTAAAGAGATCGAGCAATGCTTTCATTGCAACTCCTTGTTTCGCCATCGGCCCGGAGTCTGTCCGGGTCGATGGCATTCATCCTGTGGGAAATCCTTCGCTGCTTTGTGTCGACAGGGAACCGGCCGCAACCGGCTCCCTTCATCTGCCCGATCAGTAGCGATCGAGGTCGATGTCGATACCCAGCGAGCGGATTTCCTTCACCAGCACGTTGAACGATTCCGGCATGCCGGCGTCGATCGAGTGCTCGCCCTTGACGATGTTCTCGTACACCTTGGTACGGCCGTTCACGTCATCGGACTTGACCGTCAGCATTTCCTGCAGCACGTACGACGCGCCGTAGGCTTCCAGTGCCCACACTTCCATCTCACCGAAACGCTGGCCACCGAACTGGGCCTTACCGCCCAGCGGCTGCTGCGTCACCAGCGAGTACGGGCCGGTGGAACGGGCGTGCATCTTGTCATCCACCAGGTGGTGCAGCTTCAGCATGTGCATCACACCCAGCGTGACCGGACGCTCGAACGCTTCGCCGGTGCGGCCGTCGAACAGCGTGACCTGTTGCTTGGACGCGGTCAGGCCCTTCTCCTTCGCGATCCCTTCCGGATAGGCGAGGTCCAGCATGCGGCGGATTTCGTCCTCATGCGCACCATCGAACACCGGCGTCGCGAACGGCACGCCCTTCTTCAGGTTGTCGGCCAGTTCCAGGACTTCCGAATCCGACAGGCTGTCCAGGTCTTCGACCTTGCCGCTCTCGTTGTAGATCTGCGTGAGCAGGTTGCGCACTTCGGCTGCCTTGGCTTGCGCCTTCAGCATGTTGCCGATGCGCTCGCCCAGACCGCGCGCGGCCCAGCCCAGGTGCGTCTCGAGAATCTGACCCACGTTCATCCGCGAAGGCACGCCCAGCGGATTCAGCACGATGTCAGCCGGCGTACCGTCGGCCATGTAGGGCATGTCTTCGATCGGGGTGATCTTCGACACCACACCCTTGTTACCGTGACGGCCTGCCATCTTGTCGCCAGGCTGCAGGCGGCGCTTCACGGCCAGGTACACCTTGACCATCTTGATCACGCCCGGCGGCAGTTCGTCGCCCTGCGTGAGCTTCTTGCGCTTCTCTTCGAAGGCCAGGTCGAACTCGTGGCGCTTCTGCTCGATGGCTTCCTTGACGGCTTCCAGCTGGGCAGCCAGTTCCTCGTCGGCCGGGCGGATGTCGAACCAGTGGTACTTGTCGACGTCGGCCAGGTATTCCTTGGTGATCTTGGCACCCTTGGCCAGCTTCTTCGGACCGCCGTTGACGGTCTTGTCGATCAGCAGGCGCTCCAGACGCTGGAAGGCATCGCCTTCCACGATACGCAGCTGGTCGTTCAGGTCCAGGCGGTAGCGCTTCAGTTCGTCGTCAATGATCGACTGGGCACGCTTGTCGCGGGTCACGCCTTCGCGGGTGAAGACCTGGACGTCGATCACGATGCCGCTCATGCCCGAGGGCACGCGCAGCGAGGTGTCCTTCACGTCCGAAGCCTTCTCGCCGAAGATCGCGCGCAGCAGCTTCTCTTCCGGGGTCAGCTGGGTCTCGCCCTTCGGCGTGACCTTGCCCACCAGCACGTCGCCAGCTTCCACTTCAGCGCCGATGTAGGTGATGCCCGACTCGTCCAGGCGAGCCAGCTGAGCCTCGGCCAGGTTCGAGATATCGCGCGTGATTTCCTCAGGTCCCAGCTTGGTGTCGCGGGCAACGACCGACAGTTCCTCGATGTGGATCGAGGTATAGCGGTCTTCGGCCACCACACGCTCCGAGATCAGGATCGAATCCTCGAAGTTGTAGCCGTTCCACGGCATGAACGCCACCAGCATGTTCTGGCCCAATGCCAGTTCACCCAGGTCGGTCGAGGCGCCGTCGGCGATCACATCGTTGCGGGCAACGATATCGCCAACCTTGACCATCGGACGCTGGTTGATGTTGGTGTTCTGGTTCGAACGCGTGTACTTGATCAGGTTGTAGATGTCCACGCCGACTTCACCGGCCACGGCTTCGTCGTCGTTCACACGGATCACGATACGCATTGCATCGACGTAGTCGACCACGCCGCCACGCATCGCCTGCACGGCGGTACCCGAGTCGACCGCAACGGTGCGCTCGATGCCGGTACCGACCAGCGGCTTGTCCGGACGCAGGCAAGGCACGGCCTGACGCTGCATGTTCGCGCCCATCAGTGCACGGTTCGCGTCATCGTGTTCCAGGAACGGCACCAGCGAGGCAGCGGCCGACACGATCTGCGACGGCGCCACGTCGATGTACTGCACGCGGTCCGGCGTCACCATACGGGTTTCACGCTCGGAGCCTTCACGCGCCGACACCAGTTCGTCGGTCAGGTTGCCGCCAGCGTCGACGGTCGCGTTGGCCTGCGCCACCACGTACTTGCCTTCCTCGATCGCGGACAGGTAGTCGACCTGGTCGGTCAGCTTGCTGTTCTCGACCTTGCGGTACGGGGTTTCCAGGAAGCCGTACTCGTTCAGGCGTGCATACAGTGCCAGCGAGTTGATCAGACCAATGTTCGGACCTTCCGGCGTTTCGATCGGGCACACGCGGCCGTAGTGGGTCGGGTGCACGTCGCGGACTTCAAAGCCGGCGCGCTCGCGGGTCAGACCGCCCGGGCCCAGTGCGGAGACACGGCGCTTGTGCGTGATCTCGGACAGCGGGTTGGTCTGGTCCATGAACTGCGACAGCTGCGACGAACCGAAAAACTCGCGGATCGCCGACGAGATCGGCTTCGAGTTGATCAGGTCGTGCGGCATCAGGTTCTCGGTCTCGGCCTGGCCCAGACGTTCCTTGACGGCACGCTCCACGCGCGACAGGCCGGCGCGGAACTGGTTTTCGGCCAGTTCGCCGACGCAACGCACGCGACGGTTGCCCAGGTGATCGATGTCATCGACCTCGCCCTTGCCGTTGCGCAGGTTGACCAGGATCTTGATGGTCTCGAGGATGTCCTCGTCCTGCAGCACCATGGCGCCTTCACCGCTGGGGCGGCCCAGGCGGCTGTTGACCTTCATGCGGCCAACGCGCGACAGGTCGTACGACTCTTCGCTGTAGAACAGGCGCTGGAACAGCGCTTCCACGGCTTCTTCGGTCGGCGGCTCGCCCGGGCGCATCATGCGGTAGATCGCGATACGCGCAGCGGTCTGGTCGGCGGTCTCGTCCACGCGCAGGGTCTGCGACATGTACGGGCCCTGGTCCAGGTCGTTGGTGTACAGGGTCTGGATCTGCTTGACGCCGGCTTCGCGCAGGTTTTCCAGCAGCGTTTCGGTCAGTTCGTCGTTGGCGTTGGCAATCACCTCGCCGGTATCCGGGTCGATGATGTTCTTGGCCAGCACGCGGCCCAGCAGGTAGTCTTCCGGCACGCTGATCAGCTTGGTGCCGGCCGAGTCCAGGTCGCGGATGTGCTTGGCGTTGATCCGCTTGTCCTTCTCGACCACCACGCGGCCGTTCTTGTCGGCGATGTCGAAGCGCGCGACTTCACCGCGCAGGCGCTCGGGCACGAACTCCAGCTGCGCGCCTTCCGACTGCAGCGTGAAGTTGTCGAACACGAAGAAGTGCGCGAGGATCTGTTCCGGGGTCAGGCCGATCGACTTCAGCAGGATCGTCACCGGCATCTTGCGGCGGCGGTCGACGCGGAAGTACAGGATGTCCTTCGGGTCGAATTCGAAGTCCAGCCACGAACCGCGGTAGGGGATGATACGAGCCGAGAACAGCAGCTTGCCCGAGCTGTGGGTCTTGCCCTTGTCGTGCTCGAAGAACACGCCCGGCGAGCGGTGCAGCTGCGAGACGATGACACGCTCGGTGCCGTTGATCACGAACGAACCGGTGGAAGTCATCAGCGGGATTTCGCCCATGTAGACTTCCTGCTCCTTCACTTCCTTGACCTTGCCCGGGTTCTCGCGATCGTTGATGATCAGGCGAACCTTGGCGCGCAGGGCCGAGTGGAAGGTCAGGCCACGCTGTTGACATTCCTTGACGTCGAACGGCGGGTTGGACAGGTGATACGAGACGAACTCCATACGGGCAAGCCCGTTATGCGAGGAGATCGGGAAGATTGCGTTGAAAGCGGCCTGGAGGCCTTCGGTCTTGCGACGCGCGGTCGGCGTTTCCGCTTGCAAGAACTGGGTGTAGGATTCAATCTGAGTGGCAAGCAGGAATGGAACCTGATGTACCGTAGCGCGCTTCGCAAAGCTTTTGCGAATGCGCTTCTTTTCGGTGAAGCTGTACGCCATGGGATCTCCGAATCATCGCAGGACGGCTGGACCTGGCCGCGCCTGAGGTGTTCAGCGACTGGGAGGGGATTTGGCGGTTGGCCGCTACCAACCTCTGGCTGACGGTGTCCGCACGCTGCGGGCGGTGTGGTCGTCGCATCAGCGCAACGCCTGCACTCGCCCGGGGGACACCCGACCAAACTTGTCTTCTGCAGTCGGTTCAGAAGACAAACATCAGCAGCAACTAGTTAGTGTGCCACTGATGTTTGGCCTCTGCTGAGATGCCGGCAAATCAAGTGCCGCCGGGACTCGCAAAGATCACTTCTTGCAGCTTTGCCGCTGTGCGGAGTGGTGACTAAAACACAATCGCACAAGCGCAAAAAGGCTGGCGCCGGGAATTTCCCTTTGCCAGCCCCATTCGCGTGCCACGAGGGCACGCGAGCACAGCCTTACTTGACGTCGACCTTTGCGCCAGCGTCTTCCAGCTTCTTCTTGGCTTCGGCAGCAGCGGCCTTGTCCACGCCTTCCTTGACGGGCTTCGGTGCGCCATCGACCAGGTCCTTGGCTTCCTTCAGGCCCAGACCGGTGATTTCGCGAACAGCCTTAATCACGCCGACCTTGTTGGCGCCGACTTCGGCCAGGATCACGTTGAATTCGGTCTGCTCTTCGGCAGCAGCAGCGCCGCCAGCGCCCGGAGCGGCAGCCACGGCCATGGCAGCGGCCGACACGCCAAACTTCTCTTCGAACGCCTTAACCAGGTCGTTCAGTTCCATCACGGACATCGCGCCAACGGCTTCCAGGATGTCGTCTTTGGTGATTGCCATTTGAAATACTCCTACTAGATTTGATTCGGTATCGGTAATGCGATCTTTCGATGCGCGGCCTGGATTGCCTTAGGCGCCGGCGGCTTCCGCTTCCGCGGGAGCACCTTCTGCGTTCTTGGCAGCCAGTGCAGCCAGCAGACGGGCGAAGCCCGACACCGGTGCCTGCATCACGCCCAGCAGCTGAGCAATCAGTTCGTCGCGGCTCGGGATCGAGGCCAGCGCCTTCACGGCGGCAGCGTCGAGAACCTTGCCGTCATACGACCCGGCGCGCAGGACCAGCTTGTCGTTGGTCTTGGCGAAGTCGTTCAGAACCTTGGCCGACGACACTGCATCTTCGGAAATACCGTAGATCAGCGGACCGGTCATCTGCTCTGCGAGGCCTGCAAACGGCGTACCTTCGACGGCACGGCGAGCCAGCGTGTTCTTCAGAACACGCAGGTACACGCCTTGCTGGCGAGCGGCAGCACGCAGCTTGGTCAGATCGCCAACCGCAATGCCGCGATATTCGGCCACGACGATGGTCTGGGCCTTGGCGACTTGCGCCGAGACCTCAGCAACGACGGCCTTCTTATCTTCAATATTGAGTGGCACGGTTAAGCTCCAAAATGACGCTGTTTCTCCGGCAATACCGGAGCCTTCACGTCAGCACAAACGAACGGCGTCCGATTGGCCCGAATCGACCGGGGCAGTGCCCGGCTTCTTCAATCCCTTCGGGTGCGCCATCTGCGCTGGCTGGCCGGAACACGTCGCTCAGGCTGGGAAGCCTTCCCGCACGTTCCGACCGATTAAGCCCTTTCCGCATCACTGCCGCGGACAAGGACACCAGCGGTCTTTGATAACCAGCAGTGCCCGCCGATGCTTTCGCACCCGGCCGGACACCACTGCCCAAAGCCTTGCTCCATCCCTTGCGGTCCGGAGACGACCCCCGCCATTGGCCAGGGCCTTCAATTCTTCTTGCCAACCGGAGTTATCGGGTTCCGGTCAGCAATTTGCCGTCAGCTCAGGCAGCCAGCGTAGCCTGGTCGACACGCACGCCAACACCCATGGTCGACGAGACAGCCACCTTGCGCAGGTACACGCCCTTGCTGGTAGCCGGCTTGGCCTTGACCAGCGCGTCCAGCAGCGCGGCGAGGTTGCTCTTCAGCGCGGTGTCTTCGAACGAACGACGGCCGATGGTGGCGTGGATGATACCGGCCTTGTCGACACGGAACTGGACCTGACCGGCCTTGGCGTTCTTCACGGCCTGGGCCACGTCGGGGGTCACGGTGCCAACCTTCGGGTTCGGCATCAGGCCACGCGGGCCCAGGATCTGGCCCAGCGTACCGACGATACGCATAGTGTCCGGCGAAGCGATCACGACGTCGAAGTTCAGGTTGCCGGCCTTGACTTGCTCAGCCAGGTCTTCCATGCCGACGATGTCAGCACCGGCGGCCTTGGCGGCTTCGGCCTTCTCGCCCTGGGCGAACACAGCCACGCGCACCGACTTGCCGGTACCGGCGGGCAGCACCACGGAACCACGAACCACCTGATCCGACTTCTTGGCGTCGATGCCCAGTTGCACGGCCACGTCGATCGATTCGTCGAACTTCGCCGAGGCGCAGCCCTTCACCAGGCCCAGGGCCTCGTCGATCGGGTAGAACTTGGTACGCTCGATCTTCGCCTTGTTGGCGGCGACGCGCTTGGAAACCTTAGCCATTTACAGACCCTCCACGGTGATGCCCATCGAACGAGCCGAGCCGGCGATGGTACGCACGGCGGCGTCCAGGTCGGCGGCGGTCAGGTCAGCGTTCTTGGCCTTGGCGATTTCTTCAGCTTGCGCGCGGGTGATCTTGCCAACCTTGTCGGTGTGGGGCTTCGGCGAACCCTTGGTGATGCCGGCTGCCTTCTTGATCAGCACGGTCGCCGGCGGCGACTTCATCACGAAGGTGAAGCTCTTGTCGGCGAAGGCGGTAATCACCACCGGCACCGGCAGACCAGGCTCCATGCCTTGGGTCTGGGCGTTGAACGCCTTGCAGAACTCCATGATGTTCAGACCACGCTGGCCCAGTGCGGGACCAACGGGCGGGGAGGGATTTGCCTTACCAGCCGGAATCTGCAGCTTGATAAAGCCAATGATCTTCTTGGCCATTTCTACTCCAATCCGGATCGCCCCACAGAGGGGTTGCGATCCTGTTGAGTCGTAACGCGCTGTCGCCGCACCGATGGCACGGCCTCACGCTCCTCTTTGGCTACGCCGTGAGGCGCTGCCCTTGCCAGTTGCCGCCCTTTCGGCCGCCAACCGGCAAATTCCTTAAACCTTCTCGACCTGGCCGAACTCGAGTTCGACCGGCGTAGCGCGCCCGAAGATCGTGACCGAGACGCGCAGGCGCGATTTCTCGTAGTTCACTTCTTCCACGTTGCCGTTGAAGTCGGTGAACGGGCCGTCCTTGACGCGCACCATTTCGCCTACTTCGAACAGCGTCTTGGGACGCGGCTTCTCGACCCCTTCCTGCATCTGGGTCATGATCTTGTCGACTTCGCGCTGCGAAATCGGGCTCGGGCGATTGCGGGCGCCGCCCACAAAACCGGTGACCTTGCTGGTGTTCTTCACCAGATGCCAGGTCTCGTCGGTCATTTCCATTTCCACCAGCACATAACCGGGGAAGAAACGGCGTTCGGTCACCGACTTGTGGCCACCCTTGATTTCCACGACTTCTTCGGAGGGCACCAGGATGCGGCCAAACTTGTCCTGCATCTCGGCGCGCTCGATGCGCTCCTGCAGCGCGCGCTGCACGCTCTTCTCCATGCCGGAGTAGGCATGCACGACATACCAGCGCTTCTTCGATGAAGGCGATTCCGGCGCGGTGGTTTCCTGCTGGGCGTTATCCGTCATGTGCTACCTCTTATTTCCAGCCCAGTACGAGCGAAAACACGATCCACTCGATGAGCTTGTCCGCCGACCACAGGAACAGTGCCATGATGACGACAAAGACGAAGACCAGCCCCGTCATCTGCCCGGATTCCTTGCGCGTCGGCCAGACGACCTTGCGAACTTCTCGATACGATTCTTTGGCGAACCCAATGAAGTCCTTGCCTGGTGCCGACACCAGTGCAACGACGACACCCAGTGCAATACCGCCGAACAGCGCAGCGCCACGTACATAAGACGGTTGCTGTGCAAGTGCATAGAAACCGATGACGCCGGCAACCACCAGCAGCACCGCGACGCCGAGCATCCACTTGCCGCTGTTGGCGTTCACGGTTTCAACATTGGGATTGGCCATGTTTCGCAAACGAGACTAAGCCGCGTCACGATTGTTCTTCGCGACGCGGCTGATTGATTTGGCAGGGGCAGAGGGAATCGAACCCCCAACCTTCGGTTTTGGAGACCGACGCTCTGCCAGTTGAGCTATACCCCTAGAACTACTGAGGGCTGACGCTTGCGCCACCCCTTTTCTGGCAACGAACGCGGCCGGTTGTTGCCGCGTTCGCAATCGAACAGCTTAGTCGAGGATCTTTGCCACGACGCCGGCGCCGACGGTACGGCCGCCTTCACGGATAGCGAAGCGCAGGCCTTCTTCCATGGCGATCGGGGCGATCAGCTTGACGGTGATCGACACGTTGTCACCCGGCATCACCATTTCCTTGTCCGCCGGCAGCTCGATCGAGCCGGTCACGTCGGTGGTACGGAAGTAGAACTGCGGGCGGTAGTTGTTGAAGAACGGGGTGTGACGGCCGCCTTCGTCCTTCGACAGGATGTACACCTCGCCGGTGAAGTGGGTGTGCGGCTTGATCGAACCCGGCTTGCACAGCACCTGGCCGCGCTCGACGTCTTCACGCTTGGTGCCGCGCAGCAGCAGACCGACGTTGTCGCCAGCCTGGCCCTGGTCCAGCAGCTTGCGGAACATTTCCACGCCGGTGCAGGTGGTCTTCACGGTCGGGCGAATACCGACGATTTCGATTTCTTCGCCAACCTTCACCACGCCGCGCTCGATACGGCCGGTCACCACGGTGCCGCGACCCGAGATCGAGAACACGTCTTCCACCGGCATCAGGAAGGTACCGTCAACGGCACGCTCCGGCGTCGGGATGTAGCTGTCCAGCGCTTCGGCCAGGTTCATGATGGCCACTTCGCCCAGCTCGCCCTTGTCGCCTTCCAGCGCCAGCTTGGCCGAACCCTTGATGATCGGGGTGTCGTCGCCGGGGAATTCGTACTTCGACAGCAGCTCGCGAACTTCCATCTCGACCAGCTCGAGCAGTTCAGCGTCGTCCACCATGTCGCACTTGTTCAGGAACACGATGATGTACGGCACGCCAACCTGACGGGCCAGCAGGATGTGCTCGCGCGTTTGCGGCATCGGGCCGTCAGCGGCCGAGCACACCAGGATCGCGCCGTCCATCTGGGCGGCACCCGTGATCATGTTCTTCACGTAGTCGGCGTGGCCCGGGCAGTCAACGTGCGCGTAGTGGCGGTTGGCCGTCTCGTACTCGACGTGGGCGGTATTGATGGTAATACCGCGTGCCTTTTCTTCCGGCGCTGCGTCGATTTCGTCGTACTTCTTGGCGGCACCGCCGAACTTGGCAGCCAGCACCGTGGCGATCGCTGCGGTCAGCGTGGTCTTGCCATGGTCAACGTGACCAATCGTACCAACGTTCACGTGCGGCTTGGTCCGCTCGAACTTTTCCTTTGCCATTGCGCGACTCCTGTCTCGGTAGCGATGTTGCCAGTGCGGTGGTGTTTGGTGCCCATGGGCAGGATCGAACTGCCGACCTCTCCCTTACCAAGGGAGTGCTCTACCACTGAGCCACATGGGCGAAACTAGACGTACTACTTTATGACAGCAACCGCGCGACTTGGAGCGGGTGAAGGGAATCGAACCCTCGTCGTAAGCTTGGAAGGCTTCTGCTCTACCATTGAGCTACACCCGCCCGGTTCTTTCCTGCTTCTTCACCGGCACTGCCGGCTGCTGTCTTGCATTCTGGTGGAGAGGGCTGGATTCGAACCAGCGTAGGCGTAAGCCAACAGATTTACAGTCTGCCCCCTTTAGCCACTCGGGCACCTCTCCGCAGAGAACTATCGATTATGGGGCTGTTCACCTCGCCTGTCAAGCACTTTCCGTTGCGGATGCTGTACCTGATCAGACTAGGGAAGGCGTTCCAGCGTGGCGCTTGATGCCGCCTGACCGCTCCCACAAGCGCAGATTAGATTTCTACGTTCTCACCCTATAGGGGCTTCGCAGGACGGCTCCTGGAGGCTCTGAAGGAGCCTGGCAGAGTTGCATGGCGGCACGCGAGGGGCGACCGGAAAAGCAAAAACCCCTCGCAGCACACGCTGTCGAGGGGTTTTGCACAATAAGAGCCTGGCGATGACCTACTTTCACACGGGTAATCCGCACTATCATCGGCGCGGAGCTGTTTCACGGTCCTGTTCGGGATGGGAAGGGGTGGTTCCAACTCGCTATGGTCACCAGGCATAAGGGGGTGCAGCGCTGAGGTTGAGGTCAACGCTGCGAATCGGGATGTAGTCTTGGGTTGTGCGTATTGTGCCAACCGAGGGCACAGACACGATCACACACACCAGGTGAAACACACTGGTTATAGGATCAAGCCTTACGGGCAATTAGTACTGGTTAGCTTAACGCATTACTGCGCTTCCACACCCAGCCTATCAACGTCCTGGTCTCGAACGACCCTTCAAGGAGGTCAAGCCTCCAGGGAATCCTCATCTTCAGGCGAGTTTCCCGCTTAGATGCTTTCAGCGGTTATCTCTTCCGTACATAGCTACCCTGCGATGCCTCTGGCGAGACAACAGGTACACCAGCGGTACGTCCACTCCGGTCCTCTCGTACTAGGAGCAGCCCCCGTCAAGATTCCAACGCCCACGGCAGATAGGGACCAAACTGTCTCACGACGTTTTAAACCCAGCTCACGTACCTCTTTAAATGGCGAACAGCCATACCCTTGGGACCGGCTACAGCCCCAGGATGAGATGAGCCGACATCGAGGTGCCAAACACCGCCGTCGATATGAACTCTTGGGCGGTATCAGCCTGTTATCCCCAGAGTACCTTTTATCCGTTGAGCGATGGCCCTTCCATTCAGAACCACCGGATCACTATGTCCTGCTTTCGCACCTGCTCGACTTGTCGGTCTCGCAGTTAAGCACGCTTTTGCCATTGCACTTTAGGTACGATGTCCGACCGTACCAAGCGTACCTTCGAACTCCTCCGTTACACTTTGGGAGGAGACCGCCCCAGTCAAACTGCCTACCATGCACTGTCCCCGACCCGGATTCACGGGCCAAGGTTAGAACCTCAAACAAACCAGGGTGGTATTTCAAGGACGGCTCCACGTGAACTAGCGTCCACGCTTCAAAGCCTCCCACCTATCCTACACAGATCGGTTCAAAGTCCAATGCAAAGCTACAGTAAAGGTTCATGGGGTCTTTCCGTCTAGCCGCGGGGAGATTGCATCATCACAAACACTTCAACTTCGCTGAGTCTCGGGAGGAGACAGTGTGGCCATCGTTACGCCATTCGTGCAGGTCGGAACTTACCCGACAAGGAATTTCGCTACCTTAGGACCGTTATAGTTACGGCCGCCGTTTACCGGGACTTCAATCAAGAGCTTGCACCCCATCATTTAATCTTCCGGCACCGGGCAGGCGTCACACCCTATACGTCCACTTTCGTGTTTGCAGAGTGCTGTGTTTTTATTAAACAGTCGCAGCCACCATTTTATTGCAACCCCTTCACCCTTCTGGCGCAGGCCAGTCAAGCTACCAGGGCGTACCTTATCCCGAAGTTACGGTACCAATTTGCCGAGTTCCTTCTCCCGAGTTCTCTCAAGCGCCTTAGAATACTCATCTCGCCCACCTGTGTCGGTTTGCGGTACGGTCTCGTATGACTGAAGCTTAGAGGCTTTTCTTGGAACCACTTCCAATTGCTTCGCAGCACTAGGCCGCTCGCCCCACATCCTTGAATTCCGCGCCCGGATTTGCCTAAGCGCCTTCTCCAATGCAGGGACCGGGACTTCCAACACCCGGACAACCTTCCGCGATCCGTCCCCCCATCGCATCATACGACGGTGCAGGAATATTAACCTGCTTCCCATCAGCTACGCATCTCTGCCTCGCCTTAGGGGCCGACTCACCCTACGCCGATGAACGTTGCGTAGGAAACCTTGGGCTTACGGCGAGGGGGCCTTTCACCCCCTTTATCGCTACTCATGTCAGCATTCGCACTTCTGATACCTCCAGCATCCTTTACAAGACACCTTCACAGGCTTACAGAACGCTCTCCTACCACGCACATTGCTGTGCGTCCGCAGCTTCGGTGACTGGCTTAGCCCCGTTACATCTTCCGCGCAGGACGACTCGATCAGTGAGCTATTACGCTTTCTTTAAAGGGTGGCTGCTTCTAAGCCAACCTCCTGACTGTTTTAGCCTTCCCACTTCGTTTCCCACTTAGCCAATCTTGGGGACCTTAGCTGGCGGTCTGGGTTGTTTCCCTCTTGACACCGGACGTTAGCACCCGATGTCTGTCTCCCGTGATTGCACTCTTCGGTATTCGGAGTTTGCTATGGCGGGGTAATCAGCAATAGACCCCCCAACCATGACAGTGCTCTACCCCCGAAGGTGAGACACGAGGCACTACCTAAATAGTTTTCGGAGAGAACCAGCTATTTCCAGATTTGTTTAGCCTTTCACCCCTATCCACAGCTCATCCCCTAACTTTTCAACGTTAGTGGGTTCGGTCCTCCAGTACGTGTTACCGCACCTTCAACCTGGCCATGGATAGATCATCTGGTTTCGGGTCTACACCCAGCGACTCAACGCCCTGTTCGGACTCGCTTTCGCTACGCCTGCCCTAATCGGTTAAGCTTGCCACTGAATGTAAGTCGCTGACCCATTATACAAAAGGTACGCCGTCACCCGTTGCCAGGCTCCGACTGTTTGTATGCATGCGGTTTCAGGATCTATTTCACTCCCCTCCCGGGGTTCTTTTCGCCTTTCCCTCACGGTACTGGTTCACTATCGGTCGATCACGAGTATTTAGCCTTGGAGGATGGTCCCCCCATCTTCAGACAGGATTTCACGTGTCCCGCCCTACTTGTCGTACACCTAGTTCCACAACGCTGTTTTCGCATACAGGGCTATCACCTGCTACGGCCGGGCTTTCCATCCCGTTCTGCTAACAATGCTGCTAAAGAGTACAAGGCTGTTCCCATTTCGTTCGCCACTACTCTGGGAATCTCGGTTGATTTCTGTTCCTGCAGCTACTTAGATGTTTCAGTTCGCCGCGTTCGCTTCCCACACCTATGAATTCAGTGTGGGATGACCCATTCGGGCCGGGTTTCCCCATTCGGACATCTCCGGATCAAAGCTTGTTTGCCAGCTCCCCGAAGCTTTTCGCAGGCTACCGCGTCCTTCATCGCCTGTGATCGCCAAGGCATCCACCACATGCACTTGTTCGCTTGACCCTATAACAAGTGTGTCTCAAGCTTGCGCTCTATGACACCGCTCACTACAGGTTGAGTTCTCGCATTTGTGCCGTATTCCAAGTCATCTTTCGATCACTTAAATACATTTTGGTTGATACAATCACAACCCGGTATCGCGTTGGTACTGCAGCGTCTCATCAACGCTCGCGCGACACCTTTACTACATCCCATATTGTTAAAGAACAGCCGATCTTGCGATCGCTTGGCAATGCCAAATGCAAACGCTCAATCCTAAGCGCTTGCATTTGACCACCAATCCAAGGTAACCAGGCCCATCGAAGCGATGGTGGAGGATGACGGGATCGAACCGACGACCCCCTGCTTGCAAAGCAGGTGCTCTCCCAGCTGAGCTAATCCCCCGCATGGATAACTTGGTGGGTCTGGTAGGACTTGAACCTACGACCCCCGCCTTATCAAGACGGTGCTCTAACCACCTGAGCTACAGACCCTTGGCTGTAACAGCAAACAAACCGATAAGTGTGAACGCTAGGCTTGAGACACAAGCCTCTAGAAAGGAGGTGATCCAGCCGCACCTTCCGATACGGCTACCTTGTTACGACTTCACCCCAGTCATGAACCCTGCCGTGGTAATCGCCCTCCTTGCGGTTAGGCTAACTACTTCTGGCAAAACCCACTCCCATGGTGTGACGGGCGGTGTGTACAAGACCCGGGAACGTATTCACCGCGGCATGCTGATCCGCGATTACTAGCGATTCCAGCTTCACGTAGTCGAGTTGCAGACTACGATCCGGACTACGATGCGTTTTCTGGGATTAGCTCCCCCTCGCGGGTTGGCAACCCTCTGTACGCACCATTGTATGACGTGTGAAGCCCTACCCATAAGGGCCATGAGGACTTGACGTCATCCCCACCTTCCTCCGGTTTGTCACCGGCAGTCTCTCTAGAGTGCTCTTGCGTAGCAACTAGAGACAAGGGTTGCGCTCGTTGCGGGACTTAACCCAACATCTCACGACACGAGCTGACGACAGCCATGCAGCACCTGTGTCCACTTTCCCTTTCGGGCACCTGATGCATCTCTGCTTCGTTAGTGGCATGTCAAGGGTAGGTAAGGTTTTTCGCGTTGCATCGAATTAATCCACATCATCCACCGCTTGTGCGGGTCCCCGTCAATTCCTTTGAGTTTTAATCTTGCGACCGTACTCCCCAGGCGGTCAACTTCACGCGTTAGCTACGTTACTGAAGAAATGAATCCCCAACAACTAGTTGACATCGTTTAGGGCGTGGACTACCAGGGTATCTAATCCTGTTTGCTCCCCACGCTTTCGTGCATGAGCGTCAGTGACGTCCCAGGGGGCTGCCTTCGCCATCGGTATTCCTCCACATCTCTACGCATTTCACTGCTACACGTGGAATTCTACCCCCCTCTGACATACTCTAGCCTGACAGTCACAAGCGCCATTCCCAAGTTAAGCTCGGGGATTTCACGCCTGTCTTATCAAACCGCCTGCGCACGCTTTACGCCCAGTAATTCCGATTAACGCTCGCACCCTACGTATTACCGCGGCTGCTGGCACGTAGTTAGCCGGTGCTTATTCTTCCGGTACCGTCATCGACCCCGGGTATTAACCAGAGCCATTTCTTTCCGGACAAAAGTGCTTTACAACCCGAAGGCCTTCTTCACACACGCGGCATTGCTGGATCAGGGTTGCCCCCATTGTCCAAAATTCCCCACTGCTGCCTCCCGTAGGAGTCTGGGCCGTGTCTCAGTCCCAGTGTGGCTGATCGTCCTCTCAGACCAGCTACTGATCGTCGCCTTGGTAGGCTCTTACCCCACCAACTAGCTAATCAGACATCGGCCGCTCCTGTCGCGCGAGGCCGTTACCGGTCCCCCGCTTTCACCCTCAGGTCGTATGCGGTATTAGCTAATCTTTCGACTAGTTATCCCCCACGACAGGGCACGTTCCGATGTATTACTCACCCGTTCGCCACTCGCCACCAGGCCGAAGCCCGTGCTGCCGTTCGACTTGCATGTGTAAGGCATGCCGCCAGCGTTCAATCTGAGCCAGGATCAAACTCTTCAGTTCAATCTCTGTGTGGAAGCCTCGCGGCTCCCTCGCTCTTTCGAGCGGTCGCTCACTCTCAGAAAACTGACTGACCAGATCCGAAGACCCAGTCACGTTTTGCTGTGCGAGCACTGTATAACTTGTGAAGCAGCACCGTCCGAAGACAGTGGCGTCCGCTACCCAGCGCCCACACTTATCGGTTGTTTGTTTGTTAAAGAACTTCGCTTCCCGGCTTTGCCGTTCAGCGCGCTGCGTTGTCTGCAGCAGAGAAACGAGATTATGCAGAGCTTTCTTCGTTTCGTCAACCGTTTCAGCAAGCTTTTTTTGCTGCGGTCAGCGCTGCAAACTTCGCTGCGCCAACCTCCCGGTCGACCCCGCAACCCTTGCCAGTGCTGCCTTGCAGCGCCGCGTTGTGTTGCGAGGGGGCGAATATTAAGCGACGCCAACGGGCTTGGCAAGGGGTTTCGGGAAATAATTCGAATCGACCGTATAAGCGGTGAAAGCGGCGCTGCCAAGGGCGGCAGCCGATGCTGCCTCCTCCTATATATGGATGTCACAGAAAGGTGCAGATGTTTGTCATGCACGACCCGTTGATTCATGATCTGGGCTTCAGCCTCGCGCAGCCGCGCAGGCAAGCCGGACTGCGGGATCTCCATGACCATCCGAATCGTAAGACTGGGAACGCCACGCGCAAGCGACGAAGGCCTGCGTATCGGTACTGTGCGCCGGCCACCACGCGGCGTGCCAAAGTCCGAGTTCGCCAGCCGTGACTATTACGATGTCTGGTACCCCGCCCTGTCTCCTACCCCAGAGTTGGTCTCGCAGGCGCAGGGCGCTACGGACGACAAGGCATGGCGGGCATTCGTCCGGCATTTCCGCAAGGAAATGGCCGATCCGGAGCCAAGCCGCACGCTCGACCTGCTGGCTGCGCTTTCGCACCAGACCAATTTCTCACTCGGCTGCTATTGCGAAGAAGAGGCGCACTGCCACAGGTCGGTGCTGCGCGAACTGCTGGCCGAGCGCGGCGCCAAGATCGCCTGATCCGCCCTTGCCTGGCGGGAGACTTTCCCGCTTTGACCTTTTCGTTTGCGCAATCCGATGGCCCTGAACGTTGTCTGGCTCGGCTTTTTCCTGGTTTCCTTTGTCGCCGCATGCATCCGGCTCGCCAGTGGCGACCTGACCGTCTTCCCTGCCATGCTGGCGAGCCTGTTCGACAGTGCCCGCACGGCCTTCGAGATCGCGCTTGGGCTGGCGGGGGTGATGAGCTTGTGGCTTGGCATCATGCGCATCGGCGAACGCGCCGGGGTCGTCGATGCCTTTGCGCGGCTGGTGAATCCGTTGCTGCGGCATTTCTTTCCCGGCGTGCCGCAGGGCCATCCGGCGCAAGGCGCCATGATGATGAATGTGTCGGCTAACCTGCTCGGTCTGGATAACGCGGCGACGCCGCTTGGCCTGAATGCCATGCGCGAGCTGCAGACGCTGAACCGTCGCCCGGACGTGGCCACCGACGCGCAAATCATGTTCATCGTGCTGAATACAGCTGGGCTGACATTGATCCCGACTTCGGTCATCGCGATCCGTCAGGCGATTGCCGTCAAGCAAGGGCTGGTGGGCTTCAATGCGGCGGACATCTTCCTGCCGACGCTGCTGGCCACCGGTGGCTCGTGCCTTGCCGGTCTGCTGGCTGTCGCCTGGGTACAGCGGCTCAATCTGCTGCGGCCCGCCGTGCTGGTCGCATTCAGCATGGTTGCGGCGGCGCTCGCCGGCATGTTTGCCTGGCTGAAGCATGCGCCGCCCGAGCAAGTGGGCAGCGTGACAGCATTGGCCGGCGCAGGCTTTATCCTGTCGCTGATCACGCTGTTCCTGGTCTGCGGCGCACTGCGACGGGTCAACGTCTACGAAGCCTTTATCGATGGCGCCAAGGAAGGATTTGGCGTGGCGGTGCAGATCATTCCTTATCTGGTCGCCATCCTGGTCGCGATCGGATTGTTCCGGGCGACCGGCTGCATGGACGTGCTGATGGGCTGGCTGACGCTGGGATTTGCGCATCTCGGCATCAATACGGATTTCGTACCCGCCTTGCCGGTCGGCCTGATGAAGATCCTGTCAGGTGCCGGTGCGCGCGGGCTGATGGTCGATGTGATGACGACTTATGGGGTCGACTCATTCCAGGGACGCCTTGCCGCCATCATCCAGGGCTCGACCGAAACCACTTTCTATGTGTTGGCGGTCTACTTCGGCAGCATCAATGTGCGAAATACCCGGCACGCGCTTGGTTGCGCGCTGGTGGCAGATGCCGCGGGCATCTTTTGTGCCGTTGGCGCCGCATATCTGTTCCGCTAGAAGCTACGATTCGATCCTTGTTGTATGCACACAACATCATTGTGCGTATCACCAGACATTGACACATTGCACTTGGTGCGACGCAACAAACCATGTAATATGAAGTCTGTCTCCTCCACCACCTCGGTGGATTCCAACCCACGCACAACCTGCGTGGGTTTTTTTTGCCCTGAGCCCGGGCCACTGCAACAATCGTTGCGCAAGAAGCGCTGCGCCGGCTTGCTCGCTGTGCACCGCGCACCACTAGAGCCCGGTTGGCGCCCCTGAACAGGGCATCACATGACTGGGCCCTCCTGCTTTTCCGCTTTTGTTGCGACGCAGCAATCCGTGTCGTAGAGTGGCAACACGAAGGTCATGCCAACCAGGCGTACCCGTCCTGTCCAGCTTCGCATGTCGCCCGCCGCCTCCCTGATCCGCTACTGGCCAGAACCCGCGCTGCTCCGGCGCGGGCTTATCTATGCGCTCTCGTTCCTCGCGCTTGCCGGCGTCGGCTGGCTTACCGGCGACCAGGGCTATCTCTGGTCGGCCACCGCGTCGATCTGGACTTGTCTGGCAGACCGGCAAGGCACCGCATCCGCACGGCTGTCGAGCCTCGGCGCAGTCGGTATTGGCGGCGCGTTGGCCAGCGCGTTGGGCACGGTCGTGGCGCCGACCCCCTGGCTGGCCTTGCCGGTGGTCATGGCGGCCGGCCTGGCCGCAGGACTGGCCGAAATCCGCGGCACGGCGACCGCCCTGGCAGCCAAGCTGCTCTATGTAGTGCTGGTCGCCGCCTGCCTGCAGCCGGGCGCAGTCGGTGATCTGGCGCCGCTGGCCCTGCTCAGCGGATTGGACTATCTCCGCGGCGGCATGTTTGCCTGCCTGGTTTGCCTGGCGCTGATCCCGTCCGAACGCGATGAGCGGCCGCGACGCGAAGTGCTAGCCGCCTATGAGGCGTTGGTACGGTTCGCCGCCGTGCTTGCGGACAGTGCGCAAGGGCACGATCTGGCCGCCTGCAAGCAGGATCTGCGCAACCGGATCGAGGCTGCCCGCGAGGCGATCGAAGCGCGCCGCAGCCTGCGCGACGCCACCCAGCTGCTGCACCACAGCTATGCCCTCGGCATCGCCGACGCCCTCTTCGCAATGCTCATCGTGGCAGGCGAATTGCGAGACCGTGCCGGCCCTGGCGGCCATGGGCTACCGCTGCGCCATATTGCGCGCAGCGTGGCCGACGCCCGCGACCAGGTCAGGGAAGCCCTGGCGCGGCATGCGCCCGACCTGCCCGCCTTGAGCGCCGCGCTGCGCCATGACCTGCACAGGCTGACTGCGCCAGGTGCCAATGCCGGGGCCCCGCCGTCATACCAATCCGCCGTGTCGGCACTGGCCCGCTACCCCGCCTTTGAGGCCTGGCGCGCTGCCTTCGCGTGGCCGCGGCGCGGCGCGGGTCACGGCGCCGCGCGCTTGCTGGGCAGCGTGGCGGATCACCTGGCACGCGATGCTGTCGCGGCCCGCCATGCATTGCGCCTGGCGCTGGCCGGCAGCCTCTGCCTGATGCCGGCGCAGTTGTGGCAGCTCGACCACGGCTATTGGGTCGCCGTCACGGTGATCATGGTGCTGAGCCCGCGCCTGCAGACTACGCGCCAGGTGTCGCTGAAGCGCTTTGCCGGATCACTGGCGGGTGCGCTGTGCGCCTGCGTGATCGGCCTGTTCCACCCAGCGCCGGCCATCGCCCTTGGCATCAGCGCCGTTTTTCTTGCCGGGGCCTATGCCAACCGGCTGGCCGGCCAGCCTGGCGCGTTCGCGTTTTGCCTGACGCCGGCCGTCATCCTGTTCTCCTGGATGGGCGCGCCAATGCTCGACAGCAGCCACTTTGCGGCGCTGCGCGGCATCGACACGGCTGTCGGCTGCCTGATCGCACTGGCCACCTACTATGTGCTGGCGCCGCGCGTGGAAATGTCGCGCGTGTTCCGCCATGCGGTCGATGCCGTGACGGTCAACGCCGTCTACCTGCGCGCCGCGCTTGCCGCTGCGCGTGTGGCAGAGGGCAAAGCCACCCCCGGCGCGGCGCGCCTGGAGGCCTTGCGCATCGCCGCCGGCCGTGCCTCGAGCCGTGCCGAGCACACGCTGGAGCAGTCCGCCGGCGCGCTGGCAACTGCCCATGGGCACTCCTACCGGCAGGCCCATGCCACGGCGCGACGCATGGCGGCGCTGGCTGGCGTGGTGCGGGCCGGGATCGAATCCGGCGCGTTCGCCCTGCCAGCGAGCGCCGGGTCGCGCGCGCTGATGGCCTGGCTGGAGGCAAGACTGGCGGAACTGGCGATACGGCCTGGCAGCACGGGCGACGCGGTAGCTGCGGGCGATGCCAGCGACGGAAAAAGGCCCGAAGCGCCGCCAGGGCCGGAAGCCACACCCGGCGCCATCGATGTATTCCTGGCCGAGCAGGCCGACTATGCCCGCGCGCATATCGCCGCCGCGCATGCCGCGGTGGCCGGCCTGCGCGTGCTCGGGACAACGGCCCGCAAGCCGGTGGGACGCTGGCGCGTACGCCGTAGCTGACCTGCGTGGCTGACCCGAGCCATTGCATGGAAAAGCCGGCGTCCACGCCGATTTGCAGTTTTTGACGCCCCTTTTACCGCCCCTTTTGCCCCCCTTTACGAACCCGTTACTGACCCTTTACGGCAGGCCGCAATGACCTAGAATGATTGAATACGTCCGTCGCCAGCACGAGGCACGCCATGCCTGAGATCACGTTCCCTCGCAGCGTCCCGACCTACTGCGCAGCCAGCCTCACGCTGTCCTGCCCCGCTACGGTCAATGGCAGTCCGACTCAGTATTCCGTCACCGCGGAAGCCCTTGAGGCCCACTTCGGTGCGCGCTCGCCGCGCGAGGAAGACCTGGTTGCCGCCTTCACCAGCAATCGCCAGCGCATCGAAAGCCTCGCCGAAAGCCTGTTCGAGCTGACGCAGGCGCGGGAGATCGTGCTGCGCAGCGGCCATTTCCGTTTCGCGGGCTGAGCGGCCGGCTGGCCAGCCGCCGCGATTCCACAGCATCCACGCCGAGACGCCGGGCCAGCCCGGCGTCTTGCGCATGCTCAGTCGGCCCTGGCTTCGCCGCGCACCAGCAGCACCGGCGTGGTCGACTGCCGGATCACCGCTTCCGCCACGCTGCCCAGTACCAGCCGGCGCACGCCGCGCCGCCCATGCGTGCCGATAACGAGCAGATCCGCACCCCACTGGCGCGCGGCTTCGTTGATCGACGCGCCGATATCGCCGGGCACCGGCGCCTGGCTGACCAGTCTGGTTTCATGCGGCACGCCGGCCGCGGACAGTTGCTGCGCGGCGTCCTGCAACGCGCGCTGGCCGCTTTCCTCGAATGCCTTCTGCAACTGGCTCGGATCGTAGTAGCCAACGTCGAACATCGGCGTACCCGTATCGACGACATAAAGCGCCAGCACCGTGGCGCCGCCTGGCGCCGCTACGCGGATGGCTTCGGCCAGTGCCAGTCCGGACGTGCTGCTGCCATCCACCGCCACCACGATCTTGCTATATGCCGCGCTTGCCATTTGCGTTACCTCCGTAGACAAAGGGAATAAGGGGTCGGACGACTGGAGGCCGTCCGCCTTCGATACTACACATGCGCAGTCCGTCACGTGGCGCTGACTCCGGCAACAGTCCATGCAAACCCGTCGCGCTTAAATTGACCGACCGGTCGGCTTATATATAATAGGGCCAGCCGCCGTGCCAACGGTCCCCCACCGGCTGCGGCCCCGCCAGAGGAGGCGCTATGTACACCCAAAGCCTGGATGTTCCCGGCCACGCTGACTCCGCTCTAAGCGCCGCCCCCCAGGACGACAACGTCCGCCAGGCCGCTTTCGACGCCCGTATGGCTGCAGACGGCAAGATCGAACCGCAGGACTGGATGCCGGCGGCCTACCGCAAGACACTGGTACGGCAGATTTCCCAGCACGCGCACTCCGAGATCGTCGGCATGCTGCCTGAGGGCAACTGGATCAGCCGCGCGCCGTCCCTCAAGCGCAAGGCGATCCTGCTGGCCAAGGTGCAGGACGAAGGCGGCCACGGCCTGTACCTGTACTCCGCGGCCGAAACGCTGGATGCCTCGCGCGACGATCTGGTCGACGCGCTGCACAGCGGCAAGGCCAAGTATTCGTCGATCTTCAACTACCCGACGCTGACCTGGGCCGACGTTGGCGTGATCGGCTGGCTGGTGGACGGCGCGGCGATCATGAACCAGATCCCGCTGTGCCGCTGCTCCTACGGCCCGTATGCGCGCGCCATGATCCGCATCTGCAAGGAAGAGTCGTTCCACCAACGCCAGGGCTTCGACGCGCTGCTGGCGATGATGCGCGGCACCGACGCCCAGCGCGAGATGGTGCAGGACGCGGTCAACCGCTGGTGGTTCCCGGTGCTGATGATGTTCGGCCCGCCCGATGCGGCCTCGACCAACAGCGCGCAGACCATGGCCTGGGGCATCAAGCGCATCTCGAATGACGACCTGCGCCAGAAGTTCGTCGATGCCACGGTGGAACAGGCACGGGTGCTGGGCGTGACCCTGCCCGACCCGGGACTGCAATGGAACGCCGAGCGCGCCCACTATGACTACAGCCCGCTGGACTGGAACGAGTTCTGGCGCGTGATCAACGGCGACGGTCCGTGCAACAAGGAGCGCCTGAAAACGCGCGTCAAGGCGCACGAGGACGGCGCCTGGGTCCGCGAAGCCGCTTTGGCCCACGCCGCCAAGGTGGCCGAACGCGAAGCGGGCGAGCGCCGCACGGCTGCCTGACCCCACGCCGCAGCCCGCGCGCAAGGATCGAGGAGAGAACGATGAAT
Organism: Cupriavidus sp. Agwp_2; assembly: GCF_040784895.1. Taxonomy (NCBI): domain Bacteria; kingdom Pseudomonadati; phylum Pseudomonadota; class Betaproteobacteria; order Burkholderiales; family Burkholderiaceae; genus Cupriavidus; species Cupriavidus sp. Agwp_2. Next base: position 3,548,253 of record NZ_CP088083.1, read on the forward strand.
CGCAAGGAATGGCCGCTGTGGGAAGTATTCGTGCGCAGCAAGCAAGGCCTGGAACACAAGCATTGCGGCAGCCTGCACGCCGCCGACGCGCAGCAAGCGCTGCACATGGCGCGCGATGTCTACACGCGGCGCCAGGAAGGCGTGTCGATCTGGGTGGTGCCGTCCGCTGCCATCACGGCGAGCGTGCCGGAGGAAAAGCCGGAACTGTTCGACCCCATGGCCGACAAGATCTACCGGCATCCGACGTTCTACCAGCTGCCCGACGAAGTCAACCACATGTAAGGGCCACGCACGATGACCGCGTCCCCGCAACCCGCCTCCCTGGATCACCTGCCGCCGGCACGCACCGCCGCGCTGCGCTACATGCTGCGCCTCGCCGACAATGCGCTGGTCCTTGGCCAGCGCAATGCCGAGTGGTGCGGCCACGGCCCGGTGCTGGAAGAAGACATTGCGCTGGCCAACATCAGCCTCGACCTGATCGGCCAGGCGCGCCTGCTTTACGGCCGCGCCGGCGAACTGGAAGGCGAGCTGACCGGCCTGCCGCGCCATGAAGATGACTATGCCTACTGGCGCGCCGAGCGCGACTTCCGCAACTGGACGCTGGCGGAACTGCCCCACCGCGGCCCGCTGGCCGGCAATGCCGCGGCGGAGCGCGACTACGCCGTCACCATCGTGCGCAACTTCCTGTACGGCGCGCTGATGGTCGAGTTGTGGGAAGCGCTGCAGTCCAGCAGCGATGCGCAGCTTGCCGCCATCGCCGCCAAGTCGGTCAAGGAGGCGCGCTACCACCTGCACCATGCCGCCGGCTGGGTGGTGCGCCTGGGCGACGGCACCGAGGCGTCGCACGCACGCATGCAGCGCGCCCTGGACCACCTGCTGCCCTATATGAATGAGTGCTTTGCCGAAGACCCGATGGAAGCCGAGGCCGCGGCGCAGGGCATTGGCGTCGTCACCGCCTCGCTACGGGCGGCCTGGGACGCGACCGTGGCCGAAACCCTGCAAGCCGCGACACTGGCGCTGCCGGCTGCGACCAGCTTTGTCTCGACCGGCAAGCTCGGCGTCCATTCCGAGCACATGAGCTACCTGCTGGGCGAGATGCAGGGGCTGGCGCGGGCCCATCCGGGCGCGCAATGGTAAGCGCCCGCTTCGCCGCAAAGGACTGTCCGGCATGAACGTCACCACCCTGCTCCACTCAGCGAAAGCTGCCGCCGATGCACGCGTCGAGCAGGCATGGGCGGCGCTGGAAGCGGTTCCCGACCCGGAGATCCCGGTGGTTTCGATCCGCGGCCTCGGCATCCTGCGCGGAATCGCCGCCGATGCCGACGGCACGCTGGAGGTGACGGTTACACCCACCTACTCCGGTTGCCCGGCGATGTCTCAGATCGCCGAGGACATCGGCCAGGCGCTCGACGCCGCCGGCCTGGCGCCGTGGCGCCTGCGCACGGTACTGGCGCCGGCGTGGACCACCGACTGGATCACCCCCGCCGCGCGTGAACGCTTGCGCGAATTCGGCATCGCGCCGCCCGGCCAGTGCGGCGCGCCGGCGGCGGCACAACCGTTGCGCTTCGTCCCGCGTGCCGCGCGCGCCGGCGCCCCGGACCGCGTCGCCTGCCCGCGCTGTGGCAGCGTGCATACGCAGGAAATCTCGCGCTTCGCCTCGACGGCTTGCAAGGCGCTGTACCGCTGCCTGGACTGCCGCGAACCGTTCGACTATTTCAAACCCTACTGAGCCCCGCCGGGCCGAAGCCACGCTGCCATGACCCCACAGTTCCACCCGCTGCGCGTGGCGCAGGTACGCCCCGAGACTGCCGACACCATCTCGATCGCGTTCGAGGTGCCGGAAACGCTGCGCGACGCCTACCGCTTTACCCAGGGCCAGTTCCTGACGCTGAAGGCGCCGGTCGATGGCAAGGATTTGCGGCGCTCGTATTCGATCTGCTCGGCGGTGCAGGACTATGACGCACAAGGCGAATTGCGCGTGGCGGTGAAGCTGGTCGAGGACGGGCTGTTTTCCTCCCATCTCCACGACTCCATCGCACCCGGCCAGGTGATCGACGTCATGACGCCCGACGGCCGCTTCCACGTGCCGCTTGAGCCGGCCGCGGCGCGCCACTATGTCGCCTTCGCCGCGGGCAGCGGCATCACGCCGGTGCTGTCGCTGATCCGCACCACGCTGCCGGCCGAGCCGCGCAGCCGCTTCACGCTGGTCTACGGCAACCGCAATGTGGACAGCATCATCTTTTCCGAGACGCTGGAAGACCTGAAGAACCAATACCTGTCGCGTTTCACGCTATATCACGTGCTGTCGCGCCAGCCGCAGGAGGTGGACCTGCTGCACGGCCGCCTCGACCATGCCCGCGTGACCGCCTTCCTCGAAGCGCTGATTCCGGTGGACGACATCGACGCGGCCTTTGTCTGCGGGCCGGCCTCCATGATCGACGAGGCCGAGGCGGCACTGCGCGACGCCGGCGTGGATCCGCACCGCATCCACGCCGAGCGCTTCGGCGTGCCACTCGCACGGGCCAAGCCGAAGCCTGCCCATACCAGCACTGACCATGCGGGGACCGCCGAGCTGGTGGTAGTGCTCGACGGCAAGCAGCACAGCATGCGCCTGCCGATGGAAGACGCCAACGTGCTCGATACCGCGCTGGCCGCCGGGCTCGACCTGCCGTATGCGTGCAAAGGCGGCGTCTGTTGCACCTGCCGCGCCAAGGTGCTGGAAGGCCAGGTCGAGATGGAGAAGAACTACACGCTCGAGCCGTGGGAGATGGAAAAGGGCTTCGTGCTCACCTGCCAGGCGCGCGCGCTGACGCCGCGGGTAGTGGTCAGCTACGACGAACGCTGATCCAGGTACGCGGCCGCGGGCGCCGCGTACGGGTGCCGACACTCGCCGCCATTGGCCAGGCCTGGCCGTGATTAAAATGGCGGCAGGCCGGGCAGCGGCCTGGCGCGATGCTTGCGGGGGCGGTAAACAACGGCAGCGCATGGCGGTACATGGCGGCGCATGCCGCCTGTCGCGCGGGCGCCGCGCGGTGCCAGCTAACCGTCCCACCCATATACAATCACGGCCATGCAATATATCCATGTCGTCAACGGTGATGTAGCAGGCACGACCCTGCGCCAGGCGCTGGCCCAGGCCGCGCGGCCGGACCCTGTCGTGGTGCTGCGCGACGACCTGGCCGTAGGGCCGCTGGCCGACATCGACAGCACCGGGCTGATCCGTTCCGGCTTCTGGCAGCGGGTCGCCCCGCGCACCGACATCGATTTCGCTGCCGAGATGCGCCAGGCGCTGGACCAGCTCCAGGCGCTGCGCCAGGACGACATGGAAGTGGCCATCTGGCACGGCCAGAGCGCGGCCGACCAGCTGATGCTACGCCGGGTGGTGTTCCACCTGTACCAGGCGCCGCAACGGATCAATGAAGTGGCGATGGACCTGCGCGAGCTGGAGATGCCCGCGCAAGGCAACCTGGCCGCGATCGGCATGTATTCGCCGGCGCGGCTGGCGCGGCGCTTCTCCACGATCGCGCCGGTTTCCGTGCTGCGGCTGGGCCGGCTCGGCTACGAGTGGCAGCAGAACGTCAAGGAAAATGCCGACGTACGCCTGTGGAAGGGCAACACGCTGGTTCCCGCCGCCTACCACACCATCGACGACATCATCATGGATCGCGCGCCGGCCGAATGGACGCCAGCGGCGCAAGTGGTCGGCAGCGTGATGGGCGCGATCGAAGGCCTGCTGGCCAGCGACTGGTTCGTATTCTGGCGCTGCCGCGAGCTGATCGCCACCGGCCAGATGGTGCTGCGCGGCAACTCCGACTCGCTCGAGACCTGCGAGCTGCGCCGCCACGCCGGCGGTGGCGGCGAGTAACCCCGCGAGTAATTCCGATACACATGGCCCGTACCAAGGCACCCGATTTCGAGGCGCAGCGCGAACAGATCCTGGATCTGGCCGCCGCCGCCTTTGCCAACAGCAGCTACCCCAGCACCTCGATGGCCGACCTGGCCGCGGCCTGTGGCACGTCCAAGGCGCGGCTCTACCATTATTACGAGAGCAAGGAAGCGATCCTGTTCGACCTGCTGGACCGCTACACGCGGCGCCTGATGCTGCTGGTCACCGAGGTGGAAGCCGACGCCGAGCGCCGTGGCCTGACCGACAAGGAGGCGTTCGCCAACCTGATCCGCGCCTTCCTGGCCGAGTACGAAACCTCGCAGACACGCCATGTTGCGCTGATCAACGACGTCAAGTTCCTGGCGGAAGGCCAGCGCGACGTGATCCTGGGCCGCGAGCGCGACGTGGTGGCGGCCTTTTCGCGCCTGCTGCGCCGGGCCTACCCGGAGCGCGTCACGCGCGATAACCAGACCGCGCTGACCATGACCGTGTTCGGCATGATCAACTGGACCTTCACCTGGCTCAAGCCGGGAGGTCGGCTGTCGTACGCCGACTTTGCCGAGACCGTGCTCGACCTCCTCGAGGGCGGGCTGCCGGGCCGCGCCGCCACAGCCCGCTGACGAGGGCGGTCAGTCCCACCCCGCCTCTTCGCGCTGCCGGCGCTGCTCGCGGTCCTGCCGGAACATTTCCTCCAGCTCATCGCGGGCCTGGCGCGCCAGCGAGACCAGCTTCTTCTGGTCGGTGTAGTGCGGGTAAAAGCGGTCGATCGCCTGGATGTTGTGCCGGCGGAAGCGCAGCGCCACGTTGCGCGCCTCGGCCGGGTCGAAGCCCAGCCCTTCCAGCACGCGCCGTCCCATCGTCAGCGAGCCCTCGAACATCTCGCGCTCGAACAATTGCACGCCGCGGTCCTTGAGCTGGTAGATGTGCGACACATGACGCGCCCGCGCATAGATCTGCAACGCCGGGAAGCGCTCGCGTACCCGGTCGATCAGTTGCAGGCTGTCATCCATGCCGTCGATCGCCACCACCAGGATGCGCGCGCGGGCGATACCTGCAGCTTCAAGCAGGTCGAGCCGCGTGGCATCGCCATAGAAGATCTTGAAGCCGTACTGGCGCAGGAACTCGATCTGGTCCGGATCGTGGTCGAGCACCGTGACACCAATGCCCTGGCTGTACAGCAGCCGCCCGATGATCTGGCCGAAACGGCCAAAGCCGGCGATCAGCACCGGATTGTCCTGCGGCGTGATGGCATCGTCCGGACGCGCCCTGGCGCGGCCCAGCCGCGGCGCTACCAACTGGTCGTAGGCCAGCAGCAGCAACGGCGTGGCCACCATCGACAGCGCCACCACCAGTACCAGCAAGGCCTCGGTCTCGCGCGGCAGCAGGCCAGCGCCGCCGGCCACGCCGAACACCACGAAGGCAAACTCGCCGCCCTGCGAGATCAACAGCGCGAACAGCAGCCGCTGGCCACGCGCAATGGCGAATTCTCGCGCCAGCAGCATCAGCACCGCGGTCTTGGCGACGACGAAGGCCGCCACCAGTCCGAGCACCAGCCAGGGCGAGCGCGCCAGCACGGCAAAGTCGATCGACATGCCGACCGCCATGAAGAACAGGCCCAGCAGCAACCCCTTGAACGGCTCCAGGTCGGCCTCCAGCGCATGGCGGTATTCCGAATCGGCCAGCAGCACGCCGGCGAGGAAGGTCCCCAGCGCCATCGACAATCCGACTGCATCCATCATCAGCGCGATGCCGACCACCAGCAGTAACGCAAACGCGGTGAACATCTCGCGCATGTCGGTGCGCGCGATAAAGCGCAGCGCCGGCCGAACCAGGTAGCGGCCGCCGACCACCACCGCTCCGATCACCGCCACCGCCTTCACCCCGGCCATCCAGCCGGCGGCGCCCGCGCCGGCACCTTCGGCGCCCTCGACGGCGAGCAGCGGCAACAGCGCGATCATCGGGATGGCGGCAATGTCCTGGAACAGCAGGATGCCGAAGCTGGCCGCGCCGGCCGGCGTGCCGAACAGGTTGCGCTCGGTCAGCGTCGCCAGCGCAATGGCAGTGGACGAGAGCGCCAGGCCCAGGCCCGCGACCAGCGCCACCTGCCACGACGCGCCCGCCAGCGCTGCCGCCCCGCCGATCACCAGCGCGCACGCGGCGAGTTGCGCGCCACCGTAGCCGAAGATGCTCCGGCGCAATGCCCACAGCTTGCGCGGCTCCAGTTCCAGCCCGATGACGAACATCATCAGCACCACGCCGAATTCGGAGAAATGCAGGATCGACTCGACATTGGTGACCAGGCGCAGCGCAAACGGGCCGATCGCCGCCCCCGCCAGCAGGTAGCCCAGCACAGCGCCCAGGCCGCTGCGCCGCGCCAGCGGCACCGCCACCACCGCCGCGACCAGGAACACCAGCAGTGCAATCAGGAAGTCATGCTGGTTCATGCGCGCGCCTCCGCCGGATTGGCTTCGGCGCCCAGGCGCCCGCAGACGTGTGCGATATGGTCGGCCAGCGCCTGCGCGTCGGCATTGTCGGCGTCATGCAGCACCACCGGCGGCAGCCAGGTCATGCCGCACAAGAGCGCGGTCTGCTCCAGCGGCAACAGGAATTCGCCGATCGGATGGCCGTGGTTGCCGTCCGGGCCATAGGCATCGGCACTGCCGCCGGTGCTTACCACGGCCAGCAGCGACTTGCCGCGCAGCGCCGTGCCGCCGGGGCCGTAGGCCCATCCGTGTTCGAGCACCTCGTCCAGCCACAGCTTGAGCAGCGCCGGCACGCTGTACCAGCGCACCGGGAACTGCAACACGACGGTGTCCGCGACCGCCAGCACGCGCTGCTCGGCGACGACATCGATGTCGTAATCCACATAGAAGCGGTAGAGATCGCGTACCTGTACCTGCGGCAGCGAGGCCAGGGCGTCGGCCAGCGGCCGGTTGACGCGCGATCGGCTGGGCGTGGGATGCGCGTAGATCACTGCAATGGGAGACTCGGTCATCGAAGACGGGGCGGTTTGGCCAGGAAATGGGATGGCGGCGGGAGGAATGAGTCGGTTGCCGCGTTGCAACATATCCACAGTTGGTCACGCGCAACAATTCATCACATTTTTTTAGGCTATTGATTTTATTTGGTTTTTCAGAGTGCTGTGGTGCTGCACCCGGCTGCTGCGGCGCGGGAAGCTTACGCCAGACTGACAATTCCACTACAATACTTTCCACGCTGCATCAAGATGGTGTTTCCCCGAGCCCTGCACCGAGGCAGGGAAAAGTGGCTGGCAAAACACCAAGGCAGTGCCTATTTTTATCTGTGACCACACCAGGAAGGATTTAACGTGAACCCGCTCGAACTGAGCAAGGCTGTCGGCGCACTGACCGACGAAGATCTGCGCAAAGCAGCTGCAGCGACGCAGGCCGCCCACCGCGCCACCGTTCTGGTGCGCGAACTGGCCGCCCATCACCGCTCGCGCCTGCTGAAGCATTTCCTCGCCCTGGGTGAGGACGATCGCCTGCTCCGTTTCGGCCAGTCGGTGGGTGACCACGTGATCGAAGCCTACGTGGACAGCATCGACTTCGACCACGATTCCGTGTTCGGCGTCTACGACGACAAGCTCGAGCTGGTCGGCGTGGGCCACTTCGCCAACCTGCGCGACAACGCCCAGGGCCGCGTGGCGGAGTTCGGCGTGTCGGTGTCGCGCAGCGCCCGCGGCCGTGGCATCGGCAGCGCGCTGTTCGAGCGTGCGGCTATTCATGGCCGCAATACCAACGTGCGCACGCTGTACATGCACTGCCTGTCGCGCAACGCGGCGATGATGCATATCGCCAAGAAGGCCGGCATGAAGGTCCAGTATGCCTACGGCGAGGCCGACGCGTACCTGGAACTGCCGCCCGCCGACACTGCCAGCCGCCTGACCGAGGCGCTGGACGAGCAGCTGGCCGACCTGGACTACGCGGTGCGCCGCAACCTGCGCGACGCGCGTCGCTTCGGCCTGCGCTTCTGGCGCAGCATGGTGCCGCAGAAGCACACTGCATAAGCACAGCGTGTAAGCGGGCTTTTCGCCAGCTTCGCCGCCCACGGCCACAACGGCGCATCGCAACGATGCGCCGTTTTTGCATGCTCCCCCTTACCGCTCAGGCTGCGCCGCCGACCGGCAGCGCCGTGGTGTCCTTGATGCTTTCCAGCGCAAAGCTCGAGCGCACGTCGATCACCGACGGATGGGCCAGCAGCTGCTCCTGCATGAAGCGCGCGAAATGCTCCATGTCCTCGACATAGACCTTGAGCAGCAGGTCCATCTCGCCGGTCATGGCGTGGCATGCCGCCACCTCGGGCCACACCGCGATGGAGGCGCGGAACAGATCCAGCGGCGCCTTGCCCTTGGGCGCGCCGCCATGCTTCTCCAGCCGGACATTGATATAGGCCAGCAGGCCAAGCCCGATCTTGTTCGGCTCCAGCAATGCCGCGTACTGCCGGATTACGCCGATCTCCTCCAGCCGCCGGATGCGGCGCAGGCAGGGGCTGGGCGACAGGTTGACGCGCTCGGCCACCTCCAGGTTGGTCAACCGGCCGTTGGTCTGCAGCACTTCCAGGATCTTCCGGTCGATCTTGTCCAACTCCACCTTGCTCACGATATTGTTGCTCCGCAATATGTTTATTGGCAATTTTTTTGCGCAAATTTAGCAAGCCGTGCACAAATACGCAATTTTTTGTGTGATTGCGTCCGTTGCGGGCGGGATTCTGGCGAACCGGCAGCCTCTTCGGTCACTCGTGCTGCAGCCGGTCGGGCTGGGCAACCTGTCTGGTGGCACGGCCGCGGGGGTTGCGGTCGCGCCGCGCCGACCAGGGAAAGGCAAGGATGGTGCCAAGGCCCGGCCGGACAGGGAAGCGGCATTCTACGGGCGTTTGCCGCCGGGGTCAGATACTTCCTGGTCGACGCGCTGCCAATGCAGTCCCGGAGCGGACAAAACCAAAAGCGCGCGGCCCCGGGGCACGCGCGCTAAACAGCGGCTTCAGGCAGGGACGGCCATGGCCGTCCCGCCGCGGCATCAGCCTCCGCTACTGGACGGGGCACCTGGCGCAGACGGATTGGCCGGGGCCGGCTGGCTGCCCGGCGCACCCTGGCCGCGCTGGCCCCGGTGCTGGTGGTCGCGGTGCATCTTCTCCATGCCGGCGCGGATTTCATCGCGGGTCAGCTTGCCGTCGCGGTTGGCGTCGAGCTGGTCGAAGCGCTTGGCCAGGCGCGGCATGCCGGCATTGGCCTCGGCCTTGGTCAGGGCGCCGTCGCCGTTCTTGTCGGCTGCCTTGAATTTCTCGTCGAAGGCGGCCTGCATGCGGGCGTGACGCTCGGCCATGACGGCCTTGCGGTGCGCGTCCATCTCCGCCTTGTCGATCTTGCCGTCGCGGTTGGTGTCGAGCTTGTTGAAGTAGGCGTCGGCTTCCGCCTTGGAGATCGCGCCGTCGTTATCGGTGTCGACCGCCTTCATCCAGCCGCCGCCATGACCCATATGGTGGTGGTGGCCGTGGCCGGGCTTGCCGGCCGGCGCGGCGGGCGCGCTGGCCTGGGCGAAGGCACCTCCGGCGACCAGCAGGGCGGCCGAGGCGGCGAGGAATTGCTTCAGGATCTGCGGCTTGGAATTGCGTTGCATGTCTTGCTCCTTGTCAGCACGTTGGCATGTACGGATTAGAACGCAGACGATGCAGGGAAGTTGGTGCTTTTAATACGATGTTACCCGCCTCACAGAAAGGTTGGGGCGCCGTAAGGGAACGCAACGGAACGTGAATATTCGCGCCCGTGCCAGCTTAGTTCTTGGGGACCAGCATGCCGTCCTGGCTGGGCGGCGGCGCCATCATGGGCTGATGCTGGGCAGCCGGCTGTGCCTGGGGTTGAGACTGGACTTGCGGCTGCGGGGGCTGGCTTGTAGCCGGTAGCATCGGCTGGGCCGGCTGGCCGGCCATCGGGGTCATCGGAGCGGCCGGCGGCGGCATCGGCGTCGCCATCGGCGCGGCCGCGCCGGCGGGCGGCGTAGGCAGCGCGGGACCCGGCGCACCTGCGGCTGGTGCACGCGCGGCGCCCGCCTGCAGCGGCAATGCGATTTCCTGCCGCACGCCGCTGCGTTCGATCACCACGGAGCGCTGGCGGATCTCCACCAGCCGGATCTGCTGCGACAGTTCGGCTCCGGAGCGCACCGCCTTGGGCGGCCCGCCGTCCATCGACACGATCGCCGCGCCGGCGCCGCCGTCGACCTCAGCCACCACGCCAAGCAGTTGCACGTCGCGCGGACCGCCCTGAACCGAGCCGCCGAACAGCGTCGCCACGGCGCCGGTCTCGACCGCTTCGGTCTGCGCAACGCGCGCGCTCTGCGGCACCGGGAGGGTGCGCATCGCGCTGAAAGTCAGCGCCCAGTACGTGGCGAGCGCGCACAGCGCGACAAACAGCACCACGCTTGCCAGGCGCGGCAGCCACGGCGCGGCGGTATCGAAGCGAAGGACAGGCCGGAGGGAGAGTTGCACGGGAACGGTACCCCTGACGCAAATGAACGATCGCGCCAAGCCTACCAGAGCCACATGACACTGTCGCCATCACCGGCCCGTCCGGCGACGGACTCAGAGCAGGTGGTCGAGCAGGTCCGGGCCGAAGACTTCGCGGTCGATGTGCGCCACCGGCACGCCGGCGCTGACCACAGCATGCCGCTGCGCCTGCATGAAGCCCAGCGGCCCACACAGGTAGAAGCGGCCATCGATGAAGCGCTGCAGCGCCGGCTGGGCCAGCAACTCGGCCATCGGCATGGTGCCCGCGTGGTCGTAGTCGCGGCCGATGGCGTCGGCGGCCTCGGGGGCTTCATAGCTGATATGCGTCACCAGTTGCGGCAACCGCTCGCGTGCCCACTGCAGGTCGGCACGGTGCGCATGGTAGCGGCCATTGCGGGCCGCGTGGGCGAACAGGATCGGGCGCTGCGAGCCCTGGACGGCCAGCGTGCGCAGCACCGACAGCATTGGCGTGATGCCGATGCCGCCCGACAGCAGCACCAGCGGGCGATGGCCGTCGAGCGCCGGGGTGAAGTCACCAAATGGCGGGCTCACCTTCAGCTCGGTACCCTCCTGCGCGTTGGCATGCAGCCAGTTGGAGACGGCGCCGGCCGGCGTAGACTGGTCGCCGTCTTCGCGCTTGACCGAAATGCGCCAGGTCGGCAGGCCGGTCTCACCCGACAGCGAATACTGGCGCAACTGGCGCGTGCCGTCGTCGAGGTGCGCCTCGACGCTGACGTACTGGCCGGGACGGAAGTCGCGCAGCGGGCCACCGTCGGCAGCCGCCAGCGTCAGCGACACCACCTGCTCGCCCTGCGCTTCGCGGCGCATCACGCGCACCGCCGTCAAGTCGCCGGCGGCAACGCCGGTACGCTGGTACAGCCGCGCCTCGGCGGCGATCAGCTCTCCGGCCAGCAGCCAGTAGGCCTCATCCCAGGCGGCCAGCAGCGGCGACGTGGCGGCGTCGCCCAGCACCGCCTTGATCGCGCCCAGCAGGTGGCGGCCGACGATCGGATAGTGCGAGGGCGTCAGGCCCACTGCCGCATGCTTGTGCACGATGCGGTCGACCACCGGCGCCAGCGCCGCGCCATTGTCGATATTGGCGGCGTAGGCGAACACGGCCGACGCCAGCGATTGCTGCTGGCTGCCGTTGGCCTGGTTGCCCATATTGAACATCTGCGTGAGTTCAGGCCGGTCGGCGAACATCTCGCGGTAGAAATGGGTGGTGATGGCCAGGCCATGCTCGCGCAGCACCGGGACGCTCGCATCGATATAGGGGCGGGAAGCGGCGGACAGCATCAGGTAACACTCCGTTTAATTCATGCATGTTATATGCATGTTTTTTCGCACAATAAAACCGGCGCTCGTCGGCGCCTGCGCGGAACTCAGTCCACTCAGGCCGAACGCCGGTTCAGGAAATCGCGATGCAGCCGGATGATCGACTCGGCGGTCTTGCTGCCCGTGACATCGGCCAGCGTGACATCGTCCAGCGCGCGGTAGAACGCCTGCTCGGCCACGTCCAGGGCGCGCTTCAGGCGGCAGTTGCCGTTCAGCGCGCAGGGCGGGTTGTCGCAGTCGATGATGGCCTTGTGGCCTTCCAGCTCGCGCAGGATCGTGCCGATGGTCAGCTGTTCGGCACCCGGCCCCAGCTGCAGGCCGCCGTGGCGGCCGCGCGTGGCCGTGATCCAGCCCAGCTTCGACAACCGCGCCGCCACCTTGACCAGGTGGTTGTGCGAGATATCGAACTGCTGCCCCACTTCCGCAATGGTGATGGGCCGGCTGCCGTCGCCACGGGCGACGTACATCAGCAGGCGCAGTGCATAGTCGGAAAAGCGGGTCAGTTGCATCGTGGCGACATCTTAAAAAATATGCATTCAGGATGCAAGTTAAATCCGGGCGGGTGCACGAGCTGTGATTTGCATCGCACATTGCCGCGGCGCCGACGCCACCCCCATAAAACAGTCATGTGGCGCCGGTTATACTGACTGGCGAAACCGGCCCGCCGCCAGCCCGGCCGCGGGCCTAGCCATTCCAGCAACGAGGTTCACAGACGATGCGCATTTTCACTACCCGTTCCGCCAGCCCTGTCCGTTCCCGGCCCGCACGCGCCCGCCGCGCGCGCGGCTTCACCCTGATCGAGATCATGGTGGTGATCGTGATCCTTGGCGTGCTGGCGGCGCTGGTAGTGCCCAAGATCATGAGCCGTCCGGACGAAGCGCGCATCGTCGCGGCACGCCAGGATATCTCGTCAATCATGCAGGCGCTCAAGCTGTACCGGCTCGACAACAGCCGCTACCCGACCACCGAGCAAGGCCTGGCCGCGCTGGTGAGCAAGCCTACCACCGAGCCGGTGCCGAACAACTGGAAGGGCGGTGGCTACCTGGAGAAGCTGCCCAAGGATCCCTGGGGCCATCCGTACCAGTACCTGAACCCGGGCGTGCGCGGCGAGATCGACGTGTTCAGCTTCGGCGCCGACGGCCAGGCCGGCGGCAATGGCAACGACGCCGATATCGGCAACTGGGAATAAGTCCCGGCGCCCCCGCCCCCTTCCCTAAACCATGACCACGGCGCCGCGCCGCCGCGCGCCCTTGCGGCGCCGGGGCTTTACCCTGCTCGAGCTGCTGGTGGTCATGGTGATCGCCGGCATCGTGATCTCGCTGGTGGCGGTCAATGCCTCGCCCAACGAGCGCGGCCGCGTGCTGGATGACGGCCAGCGCATCGCACGGCTGTTCGAGCTGGCGCAGGAAGAAGCCCAGCTCGGCGCCCGCCCCCTCGCCTGGGAGGGCGACGCCAGCGGCTGGCGTTTCCTGGAGTCGACCCCGAACGGCTGGATCCCGATGCGCACCGACGTGTTCGCGCCGGGCCGGTGGCGCCTGGCGCTGGACCAGGTGGTGGTGGTCGAAGGCGGCCGCCCCACTGGCACCGGCGGCCCACTGCGGCTGGTATTCGGGCGCGAGCTGATCGATGCGCCGCAGCGGCTGGTGCTGGTGCGCGGCGACATCCGCGTTGACGTCACCGCTGACGGTAGCGGCCGTTACTTCGCCAGCTCGCCATGACCCGCGCCCCCTTGCACGGCCGCCGGCGCCGCGCCGGCTTTACGCTGATCGAGGTACTGGTCGCGCTGACCATCCTGGCGGTGGCGCTGACCGCCGCCATGCGCGCCATGGGCTCGATGGTCGATGCCGGCGTGGCGCTGCAGACCCGCATGCTGGCCGAATGGAGCGCCGAGAACCACCTGGCCGCGCTGCGGCTGTCCAAGACCTGGCCAGAGCCCGGCGTCAGCGGTTACGCGTGCCCACAGGGCGGCACGCCGCTGTATTGCGAGCAGTCGGTGTCGGGTACGCCCAATCCGGTCTTCCGCCGCGTCGAGATCGCGGTCTACCCGTCCGCCACCGACAAGTCCGTGCGGCTGGCGTGGCTGGTCACCATCGTTCCCAATGAAGCCCGCAACGTTCTCTGAGCGCAGGCGGCCGGGCCGGCACGCACGCGGCTTCACGCTGCTGGAGATGCTGGTCGCGATCACGCTGCTGGCGGTGATGGCAGTGATCGGCTGGCGCGCCCTCGACAGCCTGACGCGCAGCCGCGAGCGCCTGACCGACCACGATGCGCGCCTGGACGCGTTGAAGATTCTCTACGGCCAGTTCCAGTCCGACTGCGAGCACCTGGCCAACCCCACGCTGCTGCAGGGCAGCCCGGTCGAGGTCGGCCAGAACCGGCTGCTGCTGGTGCGCGACCGCCGCGACGAGGGGCAACCGCCCGCCTGGCAGGTACTCTCGTACCAGATCGACGGCAACACGCTGGTGCGGGTGGCCGCGCCGCCGGTGGCCGATCGGGCCGGGCTGCAGTCGGCACTGCTTGCGCTGCGCCAGGGCGGCAGCAATGCGGCGCAGGTGCGGCGCGTGCTGACCGACATCGCCGGCATGAACGCGCGCGCCTGGGTGGAGCCAGCCGGCTGGCAGGCCGATACCGGCCGCATCCGCAATGTGCTGTTCGCCGGCAACGCCGCCAGCGCGGTCGAGGCCTCGGGCGTCGGCGCGGCGCAGCCGAATTCCGCGGTGCGCGCGGTCGAACTGACCGTGTTCGCCCGCATGGGCGACGGCGACGCGCCGCGGCAGTTCCAGAAGATCTGCATGACCGGGCTATGAGGCGCGCTCCCGTCCGTTCCCGCCCGGCTTTCGCGCGGCGCCGCGCCCGAGGCGCCGCCGTGGTCACGGCGCTGCTGATCGTGACGCTGGCCGTGGTGGTGGTGTCCGGCATGCTGTGGCGCCAGCAGGTGCAGATCCGCGCCATCGAGAACCAGCGGCTGCTGGCGCAGGCGACCTGGATCGAGCGCGCCGCGGTGGACTGGGCGCGGCTGATCCTGCGCGACGACCAGCGCCGCACCAACGTCGACCAGCTCGGCGAGCCCTGGGCGGTGCCGATCGCCGAAACCCGGCTGTCGGACTTCCTCGGCACGTCGCTGCGCACCGACGTGGCGGGCGAAACCTCGTTTTTGTCGGGCCGCATCCTCGATGCGCAGGCCCGCTTCAACCTTGCCAACCTGGTGATCTGGACCGCTACCGCCGGCCAGGGACGCGCCGCTTCGGTCGATCCCGAGGCCCAGGCCGCCTACCGCCGCCTGCTGCAGACCGTGGGCCTGAACCCGCAGCTGGCCGAGTCCACGGCGCGCGTCATGCTGCAGGCAGCGCAAGGCGGCAGCGGCGACGGCCGCGCGGCGCCACGCCCGCTCGACAGCGTGCAGGGGTTGCTGTCCCTGCCCGGCTATACGCCGGAAATGGTCGCCGTGCTGGAACCGTTCGTCACCGTGCTGCCGGAGCGCACCCTGGTCAACGCCAACACCGCCGAGGCCGAGGTGCTGGCCGCCGTGATCGACAAGCTGCCGCTGGAGCGCGCCCGCGAACTGGTGCGCCAGCGCGACCGCGCCTATTTCAACAACATCGGCAACGTGCAGACCCAGCTGGCCGCCGTCGCGCCCCAGGCCGACAGCGCCAGCCTGGCCAACATGATCGACGTGCGCTCGCACTATTTCCTGGTCTACGGACTGGTTCGCCACGAACGCGCCAGCCGGCTGCAGGTGTCCCTGATCTTCCGCGGCGAGCCGCTGGGCGCCACCAATACGACGCGCGTAATCTGGATACAGGACGCCGACCGGTTGCCGGACCTGCGCTGAATGTCTGATACAAGACGCACGAAGCATGCATAGGCGGCGCGATGTGCAGGCGTTGGCAACCGGGGAGAATGGTATTGACGCGGTTTAGTCACACAGGCAAGGTATGCTGCGACGCTGGCGCGAGCGAGGCGCCACGCCGCCCGCCGCCAAGCGCGGCCGTGCACCGCTGCCTGCTGACCCGCCCGCGTCTCCGCGCGCAGCGGCAAGCCCGCGGCGCCGCGGCATGCCGGCTGCGGGGCAACCAAAAGGCTGGCCAAGGCGCAATCCACGCGGCAATGCGCCTTCCCGGGTTCTCCCATGTCCCGCCACTGACGCCAAGCTAAGGAAATCTTGAGCACCACCCTGTACGTCCGCCTGCCGCACCGGCCGCACGACCAGCCGCAACCCTGGCAATTCGGTGCCCTGCCGTTCGCGTTGGTACGCACCGGCGCCACTGCCGCCACCGACGCCGCACGGCGCGTGCCCGGCCGCACGGCGCCTGAAGTGTTGCGCGAAGGCCACGCCCGCATCGCCGACCTGCCCCCTGCCGAGCGCCTGGTGCTGATCCTGGCGGCCAGCGACGTACTGCTTACCACTGCCAGCGTGCCTCCGCTGCCGCCGGCACGTTTGAAACAGGCGCTGCCCAACCTGATCGAAGACGCGCTCGCCACCGACGCACAGCCCTGCCATATCGGCGTCGGCCCCGCGCTCGACGGCAGCGCCGCAATTCGCGGCCCGCGCCGGCGGCTGCTGATGGTGGCCGACCGCGCCTGGCTGCGGGCCGTGCTCGAAGCGTTTGCCGAACACCGCCATCGCCGCCGGCATGTGCTGGCGGCGCAGCTGTGCGTGCCGTTGGCAGCGGCAGCCGAGGCGCCTGCTCAAGCGCCGGGTACCGAACCGACGCTGCGCCCGGCGGAGGAAGCCGCACAGGACGAGCCGGCCACGCTGGTGGTCGAGGCTGACGCCAGCGCCCTGGCTGCCGGCGGCGGACTGCTCGGTAGTGCGACCGTCGGCGCCACCGAGCCAGCCCCTGCGCTGGCGCGCCAGTGGCAGCTGACCGTGCGCACCGGCGCACACGCCGGTTACGGCTTGCTGCTGGGGGACGACGCCCTTGGAGCCTGGCAGGCGCTGGCGCCCGACGGCATCTGGTACGCCGACGCCGATGCTGCCGCCGCGGCGCCGGTACCCGCATTGCATGGCGCCGCACCCGCCGGCTGGCCGCTGTGGATCGAGGGCGCGCAGGAATGCCTGCGCGAGCCGGCACTGGACCTGGCGCAGTTCGAGTTTGCGCAAGGCCGCGCCGACCGCTGGAACCTGGCGGCATGGCGCGTGCCGCTGGCGCTGCTGGCCGGCCTCGTGCTGGTGCAGGTGCTGGGCATGAACATCCACTGGCTGCTGCTGCGGAACGAACAGCAGCGCGTGGAAGCCGCGCAGCAGCAGACCCTGCGCAGCGCCTTCCCGCAGATCCCGACCATCCTGGACGCACCGTTGCAAATGCGCCGGCAGGTCGAGCAACTGCGCATCGCCAGCGGCCGCAGCACGCCGGAAGACTTCCTGCCGCTGGCAGACCGCTTTGCCCAGGCCGCGCGCCGCCTGCCCCCCGATGCGCTGCAGGCGCTGGAGTACCGCGGCCGCATGCTGGTGGTGACACTCAAACCGGGCACGGACATTGCCAGCCTCCGTACTGCCGCGCGCCAGGCCGGCCTGCAGATGGAAGAGGACAAGACCGGTGGCGCGGCCGGTAGCGCACCCGGCAGTGCGGCGGGCGGCGCGTTGGGTGGCGCCACGCCGGTGACGCCGGGCTCGCGCTGGACCGTCAGGCCGGGCCTGTGAGCGCGGCAGCACGATACGCATGGATGCCATGAAAGACTCCGCCCGAAACCAGACGCCACGCCCGGTCCGCTCCGCTGGCCCCACCGCGCTGCGCGCACGCGTGGCGCGGCTGCGCCCGAGCGTGCCGCAGGCGTGGCGGGAACGCTTCAACGCCTTCTGGTCGGCACGCAACCCGCGCGAACAGGCCATCCTGGCCGGCGGCGCCGCGGTGCTGGCGCTGGTGATCGGCTACACGCTGCTGTGGGAGCCGGCCGCTGAAGGCCGCCAGCGCCTGGCGCGCAGCCTGCCGCAGATGCGCGCCGACCTGGCCGAAATGGAAACGCTGGCGCAGGAAGCGCGCGGCCTCAAGGCCACGCCGGCACCGGCGCTGCGCGGCGACGCGCTGACGCAGGCACTGCAGGACAGCCTGGGCCAGCATGGCCTGAAGGCGACCCGGCTGGCCGCCGGTGCCGACAACAATGTCCAGGTGCAGCTCGACAAGGTGCCCTTCGGCGCGTTCAGCAGCTGGCTGCAGGACGTGCGCCAGCAGCAGCGCATGAAAGTGATCGATGCCCGCATCGTCTATGTCGGCGCCACGGCGCTGGTCAATGTCAGCGCGACCCTGCAGGGTCCGGGCGGCCGCAGCTGATGGTACGGTTGGAAACGCTAAGGCTGCCGCGCCGCAAGCTGCGCCAGCCGGGTGCGTGGCGGCGCCTGCGCTGGCTCGCGCTGGCAGTGGCGACCGCCGCGGTGACGGTGGTGGCGATGCTGCCGGCGGCGTGGATCGCCGAGCGCGTGGCCACGCAGACGCAGGGACGGGTGCTGCTGGCCGATGCCAGCGGCTCGATGTGGCACGGCAGCGCCACGCTGGCGCTGTCGGCCGGCGCCGGCAGCCAGACCGCCACGGTGCTGCCGGGGCGGCTGCAATGGACGCTGGCCTTCTGGCCACTGCTGGCCGGCACCGCGCGCGCGGTGGTAACGCACACAGAAGCCATGGCTGCGCCTGTGGCGATCACCGCGACGCCGGGCGGCTGGACCGTGCAGTCCGGGGCGATGCGGCTGCCGGCATCGCTGCTGGAAGGCATCGGCGCGCCGTTCAATACGCTGCGCCTGGATGGCCTGATGCGCGCGGACTGGTCGACGCTGCAGGGCCGCTTTGGCGTCCCGGATGGCAACGGCAATGGCAACCGCAACGGCATGATGCGCGGCCATGTCACGCTGCGCATCGAGCAGGTGTCGTCCGCGGTTAGCCGGCTGCGCCCGCTCGGCAGCTACCGCGCCGAGATCGACTGGAGCGGCGCCGGCAGCGGCAAGCTGCAACTGAGTACTATCGCCGGGCCGCTGCACGTGGAGGGCAGCGGCACACTAGGCCGGCAGGCGCGCTTCGAGGGCACCGCGCATGCCGAGCCCGATGCGGAAACGCAACTGACCAGCTTGCTGAGCCTGCTGGGACGACGAGACAACAACGTGACAAGGCTGCGCTTCTGATGCCAGGCAGCGCCAGGAGCGTACGGAAATGACTATGACAAACCATGCCACCCGACCTGTTTTCCAGACCGCCTGCGCCCGCGCCGTGGCCCTGCTGTGCGGGCTCTCGCTGCTGGCGCCCGCGCCGCTGTGGGCCCAGCCTGGCGCGCCGGGCGCACGCGCCACGGGCACGCCGCCGGCCCCGCCGGACGTCACGCCGGCCAGCCGCGACCAGGTGGTCCTCAACTTCGTCAATGCCGACCTGGACTCGGTGATCAAGGCGGTCGGGCAGGCCACCGGCAAGAACTTCGTGATCGACCCGCGCGTGAAGGGCACGGTGAACCTGGTCACGGAGCAGCCGGTGTCGCGCGCGCAGGCGCTGCAGACGCTGGGCTCGGTGCTGCGCATGCAGGGCTACGCGATGGTGGAAAGCAACGGCTTCACCAAGGTCGTACCCGAGGCCGACGCCAAGCTGCAGGGCTCGCCCACGGTGATCGGCGCGGCGCCGAGCCGCGGCGACCAGGTGGTGACACAGGTGTTCCGGCTCAACTACGAGTCGGCCAACAACCTGGTGCCAGTGCTGCGGCCGATGATCGCGCCCAACAACACCATCACCGCCTACCCGGCCAACAACACGCTGGTCATTACCGACTACGCTGACAACCTGCGCCGGCTGGCGCGCATCATCGCCGCCATCGACGCGCCGGCCACCGGCGAGGTCGAACTGGTGCCGCTGCGCCATGCACTGGCCAGCGACACCGCGCTGGTATTGCAGAAGCTGCTGGACCCCGCGGCGGCGGGCGCTGCCGGCGGCGGTGCCGCGCCCGGCGCCGACGCCAGCCTGCGCACTTCGGTGGTAGCCGAGCCGCGCAGCAATGCGCTGATGATCCGCGCCTCCAGCCGCGCCCGGCTGCAGCAGGCACGCCAGCTGATCGAGAAGCTCGACCAGCCCTACGCCCGCCCCGGCAATATCTGGGTGGTGCCACTGAAGAATGCCGATGCGGTCAAGCTGGCCGCCACGCTGCGCGCCATCGTTGCCGCCGACAGCAGCTTTGCCTCCTCGACCCAGCCCGGCACCGGCGGTGCAGGCGGCGTGGGCGGCATCGGCGGCGCGGGTGGCATGACCAGTGTCGCCACGCCGGCCGGCGGCCAGTTCACCGGCGGCACCACCGGCACCCAGACCGGCATGCGCAGCGGCACCAGCGGCACCGGCGGCGGTGCCTATGGCAACTCGGCCTTTGCCGCGTCGTTCGGCACCAGCACGCAGCCGACCACCGGCGGCATCATCCAGGCCGATCCGTCGACCAACTCGCTCATCATCACCGCCAGCGAGCCGGTCTACCGCAACCTGCGCGGCGTGATCGAAGACCTCGACGCGCGCCGGGCGCAGGTCTATATCGAATCGATGATCGTAGAGGTCACCGCCACGCAGGCGAGCGAACTCGGCATCCAGTGGCAGGGCCTCATCAGTTCCTCGAGCGGCAACAACAACGTCTTTGCCGGCACCAACTTCGGCTCCGGCGGGCAGAACATCCTGAACCTGACGCTGGCCGGTGCGCTGTTCGACACCAACCGCACCGCCGGTATCGCCGCGGCGCAGGGGCTGGTGCAGGACGTGGGCGGCCTGAACCTTGGCATCGTCAACAAGGCGATGGGACTGGGCGCGCTGCTGCGCGCGCTGGGCAGCAACGGCAGCGTCAACCTGCTGTCCACGCCGAACCTGATCACGCTGGAGAACGAGGAAGCCAAGATCCTGATCGGCCAGAACATCCCGATCACCACCGGCTCGTATGCGCAGACCGGCGGCGCGGCCTCGGTGACGCCGTTCCAGACCTTCGACCGCAAGGACGTCGGCATCACGCTGCGCGTGAAGCCGCAGATCACCGATGGCGGGCTGGTCAAGATGCAGATCTTCCAGGAGTCGTCGTCGGTGGTGGCTGGCACGCTGACGCAGGTGCAGGGCCCGACCACCAATGTGCGCTCGATCGAGACCAATGTGCTGGTCGACGATGGCCAGATCATCGTGCTCGGCGGCCTGATCGAGGACTCGTATGGCGACGGCGTGCAGAAAGTGCCGCTGCTGGGCGACATCCCGCTGATCGGCGGCCTGTTCCGCTACGAGAACAAGAACCGCTCCAAAACCAACCTGCTGGTGTTCCTGCGCCCGTATGTGATGCGCACGGCAGGCGCCGCCGACCGCCTGACCGCGGACCGCTACGACTATATGCGCGCGCAGCAGCAGGGCTTTGTATCGCCTAACATCATGGTGCGCGACACCAACACGCCGCTGCTGCCGCCGGCCGACGCGCCGAGCACGCCGTTCGTCGATCCGCGCGCGAACGGCCCGGTAGCAACGCCGCTGCCGCTGCCGCAAACGCTGCCGCAGAATCCGCAGAACCCGCAGCAGCCCGGCTTGCCGGCACAGCCGCAACCGGTGCCGCCGCCCGCGGCCGTGCAGCAGCCGTTGAGCCAGCGCGGCGAAGCCGTCACGCCGGGCGCTGTCCAGAACTGAGGCCTGCCATGGCGAGCGAAGTCCAGACCCCTCCCCTCGATACCCTCGAACCGCCCTCGCCGATGGCGGCGCGGCTGGTTTCGTACGGCTTTGCGCGCGAAGCGCCGCTGCTGATCGCGCACCAGCGCCCGGACGGCCTGGAGGTATGGGTCAGCCGCGCCACCTCGCCAACCGCACTGGCGGAAATCGCCCGGGTGCACGGCGCGCTGCGGCTGCGCGTGCTGGAGCCCGAGGCGCTCGAGCTCGCCATGTCCGACGCCTATAACCGCCAGGACGGCAGCGCCGCGCAGGTGGTCGGCGAAGTCGAGGGCGAGGTCGACCTGTCGCGCCTGATGCAGGACATCCCGGCGGTGGAAGACCTGCTCGAATCCGAGGACGACGCGCCGATCATCCGCATGATCAACGCGCTGCTGACGCAGGCGGCGCGCGAAGGCGCATCGGACATCCACATCGAGCCGTTCGAGTCGTCGTCGGTGGTGCGCTTCCGCGTCGACGGCACGCTGCGCGACGTGGTGCGGCCCAAGAAGGCATTGCATGGCGCGCTGATCTCGCGCATCAAGATCATGGCGCAGCTCGACATCGCCGAGAAGCGCCTGCCGCAGGACGGCCGCATCACGCTGCGCGTGGGCGGCCGGCCGGTGGATGTGCGCGTGTCGACGCTGCCGACCGGCCACGGCGAACGCGCGGTGCTGCGCCTGCTGGACAAGGAAGCGGGCCGGCTCGACCTGGCCAGGCTCGGCATGGCGCCCGACACCCTGCGCGGCTTCGACCACCTGATCCGCCAGCCTCACGGCATCGTGCTGGTGACGGGGCCGACCGGCTCGGGCAAGACCACGACGCTGTATGCGGCACTGTCGCGGCTGGACGCGCGCACCACCAACATCATGACGGTGGAAGACCCGATCGAATACGACCTCGACGGCATTGGCCAGACCCAGGTCAACCCGCGCATCGACATGACCTTCGGCAAGGCCCTGCGTGCAATCCTGCGCCAGGACCCGGACGTGGTGATGATCGGCGAAATCCGTGACCTGGAAACCGCACAGATCGCGGTGCAGGCCTCGCTGACCGGCCACCTGGTGCTGGCGACGCTGCACACCAACGACTCGGCCTCGGCGGTGACGCGGCTGGTCGACATGGGGATCGAGCCGTTCCTGCTGTCGTCGTCGCTGCTGGGCGTGCTGGCGCAGCGGCTGGTACGGCGGCTGTGCCCGCACTGCAAGCGCGAGGAAGTGATCGAGCTGCCCGAGGGAATGGCTGCGGTCGATGCCGAAGCGCTGCAGGCGCAGGGCAAGCCGCTGCAGCACGTGTGGCATCCGGTCGGCTGCGACAAGTGCGGACAGTCGGGCTACCAGGGCCGCATGGGCGTGTACGAGCTTCTGACCGTCGGCGACGAGATCCGCACCATGATCCACCGGCAGGCGCCGGAATCGGAGATCAAGCAGGTGGCGCTGGCGCATGGCATGCACACCATGCGCGGCGACGCGCAGCGCTGGATCGACAGCGGCGCGACCTCGCTTGAGGAAGTGTTGCGCGTGACGCGCGACTAAGGCGGAGCCCAACGGATGCCAGCCTTCCGCTATGAAGCCGCCGACGCCGCCGGCAAGACCGACCGCGGCGTCATCGAGGCCGACAGCCCGCGCCAGGCACGCTCGCAACTGCGCGCGCGCGGGCTGACGCCGCTGACCGTCGATGCGCTGGCCGGTGCCGGCCTGGCGCCGCGCAGCGGCAGCCAGCTGTTCGCGCGCAAGCTGTCGACGCAGGAGCAGGCGCTCTTCACGCGCCAGCTTGCGAGCCTGATCGTGGCCGGCCTGCCGCTGGACGAAGCGCTGGGCGCGCTGGCCGACCAGGCCGAACGACCGTATGTGCATGAACTGCTGGCCGGCATCCGCGCCGAGGTGATGGGCGGCAGCTCGCTGTCGGTGGCGCTGGCGCAGAATCCGCGCGACTTTCCGGATATCTACCGCGCGCTGGTTTCGGCCGGCGAGCATTCGGGCCATCTCGGGCTGGTGCTGGAGCGGCTGGCGGGCTATATCGAGTCGCGCAATACGCTGACGTCGAAGATCCGGCTTGCGTTCACCTATCCGGCGATCGTCACGGTGGTGGCATTCGCGATCGTGATCTTCCTGCTGTCATACGTGGTGCCGCAGGTGGTGAGCGTGTTCGCCAATACCAAGCAGAAGCTGCCGACGCTGACCATCGTCATGCTGTGGCTGTCGGACTTCGTGCGTAACTGGTGGTGGGCCGCGCTGGCGTTCATCGCCGTGGTTGCACTAGTGATCCGCAGCTTGCTCAAGCAACCCGCGGTGCGGCTGGAATGGCACCGCTGGCTGCTGACCGCCCCGCTGTTGGGCAAGCTGATTCGTGGCTATAACACCGCACGCTTTGCCGGCACGCTGGCGATCCTGGTGTCTGCCGGCGTGCCGATCCTGCGCAGCCTGCAGGCGGCCGGCGAGACGCTGACTAACGACGCGCTGCGCGCCAACGTGGAAGACGCCAACATGCGCGTACGCGAAGGGGCTTCGCTGGCGCGCGCGCTGGCGGCGCAGAACCAGTTTCCGCCGGTGCTGGTGCATCTGATCCGATCTGGCGAGGCAACCGGCAACCTGCCGGTGATGCTCGACCGCGCCGCGCAGGGCGAGGCACAGGAACTGGAAAGGCGCACGCTGTTTCTGACCAGCTTGCTGGAGCCGCTGCTGATCCTGACGATGGGGGTGGTGGTACTGCTGATCGTGCTGGCGGTGTTGATGCCGATTATCGAGATCAATCAGCTGGTGCGGTAGGCGGTGATACGGCAGTGGCGCCTGCATTGCCTGACGCCGCTCGCGTAGGCTCCGTTCTCCCGCATGCGGGAGAGCGGAGCCTACCGGCGCGGTGCGTTATTCAGTGGCCGGTTCGGCCTTCTTGCCAGGCCGCTTGCGGGGCTTACGCGCCGGCGCCGGCGCAGGCGCTGCTTCGACAACCACTTCCTGCTGAGCCGGCGCCTCGGGCTCCGCCGCCGTCGCCACCGTCGCCGACAACACCGTCGTCCCTGGTGCCGAGAACACCGATTGATCGATCGGCCAAGGTGTCTCGCTCAACGTCACATCAGGACGACGCGCCGCGCGCTTGCGTGCCGTGCGGCCCTTGGTGGCAGGCTCGGGTTGCGGCGCTTCTTCTGGCACCGATGCCGCGGCCGGTTCCGGCTCCACCACGTCGGCGGCAACGAATGGCATTTCGGGCTCGGGTTCGCGGACTGGCTCCGGCTCCGGTGCCACTACCGGTGGCACTACCGGTGCCACTACCGGCTGCACAATGACCGGAGCGGGCGGTTCTGCCGGCACAGGTGCCGGCTGTGGTTGCCGGCGCGGCTCCTGCTGCACAGCCTGCTGAACCTGGCGCTGCTGCGGTTGTTGCTGCTGGGCCTGCTGCTGGGCCTGCTGCTGGGCCTGCTGCTGGGCCTGCTGCTGGCCGCGGCCATCGCCCTCGCCACCGCCCTTGCCGCGCTTCTTCAGCCGGATCCAGATGGTCTTGTTGTTGCCGCCGTTACGCGTCTCGACCTCGAACAGGCCAGTGGCCGCCACCAGTTCCGATAGCTTGCCGTAGCCATAGTTGCGCGAGTCGAATTCCGGCGCCTGCTTGGCAATGTGGTTGCCCATGCTGCCCAGCGTCAGCCAGCCGTCTTCATCAGACACCGCCTGCGCCGCATTCTGCAGCAGGCGCACCAGGCGAGAATCCTGGCGCAGTTCGCCGGTGCTGCGCTTGCGCGTGGGCGCGGCGGCCCCATCGACCCCTTCGGCGCCTTCGGTATCTGCATCGGCGCGCAGCACGTCCGAGTAGATGAACTTGTCGCAGGCGGTGACGAACGGCTTGGGCGTCTTGCGCTCGCCGAAGCCGTACACGGTCAGACCCTGCTCGCGGATGCGCGAGGCTAGCCGGGTGAAGTCGCTGTCGCTGGAAACGATGCAGAAACCGTCGAAGCGCCCGGTGTACAGCAGGTCCATGGCGTCGATGATCATGGCGCTGTCGGTGGCGTTCTTGCCGACGGTGTAGCGGAACTGCTGGATCGGCTGGATTGAATGCGACAGCAGCCGCTCCTTCCAGCCGGCCAGGTTGGGCCGGGTCCAGTCGCCGTAGATGCGCTTGACTGCCGCGACGCCGTACTTGGCAACTTCGGCCAGCAGGCCTTCGACGATGGCGGGCGCCGCGTTGTCGGCGTCGATCAGCACGGCCAGGGTCGCGGTGCCCTGGCGGGGGGAATTGGTCATGTTCGGGTATTCGCTGGTTTGCCCGTGCATGAGACGGGCAATCGGAAATCAGGTTGCACCAGGCTGGCGCGGCAGATGTGGTGCATCGAAGACCGCGGAGCGGCATCGCCGGCGTTCTCGATGCAACGCAGTGTACACGCGAACCCCCATCCGTACGGGAAAACACGGTTGCCACGGGCACGTTTCGTGCTGCGCTGCAAGGTACCGCCGACCGCACGGCGGTGCTACCATCCCGCGCAGAGACACAGCCGCCCAACGCCTCCACAAGAGGCCGCGAGGCGATTGCCCACAACTGCAGGTGTCGGTGATCCCGACAACACGCCCCATAGAGGAGCACCTATGAATGCCCCCCTGACCCCTCCGGTCAGCGACGCCATCCGCCGCGCGCTCGAAAACGTTTCCCTCGACGACAAATACACGCTGGAGCGTGGCCGCATCTATATCAGCGGCACGCAGGCCCTGGTACGCCTGCCGATGCTGCAGCAGGAGCGCGACCGCGTTGCCGGCCTGAATACCGCCGGCTTTATCTCCGGCTACCGGGGCTCGCCGCTGGGCGCGTTGGACCTGTCGCTGTGGAAGGCCAAGAAGCACCTCGCCGCGCACAACATCGTGTTCCAGGCGGGCCTCAACGAGGACCTGGCCGCAACCTCGGTGTGGGGGTCGCAGCAGGTGAACATGTATCCGGATGCCAGGTTCGATGGCGTGTTCGGCATGTGGTACGGCAAGGGGCCGGGCGTGGACCGCACCGGTGACGTGTTCAAGCACGCCAACTCGGCTGGCTCGTCGAAGCACGGCGGCGTGCTGGTGCTGGCGGGCGACGACCACTCGGCCAAGTCCTCGACGCTGGCGCACCAGTCCGAGCACATCTTCAAGGCCTGCGGCCTGCCGGTGCTGTATCCGTCGAACGTGCAGGAGTATCTGGACTACGGCCTGCACGGCTGGGCCATGAGCCGCTACTCCGGGCTATGGGTGGCGATGAAGTGCGTGACCGACGTGGTGGAATCGTCGGCCTCGGTCGAGTTGGACCCGCACCGCGTGCAGATCGTGCTGCCGGACGACTTCATCATGCCGCCGGGCGGCCTGAACATCCGCTGGCCGGATCCGCCGCTGGAACAGGAAGCGCGCCTGCTCGACTACAAGTGGTACGCGGGCCTGGCCTATGTGCGCGCCAACAAGATCGATCGCATCGAGATCAATTCGCCGCACGCGCGCTTCGGCATCATGACCGGCGGCAAGGCCTACCTGGACACGCGCCAGGCGCTGGCCGACCTGGGCCTGGACGATGCCACCTGCGCGCAGATCGGCATCCGCCTGTACAAGGTCGGCTGCGTCTGGCCGCTGGAAGCGCATGGCGCGCGCGCGTTTGCCGAGGGCCTGCAGGAAATCCTGGTGGTCGAAGAGAAGCGCCAGATCATGGAGTACGCGCTCAAGGAAGAGCTGTACAACTGGCGCGATGACGTGCGCCCGAAGGTCTACGGCAAGTTCGACGAAAAGGACAACGCGGGCGGCGAATGGTCGATCCCGCAGAGCAACTGGCTGCTGCCGGCGCATTATGAGCTGTCGCCGTCGATCATCGCCAAGGCCATCGCCACGCGGCTGGACAAGTTCGAGCTGCCGATGGACGTGCGCGCGCGCATCACCGCGCGCCTGGCCATCATCGAGGCCAAGGAAAAGGCCTTGGCCACGCCGCGCGTGGTTGGGCAGGAAAAGGCGGAGCGCAAGCCATGGTTCTGTTCGGGCTGTCCGCACAACACCTCGACCAACGTGCCCGAGGGCTCGCGCGCGCTGGCCGGCATCGGCTGCCACTACATGACGGTGTGGATGGACCGCAGTACCAGCACCTTCAGCCAGATGGGCGGTGAAGGCGTGGCGTGGATCGGGCAGGCACCGTTCGCGGGCGACAAGCATGTGTTCGCCAACCTGGGCGACGGCACGTACTTCCATTCTGGCCTGCTGGCGATCCGCGCGTCGATCTCCGCGGGCGTGAACATCACCTACAAGATCCTGTACAACGATGCGGTGGCGATGACCGGCGGGCAGCCGGTGGACGGCCAGCTGTCGGTGCAGGACATCGCCTGGCAGGTGCACAGCGAGGGCGCGAAGAAGATCGTCATCGTCACCGACCAGCCAGAGAAGTACAACGCGGCGATCAAGCTGCCCCAGGGCATCGACATCCATCACCGCGACCAGCTGGACAGCGTGCAGCGCGAACTGCGCGAAGTGCCGGGCTGCACCATCCTGATCTACGACCAGACCTGCGCCACGGAAAAGCGCCGCCGCCGCAAGCGCGGCACGATGGAGGACCCGGCGCGCCGCGTCTTCATCAATGACACGGTGTGCGAAGGCTGCGGCGATTGCTCGGTCAAGTCGAACTGTTTGTCGGTAGAGCCGCTTGAGACGGATTTCGGCACCAAGCGCCAGATCAACCAGTCGTCGTGCAACAAGGACTTCTCGTGCCTGAACGGCTTCTGCCCGAGCTTTGTCTCGGCCGAAGGCGCACAGGTGCGCAAGCCCGAGCAGCACGGCGTGTCGATGGACAGCCTGCCGGCGCTGCCTGCGCCTGAGCTGCCGGCGATTCGCCGCGCGTATGGCATCCTCGTGACCGGCGTCGGCGGCACCGGCGTGGTGACCATCGGTGGCCTGCTGGGGATGGCGGCGCACCTGGAAAACAAGGGCGTGACCGTGCTCGACATGGCGGGCCTGGCGCAGAAAGGCGGCGCGGTGCTGTCGCACGTGCAACTGGCCGCGCGCCCCGATGACCTGCACGCAACGCGCATCGCGATGGGCGAGGCGGACCTGGTGATCGGCTGCGATGCCATCGTGTCGGCCACCGACGAAGTCATCTCCAAGACGCAAGCCGGCCGCACGCGCGCCGTGGTCAATACCGCCCAGACGCCAACCGCCGAGTTCATCAAGAACCCGAAGTGGCAGTTCCCGGGGCTGTCGGCGGAACAGGACGTGCGCAACGCCGTCGGCGAGAAGTGCGACTTCATCAACGCCAGCGGCCTGGCCGTGGCGCTGCTGGGCGATGCCATCTACACCAACCCGCTGGTGCTGGGCTACGCCTGGCAAAAGGGCTGGATCCCCCTGACGCTGCAGGCGCTGGAGCGCGCCATCGAACTCAACGGCGTGGCCATCGAGAAGAACAAGGCCGCGTTCGACTGGGGCCGGCACATGGCGCACGATCCGGAGCACGTGCTGTCGCTGACCGGCAAGCTGCAGACCACCGCGGAAGGCGCGGAAGTGGTCAAGCTGCCGACCTCGACCGGCGCGATGCTGGAGAAGCTGGTCGCCCGCCGCATGGAACACCTGACGGCCTACCAGGACGCCGGCTACGCGCGCACCTACCGCGAAGCGATCGACCGCGTGCGCACGGCCGAAAGCGCGTTGGCCGGCAGCGGCAAGCCACTGCCGCTGACCGAAGCCGCGGCACGCAACCTGGCCAAGCTGATGGCGTACAAGGACGAGTACGAGGTGGCGCGCCTTTATACCGATCCCGTCTTCCTCGACAAGCTGCGCGCGCAGTTCGAAGGCGAACCGGGCAAGGACTACCAGCTCAATTTCTGGCTGGCGCCGCCGACAACGGCCAAGCGCGACGACAAGGGGCACCTGGTCAAGCGCAGATTCGGCCCATCAACCATGACGCTGTTCCGCGTGCTGGCGAAGATGAAGGGGCTGCGCGGCGGCATGTTCGATGTCTTCGGCAAGACCGAGGAACGCCGCACCGAGCGCGCGCTGATCGGCGAATACCGCGCCTTGCTGGATGAACTGGTGGCGGGGCTGAATGCTGCCAACCACGACACCGCCGTCGCGCTGGCCAACCTTCCGGACGATATCCGGGGCTTCGGGCACGTGAAGGAAAACAACCTGAAGGCGGTGCGCGGGCGCTGGGCGAAACTGCTCGAGCAGTTCAGGCATCCTGAGACGGCGCAGCGCGCGGCGTAACGCGCTGTTCCTTCCCTCTCCCGCTTGCGGGAGAGGGAACACAATCGGTCCGCTCGTGGCGCCGCCCTACGGCTGCGCCAACTCCTTCTCGCCCGGCTTCACATACATCGAATTCTTCGGCTGCGACAGCACCCGCCGCACCATCGGCTCGAAGAACGATAAGGGCAGCGTGTCGTAGTCCGTCATGAACGCTGCCGCATCGTACTTGCGGCAGAACTCGGCCGTGCGCTCGAACAGCTCCGGCTGATTGCGATACTGCTCGCGCAGGTTGCGATCCAGCCCGAGGTGATGGAAGAAGTAGTAGCCCTGGAACACGCCATGCTTTTCCACCATCCACAAATTCTCGGCACTGACGAACGGCTTCAGAATCGCCGCCGCGATATCGGGATGGTTGAAGCTGCCAAGCGTATCGCCGATATCGTGCAGCAGCGCGCAGACCACGTATTCCTCATCCTGCCCGTCCCGGTGCGCGAGCGTCGCGGTCTGCAGCGAATGCGTGAGCCGGTCCACCGGAAAGCCGCCGCAATCGCCATCGAGCAGCCGCAGGTGCGCCAGCACGCGGTCCGGCAGCGCCCGCGCATACGGCATGAACTCGGCGGAAATGGCCGCCCAGTCCTCGCGGGTGCCGTGTTCCATATGGCTGAAGCTCGCGCGCGCAGGCGCATGGGTGTCGCTCATGCTGGGTCTCCTGTTGTGGGGGCGTGTGCGGGGGCCGCACATCCGCTCGTCATGTTGTGCGGGCATTGTGGCATCCGTAGCGGCGCTACACTGTCAAAAAGCTAACAATGTGCCGGCATATTGCAGCGCACCACCGTCCATGCTGATCCGTCCCTTCCGTCCTGAAGACGAACCCTGCGTCATTGACTTGTGGCAGGCCTGCGGCCTGACCCGTCCGTGGAACGACCCGCGGCGCGATATCGCGCGCAAGCTCACCGAGCAACCCGAACTGTTCCTTGTCGGTGAAGCCGACGGGCAGCCCGTGGCCACTGCGATGGTGGGGTTCGACGGCCACCGCGGCTGGGTCTACTATGTGGCCGTACATCCCGAGCTGCAGGGCCGCGGCTACGGCCGCGTGCTGATGGCGCATGCCGAGCAGTTGCTGATCGAACGCGGCTGCCCCAAGATCAACCTGCTGGTGCGCACGGGCAACCGCGCGGTGATCGATTTCTACGGCAAGCTGGGCTACGCGCCCGACGAAGCGGTCAGCCTGGGCAAGCGGCTGATCCCGGATATCTAGCAGCAACAGACTGAGGATCAAGGAGACGACATGACGTTCCACGGAAGCTGCCACTGCGGCAACATTGCCTTCGAGGTCGAGGCCGAAAGCATCCCGAGCGTGATCCGCTGCAATTGCTCGATCTGCCGCCGGCGCGGCCACCTGCTGTGGTTCGTGCCGCGCGCGACGTTCAAGCTGGAAACGCCGGAGAGCAATGCGTCGACCTACCGCTTCAACACCATGAAGATCGCGCACCGCTTCTGTCCGGTGTGCGGCTGCGGCCCGTACGCGGATGGCCAGGACAAGGACGGCAGGCCGATGGCAGGCGTGAACGTGCGCTGCCTGGACGATGTCGACCTGGACAGCCTGAAGGTCATCGACTACGACGGCCTGCACCACTGACGCGCGCCATGTTCCGCATCCTCGATCTCGACCACCTGGTGCTGCGCACCGCCGACGTGGACACGCTGCGACGCTTCTATGTCGACGTGCTGGGCTGCAGCGTCGAGCGCGAACAGCCTGACTTCGGCCTGACGCAACTGCGCGCGGGCAGCGCGCTGATCGACCTGGTCTCGCTGGACGGCCCGCTCGGCCGTGCCGGCGGCGCGGGCCCGGGCGCCGAGGGTCGCAACCTCGACCATTTCTGCCTGCGCATCGAACCGTTCGACGAGCCCGCGCTGCGCGCGTGGCTGGCCCGGCACGACGTGCAGGCCAGCGACGTGGCGCAGCGCTTCGGTGCCGAGGGCAAGGGCCCGTCGCTCTACATCAGCGACCCGGACGGCAACGTGGTCGAACTGAAAGGCCCGCCTGCACCAGCATCGGCGATGACCGCACAGTAAGCGGCGCACCGTCGCGCAGCGTGCGCGCAGGATCGCTACAATTTGCCACTGGTCCCGCGCGCCGCCAGCCATGGCGACTCCCCCGCCGGGGCCCGCCATGACAACGCTAGAAGCCAGCTCCGATCCGGACGCCGCCAGTACCGCCGATTCTTCCGCAGACGCCAGCCCGGCACGCGCCGGACCCGCGCAGCCAGCCACGCCGCCGCGCCGGCTGGTCTGGGTCCTCGGCCTGACCGAGACCATCTCCTGGGGCACGCTGTTCTTCGCCTTCACCGTCTTCATCGAGCCGATGATCCGCACCACGGGCTGGTCCAGGCCATTCCTGGCGGCCGGCTATTCGCTGGGGTTGCTGGTGTGGGCAATGTGCTCGTTCGCGGTGGGCCGGCTGCTGGACCGCGCGCCGGCGCGCAGGGTGATGGGCGCGGGTTCGGTGCTTGCCGGCCTGGGGCTGCTGCTGTGGGCATGGTCGCCCTCCCCCGCCATGTTCCTGCTGATGTGGGTGCCGATCGGGCTGGCGATGGCCACCACGCTGTACGAGCCAGCCTTCGTGGTGCTGCGCCAGGCCTATGGCGACCAGTACCAGAAGCCGATCATGGCGGTCACGCTGATGGCCGGCTTCGCCAGCACGATCTTCGTGCCGCTGGCGCAATGGCTGGTGCTGCATGTCGGCTGGCGGCCCACGCTGGTTGGCTTCGCGCTGCTGAACCTGCTGGTCTGCGCGCCGCTGCACGCGCGCATGCGCTATGCCATGCATCCCACCTACACTGGCACGCCGACCGCCGGTGCCGACGCGGGCAGCGCCGGCATCGCGCGCACCACGCTGCGCCAGCCGGTGTTCTGGGCCGTGGTGCTGGCCTTCACCGCGACCGCCGTGGTGGCCTCGCTGCTGGGCGCGCACCTGATCCCGATGCTGACCGAGAAAGGCCTGCCGGTGTCGCAGCAACTGGCGGTGGCGGCGCTGATCGGCCCGGCGCAGGTGGTGGGCCGCATGCTGATGATGCGGGCGGCGGTGCGCCACCCGGTGCGGCTGTCGCTGCCGGTCTACCTGCTGATGAGCATGGGGCTGCTGTGCTTCGCGCTCGGCCACGGCGCCTGGCTGATGGTGGCCGCGGTGCTCTACGGCTGCGCCAACGGCGTCAACACGATGCTGCGGGCGATGGCCATGCCCGAACTGATCTCGCGCCACCACTACGCCACGCTGAACGGCCTGATGATGACACCGGTGCTGCTGATGCAGGCCGCCGCGCCGTGGCTGGGCGCGCTGATGTGGCGGGCGGCGGGCGGCTACTGGCTGATGCTGTGGGTGATGCTGGCGCTGGCGCTGGGCGCGCTGCTGGCGTTCGGCTACGCGCTGCACCGGCGCGGGCTGCTGCGCCTGGCGGATACCGCGCCGTAGCGCCGCCAGGCCCCGGTCGCCCGGATGCACGACAATAGGGGCTTTTGCGGCCGCGCCGACGGCGCCGGCCGCGCCCCCGCATCACGATGTCAGACTCCAACTCGCCACCCGGCACCGCCCCGCTCGCCATGGCCGCCCCATCCACGCCGGGCGCGCTCGCGCGCGCCACACGCGGCACCATGGCGCTGTTTTTCGTCAACGGCGCCACCTTTGCCACCTGGGGCGTCCATATCCCCACCATCAAGGCGCGTTTCGGCCTGTCCGACGCGATGCTGTCGCTGGCGATGCTCGCTGTCGCCGGCGGCGCCCTCCTGGCAATGGGGCCGGTCGGGCGCTGGGTCACCCGCGTCGGCAGCGCACGCACGGCGACAGCCAGCGGGCTGTTGTTCGCGCTGGCCACGGTGGCGATCCTGGCGATGCCTTCGTTCTGGTGGCTGCTGCCCGCGCTGGTGGTATTCGGCATCGCCAATGCCGGCTTCGACGTGGCCATGAACGCGCAGGCCGCCACCGTGGAGGCCAGCCGCCCGCGCCCGGTGATGTCGGCGCTGCACGGCATGTTCAGCCTCGGCGGCATGGCCGGCGCGGCCTTCGGCGGGCTGATGCTGTCGCTGGACGTGGCGCCGCTGGCGCACGCGGCGATGATGGCGGGCGTGACCGCGTTGGCTGCGCTCGCGGCCATGCCCGGCCTGCTGCCTGACCACCCGGTGATGCCTGGCGCCGGCCACCATCGCGACCACGCGGTGCGCGCGCTGTGGCTGCTGGGCCTGCTGGCGTTCCTGGGGCTGATCGGCGAAGGGGCGATGTACGACTGGACCAGCGTCTATATGCGCGATGTGACCGCGGCGCCAGCCGGGTGGATCAGCCTGGGCTACGCCGCCTTCTCCGGCGGGATGGCGTGCGGGCGCTTCGGCGGCGACCGCCTGCGCGCACGCCTGGGCGATGGCGCCACGCTGACCGGCAGCGCCTGGCTGGGCTTTGCCGGCATCGTGCTGGCGCTGATGGTGCCGCTGCCACTGGCGGCGCTGGTGGGTTTTACGCTGATGGGACTGGGCGCCGCCAACATGGTGCCGATCTTCTTCGTGGCCGCGTCGCGGCTGCCCGGCGTGGCACCGGCCGAGGCGATCTCGCGCGTGGCGCGCTTCGCCTACCTGGGGCTGCTGCTGGGCCCGGTGCTGATCGGCGGCGTGGCGCACCTGGCCGACCTGCGCGTCGGGCTGGCCGTGGTGGCACTGACCATGGGCTGGATTGCGCTGGCCGGCGCGCGCTCGGCGCGGCGCTACCTGCCGCCGCGCAGGGATGGGCGCTGAGCAGCGCCTGCAGAAAACTCAGGCTGCCGCACGCAATGGCGTGCCGGCGCCTAGTCCCTCGAACACAAAGCTGTCCATTGCCAGCACGCCGTAGGTGACCTCATCGGCCACGCAAGCCACGCTGGCCGGCGCTGGCATCGTACCTGCGGCGCCTGCGCTCCGCGGCCCCAGCGCGGCACCCAGCGCCACGTAGAACGGCAGCAGGTGCTCGTCGGTCGGGTGCGCGCGGCGGGCGTATGGGGCCTCGGCGCGGTAGTTGGCAATGCGGCCGGTGTCGCCGGTGGCCAGCGCCTCGTCCAGCGCGTCGCGCATCCAGCCGCGGAAGGCCTCGACATAGGGTTCGGCCTGCGGCCCGTGCTGGTCGGGGCGGGCGCCGCTGCCGAACACCTCCTGCAGGTTATGCGTGAAGCTGCCCGAAGCCAGCACCAGCACACCATCCTCGCGCAGAGGGGCCAGGGCACGGCCGATCTCGATCTGAATGGCGGGTGACAGGTACGGGTTCAGCGCCAGCTGCACCACCGGTACGTCAGCGTCCGGGAAGAAGTGCCGCATCGGCATCCAGGCGCCGTGGTCGAGCGGCCGCTCGTCGTCCTCGCCGACAAACCCCGCGCCTGGAATGGCAGCGGCCTCGACCAGCGCCTTGACGCGCGCGGCCAGCGCCGGCGAGCCCGGGGCATCGTAGCGCAGCGCATACAGCTCGCGCGGGAAGCCACCGAAGTCGTGCCACGCTTCCTGCCGCTCGCGGCTGCTCACCGCCAGCGTGCTGTAGATCCAGTGCGCCGACACCACCAGCACCGCGCGCGGCGGCTGCGCGCGCAGGCGCTCGCCAAGTGCGTCGAAGGCCGCGCCGGTGGGGCCGGGATCGATGGCTAGCATGGGGGAACCGTGCGAGATGAACAGTGCGGGAAGCATGGCGTCGGGTCTCATTGATCTGTGTACTTGCCATTGAGTTTGGCAAAGATCGGCCGCCGTCACGGCCCGCTTTTGCGCATCTTTCATGCAAAAAAACTGAACTGGCGCAGGTGAGGTGGGCTAGACCACACACCGCCCCAGACATGCCGGGACGCCGCCGGCGCCGCCACCCTATGATGCAGCCGAGGGGGCAAGCGCCGCGCCGGCATGCCTCTGCGCCAATGCATGACGCCGCCAGCACGCCTTGCGCGCCGGGTGGCCGGAGACATCGTGGTACCGAATCTGCTGCGCCGCACCGGGCGGCGCATCCCCCTTCCAGCCCACTGGTGGCAGCCGGGCGTCTACGGCAGCGTGCCTGCGGTCGCGCTGTGGATCGCGGCGCGACTGCCTGCGCAATGGCTGTGGTCGCTCGCCGGCCAGCCGGATGCCGGCGAATGGCTGAACCAGGTGGGAGATACGGTGTTTGTTGCCGGCTGGGCCGGCAGCGCGCTGATGCTGTGGGTGACCCGCCACCGGCCCCCGCCGGCGGCCAGGACCGAAGTGGCGAATGTGGCGAATGTGGCGAACATGGCCAATGCGGCCGAAGCAGGCGATGCCGGCAGGCGGCAGACACCTCGCCGCCATCCGGCAGGCTGATCCTGGCCCCGCGCCCGATTCAATTCGTCGGCAACCCGATCTGAAAACTTTTGCGCAGTGCTCCCACGCCCGCCCGCGTGGCTAGAATGGCTGCTGCCTCGCGGCGCGCCGCGTAAGCCGTGTGCAAGGGGGAATGCCCATGTCCGTACGCCTGCTGACCGCCCGGCTTCGCGCCAGCCTGCGCCGCGCTGCCAGTTGGCGCGCCGTGGCGGCGACGCTCGGCTTGCTGGCCGCGGGTACCGCGCACGGCCAGGCCGGCAACGGGCTGCAGCTCGTAGGTGCCAACGTGCAGCGGCACGCCAACGCGGTGCTGTCGCTGATGGCGTATTCGGTGGTGCCTGACCTGACTTCCAGTTCGCTGTCCATCAACAACGCCAGCACCGACGATCCCGGCGTCGTCATGTCGCAGCTCGGCGGCGGCTTCACCATCAGCAAGTCGTTCCCCCTCTACCTCGAAGGCGCGATCGCCTACAGCCGCTACGATCCCACCTTCATTGCCAGCAACGGTACCGAATCGCGCGCCATCCCGACCCGCTGGAATACGTTCTCCGGCACCATCGGCATCGGCTGGGATTTCCCGATCACCGCCAACAAGGAGCTTGTG
Organism: Cupriavidus sp. Agwp_2; assembly: GCF_040784895.1. Taxonomy (NCBI): domain Bacteria; kingdom Pseudomonadati; phylum Pseudomonadota; class Betaproteobacteria; order Burkholderiales; family Burkholderiaceae; genus Cupriavidus; species Cupriavidus sp. Agwp_2. The sequence continues at coordinate 3,584,697 of NZ_CP088083.1, forward strand.
ATCCGGCCGATCTTCAATTTCTCGCTGGGCAATGTCTCCAGTGACCTGTCGATCGGCAAGTTCGCGGTGGAACGCGTGACGGACCGCCAGATCAACTTCCTCGATGGCGGCAGCCTGAACGCGTACGGCCTGGGCGGCTCGTTGATGCTGGACTTGGAGCACTACCGCGAGAACTACGAGGTCGACGTCGAGCTGCGCTACACCAGCATCCACCTGCAAAGCTTCGGCGGCACGACCAGTTCAGTCACCGGCACGGCGACCGCGCAGACCGCCAACCTGTGGGCGCGCTGGCGGGCACCGACCGGCCTGTACGCGCTCGACCGGCCGGTGCGCTATGTGCTGGAGCTGTCGCATTCGCACTATTTCGGCAGCCAGGCAGGCATTCTCGGCTTCAACTACCTGACCACGCTTGGCACCGGGCTGGAGCTGGATACCAGTGCGCACGAGGTGTTCGTCACGCGGATACGGGCGGTGGTGCGCTATGTGTTCGGCAACAATGTGTCGGGGGTTTCACTGGGACTGGCGGCGAGCTTCTGACCCGCCCAGGGAGTTGGCTGCGCTCACTCCGCCTCATCCCCTTCCCGGTAGATATTGATCACATGCCTCGCCTCGAAGCAAAGCGGCATGCCCGGCGCCATATCCTCGGAGCAATACGGCTGGTTATCCAGTTCGCCGGTATAGAGGCTGCCCTCGCGCCCGGTCACGATCACCCACATCCGCTCGACATGGACCTCCTCGCTGTCGTCGTCGGCGGCGACCAGGATACGGAAGATCAGCTTGACCTGCTGGCCCGGCACCAGCGCTTCACGTTCCTCGCGGGGCGGAATCCAGAAGGTGTCGGGATGGGCGGCGGCAATGGGCTCGCCGTCGTCCAGCTCCCAGCCGTCTTCATCCAGGGTCGTCAATCGCATGTCCATTTTCAGCCTTCCGCAATGTCTCAGGTGCGGGCATGATCGCAGCAAATGCGGCGCGCCGCGAGCCAGTTGAGCGGCCGCCGCGCCGGATCCACCGAAATGGGAGAAAGGTTGCGCATGACAAGCAAGAAGGAAGCGCAGGCAGCCACGACAGCGCCGGTGCGCTGCGGCTGGTGCGGCACGCTGGAAGACTATTGCCACTACCACGACCACGAGTGGGGCTTCCCGGTCGCGGATGACCGGCGGCTGTTCGAGAAGCTGTGCCTGGAGGGTTTCCAGGCGGGCCTGAGCTGGCTGACGATCCTGCGCAAGCGCGAGGCCTTCCGCAAGGCCTTCGCCAACTTCGACATCGACAAGGTCGCCCGCTTCGGCGAGCGCGACATCCAGCGCCTGCTCGGCGATGCCGGCATCGTGCGCCACCGCGGCAAGATCGAGGCCGCCATCAACAACGCCCAGCGTGCGCGCGAACTACTGGAAACGGAATCGTCGCTGGCTGCCTATTTCTGGCGCTTCGAGCCGGATCCGGACAGCCGGCCCAAGGTGCTGACGCCCGAGGTGCTGCGCACCATGGCGGTCTCGCCCGAGTCGACGGCGCTGTCCAGGGACCTGAAGAAGCGCGGCTGGCGCTTTGTCGGGCCGACCACCATGTACGCGCTGATGCAGGCGATGGGCCTGGTTAACGACCACCAGGACGGCTGCTCGACGCGGGCGGAAGTGATACGGGCGCGCAAGGTGTTCAAGGTGCCGCGTTGACCAGCGTTAACGATGGTCCGCGCTCATCACGCGACGTATACGTCCGCCGCAAGGCGATGCATTGTTCAGCGCCTGACCGATGCGGTCGATGCAACGGTCCTTGTGATGGTTTTTATATTGTTTACATATGTAAACATAGTAGTAGTAGGTAAACCAGTCACTGCGCCGTGGATAAGTCACCTTTTCCCTTTCGCCTCAAGGACTTGCAAGAAAGATAACCACGGCGGCAGCACATGCGTATACGTGGATAGCCGGGCGCTTGCGTATACGTCCGCGACGGCGGCGCGATTGTTGTTCGTATACGTCCCACAGCGCACCCCCAGGCGGGACACAGCTTGTCCGGCGAGTTATCCCCAGGTGCGGGCCTAGATGTCCACAGCCGCCTGGCCGGCGGCGGCGGTTCTGGTGGAGGCCCCTGCGGCGTATGCGGGATTAACCTGCGCGGGATTAACCTGCGCGGGATCGACGTGCGTCATCACGTTGAGCACGTGATGGTGTTCGAGCGCGCGGCGCCGTGCCTCGACCGCGATCGCATGGCCCTGCGCCACGGTCAGGGTGCCGTCGATCTCCAGGTGCACGTCGACCAGCACCTGGTCGCCCATCTTGCGCGTACGCAGGTCATGCAGGCCCTGCACACCCGGCGTGCCGAGCAGGGTCGCCTCGATCGCTGCGACGGTTTCTTCGTCGGCGGCACGGTCCATCAGGTCGTTGAGCGCGTCCCAGCCGAAGCGCAGGCCCATGCGCGCCACCATCAGCCCGACCACGATCGCCGCCACCGGGTCCAGCAAGTGATAGCCGAGCAGGTTGCCGCCGATGCCCAGCGCCACCACCAGCGACGAGGCCGCGTCGGAACGCGCATGCCAGGCATTGGCGACCAGCATGCCGGAACGCACGCGCCGCGCCACCGCCAGCATGTAGCGGAACAGCAGTTCCTTGGCAACCAGCGTGGCCAGCGCCACCCACAGCGCCAGCGCCTGTACCGGCTGGGCGCCGCCGGGGTGCTGCAACTTGCCGACCGCGGCCCACAGCATGCCCGCGCCGACTGCCAGCAGCAGCCCGCCCAGCGCCAGCGACGCCGCGGTTTCGAAACGGAGGTGGCCGTACTGGTGGTCGCCGTCGGGATCCTTGCGGCTCTGCCAGGCGGCCAGCAGCACCACGAAGTCGGAGAGCAGGTCGGACAGTGAGTGCGCTGCGTCGGCCAGCAGCGCTTGCGAGCCGGCGAGCAGGCCTGCGGCGCCCTGCGCCGCAGTCAGCACGATATTGACCCCCACGCTGACCAGCGTGCAGCGCCGGCCCGCGCGGTGGCGCGCGTCGGCTTCGGCCGCGGTCGCGGCGGTGGTGTCGTCGGGCAGGCTGGCTGATTGGGATTGCATGGGTTCACGTCGCACGGGTCAGCGCTCCACCGCGGCCGCCAGGTAAGCCAGCGCGCGGCATTGCGTGCGCGTCAGGCCCAGCGTGGACTTCGGCAGGTCGTCGAAGCGCTTGCCGCAGAGCCGCCCGACATCGGTGACCAGGAAGCCAGAGCGTTTTTCGGATTCCGATTCCATCGCGCGACTATAGCCCAGGAAGGCACCCACGATGCCGACCGGGAGACGCGGGCGCCCCACTGGCGTTGCCGCCCTGCCCGGCCGTCATGCTGGCACGGGCCCGCTGTGGCAGGCCGGAGATCGCCAGCCGTGCTTGGTCACCGACGATATTTCCTCCATCGCGGCCAGCATGTGCCCTCTTTTGTAGCCGATCTTGCCGCACGGCGTGGCAGTTCCGACTGCAATCGTGCCGATTTCGTAACAGCGCTGGCGAAGTTCATGCGACGCTCTTACCGTAGTCAGTGACCGGCCTGCCGGTCACTGCAAGGAGGGCCTTTACGATGGCGATTCGGTCACTTGCCTCGCACAGCACGTCGCAACTGCGCCGCCTGGTCGGCCAGATGCAGGCGGAAGTCGATGCACTGGAACAACTGTCCACCTCCGATGCCGATGCGCAAAGCCGGCTCGGCTATGCCACTGCGCGGCTGCGCGACGGCATCGAGGCCGTGGAAGACGCGCTGCAGTCGCTGCGCGCGCTGCAACAAGTAAGGCCTTCGGCGATGAAAGCCCGGCGGCCGACGCGGGTGGCGTAGGACGGCGGGCTTTCATTGCCGAGGGCGTCCGACTTCGGCTCAGCCCGATTGACCGCCGACGGCGCATCCGGAACGCGTGCCCGTCTTGCGGCACGCCGCCATCAAACGATTCAATCGGCTTCAGAAAAGATTGAATTCTGCCGAACAGTCGCCGCTGCTAGAGTGCCCCTTGCCACCCGGGCCAGAAGCCAGGCCATCGACACGGGCCGGCTATTCCAAGACACAAGCGAGGAGACTTTGATGACGAAACGCGTACTGGTGACCGGCGCCCTGTTGACTGCCGTGTTCTTCGCCGGGCAGGCCGGCGCCCAGCAACAGCCGCAGGCACAACCGGCGCAACCGGCACAGCCCGCACAGCCCGCACAGCCCGCACAGCCCGCACAGCCCGCACAAGCGGCGCAGCCACAGAAGCCGATGACTGCCCAGGAGATGAAGGCGGCGTTTGCGGAAAAATTCAAGGCCGCCGATGCCGACCACGACGGCAAGCTGACCCGCCAGGAAGCCGAGGCCGGCATGCCCGAGGTGGCGAAGAACTTCGACAAGATCGACCGCAAGAAGACCGGCTATGTCACGCAGAAGCAGGTCGGCTCTTACGCTGTCGCCAGGGCCAAGCAGCGCAAGACGGCGCAGGATCCCAGTTCGCTGAACTGACGGCTGGCCCCGGTCTACTGGTGGGGGCCCAAAGCAAAACAACGCTCGGCATCGTGAGATGCCGAGCGTTGTTTTTGTATGGAATCCTGGTGGACCGAAGGAGGATCGAACTCCCGACCTCTGCATTGCGAACGCAGCGCTCTCCCAGCTGAGCTATCGGCCCGTCGCGAGGATTGTAGCCTACTTCGCCGGCCGCCTTCAATCCTCGGCGGCCACCATGAGGACGCCGCGCAACATCGCCGGCAAGTCAGGCGGCGATGCCGGGGTTGCCGTCCATGCCACGGACCGTGGGCAGGTTCAGCGGCCGTGCGCTGACTTCCTTCGTGCTGCGCAGCCACTGCGCCATCACGTCCCAGATGGGTGCGCCGCCGTTGTTGCGCGCCTCCTCGGCCACCGGCGCCCAGCCTGCCACCTTGTAGGTCTTGCCCACCTCCAGCGGCTTGCCGGCCAGGCGCATGGCGGTGATGCGCTTGCCCATGCCGGCGTTGGGATCGATGGTGTACTGCAGGCCGCCGACGCGCACCATGTCGCCGCCCTGCTGGTAGTACGGATCGGGGTTGAACAGGTTGTCGGCGACGTCTTCCAGGATGGTCTTGATGGTCTCGCCGCTCATCGCCGTCACGGTCGTGTACGGGTAGGTGATGGCGGTCTGGTCCATCAGGTGTTCCATGGTAATGGCCTGGCCCGGCAGCAGCGTGGTGCCCCAGCGAAAGCCCGGCGAGAACGCGATCTGCGCGCCCTGCACCTGCATCAGGCCGTCCAGGATCAGTTGGTCAAACGTGCCGTTGAAATTGCCGCGGCGGTACAGCACGCCACGGTTGACGGCGAGGACTTCGGACAGCTTCTGTTCATACGGCGCCCGTACCTGCTTGATGAGCGCGTCCATCGCCGGGTCGGCCGGCAGGTAGTTGGCGAACACCGGCAGCAGCCGGTAGCGGAAATCCGCCACCTTGCCGCCCTTCACGTCAAAATCCAGCACGCCCAGGAACTTGCCGTTGGAGCCGGCATTGGTCACCAGCGTGGTCCCGCCGGCGTTCTTCACCGCCACTGGCCTGGGCACGCCGTCATGGGTGTGGCCGCCGAGGATGGCGTCCAGCCCGCGCACGCGCGAGGCCAGCTTCAGGTCGACGTCCATGCCGTTGTGCGACAGCAGCACCACTGCCTGCGCGCCTTTGCCGCGCGCCTCGTCGATGACGTGCTGCAGGTTTTCTTCCTGGATGCCGAAGGTCCAGTCGGGCACGAAATAGCGCGGGTTGGCGATCGGCGTGTACGGAAAGGCCTGGCCGATGATGGCCACCGGCACGCCGTTGATCTCGCGGATCACGTAAGGATCGAACACCGGGTCGCCGAAGTCGTTGGTCTTGATGTTCTGCGCGAGGAAGGCAACCTTGCCCTTGAAGTCCTTGTCGACAATCTCCTTGACACGGTCTGCGCCGAGCGTCATTTCCCAGTGCGGAGTCATCACGTCGACGCCGAGCGCCAGCGCCGCATCGACCATGTCCTGCCCCTTGGTCCACAGCGCCGTGGCCGAGCCCTGCCAGGTATCGCCGCCATCGAGCAGCAGCGCGCCCGGCCGCCCCGCCTTGAGCCGCTTCACCAGCGTGGCCAGGTGCGCAAACCCGCCGACCTTGCCGTAGCGGCGCGCGGCCTCGTTGAAATCTAGATAGGTGAACGCATGCGCCTGCGGCGTGCCGGGGCGGATGCCGTAGTGGCGCAGCAACGCGTCACCGACCAGGTGCGGCGGCTTGCCGGCGTAGTCGCCGATGCCGAGGTTGACGTTGGGTTCGCGGAAATACACCGGCCGCAGCTGCGCGTGGCAGTCAGTGAAATGCAGCAGGTGGACGTTGCCGAAGCGCGGCACGTCGTACATCGACTCGGCGGCCTGCGCGGCGTGCGCGTCGTGGTGGGGGAAAGTCATGCCGCCGGCGCCGGCGATGGCCAGCACCTGCAGGAACTCGCGTCGGTTCATGTCTCTTCCTGTGGATAAGTGCGTGCCGGTGGGCGCGTGGCGTCCGGCATCGCATCGCTATGGCTTCGCGTAACGCTCCAGCGCGGCCACGTCGTCTTCGAGCATCTCGCCCACTTCCTTCTGCACCACGCGCCCGCGCGCGTCGATCACGTACAGCTCGGGCAGGCCTTTGCGCTTGCCGAACACGGCCTGCAGCGCGGCGGAATCCATCGTCGCCGGGAAGGTGTAGCCGCGCTTCTTCATGTAGTCGGCGGCTTCGCGCGGGTCCTTGTCGATGCTGATGGCCAGCACCTGCAGCGGCGTGCCGCGCGTGCGTTCGTACAGCTTCTGCAGGCGCGGGTTCTGCATCGCGCAGAACGGGCACCACGAGGCCCAGTATTCGACCACCAGCGGCTTGCCGGCCAGCGTTGCGGCGCGCAGCGTGCGGCCGTCGAGCGTCTGCACGTCGGGCAGGCGCACGGTGTCACCCACTTCCAGCGCGGCGGCGCCACCTGCGGCGCTGGCCAGGCCAGCGGCCAGCAGCCAGCGCAGCAGCACGGCACGCGCGCGCATCGGGCTTACTGGTTGACCGGCGAGGCCGGGTCGAGCAGCAGCGCCATCACGTCGCGGATCTGGGCTTCGGTCAGGATGCCCTTGTGGCCGAAGCGCGGCATGTTGGAGCAGGCGGAGTAGGCGTTCGAATCCCAGATCTTGCCCCAGGTGTACCTGACCACTTCCTGCGAGTTGCCGCGCAGCTTGCCGTACTGGTACAGCGACGGGCCGATATTGCCGAACGAGATCTCGGCCTTGGTCATCTGGTGGCAGGCGTAGCAGTTGCCGCCGTTGGTGCCGCCGACCTGGTCGGTGAACTGCATGCCGCGGCCGTTCTGGGCGACCTTCTCGCCTTCCTTCCAGTCACCGAGCCAGTTGCTGTCGGCGGGATATTTCACCTGCTTGAGCTCGGCGGCCTCGATCTTCTTCGCCAGCTTGTCCGGCACCTTGCTGCGGTCGGGGTACTGGCTGCAGGCCTGCTGCATGGTGTCCTGGTTCAGCACGCCTTCCACGGTGGCCGGGCCCCTGGAGGAAAACGAGTCCTCGATCAGGTGCTTCATGTCGGCGTTGCTGACGGCGGCGGGCTTGCCCTTGGCGGGGCGGGCCTTGGCGTTGTCCTGTGCGTGCGCACCGGTTGCCACCAGGGTAGCCAGCGCGGCGATGGCGAGCGCCTTGTATTGTCGTTGCATGTTGTCTCTCCCGTACTGGTCAGCGCTTCATCGCCGGGCCATCGTAGGTGCCGCCGTTGGCGTTCTTGGCCAGGAACATGGTCAGCGCGGTGATCACGTCCGAGCCATAGGCGGGTTCGGGAAAGCGTTGCTGGCGCAGGCAGTCGTACAGGCGGTGCTGCATCGAGCGGACCTCGCCCTGCGACACGCGGTAGGCGGGCCACGTGGTGTAGGCCGCCTGCGCGCCCTTGTCTGTCAACAGGTTGGGCAGGTCCTGCAGGCGGATGCGCTGGCCGTCGACCGCGTGGCAGGTGGCGCAGGCGAAGTCATAGGCGCCGCCGCGGTAGAAGAACATTTTCTGGCCGAGGGCGTAGGTGCGCTTCTCTTCCGGATGATTGAGCTGCACGTTCATCTTCACGCCGCGCGATTCGCCGGTCAGGTACGCAACCAGGCGCTCGATGTCGGACGGCTTGCCCGACGCGGAGAACGGATTCTTCGTCGCCTCTTCCCTGGTCAACCCCTGCAGCGTCGTGCGGCACCAGGCCAGCCGCTGCTCCAGGTCCATCACCTTGTCGGCGTCCTTGAAGTAGCGCGGCAGCTCGGCGTAGGCGCCCTTGGTCACGCCCGGGCCCTTGCCCAGGTCGCACTGTTCGAGCGAGACGTTCTTGGGGCCGGCCGGCTTTTTCCACAGTTCTTCGCCGGCGGCTTCCCACAGCTCGGCGGGATTGCCTTCGGCCAGCATCTGGCGGTACTTGGCGATTTCGTCGGCGGTGCTGCCCTGCGCATGCACGGCGGCGGCGCCGGCAACTGCCGCGGTGGCGGCCGTGGCCAGCGCGGCGCGCCGGACCAGGCTTCGGATCGATTTCATGGGGCTTCTCCTCGCGGCCGCGCCTTTCGGGACGGGCCGTTCTTCTCTTGTCTTGCCTTCAGACCGCGCCAGCCCGGCTCAGGGCTTGATATAGGCGTAGCCTTCCTCGGCCTGCAGGCGGGCAATCTCGACCACGCCAGCCTGTACCACCTTTGCTTCCATCAACAGCTGCGATTCGGTAATCCTGCGCGCGGTCAGCGTATTGCGGCACACGCGGAACTCCACGCCTTCTGCGGCCAGCGCGCCAACCGGGCTTTCGAAGCTGTTGCCGCGCGCATCCTTGGCGCCTTCGACCAGGAAATCGATGCCATAGCCGAACGCGACCACCACGATCCTGGTGCCGGGGGCGCCATTCAGGTGGTTGCGCAGGTTGCCCATCGCGCGCACGGCCTGGTCAATGCCTTCCGACAGCTGGTACACCACCTTCACGCGCCCGCCCTTGCCGGCACCGGCCGGCGCCGACTGGCCGGACTGTGCAGAGGCCCTGGCCGCCAGGCCGATGGCGGCCAGGGCCGCCGATGCTCGAATAAATGCTCGCCGCATAATGCTCCTTCCGTCCGGGTCCGTCCCGGCATTCCGCCCCGAACCTTAGCAGAGGACGGCGCGGCCTGCCGGCGACATCCCGGCCGTAACCCGGGACCAGGATCGGGCAGCGTCAGGCGATGGTCGCTTCGTCGGTGCGCTTGTCGCCCTTGTTGTCGACCCAGGTCACGGTGACCTTGTCGCCCTTGGCGCCGCCCTTGAACTTGAAGTTCAGGAACGGGTCCTTGGACACCGCCGGCCCGAACTGGGCGCGGAACACTTCCTTGCCCTTGCACTGTGTGGTCACGGTCTGGATATGCCAGGCCGGGATGACCTTGCCGGACGCATCCTTGCGCTGGCCGGTCTCCATGTCGTGCTTCATCAGGATCTTTACATCAACCACGCCGCCGTTCTCGGTGGCGCGTACGCGCATCGGGTCTGCCATGTGTTTCTCCGGTTGCAGTTGGCGGAAATCTTGGTTACGGGGATAAGGGGGGCCGGCCTCAGCCGCCGCAGCCGCCCAGCGTGACCTTGATTTCCTTCGATGCCACGTACCACTTGCCGCCGGCCTTGACCGCGGCGTGCACCACCGAGGTCTGGCCCATCTTCACGCGCGTGGAGACGAACGGCTCGGTGCCGGCCGGGATGATGAAATCGGCGGCCAGGGTATTGGGGTTCTTTTCCACCAGGATCGCGATCTGCTCGGTCTCCGGGATGGTGCTGGTCACGGCCACCGGCACCACGGCGCCGTTCTCGGCGATGTCGGGGGCGTTAAAGGTGATGGCGGTGCTTTTCTCGGTGCCGCTGCCGCCAAGTGCCTTGATCACGTCGGCAACGCTCTTGCCGTCAAAGGCGGTCTTGTTCCATTCGGCCGCCTGCGCTTCGCTGATCAGGCCGGTGGCGGCCATCAGCGACAGGACAGCGGTGACCCGCAGCACTTCTCGTCGTTTCGAATTCATTTCTTATCTCTCCGGCTACTCCGTCCCAATCGGTTTGCGTCCGCTTTGGCGGTACTCGTTGGTGTGTCCTGCTTGTGTCCTGCTTTTGCCCTGCTTGCGGCCGGTACATTGCCGGCCGCTGGATCTGTCCAGGTCGGGCCGGCTTGCGCCGTCCGGCCCGTTGCATCGGTGGACTGCCCGCGCGGGGCGGTCAGGCTTTACTTGGCGGGCGCGCCTGCGAGCACCCACTCGACCACGGTCTTCAGGTCGGCGTCGCTGATGGCGGCGTTGGCCGGCATCGGCACCGGGCCCCAGACGCCCGAACCACCGCTCTTGACCTTCTTGCTCAGGGTCGCGAGGGCGTTCTTGTCGCCCTTGTACTTGGTGGCGACTTCCTTGTAGGAAGGACCGACCAGCTTCTTGTCGACCTGGTGGCAACCCATGCAGGCGTTCTTGTTGGCGATTTCCTGTGCCTTGGCGGCATCGACCGCGTGGGCCGATGCGGCGGCGCCCAGCATCAGCGCTGCGATGACAAACTGCTTCATTGTTAAGCTCTCCAAGCTCTGTAAAGCCGTGGGGACGGCAAAGGCCGCTCGGCGTACTGCAAGCTGCTTCGCGGCACACACCGGCCGCCGCCTCGGGGGCACTGCGGCGGCCAGCCCGCTATTTTGCCTCAAGAATCCACCCCACCATGGCATGGACGTCCGAATCGGGGATCTGCGGCTGCGGCGGCATCGGCACGCTGCCCCAGGCGCCCTGCCCGCCTGCCTTGACCTTCCTGGCCAGCGCGGCGTGCGCGTCCTGGCCCTTGTACTTGCCTGCGATATCCGCGAAGGACGGGCCGACCAGCTTCCGGTCCGTCGCATGGCAGGCCACGCACTGGTACTGGCTGGCCAGCCGGGCGCCAGCCGGCGCTGGCGCTGAAGCGGCGGATGCGGCACCCGCTGGCGCTGCGCCATGGGCCGCAACCCCGCGCACCGGGCCGAAGCCGCGCTGCTGCTGCGCCAGGTCGCCATGCGTGTCATGGGCATAGTCCGGCATCGCCGAGGCGATCGCGACCTGGCCAGTGCAGTCCTTCATGCAGGCGGTATTGCGCGTGTCCGGGCGGCCGCGTCCCGGCCACAAGCCGTGGTCGGTGGTCATGCCGTCGCGGTTGGGCATGCGCCGCTGCACGGTGGCGATATTGGCGTCGGACAACGTGAAGTCCGCCGGCACGATCTCGCCCAGGTTCAGCAGGTAGGCGGTGACGGCATAGACCTCGTTGACGGACAGGCTCTTGGGCGCGTTCCACGGCATGGCGCGGTGGATGTAGTCCCACAGCGTGCTGACCGTGCTGACCTTCATCAGTGTGGTGCGGTAGGGCTGGTTGCCGGTCATGGCGGCGACGCGGCCGCGCTTGATGTCCTCGGCCGTGGTGCCGCCGACGAGCGGCGTGAAAATCTCGTTGGACTCGCCGAAATCGCCGTGGCAGGACGCGCACTTCCCGTCCCAGACCTTCTGCCCTTGCGCCACGGTGCCGCTGCCCTTGGGCAGGCCCTTGAAGTCCGGGCGGACGTCGATGTCCCAGGCGGCCACTTCGGCCGGGGTAGCGGTGCGGCCAATTGCCGCACGGGCCTCGGCCGTGCCGGCGGCCCAGGACGGCGCCGCGCAGGCCGCGGCCAGCGCCAGCGTTGACACCAGCAAGGCGGTGCGGCGCTCAGCCCACATGGACATTGGACACCTCGCCGCCTGCCGCCACCTGCCAGCTCTGGATGGCGTTGTTGTGATAGATCGAGCGCGTGCCGCGCACCGCGCGCAACTGCGCCATCTTCGGCTGCACGTAGCCGGTCTCGTCGATGGCGCGGCTCTGCAGGATGACGGGACTGCCATCCCAGACCCAGTCCAGGTTGAAGCGCGTCAGGCACTTCGACAGCACCGGCGATTCCAGCCGCGCGGTGCGCCAGTTACGGCCGCCGTCGGTCGACACATCGACCCGCCGGATGCGCCCGCGCCCCGACCACGCCAGCCCGCTGATGTTGTAGAAGCCCTTGCCCACCAGTTGCTGTCCGCCCGAGGGTGTGGTGATCACCGACTTGCACTCCTGGATCGAGGTGTACTGGCGCAGCTTGCCGTCCGGCATCATGTCCACGTAGTGGATGGTCTCGTCCTTGGCGTTCCACGGCTGGTCGCCCACCTCCAGCCGGCGCAGCCACTTGACCCACGACACGCCCTGCACGCCCGGCACCACCAGCCGCAGCGGGTAGCCGTTCTCGGGTCGCAGCATCTCGCCGTTCATGCCCCAGGCCACGATGATCTCGTCGGCCAGTGCCATTGGGATGGTGCGCGTCATCGACGAGCCCTCGCCGCCCTCGGCGAGCAGGTAGCGGCCGCGGCGCAGGTCGGCGCCGGCGTCGTCCAGCAGCACCCTGAGCGGCACGCCGGTGAATTCGCAGCAGGACAGCATGCCGTGGGTGTACTGGACCGTGGGCACGGCCACGTTGCCCCACTCCATGCCGGTATTGGCCCCGCACTCGATGAAATGCATGCGCGACACCGCCGGCAGGCGCATCAGATCGTCCATGGTGTAGACGCGCGGCGTGCGCACCAGGCCGTTGATCATCAGGCGGTGGCGGGCCGGGTCGATATCGTGCCAGCCCTGGTGATGGCGCTCGAAATGCAGGCCGTTGGGGGTGATGATGCCGAAGAAGCCCTGCAGCGGCGCGAAGGCGACCGACGCCGCGGCCACGCGCGTCAGGCCCGGCGACTCGCGCCGTATCAGGTTCTTTTCATGGACCGAAGGCTGCCCATAGGGCCGCGCCGCGACCGGCTGCCCGAGCGAAGTGGCCCAGGGCTGCGGCTCCAGGATGGCGGGATCGCCGTCCGCCGCCAGCGCGCGCCGGCCGGCGGTGGCGGCGGCGATACCTGCCGCGGCGCCCAGGAAGCTCTTGCGCAGGAAGTCGCGCCGCGGCGCGTCCAGGCCGTGCCGGCCGATGTCCTGCTGCAGCGATGCGCTGACGAAGTGCTCGGGCGCGGGCACGATGCGCCCGGGCCGGTTCCGTTCCTGCAATGCCGTCTCCTCCGGCAGCTTGCGTGCGTGGGGGCCGCGCTGCCTGTTATTCGTGCCGCCGCGCGGTCGCGCAACAGCTATCGATTGGCCGGAAGAGCCGGATCGCGCTCAGCTTGCCGCCCGGCGCCTGCGCGCGGGCGCTGCCTCGGGCTGCGCCATGAAGCGGTCGACCGCGCCGGTAGGCAAGGCGTTGTCCTCCAGCCGGCTGGCCACCTGCACGCATACGGTGCGGCACAGCTCGATCACGCTCTCGTCCGCGATCGCGTAGAAGACCAGGTTGGCCTCCTTGCGGCGCGACAGCACGCCCGAGCGGTACATCGCGTTGAGATGCCGCGACACGTTGGTCTGCGACGAACCCACCGTGTCGACCACCGTGCTGACCGGCTTCTCGCCATCGCACAAGGCGTGCAGGATCTTCAGCCGCGTCGGCTCCGCCAGCAGGCTGAAGTAGCCCGACACCTTCTCGAATACGCGATCCAGCTCTTCCATGCCATCCAATATATTCGTATATGCGTGAATGCGCATATAGTGTTTACCCAATGATGCAGAACAACATGATTGTGCCGGCCATGGCTGCGCGGCACCAATCATGGTTTGCCAGCGGTGGCGCCGGGTGGTGGCCTATCGGCGCTGCATTGCCCTGCCCGCCCACAGGCGCCGGCCGAACACATTGAGCAGCAGCCCCGCCATGACCACCGCCGCGCCCCCCCATTGCGCCGGCGACAGGTCTTCACCCAGCAACACATGCGCCGACACCAGTCCCACCACCGGCACCAGCAGCGTCAGCGGCGCCACCTGGCTGGCGGGATAGCGCGTCAGCAGCCGGCCCCACATGGTGTAGCCGAACACGGTGGCGGCGAATGCCAGGTACGCCACGGCGAACACGCCCATGGCCGACACATGCGTGACGCTCTGCACGATGCGCGCCGGCCCTTCCGCCCACAGAGACAGCAGCGTGAACGGCACGATCGGCACCAGCGCGCCCCAGATCACCAGTCCCAGCAGGTCGACCGGTCCGATTTTCTTGCTGACGATATTGCCGCTGGCCCAGCAGAACGCCGCGCACAGCGTCAGCACGAAGCCGGCCACGCTCATGCCACCGGTGCTGGCGGCGGCACCCGAGCCGATCAGCGCCAGTCCGGCGGCGGCAACCGCCATGCCGGCGATGTTGTGCCAGCGCACAGGTTCGCCCAGCCACAGCGCAGCAATCGCCAGCGTGAAGAACGCCTGCGACTGGAGCACCAGCGAAGCCAGCCCGGCCGGCATGCCCACCGCCATCGCGTAGAACAGGAAGGCGAACTGGCCCAGGCTGATGGTCACGCCGTACGCCAGCAGCAAGCGCCACGGCACGCGCGGCCGCGGCACGAAGAAGATCGCGGGGAAGACCACCAGCAGGAATCGCAATGCGCCGAGCAGCATCGGCGGCATGCCCGCCAGCCCTACCTTGATGATGACGAAGTTGACGCCCCAGACGCAGACGATGGCGAGGGCGAGGAGACGGTCTCTGGCTTGCATGGCGGGGGCGGCCTGGATGGCCGGTCTCTATGGCGATTGGGGGGGCGATCAAACCCCCAAGCCTACCAGCCGCCCCGCGCGCGGCATTGCACGTTCTTGCGGTTTTGTCATGAGGCGCCTGGCGCGCTCCGAACTTCCAGGGCCTTACGCCAGTGCCTAACGCCAGTGCCTAATGCCAGTGCCTATCCCAGCATCTCCGACCAGATGCCCTTGGCCCACGACAGCGCGTACACCCCCTCCAGCGTATTGGGCGCGTCCGACAGCCCGCCCGAGCCCGGCACGGTCAGCATGGTCTTCTGCGCGGCATCGTAGCGGTGCACGCTCGCCACATGCACCGCCTCGCGGTCCGAGGTAAAGCTGTAGCAGGTGTTGTTATAGAGCGGCTGCGGGTCCGGCGCCCGGCCCGAGAGCAGCGCCACGATCGCCGCCGCCGCCACCTTGCCATGCTGGTTGGCCATATGGCCGGACTTGGGCATCAGCTGCGCGATCTGGATGGCGTCGCCGACCACATGGATATTGGGCGCCGCGCGCGACTCGAATGTGACGAAATCGACATCGCACCACTTGGCATTGGCCGTGGCCAGCCCCGTCGCCACCGCGATCGCGCCCGCGCGCTGCGGCGGCAGCACGTTGATCACGTCGGCGCGCACGTCCTCCTGCACCTCGAACTTGAGCGTGCGCGTGGCCGGGTCGACGTCGACCGTGTTGTATTGCGGCCGGTACTCGACCATGCCGGCATACTGCCCCGCCCACACCTTGCGGAACAGGCCGGCCTTGGACGTGATGTCCGGGTTGGCGTCCAGGACCAGCACCTTGCTGCGAGGCTTGTGCTGCTTGAAATAGTGCGCCACCTGGCAAACACGCTCGTATGGGCCGGGCGGGCAGCGGTACGGTGCCGTAGGGATGGTGATGGCGTAGGTGCCACCATCGGGCATCGCTTCCAGCTGGCGGCGCAGCGCCACGGTCTGCGGGCCGGCCTTCCAGGCGTGCAGCACCTGGTCGCCGCCGGGCCGCTTCAGGCCGGGCAGCGCATCGCTCATCAGGTCGATGCCGGGCGACAGCAGCAGGCGATCGTAGGACAGCGTGCTGCCACTGGCCAGCCGCACCGTGCGCTTGCCCGGATCGATGGCGACGGCAGTGTCGCGCACCAGTTTCACGCCGTGGCGGCGCACCAGCTGGTCGTACGACAGCGTGATGTCGCCCATCTGCCGGCTGCCCCCGATCACCAGGTTGGACAGCGGGCAGGAGATAAACACAGGGTTGGGTTCGACCAGCGTGACTTCGATGGCATTGCCGCTCCACTCGCGCAGGTAGCGCGCGGCGGTGGCGCCGCCGTAGCCGCCGCCGATCACCACCACCCTGGCCGGCGCCGCGGCCCTCGCCGCGAGTACGCCCATCGAGCCCATCGAACCCAGCACCGCGGCGCCGGCGGCGCCCAGGAAATGTCGTCGTTGCATGGCGCTCTCCCCCTCAACGCACGTTGGCGAACCACGCCGCGATCACGGCGAGCTGGTCGTCGGTGTAGCCCTTGGCGATCTGGTGCATCACCGTGGCCGGGCGTGCCCCGGAACGGAACGCCTGCATCTGCGCCATCAGTTCGGCCTGCTGGCGTCCGGCCAGCGACGGGATGGTGCTGCCTTCGGGCGCACGGCCGGATGGCCCGTGGCAACTGGTGCAGGCGGCGGCATGGCTGCGTGCGCGCTGGGCGGCGTCGATGGCGGGGACTGCGGCGGGAACCGAGGCAGGGACAGAGGCCGCGGGATCGGCGGACAGCGCGGGCTGGGCGCCGCACAGCGCCGAGGCCAGCATTGCCAGCCGCACGATCACAGCGGGCCGGGGGATGGTTGTCATGGTCTCGCTCCGTGTGGGGATGCCGGGCGCTGGCATCGGCAAGATGCCGGCGGGCGTGGCAACCGTATCACATCGGAAGCGGGCGGTGTGCGGTGAAAACCGCAGAACGAAAAACGGCGCCCGCATGTGCGGACGCCGTTGATCGGCAGCGAGTCAGCCCGCTCAGGGCAGACTCCGGCCCGGCGGCAGCGCAACGGGCGAGGAGACCGGCGAACTTACCGGGCTGGTAGTCACCTGGCTGGGCGTGCTGGCCGGCGCATCGACCGGTCCGCCCACGCCAGGCACCGACTGCACCGGCGCCGGCGTGCCGACGGTGCCATCCATCGACGGGTTCTGCGCGGTCGAGGCCGAATCCAGGCGCGCGCGCTCGGTGTCGTTGACGTAGTCGAATGCCTTGACGACCTTGGTCACGCCGGAGGCGTTGCGCGCCACGTCGGTGGCGCGGTCGCCTTCCTGCTGGGTGACCACGCCGAGCAGGTAGACCACGCTCTTCTCGGTGGTGATCTTGATCGAGTTCGACGGCACGCCATCCGCGGTCATCAGCAGCGTCTTGACCTTGCTGGTCAGGTAAGCGTCCTGGCTCTGCGTCATGAAGCCGGGCGAACTGACCACTTCGAGCTCGTTGATCACCACGCGCGCATTCTGCAGGCCGCGCACGTACTGCTCGACCTGCTGCTTGACGCTGTCGTTGCTGGCCTCGCCGGTGAGCAGAACCTTGCGGTTGAACACGGTCACGTTGACGCGGGCCTGGCCGCTGTAGCGCGAGTTGATGGTGCTCTCGGCTTCCATTTGCAGGCCGCGGTCGACGGTCTGCGTGGCGGCCGGGCGGCGGTCGGTGGCCATGGTCACGCCGGTTCCCACGGCGCCGGCGATCACGGGGAAGCAGCCGGCCAGCTGAGTGGCGGAAACCAGCACCGCCGCCGCGGTCAGCGTGGCGCGAAGGATGCGGCCGGTGCCGGCGGCGCCGGTCCGGGGTTCAGGCGTAGTGGGCAGGTTCGTCATGCGGTCCTTGCTGTGGCTGGATGTTGGAAATTGGGTCGGAAGTGAGGAAGCAGGCGAGCGCGCTCAGGCTTCCCCGAGCAATGCCTCGTCGATGCCGTCGCACAGGCAATGCAGCGTCAGCAGGTGCACTTCCTGGATGCGCGCGGTGCGCTCGCTCGGCACGCACACGTGGATATCGAATTCGTCGAGCAGGCCGCCGATGACGCCGCCACCCTTGCCGGTCAGCGCAATCACGGCCATCTCGCGCTGGCGCGCCGCCTCGACCGCGGCGATCACATTGGCCGAGTTGCCCGAGGTGGAGATCGCCAGCAGGATGTCGCCGGGCACGCCCAGGGCCTCGACCTGCTTGGAAAATACCTTGCTGAAGTCATAGTCGTTGCCGATCGCGGTCAGGATCGAGCTGTCGGTGGTCAGCGCGATCGCCGCCAGGCCCGGGCGCTCGCGCTCGAAGCGCCCCACCAGCTCGGCCGCGAAGTGCTGCGCATCGGCCGCCGAGCCACCGTTGCCGCACGCCAGGATCTTGTTGCCGCTGGTCAGCGCGCCGACCATGCGTTCCACGGCGGCGTCGATATATGGGGCCATTGCCGCCGCGGCCTGTCGCTTGGTCTCGGCGCTGTCTAGGAATTGTTGCTGGATACTCTCGATACTCATGGCTCTGTGGCCTTTCATTGGCAGTTGCGCGCTGCCTCGCGCGCCAGCGCGCATTATGTACCAGCTGCTGCGGCGTCCAGGTCAAACGCGTGCTGCAGCCACTCCAGCCGGCCCGGCTCCAGCGCCACCACGTCGAACCGGCACGGCGGCAACTGCGCCAGCGTGGCCAGGTAGTGTGCCGCAGCCAGCAGCACGCGGCGCTGCTTGGCTGGCGTGACGCTGGCGGCGGCGCCGCCGAAACCGCGTCCGCTGCGCTGGCGCACCTCCACGAACACCAGCGTGCCGTCCGGCGCGCGCATTACCAGGTCGATCTCGCCGCCTTTGCAGCGATAATTGCGGATCACGGGCTGCAGGCCCTGGCGCCGCAAATGCGCCAGCGCCCGGTCCTCCGCCCGCATCCCGCGCGCCTGCGCGCCGGTCAGCTGCGTGGTGGATTTGAATGATGGCATCGACGGAAGTTCTCAATGAGTGACTGGATCTCGCTGGCGGCCGGCCAGTCGTACCCGGGCGGCACGCTGTATGTCGTGGCCACGCCCATCGGCAATGTCGCGGACCTGTCGCTGCGGGCGCTGCATGTGCTCGGCCTGGCCGACGCGGTGGCCTGCGAAGACACCCGCAATACCGCCCAACTGCTGTCGCGCGTGGGCCTGCAGCGGCCGCTGGTGGCCGTGCACGAGCACAACGAGCGCGAGGCGGCCGGCCGCATTGCCGCGCGGCTGGCCGCGGGCGAGCGTATCGCCTACGTCTCGGACGCCGGCACGCCGGGCATTTCGGATCCGGGCGCCAGGCTGGTCGAGGCGGTGCGCGCCGCCGGCCACCCGGTGGTGCCCCTGCCCGGCCCCAGTGCCGCGGTGGCCGCGCTGTCGGTGGCGGGCGAAATGCTCGACGCCGGCGAAGGCCGCTTCACCTTCGTCGGCTTCCTGCCGAGCAAACCGAAGGCGCGCGGCGAGGCCATCGCGCGGCTCGCCGCGCTGGACCATGCCTGGGTCTGCTACGAGGCGCCGCACCGCATTGCCGACACGCTGGCCGCGCTTGCCGCCGGCCTGCCGGCCGAGCGCCGCCTGCTGGTCGGGCGCGAGCTGACCAAGCTGTTCGAGGACATCGCGGTGGTGACCGCAGCGCAGGCGCCGGCGTGGCTGGCGGCCGACCCCAACCGGGCCAAAGGGGAATTCGTGCTGGTGGTGGAAGGCGCCGGTGGTGACGCGGCTGCGGACGGTGCGCCGGATGCCGAGGCGCAGCGCGTGCTGGGACTGTTGCTGGCGGAACTGCCGGCCAAGCGCGCCGCCAAGCTGGCGGCCGCGATTACCGGGGCCAGCACCGACGCGCTCTACCAGCTGGCGCTGGCGCAACGTTCCGGAAACAGCGGGGACTGAAGCCGCCCGGGCGACGGCGCCGGGGCGATGCGGGGAAAGTAACGGAGAGGTGTCAGCGCGCGGTGGCATGCATCGGGCGCTGCCGGCGTCAGTGGCGCTTGCGCTTGACGGTCTTGCCGCTGGCCTTGGCCTTGCGCGCCTTGGCGGGCGCCAGCGAGTTGGCCAGTTCGGGCACGGAGACATCGTCGTCGCCGCTGCCATCGCCGGCCTCGGTGCCGCTGGCATCGATCTGCGGGCCCAGCGCCGCGACTTCGGTGCGCGTCAGCCGGCGGATCTCGACGTTGGTGGCGCCGCGTTCGACGAAGCCAAGCCGGCGGGCGGCGCCCATGGACACGTCCAGCACACGGTTGCCGTGGTAAGGACCGCGGTCGTTGATGCGCAGCACCGCGACCTTGTTGTTGCGCAGGTTGCGCACCAGCACCCAGCTGTCGAGCGGCAGCGACGGATGGGCGGCGGTCATCGCGCGCATGTCGAAGCGCTCGCCATTGGCGGTCTTGCGGCCATGGAAGCCCTTGCCGTACCAGGAAGCGACGCCGCGCTGCTCGAAGGTGCCGATGTCCGCGCGCAGGCCGTCGAGCGAGCTGCCGCTGCGGCCTTCGTCCGGGTCGTAGCCGAACAGGTTCCAGCTGCCGCCTTCGGACGACGCACGGGCGCTCCTGTCCGCGTCGTTGCGGCCAGCCTTGCCGGCGTTCTTCGCGGCGCGCGTGGGCACCGCGTTCGACGTACCGGCAACGTCCGCATTGTCGCCCTCGGGGGGCGTGGCACAAGCGGCCAGCACCAGGGCGCATGCGCTGCATGTCCCGAGCTTGGCCAGCCGTTGCCAGCGCTTGGTGAGGGCGGTGAAATTAAGCATGGGCGCGAGTCTAGCATTGACTATTGCTGACTATCTCTTTCATTTTGTTACGAAATCTGTTCGATCTCGCACGAACGGGATCTATCTCGCCCGCGATCCACGGCGTGACAAGGGATTGCGGGCGATTGGGCGATTTTGTAACTGAGTGGTCATTACGTCTCATTCAGTCATGCGCCGCAACAATTTAGCCCCTGGCGCTACAATGCAAAGCATGAATGCCGGCCAGTTTTTCGACACTGTCGCGGCGCGTGCGGCGCGAGTTGTACATGCCGCATGGATCACAAAAAATCACCGATGAAAGTCCTCCTTATTCCGGTCACCCCCTTCCAGCAAAACTGTTCGCTGCTGATCGACGAAAGCACCGGCACCGCAGCCGTCTGCGACCCCGGCGGCGACCTCGAGCGCATCCGCGAAGCGCTCCGGGAGCAAGGGGTCACGCTGCAGAAAATCTTCCTGACGCACGGTCATGTCGACCACTGCGCCGGTGCCGCGGCGCTGGCGCGCGAATTCGGCATCCCCATCGAAGGGCCGCAGCAGGACGAGCGTTTCTGGATCGAGCAGCTGCCCGACCAGACGCGGCGCTTCGGTTTCGGCCATGCGGAAAGCTTCGAACCCGACCGCTGGCTGGAAAACGGCGACACCGTGCAGTTCGGCAATGAAACGCTAGAGGTCTACCACTGCCCTGGCCACACGCCCGGCCACGTGGTGTTCTTCTCGCGCGCCAACAAGCTGGCGGTGGTGGGCGACGTGCTGTTCGCCGGCTCGATCGGCCGCACCGATTTCCCGCGCGGGAACCACGCCGACCTGATCCGCTCGATCCGCACGCGGCTATGGCCGCTGGGCGAGGACGTGACCTTCATTCCCGGCCACGGCCCGGTTTCAACCTTCGGCGAGGAGCGCCGCAACAACCCCTACGTGGCCGACCACCTGATCGACGTGGGCTGACGCCATGGCCAAGCGACAGCTGCCCGACGCCCGGCCGGAAATCTACGTCAGCACCGACGTCGAGGCCGACGGCCCCATTCCGGGCCCGCACTCGATGCTGTCGTTCGCTTCGGCGGCCATGCTGGCGGACAAGACGGTGATCGGCACGTTTTCGGCGAACCTGGAGACGCTGCCCGGCGCGGCGGGGCATCCGGTGCAGATGCAGTGGTGGCAGACCCAGCCCGAGGCCTGGAGCGCCTGCCGGCGCGACCTGCAGCGCCCGGAGGACGTGATGGTGCGCTACGTGGAGTGGGTCGAGAGCCTGCCCGGCAAGCCGGTCTTCGTGGCCTTCCCGGCCGGCTTCGATTTCACCTGGATGTTCTGGTACATGATGCGCTTCGCCGGGCGCTCGCCCTTCGGCTGGGCCGCGCTGGACATCAAGACGCTGGGCTTTGCGCTGACAGGCCGGCCTTACCGCAAGACCGTGAAAGCGGCATTCCCGAAGGAATGGCTGGATCCGCTGCCCCACACCCATGTGGCGCTGGACGATGCGCTGGAACAGGGTGCGCTGTTCTGCAACATGCTGGCAACGCTGCGCGCGCAGGAAGCGTCGCTGGCGAGCCTGGCGCCGGCCGTGGCCGATGGCGCGAGCGAGTCCTCACAGCCTGATCCAAAGCCCTGACGCGTTGCCGCAGCGCGGCATGTGCTGCGGCACGCCCCTTGCAGGCCGCGCTCTCGCATCTGCCGCCAACCCGCCTATAGTAGAAGTGGATGTGGCGCACCGGGCGAAACGAGCCAACCGACTATTCGGCGCAATTGCGCAACCCGCCATCATCCGCCTGACCGATGTTGCCCGGAGCCGCGCGGCGCCTGCCGAGGAGGTGTCGATCATGCGTTTTCCTACCGACCTGCACTTGAGAGACCTGGCCGGCCGGATTCACTGGCCGCATGGGTCGCACCCGAAGGGCGCCACGCCCATCACCCATCACCACACCTCGGATGAAGACGCCGAAGTCGCCAAGGCCACGCTGTACGTCAGTACGGTGACACTGGTGGTACTGCTGGTCGTGCTCGCGGCCATCGCTTTCGGTCAGGAGGCCATGCACTGGCTGGGTGTTCATTAGACGACCCGCCTGAAGCTGTTTGTCTCGCAGACCGGCCGGCCCCCACAGCTCGTGGGGGCCGGTTTTATTCCGGCGGCCGGTTCAGGCCAGCAGCGGCACTACGTTTTCGGGCGGGCGGCCGATGGCGGCGCGGCGGTTGCGCACGACCACCGGGCGCTGCAGCAGGATCGGGTTATCGGCCACGGCGGCCAGCAGCTCGGCATCGGTCAGGCCGGGATCGGCCAGGCCGAGTTCGGCGTAAGGCGCCTCGTTGTCGCGGATCATCTCGCGCACCGGCACGCCCAGCATGGTGTTGAGCTGTCGCAGCGCCGGCACGGACGGCGGGTTCTTCAGGTACTCCACGATTTCCACCGGCTCACCCAGGCGCCCGGCGGCTTCTTCGACCATGGCAAGCGTTTCGCGCGACTTGGAGCAGCGGGGGTTGTGGTAGATCGTGATCATGGCAGGTGTCCTTTCTTGTTGATGGGCGCCCCACGCTTGGGCGGTGGCACTAATGCGGTGCAAATCCAACGGCACTATATACAACACAACGGGCTGCGCGCAGGTACAAAGCCACAAGTGTCGGGCACGCATCCTGCGTTGCCCCAAGTCCATGCATCCGGCCACAGGCCTTGCTTCCGCAATGACAACCGCTACCGCCACCAAACGTCCTGTCCCCGCCCGCAAGCCGTTCACGCTGCGCGACGCCACCGCCGCCGACGTGCCGGCCATCCACGCCATCTACGCGCACCATGTCCTGCACGGCCGCGCTTCATTCGAGGAAGTGCCGCCGACCGTCGACGACATGCGCCTGCGCTTCGCCGAGGTGCACCGCAAGAACCTGCCCTACCTGGTCGCGGAGCGCGATGGCGAGGTGCTGGGCTACGCCTATGCGTCGGCCTACCGCACCCGCAGCGCCTACCGCTTCGCTATCGAGGATTCGATCTATATCGACCACCGCTGCGTGGGCGAGGGATTGGGACAGGCGCTGCTGTCAGCGCTGATCGCGCGCTGCGAGACCGGGCCGTGGCGCCAGATGGTCGCGGTGGTCGCCTGCACCGCCAGTGGCGAAGGTGCTGGCTCGGTGGCGGTGCATGAGCGGCTGGGGTTTCAAACCGTGGGCCGGCTGGAAGCGGTCGGCTATAAGCATGGGCAGTGGATCGATACGGTGTTGATGCAGCGGATGCTGGGGACGGGGGCGAAGACGCTGCCGGAGTAGGCGGAAGCGGCACACATCGCGACAACTGGCCGCCATCCTCTGGTAGCTCTCGCTGAAGAAACAAAAAAACGCCACGGCAATGCCCGTGGCGTTTTCATGCTGCAAGCGAGCAATGCCGATGACAGTCGTCCGGAACGACTCGCTTACTTCATCAGGTCCGACAACGCCAGCGCCACCACCTTGGTCGCACGGTTCAGGTCGTTCAGGCGCAGGTTCTCGTCCGAGTTGTGGCCACGTGCTTCCATCAGCGTGCGCGGGCCGGCACCGTACAGCACCGTCGGAATGCCGCGCTTGGTGTAGTGGCGGGCATCGGTGTAGAGCGGCACGCCCTGCACCGGGATTTCCACGCCGAACACCGACTCGGCACGGCTCTTCAGGGCACCAATCAGCTTCTCGACGCCCGGCAGTTCCGACAGCGGCTCGGCCAGGATGATGCGCTCGACCTTCACTTCGATGCCCGGGCGGTCCTTGGCGGCCTTCTCGACCACGGCGCGGATTTCGCCTTCGGCGTCGAAGCCGATTTCCTCGGGGATCATGCGGCGGTCAACGCGGAAGGTCACCAGGTCAGGCACCACGTTGGTGTTGATGCCGCCCTTGATCAGGCCGACGTTCAGCGTGGCGGTGTCGATGCCAGGCACCTTCGACTTGCGCGTGGCCAGCTCGGCACGCAGGCCGTAGATGGCTTGCAGGATATGGGTGGCGGCTTCAATCGCGTCGACGCCGGTGTGCGGCATGGCGGCGTGGCCTTGCTTGCCCTTGACCGTCACTTCGACGTGCAGGCAGCCGTTGTGCGACGAGGTGATGCCGTACGAGAAGCCGGCCGAGATGGCGTAGTCGGCCTTGCTCAGGTTGTTGTCGAGCAGGAACTTGGGACCGATGTCGCCGCCGGTTTCCTCGTCATAGGTGAACTGCAGTTCGACCGCGCCGTTGATCGTGGCGCCCTGCTTTTCGGCTTCCATCAGCGCCAGCACGGCGTAGGTGTAGGTGGCGAAGTCCGACTTGGACACCGCCACGCCGCGGCCGTACATGACCGGGCCGTGCTCGCTGTCGGCAATCTCGCCGCCGTACGGATCCTTGGTCCAGCCCAGGCCCGGGGGCACCACGTCGCCGTGGGCGTTCATGGCGATGGTCGGGCCGCCCGTGCCGAACTGCTTGCGCACGATCAGGTTGGTGGCGCTGATCATGCCGGCTGCCTTCACCTGCGCGTCGGGGACCTTGTGCGCCTCCACGGCAAAGCCCAGACCCTCCAGCAGTTCCCTGGCGCGCTTGCCGTGGGCATCGCAATCGCCTGCCGGGTTGTCCGAGGGCACCTTGACCAGCTCGGCCAGGAAGGCTTCCTGCTGCGGGCGGTGCTGGTCGATGAACTGCGTCAGCGTGGTTTCGGTGGGGTTCATATTGTCTCGTGCGGTCATGACTTGTTCTCGTAACTTCTCAGGAGGGTTCGGGTGGGCTTGCGGGCGCTGGCTTACTGCTGCAGCCGGAAGTGCTCGACGAAATCGCTGAACACGCGCGCGGACAGTGCTGCGTCCTCGGCGGTCATGGTTTCGGTGGGATGGTGGCTGATGCCGCCGTTGCCGCAGCGCACGAACAGCATGGCGACATCGGCGATGGCGGCAATGGCCATGGAGTCATGGCCGGCACCGGACGGCAGATGGCGCACGGGCACGCCCTGGCGGGCGATGGCGGCGGCCCATTGCTCTTGCAGCCACGGGGCGCAAGGCACGCTGTTCGCCTCGTGGGTCTTGCGCACTTGCACGCGCACGTTGCGGCGCGCGCACACGCGTTCGATCTCGGCCAGCACGTCGTTGACGGCGGCCTCGCGCTCGGCGTCGATGCCCGAGCGAATGTCGATGGAAAACACCGCGTGGCCCGGCACCACGTTGGTGGCGCCATTCGGCACGTTGAACTGGCCGACGGTGCCGACCAGGCCCGGCTTGCCGCCGCAGCGCTTTTCAATGTACAGGCCGATTTCGGCACCGGCCATGGCGGCATCGCGGCGCATGTCCATCGGCACCGTGCCGGCGTGGCCAGCCAGGCCTTCCAGTTCGACGATAAAGCGCGTGGCGCCAGAGATCGCGGTGACCACGCCGACCGGCAGGCCCTCGTTCAGCAGCACCGGACCCTGCTCGATATGCACCTCGATGAAAGCGGCAACCTTGCTGCGGTCATGCTTGGCGGCAGGCAGGTCGGCGGCGTCGAAGCCAGCCTCGCGCATCACTTCGCGCATGGTCTTGCCGCTGTCGTCGACATTGTCCAGCACCTTGTTGTCGAAGGTACCGGCAATGGCGCGGCTGCCCAGCAGCGTTGCCTTGAAGCGCACGCCCTCTTCCTCGGCAAAGCCGACTACTTCGAGCGCGAACGGGAAGCGCTTGCCCTGGCGGTTCCACTCGGCCACACAGGCAATCGGCAGGATCACGCCCAGGTTGCCGTCATAGCGGCCGCCGTCGCGCACGGTGTCGAAGTGCGAGCCGGTCAGCAGCGCCGGCGCGTCCGGCGTGGTGCCCTCATAGCGGCCGATCACGTTGCCGGCGGCATCGCGCCGCACCGTCATGCCGGCTTGCTGCATCCATTCGGTCAGCTGCGCGGCGGCGCCGTGGTGGGCCTCGGTCAGGTAGGTGCGGGTGAGCATGCCGGGCTGCTCGGTGTGGACGGCCAGGGTATCGGCCCAGGCCATGATGCGCGTGCCTACCTCTGCGGCTGCCGGCGCGGTTGTCGGCATGCTGGCCGACGACGGATTTGCTGCCATGCGTGTCTCCTGCTGGATGTACTTGAAAGCCGCGGCGGCGTGGCTGGCGGGGTGCCAGTGCGGGCGGGACGCCCAGGCCGAAGCTCTATTCTGTGCGATTCATGGTAGCACAGTGAATTCAAAAATTGCATACAAAAATGATATGCACTATATTCGGTTCCACGTTCAGACAATCCGCTGCGGACAATCCGGTCCGGACAACGGATTGCGTGGATTCCGCCCCAACAGGGGGGCTGTCCGCGCGGTGGCGCGCTCCCGACCCGGAGCCCCGCCCGAGACGTAAGGCCGGCAGCCCACCCAGCCGTCAGAGCAGTACGGGGCCGCCGGTGATTCCTGGATCGAAATGGGCCAGCCAGCGCACATGCACAGGACCGGCCCGGCACGGAGACAACCATGCAGCACGCAGTTCCCTCGCAGAACCGCCCGGGCACACCACGCCTGCACACCCGCTTTACCCGTTCGCTGTTCGGCCAGGTGCTGATCGCCCTGGTGATCGGCACCGCACTCGGCCTTGCCTTCCCCGAATTCGCAGCCAAGCTCAAGCCGCTCGGCGACGCCTTTATCAAGCTGATCAAGATGCTGATCGGCCCGATCGTGTTCTGCGTGGTGGTGGCCGGCATCTGCGGCGCCGGCGAGCTGAAGAAGGTCGGCCGCGTCGGCATCAAGGCGGTGGTGTACTTCGAGATCGTCACCACCATCGCGCTGGCGCTGGGCATTCTCCTGGCTTATGTGTTCCAGCCCGGCGTCGGCATGAACGTGGATCCGCGCTCGCTCGACGCGTCGGCCATTGCCGGTTTTATCGACAACGCCACCAAGGTGAAAGACCAGGGCACGGTCGACTTCCTGCTCAAGCTGATCCCCAATACCGTGTTCGGCGCCTTTGCCAACGGCGACGTGCTGCAGGTGCTGCTGGTGTCGATCCTGTTCGGCTGCGCGCTGTCGCTGGTGGGCGAGCCGGGCAGGCCGCTGGTCAGGCTGATCGACACGTTCTCGCACACGCTGTTCAAGATGATGGGCTTCATCATCAAGCTGGCGCCGCTGGGCGTGCTGGGCGCGGTGGCCTTCACCGTCGGCAAGTACGGCATCGGCTCGCTCAAGCAACTGGGCTTCCTGGTGTTCCTGTTCTACGGCGCGGTGATCGTGTTCGTGCTGGTGGTGCTGGGCACCATCATGCGCGTGTGCGGCTTCTCGGTGATCAAGCTGATCCGCTACCTGCGCGCCGAGCTGCTGGTGGTGCTGGGCACGGCCTCGTCCGACAGCGTGCTGCCGCAGGTGATGAAGAAGCTGGAGTTCATGGGTATCAAGAAGTCCGTGGTGGGCCTGGTGATCCCGACCGGCTATTCGTTCAACCTGGACGCGTTCTCGATCTACCTGACGCTGGCCGCGGTGTTCATCGCGCAGGCAACCAACACGCCGCTGGCGATGGGCGACCTGCTCGGCATCCTGGCGGTGGCGCTGGTCACCTCCAAGGGCGCGCACGGCATTCCGGGCTCGGCCATCGTGATCCTGGCGGCGACGCTGTCGGCGCATCCGGCAATCCCGGCGATCGGCCTGGTGCTGGTGCTGTCGGTGGACTGGTTTATCGGCATCGCGCGCGCGCTCGGCAACCTGATCGGCAACTGCGTGGCGACCGTGGTGGTGGCCGCGTGGGAGAAGGATATCGACCGGGCGCGGGCGCATGGCGTGCTCAATGGCACCATCGAGGCGACCGACCTCGATGCCGGCCTGGCCGCGATGGCAGAGGACGTGGCCGCTGCCGCTTCGCCGGCCGCCGTGCCCGGCACCGTCGCGGGGCGCTAGAATCACGGCATCTCCCCAACGCGCAGCCCCTGCGCAAGTGCGCTGCCATGCCCGAGCATATCGATCCTGACATGACCGCCGAAGCGATCGCCGAAGACATCGTCGCGGCGATCGTCTCGCACCGCCTGCCGCCCGGCACCAAGCTGCGCGAGGAGGCGCTGGCCAGCGTCTACCGCGTCAGCCGCACCAAGGTGCGCGCGGCGCTGCTGATGCTGAGCAAGGACAAGGTCATCCAGATCGTGCCGGACAAAGGGGCGTTCGTCGCCAAGCCCAGCGCGGAAGAGGCGCGCGAGGTCTTCGCCGTGCGCCGCATCCTGGAAGCGGCGCTGGCGCGAGAGTTCGTCGCCAAGGCCACCGCGGCCGACTACAAACGCATCGACAAGCACCTGGCCGCCGAGCGCAAGTCGCTGGGCGGCAACGATGCGCAGGTGCGCACCCGTCTGCTGGGCGATTTCCATATCGTGCTGGCCGAGGTGGTGGGCAACGGCGTGCTGACCGAGATGATGCGCGAGCTGTCGGCGCGCAGCGCGGTCATCACCATGCTGTACCAGTCGCGGCGCGATGCGGCGTGCTCGTCGGACGAGCATCGCGAGTTCATCGAGGCCGCGCGGGCTGGCGATGTCGAGCGCGCCGTCGCGCTGATGGTGGACCACCTCGGCCATGTCGAAGGCGCGCTGCATTTCGAGGAAACCCCGCCGGTGGCGCGGGGCAAGGACCTGGTCGCGGCGCTGCTGGCGTAGGACCAGAGTCGGCCGTTGAGCAGCGCTTGACGTGAGTCAAAGCGGCTTGGGCCGCGCCGGGGCACACTTGTCCTCGCCATGAAGACGCGGGGGCGCACTTCATGAGCACTCCGCCTTCCGCGCATCATTGCCGGAAGGCCGCCCGCACGCTGCAACGGTGTGCGGGCTTTCTTTTTTCTGAGGGCTGGCTTTTGCGGCGCTGAGCGTCGCCGGCCCGCGGGCCCCGGCAAACGATGCCGCCGCGCGGCATTTTCCCTTTCCGGCCAATCACTTGCGCAAACGCGGGCAGCCGGCAGGTCGTGCGGGGTCACGCACATTGCCGCGCCACACAGCTCCAGCGCTGGCGGAAAGCGGCCATAACCGAACGCGTCCTTCAGGTTAGGATCGCGAGGGCCCAATACAGAGGCCTGCGCCGCGGCATCGCCGCGGACGCGCACCAGAACAACCGTCATGGAGACCCATCATGCGTGATCGCACCGCGCCCGCGCGGCCGTCCGGCCTGCGTTCGCACCCTCTCCCGGTTTTCGTTTCCTGAGCGCCCCGCCCCGCTTCTGGCGGGTGCGTCCGCCCCTCGCATTGCCCTGACCATCGATCAAGAGGACTAACCATGCCCAGTGCCTTCCGCGCAGACGCCTTCGCCGGCAAGACCGTATTCATCGCCGGTGCTTCTTCCGGCATCAACCTCGGCATCGCGCACGGCTTCGCCCGCGCCGGCGCCAAGCTGGCGCTGATCAGCCGCACCGAGGACCGCATCCAGGCCGCTGCCGAAGGCATCGCCGCCGCGGGCGGCACCGCGATTGGCATGGCGGCCGACGTTCGCGACTATGCCGCGGTGGAAGCGGCACTGGCGCGCACGCGCCAGGAGCTCGGCCCGATCGACGTGGTGATCTCCGGGGCCGCCGGCAACTTCCTGGCACCAGTGGTCGGCATGTCGGCCAATGCGTTCAAGACCGTGGTCGACATCGACCTGCTCGGCACCTTCAACGTGTTCCGCGCCAGCTTCGACTACCTGAGCAAGCCGGGCGCATCGCTGATCGCGATCACCGCGCCGCAAGGCGTCAACGCCATGATGTTCCAGGCCCACGCCTGCGCGGCCAAGGCCGGCATCAACATGCTGATCAAGTGCCTGGCAATGGAATGGGGCCCGGCCGGCGTGCGCGTGAACGGCATCTCGCCCGGCCCGATCGCCGATACCGAAGGCATGGCGCGGCTGGCGCCGACGACGGAGGTCGAGGCGCGCTACAAGGCCCGCCTGGCGCTGCGCGACTACGGCACCAAGGACGATATCGCCGACGCGGCGATGTACCTGAGCAGCGACAACGCGCACTACGTGACCGGCACCATCCTCGACTGCGATGGCGGCAGCAAGCTGGGCGACGCATCGGCCGATGCGCTCAAGCCCAACCGCTGATACCCGACCCGACAAATACACAAGAGCAACCACAACGATTCATGGAGATCCAACGATGACAGCATCCGTGCTCTACCAATCCAGCGCAGGCGTGGCGACGCTGACCCTGAACCGCCCGGACGTACTCAACGCGATGAACGCCGACCTGATGCGCGACCTGCGTGAAGGCGTGGATCGCGCCGCCGCCGACGCCGAAGTGCGCGCCGTACTGATCACCGGCGCGGGCCGCGGTTTCTGCGCCGGCGCCGACCTCGCGGCGCGCCAGGCTGGCGGCAACGGCATCCAGGATTCCGGCCAGATGCTGCGCGAGCGCTATCACCCGATCATCCTGGCGCTGCGCCAGATGCCCAAGCCGGTCATCACCGCGGTCAACGGTGTCGCCGCCGGTGCCGGCATGAGCCTGGCGCTGGCCGGCGACGTGGTGCTGGCGGGCCGCTCGGCCAGCTTCCTGCAGGCATTCTCCAAGATCGGCCTGATTCCCGATGCCGGCAGCACCTACTTCCTGCCGCGCTACGCCGGCGAGATGCGCGCCCGTGCGCTGGCCATGCTGGCCGAGAAGATCGACGCCGAGGAGGCGCACCGCATCGGCCTGGTGTGGAAGGTCCATGACGATGGCGCGCTGCAGGATGAAGCCGGCAAGCTCGCGCACCACCTCGCCGCCATGCCGACGCTGGCCTACGGCATGATCAAGGAAGCCCTGAACCAGAGCTTCGGCAACGATCTCGCCGCGCAACTGGAAGTCGAAGCCACGCTGCAATCGCGCGCCAGCCGCAGCGAAGACTGCAAGGAAGGCGTCGCCGCCTTCATCGAGAAGCGCAAGCCGCAGTTCAAGGGCCGCTGAGCAGCGCCCTCGCCGTTTGCAGCACGTTCGCAGCACGTTTGCAGCACCCCCGGCGACGGACGTCGCCGGGGCAAGGGAAACAGCACCTGGGAGACATCATGCTTGGTCTCATGCAAGACCGTCCGTCGCGACTACGTGCTGCCGACCGTCGACACGGCCCGCAGCGCCTGAACCGGCAACACCAAACCCAAGGAGCCCGCGCATGAGCGCCAGCAGCAATGAACGGATCATCGTCACCATCGAAGGCGGCGTCGCCGACGTCCGCCTGAACCGTCCCGACAAGATGAATGCGCTCGACCAGGCGATGTTCGATGCGCTGATCGAAACCGGCGAGCAACTGGCACGCATGCAGGACCTGCGCGCCGTGGTGCTGTCGGGCGAAGGCCGCGCCTTTTGCGCGGGCCTGGACATGGGCCGCATGGCCGGCATGCTGTCCGGCGATGGCGGCAGCAGCGAAAGCGAAAGCGACAGCATCGGCGGCGGCCGGCTCGGCAAGCGCACCAACGGCATTTCCAACCGCCCGCAATATGCCTGCATGGTGTGGCGCGAGCTGCCGGTGCCGGTGTTCGCGGCGGTGCACGGCGTGGCCTTCGGCGGTGGCCTCCAGGTGGCGCTGGGCGCCGACGTGCGCTACGTCGCGCCCGATACGAAGTTGTCGGTAATGGAGATGAAGTGGGGGCTGGTGCCGGACATGGCCGGCATGGTGCTGACGCGCGGGCTGGTTCGCCCTGACGTGCTGCGCGAACTGGTCTACAGCGCGCGCGTGCTCAGCGGCACCGAAGCATGCGAACTGGGGCTCGCCACCTACGTCGCCGACGACCCGCGCGCCGCGGCGCTGGAGGCGGCGCGCCAGGTGGCGCAGAAGAACCCGGATGCGGTGCGCGCGGCCAAGCGGCTGATGGCCGTGGTCGAGCGCGGCGACAATGCCGCCATCCTGCAGGCCGAATCGGACGAACAGGACCGGCTGGTCGGCTCGCCCAACCAGCGCGAGGCGGTGCTGGCCAACATGGAGAAACGCGCGCCGCGCTTTAACCCGGCGCGTTGAAGCCTGCAGCTCAGTGGCGGCGCCGGCGGCGCCACCACACCGCGTAGACCGCCAGGTTGACCACCAGCACCACCAGGCCGAGCCACAGTTGCACGGCGGGCGTCAGGCCCGCCGGATAGATCAGCGGCAACAGGTAGCGCTCGACAAAGCCCCCGCTGTAGCCCGCTTCGCCCGCGGCACGACGCAACGCATTCTCCAGCGGCGTCAGCGGGCAGATCCACCCGGACCACTCGATCAGCACGCCCCACGCCGCGGCGGGCAGGTGTACCCACGCCAGTCGCGGCCAACGCAGCACCAGCAGGCCGCCGGCCACCACGAACACGATAAACAGGCCGTGCACGATGACGACGAGGTCGGCCAGCCAGGCTGCCATGGCGTCTCGATTCGTTGCGCCCGGCCGCCCTCAGTCGCCGTTGCCGCCGGCCATCCAGTAGCCGGGGCGCGCGAACTGCGCTTTCAGGTGCTCGATAAAGAAGCGGATCTTGGCCGGCACCGGGCGCTGCTGCGGGTACACCGCGAGGATGTCGTAGTCGGGCAGCGCGTACTCGTCGAGCACTGTAATCAGTTCGCCGCTCTCCAGCTGCGGCAGGATTTCCCAGGTCGAGCGCCAGCCCAGCCCCAGCCCCTCGCCGGTCCAGCGGTGCAGCAGTTCGCCATCGTTGCAGTCGAGGTTGCCATTGACCCGCACCGTCACGGCCTTGCCATTCTGGCTGAAGTACCAGCCGCGCTGCTGCCCGCCCTGCAGGTTGAATGCCAGGCAGTTATGGTGCTCCAGGTCGTCCAGCGTCTGCGGCACGCCGTACCTGGCGAAGTAAGCCGGCGTGCCGCACACCACGCGCTTGTTCTGCGCCAGCTTGATCGCGACGAAGTTGGGGTCGATCGCGCCGCCAATGCGGATACCCACGTCATAGCCCTCGCGCACCAGGTCGACCACGCGGTCGGTCAGGTTGAACGAGATCTGCACTTCCGGGTTGGCGGCCAGGAAGGCCGGCGCGTGCGGCGCCACGTGCTTGCGGCCGAACGCGGCCGGCGCCGACACGATCAGGTGGCCGGTGGCCTTGTGCTTGCCTTCGGCGATCAGCATCTCGGCGCGGTCCAGGTCGGACAGCGCCTTCTTGCACTGCTCCATGAACACCGCGCCCTGCTCGGTCACGGCGATGCGGCGGGTGGAGCGGTGCAGCAGCTTGACGCCGATGCGCGCTTCCAGTGCGTTGATGCGGCGGCCGATCATCACCGGCGTGACGTTCTGCGTCAGCGCCGCGGCGGCCATGCTGCCGTGCTCCACCACGGCGATAAAGGCTTCGATTTGCTTGAGTTTGTCCATCGGATATCAGTCTCCCGGGCGCCATTGTGCGGCATCGGCGCCGCCGTGGCACCCCGGCGGCGCTTATGAAGCGGATCGGGCCCGGCGCATGGCGGGCGGCGCATCGCGGCGCTCACGGGCACAGTGGCGCACTTCGCGGCTGAATTCGGCGCAAACATGCGTCATCAGGTCGACCGAGCGATAAACCAGGAACACGCGAAAATCCGGCAACTCGTCCTGGATCGGCAGCGGCACCAGCTGGTCGCTGGCCAGTTGCAGCGGGCCGCCAGTGCCGTGGAAGACAAAGTCCGACCACATGCTGATCAGGTCAGTGCGCGTGGCCAGCTGCAGCCCAAGCAGGTTGGACGCGCTCTGCACCACCCGGCGCGGCATTTCCATCCGGTGCAGCCGCATCAGGCTGGCGAGCGGGCTGCCGGCATCGTCGACCGGGTCGAGCACCAGCCAGTCGGCGTCCAGCAGCGGCCGCAGCCGGCGTGTGCGCCGCAGCGGGTGCCCGGCGCGCACCGCCAGCTTCATGCCGACCGAGAACAGCGGCTCCCATTGCAGCGACGCCGAGCCGGGGCCGCTGTTGGTGGAGATCAGTCCCAGGTCGAGCCGCCCCTCGCGCAGCCCTTCCTGGATCTGCTGGGGGCGCAGCTCGAAGCCGCGCAGCGCGACGTTGGGGAAGCGCTGCCGGAATGCCGCGATGGCCGCAGGCAACGGGCCGCTCGACGCCACGGCGGTAAAGCCGATGTTCAGTTCTGCCTCGGCATGGCCGCGGATCGACTCGATGTCTTCCAGCGCGTGCCGCAGCTCCTGCTCGACCACGCTGGCGCGCTTGACCAGCGCCAGGCCGTAGGCGGTCAGGCTGACGCCGCGCACCGAGCGCGACAGCAGCGTCACGCCCAGCTCGCGCTCCAGCTCGGCGATGGCCTTGGACAGCGCCGGCTGCGAGATATGCAGCGCGCGCGCCGCTTCATGGATGCTGCCGTGCTCGGCCACGGCCAGCAGGACCCGCAGTTGGTGCAGCTTCATCGTTTCCGTTTCCTGTTCCAGGGTGCCGTGCATCGCCGTGCGCCATGCCCCGGCGCGGGGCAGCACGCCCCATCCGCGGGCGAAATGCCGACGCGCGCCGCAGGCCGCACTTCCGCCCCTTCGCCGCGTCGGCCAAGGCTTTGCGGGCACCCTTCAGTAGTTATCCCGATACCGGGGCGACCCCGGTTATGACGGTGATTCGATCTGGTTATCAGGATGAAAATATATGATTTTTTGTCCTGGTCCGTTTGCCTGAATACTCAGCGCCACAGGTTGCCAACCTGACTGCCGCGCGAGCCGATCCTGCTCACCGGGCCCCGACAACACCGGTCCGCCGTGCGTGCAGCCCCCCACCAGTTCGTGGAGACCTTGCATGAACGACGCCACCCTCGTGACGCCTGCCAGCGTTGCGGCCGCCCCCGCCACAGCCGCAAGCACGCCCCGCAACCAGAGCCAGTTCCGCCTGATCGCGGCGTGCTCGCTGGGCAATGCGCTGGAGATGTTCGACTTCACCGTCTACAGCTTCTTCTCGCTGCTGATCGGCAAGCTGTTCTTCCCCTCCGACAGCCCCTACGGCTCGCTGCTGCTGGCAGTGGCCACCTTCGGCATCGGCTTCGTGATGCGCCCGCTCGGCGGCGTGGTGATCGGCAGCTACGCCGACCGGCGTGGCCGCAAGGCGGCGATGACGCTGACCATTGGCCTGATGGTGCTGGGTACCCTGTTCATCGCGCTGGCGCCGCCGTATGCGTCGGCCGGCATGGTCGGCTCGCTGATGATCGTGGCGGGCCGCTTGCTGCAGGGCTTTGCGCTCGGCGGCGAGATCGGTGCCTCGACCGCGATGCTGATGGAGGCAGGCGGGGTCAAGGGCCGCGGCTGGCGCGTCAGCTGGCAGCTCGGCAGCCAGGGCATCTCGGCGCTGCTGGGCGCGCTGACCGGCGCCACGCTGTACGCCGTGCTGCCGACCGCGTCGCTGGAAAGCTGGGGCTGGCGCCTGCCCTTCCTGGTCGGCCTGCTGATCGCGCCGGTGGGGCTGTATATCCGCGCGCACCTCGATGAAACCCACCAGGCCGACGCTCACGCGCCGAACCCGCTCGGCGAGCTGTTCCGCAACCACGGCGCCACCGTGGTCAAAGGCATCCTGGCGACCACGGCCGGCACCGCGACGATGTACCTGGTGGTGTTCTTCATGCCCACCTACATGATCCGCGTGCTGCATATGCCGGCGTCGCTGTCGTTCCTGTCGGGCTGCGTCACCGGGCTGACGCTGACGGTGGTGTCGCTGTTCGCCGGCCGCCTCGCTGACCGCCTTGTCGCGCGCAAGCCGCTGGTGGTGGCATCGCTGGTGCTCAGCATGCTGGCGGTGTACCCGGCGTTCTGGCTGATCAATGCCTACCCGAGCGTGCCGCTGGTGCTGTGCGTGTCGGCGCTGCTGACCGCGCTGGTCAACCTGGGCACCACGCCGATGTTCCTGATGATGCTGGAGATGCTCCCCGCCGGCGTGCGCGCCAGCGGCCTGTCGGTGATCTACAGCGTGGGCGTGACTGTGTTCGGCGGCTCGTCGCAATTCATCGTCACGTGGATGCTCGCCCGCACCGGCAACCCGATGTCGCCGGCCCTCTACATGCTGGTCTGCGGCGTGATCACGCTGCTCGCCGTGCTGCGCATCCGCGAGATCCGAGCCCACTGAGCCGCGCCCACTGAACCCTATACATTTTCGGAGACCGATCCCATGACCCGCGCACCGACGCTCCAGCCGTTCCAGTACCTGCCGCACCTGCTGCCGGCCATCGGCATCGACGCCGAGACCTTCGTCGGCATCCGCCGCCAGATCCACGCGCAGCCCGAGCTGGGCTTTGAGGTCGGCGCGACCAGCAGGCTGGTGGCGACGCTGCTGGCCGAATGGGGCTACGAGGTCCACACTGGCATCGGCAAGAGCGGCGTGGTTGGGCAGCTCAAGCGCGGCAACGGCACGCGCCGCCTCGGCATCCGCGCCGACATGGACGCGCTGCCGATCACCGAGGCGACGGGCCTGCCCTACGCCAGCCGCGTGCCCGGCAAGATGCACGCGTGCGGCCACGACGGCCATACCGCCATTTTGCTGGCGGCGGCCAGGGCGATTGCCGATCAGCCCGATTTCGACGGCACGCTCAACCTGATCTTCCAGCCCGACGAAGAGAACCTGTGCGGTGCGCGCGCGATGATCGAGGACGGGCTGTTCGAGCGCTTCCCGTGCGATGCGATCTTCGCGCTGCACAACATGCCGGGCGTGCCGGCGGGTTCCTTCCGCGTGCTGCCGGGGCCGGTGAGCCTGTCGTCGGACGTGGCCGACGTGACCGTGCGCGGCGTGGGCGGCCACGGCGCGATGCCGCACCGCGCGCGCGACCCGATCGCGGCGGCCGCGGCCATCGTCGCCGCGCTGCAGACCGTGGTGGCGCGCAATGTCGCGCCGGACGATACCGCGGTGGTGTCGGTCGGCTTTATCCGCGGCGGCGCCACGCACAACGTGATTCCGGAAGCCGTGACGCTAGGGCTCAACGTGCGCGCCGCGCGGCCAGAGACGCGCGCGCTGGTCGAGCAGCGCATCCGCGAGGTCGTTTCACTGACCGCGCAGGCGCATGGCGTGGAAGCGGAGATCGACTACCGCCAGCTGACGCCGCCGATGGTCAACGCGGAAGCCGAAACGCTGCTGGCGCAGCGCGTCTGCACCGAGCTGGTCGGCGCGGACAACGTGGTCACGCAGGCGCCGAAGGGCCTCAACGGCAGCGAAGACTTTGCCTGGATGCTGAACGCGGTGCCCGGCTGCTACCTGATCCTTGGCAATGGCGAAGGCGAGTTCGGCGGCTGCATGGTGCACAACCCCGGCTACGACTTCAACGACGCGGTGCTGCCGCTGGGCGCGGCGGCGTGGGTACGGCTGGTGCAGGCCTATCTCGCCGCGGCCTGATTACGCCTTCCTGATCACGCCGCTTGATCACGCCGCTTGATCACGCCTCCTGCCGGGCGGCGGCGCGTTGCGCGCGCCGCGCGTCCAGTTCAGCATTCATTCGCGCCGCCTCGCCCAGCACGTACGCCAGCCGCCGCAGCGGCCGGCTGCACTGCACATGCAGGTACAGGTAGGTGGCGCCGCCAGCGACCAGCATCACGCCATAGCCCCACAGCAGCGTCGGCACCGTCTGCTCCGGACGCGGCAATGCGCGCCACGCGCTGGCCAGCACCACCGCGGCGGGCGCCAGCGCCAGCAGTAGCCCTACCGTGCGTGCCGCCCCTTCCCATAACTGCAGCTGCAAGGCCACGCGACGCTGCCGCGCCTCCAGCTGCGCCGGCGGGACGCGCGCCAGCTGCCGCAGCAGCGCATCTTCGGCGGTGCGCTGGCGGTCCATTTCGGCGGCTTGCCAGCGCAGCGGGTTGCGCAGCCTGGCCAGCACCGAGCGCGAGCGCGCCACACCGGCGCCGACATAGCAGGCGGCCGCCGTGGCCAGGGATGCCTCGAACGCGCGCAGCGACCACGGTGGCACCGGGGGCTTCAGCCACAGCCGCCATACGGCAAGCGCCCCGCCGCCAAGCAGGGTCGCCACCAGCGCGACGATAAAGCCGATCCACAGCAAGCGGGCCAGCCCGCCGGCCGGCGCACTTTCCTTTGGCGGCGCGGGCGCGCTGCTGGCTTCAAGCGCTTCAAGCAATTCGTAGGTCGGCGGCAGCCTGGAATACATGGTCGGCATGGGCAACGGGATGGCGCCATTTTCGCCGCTCGGGGCACGTGCGGGATAGTCACCACGACTAGCAGTGCCGGCACGTACCTATTGCTGCGCAACGTGGCCGCTTCATCACACCATATATCCAATTGCATACGCTGGCGTGCCATCGGCGACCGTCTCATCAGGCTTCCAAGCCCATATTCCATACCCGAAGTATCGAATCAACTG
Organism: Cupriavidus sp. Agwp_2; assembly: GCF_040784895.1. NCBI lineage: Bacteria > Pseudomonadati > Pseudomonadota > Betaproteobacteria > Burkholderiales > Burkholderiaceae > Cupriavidus > Cupriavidus sp. Agwp_2. The sequence goes on from NZ_CP088083.1 coordinate 3,623,011, forward strand.
ATCGTCCTTCTGTTTATCCCAGCCGGGTTGGGGGAATAGGATCGACTCCAATGCGAATCCCACCACCATTGGAGACAAGATCATGGCAAAGATGAGAGCAATCGACGCGGCCATCGCGGTTCTGGAAAAGGAAGGCGTGACCACGGCGTTCGGCGTTCCGGGCGCGGCGATCAACCCGTTCTACTCGGCGATGCGCAAGTCGGGCAACATCAGCCACGTGCTGGCCCGCCACGTCGAAGGCGCCTCGCACATGGCCGAGGGCTACACCCGTGCCGAGCCGGGCAATATCGGCGTCTGCGTCGGCACCTCGGGCCCCGCGGGCACCGACATGATCACCGGCCTGTACTCGGCCTGGGCGGATTCGATCCCCATCCTCTGCATCACCGGCCAGGCCCCGCGCGCCCGCCTTTACAAGGAAGACTTCCAGGCCGTCGATATCGAGTCGATCGCCAAGCCCGTGACCAAGTGGGCCGTCACCGTGCGCGAGCCGGCGCTGGTGCCGCAGGTGTTCCAGCAAGCCTTCCACATCATGCGCTCGGGCCGTCCGGGCCCCGTGCTGATCGACCTGCCGTTCGACGTGCAGGTTGCCGAGATCGAATTCGATGTCGACACCTACCAGCCGCTGCAGCCGTACAAGCCCGCCGCCTCGCGCGCCCAGATCGAGAAGGCCATCTCCATGCTCAACGCGGCCGAGCGCCCGCTGATCGTGTGCGGCGGCGGCGTGATCAACGCTGACGCTTCGGAACTGCTGGTCGAGTTCGCCGAGCTGGTCAACGTGCCGGTGGTGCCGACGCTGATGGGCTGGGGCGTGCTGGCCGATGACCACCCGCTGCAAGCCGGCATGGTCGGCCTGCAGACCTCGCACCGCTATGGCAACGCCACGCTGCTGGCTTCGGACTTCGTGATGGGCATCGGCAACCGCTGGGCCAACCGCCACACCGGCAGCGTCGATGTCTACACCAAGGGCCGCAAGTTCGTGCACGTCGATATCGAGCCCACCCAGATCGGCCGCGTGTTCGGCCCGGACCTGGGCATCGTCTCGGACGCCAAGGCCGCGCTGGAACTGTTCGTTGAAGTCGCCCGCGAAATGAAGATGGCCGGCCGCCTGCCGTGCCGCAAGTCGTGGGTGGCCGACGTGCAGAAGCGCCGCCGCACCATGCAGCGCAAGAGCGACTTCGACAACGTGCCGGTCAAGCCGCAACGCGTGTACCGCGAGATGAACCAGTACTTCCCGCGCGACGTGCGCTACGTCAGCACCATTGGCCTGTCGCAGATCGCCGCCGCGCAGTTCCTGTCGGTCAACGAGCCGCGCCACTGGATCAACTGCGGCCAGGCCGGCCCGCTGGGCTGGACCATCCCGGCCGCGATCGGCGTGAAGACCGCTTCGCCGAACTCGGACGTGGTGGCGATCTCGGGCGACTACGACTTCCAGTTCATGATCGAAGAGCTGGCCGTGGCCGCGCAGTTCAAGGTGCCGTACATCCACGTGGTGGTGAACAACTCTTACCTCGGCCTGATCCGCCAGGCACAGCGTGGTTTCGAGATGGACTACTGCGTGCAGCTCGCGTTCGACAACGTCAACTCGCCCGAGCTGAACGGCTACGGCGTGGACCACGTCAAGGTTGTCGAAGGCCTGGGCTGCAAGGCGATCCGCGTGTTCAAGCCGGAAGACATCGCCCCCGCCTTCGCCGAGGCGCGCGACCTGATGGCCGAGTTCTCGGTGCCGGTGGTGGTCGAGGTGATCCTGGAGCGCGTGACCAATATCGCGATGGGCACCGAGATCGACAACATCAACGAGTTCGAGCCGATCGAGGACATCGAGGATGCCCAGGACGTCGAAGGGGCCATCCTGACCGAAGAAGTGGAAACGGCGTAAGACCCTTCCCGCCCCCTGCAGGACCAGAACGCCATCCCCGCGCCAGCGGGGATGGCGCACAAAAACCAAGTCACAGGAGATGACAAATGACCAAACTTGCGGCCAACCTCACCATGCTGTTCAACGAAGTGGGCTTTCTCGACCGCTTCGAAGCCGCCGCGCGCGCGGGCTTCCGCGGCGTGGAGTTCCTCTTCCCGTATGCGTTCCACGCGGACCAGATCGCTGACCGCCTGAACCGCTTCCAGCTGGACCTGGTGCTGCACAACCTGCCCGCCGGCAAGTGGGACGCGGGCGAGCGCGGCATTGCCTGCCACCCGGACCGCGTCGGCGAGTTCCAGGACGGCGTGGGCGAGGCCATCAAGTACGCCAAGGTGCTGGGCGTGCGCCAGCTGAACTGCCTGGTCGGCATCCTGCCGCAGAACGTCAAGCGCGAACAGGCGCAGGAAACGCTGGTGGAAAACCTGCGCTTCGCCGCCGGCGCGCTGGCCGCCGAGCACATCGACCTGCTGGTCGAGCCGATCAACACCTTCGACATCCCCGGCTTCTTCCTGTCGCGCACGCAGCAGGCGGTCGACCTGATCAACCAGGTCAACGCGCCCAACCTGTACGTGCAGTACGACATCTATCACATGCAGCGGATGGAGGGCGAGATCGCCAACACCATCAAGGCCAACCTGCCGAAGATCAGGCACGTGCAGCTGGCCGACAACCCGGGCCGCAACGAGCCGGGCACGGGCGAGCTGAACTACCAGTACCTGTTCAAGTTCCTGGACGAGATCGGCTACACCGGCTGGATCGGCTGCGAATACAAGCCGAAGACCACCACCGAAGCCGGCCTGGGCTGGCGCGCCGCGCACGGCGTGCAGTAAGCCCCGCGGTAACCCGTTACCACCTACGCGAACCAAGACAGACTTACTCTCAAGCAAGGAGACATCAATATGGCAAACCAACGCAACGTCGGCTTTATCGGCCTGGGCATCATGGGCGCACCGATGGCGGGCCACCTGCGCGCCGCCGGCCACACGCTGTTCGTGCATGACGTCAACCCGGCCCCGCAAGCGCTGGTCGATGCAGGCGTGACCGTCTGCACCAGCGCCGAGGAAGTCGCCAAGCGCGCCGACATCATCGTCATCATGGTGCCGGACACGCCGCACGTTGAGGCCGTGCTGTTTGCCGACAAGGGCGTTGCCGCCGCGCTGAAGGCCGCGGGCAAGGAAGCCAGCTACAGCAAGATCGTGGTGGACATGAGCTCGATCTCGCCGATCGCCACCAAGGACTTCGCCGCGCGCATCAACAAGCTGGGTGCTTCGTACCTGGACGCGCCGGTGTCGGGCGGCGAAGTGGGTGCCAAGGCCGCGTCGCTGACGATCATGGTCGGCGGCCCGCAAGAGGCGTTCGACCAGGTCAAGCCGTTGTTCGATCTGATGGGCAAGAACGTCACGCTGGTGGGCGGCAACGGCGACGGCCAGACCACCAAGGTTGCTAACCAGATCATCGTCGCGCTGAATATCCAGGCTGTGTCCGAAGCGCTGCTGTTCGCCTCCAAGGCCGGCGCCGATCCGGCCAAGGTGCGCGAGGCACTGATGGGCGGCTTCGCCGCTTCGCGCATCCTGGAGGTGCACGGCGACCGCATGGTCAAGCGCACCTTCGACCCGGGCTTCCGCATCGAGCTGCACCAGAAGGACCTGAACCTGGCGCTGCAGGGTGCCAAGGCGCTGGGCGTGGCGCTGCCCAATACCGCCACCGCGCAGGAGCTGTTCAACACCTGCTCCGCCAACGGCCTGGGCAAGCAAGACCACTCGGCCCTGTGCCGCGCGATCGAGATCATGTCTAACCACCAGATCGCCAAGTAAGCAGTGCCCCAGTCGTCCCCGCCCCGCGGGGACGACTAGCTTTTCCCGTCAGCACCAGGATTCTTCATGCTCGCCACCGAACCCCAAGCCGCCCTGCTGTCGCCCCAGCGCACGGCAGACCTTCCCGGACAGATCAATCCCCGCGCGCTGCTGCGCGACCTGTTCGATACCGCGGTCGCTTCCGTCAGCGCCAGCCACTGCCTGCCGCCGCACCTGCCCGCGCCGCCCAAGGGCCGCACCGTGGTGATCGGCGCCGGCAAGGCCGCCGCCGCGATGGCGCAAGCAGTGGAAGCGAACTGGCAAGGCGAGCTGTCGGGCCTGGTGGTGACGCGCTATGGCCATGGTGCCGATTGCCAGCGGATTGAAGTGGTCGAAGCCGCCCACCCCGTTCCCGATGAAGCCGGCGCGCGCGCCGCGCAGCGCATGGTGGAACTGGTGCAGGACCTGAGCGCCGATGATCTGGTGCTGTGCCTGATTTCCGGCGGCGGTTCCGCGCTGCTGGCGGCGCCCGCGCCGGGCCTGACGCTGGCCGACAAGCAGTCCGTGAACAAGGCGCTGCTCAAGAGCGGCGCGAGCATCGGCGAGATGAATTGCGTGCGCAAGCACCTGTCCGCGCTCAAGGGCGGACGCCTGGCGCTGCACTGCGCGCCGGCGCGCGTGGAAACGCTGCTGATTTCCGATATCCCCGGCGATGACCCGACGCTCATCGCCAGCGGCCCGACGCTGCCCGATGCGACCACCTGCGCCGATGCGCTGGCCGTGATCGCCAAGTACGGCATCGACGTGCCCGCCAACGTGCGCGCGCACCTGGAGAGCGGTGCCGGCGAAACGCCCAAGCCGGGCGACGCGCGCTTCGAAGGCCATCGCCATGTGACGCTGGCCACCGCGCAGCAATCGCTGGAGGCCGCCGCGACGCGCGCGCGCGAACTGGGCTTCGAGGCCCATATCCTGTCCGATTGCATCGAAGGCGAAGCACGCGAAGTGGCCGAAGTCCACGCCGCCATCGCGCGCCAGGTGGCGCAGCGCGGCCAGCCCTTCAGCAAGCCGTGCGTGATCCTTTCCGGCGGCGAAACCACCGTGACCGTGCGCGGCAAGGGCCGCGGCGGGCGCAATGCCGAGTTCCTGCTGTCGCTGGCGGTGGCGCTCGACGGCCTGGCCGGCGTGCATGCGATCGCCGGCGATACCGATGGCATCGACGGCTCCGAAGACAACGCCGGCGCGCTGCTGTCGCCCGACACGCTGACCCGCGCCGCCGCGCGCGGGCTGAACGCCCGAGCGCGTCTGGAAAACAACGACGGCTACGGCTTCTTTGCCGGCGTGGACGACCTGATCGTCACCGGGCCGACCCGTACCAACGTGAATGACTTCCGCGCGATCCTGATCGTCTGACGATCGCCGCCAACGTAGTACCGACTGACTCGCGGCGCCAACGCGCCGCTACCGAGAATGGAAGAGGAGACATCATGAGACGCCAGCGCAAAGCGAAGATCTTGGCCACGCTCGGCCCCGCCAGCACCGACATCGCGGTGATCCGCGCGCTGTTCGAGGCCGGCGCGGACGTGTTCCGCCTGAACTTCAGCCACGGCACGCACGACGATCACCGTGCGCGCTACGACGCGGTGCGCCAGATCGAGGCCGAGACCGGCCGCCCGATCGCCGTGCTGGCTGACCTGCAGGGTCCCAAGCTGCGCATCGGCACCTTCGCCGCGGGCAAGGTCGCGGTACGCACGGGTGACGTGTTCGTGCTCGACAGCGATCCCACGCCAGGCGACGGCAGCCGCGTCTACCTGCCGCACCCCGAGCTGTTCGAAGCCGCGCAGCCGGGCCAGTCGCTGCTGATCGATGACGGCAAGGTGCGCCTGGCGATCGAGTCGGTGACCACCGGCACCATCACCACGCGCGTGGCCAACAACGGCACGCTGTCCGACCGCAAGGGCGTGAACGTGCCCGACGCGGTGATCCCCATCCCCGCGCTGACGGCGAAGGACCGCAAGGACCTGGACTTCGCGCTGTCGCTGGGCGCTGACTGGATCGGGCTGTCGTTCGTGCAGCGTCCGTCCGATATCGTTGAAGCGCGCGAGATCGTCGGCACCCGTGCCGGCATCCTGTCGAAGATCGAGAAGCCGGCCGCGCTGCAGCAGCTGGAAGAGATCGTGCGCGTGTCCGATTCGGTGATGGTGGCGCGCGGCGACCTGGGCGTGGAACTGCCGCCCGAGCGCGTTCCCGGCGTGCAGAAGCGCATCCTGCGCGTGTGCCGCCAACTGGGCAAGCCGGTGGTGATCGCCACGCAGATGCTGGAATCGATGATCGACTCGCCGGTGCCGACGCGTGCCGAAGCGTCGGACGTGGCCAGCGCGATCTATGAAGGCGCCGATGCGGTGATGCTGTCGGCGGAGTCGGCCAACGGCCGCTACCCGGTGCAGGCGGTGTCGATGATGAACCGCATCGTCACCGAGGTGGAGCGCGACCCGCTGTACCGCAACCTGCTCGATGCGCAGCACGAGACCCCGCTGAACACGCGCCAGGATGCGATTTGCGCCGCGCTGCGCGAAGTCACGCAGATCATCGGGGCGGCAGCGACGGTGACCTATACGTCGTCGGGCGCCACCGCCCTGCGCGCCGCGCGCGAACGGCCGTGCGCGCCGATCGTCAGCATCACGCCCAACCTGGACATCGCGCGCCGGCTGGCGATCGCCTGGGGCATCCACTCCACCGTGAGCCCCGACGTGCAGAGCGTCGACGAGATGGTCGAAGCCGCGACGCGCGCGGCGCTGGTGGAAGGCTACGCCGCGCCGGGCGACCAGATCACCATCGCTGCCGGCATGCCGTTCGGCCAGGGTGGAACCACCAACCTGCTGCGCGTGGCGGAAGTCGGCGCCAGCGCGGTGGCCACGGCCTCGTCCACGCGGGAAGCCGCATTGGCCTAACCCCCGCACCAGCGTTCCGTCCCGGGACGCTCAGGCAGTGACCGGACCGGGCGCAAGCCCGGTTTCTTATGTTTGCCGCACACCGCCCGCGTTGCCCGGCTCCAGGGTGATCGGGCGGTGTTTTTTTTGGGGGTGCAGAAAGGGGAGCGGTTTTGGGCGCACGCAAGCAGGCCGAGCCGGTTGCTATACTGATTTCCACCCCGGTCAGTCCCCGCCCCCCCATCACATTGCCCCAGGAGCCCGCAGCATGCGCCTCGATGACGAAGCCGAAAGCCAGCACGTAGAAGACCGCCGTGGCGGATTCGGCGGGCTGGGCGGCAAGTCGATCGGCATCGGCACGGTCATCATCGCATTGGCCGCGTCATACTTCTTTGGCATCGACCCGACGCTGATCATGCAGGGCGCATCCGTGCTGCAAGGCTCGGGCCAGCAACAACAGCAACAGCAGGCCAACCGCCCGCCCGCCACGGACCAGATGACGGTCTTCACGCGCAAGGTGCTGGGCAATACCGAGCGCACCTGGCAGCACATCTTCGAAACCGAGCTGAACCGCCGCTATGCGCCGCCGACGCTGGTGCTGTTCTCCGGCGCCACACCGACCGCGTGCGGCACCGGCCAGTCTGCGATGGGCCCCTTCTACTGCCCGGGCGACCAGAAGGTTTATATCGACCTGGCGTTCTATGACGAACTGCGCAAGCGCTTCGGCGCCAGCGGCGACTTTGCCCAGGCGTATGTGATCGCGCACGAGATCGGGCACCACGTGCAGAACCTGCTGGGCGTGGCCGAGAAGGTTGACACCGCGCGCCGCCGCATGGGCGAAGCGCAGGCCAACCAGCTGTCGGTGCGCATGGAACTGCAGGCCGATTGCCTGGCCGGCGTCTGGGCCGCCACCGCGCAGCGTGCCAACCAGCAACTGCTGGAACCAGGCGATATCGAAGAAGGCCTGAAGGCCGCCGCCGCGATCGGAGACGACCGGCTGCAACGCCAGTCGCAAGGCTATGTCGTGCCCGACGCCTTTACCCACGGTTCCAGCGAGCAACGCGTGCGCTGGCTGCGCCGCGGCATCGAGTCGGGCGACATCCGCAAGTGCGACACCTTCGCCGCGCGCCAGCCCTGAAGCCTTAGCTCCCCTGCGCACCCCCAACGCCTGAGGGGTGCTGCAATGTGACGCTTACGTTGTCCCGCGCCCGCTTCCGTGTCTATAATCGCCGCCAACGCCGCATCACGACGGCCAGTCGCCGGCGCCGGTCTCTGAAGCTTCATTGACCCCCTGCGCCGCTGCGCCGGGCCCTCTCCTCCGGGCCCCTGTGCGCCGCGGCCCGCGCCGGATCCAGTCAACGGGCCACGCGTCCCCTGACTGAACCGGCACAACACCTTCCGGCACGACCAGCATGTCCAGTGCCGCTGCCCCTTGCCGCCCCTGTTGTCGATGGCGGCGTCTCCACCCGAAAGCCGTTCCGTTCCAACCGCACCGGAGCCACGGCCGATCTGTTGCTGCCGTGCGCCCGTGCCAGCCCTGACTTGACCTGACCATCGTGGTGCCGGTGTCGCTGCTGGGCACGGTGGCTTGCCTGTATGCGCTGGGCCTGTCGCTGAACGTGATCACGCTGTTCGGCGTGGTGCTGGCAATCGGCATCCTGGTCGACGACGCCATCGTCGTGGTCGAGAACGTCGAGCGCATCATGCGCACCGACGGTGTCAACGCCATGCAGGCCGCCGCGCGTTCGATGCGCGAAGTCTCCGGCGCGCTGGTGGCAGTGACGCTGGTGCTGTGCGCGGTGTTCGTGCCGATGGCGTTTTGTTCGATGCCCGCTTTGCCGCCTTCACCGACGCTACGCCGGCTGGGTCGGCGCGCTGCAGCGCTGCCGCATGCGCTGGCTGGCGGTGTATCTGACGCTGGCGTGCGGCTATGCCTTGTGGAAAATGCCGAGCGGCTTCCTGCCCGAGGAAGATACCGGCGAGATCGTGGTCGACGTCGAACTGCCGGCCGGCAGCACGCAGGCCGATACGCGCCGACTGGTGGCATCGCTGGAGCAATGGATGCAGCAGGAGCGCTTCCCGGTGCATTCCACGTTTGCGGTGCTGGGCTGGTCCAGCGGCGGCAGCGGGGAGCAGCGCGCCAGCCTCTTCATCAGCCTGACCGACTGGAAGGCGCGCGGACGCAAAGACAATGCGCACGCGGTGCTGGCGCGCCTTTCGGCCGGGCTGGAAGAGTGGCCGGGCCGGGGCGCGGCGCAACTGTTTGCCTACAACAGCTCGGCGCTGCCGGAACTGGGCAGCATCGGCGGCCTCGACATGCGCGTGGTGGCGCGCCAGGCGGTCGGCCGCGAGGCGCTGTTCGCCGCGCGCGACAAGCTGATCGAGCGCGCCAGGGCCGACCCGGTGCTGGGCGAAGTGCGCGCCACCACCGGCCAGCCGGTGCCCGCGCTCGACCTGAAGATCGACTACCGCAAGGCGGAGAGCTTCGGTGTCGAGGCCGAGGCGACCCACCATACGCTGTCGGCCACGCTGGGCTCGCGCTATATCGACGAGGTCGCGCGCGAGGGCCGCGTGCGCCGCGTGATCCTGCAGGCGGATGCGCCGTTCCGCATGCATCCGGAGCAGCTGGCGCGCGTGCATGTGCGCAATGCCCAGGGCGCGATGGTGTCGCTGGCGGCATTTGCCTCGCTGGAATGGGGGCATGGCGAAGTCACGCTGGAGCGCTTCGACGGCTTCAGCTCGGTGCGCATCAATGCCGAGGTGGCGCCGGGCCACACCACCGGCGCGGCGATGGCACGGCTGACCGAACTGGTCCGCGGGCTGGGGCCGGAGTATGACGTGCGCTGGACCGGCCGCGCCTTCGAGCAGCAGCAGACCGGCACGCAGGCGCCGTGGCTGTTCGCGCTGTCGCTGCTGTTTATCTTCCTGTGCCTGGTGGCGCTGTACGAGAGCTGGACGCTGCCGCTCGCGGTGATCGCGATCGTGCCGACCGGCCTGATGGGTGCCGCCGCGGCGATCTGGCTGCGCGGCATGCCCAACGACGTCTACTTCAAGGTGGGTGTGGTGGTGATCATGGGGCTGGCCGCCAAGAACGCGATCCTGATCGTCGAATACGCCGAGCAATTGCGGCGCGAGCGCGGAACCGGCGTGACCAGCGTGGTGGAGGCTGCCGGGCGCGCGGCACGCCAGCGCCTGCGGCCGGTGGTGATGACCTCGCTGGCATTCGTGCTGGGCGTGGTGCCGCTGGCCATCAGCACCGGTCCGGGCGCCGGCGCGCAGCAGGCGGTCGGCACCGGCGTGCTGGGCGGCATGCTGGGCGCGACGGTACTGGGTACGCTCGTGGTGCCGCTGCTGTACGCGGCGATTGCGCGCAGGTTGCCGGATGCACAGGCAGACCGGCACGGCGCCGCAGCCAGCCAGCGGCCATCGGCATAGGACGAACCCAGGCTATTGCAGCCGTGTCGTGCAAACAGGAATGGGGAAAAAAGAGGGGAGAAAAGCGCCTGCCAGGCGAAGAGAGAAGGAGGAGGAGGTCAGCCGGGCAGGCGGGAGAGAAAACATGCGGCCACCGCAGTGGCCGCTTCAGGTCGGGTGAAGACCGGAAAGAACAGGCGTTCGGCAGCGCCGTTCAGACGCGATAGCCGTACAGCGAGCCGTCACCGGTGCGCGAGTTGTCCAGCGCGCGGTCAGCGATATCGCCGCTGAAGGTGTGCGTGCCTTCGCTGAAGGTATCGAACTTGCCTTGCTTGGAAATCTCGCCGCTGAAGGTATGCGTACCTTCACTAAAGGTGTCGAACCTGCCACCCTGGCGCGAGCCTTCCGAGTACACATCGAAGCGGCCGGTGCGGGCGCCATCGGTGTATGTATCGAACTTGCCTTGCTTGGCACCGTCCGTGTACACGTCGTACTTGCCGGCGCGCAGCGCATCGGCATACACATCAAACTTGCCGACCTTGCTGGTGGCGGGGGCAGCCAACGCCGCAGCGGACGCGGCAACTGCCGCGAACACAAGCGCGCCGCCAAGGATACGTCTGGCGATCATTTCGGGACTCCTTCAACTGATTTCGTCTGTCTTATTGTTTGACCGGGATGAAGCTCCGGCCGCCCGGCAATCCTATGTTGCGATGCGAGCACGGACTGAAGATTAGTCACAGTGCGCGCAAGCAGAAATGCCGCTGCGACGAATGGTGCGTTGCGAGTCGTGAAACGACTCGCTTGCCGATGAATGGTGTCCACGGATCGCCATTGGCGCGCACGAGGCGCGGCAGGCGTGTGGCCCGCGCAGCACGCGCTGGCACGGGCTCGGCGGCCGCTCAGAGGGTGTACTGGCCGCTGGCTTCCGGCTGGAAAGCGATCTCGCTGATCGTCACCTGCTGCTCGCGGCCGTCCGGAAGGCGGTAGCCGACGGTCTGTCCGGCGCGTGCGCCCAGCACCGCCTGGCCCACCGGCGACAGCACCGACAGCCGGCCGGCATCGAAGTCGGCCGCATCGGGGTAGACCAGGGTCCAGTTGCGCGGCGCCGGGTCGCCGGGCAGCGTGCACACCAGGCGCGAGTTCATGGTGACGACGTCGGTCGGGATCTCCTCCGGGGCGACGATGGTGGCGCGCGCGAGCAGGCTGTCGAGCATGTCCTCCAGCTGCGCCGAGCCGGCACGGCTGGCGATGCGCTCCAGGCGTGTGACGTCGAGCTCGGTCAGGTAGAGCGACGGGGTCGCGGCTTGTGCAGATTGGGCGGATTGTTTCTTCGTGGCCTTCATGGCGGATCCTCCGGCAGTCATGGGTTGGCGCGGCCCGGCCTCCATGAATGGAGACAAGCGGCAGCGGGATCAGGTCTTGGCTTTGCGCAGCAGCGCGAACATCAATGGTGCTGGCGACGGCATGGCGGTCGCCGGCAACCATGGAGAGGCTGGCTCGGGCCCGGTTCGGCCCGGGCCCCGTGGTGGGGGAGAGTCAGGCTGGGAACCGGGCGGAAGCAGGCGGTGCGCTGATCCGGCGGGGAGACATGGCGAACGCGGACGCGCGCGGGCGGCCGGTCCGCTGCAGGCGGACAGGCGCGTCGGTCATCGGCGTCAGACGATCGTTCACGGTCATGTGGATAAGTTTGGGTTGCGGCGGCCTTTCAGCCGTAGCAGCCGTAGGCCCGCAGCGTAAGTCATTGCTTACTGTGCAAGGCGCCGCCCGAAGTCATGCACCGCAGTGGTGCGGTCACGGTGACAGCCATCGTAGCACAGCGGCGTGTTCGCGTACCTCACCCGTTGGCAGCATGTCCGGCATCGTGCGTGGCATGGCATTCACAGGCTGCCCCGACGGCGGCCTGCTGCAGGTTCTGCAGGATGCCGCATTCGCTGGCGGGCTGGTGGTGGTGATGGTGGCAGGTTTCCCGTAGTGCGCGCAGCTGCCCTTCCAGCGCCTCCAGCGCCACCCGCTGTGCATGGATCTGCGCGATCTGGCGGTCCAGCAGCGTGTTGATGTCGTCACAGTCCTGCGACGGGTTGCGCTCGAACTCGCGCAGCCGGCGCACGTCCGACAGGCTCATGCCGAGCGAGCGGCAATGGCGTACGAAATTCAGCTGCACCAGGTGGCCGTCGTCGTAGCGCCGATAGCCATTGGCCTCGCGCCGCGGGGCGTCAAGCAGCCCCTCGCGTTCGTAATAGCGGATGGTCTCGACATCGCAGCCGCTGGTACGGGAAAGTTCACCGATACGCATCGTATGAGTCCTGTCTTGCGTGCATCAAATCCCTGTAATGACTACAGGGTTTAAGCTAGTGTAGGGCAGTCTGCGCAACCTTGCAGCGGCGTGCCGCAACCGGCGCCGGCGTCATGGCGCATCCTGTAGAATCGCTCAACACCTACCGATAAGTTCGTCCTCCAAGTGCGTTCGCTCCGGCTTCTCCTGCTGGTCATGATGCTGGCCTTCCTGCCCCTGCCGGGCTGGGCAGGCGCGCTCGCGCACGCCGTGGACACGATCGGCGACGGACTGGTGGCGTCCGCCACCGCGCCTGCCGCAAGCGCGGCGGACGAGATGGCCGGCGATGCCATGCAAGCCGACCTGGCCGCCGCACCCGATTCAGCGCCTGCGCCCGAATCCGCCGAGCCGCAACCGCAGCCCGGCGCCGACCTGGCCGAGCAGCTGCTGCCCGCAACTCCCCTGCGCCTCGCGCCGTGGGCCGGCCGCGTCGGACCGCCGCGCTACGCCGGCGCCCCGCTGCCCGAGCCGGACCTGCCGCTGCTGCCCCGCCCGCCGCGCGCCTGAGCGTGCGCGGCCGCGGTTGTCCGCGTCCGCCGTTTCCTGCGCCGTGCCGCGGGTACGGTGCGCTGCTTGCGGCTTGCCCGCATCTTTCCCGTAGTTGCTCCACTCCGATTGCACTCGACTGCATTCCATACACACATGAAACGCGTATTGCTTTTCCTGGCGACCAACATCGCCGTCATGATCGTCCTCAGCATCACCGCCAGCGTGCTCGGCGTGAACCGGTTCCTGACCGCCAACGGCCTGAACCTGGGCATGTTGCTGGCCTTTGCCGCGCTGATGGGCTTTGGCGGTTCGTTTATCTCCCTGCTGATGTCCAAGACCATCGCCAAGTGGTCCACCGGCGCGCAGGTCATCACCCACCCGAGCACCAGCACCGAGCTGTGGCTGATGCAGACGGTGGAAAAGCTGGCGCAACGCGCCGGCCTGCCCATGCCCGAGGTGGCGATCTACGAGGGCGAACCCAACGCCTTCGCCACCGGCGCGACCAAGAACAGCTCGCTGGTGGCGGTGTCCACCGGCCTGCTGCAATCGATGTCGCACGACGAAGTGGAGGCGGTGCTGGCGCATGAGGTTGCGCACGTGGCCAACGGCGACATGGTTACGCTCACGCTGATCCAGGGCGTGGTCAATACCTTCGTCATCTTCATGGCGCGCGTGGTCGGCTACTTCGTCGATTCGATGCTGCGCAAGAACGACGAGGAGTCGAGCGGTCCCGGCATCGGCTACATGGTGACGGTGGTCGTCTGCGAGATCGTGTTCGGCATCCTGGCCAGCATCATCGTGGCGTGGTTCTCGCGCCAGCGCGAATTCCGCGCCGATGCCGGCGCCGCGGGCCTGATGGGGTCGCCCACGCCGATGGTCTCGGCGCTGCGCCGCCTGGGTGGCCTCGATCCGGACGGGCTGCCGCAGAACATGCAGGCGATGGGCATTGCCGGCGGCAAGTCGTGGATGGCGCTGTTCTCCAGCCATCCGCCGATCGAGCAACGCATTGCCGCGCTGCAGTCCGCGCGCTGACGCGAACCGGCCCCCGTTCGCGGGGGCTAGTCGAAGACCTTGCCGCGCAGCGCCTTGACCTGGCTGCGCTGGTTCTTGCCTTCCAGCCTGCGCCGTCGCGATGCCAGCGTTGGACGCGTGGCGCGCCGCACACGCGGCGGCGTGGCCACGCTGCGGACCAGCTCATGCAGGCGCCGCACCGCTTCGTCGCGGTTCTGTTCGAGGCTGCGGAATTGCTGCGCCTTGATCACCACCACGCCGTCGCGCGTGATGCGGTGATCGTGCAAGGCCAGAAGACGTTCCTTATGGTCGGGCGGCAGCGAAGAGTCCCGCACGTCGTAACGCAGGTGCACGGCGTTGGATACCTTGTTGATATTCTGGCCGCCAGCGCCTTGCGCGCGGATCGCGGTGATCAGGTATTCGTGGTGGGGAATGACTAGCTCGTCGACCATGGCCGCATCATAGCAAGCCGGCCCCGCGCCGCCCCGTGCTAGCGCCACGAATAAGCCAGGCCGATGCCATAGGTGATCTGGTTGCGCGTGCCGCGCTGCGTGACGATGGGACTGTCGGCGGCATCGCCGGCCAGCCGCTGTGCATAGACCATCGCACCGCCATACCAGTGCTTGTCGAACTGGTAGATCATCGCCAGCCAGCCCGTGAATTGCTCCAGCCCGCCGCCGGGGCTGTAGACGGGCAGGCCACTGGCAGCCGAGTCTGCCGGCGTCACGCCGAAGTAGGTACGGTTGAAGCTGCCGCTGACCCAGGTCGCGCCGAGGCCAGCCCCCACGTAGATCCGCCGGTGCAGCGGCATCCAGAAGGTGCCGGTGGCGGTGACACGGCTGCCGCCGTAGACGATGCCGGCATTGGTCATCACGTTGATGCCGCCGCGCAGCCGCCACGGGACGCTGCCCGGGTTTAGATATTCATAGCCGACATACCCGCCCGCCTCCACCGTGGTGTCGATCTCATGCACTTGCGCCACCACCGGATCGTCGACGTTATTGCGGCCCAGTCGCAACCCAACCGCCGGTCCCCACTGGAAGCCCGTCAGCCCGCCGAAGTTGAACTGCGCATACGGTCCGTACCACTCCAGCAGCCGTCCACCCGGGGTCACGTAGCGGACGCCGGGCACAACTCCGAGCATGCGGTCCTTGCCGCCAGCGAACTCGGTGGTGGAGCCGACCCCGAGGCCGACCATGTTGGGTAGCGATCCTGGCAGGCTCAGCGGCGCGGCCTCGCCGGAGTGCGCGGTCGCCGCCAGTGCGATGCCGGCCAAGGTGCCGCGTAGCCGGCGCAGGAGTCTTGTCGAGATAACCATGGCATCGCGCCCGGATAGGGGTGGTCGGGTGAATCTATCAGGACGGCTGTGGCGCAAGATTGTGTGGCCGTCATGAAACTTTTCGTGTGGGGAATTAAGTGCGCGCCGATATCTGTTCCCACAGTAACGATATCGCTACCTGCGAGCCCCATCATTCCCGCTTTGGCAATGACGTGTAGACACCCTTTGTCTTTTATTCCGGATAGCGCATCATGAGTTCGGATTTCACTGAACTCCGCACCACACGAACCCGATCGCGAATGCAGTAGGCTGCGTGCACGGATTCAGGAACCCCCTGGAGTCACTCATGCGCCCCCGCCTTTCCGCACTGCTCGACCGGCTATGGGAGCAGGCAGTGCGTACGCCGCAACGCTTCGTGGTGCTGTCCTTTGCTGCCGCTTCCGTGCTGCTGCTGGTCATTTCCGCGCACGGCCTGGTGGTGCTGCGCGACCACGAAGTGCAGACCCTGCAGCAAACACAACAGCTGCAGGTGGCCGGCATCAGCTGGGTGCTGAACGTCGAGACCGAACGGCTGCGCAGCGTGCGCAATTTCGCCCAGCACCTGATCCGCCTGCAGATGGGCCCGCACGCGGTCGAAGCCGATCCGCCGCTGCAAGCCGCCTACGCGCACCGCAACGATGACCTGTGGCAACTGCCCGCGCCAGAAGGCGATGCGGTGTTGCTCGGCGCCGGCCCCCGGATGCTGGAAGGCATGGACGGCTTTTACCGCCGCGATGAAGACCTGCTGCCCGGCCTGTATGTGGCACGCGGCCTCAGCCACCTGCTGAGCGCCGAGCCGGTCAACCCGCTGGTCACGCGCAAGCTCATGTACGTGTCCACCAACGGGTTCTTTGTCACCTATCCGCCGGTGCCGCCTGCGCGCACGGCCGCCGTATTGCGTCGCGTCGACGATGCCGGCTTCATGCGCGAGCACCAGCCGCATAACAACCCCGATCGCACCCTGCGCTGGCAGATGGTGCCGGCTGCCGATGGCAGCGGCGACATGTACCTGACAGTCAGCCTGCCGGTGTACCTGCACGCCCAGTTCCGCGGCGTGGCGATTTCGGGCATTTCGCAGCGCAGCCTGGACGCCTACCTGACCAGCACCACGCGCAAGGGGGTGCGCAGCTTCCTGATCGATATCGACGGCCACCTGATCGGCGCCAGCACGCGCGACGTCAAGGGCGGCGAGAAAATAGATGCGGTCGTGCCGCCCGCCTGGCGCGAAGCCACGCCCCAGCAGATGTTCAGTCGCGGCTCCGGCACGCTGCACCTTGGCGACGGCAGCCGCCTGATGTTCCAGCGCATCGGCAGCACCAACCTGATGCTGGTGGACTACTTCTCCGCGACGGACCTGCTGCTGCGTACCGCTTCGCACCTGAGCGCGGTGCTGGCGGCCAGCGCGCTGTCACTGGCGGTGCTGCTGTGGGTCACGCTGCAGGGCTTCCGCAAGCTGTTCTCGCACTACCTGGCCCGCGGCGAAGCGCTGCGCGAACTGGCCGAGACCGACGCGCTGACCGGGCTGGCCAACCGCCGCGTGTTCGAGGCGCGTTTCGCCATCGAGCACAACCACAGCCAGCGCGAAAACACGCCGATGTCGATGCTGATGATCGATATCGACCGCTTCAAGCGCATCAACGACCAGTGGGGCCACGCCAGCGGCGACCGCGTGCTGAAGACGCTGGCCGACGTAGTGCGCGCGACCGTGCGCGCCATCGACGTGCCGGCGCGCATCGGCGGCGAGGAGTTCGCCGTGCTGCTGCCGCGCACCAGCATCGAGGAAGCGACCCAGGCCGCGGAGCGGCTGCGCAAGATCCTGGGGCAGACGGCATGCGGTCCGGCCGCCGATGCGACCGGCAAGGGTGATATCCGGTTCACGGTCTCCATCGGCGTGTCGGATCTGGGCGCCGACGGCACCGACAACCTCGACACCATGCTGATGGTGGCGGACCGCCGCCTCTACGCCGCCAAGAACGCCGGCCGCAACCGGGTGGTCAGCGACGACCGTATGCCGGAACCGGCAGGCGAAAGCATGCCCACCCCTGCGCCGACGGCATGAGCGTCGCGCGAAAGCGGCTGTTCGCGGCGGGGGGAAGAAAGCGGGAAAGCGGAGGAATCCGGATGGGATTGGCGCGCCCGGCTGGGATCGAACCAGCAACCCCTGCCTTCGGAGGGCAGTACTCTATCCATTGAGCTACGGGCGCACAGAAGCGGTTTTTCAACCGGTATTGCAGGTACAGCGGTTGCGGCGCGCGAATGCCGCCGCAGGAAAGTCGCATAGCATACCGCGTTTGCACCGCGCCGTCCATGCGGGCTCTCCGGAGGGTCCGCCAGACGTCTCGCAACCGCCGCTTTTGGCACTGGCGAAGGGTGGAATGGGGCTATAATCGCCAGCTATTTGCGTCAAATCGTGCCCCTCGCGCAGTCGACCAGGATCAAGGCTTTGCCACTTGGTTTCGGCGACAATCCGGGGCCCGGTCCGGGAGACAGTCCGAATTGCGCAAATAGCGACAGACCCAAGTCAGGCAATGGCCGCAGGCAGCATGGGCGGACTTCTGTCGGGCCCCTTGCGGGCCAGGTAGTGGTCAGACAAGGGCCAGATAAAGCAAGCCGAGGGTGAGCGGCCAGAAGGTTTCCTGCAAAACTGAGAGTTCTGTATGAGCGACGTCCACAACGAACACCACGAACACGAGTCTCCCATCAAAACGCCCAAGCAGCTGATCGCTGTGGTGATCGCGGCTTTCCTGGTGCCGATCATCGTGATCGCCCTGCTGGTCAACTTTGTCGGACACGGCTCTACGGAAAGTGCCGGCGCGGTCACAACCGCAGAAGCCGTCAACGACCGCATCAAGCCGGTCGCGTCGCTCGAAATCAAGGATCCCAACGCACCGCGCGTGTTCAAGACCGGCGAGCAGGTCTACAAGGAAATCTGCGCGGCCTGCCACGCCACCGGCGCGGCGGGTGCGCCCAAGTACGGTACTGCCGGCGACTGGACCGCGCGCATCGGCCAGGGCTTCAACGGCCTGATGAAGTCGGTAATGGCCGGCAAGGGCGCAATGCCGCCGCGCGCCGGCAGCACCCCTGACGACTACACCGATTACGAACTGGCCCGCGCCGTGGTCTACATGGCAGACGCCGGTGGCGCCAAGTTCCCCGAACCGCCGGCACCGGCTGCCGCTGCCCCGACGACCGCTGCGGCGCCGGACGCCGCTGCCGCCCCGGCTGCTGCCGCTGCACCTGCCCCGGCCGCACCCGCTGCTGCGGCTCCGGCAGCCGCTGCCGCGGCGCCAGCTGCGGCGCCCGCCGCTGCGTCGGCAGACGTCGGCAAGAAGGTCTATGACCAGGTCTGCGCCGCCTGCCACGCCGCCGGCGTGGCCGGTGCGCCCAAGTTTGGCGACAAGGCCGCCTGGGCACCGCGCCTGAAGGAAGGCATGGACGCAGTCCACAACTACGCACTGAAGGGCAAGGGCGTGATGCCGCCCAAGGGTGGTTACGCCGGCCCGGACGCCGACGTGATCGCCGCGTCGGACTACATGGCCAACGCCGCCAAGTAAGAGACAGCTGCGCTGCAAACAAAAACGCCCGCGAAATTCGCGGGCGTTTTTTTATGCCTGGCGGCGCTTACACGACGCGCGAGTAGCGGGCCCGCGGCACGAAGCGGATCGGTTGCGCGCCGTCGTTGGCGGCCTGGGGGGTATCGTGGCCCTCGGGCCCGGCGAGCGCGGCGCGGGCGGCATCGTCGCGCAGGTAGCGGTCGAACACCATCGCCACGCGCCGGACCAGCAGCCGGCCAAGCGGCGTGACCGTGATGCGGGCGGGCTCGATCTGCACCAGGCCGTCGACTGCCAGGGTGGCAAGTTCGGCCAGTTCCGGCGCGAAGTCGGCGCCGAAATCGATGCCGTGGCGCCGCTCCAGCGCCGGGATTTCCAGCACGCCGTTGCACATCAGCGCGCCGATCAGTTCGCGCCGCAGGTGATCGTCGGCCGTCATGGCCACGCCGCGCACCAGCGGCAGGCGGCCCTGGTCGAGCGCGCCATAGTACTCGTCCAGCGTCCGCGCGTTCTGCACGTAGCGCCCCGCCACCGCGCCGATCGCGGAGATGCCGAGGCCGA
The DNA here is from genome assembly GCF_040784895.1 of Cupriavidus sp. Agwp_2. Classification (NCBI taxonomy): domain Bacteria; kingdom Pseudomonadati; phylum Pseudomonadota; class Betaproteobacteria; order Burkholderiales; family Burkholderiaceae; genus Cupriavidus; species Cupriavidus sp. Agwp_2. Next base: position 3,642,322 of record NZ_CP088083.1, read on the forward strand.
GCTGGTCGTAGCCGGCGTGCGTGGAATAGCCCTGGAAGTTGCGCTGCAGCCGGCCTTCGCGCTGCGCCACGGCGAGGTCGTCGTCGGGCAGCGCGAAGTGGTCCATGCCGATGTAGACGTAGCCCTCGGCGGTCAGGCGTTCGATGGTGGAAACCAGGATGTCGAGTTTCTCGCCCGCCGGCGGCAGCGCGCTTTCGTCGATGCGCCGCTGCGGCTTGAACACATGCGGCAGGTGCGCGTAGCTGTAAACCGATAGGCGGTCGGGCCGCAGCGCCAGCACCTGGTCGATGGTGCGGCCAAAGCGCGCGGCGGTCTGGTGCGGCAGGCCATAGATCAGGTCGAGGCTGACCGAGCGGAAGCCGAGCCGGCGCGCGGCGTCGATCACGGCACGGGTCTCTTCGTAGGACTGGATCCGGTGGATGGCCTGCTGCACCTCAGGATCGAAATCCTGCACGCCCAGGCTGACGCGGTTGAAGCCCAGCTCGGCCAGCAGCGCCATGCGCGCGTCATCGACCCGGCGCGGATCGATCTCGATCGAATGCTCGCCATCGGGCGGCAGTTCGAAATGCTGGTGCAGCAGCGCCATCACGCGGCGCATTTCGTCGGGATCCAGGAAGGTTGGCGTGCCGCCGCCCCAGTGCGACTGGAGCACGCGCCGGCGCGTACCGAGCCGCGCGGCGAGCAGCGCCATCTCGCGGCCCAGGTAGGTGACGTAGCGCGCGCTGCGGCCGTGGTCGCGCGTGATGATCTTGTTGCAGCCGCAGTAGTAGCAGATGTTCTCGCAGAACGGGATATGCAGGTACAGCGACAGCGGCGCGGGCGCATCGGCGCGGCACGCGGCCAGTGCGTCGTGGTACAGCGACAGATCCGGGCTGTTGTGGAAGCGGTCTGCGGTAGGGTAGGAGGTGTAGCGCGGGCCGTTGCCGTCGATGCGGCCGGCGAGTGCACGAAAGTCCGACAGCGCGCGGCGGTCGGGCGCAGGGGTAGTCATGGCAAGCGGATTCATGGGGGCGCGGGGGAACGGTATTTGACAGCCCATGCTAGGACCGCACGCGGCGCGTTGCGTTGACCGTGGTCAAGCGCAACGCTGGCCGGTGCGCGCAGCGTGGGCGCCGCACGTCACACGGCGGTCATACGTGGCGGATACGCTGCGCGCCGGCGCCACTTGCGCCCGCTTCCCTTCTGCGCCATGCCGATCCCGGATTCCCTGCCCAACCTTATGCCGTACCTACCGCTGCGCCGACGCCTGCTGGCGGCCGGTGCTGCCGCCCTGGCGCTGCCCGCTGCACCGCTGCTGGCCCAGTCCACGGCGCGCCGCACCGTGGTGGTCGGCCACCTGATCGACCGCGGCGGCGCGCAGGCCGATCTGGCGCGCGACTACCTGGCCGGCGCCAAGGTGCTGTTCGACGCGGCCAACGCCGCCAATGGCCAGGTACGCATCGTCCACGTGGTGCGTGACGCCGATCCCGATCCGCGCCGCGCGCTGGCGCAGGCCTTGGCGCTGGCCGACAGCGAACGCGCGGAACTGCTGTTCGGCGCCGGCGACCGCATCCTGCCGGCGCTGGCGTCATCGGCCGAGCTGGCCCGGCGCGGCGTGCAGATCGTCGCGCCGCTGTCGGGCCTGGCGCTGGCGGGGGACAACGTCTGGTTCACTCGCGCCGACTACCAGGCCGAACTCGACGCAGCGGTGCGCCAGCTGCGCAGCTATGGCCTGAGCGCGATCGCGCTGGCGGTGGCGCCCGACTTCGCCACGCAGTCGCTGGCCCGGCTGGAGGCGCAGACCGGCACCCGCGCGGTGCCGCTCGATCCCAGAGCCGATCCCGGCGGCGACGCCGCGGCACGGCGCATTGCCGCTGCCCGCCCCGGCGCCGTGATCGTTGCGGGCGATACGCTGGCTTATGCCGGACTGGGCCGCGCGCTGGCGGCACAGGGCTGGTATGGCTTCCTGGTCGGGCTGTCGTCGGTCAGCGCCACGGCTGCGCGCGAGATACTGGGCTCCGGCTACGCCGGCGGCATGGTGCTGACCCAGGTCGCGCCTGGTCCGCAGCAGGCCACGCTGCGCGTGGTCAGGGAACACGTGGCGCGCATGAAGCAATACCTGGACGAGCCGCCGTCGCCGGCGACGCTGGCCGGCTATATCGGTGCCGCATGGCTGGCTCGGGCGCTGGCGGGCATGCGCACCAGCGGCGCCCCGGAGCTGCGCCGCGCACTGCAGGGCCGTGTCGACGTGGGGGACTTTACGCTCGACTTCAGCCACGGGCAGCGCGGCTCGCAGTACGTCACGTTGGCAGTGTCAGGCGCGCGGTAGCGACAGGCGCGCGCGCAGGCCGCCTTCCGGGCGGTTGGACAGGATCAGCTCGCCGCCATGCCGTGCGGCGATGTCGGCGGCGATCGACAGGCCCATGCCGACCCCGCCGGTGGCGCGGCTGCGCGACGATTCGAGCCGGTAGAACGGCTCCATCACGCGTGCCAGCTGGTCTTCCGGGATGCCGGGGCCGTCGTCGCAGATATCGATCAGCACCCGTGCCGGGCTGTCGGTCAGCACGATGCTGGCCGCGCCGCCATAGCGCCGCGCATTCTCGACCAGGTTGACGACCGCGCGCCGCAGCTCGGACGGCCACGCCAGCAGTGGCTGCGCCTGGCCGCTGAGCGCGACCTCGTGGCCGGTATCGGCGGCGTCGTCCACCACCGCCTGCAGCAGCGCCAGCACGTCCACGCGCTGGCGCGGGCCGCTGGCTTCGTCGCGGTCACGCAGGTAATAGAGGGTGGCGTCGATCAGGCCGTTCATTTCGGCGAGATCCTGGCGCAGGCGGTAGCGCACCTCGCCCGCGTCGATGCGTTCGAGACGCAGGCTCATGCGCGTCAGCGGCGTGCGCAGGTCGTGCGAGACCGCGGCGAGGAAGCGCGATTGCTGGGCGAGTTGGGTGCGGATGCGCTGCTGCATGAGGTTCAGCGCCTGTGCGGCCGCCCGGGCTTCGGCGGGGCCGCCGGTCTCGTCCAGCGGCGGCGCGTGTACGTCCTGCGCCAGCCGCCCCGCGCCGCTGGCCAGCTGCTGCACCGGCCGCGCCAGCAGCCGTGCGCCGACCCATGCCGCCGCCACCATTGCCGCCACCTGGATCACCATGCCGAGGTGCGGCGGCCACGGCCAGCGCGGCGGCGGGCGATGCTGCGGAGCGCCCTGCCCTGCGGGTCGGCCTGGCGCGCCCTCGGGCGGTGGCCCCCGGTGCCAGGCTTCAGGCGGCGGCGGACCATCCGGCCCCCTCGGACCGTCACGCAGCGCGCGTTCCATGCCGGGCCGCGGAAACAGGTTTTCGATGACCGTCATGCCGAGCAGGTGGACGGCCAGCATGATCGTGGCCATCACCACGAACAGCCGCAGGAACATCGAGTCGTAGCGCGCCAGGCGCCCGTTGCCGGGCATCGGGCTCATCCTTCCAGCGTGGCGGTGAAGACGTAGCCTTCGCCGCGCACGGTGCGGATCAACGCGGGGTCGCGCGGGTCGTCGCGCAGTTTCTGGCGCAGCCGCGAGACCAGCAGGTCGATGCTGCGGTCGAACACGTCGAGCCCGCGCCCGCGCGCCTGGTTGATCAGCAGCTCGCGGTCAAGCACGCGGTTGGGCTGCTCGACAAAGGCCAGCAGCAGGCGGAATTCCGCATTGGACAGCGGCACCACCACCTCGTCCCGGTCGACCAGCTGGCGCAGCGTGGTGTTCAGGCGCCAGTCGCCGAAGCGCAACTCATGGCCCGAAGGCGGCGCCGCGCGGCGGCCATTGGCGCCCGGGCCGCCCGGGCCGGCATGGGCGCGGCTGCGGCGCAGCACGGTGTGGATGCGCGCCACCAGCTCGCGCATCTCGAACGGCTTGGTGACGTAGTCGTCGGCGCCGACCTCCAGCCCGACCACGCGGTCTGCCAGCTCGGCGCGCGCGGTCAGCATGATCACGGCAACGTTGGTCTGCGCGCGCAGTTCGCGGCACAGCGCCAGGCCATTCTCGCCGGGCAGCGACAGGTCGAGGATGACGAGGTCATAGGCCGTGGCGGCCATCGCCTGGCGCATCGCGGTGCCGTCCTCGACCCCGTCCGCATGCATGCCGAAGGTGGACAGGTACTCGGCCAGCATGGCGCGGATCTGGGGATCGTCGTCGACGATCAGCAGGCGGATGGGAAGCGGCGGGGTGAATTCCATAAGCGAAGATAACGGCATCTGACGGGCGACCGGACGATCGGACGATCGGACGATCAGACGATCGGGGCGACGTCGTGGCCGATGCCGGGGGCGTGCGGTGCCCCACTGTACCAGCGGAGGGTGGCGGCACTATGCCGGCTTTGTATCAGGCCTGATACGCAGCGTTGCCGGCAGGCCTGCCATGTACGCCATTGCAATACGGCGCAGACCAAGTGCTCAAGCATTGTGGCGCGGCCTTCCCTAGCATGGACCGGCATCGATACCACTACAGGAGAATTCCATGCCCGTCCTGCCCGTCCTCACCTCCCGGCTGCGCACCAGCCTGTCCGTCCTGGTGCTGTGCGGCGCCGCCCTGGTGGCCACGCCGGCCAGCGCCCTGCAAGCCGGCCCGGGGCGGCATGGCGCCATGCCGCCGCCCGCCCCTGTCCCGGCAACGCCCGAGCCGCTTGGCCTGAACCCGGCGCAGGCACGGCTATGGCAGGCCGCGCGGAGCGCAGCGGTGGAGGCGGAAGCGCATGCGCTGGAGCTGCGCGCCCGCTTCCTGCGCGAGACCGCCGACGCCGCGCCGGACGGCCCGCTGCGGCCGCGCGCCGAAGCCATGGACCGCCTGCACCACGCGCTCGAACAGGACCGCCGCGCAGTGCGCGAACGCTGGCTGGCGCTCGACGACAGCCTCGATTCCGGCCAGCGCCAGCGCCTGCGCGGCGCGCCCGATGCCGCGCGCTGGCTCGGCCTGCCGCCGGGACCGATGATGGCGCCGCCGCCGGGCGCACCGCAGGCGCCGGGGCACTGAGCGCCGCGCCAAAAAAATTGCCCCCGCACGCTTGCGCGGCGGGGGCCAATTACAGGGAAAAACCAGACGTGATGTCTGGAGCGGCAAGACCCGGGCAGGCCCTGCCGCCGCACAGCCGCACTACCGTACAGAGTGCAGGCGGCACAACCGTCATGCTAGGGACCGCGGCGCGCGCGGTCTTGTCGGCCTGGTAGGGTTTTGTATCGGGACTGTACGCGTACGATCGCCCGGCTCAGTCCGCGGCCGTCTTGCCGGGGCCGCCGAGCAGCGCCTTGAGCGCGCCGAGCCGGTCCTTGGGACTCATCGCCGGGGTTTCGTCCTTGGGTGCCGGCGCCTCCTCCAGCTTCATCTCGCCGATAAAGCGCGACGGCTGGCAGGAGTAGGTATCGCGCGCACGCTTGCGCTTCTTGCACCAGGTGATCTGCAGGCTGCGCTGCGCGCGCGTGATGCCAACATACATCAGCCGCCGCTCTTCCTCGATCTTCTCGTCGGTCATGTCGTCGTCTTCGCGGCAGTGGGGCAGGATGCCCTCTTCCACGCCGACCAGGAACACGTGCGGATATTCCAGCCCCTTGGAGGCGTGCAGCGTCGACAGCCGCACCGCATCGGGATCTTCCTCGCGACCTTCGAGCATGCTCATCAGCGCCACGGTCTGTGTCAGTTCGAGCAGGTTCTTGCCTTCGCTGCCGAAGCCGTCGGCGTTGTCGAAGCCCGTTGCTTCCTCGCCGTCGGCCGCTTCGGGCTTGGTGCCCTTGCGCTTGAGCCACTCCAGGAACTCGAGGGTATTGGTCCAGCGCGACTGTGCCTGCCGTTCGTCGAAGCTGTCGTACAGGTAGGCCTCGTAGTGGATGCCGGCCATCATGTCGTCTAGCACTTCGGTGGCCGGGTCCTTGGCCGCGCGGTCGGCCAGCCGCACCATCGATTCGCAGAACACCCGCAGCGGCTCCAGCTGGCGCGGCTGCAGCTTGCCTTCGATGCCGCCCATCATCGCCGCTTCGAACAGCGAGACCTTGGCCTGCCCGGCGAACGTGCCCAGCACTTCCAGCGTGGTGTTGCCAACGCCGCGGCGCGGCGTGGTGATCGCGCGGATGAAGGCGGGATCGTCGTCGGGGTTGGCGATCAGGCGCAGGTAGGCGCAGATGTCCTTGATCTCGGCCTTGTCGAAGAAGCTCTGGCCGCCCGACAGCACATAGGGGATGCGCTCGCGGCGCAGGATCTGCTCGAACAACCTCGCCTGATGGTTGCCGCGGTACAGGATGGCGTAGTCGCGGAACTGCGCGCGGCGCTCGAACTTGTGCGCGGACAGGCGGAACACCACCGACTCGGCCTCGTGCTCCTCGTCGTTCATCGGGTGGATGGCAATGGGGTCGCCCATGCCGTGCTCGCTCCACAGCTTCTTGTCGAACAGCTTGGGATTGTTGGCGATGACCGCGTTTGCCGCCTCGAGGATGCGCACCGTGGAGCGATAGTTCTGCTCCAGCTTGATGACCTTGAGGTTGGGGAAATCTGTCTGCAGCCCGCGCAGGTTATCCAGCGTGGCGCCGCGCCAGCCGTAGATGGCCTGGTCGTCGTCGCCCACCGCGGTAAAGGCCGGCGCGCGCAGGTGCGAGCCGCCCGCCAGCAGCTTGAGCAACTGGTACTGGCAGGCGTTGGTGTCCTGGTATTCGTCGACCAGGAAGTAGCGCAGCCGGTTCTGCCACTTGAGCTGTACCGCTTCATTGCGCGCGAACAGTTCCGCGGGCAGGCGGATCAGGTCGTCGAAGTCGACCGCCTGGTAGGCATGCAGCGTGGCGACGTAGTTGCGGTAGACCAGCGCGGCCTGGTGCTCGTCGGCATTGGCGGCCTGCGCGATGGCGGCCTCCGGATCGATCATGCCGTTTTTCCACAGCGAGATCGTGCTCTGCACGCCGCGAATCAGCTTCTTGTCGGTGGTGCCGAGCTGCTCCTGGATCAGGCCGAAGCAGTCGTCCGAATCCATGATCGAGAACTGTGGCTTCAGGCCGACGTGTTCCGCCTCCATGCGCAGGATCTGCACGCCCAGCGAGTGGAAGGTACAGACCGTCAGCTGCTTGAGCGGGATGCGCTTGCCTTCGCGCGTGGTCTTGCCTTCCATCAGCTTGCCGATGCGCTCCTGCATCTCCTTGGCGGCCTTGTTGGTGAAGGTGACGGCGGCGATATGGCGCGGCTCGAAGCCTTTGTCCTCGATCAGGTGCGCGATCTTCTGCGTGATGACGCGGGTCTTGCCGGAGCCCGCCCCGGCCAGCACCAGGCAGGGGCCGTCCAGGTAGCGGACGGCTTCGGATTGGGCGGAATTCAGGCCGTGGCTCATGTGAAAGGCGCTCGGGAAATGAAGCGGAATGGGGCGAATGAATGGGGCGTACGAGGCGCGCGCCATGGGCAGCACACGTGCCCGGCGGCAAAGCTTTCGATGCTAACACGCTGGGCCTGGCCGGTCAGTCAGCGCCTGCCGCATCGTCGGCCCTCGTTGTGTCACTGGCGTAACACTTCGTAAAGGCCGGAGCCAATGAACGTGCACCAGGCTCTAACTGTTATGTCCAGGCGTGTCTCGGACATGCAATATCCATCACTCGGAGCCAACAATGAAAACCCTGCAGACATTGACCAAAGTGACCCTGATCGGCGCGATGGTCGCGGCATTCGCCGGTTGCGCGGACATGACCCCGAAGCAACGCAACACCGCCATCGGCGCGGGTGCGGGCGCCGTGGGCGGCGCCGTCCTGACCGAGGGCAGCGCACTGGGTACGCTGGGCGGCGCGGCCGTGGGCGGCGTGATCGGTAATGTCGTGACCGACGACAAGAAAAAGTAAGCCTCTCGCCAGACCCGGCTTCACGCCCCTGGCGGCGGGGCGCAGGAACGGGTACAGCCGCCGGGCGGCCGTCCGGCTTGGTTTGACAAAGGCCGGGGCCTCCCGTACATTGCGCGCATCCGACCGGGAGAGCGCGCAGAACTGCGCCGCCGAAGGGGTATCACCCGAAAACTCTCAGGCACCACGGACCGTTCGGATCGGCATGCAACATGCACACGATGCATGCCGCACTCTGGAGAGCGGCACCCGCCATTCGTGGCGAGCGTGCCCACCGAAGGGGCGCGCGAGGATGGGGTTCAACGAATCCGCCTCGTAATCTCTCAGGTATCGAGGACAGAGGGGTCATCCGCCGCAGCGGATTGCTTGCCTATTGGCATGGCGATCGTTGCGGCGGATGACCCTTTTTTGTTTTCGCAACCCGACATTGCCCCCGAGGATTCCATGACGCTCCAGGCCACGCCCCTCAACGCCATCCACCGCGCCCTCGGCGCCCGCATGGTCGACTTCGGCGGCTGGGACATGCCGGTCAACTACGGCTCCCAGATCGAAGAGCACAACGCCGTGCGCACCGACGCCGGCATGTTCGACGTGTCGCATATGTGCGTGGTCGATCTCAACGGCCCCAATACCCGCACCTTCCTGCGCGGCCTGCTGGCCAACAACGTCGACAAGCTGCAGACGCCCGGCAAGGCGCTGTACTCGTGCATGCTGGACGAGAAAGGCGGTGTCATCGATGACCTGATCGTCTATTTCTTTGCCGAGGACCGTTTCCGCCTGGTGGTCAACGCCGGCACCGCGGTCGGCGATATCGACTGGATCCGCGCGCGCAATGACGCCACCGGCAGCGGCGTGACCATCACCCCGCGTCGTGAAGACGTCGCGCCCGCGGGCGTGCAGCCGCTGGCGATCGTCGCAGTCCAGGGCCCTGACGCCCGCGCCAAGGTGTGGAGCACGTTCCCGTCGACCCAACCTTCCGATGCGCTCAAGCCCTTCAACGCTGTCGTGGTCCAGGATCCCGCCCTGGGCGAGGTCATGGTCGCGCGCACCGGCTACACCGGCGAAGACGGTTTCGAGCTGGTGGTGCCGGCCGCAAGCGTCGCCGGCCTGTGGGAAAAGCTGAATGCCGCGGGCGTGCGCCCGGCCGGCCTGGGCGCGCGCGACACGCTACGCCTGGAAGCCGGCATGAACCTGTACGGCCAGGACATGGACATCAGCACCTCGCCGCTGGACGCCGGCCTGGCCTGGACTGTGGACCTGCAGAGCGAACGCGACTTCACCGGCAAGGGGGCGCTGGCCGCCGCCGGTTCTCGCCAGCAGTTCCTTGGCCTCATCCTGCGTGATAAAGGCGGCGTGCTGCGCGCCCACCAGAAGGTCATCACCCCCGCCGGTGACGGCGAAATCACTAGCGGCACCTTCAGCCCCTCACTGTCGCAATCGATCGCGTTCGCACGCCTGCCGCAAGGCGTGAATGTCGGCGACACGGTGCAGGTGGAGATCCGCGACCGCAAACTCAACGCGACTGTGGTTAAACTGCCGTTTGTGCGTAATGGCAAGGCACTCGTGAGCTAAGGGAAACACCCGCTCACCCAACGGTCGCCCTCGCCTGCCGGCAGCGTTGCCGGGCAGGCATCACCCAACAAGAAACAGATCTGAATCCGGAGAACCTTCATGAATTTCCCCGCCGACCTCAAATACACCGAATCGCATGAGTGGGTGCGCGTCGAAGCCGACGGCACGCTCACCATCGGCATCACCGACCACGCACAGGACGCATTGGGCGACATCGTCTTCCTGGAACTGCCCGAAGTGGGCAAGTCGGTCGGTGCCGGCGACGCGCTGGCAGTGGTCGAATCGGTGAAGGCCGCTTCCGACATCTATGCCCCGGTGGCCGGCGAAGTGATCGCCGTGAACGAGGCCGCCACGGCTGCGCCGGAAAGCGTCAACGCCAACGCCTTCGACGCCTGGCTGTTCAAGCTCAAGCCGGCCAACAGCGACGACGTCAACGGCCTGATGTCGGCCGACGCGTACAAGGCCAGCGTCGGCGCCTGATCGACACACAGCATTTGCAGCGCCGCGGCACGGCTGACCACCTGCCGCAGCGCTCCCCACGAGGTTCTTGCCAATGAACGCCCCGCTTCCCATGAACGCCGCCCAAGGTAACCGGCCCACGCTGGCCGAACTGGAGGCGCGCGACGCCTTCGCCGCCCGCCATATCGGCCCCGATACCGCCGAACAGCAGCACATGCTGAAGGTGCTCGGCTACGACAGCCGCGCCGCGCTGATCGACGCCGTGATCCCCGCCGCCATCCGCCGCCGCGACGGCATGCCGATGGGCGAGTTCACCGAGCCGCTGAACGAAGAAGCCGCGCTGGCCAGGCTGCGCGGCCTGGCGCGCAAGAACCGCGTGCTGAAGAGCTTTATCGGGCAGGGCTACTACAACACCGTCACGCCCGCGGTCGTGCTGCGCAATATCTTCGAGAACCCCGCCTGGTATACCGCCTACACGCCCTACCAGCCGGAAATCTCGCAGGGCCGCCTGGAAGCCATGCTGAACTTCCAGCAGATGGTCACCGACCTGACGGGCCTGGATATCGCCAACGCGTCGATGCTGGACGAAGGCACCGCCGCCGCGGAAGCGATGACGCTGCTGCAGCGCGTGAACAAGCACGACTCCAACACCTTCTTTGTCGCCGACGACGTACTGCCGCAGACGCTGGAAGTGGTACGCACGCGCGCGCTGCCGCTGGGCATTGAAGTGAAGGTCGGCCCCGCCGCCGACGCCGCTGCCGCGGGCGCCTTCGGCGTGCTGCTGCAGTACCCGGGCGTGAATGGCGACATTGCTGACTATCGCGCCATCGCCGACGCCGTGCACGCCGCCGGCGGCCTGGTGGTGGCTGCCGCCGACCTGCTGGCGCTGACGCTGATCGCGGCGCCGGGCGAATGGGGTGCCGATGTCGCCGTGGGCAACTCGCAGCGCTTCGGCGTGCCGCTGGGCTTTGGCGGCCCGCATGCCGGCTACATGGCGGTGAAGGATGCGTTCAAGCGCTCGATGCCGGGCCGCCTGGTAGGCGTGACCGTCGATGCGCAAGGCAACAAGGCGTATCGCCTGGCGCTGCAGACGCGCGAGCAGCATATCCGCCGCGAAAAGGCCACCTCCAACATCTGTACCGCACAGGTGCTGCTGGCGGTGATGGCGTCGATGTATGCCGTGTACCACGGCCCGCAAGGCCTGAAGCGCATCGCGCAGCGCGTGCATCGCCTGGCCGCCACGCTGGCCGCCGGCCTGGAGCAGCTCGGCTTCGCCCGCACCAACGCCACCTTCTTCGACACGCTGACGCTGGAAACCGGCTTCAACACCGAAGCCATCCACGCCGCCGCCACCGCACGCGGCATCAACCTGCGCCATGCCGGCGCCACACGCGTCGGCATCTCGCTGGACGAGACCGCCACCCGCGCCGACGTGGTAGCGCTGTGGGAGATCTTCACGCAAGGCAAGCCGCTGCCGGCGGGCCTCGACTTCGACAAGCTCGAAGCCGCCACCAATGACGCTTTCCCGGCCGAGCTGGCGCGCACCAGTGAATACCTGGCGCACCCGGTGTTCAACACCCACCACGCCGAGCACGAGATGCTGCGCTACCTGCGCATGCTGGCCGACAAGGACCTGGCGCTGGACCGCACCATGATCCCGCTGGGCTCGTGCACGATGAAGCTGAACGCCACCAGCGAGATGATCCCGGTGACGTGGCCCGAGTTCAGCCAGATCCACCCGTTCGCGCCGCTGGACCAGACCGTGGGCTACCGCGAGATGATCGACCAGCTCGAAGCCATGCTGTGCGCTGCCACCGGCTACGCCGCGGTCAGCCTGCAGCCCAACGCCGGCTCGCAGGGCGAGTACGCGGGCCTGCTGATCATCCATGCGTATCACGCCAGCCGTGGCGAAAGCCATCGCGACATCTGCCTGATCCCATCGTCGGCACACGGCACCAACCCGGCGTCGGCGCAGATGGCCGGCATGAAGGTCGTCGTGGTGGCCTGCGACGAGAACGGCAACGTCGACCTGGAAGACCTGGCGAAAAAGGCCGGGCAGCACAGCAAGAACCTGGCTGCGATCATGATCACCTACCCGTCCACGCACGGCGTGTTCGAGCAGGGCGTGCAGCAGATCTGCGAGATCGTGCACCAGCACGGCGGCCAGGTCTATGTCGACGGCGCCAACATGAACGCGATGGTCGGCACCGCCGCCCCGGGCCAGTTCGGTGGCGACGTGTCGCACCTGAACCTGCACAAGACCTTCTGCATCCCGCACGGCGGCGGCGGCCCCGGCGTGGGCCCCGTTGCGGTCGGCGCGCACCTGGCGGACTTCCTGCCCAACCAGGACAGCGTCGGTTATCGCCGTGACGACCGCGGCATCGGCGGCGTGTCGGCGGCACCATTCGGCTCGGCCAGCATCCTGCCGATCTCGTGGATGTATGTCGCGATGATGGGTTCGGCCGGCCTGACCGCTGCCACCGAGAACGCGATCCTGGCGGCCAACTACGTGGCCAAGCGCCTGGCGCCGTACTACCCGGTGCTGTACACCGGCCAGCACGACCTGGTCGCGCACGAGTGCATCCTGGACGTGCGCCCCCTGCAGAAGGAAACCGGCATCAGCAACGAAGACGTGGCCAAGCGCCTGATGGACTACGGCTTCCACGCCCCGACCATGAGCTTCCCGGTGCCGGGCACGCTGATGATCGAGCCGACCGAGAGCGAGGCGCTGCACGAGCTGGACCGCTTTATCGATGCGATGATCGCGATCCGCCAGGAAATCGGCCGCGTCGCCGACGGTACTTTCGACCGCGAGGACAACCCGCTCAAGCACGCGCCGCACACCGCCGCGGTGGTGACCGCCGACGAGTGGACCCACAAGTACACGCGCGAGGAAGCCGCTTATCCGGTGGCATCGCTGCGCACGCAGAAGTACTGGCCGCCGGTCGGCCGTGCCGACAACGTGTACGGCGACCGCAACCTGTTCTGCAGCTGCGTGCCGGTCAGCGACTACGTGGTCGACTAAGCCACGCCGAAGGGCCGCCGCCGACGCGGTGGCCCACGCACTATGCTCAAGGCAGCGGGCCCGCCTGCGCGGCGCCCGCCTTCGCCACTTCGACCGCCTAACAAGAGCCTCTGCAGGGCCACCCCCATTGCTGGAGACATTCCGTGGCAGTCAGCGTCTTCGATCTGTTCAAGGTGGGCATCGGCCCGTCGAGCTCGCATACCGTGGGCCCGATGCGCGCGGCCCTGATGTTCGCGCAGGGGCTGGAGCGCGATGGCCTGCTGCCTCAGGTGGCCAGCGTACGGGTCGAGCTGTATGGCTCGCTCGGCGCCACTGGCAAGGGCCATGGCACCGACAAGGGCGTGATGCTCGGCCTGATGGGCGAGTCGCCCGACACCATCGATCCCGATTCCATCGACACACGCCTCGCGGCGTTGCGCAAGAGCCGCGAGCTTTCGCTGCTGGGCCGCCATATCGTGCCGTTCGTGGAAAAGGAACACATCGCCTTCTACCGGCGCGAGGCACTGGCCGAGCATCCCAACGGCATGAAGTTCCATGCCTTCGACAGCGGCGGCGCCAGCCTGCGCGAAGCGCGCTACCTGTCGGTGGGCGGCGGCTTCGTGGTCACCGCGGGCGCACCCAATACGCAGGTGCTTGCCGCCGCGCAGCAATTGCCGCATCCGTTCCGCAGCGGCAAGGACATGCTGGAGATGGCACAGGCCAGCGGCAAGAGCATCGCGCGCCTGATGCTGGAAAACGAACTGACCTGGCGCAGCGAGCAAGAGGTCTTCGACGGCCTGCTGCATATCTGGGACGTGATGCAGGCCTGCGTCGCGCGCGGCTGCCGCACCGATGGCGAACTGCCGGGGCCCTTTAAAGTCAAGCGGCGTGCGCCCGAGCTGTTCCGCAGCCTGACCGAGCGCGCCGAACGCACGTTGTCGGATCCGCTGTCGGTCATGGACTGGGTCAACCTGTACGCCATTGCCGTCAATGAAGAGAACGCGGCCGGCGGGCGCGTGGTGACCGCGCCGACCAATGGCGCGGCCGGCATCATTCCCGCCGTGCTGCATTACTACGACCGCTTCGTGCCGGGCGCGAACAAGCAGGGCGTGGTCGACTTCCTGCTGACCGCGGGCGCGATCGGTCTGCTGTACAAGCTCAACGCATCGATCTCCGGCGCCGAAGTCGGCTGCCAGGGCGAGGTCGGCGTGGCCTGCTCGATGGCGGCCGGCGCGCTCGCCGCGGTACAGGGCGGCAGCCCGGCGCAAGTGGAGAACGCAGCCGAGATCGGCATGGAGCACAACCTCGGCCTGACCTGCGACCCGGTCGGTGGGCTGGTGCAGATCCCGTGCATCGAGCGCAATGCGATGGCCTCGGTCAAGGCCGTCAACGCGGCGCGCATGGCGCTGCGCGGCGACGGCACGCACTACGTATCGCTCGATTCGGTGATCAAGACCATGCGCGAGACCGGCGCCGACATGAAGACGAAATACAAGGAAACGGCGCGCGGCGGGCTGGCCGTGAATATCGTGGAGTGCTGACCTCCCATAAACATGTGAGAGGCGCCAGGAGGCGCACATTGCGCACCCAATGGGCACCCATTGCGGCGTATCATGGCGGCGTTCCCCGACTGCAGAACAAGAGGGCCCGCCATGCAGACCTTCCACCAGCTCTTTGACGATACCTCGTCCACCTTCACCTACCTGCTGATCGACGCGGAAACGAACGACGCGCTGCTGATCGACCCCGTCGACCACCAACTCGAACGCGACCTGGCGCTGGTGAAGGATACTGGTGCACACCTGGCCTGGGTCATCGAAACCCACGCCCACGCCGACCACATCACCTCCGCCGGCCATCTCGCCATGCAGACCGGCGCCCACACCGCGGCGCCATCGGGCTGCGATATCAAGCCCGCGCAAAAGCAGCTGATCGATAACGACACTGTCGCATTCGGCAAGCAGGTGCTGCGCGCGATCCATACGCCCGGACACACCGCTGGCAGCATGAGCTATCTGTGGGAAGAGCCCACGCCCGACGGCATCGTGCGGCGCGTCTTCACCGGCGATGCCTTGCTGATCGACGGCTGCGGCCGCACCGATTTCCAGTCGGGCGACGCCGGCACGCTTTACGACAGCCTTACCCGCAAGCTCTTCGCGCTGCCCGACGACACCCGGGTCTACCCCGCGCACGACTACAAGGGCCAGACCTCCTCCACCATCGGCCAGGAGCGCGCGCACAACAGCCGTGTTTCCGGCCGCACGCGCGAGGAGTTCATCGAGATGATGCGCAACCTGAACCTGCCGCGGCCCAAGCTGATCGATATCGCGGTGCCGGCCAACCAGCGCCTGGGCCTGCGCGACGGCGAAAGCGTGCCGCACGGCGCCTGAAGCATTCTCAACGTTAGGAGTCAGCGCATGTCCGTATATACCGCCGAAGTCCTGTGGCAACGCGACGGGCAGGATTTCTCCGGCAACCGCTACAGCCGCAGGCATGTACTGCGTTTCGACGGCGGCGCAGAGGTTCCGGGTTCGTCGTCGCCCCATGTGGTGCCGTTGCCGATGTCGGATGCCAGCGCGGTCGATCCGGAAGAGATGTTCATAGCGTCGCTGTCGAGCTGCCACATGCTGTGGTTCCTGTCGCTGGCGGCGAAGCAGCGCTTTGTCGTCGACCGCTATGTCGATGCCGCCACTGGCGTGATGGAAAAGAACCGCGAGGGCCAGATGGCGATGACGGTGGTGACCTTGCGCCCCCAGGTCACCTTCTCCGGCGCGCGCGAACCCACCCGCGACGAGCTGGAGCGCCTGCACCATGCCGCGCACGATGCCTGCTTTATCGCCAACTCGGTCCGGACCGAAGTGCGGTGCGAACCGGTGGTCGCCGGCGCCTAGTCGGCATGCCATGGCTGCGACCGCGCCACCTGCGGCACGGTCCGCGCCGTCGCGCCGCCTGCTGCGCTGGCTGCTGGCCGGCGTGGTGCTGCTTGGAGCCATCCTGATGCTGCAGGATCGCTTTCTCTACTTTCCCGACAGGGCCTCGGTCGACGATATGGTCGTGCCCGGCTTGCGGGCGTGGCCGGGCCCGGATGATTTTCGCGGCCTCCTGGCCGAGCCGCATGGGCCTGTGCGCGCGACCGCCATTGTCTTTCACGGCAATGCCGGGCACGCCGGCCATCGCGGCTACTACGCCAGCGTGCTGACGCGGCTGGGAATCCGCGTGATCCTGGCCGAATATCCCGGCTATGGTCCGCGCGATGGCGCGCTTGGCGAGCGCAGCTTCGTCGACGATGCCGAGCAGATTATTGCGCTCGCCCGCCGCCAGTTCGACGGCCCGCTGCTGCTGGTCGGCGAATCGCTCGGCGCCGGCGTCGCCGCTGCCGCCGCCGCGCGCCAGCGCGAGAACATCGCCGCGGTGCTGCTGCTCACGCCATGGGACAAGCTGGCGAACATCGCCTCGCACCACTACGCGTGGCTGCCAACCGGATGGCTGCTGCGCGACCGCTATGACAGCGTGGCCAACCTGGCCGGCCTGGGGCGCCCGGTTATGGTGGTGGTGGCCGAGCGCGACAACATCGTGCCGGCGCGCTTCGGCAAGGCGCTCTATGAAGCGCTGGACGAACCCCGCCGCCTGGCCGTGATCGCCCATGCCGGGCATAACGACTGGACCGGCTACGTCGACGAAGCGTGGTGGCGCAATGCGGTCGGGTTCCTGCTGGCGCCGCCGCCGTCCCGCTGATCCGCCGTGCGCGGCCGGGCACGTGCGGTCCGCGCATCGGCATCCGCCGCTCCGGCACGTTGAGGCGCGAAGTGAGGAGTGAAGCGACGAGTGAAGCGAGGCGTGAAGTGAGCGGATGGCGGCGTTAAGTCGCCCACCGATCGCACGCCTTGCGCACGGTCTCGCGCTGGCTGCGCGCGTCGGCATCTGTCTGGCGCAGCCATTCGGCATCGCCGTCGCGGCGCTCGGCCAGCGCGCGGATATTGGCCAGCGCCGGCAGCGAACCGAGCGCCTCGGCATGCGGCACCAGCGCATCGCAGATCGACAGGATGTGGTCGGCGACAGGCATGCGCGTCAGCTCGTTGGGATGCACGTATTCGCCATCCAGCCCGAAGCGGCACGCCTGGAAGCGGTTGAAGGTGTACACCAGGTAATCGTCTTCCTGTGGCATGAACGGGCGCGACAGCAGCAGGTAGCGCGCCAGCATCTGGATATAGGCGGCGATATCGCAGGCACGCTGCACCGTCAGCGGCGTGTCCATCACGCGGACTTCGATGGTGCCGAATTCCGGCTTGGGCCGGATATCCCAGTAGAAGTCCTTCATGCTTTCGATCACGCCCGTATTGCGCATCTTCTCGAAGTACGCGGTGAAGGCATCCCACGTCAGCAGGAACGGCGCGCGCCCGCTCATCGGGAAGGCCGCGACGGAGTTCAGCCGCGCCGAGGCAAAGCCGGTATCGACGCCCTGCACGTACGGCGACGACGCCGCCAGCGCGACGAAGTGCGGCACGTAGCGGCCGATGGCGTGCAACAGGAACAGTGACTCGTCCGCGCTCGGGCAGCCGATATGCACGTGCTGGCCGAACACGGTGAACTGCTTGGCCAGGTAGCCGTACAGCTCGGAGATGTACTGGTAGCGCGGCGAGTCCGAGATGGTGCGGTCGGACCACTGCATGAACGGGTGCGTGCCGCCGCCGGAAATGCCCAGGTTGAGCGAGCGCGAGGCCGCCACCATCAGGTCGCGCATGGTGGTCAGCTCGTCCAGCGCCTGCTGGTAGCTGTGGCAGATGCCCGTGCTGATCTCGATCATCGACGGGCTGATCTCCGGCTTGATGTCGCCGGCATGCTCGGCGCCCTTGAGCGCGCGCAGCAGGTCGGGCGCGAACGGCGCCAGGTCATAGTCGTGCCGGTTGACCAGCTGCAGCTCCAGCTCCACGCCGAAGGTCAATGCTTCGGATTGCTTGAACGGTTCGAGCGACATCAGCGCCCTCCTCCATTAGCCCGCGATTCGCCGGCGAAGCGCAGCGCCCACGCTGCCATCACCGGGCCGAGCAGTTGTTCGATCGCCAGCGCGCACAGGATGATGGCGGCCAGCGGCTGTCCGGTGCCGGGGTAGATGCGCGCGACGTCACTCATCAGCAGGTAGGCCAGCCCCGACATCGGCGCCAGCGCCACCCCCAGTGCCATGCACTGGCGCATGCTCAGGCCCGAAAACGATCCCAGCGACACCACGCCGGCAAACTTGGCGAGGTGGCGCAGCAGCACCAGCACGACGGCATATGCACCACCCACGGCCCAGTCGTGCGCGGTCAGCGGCAGACCCAGCGACACCACCATGACGATAATCAGCAAGCTGCCGGCGCTGCCGAAGTGCGGCGGCCAGACATGCGGCTGGCTGTCCTGGTGCTTGAACACCACACCGGCCAGCAGCAGCGTCAGCGGCATCGACAATTTTAGTACCCGGGTCAGCGCCAGCGTGAACAGCACCAGGCCGACCAGCACCAGGAAGCTGTAGTGGTCATCGGCCGACATGCGCTCATAGATCACGTGGCCGACCTTGCCCACCACCCATGCCAGCAGGCACGAACCCACCAGCAGGTAGAGCGGGTGCAGCAGCGCGGCGCCCAGGTTGCCGTATTCGGAGTGCAGCCAGCCGGTGGTCAGCTGCACGATCGCGGCGGCGTAGATGCTGTTCAGCGCCGCCATTGCCATCAGCCGCTCGGTGACCTGGCCCTCGGCACGCAGTTCATTCTTGAGCTGCAGCACGATGGTGGGCGAGGTGCTGACGGCAATGCCGCCCGCCAGGATCGCCACGCCCGGCGAGGCGCCGATCCATTGCAGCACCGCGGCAACCAGGCCCCAGGTGAGCAGGCTTTCGAAGGCGCTGGTCAGCAGCAGCCAGCGGTTGGCGCGCAACCAGGTGAGCGACAGCCGGTGCCCGAGTTCGAACAGGGCCAGTGCCAGCGCCATATCGATCAGGATACGGGTCTGGTTGATCATGTTCTGGTCGACGATGCCGCGCCCGAGCATGCCGGCGAACAGCCCCGCGACGGCATAGCCCACGATGCGCGGGCAGCGCAGCCAGCGGCGGCTTACCTCGCCCGCGAGGCCGGCGCCTACGAGCGCCAGCCCGACCCAGAACAGGCCGCCTGGGGCGAGGGGGAGTGTTGGAAAAAGTTGGCTCAGTCCGTTCATGGTCGACATGGTAATGTAAGCACTTCACAATCCATGTCAGTGATTGTCCGACACCGCACCAAACGCACAAAGAACTTCGGTCAACTTCATGTAAAAAACGCCATCTCCCGGATGGCGTTTTTTACATTTTACGAGGAACCCGATGCGGCCGCGTGCCCGTGAGGCGCTTCAGACGCCCCAGACTTTCCAGCGCGGGCGAGTTGATTTCAGCGCCGTCTCTACCTGCGCGTACAAAGTGCGCGTAACGCCCTGCGCGGCGCCGCGGGCGCGTGCCTTGTCGAAGTAGGCCAGCGCGGTCTCGCGCTGCTGCAGCCCGAGCGCCGACTCCACCACACGCAGGCATACCTCCGCGTCCCAGTCGTCACGCACGGCAAAGGCCGCGGTGAAGTCTGCCATGGCCGCGTCGTGGCGCCGCGCGGCGTTATGGACCAGTCCGCGCTGCACTCGCGGACCGGCCTGGTCCTCAGGATCGCCTTCGGTCAGCGCGACCGCCCGCTCGAACATTGGCAGCGCGCGCTCCGTGTCGCCCAGTTCGCGCCACAGCAGGCCGAAGCGGTTGAACAGCCAGGCATCCTCGACCAGCAGCGCGCGGCGCTGCTGGGCCTCGATCTCGGCGAGCGCGTCGGCACGGTCATGCTCGTCCATGCGCGCCATCTGCGCCTGCAGCAGCGCGGCAAAGTGCGCGCGCGCGTGCGCCATCGGATGCGCGGCCTCGCTGCGTGCCTCGACCGGCAGTGCATCCAGGCGGGCGTCCATGTGCGCCATCGCGGCCCGTGCGGCCTCGGCCGGTTCGGCGCCGCCCATGGCTTTCCACGCCGCGATCAGGCGGCTGAAGGCCCAGGTGACGTCGGCCGGGTTGCGCTCGAGCGGATAGCGGTTGAGCACTTCGCCAGCCAGCTCGACCACCTTGCCATGCTGGCCCGCGCCGGCATGGCAATCGAGCAGGTCGATCCAGTGGTCGATGAACTCGCTGGCGGCCATGCCCTGGCGGTGCAGCGCGATGCGTTCTTCCAGGTGCGCGGCATCGGCGGGCAGGCTGCGCGCCAGCAGGCGGCACAGCAAGGAATACACGTGCGGATCGGCATTGCCGCCGTGCCCGGCGGCATCGCCCTGGCCCGTGGCGAAGTACTGGTCGTAGCACCTCACGCCGTGGCGGCACGCCGCCACCAGCGCGGGGCGCAGCGCCGCCTCGGCAGCGGGGACTTCGTCGATGAACTCGCCCAGGGCCATCGCGGCGCGGTAGTAGGCGGCGCCGTCGTCGGACTTGTCGGTGATGGCGAAGCGCAGCCAGGGCTCACGCTCGGCATCCTGCGCGCCGGACCTGGCCAGTTGATGGCGCCAGGCCAGTTCGCGTACCTGTGCCTGCGGGTCGGGCACCTGGCGCAGGTAGACCGTCAGGTCGTCGAGCGCGCCTTGCGTGTCGCCCACGCCCCAACGCAGCGGCGCGCGCAGCCGGCGCGCCTCGGGGTGGTCGGGATGCTCGGCCAGCACGCGGGCGGCCTGGTCGGCGGCGAGCGCGTCGCCGGCCTCGGCATCAAGCTGCAGCAGGTGCGGATTGTCCAGCGCCACGCGCCCCAGGCAAACGCGCATCAGCGGTTCCACCGGCACGCCGGCGGCCTCGGCGCGGGCAATGTAGTCACGCACCAGCGGCGTGATGTCCTCGGCACCCAGGTCGGGGTTGCGGAACATCAGGTCATGCCAGTAGCGCGCCGCGGCGGCCATGTCGTTCATGCGCAGCGCGCTCAGCCCGGCGTGGAAATGCGCCGGCCATTCGCCCGACAGCAGGCCGCTGCGCTGCGCGGCCTCGTGCAGCCACGGGCGCGCCTCGGCGTCGCGTCCCAGGCTCATCAGCATGGCTCCGTAGCGGTGCGCGATCACGCCGCGCGAGGCCCAGCGGTGCGGCGGCTGCAGCGGCAGGCTGTCCAGGCGCGCGAGGGCCTCGTCCAGCACGGCAAGCGCCGCGGCGGCATCGCCGTTGTCGAAGTGCAGCCGCGCGCGCAGCGTGACGAAATCGACCACCTCAGGCCGGGCCTGCGCAAGCTGGTCGGCGATCTGCAGGGCTTCGGCAAAGCGGCCCCGGTTGGCAAGCTCGATGGCGTGGTCGTAGCTGACTTCCTGCACGGACACGTACTGCTCCTTCTGCATTTTGATAAGCGAGTGCGGGATTATGCGCCATGAGGGCGATCCGCATTCGGACAACCATCGGCACGGCAGCCGCTTTGTTAAGCCTTTGCACCAAAAAACAAAACGCCACCCGAGGGTGGCGCCTTGCCTGGCGAGGCTATGACTGCTTGCTTCTGCTTACTTGCCGCCAACCGTTTCCAGCACGGTCCACTTGCCGCCCACCACCTTGTAGACGGTGATGCCGCCGTCCTTCAGGTCGCCGCGGGCGTCATAGGCCAGCGTCTTGGTGGTCACGCCCTGCATGCTGGTCGCGGCCAGCACCGGCAGGTAGCGCGCCGGATCGGCCGAACCGGCCTTGACCATCGCGGTCATCAGCGCGGTGGCGCCATCGTACGAATACGGCGAGTAGGTCTGCACCTTGGAGCCAAAGCGCTTCTCGTACTTCTTCTCGTAGGCGGCGCCGCCCGGCATCTGGTCCAGCGGCAGGCCGGCCAGCGACACTACGGTGCCTTCGGCGGCGGGGCCGGCCAGCTTCAGGAAGTTGTCGGTCTTGGACATCTCGCCCGACACCAGCGGAGCCTTGATGCCCAGTTCCTTGACCTGCTTGGCCATCGGCGCGGACTGGGTCTCGGCGCCGCCGTAGAAGATGATGTCCGGGTTGCTGCGCTTGATGTTGGTCAGCACGGCCTTGAAGTCCACCGCCTTGTCGTTGGTGAACTCGCGGCGCACGACCTTGCCGCCGGCGGCCTTGGCGGCCTTCTCGAACTCGTCGGCCAGGCCTTGGCCGTAGGCGGTGCGGTCATCGACGATGGCGATGTTCTTCGCGCCCAGCTTCTTCACCACGAAGGCACCGATCACCGAACCCTGCTGGGTGTCGGAGGTCATCATGCGGAAGGTGGTCTTGAAACCCTGCTTGGTGTATTCCGGCGCGGTCGCCATGGCGATCTGCGGAATGCCGGCGCGGCTGTACACCATCGACGCCGGGATGGTCGTGCCCGAGTTGAAGTGGCCGAGCATGCCCTGGATGCCGTTGTCGACCAGCTTCTGCGCGACCACCGAGCCGGTCTTGGGGTCGGCCTGGTCATCTTCGGAGACCAGCACGAACTTGACTTCCTTGCCGCCGATCTTGGGCTTGGTGGCGTTCATGTCCTCGATCGCGAGGACGATGCCGTTCTGCATGTCCTTGCCATACTGGGCCTGGCCGCCGGTCATCGGGCCGGCGTAGCCCAGCTTGATTTCCTGTGCCTGCGCGAACGCGGCGGAGGCGGCGGTCACGCCAGCCAGGGTCAGGGCAACGGTCAGTGCCGTCTTGTGGAATGTCGAGCTCATCAGATCTCCTTGGGTCCCGATTGGTACCGCTCTGGTGCCGCGGTGGTGCCGCGGTGGTGCCGGTATGGCGCCCTGAGCGGCGTATTTTTCGAGGCGCGGCCTGGCAGTGCCGCGCCCTCCTTGGTATGCGCGCCGGGGCAGGATCGCCGCCACCGGTGCGCGCTTCGACAAGACGCGCGTCCGAGGATGCCTCAGCCGATCGTCATCAAACTTGCATTGCCGCCCGCGGCCGCGGTGTTGACCGACAGCGAGCGTTCGATCAGCAGGCGGTCGAGCGCCACGTTCGGTTCGCCCTGGGCCAGGCCCTGCACGCCGATTATCGGCCCGGGGCGCGCCGCCACCTGCTCGCACACCGTGCGCAGCTGGTCGGAGTCGCCGTGGTGCAGCACCGCATCGATGGCGATGTCCGCGGCAGTCCAGTCGGCCACCATGCGGACGCGCGATTGTACGCCCTTGGGCAGGCGGGCAAACAGCCCTCGCGCAACAGGGTTTTCCGGCCACACGGCGTGCGCGCCGACGGTCAGCACGGCGCCCAGCTGCAGCGCCAGGTCGGCTTCCTGCGCGGCCAGGCACAGCACGCGTTCGCGTGGCAAGAGCGTGTAGGTGTTGCGCTCGCCGGTGGGGCCGGCCAGCGTGACCGCCAGGCCCGAGGGCGTCGCCTCGGCAAAGCGGGCGCAGGCGTCCGCCACCGCGGGCAGCTCGGTGCCGGCCCAGTTGCGGAAGGCTTCGGCGGCGCGCACGGCCTCGTCGTCCGGGCCGACCGTCTCGGCGTGGTTCGTCACGTCGGCCGCGCGCACGCTGCGTGCCACCGCATCCTGCGGGCACACCGACAGCAGCCGGTGCAGGTACAGCGGGCCGCCCGCCTTGGGGCCGGTGCCCGAGAGCGCCTCGCCGCCGAACGGCTGCACGCCCACGACCGCGCCGACGATATTGCGGTTCACGTACAGGTTGCCCACATGGGCGCGGCTGACGATAAACGAGATAGTCTCGTCGATGCGGGTATGGATGCCCAGCGTCAGGCCGTAGTTGGTGCCGTTGATCTGGCTGACCATGGTGTCGAGCGCCGCGCGCGGGAAGCGCACCACGTGCAGCACCGGGCCGAACACCTCGCGCTTCAGTTCCTCGATGCTGTCCAGCTCGATCAGCGTCGGCGGCACGAAGGTGCCGTTGCGGCAGCTCGCGCCCTGCGCGGCGTTGGGGTCGGCCTGGTGGACGCGGCGGCCCTTGGCGCGCATGGCATCGATATGGCGCACGATGTTGGCACGCGCCTCTTCGTCGATCACCGGGCCGACGTCGGTCGACAGGCGGTCCGGGTTGGCCATGGTCAGTTCCTGCATCGCGCCCTTGAGCATTTCCAGCACGCGGTCGGCCACGTCTTCCTGCAGGCACAGCACGCGCAGCGCCGAGCAGCGCTGGCCGGCCGAGTCGAAGGCGGAGTTGACCACGTCGCCGACCACCTGCTCGGCCAGCGCCGAGGAGTCGACGATCATCGCGTTCTGGCCGCCGGTCTCGGCGATCAGCGGGATCGGGCGGCCGGCGGCGTCGAGGCGGCCGGCGACATTGCGTTGCAGGATGCGTGCGACCTCGGTCGAGCCGGTGAACATCACGCCCTTGACGCGGGGATCGCCCACCAGCGCGGCACCGACGGTCTCGCCGCGGCCCGGCAGCAGCTGCACCGCGCCGGCCGGCACGCCGGCTTCGCGCAGCAGCTTTACTGCGGCGGCGGCGATCAGCGGGGTCTGCTCGGCAGGCTTGGCCAGCACCGGGTTGCCGGCGGCAAGCGCCGCGGCCACCTGGCCGGTGAAGATCGCCAGCGGGAAGTTCCACGGGCTGATGCAGACTACCGGGCCCAGCGGGCGGTGGGTCTCATTGTCGAAGCCGCGGCGGATCTCGGCGGCGTAGTAGCGCAGGAAGTCCACCGCCTCGCGCACTTCGGCGATGGCGTTGGAGAAGGTCTTGCCGGCCTCGCGCATGATGATGCCCATCAGCGATTGCATCTGGGCTTCCATCAGGTCGGCGGCGCGTTCCAGCGCGGCGGCGCGCACGTCCGGCGGCGTGGCCTGCCAGATCGGCGCGGCATTGACGGCGGCCTGCAGGGCGGCGTCGACGTCGGCCTGGCTGGCTTCGGTGACCTGGCCGACCACGTCGCGGTGGTCGGCGGGGTTCAGCACCGGCGTGGTGAGTGCGTCGGCCGCGCGCGGCGAATCGGCGACCGGCGCAGCGCCCAGCATCGGCTCGGCGACATGGCGCTCGCTGGTGCCCGCCAGCAGGGCCGACGACAGCGAAGCCAGGCGGTGCTCGTTGGCCAGGTCGATGCCGGCCGAATTGGGACGGCTCTTGCCGTACAGCGTGCGCGGCGACGGGATGCGCGGATGCGGCAGGCCCAGCCCGCCTTCGTCGCGGTGCATGGACTCGACCACGGCTACCGGGTCGGCCACCAGCTCGTCAAGCGAGATGGTCTCGTCGGCGATGCGGTTCACGAACGAGGTGTTGGCGCCGTTTTCCAGCAGGCGGCGCACCAGGTAGGCCAGCAGCGTTTCATGCGTGCCGACCGGCGCGTAGATGCGGCACGGGCGGTTGAACTTGCCGTCGGCGGTCGGGCCCACCACCTGGTCGTACAGCGGCTCGCCCATGCCGTGCAGGCACTGGAACTCATACTGGCCGGGGTAGTAGCTGTGGCCGGCGATCTGGTAGATGGCCGACAGGGTATGCGCGTTGTGCGTCGCGAACTGTGGATAAATCGCGTCCGGCACCGACAGCAGCTTGCGCGCGCACGCCACGTACGACACATCGGTGTAGACCTTGCGCGTGTAGACCGGATATCCCTCCAGCCCTTCCACCTGGGCGCGCTTGATCTCGCTGTCCCAGTACGCGCCCTTGACCAGGCGGATCATCAGGCGGTGGCGGCTGCGGCGGGCCAGGTCGATCAGGTAGTCGATCACGAACGGGCAGCGCTTCTGGTAGCCCTGCACCACGAAGCCAATGCCGTTCCAGCCGGCCAGCTCGGGCTCGAAGCACAGGCGTTCGAGCAGGTCGAGCGAGATTTCCAGCCGGTCGGCTTCCTCGGCGTCGATATTGATGCCGATATCGTACTGGCGCGCCAGCAGCGTCAGCGACTTCAGGCGATCGTACAGCTCGCCGATCACGCGCTCGTGCTGGGCGCGGCTGTAGCGCGGATGCAGCGCCGACAGCTTGATCGAGATGCCCGGGCCTTCATAGATGCCGCGGCCGCGCGAGGCCTGGCCGATGGCGTGGATGGCCTGCTCGTACGAAGCCAGGTAGCGCACGGCATCGTCCTCGGTCATGGCCGCTTCGCCGAGCATGTCGTAGGAGTAGCGGAAGCCCTGCGCCTCGTACTTGCGCGCGTTGGCGAGCGCCTCGGAGATGGTCTCGCCGGTGACGAACTGCTCGCCCATCAGGCGCATCGCCATGTCCACGCCCTTGCGGATCAGCGGCTCGCCGCCCTTGCCGATAATGCGCGTGAGTGCCTTGGTCAGGCCCGATTCAGTGTGCGTGGCGACCAGCTTGCCGGTCAGCAGCAGGCCCCAGGTGGCGGCGTTGACGAACAGCGACGGGCTCTGGCCCAGGTGCGACTGCCAGTTGGCGCCGCTGATCTTGTCGCGGATCAGCGCGTCGCGGGTGGCCTTGTCGGGGATGCGCAGCAACGCCTCGGCCAGGCACATCAGCGCCACGCCTTCCTGCGACGACAGCGAGAATTCCTGGATCAGGCCCTGCACCAGGCCTTCACGGCCGGTGCCGACCTTCTGCTCGCGCAGCCGCATGGCCAGCGTCTTGGCCATCTTGATGGCGGCTTCGGCCTGCTGCTGCGGCAGGCGCGCCTGTTCCAGCAGCACCGGCACGCAATCCGTCTCGGGGCGGCGGTAGGCGGAGGTGATGGCGGCACGCAGCACCGATTGTGGCTGGATGCTCTGCGCGAATTCCAGGAACGGCTGCGGAGCGCCGTCGGCCGGGACCAGGTCGGAGGCGTCGGCACCATCGGCGTCGGCCGAACCGGCGGCGCTGGTTTCGTGCGGCAGGTGCCCGCGCTCGACCTGTTCCAGGTAGGTGAAGATGGCCTGCTTGATCAGCCAGTGCGGCGTGCGGTCGATGGATTGGGCGACACGCTTGAGGCGATCGCGCGAGGCGTCGTCGAGCTTGACGCCGAGAGTGGTGGTGGCCATGCGGGCAGTTCTCCGAAAAACTGGGGGGCGCCGCCGGTGCTACCGCGCCCATGCCACGCAGGCCAGGACGCACGACCGGCCGCAGCCTGTGAGCTGGCGCGATCTTACTCCCGAAAAACCAAAAGGTGCAACCTAGTGCAACCCTAGAGTTAACCCTGACAAGCGGGTTGCACCTATACTTCCGCCGGCGGTTGGCTCAGATCCGGAGCGGATCGATTTCCAGCTGCCAGCGCACCCCCTTCGCCTCCGTTCCTACCTCTGCGAAAGTCTGTACCCACTCGGCCACGAACCGTTGCAGCGCCGGCCTTGACGTCGCCTCGACCAGCATCTGGGCACGTTCACGGTTGGCGATGCGCACCATCGACATCGGCACCGGATCGTGCAGTTGCACCTCGGCCGCCAGCTGACACGTTTCCGCATGCCGCCGCGCCACCTGCAGGAACTGCAGCGCCCTGTCCAGCTCGCCATGTTCGGTCGTGACCAGCACCTGGAAGCAGAACGGGGGCAACCCGGCCTGGCGCCGCTCGCGCAACTGGCTGGCAGCGAATCCATCATAGTCATGGCGCGTGAGCGCCTGCAATGCCGGCGTGTCCGGGTAGCGAGTCTGGATCAGCACCTCGCCCGGCAGCCCGGCGCGGCCAGCGCGCCCCGCCACCTGCATCAGCGATGCGAACAGGTGCTCGGCAGCGCGGAAATCGTGGCTGAACATGGCTGCGTCCGGGTGCACGATCCCCACCAGCGTCACGCGCTGAAAGTCATGGCCCTTGGCGACCATCTGGGTGCCCACCAGGATGTCGACTTCGCCGGCGTGGACTTCGTCGAACATCGCCTGCGCGCTGCCCTTGCGCCGGGTGGAATCCGCGTCGATGCGGGCGATGCGGGCCTGGGGAAAACGCGACGCCAGCGCCTCCTCGATGCGCTGGGTGCCGCGGCCAAGCGGCGCGATATCGACATTGCCGCAATCCGGGCAGTGGTGCGGCACGGGCGACTCCAGGCCGCAGTGGTGGCAGCGCAGGCGGCGCTCCGGCCGGTGCAGCACCAGGTACGCCGAGCAGCGCGGGCAGCCGGACAGCCAGCCGCAGCTGTCGCAGGCGATCACCGGCGCATAGCCGCGGCGGTTCAGGAACAGCAGGCTCTGCTCGCCGCGCGCCAGCCGGGCGTCGATGGCTTCCAGCAGCGGCACCGACAGCCCCTCGAACAACGCGCGCTGGCGTTGCCGCTCATGGTTCAGATCGACCAGCCGGACCACCGGCAGCGCAGCATCGGCCTGGGCGCGCTCGCGCAACACCAGCTTGCGGTAAGTGCCCTGCCCTGCCCGCCACCACGTTTCCATCGAGGGCGTGGCCGAACCGAGCACAATCGCAATGCCGCGCTGCTTGGCGCGCCATACCGCCAGGTCCCGCGCCGAGTAGCGCAGCCCTTCCTGCTGCTTGTAGGAGGTATCGTGCTCCTCGTCGACCACGATCAATGACAGTGCCGGCAGCGACGCCATCACCGCCATGCGCGTACCCAGCACGATGCGGGCCTCGCCGCGGTGCGCGGCCAGCCACTGCAGGCTGCGCTCCTGGTCGGCCAGGCCGCTGTGCAGCACGGCCAGCGGCAGGTGCGGGAAACGCGCGGCAATGCGCGCCTGCAACTGCGGGGTCAGGTTGATTTCGGGCACGAGCATCAGCACCTGGGCGTGCGGGTCGCGTTCCAGCACGGCCTGCATCGCATGCAGGTAGACCTCGGTCTTGCCGCTGCCGGTAACCCCGTGCAGCAGGAACGGGGCAAAACCCTGCGCGTCAGTGATGGCCTGCACCGCGGCGCGCTGCTCGTTGTGCAAGGCGGGGGCCGCGGACGGCGGCTGCGCCGGAGCGGTCGGCAGCAGCGGCCGGGCGGTACGATCGGCTTCGACCCAGCCGGCTGCCTGCCATTCGGCCAGCCGCGCCGGCGCTGCCGCGCACAGCGCGCGCGCCTCGGCCAATGCCAGTGGCGTGCCGGTAGCAGCACGTTCGGCGAGCCCCTGCGCCAGCGCCCGCACGCTGCGGGCCCGCGGCGGGACGGCGGCCAGCAGGTTATCCACATGCTCAGGCAACAGGCGGTATTCGTCGGTACGGGCACGCTGCGCCAGGCCCGGCCAGCCGTCGGGCTCGCGCAACGCCGGGGGTAGCGCCGGCAGCATGACTTCGCCGAGGCGGCGCTGGTAGTAGCGTGCGGCAAAGGCGGCCAGTGCGATCCAGTCGGGCGGCAGCGGCGGCATCCAGTCCAGGCGCTGGGCCACCGCGCGCAGTCGGTCGGTGGGCACATCGGAGGCGGCGGCGCGCTCCACGGCCACGCCGACCAGGCTGCGGCGGCCAAACGGCACCACGACCAGGTCACCGGGCGCGACGTCGGGTGTGGCCAGGTAATCGAAGCAATCGTCGGCGGGCGTGTCCAGGGCGACGCGGACGATCGGAAGTCCGTTGGCATCGCCGGCCGAGGCATCGCCGGCCGTTACGGCGGATAAGGCGGATATGGCGAGTGCGCCGCTATCGTCCGCCATCGCGCCGTTCCTGGTGCACGCCCCCTGCGCCGACTCTGTGCATCGGGCAACGTGAAAACAAATGGGAGCGGTTTTGTGTGCGGCGCAACATCAACTTAAAGTAAAACTTCAAATGTGGCCCTAAGTCGATGATAGATGACTGGTTTTCCACTAATTCCAACGCCCCTGTGGATAACTTTGTTGAAAAGTCGCGCCGGAGGGCCCGGAAGGCCCGCGAATCAAGGGATCCACTGGCATCGGTCCATGCTTTGCAAATCTTCCAAAGCCTTAATAATCAAGACCTTGCAAACGTCCCCCAGATAGGTTAGGGACTAACCCGCTCTTGCACTGCGGCAAACCTATCGGTGTGCATAAGTCAAGCCCCGACAATCAACTCTGGGCACCTTTTTGGCGAATGGCGGCGAAAAAGTTAACTTGACAGGTGTAACGGCGCGGCTCCCGCAGCACCGGGTACGCGCCGGCGCGTTTCGCTGCAGCGCGAGGCGCCGCCGGCATCGTCTGCGACGGCGCATACCGCCCAGGTCACTTCTGCGCGCTGCGCAGCTTGCGGCTGTAGGCGTGCACTTCGTCGACCAGCACGGTGACATGCTCGGGCGGCGTGAACTGCGAGATGCCGTGGCCAAGGTTGAACACATGGCCGTCGCTGCCGCCAGTCGCCGCGTAGCTGTCCAGCACGCCGCGCACCTGCTCGCGGATCGCGGCCTCGGGCGCGAACAGCACCGTGGGGTCGATATTGCCCTGCAGGGCCACGCGTCCGCCGGTACGGCGGCGCGCCTCGGCCAGGTTGACGGTCCAGTCCAGCCCGATCGCATCGGCCCCGGTATCGGCCAGCGCCTCGAGCCACAGCCCGCCGCCCTTGGTGAAAACGATCGCCGGCACCTGCTGGCCGGCGTGCTCGCGCTTCAGTCCGGCCAGCACGCGGCGCATATAGGCCAGCGAGAAGGTCTGGTACATGCCGTCGGCGAGCGCACCGCCCCAGGTGTCGAAGATCATCACCGCCTGCGCGCCCGCCTCGATCTGGGCGTTCAGGTACGCCGACACGGCTTCGGCGTTGATCTCCAGGATGCGGTGCATCAGGTCCGGACGGCCGTACATCATCGCCTTGACCGTACGGAAGTCGTCCGAGCCGCCACCTTCGACCATGTAGCACGCCAGCGTCCACGGGCTGCCCGAAAAACCGATCAGCGGCACGCGCTGGCGGCCGTCCTGCACCAGCGCCCGGCGGATCTCGCTGACGGCGTCGAACACGTACTGCAGCGAGGACATGTCTGGCACGGCCAGCTTCTGCACGTCAGCTTCCGTGCGCAGCGGATGCGCAAAGCGCGGGCCTTCGCCCTGTGCGAACGACAGGCCCAGGCCCATCGCGTCGGGCACGGTCAGGATGTCGGAGAACAGGATGGCCGCGTCCAGCGGATAGCGGTCCAGCGGCTGCAGGGTCACCTCAGTGGCGTAGGCCGGGTTCTTGGCCAGGCCCAGGAAGCTGCCGGCGCGCGCGCGCGTGGCGTTGTACTCGGGCAGGTAGCGGCCAGCCTGGCGCATCAGCCACAGCGGCGTGTATTCGGTGGGCTGGCGGCGCAGCGCGCGCAGGAAGGTATCGTTCTGCAGTGCGGTCATGGTCATCCTCGTAAGACCGCCATTCTAAGGGATGGGCGCCGCGCGCCGGCGTTTTGACGCGCGCTCGGGCGTTCGCCTGGGTGTTCGCTTCGGCGTGCGCTTGTGTGTGCGCTCAGGCGTCGTCGAGCAGGTCGCGAAAGGCACCGGCGGCACGCCGCATCCACTCGCGCGCGCGCTCGGCTTCAGGCTGTAGCCGGGCAAAGCCGTGGGTCATGCCGCTTGCCTCGATGGTGATTACCGGGGCGTCGTGGCGGACCAGGAAGTCGGCGTAGGCCAGGCCGTCGTCTCGCAGCACGTCGTGGGCCGCGACCAGGATCACCGTCGCGGGCGGCCGTACCGGCGGCGCCGCCATCAGGTGGACGCGCGGGTCGGCATGCGCCGCACCTTGCGCGAGGGCGTCGGCGCCGATGAACTGGCTCCAGAACCAGGCCATTTCGTCGCGCGTCAGGCCGGGGCCGTCGGCAAAGGCGCGGTAGCTTTCCGTCGCCAGTACCGGCGCGGTGACCGGGTAGATCAGCAGTTGGGCATCGACCCGCACCGCGTTGCCGCCGTTGAGCTGCTGTGCAGCCTGCGCCGCCAGGTGGCCGCCCGCGCTGTCACCGGCCAGCGCGAGGAAACCCGGTGCCAGGCCCAGCGCCTGGCGCTGGCCTGCCAGCCACGCCGCCGCTTCCACGGCATCTTCGCAAGGCGCCGGGAACGGATGCTCGGGCGCCAGCCGGTAGTCGACGCTGGCCACCGCGCAGCCGGTATCCGCGGCGAGCAACGCCGCTACGGTGTGATGGGTCTGCGACGAGCCGATGACCCAGCCGCCGCCATGGAAGTACACGATCAGCCGCGGCGGGACTTCGCCCTGCGGCCGGAACAGCCGCGCACCAAGTGTGCGTCCTGCCAGCGGGATCGCCAGGTCATGCACGGCGATGCTTTCCGGGTCCGGCAGCAGAGAAGTTGCCGCGATCTCGGCAAAGCGTGCCCGGTGGGCGGTGACATCGGCGGGCGCCGGCACGCCGGCATAGCGCTCGGCCAGGCGGCGGTAATAGGCATGCAGTTCGGGATCGATGGCCATGGTCGGCAAGGGGGCTTGTAAAAACGAAAACGGGCCAGCGCTGGCGCGGCTCAGCGCGCCAGTGCGCGCGTCAGCTCGATCTTGCTGCAGCAGTCCTGGACCGCCAGTAGTCCGGCGGCGGCGGCGCGGCGCACGGCTTCGTCATTGACGATGCCAAGCTGCAGCCAGACCCCGCGCGCGCCGATGGCGATGGCGTCGTCGACCACACCTGGCGTGTCCTCGGCACGACGGAAGATGTCGACCCATTCGATGCGTGCTCCGCTGGCGGCCATTGCCTCGGCAGCTTGCTGCAGGCTGGCGTGGCAGGTCTCGCCAAGGATGCGCTCCCCGGCGTGGCGGGGATTCACTGGCACGATACGGAAACCATGGCCTTGCAGGAATTCCGCCACTTCATGGCTGGCTCGCTCGGGGCGGTCGGACAGGCCGACCACCGCCACGGTCTTCATCGCCAGCATGGCTTGTATCGCGGGCTGCATCTCTGGGTGCATTACGCCTCCGGCTGTGAACAACTGCGGGATAAGTCTTGGGATAACTATTGGATAGCCGCTGGACAACTGCAGGATAAGCGGGGGAAACCGTACCGCTTCCGTTGACCGGGAACCGGTCAGCGCGGCAGACGTATCGAATCGTAACCGCGAATCGCCACACCGGTCATGGTGCGAGAGCGAACACGGAAAACAGCCCGTGAATGATACGGTATAGGCACGTTACAGCGGCGAACATGACGCCAGCACGAGGAAATGTGGCGAACGCGGCGGATGGGGGCGCGAGCAGCTTTCAACTTCTTGCAAAACGATACATTTTGTTACTGCCATGCCGGGGAGTTTCCCCCACAATGCATTGACACACCCGCTATCTGGGTGCGGCGCCCCAGCAAAGATTGCTGTGCAGACCTAAAGGGGCGTGGTGAAGAAAGCCTTTTTGTAGCGTTTCTTGCAGTAACCCGATTTTCCGATCCAGCAAAAATGCCGCTGGACCGGAGCACCAGGAAGACCGTTTTAGCGCGTGGCCTTTGTGGCCTGTGTGCGGATATCAGATATCCGATGCGCCTTGATTGTCACCTGGACCGAACCCGTTCCTTCGAATTGACCCCTCGAAGGGATTTTCCCGTCCGCGCGGAGCCTCCCCGGCCCGCGCGCTTTTTTTTGTCCAGGCAGAGCGAAAGCATATCGCTGTGCCTACAAAAAAGGCAGCCTCCCGGCTGCCTTTTTTTAAATGTCGCATCGAAAAAACAACAACGCGACAGGACTGCTGATTCTTTACTTCTTACGACGCAGGCGGGCGATGGCAGCCAGCTGCGCAGCCGCCACGGCGAGCTCGCTCTGGGCACGTGCCAGGTCGAGATCGCTGCTCTGGTTCTGCATCAGCTCTTCGGCTGCACGCTTGGCTTCCTGGGCCTTGGCTTCGTCCAGGTCGCCACCGCGGATGGCGGTGTCGGCCAGCACGGTAACGTGCTTGGGCTGCACTTCGAGAATGCCGCCGGCAACGAACACGAACTCTTCGCTGCCGTCTTCCTTCTCGATGCGCACCGCACCCGGCTGGATGCGCGTGATCAGCGGCGTGTGGCCCGGCAGGATGCCCAGCTCACCCGACTCGCCCGGCAGCGCCACGAACTTCGCCTGGCCGGAGAAGATCGACGCTTCCGCGCTGACGACGTCTACAAGAATGGTTGCCATATCTGATCCTTTCTCCAATCGCTTCGCTTCTGACGGCTACACCGCTTCGCGCGATGCACCGCTGCCCCCGCGGGCGCGGGGGCACAGAAACTAGGCTTACTGGAGCTTCTTGGCCTTCTCGAAGGCTTCGTCGATCGAGCCGACCATGTAGAACGCCTGCTCGGGCAGGTGATCGCACTCGCCGTCCACCAGCATCTTGAAACCACGGATGGTTTCCTTCAGCGGCACGTACTTGCCCGGCGAACCCGTGAACACTTCGGCCACGTGGAACGGCTGCGACAGGAAACGCTGGATCTTACGCGCGCGGTTCACGGCCATCTTGTCTTCCGGCGACAGTTCGTCCATGCCCAGAATCGCGATGATGTCGCGCAGTTCCTTGTAGCGCTGCAGAGTCTGCTGCACGGCGCGCGCGACGTTGTAGTGCTCCTGGCCAACCACTTGCGGGTCCATCTGACGCGAGGTCGAGTCAAGCGGGTCCACGGCGGGGTAGATACCGAGAGCGGCGATGTCACGCGACAGCACCAGGGTCGAGTCCAGGTGCAGGAAGGTGGTTGCCGGCGACGGGTCGGTCAAGTCATCCGCAGGCACGTACACGGCCTGGATCGAGGTGATCGAGCCAGTCTTGGTCGAAGTGATGCGCTCCTGCAGCTTGCCCATTTCTTCAGCCAGCGTCGGCTGGTAGCCCACGGCGGAAGGCATACGGCCCAGCAGTGCCGACACTTCGGTACCGGCCAGCGTGTAGCGGTAGATGTTGTCGACGAAGAACAGGATGTCACGGCCCTCGTCGCGGAACTTCTCGGCCATGGTCAGGCCGGAAAGTGCCACGCGCAGACGGTTGCCCGGCGGCTCGTTCATCTGGCCGAACACCATGGCCACCTTGTCGAGCACGTTCGAGTCCTTCATTTCGTGGTAGAAGTCGTTCCCTTCACGGGTACGCTCGCCCACGCCGGCGAACACCGACAGACCGCTGTGCTGCTTGGCGATGTTGTTGATGAGCTCCATCATGTTGACGGTCTTGCCCACGCCAGCACCACCGAACAGGCCCACCTTGCCGCCCTTGGCGAACGGGCAGATCAGGTCGATCACCTTGATGCCGGTTTCCAGCAGGTCGGTCGAAGGCGACAGTTCGTCGAACTTCGGGGCCTTCTGGTGAATCGCGCGGCGCTCGTTGGAATCGATCGGGCCAGCTTCGTCAATGGGGCGACCCAGCACGTCCATGATGCGGCCCAGCGTGCCTTGACCCACCGGCACCGAGATCGGCGCTTCGGTGTTCTTCACCGGCATGCCGCGGCGCAGGCCGTCCGACGAACCGAGGGCAATGGTACGGACCACGCCGTCGCCCAGCTGCTGCTGGACTTCGAACGTCAGGCCCTTTTCGGCGAACGACGTTTCGCCGCTGTCTTCCAGCACCAGCGCGTCGTACACCTTCGGCATTGCGTCGCGCGGGAACTCGATGTCCACCACGGCGCCAATGCACTGCACAATATTTCCGATACTCATTTCGTATCTCCGATAGCTTGAATTCTTGACGCCTCAGACCGCTGCTGCACCGCTGACGATCTCTGACAATTCCTTGGTGATCGCTGCCTGCCGGGTCTTGTTGTAGTCCAGCTGCAGTTCGCCGATCACGTTCTTGGCATTGTCGGATGCCGCCTTCATGGCCACCATGCGCGCCGACTGCTCGGACGCCATGTTCTCGGCCACGGCCTGGTACACCAGTGCCTCGACGTAGCGGACCAACAGCTCTTCCACCACGGTCTGCGCGTCAGGTTCGTAGATGTAGTCCCACGAGTAGGCGCGCTTCTCTTCTTCCGTCTGCGACAGCTTGTCGGCGGCCAGCGGCAGCAACTGCTCGACCACCGGTTCCTGCTTCATCGTGTTGATGAACCTGGTGTACGCCAGGTACACCGCGTCGACTTCACCGTTAGTGAATGCGTCGAGCTGGACCTTGATCGCGCCGATCAGCTTTTCCAGGTGCGGGGTGTCGCCGAGCTGCACCACATTCGAGGCCACCTTGGCGCCGATGCGGCTCAGGAACTGCAGGCCCTTGCTGCCGATGGCAGTGGCTTGGACACCCACGCCGCGACCCTGCAGGCTCTTCAGCTCGTTGGTCACCGCACGCAGCACGTTCGTGTTCAGACCGCCGCACAGCCCCTTGTCGGTCGTGACCACGATCATGCCGATGCGCTTGACTTCGCGCTCCTGCATGAACGGGTGCTTGAACTCGGGGTTGGCCGAAGCCAGGTGCGCCGCGATGTTGCGCACTTTCTCGGCGTAAGGACGGGCGTTGCGCATCCGCTCCTGCGCCTTGCGCATCTTGGATGCGGCGACCATCTCCATCGCCTTGGTGATCTTGCGCGTGTTCTGCACGCTCTTGATCTTGGTTCGAATCTCTTTCGTTCCGGCCATATCTTCCTCTCCACCCGAACCAGCGCCGCGCCGGCATGAGCCAGGCGCGGCGGTGGTATCGGGGAATCACGCGGTTAGAACGCGGCGGACTTCTTGAAATCCTCGATCGCAGCACGCAGGGCGGGCTCATCTTCCTTCGAGAGGACCTTGGTCTCTTCGATGCGGTTGACGAGGTCGGCGTACTTGGTCTTCAGATGGTCGTGCAGGCCCTTCTCGAACGGGAGGATGTCCTTCACTTCCACGTTGTCGAGGAAGCCATTGTTGGCTGCAAACAGCGACGCCGACAGCTGCCACACCTGCTGCGGCTGGTATTGCGCCTGCTTGAGCAGTTCGGTCACGCGGCGGCCGCGCTCGAGCTGCTTGCGGGTGGCGTCGTCCAGGTCCGAAGCGAACTGCGCGAAGGCAGCCAGCTCACGGTACTGCGCCAGGTCGGTACGGATACCGCCGGACAGGTTCTTCACCACCTTGGTCTGTGCAGCACCACCCACGCGCGACACCGAGATACCGGCGTTGATGGCGGGACGGATACCGGCATTGAACAGGTCGGTTTCCAGGAAGATCTGACCGTCGGTAATCGAGATCACGTTGGTCGGCACGAACGCGGACACGTCGCCGGCCTGCGTTTCGATGATCGGCAGCGCGGTCAGCGAACCGGTCTTGCCCTTGGTGGCACCGTTGGTGAACTTCTCGACGTAGTCTTCGTTCACGCGGGCAGCACGCTCCAGCAGGCGCGAGTGCAGGTAGAACACGTCGCCCGGGTAGGCTTCGCGGCCCGGCGGGCGGCGCAGCAGCAGCGACACCTGGCGGTAGGCCCAGGCTTGCTTGGTCAGGTCGTCATAAACGATCAGCGCGTCTTCACCACGGTCGCGGAAGTACTCGCCCATCGTGCAGCCGGCGTAGGCAGCCAGGTACTGCATGGCGGCCGAGTCCGAAGCGGCGGCAGCCACGACGACGGTGTATTCCATCGCGCCGTGCTCTTCCAGCTTGCGCACCACGTTGGCGATCGTCGAAGCCTTCTGGCCAATGGCGACGTACACGCAGTACATGCCCTTGCCCTTCTGGTTGATGATCGCATCCACTGCAACAGCGGTCTTGCCGGTCTGGCGGTCGCCAATGATCAGCTCACGCTGGCCACGGCCGATCGGCACCATCGAGTCGATCGACTTCAGGCCGGTCTGCACCGGCTGGCTCACCGACTGACGCGCGATCACGCCCGGCGCGACCTTTTCGATCACGTCGGTTTCCTTCGCGTTGATCGGGCCCTTGCCGTCGATCGGCTGGCCCAGCGTGTTGACCACACGGCCCAGCAGTTCCTTGCCAACGGGCACTTCCAGAATGCGGCCGGTGCACTTGACCGTGTCGCCTTCGGAAATGTGTTCGTAGTCACCCAGCACCACGGCGCCGACCGAGTCGCGCTCGAGGTTCAGCGCGAGGCCGAAGGTGTTGCCGGGGAATTCCAGCATCTCGCCCTGCATCACGCCAGACAGGCCATGCACGCGGCAGATACCGTCGGTCACGGAAATCACCGTGCCGGTGTTGCGCACTTCAGCTTCGGCGCCAAGACCCGAGATGCGGGTCTTGATCAGCTCGCTGATTTCTGAGGGGTTCAGTTGCATCACAATGCTCCTAATTCTTCAATCCGTCGGACAGCCGCTCAGGCGGCGGTCAGCGCGGTTTGCATGGCTGCCAGGCGCGCACGCACGGAGGTGTCGAGCACTTCGTCGCCAACCTTGATGCTGACGCCGCCGATCAGGGACGGGTCCACCGCCACCTGCGCGTACAGCTTGCGGCCGAACTTGCGTTCGAGTGCAGCGACCAGGTCGCTCAGCTGACCATCTTCCAGCGGGAAAGCGCTGATGATCTCAACGTCGGACGACCCTTCGCGGGCGTTCTTGAGCGCATGGAACTGTTCGGCGATGTCAGGCATCACCGACAGGCGGCCGTTCTCCACCAGCAGCTTGACGAAGCGGCGTGCCTCGTCGCTGACCGGGGACTTCAGCACCGACAGGAACAGTTCAGCCAGCTTGTCGCCGGGAACGTTCGGATCGTCGGCGACCGCCTTCATGTCGGCATTGGCGGCAACTTGCCCCATTTCCGACACCAGCTCGGACCATGCACCCAGGTTGCCTGCGCTCGATTCACTGGCGACGCGGAACAGCGCCTCAGCGTAGGGACGGGCAATGGTTGCGGTTTCAGCCATGATTAGAGCTCAGCCTTGAGTTGATTGAGCAGGTCGGTGTGGACCTGCGCGTTCACTTCACGCTTGAGGATCTGCTCGGCACCCTTGACGGCCAGCACGGCGACCTGGTCGCGCAGTTCTTCGCGAGCACGGGTAACCTGCTGTTCTGCGTCGGCCTTGGCCTGGGCAATGATGCGTGCGGCTTCTGCCTGGGCGTTCTGCTTGATCTCGTCGGCCGTCAGCTGGGCGCGCTTCTCGGCGTCAGCGACGCGTTGAGCGCCTTCGGTGCGGGCTTCGGCCATAGCCTGGTCCACACGCTTGTTGGCGAGTTCAAGCTCGGCCTTGCCCTTCTCGGCAGCGGCGAGGCCATCGGCGATCTTCGTTGCGCGTTCGTCGAGCGCCTTCACCAGCGGCGGCCAAATGAATTTGGCAACAACCCACCACAGGATGAAGAACACGACCATCTGCGCAAAAAACGTTGCGTTCAGATTCATGGTGTGTTCCTTTCGGTAATCAAACTACAGATAAATGCACAAAAGGCGGCTGGGCTGGTGGCCCGCGCCGCCCGTCAGCATCATGCAGACCGAAAAGAATTACTTGATGACAGCCAGCAGCGGGTTGGCGAAGGCGAACAGCATTGCAACACCCACGCCGATCAGGAATGCCGCGTCGATCAGGCCAGCCAGCAGGAACATCTTGGTTTGCAGCGGGTTCATCAGCTCGGGCTGACGTGCGCAGGCTTCGATGTACTTGCCACCCATCAGGGCGATACCCAGGCAGGCGCCGATAGCGCCCAGGCCGATGATGATGCCGATACCGATGGCGGTCAGACCCTGGATGTTGGCGAGAAATTCTTGCATGACGACTCCTTTAATTTAGAGAGACTTAGAACCAAAAAATCAAAAAACCAAAAAACCTAAAACTTGAAACCTGCAGCGATCAGTGGTGATCGTGAGCCTGGCCGATGTACACCAGCGTCAGCATCATGAAAATGAAGGCCTGGAGCAGAACGATCAGGATGTGGAAGATCGCCCATACCGTACCGGCGACCACGTGGCCGACAAAGCCCAGCGCGGACAGGTCGGCACTGAACGTCCAGATCGAACCCAGCAGCGCGATCAGCAGGAACACGAGTTCGCCGGCGTACATGTTGCCGAACAACCGCATGCCGAGCGAAACGGCCTTGGCCAGGAATTCGATAAGGTTCAGGATCAGGTTGAACGGGGCCAGGTACCACTTGGCGCCGAACGGGGCCGAGAACAGTTCGTGCATGAAGCCGCCCGTGCCCTTGATC
This sequence comes from Cupriavidus sp. Agwp_2, assembly GCF_040784895.1. Classification (NCBI taxonomy): domain Bacteria; kingdom Pseudomonadati; phylum Pseudomonadota; class Betaproteobacteria; order Burkholderiales; family Burkholderiaceae; genus Cupriavidus; species Cupriavidus sp. Agwp_2. The sequence continues at coordinate 3,681,739 of NZ_CP088083.1, forward strand.
TTGAAGCTGTAGTAGATCATCAGGACCAACACCGAGCACGACATGCCCAGCGTGCCGTTCAGGTCGGCCGTGGCCACTGCGCGGTGGTGGGGCAGGTGAATGTGGAAGACGCCCAGCAGGCTGTTCAGGCCGGTGACCCAGTCGACCGGAATCAGGTCGATTGCGTTCATCATGGTGATCCAGCAGAACACCATCAACGCCAGCGGAGCGATCCACGAGCGGTCGCCGTGAATGATTCCCTTGGCCTGGTCGTCGACCATCTCGACGATCATCTCCACGAAAGCCTGGAAGCGACCCGGTACGCCGGCGGTAACGCGGCGCGCAGCCATATACAGGAACAGCACGGCGAGGGCGCCGCACAGGACCGACCAGAACACCGTGTCATAGTTGATCACGGAGAAATCGACCACCGACGACTGCTTGCCGCCGACCGAGTTCAGGTTCTGCAAGTGTTCGGCGATATAGCCGGAGGGTGTCAGCACGTGTTCCGCGCTTTGGGTAGCATCTGCCATTGTCGAATAGAACGGTATATTGCGAAATCTTCGGGCCGCGCGCCGCTACTACTGTGCAGCACCCGGTACGCGTCTTGCATTGCCTTCGGCGGATTCGCCGGTCACCGCGATGCAAGCGGGCTTCAAACCTTGACCGTGTCCGGTGTCACCGCTGTGAAACCACAGTGAAACCGCCACGGAAACATCTTGATATTCCGTTTCGGTGCCCCACCTCCGGATGAAGCACCTGTGTTGTGCAGCGGCCTAGCGCATCGCGAGGGCCACCACCCAGTAAGTCTTGAGCGCCAGCAGGAACGTGACCAGCATCGGTACCCAACGCAGATCCCGGTACAGCACCACCACAAGCACCAGCATGGCCACGGTGGCAAACACCTTGATCGCCTCGCCGAGGACCAGTCCGCCGACCGATGCACGATCCCGCGCCACCCACAGCCGGAACGCGAAGAATCCGCTCGGCACGAAGCACACCATGCCGCCGAACAACGCCGACCAGCCATACGGCCCCGCCTCTTTCCCGAACAACGCCCAGCACAATGCCGACAGCAGGGAAACGATCACCTGCGCCAGGACAACCTTGCCCGGGGTCATGCGCGAAGGACGCAGCGCGTTTTCGCCAAACAGCTTCACCGCATCGGCATGCGACAGCGGATCGACAGCTTCCTCTTCACGGTCTGCGCCTTCTTTCCAGTCGTCCCAGTCATCTTCCTGACGGGAACCGGCGCCGCGCTGCTGACGGTCTCGAACCACTACCTGCCTGCCTCATTTCAGGCCGGAACTTATCGGCCCGACCAGAATTCAAACCGCACGATTTTAAGGGGAACTACTGATTCGCGTCAATCTGCTTACAGTTACCTTGCAGTGCGTTGCGCACAACGGTTGCCATCACGATTGCATGATGGCTTTACAAAAATTGCGCGGCAATGATGTTTGACGTAATTGGATTGCGCAGCGGAAGCCGCGCATGATGATGGATTACCGGGTACGGCTCACGTATACCGGTAATCGGGCCGGCCACTGCTGCATCGATGCAACAGTCATCCCTGCAATGGCCGGTTATCGCCCGCTTTTTCAGGCTGCCTGTTGCCCTTCGCGCGATTCGCGCAGCCGCGCGAGCACGCCTTCGAGCGCATCGTTGTTGCTGAAGTGAATGGTGAGCTGGCCCTTGCCACGCGTGCCCAGCTTGATCTGCACGGACAGCCCCAGCGCATCCGACAACTCTTCTTCCAGCCGCGCCACGTCGCGGATATTGTTGACGCCCTTCTGCTTGAGCGACTTCAGGTCGAACGGCTTGAGCGTGGACGCCACCAGCTTTTCGGTCTCGCGCACCGACAGCCGTTTGTTGACGACCTGGTTCGCCAGCGTGATCTGGTTGGCGCCATCGACGGCGAGCAGCGCGCGCGCGTGGCCCATGTCGAGGTCGCCCGCCATCAGCATGGTCTGCACCGGCGCCGCCAGGTTCAGCAGGCGCAGCAGGTTGGACACCGCGCTGCGCGAGCGGCCCACCGACTCGGCTGCCTGCTCGTGTGTAAACTTGAACTCGCGGATCAGCCGCATGATGCCCTGTGCTTCTTCCAGCGGGTTCAGGTCTTCGCGCTGGATGTTCTCGATCAGCGCCATCGCGGCCGCGGCGTCGTCGGCCACGTCCTTGACCAGCACCGGCACCTTGTCGAGGCCAGCGATCTTCGACGCACGGTAGCGGCGCTCGCCGGCAATGATCTCGTAGCGATCCGGCTCGGCCACGCGCCGCACCAGGATCGGCTGCATCAGGCCCTGCGCGCGGATGCTCGCGGCAAGCTCCTGCAGCGCGCCTTCGTCCATGCGCGTACGCGGCTGGTACTTGCCCGGCTGCAACTGGTCGACGTGCAACACACTGGGCGCGCCCTCCTGCTTCGCAGTCTCGACGATCTCGGCGGGACCGCCCAGCAACGCTTCCAGGCCGCGGCCCAGGCCCTTCTTCTTTGCCGGCGTCTTTGCGGTACTCATGGTCGATGGCTCCTTCAGCTTCAGCCCAGCTGCCTGACGCGCGCGATCATCTCGGCGCCAAAGTCCAGGTACGCCTTGGCGCCCTTGGATGACGGGTCGAACGCCACGCCCGGCATGCCATAGGACGGTGCCTCGGCCAGGCGCACGTTACGCGGGATCAGGGTCTTGAACACCTTGTCACCGAAGTGCGATTCAAGCTGCGCCGACACCTGCTGCTGCAGCGTGACGCGCGGGTCGAACATCACGCGCAGCAGGCCGATCACCTTGAGCTCGCGGTTCAGGTTGGCGTGCACCTGCTTGATGGTGTTGACCAGGTCGGACAGCCCTTCGAGCGCGAAGTACTCGCACTGCATCGGCACGATCACGCCATGCGCCGCGCACAGCCCGTTCAGCGTCAGCAGCGACAGCGACGGCGGGCAGTCGATCAGCACGAAGTCGTACTCGCCGTCGACTTCGTCGATGGCCTGCTTGAGCCTGCGCTCGCGGTGATCGAGTTCGACCAGTTCGACTTCGGCACCGGCCAGCTCGCGATTGGCCGGCAGCACGTCGTACCTGCCAGTCTCCGATTTCTGGCGCGCCTGCGGGATGCTGGCCATGCCAACCAGCACCTGGTACACGCTGTGCTCCAGCGCCTGCTTGTCGATGCCCGAACCCATCGAGGCATTGCCCTGCGGATCCAGGTCGACCAGCAGCACCCGCTGACCCTGCGCGGCCAGGCCGGCGGCGAGGTTCACCGTGGTGGTGGTCTTGCCCACCCCGCCCTTCTGGTTTGCAATCACGAATACCTTGGCCATATGTTCCTGAGGCTCCTGCTTCAAATCATCCGGCCAGCCTCATGGCCGGCAGTTCGCGGTTCTGCTTGCAGCGCCGCGGCGTAAGTCATGCATGCGCGCCTGCGCGCCGCGACAGCACTACCAGGTGGCGCTCGGCGTCCAGTCCCGGCACCGTTAGGCGCGGTACATCATCGACTTGCCACTGTGTCATCAGTCCTGCCGCCTCCATCCGGTCGAGCTCGGCCTGTGGATAAACGCCCTTCATGGCGATCAGCTTGCCGTGCGGCGCGAGCAGCTGACCCGACAGGTTCACGAAATCGGTCAGTTCGGCAAAGGCGCGCGACGTGATCACGGCAAAGCCGTCCGCGTCGTCCAGCTTCTCCACCGGGCCCCAGTGCGCCGCGGCGTTGGCCAGCCCAAGCTGGGCGCGGCATTGGGTCAGGAAGGCGGTCTTCTTCTGCACGATGTCGACCATCAGCACCGATACGTCGGGGCACGAGATCGCCAGCGGCAGCCCGGGCATGCCGCCGCCCGAGCCAACGTCCAGCACCCTGCCCCGCGCGGGCGTACCTACCTCTGCAGAGCGCGCGGCCGTGGCCAGCGCGGGCACTGCGGCGAGCGAATCCAGCATGTGATGCGTGAGCATCTCGTCAGGATGACGGATCGCGGTCAGGTTATAGACGCCGTTCCATTTGCGCAGCAGCGCGAGATAGTCGAACAGCTTGTCGATCTGCGCCGGTGCCAGTGCCAGCCCGAGCTCGGCGAGACCGCCCTCGAGGCGACGACGCTGCGTGGCGTCGTCCGTCATGGTGTGTCGAGCGCCCGCCACTCAGGCCGCCTCTTCCGAGGTGCCACCAGTGGCAGCCGACTCGGCGCGGGTGCGGCCGAGCCCCTTCTTCTTCAGGTGTACCAGCAGCAAGGAGATTGCCGCCGGAGTCACGCCCGAGATGCGCGACGCCTGGCCCAGCGTTTCCGGACGGTGCTGGTTCAGCTTCTGGCTGACTTCAAAGCCCAGCCCGCGTACCTCGGTGTAGTCCAGGTTCTCTGGCAGGCGGGTCGATTCATTGGCTTCCAGCTTTTCGACCTCGGCCGCCTGGCGGGCGATATAGCCGTGGTACTTGATGCCGATCTCGATCTGCTCACGGATCTGGTCGGCCAGCATGGAGTCTGCGTCGAGCGGTGCTTCGGGCGCATGGCGCCCACCCTGCAACGCCATCAGCGCCTCATAGCGGACTTCCGGCCGGCGCAGCAAGTCGGCCAGGCTGTACTCGCGCTCGATCGGCTTGCCCAGCAGCGGCACGGCGTCTTCCGGTGGCAGCATGCCCGGGTTCACCCACGTGCACTTCAGGCGCTCTGTTTCACGTGAAACAGTGTCGCGCTTGCGGTTGAAGGCATCCCAGCGTGCGTCGTCCACGACACCCAGTTCACGGCCAATCTCCGTCAGCCGCATGTCGGCGTTGTCCTCGCGCAGGCTCAGGCGGAATTCGGCGCGGCTCGTGAACATGCGGTACGGCTCAGTCACGCCGCGTGTGATCAGGTCGTCGACCAGCACACCCAGGTAGGCCTGGTCACGGCGCGGCGTCCAGGCGTCGCGCTCGCGCACATAGCAGCCAGCGTTGATACCGGCCAGCAGGCCCTGCGCCGCCGCTTCTTCATAGCCGGTGGTGCCATTGATCTGGCCCGCAAAGAACAAGCCGCGGATAGCCTTGCTCTCGAGCGACGCCTTCAGCCCGCGCGGGTCGAAATAGTCGTATTCGATCGCATAACCCGGGCGCAGGATATGCGCGTTCTCCAGGCCGCGGATCGAATGCACCAGCTCCAGCTGCACGTCGAACGGCAGGCTGGTCGAGATCCCGTTCGGGTAGAACTCGTTGGTGGTCAGTCCTTCCGGTTCCAGGAAAATCTGGTGGCTTTCCTTGCTGGCAAAGCGATGGATCTTGTCCTCGATGCTCGGACAGTAGCGCGGCCCTACCCCTTCGATCACACCGGTGTACATCGGCGAACGATCGAGACCACCGCGGATGATGTCGTGTGTACGGCTGTTGGTATGGGTAATCCAGCAAGGCAGCTGCTGCGGATGGTGCTCTGGACGGCCCAGGAAGGAAAACACCGGCACCGGATCCAGGTCGCCAGGCTGCTCTTCCATCACCGAGAAATCGATGGTGCGGCCGTCGATGCGCGGCGGCGTGCCGGTCTTCAGGCGGCCCTGCGGCAGGTTCAGCTCTTTCAGGCGCGCCGACAGCGATACCGCCGCCGGATCACCGGCGCGGCCACCAGTGTAGTTGTCCAGGCCGACGTGGATCTTGCCGTCCAGGAAGGTGCCCGCGGTCAGCACCACGGCCCGTCCGCGGAAGGCAATACCGACCTGCGTCATGGCGCCAACGACCCGGTCGCCCTCGACCATCAGGTCGTCCACCGCCTGCTGGAACAGCATCAGGTTCGGCTGGTTTTCCAGACGGGTGCGAATCGCCTTGCGGTACAGCACACGATCGGCCTGCGCGCGCGTGGCGCGCACCGCCGGTCCCTTGCTGGAGTTGAGGATGCGGAACTGGATGCCGGCCTCATCCGTGGCGGCAGCCATGGCGCCGCCCATCGCATCCACTTCCTTGACCAGGTGTCCCTTGCCGATGCCGCCGATGGACGGATTGCAGCTCATCTGGCCCAGCGTCTCGATGTTGTGGGTCAGCAGCAGCGTCTGGCAGCCCATGCGGGCGGCCGCGAGTGCAGCTTCAGCGCCGGCATGACCACCACCGACGACGATGACATCGAATTCTTTTGGGTAAAGCATGGGACACCTCCTCCGGGAGGCTGCGGAACAAACGGGAATGCGAAATTATAGCGGCAATCGACTGGCCGCTTTTCGGCACATGCCATGTTTCACGTGAAACATGGCGCCGGCGATACCCGTGCGTGGCCGACAAGCGACGTTCCGTGTCCTCCGATGTTCCACGTGAAACAAAAAGGCCGGGCACTAGGCCCGGCCAATGTTTCACGTGGAACAAGCTGCTCAGAGGCTGGCGCGGATATACGCTGCCACCTGCGCCGTCAGCTTGCCAAGGTTGCACTGCAAGGTATCGAACCCGGCATTCCGCTCCCGCGTCGTCTCGTCCATATAGAGCGGGCGGCGGATCTCGATCTGCAGGCTGCTGCGCCGCTCGGCGGGCCGCCCAATCTGGGCGATCAACTGCACCCCTTTGTAAGGGTCGTTGCGCGCCACCGTGTAGCCCATGCCACGCAATTCGCGCTCGACCAGATCGACCAGCCCCGGCTCGCAGGTGGTGCCGTCCCGGTCTCCCAGTACGAAGTCCGCCAGCGGGTGCGGGCTGTCAATCTTCAGGCGCTCGTAGGCGTTGTTCGGCATCGAGTGCAGGTTCAGGTGCCAGACCGCGCCAAAGCGCCGGTAAGCGCCCTCCACGGCCTCGGCAAGCGCCGCATGGTACGGGCGGTAATAGCGGTCCAGGCGAGCCTGCACCTCCGTCACCTGAAGCCGGCGATCATAGATCGGCGTGCTCGCATCGATCCGGCTCCAGACCAGACCGTAGCCCAGGCTGGTCTTCGGTCCCGGCGCCAGCGCCGTGGGCCAGGCGCCGTCCAGCTGAGCCGGGTCGATATCGTCTGCCATCCGGTTCGGGTCGATGTATACCCGGGGGAACGTCGCCGCCAGCAGCGTGCCGCCGACGGCCGGCACCGCTGCCCACAGCGCATCGACGTGAGTGTCTTCACCGCCGCGCAGCCGCGCCGCCGGGATCGCCGCACCGAAATCCGCGGGGTACACAGTGCCGCTATGCGGCGAGTCGCACACCAGCGGCAGCGCCTCCCCTTCCGGCAGCCGCACGATCACCGGCGGCAACGCGCCCTGGTTGTTCGCTTCAGCCATGCCTCAATCCAGCTTGATCTCGGCCGCCTTGGCCACACGGGCATAGCGGGCCATCGCTTGCTGGATCTGGGCCTTGAACTGCTCCGGCGTGGTCGGCACCAGCGTGCCGCCCGACTCTTCCACCTTGCGCTTGAACTCGGGGTTCAGCATTGCCTTGTGGATAGCCTGGTTCAGCCTGGTGATGATCGCCGGTGGCGTTCCGGCCGGGGCGACGATACCGAACCAGCCGCCCTCGCCCATGTCCTTGAAGCCCAGCTCGGCATACGTCGGCACGTTCGGCAGCTGAGCCGAACGCGACGCGCCCAGCACCGCCAGCGCGCGCAGCTTGCCCGATTTCACGTGGGGCAGCGTCGACGACAGGTTGTCGGTGATGGCATTGACCTGCCCTGCCACGGCGTCATTCAGCGCCAGGCCCGCGCCCTTGTATGGCACGTGCAGCAGGTCGATCTTGGCCAGCATCATGAAGTTCTCGATGTTGACGTGACCCAGCGAGCCGGCGCCCGGCGAGGCAAAGCTGTACTTGCCCGGGTTGGCCCTGGCCAGCGCGATGAACTCCTGCATGGTCTTGGCCGGCACGCTTGGATGCACGGCGAACACGCTGGGAATGGCAACCACGTTGGTCACCGGGGCAAAATCCTTGATCGGGTCGTACTTCAGCCTCGGGTACACAGCCGGGTTGGAGCCGTGCGTGCTGACCGTGGCCATGCCGATGGTGTAGCCGTCCGGCGCGGCGCCGGCCACTTGCTCCATGCCCAACGAACCGCCGGCGCCGCCCTTGTTCTCGACCACGATGGACTGCCCCAGCTCGCGGCCGGCAAATTCGGCCACCAGGCGCGCCGACAGGTCGGTCGAGCCCCCTGCGGCAAACGGCACGATCAAACGAATCGGGCGCGTCGGATAGTTGGCCTGCGCGCAGGCGTTGCCGGCGAACACCATCGTCGCGGCGGCTGCGGCGCCCGACAGCATCAGCTGGCGGCGCGTCATCGTGGCTCGGTTCATAAGGCTCTTTCTCCTGTTGTTTTATCGAGGGAACCGAACGAGTGTCGGGCGTTTACCGGCTGCGCACAAACGACTATATTGCACGTTTGCATTACCAAAGCTCATCCTGCAGACGCCCCGGAACACACCTCGGCGCACCGCAGGTCTGCCCCTCCCCTCTCTCCTGCGTTGTACCCTGCGCCATGCGGCTGCGTTCCCCGTCGATGTCCGAGTTGCATGCCTTTGCCGCCGCGGCAAAGCTGGGCAGCTTTACCCGTGCCGCGGAAACGTTGTGCGTCACCCAGGGCGCGATCAGCCGCGCGATCGCCAGGCTGGAGGAACACTTCGGCCAGCCGCTGCTCCAGCGCAACGCACATCGGCTGGTATTGACCGATGCCGGCCGACGGTTGCTTGATGCCGTGACTGAGCCGCTGGCCGCGATCGAAAACGCCAGCGCTGCACTGCTGGCCGGCGACCGGCGTCATCGCCTTACGCTGTCAGTCGTGCCGACATTGGCGAGCGTGTGGCTGGTGCCGCGCCTGCCTGACTTCCATCGGCGCCATCCGGAAATCCACCTCGACTTCGTTCCCTATCAAAGAGATGAGGATCTCTCGGGAGCCACCCCCGATGCGGCTATCCTGGCGGGCGAAGCGGGCAAGTGGCCGGGCCTGCAGGCAGACTACGTGATCGGTCGTGAAATGGTGCCCGTCTGCCATCCGGACCGCGCCCGCGCGCGCCGTGAGGCGGGCCGCTGGCAAGCACCGGGGGAGCTGCTGCAGGAGCCCCTGCTCTATCACACCTCGGCGCCGGCCAACTGGCAGAACTGGCTGCGGGCAGCCGGCGTACCCGGTGCTGCGCCGATGTTATCCACAGCGTTCGACCAGGTGTCGATCCTGATCCAGGCTGTACGCGCCGACATGGGGGTCGCGGTATTGCAGCGATGCCTCGTGAGAGACGAAATTGCTTCGGGACGTGTTTTTGCGCCGTTTGATTTGCCGATTTCGCTACAGCGAGGCTATTTCTTGTGCGCTCCGCGGGAACGGCGAGACCATCCGGCGTTAAACCGGTTCCGCGAGTGGCTGTTGGAAACCGCGAAGCAGGAAGCCATCAGAGACAGCGAAAACATTCTCACGATTGCTGATCAATAGAGAATTCTACGTAAAAAATCCATCATGCGAATAACAATGCATATCTAATCCACACAATAGATTTAAACTACGAAAACTTTCGACGCCTCATTCTTTCTACGAATGAAACCGTACCCAACCCTGCGCATGTCTGCCCCACACCAAAAAACGGGCCTCCAAAACCACTTATCCCCAAAGTTATTCACACGAGAAATGAAAAAGGGCCCGCCTAAGCGAGCCCTCATTCATCTGGCTATCATCCTTATGGATTAGGCTGCCCTTTTTGCCAATCCAAGATAGGTTTCGATCACCTTTGGATTGGCCGCCAGATCTGCTGCAGGCCCTTCCATCGACATGTCCCCAGTCTCGATCACATAGCCATAGTCGGCCACCTGCAGCGCCGCACGGGCGTTCTGCTCGATCAGCAGCGTGGCCACGCCGGTCTGGCGCAGGTTGCTGATGATGTGGAAGATCTCCTTGACGATCAGCGGCGCCAGCCCGAGGCTGGGTTCGTCCAGCATCAGCAGCTGCGGCTTGGCCATCAGCGCGCGCCCCACCGCCAGCATCTGGCGCTCGCCGCCCGACAGCGTGCCGGCATCCTGGCGCGCACGCTCGCGCAGACGCGGGAACAGGTCGTAGACCACATCCATCTGGTCCAGGAAATTCTTCTCGCCGGCGCGCTTGCGGCGGAACGCGCCCAGCAGCAGGTTGTCCTCCACCGTCATCGACGCGAACAGCTCGCGCTTCTCCGGCACCAGGCACATGCCGCGCGCGACGCGGCCCTCGACGGGGATACCGGCCATGTCGTGACCGAGATAGCTGACCGAACCGCTCGCCGAGCCGTTGACCGGCAGCGCACCCATGATCGCATTGAGCATCGTGGACTTGCCGGCGCCGTTCGGTCCGATTACCGTGACGATCTTGCCGGCTTCCACCTTCAGGTTGGCGCCGTGCACCGCTTCCACCTTGCCGTAGCGGACGTGGAGGTCCTTCACTTCCAGAATCAGGCTCATGTCGCTTTCTCTGTCGCTCCGTTACTCCACGCCGCCGAGATAGGCTTCCAGCACCGCGGGGTCCTTCTGCACTTCCTCGGGCACGCCCTCGGCGATACGCGTGCCGAATTCCATCACCACCAGCCGGTCGGTCAGGTTCATCACGAAGTCCATGTCGTGCTCGACCAGCAGCACGCTCATGCCCTCGCCCTTGAGCTTGCGCAGCAGGTCGGCCAGCGCCTGCTTCTCCTTGTAGCGCAGGCCCGCCGCCGGCTCGTCGAGCAGCAGCAGCGCGGGGTCGCAGCACAGGGCGCGGGCGATTTCCAGGATGCGCTGCTGGCCCAGCGCCAGGCTGCCCGCTTCCATGTACATGCAGTCGGCCAGGCCTACGCGTTCCAGTTGCCGCTTCGCCTCGAACAGCAGCTTCTCTTCCTCGACCTTGTTCATGCGCAGGATCGCCGCCGAGACGCCGCCTTGCGCGCGGAAGTCGCCGCGCAGGTGTGCGCCGATGGCAACGTTCTCCAGCACCGTCATGGTCGGCAGCAGGTGCACATGCTGGAAGGTGCGGCCAATGCCACGCTTGACGATCTCGCGCGACGGCAGGCCGGAGATCACCTCGCCCCGATAGCGCACCTCGCCACGCGTGACCGGCAGCACGCCCGTCACCAGGTTGAAGGTGGTGGACTTGCCCGCACCGTTCGGGCCGATCAGGCCGATGATCTCCCCGGCACGCACCTGGAAGCTGACATCGTTGACCGCGACCAGCCCGCCGAACTCCTTGCGCGCCGCGCACACGTCTAGGATCAGTTCGCCGGCCTCGGGCTTCTGGCGTACGACCAGGGCCTCGGCTTGCGCCGGTGCCAGGACCGCGGGACCCGACGGAAACAGCCGGCGCAGGAACGGCCAGATGCCATCGCGCGCGTATTGCAGCAACAGCACCAGCAGCACGCCAAAGACGATGATCTCGAAATTGCCGTTGGCCCCGAGCAGCTTCGGCAGCACGCCCTGCAGCACGTCCTTCAGGATGGTCAGGATGCCGGCGCCGAGCACCGCGCCCCACACGTGGCCAACGCCGCCGACCACCGCCATGAACAGGTACTCGATGCCGTAGTTCAGGCCGAACGGCGTCGGGTTCACCGCGCGCTGCAGGTGCGCATAGAGGAAGCCCGACACGCACGCGAGGATTGCCGCGACGACGAAGATCACCACTTTCATCCACGCGGTATTGACGCCCATCGCCTCTGCCATCACCCCGCCACCCTTGAGCGCACGGATGGCGCGGCCCGGGCGCGAGTTCAGCAGGTTCTGCATCGCCAGCACGGCCAGCAGCACCACCGCCCAGATCAGGTAGAACATCGAGCGGCCCGACTGCAGCTCGATACCGAAGAACGACAGCACCGGGATGCCGTTGATGCCGTCATACTTGCCCAGGAACTCCAGGTTGCCGAACACAAAGAACAGCGACAGGCCCCACGCAATCGTCGCCAGCGGCAGGTAGTGCCCGGACATGCGCATGGTGATCAACCCGATCACATAGGCCGAGGCCACCGTGATCACCAGTCCCACCAGCAGCCCGAACCACGGCGACAGTCCGAACTGCGTGGTCAGGTACGCGGTGCTGTACGCACCCAGCCCCACGAAGGCCGCCTGCCCGAACGACGTCATGCCGCCCACGCCGGTCAGCAGCACCAGGCCGATCGCGACGATGCTGTACAGCCCGATGTAGTTGCCCAGCGTGATCCAGAATTCCGGCGTCGGCAGCACCGGCAGCAGCGCCAGCACCACGATGAAGGCGAGCACCAGCAACCGGTTCCGGTTCAGCCGCGCGCGGCTGCCCGCCGCGGCACCGGCCACGGCCGCCTGTTTGTCGGTCAGCATGGTCATGGCTTATTCCTCCTCCTCGACATGCTTGCTCGTCAGCGAGCGCCACAGCAGCACCGGAATGATCAGTGTGAAGACGATGACCTCCTTGAACGCGCTGGCCCAGAAGGACGAATAGGATTCGAGCAGGCCCACCAGCAGCGCACCGAGCGCCGCGACCGGATAGCTCACCAGCCCGCCGACGATCGCGCCGACAAAGCCTTTCAGGCCGACCAGGAAGCCCGACTCGTAGTAGACCGTGGTCAGCGGCGCGATCAGGACGCCGCACAGCGCGCCCATTGCCGCGGCCAGCGTGAACGACAGCCGTCCCGCCTGCGTCGTGCCGATGCCGACCAGGCGCGCGCCCAGCCGGTTCACCGCGGTCGCGCGCAACGCCTTGCCCTGCAGCGTGCGCTCGAAGTAAAAGTACAGCGCCCCAATCAGCAGCGCCGACACGCCCACCACCCACAGGCTCTGGCCCGAGACGCTGAGCGCGCCCACTTCAAAGCGCGCATCCGAGAACGCCGTGGTGCGCGAGCCTTCGGCGCCGAACATCACCAGCCCCAGCCCCACCAGCGCAAAGTGCACGCCGACCGAGACGATCAGCAGCACCAGCGTGCTGGCCTCGGCCAGCGGCTGGTAGGCCAGCCGGTACAGCATTGGCCCGAGCGGGATGATCACCAGCAGCGTCAGCGCGATCTGCGCCAGCATGGGCAGCGGCTGCGCGCCGTACTGCTGCACCAGCCAGTGCACCGCCAGCGGGAACGCCAGGTACTTGCCGGCCAGCACCGCCAGCCGCTGCCCCAGCGTGCGCCGCAGTTCGGCGCTGCGCAGCACGGTCACGGTTTCATAGATGAAGGTCAGCGCACCCATGGCCAGCAGCAGCCAGCTGGTCTGCGGCGCATGCCCGGCCTGCATCGCCGCCAGCGTCAGCGCGCCGTAGGCAACGAACTCCCCTTGCGGGATGAAGATGACGCGCGTCACCGAGAACACCAGCACCAGGGCCAGTGCCAGCAGCGCGTAGATCGCGCCCGAGGTGATGCCGTCCTGCGCCAGGATGGCGGCGATAGATAGGTCCATTGTCTCCCCGTATCGTTGAAATACCTGCCTGCTTCGAAGGGGGCCGACAGGGCGCTGCGCGCGGTGGGATTTACGAAATGGTAAACGGGTTGCCCATTGCAGAAATACTCGGCAACCCTAGGTATTGCGGTGCGGCAGAAAAAAAGGCGCATGGGATGACCATGCGCCCTGTTTCACATCCCTGCGTCACCGTCACTCCGTCATGTCGTGCAGCGACTTACTTCAGCAGCTTCCACTTGCCGTCAACGATCTGCACCATCACGCGTGCGCGCTGGTCGAAGCCGAGGTGGTCGGTAGTGCTCATGTTCATGATGCCATGCGACACCGGCAGGTTCCTGGTCTGCTCCATGGCGTCGCGCAGCGCCTTGCGGAATTCCTTGGTGCCGGGCTGGCCCTTCTTGAGCGCCTCGGGGATGGCGTGCTGCAGGATCAGGCCGGCATCCCAGGCATGGCCACCGAAGGTCGAGACCTGGCCGCCGAAGGCTTTCTCATAGGCCGTCTTGTAGGCCATGGCCGGCTTCTTCACCGGGTTGCTGTCGGGCAGTTGCTCGGCCACCAGCAGCGGCCCGGCCGGCAGGAACGTACCTTCGCAATCCTTGCCGCAGACACGCAGGAAGTCGGCGTTGGCGACACCGTGGGTCTGGTAGACCTTGCCCTTGAAGCCGCGCTCCTTGAGCGCCTTGGCCGGCAGCGCCGCGGGCGTACCCGAGCCTGCGATCAGCACGGCGTCGGCGTTGGCGCTCATCATCTTCAGCACCTGGCCGGTCACCGAGGTGTCGGTGCGGGCAAAGCGCTCATTGGCGACGACCTTGATCTTGCGCATCTCCGCCACCTTGGCGAACTCCTGCGCCCAGCTGTCGCCATAGGCATCCGCGAAGCCGATGAACGCCACCGTCTTCACGTTGTTGTTGCCCATGTGCTCGGCAATGGCGGTGGCCATGTGCGAATCGTTCTGCGGCGTCTTGAAGATCCAGGCGCGCTTGGCATCCATCGGTTCGATGATGCGGGCCGAGGCGGCCATGGTGATCATCGGCGTATCGTTCTCGGCGACCACATCGACCATCGCCAGCGAGTTCGGCGTCACGGTGGAGCCAACCACCACGTCAACCTTGTCTTCGCTGATCAGCTTGCGGGTGTTCTTGACCGCGGTGGTAGTGTCGGAAGCGTCGTCCAGGACGATGTACTCGATCTTCTTGCCCGCAACTTCCTTCGGCATCAGCGTGAAGGTGTTCTTCTCCGGAATACCCAGCGATGCCGCCGGACCCGTTGCCGACACCGTGACCCCGACCTTGACCTGTGCCTGGGCGGCGCCGGCAGCCAGGCAGGCCGCCGCGATTGCCAGCAAGCTGGCGCGCTTGAAATCCATCTTGTCTCCTTCGGTTCCTGAAACGGAAAGGCATCCGTCCGGCGTCCACCGGCGGATGCCCCTTTTTGTCGACCCCTCGGGCCTGACGCAGGCACATCGCCGGCACCTGCGCAACTGCCAGGAACGATGTCACACCGTTCCCCATTTCCCGTCCACGCCGAGAACCGATCGCCGCTGGCGAACCGGCCCTTTCCCCCGGAATTGGCGCTTCTGTCATTCGCCGACCGTGCGGTCGGGAATGCCGATCGAGTCTATCACAGCGACTTGTCGCGAAAAGCAGGATTAACCCGCATCGCACATACGCTGGCGCTCAGCGGGCAAAGGCATCCCAGGCCGTCTTCAGGATCAGCGCGCTCACCACCACGATAAAGACCTTGCGCACGAACGCGCTGCCATGGCGCAGCGCCAGCCGGCTCCCCACCTGGCTGCCGGCGACGTTGGCCACCGCCATCACCAGCCCCAGCTGCCACCAGATATGGCCCTTGCTGGCAAGCAGCAGCAACGCCGCCAGGTTGGTCGCAAGGTTGACCAGCTTGGTCGACGCCGCGGCGTGCAGGAAGTCATAGCCGAACACGCGCACGAACACGATCATCAGGAAGCTGCCGGTGCCGGGGCCGAACACGCCGTCGTAGAAGCCCAGCACTGCGCCGGCGAGCAATGCCGCGAACCGTTCGCGACCGCCTTTCAGCGTCGGCGCATGCTCGGCGCCGAGGTCCTTCTTTGCCAGCGTATACGCCAGCAGCGCCACCAGGATGAACGGCAGCGCCTTGCGCATCGGCTCCGCCGGGATCCTGGTCAGCGCCCATGCGCCGGCCATCGAGAAGACAAAGGCCGCAACCACCGCCGGCGCGGTCGCGCCCCAGTAGATGCGCACGCTACGGCCATAGCGCAGCGCGGCGTTGGCGGTGCCGGCGATCGAGCCTAGCTTGTTGGTCCCTAGCAGCGTTGCCGGCGCCATGCCGGGATAGGCAGAGAACAGCGCCGGAATCTGGACCAGGCCGCCGCCGCCGGCGACCGCGTCGATCATGCCGGCGAGAAAGGCGGCAACCGCCAGTAATGCGAACTCCATCATTGCAGGAACGGGAAAGGAAAAACGGGAGGAGGAAAAGGCGAGGCGCGTCGGCCGCGGCTCAGCCGAGCACCTTGGCCGCCGGCACCAGGCTGCGCAGCCACATGCCGCTGGCATGCGGGGCAAAGCCGGGCGGCGCGCCACCGTGGGCGCCGGGCAGCGCAGGGGCAAGCAGTGCGTGGCGGATGCCATGGGCACGCCCCCAGTCGGCCAGCGTGTCGCAGCTGGCGTTCAGGCAGGCGCGGGCCGTGTCGGCATTGAGCCCGGGGCGTACCCACCACTCCGTGGCCAGGGCGGCCAGACCGGCCAGCTCAAGGCTTGGCACCAGCGCCACCGGCAGGCAGGCCAGCACATTGTCCGGCGCAACGCCGTGGACTAGCAGGCAGATACCGCGCCCGGACTGCGCCAGCAGTTCGTCCAGCATCAGCCGTCGCGCGCGGGCCGCGGGCACCGGCAGCGGCTGCACCGCAGCCAGCCAGGCGTCCAGCATGGCGCCGTCGGCACTCTGGCCGGCGCGTACCCACAGCTGCGCTGTGGGCCATTGCGGCGTGGCGTCGGGACGACCCGAGCCGTCCGGAAGCGGCGGATCTTGGGAATCGGGGGGATTGGCTGGCATGACGGGCAACGGAAAGCGCCCGCATTGTCGCATGCGGCGGGGATCGGAGTGATGCAGATCCGGCATGGATGCCCCAAAATGAGGCGAATACGGCACAGATGGAAGGCTGAGGGCTCGCACCCGTTGGCGAAGCCCCAATGAAAAAAGCGTTGCCGAGGATCACCCGGCAACGCCCTTTATTTTATAACGCTGCTACCCGACACCGGGTGCGCGCCTGTCGTCTCCTCGCTTCCGCCTCCATTTAACCTGCGAAAACCGTATATGGAATGTAACGAAGCGGTGCATCGAGGACAAGCTAGAAAAAACCCTAGCCCCAGATTCGGGCATGTCGCCCCACGATCACTCGTGCTTGCGGCCGAACCGGGCCAGCAGTTCGCCCATGATGCCGCGGCGGAAGGTCAGCACGCAGATCACGAAGATCACCCCGGTCACCATCGTCACCGACTCGCCCAGCGTGTTGAACCACTGCAGGCCGGTGGCCGAGGCCAGGAAGCTGCCGATGTCGCCCAGCTTGTTCTCCAGCGCCACGATCACGAAGGCGCCGACGATCGGGCCGGACAAGGTGCCCAGGCCGCCGACCAGCGTCATCAGGATCACCGAGCCCGACATCGACCAGTGCACGTCGGTCAGCGTCTCGAAGCCCAGCACCAGCGCCTTGATCGAACCGGCCAGCCCCGACAGCGCCGCCGACAGCACGAAGGCCGTCAGCTTGAAGCGGTCGACATCGTAGCCCAGCGAGATCGCACGCGGCTCGTTCTCCTTGATTGCCTTCAGGATCTGGCCGAACGGCGAGTGCACCGTGCGCACGATCAGCGCGAAGGCCGCGACCATGATCACCAGCGCCACGTAGTACAGCGTCAGGTCACTGGACAGCGGCAGCACGCCGAACAGCTTGCCGCGCGGAATGCCCTGCAGCCCGTCCTCGCCGCCGGTGAACGGCGCCTGCAGGCAGATAAAGAACAGCATCTGCGCCAGCGCCAGCGTGATCATCGAGAAGTAGATGCCCTGGCGGCGGATCGCCAGCGAACCGACCACGTAGCCGATCAGCGCGCCGGTGCCCGTGCCCAGGAGCAGCCCGATCTCCGGCGTCACGCCCCAGGCCTTCATGGCATGGCCGGCCGCGTAGCCGGCACCGCCGAAGAAAGCCGCATGGCCGAACGACAGCAGCCCGGTATAGCCGATCAGCAGGTTGAACGCGCAGGCAAACAGCGCGAAGCACAGCACCTTGAGCACGAATACCGGATAGGCACCCGCCAGCGGCGCGGCGATCAGCGCCAGCAGCAGCAATCCGTACAACAGTTTCTTCTGCACGCCCTGTCCCTTTCCTGCCTGGCCCGCGTTGGCAGCCACCGCGGGCTGCGTCGATGATGTGGTTGGTGCGCTCATCACTTCTCCTTCCCGAACAGCCCGGCCGGGCGCAGCAGCAGCACGATCACCATGATGAAGAACACCACGGTCGACGATGCTTCAGGATAGAACACCTTGGTCAGGCCTTCGACCACGCCCAGCCCGAGGCCGGTCAGGATCGAGCCCATGATCGAGCCCATGCCGCCGATCACCACCACCGCGAACACGATGATGATCAGGTTCTGCCCCATCAGCGGCGAGATCTGGATCACCGGCGCGGCCAGCACCCCCGCAAACGCCGCCAGCGCCACGCCGAAGCCGTAGGTCAGCGTCACCATCAGCGGCACGTTGACACCAAAGGCCTCGACCATCTTGGGGTTCTCGGTGCCGGCGCGCAGGTAGGCGCCCAGCTTGGTCTTCTCGATCACATACCAGGTGGCAAAGCACACCACCAGCGACGCCACCACGACCCAGGCGCGGTAGTTCGGCAGGATCATGAAGCCCAGGTCGGTCGCGCCCTGCAGCGCGTCAGGCGTCTGGTACGGCAGGCCCGACACGCCGTAGATCGAGCGGAAGATGCCCTCGATCACCAGCGTGATGCCCAGCGTCAGCAGCAGGCCGTAGATGTGGTCGAGCTTGTAGATCCAGCGCAGCATGGTCTTCTCGATCACCACCCCGATGGCGGCAACGACCAGCGGCGACAGCAGCAGCATGATCCAGTAGTTGAGCCCGGCGTACTCCATCCCCATCCAGGCCAGCACCGCACCGAGCATGAAGAGCGCACCGTGCGCGAAATTGATGACGTTGAGCAGGCCGAAGATGACCGCCAGGCCCAGGCTCAGCATCGCATAGAAGGCGCCGTTCACCAGCCCCAGCAACAGCTGGGAAAGCATGGCAGGCAGGGGAATTCCGAAGATGTCCATGAGCGTCAATTGCTGGTGGTGACTCCCCTCCCCCGCGCGTGGGAGAGGGGTTGGGGGAGAGGGCCGGCGCGCAAGGGGCTACGAATTCCAGCACTGGCGCGGGCGCGCTTCACGCGCGGCACTTGTGCCGGCATCGCTCCTGGCGTCGCCTGCCCTCTCCCCCTGCCCCTCTCCCGCCAGCGGGAGAGGGGAGCAAACCGTCGCGGTCCCGCCGACGGTTACTTCTTCAACATCGCGCACTTCGACTCGGCCACCGTCGTGAACGCCTGGTCGCCCGGGATGGTCGCCACCACCTTCATGTAATCCCACGGCTTCTTCGACTCGGCCGCGGTCTTCACCTGCATCAGGTACATGTCGTGGATGCCACGGCCGTCCTGGCGGATATAGCCCTTGGTGTAGATGTCGTTGATCTTCATCTTCTTCAGCTCGGCCATGACCTTGTCCGGATCGTCGGTCTTGGCTGCTTCCACCGCCTTCAGGTAGGTGCTGGCCGCCGAATAATCCGCCGCCTGCAGGCTGCTCGGCATCTTCTTCATCTTGCCGAAGAAGCGGTTGGCGAACTTGCGGGAGTCGTCGTTCATGTCCCAGTACCAGCTGTCGGTCATCAGCAGGCCTTCGGTGTTCTTCAGGCCCAGGCTGTGGATGTCATTGATGAACATCAGCAGGCCGGCGATCTTCATCGACTTGGTAATGCCGAATTCCTTGGCCGCCTTGATCGCGTTGATGGTGTCGCCGCCGGCGTTGGCCAGGCCCAGGATCTGTGCCTTGGACGACTGCGCCTGCAGCAGGAACGACGAGAAGTCGGACGCCGACAGCGGATGGCGCACCTGCCCCGCCACCGTGCCGCCGTTGGCCTTCACCACCGCCGCGGTATCGCTTTCCAGCGAGTGGCCGAAGGCGTAGTCGGCGGTCAGGAAGAACCACGACTTGCCGCCCTGCTTGACCACCGCGCTGCCGGTGCCCTTGGCCAGCGCCACCGTGTCATAGGCGTAGTGCACCGTGTACGGCGAGCACTCTTCGTTGGTCAGGCGCGCGGTGCCGGCACCGATGTTGATGTAGACGCGCTTCTTCTCCGAAGCGACCTTGTTCATCGCCAGCGCGGTGCCCGAGTTGGTGCCGCCCAGCAGCATGTCCAGGCCCTGCTGGTCCATCCATTCGCGCGCCTTGGAGGCGGCGATGTCGGCCTTGTTCTGGTGGTCGGCGGAAACGATCTCGATGGGCTTGCCCAGCACCTTGCCGCCGCGGTCCTCGATTGCCATCTTGATGGCTTCCAGGCCGCCGGGGCCGTCGATGTCGGCATACAGGCCCGACATGTCGGTGATATAGCCGATCTTGACGGTGTCGCCCGATACCTGCGCGGCGGCGCCGAACGAAACCGCACCCATGGCAATAGCCGCCATCGCGGCCGCGAGCCGAGTCTTTTTCATCTCTTTGTCTCCTGATTTGCGGCGGCGATGCGCCACCCGTTCCTGCCAAACAGCAATCAACGATCCGGGTATCGGTCAGATCCCGGGATCAGACCCCGAGCAATTCATGCAGCACCGGCATCTTTGCCTGCAGCTCGCTGGCATCGAAGCGTTCGACGATGCTGCCGTGCTCCATCACGTAGAAGCGATCGGCCAGCGGTGCGGCGAAGCGGAAGTTCTGCTCCACCATCACCACCGTGTACCCCTTCTGCCTGAGCATCCGGATCATGCGCGCCAGCGCCTGCACGATCACCGGTGCCAGCCCTTCCGAGATCTCGTCGAGCAGCAGCAGGTTGGCGCCGGTGCGCAGGATGCGCCCCACCGCCAGCATCTGCTGCTCGCCGCCCGACAGGCGCGTGCCCTGGCTCTGGCGGCGCTCCTTCAGGTTGGGGAACATGTCGTAGATCTCGGCCTCGCTCATGCCTGCGGTCTTCTCACCACGCTCGCCCTTGAGCTGCGGCGGCAGCAGCAGGTTCTCCTCGCATGACAGGCTGGAGAAGATCGCGCGCTCTTCCGGGCAATAGCCGATGCCGTAGTGCGCGATCTTGTGCGTGGGCAGGCCGATGGTCTCGTTGCCGTTGACCTTGATCGAGCCCTTGCGCGCGCCGGTCAGTCCCATGATCGCGCGCAGCGTGGTGGTGCGGCCGGCGCCATTGCGGCCCAGCAGCGTCACCACTTCGCCGCGGTTCACGGTGAGGTCGACGCCGTGCAGGATGTGCGATTCGCCGTACCAGGCCTGCAGGCCCTTGATTTCGAGGGCGGGAGTGTTGTTCGTGCTCATTGTTGGTTCCCCCGCTCAGTGCGCGCCCTGCAGCTCGGCATCGGCCGTGCCCATATAGGCTTCCATTACGCGCGGGTCCTTCGACACCTCGGCGTACGGCCCCTCGGCCAGGATCGCGCCACGCTGCAGCACGGTGATCTTGTCGGCGATCGACGAGACCACGCTCATGTTGTGCTCCACCATCAAGATTGTGCGGCCGGCGGAAACCTTCTTGATCAGCTGCGTGACGCGGTCCACGTCCTCGTGGCCCATGCCCTGCGTGGGCTCGTCGAGCAGCATCAGCTCGGGCTCCATCGCCAGCGTGGTGGCGATCTCCAGCGCGCGCTTGCGCCCGTACGGCAGGTTCACCGTCAGCGTGTGCGCGAACTCGGTCAGGCCGACCTGCTCGAGCAGCTCCATGGCGCGCCCGTTGAGCACATCGAGCGAACGCTCGCTGCGCCAGAACTGGTACGCGGTGCCAAGCTGGCGCTGCAGCCCGATGCGCACGTTTTCCATCACCGTCAGGTGCGGGAACACCGCCGAGATCTGGAAGGATCGGATCACGCCACGGCGCGCGATCTGCGCAGGCTTCTCGCGGGTGATGTCGATGCCGTTGAATACGATGGTGCCGGTAGTCGGCTCGAGGAACTTGGTGAGCAGGTTGAAGCAAGTGGTCTTGCCTGCGCCGTTGGGTCCGATCAATGCGTGGATCGATCCGCGCCGCACCCGCAAGTTGACGTCGCTCACCGCGGTGAACCCCTTGAACTCCTTGGTGAGGTTCCGCGTTTCCAGGATGGTTTCCTGCTGATTCATGTCTCCTGCCCGCCCTTCGTTGTACGCCGGGTGATGCCCGGCACTGACTGATGGTCCGAACCGGCCTGTAGGCCCTGTGCCGCGTCCGTCAGTCACGTCCGTGGTGGCGGCGTGCTGCGGAGTCTTTGTTATGGCTTTGCGGGGCGGCTCCCGCGGGAGATTGGTGGCCCGCACAATGTGGCGCCAGCGCACTCTCCGAGGCGTCTATTGTGTGCGCCTGTTGCATCGCAAAACATCGGGGTTTGCACTATGAAACATGAACCAAGTGTCAGTTTTTTTGCAAGCGCACATGTTCAGCAAACGCCACCTGGCGCCCGCGCGCATTGCCACTCCGATTTCCCATGCTGCGCCACCTGCGCATAGTGCCTTCAGGCGCTTTCCGCCGCGGCCAGTGGCGCGCGCGCCAACACTTCCCCTGCCGCCGCGCCGCGCCGGCGGTCCTCGCGGATCATGTCGCTGGCGCGTTCGGCAATCATGATCGTCGGCGAGTTGGTATTGCCCGAGGTGATCAGCGGCATCACCGAGGCATCGACCACGCGCAGGCCCTCTACGCCGAACACCCGCAGCCGGCTGTCGACCACCGCCATGCCATCGTCGCTGCGCCCCATCTTGCAGGTGCCGACCGGATGGAAGATGGTGGTGCCGATGCTGCCGGCGGCTTCGGCCAGTTCTTCGTCGGTCTGGAATGCGGGGCCTGGCAGGTATTCCTCTGGCTGGTACGGTGCCAGCGCAGGCGACGCCACGATGCGGCGCGTCAGCCGCAGCGAATCGGCGGCGACACGCCGGTCTTCGTCCGTCGACAGGTAGTTGGGCGCGATCACCGGCGCGTCGCGGAAATCGGCGCTGCGCGCATGCACGCTGCCGCGCGACGTCGGCCGCAGGTTGCAGGCGCTGGCGGTGAAGGCATTGAACGCGTGCAGCGGATCGCCGAACTTGTCCAGCGACAGGGGCTGCACGTGGTATTCCACATTGGGCCGCGCCTGCGAGGGATCCGAGCGCGCGAACGCGCCCAGCTGCGACGGCGCCATGCTCATCGGCCCGCTCTGGTTGAAGGCGTACTCGACGCCGATGCACAGCTTGCCCCACAGGCTGGCAGCCCGCGTATTAAGTGTGCGCACGCCATTGACCTTGACCACGGTGCGCAGCTGCAGGTGGTCCTGCAGGTTTTCGCCCACGCCAGGCAAGGCGTGGCGCACGTCGATGCCGAGTTCGCGCAGCCGTTCCGGCTGGCCGATGCCGGACAGCTCCAGCAACTGCGGCGTATTGACCGCGCCGGCGGAGAGGATGACTTCATGCCGCGCTGCCGCGGCATGCGGCTGCCCGCCGCCGACGTATTGCACGCCGGTGCAGCGGCGCCCGTCAAAGGTGAGTGCGCTGACTTGCGCGCCGGTGACGATGGTCAGGTTCGGACGCTCCGATGCGCGGCGCAGGAAGGCCTTGGCCGTGTTCCAGCGGATGCCGCGGCGCTGGTTTACTTCGAAGTAGCCGACGCCGAAGTTGTCGCCTTGATTGAAGTCGTCGGTACGCGGGATGCCAGCCTGTTCCGCGGCATCGGCAAAGCGCTCCAGGATGTCCCAGCGCAGTCGCTGCGCTTCCACGCGCCACTCGCCGTGGGCGCCATGGAATTCGCTTGGGCCGCGGTGGTGGTCTTCACAGCGTTTGAACAGCGGGAGCACGTTGTCCCATTTCCAGCCGTCGTCGCCGGACAGGCTTGCCCAGTCGTCGTAGTCTTCGCGCTGGCCGCGCATGTAGATCATGCCGTTGATGGACGAGCATCCGCCCAATACGCGGCCGCGCGGGTAGCCAAGGGAGCGGCCGTTCAGGCCGGCCTCCGCTTCCGTGCGGTAGAGCCAGTCCGTGCGTGGGTTGCCGATGCAGTACAGGTAGCCGACCGGGATATGGATCCAGTGGTAGTCGTCTTTGCCGCCTGCTTCCAGGAGCAGGACGTTGACGTCCGGGTCCTGGGTCAGGCGGTTTGCCAGGACACAGCCGGCAGAGCCGGCGCCAACGATGATGTAGTCGAATGTCTCCATGGCTTTCTTGGTTTGCATTTGTTTGTGTATGGCCAGCCGCCGCGCAACATGAAAATCAAACCACCTCTTACTTGGCCACCGGCATCGTAAACTCCGCCCCCTTGGCAATGGAATCCGGCCACCGCTGCATCACACTCTTGTAGCGCGTATAGAACCGCACGCCTTCTTCGCCGTAGGCATGATGGTCGCCAAACAGCGAACGCTTCCATCCACCAAATGAATGCCAGGCCATAGGAACAGGGATGGGAACATTAATCCCAACCATACCTATCTGTATTTGCCGGGCAAACGCCCGCGCAATCCCCCCGTCGCTGGTGTAGCAGGACACGCCGTTGCCAAACTCATGCGCATTGATCAGCGCAACCGCGTGGGCAAAGTCTTCCACGCGCACCACCGACAGCACCGGCCCGAAGATCTCTTCCTTGTAGATGGTCATGTCGGGCGTGACGTGATCGAACAGCGTGCCGCCGACATAGAAGCCGTTCTCGTGCCCCTCGACCTTGTGTCCCCGCCCGTCGGTCACCAGCGTCGCGCCCTCTTCCACGCCCTTGGCGATATAGCCTTCGACCTTGGCCTTGTGCGCCCCGGTCACCAGCGGACCCATTTCGGCGTCGGACTCCATGCCGTTACGGATCTTCAGGGAGCGCGCCCGCTCCGCCAGCCGCGGCACCAGCCTGTCAGCGACATCGCCCACGGCCACGGCCACCGAGATCGCCATGCAGCGCTCGCCCGCCGAGCCGTAGGCCGCACCGATCAGCGCATCGACGGCTTGATCCAGATCCGCGTCAGGCATCACCACCAGGTGGTTTTTGGCCCCGCCCAGCGCCTGCACCCGCTTGCCGTGCTTCGTGCCTTCCGTATAGATGTACTCGGCAATTGGCGTCGACCCAACGAACGACAACGCCTGCACATCCGGATGCGCCAGCAGCGCATCGACCGCTTCCTTGTCCCCCTGCACGACGTTGAACACGCCATCAGGCAAGCCAGCCTGGCGCAGCAGATCGGCGATCAGCAAGCTCGGCGACGGATCCCGCTCAGACGGCTTCAGCACGAACGTATTGCCGCAAGCCAGCGCCACCGGGAACATCCACATCGGCACCATCACCGGGAAGTTGAACGGCGTGATCCCCGCCACCACGCCCAGCGGCTGGCGCAGGTTCCAGTTGTCGATGCCGCCGCCAACGTTGTCGGTGAAATCGGTCTTCAGCAGGTTGGGGATGCCGCAGGCAAACTCCACCACCTCGATGCCGCGCGTGACTTCACCCTTGGCATCGGAGAACACCTTGCCATGCTCGCGCGTGATCAGCGCGGCCAGGTCATCGTGGTGCTGGTCGAGCAGTTCCTTGAACTTGAACAGGATGCGCGCGCGGCGCAACGGCGGGGTCTCGGACCATGCCGGAAACGCGGCCTTGGCGGCGGCGACCGCATCGGAGACATCCTGCACGGTGCCAAGCGCCACGCGCGCGGCAACTTCGCCGATCGCAGGGTTAAAGATATCGGCCAGGCGTTGCGACGCGCCACGCGTCTGCCGGCCTCCGATGAAATGTCCAACGGTAGTTTGCACAGCGCTGGCTTCTGCAAGGATGTCTTCCACTTCCACTCCTGCTTGATACTGGATATCGAGGATCGGCCGCATCATCATTGCGCGCGGTAATAACATCGCCGCAACGTCGTCTGCCGCGCATGGCGCAGCAGGCCTGATGAGCGCAAGCTTGGTGCAGTTGCACCGCCTCGTCCAATGATTTATCGTCAAACGCAATATAAGCGGCGCTAAATATTGCGCCGCACCACTCGCGTCATCGAACCGCCCCCCTTTGCCTTGGACCTCCACCATCTGCGTGCATTCGTCGCCGTCGCCCGCGAAGGCAACCTCACCCGCGCCGCGCAACGTCTGCACCTGACCCAGCCCGCGGTCAGCCTGCAGCTCAAAGCGCTGCAGTCCGCGTGGCGCATCAAGCTGTTTGAACGCACCGCCGCCGGCCTGACGCTGACTGCGGACGGCACCGCGCTCCTGCCGCTGGCCGAACGCATCCTCGACGGCGTGGGCGACCTGCAGCACACCGTCAATGCGATGCACCACACCGTGCGCGGGCGCCTGGCGATCGGTACCATCCTCGACCCGGAATTCACGCGGCTGGGGCCAATGCTGCGCACGCTGGTCGAGCGCCATCCGCAGATCGGCACGGAACTGCGCCATGGCATGTCGGGCTGGGTGCTGCAGCAGGTACGCAGCGGCGCGCTCGACGTCGGCTTCTACCTGGGCCAGCCGCCCGACGCGAGCTTCCGTGCGCTCACGCTCACGCCCTTCTCTTACTACGTGGTGGCGCCCAAGGGCTGGAAGGAGCGCACCGCCCTGCGCTCATGGGCCCAGCTGGCGACACTGCCGTGGATCTGGACGCCGCCCGAATCGGCGCACAACCGCCTGCTGTGCGAGCGCTTCGCGCAGGCGGGCGTCGACGCGGCCGGCGTACCCAAGGTGGCACACGTGGATCAGGAAGCGTCGATGCTGGATTTGGTCCGTTCCGGCGTGGGACTGTCGCTGGTGCGCGATTCGATTGCGCTGCGCGAGTCGCATGCGCACGGACTGGTGATCGTCGAGGGCATGTCAGTGCAGACCGAGCTGACGCTGGTATGCCTGGCGACGCGCCGCGACGACCCGGTGGTGGCCGCGGTGTTCGGCGTGGCGGAGTCGGTGTTCCGGACCTAGGGACCTAGGCCGGTGGCGACGCAGAGGGTTGGAGGCGCCGCTTCAGCCAGTCGCTCAGCGCCGCGAACACTTCGCCGCGCAGCGGCTGTGCTTCGTTGAAGATCTCGTGGTAGCCGTGCGGATACCAGACCTCTTCGCGCAGGTCGGGCGGCGCATTGTCGAAGAAGCTGCGGCTGCCCGCCGGGTCGACCACGCGGTCGGCGCCGCCGACCAGCATCAGCATCGGCGCCTCCAGCCGCGCGGCATCGGCCTGTGACTGCGCCATGCCGCGGATAAAGCTCTCCAGCACGCTGGCGGTGATCGTGGTCTGCACCAGCGGGTCGGTGCGATAGGCCGCCACCATGGCCGGATCGTGCGACAGGTGCCGCGCGTCGATCGGGTTGGGCACGCGCAGGCGGGGCGCCAGCGTCAGCAATACGCGGTGCAGCGCCAGCATCGGCTGCGACAGCCGCAGCGCCAGCGCGGGGGATGACAGCACCAGCGCGCGCACCGGGCGCACGCGCGCTGTGGCAAAGCGCGCCGCGATCAACCCGCCCATGCTGTGGCCAAGCAGGATCGGCAGCTCGTTCCAGCCGCGCAGCGCTGCGTCGTAGACCTCGGCCAGATCCTCGAGATAGATGTCGGGATGATCGGCCACCATGCGCGCGCCGCCGCTGGCGCCGTGGCCACGCAGGTCGAACGCGCGCACCCGTAACCCTAGTCCGCACAGCAGGTCGGCGACGTGCTGGTAGCGCCCGGCGTGCTCGGCAAGCCCGTGCACCAGCAGCACCGAGCCCAGCGGTTCGGCAAAGCGCCCGGGATCGGGTTGCCAGGTGCGCAGCAGCAACTCGGTGCCGTCACGCATGCGCTGGCGGCCCTGCACGGGTGCGTGCGCGATGACGGCGGCGGTTTCCGGGCCAGCGGTGGCGCCCGTGGCCTCCGCGGCCTCCGTGGCCTCCGTGGCGCCGGCAGCGGCTGCGGAAGCGGGATCGTCCGTCGTCGGTTGTGCCATGCGCTGCGCTCTCCCCTTGCGGCCAGGCCGGCGCGTGCGCCGGCGTTGTTGTTGTGGTGGTGCGTGTTGTGCTGGGTGACTGCGCCCAAGGCGATCAGTGACAGCCGTGCCCTTCCCGCACCGGCTGCCGCACATCTCCCGGCACGTCCGCGATATCCGCGAGGATCGGGCAATCCGGCCGGTCGTCCCCGCTGCAATGCTGCGCCAGCTGCCGCAACGTATCGCGCATCGCCGCCAGCTCGGCGATGCGCTGTTCCAGGTCAGCCACGTGCCTGAGCGTCAGCGCCTTGACGTCGGCACTGGCGCGGCCGCGGTCGTGCCACAGCGACAGCAGGTTGCGGATCTCGTCGAGCGAGAAGCCCAGATTACGGGCGCGCCGCACGAAGCGCAAGGTATGCACCGCGCGTTCGTCATAGCGCCGGTAGCCGCCCTCGGTGCGCGGCGGCGCCTCCACCAGCCCGATCGATTCGTAGTGCCGGATCATCTTGGCCGACACGCCCGACGCTTGCGCCGCTTCGCTGATATTCATCGCTTGCCTCCCTCGGTCGTGGCCGCCGCGGCCGCGCCGGACTGCGGATGCCAGCGCCGCAGCAGCAAGGCATTGCTGACCACGCTGACGCTGGAGAACGCCATCGCCGCGCCCGCCACCACCGGGTTCAGCAACCCGGCCGCCGCCAGCGGGATGCCGACCACGTTGTAGAAAAATGCCCAGAACAGGTTCTGCCGGATCTTGCGCACGGTGCGGTGCGAGACCACCAGCGCATCGGCCACCAGCGCCGGGTCGCCGCGCATCAGCGTGATGCCGGCGGCATGCATGGCCACATCGGTGCCGGTCGACATCGCAATGCCGACATCGGCCGCCGCCAGCGCCGGCGCGTCGTTGATGCCGTCGCCCACCATCGCCACCACCGCGCCGCCCTCTCCCAGCGCCTGCACGCGCGCGGCCTTGTCCTCGGGCAACACCTCGGCCTGCACGTCGTCAAGGCCAAGCTCGCGCGCCACCCGCGCCGCCGCGCCAGCGTTGTCGCCGGTCAGCATCACGGTGCGAACGCCCGCCGCGCGCAGCCGGGCAATGGCCTCGGTCGCGCCCGGCTTGATCGCATCGCCAAATGCAACCAGCCCCACCACGCGCGGCGGCGTGGTCTCGACCAGCCACGACACGGTGTGGCCTTCGTCGCGCAGCCGCTGCGCCACCGGCGCCAGCGCACCCGCTTCCGCACCGAGCGATTCACGCAGCCGTTCGCTGCCGAGCTGCAGCGCCTGGCCGTCGACCACGCCGGCAATGCCGCGGCCCGGCAGCGCCTGGACGTCATCGGCCTTGGGTACTGCGATGCCGCGCGCCTGCGCCGCGGCCAGCACCGCGCGCGCCAGCGGGTGTTCGCTGCCGGCCTGCAGCGCGGCCAGCCGCGCCAGCAGCACGCCGCCGTCGGCATCGGCGCGATCCGCGGCATGCAGCGCCACCACCTCGGGCTTGCCGACCGTCAGCGTGCCGGTCTTGTCGAACGCCACCACGCTGACGCGATGCGCCACTTCCAGCGCCTCGGCGTCCTTGATCAGGATGCCGGCACGCGCCCCGGCGCCGGTGCCGGCCATGATCGCGGTAGGCGTGGCCAGCCCGAGCGCGCACGGGCAGGCGATCACCAGCACCGCCACCGCGTTGAGCAGCGCCGCTTCCCAGTCGCCGCCCAGCAGGCCCCAGCCCAGCACCGTCACCAGCGCAATGCCCAGCACTATCGGCACGAACACCGCGCTGACCTGGTCCACCATGCGCTGGATCGGCGCCTTGGCCGCCTGCGCATGCTCGACCATGCGGATGATGCGCGCCAGCACGGTCTCGGCACCCACCGCAACGGTGCGCGCCACCAGCAGCCCTTCGAAGTTGATCGCGCCGCCGGTCAGCCGGTCGCCCGGCTTCTTGGGTACCGGCACGCTCTCGCCGGTCAGCATCGATTCGTCGGCATGGCTGCTGCCTTCGATCACCTCGGCATCGACCGGGATGCGCTCGCCCGGGCGCACCACGACCTCGTCGCCGACGCGCACCGACGCCAGCGGCACGCTCACTTCCTGTCCGCCGCGGCGCACGCGAGCGGTATCGGGGCGCAGCGCCGCCAGCGCGCGGATGGCCTCGGCGGTCTGGCGCTTGGCGCGCGTCTCCAGCCACTTGCCCAGCCGCACCAGCGTGATCACCACTGCCGCGCTTTCAAAGTACAGGTGCGGCATGGCATCGGCAGGCGTGCGCCACATCAGCCAGAGCGACAGGCCGTAAGCCGCGGTCGTGCCCAGTGCCACCAGCAGGTCCATATTGCCGGCGCCGGCGCGCACGGCCTTCCAGCCGGCCTTGTAGAACCGCCAGCCAAATACGAACTGCACCGGCGTCGCGAGCAGCCACTGCACCCAGGCGGGCAGCATCCAGTGCACGCCGAACCATTCCAGCACCATCGGCGCCACCAGCGGCAGCGACAGCACGGCCGAGATCGCCACCGGCCAGGGGCCGTCCCAGAACGCAGGCGTGCGTGCGGCTTGCGCCGATCCCGCTTCACCGGCTTCGGCTCCGGCCGCCGGCGTTGCGCCATAGCCCGCGCGGGCCACGGCGGCCACCAGCGCGGCGTCGTCGGCGGTGCCGCGCAGCACCGTGACCGTGGCGCGTTCGGTGGCCAGGTTGACCTGCGCCTCCACCACACCCGGCACCGCGCGCAGCGCCTTCTCAACGCGCGTCACGCAAGACGCGCAGGTCATGTCGGTGACTTGCAACTCGACGGTGTCCTGCGGCACCGCATAGCCGGCATCGGCCACGGCGCGCGCCGCGGCCGGAAGCACGGCAGCGGATTCCGCATGCAGCGTAGCGGCCTCGGTGGCGAGGTTGACGGCCACGTCGCGCACGCCGGGCACGCGCGCCAGCGCATTCTCCACGCGGCGCACGCACGAGGCACAGGTCATGCCCTCGACCGGCAGGCGCCATTCGGGCGCATCGTCAGCGGTCTTGGCGGATTGCGGGGCGAGCACAGCGCTGGAACTGGTCATGGTCCTGGATCATCCACAGTGTCGATGTCAGCATCATGGACCTTACCATCATGGGAAGGTCAAGGTGCAATCGCATGCTTTTGGCGCCACATTGAATTTCCCCTTGCGCTTCCCACCATGGCAAGGTTCACACTACGTCTGTCGCGGCGCCGTGCCGCCAGTCATCCCCTTCAGGAGGTTTCCAATGATCCAGTTCCAGGTCGAAGGCATGTCTTGCAACCATTGCGTCGGCGCCATCACGCGTGCCGTGCAGGCAGTCGACCCGGCCGCCAAGGTCAGCGCCGACGTGCCGAGCCAGGCCGTGCGCGTGGACAGCGGCGCCGACACGCAGGCATTGCGGCATGCCATCGAAGAGGCTGGCTATCCGGTCAAGTCGGTGGCGTAGGCGGGCAGGCCTGCAGCAAAAAGGGACGCCCCCGGGCGTCCCTTTTTTGCTTGTTCGTGGCGCTGCGCTCAGAACCGGTAGCCCACCGTCAGGAACGTCACCACCGGATCGATCTTGATCTTGGTATGCGAGACGATCGTGACGGGGCCGGCCTGCGTCGTCAGCGTCGCGCGCGTCGACAGCGGCAGGTAGGAAACGGATAGTCCGAGGAACCAGTTGTCGTTGAGCGCGTAGTTGGCACCGATGTTGAACACGGGGTTCCACGACGGCTTGGCGCTGGCGGTCATCGTGGCGCCGGGAATGCCGAACGCGCCATTGACGAACTGCTGGTTCGTGATGGTTTCATCGGTAAACCACGTGTAGTTCACGCCAATGCCGACATATGGGCGGAACTTGGTCCTGGCGTCGAAGAAGTGGTACTTGACCAGCAGTGCCGGGCTCCATTGCTTGACCGAGCCCAGCTTGCCGTATTTCGCGTAATCGCCCGTGCCCGTGACGTCATGCTTGGGCGGAATCCCCGCGACCAGCTCGCCCGAGATGTTGTCGGTGAAGAAGTGCGTGAACGCCAGGCCCAGCGTATTGGCTGTCTCGATCTCGGCGCCGGTGTTGGCGCGGGTCATGTTGACCGGCCGGCCGTTGATGCTGTCGACAGTCAACGGATCCGCAGAGCTGTTCGGCATCACGCGGAACCAGCCCAGGCTGACGATATTGCTGCCTGCCGACTGTGCTTGCGCGGCTCCTGCCAGCGCCATGACAGCGCCAGCCGCGAGCATCTTCTTCTTGTTGGTCGATTTCATAGTCCTCTTACTCCTCATTCGTTTACTGCCGCATGCATTATCCGGCGTGTGGGAGCTGAACTGTTTCACCGACGATACAGATTCGTAGAGGACGCCCCCTAATGGAGGGTTAACCACTAAGAAACCCAGGCTGGACGGCGGTCAGGCCGGGTAAACGCGGCGTCGGCGCAACGCTTTATGCCGCGCGCCGGAAAAAACCCTGACTGATACGAGGGTTTAGGGGCGGGCTGCGCAATAGCGCCCCGCCTGCCCCAACCTTCGCAGCCCAGTCACGCTCAGGTTCAGGGTGTGACGATGGCGAAGCTCGGTTCGAACTTGTCCATCAGCGCCACCCATGCGGCGAGCGCCTGCGGATCGCCATCGACCTTCGCGCGGCCGGCCTGGGTCTCCGCCTGCAGCGTGGTCTGCCCCGCCAGCACGCCGGTCAGCACCGCACGCGGCATCGTCAGCGTGGCCTGCGGTGCGGCATGCTGCGCGCCGGCCTTGTAGCGGAAGACGCCGTTCTCGACCGTCAGCGCGTAGCGCTTGCCGGTGTCCGGCTGGACCCAGTTGATCGCCACGGTCTTGCCCGCGGCGCGGTCTCCGTTCAGGCTGATCGCGAGGTAGTCCAGGAACATGGTGTCGGTCATCGCGCGCAGCACGTCGGGGCTGCCGGTGCGGCGCGTGGACTTGGGCGCGCCGTCGCGCAGCTCGGCCGCACCGCTCAGGTAGGCATTGCGCCAGGTGGACGACTCGGCCTGGTAGCCGAGCTGCTCCAGCGCATCGGCTTGTAGCCGGCGCGCGGCCTGGTTGTTCGGGTCGGCAAAGACCACGTGCTTGAGCACTTCGGCTACCCAGCGGTACTCGCCGCGCGCATACGACGCGCGCGCCTGCTCCATCACGCGCGCCGCGCCGCCCATGTATTCGACATAGTGCTTGCCGGCGTCCTCGGGCGGCAGCGGGTTGAGGTTGGCCGGGTTGGCGTCGTACCAGCCCAGGTAGCGCTGGTAGACCGCCTTGGCGTTGTGGCTGACGGTGCCGTAGTAGTCGCGCAGGTGCCACTCTAGGGCCAGCGACGGCGGCAGCTTCACGCGCTCGGCGATCTCGGCTGGCACATAGCCCAGGTTGGCCAGCCGCAGCGACTGGTCGTGGATGAACTTGTAGCCATCGCGCTGCTTGCCCAGGTAGGTGACGATGTTGTCGCGGCCCCACGTCGGCCAGTGGTGCTGCGCGAACAGCACCTCGGTGCGGCCGCCGAAGCGGTCGATGGTCTCGTCCAGCGCGCGCCACCACTGGTTGGCATCGCGTACCTGCGCGCCGCGGATGGTGTACAGGTTATGCAGGTTGTGGGTGGCATCCTCGGCCGCGCACAGCGCCTTCCACTGCGGCAGGTACATCAGCATCTCGGCGGGGGCCTCGGTGCCGGGGGCCATCAGGAACTCGATCTGCACGCCGTCGATGGTGCGGGTTTCGCCGGTTTTGGTGATCAGGTCGGTCGGCGGCACCAGTGTCAGCGTGCCCTGCGCCACCGCCTTGCCCAGCCCGGCATCGACCTGGGCGGTGGCCGAACGCGGCAGGTTCGTCCCGTACATGTACTGGGCGCGGCGGCTCATCGCGTTGCCGGCAAAGACGTTCTCGCTGACCGCCTCTTCCATGAAGCCTTCGGGCGCCAGCACCCTGACCTTCCCCGCCTTGACGTCGTCTTCGCTGATCACGCCCTTGGCACCGCCGAAGTGGTCTGCATGGCTGTGCGTATAAATTACCGCCACCACCGTTTTTTTGGGGCGGTGCTTGTAGTAAAGCTCCAGGCCCGTGCGGGCGGTCTCGGTGGCGGTCAGCGGGTCGATGATGATCAGGCCGGTGTCGCCCTCGATGATCGTCATGTTGGAGATATCGAAGCCGCGGATCTGGTAGATGCGGTCGGTCACCTGGAACAGGCCGTGGTTCATGTTCAGCCGGGCCTGGCGCCACAGGCTGGGGTTGACCGTCGCCGGAGCGGCCTCCTTGTCAATGAAGCGGTATGAATCCAGCGACCACACCACCTTGCCTTGCGCATCGCGAATCTCGCCGCTATCGATGGTGCCGATGAAGCCGCGGCGCGCGTCCTCGAAATCGCGCTGGTTCTGGAATGGCAGCTGCTGCAGCACGGCGGCCTGGGCACGGGCCGTGGCCTCGCTGGCCGGATTGGCCGGTGTGGGGACGGTACCGGCGGAAGCCGAAGAAGCGGCGAAAACAAGCGCGGCGGCAAGTGCTGCGGTGGTGGCGGTCGGGTACATACGGTGCTCCTGTCAACGCTGCCACCGGCCTCACTGGAACCGGGGGAGCGATAAGATTGTACTGAACGTTCAGTACAATCTTGCAGTTTGCTAGCAGAGCGCTGCTACTGTCAAATCACTTCCGGCTGGAAAATTCTGAAATTCGCCCCCCGTATGTCGCCGCCGATGCCCCCGTCCCCCAAAACCCCGCCCGCCGCAATCAAGAACCGCCGCGGCCTGGAAACCCGCGACCGGATCCTCGCCGTCGCGCGTGCGCTGATCAGCGCGCATGGCTACTCCGAGGTCACGCTCGACCAGCTCTCCGCCGAGGTTGGCGTGGCCAAGAGCAGCCTGCTGTGGCATTTCGGCAGCAAGGAGATGCTGCTGGCGCAAGCCGCGACCAGCCTGTTCGAAGACTTTGGCCATGACCTGGGGGGTGTCGCCAGGCATGCCGGCAAGACGCCCCCGCAGCGGCTGGAAACGTTGTTTGACGAGCTCGCCGACTATTTCACGGCCAACCCCGAGGCCAAGGGCGTGGTGCTGGGCCTGTTGTTCTCCGGCGGCGTGCCGGCCAGCGTGCGCGAGCAGATCCACCACAGCTGGGACGCGCATGTGCGCGACCTGGCCGAGGTGCTGTCACTGCCGGGCCAGCCGATGCCGCCCGACATGTCGCGCCTGATCGTGGCGACGCTGCACGGCTGCTATGTCCACTGGTACGCCAGCGACCGCAGCGAGCCCATTGCGAGTTTCCTGGCGCCCGCGCGTACCTTGTTCAGCGATTGGCTGCGTATGCGGGAGCGCTGATCGGCCGGCGTCAGGCGCGGCTGGCCAGCACGCACGCCGCGAGGTCCCACAGCGCATAGCCCACGCTCTTGAACACCAGCGGGCTGCCGCCGCGCGCGCGGATCGCGTCCGCCTGCAGGATCGCGGTCTCGAACGGCTGCACGGTGCCCCAGTCGATGCCCGCCTGCAGCAGGTCGCCCGCCTCTTCCTCGATGCCGAACAGCGTATCGGCCAGCAGGCGCCCATGGTCCGCGGCGGCATGGCACAGCTGCGGCGGCAGCTCGCACATGTCTGGGCGGAAGGCGCCGACCGCGGCAATGAAGTGATCGTCGCGCCAGAGGCCGCTGTCCAGGTCCGGCAACACCGGAGTACGGCTGGACGTCACCGTGACCACCATCGACACGCGCGGCAGCACCGCTGCAACGGTCTCAGTCACCTCCGCATCGACTCCCAGCGTGCGCGCCTGCGCAGCCAGCGCCTCGGCCTTGCCGCGCGTGCGCGACTGCAGCCAGACTTTGCGCACGCCCAGGCCGGCGATAAAGGCCTCCAGGTGCGTCAGCGCCTGCACGCCGGCGCCGATGATCAACAGTTCGCCGTCGGTGCGCGCGGCGAAGCATTGCGCCGCCAGCAGCGACACCGCCGCGGTACGCCTGCCGGTTACCGTCGGTCCGTCAAGCATGGCAAGACGCGCGCCGGTATGCGCGTCGGCCACCACCACTTCGCCGAGGATATTCGGCAGCCCGCGCTGCGGATTGCCAGGATGCACGGTGATGTTCTTGGTCATCACCAGGTTGCGGTTGCGCGCCGGCATCACCAGCAGCGTGCCCTCGCCGTGCTGCGCGTCGCCGACCGGCAGCGCGATGCGCGGCGGCGCCATCGCCGTGCCATCGCGCAGCTCGGCCAGCATGTCGGCGATGGCGCGCGCCAGTTCGGGATACGGCAGGCGGGCCGCCGTGCTGGCGGCATCGAGGGGAAGCAGGGACATGCGGGCGCTCCGGCTGGATGGTGAAGCGGCAATTATGCGTTACGGCCCGTGCAGCGATGTCAGCGCCTGGCAGGCACGGACGGTGAATGCACCGAAGCACCGCGCACCTCGATGCCGATCCGGTCCACCACCCTGCCCGCAGCATCGAGCAATTCCACCTGGTGGCGCCCCGGCCACGGCAGCCACGCCACCTCGGCGCCGCGGCCGAGCGGCTTGCCGTCCATGCGCCAGTTCACCGCGCGTGCGGACTGGCCGGCGATCCCTTCGGCGTGGAACCACACGCGCTGCGACGCCGGTGGCATGTCAGGATCGAGCGCGAACACAGTGCCGTTGGCCGGGCTGGCAATCACCGGAGAGGTGCTGGCTGCCGCTGCGGGCTTGCCTACGCTGACGCGCGTCATTGCCGTGCCGGCGAGGAACACCTCTTCCCGCGCGGGCTCGAGGCCATCGTCGAAGCTCAGCGCCACGCGCTGGACGCCCGCGGGCATGTCGGGCGCGCGGCTGCCTTGCGCGCGATGCAGCGCGTCCATGACCTCGTGCCAGATCGGTGCCGCGCCGGACACCCCGGAGACATCATGCATGGCCGCGCCGCTGGCGTTACCGACCCACACGCCGACGGTATAGCGCTGCGACCAGCCGATGCACCAGTTGTCGCGCATGTCCTTGCTGGTGCCGGTCTTGACCGCGGTCCAGAAGCGCGTGGTCAGCGGACTGTCGAGTCCGAAGGTGCGGGCGCGCGCGTGGCGGTCGGCAAGAATATCGCCGATCACGTAGCTCGCGGCCGGCTGCATGACGGGCACCGCAGCGGCGAACGGCGCGCCTTCGCGCAGCCGCGGCGGCGCATAGCGCCCGCCATTGGCGAGCGCGCGATAGGCATTGGTCAGCGCCAGCAAGGACACGTCGGCGCTGCCCAGCGCCAGGCTGTAGCCGTAGTAGTCGCCGGCCTCGGTCAGCGGCAGGCCCAGCGCCACCAGCCGCTTGTGGAAGCGGTGCGGGGTCACCATCACCAGCGTGCGCACCGCCGGCACGTTCAGCGATGCCGCCAGCGCCGCGCGCGTGCTGACCCAGCCGGCGTAGCGATGGTCGTAGTTCTGCGGCACGTAGAGTCCGCCGCCCACCGGCAGGTTTACCGGCCGGTCATCGAGCAGCGACGCCGCGGTTAGCCGCCTCTCCTCCAGCGCCTGCGCGAACAGGAACGGCTTGAGCGTCGAGCCGGCCTGCCGCAGCGCAGCCGCGTGGTCGACCTGCGCGGCCGACGACAGCGCGCCGGACGATCCAACATAGGCCAGCACGTCGCCGCTGGCGTTGTCGATCACCACCACCGCGCCATCCTCGACATGGCGCCCAGCCAGCTCGCGCAGGTGACGGTCGAGACTTGCCACCGCCGCGCGCTGCAGGCGGGCATCGAGCGTGGATGTCATGCGTGCTGGCATGGGTGCGCCCGGCGCAAGCTGCGCGCGCGTGTCGCTGACCAGCCGGCGCGCGAGATGCGGAGCAAGCTGCCGACCCGCGGCGGGCGCCGACGCCATGGCGTTACGCTGCGCCACCGGTCCGGTACGCAGCAGCGCCAGCTGCGCGAAGCCTTCCAGCCCCTCGCATTCGCGCGGCAGCCGCATTTCGCGCAGGATGCCGCACGCGCGACGCGCCACCTGTGCGGCCGGCGCATTGGGCGCGCGCACCAGCGCCACCGCCAGCGCAGATTCGCGCGCATCGAGCCCTTCCGGATACTTGCCGAACAACACCTGCGACATCGCCGACAAGCCGACCAGCTCGCCGCGGAACGGCACCAGGTTCAGGTACGCCTCGAGGATCTGGTCCTTGTTCCAGCTGCGCTCGAGCACCGCGGCGCCCGCCGCCTGTCCGACCTTCTGCGTGAAGCTGCGCCCCTGCGCCGCCGCGCCGGGCCTGCGCAGGTCATCGTCCAGCAGCCCGGCCAGCTGCATGGTCAGCGTCGAAGCGCCACGCGTGCGCGTGTTCCACAGGTTGGCCCACGCCGCAGCGGCCACGCCCTGCCAGTCGACGCCGCTATGCGCATGGAAGCGCTTGTCTTCCGACAGCACGATAGCCGTGCGCAGCGCGGACGAGGTTTGCTCCAGTGCGACCCAATCGCCGCGGCGTGCGCGAAAGTCGTCGCGTACCCGCCCGACGACGTCGCCGTGGCGATCCAGCACGACCACGTCGGCGCTGCGCCAGTCGTCGCGCACCTGCGTGAAGTTCGGCATGAAGGTCGGCAGCGCGGCAGCGTGCGCGCTCCATAGCAGCGGCCACAGCGCAAGGATGGCAAGACGCCCGCTGCGCGGCTTCATGGTTGCGACCGTCCGGATACGATGCCCGCCACCAGCAGCACCTGCGCCGCGGCGTAGGTCCACCAGATCCCGAGCGCGAAGGTCTCGAACGGCACCAGGAAACGCGCGATGCCGATCATCATGTCGGACGCGGCAAAGCACAGCGCGCCCAGCGCGGCCAGTGGCGTCGGCAGCCGCGCCACCAGCGCGCTGCAAGCCATTGCCGCGAGCACGCCCACGTACAGCGACACCGGCACCGTCAGCGTGCCAAGATTTGGCCAGAAGCGGCCCAGCATCGTGCCGGCCACGCCCAGCAAGGCGCCGCATGCAATCAGCCGATGCGGGCGCAGGTCGCCCGCCAGCGGCACCAGCAGCCGCAGGTAGGCGAGGTGCGCCAGCAGGAAGGCACCCAGCCCGCCCACGAACGAGAACGACAGCGCCGGCACCGCCAGCAGGAAATCGCCGATGGCCGAGCACACCAGCGCCGTCACCAGCCAGCGCCGCTCCGCCAGCGGCCGGTGAAACCACGCGGCGCGCGCCAGCAGCAGCGCCATCGCGACCTTCCACGCGGGCTGCATGGCGATCTGGCCGTTCAGCGGCGCGCCCTCGGGCAACTCCATCGACACCTGCACCAGCAGGACGCCATAGATCAGGCCCGCCAGCGCGCCCGCGAGCCACCACTCGCGCACGCGCGCCGGCATCCTCATTGCCAGCCAGTTCATGGACGTGCCCCGACTACCAGCCGCGCGTTCGGGGCCACGCCGAACACATCGGGCGCGTACATCGCCTCGACACGCGACGGCGGCAGCGAGAACTCGCCGGCGTTGTTCAGGCGCACCGTGTACTCGACCGAGACCGTCCCCTTGGGCAGGTAGCCGAAGTACTCGCGATACGCCTGCGGCGTGCGTTCGGTGTAGGCCGGCCACGCCACGCCCTTGCGCCGCTCGCCGCGCGTGGCGATCTGCGAATCGCGGCCCAGGCCGCTGCCGAGTATGGTGGCGCCGGCGGGCACCGGATCGCTGACCACGACCCAGGTCATGTCGGCCTGCGCATCGATCTCGAGCTTGACGCGGTACACGTCGCCGCGCGACCACTTGCCCGGCACCGCCTGCTCCTGCGGCGTCACGGTGCGCATGATGCGGTAGCCCGCGGCAAGCGGCGCGGTGACCGGCACCGCGGCCAGTGCCTGCACAGTCGCCCAGGGATGGCCCGCGCCGGCCTGCTCGACATGCAGCGTGCCGCCTTCGGTGCCTGCCGGCCACGGCAGGTCGACACTGCCCTGCGCCACGCCGTCGTTGCGCTGCGCCCGGGCCCAGTCGAAGCTGCGCGTGCCATCGGCTGCGTTGCTCACAGCGACACGCGCGCTGCCCGCGACTGGCGTCTTCTCGAACACCTGCGCGAAGCGCGTCACCGCCAGCATGCCCCACGCGTTGGCAGTGGTGGTGCCCCATGCGCCGCGCACCTGACGGCCGATCAACCCGGTGGCCAGCTGTGGCGCGTCTTCCTTCCAGCCCGGCAGCTCCGCGGCCAGCGCCAGCAGGCGCGCAGCGTTGGTATCGCCACCGGCCATCATCCACCACCAGTTGTCGTTGTGCTCGGTGGAGAACGCCAGCCGCGTGCCCTGCACCGTCAGGCGCGAACGCAGCAATTGCTGGGCCTCGGCCAACCGCGGCTCGCGCTGCGGGATATCGGCCACGCGCGTCAGCAGCAGGGTCCAGTCGAGCAGCGCCGAGGTCGGCCATTGCGCCGGCAGGATCTGGATCGCATCCAGCATGCGTGCCTGCGCATGGCCGGTGCGTGACAGCGCTTCGAGCGCGGCCAGCTTGCGCACCTCCAGGTACTGCGTGCCGCCCGCCGGCGACCAGCTGTCGCGGCGGATGCGCCCTTCGACGAAGTCGGCCAGGCCGCGCTCCATCTGTGCGCGCTGCGCGTCGGGAATGCGCAACGCCAGACCGGCGCGCGCGGCCTCGTCCGTCACCGCCAGCAGGTAAGCGGTCAGCACCTCGCTGCCATAGTCGCTGTCGGAAGCCAGCGGGAAGTACGAAGCCAGCCCGTTGGCGTCGAGGTACGACGGCAGCTGTGTCATCAGTGCTTCCCACGCGGCCGTGTCGTTGAGGCCGATCGCCTTCGACGCGCGCTGCTCCAGGCAGGTGAACGGATAGTTGCGGAACCACTCGCGCACGCCCGGCATGCCGCCCGCCAGCGACGACTGGAAGTTCACCTGCAGCCCGCCGCGCACCTTGCCGGCGGGATCCGCCAGCGCACCCGGCGGCGCCTTGACCGGCACCGACAGCGACGGCGCCACCTGCGCCAGCGTGGCCTGCTGTACCGTCACCGGCACCGCTGGGACGATCTGCTGCGAGACCTTGATGCGGTCGCCGGCATTGCCGCCGCCCTGCTCGCTCGCCTGCACTTCCCACATCACGGTGCCGCTGCGCGCATACGCCAGCAGCATGGGTGCGGTCACGTCCCAGCCGATTTCGCGCGCTTCACCCGCGGGAATCTGCACGGTCTGCGCCGGCAGCGTGCCGTCGTTGCCGAGCAGCGTGGCGCGCGCGCTCGCCTGCACGGTCATCGCGCGCCTGGTGGTATTGCGCAGCGTGAACATGGCGCGGTAGCGGTCGTCCTCGCGCACCAGCAGCGGCAAGCCGGAAATCACCTGCAGGTCCTGCGTGGCGGCGATGGTGGCGCTGCCGGTACCGAAGCGGCCAACGCCAAGGTCGGCCACCGCGACGATGCGGAAGCTGGTCAGCGAATCGTTCAGCGGCACTTCCAGGCTGGCGCGCCCTTCGGCATCGAGCTGCACGCGCGGGTTCCACAGCAGCAGCGTGTCGAACAGCTCGCGCGTCGGGCTCTTGCCGCCGCCACCGCCCGCGGGCACCGCTTTGCGGCCATAGTGCCGGCGACCGATGATTTCCATCTGCGCGGTCGACGTTTCCACGCCATAGCCGCGCCGCTGCAGCATGGCGTCGAGCAGGTCCCAGCTGGTGTTGGGCATCAGCTCCAGCAGCGCCTGGTCGACCGCGGCCAGCGCGACTTCGCCATTGGCGGCGGGCTTGCCGTCGGGCAGCCTGAC
Organism: Cupriavidus sp. Agwp_2; assembly: GCF_040784895.1. Classification (NCBI taxonomy): domain Bacteria; kingdom Pseudomonadati; phylum Pseudomonadota; class Betaproteobacteria; order Burkholderiales; family Burkholderiaceae; genus Cupriavidus; species Cupriavidus sp. Agwp_2. The sequence goes on from NZ_CP088083.1 coordinate 3,722,578, forward strand.
CTGGATCGCCACGCGTGCCTTGCCGCGCACCGGATAGCTGGTCTTGTCGGGCGTCACCGTGACATCGAGCCGGTGCCCGGCATTGCCCACCCTGATCTCGGCCAGCCCCAGCCGGAAGGCCGGCTTGGACAGGTCGACCAGCGCCGTCGGTGCGGCATATTCGCGGCCTTCGCTGCGGAAGGCGCGCCACCACTCGCCGGGCTGGCGCCAGCCCCAGGTAAAGAACGAATACCAGGGCACCTCATGCAGGCGCCCGCGCAGCGCCAGCACCGAGACGTAGACATTGGGCCCCCACTCCGGCTTGACCTGGACGCGCACCGTGGGGTCGCTGCCATGCAGCTCGACCACCTGGGTCTGGTAGACGCCCTCGCGCTCCACCGCCACCAGCGCAGTGGCGTGGCGGAACGGCATGCGCACCTGGAACACCGCGGTGTCGCCCGGCGCGTAGGACTTCTTCTCGGGCAGCAGGTCGATGCGGTCATGGTTTTCGCCGCCGAACCACAGTTCGCCCTGGCGCGTGACCCACACCGTCGAAGCGGCCTGCGCGGTGCGTCCCTCCTTGTCGCGCGCGCTCGCCACCAGTTCGACCTGGCCGGCCTGCTCCAGCGCCACCTCGCAGCGCGCGCGGCCCTGCGCATCGGTGCGGGTCTCGCACACGGTGCCGAGGTCGCGCGTCTCGGTGCGGTTGTCATAGCGGTAGAAGCCGCCGACCACGCGCTTGCGCGCCGAGGTAGTAATGCGTGCGCGCGCGTTGAGCTTGACCGGCGCATCGGCCACCGGCTTGCCGTTGAGGTCCAGCACCACGCCATGCACCGCCAGCTTCTGCTTCACCGAGACCCACCCTTCGGTACGGATGCCGACCACCACACCGGCCGGCCACAGCGGCACGGTCTGGCGCAGCGTCTGGATCTCGCCGTTGGGGTCGGCAAAGCCGGCTTCGAGCAGCAGGTCACGCGGTGCATCGGTCTTGGGCAGCTTGCGCAGCGTGACGGTGCCGTTGCCGTTCTTGTCCAGCGTCAGCGGCAGCTTGTCGGCCACCAGCTTCTGGCCGTCATCGGGCTGCTCCGAGTCATCCACCTCCTCATCGCCGCCGGCGCTTTCGCGCTGCGGGCGCGGCGGGTTGAACGAGAACTCGTCATAGCCGGGGAAGCTGACGCTCTTGTCGCGCAGCAGCGCCGACACCCGCACCGGCAGGCCGGCCGCGCCGCCGCCGGACAGGTAGTGGATTTCCACGCCGACCGGCAGCTCGGCCGGCGCGATCGCGGCGCCTGCCTTGCCGGCCAACTGCAGCGTGCCGGCCAGCACCGGCAGCCGGAACGCTTCGACGCGGAAGCTGCCGCTGGAATAGGTACGCGAACCCTCGTCCCGGCCGTTCGCCCCCCCACCCTGCTGCGCTTCCAGCTCGACGGTGTAGACGCCGAGCTTGGCCGCGGGCGGCACCTGGAACGTGCTTTCCGCGCTGCGCCCGCCGGTCGCGGTCTGGCGCCATTGCAGCGGCAGCTCATAGGCCTGGCCGCTGCCGTCGTGACGGATCGTCACGCGAGTGGGTAGCGGGCGGCTGGCCGGCGGCAAGGCAAAGCCCTGCGCGGTCTCGGCGCGGATCAGGTGCTTCATCGACACGGTCTCGCCGGCGCGCAGCAAGGTACGGTCGAAGATGGTATGCGCACGCACCGTCGGCGCGGTGCTGGTGTCGGTGGGCACGTTGAAGCGCCAGGTTTCGATGCCGCGGTTCCAGTCCGACATCACGAAGGCCATGTCGGCCTTGCCACGTGCCTGCGGATGCCCCGCGGCGATACGCGCCGACACGAAGTAGCCGGACAGTCCGTTCTGGTCGCAAGTGGATTCCGGCGCGGCTTCGAGCTTGGCAAAGCGCACCACGCCGCTGGCGTCGGTGCGGCCCTCGCCCAGCAGGCGCCCGCTGCAGTCGCGCACCGCGACGGCGGCGTCGGCCACCGGCTTGCCGTCGTCGAGCGCTGTGACCCACGCCAGGCCACTGCGGCTGCCGTCATCCTCGTTGCCCAGGCTGCGGCCCAGCTTGAAATGCACGCCCAGGTTGGTCACCAGCGCAGCGGTGCGCACGTACATCGGCGCGCGCTTGCCGAGCAGCGCCTCGCCCAGCATCGGCGAAGCGATCTCGACCACGTGGAAGCCCGGCTCGGGCAGCGGGATGCCGACCACCTCGAACGGCCGCGGGCCGTCGCCCGATGGTTTGGGTACGGCCAGCTTCTGCACGCCGGGCGCGCGCTCCAGCAGAGACACCGAGCGCGCCTCGATCGATACCGCATTGCGCGGGTTGTTGACGCGGTAAGGCGAGCGGCCCGCCAGCACCGCGTCGAGTTCGCCGCGGGTATAGCTGGACTCATGCATGCGCCGCACCAGGCCGAGCCATTGCATCACCGCTGCATCGTCATCCACGCGCAGCTTCATCACCGTGCCGGCGCGGGCCTGGATGCCACGAACGGCCAGGTCCGCCTCGACATTGCGCAGCGTCACCGGCAACAGCGGCGGATAGTCCGCCGGCGACTTGCCGCGCGGCAGCTCGCCAAAGCGCTCCACCACGCCGAATGGCGCGGCCGAGAACTTGGCCAGCGGCGGCATGGCGGCGGTCGCGACCTTGAGCGGGAACAGGTCGGCATTAGACAGCGTGCGGCCGCTGTCATCCTTCAGGTCCTTCGGTACCTCGATGGTGAATTGGACTTTCTCCGCGAACGGAGCGGCAAAGGTCAATGCGCTGACGCTGGCATCCGGCGCCAGGTCGGGATCGAATCGCGGCGCGCGCGGGCCGTTCGGTGTCTTCAGCACGACCTGTTCGGCCTGCTTGCGCGGCACCGGCGCCGAAAACGTGACCGACATCGGCCGCAGCGGCGTGCACGGCGACTGCGCATGCTCGCGCTCGCAGCTGAAGCTGGCGGTAAAGGGCTCGCGCACGGTGTAGTCGAAGCGCCGCTCGTCGCGCGTGGCCACACCCGACGGCGTGGCGATGCCCGCGCCCAGCACCAGTTGCACGCGCGCCGCAGCCGGCAGCCGCTGCTGGCAGGCAAGCAGATGGACGGCATCGGGCGCCGGCTTGGCCAGCTTGGTCCAGCGGATCGCTTCGAGCAGGTCGTCGCGTTCCTTGCCCGTGAGCAGCCGCACCGGGATGCGCTCGCCCAGCCCTTGCGCCTGGCACCAGGCGTGCTCGCGTACCGACGCCGGCGTGGCCAGTCCGTTGAAGCGCAGCGCGAAGACCTGGTCTTCCTCGATCTCGCCGCCGGACGGCCGGCTGGCGATCACGGTCGGGCCACCGGTCTCGAAGCGGTATTCGGGCTTGCCGGCATAGGCGGTGCCGGCGACGCTCTTCAACCCGGTACGCATGCGCACGCTGCAGCGTACGCCGGGCGGCAGGTCGCTGGCGAAATCGTAGACCCAGTTCCTGGCATCGACCCAGCGGGCCTGGCCGCTGGTGCTGGCGCCGGTGCAGGACACCGCGGCGGGCGCGGCGGCCTGCACGTCGCCCATCGGCACCATGGCCTCGTCGAAGCGGATCGCCACCTGCCGGACCTGCCCCACCGTGCCTTCCGGCGAGAAGCGGGTGACCTGGGCGGCATGGGCGGTTGGGCTCCCGGCAAGCAGGGCGAGCGCGGCGCCCAGCGCCAATGCCGCAGCGCATGACACGCGCGCCGGCTGCCTCCTGCCAAGGTCCCGATCGGCTCCGGCGACGATTCCCCTCATCCTGCCACCCTCCCTTTTCCGCCACTTTGTGGCACCCGGCGAGGGTGACACGCACGCCACAGGAGTGCAAGACCGGCACGCAATCCTGCAAGGCGTCCCGGGAAAAGATTCAACGCAGGTGCGACAGCGGCAGCGCCCCCTCGCACTTGATCGCGGTCAGCACGATATTGGAACGCACGCTCTCCACGCCAGGCACCCGCATCAGCCGCTTCATGGTGAATTCCGCCAGCGTCGGCAGGTCCGGCACGACCACGCGGATCAGGTAGTCGGCCTCACCCGCCACCGAATAGCACTCCTGCACCTCTTCCAGAAGCAGGATTTCCTCGCGGAAGCGCTCGACGATGGTGTCGCCGTGGTGCGCCAGCTTGACGCTGATAAAGACCAGCACGCCCAGCCCCAGCGCCTGCGTCGACAGGCTGACACGGTAGCCAGTGATGACGCCGTCGGCTTCCAGCCGCGCCAGGCGGCGGCCGACCTGGCTCGGCGACAGATGCACGCGCTCGGCCAGCTGCTGGTGGGTGGCGCGGCCGTCGGCCTGCAGCGCGGCAAGCAGCGCAAGGTCGAACTGGTCGAGTGAGACGCTTTGGGCAGTCATACACAAATCCCGCATTCCTTGATCGTATGGCGCACATTACATGCACGCCACCTCCAAAACAAGCCGATATTGCGGCCTGCATGCAGCACGCAATCCATAAACTACGCAGTAAATCCGCATTCAAGCTGCCTGCGCCGCAGCAAACCAACAAATCCAGGAGACAACCCCATGTCCACACCCGCCATGGCCGCCACCGAAGCCCCCGCCGCCTTCCAGGGCACCCTGACCGACAAGCTGCGGGAACAGTTCGACGAAGGCCTGCTGTCCGGCCAGTCGCTGCGCCCCGACTTCACCATCGCGCAGCCGGTGCACCGCTACACCAGCACCGACCACGCTATCTGGCGCAAGCTGTACGAGCGCCAGGCGGCAATGCTGCAGGGCCGGGTCAGCGACGAATTCCTGCAAGGACTGGCCACGCTGGGCATGGAGAAGGACCGCGTGCCGGATTTCGGCCAGCTCAACGAAACCCTGATGCGCGCCACCGGCTGGCAGGTGGTGGCCGTGCCCGGCCTGGTGCCGGACGAGGTGTTCTTCGAGCACCTGGCCAACCGCCGCTTCCCGGCGAGCTGGTGGATGCGCAAGCCCGAGCAGCTGGACTACCTGCAGGAGCCGGACTGCTTCCACGACGTGTTCGGCCACGTGCCGCTGCTGATCAACCCTGTCTTCGCCGACTACATGGAGGCCTACGGCAAGGGTGGCCTGAAGGCGGCCGGCATGGGAGCGCTGGACATGCTGTCGCGCCTGTACTGGTACACGGTGGAGTTTGGCCTGATCCGCACCGGGCAAGGACTGCGCATCTACGGCGCGGGCATCCTGTCGAGCCAGGGCGAATCGATTTACAGCCTGGATTCGGCCAGCCCGAACCGGATCGGCTTCGACGTGCGCCGCATCATGCGCACGCGCTACCGCATCGACACGTTCCAGAAGACCTACTTCGTGATCGACAGCTTCGAGCAGTTGTTCGACGCGACCCGTCCGGACTTCGCCCCGCTGTACCAGGAACTGCGCGCGCAGCCAACGCTGGGCGCCGGCGACGTGGTGCCGGGCGACCAGGTGATCAACGTCGGCACCCGCGAAGGCTGGGCCGAGACTGACGACATCTGAGCGACGCTTTTTGAGCAACGATTTCTGAGCGAAGACGAACGCCGGGGCGCCTGCCCCGCTTCCCGCTTTGTGAAACAATGCCGGCATGCCCGCCGCCACGGCGCGGGCGGGCCGGCTATCCGCTTTTGCGGCGTCCCCGGACGCTGGTTGCTGTTTTCCCCAAGACCCAGATCGAGCCCACCATGACCCCTCTGTCCCCGCAAGCCCGAGCCACGCTGCTCGCCGAACTGCCTGGCTGGACCACCGTCCAGGACCGCGACGCGATCTACAAGCGCTTTACCTTCCACGACTTCAACGCCGCCTTCGGCTTCATGACGCGCGTGGCGATCCAGGCTGACAAGGCCGACCACCATCCCGAGTGGTTCAACGTCTACAACCGCGTCGACATCACGCTGTCGACCCATGACGCCAACGGCCTTACGCAGCGCGACATCGACCTGGCCCACTTCATCGAGCGCGCCGCGGCGGCGCTGGTAGTGCCGGAATAAGACCCGGCAGACCCGGCTCGGCGGCAGATATCCGGGCGGATGTAGGCAAACCGTAAGGAAGCGGCCGTCCGCGCCTAGTACAATCTGCGGCAGGCCCGCACCTGCGTGTGCTGCATGGGCCCTCCTCCAGCCATGCCCAACCTCCTGCCCGAGCCGCCATGCGTATCCTGCTGATCGAGGACGACCGCCAGATTGCCAGCGGCGTCGAAGCCGGCCTGTCCCGCGCCGGCCACCAGGTACGCGTCGTCCATGACGGCGTCTATGCCACCGAACACCTGCTGCGCGAGCAGCACGACCTGGTCATCCTCGACCTGGGCCTGCCCGGGATCGACGGCATGACCCTGCTGGCGCGCTACCGCGCGCGCAACCGCACCACCCCGGTCATCATCCTGACCGCGCGCGACGAGCTGGAAGACAAGCTCTCGGGCCTGAACGCCGGTGCCGACGACTACCTGATCAAACCCTTCGCCCTGCCCGAGCTGGAAGCGCGCGTGCGCGTGCTGCTGCGCCGCAGCCAGCATGGCGAAGCCGCGCCCGAGCGCGACGTGCGCCTGGGGCGCCTGCGCCTGTCCGGCAACGATCGCCGCATGTTCATCGACGCCCGGCCGCTGGAGCTGTCGCCGCGCGAGTTCGCGGTGCTTGAGCTGCTGCTGCAGCGCCAGGGCCGCGTGGTCAGCAAGGCGCAGCTGCAGGACCACCTGGCCACCTTTGCCCACCCCGCCGGCGAAGGCGGCGACACCGTGGGTGACACCGCGATCGAGGTCTACGTGCACCGCGTGCGCAAGAAGCTCGAGGACAGCGATGTCGAGATCGTGACCGTGCGCGGCTTCGGCTACCTGCTGCAGAACCGCGCCGGCCAATGAAACCGTTCCGGCCGCTTGCGCTGCCCGCGGCGCGGCCCTGACCCTCGGCCTTGATCCTCTGCCCAGCCGGCAATGTGGCCCCGCTCCCGCACCTCCTCCCGAGTCTCATGGCGCACTGCCTCCCGCATCGCAACGCGGAACGTGCTGCCAGCTTCCGCCGCAGCTGACGGCAGCGGCGCCGCGCCCGCCTCGACACGCCAGGCCACCCGCCCCGGCTCCAACATCAGCCTGCGCGTGCACCTGCTGCGCGCGCTGGCGACCCCGCTGTTCGCGCTGGTACTGACCAGCGGCTCGCTGTCCTACTGGCTGGCGGCGCACTACACCACGCAGGTATTCGACCGCGCGCTATACGGCGTGGCCAACAACATCGCCCAGCAGATCCGCATTGCCGGCCCGCGGCTGGAGCAGGACATTCCGATGATCGCGCAGACGCTGGTCGAGGCCGAGGGCACCGACCGCATCTACTGGCGCATCCACGGGCCCGACGGGCTGATCGGCGGCATGGACACGTGGCTCGGCTACGGCACCGGCCAGACCACGCTGCACGACGCGCGGCTGTTCTACGCCTGGTTCAGCGGACGCCAGGTGCGCGCGGTGCGGCTGCCGGTGATGCTGCCCAGCGCCGCCGTGGACGAGCTTGGCACCAGCGAGGCCGGCAAGCCGGCGCGCGGGCCCATCGTGATCGAGGTGGCCGAGCTGCTCGACCGGCGCGAGACCGCTGCCAACGAGATCCTGCTGTCGGTGTCGGTGCCGCTGATCCTGCTGCTGCTGGTCGGCAGCCTGATCCTGTCGCACGTGCTCAAGGAAGAGCTGGTGCCGCTGCAGATCCTGGCCGACAAGCTCAACCGGCAGACCGCGCGCTCGCTGGCGGCGCTGGACGAGACCCAGGTGCCGGCGGAAGTGGCGCCGCTGATCCGCGGCCTGAACGGGCTGCTGGCGCGGCTGCGCGACGCCCTCGACGCGCAGCGCAAGTTCATCGCCGATGCCGCGCACCAGCTGCGCACGCCGCTGACCGCGGTCAAGCTGCATGCCGACCGCGCCGTGGAAGCCGATTCGCCGGAAGTCGCCCGGCATGCGCTGCGTGAAGTCCAGACCGCCGCGGACCGCGCGGTGCGGCTGTCGAACCAGCTGCTGTCGCTGGCGCGTGCCGAGCCCGGGCTGTCGCTGGAGCGGCTCGGGCCGGTGGAGCACTTCGACCTGGCCGAGCTTGCCTTCGAGATCGGCGCCGAATGGGTGCCGCAGGCGCTGGCCCGCCGCATCGACCTGGGTTTCGAGATATTGCCCGGACCGACTTTCACCGGCAGCACGCCCGCGGTCGTGCGCGGCAACCGCCTGCTGATGCGCGAGGCGCTGTCCAACCTGATCGACAATGCGGTGAAGTACGTGCCGGCCGGCGGCCGCATCACGGTGCGCGCCGGCGGCGAGGCCATGGGTCACCGCGGCATGGCGGTGGTGATGATCGAAGACAACGGGCCCGGCATCCCGCCGCAGCGGCGCGAAGAGGTGTTCAAGCGCTTTTTCCGCGGCGACCGCGCGGCCCAGAGCGGCGGTGCCGGCCTGGGGCTGGCCATCGTGCACGAGATCGTGACCCTGCACCAGGGCACCATCCATATCGAGGATGTGCCGCAGCAGCCGGCCAGCCCACAGGGCGCGGACGGCAAGCCGGAACGCAGGCCGACCATGCGTTTCGTGATCCGGATCCCGTGCGAGCCGGCAGGCTCGGCCGGCTGAACCGCTTCCGGCCTTACTTTTTCTTTTTCTTGTCCTTCGGCGCCAGCATGGTGCCGCGGCATTGCGGGCTGCCGCAGCGGCACTCGAATTCCTTCTTCAGCTTGGCGGTATAGCGCGCCTCGATCACCAGGCCGTAGTCATAGAACAGTTCTTCGCCCTGGGCGATATCGCGCAGCGCGTGGATATAGACGCGGCCCTTCTTCTCGCGCGCCTCGCAGTTGGGCTCGCAGGCGTGGTTGATCCAGCGCGCGCGGTTGCCGCCGAACTTGGCGTCGATGACGCTGCCATCATCCAGGCTGAAGTAGAAAGTGTGGTTGGGATCGCTCGGATCGTGCGGATGGCGCTCTAGCGCCTTCTTCCACGAGATGTGCTCGCCCTTGTATTCGATCACGCGTTCGCCTTCGACGATGGGTGCGATCGCGTAAACGCCCTTGCCGTGAACGCCTGACTGGCGCACCTCGATGCGGTCGCTCGCTGTCTTCTTGCCCGCTGCCTTGTGCTTTGCCTTGTCCGCCATTTGCCTTTCCGTGCGTGTCGCTTGCCTGTGCCGGCCGTTCCGGCGCGATCGGCATGATACCGGCGCGGCTGCGGCACGTATACGTGATCCCCGTGACCCCGGGTTAACCGCTCGCGCCCCCTCCTGGGGGGGGGTATACCGGCCAACCATGTATACCTCGCCGATGTGGATAACCCCGTCTCCATCTGTGGAAAAGCACGCGGATTCGATGTGGGCTGCCTGGGGCTGGCATGGGGATGCCTCAGGCATAAGTCCGGGCGTTTACCAAACCACTTCATCCGACAGGCTGATTCATCCACTGCGACCAACATTGGATGCGACCACTTCTCGTTTACGTAAACCGTTGAAGACAAAGACGTTTACGTGGTTTTCCACAGACGGAGACGGTGCTTATCTACTACCACTATTTGTATACATGAAAGAAAGATGTAAACCGAAAGACGAGCCCAGGGCGGCGGCAAGGGTTCGGCGTAAACCGGAGACAGCGGAAGGCTTAAGGGAGAGGGACGTATACGCGGGTTTGAATTGCCCGCGGGGATGGGGCTGCCGGAATTCATGCATGCATGAGCCGAATACCGGGCTTCGCAGACACGGACTTGCGGCTATTCCGATATGCAACATAGTGCAGTTGAACTACGCGGGCTTTTGCGCGCCTGCAGGCGCGTTTACGTGCGAGAGGCTTCCCTGGCCCTAAGCTGGCATCCCAGAGTGTCTGTAAACGCCTCTAAAGCGCTTCTGGGGCGTATACGCCCCACCGGCTGACTTCCTGCCTGGCAGCATCCTGCGCAGCGCGTGTGGCCGCCCCGGCGCTCGATGAGAGGCGTTTTCGTCGCAACGGCAGTGTCCGGAACCCGCCTCGCCGGCGCTTCGATTTGCCGCCAGCCAAGGCCTGATGCGGCCTCGCGCAAACCCGCAGGTAACAATCTGTTCCCGGTGCGCCTTGTCCGACACGGTATCATGTGGCCCGCGGCGTCTTGCCGGGGCGGTGCCAGCCTGGCCTCCTCCGACCGGGACGCCTGTGTTTTATCAACTCGATACGGAGTGAAGCATGACGAAAACCGAACTGATCGACGCTATCGCAGCCGGTGTGGACGGTCTGACCAAGGCCAAGGCGGAACAGGCACTGAACGTGACCCTGTCGGCCATCATGGACGCCGTGGCAAAGGGCGATACGCTGAGCCTCATCGGCTTTGGCACGTTCAGCAAGGGCGAGCGTGGCGAGCGCATGGCGCGCAACCCGCGTACCGGCGAAGAAATCAAGGTGGAAGCCGCCAAGACCGTGAAGTTCAAGGCCGGCCAGAAGTTCAAGGACGCTGTCAACCAGTGAGCCTGACGGGCTGCACTGCACGGCCCGAGTTTGTTTGACCCCGCCATGCCGCCGCCGGCCGCAAGGTTCGACCAGGGCGCAGGCGCGCGCCAGGCGGGGGACGTTATCCACAGCATGGATCGACGTTTTCTGCAGTATCCGCCGCTTCGCTGAAGCCATCGCTGCAGCGGGCGCGCGCCAGGTCTTCCAACAGGCGTCCAGCCAAGGCCGATGCAGGGCCGGACGGGGCGCCGAGCCATGTGGGGCTTCCATGTTTGCCCGTCCATCGCGCCGCAGATCTCCACAGCGTTATGCACAGCGCTTTCCACAGCGGATTCCACAGGTTTCTCCACAGGCAATTTGCGCCGCCGCGGCACTGGCGCTGCTGAGCGCCTGCACCACCGTCAGCGAACCCGCGCGTCCGCAGGCACGCCCGCTGCCCGATAACGAGCGGCCAGTCACCACGCCTGGCGCTACCGCGCGCGAGCGCATCGTCGAGATCGCCACGCAGGAATGGTCACGCTGGGGCGGACAAGTGGTACGGCTCGGCCGCGACGACAGCGCCTGCGTCGCTTATAGCCCGGTGCCGGCGCCCGAGCTGCCGCCTGCCTTGCCCGAACCGCCGGAGGTGCAACCCGATGCCCAGGCGAATACGGGGCCCCCGGCCAGCGGCACCAGCGCCGACACCGACAACCAGCACTCGCAACTGCCCCGCGCCGATTGCCTGTCCTTCCCGGACGGCACCGGCATGGAGGCCACGCCGCTGGGCTGCACGCTGGCTCGCCGCTACTGGGGCATCGTCGGCGAGGCCCCCACCTGCCGGCAGGTCACGCAAGGCGCGTGGGCGTGGTCGGCGGTGTTTATCTCATGGGTGCTGCGCAAGGCCGGACTGGACGAGCAGCAGTTCCTGACCGGCCAGTCACATTCGATGTACGTGGTCGACGCGCGCGACGGCATCCTTACCCGCCCCGCTTTCCGCATCGAACCGGTGCCCGCCTTGCCGCGCCCGGGCGACATCATCTGTTCCGGACGCGGGCGCGAACGCTACCTCGAAGATGTGGGCGAGATCGGCTTCGGCACCACGCCGATGCATTGCGACATCGTGGTGGCAGTCGATCCGGCGGCGCGGGTGGTGCGTGCGATCGGTGGCAATGTCCAGCAATCGGTATCGCTGGAGGAAATCGAACTGGGCGATTCCGGGCGGATCGACGGCGTAACGAACTCGCATATGCCGTGGGTCCTGGTGATGCGGAACAACCTGCAATAGGCCGAGCACTCTATTAGTGCGAGTAATCGATTTGCGGCAAGAGTACGGGAAATGATTATTCGCGTAAATAATCCTGGCGTCAGTCGAACAGTTCCAGCTGCGACTGGTCCCGGTCACTGGTCGCCACCCCAACCCCCAGCAACCGCACCGGCAGCCCGCGCCGGGCGTGGCCCTCGGCCAGCAGGCGCGCATAGATGGCGCGGTCCGGCGCATGGCCACGGCATTCCACCGTGGTCTGGCGGAAGTCGGAGAAGCGCAGCTTGACCGTGAGCTTGTCGATGGTGCCGTGTGCCTGTGCGCGCGCAATACGCGCCTCGAGCATTGCGATCAGCGGCTCCATCTCGGCGAGGCATGCCTGCAAATCGGGCAGGTCGTCGGCATAGGTCTCCTCCACGCTGATCGACTTGCGCTCGCGCTCGGGTGTCACCTCGCGCTCGTCCACGCCGCGGCAAAGCTTGTAGAGCCGCGCCCCGAACGCGCCGAATTCCCGGTGCAGCCGGTCCGGCGACCACGGCCGCAGGTCGCCGCAGGTCTGCGCCCCCAGGCGCCGCAGCTTGGCCGCGGTGACGTTGCCGACCCCGTGGATGCGATCGACCGGCAGCGCGGCGACGAAGGCATCGACCGCTGCCGGGCGGACCACGAACAGCCCGTCGGGCTTGTTCCAGTCGCTGGCGATCTTGGCGACAAACTTGCTGGGCCCCACGCCGGCGGAAACGGTTACACCGACCTCGTCGCGCACGCGCTGGCGGATTTCTTCGGCAATGCGGGTGGCGCTCCCGGCGTGGCGCGTGCAGAGACTGACGTCGAGGTAGGCCTCGTCCAGCGACAGCGGTTCGACCAGCTCGGTGTATTCGCGGTAGATCGCAAAGATCTGGCGCGATACCTCGCGATATTTGTCCATGGCCGGGCGCAGGATCAGCAAATCCGGGCAGCGCTTGACTGCCTGCGCCGACGCCATGGCCGAGCGCACGCCGAACGCGCGTGCCTCGTAGTTACAGGTGGCGATCACTCCGCGCCGGTCGGGCGAGCCGCCCACAGCCATCGGCCGGCCGCGCAGCGACGGGTCGTCGCGCGTCTCGACCGAGGCGTAGAAGCAGTCGCAGTCGCAATGGATGATCTTGCGCTGGACCGGGGGCGTGGCATCAGGCGGCGCGGACATTGCCGGGCACCAAATTTATCTACGTGAAGAATGAACTATTGATCGTTTTATATCGATTCATTAGTCGCCCGGATGGATTCCGCCTTTTGCCGGCTGTTCATCCACAACCCTTCCGCCGCATACAGCGCCAGTGAAATCCAGATCAGCGCATAGCCGGCCTGCTTCTGCGCGGGAAACGGTTCATGCCAAAGCCACACGCCCAGCAGCAGCTGCAGCGTTGGCCCGGTGTATTGCAGCAGCCCCAGCAGCGACAGCGGGATGCGCCGCGCGCCGGCGGCAAAGAACAGCAGCGGCACCGCCGTCACCGGCCCGGCCGCCAGCAGCAGCAATTGCGTACCAGGCGCTGCGTGGGTGAAGCCATCCTGCCCCGTGGTGAACAGGTAGGCCAGCGCCGCGGCGGCGAACGGGAACAGCAGCAGCGTCTCCAGCGACAGCCCTTCCAGCGCGCCCAGCGCCCCGGTCTTGCGCAACAGCCCGTAGCCGCCGAAGCTGGCCGCCAGCCCCAGTGCGATCCACGGCAGCTGGCCCGCCGCCACCGTCAGCCACGCCACCCCGGCCGCGGCTACCGCGATCGATAGCCACTGCACTGGCCGCAGCCGCTCGTGCAGGAACATCACGCCCAGCAGCACGCTGAACAGGGGGTTGATGAAGTAGCCCAGGCTGGCGTCGACTACCCGATTGGCCGACACCGCCCAGATATAGAGGAACCAGTTGGCGCACAGCAGCGCCGCGCTGGCGCCGAAGGACAGCAGCAGGCGCCGGTCCTTCAGCTGCCCAAGCCAGGCCCACTGGCGCCGCCAGGCCAGGATCAGGCCCAGGAACACCAGCGACCACACCATCCGGTGCAGCAGGATCTCCATGGGCGCAATGCCGGGCAGCGACTTGATGTAGAGCGGGAGCAGCCCCCAGATGACATAAGCCAGGAGCGCGTAAAGGATGCCGATTTGCATAGGGAATTCCGGTCGATGCCGGCGATTCTACCGGCGCTGCGTCAACCGCGCCGGGCAACAAAAAACCCCATGCCTGACGACAGGCATGGGGTTTGTGCCCGGCACCGGCCGGAATGTGCTTAGAGCTTGCGCGCGAAGCTGAACTGCGAGAATGCCTGCTCGGCCACGTTGAACCAGGCGGCCTCGTTGTTGCGGAACACGCGCCAGTCGTCGTAGATCTTCTTGAACGACGGGTTCTTGGCGGTCTCGTCGGCGTAGGCTTCCTGGGTCGCCTTGAAGCAGGCTTCCATGATTTCCTTGGAGAACGGGCGCAGCTTGACGCCGTTTTCCAGCAGGCGCGCCAGTGCCTGCGGGTTGACCGTGTCGTACTTGGCCATCATGGTGGTGTGGGCCTCGATGGTCGCCGTTTCCAGCGCGCGCTTGTACAGCGCCGGCAGTTTCTCGAACTCGCTGGCCGAGGCATAGAACGACAGCTGCGCGCTGCCTTCCCACCAGCCCGGGTAGTAGTAGTACGGCGCCACCTTGTAGAAGCCCAGCTTCTCGTCATCGTACGGGCCCACCCACTCGGCCGCGTCGATGGTGCCCTTTTCCAGCGCCGGGTAGATGTCGCCGCCGGCGATCTGCTGCGGCACCACGCCCAGGCGCGACAGCACCACGCCGGCAAACCCGGCGATACGGTACTTCAGGCCCTGGAGGTCGGCCACGGTCTTGATTTCCTTGCGGAACCAGCCGCCCATCTGCGCGTTGGTGTTGCCGCCCAGGAAGTTGACGACGTTGTATTCCTTGAAGAACTCGCGCATCAGCTTCATGCCGTTGCCTTGCAGCATCCAGGCGTTCTGCTGGCGCGCGGTCAGGCCGAACGGCACGGTGGTGTCGAAGCACAGCGTCGGGTTCTTGCCGAAGTAGTAGTAGCCGGCCGTGTGGCCAAGCTGCACGGTGTTGTTCTGCACCGAGTCCAGTACCTGCAGGCCCGGCACGAGCTCACCGGCCGCGAAGACCTTGATGTTGAACTTGCCGTCGGTCAGTTCCTTCACGCGCGCCGACAGCAGCTCGGAGGCGCCGAAGATGGTGTCGAGCGACTTGGGGAAGCTCGAGGCCAGGCGCCATTCCACGGCCGGGTTGCTGCCGACCACGGCCGGTGCTGCCGGACCGCTGGCGGCGGCCGGCGCCGCCTTCTCTTCACCCTTGCCGCACGCGGCCAGTGCCCCGGTGGCGGCAACGGCCGACGCCTTCAACAGAAAGGAACGACGTTCCATCTCTACTTCTCCTCTTATAGATTTTGGTTCGGATGCAAGCGCGCGGCTCGCTTGGTGCCGGCGCCGGACCGTGACGCACATGCCGCCGGCGATCGTGTCGATGGACGGCCTGCGCACGCTGTGCCTGTTGCGAACGGGCACGGCGGCGTGCCCTGCATGGCCGGGACATCAGTCGCACGGCGAGGGCTGTCTTACCCGAAAGAGTAGGGTAGGGACGAAGGTCATTACTGACCTGTCCCCCCCTAGGAACCGTACGTGCGAGTTTCCCCGCATACGGCTCGAGTCTCAACTAAATGCCCCTTCGGACACCGGCTTCACAACAGTTCTACCTTGGTGATGCACTTGCTTGTGACAGTTCGGATGCAGCAGCACGCGATTCCCTAGAGCATCGGAGCCCCCGCGTATGCGAGGTTCGATGTGATGATCTTCCCATCCTGTTTCCTTGGTTATCTTGCACTGACACACTGCGCACAAGCCTTGCTGGGATAGATACAACTTGATCCACTGCTTCCGGTGCGCCATGTTTTCCAACATACGCTCCTGTCGCAGCTTCTCGCCGTACCGTTCCTGCGTTGGATCGAAGGGATTGTAATCCCCCCGAATCTTCTTGTGCCGCCGGATAGGCGTACCCGCGAGCGAGTACAACTCCGTCCAACCTACACTGCCGTTGCCGCTCACGAACTTGGTTCCAAACACCCAGTTTCGTTCGCCGACGGTCGCAAAGTATTTCCTACGCACCCATTCGACGGACTTATGTGGATGTCGCCGCTTTGCCCACCGTCGCAGAGCATTAAAGATTTCATGCTCCACGCGGGCGAACACCGCTTTCGCCACCACCGGACTGTGATACTGTGCCCAGCCCCGTAGCATCGGGTTTAACAGTCGAATTAAGTCCGACTGCTCCACCGTCTTGTTGGTGCTGATGACCGCCTTTACCTTGCGATAGAACGCTTGCGCGTTTTTCTTGCTTGGCTTTATGAGCAGGGTTCCCGAGTACTTCCGGAAATTCCACCCTAGGAAGTCAAAGCCATCAGTGATGCTGACGATCCGCGTTTTCTCCGTAGACAGCGACAGCCCCCGTACTGCAAGGAACTGTTCTACCCACGGCTTCACTTCGTCCTCTAGGACCTCCGGCGTATCACCGGTGATGACGAAGTCGTCCGCGTAACGCACAACGTTCACTTTGAGCCTTTTCGCCTTGGTCGCTCCCAACTTCGTTCTGAGGAACTCGATCAGTTGCGTTTCCAAGCCGTTCAGCGCCACATTTGCCAGAGTCGGGGAAATGATGCCTCCCTGCGGTGTTCCGGCTTCGGTCGCCTGAAACTGGCCCTGAAATACCACGCCAGCTTTCAACCACTTGCGCAGGATTGCTTTGTCCATGGGGACATTGCTCTCCAGCCAGTCGTGACTGATATGGTCAAAGCATCCTTTGATGTCTGCTTCCAGTACCCATTGAGCCGAGGCCTTCTGAGATAGGGAAACAAACAGCTGGGACATGGCATCCGCGGTGGATCGGTTGGTCCGGAACCCATAGGAGTTCGGATCGCTCGTTCCTTCGGACACCGGTTCCAGCGCCAGCAAATACAGCGCTTGCATGGCTCGGTCCAACATGGTTGGAATGCCCAGAGGGCGCTCCTTCCCATTGGCCTTGGGGATGAAAACCCTCCGTAATGGCAAAGGTCTGTACCCCCGGCGCTTCAACCTCCCAATGGCTTCCCACCGGGCTTCAGGCGTTGTCCACTTTTCGCGATCGACGCCTGCCGTTCGCTTACCTTGGTTCATCGTCACTCGTCGTACCGCCAGTGCTTTGGCGGAGAACGAGCGGGTCAGAGACCGTTGCAGGGCTTTCACCCTACGCCAGTCCCCTTCCTGTGTCGCCTTCGCAATTCGAATCTGCATTTCTCGAACGTTCCGCTCCACGCGGCGCCAATTAATGGCGCCCCAGGTTTGCGGCACGCCGGAGAGCGCAGATTCATCCTTGCGGATCAATGCTTCCATGCTGCTCTCCAATCTTGAGGATCTCCCCCAACATCAAGAGACAGCACGCCCCTTGAGGGACGTGTTGCCCCTCAAGGGAAGAAAAATTTAAACAAGCGAGATCAGTCAGCCGTCCTGCGACGATTGACCAGTTGGAAGTCTGCCCGCTTTCGCGTGGGATGATGTCTCAACCCCTATCCGGACCATTACAGCCCGGCATTCGCTTTTTCCAACCTCCCATACCCGCACAGCCAACAGCGTTCCTTGCGGTTCGCCTGCCTGAGCCAAACTGCGCTCCGGCAGCCATACGGGCTTACCACGTTCCCTGCGCATTACACGACTGGGTTAGGGTCTGCCTTTCCGCCGGTGGTCATCGTGGCGACGTGTCCCAAGGCTTGAGTAGGACAACCGACCACACACCTTTTGGTTAATGCCTAGCAGCAGCTTTGGCATCTCAATCGTTACGACGTTTATCAGCAGTTCACTTACGTTACCCATACCAGTCAGCCTAGCGCCTCAACCCCGTTGCTGCTCGGAGCCTCCACCATCCTGTCTCGCGACCTGATGGCACCCTTTCGGGGGCTACATTGTCAGGAGAGCTTCACACCCCACCGTTACCAGTGACGCATGTCTCCCTAGGCTACTGCTAGTCGCATAGCAGGTTCTCTATCGTGTAACCCTTTCGGGCATATCCGACCGAACCATAATGCACAGAGCTACCGCTCCGGGACCTCACTTACCTACCGCTGTGCTCCTATGCAAGCGAGCGCTTGACGGCATCGGTCGCTCTTGCGAGCGCTGGCTGCCGTCCCAAAGAACGTAGCGCCGTTCCATCCAGAACGGTTTGAATGCTATGTTGCGGCGATACAACGGAATCTCCGCTGTTTGGCCGCATACACCCTCCGTTAGGGGGATGTCTACAGAGAACTCGCCCAAAGGCGAGCGTCCCCGCCCTTGGGCAATGGCTGGAAACCCATCCAGCAAAAAGCAAGCTGCAAGTCGGCCAGCGTTCCGGCTTCCTCACAACACATCGGACTCCCCTCTGGCTGTTCGGCCGGGTTCGTCTAAGCAAGTAATGGTCGAGATTGGACGGTTCAGGCCGAGGCCCTCCCCTTGTCTCGACAAAGGTCGATGCTCCTTACGTTGGAGCTACCCGGACACGAGAATGCGTGTCGCACCAAGCCAGCCGATTATAGCGGTGGCCCTTTCGGCACGGGGCATCGCGCCACTGCGGGTTTTCGCTAGTCGATTGCGACAGCCGGCGTGTGATTTTCGCATTGTGAGACGGCCAACACTGTGATGGATTTTGTAACCCGGCTTGCGGTCAAATGGACCGGCTGATAAAAAAACAGTCCCCGCCATCGGCGGGTTTGTTCGTTCCGGCGGACCGTTTTGGTCGCTGGAATCGTTATTCGCCTTGTTGCCTGTCTTGCCGTTCGTCTTGCTGCCCACCTCCTGCCGGCTTACCGCCGCCCTGCCTTGCCCGAGCCCTGCCGCCGGGCCGGGCGGCTTGCCCGTGCGCCGCTTCGGCTTTGCCGTGCTGGCCGCCTGGGGGCTGGTGGCGTGCGCGCAGACCGGCGGGCTGGTGGCAGTGGCCGCAAGCGACGGTACACAGCCGCCGCGCATAGCGCACCGTCCAGCGGTGCCGCCTGTGGTGCTGGCCGCGAATGCGGCGGCGGCCCCCGGCCAGTCCATCGGTCAGTCCATCCCCCAGCCTCCCGCTGCGGGCCAGGACGACCCGCTGGCGGCGCTGATCGCCGGCAATGCAGCCCCGGCGGCTGGCGTGACCGTACCCGCTGCAGCGCCCGCCCCGGCCGGTGCCGAGACTGCGGCGGCGACGCCCGCGCCGTCCGAGGGCAGCCCGCCGGCGACTGTTGCCGGCACCAGCGTGGCTGATACCAGTTTCGTGGGGCCGCCTGAGCCGCCCGCGCCCTCACCTCCGCCGTTGGTGCTGTTCCCGCCCCGTCTGGGCGAATTCCAGGCCGATCCGCCTGCACAGCGGGCAGCGGCCAGGGCAGATGCGCCGGCGGAAGCACCCGCGGACGCGTCGGCCGCCAATATGACCCAAACACCTTCCGAAGCGCCGCCTGTGCTGCGTTCGCAACTTCCAGCCGATGATCCCGCGGGCGACTCGGTGTGGCGGCTGAGCTACAGTGGCCGCGCCGCGGCCGAAGACCGCCCCGCCACCATGCGGGCCTGTCCGGGCGGCGCGCTGTCGACCGGCATCGGCAGCGGCCTGGCCTGCCGCAGCGCCGGCGAAGTGAAGATCCGCGAATCGGTGCTCGACCTGGACGGCGGCGCCCAGGTGATGCTGATCGCCCAGGCGCGTGGCACCGATGCCACCACCGTCAATGGCCGCCCCGCCGCGATCGATCCCTACGCGCTGGTGCCGCAGTTCTATACCGCCGTCAGCGGGCTGGCGGTGCTGGACGGCGCCACCATGTGGGCCGGCCGGCGTGACAATGCGCCGTTCCTGATGTCGTCCGGCCTGCTGCCACCCAATTCCACGGCGATGCGTTTCGGCGTCGACAACGCCAAGGTGATCGGCGACATCGGGCTGAGCTACCAGTACACCGCGCGGGCCGACCAGAATGGGCAAAACCTGCCGAGCTACCACTCGGTGCGCACCGCGCCGATCCCGACCAACGACAAGGGTTCGGTGCAGCTGGGCTTCACCCGCGTCGAAGCCCAGCCGATGGTGGAAGACACCGGCGGTGCATGGTGGGCGTCGGCGCTGCATGAGCAGAAAGGCGTGCTGTACGGGACCAATCGCCTGGGCATGCAGTTCGGCTCGGGCTCGCGCAATGCCATGACCGGCTATACCGGCATGGGGCCGTCGCTGTCGCGCATGCGCGTGGCGGAATCGATCGAATGGAAAGGCCGCTCGGGGCTGGGCGGCGCGGTGGAACAGAGCCTTCAGTTCGATCGCTCGCCGGTCGGCACGCTACAGTGGACTACCACGCGCGTGCGTCCTTCCTATGTGGCGAGCGACCAGTTCCGGCTGAACTTCGAGGTCTCGCACGACCAGATTTCGTCGGGCTTCGGCGTCGGCGGCCAGCGCACCGCGCTGACGGTCGCGCCCACGCTGACGCTGGGCAAGTCGGCTGGCAACGCCAACCTGCGCGCGTTCTATACCTACAGCCGCGCCAGCGACGTGGACGGTATCGGCTATACGGCGCCGGCCGATGCGTGGGCGTCGCAGGCCAGTGGCTCGATCTTCGGCGTGCAGCTCAATCGGCGCTGGTAGCGCTGGTCTGCCAGCCGCGCCGCGATGAAGCGCTGGTCGTTGCGTTGTCGGCGTTAGCCGGCTTTGACGCATTCGTCGCGCCATCGGCCGCCACCGGCTTGCGGCACAGCCAGTGGAACACCAGCGTCGCCGCCAGGCCGCCGCCAAGCTGCGCCAGCACGAAGCCCGGCACATCGATCGGCCGGATCCCGGTGAAGGTATCGGTCAAGGCGCAAGCGATGGTCAGCGCCGGGTTTGCGAACGATGTCGACGACGTGAACCAGTAGCCCGCCGTGATATAGCCCGCCACCACGAATGGCACCAGCTGCGGCCGGCTGCGCATCGTGCCGATGCCCACGCCGACCAGCCCGAAGGTCGCCACGCATTCGCTCCACCACATCGACGCCCCGGTACGCGCCTGGCCAGACCACGCCAGCGCCGGCTCGCCGAACATCGCATGCGCGGCCAGCACGCCGCACACGCCGCCCGCCAGCTGCACCAGCACGTAGCGCAGCGCATCGCGCGGCGACAGCGTCCCCTGCACCAGCGCGGACAGGCTCACCACCGGGTTGAAGTGCCCCCCGGACACCGGCCCCAGCGAAACCAGCAGCGCCACCAGGCCGGCGCCGGTGGCCAGCGAATTGGCCAGCAGCGCCAGCGCGGTATCGCCCGCGGCCAGGCGCTCGGCGCGGATGCCCGAACCCACCACGATCGCCACCAGCAGCGCCGTGCCCAGCCCTTCGGCCACGAGGCGGCGGGCGCGCGTACTCATCGCCGCGCTCCGGCGCCGGCGAGGTGGCCGGCAGGCACGCGCAAGGTAGCGGCAACGGGTGCGGGACGAGCGGGGAAAGCGTGCAGCGGCAAGATCGGCAACGTCGCCTGAGACGACGCCTCATACGGTGGGATTCAGCGGGGCAAGTCCCGCGCGGCAAGGGCCGGCGCGGACGCGACAGTGTTCCGCCGGCGGCAGGGAGCGTCAATGCGCGGCGGCTTTGTTGTGTGCTGACGCCGGGTATCGAATCGACACCGTCGGTCGGCTCTCGTCTACACTAAGCCAGTCCGCACGGCCAGCACATCGACATCGCGCGCCTGGTCGCCGGCATGCGACGCCCGACCCCTGACCGCACCGACAGGAGCCCGCCCCATGTGGCGACGTTTGCTGCCGCAGCCGCGCTGGCTGCCCCGCCTTGCCGTCATGCGCCCGCAACGGGTCGTGCTGGTTTGCTTCGGCGCGGTGTTCCTGATCACACTGGTGGTTGCCGCGCGCGAGCTGTATCTGGTGCGCGAGCGCGTCATTGGCGAGCGCCAGCATGCGCTGGTGCTGCGTGCGCTGGGTGTGGACGCAATCCTGTCCGCCGAGCGTCGCCGCCTGTTCTTCCTGCGCGACTTCGCCGAGCACCTGTTCGCGCTGCACGCCAATGTCGGCACCGCCGATGCCGATATCGAGCGCGCCTACGCCGCCCGCAATGACGAGGTCTGGCAGTTGCCCCTGCCGCGTGGCGATGCGCCCCTGACCGGTGTCAGCCCCGGCAGCCTTGCCGGTCTGCAAGGGTTTGCGCGGCGCGATGCCGACCTGAAGGCCGATCTGATGGTCGGCCGCACGCTGAGCCAGCTGCTCGGCCTGGGCCTGCGCGGGGACCTGATCCAGGGCAACGCGCTGTTCATCTCTTCCAATGGCTTCTTTGCCATCTATCCGCAGCAGGATCCCGCCAGGGCCGCCCGGCTCATGCAGCGCTTCGACAGCATGGATTACTACCGTGGCCACATGCCGGCGCAGAACCCGACCCGTGCCATCCATTGGGCGCCGCTCTATACGGAGTTCGAGGGCGCACGCGTGCTCACCACGATCAGCATTCCGGTCTATGCCGGCAGCCAGTTCCGCGGCGTGATCGCCGTGGACGTGGCGCAGCAGCGCCTGCACGACTTGCTGGGGGCGGCAAGCGCGCCCGGCACGGTGCAGTACATGGTCAACGTGCACGGCGATGTGGTGTCGTCATCCGGCAGCGGCTTCTCCACGCTGCAGAAGTGGCCCGAGGCTGTGCCCGGTGACTGGTCGGGTTATCGCGTGGCGGACCTGTTCGCGCGGGGTTCGGGCGTGCTCAGTCACCACGGCGACCTGCTGTTCTTCCAGCGCGCCGGGCAGAGTCCGTGGCTGGTGGTCAACGTGCTGCCCTTGTCGGCGATCGTGCCGGCGATGTTCAGCCAGCTGAGCGGGCCGCTGCTGATCGTGTGGCTGCTGTTGCCGCTGCTGCTGTGGGTCACGATGCGTGTGGTCACCCAGCTGTTCGACCATTACCTTGCGCTGGGCGAGAAGCTGCAGGAACTGGCGCAGCAGGACCCGCTGACAGGCCTGGCCAACCGCCGGCATTTCCGCGCAAGCTTCGGGCGCGAAGCCAGGCGCCAGCAGCGCGGCGGCACCGCGCTGTCGCTGCTGATGATCGATATCGATTTCTTCAAGAAGGTCAACGACCGCTGGGGCCATGCCAGCGGTGACCGCGTGCTGGGCACGCTGGCGCAGGCCCTGCACGGCACGCTGCGCGCCTTCGACCTGCCCGCTCGTCTTGGCGGCGAGGAGTTCGCCGTGCTGTTGCCGCAGACCGCGCTGGGCGATGCGGTGCGGATTGCCGAGCGCCTGCGCGAGGCCATCGCCGGGTGCAGGGTGGAGGCCGAGCCGGAAGCCGAGCCCGAGGCCGACCCCGCGCTGCGTGCGGGCGACGCCGGAACCGCGGGCCCCGAGCGCGTGATCCGCTTCACGATCTCGATCGGCGTGGCCGAATCGCCGGCCGACGCCCCGCTCGCGCTCGACGCGCTGCTCGCCATTGCCGACCGTCGCCTCTACGATGCCAAGACGCACGGGCGCAACCGCGTCGTCAGCGACGACGGGCTGCATGAAGGCGAAGCGGAGAATACGGAGCCGGCGACCTGAACGCGCGTCAGCGCAACAGGAACGCGATATCGTCGACGCCGATCTGCGATACCGGGATGCCCCTGCGGCGCTGGAACAGGATGTGCTGCTGCACGCGGCTGCGCTGCTCGGCGAATACCGCCGGATCGATCGGCGTACCCAGGCGCATGTAGTGCTGCACCAGCAGCTTGTAGGCGCGATGGCGCACCTGCATGGCCTCGGTCTCGGCACGCAGCCGCCGGATCTCGGCCGGACTGCGGTCCACCGCCTGGTGCAGTTCGTCGACGGTGCGGGCGTGGAGTTCGCGATAGACATCGCGCTCCGCCTCGGCATGGTGCAACGCATCGCGCAACTCGCGGATCTTGCGCTGCAGTTTCAGCGTCTGCGTCACCGCCTGCTGCATCTTGCCGGCCGCGCCCAGCGCCTGGCTCGCCGCGGCCATGGTGCTTTTCCACAGGCCGCGCTCGCCGGCCGTCCCGCTCAACGTATCCATCTGACCCCCGGTAGAAAGGACTGCCCTGGGCCGGATACCGCATTGTTCTGCAGCCGAGTGCGGTTCTCCGGCGCGCGACGCGCTGCCAGGTGGCAGGGCATCAGGCAATCCTAGAGATACCTATAACGGGTGCCAAGTAGAAGATATTTACTTCTGGATTGGGTGTTGCGTGGCGAGCAAAGACATTTGATTTGATGCCAGTGTGCCGGACAAATGATGGGCACGGCGCCAATGCAAAAAGCCCGGCTGCAAGAGCCGGGCTTTTTTTGTTCTGGTGGCCTGGGACGGAATCGAACCGCCGACACAAGGATTTTCAATCCTCTGCTCTACCGACTGAGCTACCGGGCCAAAGAAGCGAAACTA
Source organism: Cupriavidus sp. Agwp_2 (assembly GCF_040784895.1). Lineage (NCBI taxonomy): Bacteria > Pseudomonadati > Pseudomonadota > Betaproteobacteria > Burkholderiales > Burkholderiaceae > Cupriavidus > Cupriavidus sp. Agwp_2. The sequence continues at coordinate 3,746,489 of NZ_CP088083.1, forward strand.
TAACCGTTGATTTTGACGCCGTCAAGCGTCATCTGCATCACTGGCTCATTGCTCTGCCGGTTCGGGCTTGTTGCGGCCCAGTTCAACGCCGAGCTGCTTGAGCTTGCGGTACAGGTGGGTGCGCTCCAGCCCGGTCTTCTCGGCCACGCGGGTCATGCTGCCATGCTCGCGCAGCAGGTGGTACTCAAAGTAGGCGCGCTCGAACAGGTCGCGCGCTTCACGCAGCGGCATGTCGAACGAGAACTGCATCTCGGCCTCGGGCACGCGCGCCGGGCTGCCGTTGGTGGCGGTTTCGGCCGCGGCTTCCGGTGCGGCGGTGGCGTTGGCGGAGTCCACCGACGGCGCGCTTGCCGGTGTGGCGGCAGTGGCGGGGACGCTGCGCGGACGTTCGATGCCGCGTGCCAGGCCCTGCTCCACCGCCGACAGCAGCTTTTGCAGCGCGATCGGCTTTTCCAGGAAATTCAGCGCGCCGATCTTGGTGGCCTCGACCGCGGTATCGATGGTGGCATGGCCCGACATCATGATGACGGGCATGCTCAGCTGGCCCTGCGCGGACCATTCCTTGAGCAGGCTGACGCCATCGGTATCGGGCATCCAGATATCGAGCAGCACGAGATCGGGCGTGCTCGCCACGCGGTATTCGCGCGCCTGTTGCGCGTTTTCCGCGAGTTCGACCACGTGGCCTTCGTCGCTGAGGATCTCCGAGAGCAGCTCCCGGATTCCCATTTCGTCATCGACTACGAGGATGGTTGCCATACTTCCCCTCTTAAACCCACCGCAGCGTTCCGGAGCGGAGCGCCAAATGTTGACTATGTCAGCTTAACGAACAGGATCGAGATCTGTGCGCCGATGACCTCCGCACCTTCCATGCGATTGCGCAGCTCGATGCGCGCACCGTGTTCGTCAATGATCTTCTTTACCATCGCGAGCCCGAGACCCGTGCCCTTGGCTTTGGTGGTCACATAGGGCTCGAACGCACGGCTCAGGATCCGTGGTGCAAAGCCGGGACCATTGTCCGCAATGGTGAGCTTGACGGCCTGCCGGTTTTCGCCGGCAGAATCTTTGTATTCTACAGTCTCGGTGTTCAGAGTGATATGGGGCGCCGCCCTACCCGCCGCGACGTTCTCCGTCGCCGCATCCTGCGCGTTCTGCAGCAGGTTGTGGATGACCTGGCGCAGCTGCGTGGGATCGCCCTTGATCTCCGGCAGCGCACTGCCCAGCGTCGGATGGATCACCGGATGCTCATGCACTGCCGGATCGTCGATCCCATACAGATGCAGCACGTCCGCCACCAGGCTGTTGAGCTGCAGCGATTGCAGCACCGCGGGCGGCGTGCGCGCGTAGTCGCGGAAATCGTCGACCATGCGCTTCATCGCCGCCACCTGGTTGACGATGGTGGCAGCGCCGCGCTTGAGCACGTCGACATCGGTACCTTCCAGCTTTGGCGAAAGCTTCATCTGCAGCCGCTCGGCCGAGAGCTGGATCGGCGTCAGCGGATTCTTGATTTCGTGCGCGAGGCGTCGGGCCACTTCGCCCCATGCCACCGAGCGTTGAGCGGAAATCACATCGGAAATATCGTCGAAGACGATGACGTAGCCGGGCTCGTCGCGCTCGCCGCCAGGCAGCCGCGCACCGCGCACCAGCAGTGTCAGCGGCTGCTCGTCGGTGCCGGCGTGGCCTTGCGGCAGCTCGATCTGCTTCTGCCAGTGCTCGGCGCCGCCCAGGACCTCGCTGGTGTTCTGGTCCGAGAAGGCCTGGCGCACGATTTCGCCGAACGGGCCCATGCCGGGGATTTGTTCTACCGGCAGTCCCAGCACCGCGCCGAACGGCTGACGGAAAATGCGCTCTGCGCCGGGGTTCGCGGTGACCAGCACGAAGCGCCGGTCGAATACCAGCACGCCCGCAGTCAGGTTCTGCAGCACGCTTTCGAGGTAGGCCTTGGACTGCTCCAGCGCCGTGCGGTTTTCTTCCACCGCCAGGCGCGCTTCGGCCAGCTGCCGCGTCATCTGGTTGAACTGCTGCGTCAGCATGCCAAGCTCATCCCGGCTCTTCAGTTCGCGCTTGGGCGACAGATCACCCTCGGCCACTTCCTTGGTCCCCTGCAGCAGCATCAGCAGCGGCCGCGCCAGCTGGCCGCCGAGCAGCAGCGCCAGCATCACGGCGATAAAGACCGCGAGGAACAGCGTCAGCGTCAGCGTGCCGATATACATCTTGCGCAGGCCGGTGCGGCCCAGCGCCTTTTCCTGGTATTCCTGGTACGCGCGCTGGACCTCGTCGGCATTGCGCGCGAGCACCGCAGGCACCGGGTGCAGCACCTGCAGGTAGCGTTCTTCGCGCACGGTCTCGCCGACCAGGCCGAAGCCGCTCGACGGCGATTCCTCGGGCCGGCGTTCCACCGACAGGCCCGATCCGGCCCAGCGCGGGCGCGTCGCCGCGCGCGGCGTGCTCGCGGCCATCTGGTCCTGCGCGGTGGTTGGCGCCGCGCCCAGCGGGATGATCACGCGCAGCCGGTACAGGTGGCTGCTGTCGACGCGCTCGGCGCTCTTGCTGTCCTGCGCCGGATCGGTACCGCCTTCCACCGCCGCGTAGCCGCCTGCCAGTCGCGCCTGCTCGGCCAGCACGCCCGAGGGCAGGTCGGGCACCAGCGCCGCGTAGTTGCTCGACGCGGTCGCCAGCACGCGACCGCTGCCGGTGAAGATCGCCGCCTCCTGCACGCCATACTGCTCGCGCAGCCGGCTCAGCTGCAGCGAGGTGGCCACGCCCGACGACCCGGCCAGTTGCTCGCCCATCAGCCGCGCCTTGCCCTGCAGGTCGGCCAGTGCGCTGTCGATGGTGGAGCGGCCCAGGTTGAGGCCGGCTTCGAGCGCGGTTTCCACGCGCACGTCGAACCAGGACTCGATGCTGCGCGAGACGAACTGCAGCGACACCAGGTAGATCAACACACCTGGCAACACGCCCACCACGCCGAAGAACACCGCGAGCTTGGTCATCAGCCGCGTGCCAAACTTGCCGCGGCGATAGCGCAGCCACAGGGTCACCGCGAGTGCGCCGATGATCAGCACCAGCAGTACGCCGATCACCAGGTTCACCTTGAACAGCAGCGTGAAATAGCGATCGAAGAATTCGGTATTGGCCGACGCCCCGGCCAGCAGGCCAACCAGTACCAGCGCCAGGAAAACGATAATCCCTGCCACGACGCGATACAGCACGCGCCGGAAGCGGCTGTCCCACAGCGAAGTGTTCATGGCTGGCTTGAGGCAGACAGCGCTGGCTGCGCCAGCAGCGCCGGCGACAGCGCGTTCGACACCGTCTGCACGAAGACGGCGTTGCGCGGGTCCGCGGCGGCGGCCGGTGCGCCCGGCGCGGACGCAGGCGCGGGGACGGCAGGCGAAGCGGGCAGCGGCGGCGATGCCGGTGGCGGCGCCGGAACCGCGGGGGCCGGCACCGGCACCGGCGCTGGTACCGCGTTCAGGTCCGTGGGCACGGTATAGGTAAAGCGGCGCCAGTCCGATGCCAGGTTCCAGTCGCGTGTATTGACCGCATTGATCTGGAATGGCTTGGGCAACTGCGACAGGTCAAGCCGCATGCGCACCTGCGCGTGATAGCTTTCGCCGAGCCTGACCGCGTTGCGTTCGAATACGCGCCAGCCGCGTACCCGCTGGATAAACTGCAGCGCGCTCTTCAGCCGCGAGAACGGCAACTGCAGGCCGCCGGTGGAAACGCGGTATTGCCGCGTCAGCGGCTGGTAGGACAGGCGCACGCTGCGGCTGGTGTTGACGGGCTTGTCATCGAACCAGTACCAGCGTGGCCGTGTCAGCTCGAAATCGACCACAAAATAGAGCGAGATGCCCTTGTGCAGGGCCTCTTCCGGCGCGGGCGGCAGGTCGAACTCGAAGCTCGCGGCCAGATCGAAGCCGCCGTCCTGGTATTCGATGCGGGCCTCGGTGGCCTCGATCACCTGCGCATGGGCTGCGGGCGGCAGCCACAGCAGCAAGGCCAGCGCGAGCATCAACACCACCCGCAAGCGCGCCAGCAGGTGCGTCTGCAGGTGCGTCTGCAGGTGCCCTGTTCCCGTGGCGGAATCCACAGTAACGCGGCAGTCTGACGGGCGCGGCGTGCTCAGCATCGGATCAGATCAGGCGCGCTTCTGGAAGCGGGCGTAGTAGAAGCCATCGTGATCCGATGGCAGGCTGGCATTGCCGGCATCCTTTTCACCTTGTTCACCGGCCGCGGGCGTTGTCGTACGGGTGCCGGGCAGCAGCTGCCCCGGCGCCTCCAATCGTATCGCATCTGCCAGTTGTGCACCAAACCAGCGCGCCTGCTCCTCGCCTTCCGTTGGGAAAATAGAACACGTGACGTAGACCAGGATGCCGCCCGGCCTGAGCAGCGGCCACAGCTGCGACACGATGCGGCGCTGCTCGGTGATCAGCTTGGCGATATCGGTTTCGCGCCGCAGCCAGCGGATATCGGGATGGCGCCGCACGATGCCCGAGGCCGAGCATGGCACGTCGGCCAGGATGCGGTCGAAGGGCTGGCCGTCCCACCAGTCGGCGGGCCGGCTGGCATCACCCACCACGATGCGGGCCTGCTTGCCGAGGCGCGCCAGGTTTTCGTTGATGCGGGTGGCGCGTTGCGGGTCGCTTTCGACCGCGGTCACGTCGATGTCGGCAAGCTCCAGCAGGTGGCCGGTCTTGCCGCCGGGCGCTGCGCAGGCATCGAGCACGCGCATGCCGTCGGCCACCTCCAGCAGCGGCGCGGCCAGCTGCGCGCCGGCATCCTGCACCGACACCACGCCTTCGGCAAAGCCCGGCAATTGCGTCACCGGCACCGCGCGCACCAGGCGCACGGCCTGCGGGCCAACCACGGCGCCGGCCAGGCCGGCATTGGCCAGGTCGGTCTGGTATTGCTTCACGCTGACCCGCGCGGTGTTGACGCGCAGCGTCATCGGCGGGCGCACGTTGACGCTCGCGGCGAGGTCGGTCCACTGCTCGGGGTACGCCTCGCGCAGCATGCGCAGCCACCACGGCGGCAGGTTCCAGCGTGCCTGTTCGTCACGGTTGACCTCGGCCAGCAGCGCCTTGCGCTCGCGCAGGAAACGGCGCAGCACCGCGTTGACCAGGCCGCGCGCATGCGCGGTCTTGGGTTCCGAGGCGGCCGCGCCGACCGCCTGGTCGACCACCGTGAAGGTGCTGTAGCCGGCGCGGCCGGGCGCGCCTTGCGCCGTGTCCTGGCCGTCCTTGTCAGCCTTGTCCTGCCGCTGGCCCGGTGCCTGTTCCAGCAGCAGCGCCAGCGCCACCGCCAGCAGCGAGTCCACCTGCGCGCCAGGCGGGCGCGTGACCAGCTTGGTCACCAGCGCGCGCGCGGTGCCGAACTGGCGCATGGTGCGGTAGGCAATGTCCTGCAGCGCGCCGCGCGTGGCGGCATCGCGCACGCGGTCCAGGCGCAGCTGCGCCGAGGCGTCCTCGATTGCCTGCGGCAAGGCGGTGCCTTCGCTGACGGCACGTACCGCGGCGGCGGCGCCAAGCATCTGGAAGGCAAGCGAATCGGGAGGCAGGCGCATATCGGTCAGGCAGCGGGTGAGGCAGCAGGTAAGTCGTGAATCGGTGGGCAGCCGGGCATGGGTAAGAAAAAAAAGCCCGCTGGTCCATGTGGAAACCAGCGGGCAGTTTACCTTGTGCGAGGGGCCGGCACCGGATTTGCGGCCGCGACGGCTCCCCGACGGCGGCCAGCGCCCGCCTGGTCAGGCGGGATAGGTCCCGGTCTGCGCCATCTGCATCAGGCGCGCGATGCGTTCCTCGGTCGCCGGGTGGGTCGAGAACAGGTTGGCGATGGCGCCGCCCGAGAGCGGGTTCATGATCATCATCTGCGCCGTGGCCGGGTGCTCCTCGGCCGCCTGGAACGGGATGCCCTGCGCATAGCGATGGATCTTGTCCAGCGCGCTGGCCAGCGCCTGCGGGTCGCCGCTGATCTCGGCGCCGCCACGGTCAGCCTCGAATTCACGCGCGCGCGAGATCGCCATCTGGATCAGCGAGGCTGCCAGCGGCGCCAGGATCGCCACCGCGATGCTGGCGATGGGGTTGCTGCGGTTGCCATTCTCGTCGCGGCCGCCGAAGAACATCGCCATGTTGGCCAGCGCCGAGATGGCACCGGCCATGGTCGCGGCGATAGTCGAGGTCAGGATGTCGCGGTGGCGCACGTGCGCCAGCTCATGCGCCATCACGCCGCGCAGCTCGCGCTCGGACAGCACGCGCAGGATACCGGTGGTCGCCGCCACGGCGGCGTGTTCCGGGTTGCGGCCGGTGGCAAAGGCGTTCGGCGCGTCTTCGTTGATCAGGTAGACGCGTGGCATCGGCAGGCTGGCGCGCTGCGCCAGCTCCTGCACCATGCCGTAGAACTGTGGCGCGGTACTGGCGTCGACTTCCTGCGCGTTGTACATGCGCAGGACCATCTTGTCCGAGAACCAGTAGGAAAAGAAGTTCATGCCGAGCGCGAGCAGCAGCGCCATCATCATGCCGCTGCGTCCGCCGATCATGCCGCCGATGACGATGAACAGCGCCGTGATGGCCGCCATCAGCATGAAGGTCTTGACCCAGTTGAACATTGCGGTGATCTCCATGTAGTGGACCGCGCCTGCCGCTGCAAGACTTTGCAAAACATGCCGGCGCGATGACCGTTAGATAGGGGCCAACACCAGAAAATTCAACCGCTTGCGGGCGAAAGGGACCCGTGCCGGTCCCCTGTCTCCGCGTCATGGCGCATGGCGCACACTGCATGTGCACGCCGCGCTGATTCCGCCCGCGGGTACCACCGATTATGCCTGCGGCGCCCCGTTGCCGGGTACCGCGCAGCGCGTTCCGGGGGGCAGCGGCATGGCCTGCAGGAACTGCTGCGCCGGCTGGCGGCGCCCGCCCGGCTTTTGCAGCTCGGTGACCTGCAGGGCGCTGCCGTCGCCGCAGGCGATGAGGATGCCGCCGGCATCGGCCGCCAGCACCGTGCCGGGCGGGTGCGGCAGGCTGCTGGCCGCCGCCAACGGCAGCGCCTGCCAGCACTTGATGACGGTATCGCCGACCTGCACGGTGGCGCCGGGGAACGGGTTGAAGGCGCGCACCTGGCTGGCGAGCGCGGTGGCCGGGCGGCGCAGGTCCAGCGGCGCCTCGTCCTTGGCGATCTTCTCGGCGTAGGTGACGCCGGCTTCGGGCTGCTTCGTCGCCGCCAGCGCGCGGCCCGCGGCCAGTTCCTGCAGCGCCGCGACGGTCATGCGCGCGCCCAGCGCGGCCAGCTTGTCGTGCAGCGTGCCAGTGGTGTCGTCGGCGCCGATCGGCACGGCCTCGCGCGTGAGCATGTCGCCGGTGTCCAGGCCCTCGTCCATCTGCATCAGCGTGATGCCGGTCTCGGCATCGCCGGCCTCGATGGCGCGGTGGATCGGCGCCGCACCGCGCCAGCGCGGCAGCAGCGAGCCGTGGATGTTGAGGCAGCCCAGGCGCGGCAGCTCCAGTACCTCGACCGGCAGGATCAGGCCGTAGGCGGCCACCACCATCACATCGGGGGCGATCTCCGCCAGCGTATCCACGGCCGCGGCGGCCTCTTCCGGATACTTGCCTTGCCGGCGCAGCGACCGGGGCTGCAGCACCGGGCCGATCCCGTTGGCCACCGCGTACTGCTTGACCGGGCTCGCCTGCAGCTGCATGCCGCGGCCCGCAGGCCGGTCCGGCTGCGTCAGCACGGCCACCACGGGAAAGCCGGCGGCGTGGATGGCTTCAAGCGCGACGCGCGCGAACTCGGGCGTGCCGGCAAAGGCGACACGCAGGGGTTTGGCTTGGGACATGGCAGGTTCCGAGGTGAATACGGGCTGAAAGCGCAACCGGCCGCTATCGCGGCCGGTACGTTTGTTCTTCGGAAGTCATAAAGATAACAGACCCCGCGCACGTGTCGAGTGCAGGAGGCGGATTCCGCCGTGCTGTTACATCTTCGCGCGGACGCCGCCTTACATGCGGGTGCGCTCGCGCTTCTGCAGCTTGCTCTTGATGCGGTTCAGCTTGAGCGGCGACAGGTACTCGACGAAGACCTTGCCGCGCAGGTGGTCGATCTCGTGCTGGATGCACACAGCCAGCAGGTCGTCGGCGTCCAGCTCGAAAGTCTCGCCCTTTTCGTTGAGCGCGCGCACGCGCACGCGGTCGGGGCGCTCGACGCGGTCATAGACCTCCGGCACCGACAGGCAGCCCTCTTCCCACACCTTGCGGTTGTCGCTGGCCCAGACGATCTCCGGATTGATGAAGACCTGGAGCTGGTCGCGCGTTTCGGACACGTCGATCACCACCACCTGCTCATGGACGTTCACCTGCGTAGCGGCCAGGCCGATGCCGGGCGCTTCGTACATGGTCTCGGCCATGTCCTTCACCAGCTGGCGGATGCGGTCGTCCACTGCCGCGACGGGTTTCGCGACGGTGTGCAGGCGGGGATCGGGGTAAGTCAGGATGTCGAGTTTTGCCATGATGCTAGGGCGCAACGCCCGCTTGAGCGCGCGACCCGGCCGCGTTGCGGCGTCGGGTATTTACATGCAGAATCGGGGCGCCAGTACAAAAAATCAAGGCGCGCCGAAGCAGGCACGCTCTCCAGGGTCAATCCGGCCGTACCACCGGCCGGTTCAGGAAAATGCGCGATCTTACCAAAGAACACCAGGCGGCGTCGGGCCGCAGGCTGCACGCGTTCACCCTTACATTGCTGAGTGCCGCCGGCATCACTGCTGCGGCAAGCCTGCCCGTGCGGGCCGCTGACCTGACGGTCACGGCGGCGCAGCAGGCCGAGGCCCAGCGCACTGCCCGGCAGGGTATCCCGATCGCCGATCTCGCCCCCAATGCGCCCTCGCAGTACACCGTGCGCAACGGCGATACGCTGTGGGGCATTTCCGGCCGGTACCTGCGCCAGCCGTGGCGCTGGCCCGAGCTGTGGGGCATGAATCAGCAGCAGATCCGCAACCCGCACCTGATTTACCCCGGGCAGATCCTGTACCTGATCCAGCGCGACGGCCGCGCCTGGCTGTCGACCACCCCCGCCGGCAACGGGACCGTGCAGCTGTCGCCGCGCATGCGTGGCGGCGACGCGGACGGGGCCGCCATCCTCAGCATTTCCGCCAGCGATATCGAGCCGTTCCTGATTCGCCCGCTGGTGGTCGATGAGGGCACGCTGGCAACGTCGGCACGGATCGTCGCGGTGCCCGAATCGCGCGTGTACCTGGGCCGCGACGACAGCGCCTACGCGCGCGGCATTGCCGCCGATGCGCCGGCCGGCAGCGACTGGCAGGCCTATCGGCCAGTCACGCCGGTGCGCGATCCGGTCACCAACGCCGTGCTCGGCTATGAGGCCGAATACGAAGGCAATGCCCGCCTGGCGCGCGGCGCGCAGGGTCCCGACGCGGTTTCCACGCTGCAGGTCACGCAGGCCCAGCAAGAGATGGGCGTGGGCACACTGCTGATGCCGCAGCCGGCGCGCGAAGCGGTGCGCTACGTGCCGCACGCGCCCGATGCGGAGGTCGACGGCCGCGTTGCCAAGGTCTATGGCGGCGTCGAATTCGGCGGTGCCAAGCAGGTGGTGGTGCTCAACGTCGGCAGCAAGGCCGGGCTCGAGCCCGGGCAAGTGCTGGCGCTGTCGCGCGCCGGCGAGACCGTGCACGACCGGACCGATCAGAACCGCAGCATCCGCCTGCCCGACGAGCGCTACGGGCTCGCCTTTGTCTTCCGTGTGTTCCCCGGCGTTGCATACGCGCTGGTGACCGACGCCTCCAACGTGATCGCGGTCGGCGACCGCGCCACCTCGCCGCGCTGAGCCGGCCTTGGCGGATGGCGTGAAGGCCTTGCTCCTGGCTGGCGCAAGGCTGGACAACTCGGGGCAGGGCAACCCGCGGCAGGACACCGCGCGCGAGCCCGCGGACGTGCTCGCATGGCTGCGGCTGGCCAATGCGCCGGGCGTCGGCCCGGTGGCCGCGCAGCGCCTGCTGGCGGCGTTCGGCCTGCCACAGCAGGTGCTGGCGCAAAGCGTGGCAGCGCTGTCGTCGGTGGTGCCGGCCAAGCTGGCGCGCGCCGTGCTGGCTGCCCCCGGCGCCGCGGTGTCGGCGCTGGCCGAACGAACGCTGCGCTGGCTCGACACGCCCGGCAACCACGTCGTCACGCTCGCTGACGACGCCTATCCGCGGCGCTTGTTCGACCTGGCCGATCCGCCGTTGCTGTTATATATCCAGGGCGATCCCGCCATGCTGGCTCGCCCCGCCGTGGCCATCGTCGGCGCGCGCTCGGCCACCGTGCAGGGCACGCGCGACGCGCTGGCGTTCGGGCGCGCCCTGTCCGAGTCAGGGCTGACGGTGGTGTCGGGCCTGGCGCTGGGCATCGACGCGGCGGCCCATACGGGCGGCCTGCGCGGCTGCGGCGGCACCGTGGCGGTGACCGGCACCGGGGCGGACCGCGTCTATCCCGCCGGGAACCTTTCATTGGCACGCGAAGTGGCGCAGCGCGGCGCTATCGTCACCGAGTTCCCGCTCGGCATGCGCGGGCTGGCGGCCAATTTCCCCCGGCGCAACCGCATCATCGCCGCGCTCGCGCGCGGCGTGCTGGTGGTCGAGGCGGCAGCGCGCTCGGGCTCGCTGATCACGGCGCGGCTGGCGGCGGAGCTTGGGCGCGAGGTGTTCGCGATCCCAGGCTCGATCCACGCGCCGCTGTCGCATGGTTGCCACATGCTGATCGGCCAGGGGGCGAAGCTGGTGGAGTCGGTCGGGGACGTGCTCGACGAACTTGGCCTCCCCGCCCTACCCCGGGGCGCGGCGGCCCCGGACCACCACGATGTCACCGGCACGGCCCGATTTTCAGAACCGGCTGCTACCCTGTTGCCGGCACTCGGCTACGATCCGGTTACGCTGGACGCGCTGTGCGAGCGCAGCGGCCAGCCCCCGGAGTTGGTCGCGGCGCGCCTGCTCGAGCTGGAACTGGCCGGCGTGGCCGAACGTCTACCGGGAAACCTGTTCCGGCGCCTCGGCTGAGCCAGGCTTGGTGCCGCAAGAGAGGGGTGCAGTCCCGATACCGCTACAATCGCCGGCGTCCGCATGCTGCGGGCGCCTCATGATTCCGATGCCATGACCGTTTACTTTCCCGAGCGTGACGCCGCCGCCATAGCCGAATGCCTGGCGGCGCGGCCACAGGGCCGCCTGGTGGCATGCCTGTGCGCGCAATGGTGCGGTACCTGCCGGGATTACCTGAAGGCGCTGGCGGCGCTGGCCGGGCGCCATCCGCAGGATTGTTTCGTCTGGATCGATATCGAGACCCATGCCGACGCGCTTGGCGATATCGACATCGAGAACTTCCCGACGCTGCTGGTACAGCCGGCGTCGGGCGGCGCGCCGCAGTTCTATGGCACGCTGCTGCCGCACATCGAGGTGCTGGAACGCATGCTGACGCGTGGTGGCGCGATGCCGGCGAGCGCCGAAGAAATGCCGCAGGTGCTGGACTGGTTACTTGCCGGAGGCCGCGGCGCCGCCTAGGCGGTGCAGGCGACGACGATGGGGCTTGCTTGCACCGTCGTTGAAACCGCGCTTATTATTGGCGCCTCAAAGCCTCCCGGCGTTCTGATTACTACGTTTGCAGTGCAATAGCGGGTTGCCGGAAGCGGCTCGCAAGGACCCTTTCCCATGTCAAAAGCCCTCATCATCGCGGAAAAGCCGTCGGTCGCGGCGGATATCGCCCGTGCCCTCGGGGGGTTTACCAAGCACGACGAGTATTTCGAGAGCGACGAATACGTGCTGTCTTCGGCAGTTGGCCACCTGGTCGAGATTGCCGCCCCGGACGAATACGAGGTCAAGCGCGGCAAATGGAGCTTTGCCAACCTGCCGGTGATCCCGCCGCATTTTGACCTGCGCCCGATCGCCAAGACCGAGTCGCGCCTGAAGGTGCTGAACCGCCTGATCAAGCGCAAGGACGTGACCGGGCTGATCAACGCCTGCGACGCGGGGCGCGAAGGTGAACTGATCTTCCGCCTGATCGCGCAGCAGGCCAAGGCCAAACAGCCGATCCGCCGCCTGTGGCTGCAGTCGATGACGCCGCAGGCCATCCGCGATGGCTTTGCCAGCCTGCGCGAGGACGAGGACATGCTGCCGCTGGCTGACGCCGCGCGCTGCCGCTCGGAGGCCGACTGGCTGGTCGGCATCAACGGCACGCGCGCCATGACCGCCTTCAACAGCAAGGGCGGCGGCTTCTTCCTGACCACCGTGGGCCGCGTGCAGACGCCGACGCTGTCGATCGTGGTCGAGCGCGAAGAGAAGATCAAGCACTTCGTCCCGCGCGACTACTGGGAAGTGCACGCCGAGTTCATCGCCGCCGCCGGCCTGTATGAAGGCCGCTGGTTCGATCCCAAGTTCAAGAAGAGCGAGTTCGATCCCGAGGCGCGCGAGTCGCGACTGTGGAGCGAGGCCGAGGCCAAGAGCATCGTTGCCGCCTGCCGCGACAAGCCGGGCACCGTCACCGAGGAATCCAAGCCTTCGACGCAGCAGTCGCCGGCGCTGTTCGACCTGACCACGCTGCAGCGCGAGGCCAACTCGCGCTTCGGCTTCTCGGCCAAGAACACGCTGGGCCTGGCACAGGCGCTGTATGAGAAGCACAAGGTACTGACCTATCCGCGTACCGACGCGCGCGCGCTGCCAGAGGACTACCTGGACACGGTCAAGCAGACCATGGACATGCTGGCCGACAGCTCGCCCAACTACCTGCCGCACGCCAAGAAGATCCTGGCGCAGGGCTGGGTCAAGCCGAACAAGAAGATCTTCGACAACAGCAAGATCAGCGACCACTTCGCCATCATCCCGACGCTGCAGGCGCCCAAGAACCTGTCCGAGCCAGAGCAGAAGCTGTACGACCTGGTGGTGCGCCGCTTCCTGGCGGTGTTCTTCCCGGCGGCCGAGTTCCAGGTCACGACCCGCATCACCGAAGTTGCCGGCCACCACTTCAAGACCGAAGGCAAGGTGCTGGTCAACCCGGGCTGGCTGGTGATCTATGGCCGCGAGGCGCAGGGCGACAAGGACGCCGCCAACCTGGTGCCGGTGGCCAAGGACGAGAAGGTCAAGACCGACAAGGTCGAGAGCGTCGGCCTGACCACCAAGCCGCCTGCCCGCTACAACGAAGCGACGCTGCTGTCCGCCATGGAAGGCGCCGGCAAGCTGGTGGACGACGACGCGCTGCGCGAAGCCATGGCCGGCAAGGGCCTGGGCACGCCAGCGACGCGCGCGGCCATCATCGAAGGCCTGCTGACTGAAAAGTACCTGGTGCGCGAAGGCCGCGAGCTGATCCCGACCGCCAAGGCATTCCAGCTGATGACGCTGTTGCGCGGCCTGGGCGTGCAGGAACTGACGCAGGCCGAGCTGACCGGCGAGTGGGAACACAAGCTCTCGCAGATCGAACGCGGGCGCCTGAAGCGCGACGAGTTCATGCTCGAGATCGCGCAGATGACGCAGCAGATCGTCAAGCGCGCCAAGGAATACGACAGCGACACCATCCCGGGCGACTACGCCACGCTGGATACGCCGTGCCCGCAGTGCGGCGGCCAGGTCAAGGAAAACTACCGCCGCTTCGCCTGCACCGCGTGCGAATTCTCGATCAGCAAGATCCCGGGCGGACGCCAGTTCGAGATCGAAGAGGTCGAGGAGCTGCTGCTGAAGAAGGAAATTGGTCCGCTGCAGGGCTTCCGCAGCAAGATGGGCCGGCCGTTTGCCGCCATCCTGAAGCTGGGCAAGGACGACGACGGCAATTTCAAGATGGAATTCGACTTCGGCCAGAATGACGACGAGGGCGACGGCGAGCCGGTCGACTTCAGTGGCCAGGAGCCCGTCGGCACCTGCCCGAAGTGCGGCAGCGCGGTGTTCGAGCACGGCATGAAGTACGTCTGCGAGAACAGCGTGGCCAGCCCCAAGAGCTGCGACTTCACCACCGGCAAGATCATCCTGCAGCAGGAAATCAGCCGCGAGCAGATCGGCAAGCTGCTCAACGACGGCAAGACCGACTTGCTGACCGGGTTCAAGTCGTCGCGCACGGGCCGCAACTTCAAGGCGTTCCTGGTCAAGCAGCCGGACGGCAAGATCGGCTTCGAGTTCGAGGCCCGCGAGCCCAAGCCGGGTGCCAAGACCGCGGCCAAGACGGCGTCGCGCGGCGCGGCCAAGGAGGCTGACGCCGAGCCCGCACCGGCACCGGCCAAGTCCGCGGCTACGAAGACGGCGGCTACAAAGACGGCTGCCACGAAAACGGCAGCGAAGAAGACCGCCACCAAGACCGCGGCCAAAAAGGCGCCAGCCAAGAGCGCGGCGCGCAAGACCGCCGTCGAAGCCGGCGAGTAACGTGGTCGAATCGCGGCCGAATCGCGGTAACAGCACGGTAAAAGCAAAGGGGCCCGCAAGGGCCCCTTTTTCAATCCGGCATCGGCCCCTGAGCCCTTATGAGCTGACGCTATGCGCCGCATGCCGCGGCTCGGCGCCCTCTGCCTTCCCCTTCACCTGACCTTCCTCCAGCAGGAAATCGATAAACGCACGGACCTTGGTCGGCAGGAACTTCCGGCTCGGGTAGACCACGCTGACGTCGCGCCGTGGCAGCTGGTACTGCGGCAGCACATGGACCAGCTTGCCCGATTCGATATTCGGCCGGGCCAGGTAGGAAGACAGCATCGCCACGCCCATATTGGCCAGCGCAGCCTGGTGCGCCAGCTCGGCATTGCTGCACAGCAGGCCCGGGCGGATCGGCACGGTCACCTCGCCCTCGGGGCCAAGCAGCGTCCATTCATGTTCGGCGTTGGGCAGCCGCATCGCGATGCAACGGTGGTGGCTCAGCTCGTGCGCATGGCGCATCGGCGCGTGCGCGGCCACGTAGCCGGGCGATGCGCACAGGATCACCTCGGCCGACAGCAGCGGACGCGCCACCAGGTGCGAGCCCAGGCCCAGGTCCGACAGCATCACGGCCACGTCTCGGCCTTCTTCGACGATATCGACGTTGCGGTCTGACAGCAGGACGTCGAACACCACATCCGGATAAAGCTGCTGGAAACGCGACAGGAGTTCAGGCAGCAGGTGCAGGCCGAACATCACCGGCGTCACCAGCCGCAGCGTGCCCGACAGCGACTGGCTGCGCGCGGCGACCACGCTTTCGGCCTCTTCCACGTCCTCGAGGATCTGCTGGCAGCGCTGCAGGTAGGTTTCGCCGGCGTCGGTCAGCGACAGGCTGCGCGTGGTGCGGTTCAGCAGCCGGGTGCCCAGGTGGCTTTCCAGGTCGGCGACGTAGCGGGTGACGACGGCGTTGGACATTTCCAGCTGTTGCGCTGCACGCGCGAAGCTTCCCAGTTCCACCACCTTGGAAAACACACGCATCGATTGCAGGCGATCCATGACATAGTCTCCCGTTTCTGCGCTGAATCCTTACGCGGTCAGGCTGCTTTATTGTTGGAATCAGAACCAATCATTGTGGATCCTGATATTTATTGATATGAGGGAAATGCCTAATATCTAGCCTTCGGATGCCGCAATGCAACAATCATCTTTCGCCGAAGTGCCGGCTGAGGCATCCACGCAATAAAGAAGACCTGAATCATGAAAAACCGCTCCGCCCTGATCGCTGTCGCCACCATCGCCGCCGCCCTGTCGGCCACGCCTGCCTTTGCCAAGGCCGGCAAGTTCGATGTGTTCGCCGACGGTGCCAAGGTGGCCAAGTTCGACGTCTACGCGGACGGCGCCAAGGCCGGCAAGTACGACGTGTTCGCTGACGGTGCCAAGGCTGGCAAGTTCGACACCTACACCGATGGCGCCCGCGCCGGCAAGTTCGACGCCTTTGCCGACGGCGCCAAGTACGACACCGGTACCGATCGCGCGCCGCTGTAAGCGGCCCGTGCCTCCGGGGCCGCCACACAGGCAACAGGGCTCCTGCAAGCGCGATCCGGGGCCGCTCCTCCCCAGAGCGGCCCCTTCTGTTTTTGCCTGGTCTCCAACCGGCTTTGGGAGAGTGCGCGAACGCCTCTTCCGACTTTACTGGAGAAGAAGCCCGCCTCCGGCATGTCCGGCCGCGGGCTTCTTTGTTTCGGGGTGCGGCAGGTCAAGTGCCTTGCCGAACCGATTATGCCTGACCGCGCAAATAAATAACGGGCCCTTGGGGCCCGTTCTTGCTTAACCACCGCAGATCAGTCGTGGTGGTGGTGATGGTGATGCTTGTGCTTCTTGCGCTTGTAGCTGCTCTTGTAATAACGACGGTCATCGTCATACGAGTTGCTGCGCGAGACATTGCCGCCCAGCGCCGCGCCGGCACCGCCGCCCAGGCCGGCGCCGATCAGGCCGCCGGTACGGCCGCCCATGGCGTTGCCCGCTGCGGTACCTGCACCACCGCCCAGCGCGCCGCCGATGATGGCGCCCGTACGCTCGCGGCGGTTGGACGTCACGGCGCCACCTGCGCCGCCACCCACCGCACCACCGATCACTGCGCCGGTGCTACCGCCGAGCGCACCGCCAACTGCGGCACCGGCGACGCCGCCGAGCGCGCCGCCCAGTGCGTTGTTCATGTCGCTCGCGACGGCCGGCAGCGCGCAGGCCGCCAGGGCGAGGGCAATGGTCAGATTGCGAACGGGATGGCGAGTCATATGTTTTGTCCTTTGAATTGCCATGATGTGTCGCAAGTGTAGAGAAGGAGCCCCACCCTTGCTGTAACTACCTGTAAAGCCCTGTAACCCCCCACAGAAACGGCGTAACCGGGCATAAAAACGCGGGGAAAATACAACACTTAACAAAAAGACAGGCGATCAAGTGATCGCCTGTCTGCTTTGTCTGCACCCGGAAACTTGCCCGGATGCCTCTTACGGTGTGCTCAACAGCACTTTCCTTGCCCGCCGCCGTATCGGGCTTCCTGGCGCTCGCGGAAGAATTCTTCGTAGCTCATGGGCGCGCGGTCCGGGTGGGTGCTCTCCATGTGCGCCACATAGGTCTGGTAGTCGGGCAGGCCGACCATCAGCCGCAGCGACTGCCCGAGATAGCGCCCCATCGTACCCAGTTGTTCCAGCATGGCGGGCTCCTTGTCGAGGTCAGGGTCAGGACTGGGCCGAAGCAGCGCCCGGCAGCGGCTCGAACGGCGTTTCCTTGTCGGTCGGGCGATTCACGGCGCGGGCCTGCAGTGCGGTTTTGAAGCCGTAGAACACGATCGACAGCACTACCACCATGAACAGCGCGCACAGGCTGGCGTCCAGGTAGTCGTTGAAGACGACGCGGTGCATCTGCTCCATCGACTTGGCGGGGGCCAGTACCTTGCCTTCTGCGATGGCGGCGCTGAACTTGGCGGCGTGGGTCAGGAAGCTGACCTTCGGGTCGGCGTGGAACAGCTTCTGCCAGCCGGCGGTCAGCGTGCAGATCAGCAGCCAGATGGTCGGCAGCAGCGTGACCCAGGCGTACTGGCCGCGCTTCATCTTGACCAGCACGCAGGTGCCCAGCACCAGCGCCACCGCGGCCAGCATCTGGTTGGAAATGCCGAACAGCGGCCACAGCGTGTTGATGCCGCCGAGCGGATCGACCACGCCCTGGTACAGGAAGTAGCCCCAGGCCGCCACGCACAGCGCGGTGGCGGTCAGGTTGGCGACCAGCGAGTCGGTCTTGCGCATCGACGGGATGAAGCTGCCCAGCAGGTCCTGCAGCATGAAGCGGCCGGCGCGGGTACCCGCGTCGACGGCGGTCAGGATGAACAGCGCCTCGAACAGGATGGCAAAGTGGTACCAGAACGCCATCATGGCCTGGCCGCCCACCACCTGGTGCAGGATGTGGGCGATGCCAACGGCCAGCGTCGGCGCGCCACCGGCGCGCGAGATGATGGTGTTCTCGCCGACGTCCTTGGCGGTCTGCACCAGCACGTCAGGCGTGATCACGAAGCCCCAGGTCGAGACCGCCTGCGCCACCGCTTCCGGCGTGGTGCCGATCACGGCGGCCGGGCTGTTCATGGCGAAGTACACGCCCGGCTCGATCACCGAGGCGGCCACCAGCGCCATGATGGCGACGAAGGACTCGGCCAGCATCGCACCGTAGCCGATGAAGCGCGCGTGCGATTCATTCTCCAGCAGCTTGGGCGTGGTGCCCGACGAGATCAGTGCATGGAAGCCCGACACCGCGCCGCAGGCGATGGTGATGAACAGGAACGGGAACAGGTTGCCCGACCACACCGGGCCGCCGCCCTGGGCGAACTGCGTGAACGCCGGCATCTTCAGTTCCGGCGCCACGATCACGATGCCCACTGCCAGCGCGATGATGGTGCCGATCTTCAGGAAGGTCGACAGGTAGTCGCGCGGGGCCAGCAGCAGCCACACCGGCAGCACGGCGGCGATGAAGCCGTAGATGATCAGCATCCAGGTCAGCGCCTTGCCGTCGTAGGTGAACAGCGGCGCCAGCGTCGCGCTTTCATGCACGTACTGGCCGCCGATGATGGCCAGCATCAGCAGCACGAAGCCGATCACCGACACTTCGCCGATGCGGCCCGGACGGATGTAGCGGGTGTAGATGCCCATGAAGATGGCGATGGGGATGGTCACCGCCACGGTGAAGGTGCCCCAGGGCGAGTCGGCCAGGGCCTTCACGACGATCAGCGCCAGCACCGCCAGGATGATGATCATGATCATGAAGCAGCCGAACAGCGCGATCAGGCCCGGCACCGTGCCCATTTCGGACTTGACCAGGTCGCCCAGCGAGCGGCCGTCGCGGCGCGTCGAGATGAACAGCACCATGAAGTCCTGCACCGCCCCGGCGAACACCACGCCGGCCAGCAGCCACAGCATGCCCGGCATATAGCCCATCTGCGCGGCCAGCACCGGGCCGACCAGCGGGCCGGCGCCGGCGATCGCGGCGAAGTGGTGGCCGAACAGCACTGCCTTGTTGGTCGGCACGTAGTCCAGGCCGTCGTTGTGGCGCCATGCGGGCGTCATGCGGCGCGGATCGAGTTGCATCACCTTGTCGGCGATAAAGCGGCTGTAGTAGCGGTAGGCGATCAGGTAGATGCAGAGCGCGGCAACCACGATCCACAGCGCGCTGACGGCCTCGCCGCGCGCCAGCGCGACGGTGCCGAAGGCAAACGCGCCGAGCACGGCGACGGCCAGCCACACCAGGTGTTCTCCGATGCGATTCATAGTGAAGGTCTCCTCAGACCGGGATTTGGAAAGCCTGCGGCGGCGAAGGACTGGTAACTGGCAACGGGGTGGGTCGGCGGCGGGCGCGCCTGGGGCGGGCAGCTGGGGCAATCCGGCGGTGAGGGTATCTCCTGGATCTGGCTGCTGCTCGCCCGGTTCGTGTCGTTTCCGGATCTCGTCTTGCAGGCAGGCGGTGCACCATCCGGGTAGGCCGGTGCACCAGCTGCGTGGACGCGCGCCGCATGTTGGGGCGGCTTGCGTGTCCGGCGTGTAGTATTGACACCCGCCAAACCACGCACAAGCGCGTAACTACGCAGCACTTCTGCGTAGTACTACGCAAATCGACGGTGGCATGCCGCCTGCGCGGCATCGGTGTTTACCCCCGGTCCTGTATGAAACTCCGCCAGAAGATCCTGTTGCTCGCAGTGGCACCCCTTGCGGTGGCCATGCTGGGCATCGCGCTTGCCGTACGCTACCAGGCCACCCAACTCGCGCAGCACGAGCGCGCGCTGGTCGAGGCCGCCTACCTGCAAAGCAAGGAAATGGAGTTGCGCCACTACGTAGAACTGGCGCAGAGCGCGATCGCGCCGATGGTGCGTTCGGGGCGCAACGACACCGCCACGCGACAGGCGGCCATGGAGGCGCTGGCCCGGCTCGACTACGGGCCGGATGGCTATTTCTTCCTGTACGACCTGCAGGGCCGCAACCTGATGCACCCGCGCCAGCCCGAACTGGTCGGGCAGGACTTGTGGACCATGCGCGACCCGCAAGGGTCGCTGACCATCCAGCAACTGATCGCGGCGGCCAGGGACGGCGGCGGTTCGGTGCGCTACCTGTGGAAAAAGCCGTCGTCGCAGCAGCTGGTGCCCAAGCTCGGCTATGTGGTGTCGGTGCCCGAATGGGGCTGGATGCTTGGCACCGGCATCTATCTGGATGACGTGGAAAACACGCTGCGCCAGCTCGACGCCCGCGCCGAGACCGATATCCGCGAGACCATGGCCTGGATCGGTGTGATCGCGGCGATCAGCATCCTGCTGGTAGCGGCCAGCGGCCTGGCGCTCAATGTCAGCGAGCACCGGGAGGCCGATGCCAAGCTGCGCCAGCTGGCGCAGCGCGTGGTGCAGTCGCAGGAAGAGGAACGCGCGCGGCTGTCGCGCGAGCTGCACGACGGCATCAGCCAGTTGCTGGTGTCGGTCAAGCTGGTGCTGGAAACCGCCACCAACCGGCTGAGACTGGCCCCGACCGAAGGCGCCGCGGTGGCGCCGGTGCTGGGCATGGCGTTGAACCGGCTCGACACGGTTTTCAATGAAGTGCGGCGCGTGGCGCGCAACCTGCGCCCGGCGCTGCTGGATGACCTGGGTCTTTTTGCCGCGCTCCAGCACCTCGCGCGCGAGATGCAAGGCGGCAGCCGGCTACAGATCACCGTGGCGCAGTCAGGCACCCCGCGCGAACTGCCCGACGAGCAGGCCACCGCGCTGTTCCGCATCGCCCAGGAGGCGCTGACCAACGTGGAGCGCCATGCGAACGCCCGGCACGTGAGCGTGTCGCTGGCATTCGATGCCGACGCCACGCGGCTGACCGTGCGCGACGATGGCAGTGGTTTCGACGTGGCCCGCATGCAGGTCGATCCGCAGCGCGGCATCGGGCTGCGCAATTTGCGCGAGCGCATTGCCGCGCTGTGTGGAGAGTTCGGCATTGTTTCCGGCATTGGCGGCACGGAGCTGGTGGCAGCCTTGCCGCTGGCGAAGCCGCTGCCCCGGCCAGCCGCCGTTTCAGAACACCCTGTTTCCGCTGGACCTTCGCAGACATGAACCTTTCGTTTGAACCAACCCTCGCCGATGCGCCTGCGCGCGTGCTGCTGATCGACGACCACGCGCTGGTGCGCGACGGCATGCGCATGCACCTGGCGTTGCAGCCGGGTTTGCGGGTCGTTGGGGAAGCCGATGATGGCGAGGCGGCGCTCACCTGGCTGGGGCGTGCCGGTGAGGTGGACATGCCTGATCTGGTGATTACCGATATTGGCATGCGCGGCATGGGAGGGATTGCGCTGGCGGCGGCGCTGCATGACCGCTATCCGGAACTGGCGGTGTTGATCGTGTCGATGCACGACAACCTGGAATATGTGCGACAGGCGGTTCGTGCCGGGGCGCGGGGTTATGTCCTGAAGGATGCGCCGGCGGATGAACTGATGGCGGCGATTCAGGCGGTGCTGGCTGGGCGGGTGTTTTATAGCGCGCGGATTGCCCGGGGCATGGCGGAGCAGAACCCGGGGCCGCTGGATGCGCTGACGCGGCGTGAGCGGGATATTCTCGGGGGTATCGGGCGGGGGATGGCGAACAAGGAAATCGCGGCGCAGCTGGGGGTGTCTGTGCGGACGGTCGAGACGCATCGGCTTAATCTCAAGCGCAAGCTTGGGATTGAGGGGCGGGCTGGGCTGGTGAAGTATGCGGTCGAGGTATTGGGGGAGATTGAAGGCGGGTAAGGGTTTGATTTTGATATTTATCGTTCAATAAAAAAAGCCCGCCTCAATCAAGAGGCGAGCTTTTTAAATTAAAAGCAATAACACCAACTATTATCCAATAGCAGTGCACCGCTAGAAGCCAAAATCACCCCTCAAGCCGCTTACCCAGCGCCGCGCGAGTTTCCGCCAGCGCCTGCGGCAGGTTGTGCTTCAGCTGCGTGAACAGCTCATCATGCAGCGCCAGCTCCTTGATCCAGGCATCACGGTCGATCGAGGTCACCTGCTCGAACTGCGCCGGCGAGAACTCGACGCCGTTCCAGTTGAGGTCCGCGTAGCGCGGCGTGGTGCCGAACACGTGCTCGGCGCCCTGCCCCTTGCCTTCGACACGGTCGATCATCCACGACAGCACGCGCATGTTCTCGCCGAAGCCCGGCCACACGAAGCTGCCGTCGGCGTCCTTGCGGAACCAGTTGACGCAATAGATCTTCGGCAGTTTCGCGCCCGAGGCCTCCAGCTTCTTGCCCAGTTCCAGCCAGTGGCCAAAGTAGTCGCTCATGTTGTAGCCGCAGAACGGCAGCATGGCGAACGGGTCGCGGCGCACCACGCCTTGCTGGCCGGCGGCCGCGGCGGTGGTTTCCGAGCCCATGGTGGCAGCCATGTACACGCCCTCGGTCCAGTTGCGCGCCTCGGTCACCAGCGGCACGGTGGTCGAGCGGCGACCGCCGAAGATGAACGCATCAATGGGTACGCCAGCCGGGTTGTCCCAGTTCTCGTCGATCGACGGGCACTGCGACGCCGGCGCCGTGAAGCGCGCATTCGGGTGCGCCGCCTTGGCACCGGTAGCCCTGGCGATCTCCGGAGTCCAGTCCTTGCCCTGCCAGTCGACCAGGTGCGCCGGCGCTTCCCTGGTCATGCCCTCCCACCACACGTCGCCGTCGTCGGTCAGCGCCACGTTGGTGAAGATGACGTTTTCCTTCAGCGTCGCCATGGCGTTGTAGTTGGTCTTCTCGCTGGTGCCCGGGGCCACGCCGAAGTAGCCGGCTTCCGGGTTGATCGCGTACAGGCGGCCATCCTTGCCCGGCTTGATCCAGGCAATGTCGTCACCGATGGTGGTGACCTGCCAGCCCTCGAAGCCCTTGGGTGGGATCAGCATGGCGAAGTTGGTCTTGCCGCAGGCCGACGGGAACGCGGCGGCAACGTGGTACTTCTTGCCGGCCGGCGAGGTCACGCCCAGGATCAGCATGTGCTCGGCCAGCCAGCCTTCGTCGCGGCCCATGGTCGATGCGATACGCAGTGCGAAGCACTTCTTGCCGAGCAGCGCATTGCCGCCGTAGCCCGAGCCAAACGACCAGATCTCACGCGTTTCCGGGAAATGGACGATGTACTTGGTCGGATTGCACGGCCACGGCACGTCCTTCTCGCCGGCGTCGAGCGGCTTGCCGACGGTGTGCACGCACGGCACGAACTCGCCGTTGGTGCCCAGCACGTCATACACAGCCTTGCCCATGCGCGTCATGATGCGCATGTTGACCGCAACGTATGGCGAATCGGACAGTTCCACGCCGATATGCGCGATCGGCGAGCCCAGCGGGCCCATCGAGAACGGCACCACGTACAGCGTGCGGCCGCGCATGCAGCCGTCGAACAGGCCGTTCAGCGTCTGGCGCATCTCGGCCGGGGCGGTCCAGTTGTTGGTGGGGCCGGCGTCTTCCTGCTTGTCGGAGCAGATAAAGGTGCGGTCTTCAACACGGGCCACGTCCGACGGATCGGACAGCGCCAGGAAGGAGTTCTTGCGCTTGGCCGGGTTCAGCCGCTTCATTGTGCCGGCGGCGACCATCTGCTCGCACAGGCGGTCGTATTCTTCCTGCGAACCGTCGCACCAGTAGATATTGTCGGGCTTGGTCAGCGCGGCGATTCCGGCGACCCAGGCCACCAGCTTGGGGTGCTTGACCCAGGCCGGGGCATTCACTGGCGCCGTGCCTTGCATTGTGGGGTGGTTCATGCTGCAACTCCAGGTTTATAAGGGAAGAAGGGAAGGGAAACCTTGCAAAGCCTGGCCGGCGGGCGGTTTTTCCGCAGCTCGCGCGGTGGACGGAATCGCGGCATCGCGCCATGGGGTCGTCATGTCCCGATCGTCACATCCCGTTACAACTCCGCGGCGGCCCGTGTTGTGCAAAAGGTCGCGGCGGTCCCTGCGGCTGCGCTAAAGTTGCGCTTCGCCCGCGCAGGGGTAGCTGCGCGCGCCGGGCGGGCTTTGTCCGGCGGCGTCCGCTTGCCGGGAGCATGGCTCGACCGACAATCCACGGCGGCACCGGAGCGGGCAAGGATACCACTGGCGCACCCCCCTGTTTTTTGCTGCGCAACAATTGACACCATTGTTTCGCAAGAGTTATTCCACCTCGCGGCGGTCGGACATGCTGGCCCGACGCTGGGTTATCCACAATACTGTTGGCCGGCGCGCGGCTCGGTTGCCGCGCGCACCAACCGGCACAAGCGCCGGAAGACAAACCAGAGTTGCCGATGAAGATTGCCGTACTCGACGATTACCAGGACGCCGTGCGCAAGCTGCCGTGCTTCAGCCTGCTGGAGGGACACGACGTCAAGGTGTTCAACAACACCGTCAAGGGCGTGGGCCAGCTGGCCGCGCGCCTGTCGGACGTGGAAGCCGTGGTGCTCATCCGCGAACGCACCCGCATCACCCGGCAACTGCTGGAAAAACTGCCCAAACTGAAGCTGATCAGCCAGACGGGCAAGGTCGGCGCCGGCCCCGGCAGCCATATCGACCTGGATGGCGCCACTGACCGCGGCGTGGCCGTGCTGGAAGGCGTCGGTTCGCCGGTGGCTCCGGCCGAGCTGACCTGGGCGCTGATCATGGCGGCGCAGCGACGCATTCCGCAGTACGTGGCCAGCCTCAAGCACGGCGCGTGGCAGCAATCGGGGCTGAAATCGACCACCATGCCGCCCAACTTCGGTCTGGGCCAGGTGCTGCGCGGCCAGACGCTCGGCATCTGGGGCTACGGCAAGATCGGCCGTCTGCTGGCCGGTTATGGCAAGGCCTTCGGCATGCGGGTGATGGTGTGGGGCCGCGAGGCGTCACTGGACGCGGCGCGTGCCGACGGGCTGGACGTCGCGACCTCGAAGGACCAGTTTTTTGCCGACAGCGACGTTTTGTCGCTGCACCTGCGCCTGAACGACGACACCCGCGGCATCGTCAAGCTGACCGACCTGACGCGCATGAAGCCCACCGCCCTGTTCGTCAACACCAGCCGCGCCGAGCTGCTGGAAGAGAACGCGCTGGTCACCGCGCTCAACCGCGGCCGGCCCGGCATGGCGGCGGTCGACGTGTTCGAATCCGAGCCGATCCTGCAGGGGCACGCGCTGCTGCGCATGGAAAACTGCATCTGCACGCCGCACCTGGGCTATGTCGAGCGCGACAGCTATGAGCTGTACTTCCGCACGGCGTTCCAGAACATCCTGGATGTGCTGGGCGGCAATCACGACTGCATCGTCAATCCCAAGGCGTTGACGCCGGCGCTGTCGCGCTGAGGCGTTTCAGTTCCTGCCGGTTTGCACCCTTCTCCCGCGTTTTCCCGCGTTTTCCCGCGCTCTCCCGCGCGCGGGAGAAGAGGTGTCCAGTTCGCAAGGTGTTGACTGGCGCGATTGCGTCGTCAACGCGAATCCCCCAATCCCGCTACACTCGGGACTTCCCTAACCGCCGGCCGCAACGGCCCTGGCGGCAGCCCGAGAACAACAAGCGCCCGCGCGCACCCCTCTTCCCAAGGCCGGCATGGATCCCAGGCTTGTGACGCTCTGCGTCGGCAACTTCGTCATCGGCACCGGCGCGATGATCGTGACCGGCATGTTGAACGACATTGCCGGCGATTTCGGGCTGGGCGCCGCCAGTGCCGGGCAGCTGATTTCGGTATTTGCCCTGGCCACCTGCGTGGGCGCGCCGCTGTTCGCCACGCTGGGTTCGCGCATCGACCGCCGCCTGCTGCTGGCGGGATCGCTGCTGGTCTATGCCGTGATGCACCTGGCGGCCGCCTTTGCGCCCAGCTTCGCGGCGCTGATGGCCATCCGCTTCCTGACCGCGATCGGCGCCGCCATCTACACGCCGCAGACTGCGGCGACGCTGCCGCTGCTGGTCAACGCGCAGACGCGCGGCCGTGCCATCAGCTTCGTCTTCCTGGGCTGGAGCGTCGCCAGCGTGGTGGGCGTGCCGCTGGGCACGTGGATCTCGACCACGCTGGGCTGGCGCGTCAGCATGGGGCTGGTGGGAGGGCTGGCGCTGCTGGTGTCGGCCGCGGTATGGCGGGCGCTGCCGCGCGGGCTGTACGTGGAGCCGGTCGGGCGCGAGGCCTGGGCCGCGGTGCTGCGCCACAAGCCGATCATGCTGGTGGTGCTGACCACCATGGTGTCGTCGGCCGGCATGTTCACCATGTTTACCTATGTCGCGCCGCTGATGCGCGATGTCTATGGCATCAGCGGCGGCGCGCTCAGCCTGATGTTCCTGGCCTACGGCGCCTGCGGCGTGTTCGGCAATGCGCTGGCCGCGTCGCGCATGGACCGCGTCACGCCCAGCCGGATCGTGCAGGTCGCCCTGCTGAGCTCGGTGACCGCCATGGTGCTGTGGCCGCTGGCGGGGCTGGGCGGCGTGGCGCTGGTGCTGCTGTTCATGCTGTGGGGGCTCGGCGGGTTTGCCACCAACAGCGCGCAGCAGGCGCGGCTGGTGCTGCTGGCGCCGGAGCGTGCCTCGGCCTCGATCTCGCTGAACTCTTCGTCGATCTACCTGGGGCAGGCCGCGGGCGCGATGGCCGGCGCCGGCATCTATACCCTGGCCGGGGTCGATTCGCTGCACTGGGGTGCCGCGGCGCTGATGCTGGCGGCGCTGGTGGTGTCTCAGCGCGCCCGCTCGCTGGGCTGCCAGTGGCAGCGCCCGCAAGCCCCGCAGCAGGCGCCCAACGCCGGCTGAAGCCCCGCCCCGGGGCATCATGTCCCCGGGCGCGCGCCCCGCCTTGCGCCGCCAACGGCGTCTTGTGAGGCACCGCACCAAGCACTTGTCCACAGCGTTATCCGCCCCTTTATCCTCAGGGATATCCGCAGCTTATCCACATCTCTTTCCACAACCACCGAGCGGGGGCGCATGTGAGCGATTCCAGACGCTGGCAAGGCAATGCACGCGTGCTGGCCGTGAGCCTTGGCAAGGCGATCCCGCTGGTCGTGGCCGGCGCCGGCACCGAGGCGGTGGTCCTGTCCGGCATCCGCAAGCATCCCGTCAGCACCCTGCTGCACCCGCTCTCCGTGCAGGTCCGCGCGCTGGGCCTAACCGGCGACGAGCAGGCCGACCTGACCGTCCATGGCGGCCGTGACAAGGCGGTCTATGCCTACCCGTCCGAGCACTACCCCTGGTGGAATGCGCGGCGGCGTGCCTGCGGGCAGCCCGAGTCGGGGCAGCCGCTGCCGTTCGGCGCGCTGGGCGAGAACCTGAGCCTGGAAGGCCTGCTGGAGTCCGACCTGTGGATCGGCGACCTGGTGCGCGTCGGGACGGCGCTGCTGCGGGTGGAGGCGCCGCGCCGGCCCTGCTACAAGTTCAATGCCGCGCTCGGCTACCGCCATGCGGTGCGGGACATGGTGCAGAGCGGGTATTCGGGCGTCTACCTGAGCGTGCTGGTGACCGGCCAGGTCCGCGCCGGCGACGCCGTCATTGTGCAGCCAGGGCCACGCGAACTGTCGATCGACAGCGTCAATCAGTGGCGTCGCGACAGCCGGCGGCAGCTTTTCTGATAATGTTTGTCTAACGA
Organism: Cupriavidus sp. Agwp_2; assembly: GCF_040784895.1. Lineage (NCBI taxonomy): Bacteria > Pseudomonadati > Pseudomonadota > Betaproteobacteria > Burkholderiales > Burkholderiaceae > Cupriavidus > Cupriavidus sp. Agwp_2. Next base: position 3,773,906 of record NZ_CP088083.1, read on the forward strand.
TACAAGCGCCCCGCCAATCTCATATCCGGTTTTCTCCGTGGTCCGGAGGGCGCTTGCCGGCGCCCGCCCGTCCCCACACCGCATTGCACCCCTGTAACGGACTGTAATACGCGACGCTGGCTCCGGCGGGCGAAGCGCGGTACTAGTAGAGTCTTTGCGCGACACGCGCCGGCGACATTCGATCACAACAAGCCGGCGCGGATCACGGGGAGTGGCGCAAAAGACGCGGTGCAGAGGGTCCACAGAACATGAAAACTGACAGGATCGACCAGCCCAAGGGCTTCGTCGACAGCAACTGGAGTGCGGCGGCCGGAACCGGGCGCGGCCGGGTATCGCCGTGGGTATTGGTCACGGCCGTGCTGGTGCTGGCCGGGCTGGGCTGGTTTGCCTGGCGCACGTGGCTGGCGCCCAAGCCGGCGCCCAAGCCGCCCGCCGCGGTGGTGGTGACCACCGCGCTGGTGCAGCAGGGCGACGTGCCGCTGCAGGTCACGGCCAACGGCAACGTCACCGCGTTATCCACGGTCGAGGTGCGGCCGCAGGTGTCGAGCACGGTGCGCACGGTCCATATCAAGGAAGGCCAGACGGTCAAGCCGGGCGAGCTGCTGTTCTCGCTCGACACGCGCATGGACGAAGCCAACCTGGCCAAGGCCCAGGCGCAACTGCTGAAGGACCAGGCCGATCTTGCCGACGCCCGCCGCACGCTGGCGCGCAGCAAGGAACTGCTCGAGCGCAACTTCATTTCCAAGAGCGCGGTCGATACCGCCCAGGCCAAGGCCGATGGCTTCGAGGCCACCGTGCGCGCCGACCAGGCCACTATCGAGGCCAGCCGTGTCGCGATCAGCTATGGCTCGATCCGCGCCACCATCAGCGGCCGCACCGGCGTGATCAACGCCTTCCCCGGCTCGCTGGTGCTGCCCACCGGCGCCGTGCCGATGGTCACCATCGCGCAGGTGCAGCCGATCGCCGTGACCTTCAGCCTGCCCGAGCGCCAGCTGGCGGCGCTGCGCGAGGCGCTGCAGGCCGGCCCGGTGCAGGTCACCGCCCAGCCCAACGATGGCAGCAAGACCCCGGTGACCGGCAAGATCACCTTTGTGGACAACACGGTCGACCCGCAGTACGGCACCATCCGCGTCAAGGCCCAGTTCGACAACGACGAGCAGCGGCTGTGGCCGGGCACCTACGCCAACGTCAACGCCGTGGTGCAGACGCTCAAGGGGGCGCTGTCGGTGCCGCCGCAGGCGGTGGTGACCGGCCCCGAAGGCCGCTTCGTCTATGTGGTGCAGCCCGACAGCAAGGTCGCGCGCGTGCCGGTGCAGGTGATCACCACCACTGCCGCCGCGGCCGTGGTGGAAGGCGTGCAGCCCGGCGCCCGGGTGGTGGTGGAAGGCACGCAGAACCTGCGCCCGGGCGCGCTGGTGCGCGAGGCGCCGGCGGGCGCCGCCTCCGGTGCGGCCGCCGCACGGCCCGCCGGTTCCGCCACCGCCGCCAACGCCGCCGCGGGGCACTGAGCCATGACGCTGTCCGAACTCTGCATCCGCCGTCCGGTGATGACGGTGCTGCTGTGCCTGGCCGTGATCGTGACGGGCATCGTGCTGTATCCGACCATCCCGATCGCCGCGCTGCCCAGCTTCAACTCGCCGGTGATCCAGGTCACCGCGACGCTGCCGGGCGCGAGCCCGGAAACCATGGCGGCGTCGGTGGCGACGCAGCTGGAAAAGCAGTTCGCCACCATCCCCGGCGTGTCGGTGATCAGTTCGTCGAATACGCTCGGCAACTCCAGCATCACCATCGAATTCAACAGCGACCGCGATATCGACGACGCGGCCGTGGACGTGCAGGCGGCGCTGTTCCGCGCCCAGCGTTCGCTGCCGATCGAGATGACGACGCCGCCGTCGTACCGCAAGGTCAACCCGGCCGACGCGCCGGTGCTGCTGCTGGCGATCAACTCGCCGGCGATGAGCCTGGCGGACCTGAATGCCTTCGGTGACAACCTGATTTCGCCCACGCTGGCGACGCTGCCGGGCGTGGCGCAGGTGCAGATCTTCGGGCAGAAGCGCTTTGCGGTGCGCGTGCGCGCGCACCCGGATGCGCTGGCCGCGCGCGGCCTGACGCTGGACGAGCTGGCCACCGCGCTGAACCGCGCCAACGCCAACACCCCGGTGGGTACGCTGGACAGCGCACGCCAGACGCTGACGATCCAGGCCAACCGGCAGATGACCAACGCCGACGCCTTCCGCAACATCATCGTCGCCAGCCAGCCCAACGGCGCGCTGGTGCGGCTGTCCGACGTGGCCGAGGTCGAGGACAGCGTCGAGACCATCAAGACCGGCAGCTGGCTCAACAATGAACGCTCGATCGTGCTGGCCGTGCTGCGCCAGCCCGATGCCAATACCGTGGCAGTGGTCGATGCGATCAAGGCCGCCCTGCCCCGCCTGATCGCGCAGATGCCGGGCTCGGTCAATGTGGCGGTGGTCAACGACCGCTCCAATTCGATCCGCGAGTCGATCCACGACGTGCAGTTCACGCTGGCGCTGACGGTGGCGCTGGTGGTGATGGTGATCTTCCTGTTCCTGCGCCGCGCCGCCGCCACGCTGATCCCCACCGTGTCGCTGCCGATCTCGCTGATCGGCACGGTGGCGCTGATGAAGGCGTTCGGCTACAGCCTGGATAACGTCTCGCTGCTGGCCATCACGCTGGCGGTGGGGCTGGTGGTGGACGATGCCATCGTGATGCTCGAGAACATCGTGCGCCATATCGAGGAAGGCGTGCCGCCGCTGAAGGCAGCGCTGGTGGGATCGCGCGAGATGGGCTTCACCATCCTGTCGATCTCGATCTCGCTGGTGGCGGTGTTCATCCCGATCTTCTTCATGCCGGGCGTGATCGGCCTGCTCTTCCATGAGTTCGCCGCGGTGGTGTCGCTGTCGATCCTGGTGTCGGCGGTGGTGTCGCTGACGCTGATCCCGATGCTGTGCGCGCGCTTCCTGTCGGCCGAGAACGTGCCGGTGGATGAGTCGCACCATGCCTATGGCGACCATGCGGTGGCGCAGCCTGCCGCGCCGCAGAAGCAGACCCTGGGCATGCGCTCCACGCAGTGGTTCGAGAACCTGTTCGAGTTCACGCTGCACCGCTATGCGCGCGGGCTGGACTGGTGCCTGGCGCACCGGCGCACCGTGCTGGCGATTGCCGGCCTGACCTTCGTGCTGACCGCCGTGCTGTTCGTCACGATCCCCAAGGGCTTCTTCCCCGAGGAAGACATCGGCCAGATCCGCGTCAACGCCGAAGGCCCGCAGGATATTTCCTTCGACGCCATGGCCGAGCGCCTGCGCGACGCGGCCGAGCGCATGCGCGCCAACCCCGCGGTCAAGAGCATCGTGGTGGCCATCGGCGGCGGCCCGTCGCCGGCGATCAACACCGGCCGCATGTTCGTCGAGCTCAAGCCGCGCGGCGAGCGTAATGCCATGCCCAAGGTGATCGAGTCCCTGCGCCGCGATGTGGCCGGCGTGCCCGGCCTGGCGGTGTATTTCGCGCCGGTGCAGAACCTGCAGCTCGGCGGGCGCCAGAGCAAGAGCCGCTACCAGTACACGCTGCAGAGCGTGAAGGCCGGCCAGCTGCAGGATTACTCCGACAAGCTGATGGCCAGGATGCGCGCCGACAGCCTGTTCCGCGACGTCACCAGCGACTCGCAGCAGTCGGGCCTGGAGGCGCACCTGTCGATCGACCGCGACAAGGCCAATGCGCTCGGCGTGCAGATGCAGGACGTGCGCACCGCGCTGTATTCGGCGTTCGGCGAACGGCAGGTGTCGACCATCTACACCCCGATCGACAACTACTACGTGATCCTGCAGGCGGCCGACCTCGACCGCGTCGACGAGACCGCGTTCGCCAAGCTCTACGTGCGCAGCAAGACCGGCCAGATGGTGCCGCTGTCGGCGTTCGCCACCACCGAGCGCCGCGTCGGCCCGATCGCGGTCAACCACCAGGGGCAGCTGCCGTCGGTGACGGTGTCGTTCAACCTGGCACCGGGCGCGGCGCTGGGCGACGCGTCGGCGCGCATCGACCGCTACAAGCAGGAGATCGCGATGCCGACGTCGATCTTCACCAGCTGGGGCGGCGACGCGGCGGTGTTCCAGTCATCGCAGGCCACGCAGATCGTGCTGCTGGTGGCCGCCATCGCGGTGATCTACACGCTGCTGGGCGTGCTGTACGAAAGCTATATCCACCCGCTGACCATCCTGGCGGGCCTGCCCTCGGCGGCGGTCGGGGCCTTGCTGACGCTGTTTATCTTCAATGTCGAGCTGTCGCTGATCGCGGTGATCGGCGTGCTGATGCTGATCGGCATCGTCAAGAAGAACGCGATCATGATGATCGACTTCGCGCTGGCGGCGCAGCGCGAGCAAGGCATGCTTCCTGCCAAGGCAATCCGGCAGGCATGCCTGCTGCGCTTCCGTCCGATCATGATGACCACCTTCGCCGCGGTGATGGGGGCGCTGCCGCTGGCGCTGGGCCTCGGCGCCGGCGCCGAGCTGCGCCAGCCGCTGGGCCTGGCGGTGGTCGGTGGCCTGCTGTTCTCGCAGGTGATCACGCTGTTCATCACGCCGGTGATCTACCTGGCGCTGGACAAGTTCTCGGGCACGGGGCCGCTGCAGATCGACTCGGAAGGCAACAAGCTGCCGGAGAAGGTGCCTGGGGAGACGGTGCGGCAGCACTGAGGGCGATGGCTGGCCAGACCAGCTATTCGCTCGCTTCGCCCAGCATGTCGCAGGGCACGCCCAGTGCTTGCGCCAGCCTGCGCAGCGCATCGGGGCTGCCGGCGCGCGAACGGTTTTCGATCTGGCTGAGATATGGCTTGCTCAGGCCCGCGGCCCGGGCAAGCGCGTCCTGCGTCAGCCGGCGATAGTTGCGCCATGCCTTGACCGGATGGTCGCCGGCCAGTTCGGCATCGAGCACGGCGGCCGGCACGCGGAAGCCGTCGTCCTTGGCCCTGGCGGCGTCGAACAGGGCGACGTCGCCCGCGTCTTCAATCAGGTATTTGACGCGCTCCCACACCTCGATGGGGATCACCGCATATTCGCGGCGGCCGTCTCGTTCAATAAACTGGATTCCAGTCATTTGTAAGCGCCTCCACGTGGGATGACGGCCAGTACGAGAATCACCAGCCGTCCGTCCTCGATTTCGTACAACACTCGCCAATCCCCTACCCGGAGCCGATAGCCGTTTCGTCCCGCAAGCTTTCTTGCGTTCGGGTTCGGTGCGTAAGGATCCACGGCAAGGCCATTGACCTTCGCGACGATCGTTGCGGCAAAGTTTCTGGGCATGGCCTTCAGGGTCTGTGCAGCTTGCCGGGTGAACTCAATGGCGTACATGCAGCATGTCAGTGCTGCGCTAACATGCTAGCAAACAAAGTTAGCACGACACGGTAGAGTTGTTCAAGCAGTCGAACATTGCATACATGTGGCATACACGCCACGCCCTTTGATGTAAGTCATTTACCTATCTGCTGTAAATGATAATAATTCTCGTTAACTAAAAACGGCGTCACCCGCGGCAATGCGCCGGACGGGCAGCGCCTCTACGCGAGCCAGCCACCCTGTCACGGTTTTCCGCCAGCCAGCGTTCGATTTCTTCTGGGGAGAATCCATGAAACGTCGCTGCCTGGCGCGCCTGCGCGCCTCCGTCCGGGTCACGCCTGTTGCCGCCGTCTGCGCGGCGCTGGGCTCGCCAGCCTTCGCCGCCGAGGGCGATAGCCAGACCACCGCGCTTGCCTCGCTCAATGAAGTGGTGGTCACCGCCACGCGCACCGAGGAGCGTGCCGATGCGGTCGCCTCCACCATCACCACGCGCGAGGCGCGCCAGATCGAGCGCGCGCAGCCGGTCGACGAGACTGGCCTGTTCGCCGACGAGCCCGATATCGACGTGCCGCGCGACCGCCGCCGCTTTGGCGCGGGCAGCATCAATATCCGCGGCATCGAAGACAACCGCGTGCTGCAGATGGTCGACGGCGTGCGCCTGCCAGACTTCTTCAATGGCGGCGGCCCGTCGAACATCTCCAGCTCGACGCGCGATGCGCCGGAGTTTTCGTTCCTGAAGCGCGTGGAAGTGCTGCGCGGGCCGGCGTCGAGCCTGTATGGCTCGGATGCGATCGGCGGCGTGGTGGCCTATGCGACCAAGGACCCGGTCGACCTGACGCAGGGCCGCAAGGTCGGCGGCGAGGTCGGGCTGAACTGGAACGGCATCGACAATGGCTTCGGGCAGACCGCGGGCGTGGCCGGCGGCAGCGACACCATCCAGGGCCTCTTCATGGTCGCGAACCGCAACGCGCACGAAATGAAGAACATGGGCACCGACGACTCCAACTCGGTCAACCGCACCAGGCCCAATCCGCAGGACGTGCGCACGCAGGCATGGCTGGGCAAGATCCTGCTCAGCGCCACGCCCGAGCACAAGTTCAAGTTCACCTACGAGCATCGCGACGGCAATACCGACACCGACCTGCTGCGGTTATCCACAGCCCTGCCGCGTGTGACCGCCGCCAGCGGCAATGAAGACCTGAGCCGCGACCGCGTCAGCCTGGACTACGAGTGGAAGCCTGCCAGCGGCCTGCTGGATCGCCTGGCCGCGCAGGTCTACTACCAGGAATCGGAGACCTCCACGCTGACCAACCAGGTGCGCAGTAACACCAGCACCGGCTGCTCCGCCACCACGCGCGGCACCAGCCTGTGCAACGTCGCGCTGGGCTTTGCCTTCAGGCAGGAGCAGACCGGCTTCAACGTGCAGGGCGACAAGTCCTTCGTCACCGGCAGCGTCGGGCACCGGCTGATCGGCGGCGTCGATTTCATGCGCACGCGCACGTCCGAGTCGCGCGATGCCACGGTGGTCAACCTGACCACTGGCACCACCACCAAGTCCCTCGCCGGCGAGAACTTCCCGGTGCACGACTTCCCCACCGGCGAGACGCGCCAGACCGGCGTGTTCGCGCAGGACGAGATGCGCTTCTTCGATGGCCGCTTCACGCTGACGCCGGGGCTGCGCTTCGACCACTACTCGCTGTCGCCGGATGGCGACGACCTGGTCTACACCAGTGCGGGCGGCCGCCCGGCGGTCAGCAAGAGCGATTCGCACGTGTCGCCCAAGCTGTCGGCACTGTGGCAGGCGACCGACCACGTCAACCTGTGGGCGCAATATGTGTTTGGCTACCGCGCGCCCAACTACCAGGAGGTCAACGGCAGCTTCCGCAATCCGGTGCAGGGCTACGGCGCCGCGCCTAACGCGGACCTGAACCCGGAGAAGAGCCGCTCGTTCGAGGTCGGCGCGCGCTATACCAGCGACAACGTGCAGACCAGCGTGGCGCTGTTCGATAACCGCTATCGCGACTTTATCGAACAGGTGCAGCTGACCTGCCCGTCCGACCCCGCCTGCCTGCCCGGCCTGCGCGCGACCTACCAGTACCGCAACCAGACCAGCGTGCGCATCTACGGCGCCGAGTGGCGCGGCGTGTGGCGCTTCCTGCCGCAATGGCGCATCGACGGCGCGGTCGCGTATGCGCACGGCACCAATGAGCAGACCGACCAGCCGCTTAACAGCGTGTCGCCGCTGCGCGCGAGCGCGGGGCTGACCTGGGAGCGCGTGCAGGGCCAGGGTGCCGCAATCCGCTGGCGCGGCGCGCGTCCGGTCACGCGTACCGATGACACGTCGTTCACCTACTTCAAGCCCGCCGGCTACGGCGTGGTCGACCTGCAGGCGTGGTGGCGCTTCAACCGCTTCGTCAGCCTGGCGCTGTCGGTGAACAACCTGTTCGACAAGAAGTACTGGCTGTGGGGCGACGTGCGCCAGACCGGCGTATCGGCCACCGAGCCCGGCGTGGACTTCTACACGCAGCCGGGCCGTACCTTCGCCGCCAGCCTGAAGCTGTCGTTCTGAGCCACATCGGCTCAAGGAGGTATCGCATGTCCCCACAAAACATAACCGGTCGCTGCCTCTGGGCGCTGCTGTGCCTGCTGGTGTGGATGGGCGCGGCGCAGGCTGCCACGCCGCGCATCGCCATCCTGACCAGTTCGCCGGTGCCGGCCGGCAAGTTCGGCCCGCTGCGCGAGATGGCGCAGGCGCAGGGCATGACGCTCGATGCGCAGTACCTGGAGCGCATGGCGGCGCAGGACATCGCGCCGTTCATCAACAACGCAGACCTGCTGATCGTCGATGCGCCGCGCGACCACATCGTCACCGCGACGCTGCAACGCCTCGGACCTTTGTGGACCGAAGCGCGCGTACCGCGCGTACTGATCGCCACCGACCGCTACGAAGCACACGGCGTCGACGACAAGCTCGCGGTGCAACTGCATGCGTACTACGTCAACGGCGGCCGCGGCAACTTCGGCGCGATGATGCGCACGCTCGCGGCACAGCAGTTCCGCCTGCGCGGTGACGACGGCATTCCGGCACCCGTGGTGTTTCCCAAGGCCGCCTATTACCACCCGAAGCTGGCAGGCGTGATCACCACGTCGCCGCAGGACGCGCTGGCCGCATCGGGCAGCAGCGGTCCGGTGATCGGCATTGCCATCCACCAGGCCTATGTGTCCGGTCTCGACAGCGCCTTTATCGACGACCTGATTGGTCGCCTCGAAGCACGCCATGCGCGCGTGCTCACGTTTTACGGCCCGGTGATGGATGCCGACGGCATCACGCGCATGGCGATGCCCGGCGGCAAGCGCCTGGTCGATGTGCTGATCAACGGCCAGATCATGCTGAACCCGCACGGCCGCAAGGCCGAATTCGAGAAGCTCGACGTACCAGTGACGCAGGTCATGCCCTATCGCAGGGGAGATGCGCAGGCGTGGCAGGACGACCCGCACGGCATCAGCCTGACCGACACGCCGTTCTACCTGGTGCAGCCCGAACTGGCCGGCGTGATCGATCCCATCCTGGCCGCTGCCACGGCCAGGGGCGACGGCGCCATCGTCAGCCTGCCCGCGCAGCTCGATACGGTGGCCGACAAGGCGTTGGCACTGGCACGGCTGCGCCACCTGCCCAACGCCGACAAGCGCGTGGCGATCCTCTACTACAACTACCCGGCCGGCGAGAAGAACCTGTCGGCGTCGTTCCTGAACCTGCCCAGGAGCCTGGCCAGCACGCTCGCCGCGCTGCGCGCCGCGGGCTATACCACCGAGGCCGCAGACGAAGCGCGCTTGCAGCGCGACCTCGGCGCATTGCTCGCACCGTTCTATCGCAGCGGCAAGCTGGAGCCTTTGCTCGATGCCGGCCTCGCGGTGTGGATGCCGATGGCGCAATACCGCCGCTGGTACGACGCGCAGCCGGCAGCGTTCCGTGCGGCGGTGGCGCAGCGCTGGGGCAACCCCGAGCAATCGGCGATGGCGACCACGCACAACGGTGAGGCCGGCTTTGTGATCCCGCGCCTCCAGCTCGGCAACGTGGTGCTGATGCCGGTGCCGCCGCGCGGCGAACGCAATGAATCGGACGAGAAGGCGCTGTACCACTCCACCACCACGCCGCTGAACCACTTCTACATGGCGGCCTACCTGTGGGCGCGTACCGGAGATGGGGGTCGAGAGGCGCTGGTGCACTACGGCACGCATGGCACGCAGGAATGGACGCCGGGCAAGGAGCGCGGGCTGTCTGTCACCGACCAGCCCTACCTCGTGCTGGGCAGCGTGCCGGTGATCTATCCGTACATCGTCGACGACGTTGGTGAAGCGATCCAGGCCAAGCGTCGCGGCCGCGCGGCAATCGTAAGCCACCAGACGCCGCCGTTCCGGCCGGCGGGCCTGCATACCGACCTGGTATCGCTGCACGATCAGTTGCATGCGTACCTGCAGCAGGACGAAGGCGCGGTGAAGGACACCATCCGCCAGCAGATCCTGTCGCGCAGCGCGTCGATGCACCTGTACGAGGACATGGGCTGGACCGCCGCGCGTGCGCGCTCGGACTTCACTGGCTACCTGGATGCGCTGCATATCCACCTGCATGAACTTGGCGGGGCGCTGCAGCCTTATGGCCTGCACACGTTCGGGCAATCGCAGGACGACGGGCTGCGGCTTTATACGACCATGGCGATGCTCGGCAAGGACTGGCTCAGGCGCGTCTTCCCCGAGGAGCCCGAGGAGCTGTTCGCGGTCGACTACGCGCAACTTGCGCAGACGCCGCCTTATGCGATGGTGCGGCGCTACGTGGCCGAAGGCGCATCGCTCGATGAACTGGGCGACGCGCGCCAGCGCGAAGACATGCAGCGTGCGCGGCAGCTCTATGCCAGCCTCGATGCATCGCCGGAAAATGCCGGCTTGCTGACCGCGCTGGCCGGCCGCCACCTGCAATCGGGAACGGGCGGCGATCCGGTGCGCAATCCCGACACGCTGCCGACCGGCCGCAACCTGTACGGCTTCGATCCCTCCAGGGTGCCCAGCCGCGAAGCGTGGAAAGCGGGCCAGGCCGCCGCCGAGGCGATGATCGCCGACTGGCGCAAGCGCCATGGCCGCTATCCCGACAAGCTGGCGTTCTCGCTGTGGAGCGTGGAGACCATGCGCCACCAGGGCATGCTCGAAGCGCAGGCGATGGCGGTTCTGGGCGTGCGGCCGAAATGGGATGACGGTGGCCGCGTGGTTGGCGTCGAACCGATTCCCGCAGCTGAATTGGGACGCCCGCGCGTGGACGTGGTGCTGTCCGCGACCGGACTCTATCGCGACCACTTCCCTAACCTGATGAAGTGGCTGGCCGAGGCGGTGAAGCTCGCCGCTGCGCAGCCGGAGGCGGACAACGTCGTCGCCGCGAACACCCGCGCGGTGCGCGAACGGCTGGCGAAGCTGAACGTTCCCGCCGACAGCCTCGATGCGCTGGCGGTGACGCGCATCTTCGCCAGCGAATCGGGCAACTACGGCACCGGCCTGAACGATGCGGCGATGGCCACCGACACGTTTGGCAGCGGCCGCGAGGCCGACGCCAGGCTGGCCAGGCTGTACCTCGCGCGCATGCAGTACGCCTACGGTCCCGATGAGCAGCACTGGGGCGAGGCGCTGCCGCAGGTCAACCTCTATGCCGAGAACCTGAAAGGCGTCGACGGTGCGCTGCTGGCGCGCAGCTCCAACCTGTACGGCATGCTGACCACCGACGACCCGTTCCAGTACCTTGGTGGCATCGGGCTCGCCGTGCGGCACCTGACCGGCAAGGCGCCAGAGTTGCTGATCTCGAACCTGCGCGATGCCAGCAACGCGCGCACCGAGACCGCCGCGAGCTTCCTCGCCAGCGAGCTGCGCACGCGCTACTTCCATCCGGGCTGGATCGAGGGCATGAAGGCCGAGGGCTACAGCGGCGCGCTGAACGTTCTCGACACCGTCAACAACTTCTGGGGCTGGACCGCGGTCTCGCCCGAGATCGTGCGTGACGACCAGTGGACCGAGTTCGCCGAGGTCTATGTCAACGACAAGCACAAGCTCGGCCTGAACGAGTGGTTCGAGAAGAACGCGCCGCAGGCCCAGGCCCAGGTGATCGAACGCATGCTCGAAGCCGCGCGCAAGGGCTACTGGAAGGCCGACGACAGGCTGCTGAAGACGCTGGCGCAGCGCTACGAAGACCTGGCGCAGCGCCACGACATCGTCAGCAACAACCGCGCCTTCAACCAGTACCTGAAGCAGCAGGTGCCGGCGCAGACGCAGGCGCCGGGCTATGGCATGCGGCCGCCCGCTGCGGCGCCACGTCCTGCGCCCGCGGCAAGGCCTCCAAAGCCTGCCCCCGCGGCACCAACGCCAGAGCCGCCGCCCGCGCCCGCCCCGAACCAGCCACAGCCGGTGCACGGCATGCAGCTGGTCGAACGCAAGCCGCCCGCGGCCGAGATCGTGCCGGTGCTGTCGTGGCTGGCAGGCGGCATCGCGCTGGCGGCCGCCATCGCAGGGGGCGCGCTCAGCGCGCGGCGGCGCCAGGCCGATGCCGGCGGCAGCTGGCTGCCCGGACGGCGCTGAGGCACCGAAGATATCCATCGCATCCAAAGAGACGAGACATGACACCCACCCTGCTTGAAACCCTGATGTACGACGTCGGCCAGCTGTTCCTGATCCCGACGCTCGCGCTGATCGCGCTGCTGTTCCTGTACGCTTTCTGGGCGCTGGGCGAATTCGCGATGCAGGCCTGGCTGCGCGCGCGCCATCCCATTGCCAGCGGCCGCGGCTACGTGCTGGTGGCGTGGGCGCGGCGCAACAAGGTGGCCGATGCCGATGCGCTCGACGTCGCCGCGCACCGCTTGCTGGAGCGCCCGCGCATCGCCACGCGCGTGGCGCCGATGCTGGGGCTGGTGGCCACCATGATCCCGATGGGCCCGGCGCTGAAGGGCCTGTCCGGTGGCAACCTGGCCAATGTGGGCGAGAATCTCACCATCGCCTTCTCCGCGGTGATCCTGGCGCTGATCGCGGCCAGCATTACTTTCTGGGTGGTCAACGTGCGCCGCCGCTGGCTGGCCGAAGAACTGGTGTGGCTGGGCAAGTCCCACCCGCAATGGGAGGTCGACGCATGAAATTCCTGGAAGAAAGCGAAGCCGACGATCCGATCCTGTCGGTGGTGAACCTGATCGACGTGTTCCTGGTCGTGATCGCCGCGCTGCTGGTGGCGATCGCGCAGAACCCGGCGAATCCGTTCACGCATGACGACGTGACGGTTATCACCAACCCCGGCAAGCCGAACATGGAGATCGTGTCGCGCCAGGGAGAGAAAGTGGTGCGCTACCAGGCCAGCGGCCAGGTCGGCAGCGGCGACGGCATCAAGGCCGGCGTGGCGTACCGGATGAAGGACGGGTCGATGGTGTACGTGCCGGAGCAGCCCGCGCAGGCGGGCGGCGAACAGGCATCGGCGCCGGCGACCACAACCAGATAAAGGAACAATGGCGTGATCTCATTCCGCTTGTACGCGGCCGGCATGCTGGCTGCAAGCTTTGCCGTGCTGAGCGCCGGCTGTGCGACCTCGGGCCCTTCGCCAGCAGCAGTCAGCGCCACCTTTGCCGGCAAGCCCTACGTGCTGCTGGGCGAGGTCCACGACAACGCCGACGGCCAGCAGCAGCGGCTCGGCGCGATCACGCGCGCGGTCGAGCAAGGCTGGCGCCCGGCCATCGCCATGGAGCAGTTCGACCGGGAACGGCAGGCCGATATCGACCGCGCCCGCCGGGAGCGGCCCAGGGATGCCGATTACCTGATCGCGCAGGCCGGCGGCGGCGCCTGGCAGTGGCCGCTGTACCGGCCGGTGGTGGCGCTGGCGCTGCAGTACGACCTGCCGCTGGTCGCGGCCAACCTGTCGCGCGCGGATGCGGGCAAGATCGTGCGCGGCGGGCTGGACGGGCTGTTCCCGGCGGACGAGCGGCAGAAGCTTGGCCTGACCGGAGAGTTGCCGCCTGACCTGGTGGCGGCGCAGACCGCGGTGCTCGACCGCGGCCACTGCGGCAATTTCCCCAAGGCGATGCTGCCCGGCATGCTGGCCGCACAGGCGGCGCGCGACGCGGTGATGGCGCAGGCGTTGCGGCCCTACGCGCAGCGTGGGGCGGTGCTGATTGCCGGCAACGGGCATGTGCGGCGCGATGTCGGGGTGCCGCGCTGGCTTGCTGGCGAGGCCGGCAAGGTTGTCAGCGTGGGCTATGTGGAGAGCGCGCCGGCGGACGGCGAGTTCGACATGGCAGTGGTGGTGCCGGCGGTGGCGCGCAAGGATCCTTGCCTGCAGGCGAAGCCGGCGGGGTGAGCGCTGTTTGGCTGTTGCGGGGCCAGAGCCACCACGAAGTCCCGCCCCCCCACATGCCAATCCCACGCCATCCACGTAAACCCCGACCCCGTCCCGCCCCTTTTGACAGCCTTTTGACAGTTTCCCCCGCCTAGAATCCGCCCCATGGTCGCTAATCCCGGCCTGATGTTCACCAATAATCCAAGAACAGTCCCGGCCACGCCCCGCCGCGCCCGGACAGGAGACAACCCCGGCAGCGCCCCGCGCGCCGCCGGCAGGCCGTGTCCCCGTCCCCGGCAACGCTCAGGCTGCCGCCGGAACCCCGGGTCGGATCGCGGTCGCCAGTGACTGGCAAGCGATCACCGGTACAACCAAGGAGACCGCTATGCGCCGTTCGATTTCCCGTTTCGCCCATGCCGCGCTGGCATCGGCCGCCGTTGCCGCCACCGTCGTTGCCGCGCCCGCCTATGCGCTGGACAGCGTCAAGGTCATGATCGGCGCCAACCCCGGCGGCGGCTACGACCAGACCGGCCGCTCGCTGGGCGCCGCGATGATCGCCGCGGGCCAGGCCAAGACCGCTTCGTACGACAACAAGGGCGGCGCCGGCGGCACCATCGCGCTGACGCAGTTCGTCAACACCGACAAGGGCAACCCCAACGCCCTGATGGTGGTGGGTGCCGTGATGGTCGGCGCGATCGAGACCAACAAGCCGCCGGTCACGCTGAAGAACGCCACGCCGATCGCGCGCCTGTTCGCCGACACCATGGTCATCACCGTGCCGGCCAGCTCGCCGATCAAGTCGATCAAGGACCTGACCACGCAACTCAAGGCCAACCCGGGCAGCGTCAGCTGGGGCGGCGGCTCCAAGGGTTCGATCGACCATATCCTGGCCGGCCTGGTCGCCAAGGAAAGCGGCGTCGATCCCAAGAAGATCAACTACGTGCCGTTCCAGGGCGGCGGCGAAGCCTCGGCCTCGATCATGGGCGGCCACGTGACGGTGGGCATCGCCGGCGTGTCTGAGTTCCTGCCCTTCATCAAGAGCGGCAAGATGCGCGCGCTGGCGGTGACCTCCAAGGACCGCACCGCCGATATCCCGACGCTGAAGGAGCAAGGCGTCAACGTCGAGATCTACAACTGGCGCGGCGTGTATGGCGCGCCCGGCACCACGCCCGAGCAGCGCAAGGCCATGATCGACGCGGTGGTCAAGGCCACCGAGAGCAAGGCCTGGAAGGACACGCTGCAGAAGAACGACTGGACGCCGTTCCTGCTGACCGGCGACGAGTTCGGCAAGTTCGTCGACAGCGAATCGACCCGCCTGGGCGGCACGCTGCGCGAGCTGGGCGTCGCCAAGTAAAGCCCGCTGCCGCGCCAACCCGGCGCGGCCCGAAACACCCCGCATTTCCGCATCAGAACCGCTTTACCTGTCGTGCCTGCCAACACCGCCGGAGATCCCGGCGGCAGGAAAACGGCATGGGGCCCGGTGTCCACCTGCGATACCGAAGACAACAACCATATGTCGCCGGGCCCCATTGCCGCGCGGGCCTTGACGTCAGACGGCTAAGCCAGCGTCGCGGACGCCAGCCCCCCTTGCTGGCGACAAAGGCCAAGGAGTCTCCATGAAACCCTCGCACGTTGCCATCGGCGTTGCCGTCCTGGCGCTTTCGCTGTTTTTCTTTGTGGGCCTGTCGGGCATTACCGGCGAAGAGGGCTATGCCGGCCTGTCGCCGCGCTTCGTGCCCACGCTGGTGGCCGTCGGGCTGGCCGTGTGCGGCGCGCTGCTGACGTGGCAGGGCGTGCGCGGCGGCTTCCGCAACATGCCGGAGGAAGATGCCGAGCTGCCCAACGCGCCGCACAACTTCAAAGGCTTCCTGTGGGTGGCGGCCGGCCTGGTGCTGAACATGGCACTGATCGGCACGCTCGGCTTCGTGTTTTCTTCCACGCTGCTGATGGTGTGCGTGGCGCGCGGCTACGGCAGCCGCCGCATCGTGCGCGACGTGATCGTGGGCCTCTGCATCACGGTGCCGATGTGGGCGCTGTTTGAATTCCTGCTCGGCATCAACCTGCCGCTGCTCCCCATCGCCGGCTTCTGAGCCCGCCCGTCCAGCAAGGAGTCTTCGAATGGAAACCCTGAACATGCTGATGCACGGCTTTGCCGTCGCGATCACGCCGATCAACCTGATGTGGGCCCTGGTGGGCTGCTTCCTCGGCACCGCCATCGGCGTGCTGCCCGGCATCGGCCCCGCGCTGACGGTGGCGATGCTGCTGCCGCTGACCGCCAAGGTCGAACCCACTGCTGCGCTGATCATGTTCGCCGGCATCTACTACGGCGCGATGTACGGCGGCTCGACCACGTCGATCCTGATGAACACGCCGGGCGAGTCTTCCACCATGGTCACGGCCATGGAAGGCAACCTGATGGCCAAGAACGGCCGCGCCGGCCCGGCGCTGGCGACCGCGGCAATTGGCTCGTTCGTGGCGGGCACCATCGCCACCGTGATGCTGTCGCTGTTCGCGCCGGTGGCTGCCGACGTGGCGCTGCAGTTCGGCCCGGGCGAATACTTCATGATCATGCTGCTGGCCTTCACCACGGTTTCCGCGGTGCTGGGCTCGTCGCTGCTGCGCGGCATGACGGCGCTGTTCCTGGGCCTGGGCATCGGCCTGATCGGCATGGATTCGCTGTCGGGCCAGACGCGCTACTCGATGAACGTGCAGGAGTTGTACGACGGCATCGACATCGTGGTGGTTGCCGTCGGCCTGTTCGCCGTGGGCGAGGCGCTGTTCAATGCGTTCTTCCCGCAACCGGACGGCACTTTCAACAAGCTCGGCTCGGTCCACATGAACAAGTCGGACTGGAAGCGTTCGTTGCCGGCGTGGCTGCGCGGCACCTTCATCGGCTTCCCGTTCGGCCTGATCCCCGCCGGCGGCGCCGAGATCCCGACCTTCCTGTCGTACGCGACCGAGAAGAAGCTGTCGGACCACAAGGAAGAGTTCGGCAAGGTCGGCGCGATCGAAGGCGTGGCCGGCCCGGAAGCCGCCAACAACTCGGCCGTGACCGCGACGCTGGCTCCGCTGCTGACGCTGGGCATCCCCACCTCGAACACCACCGCGATCCTGCTGGCCGCGTTCCAGAACTACAACCTGCAGCCGGGCCCGATGCTGTTCCAGACCTCGGGCGACCTGGTGTGGGGCCTGCTGGCGTCGCTGTATATCGGCAACGTCATGCTGCTGGTGCTGAACCTGCCGGCGATCGGCCTGTGGGTGCGCATGCTGCGCGTGCCGACGCCGCTGCTGTACGGCGGCATCCTGATCTTCGCCGGCCTGGGCGCGTACGGCATCCGCCAGTCGTGGTTCGACCTGCTGCTGCTGTTCGTGGTCGGCCTGCTCGGCATGGTGATGCGCCGCTTCGACTTCCCGACCGCGCCGGTGATCGTCGGCATGATCCTGGGGCCAATGGCGGAGAAGCAGCTGCGCAACGCGCTGTCGATCGGCCAGGGCGACTGGACCCTGTTCGTGCGCCAGCCGATCTCGGCCACCATCCTGGCTCTGACGGTGGCGGTGGTGGTGATCCCGCGCCTGCTGCGCTGGCATGCCGCGCGCGGCTCGGCACACGCGCAGGCTGACAACGCGGCGTGATGCGCGTTAGCATGCGCTAGTGTCTCCGGGGCCCGGCGCCATGGCGTGCGGGCCCTTTGCATTTCCACCCTTGGAAAACAACAAGCGCCGGCGCCCCCGCGCCAGGCCGCTGACCGATGAGTCTTGCCGCCAACCGCTGGCTGTCCGCGGTGCCCACGCTGGCACTCGGGCTGGCCGCCGCCCTGCTCTGTACTGTCCTGCATACGCCGTTGCCCTGGATGATCGGACCGCTGCTGGCCGTCGCCACGGCGCGCATGTGGGGCGCCGACCTGCGCGCGCCGTCGCAGGCGCGCAATGCCGGACAGTGGGTGATCGGCGCGTCGCTCGGCCTGTATTTCACGCCGGACGTGGTGGCGCGGCTGGTGGAGTTCCTCCCCTATATCGTTGCCGGCTCGCTGTTCGCACTGGCGATGGGCGCGGGCGGCGCGCTGATGCTGCGCCGGACCACCGGCGTCGCGTTCAAGACCGCCTACTTTTCCACAGCCATCGGCGGCGCTTCCGAGATGGCCAACCTTGCCGAGCGCAATGGCGCACGCATCGACCAGGTCGCGGCGGCGCATTCGCTGCGCGTGCTGATGGTGGTGGTGACGGTGCCGGCGATCTTCCAGTACGGCGGCATCCATGGGCTCGACACGTATATCCCCGGCCCGCGCGTGGTCAGCGCGCCGGGCCTGCTCGCGCTGGTGGCGATCACGCTGAGCGTGGCGCTGCTGGTCAGGCGCCTGAACATGCCCAACCCGTTCGTGATCGGCACGCTGCTGGCGGCAGCGGTGCTGACGGCATCGGGCATCGAGCTGTCGGCGATCCCGACCTGGATGAGCCGTGCCGGCCAGCTGCTGATCGGCGTGTCGCTGGGCGTGCGCTTCTCGCGTGAGTTCCTGCACACCGCGCCGCGCTTCCTGTCGGGTGTGGCGCTGTACACCGTGCTGGCGCTGGTGGTGTCGGCGCTGTTCGGCTGGGCGCTGTCGGCGCTGTCGGGCGCCCACCCGGCCACGATGATCCTGGCCACCACGCCCGGCGGCATTGCCGAGATGTGCATCACCGCCAAGGTACTGGAGCTGGGCGTGCCACTGGTGACGGCCTTCCATGTGATCCGGATGGCCTTCGTGGTGCTTGCCACCGGCCCCCTGTATCATTGCCTGAAGCATCGCGTCGCGCCGGGGGAGACAGCGTAAGGTCGGCCACGGGTCCGCCACGGGCCGGCCACGGGCGCGGCTAAGGAACATGGATACAAGAACGAGGACCGCCATGTCTGAAGCATCACCGCAACTTGCCCTTGCCGACATCGACGCCACGCTGGAGCGCGTGCTGGCGCCGTGGGTGCGCCAGCTCGGTCTGCGTGCCGAAGCCGTCGATGCAAAAGGCGTAACGCTGCGCCTGCCTTTCAACGAATCATTTCGCCACGCGGGTGGCGTGGTGTGTGGCCAGGTGCTGATGTCGGCGGCCGACACCGCCATGATCGTCGCGGTCGCGAGTGCGCTCGGCGGCTTCCGTCCGATGACCACGGTCTCGCTTACCACCAACTTCATGCGTCCCGTGATCGACGGCGACGTGCTGGTGCGCGCCAACGTGCTGCGCCTGGGCAAGACCGTGGTGTTCGGCGAGATCGAGCTGACCGGCACCGACGGCAAGCTGGCGGTGCAGGCCACCACCACCTACGCGCTGCTCTGATGCTGGTGAGCGCGGGCGCCAATCCCGCCAACCCCTTCGACCAGGTCGTCTTTGCCGGCGGCGGCAACCGCTGCTGGTGGCAGGCGGGCTGGTGGGACACGGTCGCGCCCGAGCTGCAGCTGCGGCCGCGCGTGATCGCGGCCATCTCCGCCGGCGCGGCTACCGCGTGCATGGTCTATGCGCATGATTCGCACCAGACCATGGATTACTACCGCGAGGTGCTGTCCAGGAACCGCCGCAATGCCTACTGGGGCAACCTGCTGCGCAACGAGCGCGTGTTCCCCCACTACGGCATCTACCGCACCGCCCTGCTGACGATCTTTGCCGACGGCCGCCTGGCGCACCTGCAGCAGGCGCCCGAGATCCGCATCGGGGTGGCGCACATCCCGCGCTGGAGCGGCCCGCGCCTGGCGGTGGCGGCGGGGCTGCTCGCCTACAACATCGACAAGCATGTGCTCAAGACGCTGCACCCGCGGCTGGGGCGCAAGCTGGGCTTCCGGCCGGAGTTCGTGCGCGCGCAGGACTGCGCCTCGCCCGAGCAGCTGGCCGACCTGCTGCTGCAGTCGGCGTCGACGCCGCCCTTCACACCCGTGCTGCGCCGCCAGGGCCGGCCGGTGCTGGACGGCGGGCTTGTGGATAACGTCCCGGTCGATGCGCTCGACGCCGCGCCGGGCAATGTGCTGGTGCTGGTGACGCGGCTCTATCCGCGCCCGCGCCGGTTTGTGCTGGAACACGTTCTCGAACAAGGCGGCCAGCGCCGCCTGTACCTGCAGCCCTCGGAACGCGTGCCGATCTCGAGCTGGGACTACACCCGGCCCGATGCCATGACGCACGCCTACGAACTCGGCCGCCGCGACGGGGAAACTTTCCTGCGCGAGTGGCCGTCGATCCTGAATACCGAACTGCGGCCGGCCGCCTAGCTTCGCGGCGAGGCACCGGCCTGATCGATTGTCGATGCGGCCCGCGGGCCGCGACAGGAGGCATGGATGACCGAGCGCAAGACAACCCCCACCGCAACGCAGGGGACCAACGAACCGCGGCGTGCCCGCCAGGTCAGCGCGGCGCCGCCCGTGGAGCGCGTCCCGCGCGCCCGCGGCCAGGGCGGCAAGCGCCGCAACGGCAAGGCGCGCGACGCCGACCTGGTGGTGATCGGCGGCGGCTCCGGCGGCGTGGCCTGCGCGCGGCGCGCGGCGGCGCACGGGGCCCGCGTGATCCTGGTCGAGCGCGATGCCATCGGCGGCACCTGCGTCAACCGCGGCTGCGTACCCAAGAAGATGCTGTCGTATGGCGCCTCGTGGGCGGCGATCCTGTCGGGCTGCCTGTCGCACACCGGCGGGCACGAGGACTGGCGCGACTCCATCGTGCGCGTCAATGCCGAAGTGGCGCGGCTGAACGCGGGCTACACCCAGCGCCTGCATGAATCCGGCGTGGAAATCCTGCGTGGCGACGCGCGCGTTACCGCGCCCGATGAAGTCCGCGTCGGCGATGAAACCATCCACGCGCGCCGCATCCTGATCGCCACCGGCGCGCGCCCGCGCACGCTGGACGTGCCCGGCGGCGAGCTGGCCGCCAGCTCCGACGATGTCTTTACCTGGCAGACGGTGCCCGCCTCGGTCGCCGTGATCGGCGGCGGCTATATCGGCGTGGAGCAGGCATCGATCCTGTCGCGCTACGGCGTCAAGGTCGACCTGATCGTTTCCGGCGACCGGCTGCTGCGCCACTTCGACCATGACATCGGCGCTGCGCTGGCCGATGCGCTGACGGCACGCGGCGTGCGCGTGCACCTGAACGCCGAAGTCAACCTGTTGAGCCAGGCCAACGGCGCGGTGGAAGTCTGCTACCGCCCCACCGACCGCCCCGGCCAGACCGAGGCCGTACGCGCGCAGGCCGCGCTGGCGGCGATCGGGCGCATCTCCAATGTGCAGGGGCTGGGGCTGGAAGAACTCGGCGTGGCGTTTGGCGACAAGGGCGGCATCCATGTCGACAAGCAGTACCGCAGCAGCGTGCGCAAGGTCTACGCGATCGGCGATGCCACTGACGGCTTGCAGCTGACGCCGGTGGCGACGGCACAGGGCCGCTGGCTGGCCGACCGGCTCTATGGCCGGCGCGGCGAGCGCGCGGACTTCGATTTCGTGCCCACCGCGGTATTCTCCGAACCTGCCATCGGCGCGGTGGGCATGACCGAGGCGCAGGCGATCGCCGATGCCGGCAAGCCCGAGCGCATCCGCACCGTGGTCAAGCGCTTTGTCTCGCTGGAAAACCGCTTCGGCGGCACGCAGCACCAGAGCGTGTTCAAGCTGGTGCTGAACGCGCGCAGCGGACGCGTGCTTGGGGCCCACCTGATGGACAACGCCGCGCCGGAGATCGTGCAGGCGCTGGCGGTGGCGCTGCGCCTGGGCGTGCGTGAGTCGCATCTGCAGACCACGGTGCAGCTGCATCCGACGGTGGCGGAGGAGCTGTTCAGCTAGCTGCTTGCCGCCGGCTTGCTCCCCTCTCCCGCTTGCGGGAGAGGGAGACCACAGGCGGTCGCGATGCGTTCTTGGCCGGGTTATTCGCCGACAGGCAGCTTCAGCACCGCCCGCACCCCGGCGCCCTGCAGCCCTTCGCCCAGCTCCACCGTGCCGCCGAAGCGCGACGCCATTTCGCGCGAGATCGCCAGCCCGAGCCCCGAGCCCGGCTCGGCGTTGCCCACGCGGCGGTAGAAGCGCGCAAAGACCTTTTCGCGCTCCTCGGCCGGGATGCCCGGCCCGTCGTCTTCCACGATCAGGCAGGCCGCTTCGTCGTTGCGCCTTGCCGACAGGGTGATCCGGCTGCCGCGTGGCGAGTACTGGATCGCGTTGTGCACCAGGTTCGCCAGCGCCTCGCGCAGCAGCGCGGGATCGGCGCGCACCGGCAGCTTCAGCCCAGGCACCGGCTCCCAGCCGAAGTCCTGCTGCTTGCCGCGCGCCAGCGGCAGGTAGTCCAGCGCCACCTGCTCGGCCACGGCGACGGCGTCGATGATGTCGATGGCATCGGCTTCCTGAGCGTTCTCGCCGTGGTGCTGGCGTACCCGCGCCAGCGCCAGCAACTGGTTGGTCAGGCGCGCGGCCTGCTCCAGCTGCGTGACGATGCCGCCCACGGCCTCGCCTGCGGCGCGGCGCGCGGTTTCCGGATCGGGATCGCGCAACTGGCGCTGGGCGTATTCGGCCTGCGTCTTCAGGATCGCCAGGGGCGTGCGCAACTGGTGCGCGGCATCGGCAATGAACTGCGCCTGCGACTGCGCCATCGCCGCCGAGCGCGACACGTGCAGGTTGACCGCGTCGACCAGCGGCCGCACCTCGGACGGCACGCGCTCGAAAGCCAGCGGCGCGAGGTCGTCGGGCGAGCGCGCCTCCACGTCGTCGCGCACGCGCCTGAGCGGGCGCAGCACGTAAGTGACGCCGCCCACCAGGATGGCAGCGCTCAGCAGGATCAGCAGCAGGTCGCGCGCCAGCGCGCTGCGCCATACCGTGGCGATCAGCGCGCTGCGCGGCTCGGCGGTCTCGGCGACCTGGATGATCACGCGCATGCGCGCATCGGGCCGGTACACGGGGCGCGCCATCACGCCAATGCGCACCGCCTCGCCCAGGTACTCGGTATCGTAGAAACGCGGCTGGTTGTTGACGAGGTTGCCGGCGGGCAGCGGCAGGTCGTCATAGCCGGTAATGGTTTCCACCTTGCCGGCGCGTTCCAGCGACACGCGGTAGTACACATGGGTCTGCGCCGCGCTCTCGAACATTTCCATGGCGGCGTCGGGCAGCGTGAGCTGGATGCTCTCGCCGGCCATGCCGATGGCGTTGTCGATGGTGCGGATCGAGCCGTACAGCGAGCGGTCGTAAGCGCGGTTGGCGGCATCGCGCAGCGTGCCGTAGGTAAGCCAGGTGTCGATCGCCATCATCGCCGCCAGCGCCGGCACCAGCAGCAACAGCAGCTGGCGGCGCAGGCTGCCGCGCCGCCACAGCAGTATGGGATGGCGCGGCCCGAGGCGAAGGCGCATGTCAGCGGCCGGCCTCGGGCTCCAGCAGGTAGCCGAAGCCGCGCAGCGTGACGATGGTGACACCGTGTCCGGCCAGCTTCTTGCGCAGCCGGTAGACCAGCACTTCGATGGCGTCCGGCGAGACGTCGGCATCGAGCGAGAACACCTTGTCGAGCAACTGCGCCTTGGTCAGCGGCTGGCCGCTGCGCGCCAGCAGCGCGCCTAGGAGCGTCGATTCGCGCGGCGTCAGCGCCAGCGGCTGGCCATCGAGCGTAAAGCTGCGGGTCTCGCCGTCGAACACCAGCGTGCCGCACTGCAGGCGCGGGTGCGCGCGGCCGCGGCTGCGGCGGATCAGCGCCAGCAGGCGCGCTTCCAGCTCGGCGATGGCGAAGGGCTTGGGCAGGTAGTCGTCGGCGCCGAGGTTGAGGCCGCGCACGCGCTCGTCGAGCGTGTCCTGCGCGGTCAGGATCAGTACGGGGGTGCGGTCGTCGCGCCCGCGCATCGACTTGAGCACCGCCAGCCCGTCCTTGCCGGGCAGGCGCAGGTCGAGCACGACCGCGTCGTATTCCTCCGCCTGCAGCCGTGCCTCGGCCTGCAGGCCGTCGGCGACGTGTTCGATCACGAAGCCGCCCTGCTCCAGTGCGCGGGCGACCCAGCGTGCCAGTTCGACTTCATCCTCTACCAGCAGGATGCGCATGCCGGTCCTCCTCCTCTGCCCGTTCTTGATGGCGGCCCCGGCGCTATGGCGCGCCTGCCGCGGGCGCCTATAATAACCCCGCCCCGCCTGTCCCGGCGTGCCCGCTGCAGGGCCGCCTTCCAGTTCCCGACCACCGTGCCAAAGCGTCCGCCCCAGCAGTCCGCTTCCATGCCGCCCGCGGCGCATGGGTCGCCCGCCCTTCCTGCATCACATCACGCATCACCTGCCTCGCCGCAGCGCCGCCGGCTGGTCGGCGCCTCGCTGCTGGCCGCGGCTTCGCCGTCGCTGCCGCTGCATGCCCAGTCCATGCTGCCGTCGCCGCCGCCGGGCTACCCGTCGGGGTATGACGCCACCATTGGCCGCGCGCTGCGCGAAGGCGAGGTGGTGGTCTATGGCTCGACCGACCTGGAAGTGGCGCGGCCGCTGATCACGGCGTTCGAGACGCGCTATCCCGGCATCCGGGTGCGCTACGAGGACCTGAACACCGTCGACCTGAACCAGCGCTTCCTGGCGGAAACCGCCGCGCTTGGCAGCAGCCGCCCGGCGCCGGGCGCACGTTATGCCGACGTGCTGTGGAGTACCGCCATGGACCTGCAGATCAAGCTGGTCAACGACGGCAACGCCCAGCGCTACGCCTCGCCGGAGCGCGCCGGCCTGCCCGGCTGGGCGGTGTGGCGCGACGAGGCCTGGGGCACCACCTTCGAGCCCGCGGTGATCGTCTACAACCGCCACCACTTCGCCGGCATGAGCGCGCCGCGCAGCCGCACCGGGCTGGCGCGGCTGCTGCAGGAGAATGCGCCGCGCTGGCGCGGCAAGGTAGTGACATATGACGTGGAACGCTCTGGCGTTGGCTACCTGCTGGCGCAGCAGGACGCACGCATGGGCAGCGAATTCTGGTACCTGGCGCAGGCGCTGGGGCGCGCCGGGGTGCAGTTGTCGTCGTCGACCGCCGAGATGGTCGAGCGCATCGCCAGCGGCGAGCTGGTGATGGGGTACAACCTGCTTGGGTCTTATGCGCTGTCGCTGATGGAGCGCGGCGCCGCGATCGACGTGATCGCGCCGCGCGACTACACGCTGGTGATGTCGCGCGTGGCCTTTATCGCTCGGCGCGCACCGCGGCCCAATGCCGCGCGGTTGTGGCTGGATTTCCTGCTGTCGAGAGAAGGGCAGGCGCTGCTGGCCAAGTCGACCACGCAGCTCTACACCATTCGCACGGATACCGACAGCGTGCATACCGCCGCGGCGCTGTCGGAGCGCCTGGGCTATGCGCTCAAGCCGATCAGCGTGGGGCCGGGCCTGCTGGCCGCGCAGGACACCCTGCGCAAGCGCGCCTTCCTGGCGCGCTGGCACGAAGCGGTACGCGGCTAGCCCAGGCGGCTGTCAGGGAGATCAGGGAGGTCAGGGAGATCAGGGAGGTCAGGGGATCAGGGCACCAGATCGCTGGTGTCCAGGCCCGCAGCCTTCTCGGCCTTCATGCAGGCCTGCTCGCACAGCGTCGACAGTTCGTCGTCGAGTTGCGCCATCGGGCGCGGCATGTAGCCGAGCCGCAGCGCGGGGGAAAGTCTCAGGGTATCGATGAAAGCGTCCGCCATGCGCTCGGCATTGGCGTCGAGGTCGAAGTCCTCGGGCGAGAACAGCCAGTGCGCCAGCACGCCGCCGATGCTGGCATGGAAGGCGTTGACGGCCAGGTCCAGGTCGAGGTCCTCCGGCAGCTGGCCGCGCTCGCGCGCCAGGCGCAGGTGCTCGCGGATCTTGACCAGGCCTTCCTTGTGCGACTGGCGCTGGCGCTCGAAGATGGCGCCGTTGTCCTGCACCATCTCGCACTTGTGGAAGATGATCTCGAAGACGCGGCGCAGGCGCGGGTTCACCACGGTCTGGCGCATCACGTAGGCGCAGATGTCGCGCACGCCGCCAAGCGGGTCCTCCTGGCGCGCGATCCGCTCCGGATCGCACAGCGCTTCCACCGGCAGGTGCACGCGGTCGCACATGGCGGCAAACACGTCGCTCTTGTTCTTGAAGTGCCAGTAGATCGCGCCGCGGGTGACCCCCGCCGCTTCGGCGATGTCGGCCAGCGACGGCCGTGCCACGCCGCGGGCGTGGAACACGGTTTCGGCCGCGTCGAGAATCCGGTGGCGCGTTTCCAGCGCCTCTTCCTTGGTGCGTCTGACCATTTCTGTCTCATATGCCGGCGGTGCATGGCCACAGTGGCCACGGTCCGGCGTGTTGAATCTACCCGGTGCAGCGCAAGGCGCGCGACGGGTCGTTGTCGTCACATGGCGTTGTTGTCGCAAGCCCTGGGTCCGACAGGACGGCGCGCATCCTAACCCGAGTCGGCGGTTTGCGCCGGATCTGGATCAGGTTTGCCGGCTTTTCGATGGAATCTGATGGTTCTCACCGGATTCGCCCCGACGGGATGTGCGCCCGAAAGCCCCTGTCGATGAATCGACTTAACATACATGCTTGAATGTATATATAATACGCGCTCGCCCGGCTTTCGGCCAGCCGCCCTTTGTGACATAGCCAGCACCTTGGGCGACTCCTTGCGCAGGCCAGCCGGTCGGCGATCCAGTCGTCATATAAAAGCCACCGTTCGTCGCATTCGTCACCGCGTCGACGCGATTTGTGGCTAGCATCACGCTTTTATCCGCTGCAAAAATTGCGGCGGGCTGCGTCGTTTCCGCTTTCCTGAGAAGGCAGGTCGGGGCGATGCGGCAGATCTCAAATTGCCATCATGGGGTTATCGATGAGGAAGTCCCAACGTATCAGCCGCGTTGCCACCTTTGCAGCCGCGGCGCTGTCGGCGCTGGCGCTCACTGCCTGCGGCGACAAGAAGGCCGAGGGCGGTGCCCCGCCGCCGCCGGAAGTCGGCGTGGTCACCGTGACGCCGTCGCCGGTCGCCGTCGTCAATGAACTGCCGGGCCGCCTCGAAGGCGTGCGCACGGCCGAAGTGCGCGCTCGCGTCGAAGGCATCGTGCTGTCGCGCAACTACACCGAGGGCGGCGAAGTGAAGGCCGGCCAGGTGATGTTCCGCATCGACCCGGCGTCCTACCAGGCCGAGCTGTCCTCGGCCCAGGCCGCGCTGCAGCGCGCCGAGGCCAATGCCGTGTCGGCGCGGCTGAAGGCCGAGCGTTACAAGCCGCTGGTGGCCGTCAACGCGGTCAGCAAGCAGGAATACGACGACGCCGTGGCCGCCGCCGGCCAGGCCAATGCCGACGTGGCATCGGCCAGGGCCGCCGTGCGCACCGCCCAGATCAACCTGGGCTACACCACCGTGACCGCGCCGATCAGCGGCCGCGCCGGCCGTGCGCTGGTGACCGAGGGCGCGCTGGTGGGCAAGGGTGAGGCGACCAAGCTGGCGCTGGTGGAACAGGTCGACCCGATGTGGGTCACCTTCACCCAGCCGGCTTCGGAAGTCACGCGCTTGCGCCGCGCCATCGAGTCGGGCGCCGTCAAGGGCGTCAACGGCGGCGCCAACGTGCACCTGTACGTGGAAGACGGACGCGAGTACGAGCACACCGGCAAGCTGCTGTTCTCGGACATGACGGTCGACCCGACCACCGGCGCGATCACGCTGCGCGCGCAGTTCCCCAACCCGAAGCGCGAGCTGCTGTCGGGCACCTTCGTGCGCGTGAAGATCGAGCAGGGCGTGGATGAGAACGCGCTGACCGTGCCGCAGCGGGCGCTGATCCGCGGCGCGCAGGGCGCCACCGTGCTGGTGGTCGGCAACGACGGCAAGGTCGCCGCGGTGCCGGTCAAGGCGCCGCAGGCCATCGGCGACCGCTGGATCGTGACCGAAGGCCTGAAGGGCGGCGAGATGGTGATCGTCGAGGGCCTGCAGAAGGTCAAGGTCGGCGCGCCGGCCAAGGCGGTGCCATTCGTGCAGGCGGGTGCCTCGGCACCGGCCGCCACGCCGGCTTCGGCTTCCGCTGCCCCCGCCTCGGCCCCCAAGGCTGAAGCCGCGCAGCAAGCCAAGGCCGAGGGCAAGCAAGGCTGAACACCGCCGCGCCGCAGCAGCTGAAGCCAGCCGCCGCGGCACACAGGGCTAGACAAAGAGGGAGCCAGTCTTATGGCCAAGTTTTTTATCGACCGGCCGGTGTTCGCGTGGGTGCTCGCGCTGATCATCGTGCTGGGCGGGATGTTGTCGATCATGCAGTTGCCGATCGCGCAATACCCGAACATCGCGCCCCCCACGATCTCGGTCACCGCCACCTACCCGGGTGCGTCGGCCAAGACGCTGGAGGATTCCGTCACTTCGGTGATCGAGCAGGAGCTTAACGGCGCCCCCAACCTGCTCTATTACAACTCGACCAGCGAATCGACCGGCCTGGCGACGATCACCATCGCGTTCGCGCCGGGTTCCAACGTCGACCTGAACTCGGTCGAAGTGCAGAACCGCCTCAAGCGCGTGGAAGCGCGCCTGCCGGCCGAAGTGCGCCAGCAGGGCGTGCGCGTGGACAAGGCCGGGAACAACTACATGATGTTCCTGACCGTGTCGTCCAAGTCCGGCACGGCCAGCGCGATCCAGCTCGGCAACTATGTCTCGGCGCAGGTGATCGACTCGATCCGGCGCGTGCCGGGCGTGGGCCAGGCCGATTTGTTCGGCACCGAGTACGCCATGCGTATCTGGCTGGACCCGTCCAAGCTGACCGGCTACAACCTGACGCCGCTGGACGTGACCGCCGCGGTGAGCGAGCAGAACGTGCAGGTCGCCGTGGGCGAACTGGGCGGCACGCCCTCGCCCAAGGGCACCGAGCTGAACGCCACCGTCACCACCGAAAGCCGGCTGTCCACGCCTGAGCAGTTCGGCAACATCCTGCTGCGCACCAACCCCGACGGTTCGTCGGTGCGCATCAAGGACGTGGGCCGCGTGGAGCTGGGCGGCGCCGACTACTCGACGCTGGCCCGCACCAACGGCAAGCCCTCGGCGGCCATCGCCATCAAGCTGGCCCCGACCGGCAACGCGCTGGCCACGGCCACCGCGGTGCGCGCCAAGATGGAAGAGCTGTCGAAGAACTTCCCGGGGGACTACCAGTACTCGGTGCCTTACGACACCTCGGCCTTCGTCAAGATCTCGATCGAGGAAGTGATCAAGACGCTGCTGGAAGCCGTGGTGCTGGTGTTCCTGGTGATGTACCTGTTCCTGCAGAACTTCCGCGCCACGCTGATCCCGACGCTGGTGGTGCCGATCGCGCTGCTGGGTACGTTTGGCGCGCTGCTGGCCTTCGGCTTCTCGATCAACGTGCTGACCATGTTCGGCATGGTGCTGGCGATCGGTATCCTGGTGGACGATGCCATCGTGGTGGTCGAGAACGTCGAGCGGATCATGAGCGAGGAAGGACTCTCGCCACGTGAAGCCACGCGCAAGGCCATGGGCCAGATCACCGGCGCCATCGTCGGCATCACGCTGGTGCTGACCGCGGTGTTCATCCCGATGGCATTCTTCTCGGGCTCGGTGGGCAACATCTACCGCCAGTTCTCGCTGTCGCTGATCGCCTCGATGGCATTCTCGGCGCTGCTGGCGCTGACGCTGACCCCGGCGCTGTGCGCGACGCTGCTCAAGCCCGTGGAAGCCGGCCATCACCATGAGAAGAAGGGTTTCTTCGGCTGGTTCAACCGCACCTTCGCGCGCGCTTCGACCAGCTACCAGGGCGTGGTGGCGCGCATCCTCAAGCGCACTGGCCGCTACCTGATCATCTACGCGCTGATCATCCTCGGCGTGGTGGTGCTGTTCAAGCGCCTGCCGTCGTCGTTCCTGCCCGATGAAGACCAGGGCTACATGATCACCGTGGTGCAGCTGCCCAACGGCGCCACCCAGGACCGTACCATCGGCGTGCTCAAGCAGATCGAGGACTATTACCTGCAGAAGGAAAGCAAGGTGGTGGACCAGATGATCACGGTGGCGGGCTTCTCCTTCTTCGGCCGCGGCCAGAACGGCGGTATCGCGTTCGTGCGCCTGAAGGACTGGAAGGAGCGCACCGGCGAGGGCGAGAACGCGCAGGCGCTGGTCGGCCGTGCCTTCGGCGCGCTGTCGTTCATCAAGGACGCGATCATCTTCCCGCTCAACCCGCCGGCGATTTCCGAGCTGGGCAACTCCTCGGGCTTTGACTTCCGCCTGCAGGACCGCACCGGCCAGGGCCACGCCAAGCTGATGGAAGCGCGCAACATGATGCT
Source organism: Cupriavidus sp. Agwp_2 (assembly GCF_040784895.1). Classification (NCBI taxonomy): domain Bacteria; kingdom Pseudomonadati; phylum Pseudomonadota; class Betaproteobacteria; order Burkholderiales; family Burkholderiaceae; genus Cupriavidus; species Cupriavidus sp. Agwp_2. The sequence goes on from NZ_CP088083.1 coordinate 3,803,767, forward strand.
CGGCATGGCCGCACAGAACCCGGTGCTGATGGGCGTGCGCCCCGAAGGCCAGGAAGACGCGCCGCAGCTGCAGATCGACATCGACCGCGAGAAGGCGCGTGCGCTGGGCGTGTCGGTGGCCGAGATCAACTCGACGCTGTCGATCGCGTTCGGCTCCAGCTACGTCAACGACTTCATCTATGAAGGCCGGGTGCGCAAGGTGATCGTGCAGGCCGACGGCGCCGACCGCCGCCTGCCGGACGACCTGACCAAGCTGCGCGTGAAGAACAGCAACGGCGACATGGTGGCATTTGCCGCGTTCGCGACCTCCAAATGGATCATGGGTTCGCCGCGCCTGGAGCGCTACAACGGCATGCCGGCGGTGAAGATCGCGGGCCAGGCCGCACCGGGACGCAGTACCGGTGAAGCCATGCGCGTGATGGAAGAGAACTTCGCCAAGCTGCCGCCGGGCTTCGGCTTCGAGTGGTCGGGCCAGTCGTATGAAGAGCGCCTGGCCGGCTCGCAGGAACCGATCCTGTACACGCTGTCGCTGATCATCGTGTTCCTGTGCCTGGCCGCGTTGTACGAGAGCTGGTCGATCCCGTTCTCGGTGCTGCTGGTGGTGCCGCTGGGCGTGCTCGGCGCGCTGCTCGGCGTGACGCTGCGCGGCATGCCCAACGATGTGTACTTCAAGGTGGGCCTGATCGCCACGATCGGCTTGTCGGCGAAGAACGCCATCCTGATCGTGGAATTCGCCAAGGACCTGCAGGCGCAAGGCAAGGGCCTGGTCGAAGCCACGCTGGAAGCGGTGCACCTGCGGTTCCGCCCGATCCTGATGACGTCGATGGCATTTATTTTGGGCGTGCTGCCGCTGGCGATTGCCACCGGCGCAGGCTCGGGCAGCCAGCGCGCCATCGGTACCGGCGTGATGGGCGGGATGATCACGGCCACGGTGCTGGCGATCTTCCTGGTGCCGGTCTTCTTCGTCGTGGTGCGCAAGCGCTTCAAGGGCAGCGAGCGCCAGCGCATGCTGGACAAGAAGTGGCATGACCCGCAAGAGGAAATCTGACATGACCAAGACCCTGACCACACTGCTGCTGGTGGCCGGCGTTCTGACCGGGTGCACGCTGGCACCCCACTATGACCGCCCCGCCCCGCCGGTGGCAGACAGCTTCCCGGTGGCACCGGAGGGCTACGCCACCGCCGAGGTGAAGAGCGGCGAGACCCGCCGCGCCACCGACATCGGCTGGCGCGAGTTCTTCCGCGACCCGCGCCTGCAGGCGCTGATCGCCACCTCGCTGGATAACAACCGCGACCTGCGCCAGGCCGCGCTGCGCATCGAGGAAGCGCGCGCCACGTACCAGGTGCAGCGTGCCGATCTGCTGCCCACGGTAAACGTGGAAGGCGGCTACACCCGGGCCCGCACCACCCCGGCCGAGGCGGCCACCGCGCTGGGCCAGCCCGGGGTGACCGAGGTTTACCGGGTCGGCCTGGGCATCTCGTCGTACGAGCTCGATTTCTTCGGGCGCGTGCGCAGCCTGTCCAACGCCGCGCTGGCGCAGTACTTCGCCACGGAAGAGGCACACCGCTCGGCGTATATCTCGCTGGTATCGGAAGTCGCCAAGGCCTACCTGGCCGAGCGCTCCTTCGCCGAGCAGTACGAGCTGGCGCGCAACACGCTGCAGGCGCGCGAAAGCACCTACGGGCTGGCCAAGAAGCGCTTCGATGCCGGCGCCACCTCGGCGCTGGACCTGCGCGACAACGAATCGCTGGTGGCGCAGGCGCGCGTCGCCGCGGCGCAGCTGGCACGCCAGCGCGCGCAGGCGCAGAACGCGCTCGAAGTGCTGGTGGGCAAGCCCATCGGCACCATCGAGAACCTGCCCGAGCCGATGCGGCTGTCGGACGAGCGCATCGTCAGCGATATCCCGGCGGGCCTGCCGTCGGAGTTGCTGGAGCAGCGTCCCGATATCCGCCAGGCCGAGCAGCAGCTGCTGTCGGCCAACGCCAATATCGGCGCGGCGCGCGCGGCGTTCTTCCCGCGCATCTCGCTGACCACCAGCGTCGGCACCATCAGCCCGACGTTCTCGGGGCTGTTCGATGCCGGCACGCGCGCATGGTCGTTCGCGCCGCAGCTGACGCTGCCGATCTTCGACTATGGCCGCAACAGGTCGAACCTGGATCTGGCCAACGTGCGCAAGAACATCCAGATCGCCAACTACGAGAAGACCATCCAGACGGCCTTCGCGGAAGTGGCGGATGCGCTGGTGGCACGTGGCACGCTGGAAGACCAGGTCACTGGCCAGGAGCAAGTGCGCGACGCGGAAGCCGCTCGATATGAGTTGTCGCGCCTGCGTTTCCGCAGCGGCGTGGCCAGCTACCTGGACGAGCTCGATGCGCAGCGCCAGCTGTTCACCGCGGAGCAGGCGCTGATCCAGGCGCGGCAGCTGCGGCTGAATAACGCGATCGATCTGTATCGCGCGCTGGGCGGCGGCTTGAAGGAGGACAGCGCGGTCGCGCAGCAGGCAGCGCCTGGAGCGCAGCAACCGGTGACGCAGTAACGCGGGGGTTCTCCCCTCTCCCGCTTGCGTCGCTTGCGGGAGAAGGAGCAAACCGTCGGCCGTTCAAGCGAAAAAACCAGTGGCACACCGCCACTGGTTTTTTTTCGCCTGCACCGCAGGAGTGACGCTTTGTCATGCCGTGATGCGTCGGGCCAGTGCATCTGCATTCTGTGCCGTCAGCGCGAACACCGACAACTGGGGATTGGCGCCCACGCTGGTCGGAAACACCGAACCGTCGAACACCGACAGGTTGGCCAGTTGGTGGTGGCGCCCGTGGCTGTCCACCACGCCACGGCGCGGGTCGTCGCTCATGCCGCAGCCGCCCATCAGGTGCGCGGTGAACAGCGCCGTGCGGAACGGCTTGAGCGGCAGCTTTGCGATCGCGTCGCGCGCTTCAGGCCAGCTGCGGTAGTCGGTGGCGTCCAGATGGGCCGGCCGCACCTTGACCGCACCCGCGGCAAACTGTGCCTGCGCCATGCTCAGCCATGCGCGGCGCACGCCGTCCCAGGCGTAGTCGCCCATCTCGTAGTCGAGCAGCGGGCTGCCGGTGGCGGCCAGCCGCACGCGTCCGCCCTCGCTCTGCGGCACGAAGCCGTCGCGCAGCAACGCCAGCATGGCGTTGGTGTTGGGCAGCTGCGCAATATCGCGCCGCAACGCATCGCCCATGGCGTTGAGCACGCCGGCGCTGATGCCGGGGAACAACGGCGGCACCTCCAGCTTGTAGCCCATCGGGCCCGTGGCGCCATTGGCCCACTGGAACTGGTCGGAGGCCACCGACTGTGGCGCGCCATAATAAGGATCAATGCGCTCAGGCATAACGGCGATACTGATATTCACCGGATGGATAAAAGTGCGCACGCCCAGCCGCCCATGCGGGTCCGGTACGCGCGAGCGCAGCAGCAGCGCCGGCGAGTTGATGGCCCCGCCGGCGACCACCACGTGCCGTGCCCGCACGGTCACGCCCAGGCCGGTGGGCGTATAGCCGTCGGCGCCGAGCGCTTCGCCGGTGACCGACCGCACGCGCTGGCCGTCATGTTCGAGCGTGCGCACCCGGACGCGGTGCACCAGCGTCGCGCCGGCGGCCAGCGCCGCCGGGATGGTCGATACCAGCATCGACTGCTTGGCATTGACCGGGCAGCCGAAGCCGCAATAGCCGGAGTTCCAGCAGCCCTTTACGTTGCGCGGGATCACGTGCCACTCCCAGCCCAGCTTCTCGCAGCCGCGGCGCAGCACGTCGTTGTTGGGGTTGGGCGCCATGGCCCAGGGCGCGATGCCCAGGCGCGCTTCCACCTGCGCAAACCATGGCGCCATGTCGGCCTCGGCATGGCCGCTGACGGCGTGGTGCCCGGCCCAGTGCGCCAGCGTCTGCGGCGGCGTGCGAAAGCTTGACGACCAGTTGACGGTGGTGCTGCCGCCGACCGCGCGGCCCTGCAGGATGGCGATGGCGCCGTCGGCCGTGGTGCGCGCCGCGGCCTCCTGGTACAGCTCGCGGTAGGCACGGTTCTCGTCCATGTCACGGAAGCTGTCCGAAGTGCGCAGTGCGCCCTCTTCCAGCAGCACCACGCGCAGCCCGGCACGGCTCAGCGCCTCGGCGCTGATGCCGCCGCCCGCGCCGCTGCCGACGATGGCAACGTCCGCATCGATCGTGCGGGAGATGGTGAAAGTGGCGGCATCCAGCACCTTCCAGCCCGCGGCGATGCCTGCGTCGTAGAGATTGTCGATGGCCATGTCGGTGCTCAGGCGTGCAGCGCCTTGTAGACGGGCGCATTGGGGCCGGGATAGCCGCTGCCCTCCCAGGCGGCAGGCAGCACGTAGTAGCTCACGCTGGCGAGCTTGACCAGCACCACCGCGCCGGCATTGAGCGTGGCCAGCCGGCTGGCGCGCCAGCGTTCCAGGAAGGCTTGTACCTGTGCCGGCGTGGTCGCGTTCCAAGGCTGGCCGACGCCAGCCAGCGCCCAGCGCAGCGGCGTGCTGGCGAGCAGGCCGAACAGCTTGCGCAGCTCGGCCTGCGCGCCCGCGTTCATCGCCGAGCAGGTGGTGTCGATATTGCGCAGCGTCTCCTGCACCAGGGTCTCGCGCCGCGGCGGCGGTGCCTCGGCGAGTTCGGTGACGACGGCCGGCAGCAGCGCGCGGAACATGGCCACGTCGTCTGGCCGCAGCCACGCCATGCCGGCCTGCGGCGCGGCATCGGCGGCGCTGCAGCCAGCCAGCGACGGCACCAGCGCGGTACACGCCAGCGCGGCCGAGAAGCCGAGTCCGACCTTGAGGAAGCCGCGGCGCGACAGCGCGTGCAGCACCTCGGTGTCGGCGTCCGCGCGCGGCTGCGGCGCACGTTGGGTATGCGGGAGCATGTGGCCTCCTGTGCGTCGGTATTCTTGTCCGGGCGGGGCGGACCGGCATTGACGCTATCTCTAGTATGGTTGGCAAACATTCCAACCGATGCATGGCGGCATGCAAGATGGCGGGCGGTTTTGCCGATAATGTGGGCAGACCAACGCTACTTGTCCCGCCTTCCATGCATATCCGCTGGCTCGAAGACTTCGTCTGCCTGGCGCAGGCCGGCAGCCTGGCGCGCGCCGCCGAGCTGCGCAACGTGACCCCGCCCGCGTTCGGCCGGCGCATGCAGGCCGTGGAAGTGTGGGCCGGCGCACCGCTGATCGACCGCAGCGTGTTCCCGGTGCGCCTTACCGCCGAGGGCCGCCAGTTCCTGGAAGCCGCGCAGAGCGCGCTGCGCACGCTGGATGAAACGCGGCTGGCACTGCGCGCCGCGCATCGGGCCGACGCCAGCACCGTCACCATCGCCACCGGCAAGACGCTGGCGCGCTCGATGGTGCCGGCGTGGCTGTCCGGCCTGCGCGAAGCGCTGCGCGGCGATCCCGCCGCGGCAGGCTTCCGCACACGGCTGTCGACCTTCCCCATGCATGACGCGCTGGCGATGTTCGCCGAAGGCGACGCCGACTTCCTGCTGTGCTACAGCCCGCCTGACCTGCCGGTGATGCTGGACGACGCGCGCTACCAGTTCCACCAGGCCGGCGTGGAACGGCTGGTCTGCGTCAGCGCCGCCGACGCGCAGGGTGCGCCGCTGCACCGGCTGCGCACCGGCAAGGCCACGAAAGAAAAGCCGGTGCCGATGATCGCTTATGCCGAGACCCTGACGCTCGGGCGCATGGTCAACCAGGAGATTGCGCGCCGCAAGCTGGCGCCGCGGCTAGACGTGATCGCGGTCAGCGACTTTGCCGAGTCGGTGCACGAGATGGTGCGCCAGCGTATGGGGCTGGCGTGGCTGCCCGCGCGGCTGATCGCCGACGACCTGCACGCGGGCCGGCTGGTGCGGGCGATCGGTGCCACCGCCGCCGGAGCTGACGATGGCGGCGACCTCGCCCTCGATATCCGCCTGTACCGCCCACGCGCGCCGATGCGGCCGCTGGCCGAGGCGTTCTGGCGCGCGGCGGTGGCGGCCCCACGGTGAGCAGTGATCGCCACCATTGCCGAATCGGCAACCCCCCTTGCCAAAGCCGCATGCCGACCGGGCCGGCCGCTCTCTAATATCGGGTCACAACATCGATTCCGGGGACCCCCAGCCAAGACCATGAAGACCATCCTGCGCGCGGCCGCTGCCGCACTCTGCCTTGCCACCGCTACCGGCGGCGCCTTCGCCAGCACCTGGCCCGCCAAGCCGATCACGCTGGTGGTGGGCTACACCGCGGGCGGCAGCGTCGACCTCGTCGCCCGCACCATCGCGCCGGAGCTGGGCAAGCGCCTCGGCCAGAGCGTGGTCATCGAAAACCTGGGCGGTGCCGGCGGCACCATCGGCGCGTCCAAGGTAGTCAAGGCCGAGGCCGACGGCTACACGCTGCTGATGGGCTCGGGCAGTGAAGTGTCGATCGCGCGCCTGACCAACCCCGCGGTGCGCTACGACGGCGAGAAGGACCTGGCGCCGGTGACTTTTGTCGGCACCCAGCCGATGGTGCTGGTCGGCAAGCCCGGCCTGCCGGCGAAGAACGCCGCCGAGCTGATCGCGCTGGCCAAGGCCCAGCCGGGCAAGCTGGCCTATGCGTCGTCGGGCGTGGGCACGCCGCTGAACCTGGCTGGCGAGCTGATCAAGCAGCAGGGCAACGTCAATATCACCCACGTGCCGTACAAGGGCGCATCGGCCATGGCCACCGACCTGCTCGGCGGCCAGATCGACCTGGCGGTGATGGTGCTGTCGTCGGCGCTGCCGCATATCCAGGCAGGCCGCGTGCAGGCCTACGGCGTGACCGGCGCCAAGCGCGCCGCGGTGGCGCCGAACGTGCCGGCACTGGCCGAGACGCCGGCGCTCAAGGGCGTCGACATGGGCGTGTGGTTCGGCCTGATGGGGCCGGCCAACCTGCCCAAGCCGGTGGTCGACCGGCTCAACACCGAGATGCAGGCCGTGCTGGCGATGCCGGACGTGAAGAAGAAGCTGGCCGAGGCCGGCGTGGAAGTGACGCCGGGCAATCCTGCGCAGTTCGGCAGCTTTATCAAGCGCGAGACGGGGCGCTATCGGACCATTGTGCAGACGGCCGGGATTCGTGAGTGAGGGATGGGATGTCGGTGCTGCCAGCGCCGGCCCTCTCCCCCGCCCCTCTCCCGCACGCGGGAGAGGGGAGACCACAGCGAGCATGAGCAAGGCCTGACGCCCTCTCCCAAGCCGACGGTTTCCTTTCCCTCTCCAGCTTGCTGGAGAGGGAAGACCACAGCGCGCGTGGGCAAGGTCCGACGCCCTCTCCGAACCCACCGCTTTGCTCCCCTCTCCCGCTTGCGGGAGAGGGGCCGGGGGAGAGGGCCAGCGCCTGCCAGTACCAACGACGTCCCAATCCATACGACCCGTCAGGCACCGACCCACCGGGCACCCCTGAGAGCACCGATTCAATGACCGAACCCACCCACCTCGACGCCTACCCCGTCGACGTCACCTTCCCCGACATCCGCCCCTACGCCCCGGGCAACACCGGCATCCCCTACCTGTACACCTTCGACAGCGGCGAGCCCGGCCCCCACGTGATGGTCAACGCGCTGACCCACGGCAACGAGGTCTGCGGCGCCATCGCCGTCAAGGCATTGCTCGACCACGGCCTGCGTCCGCGCCGCGGCCGCCTGACGCTGGCCTTTGCCAACGTCGACGCCTACCGCAGCTTCGACCCGGCCAAGCCAGACGCGTCGCGCTTCGTCGACCAGGATTTCAACCGCGTGTGGACCGCCGCCACGCTTGACGACACCAGCCGCGATTCCTCCGAGCTGCGCCGCGCGCGCGCCATGCGCCCCGTGATCGACACCGTCGACCTGTTGCTCGACCTGCACTCGATGCATGAGAAAAGCCGCCCGCTGATCGTCTCCGGCCCGCTAGACAAGGGCATCGCCCTGTCGCGCGCGCTGGGCGCGCCGGCCGACGTGATCGTCGACGAAGGCCACCCCGAGGGCCGCCGCATGCGCGACTACGACGGCTTCGGCGATCCCGCCAGCCCGCGCAATGCGCTGCTGATCGAATGCGGACAGCACTGGGAGCCGGCAGCCGTGACGGTGGCGCAGGACAGCACCGCGCGCTTTCTGCTGCACGCCGGCGTGGTCGACGCCGCCGACCTGCCCGCCGGCTGGCTGCAGCCGCTGCCCGCCACGCAGCGGGTGGTACGCGTGACCGAGCCGGTGGTCGCCGCCAGCATGGATTTCCGCTTTGCCGGCCCCTATACCGGCCTGGAGACCTTTGCCGATGCCGGCACGCTCATCGGCTGGCGCGACGGCGAGCCGGTGGTGACGCCCTATCCCGACTGCGTGCTGGTGATGCCTTCGCTGCGCCAGCTGCGTCCCGGCGTGACCGTGGTGCGGCTGGGCAGGCTGGAGCGCTGAGCCGGGTTGGCTGAGGGCCGCGGCAAGGTCAGGTCTTGCCTGATCAGGCTCCCGCCGTCGGTGCCGGCGGCGTGCCGGCTGACGGCGCCGGCGGCGGCAGCATGCCTGGGAACAGCTGCTCGACCATCTCGTCCAGCTTGGACGCCGGCTTCACCAGGTTGCTCAGGTTGAGCCCGCCCGCGCTGCGGTTGGCGTTGTAGATCGCCTTGCCGACGCGGTCGCCCTGGCGGAACACGGTGATGTCCACACTGTCCAGGTAGGACGTCCAGAACCAGGCGCTGCGTGCCGTGTAATACGCCACCATCGGGCATGCCAGCGCCGACGCCGCCTCGGCCTGCAGCATCTTCACCTCGAAATTGCGGTGCTCCAGCGACGCACGGAAGGCATCGACATAGTTATTGCCGCTCACCGGGCTCACCACCACGCACAGCAGCATGCCGTTGGCGCCGTAGTTGCCGCGCGGACCGCCACCGGCGGGCACCTGGAACGCGGTATTGGGATCGGAGCGGTCGAGGCGGTCGACCGGGGTCACGGCCTGGTAGGTTGAGCAGCCGCACAGCAGCAGGCCGGCGCAGGCGGCCGGCAGAGCTTTCTTCATGGGAATCCTGGATGGCTTGGGCACCGCCGCCGGCGCGCAATGCGGGCAGCGTGCCTTCACACTGTAGGCGCTGCCGGCGCCAGCCAATTCCCGGAACAGAAGTACAAAATCCGCGCTGCTGTGTCCGCGTGGCGCGTCAGCCGCTCGCCCCGCCTTGCGCGAGCCGGCCCACCAGGATCAGGCAGAACGCAGCCAGGCACAGGCCTACCACCGCGACCTGCAGTCGCGTTACGGGCCGGCCGCCCAGCAGGGTCTCGCTGAGCCAGCGCGGCGAAGCCAGGCCGGCGGCGGTCGCCGCCAGGATGATGAGCGCAAGCACGGACAGCAAGGATTGCATCGCAGGTTCTCCCGATCAGGCTAGCGCTCAGTTGGCGCCGCCGCGCAGCAGGCAGTCGCGCAGCAGCGGCACGCCATCGGCCTGGCCCGCGCCGTTGCACTCCACCGCCACCTTCTGGCCGCGCCGGACCATGGTCGCACGGGCCTCCACTTCACAGACTCGGCCCGCCGGGCCGCAGATCTGCCGCTGCAGCAGCAAGGCGCGCACATTGGCGGCCGGGTCGTTGGTGCGGATGTCGACAAAGACCTGCTCGCCCTCGCGGCGCACGCCGCTGGCGACGCCTTCGACGATCACATAGTGGTCGAGGTAGCGCGCATCCGCGGCCTTGGGATCGTTGCGGTAGTCGTCCAGTATGGCGCTGGCCTGGTATTGCGGCAGCCGGTCGGCGGGCCGCTGCGGGTCGATGCTGACCGGATCCAGCGTGCCGTCGCGCGGCACGCCGCGCACGTCGCTGGCCGGCACCGCGCTGGCGGCGGCCAGCTCGCCCGGATCGGCGGGGGCCGTGGAGGCATCGTCATGCCGGTCATTGCCGGCAAACCACAACATGCCAAGGACAGCCACGGCGACGATGGCAATGAGGATCTGCTGGGTACGGTTCAACATCTGGGGGTCCTGCCTGGGGGCATGCAAACGGCGAAAGCGCGATTATGCGCCACCCGGAGCGCAGAAGCGCCCGATTGCGGCCACCGCGTGTTCCACCCCTTGCTCCGCGGCCACCGCGCGACCCAGCGCGGCGGCCTTGTCGCGCGTCTCGGAGCGCTCGGTAAAGGCGATCATCGACGCCAGCCGCGCCGCGTCGATCTTGTGTCCCGGCACGTATGCCGGCGCCACGCCCAGCGCCGCCAGCCGGCCCGCCCAGAAGAACTGGTCGCCCGCGAACGGCAGCACGATCGACGGCACGCCCGCCGCCGCCGCCGCATGCGTGGTGCCGGCCCCGCCATGGTGGATCGCCGCCGCCACGCGCGGCAGCAGCCAGTCATGCGGCGTGGCGCCGATTACATGGAAATTGGCCGGCAGCGCGGACACATCGATACCGGACCAGCCCGGATAGAACAGCGCCCGCCGGCCGTCCACGGCCTGCACCATGGCATTGACCACCTTCTGCCGGTCAAAGCCCGCCATGCTGCCGAAGCCGATATACAGCGGCGGCGCGCCGGCCGCCAGGAAGTCGCGCAGTGCTGCGCCCGGGTGCCAGTCCGGCTGCGCCGGCACGTTCCACGCGCCGGTCACCAGCCAGTCCGCATGCCAGTCGCGCGGGCGCGGCACCAGGTGCGGCGACATCGCATACAGCGACGGGAAATCGCGCCACATCGCCCGGCGCGGCGCCACGCCAAACAACTTTGCGCGCGCCGCGTTGGTGGCATTGCGGAACATCCGCCACAGCACGAAATTGATCACAGCATGGCTGGCCCGGTTGGCCCAGCCGGGCATGCGGAACGGCGGCAGCAAGGCCGAAGGAAAATCCCGCGTCGGCGAGATCGGGAACATGCCAGCACCGATCACAGGCTTGCCCAGCTGCTCACCCACGGACAGCCCCACGTAAGCCGTCAGTCCCGAAAACACGATGCCATCAATGTCGCGCGCCGCCTCCGCCAACTGTGCCATCCACGCCTCGGTGTTCTCCTCCGCAATGCGTCCAAAGGCACGCGTGGCCTCGGCCACGTTGCCGCCCTCGGTCATCAGCTTGTGCAGGGCCCCGCCGGGCTGCAGGGTTTGCTGTATATCGCCGGCCATTGGCGCGAACGGCAGGCCATGCTCGGCGGCAAGCGGCGCGGCGGAGCGTTCGCCGAGCATCAGCACGTCATGTCCTGCGTCACGCAGGCCCAGGCCGAGGGCTACGACGGGGCGGCAGTCGCCTTGGGTGCCGAAGGTGATTAGGGTGAGGCGCATGGGAGAAGAAGGTGGCGCGTTCCGGTAGCGACCGCCTTACTTCCCAATACAAAACCGCGTAAAAATCGTGCCCAACAAATCATCACTGGTGAACTCCCCGGTAATGCTGTTCAGGCACTCCTGCGTCAGCCGCAGTTCTTCGGCGAACAGGTCCAGCGCCTGCGCCTGATGCTCTGCCTGCTCCGCCGCGATATCGAGGTGCGACTGCGCATTGCGCAACGCTGTCAGATGCCGTTCGCGCGCAAGGAAAGTGCCTTCGTTGCCGGATTGCCAGCCCACCAGCCGCAGCAACTCGCGCCGCAGCAATTCAATACCGGCGCCGGTGCGCGCAGAGATCCAGATCTCGGTGGGGTTAGGGCCGTTTGCGGCGACTACGTGCGGGCGGTTGCCGCCGAACATCGTGTCGCCCACTGCCGGCGCCTTGTCGATCTTGTTGACAACGCGCACGATCGGCGAGCCCGGTGGCAGATGGCCGCTGAGCCGGTCGTCGATGGCGTCGTCGATCTCGGACAGGCCGTGGCGCAGGTAGTCGGTGGCGTCGACCAGGTGCAGCACGATGTCGGCGCGGCGGATGGCGTCCCAGGTGCGTTCGATGCCGATACGCTCGACTTCGTCGGTGGCGTTCTCGCGCAGGCCGGCGGTGTCGATGATATGCAGCGGGATGCCGTCGATCTGGATGGTCTCGCGCACGCGGTCGCGCGTGGTGCCGGCGATCGGTGTGACGATCGCAAGTTCGGCGCCGGCCAGTGCATTGAGCAGCGAGGACTTGCCCACGTTGGGCTGGCCCGCCAGCACCACCGACAGGCCTTCGCGCAGCAGCGCGCCCTGCCGCGCCTGCGCCAGCACGCCGCCCAGTTCATTCCGGATGGTCGCGAGCTGGCCGCGCGCGTCGGACTGCTCCAGGAAATCGATCTCTTCCTCGGGGAAATCCAGCGTGGCCTCGACCAGCATGCGCAGGTGGATAACCTTATCCACAAGCTTGCGGATCGCATTGGAGAACTCGCCTTCCATCGAGCGCGCCGCCGAGCGCGCAGCGGCTTCGGTGCTGGCTTCGATCAGGTCGGCCACTGCCTCGGCCTGGGCCAGGTCGAGCTTGTCGTTGAGGAAGGCGCGGCGCGTGAACTCGCCCGGCTCGGCCAGGCGCAGGCCGATGCTGTCGCCGGCCTGCAGGCAGCGCGTCAGCAGCATCTGCATCACCACCGGGCCGCCGTGGCCCTGCAGCTCCAGCACCTCTTCGCCGGTGTATGAATTGGGCGCGGGGAAGTACAGCGCGAGGCCGTGGTCGATGACCTTGCCCTGGCCGTCGAGGAACGGCAGGTAGGTCGCGTGGCGCGGCTTCAGTGCCTGGCCGCAGACGGCGCGCATCACGGGGCCGACATCGGGGCCCGACACGCGCACCACGCCGATGCCGCCGCGTCCGGGCGCGGTGGCGATGGCGGCAATGGGAACCTGGGGAGCAGTCATGGCGGTATTGTCGCAGATCGGTTGCGGTTGGCGTGGCGTGGGTTGCACTTGCAGAAGCGCCGCGCGGCGCGGTAGGTCGGCCGCCATGTCAGGCGGGGCGTCAGCTCGCGCCGGGCGGTGGCGGCGGCACGTCGTCGGGCAACTCCGGCACGTCCAGGCACTCGCCCATCAGCCGGCGCGCGACCATGGCATCGACAAAGCCGCCCAGCCGCGACTGCTGCCTGACCAGCTTGCGGTGCAGCCGCTTGGTAAAGCGCGACGGCAGCACCGGCTCCAGCGCCTCGATCGTGTAGCGCAGCCGCTTGCCCGCGATGCGCTGGTCGTGCACCGCGCGCAGGTCGCCGCCATGGGCTGCCTGTTTCAAACCGCGCAACTGCTTGCGCCCGCGGCGCACGCGCTTGCGGGCGAACTGGCCCAGGCGGTCGCGCTTCCCGGCTTCGCTCCTGGCGGCAACCCTCCCGGCAAGGTGGGCCAGGTGGGCGAGATCACGCTGCACGACAGGCAGCTGCCCGTCGCGATAGCTGACCAGTGCGGCAAGCATGGCCGCGCGCGCCATGTTGCGCCGGGTTGTGGCAGTGTCGGCCACGGCGGCCAGCACGGGATCCTTGCGTTCCTTCTCGCGCGCTGGGGCAACCGTCTCGGCCAGGAAGACATCCCAGTCGCGCACCTCGCTGGTCGCCTGCGCCAGCGTGCGCAGCTCGCGCTTCCAGCGGTCGCGTTCCAGGGTTGGCAGCGCTGGCCCGAGCGCCCACAGCACCGCGCGCGCATGGCGCACCGCCACGCGCAGTGCGTGCAGGTCTTCCGCTTCGTCGCGGTGCAGCAAATTCTGCAGGGATGCGTCGATCCGCGCCAGGCTGGCTTGCGTCAGCGCGGCAAAAGCAACGACCGGCTGCGTCTTGCGGCGCAGCGTGAACGGCTTGGCGTCGGTCATGGCGGTCTTCATGCGGTCAGGCGCGCCGGTGGGGACGCAGATGCCACCAGTGTAGGCGACGGCACGCGCGAATGCGTCCGGGCGGCGTATCCGGCGCTGCCGCGGTTGACAGCGGCCCGCCGTCGCGCTGGAATGCGCACACCGCCTGGTGATGCAGAGACCGTAAGAGGACCCGCCATGACCACCGAACAGGAGCGCTTGCTGCTGCGCGACACCATCGAGGCCGGCTTCCGCCAGGCCGCGTTCGTCAATGACGTCGGCATCGCGCTGGCGGACTGCGGGCCGGGCTGGTGCGAATCGACGCTGGCCATCACGCCGCGCCACCTGCAGCACGGCGGCATCGTCCACGCGGGCGTGCAAGCCACCATGGCCGACCACACCGCGGGCGCCGCGGGCACCACCATCCTCGAAGCGGGCCAGCACGTGGTCACCGCGGAATTCAAGATCAACCTGCTCAGGGCCGTGCGCAGCGACCGGCTGCGCTGCCGTGCCGACGTGCTCAAGTCCGGCCGCTCGATCATCGTGGTCGAGGCGGATGTGTTTGCGGACGTGCACGGCGAATCGGTGCTGGTGAGCCGCTTCAACGCCACCATGAGCGTGCTCGACCTGGCCTGAGCCTAACCCTGCAAGGAGCTAAGCATGATCGACCATACCGGCGCCAGCGTCAGCGATTACGCCAGGAGCCGCGCGTTCTACCTGAGCGCGTTGGGTGCCATCGGCTACGGCCTCGTCAAGGAATTCCCGGCCAGTGTCACCGGCAGCACCGACGTGGCGGGATTCGGGCCGCCGGGCAAGCCGGATTTCTGGATCCACCGTGGCGAGCCGAACCGGCCGCCGATCCACGTAGCGTTCCGCGTAGACAGCCGCGAGCTTGTGGATAAGTTTTATCGCGCCGCCATCGAGGCGGGCGGGCGCGACAATGGCGCGCCCGGCATCCGCGCGCACTACCACCCGGACTACTACGGCGCCTTCGTGCTGGACCCGGACGGGCACAACATCGAGGCGGTGTGCCACAAGCCGGCCTGACCTGGCAGATCCGGCAGATCCGGCAGATCCGGCAGATCCGGCAGATCCGGCAGATGGCGTTCAGCGCGTTGCCACGATAAACAGGCGCGGGAACGGCAGCAGCACCGATCCGTCCGGCAGCGCGGGGTATGCCCTGGCGATCTCGCTTTCATAGCGCGCCAGGTAAGCGGCGCGCTCGGCCTCGTCCAGCGGCTGCAGGAACGGCCGCAGGCCGCTGCCCTTGAACCACTCCACCACCGCCGCCGGCCCGCCAGCCAGCGGGTGGTGATAGGTGGTCAGCCACACGTCCACGCGCTGGCACAGCGGGCGCAGCAGTTCGTAATACCACCGCGCCGGGGAACGCTCCGCGCGCGCCTTGCTGGCGCCGGCCAGCTTTTCCGCCCACGGGCTTTCCGCCGCCACCTGGCGCATCAGCCGGTGCGCGGGTTCTTCCAGGTTGTCGGGCATCTGCACGGCCAGCGTGCCGCCTTCGGAAAGCCTGGAGACGAGCTTGGGGAACAGGCTGGCGTGGTCCGGCAGCCATTGCAGCACGGCGTTGGCCAGGATCACGTCGTAAGGGCCGGCATCGTCCCACGCGCCGATGTCGGCCACGCCGAACTGCACGTCAGGCAGGCGCTTGCGCGCGGCGTCGACCATGTCGTCGGAACTGTCCAGGCCGGTGATCGACGCGCCGGTGTAGCGGCCCAGCAGCACCTCGGTGGAGTTGCCCGGGCCGCAGCCGATATCCACCGCGTTGCGCACGATCTCGTTGGGGATGGCGGCGACGAGGTCGCGGACGGGACGGGTGCGTTCGTCTTCAAAGGCAACGTATTGCTTGGCGGACCAGCTCATGGGGATTCTCCTGACGTTGAGGCAGGCCAGTAGGATACGCCTGCAAAACGCCTGCCGCAGCCAACACCGCTTGAACGAGGCTCCCCTCTCCCGCTTGCGTCGCTTGCGGGAGAGGGGAGAAAGCCGCTGGGGAGTTACGCCCATCAGCCAAAAAACAAAAAGCCCGGCGGAAGCCGGGCTTTTCACACACTACATCAACGCAACTGGCAATCAGCTCTTGGCCACGACAGCCGTCTTGCCCTTGCCAAGCATCCGGTTGATCTGCCACTGCTGCGCGATCGACAGGATGTTGTTCACCACCCAGTACAGCACCAGGCCGGCCGGGAAGAAGAAGAACATCACCGAGAACACCAGCGGCATGATCGTCATGACCTTGGCCTGCACCGGATCCGGCGGCGTCGGGTTCAGCTTGGTCTGCACAAACATCGACACGGCCATCACGATCGGCAGGATGTAGAAGGGATCCGGCACCGACAGGTCCTTGATCCAGCCCAGCCACGGCGCGCCGCGCATTTCCACCGACGACAGCAGCACCCAGTACAGCGCAATGAACACCGGGATCTGGATCACGATCGGCAGGCAGCCGCCGAGCGGGTTGACCTTCTCGGTCTTGTACAGCCCCATCATCTCCTGGTTCATCTTCTGCGGGTCGTTCTTGTAACGCTCGCGGATCGACGTCATGCGCGGCTGCAGGTCCTTCATCTTGCCCATGGACTTGTAGCTCGCCGCCGACAGCGGGAAGAACACCAGCTTGATCAGCACCGTCAGCGCGATGATCGACCAGCCCCAGTTGCCCAGGAAGCCATGCAGCTTCTCCAGCAGCCAGAACAGCGGCTTGGCCAGGATGGTCAGCCAGCCGTAGTCCTTCACCAGCTCCAGGCCCGGGGCGATCTTCTCGAGCATGTGCTCTTCCTGCGGACCGGCGAACAGGCGTGCATCGGTGGTCACCGTGGCGCCCGGGGCCAGCTCGCCCAGCGGCTGCTGGATGCCCACGCGGTACAGGTTCGGATCGATCTGCTGGACGTAGAAGCTGTGCTCCTTGCCGGTCTGCGGGATCCAGGCCGAGGCAAAGTAATGCTGCACCATCGCCACCCAGCCATTGTTGGCGGCGGCCGGCACGCTGGCCTTGCCCTTGGCGATGTCTTCGAAGCTGAGCTTGTGGTACTTGTCGGCGTCGGTGTAGATCGCCGGGCCGGTGAAGGTGCTGTAGAACTGCGACTGCTCCACCTTGCTGCCGTCACGCGCCAGCTCCAGGTACAGCGTCGGCGACACCGGCGCGGTACCCGCGTTGGTCACCGCAAACTTGGTGTCGACCACATAGCTGCCCTTGCGGAAGATGTAAGTCTTCACCAGCTTCACGCCGTTCTTCTCGCCGGTCAGCACCACTTCCAGCTGCTCGGCGCCGTCCAGGTTGCGCTGGCCCGGGGCGGCGGTGAACACCGTGGTGTGGTTGGGCAGGTCGCCGCCGATCAGGCCCGAGCGCGCCATGTAGGTGCGCACGTTGTCACGCTCGAACAGCACCACCGGCTTGCCGTCCTTCTCGAGTTCCTTGAGCAGCTCCAGGCGCGACAAAATGCCGCCGGCGGTATCGATCTCGGCGCGCACCGTGTCGGTGGTCACCACGATCTTCTCGCCGGTGGGCTGGGCGGCGGCCTGCGGCGCAGCGCCGGCGGCCGGGGCCGCTGCGCCCGGCTGGACGTTGGCCTTGGGCACGTCGCCCTGCGCGGCCGCGCCGCTGGCGGCCGGCGCCGAAGCGGCCTGCTGCGTCGTGCTCGGGAAGAACATCGACGCATGGCCTTGGGCGCGTTGCCAGTTGTCGTAGAGCAGCACGAGGGACATCGAGAAGATGACCCAGAGGATGGTGCGTTTGATATCCATGTCTGGCTGTGGTCGGAGAAATCAGGGTCTGGGCAGACGGATCACGGCAGGCGCATGGCCTGCCGCGGCATGGACGGAACAGTCCGCGGCGGTTTGCGGCTTTGAGTCCGGCCTGGCAGTGTCGGCTTCCGTGCCCGGCACGGGATCATACCCGCCTTGGGCGAAGGGGTGGCAACGGCACAGCCGGCAGGCGGCCATCCAGCTGCCGCGCGCGGCGCCGTGATGGACGATTGCGTCGCGGGCGTAGTCGGAACAGGTTGGCAGGAAGCGGCACTGCGAGCCCAGGTACGGACTCAGGGCGATCTTGTAGATACGCAGCAGGGCTATCAGGATTCGCTTCATGGCGGGCGTTGGCTCGCGATCAGGCCGGAAGGCCGGGTGGCTGGCTTTGCGGAGCACCCGCCGGCGGTGGGGCTGGCGGGGCGGAAGGCGTGGCGGACGGCACCGGCGGCGGTGGCAGCGGTTTTGCCGCTACCTCCAGCAGGCTGGCGATTTCCGCCGCGCACGCCCGTCGGACAGCAGCACGCGTGGCAAATTCCGCGCGCGGGAATTTTGCCTGCAGGCGCAACAGCACATCGCGCCCCGACAACTGGTCGCGGCGCTGGCGGAACAGCTCGCGCGCCATGCGCTTCACCAGGTTGCGCTCGGCGGCGCGGGGCGCGAACTTCTTGCCCACGACCACGCCCAGCCGGGCTTCTGCCAGGCCGTTGGCGCGCACATAGAGCACGAAATGCGTACTGCGCCGCCGGGGCCGCAAAGCAAAAACGGATGAAAACTCATCCGTCTTTGTGAGCCTCGCGGCTTTGGGGAAGGCATGGGCTGACACGCTGGGCAAGGCTGGCGAGAGATACTGCTGACTGACTAGCTGGACCCGACGGCAACCCGGCGCAAACTGCGCAGTCCGTCCTGGACCCGAGGCAAGAGGCATTGACGGCGCCGGTGGCGCCGTCAGGCCGGTTGCCCGGGCCTCAGATGGCCAGGCGCTTGCGGCCCTTGGCGCGGCGAGCGTTGATGACGGCACGGCCGCCACGGGTCTTCATGCGCACACGGAAACCATGGGTACGCTTGCGGCGGGTAACGGAAGGTTGGTAGGTACGTTTCATGTTGCACTCTCTGGTTGATCTGGGCGTGCCCGGCTTCGGCCGGTGCCGGGGTGCCGTGGCCGCCGCGTATGGTTCGCATGGGGCTGCCGCTGGCAAGGAACTGCCGCGGTAATGCCGACGATTCTGGTTCTGTCTTGCTGCCGGCCGGCGGCGCGGTGCAGGCGTAGGCCTGCTGGCGCGGACGGCACGAACAGGCCAGACCCGGCGATGCGCATACGTGATCCCCTGCCGCATCGCAGAACCCGGCATTTAACCCAGTTTTGTCGACGGTGTCAAGGTAAACGGCGAGGTGCGCCGACACATATGCCACAAACCGAAGAACCTGTCAGTGCGCCATTGTCCACAGTGGTCAGTGCAAAAACATATGTGCCTGCGGCGCCGCCAACATATAGGACAACTGAGGTCGAAGTCCATGTTTTGCCTGAAGTTTTGCGGCTTTCCACAACCCGCTACCCCGCACTGCAGCACGGGTTGTGCACAGAAATCCACTGCATTTGCACAAGTTGTCCACAGACTTATCCTTTGTGGATAACTTGGGGGCGGGGGTACAATCCGGGTCCAAACACATCACGGGCTGCGTGGCGCAGGCGCAACCCGGGCCCCCCACCGCGAAAAACGCATGAGTTAACGCACGCTCAGTGCGGCGAGCCGATTGCTCGCTGGCTGTCGCATGCCATGCCGCGGGGGTACGCCAACTGGTATTGATTACCAGTTCGGCAGCATGGCCCGGTCGACGCGACGTTTACGCCGCTCGTGACGTGCCCGGACCGCGATCCCGGGTGCGACTACTAAACAACAAACAATGCAAGATTTCTGGCAGGCGGCAGCCGCGCAACTCGAGCGCGAACTGACGCCGCAACAGTTCAAAACGTGGATCAAGCCGCTGGTGCCCGTTGCGTTCGATGAAGAAACGCATGCGCTCCGGATTGCTGCGCCCAACCGTTTCAAGCTGGACTGGGTCAAGAGCCAGTTCTCCGGGCGCATCACCGCACTGGCCTGCGAGTACTGGGAAGCGCAGGTCAGCGTCCAGTTCGTGCTCGATCCCGCGGCCTCCGGCCGTGCCGCCGCCTATATGCAGGCGCCGCCACCGGCCATCGGGCCGGGCGCGCACCAGCCCGGCGGCGCCATGGGCGTGGACGGCCACGCAGCCCCGGGTACGGGCATGGGCGGCTATCCGGGCGGCCAGCAGATGGCCGCGCAGGCGCCCTACCCCATGACCGGCCAGCCCGGCTATGGCGACTATCCGCCTGCCGCCGGCTACGGCATGGGCCAGCCCCCTTATGGTCACTCGGGTCATTCAGGTCATTCAGGCAACCCGTCCGCCGCGCCGGTCCCGGCCGGCGCTCGCGCGCAGATGTCCGGCATGGGCCAGGGCGGCCAGCATCCCGGCCAGCACGGCGGCCATGGCAACCCGCATGGCAGCCACCCCGGCCAGCACGGCAATGACATGGGCGATATCGACGTGGTCCACATGGACCCCGCCGAAGCCAGCGCCCGCTCCTACCGCGCGCAGCAGGCGCAGCCGCAGCAGCAGCCGATGGGCGGGCCCAACGGCATGCCGGGCCACCAGCCCAGTGACACGGTCCATGAGCGCTCGCGCCTGAACCCGATCCTGACGTTCGACAACTTCGTCACCGGTAAAGCCAACCAGCTGGCCCGTGCCGCAGCCATCCA